>CAWJMZ010000008.1:0-70675 GCA_963844265.1 uncultured Chloroflexia bacterium | reverse complement strand
TCGTCCTGGCGGCGTGCTCACGGGGCGCCGCCGGACCCGACGGGTCCGCGTCGGAACCGCCGGCCACGACGGCCGCATCGGCCGCTGCGGAGGGCACCGCTACGCCTTCGACGGCGCCGAGCGCCTCCGCCTCGGCCGCGGACTCGGACGACCGCCTGGTCGCGACCGTCGACCTCGGCGGCGGTCCTGACATGCCGACGGAGGCCTTCGGATCGCTGTGGGTGCTCACCGTCGACGGTCCCATCATGGGCGACGACGTGCCGCCATCGGTGCAGCGCATCGACCCGGCGACGAACGAGATCATCGCCATCGTCGAGCTTCCCGGCCGGCTGTGCCAGGGCATTGGCGTCAGCCCGGAGGCGATCTGGGCCTGCGGCCCTGACGAGCTCGTTCGCATCGATCCGGCCACGAACGCGGTCGTGGCCGAGGTGCCGATGGACGCCCCGCTCGGCGTCAGCCGCCTTGCCTACGGGGCGGGGTCGGTCTGGGCCTTCTCGACCTCGACCGTCGGTCCCGACACCGTCGTCCGCGTCGACCCGGCGACGAACGCGATCACCTCCACCATCCCGCTCGGCCACCTCGCGGGCACGATGGCGTTCGGGTTGGACGCGCTGTGGGTCACCAGCCCCACCAGCGACGCCCTGCTCAGGATCGACCCCGCCACGAACGAGGTCGAGCCGTGGAGCACCGCGGTCGAGGGGGCGGGACAGGTCGCGGTCGGCGAGGATGCCGTGTGGGTCTCCCTCTCCGGTGAGCACGGCGCGCAGGCGCCCGAGGGTGCGCCGACGATCGTCCGGATCGACCCGGCATCGGGCGAGGTGGTCGCCGAGGTCGACGCCGGTGCTGGCCTCGAGGACAGCAACGGCATCGTGGCGAGCCCGGACGACATTGGTCCGCGGCAACGACCCGTTCCTCCTTCGGATCGACCCCGCCACGGCCGAGATCGTGGACCAGATCGAAGGCGACCACGGCACGGGCGATGTGACGGTGGCCTTCGGCTCGGTGTGGGCGACCTCGGAGCATGGCCGGGTGATGCGGCTCGCCCTGGAGCCCTGATCGCCCAGCCGGCGCGGCCGCACGAGTTGCGAGGGCCCTGGGCGGGTGCGACGATGCCGCCGATGCGCCTGCCCCACTTCCCGCTCCACGTCGTGCTCTTCCCGCACCTGCCGCTCCCGATCAACGTGTTCGAGGAGCGGTACCGCGCGATGGCGGCTGACCTCGTTGCCGAGGATTCGCCCTATGGCGGTCGATTCGTGGTGAGCATGATCCCCGACGGCCCGGAGGTCGGTGGGGACGCGGTGACGCAGCCGGTCGGGACGGTGTGCGAGGTGCGGACCGCGGAACATCTGCCCGACGGCCGTTGGCTGATGCTGGTCGTCGGCATCGCCAGGGCGCGTCTGGGAGCGGTCGACCGATCCGGGCCGTATGCGCTCGTCGAGGCCGAAGAGATCGAGGAGCGGGTGGGGGACGACGCGGCCACGCTGCTGCCAGCCGTCCAGCAGGCCCTCGACGAGTACCTGGCGACCGTGAAACGTTTCGTGGCACGCGCGACGTCTGTCGGGGAGCATGCGCAGGACACTCGAGACGTGACGGCCACCCTGGACGAGGTGCTCAAGCCGATTCACCTGCCGGATGACCCGGTCGCGGCCAGCTACGCGGTTGGCGGCGTGCTGCAGGTCGAGCTCCGCCGGAAGCAGAAGCTGCTCGAGCTGCCCGATGCCTCGGGGCGGCTGCGGGCCGAGCTCGAGCTGCTGCGGCGGGAGACGCTCCTGCTCGACGACAGCGCCCTGTCCCCTGTGCAGCAGTCCACGCTCGGCTACCACCCGAACTGACCGATGCGCAGCATCGGCCCCGGGCCGCTGGTCGCGCTGTGCCTCGTCATGGCGGCCTGCGGCGCGCCGGCAGCGTCCACGAGCCCGTCGGAAGCTGCGCCGTCGCTGACGCCATCGAGCGAGGCATCGTCCCCTGCGCCCCCGGCATCGGCCGGGCCGCCCGCGTCCGAGGCCCCGACCTCGGCCCCCACCCCGTTACCGCCATCTGGAACGACGTACATCGTGCGCGCAGGCGACACGCTCGCGGCCATCGCCCGGGCGTACGCCACAACCGTCGACCAGCTCCGGCAGTGGAACGCGGAGCGCCATCCGTCGCTCGAGACCGATCCGAACGTCATCGAGCCGGGTTGGGAGCTCGTCGTCAGCGTTGAGCCGGGCGTCACGCCGCTCCCCTCGACGCCGAGGCCGACCCCAGCGCCGGGTGGAACGGGGTGCACGGCCGGCAACCGCGTGGCCGCCGGCGGCATCCAGGTCTTCCGCACCATCCCCAACGCCGGTCCCGGCGTGGCGCTGACTTTCGACATGGGCGGCCGCATGGATCCGGCGGTCGACATCATGGGCTTCCTGGTTGCCAACGAGATCTGCGCCACGATCTTCGCCACCGGCGTGATGAGCGAGACGGCGCAGGGCCAGCAGGTGCTCGCGATCATCCGCGCCCATCCGGAGCTGTTCGAGATCGCCAACCACACCATGTACCACTGCGACCTCGCGCGCGGCGGGGAGGCTCGCCGTCGACTCGGCCGTGCACCGGCGGACCGTTCACCGCCGACCGCATCCGGGCCGAGATGGCCGACGCCGAAGCCATCCTGCGCGCAGGAACGGGCCAGGATCCGCGGCCGTACTGGCGCCCGCCGTATGGCTCCTACAACGACGCCGTCCTGGAGGCGGTCGCGGCGGCGGGCTATACCAAGACGTTCATGTGGGATATCGACACCGTCGACTGGAAGCCGATCCCCGACGGGGGACCGACCGCCGAGCAGATCGCGTCAAAGGTCGTCGGCAACGCGGTGAACGGCTCCAACGTGCTGTTCCACCTGGGCGGCTACGAGACCCTCGACGCGCTCCGCCTGATCGTCCCCGGCCTGCGCGACCGGGGCTTCACGCTGACGAGCCTGTCCGACCTGCTGAACTAGCCGCCCGTCTCTGCGATCCCCTTCTCGGGATGCGCGGCCGCCGCGAGCGCTCGCCCGAAGAGGTCGACCGCGGTATCGACCTGGTCAGCGGTCACGATCAGCGGAGGGCTGAAGCGCAGCGACGACTCTCCGCACTCGAGGGTCAGCAGCCCGAGCCGGAAGGCGGCCTCCTGGATCGCCTCTGCCACCTCGTGCGAGCCGAACTCCACTCCCAGCATCAGGCCGGCCCCGCGGATGTCGCGCACCGCGTCGGTGGCCACGCGCTCGAGCCCCTCGCGGAGTCGGGAGCCCATGGCGTCCGCGTTGGCGAGTCCCTCGGCCTCGATGACATCGAGTGTCGCCAGGGCGGCGGCGGCGCACACCGGGTTGCCGGCGAACGTCGAGCCGTGCGCACCTGGCGGCCATGTCCAGACCGACGAGCGCGCGATGAACGCGCCGATCGGCATGCCCGACGCGATGCCCTTCGCGGTGGTCACGATGTCCGGCTCGACTCCCTGCTGTTCCATCGCCCACCAGGATCCGGTGCGGCCCATGCCGGACTGGATCTCGTCGGCCACCAGCAGGATGCCGTGCTCATCACAGAGGTCGCGCAGCCCGGCCAGGAAGGCCGTGGGGGCCGGGAAGTAGCCGCCCTCGCCCTGGATCGGCTCCACGACAATCGCCGCGACGTCCGAGGGCGCGATCTGCCTGCCGAAGATGGTGTGCTTCAGGTACTCGAGCTCCGCCGTCCCGTCACCGCCCGAGCCCTCGCGCCACGACCGAACGCGCGGAAACGGTGCGTGGTGAACCATGGGAACCAGCGGTCCGAAGCCAGCGCGCTGCTTGATCTTCGAGTTCGTCAGGCTCAGCGCGCCGAGCGTCCGGCCGTGGAAGCCGCCCTCGAAGGCGATGATCCCGGCCCGATGGGTGTGATAGCGGGCCAGCTTGATGGCGCCCTCCACCGCCTCGGTACCGGAGTTCGTCAGGAACACGCGGGCCGGCTCGCGGAACGGGGCGATGGCCGCGAGGCGCTCCATCAACTCGAGGTAGCGGGGCTCGTAGAAGTCGGTGGCGGCGATGTGGATGAGGCGCTCGGCCTGGTCCTTGATGGCGGCCACCACCGTGGGGTGCGAGTGGCCGGTCGAGCAGACCGCGATGCCGGCGGCGAAGTCCAGGAAGCGGTTGCCGTCGACATCGGTCACGACGAGACCCTTGCCCGAGTCCGCAACGAGCGGGTAGGCGCGTGTCAGCGACGGGCTGGCGACGGCCTCGTCGCGCTCGATGATGGCGCGTGCCTTCGGTCCGGGCAGCTCGGTGACGATGTGGGGCGCGACCGGCTCCGGGGCAGCCGCAGCTGAGGACGTGGCTTCCATCGTGGTCATGAGGTGGTGCACTCCGTGATCGGAGCGGCGCGTCCTGCCCGCGCACCTTGGCTATACGCGCGCCATCCTAGCAGGGACGGTCAGCCGGGCCGGCGCGTACTGCGAATCGCCTGCCCGATGAGGTCGGGGCCGGCGTAGATCATCCCGGTCCAGAGCTGGACGAGGTCGGCACCCGCATCGACCGCCGCTCGTGCGGAGTCCGCTGAGTCCAGGCCTCCGGATGCGATGATCGCGAGGCGATCCCCGGCGATCCTCCGCGCCTCCGCCGTCGCGGCGAGCGTGCGCGGTCGGAGCGGCGCGCCCGACAGCCCGCCTCCCTCATCTGCCGATCGGGATCGATGGCCGACGCGCACCGTGGTCGTATTGCTGACGATCACGCCGTCGGCGGCTCCTGGCAGGGCCCGGATGATGTCGGCGCGCCGATTGTGCGTGAGGTCAGGCGACAGCTTGACCACCAGCGGGCGTGACGGGGCGGCGTCACGCACCGTGGCCAGCAGCTCGGGTAGCCGCTCGGGATCCTCGAGGTCTCGAAGGCGAGGAGTGTTCGGGCTGCTGACGTTGACGGCCAGGTAGTCGGCGACACCGGCGACGGCCCGAGCGGCGGCGGGATAGTCGTCCACGTCGCCGTCACGGTTGCGGCCGATGTTCACGCCGACCACGAATCCCGGTGGCAGATGGGGCTTGGCCTCCGCGATGCGCGCGGCCAGCGCATCGGCTCCGGCATTGTTGAACCCCATCCGATTGATCAGGGCCTGGTCGGCAGGGAGGCGGAACAGGCGTGGGCGAGGGTTGCCGGACTGCGGGCGAGGCGTGACCGTGCCGAGCTCGACGAATCCGAACCCCAGCGCCGCCCAGCCGCGGATGCCGACCCCATCCTTGTCGAAGCCGGCGCCCACGCCGACGCGATTCCGGAACAGGAGCCCCATCAGCTCTGCGGGCAGGGCGTGTGACCCGCCGGCGCCCGATGCGAACGGCGCCAGCGCCCGTCCGATCGGCGATGCGAGCAGCGAGAGGGCCAGGTGATGGACCTGCTCGGGATCGAGGGCGAAGAGGAGCGGGCGGACGGCCCGGTAGGCCGTCGAGCGCCAGCTCATCGGTCAGTCGTCGCGTGCCCGCGGGAAGGCCATCTCCTCCGGATAGACCGGCGGGAGCGGCTCGTCGTCGTCCGCCGAGCCTCGGCGCGGGTCGGGCGACATGAACTCGTGCCACACCTCCGTGCCGGCTGCGGGCGGATCGTCGAGCTCCTTGATGGCCACGATGCCCTCGAAGCGGATCGTGCCGGGCTCGCCGTCATCGGTCTCGTAATCGTCCTCGTAGTGCGGGGCCATCTCGACCGCGCGGCCCAGGGCAGCCTCCTCATCCGTGCCGTCGACGAGCACGACCCGGTCCTCGACCAGGGTCACCTCGGATGGTTCGCCGGCCCGATAGGCGTACCGCAGCTGGATGGCGAACCAGCCGGAGGGCTCGACGACGACGTCCTCGTCGGTGATCACAGCCGAGTCGCGTCGCCATCGTCGCCGATGACGGTCTGCGACTGCTCCCGCAGGAACTGCTGGACGTAGTACGGGCCGAGGCCACTCTTCCCGGACGAGCCGGAGCCCTTCCAGCCGCCGAAGCTCTGGATGCCTGGCCAGGCGCCCGTCGTCGCGCCGGCCCGACGGTTCACGTACACCACGCCGGCCTGGATCGTGTCCAGGAACCGCTGGACCTCTGCCTGGTCCCGGCTGAAGATGCCGGCCGTCAACCCGTAGGCAGAATCGTTGGCCTCGTCGAGCGCCTCGTCGAGCGAGTCGACCTCGCCCACCACCAGGAACGGCACGAACAGCTCGTCGTGGAAGAGCCGGTGCTCCAGCGGCAGGCCGGTGACGACGGTGGGCGTCGGGAACCAGCCGGTGGCGTCGTCCGCCTCGCCGCCGATCTCGATCGTTGCGCCGTCCGTCCGTGCCTCGTCGACAGCGGTGCGGAAGGTTTGGAGCGCGCGTTCGTTGATGACCGGCCCCATCCAGCTTTCGCGCTGGGTCGGGTCGCCGACGGTGATGCTCCGGGTCTTCTCGACCAGCTTGTCGACGAAGTCACGCGCCACCGGCCGCTCGACGTAGACCCGGGAGTTGGCGCTGCACTTCTGCCCGTCGAAGCCGAAGGCGGACCGCATCACGCCCTCGGCCGCCTCGTCGAGGTCGGCATGCCGGGTGACGATGGCGGGGTTCTTGCCGCCCATCTCGGTGATGATCGGCCGCGGGTAGTCCTTGGTGAAGCCGCGATGGAGCTTCATGCCGACCTCGTAGGAGCCGGTGAAGACCATCCCGTCGATCCCGGCGTTGTCCTCGAGCTCGGCGCCAACCGTCTCGCCCGGGCCGGTGACGATGTTGAAGACCCCGTCCGGCAGGCCGGCATCGCGAAGCGCCTCCCCGAACTTCCAGCCCAGCAGCGGCGCGTCGGACGATGGCTTCAGGACGACCGTGTTGCCCGCGATCATGGCCCCCGCCGATGGTCCGCCGGCCAGCGCCATCGGGAAGTTGAACGGGCTGATCACCGCGAACACGCCGTACGGCCGCAGGATTGACCGGGTCCTCTCGGCGGCGGACAGCGACCCGAGCGGCTTCACGAAGCCATCGGCCTTCTCGAACTCGGCGGAGTAGTAGCGGATCAGGTCCGCGGTCTCTTCGACGTCGCCGAGTGCCTCGAGCCGAGTCTTGCCCACCTCGAGGCTCATGAGCGCGGCGTAATCGAACTGCCGCTCGCTGATGAGGTCGGCCGCCCGGCGCAGGACCGCCAGCCGATCCCGCCACGGCGTCGAGCGCCAGGCCGGGTATGCAGCACGCGCGGCGTCGATCGCATCCCGCACGTCCTGGCGAGTCCCGACCGGAAAGCGGGCGACGACGAGGGTGTGGTCGACCGGCGAGCGATCCTCGAACGTCTGCTCCGCCGTCCGCTCCTCGGAGCCGATGATCATCGGGTACGCGCGGCCCAGGTCGGCCCTGGCGCGCTCGACGGCGGCGTCGAACGCGGCTTGCAGCTCCTCGTTGTCGGCGGAGAGCGTCGCATAGGTGATCTTCATGCGCGGCGTGGTTGCCATCGGTGGGGTGCGCCTCGATCGTGCGTGCGGGCTGGTGATTATCGCATCCGCCGCCGGGGCCGGGCATGCCGAAGGCCAGGCTCCGGGGGGAGAAGAGCCTGGCCTTCGGACCCGACGATGATATCCATCGCGATCCGCGCCCGCAACAGGGATTTGCATAGGATCCCGCGCGAGAGCGGCCATTTGGACACCGATTGGTCGCTCGCTCAGGCAGCAGACGGTTTCTCGCGATGGTAGAGGCCCAGGTTGAGCCGCAGCATCGCCCGATGCGGTCCCATCAGGAATGCCCGGCCGCGGTCGCCATACAGCCGCGGCAGGAGCTCGTGGGCCGTCGCCGGATCGCCGAGGTCGAGTCGGGCGTGGACGACCTTGATCTTGAAGGCGTTCTTCAGCCACCAGCCGGTGCGCCGTTGCGTGGCCTCCCAGATGTGGTCGACGACCTCCGGCTCCAGCAGGGCCGCCACATCGTCGCGACCGTAATAGCCGATGACGATCAGGCGACCGCCGGGGCGGATGACGCGCATCGCCTCCTCGACGGCCGGCATGGAACGATCGTCCGGGTCGATGGCGCCGGTGAGGACGATGTCGACGGCACCGTCTCGCAACGGCAGCTCCGTCGCCGCCCCTTCGACGATGCGGATGTTCGGCTGGTGCGCCTCCGTCGCGCGACGCCGTGCTTCGGCCAGCAGGTGGGGATCGGACTCGATGCCGTACGTGCGACCGGTGCGGCGGGCGAGGAGCATTGGGTAATGGCCGATGCCGGTGCCGATGTCGGCGATCCGGCGCCCGCTCAATGGCGTGATCCGCTCGAGTGCAGCGAGGACCTTGCGGTCGGGGTCGATGGCCGCGCCGAGCCGCTCGTGGAGCGCCGCGTCGGTCTCCGTCCATGCCGGCAGGATCGGCTGCATCACGGCACCTCGATTCGCAGTCGGGCAAGTTCGCCATCATCGAGGGTGAGCAGACTCTCTCCGGCCAGGACCTGGAGGTCGAATGCGACCGGTCCGTCCGCGCGGCGCGTGACCACGATCGGAATCTCCAGGGTCGCGCCGGCCAGCAGCGGACCCCAACCCAGCGATGTCGTACCCGCCGGCTCGCCGCGCTCTCCCGGGCCGACGACCCACTTCGTCCAGGGCTGCACGAGCGGCGGCCCGCCGTCGCGGGTCCGATCGTCGGACGGGGTGAACGGCGCCAGGAACAGCGTATCAGCCAGGGCGGTCGGCCAGCGCAGCACGAGCTCGTCGATGCGCGTGTCGGCGGCGCTGGTCACGGTCACCTGGATCGTTCCGTCCTCTCCGGCCGCGACGTTGGTCGCGACGTCGACCGCCACGACGCGATCGTCGACGGCCTCGGGAGGCTCGAGCGACAGTGACGGTTCCGGCGTCGGCGTCGGGGCCGCGGACGCTGTCGGCACGGCGCTCGGCGACGGCGACGCGGTCGGGACGGCGGTCGGCTCGGCGCTCGGCGGAGGCGATGCGGTCGGCGAGGGCTCCGCGAGGCAGGCCGTGAGCAGGAGCGCGGCCGCCATGGCCACGCCCCGGGTGGCGCGGCTCACGCCTCGGGATCCTCGAGCTCCGGGAGGCGATTGCGGATGGCATAGCCGGCGGCCTGGGCGCGGCTGTCGAGCTCGAGCTTGGCCAGGATGCTCGAGACATAGTTGCGGACGGTCTTCTCGGCGAGGCCCATGCGGTCGGCGATCCGCCGGTTCGTGGCCCCGCTCGCCAGCTGGGCGAGCACCCGCCGCTCCTGGTCGGTCAGGTCCACGAACGCGCCGGCCTCCTCGAGGCGGCTCGCGTTCCGCAGCCGATCCAGCACGCTCCGGGTCACCGCGGGATCCAGCAGGGAGCCGCCCGCCGCAACGGTTCGCACGGCGTCGACCAGCTCGCCGGAACCGACGCGCTTCAGCACATAGCCGGAGGCGCCGGCGTCGATCGCGTCGAATAGGGCATCCGAATCGGCGTGGCTGGTCAGCATGATCACCGGCGTGTCCGCCAGCTCCGCGCTAATGGTGCGGCAGGCGTCGATGCCCGAACCGTTCGGCATCCGGATGTCCATGACGACCACGTCGGGACGGTGCTGGCGCGCGAGACGGACCGCATCGCTGCCCGACGCCGCCTCGGCGACGACCGTGAGGCCCGGCTGGCCGCCGAGCAGCGCGGCGAGGCCGATACGGACCACCTCGTGGTCATCGGCGATGAGGATACGGATCGCCGCGGATGCGGCATCGGTGGATGGTTCGGTCATATGGATCGGCGCGCGGTGGCCACCGGCATCGTAAGGGACAGCCGTGTCCCGCGCCCGGGCGCGCTCTCGATCCGGAGGTCGGCGTCCAGCAGCTCCGCGCGCCGGCGAATGTTGGCGAGGCCCTGCGCGCGGCCGCGCCGTCCGCGCGCCATCGGCGCGTCAGGGTCGAAGCCGGTGCCATCGTCGCGGATGTCCAGCGTGAAGCGGCGCTGCGTGCAGGACATGTGAACCTCGACGCGGCTCGCGCGGGCGTGGCGCAGGATGTTGCTGAATGCCTCGGTGACGAGATGGTGCAGCTGCTCCGCCTGCTCGGGCTGCAATCGCGGCCGGTAGATACCGTCGGATCCGATGTCGAGTGTCACCAGCGTGTGGGCCTGCAGCTCGTCGGCGACGGCGAGGACGATGGCCTCCGCGTCGCGGGTCTCGAGCTCGCCGGAGCGCAGGTCGAAGATGGTGCTGCGGATGTCGCCGGTGATGCGGTTCAGCTCGCCCATCACCGTGCCGATGCGATCTCGCGTTGCCGTCGGCGCCGCGTCCGCGTCGTTGGCCGCCTGTTCGAGGTGGAGGCCGGCGGCGTAGATCGATTGAATGATCCCGTCGTGGAGGTCCCGGCCGATGCGCTCACGCTCGCGGAGGAGGAGCTCCCGACGACGGGCATCGGCCAGGGCGCGATCGGTCTCCTGTTCGAACAGCTCGAGGCTGCGGATGACCGCCACCGCGATCGCGAGCCCCGTGATCGACCGGAAGACCTCGATCGGGACGCCGAGCGTATCGAGCACGACCTGTCCGTTCAGGACTGACGCGGGCGGGAATGGCGCCGGCATGGGCACCAGGCCGCCAACGACGGCGTAGACCAGGAAAGCGATGGCGGCGGCGCCGAGCGCCGTGGCGACGCGAGGGCCGGCGATCGGGGCCAGCAGGCGCGTGGTGTGTCTGAGGCCGATCGCCACCAGCGCCGACGCGGGCAGCGCCAGCATGAACCGGGCGGTCACGTCTCCGACGGCCAGGGGCGCCCCGACGGCGGCGACGGCAGGCCCGATCTCCTCCGACGGGAGCCACGGCCCCGGATCGGGCGTGAATCCCGCGGCGACCGTGGTCGACAGCGCGACGGTGGCCACGCCCCACAGCACGAAGGCGCCGGCTGGGACGAGCCGCAGCCAGGGCTGGCCGGCCACGCGGGCACCAACGGTTCGATCCTGCGTGCTGAGGACCAGCTCCACGCCGAACTGGAACAGGAGGGCGAAGCTGATCGGCTTCATCAGCAGCTGGAGGACGAGGAGGCCCTCGATGATCGGCAGCGGCAGGAATCCGGCCTGGATGGGCACGAACAGGTAGCCCCATTCCATCAGCCCGTGGACGATGCCGAAGCCGGCGAGCCAGGCGAGCGCGCGAGCGAGCGGAAGCTCCGAGCGCTGCCGGCTCTGGAGGGCGACGGCCAGCCCCATGACGAAGAACACCTGCCCGTAGACCGACAGGACGATGATCCGGTTCGTCTCGAACAGCTCGGCCAGCCAGCTCACGCCGGTGATGGTACGGGCGCGGGCGGTCTGGTGAGGCGCCGGGAGTCTCAGCCGCGCGGCCGCTGCTGCCCGATGCCATCGCCGACTCGGATAACTGACCTCGGAGAGCTCGTCACGCGAACGCCTGGCCACGATCCACGGGCATCTGAGCGTGATTGTCGAGCCGCCGCCGTGCCTCGTCCCTGTTATGCGCACCAGACGGGTTGATATCCAAGTCGGCGGTCCCGCGAAGGTCTTCGGGAGATTCCCGACGATCCTTGGTAGCATCCGCCGCCCATGAGCACCGAGACGCCGACCCGCGCCCCTCGTCCGCTGGGGGTGACGCTGTGGTTCGGGTGGGCCTTCCTGCTGCTGGCGATCACCGGGCTGCTGCTGGGCAGGATCGTCGAGTTCATCGACTTCAGCGAGCGAGCGCCGTTCAGCCTGCTGGGCATCTTCATGATGGTGGAGCTGGCTCTCGTCCTGTTCGGCCTGACGACGGCGCTCCAGCGCAAGCGGATCGCCCATCGATTCGCGATCGGGATCGCCCTGCTGCCGGTCCCCATCCTCGCCGGGCTTCCCCCGGTCCTGCTGGACATGCCGCCGGCGGCGGCGAATGGCTGGTACCTGCTGACCGTTCCGATCGGCGCGCTGATCAGCCTGGTGCTGGTGATCGGTCTCCTGCGCCGGTCGTCGAGGGCGTACTTCTCCGAGGCTTGACCGCCGACGCCTAAGCGCCAGGAGCATCGCGGTCCGTCCGTATACTCCGGGTCGTGCAACTGCTCGCCTTCGCGCGAGGCGGTCCCGATCGAGCCGACACCCGCCTCGGCCTGCGCACCGACGACGGCGTCATCGACCTGACCGATGCCCTCGGCGTCAGCGACGTCGGGGAGCTGCTCGCTCGACCGGAGCCGCTCCATCACTTCGGCTCCGCGGACAGCGAGCTCCTCGAGGCGGGCGTCGAGCTGCGAGCGCCGATCGCGCGTCCCGGCAAGATCATCTGCATCGGGTTGAACTACCACGACCAATGCCGGGAGCAGTCGATCGAGCCGCCGCGCTATCCGATGCTGTTCAGCAAGTTCGCGAATGCCGTCGCGCGTCCGGGCGCCGGCATCGGCGCGCTCGTCGCGCGATGATGCGCGCGCTGGCGAAGACGCACCCCGGACCGGGCTTCGAGCTCATCGAGCGGCCGGCTCCCACCCCAGGTCCCGGGGAGGTGCTCCTGCGAGTCGAGGCGGCCAGCATCTGCGGTACCGATCTCCATCTCTTCGAATGGGATGCCTGGGCCGCCGACAACCTCGTGCCGCCGCGGATCCTGGGCCACGAGCTGGCCGGCACGGTGCTCGCGACGGGCAGCGGTGTGGCGCGCGTGAAAGAGGGCGACCTCGTGGGCGTCGAGTCGCATCTGTTCTGCTGGGAGTGCGCCCAGTGCACGCGGGGTGAGATGCACCTCTGCCGCGACCTGCGGGTGATTGGCGTGCACACGGACGGCGGCTTCGCCGAGCAGGTGGTCATCCCGGAGGCCAACGCGATCGAGTCCAACGGCCTCGATCCGGCGGTCGTGGCGCTCCAGGAGCCGATGGGCAACGCCGTCCACGCTGCCTTCGTGGAGCCGATCGAGGGTCGTTCGGTGCTCGTCACCGGCTGCGGGCCCATCGGCCTGTGCGCGGTCGGGATTGCGAAGGCTGCGGGTGCGTCGCTGGTGATCGCAACCGACACCGAGCCATATCGGCTGGAGCTGGCCACCGCGATGGGCGCCGATCTCACCCTCGATGCCGCCGACCCGTCAACCGTCGACCGGCTGCGCGAGGCGACCGGTGGCGACGGGGTGGACGTCGTCCTCGAGATGAGCGGCGCGGCCGCGGCCCTCGAGCAGGCTCTGCAGGCCATCACGCGAGGCGGCAGCGTCAGCCTGCTCGGCATCTTCGGCGCGCCTCCGACCGTCGATCTGTCGGAGCTGGTGATCATGAAGGGAGTCCGGTTGCACGGCATCTACGGCCGTCGCATCTACGACACCTGGGAACGCACGCAGGCGCTGCTCCGTGGCGGCCTGGACGTCACACCGGTCATCACGCACCGGCTGGCGCTCGAGGAGTGGCCGCAGGCCTTCGACCTCATCGCCTCGCGGCACGCCGGCAAGGTCGTGCTTCGGCCGTGAGCCGTCCTATCCTGTCCTCATGACCGATACGTCCGCCAGAACTCGGAGCCCGCTCGCATTCCTCGATGCGGAGATCGACGAGCTCAAGGCGAAGGGTCTCTACCGCCGCCTGCGAGTCGTCGAGAGCGAGCAGAAGAGCCGTTGCGTCATCGACGGCCGCGAGGTGATCACGCTCAGCTCGAACAACTACCTCGGCCTGAATACCCACCCGAAGCTGAAGGCCGCCGCGCTCGACGCGGTCGAGCGGTTCGGGGCCGGCTCCGGGGCGGTCCGCACGATCGCGGGCACGATGAGCCTCCACGAGGAGCTCGAGGCGCGCCTGGCCACGTTCAAGCACGTCGAGGCCGTCCTGACCTTCCAGTCCGGCTTCACCTGCAACACCGGCGTGATCCCCATCCTCGCCCCAGAGGGAGCGACGATCGTCTCCGACGAGCTGAACCATGCCAGCATCATCGACGGCATCCGCCTGACGAAGGCCGAGCGCAGGATCTTCCCGCACGGTGACACCGATGCGCTGCGCGGCGTGCTGCGGGACATCCGGGCGACCGACGCCGAGCGCACGATCCTGGTCATCACCGACGGCGTGTTCAGCATGGACGGCGACATTGCGCACCTGCCGGGCATCGTCGAGGCTGCCGAGGAGGCCGATGCGATCGTGTACGTCGACGACGCCCACGCATCGGGGGTCCTGGGCAGAAACGGGCGGGGCAGCGTGGACCACTTCGACCTCCACGGCCGCGTCCACGTGCAGGTCGGCACGCTCAGCAAGGCCATCGGAGTGCTCGGCGGCTACGTCGCCGGGGCCGCGGCCCTTCGAACGGTGCTCGAGCATCAGGGCTCGGCCGTTCCTGTTCTCGACGTCGCACCCACCCGCTGTTGCGGCCGCCTGCCTGGCGGCGATCGACGTGCTCGAGTCCGAGCCGGAGCTCATCGAGCGGCTGTGGGACAACACCCGCCACTTCAAGGCGGGGCTCGACCGCATCGGCTTCGATACCGGCGCCAGCGAGACGCCGATCACGCCGGTCATCGTCGGTGCCGGCGCCCTGGCGCATCGCTTCAGCGACCGGCTGTTCGAGGAGGGCGTGTTCGCGATGGGCATCGGGTTCCCGACCGTGCCCGAGCCGAAGAGCCGGGTCCGGACCATCGTCACCGCCGAGCACACGCGTGACGAGCTCGACATGTGCCTCGAGGTCTTCGAGCGCGTGGGCCGCGAGCTCGCGATCGTCTGAGGCCGGTGCGTCGAGGCACCGTGACCGCTATTCGGGGCGCGGCCGCGGTGGTAGGGTTCGCCTGATCAACGCCGTGCCCGAGCCCGCTGCCCCATGCGTGACCGACCGCTGAGCGCGACCCTGCGACCTACCCTGGTCGAGGGTGCGCTTCCCGTTCCCGTCCGACCCACCTCGGCGCTCGCAGATGACGCCACGGTCGACGACCTGGCAGTGGCAGCCACCCGGGGGGACGTCGAGGCGGTCGGCCGCCTGTACGACGCGCTGGTGGTGCCGATCTATCGGTACGTCGCAATGCGGCTCCGTCGCCGCGAGGATGCCGAGGACGTCACGCAGCTCGTCTTCGAGCGAATCGTCGCGGCGCTGCCACGCTATCAGCACAACGGTCGGCCGTTCGCCGCCTGGGCCTTCCGCATCGCGCGCAACGCCGTGATCGACCATCAGCGACGCATTCGCCCGACCGAACCGCTCGGCGCGATTGCCGAGCCGACCGACGGCACGCTGATCGAGACCCTGTCCCTCCGCGACGAGGAGGTTCGCGAGCTGCGCACCGCCATCCGCAGCCTGACGCCGGACCAGCAGGAAGCCATCGCGCTGCGCTACGGCGCCGGCCTGTCGGCCGAGGAGGCGGCGCGAGTCATGGGTCGCCAGGCCGGAACCATTCGCGGCCTGACGTTCCGTGCCATCGAGTCGCTGCGCCGCAAGCTGGCCGGGGAGGCGCGGCGGTGAGCCTCTTCAACCACACGCTCCGCCCGCCGGCCATCCTGTCGGACCAGGCCGTCGAGCGGTACCTCGCCGCGATCCGCGCCGAGATCGAGCCCGACCCGTTGTTCCGGCGCAGGCTCCGCGGCCAGGTGATGAACCGATTCGTCGCGACCCGCGAGGGAATGATTGCCGCTCCCCGTGGGCGCACGATGGGCCGGCTGGGCCGCGCGGTGCTGTATAGCTCGTTCGCGCTGGCCGCCACGACCACGAGCGTCCTCGCCGCCTCCCAGGAGGCGCTGCCGGGCGACCTGCTGTACCCGTTGAAGCGCCAGGTCGAGCGGCTCCGCGTGCAGGTCCTGCCCGCCCATCTCCAGGACGATCTCGCGGCCTACGCGCTCGGCGAGCGCATCGAGGAGCTCGGTGCGCTGGCAGAGCGGGGCGACGATGCGCGCGTCGCTGCCTTGGCCGCCATCGTGGAGCGCGACTATGAGGCGTTCGTTGCGGCCAACCATGGCGCATCCAGCGCGAACGAGCACCACCTCACGGTGCTGGGCGCGCTGCTGGATCGGCTGCCGGAGACCGCGCAGACGGCGATCGGACAGGCCATCGAGCGCGAGTCCGGCGGGCAGAACCTTGCCGTCCTGAAGGAGCTCCTGGAGCGGCTTCCGGAGCCGGCGCAGGCGGCGATCGAAGAAGTTCTCGAGCGTCCTGCGGGTGGTAGCGTCCCGTCCGGCGACGATCCGGTTCGCGCAGGCTCCGACCAGCCCGCGCAAGGCGGAAGCACCGGTGGTTCCACTCCCACCGAGGCCACCGATGCCGATGAGCCCAAGATGACCGTCGCCCCGGCTCCCACGCCGAAGCCGGCGAAGAGCCCGGGCGACGATGCGACGCCGAAGCCGTCGAAGAGCCCGAGGCCTGACCCGGCGTCGGGCAATGACGCCGATTCGGGCGGCGCCGACGCAGACGACGGAGACTGACGAGGCTCTCCCAGCCGGGCGGTCGTCCTGGCGCGCAACCCAGACATCAGAAGACGGGGTAGAGGCGAACCTCTACCCCGTCCCTGCCAGGGGGGCTGGATGAATGAGCGGGGCCGATCATGTCGACCGGCCCCGCCCGTCGTTGGCTACCGGCGGCGGCTCCGCGCCCTCGCGTTCGCCAGCGCCATCGCGCCGAGCGATCCGAGGAACAGGGCTGCCAGCAGCTCCACCGGCACCGTGACCGGCTCGCCGTTCGTCCCGATCCCGACCGCCGTGTTCGGCAGCGACGGGCGCGGGGTTGGCGTGCCACCCAACACCGGCGGCTCGACCACGACCGTGACGGAGTCCTCGCCCTCATCGGGCTCGGTCTCACTCGAGTCGATGACGGCCGTGTTCACAGTCGGGCCGGTCCGGGAGATCGTCGCCGGATCGACCGTCGTGCGGAACGTGACGCTGCCACTCTCGGTCAGGGTCGGGAAGGTCCAGGTCACCACGCCATCGACCAGCGTCCCGCCGTCAGAGGCATCGAGGAACACGAAGCCCTCGGGCACCTCATCGGTGATCACCGCGTTGGTGACCGGGCCATTGGCCAGCGTGTAGATGAGCGTCCAGGTCACGATCTCCGGATCGGCGACGAGCGCGTCGTTCGGTCCACTGATCGTGATCGTGTCGGTGCTCGCGCTCTTGGCGATCACGAGCGACGGGACACGAACCTCGACCGTCGTCTGGTCGCAGATCTCGTTGTCCGCCTCGTCGGCGTCCACGCAGGCGAGGTTGGCCAGCTCGCCGCTGGCATCCGCGTCCACGGTGGCCTGGTAGGTGAACTCGTAGGTTCCGCTGTCCAGCGTGCCGACGACCCAGACCAGCTCCTGGCCGGCGGCTGCGAAGCCGGTGCTCGGGTCAGCCGAGTCGGCCACGTAGGTCAGGCCGTCGGGCAGGGTGTCGAAGACCACGGCGTCGTGGATCGGGCCATTCGTGACCGTCACCTCGAGCGTGTAGTCGATCGTCTGACCCCGCAGGACGGACTCGCCCTCGAAGTTGCTGGACTTGTCGAACGCGATCGACGCGGGGATCACCTCGATCTCCGAGTCGTCGCAGATCAGGCCGTCCTCGGCATCGTCCTCGCTCGTCACGCACCCGGTGTTGACCAGGGCCGTTCCGATCGGGGCGTCACCGTCGACCAGTGCCTGATAGGTGAACTCGTACGAACCGCTGTCGAGCGGGCCGGTCAACCATGTCAGCTCCTGCCCATCGATGTCGAACCCCTCCGACGGATCGGCGGAGTCGACCACGTAGGTCAGTCCATCAGGCAGCGTGTCCGTGACCGTGACCGAGTCGATCGGCCCGTCCTGGACGGTCACCGTCAGGGTGTAGTCCACCAGGGAGCCACGTGCGACGGGTCCCTCGGTGTTGTTGTCCTTCATGATGTGCACGCTCGGCGGCGTGACCTCGACCGTCGTCTGGTCGCAGAGCTCGGCGTCGAGCTCGTCGGTGTCGACGCAGGCCAGGTTGGTCAGCTCGCCGGAGGCGTCGCTGTCGACCGTCGCCTGGTAGGTGAAGGTGTGCTCACCGGTGGCAAGCTCATCGATCTCCCAGGTGATGACCTGGCCGGCCACGCTCGTCGGATCGGGCGAACCCGAGTCGGCGACGTAGGTCAGGCCATCCGGAAGCGTGTCGGTGATGACCGCGTTCAGCATCGGCCCATCCATCACCTCGATGGTGATCGAGTAGTCGATGACCTCGCCGCGGACGACGGACATGCCCTCGAACTCGTTGGACTTGTCGATGGTGATCGTCGGCGGCGTCACCGTGACGGTGGAGTCGTCGCAGATCTCATCGGTGGTGGCGTCGTCGCTGGCCGCGACGCAGCCCACGTTGGTGATGTCGGAACCGATGGGCGCGTCATTGGCGACGAGCCCGTCGTACTCGAACGTGTGTGTCCCGGTGGCCAGGGTGCCCGCATCCCACGTCAAGGTGCGGCCATCCAGGCTCAGGGAGAACCCGGCCGACGGATCAGCCGTGTCCGTCTTGTAATTGATCCCATCCGGAAGCTCGTCGGTGACGACCACGTCATGTGCGGGACCGTCGGTGACCTCCACGGTCAGGGTGTAGTGGACGGTCGAGCCACGGGTGACCGGGCCCTCCGAGTTGTTGACCTTGTCGATGGTCACGACGGGCTGCTTGACGAGCACACTGCTGTCGTCGCAGAGCTCCTCGGCCAGCTCGTCTGCCTCGATGCAACCAACGTTGGTGAGCGTTCCCTCGGCGTCACCGTCGACGGTGGCGTCGTAGGAGAAGAAGTACTGGCCCTGAGCAAGGTCGCCGACGTCCCACGTCAGGACCTGCCCGACCACCGACGTCGTCGCCGGGTCGGCCGAGTCGGCCACGTAGGTCAGGCCATCCGGCAGGGTGTCGGTGATGACGACGTTCGATGCGTCGTTGCCGTCGATGTTGACCTCGATGACGAAATGGACGGTGTCACCGCGCGAGACTTCGCCCGGCTGACCCTCGACCTCGGCATCGTTGCTCTTGTCGATGGTGATCGACGTATCGGCCACGTTCACGAACGTGCAGATGACGTCCTCACCCGGATCCAGGTCGATGCTGACGCTCGCTGCGCCGGACTCGCCCGAGTCGCAGGTCACGCTTGCCTCGTACCCGGCCTTGACCGTCTCAGCGACGTCGTACTGGCCGGCGTCAAGATCCGAGAAGGTCTGCTGGCCACCACCGGCCGCGAGGGTGAACGCCCCCAGGTCCCCGGTGTAGCCCCAGGCCGTCGCCGGCGCGTCGCCGTCGACCGTCTTGATGATCGTGATGGAACCCGGCTGGGCGACGTTGAAGAACGTGCAGGTGACGTCGTCACCCGGGTCAAGCGTTACGTCGACGCTGGCCACGCCACCGTCGCCGTTGTCACAGGTGACGCTGACGTCGTAGCCGGCCTTCGTGGTCTCCGCGACGGTGTACGTGCCCGCGTCGAGCTCGAACTCGGTGGTCGAGCCACCGGCTGCCGGGAGCGTGAATGCGCCCAGGTCGCCCGTGTACGCCCAGTCGGACGACGGGACCTCACCCGTCAGGTCCTTGACGATCGTCAGGTGCGCCGGCGGGAGGAGGTTCACGAAGGTGTGGGTCTGCTGCTCACCACTGGTGACCGTCAGCGTCTCGTCCGGGTCGTCCGGGTTGATCTCATAGGGATCGGGCGCGTCGGTCTCGGTGAACGTGCACACAGTGCCGACCGGCGCGGCTACACCAATGGTGCCGGCGGTGCCGGTGGTCGCGCTGATGTTCAGCGAGCCACCTGAGGTCGAGGTGAAGGCTTCACTCGAGCCGTTGGTCGCGTCCGCGTCGTTGCCATCCGTGACCGAGCCGTCCGGCGAGGCGGTCACGACGGTGCCCGCCAATGCTGCATCGGTCATCGGCCACGTGCAGTCGATGTCGAATACAGCGCCCGAAACGGGCTCCTCAGCCTCATTGACCTTGTTGATGAGGAGGTCGCCGCCGATCAGGAAGCAGGCGGGGCCGGCCTTGCGGTTGCTGGCCTGCGACTGCGATGGGGCCGCGGTGGTCTTGGCGTAGTTGCAGTACTCGTCGCCCACCGGAGCGTCGGCCGGAATGTTCAACGTGAACGTGAGGATGAAGTTCTCGGTGTTGGGAACGAAGTGAATGAAGTACTTCGCCACGGCCACGTCCTCGATGAAGACGCAATCCGTGATCTCGAACTGCTCCCGCCCCGACACGTCCTCCGGATCGACGGGATAGCTGATCTCGAAGGTCGCCGTTCCTCCAGGCTCGAGGGAGCCGGAGACGAGGCGCTTGTCCGTGTTCTCGCTGCCAGGCGTCGATACGACGCCATTACAGCCGTTGGTGTCGTCATCCTGAGTGATGACGACGTCGTCTGCGCGAACGACGGTCTGTACGCCGTCCTGCAGGACCGGAGCGAGCGGGCCGATCAGCAGGTTCATCAGCAACGCGATGATGACCGGGATCAGGCCCAGGCGCGCGGTGGTCGATGCTCGGATATCCATGATTCCAGAAACCCCTCTGGCTAATTGGCCGCCTGTGGCGACCGCTGTGACTGTCGATAGACCTCTACTTCTGTCGGGCGCGTGATGCGCCGATGACTTCGTTGCCGCCTTGTCGCGGCGCCCCACTGAGTCGGCAGCTAACCCTGGCCGTTCAGTCACCTGCGGTCTTCGCAGGGAGCCGGAGTATAGGACCGGTGTCCAGTACTTTGGTACCCTGTCCCCTTGACCAGATTTGACCGGTTTGGTGGCGTTAAGTGCACTAGGGTGCGGACGATGCGGTGACCCGGCGCAACGAAAGTCCTGGTACTGGATGGCGTGGCCGGTCCTAGTACGAGCTCCTAGTCCCGGAGACACGAGAGCGGCCCCCGGCCGAAGCCGAAGGCCCTTCGTCGTCACGTGGCCGATCAGCGCTGGCGCGCCACGCCGGACGTACGACCATGACCGCCAGGGCGCCGATGAGCACGAGGCTCAGCACGGTCGCCGGCAGCTGGCCGACCTGCCCATGGCCGTGTCGGGCACACTGCCGCAGCCGGGGCCGGGGTCGGAGTGCCGCCCAGCTCGCCCTCGCGCACGCTCTGCGGCCGGAACCTCGGACTCGCCGGGAGCTCGGACTAGCACCTCTTCGGAGGAGCCTCTGACGGCGGACTCGCCGTGTCGAAGCAGACGCTGATGTGGCTCAGGTTCGACCGCGGAGCTGACGCCTGTCCGCTCGGTCAGGATTCGCCAGCGGCGTCGCACGTCGGCGGTGAACCGGACGGGGCACCGTCGGGCGGTCGTAGGCAATACAGGTCGCCGCCGCGTACCCGCCTTCGATGACGACGGCATCGACTGGCGGTGTCGGCGACGGGCGAAGTCGCACGTCGTCACTGCGCTCGCCAGTGATGGTGATCGGACGCCGACCTCGGTCGCAGGTCTCGCGGTCGTGTCCAAGCAGGAAGTCGCTGACGGCCCGCCAGCGGGTGCAGCCCGTTGTCGGAGAGCCGAGGTGCGCCGCAGGACCCGTTGCCACCTTGATCGCGGGCGTTCGACGCTGGCTCGCAGAGCGCGGGCGATGGCAGCATCTGCCACCATCTCGCGAGCGGCCACCGGCACGCCGATGCGGTGCGCGGTCGCCTTCGGGCGTCAGTCCACTCACGATAATTTGCGCATTCCGAATCTTTCTCCGGCCGTGATGGCCGTCGCCGGCCGAACCTCTGAAAACCTGTGGACGATGAATGCGACTCGCGCGGCGAGCAAGCGATCTCGAGCGGAGTATATGGGCCCCCGTCTAGTACTTCGGTACCGGCAAACGACGTAGCGGCGTGCGGTCCGATGTCTTAGGGTCAAGTACAGTCCGACGGCCTGAATCGGTGCGCCGAAGCACCAGAAGTACCAGGACCCGGGTACGAAGTCGAGGCCCCCGGACGGATCCGGGGGCCCCGTTTCATGCGCGGCGTTGCGCCGCGGTTAGCGTCGGCGGGCGACCTCCGTCCGGACCGCGTAGCCGGCGGCACCCAGGCCGGCCAGCATCACCAGCGCCACGAGGGCCGCCGGGAGCGAACCGGTTGGGGTCGGCGACAGCGCCGTGTTCGGTACGGGGTTGCCACCCTGCGTCCCTTCGCGTGGCGTCTCCTGGCCCGGCTGCTCGCCACCACCAGGTCCGCCGCCGCCGGGCTGCTCACCCTCCTCGAACGTGTCGATCACGATGATGGTCGTGATCTCGCCGGCCTCGACGACGACGGTGCCGTCGTACGTGGCCTGGTTCGGATCGGTCTCCGCGAACGTGTACTCGCCGACGGCGACGATCTCGAGCGCGATGCCGCCCTCGGTGGTGATGGTCACATCACCGAGTTCGAACGTCGCGTCGCCCAGCTCGCATCCGGTGATGGCGGGCACAGGTGCGTCGCCACCCTCGACGATGAACTCGACGGTCGCCGCATCACCCTCGCAGAAGAGCTTGATGACCTTCACCAGGCCAGCGTCCTCCTCTTCGGGGACGAGGTTCAGCACGAGGATCGCGGTGAACTCGCCGTCCTCGACGAAGAACTCCGCTGACTCACCCGAGATGTCCTCGGTGATGACGTAGGCGTTCTCGCTCGCCGGCAGCTCCATCTCGAGGATGCCGTCCTCGTCGGTCATGACCTCGAGCGGTTCCGTTAGATCACCGCCGGTGATCGTGAAGGTCACGGCCTCGGTCCAGCATCCCTCCTCGGGAAGCTCGCCCTCGACCTGCCCCATCACGTCCGCCTCGGTCGGGAACTCGATTGGCCCAAGGACGAAGAACTCGGTCGAGCCTTCCTCGTCATCCGTGAAGCAGAAGAGCTTGTCGATCTCGACGAGCCCATCCTCCTCGTCCTCCTGCTCGTTGGTGAACGTGCAGGTGACAGAATCGCCTTCACCGAGCGTGATCGTCACGGTCGAGCCCTCGACGGACGCGTCCGCGTCGCCGCAGTCGATGTCGACCAGGGTCCAGCCGGCGGCGATCTGCTCCGGCGTCAGCGTCTCGGTGACGGTGAACTCGCCGGCCTCGAGATCGCCGCTGAACTCGGAGTCTCCGTCCATCATGACGAAGCCATCGGTGTCCCAGCTCGCCGAGAAGGCGAACGCGGCTTCAGTGTCGTCGCCGGCCTCCTTGATGACGGTGATGTCCCCGGGATTCTCCTCTCCGCCGCCACCCTCGCACTCGTTCACGACGGTGAGGACGACATCGGGCGTCTCCTCGGTGACCTCAACGGTGACCGTGCCGTCCTCGTTCAGGACGCCACCGTCAACGGAAACAATCTCGCACTCCTGCTCGTTCTCGTTGCCCGTCTCGACGAGCACATAGGTTCCGAGCGGCAGATCGTCGAAGACCAGGGTGCCGGCTCCATCGTCGCCGGTGGTCCCGCTGTCGATCGGGTCGCCGTCGGGGAAGTCCGCCTCGGCGAACAGCTCGAACGTGAACCCATCGGCGGCGGTGCCCTCGGAGTCGCCGCAGCTCAGCGGGTTCTCCTCGGCGTCATCCGACTCATTGATGGCGGTCAGCTTCTCGAGGGCTTCGACCTCGGCCGCTTCGTCATCGGCTTCGAGTGCCGCTGCCGCCTCGGCGAGGATCTCCTCGACCGTCTGGCCGCCGAGCTCGCGTGCGAGGAGGTCGCATTCCTCGCCGTTGAGGGCGACGTTGAGCCAAGTCGACAGGTAGTGGCGGAGCAGGGCGCCATCTCGCGACAGCCCTCGCTCGCCGTCCCAGTCACCCGACCGGTCCGCCTCAACGAAATCACGGACATCCTGGGCCGTGGCGAATAGGTACACGGTCCCGTCGATGTTGACCTCGATGGCCGATGCGTTCGAGCCGCCGTCGGCGGCTGCGAGCTCCGCCATCAGGGCATTGGTCTCGTCGTCATGGCTGCCGGCCGCGTTGAACCAGAAGCCCGGGGTGCGGGTCTCGCACTCCTCGCACTCGATCTCCTTGTTGATGGTGATCGAGCCAGTCGGCTGCTCCGTATTCACGAAGGTGAGGTCCGGCGCCGGCTCCAGCGCGGCCGTCCGGGTCGCGCAGTCATCGGTGTCGTCGATGACGTGGGTCTGCGGGTTATTCGTGTCCACCACGAAGCCGTCGGGAGCATCGGTCTCGGTGACGGTGTACTCCGCTCCGAAGACGAGGCCGTCGATGCAGAACCAGCCATTGGCGTCGCTGCTGGCCATCTGCTCGAAGCTGTCAGGTCCGGTCACCGTGAAGTCCGCCCCTTCGAGCGGCATGGCCGGCTGGCCGTCATCGGTCTTCAGGACGAGCAGGGAACCCAACAGCGTGTTCGTGAAGGTCGCGTCGGCGTCCTCCGGCGCCGCGTCGGTCAGACGCTCGTCACAGGTCGATGCGCTGTCGACGGTCACCATCTCGGTGTCGGGATCGGGAAGCCATCCATCCGGCGCCGCGGTCTCCGTCACCGTGTAGTCGCCGAAGTCGAGGTCGTCGATGCATCCGAAGCCATCGGCCCCGGTCGTGATCACGCCGACTTCCTCATCGGCGTCGTTCTTGACACTGAAGGTCGCGCCCTGGACCGGCGAGCCGGTCTGGTCGTCCTTGTAGATGAGGATCGAGCCATCGGGCAGCGGCACGAGGCAGAAGTCGACGTGGCTGATGCCCTGGTCATTCGGGGTGACCAGCCCGTCATCGTGCGCGATCCCTCCACCCGGAAGCCCGCGGTAGTCGTAGACGTTCTGATCGTCGACGCCCGGCGTGGAGACGCCACCCTTGACCTTGACGATCGCGGCAAGCCCGCCATCGACGGTGAAGGTCAGCGCGTTTCCGGCGACCGACACGATGGTAACCGTGGCGACCGAACCGTCAGCCAGCGTGACCGTCTGCGTGTTGGTCGCCGCAGGATTATTGAACCGGATGCCCACGCTTCCGGCGGGACAGATGGGATCGCCGCCCGGGAACTCCTCCGCGGTCGGGGAAACCTCAGGGCCGTCCGGCGGCAGATGGTTCGCGATCACCGGTCGCGCGACGGCGAACAATGACAGCAGCAGGGAAAGGACGGCGACGAATGCGAGCGCGGACTTAGCCGTGCTCGCTGTCGTCGACCGTACCGATGATTGGTACACGATCGATAGGCCCCCTTGCCTCAGCTTTGAATCTGTGGCCGCTACCGAACTCGGGTGGCGCGGCGCGGATGGGCGGACAGACGGCAGGGGCAGCGGATGCGTCCCGTCACCTTCCGCAAGGTGAGTGAGAGCCCATGCAGAAGTCATGCCGACCTCTGGTACCTGGGCGCTTGCTCGCAGTGCAGAAATGGGTAGAAAGGTGCCGATTTCGACCGTACGAGTCCTAGGACCCGGTGCCGATGGGCACCGCGGACGCGGATGAGCGACTAGGACGTTCGGCCGCGGGCCTCGAGCACGACGACCTGTGTCTCATCGGGTAGCGAGCTGACCGTGACCTGGGCCTTCGGCTGGCGGATCGGCTCGGCCGCCATCTCGTGCAGGAACTTGTCGGGCCCGCCGAGATCCTTCGAGCCGCCGTCCACCCCGAAATGCATCGGGATCACGATCTTCGGGCCGATCTGGGCGACGACCTCGGCCGCCTCCGCCGGAGTCAGGGTCGTCTCGCCGCCGACGGGGACGAGGAGGACGTCGACGGGCCCGAGCTCACTGATCTGCTCCTCGCTCAACAGATGGCCGATGTCTCCGAGGTGGCAGATGTGGACGCCGTCGATCTCGACCGCGAAGACCATGTTCTCGCCCCGGGACTGCCCGCCCTCGCCGTCATGGAAGGTGCGGATGCCGGTCACGAGCAGGTCGCTGGTCTCGTACTCCCCGGGGCGCGTCAGCGTCAGCCCGGCGGTGATCGAGCGGGTATAGGTGTGGTCGGGATGGTCGTGGCTGATCGTGAGCAGCTCGACGTCGTGCTTGCCGGCGACGAAGCCGGTCGACGGCGGGCAGGGGTCGGTGATGACGGTGGCGTCCTTGCCCTTCAGCCTGAAGCAGGCGCGTCCGTACCAGGTGATCTCCATCGGTGCCGGGATGGTACCCCGTGGTGGGAGGTATCGGCCGGGAGATAGCACGAGCCCCGGTGCCCGCCCAATGACACCGGGGCTCGAAGGAGGGAGGGTGGAGGTAGAAACCCGAGTGGATCTCCATCTCGCACGTCGAAGACTAGAGAGCCCTTCTAAACCCCCGGCTTGCCGAACCTTAAGAAACCTGAACCTTTATGGCCACGTTAGAAGCGCGTGGCAGAATGCGCCGCAATGTCTGTCACCCAGCGCGTCGTGGCTGCCACGGTCGCTGCGCTCGTCGTCATCGCCGCCATCGTCCTGGTTGCCACCATGGCCGGTGGCGCCATCGGGCGCGCCGACCCGACCGATCCCCAGGCGCCCTCGGCCGAGCCAACGCCATCAGCCAGCACCTCCACGTCTGGGGTTCTGCCTTCGGCGGATCCCAGCTCTGCCGAGGATTCGGAGCTCCTCGCCACGCTGGCCGAGATCGAGGAGCAGGTCATCGCGATCCGCGGGCTGGATGCGGCCGACATCGGTCCGCCCGATCTCATCACCCGCGACGAGCTGGGCGCCGAGCTGGAGCAGCTGTTCGACGAGCAGTACCCGCCCGAAGAGCGGGAGGAGGACAACCTGGCGCTGCGCGCGCTGGGCCTGCTGGGACCGGACGAGGACGTGGCAGAGCTCCAGCTCCAGCTGCTGGGGGACCAGGTACTCGGCTTCTACAACATGACCGAGAAGCGAATGGTCGTCGTCACCGACGCGGGCCTCGACGCGAACGCCAAGGTGACCTACGCCCACGAGTACACGCACGCCCTGCAGGACGCGGCCTTCGACCCTCTCAGCTTCGACCCGGATGCCGACCTCGAGGATGACCAGGCGCTGGCACTGACGTCGATGACGGAGGGCGACGCCTCCGTCACGATGCTGGCCTGGGCGTTCGAGCATCTCAGCCAGCAGGAGCTCATCGAGGTCGGCAGCCAGCAGCTTCCGGACACGACCGGCATCCCGTCATGGATGGTCAACCAGCTCTTTTTCCCCTATACCGCGGGGCAGGTGTGGGCAGGTGCCCTGACCGTGAACCCGCTCCAGCCCGACTTCACGGAGATGGACGAGGCCTACGCGGATCCGCCGGACTCGACCGAGCAGATCATTCATCTCGATGCGTGGGATCCGCGCGAGTCCCCGATCCCGATTGAGCTGCCCGACCTGGCGGCCGCCCTCGGTGACGGTTGGGATGAGGTCGACAACACGGCGATGGGCGAGGCGAGCATCGGTTTCATGCTCCAGCACTTCGGGCTGGACGCCGCCCTCGCCGACGAGGCCGCGGCGGGCTGGGGCGGCGACCGCGTCCGCATCGCGGTCGGTCCCGACGACGACTTCGCGGTCACCTGGCGCCTGGCATGGGACACGGCGGAGGACGCTGAACAGTTCGCCCTCGCCTACGAGGCCGTGGTCGGTGAGCTTCCCTTCCCGGCCATGGTCCGCACCGTCTCCGATGACGAGGTGCTGGTCGTCCATGCCTCTGACGAGGAGCTGCTGCGGCGGGCGACGACCGCCGCCGGCTGAGGCCCGTCGAGGCCCATGAGTCCTACATCGAGTCGGGCGCGGAGATCCCCAGCAGCGCGAGGCCGTTGGCCAGGACGCTGCGCGTCGCATCGACCAGGGCGAGCCTCGCCGAGGTCAGGGCCGGGTCCTCGGTGAGCACCTTGCAGTCGCGGTAGAAG
Organism: uncultured Chloroflexia bacterium; assembly: GCA_963844265.1. Lineage (GTDB taxonomy): Bacteria > Chloroflexota > Limnocylindria > QHBO01 > QHBO01 > JACDBZ01. The sequence continues at coordinate 43,268 of CAWJMZ010000008.1, read as the reverse complement.
GCCGAGAAGGCGCTGGCCAGCTCGTAGGTGTAGCGCGGCACCTCGTGCGTCTCGCGGCGCTCGGCGGCAGTGGCCACCGCATCGGGGAAGTCGAGCAGGTGACGGATCAGCGCCTGCTCGGAGGGGTGGACGAGCAGCTCCCCGGCGCGAGCGGCGTCAGGTCGCGCATCGACCTCGGCGGCATGGCGCAGGATCGACGACGCCCGGGCGTGCGCGTACTGCACGTAGTAGACGGGATTCTCGTTGCTCTGCTTCTTCGCCAGCTCGAGGTCGAAGTCGATGCCCGTGGTGTAGGCGCGGGAGCTGAAGAACCAGCGGGCCGCATCGACGCCGACCTCGCTCAGCACGTCGTCGAGCGTGATGAACTCGCCGGAGCGCTTGCTCATCGGGATCTCCACGCCGTCGCGCACGAAGCGCACCCAGGCGATGAGGAGCACGCGCACTGCGTCGCGGTCGTGCCCCATGGCCCCGGCGGCGTTGCGCAACCGGGCGACCGTGCCGTGATGGTCGGCTCCCCAGATGTAGATGAGCTCGTCGAACCCGCGACTGAACTTCTCGGTGACGTAGCCGATGTCGGAGGCGAAGTAGGTCGGCTGGCCGTTCGACCGAACGATGACACGGTCCTTGTCGTCGCCGAATGCCGTCGACCGGAACCAGGTGGCGCCCTCGTCCTGGTAGACGTGCCCGCCTGCCCGCAGCCGATCCATCGCTCGCTCGACCCAGCCCTCGGAGTGGAGCGAGCCCTCCTCCTTCCACAGGTCGAAGTGGACGCCCAGCCGCTCGAGGCTGGCCTCGATGCCGGCGCGCACCCGCTCCGACGCCCAGCGTCCGACGATCCAGGCCGCCTCGTCCGGCTGCGCGGTCGCTTCGGCCCGCAGCGACTCGGGCAGCTCGGCCGCCAGCTGCTGCACGTATTCGCCGCGGTAGCCGTCCTCCGGCAGCTCGGTACCGTTGCGCCGCGCGAGCACCGATAGCCCGAGGTTGGCGACCTGGGTGCCGAAGTCGTTGAAGTAGTACTCGCGCGCCACCTGATGCCCGGCAGCCTCGAGCACGCGTGACAGGACGTCGCCCACGAACGCGCCACGCGCGTTGCCCACCGTCAACGGCCCGGTCGGGTTGGCGCTCACGAACTCGACGTTGATCCGTCGCGGCGCCTCGGCTGTGCCGCGGCCGTAGGCGGCGCCGGCGGCGAGGATCTCGGCCACCTGCGCTCCCACCCAGGCGGGATCCAGCCGGATGTTGAGGAAGCCGGGCGGGGCCACCTCCATCTCGCCGATCGCGGGCGAGCGCTCGAGATGGGAGGTGAGCGCCTCTGCGATCCGCATCGGCGCCATCCGCGCGACGGGCGCCAGCTGCATGGCCGCGTTGCTGGCCCAGTCACCGTGCTCCGGGTGCGCGGGTCGTTCCAGGCCGATTGCGGGCAGCTCGACGCCGTCAGGGATCGCGAGGGCACCGGCTGCAATGGCGCGGTCCCGCGCACCGGCGATCGCGCGCGTGAGCTCGGCACGGAGGGTCATGGGCGGTCGAGTCTACCCGCTCGGCGCCCAGACGAGCTCCGACGCTACGGTTGCGTGGCGGTCGTGACGGTCCCGGCAGCCGGTGTCGCGCTCGAACCGGAATCGGCATTCGCCGCGCCGCCAATGGCGAGCGACAGGATCATCCAGGCGGCCGCCAATGCGACGAGGATCCGGTTCGGTCGGTTCGTCGCCGGGGCGGCGACGGTGGTGGGCTTCATCGATCTGGGCATTCCGCGATGGTTGTTTGGTCGGCGTCCCCCTTGACCACCCGAAAGGCAAGCGGTGTGCCAGACCGAGGCCCGATACGGTGCCGGTGGGCACCGCAAACCGTCAGCGCTCGCGTGCCAGGCGAAGCTCGAGCGCCTGATCGGGCGTGAACTCGGCCAGGCCGAGCGCATCTGCGGCGACTTCCAGCAGCGCGCCGGTCGGCGCCAGGCCGATCAGCTCGCAGTGGTCGATGTCGGTGCCCGCCTCACGGGCGAGGCGGCGAATCTCGCGGACCACCGCGCTGATACCGGTCCGTTCCCAGTCGACGAGGTTCATGCTGACCTGCGCCATCGGCGGGGCGCCGGGATTCTCCAACAGGACGCCCATGGCCTGGACCGCGGGCATCCCGCCGGAGCTCTCGCGGATTGTGCTGGCGATGCGGATGGCGAGGGCGAGGTCGTCCGTTCGGAGGTTGACATTGAAGGCGATGAGGGGCTTCCGGGCGCCCACGGCCACGGCGCCGCCGCGGGGATGGAGCCGAGTCGGGCCGAAGTCCGGTGCGCGGTCCGGGCTCGTGGCGATCTCCTCGCGCAGGCCCTCGTACTGTCCGCGGCGCACGTGGGCCAGCCGCCGCCGCTCCGGACGGAGCGCCGCATCGCCGTAGAGGTACACCGGCAGGTCGAAGCGCATGGCGATCTGCTCACCGAAGCGGCGGGCCAGGTCCACGCACTCCTCGATCCGCGTCCCGCCGAGGGGAACGAACGGGATGACGTCGATCGCGCCGATGCGGGGATGCGCGCCGGAGTGCTGCGCCATGTCGATCAACTCCAGCGCGCGGCCGACCCCCGCGGTCGCGGCGCGCACGACTGGCTCCGCGCTGCCCGCGAACGTCACGACACTGCGGTTGTGCGTCTCGTCGCGCGAGTGGTCGAGCACGGTCACGCCATCGATCTGGCCGATGGCCCGCACGATCTCATCGACGACCTCCGGCCGCCGGCCCTCGCTGAAGTTCGGCACGCACTCGATCAGGCCTGGCACGCCGCGATCGTAGCGCTGCTACGCTCGGACCGTGGCTGATCCAGGCCCCGGCCCGGCGGCCGGAACCCTGTTCGTCGTCGCCGTGCCGATCGGCAATCCCGACGACCTGTCGCCCCGCGCCCGCCGGGTGCTGGCCGCGGTGACCGTCGTCGCCGCCGAGGACACGCGCCACTTCGCCACGCTGGCCCGCCACCACGGTCTCGCCACGCGAGCGGTTAGCTATCACGACCATAACGAGGCGGCACGCACCCTGGAGCTGATCGGCCGGCTCGAAGCGGGCGATGACGTGGCGCTCGTCAGCGACGCCGGAACCCCGCTGATCAGCGACCCGGGGTATCGGCTCGTTCGCGCGGCCATCGACGCCGGCATCCCTGTCACCAGCCTGCCGGGCCCGTCGGCCGTGACCACGGCGCTCGCCGCATCCGGGCTGCCGCCGCATCCGTTCCGATTCCTCGGTTTCCTGCCGCGCACGCGCGCCGCGCGTCGCGCGGCGCTGGAAGCGGTTTCCCGCGACTCTGCGACCCTCGTTGCGTTCGAGGCGCCGCGGCGTCTGCTGCCGACGCTGCGGGACGCGGTGGACGTACTCGGCGACCGAGACGGGTGCGTGGCGCGCAACCTCACCAAGCCGCACGAGCGCTGGCAGCGGGGCAGCCTGTCGGCCATCGCGGGCGAGCTGGAAGCCGAGGGCGAGGTCCGAGGCGAGGCCACGCTCGTGATCCGCGGCGCCACCACGGACGACGCGCCGGCGAAGGACGCCGAGGACGACGCCCGGCTGCTGCTGGCCAACGGCGCGCCCCCGCGAGCGGTCCAAGAGCTGCTCGAGGCGCGTCACCGGCTGAGCCGCCGGGAGGCTTACGCACTCGTGCTCCGAGTGTCGCGTCGATGACGGCCGACGTGGTCGAGCGAGTCCGACGCTCCGCCCGCTACCGGGACGTGGACGCGGCGATGCTCGAACGGCTGGCCGGGGAAGAGCTGCCCCGATCTCGCACGGTCGACGAGGCGGTGAAGCGCGTGAAGCGCCGCCTGCACCAGGCCGTCGGCGCCTTCCGCGGCGCATCGCGCTCCGGTGCCCTGCTGGCCGCGTGGCGCGGCGACCTCGAGGATCCCGCGTTCCGCGAGGCGTGCATCGAGGTCATGCGGACCCACGCATCGACGCGCGAGCGCGTGCCGCACCTCGACCGCTTCTACCGGGACGTCTGGCTCCGGACCGGCACCCCCAAGCGGATCCTGGACCTCGGGGCCGGGCTGGGGCCGTTGGCGCTCCCGTGGATGGACGTCGGGGACGCGACGTACCACGCTGCCGATGCCGACGCGCGGGCCCTGACCACGGTGGATGCCTTCTTCGACCTGGTCGGCCAGCCGCATCGCGTCGAGGCCATCGACCTGGTCGGCCACCTGCCGAGCGACGCCGCGGCGGATGTCGCGCTGCTGCTCAAGCTCGTCGCGACCCTGGACCGCCAGGACCCTGGGGCAGCGACCCGGCTCATCGGGTCGCTGGACGTCAGGCACGCGGTCGTCAGCTTCACGACGCGCACCCTCGGCGGCCGCGACCGCGGGATGGAGACGACGTACCGGCGCCGCATCGAGCGACTCGTTGTCGACCTCGGCCGGGTGACGGACGTCTCGGAGGCATCGGTCGCGAACGAGCTGGTGTTCGTCCTCGCCCTCGATCCGCGCGATGGCTGATCCGCTCGACACGCGCCGCGGGACGCTGCCGGTCCCGACCTTCCTGCCGGATGCGACCCGGGCCGGCGTACGCGGCGCGAGCAGCGACGACCTGCGTTCGGTCGGGATCGAGGCAGTGGTCGTGAATGCCTTCCACCTGCTGCGGCGTCCGGGCGCGCGGGTGGTCCAGGCGGCCGGCGGGATCCATCGGTTCATGGACTGGTCCGGCCCGATCCTGTCGGACTCCGGTGGATTCCAGGTGTGGAGCCTGATCCGCCAGGATCCGAGCCGCGGCGTCATCCGCGACAACGAGGTGATCTTCCGGGAGCCGTCCACCGGCGAGAAGTGGAACCTCACGCCGGAGCGGGTCATCGGCCTGCAGTTCCAGCTGGGCAGCGACATCATGGTCTGCCTTGACGACTGCACCGACGCCGAGTCCCCCGAGGCCGAGCAGGAGCGATCGGTCGAGCGGACGGTGCGCTGGGCCCGTCGCAGCCGCGAGGCGTTCGATCGCGAGCTCGCGCGGCGACCCGGGCCGCCGCCGCGGCTGTTCGCCGTGGTCCAGGGAGGGTCTGTCGAGGCGCTCCGGCGCCAGTGTGCGAGCGAGCTGGCCGCAATCGGATTCGACGGATTCGGCTTCGGTGGCTGGCCACTGGCAGCCGACGGCAGCCTGCTGGTGGATCCGATGCGCTGGGTGGCGGAGTCGCTGCCGCCCGCGTCCCCGAAGCATGCGCTCGGGATCGGCCGCGCCGACCACGTGGTCAGCGCCTTCGCCCTCGGCTACTCGCTCTTCGACTGCGCGTTGCCGACCCGGGACGCGCGCCACGGCCGGCTGTACGCCTTTCGCGAGGGCTGGTCGTCGCGTCGACCGGCCCCCGGTGACGACTTCTTCCGCGCGGTTCGGATCCACGACCAGCCGTATCGGGTGGATCACGGGCCGATCGAGGTCGGCTGCGATTGCATCGTCTGCACGCGACACTCCGCCGCCTACCTGCACCACCTGTTCAAGGTCGGCGACGGCTCGGCGGAGCGGCTGGCCACGCTCCACAATCTCCGCTTCTACACCCGCCTGTTCGACCTGCTTCGCGGTTGACCGCCGCAGGCGCGGTCACGTGTGCGCGGCGGCCTGTGCGGGATCCTCGCGCCCGATCGTATCGGGATCAACGCCGCGCGCGCGAGCCAGCCGCTCGGTCAGCAGCTGCAGCGGGATGAGCGGTGCCAGGAGGGCCGCGGCCGCCCCGCGGACCCGACCGGTGTGGGGGAGCACGATCCGTCCGGCGGATGTCAGTCCCGGCTCGACCGCGGCGGACACCGGCTCGGCAAGGAGGCCAGCGGTCGGCATCGACAGGGTCCGGGCCGCATCAAGGACCCGTGCCAGACGCTGCGCCTGCAACGCGGGTCCGAGCTCGGTGGCGACCACGACGAGGCCGGTCCATCGCGTCGCGGCCCCCAGGTGGCCGTGGAGGACGGACTCCAGCTCGATCGGCTCCGCCGGCAGTCGGGCGCCCTCCTCGATCTTCAGGGCGAGCTCGCGCGCCGAGCCGAAGTCGATGCCTGCGCCGGTCACGATCACTCGGTCCACGCCGGTCAGGCCCGCCGCCAGGTCCGCGGCCGCGCGCGGGTCGTGGGCGACGTCCAGCAGGGCGTGGATGGCGGCCGCGTCGATGCGGCCGCCGGCGACCTTCGAAGCCAGCACGATGCCGGTGACAATCGGCGACAGGTAGCCGACGGTGTGGCACCAGCTCTGGTCCTGCTCTCCCGTGGGCAGGACGTGGTCGGCAAAGGCCATGCCCGGCGACGTGGTGCCTACCGTGATGAGCGCGGTGGTGCCACCGGCCGCCCGCGTCGCTTCGAGCGCCGCGTTGGTGGCCGTCGTCCCGCCTTCGTGTGAGACCCCGATCAGCACGCCATCGGCAAGCGGCCGCCGGATCGCCTCGAGCGCCGGCACCGCGCGGACCTCCCGCCCGGCCGCCGGCTGCAGCGCCTCGGTGAGCAGCTCGGCGACGGCCATGGCAGCGTGCTCGGACGTTCCGCAGCCGGTGAGGATGATGGGCCGCGCCTTCCCGCTCGCCCGGCGGACCGCATCGGCCAGGCTATCGGTCGCACCCTGCTCGCGGAGGCGGCGCACGAGCCGTTGGGCAAGTGCCGGCTCGGCCGCGATCATCTCGGTCATGACGTACGGCGGCCGGGAGCGGAAACGCGGCATCTCCGACGGCACCCATGGGTCCGGCGGGCCGGGCAGCGGCTCGGTAGAGGCTCGCGTCACGTCGGCACTCAGAACGGCTTCACGACCATGAGCCCGATGATGACGGCAATCGTCACCAGCTCATAGCGGCGCGCCATGGCCACGGCAGGATCCGCCCACGCCTCTCGGAGGGCGGGCGTCACCGCGCCGGCTTCCCGTGCCTCGGTCATGGCGGTCTCGAATACGTGCCCACGGGGGATGAAGACTGTCGGGATCAGGACGAGGATCGGCACGATCAGCAGGACCGCCAGCAGCATCCAGCCGGTCGTGAGGCCGAGCCACGGATACCCCTGGGCCCAGGCCGTTGCGAGGCCGAGGCCGACGAGCAAGGGACTCGAGACCTGCACGGCGCGCTCGAACGGCGAGGCAACCTCGGACAACAGGTGCGCGCGCTCGACGTCGTCGCTGCGGGCCGCGGTCGTCAGCAGCACCCAGCGGCCGACGAGGCCGGACACGAGCACGAACGCCAGGGCAACGTGGCCGAGCTCGAGCGCCGATGCCAGCGGGGTCACCGGTCAGCCCGGCCGCATCGGGATGCGAACGCCGTGCTCGTCCGCGATCTCGAGCGCACGCTCGTAGCCCGCATCGGCGTGGCGCAGGATGCCCATGCCGGGATCGGTGGTCAGCACACGCTCCAGGCGTGCCGCCGCCGCCGGCGTGCCGTCGGCCACGACCACCATGCCGGCATGCAGGCTATAGCCGATCCCGACCCCGCCGCCGTGGTGGAAGCTGACCCAGGTTGCGCCGGCGGCGGTGTTCAACAGCGCGTTGAGGATCGGCCAGTCGGCGATGGCGTCGGACCCGTCGCGCATCGCCTCGGTCTCTCGGTTCGGGCTGGCAACCGATCCGGCGTCCAGATGGTCGCGGCCGATGACGATCGGTGCGCTGAGATCGCCGGATGCCACGAGCTCGTTGATCCGCAGGCCCGCCCGCGACCGATCGCCGTAGCCCAGCCAGCAGATCCGCGCAGGTAGCCCCTGGACGGGAATCCGCTCGGCCGCCAGGCGCAGCCAGCGCTGGAGACCCTCGTCGCCGGGGAACAGCTCGGCCAGCGCGCGGTCGATGACCGCGATGTCGTTCGGATCGCCGCTGAGGGCCGCGACGCGGAAGGGACCCTTGCCCTCGCAGAACAGCGGGCGGATGAAGGCGGGCACGAATCCGGGGAAGTCGAAAGCGTTCGCGACGCCCGCCTCCAGCGCGACCTGCCGGATGTTGTTGCCGTAGTCGAACGTGACCGCGCCAGCGGCCTGGAGGGCGAGCATGGCGCGCACGTGCTCGGCCATGGCGGCGGTCGATCGACGGACGTAGGCGTCGGGGTCGCTGCTGCGCAGCGCGAGCGCATCGGCCAGGGGCATGCCGTTGGGGACGTAGCCAGCGAGCGGGTCGTGCGCCGACGTCTGGTCGGTCACCAGGTCCGGGCGCCAGCTCCGCCGGGCCAGCTCCGGCAGGACGTCGGCGGCGTTCGCGACCAGGGCCAGCGATCGGCCCACCCGCTCGGTCCGCCAACGGTCGACCAGCGCGATCGCCCCCTCCAGGTCGTCGGTGACCTCGTCGACATAGCCGGCCTCGAGCCGACGACGCGCGCGCGACTCGTCCACCTCCACGACCAGGGCCGCGCCCTCGTTCATCGTGATCGCCAGCGGCTGCGCGCCGCCCATCCCGCCAAGACCGGCGGTGATCGTGGCCGTCCCGGCCAGCGAGCCGCCGAAGTGCTGGCGCGCGGCCTCGGCGAACGTCTCGTACGTGCCCTGGATGATTCCCTGGGTGGCGATGTAGATCCAGGAGCCGGCCGTCATCTGCCCGTACATCGTCAGCCCGGCCCGCTCCAGCTCGCGGAAGCGCTCCCAGGTCGCCCAGTGCGGCACCAGGTTGGCGTTCGCGATCAGCACGCGCGGCGCGTCGGCCGTGGTCCGGAAGACGCCCACCGGCTTGCCGGACTGGATCAGCAGCGTCTCGTCGTCAGCCAGCCGCTGCAGCTCGGCGACGATGGCGTCGAAGGCCTCCCAGGAGCGCGCGGCCCGTCCCGTCCCGCCGTACACGACAAGGTGATCCGGGTCCTCGGCGACGTCGGGGTCGAGGTTGTTCATCAGCATGCGGAGCGCCGCCTCCTGCTGCCAGCCACGGCATGACAGGGCGGTTCCGCGTGGCGCGCGGACGGTGCGGGGACCGCTGCTCGGATGAACGGCCGTCATGCGCGGATGATACGGCCGCGATCAGCCCGGACGGGCGGACAGCAGCGCGGCGAACGAGAAGCCCAGGACCGTGGTCAGGCCGACGCCGATGCCGCCGTGCTCGAAGGCCTCGGGGAACATGGTGTCGGCGAGCATGGCAAGGATGGCGCCGGCCGCGAATGCCTGGATCAACGCCGCCGGACCGGGGGCCATGTCCCCGAGCAGGGTGAACCCGAGGGCGGCCGCGACGGCCGACGCGACCGTGATCGCCAGCCACAGGCCCATGATCCAGCCTGGCCGCCTCCCGGCGTCCCGGAGGTCGCGCGCTCCGGCCAGCCCTTCCGGCAGGTTCGACGCGAAGACAGCGGCGAGAAACGATGCCGAGACCCCGCCACCACCGATCAGCGATGCCCCCAGGACGATGGACTCGGGGATGCCGTCGAGGAGCGCGCCCAGGACGATGGCGGGGCCGCCACTGGGCAGGTCGCCGGCGTCCCTCCGTCGTCCGGATGCGCGCTCGATCGCAAGGTCGCCGAGGAAGAACACGATCCCACCCAGGGCCAGGCCGAGGGCCGTGGCGGTCGCCCCGCCCTGCTCGAGCGCCTCGGCGGTCAGGTCGAACGACAGGGCCGAAACGAGCGCACCGGCGCCGAAGCCCATGACCAGCGCCACAACCCGGCGAGAGATGTGGGCCCAGATGCCGATCGCCGCGCCGATGAGGAGCGCGCATCCGGCGATGAACCCCCAGAGGGCGGCCTCCAGCATCGGTCAGTCCTCCCCGAACGGGTTGGGCCGCTTGGGTCGCTCCGGCGGGAGACGAAAGAAGTCGTCGGCGTCCGGCGTGGTCGGCACCGGCAGCGGCCAGTCGTCGCCCTCGTCCGGCGTCGCGCGGCGCAGCAGGTCGGACCAGGCATCGGGGTCAGTCTCTCCGGACAGCTCACGGCGATAGACCGGATAGCGGTCGTCCCCGGCGACGCGTTCGAAGCCCGCTTCCTCGTAGGCTCCCTCGGGGCCCGGCGACGGATCCCACGCGTCGGGGACGCCCTCCGGGTAGGCCTCGACGGCAGTGATCCCGCGCCGATCCAGCTCGGCACACACCGCGCCGAGCAGCTCGATGCCGGCACGCAGGCGCGTCGGGCCGTCGCCTGCGGCCGGACTCACCTGGAGGCAGGTCACGACCCACGGCGGTGGAGATTCGGGGAGCTGCGGGTACCGGTCGCGGATCGACTGCGCCCGGGGGTACGCGCTGATCGGGCCGAACTGGGCGTACCCGATCGCGACGCGATCCACCGCGTCGGTCCGATAGCCGAGCATCGCGTACGACCCCGAGATGCCGCGCGCCGCCAGGAGCCGACCGCGCTTGACGGCGGCGCGACTCGCCGCTCCCTGGTCATCCGCGTCAGGTGCCTCGCGTCCACCGTCGATGCGCTCCCAGTAGTCACAGGTCTGGCAGCGCGCGCCTGGCTGTGCCGGGTCCGGGATCTGGTCGAACGTGGTCTCGTCGACGAGGACCGCCTCGAGCTCAGGCATCGGCGTGCGCCCGCCCGGTGGCGGCATTGGCCAGCAGGTCGCCGGCATGGAGCAGGTCTCGAAGGGTGGCGATCTCGCCGGAGGGCGACGCGTCGGCGGAGCGGTGCGGCAGGCGGGCGCGAATCGCGGCGTGGGCGGCGGCCACCCCGGTGCCGGGCCGCATCGGCGCACGGAAGTCGAGACCCTGGGCGGCGCACAGGGCCTCGATGGCCAGCACCTGCTCGGCGAGGTCGACCGCGGCGGCCAGCTGCAGAGCCGCCGTGCCTCCCATGCTCACGTGGTCCTCCTGGTTCGCGCTGGTCGGGATCGTGTCGACCGACGAGGGGTGGGCGAGCGACTGCAGCTCGTTCACGAGGGCTGCCGCGGTGTAGTGCGCGATCATCAGGCCGGACTCCATGCCCGGCTGCTCGGTGAGGAACGCGGGCAGGCCACCGCTGAGGCTCGGGTCGACCAGGCGGGCGGTGCGGCGCTCCGAGATCGAGGCCAGCTCGGTGACCCCGATCGTGGCGTAGTCGAGCGCCATCGCCAGCGGCTCACCATGGAAGTTGCCGCCCGACACGACCTCGCCGCTGGGGAAGACCAGCGGGTTGTCGGTGACCGCGTTCAGCTCCACCGCCAGCACGCGCTCGAGCTCGGCCAGCGCGTCGCGCGCGGCGCCGTGGACCTGCGGCATGCAGCGCAGGCTGTACGCGTCCTGCACGCGGTGCTCGGTGTCAGACCGATGCGACGCCCAGATCTCGCTGTCGGCGAGCAGCTCATGGAGATGCCGGGCCGACGCGACCTGACCTGGATGCGGCCGGGCCTGGATGAGGCGCGCGTCGAACGCGGCACCGGTGCCCAGCATCGCCTCGAGGCTCATCGCCCCGATCACGTCCGCGCTCAACGCGAGCCGCAGCGCGTCGTGGTGGGCCAGTGAGCCGATGCCCGCCATGAGCTGCGTCCCGTTCAGCAGGGCAAGGCCCTCCTTGGCCTCGAGGGCAAGTGGTGCCAGGCCGGCCCGGTCGAGCGCGGTGGCCCCTGGGCCCGGGCCGGCCCCGTCCACGCTCGCCTCCCCCTCGCCGATGACGACGAGCGCCAGGTGTGCGAGCGGCGCCAGGTCGCCGGAGGCGCCCAGGCTTCCACGGGACGGGATGACCGGGTGCACCGCCCGGTTCAGCATCCCGACGAGGAGGTCGACGACCTCGACCCGGACGCCGGAGAGCCCGATGGCGAGCGCGTTGGCGCGCAGCAGCAGCATGGCACGCACCACGTCGTCCCCCAGCGGCGGCCCGACGCCGGCGGCATGCGAGCGGACCAGATTGCGTTGCAGCTCCGCGGTCCTGGCCGGCTCGATGCGAACGTCGGCCAGGTCGCCGAAGCCGGTGGTGACGCCGTAGACGGTGGCGCCACCGGCCACCAGGCGTTCGATGACCGCACGCGACGCGCGCATCCGCTCAGCCGCCTGGGGGTCGAGCTCGACCGCTCGCCGGCCACGTGCGACCTCGATCACCTGGTCGATCGTGAGGTCCCGGCCGGTGAGGAGGAGCGGCGGCATCGGTCCCTATACTACGCACCGTGCGACGGCTGCCGGACCCCATGAGCCGCCTCGTCGTTCACGACGAAGCGGCCGATCGACTGGGGGGAGCCGTCCCCAGCCCCGCCGCCGCCTTCCTTCTCGCCGTCGTCACGCTACCCGCGCTGTTCTGGCTCGTGATGCTCAAGCGGACGACGGTCTACACGGCCCCCGAGGAATGGCTGATGTCAACGGTGGTGCCGGCCATCCGTGGCTTCATCGAGACCAACCTCGCGCCGGTCAACACCCTGATCATCGGCATCAGCGCCCTGGGCAGCGGGTGGTTCGTGGCCCTCGCCTTCGCGGCGCTGGGGCTGCTCGCCCTCGCCCGCGGCCGCCGCGACCTGGCTCTGCTGCTCGCCCTCGGGACGCTGTGCTTCCCGATGGAATGGGCGCTGAAGTACTTCGTCTCGCCGGAGGCGATCAGCCTCCCGGCCCTGATCGGTGCGATCTTCAACCTCAACCAAGTCGGTCTCGACGACATCGCCGACTTCCCAGCCGGTCACGCGCTGCGCGCCACGGTGCTGTACGGGATGGCGGCATTCTGCGTGGCGCGCCTCTCGCATGACGTCCGCCAGGGCATGACGGCCTACGGCGTCGCGGTCGCCCTGATCCTCGCCATCAGTGCGACCCGGATCTACCTCGGAGCCCACTACCCGATGGACGTCTTCGGCGGCTGGATGGCCGGTGCGGCGCTGCTGGCCATCCTCGTCGCGATCCACGTCCTGCGGGTCGACGAGCGGCAGCGCCTGCGCGAGGCCGCCGAATCGGCCGCGCGCATGGCTCGCGGCGAGCGACGGGTGGCGGTGCCGAGGCGGGCGCCACCGGCGGGCGGAGGCTGACCGCTGCTCGACTTCATCGACACCGAGGTGATCCCGTTCATCCTTGAGATGTACGACGCAGTGGGCTACCTGGGGGTGGCCATCGCGGTCGCGCTCGAGACGATCGTGGCGCCGATCCCCTCGGAGGTGATCCTGCCCATGGCCGGCTGGAAGGTCAGCCAGTCCGCCGCAGATCCGTCGGTCCTGGAGCCGCTGACCGACCAACCCTGGAACCTCGTGCTGACGGTGGCGTTCGCGACCGCCGGGAGCCTGGTCGGCGCGCTGGTCGGGTATGCCATCGGCGCCTGGGGCGGCCGGCCGTTGCTGGACCGATGGGGCCGCTACGTCGGCATCGGCGCCGAGGACCTCGACCGGGCCGATGCCTGGTTCGTGCGGTGGGGCAGCTGGGCGGTCTTCCTCGGTCGCATGGTGCCGCTGGTCCGCACCTTCGTCAGCTACCCGGCCGGGATCGCGCGCATGCCGCTGGGCAAGTTCATCGTCTTCAGCACGCTGGGCTCGCTGATCTGGAATGTGGCCCTGATCGTCGCCGGCTTCGTCGTCGGCGAGAACTACGAGCAGATCGCGGCCGCGCTCAAGCCGTACGAATACGTGATCTACGCGGTGGTGTTCCTCGTCGTCGCGTACTTCGTCGCACGCTGGTGGTGGGGCAAGCGTGAGCGTGCGTCAGCCGGTTGACCGGCCTGCACGCCGCGTGACACGATCTGAGGCAATCGAACCAGAGCATCGTCTTCGGGGCGGGGTGGAAGTCCCCACCGGCGGTCGGCCCGGCATCCGGGCCAGCCCGCGAACCGCATCGGCCCTGCCGATGCGGCCGACCTGACCCCCGGCTCGTCGCCGGGGCAGACAGGGCCGACGGTCACAGTCCGGAAGGGAGAAGGCGACCGCGACGCGAACCGATGGCGCATCCGGCCGCTCGCACGGGCGGGGCGGGACCGCGGTCGGCTCGCCCATCGGTCATTGCCCCGGCGACACCGACCGGGAGCGCTCATGACCGCATCGCCGCCGCCCCACGCCGCGCTGGACGTCCGCGTCCGCGGCATCGGCATGCGCTTCGGAGGGCAGGGAGCCGAGGTCACGGCACTGGACCGGCTCGAGCTCGACGTCCCGGCTGGCTCGTTCACGGTGATCATCGGCCCTAACGGCTGCGGCAAGTCGACGCTGCTGCGAATCGTGGCGGGCCTGCTGGCGCCCTCCGACGGCACGGTGCTGGTGGGCGACGGAGCACCCCGCGCCGGTGACGGCCGGGTCAGCCTCGCCTTCCAGCAGCCGCGGCTCGTGCCGTGGCGCTCGACGCTCGACAACGTGGCGCTCCCGCTCGAGGTGGCCGGGGTGCCCGAGAGCGTCCGGGTCGCGCAGGCTCGGCTGGCCCTGGAGCGTGTCGGGCTCCTCGGGGCGGCCGAGCTTCGTCCGCGCGAGCTGTCCGGCGGCATGGCGCAGCGGGCAGCGCTGGCGCGCGCCCTGATCGGCGACCCGGCGGTCCTGCTGCTCGACGAACCGTTCAGCGCGCTGGACGCACTGACGCGCGAGACGTTCGACCGCGAGCTCCAGGCGCTGTGGCAGGAGCGCCGCCGAACCGTGATCCTCGTCACCCACAGCGTGACCGAGGCGGTGAGCCTGGCCGACCGGGTGGTGGTCATGACGCCGCGTCCGGGCCGAGTGGCGCGGATCGTCGAGGTCGACCTGCCGCGTCCCCGTCCGGCGGAGCTGGGCGGCGACCCGCTCGCCGCCGCGCTGGCGGCGGAGGTGCGTGATGCGCTGACCGCGGCACACGCGCTCGATCTGCGGCCATGGGCCGAGCAGTCGGAGGTCGCGTGAGGCGCATCGGCTTCGCCCTGCTCAGCCTGCTCGCCTTCCTGGTGGCCTGGAAGCTCGTGACGGTCGTGGGGGATTACCCCGAGTTCATCCTGCCGGCGCCGGAGGTCGTCCTCGAGCGCGCCGCGCGCGCCATCGGCTCCGGCGTGCTGTGGGAGCACGTCGCGACCACCATGCTGGAGGTGATCCTCGGATTCGCGTTCGGTGCCACCATGGGGATCCTGATCGGCATCGCACTCGGCAAGTCCGTCGTCATCGAGCAGGTCCTCTCGCCGTACATCGTGGCCGCGCAGGCGATCCCGATCCTGGCCCTGGCGCCGCTGCTTGACATCTGGTTCGGCGGCGGATTGCTGGCGCGCGTCGCGATCTGCGCGCTCATCGTCTTCTTCCCCATCGCCATCGCCACCATGGTCGGCATTCGGTCCGCGGACCCACTGCTGGACGAGCTGCTCCGCTCGCTCGGCGCCAGCTCCTCCCAGCGGACACGGCTGAACGAGGTCCCGGCCGCGCTGCCGGTGATCTTCGGCGGGCTCCGCGTCGGCGTCACGCTGGCGGTGATCGGCGCCGTGGTCGCGGAGTGGGCCGGCGCCAGCGTCGGGCTGGGCGTGCTCATCAACATCGCCAACCAGGGGCTGTTCGACACCCCGCTCATGTTCGTCGCCCTCGCGGCGCTTGCCCTGCTCGGCCTCGGCTTCTACGGCCTGGTCGTCCTGGCAGAGCGCCGGCTGGTCCCCAGATGAAAGGAACTCCGATGCGTCCGATCCGCTTCCTCGCCGTCCTCGTCCTCCTCGCCGTCCTGATCGCCGCATGCGGCGGCCCGGTCGGATCGAGCGGCACCGCGTCGGCGGGCGCCCCGCCGCGTGCCGTGACGCTGCTGCTCGGGTTCCGTCCCGACGTGCAGTTCGCGCCGTTCTACGTCGCGCAGCAGGAGGGGTACTTCGCCGATGCCGGCCTCGAGGTCGAGATCCGCCACGAGCAGGCACCCGACGTCCAGCGGCTGGTGGGCTCTGGAGAGGCCGAGTTCGGCGTGGCGGACGCGACCGACGTGATGATCTCCCGCACGGCCGGCATTCCGATCCGGTACATCAGCACGCTGTACCAGTCGTTCCCGGTGGCGCTCATCGGGGAGGCCGCGGACGTCCCGGCCGATCCGGCCGGCCTGGCGGGGATGTCGATCGGCACGCCAGGACGGTTCGGCTCGTCGTGGCACGCGCTGCTGGCGCTGCTCGACGCGGGCGGCCTGACGCCCGACGACGTCACCATTCGGGAGTACCCGCAGTTCAACCAGGTCGATGGGCTGTCGAATGGCGACGTGGAGCTGATCACCGGGTTCCGGAACAACGAGCCGCTCCGGCTCGAGGCGCGCGGGATGGACGTTGGCCTGCTGACGGTCGACGAGATCGCGCCGCTGCCCGGTCCCGGCATGATCGTCGGCGACGACCTGCTCGACGCCGATCCGGAGGTGGTCGAAGCGTTCGCCCGCGCGGTCGCCGCGGCCCAGGCAGCGGTGATCGAGGATCCCGAGCTCGGGTTCGCGGCGGCCGAGGAGGCGGTGCCGACGATCGCCGAGGACCCCGACGTCGCCCGAGCCGTGCTGGATGCGACGGTCGACCTGTGGGAGGGCGACGGTTTCGAGAGCGGCGCGATCGACCTCGACCTGTGGGAGTCCGGCTACGCCACGATGGAGCGGCTCGCGCTCATCGACGGGTCCGTGCCGATGGAGGAGATGGTCGCCCCGGTCGTCGACGGGTCCTGAGCACGGACCAGGCCCGGCTCCGGCCGGGCCTGGGGCCGCGAGTGAGAGGCGATCAGCGAGGGGCGGGGCCCTTCGTGTCGCTCTCGATGTCGGGCGCCTCTTCCGCCGCCGGTGCGGTGATCGGACGCTCCATGTCGGTCCAGTCGTACTCGCTGGTCCCCGCAGCCGAGATGCCTGCGCCGGTGATCGGCCGCTCCATCTGGGTCCAGTCCATGCCGGCCGCCTCTTCGGAGACAGCGCCCGCGGCGAGCGGTCGCTCCATCTGGGTCCAGTCCGAGCCGGTTGTCGCGCCGGAGACGGCCGCGGAACCGGTTCCCGCGTCGTCGGCCGGCAGGTTCGCCAGCCCCACACCCGCCACCGCGCCGACCGCGATGGTGCCAGCGAGCACGCCGGTCACGAGGAGCCGGCGCCGGAAGGCATCGGCGTCGTCACGCGTCGGGAAGTGGACCGAGATGGCGTGGCCCTCGGTGTCGTCATCGTCGCCGAAGACGCGCAGCGAGACGCTGGTGCCCATGGCGTGGCCCTCGACGTCGTCGTCGACAGCCTTGAGCGTGATGCGGCGTGACTCGGGGTCGCGGCCGAGCCGCTGCTCCAGCCAGCCGGAGTCGTCGGTGATCCGGAGTCCCCCTGCATGGCCCTCGACGTCGTCGAGATCGATGCGCAGTTCCTGATCGGTCATGAGGGTCGTCCTCCTGTCGTGCGCGCCCGCACTCGGTCGGGCGTCCTGACTGCCCATGCTGCTCCCCCTACGCAAGGGGGGTGATCTGGGATCGGACCGCAGCAGTGTCCGGTAACGGACACCAGGTCAGGTGCGACGCGCCTGCCGCTCGGCCGATTCGACGGTCTGCCGCAGGACCATCATCGGGGTCACCGGTCCGACCCCGCCCGGCACCGGGGTGATGGCGCGGACCACCGGCGCCACCCGATCGAAGTCCACGTCGCCCACGATCCGGCCGTCGACCGCGTTGATGCCGCAGTCGACGATGACGGCCGAGCGGTTGACCATCTCGGGCCGGACGAGCCCGGGCACGCCGGCGGCGGCCACCACCAGCTCGGCACGGCGCGTCTCGCGGGCCAGGTTCCGCGTGGCGCGATGGCAGATGACGACGGTCGCGTCGCGTGCCAGGAGCAGCGATGCGACCGGGCGGCCCACGACCGCCGATCGACCGATGATGACCGCGCGCCGGCCCGCGATGTCGACGCCGGATGCCTCGAGGATGGCGATCACGGCCAGGGCGGTGGCGGGCACGAAGGCGGGCTCGCCGCGCGCCAGCCAGCCGGCGTTGGTCGGCGTGGCGCCGTCAACGTCCTTGGCCGGATCGATGTGCTCGACCAGCCGTCGCCCGGCAAACGCATCGGCAAACGGCTGGGCGACGACGATGCCGGCCACCTGCTCGTCGCGATTGAGGGCATCGACCGTCGGCTCGAGGGCGGTGGCGTCGTCAGCCACGACCAGCCGGCTGGCCACGCCGATGCTGCGCGCCGCCCGCTCCAGGCTGGCGGCGTACACCGCGGCCGCCTCGCTGGACCGGTCCCGCAGGATGGCGAGCACTGGCGCACGATCGGCCTCGGGATCGCACAGCGGCTCGACGCGATGCTGGAGCTCGCGACGGAGGTGGGACGCCAGGTCGCGCCCGTCGAGCAGGCGGGCGCTCATCCGATGCGGCCACCGACGGCGGAGCGCAGATCGCGGTCGCGGTCGTCGAGGCCGGCGAGCAGCTCGTGCAGCGTCTCCGCCGCCTCGTGCCGCAGCGGGTCGTCGTCGGGGAGCGACGGCAGGTTGATCTCGACGTTCATGGCTGCCCCGCGCATGGCGGCCGCCGCCAGCAGCCCGGCCACCCCCACGTCGCTCACCGCGTTGCGGTTCCCGACCGGGGCGAGGCGCTCCGCGAGCGCCAGGACCTCGCCCGCGCGGCGCGCGATCTCCAGCGGCGCCTGCGTCGCCTCCCGAACCGCATCGTCGATCTGCACGCGGCGCATCTCCCGCTCGCGGTCGTCGCCGCGCGGGAGCCGGCGGGCCCGGATCACCGAGGCGTAGGCCGCCGCGTCGATCTCGGCCAGCCGCAGCAGATCCGACTGCAGGCCCGCGGCGGCCAGGCGGAGCTCGCCGAGCATGGCTTCGTGCTGCTCGGCATCCGGACGGCCCTGGGTGAGCTCGATCACCATGTGCACCAGCGCGGCAGCCATCGCACCCGCCAGCGCCGATGCGCTGCCCCCGCCGGGGATGGGATCCGCGGTCGCCAGGCGGGTGACCAGCTCGGTCACCGAGAGATCCTTGAGTCTGGAGTCGAAGCCGGTCATCGGATCCTCGCGGCGCTGGCACGACGGACACGCGAATCGGCCCGGCGGTGCCGGGCCGATTGTAGGTGGCGGGGCTGCCGTGGCTCAGGCCGCGGCCTCGACGGCCTCCACGTACCATCGGCGTCGCCGTCCGTCGAAGCTCACCGACGCGCGCCCGCCGTCGGCGGTGCGCAGGAGGAAGGTGACCCGCGGGCCGCGCCCGGCCGGGTACGCGGCGCGTTCGTCACGCACTGCGTCGAGCTCGACGACTCGCAGGTGCCGGCCCGCCCAGGAGATGTCGCCCGGGCGGTGTGCGATCCGGTCCCAGCGGACCTGTGCCTCGATCGGAGAAATCTGGACGAGTGCCATCGTGGCGGTGCTCCTTGACCCGTGAAATCTTGTGCTGGAGACCTGTCCGGGCACTCGAACAGGTGTTCGATTCAGGAGCGCAGCATATCGAACAAACGTTCGATCCGTCAAGCCCCTTCGTCCGACGGCTCCGATGCCGGCACCTCCGGCCGTTCGCCGAAGTCGAAGCGGCGGTCGGGACGATCGCGGAGCAGCCGTGCCCGCGTGATGGCCCGTTCTCCGAAGCGATCGCGCACCGCGTCGATCGACCGCGTCAGCCGGTCGGTGCGGTCCGGGGTGTCGAACAGGGTGAGTTGCTGGGCATCGGTCAAGGCGATGGCGGTCACGCCGACGAGGCGCACGCCTCGGCCCTCGACCAGGGTGCGGCGGAGGAGAGCCACGGCGGTCTCGTAGATCGGGGCCGCCTCGCGCGTCTGGCTGGGCAGCGGTGCCTGCCGCGTCAGGGTTTCGAAGCCCTCGTAGCGAAGCTTCAGCTGCACGGCACCGGCGGCCAGGTCATGACGCCGGAGCCGCCGTCCGACCGACTCCGCCAGGTCGAGCAGAGTCGCCTCGATCCGCACCCGGTCGCGAGTGTCGGCCCCGAAGGTGTGCTCGTGCCCGACGCTCTTGGGGGCATGGAAAGTCTGGACCGACGCGCGGTCGATGCCACGCGCCCGGGTTCCGAGCTCCTCGCCGTGGCGGCCGAAGCGACGACGGAGGGTCGCGGGTGGCAGCGCGGCGAGCTGCCCGATGGTCGCCACGCCGTACTCGGCCAGCGCCGCCTGCGCCTGCGGCCCGACGCCCCACAGCCGGCGGATGGGAAGCGGTGCCAGGAAGGCGGCCTCCTCCCCGGGAGGCACCACGACCAGCGCGTCGGGCTTGCGGAGGTCGGACGCGATCTTGGCGCACAGCTTGTTCGTCGCCACTCCGACCGACACCACCAGGCCCACCTCGTCGAGCACGCGGCGCTTGATGGCACGCGCGATCGACTCGCCATCCCCGAAGGCGGCTCGGCTGGCGGAGACGTCGAGGAACGCCTCGTCCAGGCTGATCGGCTCGACCAGGGGGGTGTACGAGGCGAAGATGCTCATCACCTGCTCGGACGCCTCCCGGTATCGCGATGGCCTGCCGGGCAGGAAGACGCCGTCCGGGCAGCGGCGGGCGGCCGTGCGCAGCGGCATCGCCGACTGCACGCCGAAGGCGCGCGCCTCGTACGATGCGGCGCTGACCACTCCACGATCACCGGGGCGACCGCCGACGATGACCGGCTTTCCGCGCAGCGACGGATCGTCGAGCACCTCGACGCTGGCGTAGAAGGCGTCCAGGTCCGCGTGAATGATGGCGCGCCCGGCCATGGCTCGGTCAGCGCTCGATTCGTGCCGACCGCACGTTCGCGTCCGGCGCCAGGAGGGCGAGCACGCGCTCTGCCTCGGCCTCGAGCTTCGGGCGCGACCCGCGCGGCAGGGCTGCGAAGGGCCGAAGGCGGGCCTCGATCGACGCGTCCTTGCGTGTCAGCTCCCAGGTGCCGGCCACGAACCCGTCGATCAGGAACGTCGGCAGCACGTCGGCATTCTTCGTGAACACCGCGCCGCGGTGCTCGTCGGCGATGATGCGCTGGCGTTGCTTCGTTGCGTGCGAGAGCAGAAGGCTGTCCCAACGGGCAAGCAGCCGCGGCGGCGCCGGGGCATCCCCGCCGGGGCGTGGACCGCTGGCGACGTCGTAGAGGACCCGCCCATCGTCCCCCCGGAGCTCGACAAGCTCATCTCCGAGCGCTCCAATTGCATCCCGCCAGATGCCGATGCCGCCCTTGCCGCGACCGACATATGCCACGAGATCCTCGATCGACGCGGGGCCGAACGCCGCGAAGTACCGGCGCGCGAGGTGGACGCGGGCGGCGGCCCCGTCCGGTTGGGCGCCGTCCGCGCCCAGCCAATCCTCGGCCAGCAGGTACTGCGAGCGTCCGTAGCCCTCGCCTTCCCATGGGACATGGACGAGCGGGACGAAGGCGGCGAAGTGACGCCAGGCGGCGCGCACCACGATCTGGCTCTCAGGCTGGCGCCACGCTGGGCGCGTCCGTGCCGTGGCCGCCGGGCCGACCTCCGCGGCCATCAACCGATCCAGCTCGAGCGAAGATCGCGGGCCCTCGCGGAGCGCGGCGATGGCCACTGCGTGCGCCGCCTTCATCCGCTTCCCGAGCGCCGAGTCGACCGGGTCGGCTTTCATCACCAGGCGCCACTGGTTGAGGCGCAGCGGCTGCACCACCGTGAACATCGGCCAGAGGTCCTCGGCATGGACCACGTGGATGGTGAGGCGCATCAGGGAGCTGCGGACGACGCGCCGGTCGGTCAATGCGCGGGCCAGGTTCGCCGTGCGAGCCGAGCTGGCGCGACCGGCGAGGGCGAATGGTGGCCACTCCGGATGCTGTGCCTGCAGCGAGCCGACGCGGCGAACGGCTTCGGCGGCGGACCCGCGGATCGGCTCGAGGAGCCCTTGCCGAGCGAGCGTCGCGCGGTTGAGGTCGCGCGGGGTGAGCGGCGCCGCGGGCGCCATGGATGCCCTAGGCGAGGCGGCGGATGACGCCGACCACCTTGCCCTGGATCTGGACCTCGGTGGCGTAGATCGGCTCCATCTCCGCGTTGGCGGGCTGAAGCCTGATCCGATCCTTCTCGCGGAAGTAGCGCTTCAGCGTCACTCCGTTGTCCTCCAGCAGGGCCACCACGATGTCGCCGTCGCGGGCCGTGGCCTGCGGCTGGACGATGACGAAGTCACCGTCGTCGATGAGCGCGTCGATCATGCTCTTGCCGCGCACGCGCAGGACGTACGAGTCCGCCCGCGCCTCCATCGAGGCCGGCACCTCGAGTGTCTCCGCAGCGTCCTCGTAGGCCTCGATCGGTTGGCCGGCGGCGATCTCGCCCATGACCGGTAGGGCCAGGGTGTCGCGTTCGACCGGCATGCGGAACGGCGTGACCTTGTTGGGCTCCGCGGGCCGGGACACGGTAGATCGGCCAGTGACGCGGAGCGCCCGCGAATGCTTGCCGCCGCGCTCGAGGAGCCCGTCCCGCTCGAGGGCGATCAGGTGGTGATGGACGGCGCTCGTCGAGGCCAGGCCGACCGCGTCGGCGATCTCGCGGACCGAGGGTGGATACCCCCGCTCCTCGACGGTCTGCGCGATGCAGTCGAGGATCCGCTGTCGCCGTTCCTGATCGTGCCTGGTCACTGGCTGCTCCTTCGCGCGTCGGGCCGCGCTGTCGCCCGTACCGTCCGACCGTAGCAGAACGCATGTTCTAATGTCAAACCCGTTCGACAGGGGTTGCTGCTATCATCGGCGGCCCATCACCACCGCGGCTGGAGCCACCCCGTGAAGCTGTCGTCGACGCCCCGCTATCTCCGTCTCGGGCGTATCGTCGTACGCCTGCCGACCTACGCCCGCATGGTCTGGGGCATCGCGCGGGATCCCCGCACGCCCATCGGTCTCAAGGGCCTGCTGGCCGCATCGCTGGCCTACGTCGTGATGCCGGTGGACCTCATCCCCGACGTCATCCCGATCATCGGCCAGGCCGACGACCTGACCGTCCTGCTGCTCGTCCTCGACATGTTCCTCCAGAACGCACCGCCCGAGGTTCGCGCCGAGCATGCCGCCCGAGCCCGCAACGGCACCGCCGATCTGGACCGTGATCTCGCCAAGCTGCGGCTGGCCATGGGCGATCGCTTCGACACCATCCGCGACAACCTGCCGGAGCTGCTCGAGCGCTACGGCCGCATCCGCGACCCTGATGAGCTGAAGCGTGCGCTGGCGTCGTGGCGGCGCCAGCGCACCGGCTCTCCACCGACGAAGGAGCTCGAATGAAGGTCATCCTCAAGCAGGATGTGAAGGGCCTCGGTCGCGAAGGCGACCTCAAGGAGGTCAAGGACGGGTACGCCCGCAACTTCCTGCTGCCGACCGGCCGCGCCGTCATCGCCGACAAGGGCGCGCTCGCCAACTGGGAGCGCCATCGCGATCAGCGCGACGAGCGTGACCGCGCGGTGCGCGCGGATGCCGAGGCCATCGCCGAGAAGCTCAACGAGCTCAAGCTGGAGATCCCGGTCAAGGCCGGGGAGCGCGGACGCCTGTTCGGGGCGGTGACCTCGCACCAGATCGCCGACCACATCCACCGCAACGGCATCGAGCTCGACCGGCATGCGCTCCACATGCGCGAGCCGATCAAGGCGCTCGGCGACTACCGCGTCGACGTCCGCCTCATGCCTGGCGTCGAGGCCACCGTGGCCGTCAGCGTGGTCGCCGAGGGCGCCGCGCCGGCCTGACCGATCCATCGGCCGTCACGCCCATTGACGCCATGACGCTGTGACCGACATCCGTGCGGCCGCGGCCCGCTGGGCGCGCACCTGGACCGAGGCGTGGGAGGCGCTCGAGGTCGAGCCGATCGTCGCGCTCTACGCGCCCGACGCCACGTTCTCCACCGAGCCGTTTCGCGAGGCCTTTCGGGGACCCGCCGGCGTGCGCGAGTACGTGACCCGTGCGTTCGGCGAGGAGGAGTCGCCTCGGGTGTGGATCTCTGAGCCGATCGTGGACGGCGATCGCGCCTCGATCTCGTGGTGGGCCGCCCTGCGCGAGGACGACGCCGATGCGACCCTGGCCGGCACCTCGGTCCTCCGTTTCGATGCTGCGGGACTGGTCATCGAGCAGTGGGACGCGTGGAACGGGCTCGACGGCCGCCGCGCCCCACCGGCCTCCTGGAGCCCGTTCGCCGATCGGCAGGATCCAACGGGCTGACGACGGCCTCGACTACCAGCTTGCGACACACTGCTGTCAAAAGCCTGCGCCACCATCGGGCCATGGTCCGATGCGCATCCACACCGATGTGGACAACGTTCGTTGATAACCCGGTTGTCCGGGCCGGCTCGGCGGGTCGAGCATTGGCGTGCGCCCGGTGCTCGACGGTCCTCCTTCCATCCGGACCGGCCGGGCGCTCCGCCCGCCCACCCACAGCAGGGAGACTGCCTCGCCGTGCCCCGCGTCCGCCGCCGATGACAGCCGATAGGTCGCCCGCATGAGCGTCGACAAGCTCGCGCCGCAAGCGGTCGAGGCGGAGCAGAGCGTCCTGGGCTCGATCCTCATCGATCCGGATGGGATCCTCAAGGTCGGCGACTTCCTGAAGGCCAGCGACTTCTACCGCGCCCAGCACTCCGACATCTACGAGGCGATGCTGGCGCTCCACGGCCAGCGCGAGCCGATCGATCTGGTGACGCTCGGTGACGAGCTGCGGCGCCGGGATCGGCTCGACGAGGTTGGCGGGCCGGCCTATCTGACGACGCTGATGAACAGCGTTCCCACAGCGGTCCATGTCGAGCACTACGGCCGGATCGTCGAGCGCAAGGCCGTGCTGCGCAACCTCATCGGGGCTGCGGGCAGGATCGCCGCCGTCGGCTACGAGGAGGCGAACGACGCCGAGGTCGCAATCGACCGTGCCGAGTCGATCCTGTTCGAGATCAGCCAGCGGCGGACGGACGTCGGGTTCGAGGCGCTCTCCACCCTCCTCGGGCAGGCCTACGACCGGCTCGAGTACCTCCACGAGCATCGCGGCCAGATCCTGGGCGTGCCGACCGGCCTCGCACACCTCGACGCCCTGCTGGGCGGGCTGCAGCCGTCCGACCTCATCATCCTCGCGGCCCGCCCGTCGGTTGGAAAGACGTCGATGGCGCTCAACATCGCACAGCACGCTGCGGTGCACGAGGCGAAGCGCGTCGCGGTCTTCAGCCTGGAGATGAGCAAGGAGCAGCTCGCGCTGCGCCTCCTCTCGGCAGAGACCGGGATCAACCCTCGGCCGCTGCAGACGGGGTTCGTGGACGAGACCGATTGGTCGAAGATCGCGACGGTCATGAACGACATGGCCAGCGCGCCGATGTGGGTCGACGACTCGCCTGCCCTGTCGGTGATGGAGCTGCGCACCAAGGCCCGCCGCCTCGAGGCCGAGCAGCGAGGCATGGATCTCATCATCGTCGACTATCTCCAGCTGATGCAGGCGGCGACTGTCAGCCGCGACGCGAACCGCGTCCAGGAGGTCAGCGAGATCAGCCGCGGCCTGAAGCAGCTCGCGCGGGAGCTGAAGGTCCCGGTCGTGGCCCTCTCGCAGCTGTCCCGCGGCGTCGAGCAGCGCGGATCGGCCGAGCCGCGCCTGTCGGACCTGCGCGAGTCCGGGTCGATCGAGCAGGACGCCGACGTGGTGATCTTCCTGTACCGCGATGGGGAGCAGAACCCGGACGCCGAGGTCGAGCTGATCAAGGCGAAAGTCGCCAAGCACCGCAACGGGCCGATCGGCGAGGTGCCACTCCAGTTCCGCAAGGCGAACACCCGCTTCTACACCGTCGCCGCGCGTGAGGAAGTTGCCGCATATTGAGGCGCGAGCGGGCAAGCGCCCGTCCGGGACCTGAGGGCTTGCGCGGCCGGAGTACACTCGGGCGCTAGTAACGACCGGTCCCGAAGCGTCTGACCCGAGTTCGGTGGAACAGTCCTCCATCTCGCAGACCGCGACCGTCCAATCATGGATCGGTCGTGCGAGACAGGAGGCACTGGGAAGGGTGTACGCCGACAAGACCATCCGCTGTCGCGACTGCGGCATGGACTTCGTGTTCTCCGCGGGCGAGCAGGAGTTCTACGCCAGCAAAGGCCTCGTGAACGAGCCCCAGCGCTGCCAGAGCTGCCGCGCTGTCGCCAAGCAGAATCGCGCTCTCGGCATCGGGTCCGGCGGCGGCAACGGCGGACAGCGGGAGATGCACGCGGCCGTGTGTGCGGAGTGTGGCGGACAGGCGCTCGTGCCCTTCCTGCCGCGGAACGACAGACCCGTCTACTGCAGCAACTGCTTCGACAAGGTGCGCGCGCGGACCTGAACCGGCGCCACGCCATGACGGCGCCGCCTCGGCGGCGCCGTCACTGTGTCCCGATGCCGGTCGATCGGTCGGTGCGCATCGCGCCAGCGGGGGAACAATGGGGTGCCTGACCCGAATCGACGACCGACCCGCAGCATGAGCCTCGTCGCTGCGTGGCCGTTGCGGGTCGCCCTTGTCCTCGCGGTCCTGGTCGGGACGCTCGCCGTGCCGGCCCCGGCCCCGGCGGCGGCGGCCGGCATGACCGTCCAGCGCTTCGGCGGCGCCGACCGATTCGCCACCGCCGCCTCGGTGTCGGCGGCGCACTTCGCCCCGGGCGTGGCAGCGGCATTCGTCGCCACCGGCGCCGACTTCCCGGATGCCCTGGCCGGCGGCCCCGCGGCGGCCCTCGCCGGCGGCCCGATCCTGCTCGTGGCCCGCAACGAGATCCCGGTCGCCACGCAGGCGGAGCTGGTCCGCCTTCGGCCGTTGCGGATCGTCGTGCTGGGTGGCGCCGGCGTGATCTCGGAAGCGGTCGCGGCGGCCCTCGTCCGGTACCAGACCGGGGGCGGGGTCGAGCGCATCGGCGGCACCGACCGCTACGCGACCGCGGCGCTGGTGAGCCAGCGCACGTTCGCCCCGGGGTTGGCCGCCGCCTACGTGGCCACCGGCCTCGCCTTTCCCGATGCCCTCGTCGGCGGGGCGGCGGCAGCTCGCGCCGGGAGCCCGGTCCTCCTGACACGTCCGGGCGGGCTGCCGCCGTCGACCGTAGCGGAGCTGCGCCGGCTGGCACCGGCACGCATCGTCGTGCTCGGCGGACCCAACGCCGTGGGGGAGAGCGTCGTGGCACAGCTTCGGGGCCTCGCCACCACCGGGACGGTGACGCGGCTGGCGGGTCCGGACCGGTACGCCACCGCCGTCGCCATCAGCCGTGCCTCGTTCCCGGCTGGCGTCCCCGGCCTGTACCTCGCGACCGGAATCGCGTTCCCGGATGCCCTCGTGGCCGTTCCCGCCGCCGCCCGCAGTGGCGCCGCGCTCCTGCTCGTGCCCGGCAGCGCTTCGGTGCCGTCGGCCATCCGGACCGAGGCAGCGCGCCTGCGCCCCGGAAGGCTCGGGCTGCTCGGCGGCATGGCCGCCATGAACGAACGGGTGACGTTCGACCTGCGCGTCGCGGTCGGCGACCTCGCTGCACTGCCCGCCTGCGCCTACCACGATGTGCTGACGCGATATCGCGGCTATGCGGACTGGCAGCGCACCCTGCTCGACACGATCCTGATGGTGCCGACCGACTACGCCCCCGGCGACCTGGTCGACACCTCCCGAGCGGGCCTGAACGCCGGGCACGCGGTCCGTGGCCACGTCGTGGCCGACCTGAAGGCGATGGGCGACGCGGCCCGCGCCGCCGGGCGCCCGATCCAGGTCGCCAGCGCGTACCGGAGCTACACGGCGCAGGTGGCGACGTTCGACCATTGGGTGCGCGTCGGCGGCTACCAGCAGGCGCTCCGCACCAGCGCTCGGCCGGGCCACTCCGAGCACCAGCTCGGAACCACGTTCGACTTCACCAGCCAGGGCGGCCGGCCGCCGTGGGAGTACGCCGATTGGGCCGCACTGCCCGCCGGCGCGTGGATGGCCGCCAACGCGTGGCGCTACGGCTTCGTCCTGAGCTACCCCCGGAACCGGTTCGCGACCGTGTGCTACGAGTACGAGCCGTGGCATTACCGCTACCTCGGACGGCCGATGGCAGCCGAGGTCCGCGCGTCGGGCCTGACCCTACGGGAGTGGCTGTGGCTCAAGGGCTCCGGCTGAGCCCCTGCGGTACCATGGCCGCCCTTCCCGCACCGAGGTCGTCGCCGTCCCGCCATGTCCGTCGTCGCGGTCGTCGGCGCCCAGTGGGGCGATGAGGGCAAGGGTCGGGTCGTCGACTACCTGGCCGACGAGGCGGACCTCGTCATCCGCTATGGCGGCGGCAACAACGCCGGGCATACGGTGGTCAACCCGCACGGCCACTTCAAGCTGCACCTGATCCCATCAGGGATCTTTCATGCGGGCACCCGCAACCTGCTCGGCAACGGCGTGGTCATCAACCCGCCGGCGCTGGTGGCCGAGCTCGACGCGCTCGCATCATCCGGGTTCGACGCGCGAAACCTCTTCATCAGCGACCGCGCGCACCTGGTCATGCCCTACCACGTCCTGCTGGACCAGCTCGATGAACGGGAGCGCGGTGCGGCGAAGATCGGGACCACCTCGCGCGGCATCGGGCCGGCCTACGTGGACAAGGTCGCGCGGCGCGGGATCCGGGTCATCGACCTCATGGAGCCCGAGGTCTTCCGGGAGCGATTGGCGGCGACCCTGCCACGCGTCCAACGGCTGGCTTCCGGGTACGGCGACCAGGAGATGGCCGATGCGATCGCCGAGGCGACCGACGCGGAGCGGATCGGCGAAGCGTATCTCGAGGCGGGGGAGCGACTGCGACGGCACGTGGTTGATGGCCAGGTGCTGGTCGACGGGGCCCTCGAGCGCGGGGAGCGCATCCTGCTCGAGGGCCAGCTGGGTACGATGCGCGACATCGACTGGGGCATCTACCCGTACGTGACCAGCTCGTCGCCGATCCCGGGCGGGGCAAGTCTCGGGGCCGGGTTGCCGGCGGTGAAGATCGACCGGGTGCTGGGCGTCGTGAAGGCGTACACCACCGCCGTCGGGGCCGGGCCGCTGCCGACCGAGCTCGCCGACGGCGACGGCGACGCATTGCGCGAGCGAGGCGCCGAGTACGGCACCTCCACCGGACGCGCTCGTCGCTGCGGCTGGTACGACGCTGTCGCGGTCCGCTTCAGCGTGCGGCTCGCAGGCTACTCGAGCATCGCGCTCACCAAGCTGGACGTGCTCGATCGATTCGACCGCATCCGCATCGGCGTCGCCTACCGCGATCCGGCCGATGGGGCGGAGTGGACGACGGTGCCGGCGGCGACATCGGTCTATGAGCGGCTCGAGCCGGTGTACGAGGAGGTCGCCGGGTGGCAGAGCGACACGACCGGCTGCCGCTCGTGGCTGGAGCTGCCCGATGCGGCACGGACGTACGTCGAGCGCCTCGAGGCGCTGGCCGGGGTGCCCGTCAGCCATGTGAGCGTGGGGCCCGAACGGGCACAGATGATCGTGCGGGAGGTGAACCGATGAAGCTGGGCGTCATCGTCCCCCAGGGATGGACGGGCGAGTACAACGGCTGGGAGTCCGAGCGGGCGTGGGCTCGCACCGTGGCCGTGGCGCAGCAGGCGGAGCGGCTCGGCGCCGAGTCGATCTGGCTGTTCGACCACTTCCACACCGTCCCGAAGCCGACCGACGAGATCACGTTCGAGTCGTTCTCGTCGCTCGCGGCGCTGGCCGCGCTGACCGAGCGCGTGCGGCTCGGGCACGTCGTGATCTGCAACGGCTTCCGCAATCCTGCCCTGACCGCGAAGATGGCGGCAACCCTCGACGCCATCTCGGGCGGCCGCTTCGAGCTCGGCATCGGCGCCGGCTGGAAGCGCGACGAGTGGGAGGCGTACGGGTACGGGTTCCCCGAGACAACCGAGCGGCTGGCGATGCTGCATGACGGCCTCGAGGTCATCGGCCGGATGCTCGAGCCGGGACAGCACACCCACGCCACGTACGAGGGTAGGTATTACTCGGTCCGCGACGCGCGCAACGTGCCCAAGCCGACGCAGCGCAGCGGGATGCCGATCATGGTCGGAGGCAATGGGCCGAACGTGACCTGGCGGCTGGCGGCCCGCTATGCCGATGAGCTGAACCTCGACGGCTTCTCGCCCGACGAGGTGCGGGAGGCGCTTCCCGTCATCCGGTCGCGCTGCGAGGAGATCGGTCGGGATCCAGCCTCGCTGTCGGTATCGGTCCACACGTGGTGGGGCATGCCGGACTGGCGCGAGGCAGGGACGGCGCGGCAGGGGTTCCTGGCCGAGTACGTCGCGGTGGGGGTGAGCCGGGTCATCGGCCTGCTCCAGGCGTCGGCCGACTCCGACGAGGCCCTGGAGTCGCTGGTGGCTGATGCGCAAGCCGCGGGCCTCGACCTGGATTAGGCGCTGGCCACGGCGTCACGGACCGCGGCGACCGCGGCGGAGAGGCTGCCGGGCAACTCGAGTGCAGTCGACTCGCGCGCCGCGCGGGAGGCCTCATCGCCGCCAACGGCCAGGAGCATCTCGGGCCGCGCAGATCGCAGAGCGACGATGACGGAGGTCGCGCGCCGCACGTCGGCCCGGGTTGGTACGCCGATGATCGCCGCGCACGCGTCGCGCTCGACGGCGG
This sequence comes from uncultured Chloroflexia bacterium, assembly GCA_963844265.1. GTDB lineage: Bacteria > Chloroflexota > Limnocylindria > QHBO01 > QHBO01 > JACDBZ01. Next base: position 13,151 of record CAWJMZ010000008.1, on the reverse strand, counting down.
CCGAGGTCCAGTCGTCGGACGGGAGGTCCGGACCGAGGTAGAGCACCGGCAGGCCAGCCCGACGGGCCGCGATCGCAAATGCGAAGGCGCCGAGCTCGTGCCGGGTGCCCGGGCCGAGACCGACCAGGATGGGGCGCTCGGCAGCCGGGTTGCCGGCGGCCTCGTACGCCATCGCCAGCCGGCGCAGCACGGCATGGCTGGCGGCGTGCTCGCCGGCCACGCTGATCTCCTGGCGCTCCCACGCATCGCCGATGGCTCGCAGCGCCGGCATGACCACCCCATCGGCAGCGACCTCGAAGCGTGCGGCCGAGAATGCTTCGTCGAGGGCCGCCTCCAGCTCCGCTGCATCGATCCGGCGGGCTGCTTCTACGAGTCTTTCGATCAGGACATCGGCGGCTGAGCGCTCAAGGGGTCCGGCTGGCCTGGTTTCGCGGTGGGCCACCTCCGGGCCCGTCGGCTGCAGCGACGAGAGCTCGACCTCCGGCGTCGCACGCACTCGCTCGGCGGCCTGCTGCGCCGACCACCCATCGGCAATGAGGCCTCGCATCGCCCGCAGTCGCTCGATGGCGGTGTCGTCGTACAGGCGGTAGCCCGACGAAGAGCGCGAGGGGGCGACGACGGCATAGCGACGCTCCCACGCCCGTAGCAGCGGAATGCCGACACCGCTGCGGGCCGACGCTTCCTTGATGGTGTACATGCTTCGTGCATCGTACTTCGATGTACAGAGTGTTGACAAGTGGTCCACACGTGGCTATACAGACACTGTACAAAGAACCCGTGGCATTCGCCGCGGGACCGCTGGACAAGGAGAACAGACCCATGCCCCGCACCATTCAGCGTGCCCTCGGCCCGCTCGCGGGCCTCGGCCTCGTCGCCGCACTGGCGGCGCCGGTCGCCGCGCAGAACGAGGCCTTCGTTCGTGTCGTGCACGCCTCGCCCGACGCACCCAACGTCGATGTCTGGGTCGACGGCGAGACCGTCCTGACCGACGTGGCGTTCACGGCCGTCAGCGACTACCTGGCCCTGCCGGCAGGGACCCACAACGTGCAGGTCACAGCCACCGGCAGCACCGATCCGGTCATCGACGCCGATCTGACGCTCGATTCCGGCGTCTCGTACACCGTCGCGGCTACCGGGCTGCTCGCCGACATCACGGCCACGGTGCTCACCGACGATCGCACACCGGCCAACGACCAGTCGAAGCTGCGCGTCTTTCACGCGTCGCCGAACGCGCCGGCCGAGGTCGACGTCGCGGTAACCGGCGGCCCGATCCTGGTCGAGGCGCTGGCCTACCCCGAGGCGACCGAGTACCTGACGGTCGACGCCGGCACCTATCCCCTCGAGATCCGCGCCGCCGGTGAGACCGTCGCGGCCTTCAGTGTGGAGGCCACGCTCGAGGCCGGTGAGAACTACACGGCGATCGCCATGGATGATCCGGACGCCGCGGTGCAGGTGATCATCGCCACCGAGGCCCTCGCCGAGTCGCCGAACACCGCGATGAGGTCCCCCGCCATGCCCGTCGCGCTGATTGGCCTGGCCCTGGTGGCCCTGGCAATCGTGACGGCGCTGCCGTCCGCCATCCGGCGCGTCCGCGCCTGACTTCTCAAGCCCAATTACCTGAGGTACTGAACATGCGCTACCTGAACGCTCTCTTCCTGACGCTGGTGATCGTCGGTGGCCTGAACTGGCTGCTGGTGGGCATCGCCGGGTTCGACCTGGTCGCCGCCATTACCGGAAACGAGTTCGGCGAGACGAGCCCTCTGTCGAACATCGTGTACATCCTCGTCGGCATCTCGGCCATCGGGCTGCTGCCGACGCTGGGGAGCTGGCTCTCTGCCAGTGACGACCGCGTCACCGCGTGAGCCCACAGACACCGGGTGCGGCGGCCAGCGAGGCCGCCGCATTCGCGCGCCCTGCCGTGTGTGGATCACGCCGAGTCGTCGTGTGGCGGGTGTCAGGCGGGGCCGAGCAGGACTCGATGTCGCCAGATGGCGATGGCCGCCGTCACCGAGCCGGCAACCAGGATGCCGCTGAACACCAGGAACGGCAGGACCTGTGCCAGGTCGCCCATCGCGTAGTAGCCGGCAGCCCAGACGCCGATGGACGCCGGGATGAGGCCCACGGCTGCGGTCACGGCGGCGGCCGCAAGGCCGAGTGGAACCGACCACCTCGACCGACGGGTGAGCATCCATGCGCCGGCCGCGGCGACGAGGCCGCCGAGGAGGGTCAGCCCGAGGCCGGTGAGGTCGACGTACTGAATGCCACCGACGGCCTCCTCGGGCGGTATCGGCGACGGAGAGGCGCCCGGGTCGCCCGCTCCCTCCTCGGGTGCCGGTCCGATCGGCGCATCGGCCTCGTCCATCTCGGCCTGGGTGTAGACGAGCGTGATGCCCTGCGCGGCGAGCGACACGTAGCTCACGACCGTCACCGTGACCATGCCGAGCAGCAGGGCGGCGACCGCGACGAGATACCAGCGCGTCATTCGCACCGAGGTGGGGATCGAGCCCGTCGTCTGCGTCATGGCCGCATCATCGCCCATCGCATCTGCGGTCGGACTGCGGGCGCTGCCTGCGGTGCCGGCATGTCGCCAGCGCGATCCCGGTGCCCGATGATGCGCTCGTGGCGGTGCCGATTCTCGACCAACGATCCCTGAACCGGACCCTGCTCGCTCGGCAGGGCCTGCTTCGCAGGACTCGCCGTCCTGTCTCCGATGTGCTCACCGATCTCGTCGGCCTCCAGGCCCAGGAGCCGCAGAACCCCTTCGTGGGCCTCTGGTCGCGGATCGACGGCTTCGATCCCGCCGAGCTGGACCGGCTGCTGCTCGATCGCGCCGCGGTCCGCACCGGGCTGATGCGCACGACGCTGCATCTGGTCATGACCGATGACGCGCTGGCGCTCCAGCCGTTGTTCGCCCCGGTCCTCGCGCGCACGCTGCAGTCGCAGCGCCAGTTCCGCATCGGTCTCGAGGGGCTCAACCTCGCCGAGGTGGCGGCCGCCGGCGCTGCCCACCTGTCGGAGCAGCCGATGTCGGCCGGAGCCCTGCGCCCGTTTCTCGCCGAGCGCTTCCCCGGTCGCGACCCGGCCATCCTGATGATGGCCGTCCGCTATCTCGTGCCCATCGTGCAGGTGCCGCCGCGCGGGCTGTGGAAGCAGTCGCGGCAGCCGATCCTGACCACCCTGGCGGCCTGGACCGGCCGCCCGCCGGCCACCGAGGGTGACGTCGAGGCGCTCGTGCTGCGCTACCTCGGCGCCTTCGGGCCGGCCTCGACCAGCGACCTGCGGACCTGGTCGTGGCTCACCGGCCTCGCTCCGGTCATCGCCCGGATGCGATCGGGGCTGCGGACGTACCGGGACGCGTCGGGCCGAGAGCTGCTCGACGTGCCGGACGGCACGATCGTGGACGGCGGGGAGCCGGCGCCGGTGCGCTTCCTGCCCGAGTACGACAACACCTTCCTGTCGCACGCCGATCGCGCGCGCATCACCCTCACCACTCCGTCCGTCGAGCAATACGACAAGGGCTCGCTGTTCGTCGATGGCTTCGGTGCCGGCAGCTGGCGGGCCAGCACGAACGGCGGGGCGACCGTCCTCGTCATCCGTCCGTTTCGCGCCTTCTCGGCCGCCGAGAAGGCGGATGTCGAGAAGGAGGCTCAAGCACTGCTCGCCTTCCTCGCCGGGGATCCCGACCGCGCCAGCATCTCGTGGGTCGTGGACGGGGTGGGCTAGGCGCCTCGTACCGCAAGGCGCGCGATCGCCATTCGCACGACGGCAACCACCACGATCGCCGCCGGGATCGCAAACAGCGCCAGCACGTCGGGGCTCGGCGTTTGGAACGCGATCGAACCGAACGCCACGACGGTGATCCCGAGGCCGAGCAGTCCCAGCCATGTGACGATGGCCGGCACGATCCCCGGCGTCGCGACCCAGATGGCCGCCCCGACAGCCGACGCCCCCATGGCCAGGCCGGCCGGAAAGACCGGATCGGTCAGCGACTCACCCGAGATCAGGCCGATGGTCGCCATGGTCAGCGCTCCCGCCCCGATGACTCCGACCACCGCACGCGCGAGGGCCAATGTTGCACCAGACACGGTCATCCTCCGTCGATCGCGATCCGAGCTCGGCGGGCAACCACGGACAGCATGCGCCGCGTTGGCGCCGTCGCGCTCGGCCGATGCGTATACTTCCCGAAAGCCGCAGCCCGTCACGACGTGCACCCCATCCGAGCCGTCACCGCAGCCCGCAGCGACCCACACCCGCGCCGCCATGCCGCGCGGGTTCTTCGTTCCCGGAGGAAGACCCGTTGATCGACCAGCCGCCCGTCCGCGACCTGATCGAAACGCGCCTGCGGCGCGCGTACGGCTTCGAGGAGGTCGCGCTCGTTCCGGGCTCGGTGACGGCCGATCCCGCCGAGGTCGATGTCTCGACCGAGATCGGCGGCTTCCGGCTCGAGCTCCCGTTCCTGGCCGCGGCGATGGATGCGGTGTCGGACGCGGACTTCGCGGTCCGGCTTCACCGTCACGGCGGCGTCGCGTTCGTCAACCTCGAGGGCCTCTACACGCGGTACGAGGATGCCACGCCGATCATCGGCCGGGTGGCCGCGGCGGAGAGCGGACAGGCAGCGGCGCACGTGCTGGCCGAAGCGTACGAGCAGCCGGTGCGTGACGAGCTGATCACCGCCCTCATCACGCGGATCAAGGCAGGGGGCGCCATCGCCGCGATCGCGACGACGCCGGCATCGGCCTGGCACCACGCGGAGCTGGCCGCCGAGGCCGGGGCGGACCTGTTCCTCGTGCAGTCGCAGGTCTCGTCGGCCCATCACATCTCGACCTCGACGCGGGTGTTGTCCCTGTCCGACCTCACCGGCGCGCTGAAGCTGCCGGTCCTGGTGGGCAACACCGTCAGCGGGGAGGCCGCGTACCAGCTGATGCACCAGGGCGCCGCGGGAATCTTCGTGGGCGTGGGCCCCGGCGCCGCGTGCACGACCCGAGAAGTGCTCGGCATCGGCGTGCCGCAGGTCACCGCCACGCTCGAGGTGGCGGCCGCACGCGACCGCTACGAGCGGGAGTCGGGCCGCTACGTCCCGATCGTCACCGATGGCGGGATGAAGACCGGCGGCGACATTGCCAAGGCGATCGCCTCGGGTGCGGACGCGGTCATGCTCGGCTCTCCGTTCGCCGGCGCCACCGAGGCACCCGGGCGTGGCTTCAACTGGGGCATGGCCGCCCCGTCCCCGACCTTGCCGCGGGGCACGCGCATCCGCATCGGCGAGCGCCTGCCGCTCGAACAGATCCTGTTCGGCCCGGCGGAGACCAGCCACGGCACGCAGAACCTGGCGGGGGCGCTGCGCCAGTCGATGGCGGCGCTCGGCGCTCGCACGATCCGGGAGATGCACCAGGTCGAGATGGTGATCGCGCCGTCCATCGCGACCGAGGGCAAGTCCTGGCAGCTCAGCGGCCGCGAGTAGGCTTCGCTCGGCGTTGCGCCACATCATCGGCTCGGGTCGCGTCTTCCTCCGACCGTTCGAGCGGGACGACGCCGAGCTCTACCGCCGCTGGCGTGCCGACGCCGAGCCCATGGGGCTGGCCGGATGGCACGAGCGCGCCCCCCTCAGCCTCGCCCAGGTGGAGCAGCGCATCGCGCGCCTCGCCGAGGAGCAGGGAAAGGATCAGTACACGTTCCTCATCTGCCTGGTCGACGACGAGCGGCCGATCGGCGAGGTGATGCTGGTGGACATCGACCGGGGCAACGGCAGCGCCCAGCTGGGCATCTTCATCGGCGAGGCGTCCGAGTGGGGGAAGGGCTACGGGACGGACGCCGTCAGCGCGATCGTCGAGTTCGGCTTCGCCGAGCTGCGCCTGGAGCGCGTCTGGCTCAACGTGTGGACGGAGAACCCACGGGCCCGGCGCGCGTACGAGAAGGCCGGCTTCGTCCTGGAGGCCACGGTGCGGCATGACCGCTACGAGCACGGGCAGTACACGAGCGGACACCTGATGTCGATCCTTCGGGACGAGTGGACCGCACGACGCCGGGCGTAGCATGAGCCGATGACCCACGACGAAGTCCAGGCGTGGCTCGACCGCTACGTCGCCGCCTGGCGTGCCAACGATCCCGCTTCGGTCGCGGCGCTGTTCAGCGACGACGCGGTCTACGGCTATCGCCCCTGGGACAGCTCCGAGCACACGGTCCGGGGCCGGGACGCGATCGCCGCCAGCTGGCTGGAGGAGCCGGACGAGCCGGCGACCTGGGACGCGAGCTATCGCCCGTACGCCGTCGACGGCGATCGTGCGGTGGCGGTCGGCTGGAGCCGCTACGCGGCGACCGCGGGCGAGCCGGAACGGACCTATCACAACGCGTATCTGCTGCGATTCGACTCGGATGGCAGCTGCGCGGAGTTCCACGAGTTCTACATGTTGGAGGGAGCCTGATGATCCAGACCACCACGCCCGGTGTCGATGGCCGATCCGTCACCGAGTACCTCGGTGTGGTGACCGGAGAGGCGATCCTCGGTGCGAACATCGTGCGGGACCTCTTCGCCGGCGTGCGTGACATCGTCGGCGGCCGGTCCGGCGCCTACGAGGAGGAACTCCGGAAGGCGCGAGAGATCGCGCTGCACGAGATGGAGGGCGAAGCGAACGCCCGCGGAGCCGATGCGATCGTGGGCATCGACCTCGACTACGAGACCGTCGGCCAGGGATCGATGCTGATGGTCACCGCCTCCGGCACGGCGGTCCGTCTCGGCGCGTGACCTCGCCCCGACCGCGACCGGAGATGCGTTCCGCCGCGCCCACATCGGGCTCACTGAGTAAATCAGCTCACTACACTGAGTAAATTACCTCAGTGCGTTGCGTGAACGTGTGAGCCGCAAACCAAAGCTCTACCGCCGCCCCATCTACGACGAGATCGTCGAGCGCGCCGAGGAGCCACGCCGCTTCATCCAGGTGCTCGCCGGGCCGCGTCAGGTTGGCAAGACGACGCTGGCCCGGCAGGTGATGGACGCCATCGGGATCCCCGGGCACTTCGCGTCGGCCGACGCACCGGATCCGGAGGACGTCGGCTGGATCTACACCCAGTGGCAGATCGCGAGGCAGGCGGCCCGCAACGGGGGCCGCGCCGGTGGCCTCCTCGTCCTGGACGAGGTGCAGAAGGTTCGCGACTGGTCCGACGTGGTGAAGCAGCTGTGGGACGAGGACACGGCGAGCGGCGCTCCGCTCCGGGTGATGCTGCTGGGCTCGGCGCCGCTGCTCGTCCGCCAGGGCCTCTCCGACTCGCTCGCAGGGCGCTTCGAGATCATCCGCGTGCCGCATTGGTCGTTCGCCGAGATGCGGGACGCGTTCGGCTGGAACCTGGACACATACCTGTTTTACGGTGGCTATCCAGGTGCGGCCCCGCTGATCAAGCGCCACGAGCGGTGGGAGGAGTACATCCTCGATTCCATCGTCGAGACGAACCTGTCGCGCGACATCCTCCTGCTCAACCGCGTCGAGAAGCCTGCCCTTCTCCGGCAGCTGTTCCGACTGGCGTGCTCGTACTCGGGGCAGGTGCTGAGCTACACGAAGATGCTCGGCACGCTGACCGATGCGGGCAACACCGTCACCCTCGCGCATTACCTCGAGCTTCTCGGTGGAGCGGGCATGGTCACCGGCATCGGCAAGTACTCCGGTTCCGCGGTCCGGCGCCGCGCCTCATCGCCGAAGCTGCTGGCTCTCAACACGGCCCTGGTGAGCGCCACGGCCCGCACGACGCTGCCGCACGCCCGTGCCGACCACGAGTTCTGGGGCCGCCTCGTCCAGACTGCCGTAGGCGCGCACCTGTGGGCGCACGCCGATCCCGATGAGCTCGGCTGGTGGCGTGACGGCAACAACGAGGTCGACTGGGTCGTGCGTCCCGGAAAGCTGCTGCGGACGCGTGACGCGCCGATCGCCATCGACGTGCGCACCGGCCACGCCCGTGGAACGCCGGGGTCGGTCGCCTTCACTCACACCCACCGTGGCGCGCGCTCGCTGGTGGTCGGGACCGGCGGCATCGACCTCGAGGCGTTCCTCGCCGCGCACCCCCGCGACTGGCTGGAGGGCTGATGCCACGGATCGGCCGTCACAGTGTGCGATGGCAATGCGATGTGTCAACATGAGTTGACAAGCCGCAGGTCCAGTCGGTAGGCTGTGGGCCATGGCAACCATGCCCGACGACCCCGCGGCCGCGATCGCGGCGGTCATCGGCCTTCGTCGCCTCGCCGACCGCATGGAACGTGAGGCGGTGGAACGCGCGGTTGACGAGGGGTGGACGTGGCAGCAGATCGCCCAGGCGCTGGGCGTGACGCGCCAGGCGGCCCACAAGCGACATGCTTCGCGGCTCCGGCAACGGGGCCGGCGGACGGAGGACGACGGGTGAACCCGATGAAGATGCTCGACGACATGCGCACCATCAAGCAGCTCCTGACCGATGCCGAGGCCATCGCCCGCGAGATGGGGGAGGAGGAGCCCGGTGCGGAGCACCTGCTGCTGTCCGCCATCGGGCTGCCGGATGGCAGCGCCGGCCGCGTTCTCGGCAGCGTGGGGATCGATGCCGACCGCATCCGCACGGCGCTGCGGGACGAGCAGGCCGATGCCCTGGTCTCCGCCGGCGTGCCGCGCGAAACCGCCGAGGCCATGGCCGACCCGACGCCACTGGGAGCGGCTGGCACGCCCATCCTGTACGGCGCAGGCCCGTCGGGGCGCGAGGTGTTCCAGGAGGCCAGCACGCTGGCGCGGTCGTCGAAGCAGCGCCTGGCCGGAGCCCACGTCGTGGCCGCCATCGCCGGCCTCGAGCGTGGGACGATGCCGAGGGTGCTCGACCGGCTGGGCGTCGACCGGCAGCAGCTGGCCGATGCAGCCCGCGCCGAGCTCGCGGCTCGATGACGCGACCCGCCGCGGTACGCTGAGCCCGATGGATTCCGCCGACTGGGCGTCGCGCCGCGATCGGTTCCGCCAGCTCCACGAACGGGGCCTGTTCGTCATGCCCAACCCGTGGGACATCGGCTCGGCGCGAATCCTGGCCTCGATGGGGTTCCCCGCGCTAGCCACGACGAGCCTCGGGCATGCCGCGTCACTCGGCAAGGTGGACCAGACGGTCACGCGCGACGAGCTGCTCACCCATGTCGCGACGATCGTGGCGGCGGTCGCTCTCCCGCTCAACGTCGATGCCGAGCGCTGTTTCGCCGACGACCCAGCCGGCGTCGCCGAGACCGTGTCGCTCCTCGCCGAGGCTGGTGCGGCCGGCTGTTCGATCGAGGACTACGACCCCGCCCGCGCTGCGATCGACGACATCGGGGTCGCGGCGGAGCGCGTGTCCGCGGCGGCGGACGCCGCGCACACGCACGGGATGCTGCTCACGGCCCGGGCCGAGAACGCGCTGTACGGGATCGATGACATCGACGACACGATCGCCCGGCTCCGCGCGTACCGCGACGCCGGTGCTGACGTGCTGTACGCCCCGCGCCTCACCGAGGCGGAGCAGATCCGGCGTGTCGTGCACGGGACCGATGCGCCGGTCAACGTCCTGGCCATGCGCCACGGGCCGTCCGTCCCGGAGCTGGCCGAGCTGGGTGTTCGACGGGTGTCGACCGGCGGCCCGCTGGCGCGCGCCGCGTACGGCGCGCTGCGACGCGCTGCGGAGGAGCTCCTGGGTCCGGGAACCTCGACCTACCAGGACGACGCACTGACCAGCGACGACCTGGATCAGGCATTCGGCGCCAGCCGCTAGCCGAGCGGCCAGATCACCTCGGTCTTGGCGTCCTCCATGCCCACCTCACCGGGGTCGTCGACATACGACTCCCACGGGCCCGGGCCCTCGTCGTGGCCCCCGGCGTGGATCCATTCATGGAGCGCGTCGTAGGTCTGCGTGAGCTTGTCGTATGCGCCACGATGCACGGTGATCGCCACCCGACCGCCGGGAAGCTGCGATGCCGCCAGCTCGCCCGGCTCCGCGTCCTCGATCGGCGCCAGGATGCCGACCGGCGCCGAGGTCGGAATCCCGATCTCGACGTCGACGATCTCCGGCCCGAACTGGTGATAGCGGCCATACGGCGGTCCGGCGGGCTCGACGCCGATGTCGGCCAATCGATGCGCGATGTTGGGAAGGTGCTCGTCGAACAGCGAGGCCAGGTCGAGCTCGGCCATCGGCTGGCTGACCCGGACCGCGACGGACGGCTGCGGGGTGATTTCACGGATCTCTGCGGTGATCATCGAAAGCGTGGCCTCCTCTGGTCGCGCGGCCGGGTAGACTTCGGTGCGAGCCACCATCATCGCCGAACGGAGCGGCATTGAGCGACACCCAGGCCGGGACGCCCGACGACCAGGAACGGAGCGCCGTCGAGCGCGGGCGCACGGTGCACGGCGAGGCGGCCAACGCGGGCCACCGCGTCCTCGCCCCCGACGATGCCGAGGTCGAGGCCTATCTCGAACAGGCGCTCAACGCGCCGCCGCCACAGCGCGTCGAGACCGAGGCTCCCGAGCGACCCGACACCGTCGCCGTCCTGGACTTCGGCAGCCAGTTCGCGCAGCTCATCGCTCGCCGCGTGCGCGAGCTGAACGTCTACTCCGAGCTGCTGCCGCACGACACGCCGATGGCCGAGCTCGAGCGCCGAGGGGTGACGGCCGTGATCCTGTCCGGGGGGCCGTCGTCGGTGTACGACCCCGATGCCCCGCGGGCCGACCCCGCACTGTGGTCCGGCCGCATCCCGGTGCTCGGCATCTGCTACGGCCTGCAGCTCATGGCCCACGAGCTCGGCGGCGAGGTCGTGCCGTCGGCGAAGCGGGAGTACGGTCCTGCCACCGTCAGCCTGACCGATGCCGATGGGCTGTTCACCGGCATCGAGCGCGAGCAGCCGGTCTGGATGAGCCACGGCGACTCGATCATCCGCCCGCCGGAGGGCTTCCGGCCGATCGCGCAGACCGACTCCTCGCCGTACGCCGGCCTGGCCGACCCGAGCCGCAACCTGTACGGCATCCAGTTCCATCCCGAGGTCGTCCACACCCCGATCGGCCGCGATGTGCTGCGCAACTTCGTGGTGGGCATTGCCGGTGCGCGTCCGAACTGGACCGCCGCGAACCTGGTCGAGACGACGGTGGCCGAGATCGGCGAACGAGTCGGCGAGGGGCACGTGATCTGCGCCCTGTCGGGCGGCGTCGACAGCGCTGTCGCTGCGACGCTGGTCCATCGGGCCATCGGCGACCAGCTGACCTGCATCTACGTCGACCACGGCCTGATGCGCAAGCGGGAGTCGGAGCTGCTGCGCGTCACGTTCGAGCGCGACCTCGGGCATGAGGCTGGTCATGGTCGACGCGAGGGATCGGTTCCTGCGGCGCCTGGCCGGGATCGAGGACCCCGAGGAGAAGCGCCGGATCATCGGCGACGAGTTCATCCGCGTGTTCGAGGAGGAGGCGGCGAAGCTGGGCCAGATCGACTTCCTGACCCAGGGCACCCTCTATCCCGATGTGATCGAGTCCACCACCGCCGAGACCAAGACCGCGCAGAAGATCAAGACGCACCACAATGTCGGCGGGCTGCCACCCGACCTGCGGTTCCGGCTGATCGAGCCCTTGCGCTACCTGTTCAAGGACGAGGTGCGGCGGGTGGGCATGGAGCTCGGCCTGCCGGAGGCGATGGTCCAGCGACAGCCGTTCCCCGGCCCGGGGCTCGCGATCCGGATCATCGGCGAGGTCACGGCCGAGCGGCTCGACACGCTGCGGGAGGCCGACTGGATCGTCATCGACGAGATCAAGGCCGCCGGGCTGTATCGGACCCTGTGGCAATCGTTCGCCATCCTCACCCCGGTCCGAAGCGTGGGGGTCATGGGCGACGGGCGGACCTACGCTAACGTCGTCGCCATCCGCGCGGTGACCTCCGACGACGGCATGACCGCCGATTGGGCGCGCCTGCCGTACGACATCCTCGCCAGGATCTCCTCCCGGATCGTGAACGAGGTGCCGGGCGTGAACCGCGTGGTCTACGACATCAGCTCGAAGCCGCCCGCCACCATCGAGTGGGAGTGACCCGGCGCGCCGCCATGGTCCTGGCGGTGGGCGTCCTCGTCGGCTGCCAGGCGCTCCCCGTGGAGACGCCGAATCGCTCCGCCATTCCATCCGGTTCGATCGTGCCGCAGGGCGCCGATGCCACCGGCCCGGTCGTGGAGCTGGGCAGCGGGCGAGTGTCCGGGGTCGGATGGCGCTACGCCATCTATCCGAGCGGCGAGGGGTGGTGCACGCAGTTCGAGACCATCGAGGTGGCCACGACCGGCTGCGGCGACCTGCTCCCTGCGGAGGGCAGCGCGTTCGGGAGCGCCGGACGGCTCGGAGCGGACACGGGGACCCCGGGCCCGGTCGAGGGCGTCGTGAGCGACGACGTGGCGACGGTGTGGCTGGTCGACGAGGAGACCGGCGGCCGGGTGCCCGCCATCCTGATGCCGCTCGACGACGCGGGGCTCGAGGGCAGCGCCTTCATCGGATTCACGCCGGAGGGAATGACGATCACCCATCTCCAGGCGGTGAAGCTCAGCGGCGAGATCGTGGAGACGTTCGAGCTTCCCTGACGGATCGCTCGCGGGATGGACGAGAGTCAGTCGCCCTCGGCCAACCCGTGGCGGCGGTGCCAGCCGTCGATCGACTCGTTCGTGTTGCGCTCCACCGCCAGGTCCTGTGGCGTGCTCGGCGGTCGGGTCCAGGCCGGCGCCTCGGTGGTGAACACGTGGACCCGCTCGGGTGGCTCCGGCAGCGGCGTGTCGATGGCAGAGGCGAACGGGTAGACGAAGTCCGGCGCCGCGTCGAGGGTCAGGTACATCGCGCTGCCGCAGCGGGAGCAGAACCGCGTGCGGGTCGCATCCGGCGCGGCGTACTCGGTCATCGCGTCGGCTCCGGAGACGGCAAGGGTCGATGCCTGCGCCAGCACGTTGGCCGCGGCCCCCGTCCCGCCCGCCGTCTTGCGGCAGCGAGCGCAGTAACAGCGCCGGTACGGGTACGGCGTGCGGGTCTCGACGGTGAACGACACCGCGCCGCAGAAGCAGGAGCCGGCCAGCTGCATGGGCCGATGCTACCCGCGACCCGGTGGGCCTGCCGGTTGGCCGTGCTCCGAGCGGACAGGCGCACGCTCGCCCCAAGCCGGGTAGCATGCCCCGCACATGT
>CAWJMZ010000007.1:0-622070 GCA_963844265.1 uncultured Chloroflexia bacterium | reverse complement strand
AGCGATTCGCGCCGGTTCGACGGTCGTCTCGCCACAAGCGGTTGACGGCGAGCAACAGCGCCAGATGCAAGAGCACAACAACGATCGAGTCGAACTGCCGCAGGTAGAACGACAGGAGATCCGCCACCGTCAGTGAAATGAGAAGGCCGGCGGTCGCGAGCGAGGTGCCTAGCTGGCGGCGACCGACAACCAGCGCAGCCGCCCCGCTGAGCAGGAGGAGTCCACTGGCCGCATCGGCGCCAACATGCATCAGGACAAGGCTGATCAGAGGAAGGTCAGACGCCGGGATGATGAACACCAGCGCGAACGTGAGCAGCGCCAACGCCACCACCGATCCGATGCCGGCGATGACCAGGGCGACGAGGGTAATAGTCCGGAGTCCGCGACCGCCCAGCCACGCATCGGCGCGCTTCGTCAACCAGCCTTGGTTTGCGCTGCTGGGGTCTACGTTGGGCTCTGTACGCTCCCCAGCGGAGCCATCGACCACCCTATCCCGGCGCCGCTGGCGGACCCACACAAACAGCACCGTGGCAAGGAGGAAGATCGAGTAGATGATCGGCGCCGCGGCTGGGTAGAAGTAGTCGTTGCGGGTGGTGATGAACTTGCCGACTTCGTCGATGAACAGGCCCATCCCAGCCCCGACTGCGACGGCGGCGATGTCGTGCACCCGCCGACCAGCCCACACCAAGGGCAACAGGCCGCCGACGAAGAGCAGGGCACCGCCCCACAGAGCGTGTGCGATGTGGAGATCGCCCCCGCCGATCTTCGGATAGCCGGTGAACGCCAGAAACCAGCGCGTACCGATGACACTCACCGCGAAGCCGACGAGCATGATGAGGAGCGATCGTTCGGCGGTGGAGAGGACCAGCCAGCTGTGTCGCGGCGATGTCCGTGAAGCGCGCGCCGAGGGAGTGGACACGACAGTTTCCATTCAGCAGGTACATCGTCAGCGTGGTGCGTACCGGCGTCGAGCGCCTCAGCCGTTTGGCGTAGGTCGAGTTCCAACGTTCGCCGGTAAGGCCCCGCCAGATGAGTGGCAGGATTGCCGTCGCTCTGTCGGGCCATTGGTCATCACGAACCGTGTGCGATGCCCCGAGCAGTGGGAAGACTCGCGATCGCAGCTGACCCGGGAAATTTGCCGGACTAGGCGTCGCAGCCTCGCTGGGCTCGCCCGTCAGTTGCGACGTCCAACCGGAGCGCGTTGTACCGATATCTGAGTCCGCAATGGGCTGCATCATTGCCACCCACGCACCCAGCCCAGGTGCACGCCGGACGAGTCGATCGGCTATACCGCCTTATCCGGCGCCTGTGCTTGCTGTGACTCCACCGTGCCCTGCGATCGGTCAAAGTGCAGCGGCACCCGCCGAAGGAGCTGTGCATTGGCCGCCACGATGATCGTCGAGAGACTCATGGCCACGGCTCCCGCAGCCATCGACAGATCGATGCCCCACGGCACGAGCACGCCCGCGGCGACAGGGATGGCGACGACGTTGTAGCCGGTCGCCCAGACCAGGTTCTGGATCATCTTCCCGTATGAGGCACGCGACAGCCTGATCGCGGCGACCACGTCGCGCGGATCGCTTCGTACCAGGATGATCCCGGCCGATTCGACAGCGACATCCGTGCCGGCTCCAATCGCGATCCCAACATCGGCGGTGGCCAAAGCGGGCGCGTCATTGACCCCATCGCCAACCATGGCGACACGTCGTCCTCCGGCCTGGAATCGTTTCACGGCGTCCGCCTTGTCCTGCGGCAATACCTGCGCAGCGACTTCATCGATCCCCAGTCGACGGGCGACCGAGTCGGCCACGGCCTGCGAGTCGCCGGTGATCATGGCGACCTTGACGTCCATGGCGTGGAGGCGATCGACCGCCTCCTTCGACTCCGGCCGAATCTCGTCCTCTAATGCGAGCACGCCCACGGGGGATCCGTCTCGGACAACCGCGAGAACAGTCCGGCCCTCTTCCGCCCACGTCTGCGTGGACTGGGCCACGCGCGCATCGAGGCTCACCTCGAGCTCCTCGAGGAGCCGAGGTCCTCCGACATGGACCACCGCTCCGCCGACCCGCGCCCGCGCCCCGCGACCCGCGAGCGCCTCGAAGTCCGTGGCCATCGGGATGTCGATCCCTCGCTGGCTCGCGCTCGCCACGATTGCCCTCGCAAGCGGATGCTCGGAGTCGGCCTCAACCGAGGCGGCCAGCTGGAGCAGATCGTCTTCCGAGACGCCCGGAAGCGCGGCCACCTCCGCCACGACCGGAGCGCCCTTCGTGAGCGTCCCGGTCTTGTCGAAGATGACCACCTCGAGCTCGCGCGCCCGCTCGAGCGCGATCCGATCCTTCACCAGCAGTCCGTTCCGCGCACCCAGCGAGGTCGAGATGGCGATGACCAGCGGAATGGCAAGTCCCAGGGCGTGCGGACACGCGATGACGAGCACGGTCGCCGTGCGTATGAGCGCGCCTTCCGCGTCGCCGAGCACCCACCACACGGCCAGGGTGATCGCCCCGGCCGCGAGGGCAACATAGAACAGGAGAGCCGCGGCGCGATCCGCCAGCGCCTGGGCCCTGGATCGCGATGCCTGGGCCGCCTCGACCATCCGCATGATCCCCGACAGCGTGGTCTCCTCTCCGACCGCAGTCACGCGGACGCGCAGGCTGCTGCCCGCTGCGACAGTCCCGGCAACGACGCGATCACCTGGCTCCTTGGCAACCGCCCGCGACTCGCCGGTGAGCATCGATTCGTCGAGATCCGCCTGGCCAGCAACGACTTCCCCGTCCGCTGGCACGCGGCTCCCCGGGCGGACCAGGACCATGTCGCCGGCGACAAGCGCGGACAGCGGGACGGTCTCGGTCTGGCCATCGGTCACTCGCTCGGCGACATCGGGGAGGAGCTCAGCCAGGGCAGCCAGGGCACCTCTGGCCTGGGCAATCGAGCGCATCTCGAGCCAGTGGCCGAGCAGCATGATCGTGATGAGCGTCGCGAGCTCCCACCAGATCTCGACCTCGAAGATGCCGAGAGTGCCCGCCCAGCTCGTGACGAATGCGACGATGATCGCCAGCGAGATGAGCGTCATCATCCCGGGCTGCCGGTCGACGAGCTCGGGGATTGCGCCCCGAATGAACACGAGCCCGCCGTACAGGAAGACGACGGTGCCGAGGATGGCAGGCACGTACTCTGCGCCGGGGAACATCGGAGCCTCGTAGCCCAGCCACTCCTGGATGTCGTGGCTCCAGACGAGGACCGGCAGGGTCAGCAGCAGGCTGAGCCAGAACTTGTCGCGGAACATTGCCACCGAGTGGCCCTCGTGGCGATCGTGCGCCGCGTGTCCCCCGCGTCCCACGCCAGGATCGGTCGCGCCGGGGGTATGCCCATGGTTCATCGGCGGGGTTGTCGTCTCCGGCGCCCTCGTGTGTGCATGCTGGCCGTGGTCGTCCACCTTGCGAGTCCCTTCCGTGACTAGGCGCGATCGGATGTGCGGAGTCCGGCCGGCGCGAGATCTACCAGCCGACCCCGGGCGCTGAGGTTGCCAGCCGGCGAGCAGCCGCCAATTCGCCGACCGCTACCCGGCCGATACCGGGTTGCCAGTGGCACGGGCGCCTTTGTACCCGGCGGGTAGCTGCACCGTAACGCAGAGCCCGCCTGCGGCGCGGGGGGTGAGGGTGAGGGTTCCGTCGTGTGCTCTGGTGATGCTCCTGACGATTGCCAGGCCGAGGCCGACGCCCGCATGGTCGGTATGGATGCGTTCGGTGCCGCGCTGGAACGGCTCGATAAGCGTGGAAACCAACTGTGGGCTGAGCTTCTCGCCCGTGTTCTCGACAGTGAGGATCACCACACCTTTGGGATAGACGCTGGTCGTGACCCAGACGGTGCCCTGTTCGGGCAGGTTGTGGACGATCGCGTTGTGCACGAGGTTCGTGGTCATCTGCAGCAGAAGCGCGTGCGAGCCGATGGTGGGGGTGATGTCGCCGGAGGTCTCGATGGTGACGCCGCGTTGTTCTGCGAGGAGGAGCAGCGTTTCGGTGGCCTCTTCCGCGATGAGGGACAGATCGAGGTGCTCTCGGGTGAATGACCGTTGGTCGGTGCGGCTGAGTACGAGCAATGCTTCGGTGAGGTCGATCGCTCGGGCGTTGACAGCGTGGAGGCGGTCGACGAGTTCGCCGGTGTCGCGGTTCGGATCGTTGCGGGCCACCTGGAGCAACGTCTGCGTGACCGCCAGTGGGGTACGCAGTTCGTGGGAGGCGTTGGCTGCAAATCGCCGCTGTTCGGCAACCTGTGCCTCGAGCCGTGCGAGCATGGCGTCGAAGCTGTCGGCAAGTTCGCGGAACTCGTCCTTACGACCTTCCAACTCGATCCGGTGGGAGAGCGATCCATTCCCGGCCATGCGCGTGGCGTCCGTGATGCGGGTCAGCGGGGCGAGCATCCGGCCGGCGAGGATCCATCCTCCCACCAGACCGAGTATCAGCAGGAACGCCAGCACTGCGGCCGCGGCGGGGGCGAAGGCGCGCACCAAGTCGAACTGGAGGGTACGAATCCCGCTTGGGGTGTCGATCGCCTCGGGTACGTAGCGCAGCAGGAACACCCACACCGCCGCGAGCAACAGGGCACCGGCGATCATGAGGAACCCGGCGTAACTGAGGGTGAGCTTCAGGCGAACACTCAACCCAGGCGCCCTATCCACCCTCGGCTCCCACAGCTCCGGCGCGTGGTCCTGTGTCGATGCGGTACCCGACGCCGGGCACCGTGACGATAACCCAGGGTTCCCCAAGGCGTTTGCGCAGAGCCGAGACCGTGATGCGCACGGCATTCGTGAACGGGTTGGCGTTCTCATCCCATGCTCGCTCCAGGAGTGCCTCGGCGCTGACGACGCCGCCTTCGGCCGCGACAAGGACTTCGAGCACCGCGAACTGCTTCCTGGTCAGCGCAACGTAGCGGCCGTCGCGGTAGACCTCGCGGCGGAACGGATCCAGACGCAAACCTGCGATCTCTCGCACAGGCGGCCTGTTCTGAGCACGCCTGCGGTCGAGTGCTCTGAGTCTGAGCACGAGTTCCCGGAGTTCGAAGGGCTTGGTGAGGTAGTCATCGGCGCCGAGCTCGAACCCGGAGGCCTTGTCGTCAAGCCGGTCT
The DNA here is from genome assembly GCA_963844265.1 of uncultured Chloroflexia bacterium. Classification (GTDB taxonomy): domain Bacteria; phylum Chloroflexota; class Limnocylindria; order QHBO01; family QHBO01; genus JACDBZ01. The sequence goes on along the minus strand of CAWJMZ010000007.1, from coordinate 616,949 downwards.
GCGGCGGTGAGCATCAGGATGGGCATGCCGCCGCCCGACGCGACGATGCGTTCGGCGATCTCGTCGCCGGAGGGTCCCGGGATGTCGCGGTCGAGGACGGCGATGTCGTACGCGTTGACGCTCAGCAGCTCCAGCGCGGCGTGGCCGTCACCCGCGATGTCGGCCGCGATGGCCTCCAGACGCAGCCCATCGCGGATGCCCTCTGCCATGTAGGGCTCATCCTCAACGATCAACACACGCAAGCTCCGATGCTACCTCGCCAGGACATATCGCTGGCATATCGATATCCCGATACGTGCTGGCAACAGCGCGGTCCCTTGACTGGACGTATGACCTACCGCAAACCGGCAGGAAGAACGACGCGTCGGACTCACCCGATCCTTGTCTCCGGCCTGCTCGTCGTCGTCGGCGCCATCGCCGCTTCCCTCGCGGCCGGCGGCTACCCGCTCCTGTCGTCCGCGTTCTCGACGGCGTCCTCCTCCCCGCTGGCGTCCTCGTCTTCAACATCCGCCTCACCCTTCCTCGTCCTTCGCAGTGAGGACCCCGGTGCGCTGGGTGAGACTGACGGTTTCGTCCCTGGCGGCCCGATGGTCGTTCGCCGTGAAGACCGTGGTGGGCTTGGTGAGGCTGACGGCGTGATCCCAGACGGCACGACGGTCTTTGACGACGATTCTCCGGGCGTAGCCAACCTCAACCCCGAGCTGCTCAGTGCCCTGCGCCAAGGTGCAACGGATGCCGCCGGCGAAGGCGTCGAGTTCTTCCTCGAGAGTGGCTGGCGTTCCCGTACATACCAGGAACAACTGTTTCATCAGGCACTCGAGACATACGGCTCACAAGAGGAGGCTGCCCGATGGGTGGCCGCCCCTGGCACATCCACTCACGAATCAGGTGAGGCGGTCGACATCGGGCGTTCCGATGCCGCGGCGTGGCTGGCCGAGAACGGCGCCACGTACGGGCTGTGCCAGATCTACATCAACGAACCCTGGCACTTCGAGCTGCGCACCCAGGCGATCGGTCGCGGTTGCCCCCGCATGTCTCCCGACCCCACACACGAGCCACCGCTTCAACACTGACCGGCGCTTTCGGCGGATCCCGCCGCGACGGATCCGCGGGGCTACGGGCGCGGGCGCTCATTCCAACGTCGGTCTGGGTCGGCTACCGACGAGCCGCTTGCTCCATCCCATGGCGTGAGCCGCGGCCACCACGCAGGCACGGCGCGGCAGTACGCGTCGTACGAGGGACCATGGGTTTTGCGCAGGGTGGGTTGCTCGTACGCCGCCACGAACGACACCACAGCCACGGCGAACAGCGCAAACCAGACCAGCACTCCGAAACTGGCGAACGCGACCGCCTGCCCGAGGATCATCGCGCCCACCGCCAGGTACATCGGGTTGCGCACCCAGCGGTAGAGCCCTCCGACGACCAGCTTCTCGGTCGGCGCGATCGGCGCCGGCGTCCCGCGGCCCTCACGGACGAACTGCACGAAGCACGCGACCAGGGCCGCGAGCCCGAGCGCGACGATGGCCAGTCCGAGCACTGCGACCGGCGGTTCGACCAGGTCGGCGTACCCAGTGATTGACCACGGCACCACGCCCGCCACCACCGTGGGCGCGACCATGAAGAAGAGCACGCTTCCCCACGCCGCTTGCGTCACGCCGCGCAGAGCCGATTGGGCATCGCTCGATCCGCTGCCACCGTCCTCCCGGCGAAGCAGGCCTGACCGGCCGTGTGTTCCAGTGCGGCTTGCATCGCTGTCAAGATTGGCCCGCGGGCGAGCTCCGAGCGCGTGGCGATTCCGCACCAGGGCGGGCGAACCACAGCAGATAGTCGCCGTCGAGGCCGGCCGGCGGCTCGTCCCACCGCAGGGTCGTTACGCCCAGCAACGGCAAGTGCTCGTCGATGACGCCGGCGATGTCGCTCGCCAGCGGCGTGACCTTGCCGTCGGCGGCAATGACATTCGCCACATTGACCACGAGCTGGCCACCGGGCCGCAGCAGCGCCGCCACCTGGTGGAAGATCGAGCCGATCTCGCCCAGGTAGACGGCGTAGTCGCCGTCATCGGTGGAATAACCGGTGAGCGGGTTCTCCCGGTGATCGGTGGCCGACATGTAGGGAGGCGAGGTCAGCACGAGATCGATCGGCTCGTCCACGAGGCGGGATAGTTCGCGAGCATCTCCCAGGATCAGGGTTGCCCTCCCGGCGGTTCGACGTCGCGCGATCTCGATGTGTTCGGGCATGAGCTCGATGCCGATCGCCCGCCGCCCCATCCGCACAGCCACCGCCACGGTAGTGCCGTAGCCCACGAAGGGGTCCAGTACAAGGTCGCCCGGCTGACTGGCATAGCCCACGATGGACTCCGCCAGCGCCTCTGTGAAGTGGATGTCGTCCGCCGTGCCCTGCGGTCGCTCGGCCATGAGATCTCCAGCACGCAGGACGAGAGGCGCGGTCACGGGAAGCATCCTAGTCCTAGGCCCAGTCGGGGGCAGATGCGTCCGCGATCACCTCCTCCGCATTTGTCGGGCTGTGTGGATGGCCCGTCACGGCCGAGAGAAAGTCCGAACTCGGCAGCCGGTAGGCGGTGACGTTTGTCTTCGCGCGCACGGTCGCCGGCGACGGCATGCCCCTGATGAGCGCGATCTCGCCGAACGAAGCGCTGCGCCCCAGGTCAGCCTGGTGCTCGCCTCGCTCCGTCACTTCGGCCGTGCCCTCGACGACCACGAAGAACGCCTCGCCGGCGTCACCCTCTCGAATGATATTCGTGGCGGCCGGATGCCGGGTCTCGGTCAGCCCCGCAGCGACGTGCTCCAACGCGGCGAGTGACAGTGGCGCGAATATCGGTAGGCCGCGCAGAACATCCAACTTTGCCTCGGGGACGATGTACTCGTTGTCGAGACGGGATGCCCGCGACCAGAGGAGCAGCGCGACAGTCGGCAGGATCGCGCCAGCGACGACGAGCGCAACGCGGATGTCGGTCCGCTCGACCAACAGGGATCCGAGCACTCCGCCAACGGCGTAGCCGAGCCCGATCAGGCCCCCCACGGCTCCGAGGACGCCGGCACGGATCCTGTCGGGCACCGTCCTCTGGAGCAGCGTGAAGCCGGACACCTCGAAGAGAGCGTTGTTGATCCCGACGACGGTCAGAAGCACGCTGGCCACGATCGCGCTCGGCACGAGACCGATGAAGAGGATCGGCAGACCGTACCCAACCAGAGCCAGCGCCCACGCCGGCCCGAGCCGATGGTGGCCGATCAGGCCCATGGCAAAGACGGCGGCGATGACGCCGCCGGCGCCCATGGCGGCGTGGAGCGTGCCGACCCCGGGTGCGCCCAATGCGAGCGTTGACGTGGCGAGCACGACCAGCAGCACCGTCAGCATGCCGTGGACCGTGCTCTGCATCAGGAATCCCGTCGCGATCGCTCTCGAGGCCGGGAGCCGGGCGAGCGTGCGCAGGGCATCTCCGAGGCCTGCCAGAAATCCACCGAACCCGCTCGAGACGCGCTTGGCCATCGGCGCCGCGGCGCTCGCCGTGCGGACCCGTGTAACGGCCAGTACCGAAAGAGCGCACCCACCCGCCGCTATGAGCGCGACAAGCGCCGGTCCCCCACTCACGAGGATGGCTGCCCCCAGTGCCGGACCTGCAAGTGCCCCGAACGCCTCCGAGGTGCTCAACGCCACGTTCCCCGCGACGAGCTCGCTCGGCGTCCGCGCCAGCCCGGGGAGCAGCGCGGCCTGGATGGGCCGGACGATCTGCCCGAGGACTTCCACGGCCGCCGCCAGCAGGTAGAAGAAGATGATGTCGGAACCGGCGCTCAGCACGTAGGCGAGCCCTGCCGAAACGACCGCGCACAGGCTGTAGGTCACTGCAAGGACGCGATCGCGGGCGAATCGATCGCCAAGCTCGCTGGCGAACGGCACACCGAGGATCGAGGGAATGATCTGGATGAGACCGAGAGTGGCAATGCCGAACGGCCCCGCGACCTCGTAGAGGTAGACGTACTTGGCGATCCGCAGCGCCCACTTGGACACGGTGAACACGATGGAGGCGAGCACGATGAGCCGGATGCTCGGGTTGCTTCCGGCTTCGCGGAGGGCGGCCCACGACCTGGATGCGTAGTCACTCAATGCGGCGGTCACATCCCGATGATGGCGCACGAGCGGAAGATCTGGTCGCCGCGCGAGGCCCATACTCGGAGGGAAGATGATTCCGTTCTTGGCCCTGGCGCTCTTGGCTGGCTCAGCGATCGTGGCGGTCCTGCTGATGCTTGCCGCCCGTCGGCTCAGCCCCCATGGCCTCTTCCACGATTCCGTTCCCGCCGCGGCCGTGTTCGGAGTGCTCGGCGTCGCGTTTGCCGTGATCCTCGCGTTCGTCATGTTCCTCGGATTCGAGAGCTACGTCCGGGCTAGGGAAGGGGCCTCTCGTGAGGCCGTCGCGGTCACCCAGTTGGCGCGCGTCAGCCGCTTGTTCCCCGTTGCGGAGGGCGAAGAGCTCCGGAATGACCTCGGCTGCTACGCGCGCGCCGTCATCTCGGACGAGTGGCCACTCATGCGCGAGGGCGGCGAGAGCGACGTGGTCCTCGGCTGGCTCGAGCAGATCGAGACCACCATCGACGAGATGCCCATCGATGACAGTGTGAGCGAGGTCGCACTCGGCCACTGGCTGGAGGAGATGGCGGTCCGACGAGAGGGCAGGCGGACGCGGCTTGCCGAATCCGAGCCCGCCATCCCCGGGGCGGTCTGGTCGATGCTGATCCTTGGGGCGGTCCTCACCGTCACGTACGTGGTCGTGTTTGCCGACCGGCGCGAGCGCTGGTGGACCCAGGCCGTCATGGTCGGGTCCATCACCGCCCTCATCGTCTCCGGCTTGCTGGTCATCAGCTTCCTCGACCGCCCGTACGAGGTGGACGGTGCGTACATCGCTCCGACCGAGATGGAGACGTCCGCCCGGCTGATCCAGGATGAGGTCACCGGCGCCGGTGCTCAGCTTCCGTGCAATGCAGAGGGACTCCCGGCCTAGAGGGTGATTCGATCGAGTGTGGTCACGGGCGCCGGCGCACATGCACCGATCAGTCTCCATCCCACGGCGTGAGCCGCGGCCACCACGCGGGCACGGCGCGGCAGTACGCGTCGTATGACGGACCATATCTACGGCGCAGGGTGGGCTGCTCGTACGCCGCCACGAACGACACCACAGCCACGGCGAACAGCGCAAACCAGACCAGCACCCCGATACTGGCGAAGGCGACCGCCTGCCCCAGGATCATCGCGCCCACCGCCAGGTACATCGGGTTGCGCACCCAGCGGTAGAGCCCTCCGACGACCAGCTGCTGCGTTGGCGCAATCGGTGCCGGCGTCCCGCGGCCTTCACGCACGAACTGCGCGAAGCACGCGACCAGCGCCGCGAGCCCCAGCGCGACGACGACCAGTCCGAGCACCGCGACCGGCGATTCGACCAGGTCGGTGTACCGAGTGATGGCCCACGGCACCACGCCCGCCACCACCGCGGGCGCGACCAGGAAGAAGACCACGCTTCCCCACGCCGCTCGCGTCACGCCGCGCATCCGAGGCCGGACAGATGACGGCGCTCAGCTGGTCGGCGCGGAATCGGTGAACAGGTCCGGCCGAGGTTCTTTCAGCGGCTGAGCAAGGCCGACGATGATGCCCTCGGGACCGCGAATGAAGCAGAGCCGATAGACATCCTCGTACTGCACCACGTCGCGAACGAGCTCGGCGCCATGGGTGCGGAGGCGGGTCGAGCACGTCGTCGAGGTCGTCGACCGCGAACATGATGCGGCGGTAGCCCAGCGCATTGACCGGCAAGTCCTTCGGGTTGGGACCGACCGCCGCGGGCCTTTCGAATTGCGTGAGCTCGAGCCTGCTGTGGCCGTCCGGCGTGCGCAGCGTCGCGATCTCGTCTTTCGCGCCATCGATCCCGATGACACGGTCGGCCCAGTCTCCCTCGATCTTCATCCGCCCCTCCAGCTCCATCCCGAGCTCGATGAAGAACGCGATTGCCGCCTCGAGATCCTCGACAACGATGAGGACGTTGTCCATTCGCAGGAGCGCCATGACACGGAACCCTGCAAGGCGGCGACCAACCCGCCGTCGTGGGGCGGCTCGACTGGCGCTACGTCGCCTGCTCAGGGGCGATCGCGGATCCCTTCGAGCCCTTCAAGAATGACGTCGAGGCCGTACTCGAACTCCTCCCCGTAGTCGTAGCCAGGCTTCATGACGTGTTCCGTGAGGATCTCCACGAGATTTGGGTACTCGTTGACGGGGAACGGCTGGAGCATGGCCTCTGCCACCTCTCCGACCTCCGCCGACGAATCGAAGGGGAGGTTCAGCTTGGTCAGGGCGAAGCCATAGATGTAGCTATCCAGCAACGAGTACGCGTGGGCGGCCATCTCGATGGAGAAACCCCCGGCCCGAAGCCTGCCGATGACCGCGTCGTGATGCCGCAAGTTGGCTGGACCGGGGGTCCTGCGCGACTCCATGAGGCCGATCGCCCAGCGGTGCCGCAACAGGGCGTCGCGGACCGCAATCGCCCGCTGTCGCATGGCGCTCATCCAATCGGCCCCGCTCGCCGGCAGGCCAATCTCGCTGAAGACGACATCAACCATCGCGTCCACCAGGTCGTCCTTGTTGGCGATGTGTCGGTACAAGGCCATCGGCGCGACCTCGAGCTCGTCGGCCAACGTACGCATCGTGAGCGCCGCCAGTCCCCCGTCGTCGGCCTGTTCGATGGCCGTCTGCAGCACCCGCTCCCGGCTCAGGCGCTCTCGGGACCGAGCGTCTGACGCTGTCGTGGTGGCCATTCATTCCCTCGCTTCGCCCCACTGACGCACTCAACCGTGAGCCTTGACAACGTACATTGTACGCCCTAGCGTGTACAGCATACACCGATTCGCGTACATGGTACGCCCGGCAGAGCAAGAAGAGGGGCGACCAATGAAGGCGATCACTCAAGACCGGTATGGCTCGCCGGAGGTTCTCGCAGCGCGGGACATCGACCGACCCGACATCTCCGACGACGAGGTCTTGCTCCGCGTCCATGCGGCCTCGATCCACATCGGTGACTGGGTCCTCATGACCGGCGTGCCGTACGTGATGCGTCTGGGGACCGGGCTGGGCAGGCCGAAGCACCGTGTTCCCGGGACCGATGTCGCGGGGACGGTCGAAGCGGTCGGCACGCACGTCAAGGATCTTCGCCCAGGGGACGAGGTATTTGGGTGGTGTGCCGGTGCCTTCGCCGAGTACGCAGCTGCACCGGAGGACCAGCTGGTCAAGAAGCCGGCCAATCTGAGCTTCCAACAGGCATCTGCCGTCGGCGTTTCCGCGACGACCGCCCTGCAGCTTCTCCGCGATAACGCCAAGGTTCAGGCCGGGCATCGGGTCCTGATCAACGGCGCCTCGGGTGGCGTGGGCACGTTCGCGGTGCAGATTGCCAAGGCGTTCGGCGCCGAAGTGACCGGCGTGTGCAGCACCCGGAACGTCGCGCTGGTGAGCTCCATCGGCGCCCATCACGTCATCGACTACACCCTCGAAGACTTCAGGCTGGGTACGGAGCGTTACGACCTCATTCTCGACAACGTGGGGGACCGTTCGATGTCGGACACGCGACGGGCACTCACCCCGACCGGCATGCTGATCTCCAATGGCGGAGGACACGCCAGCGGAAAGCTGGGCCGCGTCATTCGGGCGTCTCTGGCGTCCATGGTCGCCCGGCAGCAGGCAAGGCCCTCCGTCAAGTCCCAGAATCGCGCCGACCTCGTCGCGTTGAAGGACCTGGTGGAAGCCGGCAAGGTGACGCCCGTGATCGGCGGAACGTACCCAATGACGGAGACCGCCACGGCCATCGCCCATGTCGCCGCTGGACACGCGCGAGGCACGGTTGTCATCGCGGTGGCCTCGAGTCCCGACGTCGAGGCGGACCCCGGCGTGGGAACCGCTCGATCATCGCGTGAGATCGCAACGCCTGTGGCGGTTTGACCGCGCCAACCACCGGGTAGTCGGCGCATCCATCGACGCGAGCTCTTGCGTCGACCGTAGCGATCACCGAAAGGGGACATCATGTCCAAGCGAACCGTAACCAGACTCTTCCTCGGCAGCCTCATCGCAGGCATCGCAGGCGCCATTCTGGCCATCGCCGCGGGATGGACGGCGTACGCCAATGACGTCTTCGTCATGAGCGGGAACCAGCTCACCGGCGTCCAGTGGAGCACGCTCGCGTGGTCCATGCTCGGCCTCGGCATCGTCGGCAGCCTGGCGCTCCTCGCCGCCGCGATCGGTGGACTCGTGGCGTGGATCGGCGCCCTCCTGAACACCTCGCAGCTCGAGAGCAAGACATGGTTCCTCGTCCTCCTGCTGCTGGGCATCTTCAGCTTCGGCTTCTTTGCGATGGTGGCCTATGTCATCGCCGGTCCGGATGGCACCCGCACTGCTGCGCCGAGCGTCGCGCCAATCCCCGCCTAGGAACCCAACCCGTCCGGGACCGATGGTCCGCGCCACCCGTGCGCGCCAATGGCCATCGGCAGCCCGGATCGAGGCGACTTGCACCACTCCAGGTCAGGCCAGGGAGATCACATGACTGCACCAGCGCCGATGACCGGCAAGACCGTTCTGATCACCGGGGGCACCGGCGGAATCGGTAGGGCAGCCGCCATCGGTCTCGCCGCGATGGGTGCGCGGGTGGGCATCACCGGCCGCGATCGAGCCCGGGCCGACAGGGCCGCCGCCGAGATCATGCATGCCTCGGGCAACACGATGCTGGACATCTTCGTCGCGGACATGTCGTCGCAGCGCGAGGTTCGACGTCTGGCGGACGAGGTACTCGCCGCGTACCCGCGCCTGGACGTCCTCCTCAACAACGTGGGGGGTTTCTGGAGCCATCGCCACGTGACGGCCGATGGGCTGGAACACACGTTCGCGCTGAATCACCTCGCTCCGTTCCTGCTGACCAGCCTGCTGGCCGAGCGGCTCATCGCCAGCGCACCAGCTCGGGTCGTCACCGTGTCGTCCGGCGCGCAATCCATGGGCAGGATCGACTTCGACGATCTCATGGGCGAGCGGAGGTACTCCGGGCAGACGGCCTACAACCAGTCGAAGCTCGCGAACGTGATGTTCACGTACGAGCTTGCCCGGCGATTCCAGGGCACCGGTGTGACGGCGACGACGCTCCATCCCGGCATGACGAACACCGCATTCAGCGCTGAGGACCCGTCTCGCGCGTTCGCTCCGCTGGTCGCAGTCATGCGACCCTTCATGCGAAGCCCCGAGAAGGGGGCGGAGACCCCGATCTACCTCGCCAGCTCCCCCGAGGCGGAGGGCCTGACGGGCCAGTTCTTCGCGAACCGCGCGTCCAAGCGGTCCAACAAGGCCTCATACGACCGCGAGGTGACCGCCCGGCTGTGGGACGTCAGCGCCGAACTCGTCAGCCTCACCGCCAACGCTGCCCGCTGAAAGGCCGCGAAAGGCTGGCCATGCCGCGTCTCAAGAGGAACGGAGAACATGAATAGGGTCAGACACCTGTCGCACTGGGCATGGCTGAACGTCATCGGCCTCGTCCTGACGGCGGCCGGCATGCTGCTCCAGATCGCCGCCGGTTCGGCGTTGTATCCGTCCTTCACCGGTCCGATCGTCCTCGTCGGAGCAGCTCTCGTGGTCGCACTGGGACCCGGTCGTTGGACGCCGTACGTGGGGCTCGGCGTCCCGCTTGTGCTGGGGATCGGGGCGATCGTTGCCGCGGTCATGACCGGCGGGTTCGTCGACCAGCTGACCAGCTTCGGCGATCCGGCCATCGTGATCGGCAGCGGGATGCACGTCATCGGGCTCACCGCGGCGGTTGTCGGCGGCATTGGGATGTTGCTCGGCCGGCGCGGTCTGGTCAGCGTTGAGCGTTGACGGTGCGACAGCTGTCCTGCTGATCGCCGTACCGATCGCCTTCAATCTCGCATTCTTCGAGCTGGGCCGGACGTTCGACTACCCGAACATCCTGCGCGAGCCTCCAGACGTCATCCTCCGCCGCTTCGCCGCGGGCGGTACCGCGTTGCTGCTGCGCTGGCAGGCGCTGCTGCTGAGCGCCCTGGCGATGCTGCCGCTGGTGGTGCTGCTGGCGATCGTCCTCGACTCCTCGGAAGTGCTCACCGCGCTCTCGATGGTGATCGGGGCCGCCGCCGCGCTGGTCCAGGCCCTCGGCCTGGTGCGCTGGCCATTCGCGGTGCCGGAGCTGGCGCGGCGCTACGTTGCAGCCGAGGGCCCGGACGCCGCCCCGACACGGCAGACCATCGAGGTCGTGTTCGCCAGCCTCCATCGCCTTCTCGGGGTGGGCATCGGCGAGCACCTCGGCTATCTCCTGACCGGGCTGTGGACCGTCATCATCGCGGTCTCGATCGTGTCGACCGTTGCCGTCGCGCCCTGGCTGGGCTGGGTCGGCTTCCCGATTGGCGCCGCGCTCATCCTCGGCAGCCTGGAGTTCGTCGGACCCAACGAGCGAGCCGGCTGGTCGGTGGCCGGAACCATCGTTCCCGTCGCCTACGTAGCGTGGTCGGTGTGGCTGATCGCGCTCGGGATCGGCGTGATTCTGTGACGCCTACGCCAAACCCAGTACGACTCCGAGGATCAGGAAGGCAAAGAACACGCTCTGCGCCGAGTGGACGATGACGCCCATCCAGGTGCTCCGGAACCGCCAGCTTGGAAACGCGTACAGGAACACGCCACTGATCACGGACCCTGGGATACCCCACGGCTGGTGGAGGTGATAGATGCCGTGGAGCACGCCGTTGGCTGCCCAGCTCCACCTGCCAAATGCGCCTTCCATCTTCGGCAGCAACACACCCCGGAAGAGAAACTCCTCGCCCAGGATCGTGTTGAAGACCGCGTTCACCACGAACAGGGCAAGGAACCACCAGGCGCCCGCCAGCCGGTTCAGCATTTCCTGCGATTCGAGAACCCCACCCAGCCCGTAGCCGGGAGGCTCGGCCAAGAACGGGAAGAGCGAGAACAACAGGCCATCGAGTTCAGATTTCAGGAGAAGGTCCCACACCACGATCGCGATCAGGAACGGGATCACCCATAGCCACAGCTTACGGCGTGTCTCACCGGTTGTCGGGTCGCGCGGTGTATCGAGCCGCAACCTGCGCTTGATCGTCGCCCAGCGAAGGTCTCCCTCTTCCTGGCGGACGATGACCATGGAGAGAACGAACAACCAAATCAAACCGATCGAGATCAGCACAACGCGGGTGACGCCCGCTCCCAGCGGATCCGAATTGAAATCAGGTGATAGCGCCGGGAAGATGACCCAGCCCAGATCCCCATCGGGACGGCTGCCAGAGCCCAGATGCCCAGGATTCTGCCGAGGGAATACTGCTCCCCCATCTCAGTTGCCGCCCCCATCTCAGCTGCTGCGTTTGCACGGGCAGTGGTTTCCATCTCTCCGTCCTGCAGCTATCGATTGGCGAACCTCCGTGGTTCGCTCTGACCAGAGAGTGGGCTCGTGCGGCACCGATGTCGTCCACCCAGCGTCGCGATCGTCGGCGCGCTTCTCGGCCTGCCGGCCTACGTCACCGTCGAGACCGTGGTACCGGTACGGCGCCATCCTCGAGGAGGATGCCGGCGCGATGGCGCCGCCCCGAGGAAGCCATCACAGGCCGCCAGCCGAGGCCCCGGTCGCGGTGGCGCGTGGATCGGTTGACTCGGCGGCCGTGGACTCAGTCGCCGGCGCCCCATCCGTGATCCGCAGCAGGTATGCGACGGTCTGGCGCGCCGCGGCGGCGAGCGGAAGCGCCAGGATGGCGCCCATCACGCCGGCCAACGCAGCCCCGACGGCAAGTGCGGGCAGGATGATGGCGGGATGGAGGTCGAGCGCGTGGCCCTGGACCTTCGGCTGGACCACGGCCCCGTCGATCTGCTCGACGATGACGAAGAGCAGGCCGATCGCGATCACGCCTGGAAGGCCGGCGATGACCGCTGTGATGATGAGGATCGGGATGACCGCGAGGATCGGTCCGATGATCGGAATGAGCTCCGAGACGGCCAGCGTGGCGGCAAACAGCAGCGCGTAGGCGCCGATGTCCGGGTCGATGAGGATCCCGAACACGTAGAACCCGATCACGAATGGGACGAAGACGATGCCGGCGATGAGCGCCGTGCCGCGCGCCCAGGCGCCGAAGACGTCGCCGAGGATCTTGAGGATGGCGAAGACCGAGGAGCGGAACGAGCCCGGGACCGCCGCACGCAGGCCGCTGAGCAGCGACGGGCTGTCCGACAGCGCGTAAAAGATGAAGAACGGGATCCCAGCCCACGCGATCACGAGGGCGACGAAGCCACCCACTCCGGAGGCGACAATGCCGAACAGCCCGGCCAGGAAGTCCGGGAGCGCGGTTGGCCACGTTTCGACCCATCCGGCCACCGCAGTGTCGATGCTCTCCGGGAGGGGCAGGCCCAGCACCCAGTCGGCAACCGTGTCCGCGATGTCCGGCAGGCTGGTGATGAGCGCTCCGAGCTGCTCCATCAGTGCGTCGAGGATCAGCCACACGAAGAGGATGAGCGCGGCAATCAGCGCGAGGATCGCGATCAGGGTGCCACCCCACCGGGGGATCCCCGACCGCTGCAGCCGGTCCACCAGCCCGTTCATCAGGAAGACGAGGATCACGCCGATGATGTACGGCGCCAGCGCCTCCTGGGTGACGATCACGAGCACCGTCAGCCCGACGAGGACGCCGCCGAAGATCACCGCATGCCAAGTCGGCGGCACCTCCACGCGCCTCGGGGAGCGTGGCGGGGCAGCGGAAGCAGATGGGACTGGGGAGGAATCGACCACGTGGACCTCCGAACCTGGTTCGGCGCGCCCGTAGTATAGGAACGGCGTGCTGCTGGCCGTCCCACCGGCTGGACGGGAAGGTCGTCGTCATCGGGGGTTCGCGATCGCCCCGTTCTGACCATGGTCGCTCATGTCGGGGAGCGCGCTCCGCCCGCACCTCCCGCCATCGCCGGCAGCAGGATCACGACGTCCGTCGCTCCGACCGGCGTCTCGAGCCCCTGTCGATGACGAATGTCGTCGCCGTTGAGGTACACGTTCACGAACGACGAGAGTGAGCCGTCTGGACGGAGCCGCTCGGCCAGGGCAGGCTGGCTGGTGAACAGATCGTCCAGCACCGCGGCAACGGTGCCGCCGCTGGCCTGGAGCTCTCGCGCGCCGTCAACGACGGGCCGAAGGACGGGCGGGATTCGCACGACGCTCATGCCGCACCTCCAAACGTTGCCCACCAATGCTCGAATGCCGCCACGGAGGGCGCGATCGGCGCACCGATGTCCGCCTCGAGCACGTCGAGCGTCTTGAGCCCGTTCCCGCTGATCACCAGGACGACCTCGTCGTCGGGACCGATGACCCCGCGCTCGATCGCCCCTCGCAGCGCCGCGACCGTCACACCGCCGGCGGTCTCTGTCAGGATGCCCTCGGTCTCGGCCAGGTCCCGGATCGCGGCGATCACCGCCTCGTCGCTGACTCCCTCGATGCTGCCCCCGCTCCCCCGCGCCAGCTCCAGGGACGGCACCCCGTCCGCCGGGCTGCCGATGGCCAAGGAGCGCACGATCGTGTCGGGCCGATCGACCGGCGTGACCTCGCGCGCGCCAGCCGCGAACGCCGACGCCACTGGCCCGCAGCCGGCAGCCTGGCCGCCGATGAAGCGAGTGGCACGCTCCTCGATCAATCCGACCGTCACGAGCTCGTCGAACCCGCGCGCGATCTTGGTGTACAGGGATCCGGATGCGATCGGCGCCACCACGACGTCCGGTGCGCGCCAGCCGAGCTGCTCGGCAATCTCGAACGCGATCGTCTTCGAGCCCTCGACGTAGAAGGGGCGCAGGTTGACGTTGACGACAGCCCAGCCATCCAGCTCGTCCGTCAGCTCGAGGCAGAGCCGGTTGACCGCATCGTACGGGCCGTCCACGCGAACCACGGTTGCCCCGAGCGCGGCCGCCTGGGCAATCTTGGCCGGCTCGAGGTCAGCGGGCACGAAGACCACGCCACGCAATCCGAGCGCGGCAGCGGCCGCCGCAACGGCAGCCGACAGGTTTCCGGTCGACGCGCAGGCCAGGGTGTGGAATCCGAAGTCGCGGGCTCGCTCCGCGGCGACAGCCACCACGCGGTCCTTGAACGAAAGGGTCGGATTGCGCGAGTCATCCTTGACCCACAGCCGTTCCAGGCCCAACCGCCCGGCCAGCCTCGGCGCGGCGATGAGGGGCGAGAGGCCGACCGACAGTCCCACGGAAGGTGCGTCCTCGATAGGAAGGAGCTCGACGTAGCGCCACAGGGTCCTCGGCCGGCCCGCGATTGCGTCACGGGTCAGCGTCGCGCGGACGAGGTCGTAGTCGTAGGTGGCCCGCAGCGGGCCGAAGCATCGGTCGCAGACAAACAGGGGGCCGATGGGCGCATCGGCACCGCAATTGGAGCATTGCAGGCCGGCGAATCCGGTGGCAGGTTGGGTGGTGGGCTCAGCGGTGAGCGTGGTCATGGCGATGCCTCAAGTGTGGCGTTCGGGTGAGCTCGTGCCTTCGCAGAGAAGCGCGAAGGCCGCGGTGTGTTCCGCGGCCTCTCCCGAATCGAACCTCGCCTCGGCTTACGTGCTGCGCACGATCTCCTGGGCAGGGCCCTCGTTCGAGCGGGGCCGCCCGGGCATCGCCATGGTGGTCAATTGCGCAACCGACATTGGGTGGAGCCTAGCAGCGTCGTCAAGGCGGGTGGTGAAGAGGAGCGGCGCTGGTGCGCCGCTCCTCTGCCGGTCAGGTCCCGACCAGGCTGCTACCTGATGGCTCGCGGGCCCTTGAAGTCCATGTCCTTCTGGTGCCCATTGGCGTTGCCCTTCGCCGTGCCGGGCACTGCCGACGAGGTCATGGCGAAGGTCTGGGTGGCGTGCGCCGCCGCATCGGCCATCTGCTCCAGCACCTCGAGGTCCACGTTGACGATCGTGTCGCACGCCGCGTGGTAGCACGGGTCGTACGGCTCGCCTTCCTCGCCGCCATAGATCTCGGCCTGCGCGGCCGTCTTCTCGCCTTCAGCGCCGGTGAACAGTCCACCGGCCGGCACACCCTGGAGGATGAACGGACCATAGTCAGAGCGTCCGTCGAACTCGGTCGGCTCGGTCGGAAGGCCCTGCAAGGCGAACCAGTCGAGGAAGACATCCTCGACCACACCCGACCCGACCGGGCCGGCGTCGCCGTCATAGACGAAGCGCACGTAGTTCGTCGACGCAACCATGTCGAAGTTCAGGTTGACCGCGATGTCCTTGAGCTCGGCCTTGCTGAGCTCGCTCACGTAGTGCTCGGCCCCGAGCAGCCCGAACTCCTCCGCTCCCCACCATGCGAAGCGCACGGTGTTGACCGGCTCGATCCCCAGGTCGGCCATCTCGACGGCGATCTCGAGAATCGTGGCCGATCCGCTGCCGTTGTCGTTGATGCCCGGTCCTTCGACCACCGAGTCGAGGTGTGCGCCGACCAGGGTGACGCGGTCGTCTCGCTGGCCCTCCAGCTCGGCAAGCACGTTCCACGTCGTACGCGTCTCGCGGAAGATGTCGAGCGCGATTCGCATGGTGAGGCCCTCATCGGCTTCACTGAGCCCGACGAGGTCCTGGCCGATCTCGAAGCTGGTGCCGACCACCGGGATGGTGACGCCGGTCACATCCGGGAAGATCACGTCCGTTCGTTCTGCGGTATTGCCCTCGTTGAAGATGATCACGCCTGCGGCGCCTGCCTCCGCGGCGTTGGCGGCCTTGACGGCGAAATCGCAGCTGCCGCGCTGGATGAGCGCAATGTCGCCTTCGTCGAAGTCCGGATCCTCGAAGTCCGAGGCCTCACACCCGCTCGTCGAGGTCGAGTCCGGGTTCGAGTGGAACAGCACGTCGATGGCGACGACCTCGCCTTCGGCGGTGCCGTTCGGGGAGCCGAATCCCTCGATGAAGTCCACTCCGTACACGTAGGTCGGCCCACCCGCGGGGCTGACCTGCTCCATGACCGCCTCGAGGACCTGCACGAACTCGAAGTCGAATGGCTGTCTGGTCGTCTCGTATCCCGCCGCCTGCAGCTGGGCCTCGACGTACGCGACCGATGCTGCGTAGCCGGGGGTGCCGCTCGATCGCGTGCCGCCGTTGGCGTCCGCGATCTCCTGCAGATCCATGAGATACCCGTTGATCTCGGCCGCGTCGACCGCCTCGACCAACGCTGAAGAGTCGACCGGAACGGCCGCGTTGACCGGTACTGCGACCGCAAGGGCGGCGACCAGCGTCATCACCGATGTCAGCCTGATTCTGCGTGCCAAGGGATGGTGCCCCTTCCTGTCTGGTTGCTGGGCCGCCGATCGGCGCCCATGCCTGCGGGACGCACGGCAGCAAGCACCGTGCCCCGACCGCTGTCCTACGAGGGGTCGCCCTGCACGGGGTCAGTCGGCGGGCTGAGCACCGAGGCCCTCGATCGCGGGCTCGTGCACCTGCGCCGCATCGGCAGATTCCGTGGCGGGTTCGGGACGGACCGCTGGCCGATCGCCGAGCACGTACAGGACGGTGCGCCAAGTGGCCGAGATGACGGCCAGGATCGGCACGGCCAGGAACATGCCGGCGATCCCGGCCACCGCACCTCCCGCCGGAATCGCGAGCAGCACGACCGCCGGATGCAGGTTGACGGCGCGGTTGTAGACCAGCGGTGTGACGATGTTGCCCTGCACGAGGTTGAACACGATCGTGTAGATGAACATGATCACGATCTGCGTCGGGCTGCCGTAGCCGACGGCGATCAGGAATGCCAGTCCCGTGGTGACGAAGCCGCCGTAATACGGGATGAAGCAGGCGATGAACGACAGGACGGCGATCGGGACTGCGAACGGCAGGCCCAGGATGAGCATGATCAAAAGCTGCGATACGGCGCCGACAGCGGAGATCAGCGCGGTGCCGAACATGTAGCCACCAAGGATGCCGACGGCGTCCTTTCCGACCCGACCCAGCGCCTCCCGACGCCAATCGCTCGCGCGCTGGATGACCCTCGCCCATCCGCGCGCTCCGTCACGCAGGAAGTAGAACGAAAGCAGGGCGGCCAGCAGCAGCACCACGCCGATGGTGGCGATCGCCTCGACGGCGGACACGATCGTCGCCACCAGGTTGCCCCCGAAGGTGTCGGCCAGCGAGTGCAGCCATGCCAGCGTTCCGCCGGCGTCGTCCCGGAGCTCTGCCGCGCTGGCGACCGCCGCCTCGGCCGCCTCGGCCATCGGGCCCGCGATCTGCGCCACCGCCACCAGGACGAGGAGCAGGACCAGCAGGAAGGTCCCTCCGATCGTGACCGCGGCCGACCGGCTGTTGCCCCAGCCCCGGCGGCTCAGCGCGCGCGCGATCGGTGCCACCGACGCGGCGACCACGAGCGCCAGCACGACGGGCACGACGGCCATGGGGGCCTGGGCGACGACGAAGATCGCGACGGCGATGACACCAATCGCCGTGAGGATGCGCCAGCTCCATTGCGCGAGGCGATCGATCCAGCCGGCGACCAGCCGATCGGGTCGCGGTCCGGTGTCGGGCTCGAGCGCGTCGACCAGGGCACCTCCGATGGCGATGCCGAAGGCGGCTGCCGGAATCGCTGCGAACACGCCGATGATGCCGGCAACGGCCGCGCCGGCGGGAATGGCGATGATGATGATGGCCGGGTGGAGGCGGACTGATCGGCCGTAGACGATCGGTCGCAGGAGGTTGTTGACGACGCCGTTGGCCACCAGCATCAGGAGGAGCAGAACCAGCGTGGCCTGTGGCCCCACGGTGCCAAGCGCCACCAGCAGCACCGCTGCCATTGCCAGGAACGGGCCGATGTACGGGATGAAGCCGCCGAGCAGGACGAATACGGCAAGCGGCAGGACATGCGGCACGCCGAGCGCCAGGAGGAACGCGGCATAGGCTGCCGCCCGTGCCCCGGACAGGAGCGCGGTTCCTCGGAGATAGCCGCCCACGCGCTCGAGGGCATCTCTGCCCGCGGCATCGATCCGCTCCCGCTTCGCGTCGGTCGTGACCTGGAGCAACCACACCCAGGCGCGCTCGCCGTCCTGGAGGGTGAAGTAGGTGAGGAACAGGGCGAGGATGGCGACGGTCACGACCGATGCGATCCCTCCGACCACTTGCTCGACGCCCGATCCCAGCCAGGCGCGGATGCGATCCGCGACCTCCTGGATCAGCGCGCCGACGCCGGGCGACAGGGAAGCGGCCTCGGCCTGCGCACGCAGCTCGTCCACTCCCGACTGAATCGATCGGACCAGGCCGACGACATCGGGGATGACCCACAGGACCACCACCACGATCGCGGCGAGGCCGATGACAAAGGCGATCCCCGTGGCGGCAGCCGAGGCCGCCGTGCGCGACCATCCGCGTTCGCGAAGGCGGCCCACCATCGGCGCGAAGGATGCGGCCACGACCAGGGCGAGCAGGATCGATACGGTGACAGTCCCCAGCACGACCGCGATCCACAGCGTGACCGCGGCGAGGCCCGCGATGGCGAGCAGCCGCCAACTGATCGCGCCGGTCCGGCGCAGCCAGGAGGGAATGACCGGATCGGCGGGCGTCGAAACTGTCACGGCACTTCCTGGCGGCATCGGTCGAGGGATCTCGAGGTACTGCGGGCCGACTCCCCCGCTCGCGCCAGGCCGAACCGCGCCGCCTCCGACAGCATCACCCGGACAGGGTGAACTCGCGCGTGTGCCATGTCCACCCTGTCAGCCTACCTGTTGCAGCGTGTCACCCGCCGAATTTCAGCCCGATCACGCACGGGCCGTCGAGGCGGCTTCCACCTACCCTTTCGGCAGATGGTGCCTGTGCCGGAACTTCTCGGTGCGGCCAGTCCAAATCGGAGGCGATAGATCGGCATGCTCTCATCGGACGCGCAGGCCGCCCTCGACAAGCGTTTCGACCGATGGGTCCGCGAGCGGGACCTGTCGGGCACGGTCCTCGTGACGCAGGCCGGCTCGACCGTGTACGAGCGCTGCTACGGACTGGCGGATCGCGCCGCTGAGCTGCCGGTCACTCCCGAGACGAGGTTCGGCCTGGCATCGGTGACCAAGTTGTTCACGGCCGTCGCGGTCGCCGATTGCGTCACGATGGGCGCCCTGCGATTCGAGGACGCCGTCGTCGACGTCCTGCCCACGGACCTTCGGCCCGCCACCCTGCGACCGGACGTCACGGTGCATCACCTCCTGATCCACACGTCGGGGATCGCCGACTACGCCGAGGAGGATCCCGAATCGCCCGGATACGTCGACGACTACGGCGCACTGTGGGCCGAGCGCCCCACCTACCGCATGCTGCGACCGGCCGACTTCCTGCCGCTGTTCGGGGATCGGCCACCCTATCGGCCGCCTGGCCAGCAATGGCAGTACTCGAACGCGGCCTACATCCTGCTCGGCCTCGTCATCGAGGAGGTGACGGGGCGACCGTACGTTGAGGTGGTGCAGGAGCGCGTGTTCGACCGCGCGGGGATGAGCTCCTCCGGGTTCCTCCGGCTGGATGAGGCTCATCCGAACGTCGCCATCGGCTACCTGCCCAGGGCATCGTCGGATGCTCCCTGGCGATCGAACATCTTCAGCGTGCCGGTGATCGGCGGCGCCGATGGCGGCGCGTTCAGCACGGCGGGGGACCTCGACCGATTCCTGCATCGCATCGCCGACGGATCGCTGCTGGGACCGATGCAGGACGTCGTCCTCGCCCGGCACGTGGACGCCGGCGATGGCTATTTCAGCGGCTACGGCTTCCGCCACTACCCCGATGGCCGTTACGGCCACGGCGGTGGTGACCCCGGCGTCGAGGTGCTCCTCAACCGGTTCCCCGACGATGACGTCAACGTCATCGTGCTGTGCAACATGGAAGGGCTCGCCGGCGAGGTGCGCGACGCGGTGGTGGAGGAGTGGCGCACCCCGACCGCCTGACGAGGTTCGGGTCGCGGTCTAGTCCTGCGCGGGGCGCTCGCCCAGGTGATACGGGACGTCGGCGACGATCACGTTCCTGCGGGTGAACAGGCGCAGCTTCAGCCGCAGGGCGGTCTGGTTGTGGAGCAGGTTCTCCCACCAGTGCCGCGGAACGAACTCTGACAGCACGACCAGCACCGGGCGGCTCGGATCGTGGCGCTGGATCACGTCCAGGTAGGCGAGCAGCGGGCCGATCAGGGCTCGGTACGGCGACTCGATGATGACGAGCTCCGCGCCGCCCGACCACTCGGGCCACTCGCGCCGAATCTGGTCGGCCGCTTCTGGATCGTTGGTCACGTGAACGGCGGTCGGACTCGTCGAGATCGAGTTGGCGAATCCAACTGCCCGCCGCGCGGCCTCGTCCAGCCGCGCGATGGGAACGATGACCATAGGGGACGCCACCTCGGCGACGGGCGGACGCCGAGGCCCGCGGAGGGCGGCCTCGACGCCACGGTAGTGCCCGTGGATCGCGCGCATGAGGAGGACGAGCAGCGGGATCGCGATCACCACCATCCACGCCCCTGACAGGAACTTGCTCTCGACGACGATCAGCGCGATGACGCCCGTGGTCACCGCACCGAGTCCGTTGATGCCGAGCCCGCGTCGCCATCCCTCTTCGCGACGCCGCCACCATCGGACCACCATGCTGGATTGGGACAGCGTGAACGCCAGGAACACGCCGAGCGTGTAGAGCGGGATCAGCGCTGACACGCTCGCGTCGTACACCACGAGGAGCAGCATCGCCAGCCCGGACAGCGCGACGATGCCGGTGGTGAACGCGAGCCGCTCGCCCCGGAAGGCGAACTGCCTGGGCATGAACGCGTCCCGAGCGAGGAACGACGAGAGGCGCGGAAAGTCCGCGAAGGCCGTGTTCGCAGCGAGAGCCAGGACGAGCACGGTTGCGATTTGGATGACGACGAAGAACATGCCGTCGCCCACCAGCAGACGCGCGACCTGCGAGAGCACCGTCTGCTCTTCGTGCGGATCCGGCACAACGCCCAGCGCGCTGGCCATGAAGCTGATGCCCAGGAACAGCGTGGCGAAGATCGCGGCGGCCCACACCAGCGTGATCCGCGCGTTGCGCCATTCCGGAGGCTTGAACGCCGGGACACCATCCGAGATCGCCTCAACCCCGGTCAACGCCGCGGCGCCCGAGCTGAAGGCGCGAAGGATGAGGAAGATCGTCAGCGCCTCGCCTCCCCCCTCGGCCGAAAGCCACTCCGCGGGAGCCACATATTCCGGCAGCGTGCCGGTCGCCCAGCGCCCGACGCCGATCGCGATCATCGCAAGGATGGCCACGATGTACAGGTACGTGGGAGCCATGAAGATCGTCCCCGACTCCCGGACGCCGCGGAGGTTGCCCAGCATCAGCAGGGTGACGATGCCGATGGCGAGGAGCACGCGCTCCGGGAACAACTCGGGGATGACCGACGTGATCGCGGCGACGGCGGCCGAGACGGAGACCGCCACGGTCAGGGTGTAGTCGATGAGGAGCGCGGCGGCCGCGACGAGACCGGCGGTGGACCCGAGGTTGTCGCTGGTGACGAGGTAGCTGCTCGCGCCCTTCGGATAGGCGCGGATCGTCTGCCAGTAGCTCGTGGCCACGATGGCCAGGACCGCGCAGATCACGACGGTCAGCGGCATCGTGAGGCTGATCGCCCCGACCCCGGCGATGACGAGAATGCGCATCATCTCCTCGGTCGCGTAGGCCGAGGAGCTGATGTTGTCGCTACTGAAGACCGCGAGCGCCTTGAGCTTCGAGAGGCGCTCGTGCTCCTCTCGCTCGGAACTGATCGGGCGTCCGATCAGGAAGGTGCGGATCGCGCGAAGCCCGCGTGTCCACCCCGGCCGATCGAGGACGGTGCGCTCGGTCGCGACCAGCTCCCCCTCGTCTCCCCGCTCGAAGATCTCGTCGTATGGGCGGACGATCCGCACGTAGGTGTCGCCCGGTCGCCTGCCGTGCCTGGTCTCGCGCACCTCCAGGCGCGCGTCCATCTTGCGCTGGTAGTCAGCCATCGGCGGGCGCCGGCACCTCGATCACGATGTCGCACTCCTCGCGCCCCGGTGACCACGCCGGGTGGGCATCGATCCCGGCGCTTCGCGCCAGCGCCCGCGCTGCTGGGAGCAGCCGATTCGCCTCGTCCGTGCGGATCACCACACGGCTAGCGATGCCTCCACGCACGACCTCGATGGCGCCGCGAACCGACAGCAGCGCACCGCCGATGTCCGTGACAGCCGGGGCAGATGCATGTCCCATGACCCGAGCGTGCGCCTGGGCTCCAAGAGCAACCGGGAGGTGGCCTGCCCGCAGTTGCTCAAGAACCGCTCAAGGTCAGTCGTCCGCTTCGAGCTCCTCCTCGTCGCGAACGCGGTAGCCCACGCCGGGTACGGCGACGATCAGGCGCTTCAACACGCCACTCGAGTCGGCTTGCTCTAGCTTGCGACGGATGGCCGCGACGTGAACGTGGAGATAGTGGCCCTCGTGCACGTACTGCTCTCCCCAGACGGCGCGGAGCAGCCGCCCACGGCCGACCACCCGGCCGAGGTTCGCCAGCAGGGTCTTCAGCACCTCGTACTCGCGTGGCGTGAGGTGGACCGATTCGCCGCCCACGCGGACCTCGCGCCGCCCGGCATCGAGCTCCAGCGGACCGGCGCGGACACGCCCGTCCGGCAGTGCCGCCGGGCTCAGGGCTCGGCGGAGGGCAGCCCTGACCCGGGCGCGCAGCTCGTGCATGCCGAACGGCTTCGTCAGGAAGTCGTCGGCGCCTGCATCGAGCGCCGCCACCTTGTCGAGCTCCTGGTCGCGGGCCGAGATGACGATGATCGGGGTGGTCGCATCGCGGCGTACCCGTTGGACGACGGTCAGCCCGTCGATACCCGGCAGGCCGAGGTCGAGCAGGATGAGATCCGGTCGTGCCCGCTCCCACGTCGCCAGCGCGCCCTCGCCGTCGGCTTGCTCCTCGACCCGATAGCCATGCCCCGCGAGATGCCGCGCCACCGCTCGACGCGTCGTCTCGTCGTCCTCGACCAGCAGGAGAAGCGGAGCGTCGGGGCTCATGGCTGCGAGGTTCCCGGGTCGGCGGGGACCGTCACTGTCACGGCGAGCCCTCCGAGCTCGCTCCGCGTCGCTCGGGCAGCGCCGCCCATCGCCTCGATGAGGCCCCGAACCACCGCGAGGCCCAGGCCGAACCCGCGCCGGTCACGGGCGGGCCGCTCGTCGATCCGCGCAAAGCGCTCGAAGATCGAGTCCAGCTCCGCGTCAGGAACACCCAGTCCACCGTCCTCGACCGTGATAGCCACGGTATTGTCCGAGCGAGCCGCGGCACGGAGCCGGACCGTCGACGTCGGCGGGGCGTGCCGTACGGCATTTTCGACGAGGTTGGAGAGCACCCGATCCAGCAGCGCGCCGTCGACCTGAACTGGCGGGAGATCGTCGGGAATCTCAGACACGATGCGCACCGATGGGTCGGCAAGCGACGCTCGCTCGATCACCGGACGGACCAGCTCATCCAGCGGGAACAACTCGAGCTGCGGCACGAGCGCACCCCCCTGGATCCGGCTCATGTCGAGCAGATTGCCCACCAGGTGGCTCAGGCGCTCGGCCTCGACGTCGATCCCGGCCGCGATCGTCCTGCGCTCGTCGTCGGTGAGGGGCGTCCCCGGGTCGGCAAGGTTGCCCGCGGCAGCCCGGATCGCCGCCAGCGGTGTGCGGAGGTCGTGGGAGACCGAGTCGACGAGTGCCGATTTCAGATCCTCGCTCCGCCGAGCCACCTCGAGCTCCGCCGCCTGCCGCAGGAGCCGATCCCTCCGGATCGCCGCGCCGACCTGGTCCGCTGTGGCCGCCAACAGACGGGTCTCCTCCAGCCGCGGTGCGCCGTTGGCACGGCGCAGCGCCCAGACGGAGCCGGCCGCCTCGTCGCCGGCCCGGAGCTCGATGCGGTACAGGCGCCCGCCACCCACAGCCCTCGATCGCCGAGAGGACGGTGGGTGCACGTGGACCCATGTCGCGGCACCTTCGCGTGCGTCACGCTCCAGCACGGAGTGGCTGCCATCGGTGGCAGGGACCGGTTCGGACGACCGTGTGTCCGAGATGATCCGTTCCTGCGGAACGGTCGACCCGAGACCGATCCACACCCGGTCCATCTGCGTCGCGTGCGAGAGCCGCTCGCCGATGGCGCCGAGTGCCTCGGGAAGTCGGTCAGATCGCACGAGCTCGCGGCTGATGCCGAACAGCGCTCTTGACTCGCGCTCCCGGCGATACGCCTCCCGCTCGCGCTCACGCTGGAGGCCTGAAAGGCGACCGATGACGACGCCGACGAAGAGCAGCAGGAACAGCGTCAGCAGCTCCTCCGGCCGTCCGACGCCGAGTGTGAAGCGAGGCTCGATGAACAGGAAGTTGTAGAGGAGGAAGCTCCCGACCGCGGTCGCGACCGCGGGCCAGGCGCCGAAGCGCAGGGCCACAACCGAGACACCGACGAGGTAGACCGCCGAGCCATTGGCGATGCCCAGCCCGTCCTCCAGCACCGCAACCACGAGGGTCGAGGCGGCCAGCGCCGCCGCCACCGCTGCGATGGCGGTAAGAACACTCGTCGAACGCAGCGTGTTCACCCCTCGATTCTAGGAACGCTGCCGCTCGCTCTACGCGCACGTCCAACGATTCACTTGCCATGAATGATTTCGTCCAGCATAATCATCGCCGTGATCGATACGAATGCCTCCCTCGCCTCCCTGATCTTCGACGAGCTGACGCCGCTGCTGTCCAGCGCCAAAGCCGCGTGGGCAGCGCGCTGCCAGGAGCGCGGCCTGTCGATAACGCACTTCCAGGTGCTCACTCACCTCGACCGCAGCGGCCCGGTGCCGATGGGCGCCCTCGCCGACGCACTGGGCGTCTCGCTGTCGAACGCGACCGGCATCGTCTCCCGCATGGCGGAGCGCGGCGTCGTCGAGCGTGAGCACGACGACGATGACCGGCGCCGGGTGATCGTCCGGCTCACCGAGGCAGGGCGAGAGATCACCCACGAGCTCGGCGACCTGCGCCGCGCGCACGTCACCGCCCTCATCGAGGCGCTGCCAGTCGAATCCCAGCGAAACCTGCTGCGCGTGATCCAGGACGTTCGCGCCGCCATCGGCCGCGTGTCCGAGGAGAGCACCCCCGCATGAGCACCGAGTCCCCCGCCGCCGTCCGGCCAGTAACCGCTCCACGAGCCGCCACAAGCGAAGGGACTCTCAGCCAGCGTGCCCGGATGGAGATCCTGGGCGCCGTCATGCTGACCCTGTTCCTGTCGGCGCTCGACCAGACGATCGTCGGCACGGCGCTGCCGACCATCGTGACCGACCTCGGCGGCAACCAGTTCTACGTGTGGGGGGTCACGGTCTACCTGCTGACCAGCACCATCACCGGCCCGATGTACGGCAAGCTCTCCGACCAATTCGGGCGCCGCCCGCTGATGATGATCGGCGTCGGCATCTTCCTCATCGGGTCGCTGCTGTGCAGCCTGTCGTCGGAGATGTGGCACCTGATCCTGTTCCGCGGCATCCAGGGCCTCGGCGCCGGCGCCATCTTCCCGATCAGCCTGGCGATCATCGGCGACCTGTTCAGCCCGCGTGAGCGTGGCCGCTACCAGGGCCTGTTCGGCGCCGTCTTCGGGATCAGCATGATTCTCGGGCCGGCCCTCGGCGGCTTCCTGACCGATTCGATCAGCTGGCACTGGATCTTCCTCGTCAACATCCCCATCGGCCTCGTCGCCCTGTTCGTGCTGTGGCGCCTGCTGCCCCACACCTCGCATCCGGAACGGACTCGCTCGATCGACTTCCTGGGCGCTGCGGTGTTCGCGGGCGCCATCGTGCCGCTGCTCATCGGCCTGACCAACAAGCAGGTCGGCGAGTGGACCGATCCGGGGGTCGGCGGGCTCATCGGGCTCGGCCTCGTGCTCGGCGTTGTCTTCGTCTGGATCGAGTCGCGGGCCCCCGAGCCGATGGTGCCGCTGAGCCTGTTCCGCAACCGCGTCGTCGCGGCCTCGCTGGCTGCCACCGGCCTCATCACCTTCGGCTTCTTCGGCGGGATCATCTTCATCCCGCGCTGGTTCCAGTTCGTGCTGGGAAGCTCCGCCACCATCTCGGGCTACCAGATGCTGCCGATGATGCTGGGCGTCATCGGGGGCAGCATCGGCGCCGGGCAGATCGTGAGCCGCACCGGCCGCTACAAGTGGCTCATCTGCGGCGCGACCCTGCTGGCCGGCCTCGGCCTCCTGGCGCTCACCTTCCTGCAGGCCGACACGAGCATCGGCGTGCTATGGCTGGGGATGTTCGTCGCCGGCCTTGGCATCGGTCCTTCGATGGCCGTCTTCACGATCATCGTCCAGAGCGCCGTCGCGCCGGCCATGATGGGCGCCGCGACCAGCACGCTGACGTTCTTCCGCCAGGTGGGCGGATCGATCGGGCTGGCGCTGGCGGGCACGATCTTCGGCTCGAGCCTGGTGTCGGAGCTTCCCTCGCAGCTTCGGGTTGCCGGCGTGCCGCAGCCGATCATCGACGGCTTCGCCGCGCGTGACCCCGGCGCCATCGCCGGCGAGACGACCGGGGTCGGCGTCGACCTCGGCGCGGAGATCCTGGCGGCGTTGCCCGAGCAGGCCCGCGCCGCGGTCGAGCCCTTCGTCGGTGCGATCGTCGAGGGCATCCAGGGAGCGTTCAGCATCGCCATCGCCCACACCATGTGGCTGGGCGTGGCGGCGGCGCTCGCCGCAGGCGTCATCCTGATCGTGGCGCTGCCGGAGATCCCCCTGCGGACCTGGCGCGAGGCCCCGCCCGCGGCGGAGTAGCGCCTCAGGCTCCTGGCGTTGGGACCTCGACCGAGGGGAGGGACGCGTACCGTCCCTGCGCTTCGTCGAGCACGGCCAGGACGGCCGCGCGTGCGGCGTTCAGCCGGGTCCGCATGGCGTTCGCGGCGACGAGGTCGGGCTCGGCCCGCAGCTCCTCTGCACGCACCGCACGGCTCGCGCGGACGTAGGCGTTGATCGCGTCGTTCGCCACTCGCGTGATCTGGTTCGTCGTCTCCCGGATCATGCGGAGCCGCTCCTTGGGGCGTGCCTCTGCCTCGAGCCGTCGGTCAAGGTCGGTGCCGAGCGACGCGATCTCAACCGATGCACGCTCGACGATCAGGACGTCGGCGCGCCGCATCTTCAGCCGGGACGAGGTGCGGGGCAGGGAGCCTTCCGAGGCGACCACCGTGCGCCGGCCGGGGTCGGCCGGCGCCGATGGATCGGGGCGATGAGACATGGGGGCGCGAGTGGTGTCTACGACGACCGCACCTGCACGGCCCGGGGACCCTTCGGCCCCGACTCGACGACGAACTCCACCGTCTCGCCGCCGACGAGGCGATCGAAGTCGAGCGAGCTGGCGAGGCCGTCGCGGTGGAAGAAGTACTCCTTGCCCTCGCCATCCGCGATGAAGCCGAAGCCTCGCTCGGAGATGACGCGCTTGATGGTGCCACTGGTCATGGGTGAGACCCCTGCTCTCCTCGAACGAGAATGCGGCGCGAGGCCGGTTCGAGAAGAACGCGTCGACCAGGCGAAGGCTGCCGATCGGCAGACGCCAACTTTAGCACAGGCCGGCCGCCCCACCGGCCGGCGGCCTACCAGAGGGCCAGGCCCGTCTCCTCGTCGTGGACGCGAACGAGGGACACGTCGCCGAGCTCGCGGATCATGACCTCGGCCACGAATACCTCACAGCCGGGGACCAGATGCCCGCCCACCGTGCCGCCGTTCGCATCGGAGAACGTCGCGTGCGCGTGGAGGAAGGGACGGCCGTCCTTCTCCGAGATGTTGCCCACGAAGCCCGCCAGCTCCTGGTGCGTGTCCGAGTCGAACTCGAGATATCGAAACCCGGGCTGGTCGCGATAGGCCCACCGGACGCGGCGCATCGCGCCGACGACCGTCACCTGCGCGGCAAGGATCCCCTGCTCGGCGCAGAAGCGCTCGATCTCCGCCATGAGGTCGCTCCCGGGCTCGAGCCGGCCCACGAAGGCGCGTCCGGCCTTGGCTTCCCAGAACCTGGTGGGCATGTGTCTCCTATTCGAAGTGCTTGAGGTTGGCGACGATCGGCAGCCTGGCCGCCACCCTCGCCGGGTAGAGACCTGCCAATGACGCAACCCCCGTGCCGACCAGCACCACCGCGAGGAGCAGCGCCCAGGGCAGGCGCAGCCCAGCGGCCAGCTCGGCCGATGCCCCGCTTCCGACCAGCGTGGCCGCCACGATCAGCCCGGTCGCCACCGCCAGCAGCCCGGCGATCGCGCCCATGATCGCGGCCTCCGCCACGACCATCGCCTGGACCTGGCCCACCGTCATGCCGTGCGAGCGCAGAATCGCGATCTCGCGCACGCGCTCGGAGATGCCGATGCCCAGCGTGTTCACGATCCCCAGCGCGCCGATGATGACCGCCACGAGGGCGAGGGCGTCGAACAGGCCGATGAGCGTGTCGAGTGAGCGGGTGAGCTCGCCGGCCAGGTCGCTGGCGGTCAGCGCTTCGGCGGCGAGGCCCGCGGCGGTCTCTCGAACGGCGCCCGCGAAGACGGAGGCCGGTGTGTCCGGCTCCGGGATCATGATCCACAGCGAGGCAGTCGTGGCGCCGAACCGGTCGCGCGCATCGGCGCTGCTGATGAGAAGCGCCCCATCCGTCGTGCGTGCCGGCAGCGTGTAGTCGACGATGCCGGCCACGTTGAGTTCGGCGCTCTCGCCGCCCGGCACGCCGATCGCCACCCGATCGCCGGGTCCGATTCCCTCGCGGTCGGCCAGCGAGCGCGGAACGAGCACGGCGCCGCCCTGGCGGAGGGCGGCGAAGGCATCGGCGCGGGAGGCGCCGCTGATGATCAGCGCGTCCTCGTCCTGGAACACGTTGGGATCGATGCCGGCCACGGCGGTCTCGACCCTCCCTTCATCGGTGTCGCGCACCGCGGCGAGCTCGAGGACGGGGCTGGCGACCTCGAGCCCGGTGGTTGCCTCCAGGGTCGGCCGGAACGTGTCCACGTCGACCGGCAGGCCGACGCGGATCGCGTGCCCACCGGGCAGGATCGAGGCGACCCACCGTTCGGTGCCCGCGCGCGCCGACTCGGCCACCGTCCCGAGCGCGACGACGGCCGCAAGCGAGATCATCATCGCGCCGACGGTGAGGCCGGTCCGGACCCGGTCGCGTCCCAGGTTGACCCGCCCGAGCATGCCCTGCGCCCCGAAGAACCACTCGAACGGCCGGCCCACGACGCGTCCCAGCGGCTCGAGGACGAACGCGGTCGCCACCGCTCCTCCCACGAGCAGGCCGAGTGCCAGCAGCATCGGCAGGACCGGCGTCCCGGCTCCCGCCACGAGGACCACCAGGATGCCCCCCGCCACGACCACCAGCTCGCCCAGGATGACGGGCCGCAGGCGGTCGGCGAGCCCACGGTCCGGCTGGCGCGAGGACCGCAGGGCGTCCAGTGGCGAGAGCCGCGCGGCGCGGAGCGTGGGGACGACCGCTCCGGCGAGCGTGACGAGCAGGCCCAGCGTGAATGCGACGAGCAGGCCCAGCGGCGGCAGCGGGATGCCGGCCACGAGGACGGCGCGCGTCGCCGCGAGGAGCCCGATGAGCGCCGCCGCGAGGACCACGCCCCCGATCACACCGAGCAGGCCGCCGATCGCGCCGATCGCCAGCGCCTGGCGCAGGACGATGCCGAGGACCTGTCGGGACGTGGTGCCGGCCGCGCGCAGCAGGCCATATTCCCGCGTCCGCTCCCCGACGGTCATCGCCATGGTGTTGCCGACCAGGAACGCGCCGACGGTGAGCGCCACGAGGCCGAACAGGAGGGCGACGCCCACGAAGGCCTCCTGCGCCGATGCCATCCGCGCGGCGGCGTCGGCCGCCGTCTCGACGACGAACGGCTCCTGGAGGCTCGCCGTCACCCGGTCCAGGGCCGCGTTCGGGTCGTCGCCGGCCAACACCAGATCGATCGAGCGGATTGGCGCCGGGACCTCGAACGCGTCGTCGAGCGTGCCGCGCGCGATGAGGAGGACGTCGCCGCCTCCGAGCGCGGCGAGGCCGCTGTCCGGCAGCAGGCCGATGATGCGCAGCGGGGGCATCCCCTCCCGGCGGCCACCCAGCAGCAGCTCGTCCCCGAGCCCCAGCCCGTGGCGGGCCGCCCACGAGGCGGGCACCAGCGCATCGGTCGGGCTGTCCTCCGACAGGGTGACGCCCTCGATCGGCGCCAGGTCGCGGACCTCGGCGTCCGCCGCCGGATCGACGCCGAGGACCAGCAACGTGAAGACCTGCTCGTTCTCCCCGGGCGCGGTGGAAGCGAGCAGACGACGCTCCGAGACGGGCGCGGCGACCTCGACCTCGGGCATCGCGCGCAACGCCTGCAGGGTGCGGGGCTGGAAGCCGGCGTCGGCGAATGCCCGCAGGCGGACGTCGGCCGCGCCGAGCAGGTCGGCGGTCGCGCTCTCGAGCGCCTGGCGGGACGAGGAGCCGGTGACGATCGTGGCGGCCACCACGGCCACCCCCAGGGCGACGCCGACGATGGCCAGCGCGGTCCGCAATGGGCGGGCCCGAAGCGTGCGCCAGGCGAGCGACTCGAGCCGCATCGAGGCTAGAGCCCGAGCGCCGAGAGGCGACGGATGAGCGGCTTCGCGTCGTGGTCGCTGCGCCGGCCGAGGGGGATCTCGTCGAGAATCTGGCCGTCCCGGACGACGAGCACCCGGTCCGCGTACGCCGCGGCGCGGGCGTCATGGGTCACGAGCACGATCGTCTGCCCGAGGCGATCGGCGGAGTCCCACAGCAGGTCCAGGATCTCGGTGCCGGTGGTGTAGTCGAGGTTGCCGGTCGGCTCATCGGCCAGCAGGATGGCGGGGCCCGTGGCCAGGGCCCTGGCCAGCGCGACGCGCTGCTGCTCACCGGCGGACAGCTGGTCCGGCCGATGCCCGGCCTTGTCTCCGAGCCCGACCATCGTCAGCAGCTCGTCCACCCGCTCGCGGTGGCGGCTCGCCGACTCGCCCGCGATGAGGAACGGCAGCGCCACGTTCTCGGCCACGCTGAGCAGCGGGATGAGGTTGAAGAACTGAAAGACGAAGCCGGTCTTGGCGCGGCGGGTCAGGGTGCGGTGCTCCTCGTCGAGCGCCGACACGCCGATGCCGTCGATGATCACGTCGCCTGACGTCGGCAGGTCGAGGCCTCCGAGCAGGTGCAGCATCGTCGACTTGCCGGAACCCGACGCTCCCATGATGGCGACGAACTCGCCCTGCTCGACCTGGAGCGAGACGCCTCTGAGAGCCTCGACCTCTCCCTCTCCCAGCGGGTAACGCTTGACGAGGTCGTGCGCCTCGAGGATCACCGGCATGCGCCGCAGTCTACCGAGCAGGGCGGACGAATCGCGTCCCGGTGCCGCATTGGCCGACCTGGTGGCCGAGCCCGGCGGTCAGCCGAACAGGAATCCGATGACCGCGCTGACGATGCCGTCCAGGAGGCCCGGCTCGGTCGCCTCGGCCGCCTGGACCTGGAGGTCCGCCTGGTCGGGGACGGGATCCGCGGCCTCGACGCTCGCCAGCAGCACGGCCTGGCTCGCGACCCGCGCGGCAGCCGTCTCCTCCACCTGGTGGCGGACGAGCAGGTCGAAGGTCGCCGGCGCGGAGACCAGGGATCGCACCCCGTCCAGGCCCGCGGTCGAGACCGGCCGCGCCGGAGCGTCGACAGCAACCGTCTTGGGCTTGGGCTTCGGCTTCGGAGCGGGCTGGGCAACCGCCTGCGGGGCCGGGGCGACATATCCGCCGCCACCACCGCCACCGCCACCACCGCCACCGCCGCCACCGCCGCCACCGGACGAAGGCCGCGGAGCGGGAGCGGGAGCGGAGGGCGCTTGGCTGAACAGCTCGGTGTACATCCGGGTGTTCTGGACATAGCCCTGGAACATCTTGCCGTCCGCGGCTGCTGCGCCGACGCCGCCGTGCGTGAACGCAGGGTTCAGCACGTTCGACCGGTGGCCAGGAGAGGCCATGAACCGCTCGTGGACGCGGACGGGTGAATACGAGTCATCGAGGCCGGAGTTCCAGCCGATGTTCTCCCCGCCCCACACGTAGTTCAGGCCGTTGCTGTCGTAGTAGGCGTACACCAGGCAGCCACATCCGGCGATGGTGTGGCTGAAGTAGTCCTTGGCCAGCATGTCCGAGCTGCGCCACCGCGCCAGGCTGATGAGCGTCGAGTGCTGCTGGACCGGCGCCATCCCGTTGTTGACGCGCGCCCCGTTCAACAGCTGCCAGAGCGTCGCCTCCGCCGATCCCTGGTTCCAGCCGCTCGTCGCCGATGGCGTCCACGCCAGGACTGCGGCCGCGACGAGGGCGCTGAGCCCCAGGCCAAGCGTCCGGGCGACGATGCGATGCGGCCGTCGAGCGGCGGCGGGAACGAGCATCCGATGACTCCGAGTGCGGTGCGTTGGTGTGCGGTCCGGGCGGCTCTGTGCCCATCGACACCGTAGGCGCGTCACTGCGCGGAAGCAGTAGCCGAGTCGTCCCGGTCCCACCCCGGACTCCGGGGCGGTCGAGTACCGTCGGCGACCCGGACCATCCGGCCACGCCGACGGCACGACTCCTGCACGAGTTCCACGCCTGGGACGCCGTGCGAGGGGGGCGATGTCGAGGATCCACTCGGTGCTCGTGGTGGACGACGAGCCGGGGGTGCGCGCGCTCTACGCTGAGGCGCTGGAGGAGGCCGGGCACCACGTCGAGGTCGCGACCGACGGCGTGGCCGCGCTGCATCGGCTCCGGTCCGGTCCCGTGCCCTGCGTCATCCTCACCGACGCCCGCATGCCGCACATGGACGGCTGGGACCTGTCGCGGGCGGTCGCTCGCGATCCGCAGCTCGGCAGCATTCCGGTCGTGCTCCTGACCGGCGATCGCATGCTGTCGTTCACCTCGCCGGCGCGAGACAAGCCGTTCGATCCGGCCGAGCTCGACGCGCTCGTGCAGCGCAGCTGCCAACTCCACCGCGAGGAGCGGAGACGCGCCATCGGCTAGGAGGGTCCGGGGCGGTCCTCCTCGAGCCGATGCACCGCGCGACGCAGGTCCGCTGCCGACTCCCCGATCTCCCCGGCCGCGCTCCGCTGATCGCCGGCCGCCTCGCGCAGCTCCCCGGCGGCCTCGCGCAGATCGCCCGACGCGTCCTCTGCCGCTGATACGTCATCGGCGGCCTCATTGG
The DNA here is from genome assembly GCA_963844265.1 of uncultured Chloroflexia bacterium. Lineage (GTDB taxonomy): Bacteria > Chloroflexota > Limnocylindria > QHBO01 > QHBO01 > JACDBZ01. Next base: position 583,768 of record CAWJMZ010000007.1, on the reverse strand, counting down.
CCTCGTCGGCCTCCTCGGCTCGCTCGGCCGCCAGCGCAACCAGCAGCTCCGGGGTGGCGTCGGGGACCTCCTGCCGCACCTCCTCGATGACCTCCTCGAGCTCCACCGCCGGGGCCTCCTCGATCGTGCGAAGGTTCACGGCATAGTTGAAGAAGACGTTGAGCACGGCGAGGATCGGGATCACGAACAGCGCGCCCCACAGGCCGGCGATCTGCGCGCCGACCAGGAGACCGACGAGCACGAGAAGCGGGTGCATTCCCAGCGCGTTGCGCATCAGCCGCGGCTGCACGTAGTTCACGAGCAGCGTCTGCACCACCAGCAGGACCGGGGCGACGATGATCACCCATTCGGGAGCGAAGATCGCCGTTGCCAGAATGGGTGGGATGAGCGCCAGCGGCGGGCCGAAAAACGGGATCAGCATCGCGAGGGTCGAGGCCGTGACGATGAGGAAGCCGTACGGCAGCTCGAGCCACATGACCACGATCGTCGTCAGCACCGCCTGGATCGCGGCAAGGACGACCTGCGCGCGCAGGAAGCCGCCGAAGGCGGTGGACACCGTGCGCTGCAGGATCTCGAGCTCGTCGCCGTACCGGCTCGGCACCGCCCGCTCGAGCTTGGCGAGAATCGCCTCGCTGTCGGCCAGCATGTACAGGCTGAGGATCACCACCAGGACGAGCGATCCGAGGACCGCGAAGGTCACCTCGGGGACCTCCCCGAGCGCCGAGGTCGCGGAGGCCGCCACGGATGCTTCCACGTCGCGGTACAGCGTCACGAGGTCGGGCCGGAAGGTGCCGAACGAGGCGAGGTCGGACCAGTCGCCCAGCGTGCCCTCGATCCGTGCCTTGGTCAGCGGGAAGTCGGCGGCTGCCTGCGCCATGTTCGCGCCGATGGCGGACGCGGCCCAGAAGAGCAGGAAGCCAGCGCCGATCATCGTCGCGGCATACACGAATCCGATGGCGACGCCGCGCGATAGCCTCGTATGCGCCGTGAGCCACCCGACGACGGGCGACAGGACGAACGCCAGCAGCCAGGCGACGAAGACGATGAGGAGGATCCGCGCGAAGCCGGCGAAGATGCCGATCGCCAGCGACGCCAGCAGCAGCGCGACGTAGACCGTCGCGAGGATGATGAAGGCCGAGCGCCACCAGCGCTCGCGACGTGCTCGGGAAGCCTCTTCCTCGGGCGTCATCATCGTCGCGGATCATGGCAGCCGCGCGGCGGGAGCGTCCACAATGTTCGTCCTCGACGAGGATGAAGCGCAGGAGACGCCGCGATGAGCTCCCCACCCAACGCCGAACCGCATCTCACCGACGTCCCCGGGCCCGAGGAGGGCGGCGGGCCACCGCTCGGCCTGCCCTGGACCCTCGTGGTCGACGACGAGGACTGGACAGCCGACCTCGAGCACGCGGCACCGATCCCGCGCGTGGGCGAGACCGTGGAGTACATCAGCGAGGCCGGCGACCGGCGCGCGTTCCGCGTCGTCCGCGTCGTCCATACCGTCCAGGGCGCGCCTGGCGAGCGACCGACGGTGCGCGAGGAATCGACCGGCCCCAACTCGACGGTCAGCGGTGACCACCCCGAGCACACGCCGACGGCGCTGCGCGCCGGCCTTCCCCGGGTCCACGTCACCGCGGGCGAGGGCTGACGCCCGACGGCGAACGTCCGCCGCCGCGCCGGAGCTAGCGCCCTGCCGCGCGCCGTGCCGCGGCGGCTGCCACGATGAGGCCGATCACGCCGCCCGCGACCGCCGCGCCGATCGCGACCTCGCGAATGCCCGCGATCACGCGGCCTCCCTCCTCGACGGTGAGGTTCGGCGTCAGCGCCACCGCCACGAACCCCCGGCTGACGCGGACGCCTCCGAGGGAGACCAGCGTCCCGACCCCGCCCTGCGTGATCTCGGCTCCGCCACCGGCGACCATCATGCCGCCGCCGCCCTGGTGGATGCGTAGATCGCCCGCCGCCAGGAAGGCACGCCCGCCTGCCTGCGAGACGGAGACGTCGCCCCTGGCGAGCACGGCGCCGACGGCGGCCTGGTTGACGGTCACCTTGTCCGAGCGCAGGAGTCCCACGGCGCTCTGCTTCACCTGTACCTCGCGGTCCGTCTCCAGCCGTGCGGCCGCGGATCGCACTACCTCGTCCTGTGCAGCCTCAACCCCGGTCATCGTCGTCACCTCTCATGCTCGGTGTGGGAGCCCAGCATCCCACCCCGGCTCCCCGGCCGCCACCTGCCGAGTGGCCTGAACGCGGATATCGATGACGTTGGATATTGACGAACTTCGATATCTCGGCTAGCCTGCGGCCTGATGCGAAGCACCGATCCCGACGTCATGCTCCTCGCGGCCCTGGCCGACCCCGCGCGCCTGTCGATCGTCCGCCAGCTGGCGGCGACCGACGACGTGTGCGCCTGCGACTTCAGCGAGTGCTGCACCGTCAGCCAGCCGACCATCAGCCACCACCTCAAGGTCCTGCGCGAGGCCGGCGTCGTGGTCAGCCAGCGCCAGGGCACGAACATCGTCTATTCCCTGTCCCCCGACTTCGCCCGACGCTGGTCCGGCATCGGCTCCAGCCTCACCAACCTCGTCCAGATCACCTGAGGAGACCGATGCGATGACCGGGCAGATCCACGACCTGGTGCGCGAGCGCTACGCCGATGCCGCTCGAACGGCGGCAACGGGGAGCGGTGCGTGCTGCGGCCCGGAGGATGGCATCGGCGCCGGCCTGTACAGCGCGCTCGAGCAGGCCGAGCTGCCGGAAGCGGCGGTGCTCGCCTCTCTGGGCTGCGGCAACCCGACGGCGGTCGCCGAGCTGCGACCGGGCGACCGGGTGCTCGACCTCGGCTCTGGCGGCGGGATCGACGTCCTGCTCTCGGCGAAACGCGTCGGGCCGACGGGCCGTGCCATCGGCCTCGACATGACGGACGAGATGCTCGCCCTGGCCCAGCGCAACGCCGCCGAGGCGGGTGCGACCAACGTCGAGTTCCTCAAGGGCACGATCGAGGCGGTCCCGCTGCCGGCGGACTCGATCGACGTCGTGATCAGCAACTGCGTGGTCAATCTCGCGGCCGACAAGCCGGCGGTGTTCCGGGAGATCGCACGCGTGCTCAAGCCCGGCGGCCGCATCGGCATCACCGATATCGTGGCCGACGACGCCCTGACCCCGGAGCAGCGGGCCGAGCGGGGCTCGTACGTGGGCTGCATCGCGGGTGCGCTGTCGTTCGGCGAGTTCGAGGCCGGACTGCGCGAGGCCGGCTTGACGGACGTGTCGCTCACCTCGACCCACACCGTCGCCGAGGGGATGCACAGCGTGATCGTGAAGGCCGCCAAGCCGGCAGATGCCGCGCCGTGGGCGCCCGCCATCCGCGAGGAGCTGCCGATCGCGACGTCGGGTTGCGGCTGCGGCTCCGGAGGCTGCTGCTGACCTTCTGGCCCAGGTCCGCGATCGACGAGCGAATTCTTCACGGACCACATGTCTGGCGCTACGACAGCATTCACCGATCGGCGAGTCCTTCCCCGGAAGAGCGTTGATCGGCCTCTCCAGTGAGACATCGGGTCACATTTCGGCGGATCCGTGCCCGCCGAGCCGATCAGGGTGAAGCATTCGCCGAGATATCGGCACAATGGCCCTCGCGATAGGATTGGGGCTCCCATGAGCCAGCCCGCTGACCGCTCCTACCGTGCGCTGCTGCGCGTCCCGACCATGGGACGCGTCCTCATCAGCATGCAGGTCGCGCGCATCGCGCAGTCGATGGTGGGCGTCGCGCTCGTGCTGTTCGCCCTCGACCGGTACGGCTCCCCGGCATTCGCCGGCCTGGTCACCTTCGCCAGCATCTTCCCCGGACTGCTGATCAGCCCGATCGCCGGCGCGCTGCTGGACCGCCACGGACGCATCCGGCTGGTCGTGCTCGACAACCTCGTGGCACTGGTCGCGATGGTGGTGATGGGCCTGCTCGCGCTGGTCGATCTCCTTCCCGGTGCGCTGCTCGTGCTCATCGCGGTCCTCGGATCGCTGACCTCGATCCTCACCCACGTCGGCCTGCGCAGCCTGTTCCCGATCCTCGTGCCCGAGCACCTGTGGGAGCGGGTGAACGCCGTCGACTCGAATGGCTACGTCGTCGCGTCCATCCTCGGGCCGCCGCTCGCCGCCGTGCTGGTCGCCGTGCTCGGTGGACCGATCGCGCTCATCGCCATCGGCCTCGCCTTCGGCATCGCAGCCATCGTCCTGATCTCCGTGCCGGAGCCGCCCTCCCCGACCGCGTCCACGGGTCGCGTCCTGGCCGACGCGGTGGCCGGCGTGCGCTACACGTGGCACAACCGCACGCTGCGCGGGCTGGGGTTCGCCGTGACGCTCAGCAACCTGGCGCATGGCATGGCCACCATCGTCGTGCCGGTGATCGTGCTGCAGCGCTTCGGGCTGTCGGAGGTGGTGGTGGGGCTGGTGTTCGCGGCGTCCGGGATCGCCGGCATGGTCTCCGCGCTCGCGTTCGGCCGGATGGACACCCGCGGCCGCGAATGGTCGATGCTGGTGTGGCCGATGGCGGCCCTGGTTCCGGTCCTCGGCCTGCTGCTGGTGGCGGCCGGCCAGGAGGTGGTGGCGGTCGGGCTGGCCGTCCTGTTCCTCGAGATGGCGCTGGTCGGCATCCTCATCGGCCCGATGGACATCGCGCTGTTCACCGTGCGCCAGCGGCGCACCGATCCAGCCTGGATGGGACGCGCCTTCGCGGTGTCCATGGCCTTCAACTACGTTGGCGTGCCGGTCGGGGCGATCGTCGCCGGGCTGCTGGCGGACGGCTCCCTCGAGGTGGCGATCGTGGTGCTGGGCGTCGGAGGCTCGGCCATGGCCGCCCTGGCGGCGGCGTTCCTCGTGCCGCGCACCGACCCGGCCGAGGAGCGATCGTCATCGATGGGCGAGGTGGCTGCGGAAGGCGGCTGAGCTCGCTGTGCGGGTCAGGCCGGCCCGCGCGCCGGGAGGCGAAACCAGATCTCGGTCGTTCCCCCGCTTGAACGCGCTCCCACCTCCCCGCCGTGTCCCTCGACGATCTGTCGCACGATGGCCAGGCCGATGCCGGCGCCACCCGTCGTGCGCGCTCGGGACCGATCGACGCGGTGCAGGCGCTCCCAGATGAGAGGCAGCTCGGCGGCGGGGATGTCCGGTCCGGTGTTCGCGATCGCGCATGCCACGATGCCGCCATCGGCCCACAGCCGCACCCTGATCTCGCCGCCATCATCGGCGTAGGCCACCGCGTTCTCAACGAGGTTGGCAATGACCTGGCCGATGCCGTCCGGATCGGCGACAAGGGTCGGAAGGTCGGCGTCCGCGCCCTCGATCCGCAGGCGGATGGCTCGCGCCTCCAGCTTGGGATGGGCCAATGCGAGCGTCCGTCGCACGACGTCGCCGAGCCGAACCTCCGCCACGGCACGTGAGCGCGCGGTGGCCTGGTCCCGCGCAAGCGCATCCAGGCCTTCCACCAGCCGGGTCAGCCGCTCGATCTCGGCGTGCACCGTGGCGAGCATTTCCGGGGTCGGGACTGCGACGCCATCGGCCAGCGCCTCCGTGTAGCCGCGCAGCGTCGTGAGCGGAGTCCGGAGCTCGTGAGCCACGTCCTCGACGACGGCGCGCCGCAGCTCCTCGACACGTTCGAGGGTGGCGGCCATCTGGTTGAAGGAGGACGCCACGGCTGCGAGTTCCCGGTCCGGCGGAACGTCGACGCGGGCAGCGAAATCGCCGGCCGCGATCCGGCGAGTGCCGTCCGCCAGGCGTTGCAGCGGCCGCAGGACGCGGCGCGAGAGCCACCAGGCGGTCACCCCGCCGAGCGCGACGGCCGCGAGCGCGCCGACGGCGACCACGCCGCCGACGTACTCGTCCACCATGGCATCGGCCTCCTCCGCTGAGGCGACCCCCTCCATCAGGAGGTCGGCCAGCCGTCCCATGCTGAACCACTGGACCGCGAGCACGATCACGATCGCCACCATGACCGAGGTGAGTACGCTCGCCAGGATCAGCCGGGCACGCAACGAGGTCATCGGTTGGGCTCCGGGTCGAGCCGCTCGACGGGCTGGGCGAAGCGGTATCCCACGCTCCGGACGGTATCGATGAACCGCGGACGGGACGGGTCATCGCCGAGCTTCCGGCGAAGGCGCCCGAGATGGACGTCGACCGTGCGGTCGATGATGCCCGGGTCGTTGTCGCCGTGCACGGCACCGATGAGCTCGTCCCGGCTGAAGGCGCGGCTCGGACGCTGCATCAGGGCGTGGAGCAGGCGGAACTCGGTGGCGGTCAGCGCGACCTCGGCCCCGGCCACCTCGACGCGGACGGCGTTGGGATCCAGCCGGAGCCCATCGGCCGCCAGAACCGGCTCATCCCTGTCCGTCGGCTGATGCCGCCGAAGCTGGGCACGAACGCGGGCCATCAGCTCGCGCGGGCTGAACGGTTTGACGACGTAGTCATCGGCACCAAGGTCCAGCCCGACGACCTTGTCGGAGTCACCGCTTCGCGCCGTGAGCAGGATGATCGGCACATCGCCCCCTTCACGCAGCCGGCGACACACCTCCATGCCGTCAATGCCCGGGAGCATCACGTCGAGAAGGACGAGGTCGAAATGGCCTGCGGCTGCCGCGGTCAGTGCGCCGGCCCCATCGTCCACCTCCGTGACCCGCAGTCGCTCGCGTTCGAGGTACAGGCGCAGCAGCTGGCGAATGTTCGGGTCGTCATCGACGACAAGGATCGCGGCGCCGGCCATCAGCCGATCACCTGCGGCAGGTTGACCGAGAGGTCCCAGACGCCGACGACGATGAGGATGAGCCCGAGCGCCAGCTGCAGCGGGCGCTCCCATCGGACCATCCCGCGCGCGATCTCACGCGCCCGGACCTGTCCGACGAGCCCGAGCACCAAGAGCGGTAGGCCGAAGCCGACGCCGAAGGCGAAGAAGAAGGCGAGCTGCCGCACGGCGTCGTCGATCGTCAACGAAGCGACGAAGATGCCGATGAGGAACGGCCCCGAACATGGGAGGGCAATCGGCGCGAACAGCAATCCGTAGAGAAAGGGACCGGCAACCGGACCCGCCGGGCCGAGGGAGGCCGGCGCAAGCTGAGGCAGTCGGGCGAACGGGTTTCTACCGAGGAGGAGCAGAACTCCGAGCCCGATGAGGAGGAGGTCGGCGAGAGGCACGAGGATCCGCAGGACCGATCCGAGGCCGACCGACAGCACCGCGAGCATGGCGCCGATCGCGACCATGCCGGCAACCACGCCCAGCCAGACGAGGACCGCCGCGACGACCGGCGACGGCCTCGGCGCAGGGCCGGCGGCCGGAACGCCGCCGGCGCCGACGACCTGGGGTGCCGTGACATACGCGATGAACGCCGGGTAGAGCGGCAACACGCACGGGGTGATGGTGGCACCGATCCCGGCGGCAACCGCGATTGCCAGCTCGCCCATCGCTAGCCGGCCCCGATCTCCGCGAGCAGCAGCTCCGCGTCACGAACCCCGCGCCCGAACTCCAGGGCCCTCACCGTGCCGTCGGGCTCGACCACGATGAGCGGCGTAAGCGGCGGGTTCGTCACGCCCACCCCGAAACGGTCCTGGAGCAGCCGGTAGAGGGCCGCATCGGCCATTGCAAAACGCCAGTCGAACCCCTCGCGATCGGCATAGGCGGCGAGGTCCCCCGGAGATTCCGACAGGTCGACGTCGAGCGACACCGACGTGAAGGCGCCACCCTGTTCGTGCGCGCCCTTCACCTCGTGCTGCTGCGCGCGGCAGCTCGAGCACCACACCGCCATCGGCTCCAAGAGCACCGGGCCGCCGGAGGCTGCCAGCTCACCGAGGGTGAAGTCGGCACCGGTGCGGACGTCGGTGAGACGCACCGCCAGCAGTTCGTCGCCGGGTGCCTCCTCCGATGCCGTTGCGATCGGCTCCGCGGCGGAGGCGGAAGGTGCGGCCGTCGGTGTCTCGGACATCGCCGGCATGTCGCTGTGGCCAGCCGGTGGGGTCGACGGAGCGGGGGAAGTTGCCCGGTCGGCCGAGCAGGCCACGACCAGAACGGCCATGGCTGCGACGGGAGCGAAGCGACGCGTCCGGTGCATGGGGTGACCCTATCTGCGCACTGTGACGATCTGGTGAACCTCGTCATCGTTGCACGGTCGACATACGGGTGACATCCGCATGTCGTCGTCGAGTTTCAGCCTCGACGCATCCACTCACAAAGGAGAACCCGATGCGAACCCGGCTGACACTGGCAACGATCCTCACTGCCCTCCTCGCCATGGCCGTCGCGACGCCGGCGGCGGCGAAGGACTTCGGCACCATCTACGTTGATGGGGCCCCGTATCGCACCTTCGGCACACCGGCGCGGGTCGACCCCGGCACTGGCACCGATCCCATCGTCTCGTTCAGCAACTTCGACCAGGGCGGCGTCGCATTGCACGCCCCCGGCCGTGGCTCCCACGGCGGGCGCTGGGAGGTCTGGGTCGCGACCTGGGACGACCCGGCCGACGCGCGCCTCGTCACCAGCTTCGGCGAGGTGATGGATCTGGTCGAGGCCGGCGATCTGACCCTCGTGCGCAACCCGAGCGCCGACTTCCGCTGCCCGATCCTGCCCAACTCCCGATCCTAGCCGCCGGGCGGACGCCAGTGGTCCGTTTCCGGATGGAACTGGCTCCACGCGAACCAGAACGCCTGGTGGGTGGCGAGCTCGTCGCCGCCCACCACGCAGATCGTGAGCCCGCCACCGGACTCGCCGGCCCCCACAAGACGAATCGGCCACGTGCCACGCAAGGGCTCGCGACTGCATCGGCGTACGATGATGCGCATGCGGCCCATTCCGCGCTCGCCGGAGCACGAGCTTCTTGACGACACGCGGCTCGATCCCGGCGAGATCGCGCGCAACCTGCGCGAGATGGCGATGCTCAACCGCCTGCCGGGCGGCGTCGAGGCCAGCGTCGCCGCCGTCCATCGGCTGGTGGAGCGGGACGGCGCCCTTCCGGTGCTGGACATCGGCACCGGCGCCGCCCACTTCGCGCGACGGCTGCGGCGCAGCACGCCGGTCGCGATCGTTGCGGCCGACGTGAACCACGAGGTCCTGGACGTGGCACGCCGCACGCTCGCGGGCATGGACCGCGTGACGGTCGTGCATGCCGATGCGCGTGCCCTGCCCCTGCCGGACGCCTCGGTGTCGGTAGCGCATAGCTCGCTGCTGCTCCACCACCTCGATCCGGGCGACGCGGTGGCCGCCATGCGCGAGATGGGCCGGGTCGCCACGACCGGCGTCGTGGTGAACGACCTGCGGCGCTCCCGCCTGGCATGGGCGATGACCGCCGCGCCGATCCTCGCCTTCGCGCGCTCCCCCGTCACCCGGCATGACGGGATCCTGTCGGCGCGCCGCGCGTACACCCTGCCCGAGCTGGACGACCTCGCGGCGCAGGCCGGCCTGCGGCCTGTCGCGCGGAGCGCGTCGTGGTGGCCGCGAGTGACGACCACGTACCGATGAGCGCCGCCGCCTGGGACGTCCTCGTGGTCGGGGCCGGGCCGGCCGGCTCGGCCATGGCCGCCGCACTGGCGGCGGACGGGTTCTCGGTCGTTCTGCTCGAGGGGGTCCGCCACCCGCGCCCGAAGGCGTGCGCCGAGTACGCGAGCCCGCGGATCGCGGAGGAGCTCGCAAGGCTGGGCGTCCCCGACGACGCGTGGCGGCCGGACGCGTTGCCGATCGCGGGCATGCGCGTGATCCTCGGCCCGGACGCCGTCGATATCCGCTACGAGGACGCGCGTGGCCGACGGCCGGCGTGGGGGCTGGATCGCACCCGATTCGATGCCGCGCTGGCGGAGTTCGCCGTGTCGCGCGGCGTGGAACTGCGCGAACGCGTGACGTTCGAGGATGCGCGCCGCACCGACGACGGCTGGGCGGTCACCGTCCGGAGCCGAAGCGGACGCGAGGAGCTGGGCGCTCGGTGGCTGATCGGGGCGGACGGGGCGCGCTCGCGGGTCGCACATCGGCTCGGGGTCGAACGGTCCGTGCGGATGCCGCGCCGCCTCGGCCTGGTGGCGCATTACGAGGCTGTTGCGGGACTCGAGAACCACGGGGAGATGCATGTTGGCGACCACCACTACGTCGGCCTCGCGCCGCTGGCCGGCGGCCGGCTCAACGTCGGCATGGCGCTGCCGCTGGACGGCAGCGGGACCGCCGAGGCCCGGTTCCAGGCAGCCATCGAGGCGTTACCCGCCGTCGCCGCCCGACTGGCCAAGAGCCGCCGCCTGACCCCGATCCGGGGCGCGAGCCCGATCGGCCATCGCGTGGCGCGCGCCGCCGGGCCGGGGTGGATGCTCGTCGGAGACGCCGCCGGATTCGTGGACCCGTTCACCGGCGAGGGAATCTACCGGGCGCTGCGTTCCTCGCGGGCGGCGGCAACGGCACTGGCCGCCGGCGACGAGGGGGCCGATGCCCGCTACCTGGCCAGCCGGCGCCGGGCCTTCGCGGCCAAGGACGCGCTGACCTGGACCGTGCAGGGCATGCTGGCCGCGCGACCGGTCATGCGCCACGCCCTCCGCAGGCTGGCCGACCGTCCGGCACTTGCGGAGCGCCTCGGGTCAGCGCTGGGTGACTGCCGTCCGGCCACCGATGCACTCTCCCCGGCCTTCCTCGCCGCCGTGCTCCGCCCATGAGGAGCGTGATGCGGGTGCATGTGCGGGCACCGTACGAGCGGATCTTCGGCCTGGCCGCCGAGGTCGAGCGCTGGCCGCGGATCCTGCCCCACTACCGCTACGTCCGGCGCCTGCCAGATGGTCCGGGCGTGCGGCACTTCGCCATGGGCGCTCGCCGCGGCCCGATCCCGGTCCGCTGGGCCGCCATCCAGCGACCTCGGCCCGACGATCGCCGCATCGAGTTCACCCACACCGGCGGCGTCACGCGCGGCATGCAGGTGGCCTGGCGCTTCGAGCCCGAGGGCGATGGCTGGGACGTCAGCATCGAGCACGACCTCGAGCTCGGCTGGCCGCTGATCGGTGGCTTCGCTGCGGAGCGGGTGATCGGACCGCAGTTCATCGACGCCATCGCCGGACGGACGCTGCGGACCGTGAAACGCCTGGCGGAGGAGACGGGGTGACCGGCCACCGCGTGGCGATCACCGGCATCGGCGCGGTCACGCCCATCGGCCACGGCGCGGACGGGCTCTGGGCCGGCGTCCTCCGCAACGTGTCGGCGGTGCGGGCCATCGATCGCTTCGACCCCTCGCCGTTCCCGTCGCGGGTGGCGGCCCAGGTCGACGACTTCCACCCGGCCGAGCACCTCGATCCGAAGCGCGCGCGCCGGCTGGACCGGTTCAGCCAGCTGGCCGTGGTGGCGGCGCGGATGGCCGCCGAGGACGCCTGCTGGACGCGGTCGCCACGTGACCCGACGCGCACGGGGGTCTGGATCGGTTCGGCGCTGGGCGGCGTCGCATTCGGCGAGGAGCAGCACGCGGCCTACGTCGCCAAGGGTGTGCGCGCCGTGGCGCCGACGCTGGCCACGGCGGTCTTTGGCGGTGCGGCCGCGTCGAACGTGGCGATCGACCAGGGATTCCGTGGGCCGGCCGTCGGCAACGCGAACTCCTGCGCATCCGGGGCGATGGCCATCGGCCAGGCGGCACACGCGATCCGCGCGGGAATCGTCGATGCCGCAATCGCCGGCGGCGCCGAGGCCCCGTTGGCACCGCTGACCTTCGGCGCCTTTTCCATGATCGGCGTCCTATCCAGCCGCAACGACGATCCGGCCAGCGCCAGCCGTCCGTTCGACATCGATCGCGACGGCTTCGTGATGGCGGAGGGGGCGGCCATGCTGACGCTCGAGCGCTGGGACGTCGCCGAGGAGCGCGGAGCGCGGATCCTGGGCGAGCTCGCCGGATTCGGCGCCTCCACCGACGCGCATCACCTGACGGCACCACTGCCTTCCGGCGAGGCGGCGGCGGCGGCGGTGAGCGCCGCTCTGGCGGACGGGGACATCGGCGCCGACGAGATCGGCTACGTCAACGCCCACGCCTCGTCCACGCAGCTCAACGAGCTCGCCGAAGCCCGCGCCCTCCACCTCGCGCTGGGCGACGGAGCGCGGACGGTCCCGGTCTCCGGCACCAAGGGTCTCCACGGCCACGCCCTGGGCGCCACGGGCGCCATCGAGGCGGCGATCACCGTGATGGCGCTCGACCACGGGACCCTGCCTGGCACCTGCAACCTCGAGCGGCTCGACGAACGGCTGGAGCTCAACGTCCTCACCGCGTCGATTCAGGCCTCCCCGCCGGCCGCGCTCTCGACCTCCTTCGGGTTCGGTGGCCTCAACGCGGCGCTCGTCTTCCGCCGCCCGTGACCCTGAGTCCGCGCCCCTGACGGTCCCTGCGCGCGGTCAGCGGCTCGTCGATCAACCCCGCGGTTGCGGCGGGAGACGGATGAGGAACGTGGAGCCCGAACCGACGGCGCTTTCCACCGTGAGGTCGCCGCCCAGCTGTCGGACGACCGACCGCGACCCGGCGAGGCCAAGGCCGATCCCGGGCATGGTGCCGACGTTCGAGGCGCGGTGATACGGCTCGAAGATTTCGTCCAGCTCGCCCTCGGGAATCCCGACGCCGCGATCGCGGACTGCGATCGTCGCACCGCCCTCGTCGGCCCCGAGCTCGATCACGATGTCGCCGCCATCGGGGCTGTACTTCACCGCGTTCTCGACCAGGTTGTCCAGCACACGCTCGAGCCGGTGCGGGTCCGACGATACCGGCTCCGCGGTGCCCTCCACCCGGATCCGATGTTGATCCGTTCCGGCCTGGTGCTCGGCGACGACGTGCTGCACGACATCGGCGATCTCGATCATCGCGACTTCCAGCGGAAGCTCGTGCCCGCTTCGGAGCATCGCGGCATCGAGCAGGTCGCCGACGAGTCGTGTCAACCGCCCCGTGGTGCGCTCTGCCTGCGCAAGGTTCTCGGCCAACTGTTCTCCCGCTCCATCGGCGTCAGTCCCAGCCCGCTGGAGGCGGCGACCGGCGAGCTGGAGGTTGGCCAAGATGGCCTGGAGCGGCGTTCGCATATCGTGCGATGCCATCGCCAGGAATTCGTCCCGGAGGCGGACCGCCTCGGTCGCCTCGTGCAGGAGACGCGCGTTGTCCACGCCCATCGCAGCCCGTCGCGCGAGGTCGTGGAGGAACGGAAGGTCCTGCTCGCTGTACCGATGACCGCTCTCCGCGCCGGCCAGCGTCATCGTGCCGAGGACCTGGCCGCGGGCAACCAGCGGGACGATGGCCGCCGACCGAAGTCCGATGCTCCGGATCAGCTCGAGGTGCTCGGCATCGCGAGCCGCAGCCGCCAGCATCTCGTCAGTGACCTCCGGCACGACCTGCGCCTTGCCCGTGCGGATCACGTCCCCTGCGCCGCCGGCACGCGCGAGATCCGGGGGATAGCGCCGCTGCACCTCCTCGGCCAGGGCGCGCCGCTTGGGATCGGGATGCGCGACGGCGACCCGGCGGATCCCGCCGGGCTCGACGATGTCGACCACGCACCAGTCGGCCAGCCTCGGGACGATGAGCTCCGCCAGGGCCTGGAGCGTGTCCTGGTAGTTGTCGGAGTCGGCGAGGACGGCGCCGGCATCGGCGAGGATCCGGAGGCGATCCTCGATCTCCTTCAGCGGCGTGATGTCCTGGAAGGCATTGATGACGTATCGGACGCGGCCGTCGCGCAGCACCGCCGTCGCCTGCACGATCGACCAATGGGTGCGCTGCTCGCCTGTCACCCGGAAGCCGACAACGGCGTCGAACTCACGCTCCCCACGCAGGGCCCGACGGCCCGGCAACTGTTCTCGAGTCAGTGGCGCGCCCGACTCGTCGATCAGGGTGTAGCGGGCGATGACCTCGTCGATCGGCGCCGCGAGAAAGTCCTCGGCCGAAGCGAAGCCGTTCATCCAGGCCGCCGCCTCGTTGGCGTACACCAGGCGACCGTCCGCATCCTGGACGGTGATCGGCTCAGCGGCCAGGCGCAGGACCTCCTGGAGGTCGGCGGCGTCGCCGACCCACCCGGTGGCGGCCTCCGTCTTCCGCCCGTCCGTCATCCCGCCGGCGGCTCGGAGGTGCACGCCTGGTCGATCACATCCAGCAGCCGTTCGATGCCCACGGGCTTCTGGAGCCACCAGCGCGCCCCGATCCGCCTCGCTTCCTCTTGGACCTGGTAGTGCGCCGCCAGGACGACGAACGGCAGCTCATGCCACGGGCCCTTGCGCAGCTCGTCGATGAAGGTCCAGCCATCCATGCGCGGCATGCGCAAATCAACGACCGCGACGCAGGGCCGCACGCCGTCACGCAGGATGCCGAGCGCCTCCACGCCATCCCCGGCGGCATGCACGTGCCATCCGTCGTCACGCAGCACGTCCGCGTACACCTGCCGCAACGCCGGATCGTCCTCCACCACGAGAACGGTTCGATCCGCCACGCGCCCTCACGACTAGGCAGCCGAGGGCGCCCGGATGGTCCCGGGAGGAGCCTCAGCTCGCAGCCACTCCCGCAAGCGCCGTGCCCAGTGCGTCCGCCGCGGCTGGCATACGGCCTGCGATCGGTCGAGCCTACGACGCAACCAAGCGAAGGGGAGACCGATGCAGACCACGACCAGTACCCACCACCGCACCTCGTCCGGCTTCGAGAATCCGGTCGACGATCAGCTCTACGACCTGCTCCAGGCGCTGGTCTCGAAGTGCGAGGCGCTCGAGGCATACGCGACCTACGAGGAAGACGCCGACGAGCAGACCGCGCAGCTGTTCCGGCAGATGGGGAGCGAGGACGCCGAGCACGCGCGGCAGCTCCTCGACAAGCTCCGGGAGCGCCTCAACCGAAGCTGACTCCCCGGCGGCCTTGCCGCCGATCCCGATGAGGGACCGCCCTCGGCGACGAGGGCGGTCTCCCGTGTGGCGGTGGGGTGGCCTACGGGTCTCGAACCCGCAACCTTCGGAGCCACAATCCGATGCTCTGCCTATTGAGCTAAGGCCACCGCGAAGCCGCACGTGGTCGCCGCGCGGCGCCGGTATGGTCGCCCATGGCCCGTTGCGGCGCAACCGGCCGGGATCGGGTCAGTCGCGGCCAGACATGGCGCGCAGGACGACCAGGACCAGGATCGAGCCGATCGTCGCGATCACGAGCGCCCCCAGCCACCCCGACGCCTCGCCCATGCCGAGCACGTTCTCCCACAGGAATCCACCGAGGATGCCGCCCACGATGCCGACCAGCATCGTGCCGATGCACCCCATCCGCTCGCGCCCGGGCACGAAGAACCCGGCGAGCGCGCCGGCGATGAGGCCGATGATGATCCAGCCGAAGATGCCGAGCTCAGGCATGGGACCTCCTTCTCGTGGTGGGGCGCGGCGATCGCCGCGCCGACCCTGCTCTCCCCGCGCCGCCGGCTGCACGCGCCATGCCGCCTCCGGCGCGCGCCTCTCTAGCGCTCGACCGTATCGGTGAAGTCGACGACGATCGCCCCGTCCTCCACCGTCGCCACGAATCGCTCGAGGGGCGGGTCGTTCGAGTCGATCGGCAGCCCATCGTAGGTCCAGGTACGGCCGTCGCAGTCCGCCAGCCGGTCGCCCGCGATGTCGACGGGGCAGTCCTCCGCCACCGGGCTGGCGGCGTTGACGACGCTGATGCCGCCGACGGTCGACGGCGCTACCACCACCGAGATCTGGACCCGGCCGTCGCCGGCGTCGAGCTCGCCGTCGTGGCCGTAGCCGCGGGCCAGCAGCTGATCGCGCCTGACCGGCCCGGCCTGCGCCTCGGACAGCGTGCCGACGATCGCGACCGAGTCATCGCGCGGCGGCGCGACGCTGAAGATCGCCGGGCGCACGAGGATGGCGATCAGCAGGCCCACGGCAACGATGGCCAGGCAGCCGACCGCGGCCCGGCCGACGGGGACCGGCTCCTCAGACATGGCAGTCCACCGACGTATCCGGGGGCATGAGCTCGATGAGCGTCGAGCCCGTGCAGTTGTAGAAGGTGGTCCCGTTGCGGGTGGCCATGCGGTCGTCGATCCCGCGGCGCACGAGTGCCGTGTGGCCATGCAGCCACAGCGGCGGATCGAGCCGGTCGGCGAGCCAGCGGAACGACGAGAACCCGCGATGCGCGAGGTCCTTGTCGTCGTTCACGTCGCGCGGCGGCGCGTGGGTGACGACCAGGACCGGCCGCGTGCGCTGGGCGCGCGGCCACGCGGAGAGCACGCGTGCCCACATGCCGAGCGAAGAGATCTGCATCCCCCGCTCGTTGTAGCGTGGCGACCCCGAGAATCCGACGAGTGTCAGGCCGGCCTCCTTGACCGGCATGCCGTCGGGCATCGGCTCGGGGAGGAGGAGTCGCTCCGTGTGGCCCCATGCCGCGCCGACGTCGTGATTGCCGCGCACGTACCGCAGCGGGGCATGGAACGCATCGGTCACGAAGCCGAGGTACTCCGGCTCGAGGTCACCTGCCCCGACGATGAGATCCACCGTGCCGATCCGCTCACGCGTGGCGACCGAGTCGAGCGACGGATCCGGCTCGTCCGACACGGCCAGCACCCGGATCGGCTGGTCCCCTCTCGCCGCGAACGGCAGCGGATCGGGCCAGCGAACGCGCAGCCGGTCGGTCATCCGTCGCCTTCGTCGGCCGGCAGGTGCGGCTCGCCCTCGCCCGCGAGGTCGCGCCGGCTGATCAGGTCCTCCGGAGCGCGGTGCTCGACTGTCCGCGACAGCCGGCCGCTGGCGGCCTGCCGAATCTCCTCCGCGCCGTAGAGCGAGCCGGTGTCGAACGCCAGCTGCTCGGGTCGCGACACGCCGTCGACGAGAAGCTGGGTGACGTCGGCGTCGATCTCGACGGCGCCGGCCCGCCGCGCGGCGGCCACCCGGTTGTGCCCGTCCGCGACGTAGTACTCGTCCCCCACCTGGGCCAGGTCGACCGGCGGCAGCATCGCCAGGTTGTCCGTGGCACGAGAGATGCGTTGCCAGCGCGCGCGCCAGTTCTCGCCACGCAGCTGAGGCAGCGGCAGGAAGTCGGCCGTGTTCTGGGAAGGGTGGCGCATGGTGCCGACGATGTCGTCGATCGGAACGCTGCGCAGGCCGACCGGCCGGCGCGCTGCCCGGGTGGCGTCTGGATGTCGCTCGAAGAGCGAGGGAAGGGGCCCGCGGTCGGCGATCCGGCGCTCGACGGCATCGCCCGGTCGACGGATGAGCTGGAGGGCTCGGCGGACGATGGTGCCGAGCACGATGAGGAAGGAAAGGCGAGCGAGGAACCGCCGCGCGGCGGCGAGGACCGAGGAGAGGGCCAGAGCGTGCACCAGCTTGCGGGTTGAGTGGGTTGCACCTCGTACTATGATGCCTTTCCCGAGCCGTGGCCGCGAGGCGCACGTGAGCCTGCCAATGACAGGAGCGCAGACACCGATGGCGACCGTGACGTTCGACCACCTGTACAAGCGGTACAGCGAAGAAGTCGTTGCTGTGAACGACCTCAATCTCGAGATCGGCGACGGCGAGTTCATCTGCCTGGTCGGGCCGTCCGGATGCGGGAAGACGACGGCCCTGCGCTGCGTCGCCGGGCTGGAGGAGATCAGCGACGGGAAGCTGCTGATCGGCGACCGGGTCGTGAACAACGTCGCTCCGAAGGACCGCGACATCGCGATGGTCTTCCAGAGCTACGCGCTGTATCCCCACATGTCCGTGTTCGACAACCTCGCCTTCGGGCTGAAGCTGCGGAAGGTGAACAAGCAGGACATCGATCGGCGCGTGAAGGAAGCCGCCGGGATCCTCGGTCTCGAGAAGTTCCTCGACCGAAAGCCGCGCGCCCTGTCGGGCGGCCAGCGCCAGCGCGTCGCCCTCGGACGAGCGATCGTCCGCGAACCCTCGGTGTTCCTCATGGACGAGCCGCTGTCGAACCTCGACGCCAAGCTGCGGGTGCAGACCCGTGCCGAGATCGCCCGTCTTCATCAGCGTCTTGGCACGACGACGATCTATGTCACCCACGACCAGGTCGAGGCGATGACGATGGGCGACCGGATCGCCGTCATGCGAGACGGCATCCTCCAGCAGGTCGGCATGCCACAGGAGCTGTACGACCACCCGGTCAACATCTTCGTGGCCGGCTTCATCGGCTCGCCGGCCATGAATTTCGCGACGGCGAAATCCGAGGGCAAGGACCTGCTCCTCGGTGGCGTGAAGCTCGAGCTGTCGGGCCAGCAGGCCAAGGCCGCTGACTCGCGCGCGGACGGTGCGAACGTGCTCATCGGCTTCCGTCCGGAGCACATCGAGGTCGCCAACGGCCAGGAGAGCGATGCCGTACGCTTCCCGGCCAAGGTCGACGTCGTCGAGTACCTCGGCAACGAGGAGCTCATCCACGCCCAGGCCGAGGGCAACGAGATCGTCGCGCTGCTGCCCTCCGAGACGAAGGTGAGCGTCGGAGACCAGGTGCAGCTGGCGGTGCCGATGGACAAGCTGCACATCTTCGACCCTGATTCGGAGAAGACCCTCGCCGGGTAACGACCGGCGGATTACGAGTGACCAGGCGGCCGGGGGATCCGATGCGGCTCTCACCGACCGGCCCGACCCAAGACCGGCGCGGGCGCGGCCCGCGTTGACGGAGCAGGTGGAGGAACCTATGCGGAAGTACCGAATTCTGGCGCCCGCCATGGTGGCGGTGCTCACGCTCGCCGCGTGCAGTGACGGCGACGAACCAGGAGCCAGTGGCGGCGGCGCCGCCGATCTCGAGGAGGGCGACGGCTCGATCCTCGTCACCTCGCTGTGGGGTGGCGCCGAAGAGGCGGCGTTCCAGGAAGTCCTCGCGGCCTTCGAGGAGGCCAGCGGCATCACGGTCGAGTACGAGACGAACCGCACCGAGTACCAGTCCGTCCTGCGGACGCGGATCCAGGGCGGCAACCCGTTCGACGTGGCGATCATTCCGGGCGTCGGGTTCTTCCGACAGCTGGCGACGGAGGGATCGCTTGATCCCACTCTCGGATCTCGGCATCGAGCTCGCGGACATCGAGGGCCAGTTCCCGCCTGGCCTGCTCGAGTACGGCAACGTGGACGACACGCAGTACGCCTTCATGGCCAAGCTCAACGGCAAGGCATCGGTCTTCTACAGCCCGGAGCGCTTCGAGGAGATGGGCCTTGAGACAGTGGAGACCTGGGATGATCTCGTCACGCTGACCGACGACATCAAGGCCGACGGCGGCACGCCGTGGTCGGTCGGCGCGGGCGCCGATAGCGATTGGACCCTGACCGACTGGTTCGAGATCATGTACCTCAAGGAGCATGGCGTCGAGGCCTACGACACTCTGTTCAGCTCCGAGGGCGACTGGACTGATCCGACCGTCGCCGCCACGATCGATCGGATGCTCTCGCTCCTGACCGATGAGAACATCGCCGGCGGAGTTGACGGCGCCCTGGCCACCCCATTCGTGGAAGCGGTTGCCCAGGTCTTCGGCACGAGCCCATCGGCCGAGCTCTACTTCGGCGGCAGCTTCGTCGGAGGCATCGCCACTGGCGAGGATGTGAACCCGGAACTGGCCGGCCAGGAAGGAACCGCCATCGACTGGTTCCCATTCCCGACGATCGACGGCAATGGCGAAGGGCTCGTGACCTTCGGCGGCGACCAGATCGCGGCCATGGTGGCCGACACCGACACCGCCGAGTTCCTGGAGTACATGCTGAGCCAGGAAGCCGGTGAGGTCTGGGCCTCAGCAGGCACCGTTATCGTGCCGAACACCAATGTCGATCCGAGCACGTACCCGACGGTGATCATGCAGAAGGATGCCGAGCAGATCAACGCGGCCGAGGCCACCCGATTCGACGGGGCCGACCTCCTGCCGGGCGGCAACCTTGGCGCGCTCCTCCAGTCCGCACTGCGTGGCGAGGACGTCGCGGCACTTCTCGAGGCATTCCAGACCGAAGTCAGCGCGGCGTGGGAGGCGCAGTAGATCAACGGCCGACGGGGAGGGAACGGTTCCCTCCCCGTCGGTGCCGTCACCGCAGGAAAAGGAGGCCCCCATGGCGGTGATCAGCCCGCCGGCTGAAGCCGCGCCGTCATCCAGTTCCGCGCCGGGCGCGGGATTCAGCTGGGCGGCGCTGCTGTTCCTGGGACCGGCCGCGCTGTTCCTGATCGTGTTCCTCGTCTATCCCACGATCTACACGTTCTTCCTGAGCTTCAACCGGGGCCGCGCCGGTGAGTTCTCCGAGTGGGTGGGGCTCGACAACTGGATCACGCTCTTCACGGAGGACCCCAATTTCCTGCGCCTCGGCTTCCCGCCGTCGGGTGCGCTCTGGAATAACGTCCTCTGGATCATCTTCTACGTCTCATTGACCGTGCTCTTCGGTCTGCTCGTGGCCGTCATGGCAACGCGGGTGCGCTACGAGTCCGCCATCAAGGCCATCGTGTTCCTGCCGCAGGCGATCGCGGCAACCTCCTTGGCCATCATCTGGGGCTTCGTCTACTCGCCCGATCCCGAGACCGGTCTCCTGAACGCCCTCCTCGGCATCGTCGGCGCGGGGCCAGTTTCCGTTTTGGGCAACCCCGCCACCGTGAACTGGGCGCTGATCGCCGT
This sequence comes from uncultured Chloroflexia bacterium, assembly GCA_963844265.1. Classification (GTDB taxonomy): domain Bacteria; phylum Chloroflexota; class Limnocylindria; order QHBO01; family QHBO01; genus JACDBZ01. The sequence goes on along the minus strand of CAWJMZ010000007.1, from coordinate 563,236 downwards.
CGGTATCTGGGGTTCGGTCGGGTTTGCCACCGTCATCCTTTCGGCCGCCATCAAGGGCATCAGCACCGAGGTGCTCGAGGCCGCACGCGTGGACGGCGCCACCGAGACGCAGATCTTCTGGCGAGTTATCGTGCCGATGGTCAGCCTGCCGATCTCGGTCGTGGCGGTCACGCTGGTCGTGAACGTCATCAAGCTGTTCGACCTCATCTTCGTCATGACGAACGGCGGGCCCGGGACATCGAGCCGCGTGATCGCCTTCTCGATGTACCAGGAGGCATTCCCGCAGGGCCGGTTCGGCTACGGTGGCAGCCATCGCGATGGTGATGCTGCTGCTCCTGATCCCGGTCATGATCTTCAACATCCGGCGCTTCCGCGCCGAGGCGGTGCAGCAATGACGGCGCATCCAGGACACCACGGTGCACGCCCCTCCGCGGACGCTGAGCGAGCGCATCGTCCGCTTCGTCGGACGTACCCCGGTCCACATCATCCTCGGGCTCATCGCGCTCGTCTGGCTGGTGCCGTCGATCGGGCTGCTGATCACGTCGTTCCGCCCGAGCGCCGACATGCGCGCCACCGGGTGGTGGACCGTCTTCTCCGATCCGAACTTCACCCTGGCGAACTACGAACGCGTGATCCAGGCGGAGGACATGGGCAGCGCGTTCATCAACAGCCTGTTCATCACGATCCCCTCGACCATCCTGCCGCTGGTGATCGCGTCGATGGCCGCGTACGCGCTGGCGTGGATCAAGTTCCCGTTCCGGGACACGATCTTCCTGATCATCGTGGCGCTGCTGATGGTGCCGGTCCAGATCGGCTTCATCCCGCTGGTGGTGGCGTTCCGCGAGTCCCAGACCGGCCTGCTCACGACGTACGGGGCCGTGTGGCTGGCGCATACCGCCTATGCCCTACCCGTTCGGGATCTTCCTGCTCCGCAACTTCTTCATCACGCTGCCCAAGGACCTGATCGAGGCGGCACGGATCGACGGGGCCTCGAACGTGGCGATCTTCCGCACGATCGTCGTCCCGCTCTCGGTGCCAGCGATCGCCGCCTACGGGATCTTCCAGTTCCTGTGGACCTGGAATGACCTGCTGATGGCGCTGATCTACGTCCAGCAGGGATCGCTGCAGCCGATGACCGTCGAAGTCACGCGGCTGCTCGGCACGTACGCGACCGAGTGGAGCCTCCTGGCGGCGGCGGCCTTCCTGATCATGTTTGTGCCGCTGATCGTCTTCATCAGCCTCCAGCGCTACTTCGTCCAGGGCCTGCTGGCGGGATCCGTCAAGTAGTGGTGGCGACGCGGCTGCGCGTCGTCACCTGGAACATCCGCTCCGCCATCGGCCCGGGCCCGTTCCCGGACCGATGGTGGCGTCGCATCGACGCCGATCGCCTCCGGGCGATCGGCGCCTTCCTGTCCGGCCTCGACAGCCGACGTCGTGGCGCTCCAGGAGGTGACGCTGGCCTCGCGCGACGGCGACCTGGTGGACAACGCCGGCGACCTCGCCCGCCAGCTCGGGATGCAGCCGCGCTACGCCGCCGTGCGCACCTTCGAGATTCGCGAGGAGGATGCGAAGCTCGGCGCGGGCACGTTCGGGAACGCGATCCTCAGCATCGCGCCGATCCTCGGCTCGCGCACCGTCGCCCTGCCCGCGGCACCCGACGACGCCCTGGTGGAGCCGCCGGAGAGCGACCATCCAGCCGCCGGGATCGCCTACCGCAACGCGCCGCCGACCATCCGCGAGCCGCGCTGCCTGCTCGTCGCTGACCTGCCGGGGCTGCGGGTGGGCACGGCGCACTTCAGCCACATCGGCTCGGGCGAACGGCTGCTGCAGGCGCGAGCGACGGAGCACGCCCTCCCAGTGGATCTGCCGGCCGTCCTGCTGGGCGACCTCAACGCGTCGATCGAGGCACCCGATCTCGCGCCGTTGGCCGCCTGGCGGGACGGCTTCGCAGCGCCGCCGGGCGCGGAGGAGCGGATCTCGACGGATGACGGCCTGCGCATCGACCACGTCCTGGCCCGTGGCGCATCGGTCCGTGACGCCAGGGTCCTGCGCGAGTCGGCCGACCTCAGTGACCACTATCCCGTCGTCGCGGAGATCGACGTGACCTGAAGCGAGTGTGTCTACGTCATTCGTCGCACGCGCTTCCTCGGGCTGAGCCGGTAGGGTGAATAGAAGCATGCACAACGATCCCGCTGCCCGTCCCACCACCATTCATCTCGTCCCGCACACCCATTGGGATCGCGAGTGGTACCGACCGTTCCAGTCGTTCCGGATGCAGCTGGTGGAGCTCGTCGACCGCGTGCTGGAGATGCTCGAGGCAGAGCCGGAGTTCGCGTTCACCCTCGACGGGCAGCTGGCGACGGTCGACGACTACCTCGAGATCCGCCCAGACCAGGCCGAGCGAATCCGGGGTCATGTTCTGTCCGGCCGGCTGGCGATCGGGCCGTGGCAGATCCTGATGGACGAGTTCCTGGTCAGTGGCGAGACCCTGGTCCGCAACCTGGAACGCGGATGGCGGCGAGCCGACGACTTTGGCGGTCCGATGCGGGTCGGCTACCTGCCGGATATGTTCGGCCACGTGGCCCAGATGCCGCAGATCCTTCGGCGAGCCGGACTGGCCGATGCGGTCGTCTGGCGCGGCGTCCCGGCCGCCGTCAATCGCCACGCGTTTCGGTGGGAGTCGCCCGACGGATCGTGGGTGCGAGCCGAGTACCTGCCGATCGGCTACGGCAACGCGGTTGGCATGTTCGCGGTGCCCGAGGCCCTGGACGCCGCCGCCGACCGGCTGCTGGAGTGGGCCGAACCCTGGTACGACGGCCATCCGGTGCTGGCGATGTACGGCACCGACCACGCGGCCCCGGTCCCCGAGCTCGCGGCGCTGGTGAGCCGGCTGAACGAGGTGCACGAGGCAAGCGCGATGGGGATCTCGACGCTTGCGGGTTACCTTGACGCCGCACCGCCGCTGACGCCCGACGACCCGTGCTGGCGCGGCGAGATGCGCTCGGGTGCCCGCGCCAACGTCCTCATGGGCGTGGCCAGCGCCCGGATCGACGTCAAGCAGGCCGCCGGACGAGCCGAGACCCTGCTGGAGCGCTACGCGGAGCCCCTGACCGCCCTCCACGTGGCCCAAGAGGCGTGGCCGGCGCCCTTCCTCGATCTCGCATGGGGCAAGGTCATCGAGAACTCCGCTCACGATTCGATCTGCGGTTGCAGTATCGACCCCGTCGTGGACCAGGTGCTCGTTCGGTTCGCCGAGGCGGAGCAGATCGCGAGCAGCATCGCGCGGCGCGCCGGGACCGCCGTCGCGGCGACCGTTGAGCGTGGCGCCGTGGCGGTCCTCAATCCGACTCCCGCGCCACGGACGGGCTTGGTCGAGGCGGAGCTGCTCATTCCGGAGGCGTGGGCGGACGTCGCACTCGAGCTTCCGAACGGGACCCGGGTCGCCACCCAGGAGCTCGGCCGAAAGGACGCGGTCCTGTTCGACGAGGCGCTGCGCGGCGACCAGGTCGACGAGCTGTTCCGGAGATTCCACGGGCGCGAGGTGTTCGACCACGCATGGAATGGCTACACGGTCGACGGCCGCACGATCACGCTCCTCGTCGATCGCGATCCGGACCCGCTGTGGCTCGACGTCGACGGCCTGCGCGCCGAGGTGATGGCCACCATGCGCGCCGCGCCGGCCGATTCGTGGCAGGTGAAGATCCTGGCCAGCTCGCGCCGGACGGTTGCGGCGTCGGTCCCGGTGCCCGCACTGGGGTGGACCGCGGTGCGCCCGGTGGAGGGCCCGGGAGAGATCCCTGACGGGGTCCGTGCCGCGCCGGACGGTCGCGCGTTGAGCAATGGCCTCGTCTCGGTCGCGGTCGACGACGCCGGGACCATCCGCCTCACTGCCGCCGACGGTCCGACCCTGGAAGGGGTCGGCCGCATCGTGGACGGTGGGGACTTCGGCGACAGCTACAACTACGGTCCGCCGGCGGCCGATCGAGCCGTCTCGGAGCCCTCGTCGGTGAGCGTCCGGCTGGACCACCGCGGACCGGTGCGGGGCCGGCTGCGCGTCGAGCGGACCTACGCCTGGCCCGCGGGCGTGACCCCCGACGGTACCGCCCGGACCGAGGAGGCCGAGCCGACCGAGGTGGTGACCGAGGTCGAGCTCCGGGCCGGCGAGCCGTTCGTGCGCGTGGCCGTGTCGTTCGTCAATCACTCGAACGACCACCGCGTTCGCTTCCATGCCCCGCTCCCACGACGCGCGGACCGGTCGCACGCGGAGGGCCAGTTCGCGGTCGTCGAGCGTGGCACCGCCGGCGAGGGTGGCTACCACGAGGAGCCCCTCGCCACCTATCCGGCCCATGGATGGGTCGACGCCGGCGGGCTCGCCATCCTGCTCGACCACCTCGCCGAGTACGAGCTCACCGCGGACGGCGCCGAGCTCGCCGTCACGCTCCTGCGTTCCGTCGGGCTCATCAGCCGCAACGACAACCCGTACCGGCAGGATCCCGCTGGGCCCGCGATCGCGACCCCGAATGCGCAGATGCGCGGGCGTCACCGGATGACGTTCGGCCTCTACCCGCACGGCGGCGACTGGGCCGACGGCGGCGTCGTCGAGGCGGCGGAGCGCTACCGCCACGAGCTCGTGTCGGCCCCGGGCAGCGACACCGGCGAGGCATCCTGGCCCGCCCCCGGCGCGGGCGACGACGCCCTGCTGCTGGCCGGTGCGGAGGTGGCACTCAGCTCGCTGCGCCGGCGCGCGGAGGGATGGATCGAGGCACGGATCGTCAATCTCGCGCCGGAGCCGCGAACGGCAACACTGGCAGGCGCGCTCCAGGAGGCGAGGCGGGCCAGCCTGCGGGGTGAGCCGCTCGAGGCGGTGGCGGTTAGGGACGGACGGCTGGAGCTGGAGCTCGGTCCGGCCGAGATCGCGACCATCCAGCTTCGGCGCCGGGAGTCCGCCGTCGGACGTCCGGACGTGCTGGACGCGCCCGGACCTCGCCAGATCATCTGACCCGGCGATAGACTCGGGACTGACCGACGGTGGCGGCCGCATTGGAGGACAGCGCGTGGAGCTCGAGCAGCGTCTCGCATCGGTCCCGCTCCTGGCGGGCGTCGACGACCGGGTCCGCCGGCGACTGGCGGAGATCGGCAAGCGGCGCACGTACGCCGCCGGCGACACCATCGTCGAGCAGGGCACGACCGGGACCGCGCTGTACATCGTGCTCTCCGGGCGAGCCCGCGTGGAGCGCGGCGGCCAGGCCATCGGCCAGGTGCAGGGCGGCGACTTCTTCGGCGAGCTGGCGCTGATCGAGGAGCATCCGCGGTCCGCATCGGTCATCGCCACCGAGGAAACCGACTGCCTGCTCTTCCCGGCGTGGGAGTTCACGGCCCTGCTGGAGGAGCACCCGGAGATCGCGGTGCCGATCATGCGGACGCTGATCCAGCGCCTCCACCGCCGCGAGCACCACGGAGCCTGATCCGTCGGTCCGATGACGGTACCGGTCGTCCTCGAGGTCGCGGCAAAGCGCTCGTTTGCGTCGGCGCTCGACTGGCCAGGCTGGTCGAGGAGCGGGCGCAGCCCTGACGAGGCCCTGGAGCGCCTGGTCGAGTACGGGCCTCGCTACGCGGCCATCGCGAAGCGGGCGAAGGTCGCGTTCACGGCACCGACGTCCGTCGACGAGCTGGAGGTCGTCGAGCGGGTGCGCGGTGGCAGCGGCACGGAGTTCGGGGTCCCGGGGACGTCCGCCAAGGCCGAGTCGGAGCGCATCCCGCCTCGCGACCTCGATCGGCTGATCAGCCTGCTGCAGGCCGGCTGGAAGTCCTTCGATCGCGCCGCGAAGGCCGCCGAGGGAACCCACCTGCGACTCGGCCCCCGTGGTGGCGGGCGCCAGGTGCCAAAGATGGTCGAGCACGTGCGCGAGGCGGAGGGCGCGTACCTCCACCAGCTGGGCTGGAAGACCGACCGTTCCGCCGGCATGGCCGAGCTGCGGAAGGCGTTCGTGGAGGCGCTCCGGCTGCGGGTGGCGGGCAAGGAGCTCCCGACCCCGAACAAAGTGCGCTCGCCGTGGGAGCCGGCCTATGCCATTCGGCGGTCGGCGTGGCACGCGGTTGACCACGCCTGGGAGATCGAGGACCGCTCCAGATGACGCGGCCCTACAGGTCGTCGATCATCGCGCGGACCCGTGGCTCGGCGTGATTGCGAGTGACGGAGCAGACCGTGACCGAGCCGCCGAACGAGTAGCGCAGGTCGGGGTCAACGGCGACGCGCGGCAGATCGGTAACGTGCCACGTCACCTCGCGGACGTGCGGCATATCCGGGTCGCCATCGGGGACCCATCGGTATGGACCTGTGATCTCACCGAGCGCGATCTCCGGCTGTCCCAGGAACGGCACGACCACCGGGTCGCCGATCTGCATCCGATGGCCGAAGGCCCACAGCTGGGCCGCCTGGGTGTTGACGTGGCCCTCCGACCGGTCCGGATGCAAACCGCGGTACGCGGCCCGCAGCGCGTCACGATCCGGGTACCGCGACAAGTCGCCGACCTCGCCCCACCCGATGCCGATGACGGATCGAGACCGAAACCGCTCCTCCCGGATGCCGCCACGCCCGCCCTTCACCACCCACAGGGTCACGTACTTGCACCTCGAATGGGCCGCGAGCGCCCGGTGCCGGCGCCAACCCGAGCCACGTGGCAACTGTATCGGTCTGCAATGTTCGCAGTCTGCACTAACCAATTCTTAGGCCACGGAGATCCTGACTTGAGACTCCAGCTGCACTCCGTCTCGATACCAATCGGCCTCCCTCGCCCGGCCACCAGCGCCGGGGTTGCGCCCATGCCGACGATGGTTTCCTCCAGCAGGACCTGGCCTGTGTCGTCGGTGACCAGTACGTGACTATCGACCCAGCCCGCGGTCGCGTCATGCCACCATCGGTGAGGGTGAAGCCCGCGCACCCCGCCAGACTCGGGGCCCGTGCACGGTCGCAGGCACGGTCGCGCGTCGTGGCAGGGCCGACGCCACCGTCGACGAAACAGCATGTGATCGGAAGTCTCCGCAACGAGCTCGGACGAACTGGGCGCCTTCGATCCTGCCGGGCGGCGATCCAGCCGTTCATGCCAGACCCGCGGCTCACCGGGAGGCGTCCACTCGAGTCTCGGCATCGGTGCTGGTGTTCACGAGCGTACCTTCCTGCAGCAGTCATGAGCGCCAATAGCCAGCGTGTCCCTCGGCCGATTGCTGAGCTGCTCTCCCGCCGACAGCCGATAAGGGCAGCCGAGGACCTCGCTGCCGCCTTCGCCCCACCGTGCGGCGTCGAGCAATGTGTTTGCCGTGCCCGGTCCGCTGCCGCACCGCCAGACCGTCCTGCGAGCACCTCAACGATGTCGCCTACGGCATATTGCGTCGGCCCTGGATCGGCTAGTCGCTGTTCCGCTCCGGGCTCGCTGCGGACGCTCGACTAGACGCGACAGTTGGATCCGGCACGCTGGGTGTCGCGCTGGTGCGTTGCCTGGTCGAGGTCGCGCGCGCTTGCCTGCCGGCTGTGAAGCGCCGGTGGCTTTCAGGCGGCGGGACCCGCTGATGCGACCCGACGAGGGCCACAAGCAGGGCCTCGGAATCAGTGCCGACCTTCATGCTCGACAGTTTGAGCGCCGCAGAGGCACACGGCGGCAGGTTATCGGGCTCGCGTGCGACCGTCGACTGGTCTCGACGAGCCGCCCGTCAGCAGCACGCAGGTCCCGTTCACCCCAGTCGCGTGAGGATCGACTCGCGGTCGAAGATCCAGTTACCCGCCACCAGAGCGACACCGATCAACCCGGCCACGACGAGGTCGCCGATGAGGACCTGCTCGAGGGTGAACGTCGCCTGGCCGCTGAAGAATCCGGCCACCGCGATGGCGATGACCGGGATCACGATGAAGCCGCCGATCTGCTGAGCCGTCCTGGCATCGGTGACCCGCGACGACACGATGATCCCGAGCAGGACGCTGAGGAGGCAGATGAGGGGCACCAGCGTCAGCATCGCCACTCGCCAGGTGTCGTTGAAGATGAGCCGGGTCATCACCGGCTCGGTGATCGCGCCGTTCACGAAGCCGTAGAGCAGGTAGACCGCCCACGTGGCGAGCACGGCGGGCACGGCCGACGCGACCGCCTTGCCGCTGATCAGCTCGCTGACCTCCATCGGCGTCGCCAGCTGCGGCTCGAGCGAGCGTGCCGTCTTCTCCCCCACCACCGATTGCGTCGCGATCGCCATCGGCACCATGGCCGGAATGAGGAGGAAGTAGGCCATGAAGTTCAGGACGATGAACGCCTGGGCCGCGCGCTTGGGGTCGAGGTCCGGGAACTGGCTGATGTAGCGTTCGATCTCGCCCATCTGGTTGGGGTCGAGGTCGTTGACCTCGATGAAGCCCACGATGGCCGTGGGGATGGCGGCGAACACCAGCGCCGGGAAGACGACCGCGGCCAGCAGCAGCCGGTTGGCAAGCAGATCCGTCGCTTCCTTGGTGATCACGGCCCAGATGTAGCCGAAGCGCATCACGTCCCCTCCTTGCCGATCGCGACCTGCCCATCCCTGGTTCCAGCCTCGCCGACGAGGTCGAGGTACACCTGCTCGAGGGTGGCGGCCTCCTCGCGCACACCGACGATGCGCGCCCCGGCATCCACCAGCGCCTGCACCAGGTCCGGGTTGTCGCCGCGCGGGTCGCGCACCTCGACGACGATGGCTCCGTCGTCCGCGCGCGCGGCCTCGACGAACGGCAGGTCGGCGAGGAGATCGAGGAACGATGCGGGACGACGTGCGCCGACCAGCTCGACCCGGACCGACGCCGTGCCGTTGCGGCGTCGCAGGCCGGCAGGCGTGTCGACCTGGAGCAGCGTGCCGCGCATGATCCCGATGCGGTCGCACAGCCGCTCGGCCTCGTCCAGGTTGTGCGTGCAGACCAGGATCGACCGACCGGCGTCGCGCAGCGTGGCGACGAAGTCGCGGACCGTCTTCGCGGCCGACGGGTCGAGGGCGGAGGTCGGCTCGTCGAGGTAGATGACGTCCGGCTCGTGGAGCAGCGCCCGGGCGATGGCCACCTTCTGGCGCATGCCCTTGCTGAAGCCGCCCACCCGCCGGTCTGCCTCGTCCGACAGCCCCACGACGCCGAGGTAGCGGTCCACTGCCCGCCGCAGCGCGGCGCCGCGCAGCCCGTACAGGCGGCCGTAGTAGCCGAGGTTGGCCCGTGCCGTCAGCTTGTCGTGCAGGCCGGGCGTCTCGGTCAGGATGCCGGTGATGGCTCGGATGCGCTGCGAGTCGCGGCCGAGCTCCATGCCGTTGACTCGCGCGCCGCCGCTGGTCGGCGCGATCAGCCCGGACAGCATCCGGACGCTCGTCGTCTTGCCCGCGCCGTTGGGACCGAGCAGCCCGAAGATCTCGCCGTCGCCCACGACGAAGCTGAGATCGTGCACCGCGGTCACCGAGCGGAACTGCTTGTGGAGCGCGAGCGCCTCGATCATCGGACCCGCTGCCCCCGTGCTCGGTCGAGCAGATCGCCCAGCCGCGCCCACACACGGTCGCCTCCGCCGTTGGCGGATGGATCGCCGGCAAGCGCGCGATCGAAGGCGCGACGGTCGGACCGCTGCTCGTCGGCGATGACCTGGCCGTCCGACAGCCGCACGACGCGATCGGTGGCGCCGGCCACCCCTGCGTCGTGGGTGACGATGATGATCGTCACGCCGCGATCGCGGTTCAGGCCGCGCAGCATGGCCACCAGCTGCTCCGAGGTCGCGGAGTCGAGCTCGCCGGTCGGCTCATCGGCCAGGATGACGGCCGGCTCGTTGACGAGCGCGCGGGCGATGGCCACGCGCTGCTGCTCCCCGCCGGACAGCTCGTTCGGACGATGGCCGGCCCGCTCGGACAGCCCGACGAGGTCGAGGAGCTCGGCAGCCCGCGCCCGGCCGTCACGTCGTCGCGGGCCGTAGCGCAGCGGGAGGAGCACGTTCTCGGTCGCGGTGAGCGTCGGGATCAGGTTGAACTCCTGGAAGACGAAGCCGATGCGCTCGCGCCGGATGGTGGCGAGCTCGCCGTCCGAGGCGCCGATCACGTTGCGACCATCGATGGCCAGTGCGCCGCTGGTCGGCCGCAGCAGGCACCCGAGCAGGTCGAGCAGGGTCGTCTTGCCCGATCCCGAGCGTCCCATGATGGCCATGAACTCCCCCGCCGCGACCACCAGGTCGATTCCGTCGACTGCCCGGACCTCCGACGTGCCGCGCTGATAGACCTTGCTGAGGTCCCGTGTCTCGAGGATGGCGCTCATCCTCACGTGCTCCGCAGCGCGGTGACAGGGTCGAGGCGGGCCGCGCGCAGTGCTGGGTAGATGCCGGCCAGCGCGCCGAGGATGGTGGCGAACAGGAAGCTCCGGACCAGGAGCATCGGGGTCAGCAGGAAGACGGTCGTGCCCGAGCCGGCGGTCTGAGCGTTGAGGACGACGACCAGCAGAGCCCCGGCACCGAGCCCGATGAGCCCGCCGATCGCCCCGAGCAGAGTGGCCTCGATGACGAACTCGCGCAGGATCGCGCCGGTCGGCGCACCGACCGCCTTCTTGATGCCGATCTCCCGGACGCGCTCGCTGACCGTCATGACCATGGTGTTGATCACCGACAGCCCGCCAACGATGACGGCGATCACGCTGGCGCCGACGATGATCAGGTTGAACACGATGCTGGCCTGGCCGATCTGGGCCGCCACCTGCTCCGGCGTCACGGTCCGGACGCCGTCGACGGTCGCTTCGATGTCGTCCGCGATCCGGTCGGCATTGGCAAGGTCGACGGGAAACACCTCGATCTGCGTCGCCAGCTCGTCGGTCCGCTCCTCGAACGCCTCTGGCACCGACTCCACGTAGATCTCCTGGGCGTCCGCCAGCGGCACGTAGGCGATCTTGTCGGGGAAGGTCAGGGTTCGCTCCAGCACGCCGATGACCTCGAATGGACGCTCGCGCATGGTGAAGCTATCGCCCACACGGAGGTCGTAGCGCTCGGCGAGGTCGGCGCCGATGACGGTGACGCCGTCGTCATCGGCTTCCAGGAACCTGCCGGCGTCGAGGCGCAGGTCGACGCGGTCGTCGTACCACGTCTCGGGCTCGATCCCGGTGAGCAGCTCCGGAATGTCGAACCCGCCGACCTCCTCGGGATCGAGCAGCGTCTGCAGCACCGGCGTGGCGCGGTCGACGCCCTCGATGGTCGCGATCTCGTCGACCAGGTCGCGGGTGATCGGCCGCGCGCTGGCCTGGAATCCGGATGCGGCACCCTCGTCGAACACGAAGATCCGAGTGCGGAAGTACTCGTCCCCGCCGTCCACCAGGACGTTGAGCTTCTCCGCCAACGCACCCATCACGGTGAGCGCGAACACGCCGATGACGATGCCGAGGATGGTGAGCGCCGTCCGCAGCGGACGGCGCCAGATGTTCGTGATCGCTTCGCTCATGGGACGGTGCGCATGCTAGCCGGGATCGAGGCTGGTCGCCCATCGGTACGTTCGGCGTTGCGCTCTAGATCGCCGGCGTCCGTGGAGGGACGGATCCATTCGCCTGCATGCGAGCCGTCACCTCATGTCTCCGAGTGGCATCCGCCGGCATGCGAAGGCCAGCGTGAGTGGGCCAAGCCGCACCCGATCGGGAGCAGCGCCAGAATGAGCTGCGCTCCTGCATGCAGCCGGGCGCCACGCCTATGCGGACCACGTTCGCCGTGGTGGCCGCCCAATCGCAATCCGCGCGTAACGGCGCCGTAATCGGATCGGTGAAGACTGGGGCGGTGCCAGCCCAGGAACGTCTCCGTGCCTTCGGCCTTCGCCAATCCGAGCACGTCACGCGGCGGCTGGGTGGCGAAGCCCGTGAGCTCCGGCAGCGCGCCGGGATCAGCCAGGCCAGGCTGGCCACGGTTTCTGGCGTCTCCCGGCACTGGGTGTACCTCTTCGAGCATGGCCGCCTCAGGTCGGCCGACCTTCGCCGAGCGACGATGGTCATGGCGCACCTCGGCCACAAGCTCGTCGTCACCACGTACCCGACGGGAGAGCCGCTCCGCGACGAGGGCCAGACGAGGCTGCTCGAGCGATTCAATGCGCGCCTGTCACCGGCGTGGCGCCGCATTGTGGAGGCGCCGATGCCGAACGTCGGTGACCTGCGGGCCTGGGACGAGCTCTTGCGCGGCGCCGTCACCATCGGGGTGGAGGCGGAGACGCGACCCAACAACCTGCAGGTGCTCGAGCGCTCGATGAACACCAAGCGGCGTGACAGCAAGGTCGACCGTATGGTCCTGCTGATCGCAGGCACGGCCCGAAACCGGTCGCTGGTTCGGGAGCACGTCAGCCTTCTGCGCCAGACATTTCCGCTCGACACACGCGCGACCCTCGAGGCGTTGGGCCAGGGCAGGGACCCGGGTGCGGACGGGCTCGTCGTCCTTTGATCATTGGCGGGGCGCCACTGGCACCCATGCGCATGCAGCAGCATGACCGGATCGCCGGAGAGACCTGAATGGGTGCAGCCGGCGCAGCTCAAGACCCCCCAGGCATGCGTCCTGGCTCATCCCGGAGGGTGATCTGCTGGCCTGCATGGCGGCGAGTGCGCGGGGAGGGCGGCGAGCGCGCGGCGAGTGAGGGCGAGTGCGCGGTGAGGGGCGCGGTGAGGGGCGCGGCGAGCCCCCACGTCCTGATCTGTCAGCCTGCGACCAGTCCTCACGTACCATGCGCCGATGGAAGAGCGGACCCTCTCGAGCGCGCATCCCTGGTCGGGCAAGCGCATCCGGGTCCGCGTCGACGAGGTCGAGCGGTCCGACGGGCACCGCACCACGCGCGAGATCGTCGAGCACCCCGGGGCGGTCGCGATCCTCGCCTGGGACGGGGAGCGGCTGGCCATGGTGCGGCAGTGGCGTCACGCCACCGGCGAGGTCCTGCTGGAGATCCCGGCGGGCACGCTCGAGCCCGGTGAGCCGCCGCTGGCCACCGCCGCACGGGAGTTGGCGGAGGAAGCCGGGCTGGCGGCGTCGGGCTGGGAGGCGGGACCGCGCTTCTACACCGCGCCCGGATTCTGCGACGAGCTCATGCATCTCTACCTGGCCACCGGCCTGACCCCGGAATCGGCGGACGCCGACGCCGACGAGCTGCTGGAAGCCGATTGGATGCGCCTGGCCGATGCGCTCGCGGCGATCGACGACGGCCGCATCCGCGACGCGAAGACGATCGTCGGGGTCGCATGGCTGGCACGGCGGTTGCCCTCCGTCGGCGACACATGACCCTGGAGCTCGCCGATCCGGAGGCCTCCGCCGAGGAGGCCGGCCTCCGCTACGTCTCGGACACCGGCCCCGGAATTCGCCGCCGACGCGCGGGGAAGGGCTGGGTGTACATCGGCGCCGATGGCCGGCGCATCACCGACCGCGACCGGATCGCCTGGTTCGAGCGCCTGGCCATCCCGCCGGCATGGACCGATGTCTGGATCTGCCCGCTGCGGCGCGGCCACATCCAGGCCACCGGGCGCGATGCCCGCGGCCGGAAGCAGTACCGCTACCACCCGCGCTGGCGAGATGTCCGCGACGAGGCCAAGTACGGACGCCTGGTCGAGTTCGCCCGCGCCCTGCCGCGCATCCGTCGCCGCACCGCGCGTGACCTGCGCCGTCGCGGACTGCCGCGCGAGAAGGTGCTGGCCCTCGTCGTCCGGCTGCTCGAGGAGACGCTCATCCGGGTCGGCAACGAGGAGTACGCCCGCGACAACCGCTCGTACGGGCTCTCGACGCTGCGCGACCGTCACGTCACGGTGCGTGGCTCCGAGATCCGGTTCTCGTTCCGGGGCAAGTCGGGGAAGGAGCACGAGGTCGGGCTCCGTGACCGCCGGCTGGCCCGCCTGGTGAAGCAGTGCCAGGAGATCCCGGGCCAGGAGCTGTTCCAGTACTACGACGAGGACGGCGCTCGCGTGGACGTGACCTCCGGCGACGTGAACGACTACCTGCGCGAGATCAGCGGCGACGACTTCACGGCCAAGGACTTTCGGACCTGGGCCGGAACGGTGGCGGCGGCGATGGCCCTGCAGGAGTTCCAGGCGATCGACGACGAGGCCGGCCGCAAGACCGCCGTCGTCCGCGCCATCGAGGACGTGGCGGAGCGGCTCGGCAACACGCCGTCTGTGTGCCGCGCGTGCTACGTCCATCCGGAGGTGATCGACCGCTTCCTGGACGGGACCATGGTCGACGCGCTCACCCGGCGCGCGCGCGGCGTGGGCCGGGGTGCGCACGCGCTTCGCGCCGAGGAGGCCGCGGTGCTGGCCCTGCTCCAGGCGCGCCTCGCCCGGGAGCGTCGCGATCGGAGGCGACCGGCCGCGTAGCCGACCGTCGCGGGACGCGGTGCGGAGCCTAGGCGGCGTCTCCGAGGCGCTCGAGCGCCCGGCGGTAGGTGTCGTCGTCCGGCTTCATCAGTACCGCCAGCCGGAGGTGGCGGCGGGCGCCACGGTCATCCCCCATCCGCGCGCGCGACAGGCCGAGGCCGAAGTGCGCATAGTGGGCGACCGGATCGGCCTCGACGATGGCGGCGAATCGCTCCGCTGCCAGCTCGTGGGACCCGACGTTGAAGTAGGCCCGCCCCAGCGCCTCGAGGATCGAGGCCTTTCCCGGCTCGAGGGCCAGCGCGCGCTCGAGAAGGACCGCGGCGGCGCCGGGGTGATGCTCGGCGAGCATGCGCGAGCCACGCTGGAACAGCTCGTAGGCGGACTCGCGCTCTTCGGGCGGCGTCGGCTGCATCGGCTGCATCGGTCCAGCCTAGACGTGCAGGTCGATTCGCTCCAGTCGAGGGTTCTCGGTCCGGCCCGGGATGCGGCCGCGCTTCGCCACCGGGCGGCCGTCGATCTCCTTGATGTCGCCGGTGAAGTCGATCGGGCTGGCCTTGCTGATGGCCGACCCCACGGCGAACGAGTCGACCGGCGCGCCCGAGGACTTGAAGATGCCGATGCGCTCCACGTCCATCCCGCCGGAGACCACGATCCTCACGTGCGAGTGGCCGGCAAGGTCGAGACGGGCCCGGACCTCCTTGACCAGCTCGGGGGTCACCCGTCCGCGCTCCGATGGCGTGTCGAGGCGCACGCCCCACAGTCGCTCGCCGAGCGCCTCGGCCACCCGCAGGGACTCCTCCGCCTCGTCCTTGAACGTGTCGACCAGGACGATGCGCGGCACCTCGGGGTCGATGTGGCGGTCGAATGCCTCGGCGGCATGCACCGTGTCACCGAAGATGAGGACCAGGGCGTGCGGCATCGTGCCGGTCGGCGCGAGGCCGGCCAGGCGCGCGCCTGCCGGCGTCGATGCGCCGATGCAGCCGCCGACGACCGAGGCGTAGTCCATCTGATCCGCGACGCTCGGGTGGACGTGGCGCGCGCCGAAGCCGATGACCGGAATCGGGTCCGCCGCATCCACGACGCGGCGCGCGGCGGTGGCCCAGCCCGAGCCGGAGGCGAGGATGCCGAGAATCGCGGTCTCGTACAGGCCGAACGAGGAGTAGCGCGCCTCGATCCGCATCACGACCTCCTTGGACGTGAAGCGATCGCCGTCATGGAGCGACTCGACCACCGGCGCGGCCGAACCGTTGGCCTCGGCGAAGATCTCACGCAGGTAGGCGATGGCCTCCTCGGCCCCGCATAGGACACCCTCTCCGCGGGAGAACACCTCGAGCGTCACCACCGGATCGAGCTGTTCGGCGGCCAGGATGGTGCGGGCGCGATCGAAATAGACGTCTGCCGTCTCGCCGGAGAGCACGTCGGCGGCCGGCAGAAAGCGCGGAGACGGCCGCTCGGAGCTCATCGCGGAGCAGTGTACGACGCGCGCCGTCGCACGAGGAGCACGGCCAGGGCCAGCACCAGGACGATCACGAGCACCGCACTGATGATGCGGACGATCCCGCCGGTCTCGGCCGACGCGCTGATCCGCTGCGCCTCGCTGATCGCATCGATCGCCCCGCGGAGGTCGCCCTCGGCGAATCGGCCGTTCGCCATGTTCAGCTGATCGGCCGGGTCCGAGCTGCCGATGAGGCCGATGCGGGCGAGGAACGGCCGCTCGGCATTCACCTCGTCCGCAGCGGCAGCGTACGCCGCGACCACCGCGCGCTCGGCCTGGAGCTCAGCATCGGCCTCCGGCCCGCCGCCGAACGAGCGATAGGCCTGCTGGAGCCGGTCGGGTGCGGACATGCCCAGGTCCTGCATCTCCGCAAGCAGAACATCCCGCTCCTCGAGCCAAGCGGCGGCGTCCTCGATCTGGGCGTGGGCATCGTCGAACTGCCAGGCCGTCATCGCACTCTGCAGCGGGTCCGGCGTGCCCCAGCTGTCCGCCGCCTGCTCGAGCTCGCGGAACGCAGCCCGCGCCTCGGCACGCTGCGGCAGGAGGGCGACGTCCGCTTCGGTCAGCACTCGGGCGGCGAACTGCTCGGTCAGGTCCTGGCCGCTGACCGTCTCGAGATGGTCGAGGAAGCCTCGCGTCGTCAATGACGCCTGCGGCGCGGCGACCCCATCCGAGAGCGGCTGCGGTTCCACGTCGGAGGACTGGTAGGGGCCGATCGCGGCCGCCACGCGGGCGAGCACCGTCCGGACCGTGTCCTCCCCGACGGCCGCCTCGACCTCGTCGACGAACGCCCAGGACGCCGCGTAGCCGTAGGCCTCCGCGTCGCCCTCAGCCCCTTCCGCCCAGGCATCCAGCGGGAACGCCGCGTCCGCCAGCTCCGTAACCCGCTCCTGCGGGTCGAAGGGCGCATCCACCTCGAGCTGCTCCGCCGCCACCGCCGCGACCGAGGTCGCGAGACCCTCGCGCAGCCAGCGCGGCTCGACGAGCTCTGGCGACAGCCAGATGTGGCTCACCTGGTGAAGGGCGGTGAACGGCGGCTGGTCGAACGCGACCGCCAGCTCGGAGCCGCCGACCGACGGCTCGCCGAACCCGGAGACATCGGCCGTCACCGATTCGGTGAGGATGAGCTGACCGATGCGTGGATACGGCAGCCCGACGGCCTCCTCGATCAGCGGCAGCGCCTCGGTGACCAGGGCCCGCGTGCTCTCCCCCCAGGCCTCGTCGTCGGCAAATGCCCGGACGCGCAGGTCGGCCGTCCCGCCATGGAGCGGAACGGTGGCGTCGAAGTCGCTGAACTCCGAGGGCTGGACGCCCGTCACCAGTGCCAGCCATCGCGCCGGATCCTCGATCGGCCCGCTGACCAGCGTGCCGCTCTCCTCCGTCAACGTGTCGCCGTCGACGCGGATCTCGTAGCCGGGCGGGATCGTCACCGTTACCTCCGATGACGTTCCGAAGCCCCAGGCCGGGAAGACCACGACCGAGGGTCGCACCCGCAGGCGCGGGTCGTCGGAATCCAGGAGCCGATAGGTGAGCTCGAATTCGGTGGTGTCTTCGTACCGCAGCCCGTCGCGCAGCTCGACGGTGGCCACGTTGACGCCGTCCTCGACCTCCACGGTGACGTCGAGCTCGCCGTCCGCATCGCTAGCGGCGACCTCGGTGGCTTCGTCGTGGACGGCCAGCCGCACCTCTTCGAAGACGCTGAACTGCCCCTCCGGATCCGGCGTGGTGTTCGTGAATGCGGAGTCGACGCTGACGTCGATCCTCCGGTCGGCAGGCCGCACGTCGTATGCGGCCGTCGTATCGAGCTCGTACTCGGCAGCCGCCGCCCGCGGCGTCCCCAACCCGGGAAGGAACGATACGGTCGTGAGGGCCAACGCGAGGACCAGCCCTCGGCGCCGCACGACCCTCATCGAGCGCGACCAAGCAGACGAGAGACGAGTCCGGGACGGCGCCTTTGGGGCTGCGGCGGCTCCCACGCCGGCATGGCCGACTCGACCTCGCCGGCATAGGTCGCCAGCAGCGCTGGGTTGCGCCCGGTGCGATCCGACCAGTCCGGCAGGACGCCGCGATCCGCGACGGCGTTCGCGGTCTCCTCCAGCAGCCGGTCAGCGACGACCGTCAGCCGCACGAGGCCGCGCCCAAGCTCGTCCCGGTCGAGGGCAGCGGTCGGCAGCTCGGTCATCAGCATCGGGCGGTCGTCATCGGTCATGGCGAACTTCACGAAGGCATAGTCGAAGTTGGCTCGAAGCATGCGGGCGTAGATCCGCTTCGGGATCTCCATGGCTTCGAGTCCATAGTATGCCCACAGCGAGGTCCCGAGCTCGGCGACCCACGCCACCGTGACGCGGAGGTCGTAGCGCCGTCTGCCGTCGAGGACCACGTCGCGGCTCATGACCCGGTCGGAGCCGTCGCCACCTGCCGCCACGACCTCGACCCCCAGCTCGGCGAGCCAGCGGTCGAGCGGCGGTGCCTGCTCGATCACGAGGTCGCGACACTCGACCGGGCCTTGACCGTGCCGCCGGATCGGATCTGACGACGGCGCGCGAAGTCGCGCTCGCTCACATTCGGATCGATCCGGCAGTTGCGCCCGATCTCCATGCCGCGGGGCACCTGGGCGCGCTTCCCCACCAGCGTGATGCCGGCGTACAGCCGCTCCGGCTCGTCGCGGTTCGGCCGGAGATCCTCCCCGACGCCGATCAGTGCGCCGGAGCCGATGCGCGCCTCCTTGTCGACGATCGCGCGGTCGAGCTGCGCGCCCCGCTCGATGACGGCATCGAACAGCACGATCGAGTCGCGCACGACCGCCCCGGGTGCGACGCGGACGCCCGGTGACAGCAGGCTGTGCTCGACGGTGCCCTCGACGACGCAGCCGTGGCTGATCATGGATCGCACCACGCGGGCGTCCGGACCGATGCGTGCGGGCGGGCGCTCCTCGCTCTTGGTGTAGATCAGCCAGCCGAGATCGTTCAGCTCGATTCCCGGCGCGTCGCTGAGCAGATCGAGGTTCGTCTGCCAGTAGCTCTCGACCGTGCCGACATCCTGCCAGTAGCCGGCGTACTCGTAGGCGAACACGCGTTTGCGGTTCTCGACCATCCAGGGCAGGACGTGGCGGCCGAAGTCCACGCGATCAGGGCTCAGCAACTCCCGCATGGCGGGCCAGCTGAAGACGTAGACCCCCATGCTCACGAGGTTCGATGGAGGCTCGGGCGGCTTCTCGATGAACGCGGTCACCCGGCCCTCGCGGTTCACGTCCAGGATGCCGAAGCGGTGCGCCTCCTCGATCGGCACGCGACGCACGGCGCAGGTGACCGCCGCGCGCGTTTCGCGGTGCAGGTCGATGAACGGACGGTAGTCCATTTTGTAGACGTGGTCGCCGGCCAGGACGAGCACCAGCTCCGGCGATCGGTCCTCGATGAAGTCGAGGTTCTGCAGGACCGCGTCGGCCGTGCCGCGGTACCAGTCCCGAGCGCGCCCGCGACCGATGAATGGCTGGAGCAGTGCCACGCCGCCACGGCTGCGGTCGAGGTCCCAGGGCCGCCCGACCCCGATGTGGTCGATCAGGCTGCGCGGGGCGTACTGGGTCAGGATTCCGACGTCGGTCAGGCCCGAGTTCACCGCGTTCGAGAGCGCGAAGTCGATGATGCGGTACTTGCCGCCAAACGGCACGCCCGGCTTCGCGCGGACCTGGGACAGGATGCTGAGCCGCTCCCCCTCACCCCCGGCCAGGATGAGCGTCAGGACCGAGCTGGACACGAGCCGATTCTAGCGGCCAGCGGCCGCGCGTCAGTCGTCTCCGCCGCCTCCGCCGCCGCCCCCGCCTCCGCCGCCGCCACCACCGCCGCCGCCTCCGCCGGGCGGAGATGGTGCGGGACCCTCACTCGGTGGCGGCTCGGACGGCCTGGGCGCGGGCCGCGGCCGGAAGACGCGCTCCCCGCAGACCGATGGGAAGCCCGGCTCGCCGTAGATCGGCGCGATCGCGAAGCGGACGTTCGGGTTGTCCTGGTAGTCGGCCGGGTCGCCGGAAGCGCCGGTCTGCCCGTTCACCAGCCGGTCGGACCATGTATCGGCGGCCTCGATCCAGTTCTCGGGTCGGTCCGGCGTGGCGGTCGAGACGTACAGCTCGAGATCCAGGCAGCCCTGTGGGTGGACGTTGTCGATGGGCGGCACCGTGCCCTCGAGGAACGGCATCTCGATCGTACGGCCACAGCGGCCGGAGTCGGCCATGCCGCTCCAGCGGCACACGTCCGCGGTGACGACTCCACCCGGGCGGTCGAATGAGGTCTGCCCGACCGGCTTGCCGCCATTCCAGTCCCACGGCTCGTTCAACGCCCGGGACATGAACTCCTCCCACAGGTACAGCGGCCCATCGGCGCTGAAGAGGCCCTGCCCAAGGACGTTCGACATGGGCTCCTGGTTGTTGTTTCCCATCCAGACGCCGGTCACCAGGCTGCCCGGGACGTAGCCGAAGCCCGACACGTCCCGGAAGTCGTTCGTCGTCCCGGTCTTGAACCCGGCAGGGCGGCGCTGGCCGTCGGGCGTGTTCAGCTGGGCGCGGTCGCCCCACAGCTCGTTCCGCTCTGGATCGGTGTTGCCCTCGAGGATCCAGTGCGTGAGGTATGCCTCGGCGTCGGTCATCGGCTGGGCGACTTCGGGCCCGTTGTCCTCGCGGGTATAGACGATGCGACCGGCGCTGTTCCGGATCTCGAGGATGGTCGTGTTCGTGTGCAGGTCGCCCTGCGCCGCGAACACGCCGTACGCCTGGGTCATGTTCGTCAGGTTGAGTGGCACCGATCCCAGGGCAAGGGACAGCCCGGGGTCCTGGTTCATGATGTACTCGGCGCTGGCGATGCCCATCTTCTCGCTGAACTGTGCCGTCGTATCCGAGCCGACGAGATACTGCATCTGCACCGACGGAATATTGAGCGAGTAGCGCAGTGCGTCCATCGCCAGCACGGGCCCGTGCTCCTTGATGTCGGCGTTGGTGGGCCGGTAGCTCGTCTCCTCGGTGGTTCCGAACTCCGTGATGGCGTCCACGAGCATGGTCGACACGGTCGCGTCGCGCGACTGGAAGGCGGACGAGTACGTGATCGGCTTGAAGGCCGATCCCGGCTGGCGCCGCCCGAGGCCGGCCACGTCGAACTGGCCCTGCACTCGCGGGTCCTCGCGGTTGTAGTAATCGACCGAGCCGATGTACGTGATGATCTCCCCCGTCGCCGAATCGATCGACACGAGGGCCGCGTTGTTCACGTTCTTGTCGCCGAGCTCGGCCACCCACTTCGCCACCAGCTCGTGCCCGATCTGCTGGAGGTCGTAGTCCAGCGTCGTGATGATCCGGTAGCCGCCGGTGCGGACCGCCGCGGCAGGGTCGGGGACGTCCAGTGCCGCGAGAATCCGCTCCGCCTCCGAGCGGACCCGGAAGCTGAAGTGCGGCTCGCGCAGGATACTGTTGATCCGGCCCGGCTCCATGGCGAGCCACGTGGTGGCGCGCGCCTCGTTGTGCTCGGCGCGGGTGATGTACCCCTCCTCGAGCATCGCGCCCAGGACGAGGTTCCGCTCCCGCAGTGCATCCGCCGCGGCCTCCTCGGAGCCCGGCTCGCCGTTCGGATTCTGGTACGGGTCGAGGAACGACGGGGCCTGCGGGAGCGCCGAGAGGAACGCGACCTGGGCAAGGCTCAGCTGCGTGAGATCGCTGATGCCGAAGTAGTTCGCGGCGGCCGCCTGGATGCCGTAGGAGCCGTTGCCGTAATAGATCAGGTTGAGGTAGGTCTCGAGGATCTGCTCCTTGCCGGCGCGGCCCGGATACGCCGCGGTCACCTGCATGGCCAGGATGTTCTCGCGAATCTTGTCCTGGACGTCGCTCGACTGGTTCGGCGCCGGCGGCTGGCACACGTCCGCCTCCGCCTCCGCGTCCTGCTCCTCGGTGGCCGGCGCGTCGGGGTCCACCGCCACCGCACTTGGCGCGGGCGTGGCTCCGGGATCGACCTGCGTCGTGACCCCCTCGTCTTTCAGGACGCGCGCATAGTCGATCACCTGCTGGGTGATCGTCGAGGCGCCCTGGACGATCTCGCCCGCCTCGAGGTTGGCGAGCGCCGCACGCACCAGGCCCTGGAAGTCGACGCCGTTGTTCTCCCAGAAGGTGCGGTCCTCGCTGGCGACCGTGGCCTGCCAGACCACCTCCGGCAGCTCCCCGAACTCGACCGCCTCGCGGTTCTGGCACTCGAACCGCGCGAGTAGCACCTCACCCGACCGGTCGTATACGTACGTCGACTCGGCGGGGACGATCTCGTCGAGGACGTTCGGGTCCGGCAGGTCGGAGGAGAAGTAGGTGTACGCGGCGAACATGCCGCCGGCCGTGCCGAGAATCGAGCCGACGAACATCAGCCCGAAAACGCCGAGGGTCACAAGAAGGAACGTCGCCAGGCCGCGGCGTCGCGAGCCGCGACGCGTCGTGCGGCGCGTCATCATCAGATGACGACGGCGACGCTGGAGTGCCGGATGCATCTGGCCGAAGGGTACCAGCGATCGTTCGCCGGGTCGAATCGGGCCCTAGCGCACCACGGCCAGGGTGCGATCGTCCAGCAGCAGGGCGAGCACGGCACCGGCCACGAGGAACGGGCCGAAGGGGATGTAGCTGCGCATCCCGACGCGTCGGACCGCCAGCAGGACGAGGCTCGTCCCCGCCGCCAGGAAGGCCGCGACGAACAGCGCCGTGAAGATGACCGGCCAGCCGAGCATCAGGCCGATGGGTGCCACGAGGTAGAGGTCGCCGACGGCGAGGCCGCCTCGAACGACGAGCGCCAGGGCGCCGAGGAACGCGACCGCCGCGACAGCCCCGAGCAGCGCCATCAGCGGGTCCACGGCCGGGTTGAACGGCACGAAGACCGCAGCCAGCACGATGAGCGGGTCGAGCACCACGTGCGGCAGCCGGCGCTGCTCCAGATCGGTGGCAGTGAGCACCAGCAGGAGGCCGAGGAGGAGGAGGTACCAGGCGGTCGCCCACCACGGCAGCGACGAGCGTGCCACGACGCCGGCCGCCGCGGCTCCGCTCACGACCGCGAGCACGACGGTCCTCCAGCTCGGCGCACGGTGGCGCGCCTCGTCGGCGGGCCACGCGCTGGCAAGGCGCTCGGCCAGGGCGCCGGCCACCGCGAAGGCGGCGCCGGCGGCGATGGTTGCGAGGGTCAGGGGCACGGAGGCCTCCTTGGATCGGCTCCCGGCGCCCGGTGCGCCGCGGCACCACGCATCCTACGGTGCCGCCGGCCGCTCGCCATAGGCCGATGGTCCGTGCCCGTCGACGGCGACATTGGCACGCCCCGTGCGTTGTCAGTCCGATGCCGGCGCTGGCCGGCATCAACGACGGGAGGAACCGTAATGGACAGCGATCGCATCGAAGGCCCCCTGAAGGAGGCCGGTGGCAAGGTCAAGGAAGAGTGGGGCGACCTGACGGACGACCCCAAGACCGAGGCCGAGGGCCAGGCGCAGCAGGTCGAGGGCGACATCCAGAACGAGGTGGGTGAGGCCCAGGACGAGGCGCGCGACGCCTTCGACCCGAACCGCTAAACCCCGTACGTTCCAGCGCGAGCGCTCCGCTCACACCGTGGGCGGGGCGCTCGTTCGCGTCGGCCGGGCGCTCCCCGTGCGCTGGTCAGCCGTCCGGATCGGGAAGCTCCATGGTGGCGAAGTCGAGGGCCAGCTGGACGAGCGTGCTGACGCCCGCGCCGGTCGCGCCCTTCGGTCCGTAGGGCTTCTCGGCGTTGAGATAGGCCGTTCCGGCGATGTCGACGTGGACCCACGGGACCGTCGCGAACTCCCCGATGAAGACCGCGGACTTGATGAGCGACCCCTCACGGGTCCCGGAGTTCACGATGTCGGCGTGGGGTGAGTCGTAGGTGGCCCGGTACTCGGTCACCAGCGGCATCTCCCAGAACCACTCGCCAGCGCGCTCGGCGGCGCTGCCGATCGCGTCGCCCCAGGCGCGCGGACGCGCGAAGTACGCGCTCACCTGGTCGCCGAAGGCGATGGAGTGGGCACCGGTCAGGGTGGCGACGTCGACGATGTGCGTCGCGCCCTCGCGCTCGGCCCAGGTCAACGCGTCGGCCAGGATCAGCCGTCCCTCCGCATCGGTGTTGGTGACCTCCACCGTCATGCCGTTCATCGCCTTCACCACGTCGCCCGGGCGCTGGGCGTTCCCGCCGGGCATGTTCTCGACCATCGGGGCAACGGCCATGAGCGGCGTCTCCGGCGCCAGGCGGGCGACCGTCCGCGCGGCCGCGATCACGGCAGCGGCGCCGGACTTGTCGTGCTTCATGTCGCCCATGTTCTCGGCCGGCTTGATGCTGATGCCGCCGGAGTCGAAGCAGACGCCCTTGCCGACGATCGCGAGCCGCCGATCGCCGCCGTCCTCCCACCCCGGCAGCTTGACGGCGATCATGCGCGCCTCGTGGGCAGCCCCCTGGCCGACGCCCGCCAGCAGGCCCATGCCCAGCCGCTCCATGTCCCCGGGCTCCAGCACCTCGACCGTGCAGCCATCTTCGGTCAGCTCGCGCGCCACCTCCGCCATGCGCTCCGGGTAGAGGTCGTTCGCCGCCCGGTTCGCCAGGTCACGGCCGAAGGCGATCCCCTCGCCGATGATCGCGCCTCGATCCAGCGCCGCCTGGTCGGCGCCGATGAACAGGACCTCGTCCACGGAGCGCAGCATCGCCTCGGTGTCGCGCACCCGGCCGTAGATGGCGGTGGACCGATACGTCCCGGCGATCGCGCCCGAGGCCGCCGCGGCCCACGCATCGGCGTCCTCGCCGTCGCGCAGCCAGAGGGCAAGCGTTCGCGCCCCGCGTCCGTTGAGCCGCCTCGTGGCCAACATGGCGAGGCGGCGAGCGCGAAGCGCGCCGCGGCCTCGCACGCCGCCGTTCAGAAGGAGGAGCCGCTGAACGGGGAGGTCTCCGGCGTCCACCAGGGCCGACGCGTGCTCGAGCGCGTTGAACTCCCCCCAGTCGACCGCATCGCGGATCGCCCCGCCCGACGCGGCGTCCAGCTCGGCGAGATCCCCGGACAGGTCCGCGTCGTCGCGGTAGATCGGAACGGCCAGCACATCGGCGGCCGCGGACACGGGCGTGTCGGAGATCGCGCGCAGGCGCATGCGGGATCGGCTCCTTGGTGGTGGTGGGTCGCTGGAGTATAGGTGCCTAGCGGCAGTCCTCGATCCGCGCCGAGAACATGGTGAACGGTGCGCCGGGGGCGAGCTGTGTTCCCGGCGGCGGCTCCTGGTCCACGATGCCTTCCGGCTGGCTCTGGTCCTCGTTGCAGCGCACCGTCCAGGCCAGGCCCGCCTCCTCGGCGAGCGCGATCGCGTCCTGGGTCGCAAGGCCGACCGTGCTCGGCACCAGGCCCGCCTCCACCGCCGACCGCGACGGGGACGGCACGGCGCTCCCCGGGGAGGCGCCGGGTTCGCCGCCGTCGGACGTCAGGAGCGGCACGACGATGAGGAGCACGACCAGCGCGACGGCCGCCAGCACGAGCAGCGTCCACACGGTGCCCCACGGGACCGCGGCGCGACGAGGCGATGGCGGTGCGCTGCGGGGCGCTGGCTCGGGAGTGGCGGCGGGAGCCGGCGGCGGCACGTATCCCCCGTCGCGTGGGGGTGGGCCGGGCTGCTGCGCCACCGCGACAGCGGCGACGACACGGGTCTCGTCGTCGGGGCCGGCGTCCGTGGTGCTCGTGGCGTCCGTCACACTGTCCAGCGCCCGCGCCATCGCCGGGGCCGATCGGAATCGCGAGTCGGGGTCGCGGCGCAGGCTCTGCAGGATCACGGCGTCGAGACGATCGGAGAGTCCGGGCACTACCGTCGATGGCGGCACCACGCCTCCCCCGGCGTGCGAGCGGCTCACCTCCTGCGGCGTCGTGCCCGGATAGGCAACACGTCCGGTGAGCGCCTCGTACAGCACCGTTCCGAGGCTGAAGAGATCGCTGGCGGGCGTGAGTGCCTCGCCGTGGAGCTGCTCGGGCGACATGGCCTGCAGCGTGCCGATGCTCGTCTCGCCCACCAGCCCCTCGTTCGGGTGCTGTGCGATGCCGAAGTCGATGAGCTTTGCCGGGCCGGCGCCCAGCATGATGTTCGCCGCCTTCACGTCGCAGTGGACGAGCCCTCGTTCGTGGACGACCCGCAGACCTGCCAGCAGCTCACGACCGATGCGGATGACGTCCTCGACCGGCAGGGAGCCGCGCTCGGACAGGACGTCGCGCAGGGTTCGATGCCGGTCGAGCAGCTCCATGACGATGAAGTGCGCGGGTCCGTCGCTGCCGGAGTCATAGACGTGGACGAGGCTCGGGTGCGACAGCGACGCCGCGGCGCGGGCCTCGCCCAGGAAGCGCTCGGTGAATGCGGCGTCGTCGCCGTACGGCGGCGCCAGGACCTTGACCGCCACGTCGCGGTCGAGGCGCAGGTCGCGGGCGCGGTAGACGCGCGCCATGCCGCCGCGGGCCACCAGCGCGTCGATCCGATATCGATCGGCGAGCGTCCGCTCGAGCATCGGATCGGGCTCGAGCGGAGCGTCCCGCCCGGGCGGTCGCGCCTCGTCGGTCATCTCGGGACCTTCTCGAGCGTCGACGCGACCGCGGCACGCGCATCGGCCACGTCGCGCAGCAGCGTCGCCAGGCGGCCGAGCGGGGCGGCGGCGATCGCGGTGCCACCCTCACCGAGGGCGATGCGCAGCGCACGATCCGCCGTGGCCGCCTCCTCAGACAGCCCCGCGAAGTCCTCGGCCGCCGCCAGCGCCGCGGCCTCGTCGCCCGCATCGGCGGCCGCCACGATCGCCTCCATCGCGCCGATCATCGCATCCGTCGTCTCCAGCCAGACCGGAAGGGTCACGAGGTCGACCTCCCAGGCCGCGATGACCTCGTGGTCCGCGCGGGCATCCGCCACCCGTTCTCCGGCCTCGGCGAGCGACCCCGCCTCCAGCGCGACGAGCGACTCGTCCAGGAGCCCGACCAGGCCCTCGGCCCGCCGCCGCATCGTGGCAAAGGCGTCGGCCGCCGGTGCCGTGCTGCCGAGCTGAGCTGCGATCGAGCCGAGCTCGTCCGGGCTCACCGGGTCGGGGATCGTCGCGTCGAGGCCGGCTGCCAGGACCGCCCCATCCAGCGCCTCCATGGCTGCTGCCGCGTGGGTCGCGACCGGCACCGCACCCTCCAGGCTCTCCCCGGCCGCGGTCAGCTCCGCTCCGGGGGGATCGGCGCCCGCCACGACGAGGGCCGTCCCGCGCCGCGCGGCGTCGACGCCGGGCTGGATGGAGGCCTCGAGGGCGGCGAGGGCCTCGTCGGCCGCGGCCGCCCGGTCGACGACCAGCCGCCGTGCCTCCAGCGTCGTGGCGGGCCCGGCACCCCCAGCGCCGAGCAGGAGCACGACCGCTGCGGCCACGACGGCGGCGGCCACGGCGGCCCGCGTGCCTATCATGGGCCGATGGATCCCGCCGACATCGGCCGGCTGCCGAAGGCCGAGCTCCACCAGCATCTCGACGGCTCGGTTCGGCCGGACACGGCGGTCGAGCTCGCGGCCGACATCGGGATGGCCCTGTCAGCCGAGGAAGCCCGCGCGCGCATGGTCGGTCCGGAGCGCTGCGAGGACCAGGCGGAGCTGCTGACGTTCTTCGACCTCCCGATCGCCCTGCTCCAGTCGGCTGAGGCCCTCGAGCGGGTGACCGCCGAGCTGGTCGACGATCTCGCGGCCGACGGCATCCGGTACGCCGAGATCCGATGGGCGCCGCGGCTCCACCTCGAGCGCGGCCTCTCCGTGGCCGACGTCATCGAGGCGGTGGCGAACGGCATCGCCCGGCGCGCCGCAACGCTCGGGCCACGCATGCCGCTCATCGCTCTGGTCGTCACCGCCATGCGCTCGCACCCGCCCGCGGCGAACGTCGAGTTGGCACGGGTCGCCGGGGAGTTCGGCGCGCCCGTGGTCGGCTTCGACCTGGCGGGGCCGGAGGCCGAGTATCCGGCGCCGCCGCACGCCCTCGCCTTCGTCACCGCCCGAGAGGGCGGCCTCGCCCTCACCGCGCACGCCGGCGAGGTGGCGGGGCCGGAGCGCGTGCGCGAGGTCCTCGAGTTCGGCGTCCGTCGCGTCGCGCACGGGGTGACGGCTGCAGGCGACGCCGACCTCGTCGCGCTGCTGCGCGCGCGCGACATCACGCTCGACCTGTGCCCCACCTCGAACGTGCAGGCCGGGATCGTCGACCGACTGGCGGAGCACCCGGTGGCCATGCTCCATCGCGCCGGCGTCAGCGTGACGATCTCGACCGACGACCGGACGGTGACCGGAACCACGCTCACCCGGGAGCTGGAGCGCTGCATCGACGCGCTGGACCTGTCGGCGGACGAGGTGGCGGCCATCGCGCTCAACGCCTTCGAGCGGGGATTCGCCCCACCCGTGCTGCTCGCGCCCCTGCGCCAGGAGGCAGCCGCGGCCTGGAGCGCCTGGCGGTCCGCGACGCCCATCAGCTGACGCGCGGCTCCAGCAGGGCGCGCACCGCGCCGGGGTCGGCGGCAACGGCGTGCGGGGTCGCCTCTGCGTCGAGCGCGGCGGCAGATGCGGCATCGGCCACCCCGGTGAGGACCAGGATCGCGGCGCAGCCGGCCCGGCGCGCGCCGATCACGTCGGAGGCCGGATTGTCGCCTACGACCACGGTCTCATCGGCGGGCACGCCGCTCGCCTCCAGGATGGCCCGGAACATCGCCGGCTCCGGCTTGCCGATCACCTCGGGCGACACGCCGGTGGCCGTTGCCAGTGCTGCGACGATTGCTCCCGCGCCGGGCAGGAATCCGGCAGGGGTCGGGTAGCGGGCATCGGCGTTCGTCGCCACCAGCCGAGCACCGGCGGCGACGGCGCTCATCGCCACCGCGATTCGGGCGTAGTCGCAGGTCGGGTCGAGCCCGACCACGACGGCGTCGTAGGGGCGGTCGAGTGGCGCCCCCGGGCTGGACGGGCGGACCGAGTGCGCCATCTGGACCTCGAAGCCGGCGGCCAGCAGCTCGTCGCGCATCCCGTCGGCTCCGATCGCGAGCACGCTCCGAACGTCCGGCGCGTGCCGCCGCAGGTGCTCCACGGTGGCCGACGTCGACGTGACGATCTCGTCGACGGACGTCCCGATGCCCATGGCCGCAAGCCGCTCGACGTAGCCCTCCCGCGCGACCATGGAGTTGTTGGTCGCGAAGCGGACGGCGACGCCGCGCTCGTGAAGCCAGGCGACGAGGTCGGCGGCGCCCGCAATCGGCTCCGCGCCCCGATACACGACGCCGTCGAGGTCGAAGATCACGAGGCGCACGCGGGCCGGCAGCGGATCCATGCGGCGGATCATACGGTCGAACGGGATCCTGACCCGCGCGCGAAAGGCCTTGAGCCGCCGGAGACCGAGGAAGTATGATGCCCCGGATTCAGCGCCAGGTGCCCGTGGCCCGAGCGCATCCGAGGCGCCGCGATTCCCGCGGCTGTTCGCACCCGACAATGGTGTGGAGGAGTATTCATGCGGAAGCATTCCAGCATGCCGATGGCCTTCCTGGTCATCCTCGTGCTGATCCTGACCGCCTGTGGTGATGGCGGCGATGATGGAAGCCAGGCACCGGCCGACAGCGAGGCCCCGGCCGGCAGCCAGGCCCCGGCCGACAGCGAGGCGCCCGCCGAGAGCGAGGCCCCGACCGGCCTTGCAGCCTGCGGTGACCCCGACAGCGGCGACGCGTTCCTCGTCGGTGGCGTGACCGATGTCGGCCAGCTCGAGGACAAGTCGTTCAACGAGGGCGGCTGGTGCGGCACGATCATGGGTACCACGGAGATCGGCGGGACGGCTGACGTCATCATCACCGAGGACCCGGCCGACTATCAGAACAACATGCAGACCCTGATCGACCAGGGCTACCAGATCATCGTCACCTACGGCTTCGCGCTCGGCACCGATACGGCCATCGCGGCGAAGGCCAACCCCGAAGTCGAGTTCATCGGTCTCGACCAGTCCATCTGCGTCGACGAGGCCGGCGACCCGGATCCGACCTTCACCTGCGCGGGCGACGCGGCCGAGCTCCTGCCGAACTACCAGGGCCTCGTCTTCAATGAGGCGCAGGCCGGGTACCTGGCGGGCATCGTGGCCGGCACGCTGACCGAGACGAACGTCATCGGCACGATCGGCGGCATCGACATCATTCCGGCGGTCCTGTCGTACATCGGCGGCTACGTGAACGGCGCCAAGTCGGTCAATCCCGACGTCGAGGTGCTCGTCTCGTACGTGTCCACCGACATCACGACCGCGTTCAACGATCCGACCACCGGGGCGTCGCTGGCGGAGCAGATGATCGGCCAGGACGCCGACTTCATCTTCCAGGTCGCCGGCCTGTCGGGCCAGGGCGCGCTGGAGGCGGCCTGTGACGCCGACGTGTACGGCATCGGCGTCGACGTCGACCAGGCGCTGGCGTTGCCGGATCTGACCTGCATCCTGACCAGCGCCGAGAAGAAGCTGGTCGAGGCGGTCAGCGAGGCGATCGTGCGCGTTGCCGATGGCTCTTCCGAGGGCGGCACGCTGATCCTGGATGCGTCCTCGGATCCGCCAAAGGTGGCGGCGTCCGAGTTCCACAACCATCCGGACCTGATGACGCCCGATCTCCAGACGGCGCTCGACGACGCCACGGCCGCCATGGCCGCCGGCGAGCTCGACCCGTGCGAGGGCGAGGGCATCTGCGGCCCACCCTTCGAGCAGGACGAGTAGGTCCGCAACGAGGCTGAACGAACGAGAGGCGAGCCCGTCCGGGCTCGCCTCTCGCCTATCTCACGGAGGACGGCGTCGACCATGACCGAGCCAGCGCGACCCCCGACGATCGAGATGCGCGGCATCACGAAGCGCTACCCGGGCGTGGTCGCCAACGACCACATCGACCTCGACGTTCGGCCGGGGGAGATCCACGCGCTGCTCGGCGAGAACGGGGCCGGCAAGTCGACCCTGATGAACATCCTCTACGGGCTCGCCGTCCCCGACGAGGGCGAGATCCTGATGAACGGCGAACGGGTCACGATCCACGACCCGAACGACGCCATCGACCGCGGCATCAGCATGGTCCACCAGCATTTCATGCTCGTCCCGGTGCTCACGGTCGCCGAGAACATCCTGCTCGGGGACGAGCCGATGGCGAACCCGGTCTTCCTCGATCGCCGCGCGGCGCACGCCAGGATCCGTGAGCTCGGCGCCCGGTTCGGGTTCGAGGTCGACCCCGAGGCCAAGGTCGGCTCGCTGTCCGTCGGCTGGCAGCAGCGGGTCGAGATCCTGAAGGCCCTCTACCGCGACGCGCGGATCCTCGTGCTCGACGAGCCGACCGCCGTCCTCACGCCACAGGAGACGCGCGAGATCTTCGCTGTGCTCCGGCAGCTGACCAGCGAGCTGGGGACCAGCGTCATCTTCATCAGCCACAAGCTGTACGAGGTTCTCGAGATCGCCGACCGCATCACGGTCATCCGTCGCGGCAAGGTCGTCGGGCAGCGGCTTCCCGCCGAGACGAACGAGGAGGACCTGGCGGAGCTCATGGTCGGGCGCGACGTGAACCTCACCGTCGATCGCGGCGAGAGCACGCCCACCGAGCCGATGCTGGCGGTCGAGGACCTGAAGGTGGCGGATGACCGCGGCAACGAGGTGGTGCACGGCGTCTCCTTCGAGGTGCGCTCCGGTGAGATCTTCGGCATTGCCGGCGTGGCCGGCAACGGCCAGGACGAGCTGGTCGAGGCGATCACCGGGCTTCGGAAGACGGCGAGCGGGCAGATCTCGCTCGACGGTCAATCGGTCACGACGGCGACCGTCCGGGAGCTCCACGCGCAGGGCGTCGGATTCGTTCCGGCCGACCGCCATCGCTTCGGGCTGGTGCTCAGCTTCCCGCTGACCGACAACATCGTGCTCAACGACTATCACGCACCACCGTATTCGCGCGGCCTCGTCCGCGACGACGACGCGATCCAGCGCCGCGCCGACGCGTGCGTCACCGAGTTCGACGTCCGCACCCCGTCGACCAGCGTCCCGGCCGGCACGCTCTCGGGCGGCAACCAGCAGAAAATCGTCGTGGCGCGCGAGTTCGGGCGCGAGCTGAAGCTGCTGGTCCTCGACCAGCCCACGCGCGGTCTCGACGTCGGCAGCGTCGAGTTCATCCACTCCGAGACGATCGCGCGCCGGAAAGCGGGCACCGCGATCCTGCTCGTCTCCGCCGAGCTCGACGAGGTGCTCGAGCTCTCCGATCGGATCGCTGTCATCTACCGCGGCGAGCTCGTTGCCGTGGTCGACGCCCGGTCGGCGGACAAGGAGGAGATCGGCCTCCTCATGGCCACGGGTGGCAAGGTGAGCCTCGAGGCCACGAAGAGCATGACCACCGACCTGGAGCAGGCGTCATGACCACCGCGGCCGAGGCCGAGCGGCGGGCCAGCGCGCCGCTGTGGCGGCGCATCGTGCGCCTGGTGGCGGTCCCGGTGGTGGCCGTCATCGGGGCACTGATCGTCGGTGGGGTGATCATCATCCTGTCCAGCCTCGCGACGGGCGAGCTCGACCTCCTCCTGCCGTTCCAGGCGTACTCCGACCTGATCGAGGGCGCGTTCGGCAGCATGCGCGGCATCCAGTTCACGATCGCGAGCGCCGCGCCCCTCGTGCTCGGCGGCATGGCGGTCGGCCTCGGCTTCAAGGCCGGCCTGTTCAACATCGGCGCCCAGGGCCAGTTCCTCATCGGCGCGATGGGCTCCGCCGCGGTCGGCGCGTGGATCGGCGGTGCCTCGGCGTGGGTCGCGGTCCCGATCGCGGTCCTGTCCGGCGCGCTGTTCGGCGCTGCCTGGGGCTTCATCCCGGGCGCGTTGAAGGCGTGGACCGGTGCCCACGAAGTGGTCACCACCATCATGCTGAACTTCATCGCCGGCGCGGTGATCGGGTATTTGATCACCGGTCCGCTCGAGGCGCCGGGATACAACTTCTCGCGAACCGGCGACCTGGGCAACGCCGCGCTGCCCCTCATCCCTGGGACGAACCTCCATATCGGTGTGCTCATCGCCTTCGGGCTGGTCCCGGTGGTGTGGTGGTTCCTGTGGCGCAGCACCCTCGGATTCGAGATTCGGACCGTCGGGGCCAACCCGGACGCCGCTCGCTACGCGGGCATGCGCCCGGCGTTCCTCACGATCCTCACGATGTCGCTGTGCGGCCTCCTGGCAGGCCTCGCGGGCGCCGGCCAGATCCTGGGCATCAGCGGCTTCATGACCGCGTCGTACGGGACCTCGATCGGCTTCGACTCGATCTCGGTCGCCCTCCTCGGGCGCGCGAACCCGTTCGGCATCGCCGCGGCGGCACTGCTGTTCGGCGCAATGCGGGCGGGGTCGGGATTGATGCAGATCCAGGCCGGGATTCCGGTCGAGATCATCGACGTCATCCAGGCCATGATCCTCCTGTTCCTCGCCTGTGACGTCGTCATCCGGCGCTGGCTGAAGATCAAGGCAGACAGCGCGGAACCGACCGAGCTCCAGACCGTGACGCAGAGCTACGGGAGCACATCCTGATGGAGGTCCTGTACGGCATCCCGATCCTGGGCGTGCTGTTCCAGTTCATCGGGTACGTGATCGAGGTCACGCCCGGGATCGCCCCCATCGTCGTCGGGCTTGCGGCGCCGATCGCCCTCGGCGCGCTGTGCGGAGTCATGAACGAGCGGTCCGGCATCGTGAACATCGGCATCGAGGGCATGATGCTGTCCGGCGCGTTTGCCGGCTTCCTCGTGGCCGGGCTGGTCCACCAGTCGATGGGATCGGTCCCGGGCTGGGGGCCGTTCGAGATCACGCCAGCGCTCCTCGCGGGCGTCGTGGCCGCGATCGTGGTGGCGATGGCCCTGTCGGCACTCCACGCCTGGCTGTCGATCACCATCGCCACCGACCAGATCATCAGCGGCGTGATCATCAACGTCGCGGCGCTCGGCCTGACCGGCTACCTCAACCGGCTGCTCATCACGCCGAACCCGCGACTCGGCGCCGGGACGTTCGCGACCTTCCGCCTCCCGCCGGAGATCGCCGACATCCCGCTCATCGGCTGGATCCTCGAGATGTTCCTTGAGCAGGGACCGATCGCCATGTCGGTCATCGTCTTCGTGATCGTGACCCAGGTGCTCCTGTTCCGCTCGCGGTGGGGGCTGCGGACCCGGGCGGTCGGCGAGCATCCGCGCGCCGCCGACACCGTCGGCGTGAACGTCATCCGCCTCCGCTACCGCAACGTCATCCTGGCCGGCGTCTTCGCAGGCCTGGCTGGCGCGTACCTGACCCTCGAGGGCACGAGCTCGTTCCAGAACGGCATGACCGCGGGGCGCGGCTTCATCGCGCTGGCTGCCGTGATCTTCGGGCGCTGGACGCCCATCGGCGCGTGGGGCGGCGCGCTCCTGTTCGCCTTCTCCGGCGCGTTCGGACAGGCCGTGCGCATCCGCGCACCCGGACCGGAGTACCCGGACCTCGGGCCGATCATGCTCGCGATTCCGAGCCAGGTCTACGGGGCACTGCCCTACATCGTGACGATCGTCATCCTGGCCGGTGTCGTCGGCAGGAGCCTCCCGCCGGCTGCGGTCGGCCGCCCATACGAGAAGGAGGCCCACGGCTGATGGGGGACGCGGTCCTGGACAAGAGCCAGGTCGGCCAGGGCATCCGCCAGTTCCACATCGGCGTCGCTCCGGGCGAGGTGAGCACGATCGCCCTCCTCCCCGGCGACCCGTTCCGGGTACCAATGATCGCCGAGCACCTCACCGACGTCCGCGAGGTGGCACACCAGCGCGAGCACCGCACGATGGTGGGCACCTACCACGGACGTGAGATCACCGCGACGTCGACCGGCATGGGATGTCCATCGACCGCCATCGCTGTCGAGGAGCTGGCACGCGTCGGCGTCACCTCGTTCATCCGCGTCGGCAGCACCGGGGCGCTGCAGCCCGGCATCGCTCCGGGTGACCTCATCGTGAGCGAGGGGTCCTTCCGCAACGACGGAACCTCGGCCGCCTACGTGCCCGCGGGGTATCCGGCCGTGCCGGACCTCGAGATCACCACATGCCTGCGCCAGGAGGCCGTGCAGGAAGCGGAGGGCCAGTCGTTTTCGGCGCACTCGGGGCTGAACGTGACCGACGACGCCTTCTACGCCGAGTCCCCCGAGTGGACGCGCCGCATGACCGAGCTCGGGATGCTCAACGTCGAGATGGAGAGCGCCGCGCTGTACGTGGTGGCTCGCCAGCGCGGGCTGCGGGCGGGCATGATCTGCTCGGTGTCGAGCAACCTGGTCGAGGGAACGAGCGTGTACGACGCCCACGACCGGCTCGCCGCCGGCTGGCACCACAGCATCGAGGTCGCCCTGCGCACGGCCGTCGCCCTCGGCCTGTGACCGGTCCGGGGATCGGCCTCAACCTGCACTCCCACCTCGAGGGCTCGGTCCGGCCGAGCAGCGCGGCGGCGCTCGCTGCTGAACTGGACGTGCCGGCGCCGCCCGGCGGATGGCAGGCGGCGCTGGTGATGCCCGAGGCAGGCTCGCTCACGACGTTTCTGACGCACGTGGCGCATGGCTATCCGCTGTTCGCCACGCCGGACGCCGTGCGGCGCATCGTGGCCGAGGCCATCGAGGACGCGGCCCACGATGGGACCCGCTATCTCGAGCTGCGCTTCGGGCCTGCCACGCATGCCGGCAACGGGATGACGCTCGACGAGGTGGTGGGGGCCGCCTGCGATGGCGTGCGCGAGGCGACCAGCGGCCCCGGGATCGATGCGGGTCTGGTGGTGTGCGCCCTCCGACATCACGACCTCGGCACCAACCTCGCCGTGGCGGAGACGGCGGCCCGGTTCGCGGGCCGCGGCGTCGTCGGCTTCGACGTCGCCGGTGACGAGCTTCTCTACCCTGCCCTCGAGCCGATGCGGCAGCCGTTCGCACTCGCCGCGGCGGCCGGCCTGGGGCTCACCGCGCATGCCGCCGAGGCCGGTCCGGCGGCGGCCGTGCGCGAGGCGGCCGAGACCCTCGGCGTGCGTCGGATCGGCCACGGGTCGCGCGCGGCGGAGGATCCGGCCCTGCTGGCGTGGGCCGCCGAAGAAGGGGTCTGCTTCGAGGTCTGCCCCACCTCGAACGTCCTCACCGGCGCCGCGCCGTCGTACGAGGCGCACCCGGCCCGCGCGTTCGTGGCGGCGGGCTGCGACGTCGTGCTCGGGGATGACGACCCCACCACGACGGGAAGCCGGCTGGCGAACGAGACGCGGCTGCTGGAGACGGCGGTCGGCCTCGCGCGGGCGGAGGTTGGGCGGATGCGGGCCGTGGCGATCGAGCGTGTCTTCTGCGAACCGTCCGTGCGCGAGGCGCTCCGACCCGAGGGCTAGGTGCGGACGGAGTCCGTCGGCAGATGCGGGTGGACGGCCGGCGGCTCGCGCAGGAGATCGATCGGGAGCCCCGCGGCGGCCATGTCGCGCACCACGCTGACGTGGTCGTAATCGACCGATCGGAATCCGACCGAGATGTCCGGCTCGCCGAAGTAGACCACGGCGTAGCGCGCGCGAGCGTCGCCGTCGGTCCCGCAGCCGACCGATCCGCAGGCCACGAAGTGCGCCTGGCCCAGCACCCGATGGAACGCCTCGTGGGTGTGGCCGAACGCGAACAGGTCGTCCGCCTCGTCGCTGGCGATGCGCGCAAGGACGCGCGAGGGTCGCGACGACCAGAGGTATTCGTTCGCCCGCAGCGGGGAGCCATGGAACAGGTGCACCGATCGACCGGCGACGGTGAGGCGCAGGGTCTGCGGCAGCTGCCGCAGCCACGCGCGGTTCTCGTCGCTCATCGTCTCGGCCGTCCAGCGCATCGAGGCGTTCGCCTCCGACTCGGCCTCGGCGGTCGGGAACGAGGCGCCGGTCTGCTCCCGGTCCATGCCGACCGCTTCGTCCCAGTTGCCCTGGACGGTGGGGATCTCGAGACGCCGCAGCTCCTCGGTCACCTCGTTCGGGTGCGGACCGCGCCCCACCACGTCCCCGACGCAATAGAGCGCATCGGCGCCGATCTTCGCGACGTCGTCGACCACCGCGCGCAGGGCGGGCAGGTTGGCGTGGAGGTCTCCCATGACCGCGATTCGCATGGCGCCGATTCTCGCACGGCGCGTTGGGCAGGCAACCCCGCCAGCGGCGGTGGAGCCCGGGACTTTCGTCTCGCCCCGTCAGGCTCCGGCTGCGGGGATCGGTGCGGCGCCGACGCCGGCCATTGGCGCGGCCAGCACGCTCACGCGGCCCGCGACCGAGCGGGCGACCTCGCGCAACGCCTTGGCCGCCGGCGAGTCGTCCCCGCCGGGGTACTGGGTCGAGGTGATCGGCACTCCTGCGTCGCCGCCGGAGCGCACGCCCGGCTCGATCGGGATGCGGCCCAGCACGTCGAGCTCGAGCTCCCGGGCGAACTTGTCGGCGCCACCGGTGCCGAAGATGTCGTGCTCAGTTCCGCAGTCGGGGCAGACGAACCCGCTCATGTTCTCGATCACGCCCAGCGTCCGGACGTTGACCTTCGTGAACATCCCGACCGCCTTGCGGGCGTCCAGCAGGCTGACCTCCTGCGGCGTCGTGACGATCACGGCACCGGTCAGTGGGATCAGCTGCGATAGGGACAGGGCGGCGTCGCCGGTCCCCGGAGGCAGGTCGATGACGAGGTAGTCCAGGTCGCCCCACTCGACGTCGCGCAGGAACTGGGCGATGGCCGAGTGGATGAGCGGGCCACGCCAGATGACGGGCGCATCGGCCTGGAGGAAGTACTGAATGCTCATCATCTTCACGCCGTGCGAGGTCACCGGGTTCGGGCGGCCACCGTTGCCGGTGACGTGGGCGCCCTGGGTGCCCATCATCAGCGGCACGTTGGGGCCGGTGATGTCGGCGTCCAGCAGGCCGACCCGGGCGCCGTCGCGGGCCAGGCTCACGGCCAGGTTGACCGCCACGGTCGACTTGCCGACGCCGCCCTTGCCGGATGCGACCGCGATGGTGTTGCGCACCCCGGGGATGAGGTCGGCGGCGGGGCCGCCGAACGATCGCTTCACGTTCGAGGCCCAGTCCACGCGGACGAGATCCGCGCCGAGCGCGGTGAGCGCGTCGGCAATGTCGTTCTCGATCGTCGCCTTCAGCGGGCAGGCCGGCGTGGTGAGCTCCACCGTGAGATCGACGACGCCGCCGTCGATCGTGATGTTCTTCACCATGCCGAGCGAGACGAGGTCACGCCCGATCTCGGGATCCTTGACGCCGGACAGGGCGGCGAGGATGTTGTCGTCGGTCAGCTGATTGGCCATGGGCGGGCTCGGAGCTCCTCCATGCGGGGCCGATGCGGCCCGTTGAGCGTAGCAGCAACGGCCGCCCGCTTCAGATCGGCCTCCTCTCCGTCCAAAGTGGTCGGGCTCAGGCCGCCAGCCCAGAGCGCTCTCGATGCGCCGATCGATCGTGCGGACGGAGAGAGGACGGTTACGGCAGGCCGTCGAAGAGCGAGGACTCGCCCTCGGCAGGGAGGCTGACGGCGGATGCAGCCAGGCGGTAGTGCTCGGTGGCCAGCCATGCATCCCGGGCGGTGGGGTCCCAGTCGTGGAACGGCCCGGCCGTGCCCGTCTGCGAGACGTGGCGCCGGATGGCGGCCAGCTTCAACTGGGCGAGCTCGCCAAGCTCGATGGCCAGCGTCGGCTCGGCGGGCGTCCCGAATCCGTCGGCCGGGATGCGGTCGCCCAGGATCGCGCGGGCATGCTCTTCGGGCACGACGAGGTGGTAGAGCTTTGCCGCGCGCCAGGCCACCTGGTCCTCCTCGATATCGTCCTCGAAGGCAAGCGGCTCGGCGGCGAGGCGATAGGCCGCCGTCACGGCTCGCGACAGGACCACGTGATCCGTGTCCCCGGTGATGCCCTCGGGCGCGAAGGTCAGGACCACCTCCGGACGATGCATACGGATCGGCTCGACGATGCGGGCGACGAGCTGGTCGAAGTCGACCCGGTCCAGGTCGCCCTCGGCGTAGTCCAGCATGCGCACGACGCGGACGCCGAGGAGGGCGACCGAGCGGCGCAGCTCGTCCTCTCGGACCGTGTCGAGGTTGCGCCAGGTGACGGCGCCGTCCTTCACGTCGCGGTTCTTGCCCCCCGGAGCGGGCGACTTCTCTACCAGGCGCGGGTCCAACCAGCCTCGGGTCACGCACACGACGACGACGTACGCGCCATCGGCGGCTGCCGAGGCAATGGCGCCGGCGAAACCGAACGCCTCGTCGCCCGGATGGGCGACCACGACCATCAGGCTCCGTGCCGGGGCACGCTCGCGAACCGGCCGCCAGATCGAGGACACGGCCGGCAGTATACGAGGCTAGCCGCCGACCCCGACGGGCATCGCCGCGCGACCGTCGGCCGCCCCGTCGCGACCGGTCACCGAGCTCTCGATCGAGGGCGCGCGGTCGAGGAAGCTCGCCTCGAACCCGATACGGACCGTGTCTTTGAGCTCGTCCAGGGTGAGGATCTCGTGCCGCAGGAGAAGCTGCAGCTCGGCTCGCAGGTAGGAGCGCAGCATCTCCGGCCCGTCCGTGTTGACGGTGAACCGCACGCCGTGCTCGCGCAGGGCACGCACCACGCGGCGAACGTCGCCGATGGTGGCCAGCACCCGCGTGTTGAGGTTGGAGCTGGGGCACACTTCCAGCACCGTTCCGCGCTCTCGCAGCATGTCGAGCGCACGAGGATCGTCGGCGGCGCGGACGCCGTGCCCGATGCGGTCCGGCTCGAGCGCCTCGAGTGCGCTACGGACCTCGTCCGGGCCCCCGGTCTCGCCGGCATGAACGGTCAGACCCAGCCCGGCGCGTCGGCAGGCCGCGAAAACCTCGGCGTAGTCACCGAACCGGAACGCCTCCACGACCGGGCCGGCGATGTCGATGCCGACCACGCCGCGGCTGTGCCAGGCGATCGCCTTGGCGGCGATGATCTCGTTGAGCTCCCTGGAGAAGCCGCGGTCGAGGCAGAAGATGAGGCCGGCGCGGACCTGCGGGTACTCGAGCACCGCTCGGTCCATGCCGCGCACGGCCGCGGCGATGATGTGATCGAGGTCCTGCTCCCCGCCACGGTTGCGCTTCATGGGGTTGAAGCGGAGCTCGAGCTGCGTGACGTTGTTCTTGCGGTATGCCCCGCCGATGACCTCGTAGACGCTGCGCTCCACCGCGGTCGGGCTCGACTGGATCAGCTCCGTCCAGTGGAACAGGTCGAGGTAGGCGGCAAAGCTCCGGTGGCGTCGACCGACCGTGATCAGGTCGCGGAAGGCCCAATAGTCCTTCGTCGGCAGCCGGATGCCCTGGGCGTGGGCGATGCCCCACATGATGGCCGGCGTGACGGCCGCCCCGAGGTGCACGTG
This sequence comes from uncultured Chloroflexia bacterium, assembly GCA_963844265.1. GTDB lineage: Bacteria > Chloroflexota > Limnocylindria > QHBO01 > QHBO01 > JACDBZ01. Next base: position 523,042 of record CAWJMZ010000007.1, on the reverse strand, counting down.
CAGCTCGGTGAGCGGCGTGCGGGGATCAAGGCGCTGACGCGACATCGGCCTCCGGGTCTGGGTGTGCGGCGGAGTGTAGCGCAGGTCCGGCGGGCGGAGCGCCGATGCTAGAATCGGCCCGCCATGGAGCTGATCCGCAACACCATCGAGTGGGTGGCGACCGACACGATGGGGTTCATCGCCGCCATCTTCCCGTACCTGCTGGTGGGCCTCGTCGGGCTCTGGCTGCTGTGGCTCCTGCTCGGCTATCTGCGGGTCAGCCAGGTCGGGCTCGCCGACCGCCAGCCCGCCGGGCCGGTCGTGGCGCTGCCCGCACCGTCTGCCGATGCCACCACTGCGGAGCTGCCCAACAGCCCGCGGGGTGTCCCCTACTGCGCCTTCGACGGCCTCGAGTACCCCGCCGGCGCGCGGTTCTGCCTGGCGTGTGAGCGCGATCTCTCCCTCGATTGCACGAACTGTGGCGCAACCCTGACCGCCGGGGACGCGTCCTGCTACCGCTGCGGCACGCGCACCGGAGCCGCAGAGCTGCTTCACGGCTGATCGGGCGGCACCGGTCGGCCGCACGGACCGGATCGATCGATGACGACACTTATCTCCCTTCTTCTCGTCGCCTCCCTGGGGCTGCTGCTGGCCACCGCAGCGGCCGGCCTGGCCGCGGCCCTGGCGGGCGTGCGCGCCACGCAGGCGGCCCTTCCCGACGGAAGCGACACAACCCGCAGTGGCTTCGACGGCCGCGTGCCGACGGCCCTCGGCTGGGGCCTGGCGGCGTCGGCCGCGATGCTGGGGACCGCACTCCTCCTCCGCGCACTCGCGACCGGCCACGCCCCGTGGTCGAACCTCCACGAGTTCAGCATCGCGTTCGCCACGGCGCTCCTCGTCACCCACCTCCTGCTGGCGCGGTCGTACCCGATCGACGGCCTCGCCCCACTCACCGCCCTTCTCGCCGCCGGCCTGGTCGGATTCGCGCTCGGCAGCGACGACGTCGTGCAACCGCTGGTGCCGGCGCTCCAGCAGCCACTGCTGCTGACGATCCACGTGGGCACCGCCGCGATCGCCTATGCCGTCGCCGGCGTCGCCTTCCTCGCGGCAGTCGCCGAGATCGCACAGCGAGCGACCATCGACGGGATCGGTCTGCTGCCACCAGCCTCCGTAGCCCGCGCCCTCATGCACCGCGCGGTGCTGATCGCGTTTCCCGTCCTGACCATCGCGATCGTGCTCGGGTCGGTATGGGCCAACCTCGCGTGGCGCTCGTACTGGAGCAACGACCCCAAGGAACTGGCGGCGGCTGCCACGTGGCTCGTCTTCGGAGCGTACCTCCACGTCGCCGGACGCCGCGACCGCCTGGGCGCCATGGCTCCGTGGCTCGTCGTGCTGGGCTTCGCCGGCGTCCTGTTCACCTATATCGGCGCCGGGCTGTTCATCGTCGGCGAGCACAGCTACGGCGCGAGCTGAGCGGCCGATGCATTCGCGCGAGCTGACGATCGAGACCGGCACCGCCCCCGCCCTGGCGGACCTGACGACACACTGCGACCGGTTCCTGCGCGACATCGAGGCGGAGGACGGCCTGCTCTCCGTGTTCGTGCCGCACGCCACCGCCGGGCTCGTCGTCGTCGAGCTCGGCGCCGGCTCCGACGACGACCTCCTGCGCGCGCTCGACGATCTCCTTCCGCGTGACGACCGCTGGACGCACCGCCACGGCTCGCCCGGCCATGGCGCCGATCACGTCCTGCCGCTGGTCGCATCGCCGTCGCTGACCGTCCCGGTCATCGGAGGCAGGATGACGCTCGGAACATGGCAGTCGATCGCGCTGCTCGACCCGAACCGGGACAACCCGCGCCGGACGGTACGCGTGTCGTTCCTGCCGGGCTAGAGGTTCTCGGCCAGCCAGTACACGAGCATGACGGCCGCGACCAGGACGCTCGCCATGGCAACGGCAACGTTCACCAGCGGGGCCGCGATCTCGATCGCGGCCCTCATCCCGCCCGCGCGCGCGGAGATCGCCAGCCTGGTGACCGGCAGCGCCGCCAGGAGCAGCGCAACGTATGGCGCCAGGATGAGGACGGTCTCGCCAACCGGGTGCGTGACGATCGGCGTCAGCGATGGCTCGATGGCATCGAACGGACCGGCCACGCCGAAGATGTACTTCAGCACGGCGATGGAAACGAGGGTCGCCGAGGGCAGCAGGATCACCAGGCCGAGCATGGCCAGGCGTTCGGGATGGCGTGCGAGTCCGGTCATGAACGATCCTCCTTCGCTCGGGAGCATGGCGCGAAGGCGCACGCGCGTGGCGTTGGCGAGGACGTCGACGAGAATCGCCGCCGAGCCCGGCTCGCGGCGCAGCAGTTCGTCGAACTCATCGCCGTACCGCGTGCGCCACCACGATGGGTGCAGTCGCGCGGCGAGGATGATCAGCCGCTTCATGTCGACACCCGCCTCCGTGTCACCTGCACCAGCCGCTCCAGCTCTCCCGCGCGGTGCCGCAGGTACTCGGCGCCCCGACGGGTGAGGCGGTACGGGATCCGGCGATCGTCCGCCGGCAGCGGCTCGATGAGACCCTCGTGCTCCAGGCGCTCGATCGCACCGTAGAGCGTCCCCGGCCCGAGGCGGCGGTCACTGAACGCCGCGATGTCCACCAGCATCGCGTGCCCGTGCCGTGGTCCGGCGGCCAGGCTGATGAGGACCAGCAGGCCGGGATCAGACCCGCTGCGACGTCGGTCGCGGTGCGCCATCGACTACTCCGTCGTACGTACTACGCATAACGTAGTAGTCTCGGAACCGCGCGTCAACCCTTCGCGAGGGCTCCGAGGGCGCGGACCTGCTCCACCAGCACTCCCGGATCGGTGGCCGGCGCGTCGCAAGCGTAGCCGCGGCAGGCATAGGCCGTGGCGCGACCGTCCACGGCGCGCTTTCCCTCGAACAGGGGCAGGTCGCGATGGGGATCGTCCGGGCCGACGCCGCCCAGGACGAGATCGGGAACATAGGGCCGGGTCGCGGCCTCTCGCAGCGCTCGCGCCTCGTCCACGCCGGCGGATGACGCGGCGACCACCACGTCGACCTGCTCGCCCAACGCTCGGTCGGCGGCACACAGCATGCGGCCAAAGGCGCTCGGCTGCCGCTCGAGCGCGGGTGCCACCGCCCGCAGGATCGACCCCGCCCGGCGAGCGTAGTCGGCCTCCCCGGTGAGCAGCGATAGCCGCAGCAGGACGTCGGCGGCCACCGAGTTCGCCGACGGCGTGGCGTTGTCGACCAGCCCTCGAGGCTGCGCCACCGTGCGATCGTGCTCGGTCGAGGTGTCCACGAAGGTCCCGCCCGCTTCGTCCCAGAAGTCGGCGATCGCGCGGTCGACGAGTGCTCGCGCGAGCCGCAGCGGCTCCGCGCTGCCGAGGCTGCCATGGGCCACCAGCAGGCCATCGGCGACGGCCACGGCATCCTCGCAGAAGCCCGGCGTGTGTCCGCGCCCGTCTCGCGCGGTTCGCCACAGCCGGTCCGCGTCACGCAACAGCACGCGCTGGACGAATTCGACCAATTGCACGGTGGCGTCGCGGTACCGTTCCTCGCCGAGGACGAGGGTCGCATGGGCCAGCGCCCGCAGGGCGAGGCCATTCCATGAGGCGATCTGCTTGTCGTCGCGAGCCGGTCGGGTGCGCAACGAGTCGCGCCGCGAGCAATGCCGAGGACGCGCGAGCGAGCAGCTCGGGGGGTGCGGAGTGGCCCGCGGGCCGGTGGAGGACGTTGGTGCCCTCCCAGTTGCCCTCGGTGGTCACACCCCACCCGGCGGAAACCGCCTGGCGCTCGTCGGGATCGAGGCCGGCATCTGTCAGCACCGCGGAAAGCTCGTCGTGGCTCCAGGCGTAGAAGCGGCCCTCGACCCCCTCCGAATCGGCGTCAAGCGCCGACGCGAATCCGCCGTCGTCGGTGCGCAGCTCGGCGAGCATGAAGTCCAGCGTGGACCGGGCGACATCGGCGAAGCGCTGGTTGCCGGTCGCGCGATACCCCTCGAGGTAGGCGTGGGCGAGGAGCGCGTTGTCGTACAGCATCTTCTCGAAGTGCGGCACCAGCCAGTGGGCATCGGTGCTGTAGCGGGCAAAGCCGCCGCCGAGCTGATCGTGGATGCCGCCGTCGGCCATCGCGTCGAGCGTGCGCGTCACCATCTCGAGCGTCGCGGCATCGTCGGTGCGGCGCCACGCGCGCAGCAGGAACTCGAGGGTCATCGGTGGCGGGAACTTCGGTGCTCCCCCGAAGCCGCCGTGCACCGGGTCGAACGACGCGCCGATGCGTGCGACCGCCGCATCGAGCTGGCGTCGCTCCGGCTCGCGATCGCCCGACGGAGCCCCGAGCTGGGCCTGGAGGTGCGTCGCCAGCAGCTCGGCCTGCTGCTCGATCTCGTCGCGGCGGGTGCGGTAGGCATCGGCGACCGCGGCCAGCACGCGAGGGAAGCCGGCCATGCCGTGGCGGTCGCTCGGCGGGAAGTAGGTTCCCCCGAAGAACGGCTTCAGCTCCGGGGTCAGGAAGACGTTCATCGGCCAGCCGCCGGAGCCGGTCATGGCCTGGACGGCCGCCATGTAGACGTCGTCGAGATCGGGGCGCTCCTCGCGGTCGACCTTGATCGAGACGAACCCATCGTTCATGAGGGCGGCGATCTGCGGGTCCTCGAACGACTCGCGCTCCATGACGTGGCACCAGTGGCAGGCCGCGTAGCCGATGGACAGGAAGATGGGCCGGTCCTCGTCGCGCGCACGCTGGAGCGCCTCGGATCCCCACGGGTACCAGTCGACCGGGTTGTGCGCGTGCTGGAGCAGGTACGGGCTCGTCTGCTCCGAAAGGCGGTTCGGCATCAACGCAAAGTGTGGCATGTGAATCCATCGCCGATGAAGCCCACCCTTGCCACGGCTCGCATGGCATTCGACACTGCACGGGATGTTCAGGCAGGGAACCGGCCACTTGAAGCCCGATATCAAATTCACCTGGAACGATGGTTTCGCGATCGCCCACCAGGTCATCGGAGAGGGCCGCCAGGACCTCATCTACCTGCCGGGGCTGGCATCGAACGTCGATCTGCATTGGGATATCCCGATCTACGCACGCTTCCTTGAGCGACTCGCGTCGTTCTCTCGCCTCATCGTGATCGATCGTCGCGGCGTCGGATGCTCTGATCGATTCCCTCCCGGGCAGGCGCCCACGCTGGAGGAGATTACCGACGACGTGCTCGCCGTGATGGAGGCCACGTCCTCGGAGCATGCCACCGTCTTCGCCGTCCAGGACACGGCGTTTGCGGCGCTCCTTCTGGCCGCATCGCACCCGCAACATGTCACGAGGCTTGTCCTGTTCGGCGCATCCCCGAGCTGGCTGCAGTCCGCGGACTTGCCCGACGAGTGGTCGCCCGGGCAATGGGAGTCGAACATCCGCAGCTACGGGCGCGTCTCGAGCGGCACGGATGCCGCCGCGGGGTACATCCGCAATGCCGCGCCATCCCTCGTTGGCGACGAAGCTGGGACGCGGGCACTGATGAGCCTTCTGTTCAACACCAACGGGCCAGGCGCCGGAGCCGGTGAAGCGCGCCAGTTCAGCCGAATCGACCTGCGCCACGTGCTTCCATCAATCACGGCTCCGACGCTGGTCCTGCGGCGCGCCGGAGACGAGGTGATCCCTGCGTCGAGCAGCCGGTTCCTGGCGGAGCACATCGAGGGCGCGGAGTACTTGGAGGTCCCCGGCCGGGATGCCTTGCCCTGGATTGGAGACCAGGAACCGATCCTCGATGCGATCGAGCATTTCCTCGGCGTCGAGCGCTCCAGCCCGGTCCCCAATCGCCGACTGGCCACGGTGCTGTTCACCGATCTGGTCGAGTCCGCGGCCCGCGCCACCTCGCTCGGCGATGCCGAGTGGAGCCGAGTGCTCACCCTTCACCACCAGGCGATCCGTCGCGAGCTCGCGGAGCATGGCGGCACCGAGGTCGACACTGCCGGAGATGGGTTCTTCGCCACGTTCAGCGGACCCGCACAGGCCGTCCGATGCGCACTGGCCATCGCGGATGCGGTTGCGGGCCTCGGTGTCGAGGCGCGAATCGGCGTGCACACCGGCGAGGTCGAGACGATCGCCGGCAAACCCGGTGGAGCTGCCGTGCACCTCGGTGCGCGGATTGCCGCGGCGGCCGGCCCCTCACAGGTGTTCGCATCGCAGACCGTCAAGGACCTTGTGGCCGGGTCGGGCCTCACCTTCGAGGACACCGGCGAGCAGGAGTTGAAGGGATTGCCCGGTGCCTGGCGGCTGTATCGGGTCGTGGGCGGTTAGCGGACCGAGGACACCGCTCCGAACTGCTCGGCGGACAGCTTGGCGTACAGGCCCTCCTGCCGGATCAGCTCCTCGTGGGTACCCCGCTCGACGATCCGCCCTCGCTGCATGACCAGGATCTGGTCGGCACGCAGGATCGTCGACAGCCGATGCGCGATGGCGATGGTGGTTCGCCCGCGCTCCAGCCGGGCGAGGGCCGCCTGGATGAGCCGCTCGCTGACCGTGTCGAGCGCGGAGGTCGCCTCGTCGAGGATCAGCACCGGCGGGTCCTTCAACAGCACCCTTGCGATCGCCACCCGCTGCTTCTCGCCGCCCGACAGCTTGTAGCCGCGCTCGCCGACGACGGTGTCGTATCCCTCTGGCAGCTCAACGATGCGATCGTGGATGGCGGCGGCACGGGCGGCGTCCTCCACCTCGGCCATCGTGGCGTCCGGCTTCGCGTAGCGCAGGTTGGCGAGGACGGTGTCGTGGAACAGGTACGTCTCCTGGGTGACGAAGCCGACGACCCGTCCGAGCGACTCCAGCGTGATGCGGCGCACGTCGATGCCGTCGATCCGGACCGCGCCGCGGTCGACGTCGTACAGCCGCGGGATCAGGTAGGTCGAGGTCGTCTTGCCGGCGCCGGATGGGCCGACGAGCGCCACCAGCTGGCCCGGGCGCGCGACGAAGTCGATGCCCTCGATCGCGAAGGGCTGCAGTGCCGTCGGGACGGCGCGTCCCTCGGCCTCGGCCTCGGCGGTCTCTTCCTCCACCTCGAGCTGGGCGGCGGCGACCGAATAGCGGAAGCTCACGTCGTCGAAGGCGACCTCGCCGCGCATCGTCGCCGGATCGAGCGCGACGGCGTCCGGCGCGTTGGTGATGTCGTGCTCCATGTCGAGGTACTCGAAGATCCGGTCGAAGAGCGCCAGCGCTCCCTGGATCTCGACCTGGACGTTGAGCAGCTGGCCGAGCGGGAAGAAGAGCCGCGACTGGAGCGTGGTGAAGGCGACGATCGTGCCGATCGTGACAGTCGTGTCGCCACCGATGATGAGCGACCCGGCCAACAGGTACACGAAGGCGGGCATGATGCTGAAGAACGTCCCGATCAGGGCGAAGAACCAACGGCCGATCATCTGGCCGCGGATCTGGAGGTCGCCCAGGCGCTGCGATTCGGAGCTGAAGCGCTCGATGCTGGCCTCCTGCTGCCCGAAGGTCTTCGAAAGGAGAATCCCGGAGACCGACAGCGACTCCTCGGTGATGGCGCTCATCTCGGCCATCGAGCGTTGGGTCAGGGTGCTGACCTCTCGCCGCACCCTGCCCACCCGGAAGGTGATGTAGGCGAACACCGGCAGGAGACCGAGGCTGAGGATGGTGAGCCGCCAATCGAGGATCCACATCGCGATGACGGTGGTGGCGACGGTGGCGAAGTTGCTGAGCAGCGAGGCGGCGGTGTCGGTGACCACCGACTGCACGCCGCCGACGTCATTGGCGATGCGGCTCTGGATCTCGCCGGTCCGCGTCTCGGTGAAGAAGCGAAGCGGCATCCACTGGAGGTGCCGATAGAGCGCGAGGCGCAGGTCGTTCATGACTCGCTGCCCGACGACGTTCGACAGGTAGGCCTGCCACACGCCGAGCATGCTGGTGATGATCGGCAGCACGATCATCAGCCCGGCCTGGATCCAGAGCAGCTCGAGGTTCTGCGGCCCGGTGAGGTTATCGATGATCAGCTTCAGCAGGATCGGGTTGACGACGCCGATGCTGACCGTGAAGACGATGAGGACGGCGATCCCGGCCAGCCGCCATCGGTACGGCCGGAAGAAGCCCATGACCCGGCGCATGGTCCGAGGATCGCTGCCGGGACGCCGGGTCAGATCAGGCTCCGACCCGCCGAACGCCCCCCACGGACCGCCGCCACCGCTACGCCGACTCATTCGAGAACGATCGACAGGAACGCCTGCGCCAGTCCGATCCCCTGCGGCTCGCCGACCACTCGCGCGCGCTCGCGCATCCGCTCCTCCACCTCACCGGGCTCCACCTGGCTCACGTGGGCGAGGATGGCGGCCATGCCGATCTCGAACGTGTCGCCAACGTCGATCCACAGGTTCGGCTCCTCCACCCCGGTGAGCAGGACCTGCCGCACCTTCCACGGCTCGAGGTGCTCATCGGTCCACAGCTCGGGAAAGTTCAGGTGATCGCGGGCCGCCGGATAGACCGCCGCCAGCGTCGCCTCACCGGTGGCAAGGTGGTCCGGATGCCCGATGAAGGGGTTGTGGTCCAGCCGGCGCTGTGGATTCAGCGTGATCACCAGGTCCGGTCGAAAGCGGCGGATCTGGCGGGTGATGTCGCGCCGCAGGTCGAGCGACGGGGTCAGGTAGCCGTCCGGATAGCCCAGGTGCACGATGTCGCCCACGCCGAGGATGTCTGCCGCGGCACGCTGCTCGGCCATTCGAGTGGCCGCCAGCTGCTCGGGCGTGACCGTCGGGTCCTCGGTGCCCTTGGCGCCATCGGTCGTGACGACGTAGTCGACCCGAACACCGGCAGCGGTGAGGTGCGCGATGGTCGGGCCCGCGGTGAACTCGCCGTCGTCGGGATGGCTGATCACGACGAGCGCCCGCTCCAGCGGGCTGATCAGCTCGTGGCGATCGAGAGGCGGCATGCCGGCATCCTACCGCGATCGCTGGATCGGTTCGTTGACCGCTCCGGGAGCGCCCGCGCATACTGCCCGGCAGTATGACGACCGACGCCCACGAGGCCCACTTCCGCCACAGCTACACCAAGGACAAGCGCGCGCTCGTCACGCGGCTGCGCCGGATCGAGGGGCAGGCGCGTGGCATCCAGCGGCTCGTCGAGGAGGAGGCGTACTGCCTCGACGTTCTCCAGCAGGTGGAGGCGCTGACGGCCGCAGCCGACCAGGTCGGCCTCCTGCTGCTGGAGGACCACATCGACGGCTGCCTCTCGCACGCCATCGAGAGCGGCCAGGGACAGCCCTACGTCGACGAGGTGATGACCGTGGTCCGGCGGGCGATGGGCCGCCGAACGCCGCGCAGGACGCGCGACTGAGGGGACGCAGCGGGAGTGCCGCAGGGGGGAACCACGGCACTCCCGTTCGAGAATACGACTTGCTCGATCGGCGAGCAAGCGCCCCGGAGCATCACTCGCCGAACATGGTCAGCTGCTCGCCGCCGCGCTCGATGAGCGGGTCCAGGCCGAGCACCGGCTCGAGCCACTCGAGCTTCGCGCCCGGACGACCCGCAAGCGTCGCCAGGTGCTGCCACTTCAGCACGTGCCAGTTCTGGCGCTCGACCTCGGCACGCAGCCACGGGGATCGGGCAAGCTTGAGGCGCAGCAGCTCGGTTCGTTCGGCGGGGACCACCAAGAAGCGAGCCTGCTGGTCGCCGACCGGGATCTCGCGCCCTCGGCGCAGCACCGCGTCGCCGATCATGGCGGTCCACTCGACCTCGAACAGGAAGGCGAGGCGTCCGCGGAGGTACCAGAGGGCGTCGACGGCCCCGACGGCCTCGGCCGGCGCCCGAACCACGAGGGGCAGGTAGGCGCGGCGCTCGTCATCGGCCAGGCGATCGACCAGGCGGACGCCGTCGACAGCGCGGTCGTGCTCGCGCGAGGCGATCCAGGCCCGCAGGCCGAGGCGATGCCCGTAATCGACGAGCGTGGCGATCGTCCGTCCGTGCTCCTCCGTGCGCAAGCTCAGGTCGTCGGCGGTCGCGAGCGAGCCAAGCTCGCCCGGCGCCACGTAGGACGACAGGCACGCACGCACGAGCTCCTCGTCCGGGGCGAGCAGCCCCGGGAAGAGCCGGTAGATGCGATCGAAGAACCCCGCCTCGTCGATGCGGCCGGCGGTGGACAGAATCGACCAGGTCGCCCACTCCACCCGGTCGGCGAGCGGTCGCTCGGCCAGCTCGGGGTCGCGCAGCCACCACTGCGGCCGGGACTCGTCGCCGATGCGGACCAGGGTCGGGTGGTCGTCACGCCACAGCTCCTCGTTGATGAGCGTGGCCAACAGCTGCGGTCCGCCGCCCTCGAGGCGTTCCTCGGATCCGGCGGCCTCGTCGTCGCTGCCGCGGGACGCGGTGAGCCGGCGAAGCAGGCCGCTCCCGCTGAGCTCCGCAACGATCGCCGCCACGACCCGGGTCAAGCCGGCGGGCTCGCCGCGATCGCGCAGCAGCGCGCCGACCGCCCGATCGATGGCGCCGGCGAGCTCCGGGTACGTGAGGTGGCCCGCATCGGCTCCCAGCCGGAGGGGACCGGGACTCACCGCCTGGCGGAGGCGATCCTCGGCCGACGGCTTGCGGAAGTGGAGGACCAGCCCGTCGCCGGATCGCCCGGACTCGCGGTGGATGACGTCGACAAGCTCGAGCCCGGCCGCGACGCCGGCGACCGCCACTCCGAGGAGCCGCTCCGGGCCGCCGTCGTCGAGCAGGAGGTTGCACCAGCCGCCCGGCTTCAACGCTCCCGCCGCCGAGGCGAGGCCGTGGCGCAGCGCCGTCGCCTCCGCACCCTCGGTATGGCCGGCGCCGCTGAAGATCGGCTCGAGCCGCAGGGTCTCGGCTGCCTCGCGGCCCAGGACCCATGCGGTCGCCAGGTACTCGAATGACAGCTCGTCGATCGAGGCGCCGGCCGGCGGCGACCCGAGGACGAGGTCGACGCCCTCGGCCGGGAGGTACTGGCCGACGAGAGCCGGCCGTGTCCGCAGCCACAGCACGTTCGCGGCGCCCATGCCACCCAGCTCGCCGAACTCGGACGCGAAGTGGGCCTCGTGCCGATCGTCGCGAACCGCGGCGACGGCGACGCGGACGTCGCGGTAGGCCTGCTCGAAGGCACGCCAGACGTTCACCTCGCGCTGGTGGCGGCTGGCAGGCTGGCGGACATGGCCGCCGGCGATGCGCAGCGAGGCCACGCGTCCGGGATACCCGTTCAGCCGGCTGGCCGGAAGGAGGCAGGTCGCCAGCGCCAGGCGCATGACCGCCACGGTCCCCGGGTCGCGCAGCTCCGACTCGATTTTCGATCCGATGGCGTGGAGCGCATACAGGTTGCGCGGCGTGAACAGGTCGAGCAGCTCCTCGACGAGGTCGTCCCGACCGTCGAGCACCGGGAAGCGCGCTCGCAGCTCCAGGAACTGCGGGGAGGTGCGCAGCCCGTCGGCCGCCGCGACCGGCGCCGGATCCGGGAGAACGGTCGACGCGAACCGCGGCCCTTCCCCGACGGTCGACGGCGGGTCGACGGCGAGCGGCTTCGGAGGCGGTGGCTCTCCCCCCTCGCCGAGGGTGACCTCCTCGCGCAGGGGGACTTCCTCACCCGGGGTGACCTCCTCGCCCAGCCCCGTCAGCCCCGTCGGGGCAGGCGGCAGGTCGTCGGCGACCTCCTCGCCGATCGGCTCCGGTTCGGGATCGGCGCCCTCGATGCCGAGCTTGGCGAGGTCAACGGCGTCCACGGCCGCCACCCGCTCCTCGGGTCCGCCCATGGCAGCCTCGCAGGCGATGCAGCGGTAGATCTTGCGTCCCGGCGCATCGGCGTCCCGCGGCCAGATGAACTGGTCCACCACGACCGGCGCACGGCAGGCGACGCAGCGCGACGCGTACAGCTCCTCGATGTGCTGCCGCAGGGGCACGTCCACGCGCTTCGACGAGGCCAGCTGCGCGAACGCCGCGTCCAGCACCGACGGGTCCGGCGCGGTGAGGAATCCGATCGCCGCCATCTGAGCGAACGGGCTCGGATCGGCGGCCACCGACCGCATGCCGTGGGTGATCGCGCGCCGCGGCGTCCAGCCGGTGCCGGCCCACGGATCGAGGACGGTGTCGCCAGGGGTCGCGAAGGCCGACAGCTCGGCGTCGAGCAGGTTGTCAGGCGGGGACGGAAGGATCCGTTCGAGAAGGGCGAGGCCCGGGAGGCGTCGGGGGAGGATGACGTGCTCGAGTCCCGTCCGCTCCGCCTCGCTCATCGCATCCTATGGCTCTTCGACCAGCTCCTCTTCATCCTCGGGTTCGGCCGAGTACTCCGGGAGGGTGGTGTCGAGCTCCTCGACCTCCTCCGCGTCCTCGTCGACCTCCTCCTGCTCGTCCTCGTCATCGTACCGAAGTGCGCTGCCCTTCATGTACGGTCTGACGCCACTTCCCCCGGCGGTCGCCATCGGGAACGAGACCTTGCCGAAGTTCGACGGGTGGGTGAACACCTCGCGGATGATGACCGTCAGCTCCGCGCTCGCCTCGTGGATCGTGGTGATCGCCGCCTCGTAGCGGTTGCCGCTGGCCATGAGCTTTAGCAGGCGCGACGCGATCCGTGGCTCGACCGTTCCGACGGTGGCCGTGCCGACGCGTGCGACCAGCTCGTCGCCATCCGCGGTCAGCTCCACCGCGTCGCCAGGCGAGAGCGGCGCCAGCACCCGTGGGCCACCGACGTTGAGGAGGCGGGCGCGGCCGGTCTTGCCCATCTCCTCGATGAACACCGTCGCCGGGGCCTTCTCCTGGCGCTTGCCCTTCGTCGATGGCTTCGCGGCCGCGCTCAGCAGGCGCAGGCGCTCGACGTTGCGTTGCGCGATGCGGTTGGTGGCATCGCGTTCGAGCGCGCGCTCGTACGCCTCGAGCGCCTCGCCATGGCGACCGAGCTCGGCCAGCGCCTTGCCGAGCCGGTTGTACGCGTCGATATCCGGTCCGAGCTCGAGGAGCTGGCGGTTCGCATCGGCCGCTGCCTCCCATTCGCTGCGCGTCGCGTGTGCGATCGCGGCATCGGCGAGCTGCCGTCGTTGTCGGGTGGTGGTGTCAGCCTCTCCAACAGCCATGAGCGTGGTGAGCGTCTCCAATGCAAGGGGGGCCCGGCCGATCCGGCCAAGGGCGAACCCTTGTACCACCGGCCATGGGGGGTGTCAACGCGGGCTTGTCCGAGGGCGTCAGGGCCGATACAGGAGCAGGCCGACGAAGAGCCCGAGGAGCACCAATCCGCCGAACTCCACCACCACCGAGCGACCCGATGCGCCGCCTCGCAGGGCGTCCACGGCGCCGGTCCAGGTGTAGAACGCGAGCGCCATCAGCGCCGCCGAGACCAGCACCGACACGCCGAGCAGGACCGCGCCGACGCCGACCTGGACGACGGCCAGCACCTGGAGCAACGCCTGGCCGAATCCCTCGGCACCCATCGTCTCGCGAGCCTCCGCAGCCCGGAAGGCGGGCGGCAGGCTGAGCAGGCCGACGAGCACGAGCGGCGTCGGCCAGGTCTGCGGCCCGAACAGGTCGAGGATGCCGGCCGCGCCGGTGAACACGATGGCGGTCAGTCCCAGGTCGCGCAGGGTCTGGCCCCCCGTCCCCCGCTCGGCCCTCAGCTCGAGGTACGTGATCGACCACAGCAGCACCGCCACGATCGGAACGAGCAGCAGGCTCAGGCCGCCGGGAATGAGCCGCCCGAACAGCGTGGCGGCGATGCCGGCCGTGGCGGGGATGGCGTAGCGGGCCAGCCCGAGGTCGCCGCGGGCGGGACCGAGGACGCGGATGGCGCCGACGCCGCCGAGGGCCAGCTGGGCGGCGACTGCGACGGCCAGCCACAAGGGCTCGGCGAACCATCCGGCCGCAGCGACCACGGCCTGGCCGATGGCGAGCGCTGCCGCCCCGGGGCGGTCGATGCGCCGAAGGACCGTGACCCGCTGCCGACTCCCGAACAGCCGCGTGATCACGACAGGTCGGCCAGGAGCTCGTCCGCCGTGCGCGTCGCCAGCAGCTGGTCGGCCCGCAGCCACGCCCGCCGGGCGAGGTCGACCGCATACCGCTGCTGGGTCAGCTCCTCGGTCCGGTGCGCATCGGATGCGAGGGTCAGCCGCGCCCCCGCCCGCCCCGCCGCGCGGGCAAGCGAGTCGTCGAGATCGAGGCGCGGACTGCCGTTGATCTCGAGCGCCGTTCCGCTGCGTGCCGCCGCCTCGAACAGCCGCGGCCAGTCGAGAGGCAGTGGATCCCTCCGGTTCACGATGCGACCGGAGGGGTGCGCCAGGACGTCAACGTGCGGGTGCTCGATCGCAGCCAGTGCACGGCGCGTGAGCTGCTCGGACGACTGGCCCCGGCCGGTGTGGATGCTGGCGATGACGACGTCGAACCGGGCCAGCAGCTCGTCCGGGTAGTCGAGCGTCGCATCGGCGCGGATCTCGAGCTCGGTCCCGTGCAGGATGCGGAACGGGGCCAGCTCGCCGTTGAGTCGGGCGATCTCGGACCGCTGCTCCTCCACTCGATCCGGCGTCAGGCCCCGCGTGACCCCGAGCGACGGCGAGTGGTCGGTCAGCACGATGTACTGATGGCCGTGGTCGCGGGCCGCGCGTGCCATGACCTCGATCGAGTCCACGCCATCGGTCCAGTCCGAGTGGGTGTGGGTGTCGCCACGCACGTCGTCGTGCGTCACCAGCACCGGCAGCGTTCCCGCCAGCGCGGCCTCGATCTCGCCGTCGCCCTGGCGCATCTCCGGCGGGATCCACGGCAACCCGAGGCGCTCGTACACGTCGGACTCCTCGGCGTCGAGCAGCAGCTCGCCGGTGTCGATCACCTTCCAGCCCTTCTCGGACAGCGACCAGCCGCGATCGAGCGCCATGCCGCGCAGGGCAATGTTGTGATCCTTGTTGCCGGTGAAGTGGACGAGGTGAGTGCCCCACGCCTCGGGAGGGCAGACCATGAGATCGACGCGCGGGCCGTCGGCCAGGATGATGCTGGTCTTGTCCGTGCCGGCGGCGACGACCTTGTCCACCTCGCGCAGCCGGTCCAGTGCAGCGATCACCGCGGGCGGATCGTCGACGGCTGCCAGCATGTCGAGATCGCCGATCGTCGGCTGTCGACGGCGCAGCGAGCCGGCCGGCTCGATCCGCCGCACGCCCCGAGCCTCTCGCAGGCGCTCGATGATGCCGGCGACCAGCGCATCGGCGTCGTGGATGAGCATGCGGTCGTACGTGCGCGCCATGCGGGCGATGCCGTCGATGATGTTGGTCTCGGTCCGCTCCGACAGGCCCTTCACATGGCGCAGCCGTCCCTCCTCCGCCGCCGCTCGGAGGGCTTCGACGGAGTCGATGCCCAGCTCGACGTGCAGCAGGCGGACCGTCTTGGGGCCGACGCCGGGGATGTGCAGGATCTCGAGCAGCCCGTCCGGCACCTGGGTCCGCAACCGCTCGTGATACTCCAGCCGGCCGGTCTCGGACAGCTCGGCCAGCTTGGCGGTCAGCGCCGGGCCGGCGCCGGGAAGCTTCGGAGGCTCGCCGCGTTGAAAGAGCGACGCCACGTCATCGGGGTAGCGCTCGACCGCATCGGCCACGCGCCGATAGGCGACCGCCTTGTAGACGACCTCCCCCTGGATGTCGAGCATGTCGCCGATCTCGTTGAAGATCCGCGCGAGCTCGGCATTGCTGATTACCGCGTCGCCGCTTCGCGACACGCTTCGAGGTCGGGGCATCGCGCAATTCTAGGGCGGCCCCGCCCGTGGGTCAGGCGCGCTGACGGCGTCCAGGAAGCGGCAGGCCGAGGAAGGTGCGGCGGCGGCCGCTCGGATGGGGGCGGCGACGGCGCTCGGCCTCCGCCAGCAGCTCCTGCTGGTGAATCTCCGCCAGGAGGTGGACCAGGCTGGTGGACCGATAGCTCCTTCGTTCCATGCGACCTCCTCCTCAGATCGACCGATGCGGCTCGTCGTCCAGGCGCGGCCGGCTGTCGGCGCCGCCCAGGACGGATGCGATCGCGATCAGGGCGAGCGACCCGACCACGGCCAACAGCTCCATCACGGTTCCATCTCCCTGTAACTTCTGAATGCTTTGCTTCCGGTTACAGGAGGAGCGTACGCCCGGTTGGGTAACTTGTCAAGGCTGGTATACTGGTTACCCATGACTGAACTCCACGACTCCACGCCGGAGCCCGACCTCGACGATGCAGAGCTGTTCATCGACTTCGCCAACACGTTGCATGGCCCCGGTGGCGACTCGATCGACGACCTCGCCGACGCGTCCGGGCTGGGCGATTGGCTGACCGCGAACGGCCTGCTCCGGAAGCGTTCTCCCGCCACGGCGCTGGAGCGGGCGCTCCCTGCCTTCCGTGAGCTCCGTGACCTGGTCCGCGACACGACCGGCCGCCTCGTCGACGACCACCGGCCGTCCGTCACCCAGGTGCGCCGTCTGAACCGGGTGCTGCGCGACGGCACGCATCACCATCGGCTCGAGGCGAGTCCCGACGGGACACGGTTCACGGTCGGGCAGGTCGGCGACGAGCTCGACCAGGCGCGAGCCGCGATCGCCGGATCGCTCGCCCACTTCGTGGCAGACCACGATGTCGATCGCCTCCGGATCTGTGCCGCCGATGACTGTCGTTGGAGGTTCACCGATCACTCACCGGCCGGCCGACGCCGATGGTGCGATATGCGGACCTGCGGCAACCGCGCAAAGGTCGCTCGCCACCGAGCCCGCGCCAGGGAAACCGCGAGACCTTCGTCCTGATCGGCGACGTGCCATGATCCCGGTATGGCGGAGGTAAGACCGGGAACTGAGCGCGGATCGAGCTTGCAGCGCGTGCTGCCCCGCCGCCTCCGGCGCTCTCTGACCGCCCCGGCCATGGACGGGGAGGAGGAGCCGCTCCTCCAGCCGCGCCCCGAGATCGTCGAGACCCGCGCGCTGCGCTGGGTGAACATCGATGAGCCTCGGCTGGCCGACCGGATGTGGCTGGGTGAGAACTTCGGCTTCCACGAGCTCGACCTCGAGGACGTCGCCAGCCACAACCAGCGGCCGAAGGTCGACGAATACGAGGAGTACCTCTTCCTCGTCATGCAGTTCCCGCGCTTCGACAAGGAGCGTGGGAGGCTTCACGCGGCCGAGCTGGACATCTTCGTCGGCCCCGACTACGTGATCACCCTGCCGAACGAGGAGATCCTGCCGCTCCCCGCCCTGTTCGAACGCACCAGAACGCGTGAGGAGGTCCGCGAGGAGCTGATGAGCAAGGGCTCGGGGCACCTGCTGTACGAGATCCTCGACCGATGCGTCGACGCCAGCTTCCCGATGCTCGGGCAGCTCGGACGCAAGCTGCGCCGGCTGGAGGATGACATCTTCGAGGGCAACCGCTCGTCCGAGATCGTGCGCGAGATCAGCAACGCCAAGCAGGAGATCATCAACTTCCGCGCCGTGATCAGGCCGCAGCGGGCGGTCTTTCGCGCGCTCGAGCGCGCCAAGCAGCGCTACCTGACGGAAGACCTCGACATCTACTTCGACGACCTGACGGACGCCTCGGAGCGCATCTGGGACGTGCTTGAGAACTTCATGGAGATCGCGAACGGGCTGGAGAGCACGAACGAGTCGGTCCTGTCGCATCGGCTGAACGACGGGCTGCGCGTCCTGACCGCGGTGAGCGTGATCCTGCTGCCCCTGACCCTGGTGGCGAGCGTGTTCGGCATGAACGTGCACTTCCCGGGCGAGGGCAGCCCGCTCGCGTTCTGGACGATCATGGTCGTGATGCTCACCATCCTCGGTGGGATGGTGCTCTTCTTCCGGCGCCGCGGCTGGCTGTGAGCGATCGACGCGCTCAGTCCGAGGGCAAGGAGCCCGGCGCCGGTCAGCCCGAAGGCGCCGACACAACGCGCGGGCCAGCACCGGGCGAGTCGCAGAAGGAGAGAGTCGACCGCGAGCTGTCCGAGCTGCTCGAGGAGATCAGAGTCATCCTCCCCGGCGTCGAGATCCTGTTCGGCTTCCTCATCCTGCTGCCGTTCGAGTTCTCCGAAGAGCTGGGCGGCCTCGAGCGACTCCTCTACCTCGGCGCGTTCTTGTCGGTGAGTGCCGGGCTGGCCCTGCTCGTGGCGCCCACGCTCGACCATCGACTGCGATTCCGGGAGCTCGACAAGGAGCGATGGCTGTACCGGTCGAACCGCCTCACGATCGCCGCCACCGTGCTCGTGGCGATCGGTATCGCGCTGACGGTCTACCTCGTTGTCGAGACGCTCGTCGGCGGCGTGCTGGCGGGTGTCATCGCAGCCGCCAACGCTGGCTGGTTCGCGTGGTTCTGGTTCGTCGCCCCGCTCATGCGCTCACGCGGTACGCGCGATTGACCGCTCGACGTGGCTGGCTCTACGCGCATCGAGTCGATCGTATCTATCGTGGAGACGATCAGGACTACGCGCCGATCGGGTGCCAGACGGTCTTGATCTCGACGAACTCGCCGATGAGATACGGCGACTGGGCGGCATCGGCCATCCAGTCGTAGCGATCCAAGCCACCGGCCCGCGGCCGGACGAAGCGCTTCACGTTCTCGACCGCCGCCTCTTCCAGGGCGGGACCGTCGTCCGGATCGGCGCCGAAGGCGTCCAGCCCGTTGACGTCCATGTGCCCGGCCAGGTGGCCGACCAGCTCGCGACGCAGCCCGGTGATCAGGTTGACCACGCCGCCGGGGACGTCGGACGTGGCGAGCACCTCGGCCAGCGTCACGGCCGCCAGGGGCCGCGCCTCCGACGCGACCACGACTGCTGCGTTGCCGCTCACGATGACCGGCGCCAGCCGGCTCACCAGCCCGAGCAGGCTCGAGGCCTCGGGGGCGATGATGCCGACCACGCCGGTCGGCTCCGGCACGCTGAAGTTGAAGTAGCTGCCGGCCACCGGGTTGACCGTGCCGATCACCTGGGAGTACTTGTCGGCCCAGCCGGCGTACCACACCCAGCGGTCGATCGCCGCGTCGACGGTCCGCGTGGCGCGCGCCTTCGAGACGCCCTCAGCGGCCATCACCTCGGCCACGAACTGGTCCCGGCGGCCCTCCATCAGCTCCGCGATGCGGTACAGGATCTGCGAGCGGTTGTAGGCCGTCTTGGCCGACCAGCCCGCCTGCGCCATGCGCGCCGCGCGCACCGCTTCCCGGATGTCCTTGCGCGTTCCGCGGCAGGCATTGGCGAGCAGCTCGCCGCGTGCGCCGAAGACCTCGTATGCGCGTCCGGACTCGGTCCGTGGGAACGCGCCGCCGATGTACAGCTTGTACGTCTTGCGCACCCCGATCCGGTCCCCATTGGCACTGGTGCCGTTCGTCGTGGCCAAGGGCTGCGCGGCCCGCTGCGGGAGCACCGCGGCGGCGGGTCGCTTCGTCCGGGTGCCGGCACGACGCGTGGCCATCAGGCGTCCATCACCGGCCGTTCCCGGACAGGTCGAGGTAGGCGCCCAGGCCGTGGATCCCGCCCTCGCGGCCGTAGCCCGACTCCTTGTAGCCGCCGAACGGGCTGGTCGGGTCGAAGCGGTTGAACGTGTTGGCCCACACCACCCCGGCCTTCATGGCGTTGACCATCTTGAAGATGCGGCTGCCCTTCTCGGTCCACACCCCGGCGGACAGCCCGTAGGGCGTGTTGTTCGCCTTCTCGATCGCCTCCTCCGGCGTCCGGAAGGTGAGGACCGACAGGACCGGGCCGAAGATCTCCTCCTGCGCGATGCGGTGCGACTGCGACACACCGGTGAACAGGGTGGGGCGGAAGAAGAACCCGCGCGTCGGGAGCTCGCAGTCGGGCTGGAAGATCTCGGCCCCCTCGGCGATCCCGGACTCCACGAGCTCCTGGACCTTGGCCAGCTGGCCGGCCGAGTTGATGGCTCCCACGTCGGTGTTCTTGTCGAGCGGATCGCCGACGCGCAGCGTCGAGAGGCGGTTCTTCAGCTTGTCGATCAACGGCTCGTAGACGCTCTCCTGCACGAACAGCCGCGAGCCCGCGCAGCACACCTCGCCCTGGTTGAAGTAGATGCCGTTGATGATGCCCTCGATCGCCTGGTCGAGCGGCGCGTCGTCGAACACGATGTTGGCCGCCTTGCCGCCCAGCTCGAGGGTGACCTTCTTATCGGTCCCGGCCACCGCCCGGGCGATCATCTTCCCGACCGCGGTCGAGCCGGTGAACGCGACCTTGTTCACCTCCGGATGGCGGACCAGCTCCATGCCGATCTCGCCCGGCCCGGTGATGATGTTCACGACCCCTGGCGGCAGGTCGGCCTGGCGAACGACATCGGCGAAGAGGTAGGCGGTGAGTGGCGTGGTGGAGGCCGGCTTGAGGACGACGGTGTTCCCCGCGGCCAGGGCCGGCGCGATCTTCCAGGCCAGCATCAGCAGTGGGAAGTTCCAGGGGATGACCTGCGCGGCGACCCCCAGCGGCCGTGGATCGCGGTTCGGGAACGCGTAGTCGAGCTTGTCGGCCCAGCCACCGTAGTAGAAGAAGTGCGCCGCGGCGAGCGGGACGTCCACGTCGCGCGACTCCTTGATCGGCTTGCCGGAGTTCATGCTCTCGACGACCGCGAACTCGCGGCTCCGCTCCTGGAGGATGCGGGCGATCCGATACAGGTACTTCGCCCGCTCGCGACCCGGCAGCTTCGCCCAGCTGGACCGATGCGCCTCGCGGGCCGCCATCACCGCGCGGTGCACGTCCGCCTTCGAGGCGTGCGCCACCTTCGCGATCGGCTCCTCCGTCGCCGGATTGATGACGGTGAAGGTCTTGCGCGGCCTGGAGCGGACGAACTCGTTGCCGATGAACAGGCCGTACTCGGGCTCGATCCGGATGTGATCCGTCGACTCCGGGGCCGGGGCGTACTCCCACGGGTTGTCGCCGCCCACGAGTCCCCACGCGTTCGGCGCGGGGCGCTGGTCGGGCTTCTTGGTGAGCGTCATGCGCGTCGATTATCGCACCGGACGAGCGCCGCACGATCGATGCCCCAATCGTTCACACGCGCCGGCGATCACCCACACGATCGACGATCGATCGACGATTGGTTCACAACAGGTGGCGCGCGGCGGGATTGCCGTGAACGGCTCGCCCATCCATGGGGCAATTGACGCAGTGCAAGCCGGCTCGGTGAACGATCCGCTCATCCGTCGGCCCATGGTCGGCGCGGCGGCGGACGAGTTGTTTCGCGCCGGTTCTATTCGACCGAGCCGAACAGGGTCACCCCCTCCGCCCAGCTGACGTCGCCCTCGGTCTGCAGGCCGGCCACGGCGGCGAGATCCAGGCCCTCGACCACGATGCGGTCACCGCCGCACTGCGGCGGGAACGACTCCGCGATGGCGTCGCACAGCCGCACGGTGCCGTCCGGGTCCACGAACAGCGCGCCGGTCACCGTGACGAGGTCGTCGGTGGCCTGGTGACCGAGTGCGTCGGCCACGCTCATGCCGGGCTCCGTGATCGGGCCGTCCGCGATCACGAGACGCGGCAGACCGGCCGCGCCCGGCAGGGACGAGGCCGGGTCCGAGGCACCGGAATCGGCCGCGCACCCGGCGCACAGCACGACGGCGAGCGCCAGGGCGGCAAGACGATGGGAGCGCGTCGTCACCAGCGATACCTCCGTGATGATGGTCTGTCCGCTCGCCTGACGGTCTGCGGGCCTCGAGCGTTCCCTCACCCCGGCAGCGCGCCCTCCAGCGTGAGCAGGTAGCGCTTGCGGTCGAGGCCTCCCGTGTATCCCCCCAGCCCACCGCCGGCGTGAAGCACACGGTGACACGGCACCACGATCGGGACCGGGTTCGAGCCGAGCGCGTTGCCGGCCGCGCGATACGCGTTCGGCGATCCGGCGGCGGCGGCCACCTCTCCGTAGCTGGACGTCTCCCCGAACGGGATGCGCGCCGTGGCGCGCAGGACGTGGCCTGCAAATCCGCGCACGAGGCGCCAGTCGATCGGCACCTCGAACGACCGACGGTGGCCGGCGAAGTAGGCGTCCAGCTGGCGGCGGACGTCATCGGTTCGCTCCGGAGCCTCGAGGATCCTGGGCGAGATCCGATCGGCGAGCTCGTCGAGCTGCGACTCGACCGGCTCACCCGGATACGAGAGCCGCACCAATCCGCGCGGGGTGACGATCACCGTGAGGCGGCCGAGCGGCGAGTCGTACGACGCGTATGCCACGTCGAGCAGGCCTTCCGCATCGGCTCGGTGCGCCAGGGCGGTCCGGAACGCCCCGAGGTCGAGCGGCACGGTCGGCGGCGGGGCCAGCCGGCGGTCGAGGTCGTCGGTCATCGCGTCACCTCGAGGCGCAGCCGCTTCAGCCCGGCGCTCACGTTCTGCCGCGCCGCCTCCTCGGTGGTACCCATGCGCTGGCCGATCTCCGCGTACGTGAGATCGAGGGCGTAGCGGTGCACGACTGCGGTCCGCTGCTTCGGCGGAAGCGCCCCGACCTGCCGCCACAGACCATCGTCGGCGGGCTCCGGCGCGGCCGGTGCCACCGGATCGACGCCGTCCATGCTGGTCTGGGGGCGGCGTGTCCGCCGTCGGGCGGCGTCGGTCGCCTTGCGCTGCGCGATGGTGTACAGCCATGCCCGCAGGTTGTCGGCGGTGCGAAGTCTGGGATAGGCGCGAAGCGCGGACATGAAGGTCTCCTGGAGGCAGTCCTCGGCGTCCGCCTGGCCGATCCACGCGACGAGGAACCGGTGGAGCTCGGCGGCGTGGGCATTCACCAGCGTCTCGAACGGCGGGAGCTGCACGTTGATGGAACGCGCCTGGCCGGGCGTCTGTGAGATCGGGCGCCGCGGATCGCGCGTCACTCGCCGGCCGCTCGCCGGAGGAGGTCATCGATCGCGGCCGGGTCGTCGTGATCGATCCAATAGCGACCGAAGGGACTGCCGTCGTCCTTCCAGCCGATGCCGATGCCCGGGTTCTGCGCGTTCGCCCCGCCCGGCGCGAAGACGTGGGCTGACCCCCGCACCTCCTCGCCCTGCGCCGTGCGCCAGTCGTCGATCAGCGCGCGTCGCGCGCGGCCTTCGTCGAGCGCCACGGCGAGGGCTGCCACGTCGACCGCATCGGTCTCGCCGGCCACCTCGAGGATGACGTGCCGAAGGCTGATGCAGCGGCTCTCGCCGAACAGGGCCCGCCGCAGCCCACGGTCAAGCGCCTCGGCGGCGCGAAGCGACTGCAGCCTGGCGGCCTGCACCGCCTCCATCGGGGGCAGGAGCGTGACCGGCCAGGCCGAGTCCGGCGCCGACCACGGCTGCCAGCCCGCTCGCGGGGCGAGCTCCCGGGCGACCGGCGCCTCGACGTCGACATGCCAGCGCGGGGTCGGCTCGTTGTTGAACAGCTCGAGCGGGAAGGCGTGGTGGTCGAGCGTGACTCGCCCCTCGAGGCCGAGCCGGCGACGCCCGTCCCACAGGCGCCAGACGACCACGTGCGACCACGGGCAGCCGAGGTCGGACCACACCTGGAGCGTGCCCGGCGCCACGTCGATCGGCATGGGGCGATCCTGGGATCAGTCGAGGGTGAAGTAGTCGCCGCCGCTGTAGCGGCCGGTGCGCTCCTTGCGGATCTGCATGAGCACGTCGTTCAGGAGGCTGGAGGCGCCGAAGCGGAAGAGGTCCGGCGTCATCCACTGCGGGCCGAGCGTCTCGTACAGGACGACCAGGTAGCTGATCGCCTCCTTGGCGGTGCGGATGCCGCCGGCCGGCTTCATCCCAACCACCCGGCCGGTCTGCGCGTGGAAGTCGCGGATCGCCTCGAGCATGACGAGGGTCACCGGCAACGTGGCGGCGGGCTGCACCTTGCCGGTGGAGGTCTTGATGAAGTCGGCGCCCGCGGCCATGGCCAGGACCGAGGCTCGCCGCGCGTTGTCGTAGGTCTCGAGCTCACCGGTCTCGAGGATGACCTTGAGGTGCGCGTCGCCGCAGGCTTCCTTGACCGCCACGATCTCGTCGTACACCGCCGCGTAGTCGCCGGCGAGGAATGCGCCGCGGTCGATGACCATGTCGATCTCGTCGGCCCCGAGCTCGACGGCGGCACGCACGTCTGCGAGCTTCACCTCCAGCGGCGCCTGGCCCGACGGGAAGTAGGTGGCCACCGCGGCGACCTTGACGCCCGACCCCTTCAGCGCCTCGACCGCGGTCGTGATCATGTTCGGGTACACGCACAGCGCCGCCACCGACGGGATACTCGGGTCGGTGGGATCGGGGCGCCGCGCCTTCCCGGCCAGCGCGCGGATCTTGCCCGGCGTGTCCTTTCCCTCGAGGGTGGTGAGGTCCATCATGCGGATGGCAAGGTCGAGCGCCCACAGCTTCGCCTCGCGCTTGATCGAGCGTTTCGCGAGGGACGCGGCGCGCTCCTCGACGCCGACCGCGTCGACCGGCCACACCCGGCCGAGCAGCGAGCCGAGATGCTGGTGGCGGCCGGTGGTGAGGTCGCGAACCCTGGTGGCGCGCGCGGGCGTGGTGGCGGTCATGGGCCGATGATTGTACCGCCCGGTCGGCTGCTACCCTTCCGAAGCCGATGGATTCGCCGCCGATCGTGTACTGCCTCACGCGCGACCGCGACCTCGCGGCGGCCCTCGACGAACGCCTGGACCGCGCGATCGCCTTCTTCTACAACGACGCCGCCCGGCTCCACCAGGCGGTCATCCTGCGAACGCCGCAGCTCGTGGTGGTCGACACCGACGCCGTGCGAGCCGAGTTCGGCGACGCCGGGCTCGGGCCCGTGTTCGACTTCCTCCGGCAGCGGGTCCCCGACGCCCGGCTGGCGGTCCGGCCGCGGCCCGGCAGCGCCCAGCTGGTGGCCGCCGAGGCGGGCGCCGGCGTCGAGCTTCTGCCGGCGGACGTGCCGGACTGCGTCGAGGCACTTCGGCTGGCCGTCACGGCCGGATGACCCCGGCCGAGGTGCTCGCCGCCCACGCCGGCGACGCGGTCTGCCACCTCCAGACCACCGGCCGTACATCAGGTCGGCCGCGCACGATCGAGATCTGGTTCGCGACCGACGGCGAGCGCGTCTACTTCCTGGCGGGTGGACGCGAGCGCGCGCAGTGGGTGCGCAACCTGCGGGTTGAACCGCGGGTCCGCGTCCGGATCGGCGGGACGACGCTCGCTGGTCGCGCGTGGGTCGTGTCCGACGCCGCGGAGGATCTGCGGGCCCGTGAGCTCGTGGCCGCGAAGTACCAGGGGTGGAGGCCCGGGGCCACGTTCAGCCCTTGGGCGGCGGAGTCGCTGCCGGTCGCCATGGAGCCCGATCCGGCGGCCTGATCGCGGTCACTCCCCCGCGACGAGCGATTCGGGGAACGCACATGCCGGCTCTCCCCCGAGCTCCAAGGGATCGACCGGCATCGGTGCGGGCGAGATAAACCCGATGCGGGGAATGGGCCAGTAGCGCGCGATGACGCGCCACGCAACGCTCTCGGCGCGAACGGCCCCGAACGAACGCTCATCGGTGCTGGCGGCCGGGTTGTCGCCGCGTAACCTGACGCCGGCCGCGTCCAGACCCGACACCCGCTTGATCAGCTCTCGCTCCGGCGCACGGGGATCTGCCGCCAGCACGACGTCGCCGGCTCTCGGCGGAAGCCTGGCCACGAGGAGGCGGTCGCCGGGAAGGAGGGTCGGGGCCATGGATCGGCCCCGCACCTGGACCACGTCGAGGCGTTCGCGCGCCGCGACGAGCGCGAGGAGACCGAGGATGGGCCAGATCAGGCCCAGCCGGCGCATCGGTCTACGACGGGCGCCCGTTAACGCGGGTCTTCTCTGCGCCGCCGGTCGCCTTCCACATCTCGTCGATCGTGTCGATCATCGAGAGCAGCTCCTTCGCCGCGCCGAGGTCGAGCGACTGCTTCACCTTCGAGGCCTGCTTCGTGGCCTTCCAGAACGTCTCGTGCAGGTCGGGGTACTTCTCGAGGTGCTCCGGCTTGAAGTAGTCGTGCCATAGCACGTCGAGGTGGTGCTTCACGAGCTCCGCGCGCTCCTCCTTGACGTGGATGCAGCGGGCCTTGAACAGAGCGTCGTCGCTGCCCTCGTACTTCTCGATGATCCGCAGGCACGATTCCGCCTCGATGCGGGCCTGCTCAGGGTCATAGACGCCGCACGGGATGTCGCAGTGCGCGTCGACGACGCGCGTCGGACGCAGGATGGAGCGCAGGGTGAGCATTCGATCTCCTCTCGGTGAGTCCGCAATCGCTTGCGTGGGGTCCGGTTCGATTCTAGGTCGTAGCAAGCGACGGGCCGCAGAGGCGTGTCTATCGGTGCCCGTCAGGATCCCATGACGATGCCGCCGTCCACGCCGAGGACCTGCCCCGTGACGTAGCGTGCCTCGTCGGAGGCGAAGTACACGGCGGCGGCGGCGACGTCGTCGACGGCGCCGATGTACCCGAGCGGCGTCATCCCGGTCAGCGCCTCGCTCGCCCCCGGCGGCAGATCCGCGGTGAGGTCGGTCTCGATCAGGCCCGGCGCGATGGCGTTGCAGGTGATGCCGCGGCTGGCCAGCTCGCGAGCCGTCGTCTTGGTGAGGCCGATGAGCCCGGCCTTGGCCGCCGCGTAGTTGGCCTGGCCGGCGTTGCCCATCCGCCCGGCGGCCGAGCTCATGTTGATGATTCTGCCCGAGCGCGCCTTCAGCATCGGCCGCGCGATGGCGCGGGTCATCCAGAACGGGCCGCTGAGGTTCGTGTCGATCACGGCGTCCCACTCCTCGGCGTCCATCCGCATCAGGAGGTTGTCGCGCGTGATGCCCGCGTTGTTCACCAGGATGTCGATCGATCCGAGCTCCTCGAGCGCGGCCCTCACGATCGCCTCGCAAGCGTCACGGCCTGCGCCGGTGTCGCCCTGGACGGTGACCGCTCGCCGGCCCATGCCGGTCACCTGGCCGGCGACCTCGTCGGCGGCCTCGGCGTTGCCCCGGTAGTTGACCGCCACGTCGGCGCCCTGCCCCGCGAAGGCGAGCGCGATCGCCCGGCCCAGGCCGCGGCTGCCGCCGGTGACGAGCGCCGACTTGCCGCTGAGGTCGAACATCAGGCCCCGACCTCGGCCAGCTCGCGCATCGGCTTGTCCATGCGCGTCTGCGCGCCCGGTGCGAGGAATGCGCGCTGGGGATCGGCGGTCCATTCGACCACTGCCGCACCAGCCGTGTAGCCGGCGCCGAAGGCGACCATCAGCAGCCGGTCGCCGGGCTGGATGCGACCGGCCGCGACCGCCTCGACCAGCGCCATCGGAACCGATGCGGCCGAGGTGTTGCCGTACTTCTCGATGTTCAGGTAGGTCTTCTCCGGCGGGATGCCGACGGCGTTCTGCACGCTCTCGATGATCCGCAGGTTGGCCTGGTGGAACAGGAACTGGTCGACGTCGCCGACGGTCAGACCTGCGTCGCGCAGCGCCGCCCTGGCCGACTCCGCCAGCTGGCGCGTGGCGTAGCGGTACACCTCCTTGCCGGCCATGTGGACGAAATGCCCGCCCTCGGCGACCGTCTTCGGCGTGGTCGGGCAGGCCGATCCGCCGGCCGGGAAGATGATCCCCTCCTTCCCGCTGCCGTCGCTGTACATGTCCATGCCCAGCAACCCGCCGGGCGCGTCGGAGGCCGAGACGATGACCGCTCCCGCGCCGTCGCCGAACAGGACGCAGGTGTTGCGATCGGTGTAGTCGAGGAAGCGGCTGAGCAGCTCGACCCCGATGACGAGGATATTGCGATACATGCCGGAACGGACGTACGCGGTGGCGGTGGCCAGCGAGAAGACGAACCCGGAGCAGGCCGCCATGAGATCGAAGCCGGCCGCGCGGGTCGCGCCCAGCTCGTGGGCCACGAGCACCGCGGTCGCGGGCATGTAGTAGTCCGGCGAGCAGGTCCCCAGGATCACGAGATCGAGCTCCTCGGGCGCCATTCCGGCGACGGCCAGCGCGTCGCGGGCGGCGTGCACGCTCAGGGTGGTCGTCGTCTCGTCATCGGCCGCGATGCGACGCTCGCGGATGCCGGTGCGGCTGACGATCCATTCGTCCGACGTGTCGACCAGGTTCTCCAGGTCGTGGTTCGACATGATCCTGGATGGCGCGTACATGCCCCAGCCGGTGATCAGCGCGTTCGTCATTCGGGTGCTCCTCGGGGCGGTGTGGCTGTGGTCATGCCGGGTCGATCTCGAGCAGGGGCTGCTTCCGCTTCACCAGCGTCCCGTTCTCGACGAGGACCCGATGCACGGTCCCCGCCACGTCGGCCTTGATCTCGTTGAACAGCTTCATGGCCTCGATCAGGCCCACGACCTGGCCCGAGGCGATCTCGTCGCCCTCGGTCACGTACGGCCGCGCGCCGGGTGACGGCGCCGGATACCAGACACCGGTCAGCGGCGCGGAAACGAAGCGCATGCCTGGGCTCGGCTCCCCGAACGGGGTCAGGCCATCTCCCGACACCGCGGCGGGCCCGGCCCCGCCCTGCGCAACCGCGACGGGAGCCGTTGCCGATGGCGTGGCCGCGCGCGGACGCGCCAGCCGGACGTGGAGGTCGCCGACCTCGAGCTCCAGCTCATCGAGCCCTGCCTCGCTGAAGGCGGGCGCCAGCAGGTCGACCGCCGCCAGGATCGGATCGGGGTCGGACATCAGCCGTCGAACCGCCGGAAGACGAGGGTGGCGTTGTGGCCTCCGAACCCGAAGCTGTTGCTCATGCCGATCTCGACCTCGACCTCGCGCGCCTCGTTCGGCACGTAGTCGAGGTCGCACTCGGGGTCCGGGTGCTCGAGATTGATCGTGGGCGCCACGATGCCCGTCTTGATCGACTGGATGGTGGCGATTGCCTCGACTCCGCCGCCGGCTCCCATGAGATGGCCGGTCATCGACTTCGTGCTGCTCACCGGGACCCGGTAGGCCCGCTCGCCGAACAGCGTCTTGATGGCTGCCGTCTCGGATCGGTCGTTCGGCGGCGTGGAGGTGCCGTGGGCGTTGATGTAGTCGATGTCGTCGATGGTGAGGTCCGCGTCGGCGATGGCGACGCGCATGGATTCCACCGCGCCGCGGCCGCCGGGAGCCGGCAGGGTGATGTGCGAGGCGTCGTCCGTGGCGCCGTAGCCGGCCACCTCGGCATGGATGGTGGCGCCGCGGGCGCGCGCGTGCTCGAGCTCCTCCAGGACCAGGACCCCCGCGCCGTCGGCCATGATGAATCCGTCGCGCTCCGCATCGAACGGCCGCGACGCCTTCTCGGGCTCGTGGTTGCGCTTGGTCGACAGCGCTCGCATGGCGCTGAATGCAGCGACCGGGATCTCGCCGATGCCCGCCTCCGCGCCGCCCGCGATCATCACGTCCGCATCGCCACGCCGGATGATGTTCAGGGAGTCGCCGATGGCATGGTTCGCGGTCGAGCAGGCGCTGACGATCGCGTAGTTCGGGCCCCGCGCGTTGGCGTAGATCGCCACGTAGCCGGCCGCCATGTCGGGGATCATGGCGGTCACCAGGAACGGGCCGACCTTGTCGATCCCCTCGATCACCGCCTCGGTGACGTCGCGGATCATGGTGTTGATGCCGCCGATGCCCGAGCCGATGATCGCCCCGGTCCGCCAGGCCAGCGCCTCGTCCGTGATCGGGTTCTCGAGCTTGGCGTCGGCCATCGCCTCGGCGACGGCCGCCCACGCGAAGTGGACGTAGCGGTCGTTGCGACGGACCTCCTTCTTCGGCATCACCGCGTCCGCATCGAAGCCCTTGATCTCGCCTGCCACCTGGCTCGCGACCCGTGACGGATCGAATAGCGTGATGCGGGTGATGCCGCTTCGCCCGTTCACCAGGCTGTCCCAGAATGACGTGACGTCGTTGCCGATGGGGGTCAGGGCCCCCATGCCGGTGACCACCACGCGGCGCTCGCCCTCACGCATCGGGCTGTCCGCCACCGAGGTCCTGGTCGCGCGGGATGATGATGCTGAGCACGGCCTCCACCGCTACCTCGTCGTCGACGCTGGCCACCGCCCGCACGCGGCCGAACATGCCGCGCAGCTTCTCCACCGTGACCTCCAGGCGCAGGGTGTCGCCGGGCACCACCATCCGCTTGAAGCGGCACTCGTCGATGCCGGCGAAGAGCCCGAGCTTGCCGCGATAGGCGTCGAGGGTGAGGACGGCGATGCCGGCCGTCTGGGCCAGCGCCTCCACCATGAGGACGCCCGGCATGATCGGCCGCCCCGGGAAATGCCCCGTGAACTGCGGCTCGTTGGCGGTCACCTGCTTGATCCCGACGGCGCGCCGCCCCGGCTCCAGCTCCACGACGCGATCGACGAGGAGGAACGGGTAGCGGTGCGGCAGGACCCGCATGATATCGGCCGCCTCCAGCGGCGCGCTGAAGGTGCTCGCGCTGGTGGTCGCGTCGGTCGTCATCGGCGCCTCATCGGCCGTCTGTGCTCCCAATCGTGGATGCCGTTGCTGTCCCGCATGTCGCGCCCTAGGACCCCACGAATGCCGCCGGGCCGACCCGGTCGAGCAGGTTCGTGCTCACCCGCGCGTCGAGGAACGCCTGGTTGTCGATGATGCCTCGGTGGAACGGCACGTTGGTCCGAATCCCGCCGATCTCGAGCTCGGCCAGCGCACGACGGGAGCGCGCCAGCGCCATCTCGCGCGTGTCGCCCGACACGATGACCTTGGCCAGCAGGCTGTCGTAGAACGGCGGGACCTCGTAGCCGGCATACAGGTGCGTGTCGACCCGCACGCCGGGTCCGCCCGGCAGCACGAGGCTCTCGATCTCGCCGGTCTGCGGGCTGAAGTTGTCGCCGGGGTCCTCGGCGTTGATCCGGAACTCGATGGCGTGGCCGCGGATCTCGATCTCGTCCTGGCGCAGCGACAGGCGCTCGCCGGCCGCGAGCCGGATCTGCTCCGCCACGAGGTCGACGCCGGTGAGGGCCTCGGTGACCGGGTGCTCGACCTGGATTCGGCAGTTGATCTCGATGAAGAAGAAGTTCCCCTGCGCGTCGAGCAGGAACTCGAGCGTGCCGGCGCTCTCGTAGCCGGCGGCCACCACGCTGCGAATCGCGAGGTCGCGCAGGCGCTCGCGCGACGCCTCGTCCATTGCCGGCGAGGGGCCCTCCTCGATGATCTTCTGGTGACGGCGCTGGACGCTGCAGTCGCGCTCGCCGAGGTGGATCCCGTTGCCGTGCCGGTCGACAAGCACCTGGACCTCGACGTGGCGCGACTCCTCGATCCACTTCTCGAAGTACACGCTGTCGTCGCCGAATGCCGCCTGCGCCTCCGAGCGGGCGAGGGGCAGCGAGGTCTCCATCTCGCGCGGGCTGCGGACGAGCCGCATGCCGCGGCCGCCGCCGCCGGCCGAGGGCTTCAGGAGCACCGGGTAGCCGGCCTCGGCAGCCTGGTCCAGCGCGTCTCGCAGGTCGGTCACGATGCCGCGGCTGCCCGGGACGGTCGGCAGCCCGTTGGCCGCGAGCATGCGCCGCACCGCGTACTTGCTGGCGAAGCGCTCGAGGACCTCCGGACGCGGGCCGATGAAGGACAGATCGTGGGCCGCGCACGCCTCGGCGAAGGTGGCGTCCTCGCTGAGGAAGCCATAGCCCGGATGCACCGCGTCGCAGCCGGTGATCATGGCGGCGCTGATCAGCGCGGGCTGGTTGAGATAGCTGCGCCGCGCCTCGGCCGGCCCGATGCAGATGGCCTCGTCCGCGAGCCGCACGGCCAGGGTCTCCCGGTCGGCTTCGCTGTAGGCAACGACGGCCGGGATTCCGAGATCCCGGCAGGCGCGCAGGATGCGGACCGCGATCTCACCGCGGTTCGCGATCAGGACCTTGCCGATCACGAGACGGGCGCCCCGGCGCGCCCGGCCAGCAGGTCGACCGTCGCGTCCAGGCTCGCGGCGTCGTGGACGGCGCCGGCGCTGAGCTCTGGTGCGATGCGCCTGGCCATGCCGACCAGCGCGGTGCCCGAGCCAAGCTCGATCAGCGTGTCGACGCCGTCGGCGACCATGCGTTGCACGCTTCGCACCCACTCCACCGGGGAGCGCACCTGCTCGGCCAGCAGCGCGCGGATCCGTCCGGCGTCGGTGATCGGCTCGGCGGTGACGTTGCTGATCACCGGGATCCGGGCGTCGCGCCACGTCTCCGCCTCGAATGCCTCGGCGAGGCCGTCGGCCACGCTCGCCATGAGGGGTGAATGGAATGCGCCGGAGACCGGCAGACGAAGGATGCGCCGGGCCCCCGCGGCCCGCATCGCCGCCTCGGCCTCGGCCAGCGCGTCCCGCCGGCCGGAGATGACCACCTGGCCCGGGGCGTTGTCGTTGGCGACCACCAGCTCCGTCGGGCGCGCCATCCCGTCGACCACGCGCTCGACCGACCCGCGGTCCAGGCCGATCACCGCGGCCATGCCGCCGTCGGTGTCGGCCGCGGACATCAGCTCGCCGCGACGGGCGACGAGACGGAGAGCTGCCGGAAGCTCGAGCACGCCCGAGGCAACGAGCGCCGCGTACTCGCCGACCGAGTGACCGGCGACCATCGCGACCTCCGGCGCCTCGCGCTCCTCCAGCGCCCTCAGCGCGGCCACCGAGGCGGCCAGGAGGCACGGCTGGGTCTGACGCGTGTCGTTCAGCCGTTCCTCGGGTCCGGCCCAGCAGGTGGCGCGCACCGACCAGCCGAGGGTCGCATCGGCCTCGTTGAAGACCGCGCGTGCCGCCGCGGAGACTTCCGCCAGCTCGCGTCCCATGCCGACGACCTGCGAGCCCTGCGGGCTGAACACGAGCGCGACGCTCACCGCAGAGCCTCCACCGGCTCGAGCTCGACCACCACCTGCCCGTATTCGACTGCCTCCCCGCTCTCGGCGACCAGGTTGCGAACGGTGCCGCCCCGCGGCACGCGGACGTCGTGGCGAACGCCGAGCATCTCGACCTGGCCGACCTGGTCGCCCTTGCGAACGGCGAGCCCGGGACCGAGGCCATCGGCGTAGACGAAGAAGCCGACCGCAGGCGAGGTGACGCCGAGGGTCGCCGGTTCGGCAGCGGGTTGAGGCGATGCCGCTGCTCCGGCGCGTGCGGCCGGCTGCCCGACGTCAGTGCCCGCGACCGGCGCCGTGCCGACGGGTTGGGCGGCCACACGCAGCCGAAGCTCACCGTCGGCCACCTCGATCTCGCCGAGGCCGTGGCGCGCCAGGCGCTCGGTGAGCTGTGGCAGCAGCTCGGTCGCGACGCGAGCCACGACGTCGAGGGCGCGGTCGGTGTCGGTCATACCCCTCCCTCGTGCTCGTGCTCGTCGTCGTCGCTCGGCCAGATCTCGCTCCAGCGCGGCCGTCGCGGCACGCCGGGAAGATGGAGGATGCGCCCGATCCGCCGGCGCAGGGACGGCGCCTCCAGCGGTCGGCTCGGGCCGGCGCCCGTCTCGAGGTAGGCGCCCATGCCGCGCAGTCGAGCATAGCGGGTCGCGAGCAGCTCGTCCGTCTCTCGTCCGGCCAGCCGGCGCAGCGCGGACAGGATGGCGTCCTTCAGCGATGCGGCGGTCGCCGGGTGATCGGTG
Source organism: uncultured Chloroflexia bacterium (assembly GCA_963844265.1). Lineage (GTDB taxonomy): Bacteria > Chloroflexota > Limnocylindria > QHBO01 > QHBO01 > JACDBZ01. The sequence continues at coordinate 489,645 of CAWJMZ010000007.1, read as the reverse complement.
TGCGCGCCCTCTCCGGGTTCGGCAACAACGAGGTCCACCACACCCAGATCCACCTGGTCATCGGCCGTCATCCGCATCGCCGCCGCGGCCGTCTTCGCCTCGTCCCGCGAACGCCACAGGATGGAGGCGCAGCCCTCGGGGCTGATGACCGCGTACACCGCATTCTCGAGCGCCAGCACGACGTCGCCCACGCCGATTGCCAGCGCGCCTCCGGAGCCGCCCTCTCCCAGCACGACGACCACGATCGGTACCTGGAGGCCGGTCATCAGCTTGATGCTCGACGCGATCGCCTCCGCCTGTCCCCGCTCCTCAGCGGCCGGACCGGGGAATGCGCCGGCGGTGTCGAGGAAGGTGATCACCGGCAGCCCGAGCTTGTCGGCGAGGCGCATCAGGCGCTGTGCCTTGCGGAATCCCTCGGGGTGGGGCGAACCGAAGTTGCGCAGGATGTTCGACTCGGTATCGGTGCCCTTCTGGTGGCCGATCACCATCACCGGGTGGCCGTCGAGCAGGGCCGGCCCGCCGACGACGGCTGCGTCGTCGCCGAAGACGCGGTCGCCGTGCAGCTCGAAGAAGTCGCCGAAGATCAGCGGCACGAGATCCAGGGGCCGGGGACGCTGGGGATGGCGCGCCAGCTGCACCCGGCGCCACGCGGCCTCGATCGCCTCGGCCGACGCCGGCGCCGCGTCCACGAGCGCGGGTCCGTCGGTCATGGCGCATCCCTCCGCGAGGTCGGATCCGTGGACGAGGGCTCCCGGGACGTCGGCCGCTCGGCCGCGGCGCCCGGCGGCCCGCCGTTCCCGCCACCTGCCTCCATCTCGGCGTCGACATCGATCCCGATCGTCTCGCTCACGGCGCCGCCGAACCGCTCGGCGAGCCCGGACAGCGCGCCGATCGGGCCCCACGTCCGGTCGAGATCGGCATGGTCCTCCTCCATGGCTGCCGCCACCGGCAGGAGGCGCAGCAGGCGTGCGACCGTCGTCCGCAGCTCGGGTCGCGGGACGACCGCGTCGACGAAGCCGTGGGCGAGCAGGAACTCGGCGGTCTGGAACCCCTCGGGCAGCTGCTCGCCGACCGTGTCCGAGGCGACCCGGGCGCCCGCGAAGCCGATGAGCGCCCTAGGCTCGGCGAGCACGACGTCCCCGAGGCTCGCGAAGCTGGCCAGCACGCCGCCGGTGGTGGGATCGGTCAGGATCGTCACGAACGGGATGCCGGCGGCGTCGAGCCGCACCAGCGGGGCGGTCGTCTTCGCGAGCTGCATGAGCGACAGCGTGCCCTCCTGCATCCGCGCGCCGCCCGAGGCGCTCACCACGATGGCCGGCATGCGCTCGTCGAGCGCCGCCTCGAAGCAGCGCGCCAGCTTCTCCCCGACGACGCTGCCCATGCTGCCGCCCATGAAGCGGAAGTCGAAGATGCCGATGGCGACGCGCCGCCCATCGATCGTGCCGGTGCCCCACACCACCGCGTCGCGCAGGCCGGTCTTGACCCGCGCGGCCTCGAGCCGATGCGCATACGGACGGTCGTCGTGGAAGCCGAGACGGTCGACCGCCTCCAGGCCGCCGTCACGCTCCTCGAAGCTGTTGGGGTCGAGCAGGAGGTCGATCCGCTCCCCGACCGACATGCGGAAGTGGTGTCCGCACTCCGGGCACACGCGCAGGTTGCGCTCCAGCTGGCGGTTGAAGACCTGTGCGTCGCAGCCGGGGCACTTCGTCCATGCATCGGACGGTGCGGCGCGGCGGCTGAACGGGAACTTGATCGGCAATCTGGTCGCTTCCTTCGCCTACCGGTACCGGAGCCGATGGGTGGATGCGCGCCGTGTGCTGCGCCAGACGGCATACGCGGTGACCCCGACCCCGAAGGCGGAGCCGACCGCGCCCGTGACGATCAGCCGGCCCGGATGGCGCAGCGCCCATGGCACCGCCTCGCGTCCGGGCCGGAGGCCGGCCAGCCGGGCGCCGAGCCGGGCCTCGAAGCGCGGGGCCACCGACGCCGATGACAGCGCGAGCCGCAGCCGATCGGCCGTGGCGAGCGGCGTGCCGGCCCGGCCGTCGAGCCCAGCGATCCCCGCTGCCACGCTCGCCGGCACGCCGGCGAGGAGCTCGTCGATGGCGCGGTCGAGCCGCCGCGCCATGGATGGAGTGGTTGGCATCACGCTCCTGCAAACACCGCGGAGCCCGATACGTTACACGCCCTCGCCCTGCTCCCAGCGCTCGAGGACCGATCCCAGCTCGCGGAGCGCGCGATGCTGGAGCACCCGCACCGCACCCTCGCTGCGCTCGAGCACCGCCGCGATCTCCCTGGCCGACAGGCCGTCGACGAACCGCAGCACCAGGACCTGCCGGCGGTCCTCCGGCAGCATCGCCAGGGCCCGTCGGACGCGGCGTGCATCTTCCGAGGCGGCGGCGGCGGCAGCGGGGTCGTCGGCCGCGATCGGCTCGCCGACCAGGTCCAGTGGTGCAGTGGGGCGCCGGCTCCGGCTGCGGAGAACGTTGGCGACCTGGTTGTGCGCGATGCGGAAGAGCCACGACCGGAAGGTCGCTCCCTGGTCGCGGAAGCCGCCGATCGCCCCGAGAGCGGCCAGGAAGGTGCGCTCGGTCGCGTCCTCGGCGTCATGGTGGTCGCCGAGGAGGTAGAAGGAATAGCCGTAGACCCGATCGAGGTAGCGCCGGTACAGGACGCCGAACGCCGCCCGATCGACCTGGGCCGCGCGGACATCCGCGAGGTCCGGGTCGCCGAGAGACCCCAGCGCCCGCGAGGCCGGATCGTGCGTCACGCCGGCACCGTCGGCCTGGCGCGCACCACCTCGCCGCTGGCGATCGCCACCGGGCCGTCGTCGGTGCGCAGGACGAGCGCGCCGGTGGCGTCCACGTCCACCGCCGTGCCGCGAAGGGGGCGGCCCCCGACGTCGACCTCGACCGTGGTGCCGAGCGTGCGGCAGGCGGCGCGATAGCGGTCGAGCGGCGAGCTGCCGGCCTCGACACCTGCCAGCTCGATCTCGAGCGCAGCCAGCAGCCGGCGAAGCAGCTGTGCGCGGTCCACTGTCGCTCCAGCCAGCTCCGACAGCGAGGATGCGCTCGGCGCCAGCTCCGATGGCATGTCGGCCGGGAGCCAGTTCACGTTGAGACCGATGCCGACGACCGCCTCCGCCAGCCGATCGCCATCGACCGCGGTCTCGACCAGGAGCCCGCCGATCTTGCGGCCATCGCGAGTGACCAGGTCGTTCGGCCACTTCAGCTCGACGGGTGCAGCCGAGCTGCAGGCGGACCGGGCCGCGAGCGCCACGGCCTGGCCGAGCTGCCATGCGTCCCGTGCCGCCAGGTCGGGCCGCAACCCGACGCTCAGCAGCAGGTTCACGCCCGGCGGCGAGGACCAGGTCCGGCCGCGGCGGCCGCGTCCGGAGAGCTGCTCCTCGGCGACGACGGCGACCCCCTCGCCGTCCGGCTCGGCGAGGAGCGCGCGAGCGCGGTCGTTCGTGGATCCGATGGTGGCGTGCAGCTCCACGCGGTGGCCGATCCGGCTGCCGGGGCGGGCTGCGGCGCGGAGATCATTGGCGGGCGCGATCACCGCCGAACGATAGCCCGCGGCGGACCGGACCGCCACCGGGCGTGCGCTACACTCACTCGCCCATGAGCCAGACCCTCGACGCTCCGGTGCCGGACGCTGCAGCCGTTCGGGAGCGCGTGTTCAGCGGGATCCAGCCGTCTGGCGCGTCGCACCTGGGCAACTACCTCGGGGCGCAGGTGAACTACGTGGCGCTCCAGGACCGCTACGACGCCATCTATGGCATCGTCGACCTCCACGCCCTGACGACCGTCCACGACGGGGCGCGCCTCCGGCAGCTGACGCACGACATGGTCCTCGACCTCCTGGCCGTGGGGCTCGACCCGGACCGCTGCGCGCTGATCCGCCAGTCGGACCTTCCCGAGCACGCAGAGCTGGCCTGGATCTTCAACACCTGCGTGCCGGTCGCCTGGGCCGAGCGCAGCCCGACCTACAAGGAGGCGCGCGAGGAAGGCAAGGAGAACAGCCTGGGCCTCCTCGACTACCCGATCCTGCAGGCGGCGGACATCGTGATCTACAAGGCGAGCCGGGTCCCGGTCGGCAAGGACCAGGCTGCCCACCTCGAGCTCAGCCGCGAGGTCGTGCGCGCCTTCAACCGGCGCTACGGCGAGATCTTTCCGGAGCCGCAGCCGGTGTATACCGATGCGCCGGTCGTGCTCGGCACCGACGGCGCTCGCAAGATGGGCAAGAGCGCCGGCAACACGATCCCCATCTTCGCCGAGCCGGACGAGATCCGGCGGCTGGTGATGAGCATGGTCACCGATCCGCTGCGGATCAAACGCACGGACCCGGGGCGCCCCGAGGTCTGCAACGTCTGCCAGCTGCATCGGTTCTTCGGCGACGACTACCTCCAGATCCAGGACGGAGAGCGGACCGCGCGAACCGGCTGCGTCGAGACCAAGCAGCTGCTGGCGGAGCGCATCATCGAGTTCTTCCGCCCGATGCGCGAGAAGCGAGACCGGCTCGCCGCCGACCCGCGCGTGGTCGAGGACACGCTCGCGGCCGGAGCGGCCAAGGTGCGACCCATCATCGACGCCACCATGCGGGACGTGCGCGAGGCCGTCGGCATCGGCCCCCGCCCGCAGGCCTGACGTGACGGGGCCGGTCGCCGGGCTGGGTCCCCGCGAACGTCGCTGGCTGGTCGTCTTCCTCGCGCTCGGCAGCGCCTACTTCGGCTTCCTCCTCGCCGAGCGCGTGCTCGGCTTCATCGGCGGCTTCGCCACCATCCTGCTGATCCTCTTCCTCGCCTGGTTGCTGGCGTTCGTGATGGCGCCGGTGGTGGCGGCCCTGGAGCGACAGCTCAACCTCCCCAGGCCGGCGGTTGTGATCGCGGCCTACGTCGTCGCCCTGGTGGTGTTCGGGTTCGTCCTGTTCTATACGGGCGCGGCCCTGACGCAGCAGGTGACGCAGCTGGCGCGGAACTATCCGCAGGCCGAGCGCGAGATCATCGCCACCCTGGCCGGATGGGAGGAGGGGCTGCAGTTCGGCAGGCTGCAGATCGACCTCACCGACCTGTACGCCGGCGCCGTGTCCGAGCTGGGGCGAGTGGGTGGCGACGTCGTGGAGTCGGCGCGAGAGGTCGCCGGGGTCACGATTGCCGCGCTCGGAGCGCTCCTGCTCATCATCGTACTGTCGCTGTACATGCTGATGGACTCGCAGCGCATCCTCGGCCGGATGCGGGCCGCCGTGCCGCGCCGCTACACCGAGGAGGCGCAGCTGTTCGAGCGCAGCGTGGGCCGGGCCTTCGGCGGCTTCCTGCGCGCGCAGCTCGTGCTGGCGGCGATCCAGGCGGCGCTGGTGGCGGTGGTGGGGACGGTGTTCGGGATCCCGTACCTGTTCCTGTGGGGCACGCTGAGCGCGCTGGCCATGCTGATCCCGTTCTTCGGGCCGCCGCTCGCCCTTCTGCCGCCGGTCGTCGGTGCGGCCCTGTTCGCACCCGACGTGCTGGTGCCGGTGACGATCATCCTGCTCGTGACGCAGACGGTCCTCGTCAACTGGCTGCAGCCCAGGCTGATGCGCGGCGCGCTCGGCCTCCACCCGATCCTGGTGCTGGTCGGATTGCTGCTGGGTGCCCAGGTGGCAGGCGTGTGGGGAGCGCTGTTCGGCATTCCGATCATCGCCGTGGTCTGGGTCTTCGTCAGCTACGTCGCGTTCCGGACGCTACCCAATGCCGCGCTGCCCGAGACGGAACGGCTGACTGACGTCGACGAGCACGTCATGGTCAGCGTCGCCAAGGAGCAGGTGGGCGACGAAACCCACCCGCATATCCACGTGACCCGCACGCGGCGGCCCGACGGGACCGAGCAGGTCGAGATCAGGACCGATCCGGTCCAGGAGCCCGAACCCTGAGCAGCGCGTGGCCGGCGTCGCCGGCCACGCGAGTCAGCGCTGGCGCTTGTCGAGTGGTCGATCGTCCTTCTGATGGACGCGGACGCGCATGTTGCGCTCGGCGGTCGTCGAGCGCTCGTTGGTGATGGCCCGGGCGGATGAGATGTTCGGCATCATCAGATGCCCCTCGGTGTCCTCCTCGCCGGCGGGCTGCACGGCCGACGGGTCCTCGACCGGGTCTTCCTTGGGGAGCTTGTCAGCCATGATTCGTCCTCCAGCCTGAAGCAACGCGGAACCTCCGCGTCGATCGGCACCATGCGTAGAGTGGGGCGGAGGCGCCCGGCGGTCAACACTCGACCCGACACGGAACGTGTCAAGCAGCGGACACGGGACCGCGGGGGACGACGAGGCGCCGGCCCGCCTCGGTGACCGCCACGTCGGCCGCGATTCCGTAGGCGCGGCGGACGACCTCCGGGGTGAGCGCCTCGGCCGGCGGACCATCGGCGGCAACGCGGCCACCCTCGAGCACGACGAGCCGCGGCAGCCATCCCGAGGCGAGCACGAGGTCGTGCAGGACGACGACCACGGTCAGTGCGCGCACCCGCTGCAGCCGCGCCAGGCCGCCAAGCAGGGCGGCGGCATGCGCCACGTCGAGGTGCGTTGTCGGCTCGTCGAGCAGCAGGAGGGCCGGCTCCTGCGCCAGCGCCAGCGCGACGAGCACCCGCTGGCGCTCGCCGCCCGACAGCTCCCCCACCGGTCGATCGGCGAGGTCCTCGGCGTCTGCGTCGCGCAGCGCATCGGCGACGGCCGCTCGGTCGGCCGGGCTCCAGCCGAACCAGGAAGTCGCATGCGGGGTGCGGCCCATGGTCACGATCTCCGCCACCCGGAACCCCTCGGGCAGGACGGTCGATTGGGGCAGCACCGCCACGGATCGGGCAATCTCGCCACGCGTCCAGGTCGCGATCGACCGCCCGCGCAGCTGCACCTGCCCGGCGGATGGGGCCATCGTCCCGGCCATCACGCGGAGCAGCGTCGTCTTGCCGCTGCCGTTCGCGCCCATGAGCCCGACGAGCTCTCCCGGCCGGACATCGAGGTCCACCCCGCGCAACACCGGTCGCGGGCCGGAGGCGGAGCGATAGCCGGCCTCTACCCCGCGCAGGCGGATGAGCGGCTCGGTCACGGGGCACCTCCCGGCGACGCCAGGTTGCGCCGCAGCAGCCAGATGAAGAAGGGCGCGCCGAGGAGCGCGGTGATCACCCCCACCGGCACCCCACCGGCCAGCCGCGCTCCCAGGTCGGCGAGGACCAGCAGGCCGGCGCCGTAGATCATGCTGGCCGGCAGCAGCAGCCGATGGTCGGGACCGGCGACCAGGCGGACGAGGTGTGGCACGACCAGCCCGATGAACCCGATCGTGCCGGAGATCGCGACCGCCGCCGATGTCGCCAGGGCGGCCAGCCCGGTGAGGACGCGCTTCTCGCGCTCGAGCTCGATGCCGAGGTGGGCCGCCGGCGCCTCGCCGAGCTGCAGGGCATTCAGCCTGCGCCAGCGGAGCAGCAGAAGGGTGAAGCTGACGACGATCAGCGGCACGGCCACCGCCACGCGGGGCCACGACGATCCGGCCAGCGAGCCGAGCAGCCAGCTCACCACCGCCGCCAGGCGGTCGCCGGCGCCGAAGAGGAGGAATGCCACGCCGGCCGCCAGGAGCGATGAGACGGCATACCCCGCCAGCAGCAGCGTGGTGACCGGGGTGCCGGCCCGGCCGCGCGCGATGGCCAGCACGGCGAACACGGTGAGCAATGCGCCGGCGAATGCGAGCAACTGGACGAGCCCGATGCCGAGCAGGCCGACGGTCGTCAGCGGCAGCACGATGGCCACGACCGCCCCGAGCGACGCGCCGGCCGCGGGCCCGATGATGTACGGGTCGGCCATGGGGTTGCGGAGCAGGGCCTGGAAGACGGCCCCGGCACAGGCAAGGCCGGCGCCGACGGCCATGCCCGCCACGACCCGCGGGAGGCGGAGGTCCCACACGATCGTCTCCGATGCCTCGGACCAGGTGATCGGGCCGATCCCGGTGACCCGGTGCGCCACGATGGCGAGCGCGTCGCCGGCTCCGATGCCACTGGTGCCCATCGTCACCGCCGCGACCGCCGCGAGCAGGGTGAAGGCCACCCCGCCGCCCAGGACGAGCGCGGCCCGCCCCGGCGACGGCCCGAACGCGACCGACGGAACGGCGGTGGTGGCGCTCATGGCGAGGCCGATGGCTCCGGGACGAGATCCGGATGGATGGCGTGCGCCAGGGCCTCCAGGCCGTCGACGATGCGCGGACCCGGCCGCGTGGTGACGATGTCGTCGAGGTACGGCACGACCGCCTCGTCACGAACCGCGGTCAGCTCCGCCCAGCCGGGTCGCGCGCCCACCGTCTCGAGGGCAATGGCGGAATCGGCGAGCGACGGATCGTAGGACGCGGTGCCCAGCAGGATCAGCTCCGGGTCGGCCGCGACCAGGTCCTCCGCACCGATCACCCCGGTGGCGTCGCCGGTCACCGGGACGGAACCGGCGAGCTCGAGCAGCGAGGCCAGGAACGAGCCATCCCCGGCGGTGTAGGTCGTGCCCTCCGAGTAGAAGACCTCGTACAGCGTGCGCGGCGTGTCAGCGCCCTCCACCGCCGCGACGACCTCCGCCACGCGGTCCTCCATCTCCTCGACCAGCGCCGAGGCCTCGTCGCCTCGGTCGAGCACCTCGCCGACCAGCTCGATGTCCGCGTAGACCTCGTCCAGTGTCTCGGGGTAGAGCACCAGCACGGGGAGGCCGAGCTCGTCGAGCTGCTCGATCACCGGGGTGGGGGTCAGCTCGTTCCCGGCGGCCAGCACCAGGTCCGGCTCCGCGGCGACGACCAGCTCGACGTCGACCGTGGCGGCGATGACGACATCGTCCACGTCGGCCACTTCGGGCGGATAGTCGTCGAAGTCAGTGACTCCGACGAGGCGATCGCAGGCATCGAGCGCGCAGACGATCTCGGTGTTCGACGGGGCCAGGCTGACGATGCGCTGCGGCTCGGCCTCGACCAGCAGCTCACGGCCAGCATCGTCGGTGACGGTGACCGGGTACGGATCCGCATCGGCCGATGGCGATGCGGACGGCCCGTCCGAGCTCCGCGCGGACGCGGCGCTGGACGGACTGGAGGATGGGTCGTCCGCCGGCGCCGCGCAGGCGGACACCACGAAGAGGACGGAGACGACGAACAGGGGGAGGACGCGACGGAAAGCCATGCGTGATGCCGTTCCCTTTCACACGAGGGGGGTGACACCGCGATCAGGCTGGTCGACCTGGCTTCCGCGCCGTGGGCGCGGATACAGTAGCGGGACTGCGCCGGCATCTCACCGGCTTCGCCATTTATCCGTCCGCCTTTCGGGAACGGCACCGATCGCTTCGTCTTCGATTGACGCGGCCGATGCTAGCACGCAGCCCTTCTCCGTGAGCATCGCGAATGAACCCATCCGTGATCGGATGCGTAGTTCTTGGTGAGCGGGGCGGCTGAGGCTGCCCGCTGAGGTGGCCACGCCCAGCCCGAGTGTCGAGCGGACGCCGTGCGTTCGCATGGAGGCACGTTGATGAATCCGCAACATCACCGTGAGCGACAGTTGCGGCTGACGCTGGGCCGGGGCTATGCTGCCCCGCGCATCGCGGGCGATTGCCCGGTTTTCGGAATGCACACGTGGAGAAGAGGGATGCATCTATGGCAGGTTTGAAGAAGGAGGCGCTTTGGGTGCGCCTCTTCGTGCTGAGCGCTGTGCTCGCCATCGTGGCGGCGGCGTGCGGCACCCAGGAGCCGGCGGCGTCCGACGGAGCGCCCGACGAGTCCGCCCCGGCTGGAAGCGAACCGGCTGCCTCTGGGGGTGGCGGTGGTGGTGAGCTCGGGACCTACACCCTCGGCATCTTCGAGGACGTGACCACCGACAACGCCTGGAATTACAACGACACCGAGGGCAACACAGTCTGGAATGGATACCTCCTCGGGACGAACGCCGGCGCGGCCTACACGATCGCGTTCCCGGGCCTCGAGATGCATGCCCGACCTCGCCGAGGGCGAGCTCCAGCCCCGACCGAAGAGGGCGATGGCTGGGTTGGCACGTTCTCGCTCAAGGAAGGCCTGACCTGGTCGGACGGTGAGCCGATCACGGCGGAGGACTTCGCGTTCACCTGGAACACCGCGGTCGACCTCGAGCTCCAGGGCGGCTGGATTGACTACACCGATCCCGACATCATCACCGCGGTCGAGGCCGTCGATGACCTCGACCGTGCAGGTGAGCTTCAACGCCAAGCCGGGCCTGGCCATCTGGGGACCTGGCACCAGCATCCTGCTGATGCCGCTCCAGCCGGAGCACTTCTGGGCTCCGATCGTCGAAGAGGCAGTGGCCTCGGACGATCCACGCACGACCCTACTGGCGGCTTCGGGTGAGGGCGCTCCGTCCTCCGGGCCGACCGTCTTCTCGGAGCGCCAGGAAGGCAGCTTCGCTGCTGCCACGGCGAACGAGAGCTGGTGGCATACCGGCGAAGAGTTCACCTCGGGTGACGCCACCTGGACCGAAGGCCCGTTTGCCGACGAGTTCCAGTACCCGCTCTATGGCGGGCAGGAGGCGGCAGTCCTCGCCCTCGCTAACGGAGAGGTGGACCTCCTGCTCAACCCGCTCGGCATGCAACGCGGATTCCAGGACCAGGTCTCGGAAAATGAGGAACTGACTGCCATCGTCAATCCGACGAACGGTTATCGGTTCCTGGCGTTCAACCACGCCCGGGCGCCGATGAGCGATCCGGTCTTCCGTGACGCGCTGACCGCGCTGATCAACAAGGAGTTCGTCACCGAGAACCTGCTCCAGGGCGTCGCATTCCCGCTCTACGTCATCCTGCCCGAGGGCAACGTGGCGTGGTACGACGACGCAGTCGCCACGGAGCTGGCCGAGGTCGGATATGCCGGCCTGGACGACAACACGCGTCGCCAGACCGCCATCGACCTTCTCAAGGAGGCGGGCTACACGTGGGAGACCGAGCCCACCATCGAGGGTGAGGGTGAGGAAGCCGTCTTCACGGCGGGCGCCGGACTCATCGGTCCGGACGGCGAGCCGGTCGGTCAGCTCGAGCTGATCACCCCGACCGCCTCGTACGACCCGCTGCGCGCGACCTTCGCGAACTACATCTCCGGCGTTTCGCAGGAGATGGGTATCGATATCGTCGCGATCCCGACGGACTTCAACAAGATCGTCAACGACGTGTTCGCTCTCGACGCGGAGAACAACTACACGTCGCCGTTCGACATGTTCATCCTCGGCTATTCGCTGGGGAACCCGGCATTCCCGTCGTTCCATTGCTCGTTCTTCTGCACGGGTGGCGACTCGAACAACACCCAGTACACGAACGAGGATTACGACGCAGCTGCGGACGCGTTCGATGCGGCTGAGACCAACGAAGAGGCGTTCGCGGCGATGTGGGAGATGGAGCGGCTGATCGCTCGCGACAAGCCCCATGTCCCGCTGTTCGATACGGGCATCCTGGAGTTCTACAACAACCGGGTCGCGTATCCGTTCACGGAGACGCTCTCTGGCCTCCAGAATATCTTACGGACTTCCGAGTCCTCGGTTTCGGCGCGATAGCGTCGGAGCTCCGAAGTCGATGGGGGCCGGTCCGTCGGACCGGCCCCCATCATATTCCATCGCAACCTTTCGTCGCGTACACTCTCAACCTCCGAGCGTCGGACTAACGAGAGGACACACGCCTACCGATGTTCAGGTTCCTGCTTGGCCGCCTCGTGCAGATGGCCATCCTCTTCGTCGCCTTCCTGACGCTCGTCTGGCTGCTGCTCCAGGCGATGCCGGGAGACATCAGCGACACGCTGATCGGGAACCCCGACATTCCGCTGCAGGCGCGGCTCGCCATGAAGGAGCGGCTCGGGCTGGACCAGCCACTCCTTCAGCAGTATCTCGTCCTACATCACGAACTTCTTCCGCGGCGAGATGGGCGTCAGCTACAGCCGCTACCCAGAGGAGGTCTCGCACATCCTCCTCAACGCGCTGCCGCGGACGCTGGTGCTCTTCCTGAGCGCTACGCTGCTCGCCTACTTCCTCGGCTTCAAGACCGGCAAGCTGATCGCCTGGAACCGCGGACAGCGCACGGAGCAGGGCCTGATCACATCCGGCATCTTCCTGCAGACCATCTTCTATCCCTGGTTTGCGATCGTCATGCTGTGGCTGTTCGGGTTCTTCCTCGGCTGGTTCCCGATCGGCCGCTTCATCGATGCGCGGCTGTGGCAGGGCTCCGGCTACAACGCGAACGAGGTCTTCGGCCAGATGATCGCCTCGGTGCTGATCGTGACCGTCTGTACGGCGTTGGGCGCTACGCCGATCCGCCGTTTCTCGCGGAACCTCGTCACGCAGCAGCGGCTCGGGCCAGGTGCTCGGCATCCTCTGCGTCGGCGGGCTGCTCCTGTACTGGTGCGCTCCATCCCGCGCGGCCGTCTACGTGCGGACATCGCGCACCACACCATGCTGCCGGTCATCACGCTCGGCCTCGTCGCCTTCGGCGCCACCATGCTGCTCACGCGGAGCGCCATGCTCGAGACGCTCGGCGAGGACTACATCCTGACCGCCCGAGCGAAGGGAATCCCCGACAACGTCATTCGGGACCGCCACGCGGCACGGAATGCCCTTCTGCCGGTCACGACTTCGCTCGTCCTGGCACTCGCCTTCGTGATCGGCGGCGGCATCGTGACCGAGACTGTCTTCTCGTGGCCGGGCATGGGGCTGGTATTCCTGCAGGCCATCAACGTCTCCGACATCCCCCTCGCGGTCGGCGCCCTGTCCATCACCGGGGTGCTGGCGCTGTTCGGCCACCTGGCGGCGGACATCATGTACGCCGTCCTCGATCCAAGAATCCGCATTACGTGAGCGTGCTGCGATGACGATGGAAGATCACCCCGCGGCGGAAGCCGAGCTGGGAGTCAAGGTCGGCGGCGCCTCGGTACGCACGCTGACCGATGGCGAGGGCCTCGCGAAGACCCCGCTGTGGAAGATCCGCTGGCGCCTGTTCCGTCGGTCGCTCGGGACGACCTGGGGGCTGTTCCGCGAGAACAAGATGGGCCTGTTCGGCCTGGCGCTGATCGGCTTGTTCGCGCTGATGGCGATCATCCATCCGATCCTCATGGCGACCGTGTGGGATCCCGCCATCTACGACCCGGTCAACGGGTACGACGCGGTCACCACCGAGTACACCGTGGTCGAGACGGTCACCGACCCGACCAGTGAGATCGACCTCACCACGGCTCGCCTCGAGCTGAACCCGACCATCGACGTCGGGGACGTCGTGAACATTCCCGTTCAGCCGGCGCCGCCCACCTTCAGCGGCGACTACTGGCACGTGCTCGGGACCGACTCGAGGGGTCGGGACATCATGTCGCAGCTGCTGTACAGCACCCGTTCGGCGTTCTTCCTCGGCGCGGTGGCGGCGCTGACGACGGTCCTGATCGCGACCACCGTCGGCGCCATCGCCGCCTACTTCGGTGGCTGGGTCGACGGCTCGCTCATGCGGTTCGCCGACCTCGTCCTGCTCATGCCGCTGCTGCCGGTGCTGATCCTGTTGAGCGCGATGCTCGAGATCACGATGGTGACACTGGGGGTGATGATCGGCGTCCTGAGCGGCTTCGGCGGCGTGGCCATCGTGCTGAAGTCGCAGGCGCTTTCGGTCAAGGTCAAGTCGTACATCGACGCCGCCAAGGTGGCGGGCGGAAGCGACTGGCACGTGATTTTCCGCCACATCGTGCCGAACGTCCTTCCGCTGAGCTTCCTGTTCATGATGTTCGGCGTCACAGAGGCCATCGCGATCGAGGCCACGCTGTCGTTCTTCGGACTGCTCAACGTCCCGATGACGTGGGGAATCATGATCAACGACGCCCAGACGAACGGGTACCTGCTGAGCGGCACCTCCTACTGGTGGCTGCTCTTCCCCGCTGGCCTGGCGGTGTCGTTCCTGTGCTTCGCCTTCTTCCTGGTTGGCCGTGGCATGGACGAGGTGATCAATCCCCGACTTCGGGCCCGGTGAGCTCTCAGAGGAACCGATGACGACGATCTCCCTGGAAGATCTCGAATCCCGACAGATCGACCCGACCAAGCCGCTCCTGGAAGTGGACCGGCTGGTGATGCACTACCACATCAAGGCCGGCGAGGTGTCGGCGGTCGACGACGTGTCGTTCACTGTGCACCAGGGCGAGGCCGTGGGCCTGGTCGGCGAGTCCGGCTGCGGCAAGACCTCGATCGCGCTGTCGCTGCTGCGCCTGCTCCCCTCGAACGCCGAGTACGTCTCCGGCGAGATCCGGCTGAATGGCGAGGACCTGCTGTGGCTCAGCCCCGAGGAGATGCGGCAGCGGCGCTGGAAGGAGATCGCAATGGTCTTCCAGGGCGCCATGAACTCCTGGAACCCGGTGTACCGGGTCGGCGACCAGATCCGCGAGACGCTCGACACCCACTACCGCGGCGTCATGAACTACCAGCAGCAGCGCGAGCACATGGAGCGGCTGTTCTCATCGGTCGGACTGCCGCCGGCCATGCTCGACCGATACCCGCACGAGTTCTCGGGCGGCATGCGTCAGCGGGCGGTCATCGCAATGGCCCTGGCGTGCAGCCCGGAGCTGATCATCGCCGACGAGCCGACGACGGCCCTCGACGTCATCGTCCAGGACCAGATCCTCAAGGAACTCAAGCGCATCCAGGCCGAGATGGGGATGTCGATCATCTACATCTCGCACGACATCGCCGTCATCGCCGAGGTGACCGACTCGCTCGGCGTCATGTACGCCGGCAAGCTGGTCGAGTACGGCCCGACCTCAGCCGTGTTCGCGCGGCCGCGCCACCCGTATGCGTACCTGCTGCTTCGCTCCACCCCGTCGATCACCGGGCCACGCCGCCAGCTGGCGCCGCTCGAGGGTGAGCCACCCGACCTGCTCCACCCGCCGACCGGCTGCCGCTTCCATCCGCGCTGCCCGTTCGCCACCGAGCAGTGCGTGACCAATGAGCCGCCGCTGGACGACATCGGCGGCGGACACAAGGTCGCCTGCTGGCATCACGACGAGGTCCCCGCGCTCGACGGAGCGCTCCAGCGATGACGATGCGCACCGACCGGTCGAGCCAGTCGAACGGCGTCCCCCTGCTCGAGATCAAGGATCTCGAGCAGCGCTTCCCGATCTCGAAGGGGCTGTTCCGCGCGCCGAGCGACTTCGTGCACGCCGTGGACGGCATCAGCTTCGAGATCGCGCCCGGCGAGAGCCTCGGCCTGGTCGGCGAGTCCGGCTGCGGCAAGTCCACCACCGGCCGCATGCTCGTGAAGCTGATGCAGCCGACCGGCGGCAGCATCATGTTCCGCGACGGCGAGTACGAGCGCGACGTCGCCAACGTGAAGTCGAGCGAGATCAAGGAGTTCCGAAGCCGGGTCCAGATGATCTTCCAGGACCCGTACGAGTCGATGAACCCACGCCGCACGATCTTCGACACGATCTCGGAGCCGATGGCGGTACAGAAGGTCGGCACCGTCCCGGAGCGCGAGGAGCGCGTGCTGGAGCTGCTGCGGCTGGTGGGGCTCACCCCGCCGGAGAACTTCCTGTTCCGGTACCCGCACGAGCTGTCCGGCGGCCAGCGCCAGCGCGTCGCCGTCGCCCGGGCGCTGGTCATGAATCCCAGCTTCGTCGTCGCAGACGAGCCGACCTCGATGCTCGACGTCAGCATCCGGATCTCGATCATGGAGCTGATGACCAAGCTGGCCAAGGACCTCGGGGTGTCGTACCTGTACATCACCCACGACCTCGCCGTGGCGCGCTACATGTGCGACCGGATCGCGGTGATGTACCTGGGCAAGATCGTGGAGATCGGTCCCACCGAGGAGATCCTGGCGCGCCCCAAGCACCCCTACACCAAGGCGCTGTTGTCAGCCGTGCCCGTCCCCGATCCGTCGATCCGGCGGACCCCGGTCGAGATCAAGGGCGGCATCAGCAAGGCGATCAATCCCACGCCCGAGTGCCGATTCATCGAACGCTGCCCGTTCGCCGCCGAGGTGTGCGAGGAGAACCCGCATCCGCCGCTCGAGCCTCGGGGCGATCGCCACTATGTGGCGTGCCATCGGGTCAAGGAGATCGAGGCGTACGAGGCGGTGCGCGCCGAGCGCCTCGAGCGCGACGAGCAGCTGGCGGCAGCCGCGGAGGGCTGACCTAGGCCACAGGCGTCGGACGGCCTCGGCCCTAGGCCGGGACGGCCTCCTCTTCCGGAGCGTCGACATGGCCGTAGAGCGTGGTCTCGCGCGCGGCATCGGTCAGCATCGGGTCGAGCATCTTCTGCATGGCCAGCGTGTGCGTGCAGCCGCCGGCCGACTCGAAGAGGTGGCAGTCGCAATGCCACTGTTCGGCGTCGAGGGTCACGGTGTGGGTACCGTTGTCGCCGGCGAAGCTCGCGCGGAACGAGGCGAGCCTCACGCGGTCGGGTTCGTGCGCGTAGCGCATCGCCTTCTCGACCTTGCCGATCATGCTCGATTGCACGTCGCGGATACCTCCATGGCGCCGTTCCCCGGCGCCCTACGTGTCTAGGCGCCTGTCGGGTCGCTTCCGGTGGCCCTGGCGAGCCGCTCCTTGAGCATCGACAACAGTGTAACCGGCGTGGGGTCGGTCTGGTAGAGGATTGCGAGGTAGACGCTGACGAGATCGCCGTAGGCGACTCCCGACAGCACGCGGGCCAGCGGGGTCGCGCCTTCCGCCCATACCGCCGACCGGCTCGTCGCCCGTTCGCCCAGCAGCTCCTCCACCACGCGGTAGCGCTCGGCGATCTCGCGCGGCTCGTCGGGATCGCGGACCTGGACGATGTACGGCGCGTCGCCCAGCTCGCGCGGGTTGAGGCTGCCCTCGATCGCGTTGTGGTTCGCCTCGGGCATCGGCTCCCACGCTGCCCACGCCTTGGCGTTCTCGTTGAACTGGGTCTTCCAGCGGTGGGCGACGGCGGCCATCGGCCCGTGGCCGTAGACGATCGGCGTGCGGCCGAAGATCGCCCACGCCAGCTGCTTCGCCGGGTTGGCGTCCGTTTCGACCGATGGGCCAAGCCGCTCCACGAGGTCCTCCGTCACGCTGACGGCCGACGCGATCGGGTCCGGCTCGCGGACCAGGCCGAGGCGCGACAGGAGCTCGTGGACGAGGCCGACGCCGTAGCCGATGGCGGCCCGCGGCTGGCCACCGAGCTGGTACTCCAGGACCGGCATCCCCGCCTCCGTGGCCGATGCGGCCAGGCGACCGCCTGTCGTGATCGCCACGGTCGGCAGGCCCAGCTGGCGGGCGGCCGCGAACCCCGACAGCGTCTCGGCCGTCTCGCCCGAGTGGCTGGCGGCGACGATCAGGGTCCGCTCCCCGGCCCCCGCCGGCAGGCCGTAGTCGCGGTGGACGAGGAGCGGGACGCGCAGCCGGTCGCCGGCGGCCGCGGCCACCAGCTCCGCGCCGATGGCGGAGCCGCCCATGGCGAGCACGATCACCGCGTCGACGTCGGACAGCCTCGGGTCCGGCGCCAGCGTGGCCGCCACGCGGCGCGCCTGGGCCAGCTGGCGCGGCATCTCGGACACCTTGCCGAGCATGTCCTCGGGATCGATCCGGCGCAGCGCGGCCGGGTCGTCGAGCGTGACGGCGTCCTCGAACAGCGGCACCCGGTCGGAGTCGGTCCCGTCATCCGGATCGGGGCGGCCGGGCTCCTCGTCGGGGTTCTTGTAGCCGAAGAAGTCGCGGGCGTCCATCAGCCGGCGGCCGCGGCCCGCGGCCGCTCCGCCGCGGCGATGCGCCGCCCCTCGCCCAGCAGCGATTCGACGTCCTCGGGCGAGCGCGCCTCGACGTACACGCGCAGCAACGCCTCCGTGCCGCTGAAGCGGATCAGCAGCCACGACCCATCGGATCGGTAGAACTTGAACCCGTCGCCGGTCTCGAGCGTCACGCGGTCGACGACCGGCTGCCCGGCCAGCTCCGTCGGTGCCTCCTCGGCGAGGCGAGCCAGGGTGTCGGACTTGACCGCGTCGTATCCCTCGCGGGCGAAGCGGATGTCGATCCGGTTGTAGTACGAGGGACCGGCCAGGGCCTGGAGCTCGGCCAGCACCTCCGACGCCTTCTTGCCCTTCGTCAGCCACAGGTCCAGGAGGAAGAGCCCGGACGCGAGCCCATCGCGCTCCGGGATGTGCATCCCGAAGCCGAACCCGCCCGACTCCTCCCCGCCGATGACGGCACGCGTCTCGGTCATCTTCGGGCCGACGTACTTGAACCCGACGCCGGTCTCGTGGGCCTCGGTGCCGTAGATCTCGGCCAGCCGCTTCGCCATCGACGTGGTGGTGACCGTGTACACGGCCGGCCCGACCTGGCCGCGGACGTCGAGCAGGTACCAGTACAGCAGGCCGTAGACCTGGAGCTGGTTGACGAAGATCCCCTCCTCGGTCGCCATGCCCACCCGGTCGGCGTCCCCGTCGAAGGCGATGCCGATCTCGGCGCCCCAGCGCGGGATCTCCTCGAGCCAGGCGTCGACGTTCGGGCGAATCGGCTCCGGATTGACGCCGCCGAAGAACGGGTTGCGCTCGGTGTGCATCTCGCGCACGGTCAACCGGCCGTCGCCGATGAGCCGCGTGTACCACCCGGCACCTGAGCCGTGCAGGTTCTCGACCAGGACGCGCCGATCGGCCGCCTTGATGCGCTCGAGGTCGACGATGCCGGCCAGCTGGTCGCGGAAGCGCGGGTAGGGATCGAAGGTCTCGACCAGGCCGGAGGCCACCGCGTCGTCGTACTCGCGCCGGGGCGGCAGCTCGTCCTCCGGATGGGTGTCCATCGTGGCCTCGATGGCCGCCAGCATCTCCGGAGCGGCGGCGCCGCCCGTGTCGGCCTTCACCTTGAAGCCGTTGTCCGTCCACGGGTTGTGACTGGCCGTGATCACGATCCCGGCTCCGGCCCCCAGCTCGCGGGTGAAGAAGCTGCCGACCTGCGTCGGCACCGCGTCGGGTGGCGCCATGGCGCGGATGTCGTGCGCGGCGAGCACCTCGATGCAGGCGCGCGCGAAATGCTCGCTGGCGAACCGCCGGTCGTGGCAGACGACGACGCCACGGTCGGCCGCCCCGGTCTGCTGGAGGTAGTCGGCGACGCCGCGGGCACAGCGGCGGACGTTGTGGAACGTGTACTCCTCAGCGATGGCCGCTCGCCAGCCATCGGTGCCGAACTTGATCCTGCTCACGGGGCCTCGTCGATCGGGTTCTCTCGTCGCCGTTGAGTGTAGAGGGCGACGCAACGCGTCGATCAGCGCGACTGCGCCCGCAACCGCGGGTCGAGGGCCTCCCGGAGCCCGACGCCCAACAGGTAGAACGCGGCCGCCAGAAGGGTGATACCTCCCGCGCCGGCGAGCATGATCCACCACGGCGTGTCGGCGATGCCGGACAGCAGCGACGACCAGGTGATGCCGTCGTACACCATCATCCCGAAGCCGACGTCCTCGCCGACCGCGCTCCGGAAGTTGAGGAACGCGTCGGCGATCACCGCCCCGGTGGCACCGATCATGGCCTGCACCGCGCCATGCGCGTACATGTGGGGCAGGATGTGCCGCGACACGATCCAGAACCCGCCCCCACCGGACACGCGGGCCGAGTCCATGAACGGCCGCGCCACCACGGTCATGGCCGCCGCTCGCATGGTCGCCGTGGCCGGGCCGAGGCCGTACAGGATGCCGAAGCTCAGGCCCACCTGGAGCGCCCCGAATTCCGCGTTCGAGCGTCCGATGCCGAGCACGAAGACCGCCAGCATCGCCGGCAGCAGGACCATCGCGTCGCTGACGTGGCTCACGACCCCGTCGACCCAGCCGCGCCGGTACGCTGCCACCGATCCGAGGGCGAGCGAGATCACCGCGATCGACAGGCCGGCAGACAGCGCCACGATGAGGGTCGGGCGCGTGGCGTGCGCGAACATCGAGAACACGTCCCGCCCCAGCGAGCTCGTGCCCAGCCAGTGGCGCGCCGACGGCGCGGACGGGTGCGCGATTCCCGTGTCGAACCCGAACTGCGGGTCGTAGATGTTCTGCTGCCCGGACCACAGCGTGGCGTTCAGGATCGGGTGCGCGACGGTCATCAGCACGAAGAAGGCGAGGATGCCGATACCGGCCAGGATCTTCGGATTCGTGAGGATCGGCCGGCGACCCCGGCTGACGGCCGCAGGCGTTCCGGCGGTCACCTCGCTCAGCGCCGTCACACGCGTCCTCGCCGCTGCCGGGGGTCGAGCACCGCGATGGTGACGTCGGTGACGAGGCGGAAGCCGATGCCGATGAGGCCCAGCACCACGATGACGCCCATGATCACCGGGATGTCCTGGAACTCGATCGCGTCGAACAGGACCGATGACAGTCCCTGCATCTCGAGCTCGTACTCGACGATGATCATCCCGGCCAGCACGGTGGGGAACGTGAGGAACGAACCGGCCAGCACCGGGGCCAGCACGTTGCGAGCGACGTGGCGGTCCCGGACCGCGCGCTCGGTCAGCCCCTTGGCGCGCCCGGTCAGGACGTAGTCTTCCGCCCGCTCGGCCTCCATGCCGGCCCGCATCAGCAGCAGGACCTGGCCGAACGAGATCAGCACGATTCCGAACATCGCCAGGGCCGGAGACCCGCGCCCCGTGCTGACCGAGATGTCGACCCGGTACAGCAGGTCGAGGGCATGCGGCCCGAGCCCGGCCAGCCAGATCCCCACGCCGACGGCGAGGAAGGTGAGTGGCAGCGCGAGGCCCTCCACCAGCGGTAGCTGGTGCCGACGCCCGTGGGACCGGACCAGCAGCCCGACCACGAGCGCCGCAGCCAGGGCGAGCGCGACGAGCCAGCGCACGTCGTCGGGGCTCAGCGCGCCGGGTTGCCCGGCGACCGCGTCGCGCCACAGCTCGAGGCTGTCGGTCGGCAGGCCGATCGCCTCGCGCGCCCCCAGCAGCGGCTCCCGCAGCCACTCGACCAGGACGAAGACGACGAAGGGCGGAAAGATCGTGGCCGACAGGACGGCCAGCACCGACAGCGGCCCGCCACTGATCGGGTGACGGCTCCAGGTGCCGACCCGCCCGAGCACCTCCCCCACCACCCAGCCGATGATCGTGCCGACGATGAACACGGTGAGGGTCACCGGCAGCGCCTCGCGGATGAGGTCGACCACGGGCGCCCCGCCGAACGACGTGCCGAGATCGCCGGTGGCCAGGCCGCCGATGAAGTCGGCGTAGCGCTCCAGCAGCGGCCGGTTCAGCCCTGCCGCCTCCCTGGCGGCATCCACGGCTCCCGGGCCCCCGACCCCGAACTGGGTCGCCCACGAGTACGGCACCCAGATCTGCATGAACACGAACACCGCGGTCATGAAGATCACCAGGGTGATCAACGCCCACACCAGGCGCCGGGCCAGGAACGACACGAACCACGGCACGCGCGGCCGCTCGACGGTCATCGTATCGATCCCGCGCATCACCACCTCGTTCCACGTTGCCGGCAGCCGAGTCGTGTTCCGGGGAACCGTGCGCCGTCGCCGGGCGTCCCTGGGGCGACGGACGCTCCCCTCTTACAATGACCCCGAACATGCCCGATTGGTTCAGATCAGCTGCCGTTCTGGGCGCGGCCTTCGTGACGGTCGCGGTCGTCACGATCGGGCTGGCGGCCCTCATTGTGCCCAACCCCGCCGTATCCGCGCAGGGGTCGCAGCCACCCGCCGCGGGCGGTGGTCCCGGGCCGAGCGGCGATCCCTCCACGGTCACCGCAGTCGGCGGAACGCTGGCGGTGTCGGGCGATCGCGAGGCGAGCTTCACCTTGGACCGGGAGTCGGTCAGGGACCGGTATGCATTGGAAGGCGAGGACGGCCGCATCATCTTCGAGGGCGAACCCCTGAGCGTCGGCCAGATCTCGTACGACGGGCTCGAGTTCTTCCTGGATCCCACGGATTGCACCGTGACTCCCGGCGAGCGCCACGATCCGACCGGCGTGGCCGGCGCCCACGTCCGGTGCGAGGAGATCGCCGACGTGCGCGACAACGGGGTCATCACGCTCGACGGGACCGTCGGCATCGCGGCGGACCTCCTCGGCCTCCGCGGCGACCTGCCCGAGTCGGGCGGAACGGTCGCGGTCGGCGATGAGAGCTTCACCTTCGGCTTCGCCGCCATGACGATCCCCTCGGGCGCCAACATCCCGACGGGGATCTATGCCGGCACGCTCTTCGACCCCGAGTCCGAAGCGGTCATCTCCTTCAGCTACGACCCGCAGACCCACGCCATGGTCCTCTCCGAGATCGCCTACGCCGGAGACGTCGTCCAGGTCCCGGCCGGAGCGTGCTCGGTCAACACCGAGGAGATCGGCCTGCTCAACCCGCATACCCGCGTGGCCGACATGACGGTTCACTGCGCGGCCGTCGACGTGCCGAGCCTCGGCACGGTCCCGGTCGACGGCTCGCTCGTCGTCGAGCTGTCGGAGCCGCCGGGCTGATCCCTCGCAGGCTCAGCCCCGCGCGTCGGCGCGGGCCGTCACCTCGTCGAGTGCCGCCTGGAGGCGGGCCAGCAGGGGTCGCAGCGGCTCGCGCTGCGCGACGCGGATGGGCTCGGCCTCCTCGACCTGCAGGCGGCAGAACGGGAGCGGCACGACGTGACGATCCCATCGGCTCCGCAGCCGGACCGACGGGCGCGCCGACACGGCCCATGCCTGCAGCGGCAACCCGGACGCACGAGCCACGATCAGGGCGCCTGGCTTGGCACGCCGGTAGGGACCCATCGGTCCGTCAGGGCTGACGGCCAGCGACGCGCCTTCCCGCCCCAGCCGGCCCATCTCGCGCGCCAGCCGCGCCGCACCTCGGCGGTCGTCCTCGGCGGGAAGGGGAACCGAACCCGCCCCCATGGCGGCCAGCAGGGCCGTCATCACCTGGCCGCGCAGTGGCTGCGTGCTGAAGCTGACGTGGTAGCGATGCCGTCGGAGCCGGTGTGCGGCAATGGCCGCGACGAGGTTGTACTCGTGCCAGAAGGCGAGCACCACCTGGTCCTGCGTGACCCGCCCATCCCCGACCCGGCACGTGGCTGCCACGAGGCGGATGTAGAGGGCCAGGGCGCCGCCGATGAGCCGCGCTGGCAGCGCCGATCGCGGCATTGGCCTACAGGTACCGGTCGCCGGCGGTCCGCGCAATCTCGTCGAGGACGGGCTTGATCTCCTCCGCGCGATCGCGGTGGCAGACCAGGAGGGCGTCGGGAGTGTCGACGATGATCACGTCCTGGAGCCCGACCGTCACGACCAGCCGGTCGCCGCCGTGCACGAGCACGCGATGCGAGTCGCGGTCGAGGTGCGGGCCACTGGCCACGAGATCGGCTCCGCGTGCGCCGGCGAGGGCCTCGAGCAGCGCCGACCACGAGCCGATGTCTGACCAGCCGGCCTGCATCGGCACGACCGCCATGCGGCCCTCCGCGGCCGCGGGCTCGGCCAGGCCGACGTCGATGGTGATGGCGGGGATGGGATCCAGGATGTCGCGCACGTCGCTCATCCAGCCGGGCGTGCGCTGCAGCCCTTCGACCCGCTCCAGCGCGGCGGCGAGCTGCGGCTGGAAGCGCTCGATCGCCTGGCGCAGGGCGTACACGCGCCACACGAAGATCCCGGCATTCCAGAAGTGGCCGCCCTGCTCGACGTACGAGGCCGCCGTGTCGGCATCGGGCTTCTCGACGAAGCGCTCGACGATCGCGCTCGGCGAGGCCGGGTGGAGCGGGGCACCGGCCCTGATGTAGCCGTATCCGGTGGCTGCGTGCGTCGGCACCACGCCCAACGTCACGAGATAGCCGCGCTCCGCCACGCGGGCCGCCTCGCGCAGGGCATCGGTGAAGGCCGACTCGTCCGCCACGAAGTGGTCTGCCGGCAGCACCAGCGATACCTCGTCCGACTCGCGCCGCGCCAGCACGGTCGCCAACCCCGCAGCGACCGCGGTGGACCGGGCCAGGGGCTCGCCGAGCACGTTCTCGGCTGGCAGCTGCGGCAGCTGCTCCTGGGTGGCGCGGACGTGCGCCTGGCCGGTGATGACATAGATGTCGTGCGGCTTGAGCAGCGTCCCGAGCCGTGCCACGGTCTGCTGCAGCAGGCTCGTGTCGCCGGTCAGGGCCAGCAGCTGCTTCGGCGTCTTGCGCCGAGACAGCGGCCACAGCCGCGTCCCGGACCCGCCGGCCATGACGATCGCGAACATCAGTCGCGATCGACCTCCGCCTCGAGCCGATCCCCGAGCTCCAGGGTGCGGCGGTACGCCGCCCACACCGCGTCGCTGAACACGGTCCGGATCCGGCCCTTCTCCAGCTCGTAGATCGCCGCAGCGCTCGTGCCGCCCGGCGACGTCACCGCGTTGCGCAGCTGGGCGGGATGCAGCTCTGAGCGTTTCGCGAACTCGGCGGACCCGATGAGGGTGTCGACCACCAGGTCGTGGGCCAGCTCGCGCGGGAAGCCGAGATGGACTCCGGCATCGATCAGCGCCTCCATCACCGCGAACAGGTAGGTCGGACCGGTGCCGGACAGCGCGGTGGCCATCGCCACGAAGCCCTCGTCGGCCACCTGCCGCTCGTCGCCGAGGGCGCGAAGGACCGCGCGAGCCAGGTCGCGCTGGCGGGCGGTGCACGCGTCCGAGGCGGCCCACACGCTGATGCCGCGACGAATCTGGCTGGGTGTGTTCGGCATGGCGCGCACGACCGCGGCGTGCTGCAGGCCGTCGACGATCGTCCGCAGCGTCGCGCCGGCCACGATCGAGACCACCACCTGGTCCGCATCGAGCCGGCCCCGTAGCTCGCGCATGACCCGCGTGAGCATCTGCGGCTTGACCGCGAGGACCACGACCTCGGCGTCCTGCAGCGCGTCGCGATTCGCCGCGACCGAGCGGATGCCGTGCCGCTCGGCGAGCGCCTCGCGCCGCTCACGGCGAGGATGGGAGGCGGCCAGCAGCTCGGGGCTGACCGCGCGATCGGCCAGGAGCCCGGCGATGATCGCCTCGGCCATGACCCCCGCGCCGACGATGCCCACCCGCATCGACCTGCGTGCCATCAGTGTTCCTCCTCCGACCGCTCCCCGACCGCCACCTCCGTGCCGAGCAGCTGCCTGGCGGCGTCGAGCTCGACGCCCGGGGCGCGTGCCCGTTCGAGCAGATCGAGGGCCGCCGAGGCCATGCGCCGACCGCCGGTCACCTGCCCCAGATCCACGAGTGCGCGACCCAGGCCGAGGGCCGCGAGCCCCTGCTCGTGCTCCGCCCCGATGTCCCGCGCCTCGTCGATCGCCTCGGCATAGTAGCGTCGTGCGCTGGCTGGATCGCCGGCGGCCGTCCGCACGTCACCGATGCGGCGGGCCTGCCGGGCCGCCTGGAGCGTCATCTCGGCTCGCTCGAAGTGCCACAGCGCCCGGTGGGCCCATACATCGGCCGGCCACCACGACTCGGCGACGATCGCCTCCTCCGTCGCGCGGACCGCGGCGGCCGCAGCCCGGCGATGGTCTCCCTCGCGCTCGGCATCGAGGTAGTGCGATGCCAGCTCCCCGTGGCGCAGTCCCAGCGGCAGCTCCGGCAGCCCGTCGCGACGCTGGGGCTGGGTCAGCCCCAGCACGGCTCGCGCGCGCCGGCCGAGCCGGGCCACGACGCCGGGACGCGGTTCGCCCCACGGCTGTCGAGGGGCGGCGTGGCGGTGCGGATGCGCGCTCATCGGCCGGGATCAGCCGCCCGCAGCGCTGCGAAGCTCGTCGGCGCGGTCGACGCGCTCCCATGGCAGGTCGAGGTCGCTGCGCCCGAAGTGCCCGTAGGCGGCCGTCTGGCGGTAGATCGGTCGTCGCAGGTCGAGATCGCGAATGATGGATCCCGGGCGCAGGTCGAAGACCTCGTCCACCAGCGCCGCGAGGCGCGTGTCGGGCAGGCGCCCGGTGCCGAAGGTCTGGACGTTGATCGCCAGCGGATGGGCCACGCCGATCGCGTACGCCAGCTGCAGCTCGCAACGGCGCGCGAGGCCGGAAGCGACGATCTGCTTTGCGACGTAGCGCGCCATGTACGCGCCGGAGCGATCGACCTTGGTCGGATCCTTTCCGCTGAAGCTGCCGCCACCATGGCGGCCCATGCCGCCGTAGGTGTCGACGATGATCTTGCGGCCCGACAGCCCGGAGTCGCCCATCGGCCCGCCGATGACGAACCGGCCGGTCGGGTTGACGAGGTGCCGGGTGTCGTCGTCGAGCAGGTGCTCCGGGATGGCCGCGTTCACGACGTGCTCGCGCACGGCCGCGGCCAGGTCGGTGAGGTCGATATCGGGGTCGTGCTGGGTGCTCACCAGGACGGTATGGACCCTTCGGGGCGTGCCGTCGGCGTCGTACTCCACCGTCACCTGGCTCTTGCCGTCGGGGCGGAGGAACGGCAGCGTGCCGTCCTTGCGGACCTCCGCCAGCCGGCGCGCCACGCGGTGCGCGAGCAGGATCGGCATCGGCATCAGCTCGTCCGACTCGTCGGTGGCGTAGCCGAACATCATTCCCTGGTCGCCGGCCCCCACCTCGTCCGGCTCCGTCCCCTCGCGCGCCTCGAGCGCATGGTCGACGCCCATGGCGATGTCCGGCGACTGCTCCTTGATGGCGGTCATCGTGCCGCACGTCTCCCAGTCGAAGCCGAGGCGGCTGTCGGTGTATCCGATCTCGCGGACCGTGCGACGCACCACGTCCTGCACGTCGACGTAATGCGTGGTCGACACCTCGCCGAGGACGAGCACCAGGCCGGTGGTGGTGGCCACCTCCACGGCGCTGCGCGCGTCCGGATCGTGCGCGAGGACGTCGTCGAGGACGGCATCGGCGACCGCATCGCACAGCTTGTCGGGGTGACCCTCGGTCACCGACTCGGACGTGAACAGGGTGGCAGCGGCCGCGTCGGGCATGCGTGGCTCCGTGCAGGGTGGGGTCGTCCGGCCGAGTGTACCGCCGTCAGCCCGCCCCGGCGGCCAACGGATGGGCCGGGACGACCAGCGCCGCCGCCACGACCGTGGTCAGCGGGACCGCCGCGACGATGCCGATGCTGCCGACGAGGGCGCGGATGACCTCCACCGCCACGATCTCGCTGTTCAGCACCGTGATCGGCTCCTGGCCGCCGAGCGCGAAGAGAAGGAGCAGCGGGAGACCGGCGCCGAGGTAGGCGAGGACCAGCGTGTTGACCGTCGCCGCGATGTGCGAGCGTCCGACCCGCATCGCGCGCGTGATCACGCCCCGGCGCCCGGCGGTCGGCTCGGCCCGATGCAGCTGCTCCACGGCGGCCGCCTGTGTGACCGTCACGTCGTCGAGGACGCCGAGGGCACCGAACACGGTGGCGGCGAGCAGGATGCCCTGCAGGTCGATCCGGTCCCCGACCAGCGGGATGAGGAACGCGATCTCCTCGTTGCCCTGCAGCGCGGTGAACCCCGCCGCCGCGGTGAAGATCGCCGCGAGGCCAGCGGTGAGCGCCAGCGCGGCCAGCGTCCCCAGCAGGGCCGACGCCGTCACGCGGCCCCAGCCCTCGGTCAGGAGCAGCGTGACCAGGGTGATCACGGCACCCCCGCCGACGGCCAGCAGCAGCGGATCGACGCCACGCAGCAGCAGCGGGACGACGACCTTCACCACGAACCCGATCGTGAGCGCCAGCGCGACGAGGGACCGCGCGCCACGAAGCCCACCGACCAGGAGCACCACGGCAGCGAACACGAGCGCCACGATCCCGAGCATGGGCACCCGCCAGGGCTCGGCGATCACGGCGCTCCCGCCGGCTGGCCCGGTGAAGCGCGCGACCACGACCTCGTCACCGACACCGTACGTCGGACGCTGGTCCGACCCCGGGAGCGCCGTTCCGCCGGCCTGCACCGAGGCCTCGATGCGCGTTCCCACCTCCGGTCCCTCGAGGATGACCACGACGTGGCGCGGCAGGCCGCTGGCGTCCGGCTCCAGCGTCTCGACGATGCGCCCGTGGAGCGACTCCTGCCCGACCGCGGGGATCGCGTCGGTCGGGGTCAGGTCCGGCAGGAGCCAGAGGGCGGTCAGCAGGATCAGCCCGACGCCGACGGCCCGCAGCGAGGCCGTCCACCGACGCCCCTGGGTGTCATCCATGCCGGTCGAGGATAGCGGCCTCCACTATCCTTGGCCGCCGATGTCGGCCCCGACCGTGCGCCATGCGGAGCTGCTCGCCCACCGGGCGGAGTTCCCCCTGCTCGATGCGTCGGTCTACCTCAACACCTGCTCGCTCGGCGCCCGAGGCGAGCGATCGCGCACCCGGCTCGAGGCCTTCCTCGCCGACTGGGACGCGCTCGGCGCCCGTGCCTGGTACCGCCGCTGGCTCGGCGACCTCGACGAGCTGCGCGAGGACTTCGGCTCGGCCATCGGGGTGCCGGGCGCGCAGGTAGCCCTGGCGCCCAGCGTCAGCGGGGCGCTCGCCGTCATCGCGTCGGCCGTGGACCCGCTCCATCGCGGCGACGCCGCCACCCTCGGCCGCCTGCGAGAGGCGGGCCTGGCGGTCGGCGAGGGGCCTCGCCCGCGGGTCGTCACCACGGCACTCGACTTCCCGACGGTGGGGCACCAATGGCTGGCTCGCGCCGCCCTCGGCGTCGAGCTGGTGGTCGTCCCGTCACCGGACGGGATCGACCATGCCGGTCGAGTCCATCGCGGCCGCGATCGACGAGCGCACCGCGCTGGTGGCCACCGCCCACGTCTATTTCACAACCGGCGTCCGCGCCGACCTGCGGGCGCTGGCGGATGCGTGCCACGCCCGCGGTGCCCTGCTGCTGGTGGACGCGTACCAGGCGACGGGCATCGTGCCCACCGACGTGGCGGCGGACGGCGTCGACGCCTACGTCTCGGGCACCCTGAAGTGGCTCTTCGGCGGGCCCGGGATGGCATTCGCGTGGGTGCGACCCGCCCTCCACGACGCCCTGCGGCCGACCACCACCGGCTGGTTCAGCAGCGCACGCCAGTTCGCGTTCGACGTGGAGCATCTCGAGTACGCGGCGGACGGCCGGCAGTACGAGCTGGGCACCCCGTCGGTCCCGAGCGCGGCCATCGCCCGCGGCGGGATGGACCTCGTCCGCGAGATCGGCATCGACCGCCTCGGCGAGCGCACTCGCGACCTGGGGGACCTCTGCATTCACCTCGCCGAAGCGGCGGGCCTGGCCGTCGCAACCCTCCACGACGCCGAGCGGCGTGGCGGCGTCATCCCGATCCGGGTGGCCGACCCCCGGCCCGTGGTCGAGGCGCTCGCGGCCGAGCGGATCATCGTCGACTACCGCCCCGGCATCGTCCGCTGCTCGCCGGCCTTCTATACCACCGAGGACGAGGTGCGGCTGCTCGTCGATCGGCTCGACGACCTGGTGCCGGCCTCGGACCGGCTCAGCTGACCCCCAGCAGCCCCAGGCGGTGCGCGACCGCTGCCGCCTCGCTGCGACGCGTGACGCCCAGCTTGGCGAGGATGTTCGATACGTGGACGCCGGCGGTGCTCTCGGCCATGTACAGCTGCTCGCCGATCTGCCGGTTCGAGCGGCCGTCGGCCACCAGGACCAGCACCTCCCGCTCCCGACGGGTGAGGCCGAGCCGGTCAGCCGCATCATCCGCCGTGTCGACGCCCTCCAGGCCGATGCGGGCGCGCCGCGCCAATGCCTCCAGGCGGACTCGCAGCGGGGCGGCGCCCAGCTCGTTGGCGATCGCGTGCGCCTCGGCCAGCTCAACCGCAGCGTCGTCGCGGCGACGGAGCGACAGGTGGGTGACCGCCGCGTCCGCCAGGGCGCTGGCGACCTCGTACGGGCGGCCGAGCGCACGACGGCCGGCCACCGCTGCCTCCCAGGCCGCGGCATCGTGCACGCCCCGGGCGCGGGCCAGCAGGGCGGCGGCGAGGGCCGCGTCGGCATCGACCACGGCCGACGGCCGCGGGGCGACGTCGCCGACCCGCTCGACGTGCCGGCGAAGCTGCGCCATGAGGTCCTGCGCGGATGCGACCGCGGCGGCGGCCCGCTCGTCGTCGCCGGCGGAGCGGGCGGATTCCGCCTCGACGGCCTCCGCGCGCAGGCCGACGATCATGAGCACCCTGGCGTCGGTGTCGAGCTCCGGCTCCGCCATGCGGGCGAGCGTGTCGCGCACGATATCCCGTGCCGCTCGCGGGTCTCCGGACGCGATGGCGAGCTGGGCGCGCCGCAGGTCGATGAGATCGGGGTCCGGTCCGATAACTCGCTCACCGAGGGCCTCGTACGTCGCGAGGTCGGCCTCGGCGGCGTCGAGCTCGCCACGCGACTGGTGCAGGCGGATGCGATTGGACAGCAGCCAGCGAACGGCATAGCGCGTCGTGCCGGCGTCCATGGTGGCGTCGATGAGCGCGCCCGCCTCGTCCCAGCGGCCGAGGTCGAACAGCGCGCGCGCCTCCTTCGAGGCGAGCTGACCGCCGTAGCGCGGCTCGGCTCCGAGGTGGCGGATCGTGTCATGCGTCGTGCGCGCCAGCTCGAGCGCTTCGCCATGGCGCCCCGACTCGTCGAACGCCCAGCCCAATGCGACGGCGGTGAGGAAGATCGCCTGCGGATCACCGAGCTCGACCGCCAGGGCGTGTCCCTCGCGCAGGACCGGGATGCCACGCTCGAAGTCGGACCGGCAGGCGAGATCGAGGCCGATGACGTTCAGCGCCTGCGCTTCGGCCACGCGGGCCCCGACCGCGCGCGAGATCGCCAGCGCGGCCTCGCCGAGTGCGAGCGAGTCGCCGAATCTGCTGCGGACCATGAGCGAATGGGCGACATCGGCAAGGAGGCGGGCACGCTCCGGCGTGGGCGGGTCGATCGGGACGAGGGCGAGCGCCCGCTCGAAGGCGGCCACACCGGCCTGCCAGTCGCCCGATTCGTTCAGGTACCAGGCCAGCCGGTGGTGAAGCACGCCCGCTCGCATCGGCTCCTCATGCGGGTCGAGCTCGGCAAGGGCGGCTCGGACCAGGTCGATCGAGCGCCGCGCGTCCCCGGCATGCGCGGCGACCTCTGCCGCCTCCACGAGGATGCCAATGCGGTCCACGCCGTCGGGGACCGCGCTCTCGGGGACCTTGGGCCACAGCTCGAGGGCCCGCTCCAGGAACGCCTGCGCCTCGGCGAACGCCAGCCCGGCCGATGCAGCGCGTGCCGCGGTGAGCGACGCGGGTAGCGCGCGTGCGACGTCGTGGGCCATGAGCCAGTGGTGGGCGACCTGCGCCGCAAAGGCCGCCTCGTCGCTGGGCGACGTCGCCGCGCGCCGCTCCAGCGCCTGGGCATAGGCCGCGTGGAGCTGGGTCCGCTCGGACGGCAGCAGGTCCTCGTACACGACCTCCTGCACGAGGGCGTGGCGGAAGCCGTACCCGGGCACCTCGCCGGGAGACGTCGGGACCAGGAGGTGATGCTCGACCACCTGGTGGAGCGCCTCGGTCAGGCGCGGTTCGGGCAGCTCGAGCACCTCGGCCAGCACGCGATGGTCGACCTGGGCGCCGGCAACGGATGCGACCCGGATCACCCGTTGCGCATCCGCGTCGAGCTCGCGCACCCGGTCCTCCAGGGTGTCGCGCAGGCTGCGAGGCAGCGCCAGGCCGGCCTCGCCGGTCGCCAGCAGCTCTTCGGTGAAGAACGGGTTGCCGCCGGACCGGGCCAGGACCGTCTCGACCAGTTCGGGCTCCGCGCTGCGGCCGATGATGGCGCTGACCTGCTCCGCCAGCTCGGCGGCGCCGAATGCACCGAGCTCGAGATCGTCCACGCGATCCAGCCGCTGCAGCTCCGCGAGAAGCGGCCGAAGGACGTGGCGGCGGTGCAGCTCGTCCGAGCGGTAGGTGGCCACGATCATCAGCGGCTCATCTCGCGCGTTGCGCACCAGGAAGCGCAGCAGGTCCCGCGTGGAGGAATCGGCCCAGTGCAGGTCCTCGAGCACGAGCGCCACGGGCCGCTGGTCGGCAAGGCGGCGCAGCAGGCCGAGAACGATCTCGAACAGGCGTGCCTGTGCGGCGGAGGTGCTGGCTCCGGGCCCCGCTCGACTCATGCCGCCCGTCGGCTGGCGCCCGAGATCGGGAAGAAGGTGTGCCAGCTCCGCGCGACCCGGCCCGACGATCGTCTCGAGCCGTTCCGGCGGAAGCGACCGCGTCAGTGGACGGAGCGCCGCCACGAACGGGGCGTACGGGAGGCCGCTGTCACCCAGTTGCAGGCAGCCCCCGACGAGCACCTCCACTCCCCGCTCGTCGCGGGCCTGACGCGCGAACTCCTCCACCAGGCGCGTCTTGCCGATGCCGGCCTCGCCCGCGATGAGGTGCGTGGTCGGCCGTCCGGCGGTCGCGCGCGCCAGCGCTGCCCACAGCCGATCGAGCTCAGCGGTGCGTCCGACGAAAACCGGGCTGCTGACGCGGGGCATGGACGTGATGATACCCACGGGTTCGGCGCCGATTCGTCGGTCGGGTCAGGCGGCCGTCACGGTCCGGAGGCGGCTTCGGCTGCGGCACAGGATCGAGCGCGTCGCGAGCTCCGATCGGCCGATGCGGCGAGCGATCTCGGCGCCGCTGTACCCGTGAGCGGCGAGCATGAGCGCGGTCCGCGCGTGCGCCGGGAGGCTGGCGAGCCGGCCATTCAGGTCGCGCGCGGCCTCCCGTGCCAACAGCTCATCCTCGGGCGACGACACCACCTCGCGCCGGACGAGCTCGGACGCCCGACGCGAGGCGACGCCCAGGCGACGCGCGCGGCTGTTCGCGAGATTGACCGCCACCCGGAAGAGCCAGGCCCGGAGGTGCGCGGGAGGCCGCCCTGCCGCGGCCTCGGACAGGAGGCGAACGAACGCCTCGTGCACGAGGTCCTCGGCAGCTGCAGCATCGCCGGTGTACCGGACGAGATAGCGGCGCAAAGCGTCGCCATGCTCGTCGTAGGCCGTGGCGAACGGGATGGCCGGTGCGGCGACCGGTTCCCCCCGGGCACGATGGGTGCCCCGGTCACCGCTCATCTCCCCCCGGGCCATCCCCATGAACGGTACCGTACAGCTAAAGGTTCTCCTCGCGCATCTGGAGAACCTTTATTTCTCAGGTGCCGGACTCGTACGACTCGGAGTACGCCTTCTGCTCCGGCGTCATCGGCTCGATCCGGATGCCCATGCTCTCGAGCTTCAGGCGCGCGACCTCGCGATCGATGTCCTCCGGGATGCCGTACACGATGGGCTCGAGGTCGTCGACGTTGGCCCGGAGCCACTCCAGTCCCAGCGCCTGGTTGGCGAAGCTCATGTCCATCACCAGTGCCGGGTGGCCCTCTGCCGCGCCGAGGTTGACGAGCCGGCCGTCGGCGAGCACGTAGAGGCGCCGGCCGTCCGGCATGGCGTACTCGCGCGTGAAGGGCCGCACCTCGCGCGACGAGTCGGATTGCTCCTCGAGGGCGCCGAGCTCGAACTCGTCGTTGAAGTGGCCGGCGTTGGCCAGGATGGCCCCGTCGCGCATCAGGGGGAAGTGAGCGGCGCCCCAGACGTTCAGGTTGCCGGTGCCGGTGATGAACAGATCGCCGGCCGCGGCGGCCTCCGTGGCGGCCATGACGCGATATCCGTCCATCGAGGCCTCGAGCGCGCGGATCGGGTCGACCTCGCAGATCACGACGTTGGCGCCCATGCCGTGTGCCCGGGACGCGATGCCGCGGCCGACCCAGCCATAGCCGCCCACCACGACGGTCTTGCCGGCGAATAGGATGTTGGTTGCTCGCAGGATGCCGTCGATCGCCGACTGGCCGGTCCCGTAGCGGTTGTCGAACAGGTGCTTGGTCAGTGCCTCGTTGACCGCGACGATCGGGTAGCGCAGGACGCCGTCGTTTGCCATCGCCCGCAGGCGGATGACGCCGGTCGTCGTCTCCTCGGTGCCGCCGATGACCCCGTCCAGGAGGTCGGTGCGCTTGGTGTGCAGCTCGTTCACGAGATCGGCCCCGTCATCCATCGTGATGTGGGGCAGGTGGTCGAGCGCCTGGCCGATGTGGGCGTAGTACGAGTCGCGGTCCTCGCCCTTGATGGCGTACGTCGGGATCCCGTAGTGGGTGACGAGCGAGGCCGCAACGTCGTCCTGGGTCGAGAGCGGGTTCGAGGAGCACAGCACCGAGTCGGCACCCCCCGCGGCGAGGGTGCGCATCAGGTTCGCCGTCTCGGCGGTGACGTGCAGGCAGGCGCTGATCCGCCAACCCTCCAGCGGCCGATCACGCTCGAAGCGCTCGCGAATGCCGGCAAGCACCGGCATCTGGCGGTCGGCCCATTCGATCTTCAGCCGCCCGGCGTCGGCCAGGGCGAGGTCGGCCACGTCGGCCGTCTTCACTTCGATTCGCGTTGCCACGGGATTCGCATCGCCTCTCGTATCGGTCGCATCAGTCCCCAACCGCCGTGACGCCGCCGCGCGAGGCGCTCGATCAACTGGCAGTGCGTACGGTAGCCGAGGCGGGTGTAGGCCGCGACGGCCGGCTCGTTGTCGACATGCACGTTGAGGGCGACATCCTCGACATGGTCGAGCAGCTCGGCGGTCACCGCGCTCGTGACCATCTTCGCGAAGTCGTGGCCGCGGAAGTCCGTATGCGTCATCACGTTGCCGACCACGGCCACGCCCTCGCGCGCATTCATCGCGTGCGTGCCGGCCGCGCTCACCAGCCGCCCGCGGACGCGGACGCCGTAATACACGCCGTCCTCGACCACCGAGGCAGGGAACCCGGCCCGGAAGCCCAGCTGGTAGAGGCGGTTCAGATCCTCGATGTCGAGCGCGGTCAGCCGCTCGGCCGGTCCCGCGAACGGCACGAACGAGGCACGGTCGGTCACCATCCGGAGCATGAGGAGGGGCGGGTCAAGCTCGTACAGGTCGCGCAGCGCCGCCTCGTGCAGCTCGGTGCCCTGCAGGTAGGCGTCTCGGGGCTTGAGCACCGACTCCAGCACCGCGCGACAGCCGTCCGGCGCGCCCATCAGGAACAGCGGCTGAGGCACGAGGCCCTCGTGGTGCATGACGAGCGCGGTGGGCCGTCCGGCCTCGTCGTAGGCCATGCCCCACGCCACCCTGGCCCTGTTCGGGCCGTCGAGGTCCCCGAGGGCGTAGGCCGCGTAGCGACGATCCGAGCGGAGGAATGCGGCGAGCTCGTCACGGTCGCTGACGGCTCGGGCGCGGGTTCGCTGGCTCACGGCGACCGCCACTGTCCCAGGTCCCTCGCCGGCTCAGTAGGTGAGAAGGGCGTGAATGTCGAACTCGCCGAGCTTGTCACGCCCCTTGAGCGCTCCGAGCTCGACCATGAACGACAGGCCGGCGATCTCACCGCCCAGCCGCCGGACGAGCTCGATCGTGCCCATCACGGTGCCCCCGGTCGCGAGCAGGTCGTCGACGATGAGCACCCGCTGGCCCTTGCTGATCGCGTCGGAGTGGATCTCGAGGGTGGCCGTCCCGTACTCGAGCTCGTACTCGACCTCGATCGTCTCGGCGGGCAGCTTGCCCAGCTTGCGGACGGGGACGAAGCCGGCGTTCAGCTTGTAGGCGAGCGGAGCCGAGAAAATGAAGCCGCGCGATTCCATGCCGACCACCACGTCGATCGGCGTGTCACCCACCTGCTCGGCCATGCGGTCGATGACCTCGCGGAACGCCTCGGGTTCCCTGAGCAGGGTCGTGATGTCGTAGAACCGGATGCCCGGCTTGGGAAAGTCCGGCACCTCGCGAATCAGGGCGCGGAGGTCGTCGGCGCTGGAGACGGTCACGTCGTGGGGCACTCCCGTGGGCGTGGCGGATTCGTCGGCCCGGAGAGTCTAGACCGATGCGTCCGTCGGCGGCAATCGAGCGACGGTCCCCGCCACGGGCCCGGGTCACCGATCGGCGAGTCGCCGCAGCACGGTCTGGAGCACCCCGCCGTTGCGGAGATAGGTCACGTCGATCTCGCCGTCGAGGCGCGACCGCACGCGGAACCGCGTCTCGCGTCCATCGTCGTCGTGCGCGACGACGGTCAGCTCCTGGTGTGGACGCAGGCCGTCCGCGATGCC
This sequence comes from uncultured Chloroflexia bacterium, assembly GCA_963844265.1. Lineage (GTDB taxonomy): Bacteria > Chloroflexota > Limnocylindria > QHBO01 > QHBO01 > JACDBZ01. The sequence goes on along the minus strand of CAWJMZ010000007.1, from coordinate 453,748 downwards.
GAGGACCTCGAACGTCTCGCGACCGGTCAGGCCATGCGACGTCACCGACTCGTTGGGCAGGAACTGCAGCGGCAGGATCCCCATCCCGACGAGGTTCGACCGATGGATGCGCTCGAACGACTCGGCGATCACCGCCCGGACACCCTGGAGGAGCGGGCCCTTCGCCGCCCAGTCGCGCGACGAGCCGGAGCCGTACTCCTTGCCGGCAAGGACCAGGAGGGGGGTGCCCTCCGCTCGATACCGCTCCGACGCGTCGAAGATGCTCATCCGCTCGCCGCTCGGCACGTGCTCGGTGACGTTGCCCTCCGCGTCGGGGGTGAGGAGGTTCCGCAGGCGGATGTTCGCGAAGGTCCCGCGCATCATGACCTCGTGGTGGCCGCGCCGAGAGCCGTACGAGTTGAAGTCCCGCGGCTCGACGCCGTTCGCCACCAGCCACTCCCCGGCCGGTGAGGTGCGAGCGATGGAACCGGCCGGCGAGATGTGATCGGTCGTCACGCTGTCCCCCAGGACGGCGAGGGCGCGTGCGCCGACGAGATCGGGCGGGTCGGCGGGCGCGTCACCCAGGCCGTCGAAAAACGGCGGCCGCGCAACGTAGGTCGAGGCGGGATCCCAGGCGTAGCGGTCGCCGGCCGGCACCGGCAGCGTGCGCCAGCGGTCGTCGCCGTCGAAGACCGATGCGTAGTTCCGCCGGAACACGTCGCCGCTCACCGCCTTGAGCACGACCCCCGCGATCTCCTCGGCGCTGGGCCACAGCTCGGTCAGCATGACCGGCGTGCCGTCGCGGTCGACGCCGATCGGCTCCGTGGTGAGGTCGATGTCCACCCGCCCGGCCAGCGCGAAGGCCACGACCAGCGGCGGCGAGGCGAGGTAGCTGGCCCGCGCCAGCGGGTGGATGCGCCCCTCGAAGTTGCGGTTGCCGCTCAGGACGGCCACGCCGGCGATATCGTTGTCCTCGATCGCCTGCGCCACCGGCTCGGCCAGCGGGCCCGAGTTGCCGATGCAGGTCGTGCAGCCATAGCCGACGAGATGGAAGCGCAGCGCCTCCAGCGGATCCATGAGGCCCGCGGCGTTCAGGTAGTCGGTGACCGCCCGCGAGCCGGGTGCCAGGGAGGTCTTCACCCACGGCTTCGTCTCGAGGCCCCGTGCAACGGCGTTGCGGGCGAGCAGCCCGGCCGCGACCATCACCGACGGGTTGCTTGTGTTCGTGCAGGACGTGATGGCGGCGATGATCACCGAGCCGGAGCGGATCTTGTGCCGCTGCCCGTCCAGCCGCACCTCGGCCGCCCTGTAGTGGGCGTCCACCGGCAGAGGCTCGGCCTCGTGCCGGGCCGGCGCACGGGTGGCGTGGTCGCCGGCGTTCGGGTCACGCGTGTATGACGGCGGATCGGACGCAGGAAAGGACTCGTCGCTGGCCTCGTCGACGGTTCCGCGCGGCTCGCTCGCATCGGCGACGTCGTGCTCGTGTGACGTGCCATCGGCGTGGGTGTGCAGGCCATCCGGGAAGGCCGCCCGGAAGTTGTCGCGCAGGTCACCCAGTGCCACCCGGTCCTGCGGCCGCTTCGGGCCTGCAAGCGAGGGGATGACCGTCGACAGGTCGAGGCTGAGCGATTCGCTGAACCTGGGCTCCGGCGAGTCATCCGTCCGGAAGAGCCCCTGTGCCTTCGCGTACGCCTCGACCCGGGCGATGACGTCGTCCGTCCGGCCGGTCATGCGCAGGTAGCGCAGCGTCTCCTCGTCGACGGGGAACATCGTGGCCGTCGCGCCGAACTCGGGCGACATGTTGCTGATCGTCGCGCGATCGGCCAGCCCGAGGCGCGACAGGCCGGGACCGTGGAACTCGACGAACTTGCCGACCACGCCGTGGGCGCGGAGCATCTCGGTCACGTACAGCACCAGGTCGGTGGCGGTCGCGCCGGGCGGCAGCTCGCCGTCGAGGCGGAAGCCCACCACGATCGGCATCGGCTGATACAGGGGCTGGCCGAGCAGCGCCGCCTCGGCCTCGATGCCGCCGACGCCCCAGCCGAGCACGCCGAGCCCGTTGATCATGGTGGTGTGCGAGTCCGTCCCGACCAGGGTGTCGGGCAGCAGCACGCCGTCGCGCGCGGCGACGACATCGGCCAGGTACTCGAGGTTGACCTGGTGCACGATGCCCGTCCCGGGGGGCACGACGCGGAAGTCGGTGAAGGCCTGCTGCGCCCAGCGCAGCAGGGCGTAGCGCTCGCCATTCCGCTCGTACTCGCGCTCGACATTGATGAGGAAGGCCGCGTCCGATCCGAACTGGTCCACCTGGACGGAGTGGTCGATCACCAGGTCGGCCGGCACCAGCGGGTTGATCCGCGACGGGTCGCCGCCGAGCTCGGCCATCGCGTCCCGCATCGCCGCCAGGTCGACGACGCACGGCACGCCGGTGAAGTCCTGGAGGATGACGCGGGCCGGCATGAACGGCAGCTCAGCCTCGCCCGGGGAGGTTGGATCCCACGTCGCCAGCGCCCGCACGTGGTCGGCGGAAACGAGGTCCGGCTGGGTCGCGGCACCGCGCAGCATGTTCTCGAGCAGCACCTTCACCGTGTACGGCAGGCGGTCGAGGTCCGATGCGGCCGAGCGGTCGAGCGCGTAGTACGCCCAGCTGCGGTCGCCAACGGTGAGCGTCGCGCGAACGCCTTCAGGATCGGTGGGGTGAGGGGTCGTCACGGTCGCCTCCTTTCGTCGCCGCGCCGGACGCGGCTGCGGTCGAAGATCGGCGCCGGACGGGTGCGCCCGTTCCGGGTCGAGATGAGGGTCCAAGTATATCGCGGTTGAGCGCGTGAGCCTATCCCGGCCACGTCACGACAAGCTCGAGCGCGAGGCCCGGCAGGGCTGCGGCAGCACGCTCGATAGGCCGATTCGGCCTCTTGACGCTCGGTCACCCGATCTACCATGGTGGGAGAAGGGCGCGCCACTGGCGCGCCGGGAGTGGAGGAACGCCCCTATGCAGGACCCTCGCGATCCAGAACGCGACGATGCACCGCCGCCCGATGCGACGACGTCGTCGAGCGCAGAACCGATGACGGAACCGGCCGCTGCTGAACCCGTGGCGCCGCCGCCGGCGGCACCCCCTCCGGCGGCCAGCACGCCGCCGCCAGTCACGACAACGTCGACCACCACATCCACCCCGGCGGCAGGGGAGCGGCCGATGGGCGTGACGATCCTCGCCATCCTGGCGGCCATCGCGGGCGTCTTCGGAATCTTCGGCGGACTCCTGCTGCTCGTCAGCGGAGCCGCCATCGGCATGGCCGCCGACAGCGCCGCGCTCGGAGGCCTTGCGGCGGTGATCGGCGCGGTGACGCTCGTCATCGCGATCCTGTATCTCGCCTTCGCCTGGGGCGCCTGGGGCCTGCAGTCGTGGGCATGGACGCTCGGCATCGCGCTCGCGGCGATCAGCATCGTGCTGGGCCTGTTCAACGTCATCAACGGCGATTTCGGTTCCGTGATCTCGATCGCGCTCGCCGGGCTCATCACCTACTACCTGTTCCAGCCGGACGTGAAGGCCGTCTTCAACCGCTGACCGGCAGCGCCTCGAGCGCTCGCAGCGCAACCTCGATCGGGTCCCGTCCCGGAGCCACCGGGACGCGGACCTGGTTGGAGGCGGTGTCCGGCCGCAGGCCCGCCACCTGGAGGGCCACGCCGACCTCGCGTCGGTCCGGCATCCGTGCCCATTTGAGCGTCACGCGGCGATCCTCCACACGTACCTCGGGCACGCCAGCCACCTCGGCCGCCAGCCGAACCCGGACCGCGGTGAACAGCCCCTCGACGGGGTCCGGGATCGGCCCGTAGCGGTCGCGCAGCTCGGTGCGCAACGACTCCGCGTCCGCATCGGATCGTAGATGCGCGAACCGGCGGTACGCCTCCAGCTTGGCGCCGGAGTCGGCGACGTAGTCGTCGGGCAGGTAGGCCGATCCCGGCAGGTCGAGCCGGACCGGGCTGCGCTCCGGCGGCGGCCGGCGGCCCCGGAGCATGTCCACCGCCTCGGCGAGCAGGCGCGTGTACATCTCGAAGCCGACCGCGGCCATGAAGCCGTGCTGCTCGGCGCCGAGGATGTTGCCGGCGCCCCTGATCTCGAGGTCCGAGAGCGCGATCTGGTAGCCGGCGCCGAGGTCGGAGGCGGAGAAGATCGCATGGAGCCGCTTCCGCGCCACCGGTGAGAGCGGCAGGCCCCGCCGGTGGAGCAGGTAGGCGTGCGCGCGCCGGTCGGATCGGCCCACCCGACCCCGCAGCTGGTAGAGCTGGGCCAGGCCGAACGTGTCGGCCCGGACGATGATGATGGTGTTCGCGTTCGGGATGTCGAGGCCGGACTCGATGATGGTGGTGCACACCAGGACATCGAAACGGCCCTCGCTGAAATCGAGCATGACGCGCTCGAGCATCCCCTCCGCCATCTGCCCGTGGCCGATGGCGATCCGCGCGCCGGGAACCAGCCGCCGCACGCGCTCGGCGGCCGCCTCGATCGTCTCGACCCGGTTGTGGACGTAGAAGACCTGGCCGCCGCGGTCGAGCTCTCGGCCGATGGCGTCGCGGACGAGCCCGTCGTCGTCCTCGGCGATGCGGGTCTGGATCGGCAGTCGCGCCTCCGGCGGCGTCTCGATCACCGAGAGGTCGCGAATCCCGACCAGGCTCAGATGCAGGGTCCGCGGGATGGGCGTGGCTGACAGGGTGAGGACGTCGACCTCCCTGCGCATCTGCTTGATGCGCTCCTTGTGCGAGACCCCGAAGCGCTGCTCCTCGTCGACCACGAGCAGCCCCAGGTCGGCGAAGGCGACGTCCTTCGAGAGGATCCGATGCGTCCCGATCAGGACGTCGACCGAGCCGTCGGCGAGGCCGTCAAGAATCCGCTCCTGCTCCTTCTTCGCCACGAACCGGCTGAGCATGCCGACGCGGACGGGGAACGCCGCGAGCCTGCGCTCGAAGGTGTGGAGGTGCTGCTGCGCCAGGACCGTGGTGGGCACCAGGACCGCGACCTGCTTGCCCTCCTGCACCGCCTTGAAGGCGGCCCGTAGCGCGACCTCGGTCTTGCCGTAGCCGACGTCGCCGACGACCAGGCGGTCCATCGGCCGCTGGCGAAGCATGTCGGCCTTCACCTCCTCGATGCTTCGCGCCTGGTCCGGGGTCTCGGTGTACGGAAAGCTCTCCTCGAGCTCGCGCTGCCAGGTCGTGTCCGCGGCGAAGGCGTGCCCCGGCGCCGACTCCCGCGCTGCGTAGATCTCGATCAGCTCGCGCGCCAGGTCTCCGACGGCGCGCCGGACGCGGCGCTTGGTGCGCTCCCACTCGGTCCCGCCGAGCTTGCTGAGAGCCGGGGCGGGGCCTCCGGCATAGCGGGTGATGCGGCCGATCTGGTCGGCGGGCAGGAAGATCTTGTCGGTACCCGCGAAGTCGAGCTGGAGGTACTCCTTCACGTCTTCCCCGAACGTCCGCTGGGTCATGCCGACGTAGCGCGCGATGCCGTGGTCGACGTGCACGACGTGGTCGCCCGGCTCGAGCTTGCCGATGAGGTCCCGCGTGACCACGCGCTTCGCGCTGGTCAGGCGTCGTACCCGGGTCGCACCGAACAGCTCCCGATCGGTCAGCACCAGCAGGCCGCTGGCCGGATGGCTGAACCCACCGCTCAGGGATCCGTGCACCAGGCCGATGCGGCCGCCCGTCATCGGCTCGCGCAGCTCGGCCACCGGCGCCGTCGCGCGACCGGCCTCCTCCAGCAGCTCGCCCACCCGGCTGGCCTGGTCCGTCGTCACGACCACCGAGCGCCCGCCAGCCGCGAGCTCGGCCAGCCAGCCTCCCGCGCGCTCGGCACGTCCGGGCAGAACCGGAGCCGTCGCGAAGCCCGCATCGGCCTCCGCCTGCTCCTCCAGGCGCTCATCGGCCCGCGCCAGGAGCGCATCCACCACCACTGCCGCCTCGTAGGGCAACGGCCAGGCAGGGGGCAGGTCGCCAGAACCGACGAGGCCATCGCGCCGATCGGTCGCCTGCCGGTCGAGATCGCCGGCCAGCGCCACCAGCTCGTCGGCGTCGGCCACGACGAGGTGCGCGTCGGCCGGCACGTGGTCGGCGGCCGGTACGGCCGCCAGCAGCGCGGCCCATGTCTCGGCCGCCTCCGCCACGTCGCCTTCCGCCAGCTTGGCGGCATCCTCGCGCAGCAGGTCGGTGAGAGAGCTCCCGGCACGTGCCACCGTCGCCTCCCAGCCGTCGGGAGGCAGGAACTCGGAGGCTGGCAGCAGGACGACTGCCTCCAGGCGGCGGCGAGAGCCCTGGGTCATCGGATCGAAGGAGCGAATCGACTCCACCTCGTCGCCGAACAGCTCGATCCGCACCGGCTCCGCGCTGCCGGGCGGCCAGGCATCCACCAGGCCGCCGCGGTGCGCGAACTCGCCGATCCCGGTCACCTCGACGCTCGGGTCGTAGCCGCCATCCACGAGTCGCTCGAGCAGGGTTCGCTGAGCAACGCGCTCCCCGACCTGCATCCGGAGCGTCGCTCGTGCCAGCTGCTCGGGCGCCAGCGTTCGCTGCACGAGGGCAAGCAGCGGTGCCACGACCACGAGTCCGCGGTGGCCGCTGCCGAGCTCGGCCAGGACCGCGAGGCGCTCCGCGGACTCGTCGTGCTCGAGCAGCGCCCGCTCCAGCGGGAGGGCCGCGCGCTCCGGCAGCGTCCGTACGTGCGAGCCACCGATCCACGCGGCGAGGTCGTCCGCCAGGCGGTGCGCCTCATCGTCGGTGCGCGCGACCACCACTACCGGGTGCGAGGCGGCCAGGGCCGCCCGGCGCACGGCGAGGTGCGCGGCACGCGCGGCGGCGGGCACGCGCAGCACGCCCGATTCCGGCAGATGGGGCCGAAGGGCGTCGACGATCGCAGCGACGCGGCGGTCACCGCCGCGTGAAGGGGACATGGACGCCCCATGGTAGCGGCGTCTAGGTGGGCTCGACCTCGATGCCGTTGAAGGCGTTCATGGCCGCCTCGATCCCCTCGGCCAGCCATCGCTCCGCCGCGTCGGCCCCGATCGCGACCATCTCGGTGGCGAGGTCGCGCTCATCGGCGCGGAACGTGGCGAGCACGTGGCTGGCGGCCTCGCCCGCGCGACCGACGCCGATCCGCAGCCGCGCGATCTCATCGGTCCCGAGGGTCGCGATCACGTCACGCAGGCCATTGTGGCCCCCGGCCGAACCGGAGCGACGAAGGCGGATCCTGCCCAGCGGCAGGTCGATATCGTCGGTCACCACCAGCAGGTCCGCGCTCGGATCCGCGTCCGTCTGGCGCATCGCGGCGCGGAGCGGACTGCCAGAGCGGTTCATGTAGCGCATCGGCTTCACCAGCAGCACGCGGCCGATCGGCTCGGGATGCCGCGCCTCGAGGACGGCCGCGCCCTCCCGCAGCCGCCCTTCGCCGGTGAGCCCCCAGCGGTCCGCCAGCAGGTCGACGACGCGGAACCCAACGTTGTGGCGCGTCCATCGATACCGGTCGCCGGGGTTGCCGAGGCCGCAGATGACCTTCACGCGGCCGATGGTACCGGCCGCACGACACCGGGCGCGCTCACCGCTGCTCGCGGGTGACTATCCTCGCGCGATGCGCTCCCGTCCCTCCGACACCGCCACTTCCCCGTGGTCCGCGGACGTCGTCGTGGTGGGCGGAGGGATCATCGGCTGTGCCGCGGCGGCGATGATGGCGGACCGGGGTGCGCGCGTCGTGCTGGTCGAACGAGAAGCTATCGGATCGGGGGCCTCGGGACGCAACCTCGGCGCCGTCCAGCACCCCTTCGACCCCCTCCTCGGAGCGTTGTACCGGGAGTCGCTGGACCGCTATCACGCGCTGGCCGGCGCGTCCGACGGCGCATTCTTCATCGGAGCGGTGCCGGCCGGACTGCTCCTCCTGCACCGGGACGTGGACACCGCCACCGAACAGCTCGGCCGGCTCCGGCTCCAGGTGCCGGAGCTCGCCCCACAGCTCGTCAGCCCCGACGAACTCGTCGCTCTCGAGCCCGCGTTGTCCCCGGGCCGGGCCGCGATCCTCCTGGCAACCGGCTACCCGATCCCACCCGCCTCGGCGACGGAGGCGTGGGCCGACCTCGCCGAACGGCACCGAGCGGAGCTCGTCGTCGGCACCGCGGCGCGGATCGCTGCGAGCGGCGGGCGGGTGGAGGGCGTGACCCTGGACGACGGATCGCGCATCGTCGCCGATGCGGTTCTGGTGGCCGCCGGACCGTGGACCCCGGAGCTGGTCGACCCCGACGGCACGTGGCGACCGATCCACCCGACCTACGGCGTCACGGTGCAGCTTCGGCTGGGACCTGGGGCTCCCCGACACATCGTGGAAGAGGACGAGGTTGACGCGGTGACCCGGGCGGACGCGGCTACGGCACGCGCTCGTGCGGCCGACGCCGACGGCGACCCGCCCTCGGTGTTCAGCATCGCGACCGCGGGCGAGCTCAGCACCCTCGGCTCGACGTTCCTGCCATCCGCCCCCGATCCGGTGGCCGTCGAGCGACTGCTGCTGGGGCGCGCCGCCGCCTTCCTCCCGGGCCTGCCGGACGCCGAGGTGGTGGGGCGGCGGGTGTGCGCGCGGCCGCAGTCGCTCGACGGACGTCCGTTCATCGGCGCCGTCGGCGGCACCGACGGGCTCTTCGTCTGTGCAGGACACGGCCCGTGGGGCATCAGTACCGGGCCGGCCAGCGCTGCGATCGCCGCGCGTGCCGTGCTCGACGGCACGCCACCACCACCGGAGCTGGCAGCGTCGCGCCCGGTCTGACGCCTGTCGGCGTTGTGCGATATGCACAAAGATCGTGGTCCCGTCCAGGCGGGGTCACGGTTCCGGTCGAGCTCATCGGTCCATAGGCTGCCTGCACAACGACCATCCACGGTTCGCGCAGGAGCACCTCGATGCCGGAGATCAACAGTGGAGACACCGCCTGGATCCTGATGAGCGCCGCGCTCGTCATGCTCATGACCCCGGGGCTCGCCCTGTTCTACGGCGGCCTCGTCCGCCGCAAGAACGTGCTGTCCACGATCATGCACAGCTTCTTCATCCTCGGGCTGGTGAGCGTCACCTGGGTCCTGTGGGGCTACACGCTGGCGTTCGGGCCGGACACCGGCCTGGGCATCATCGGTGGCCTCGAGTGGGTCGGCCTCAACGGCGTCACCGGTGAGCCATCCGACGTATACGCCACCACGGTCCCCCATCTCGCGTTCATGGCGTTCCAGATGATGTTCGCGATCATCACGCCGGCGCTGATCACCGGCGCCTTCGCGGAGCGCAAGCGGTTCAAGGCCTTCGTCCTGTTCGCCGTGGCATGGTCGACACTGGTATACGCGCCCATCGCGCACTGGGTGTGGTCGCCGGACGGTTGGCTGTTCAGCCTGGGCGTGCTCGACTTTGCCGGAGGAACCGTCGTCCACCTGTCCAGTGGCATCGCGGCCCTGGTCGCCGCCCTGTTCATCGGCCGCCGGACAGGGCTGATCGAGCCCGCCACCGAGCCGCATGACGTCCCGATGACCGTCCTCGGCGCCGGCCTCCTGTGGTTCGGCTGGTTCGGCTTCAACGCCGGCTCGGCGCTCGGAGCGAATGGCGTCGCGGCCTACGCCTTCGTGACCACCAACACCGCGGCGGCGATGGCCGCCATCACCTGGGTCACCATCAGCTGGCTCCACAAGGGCACGCCGTCGGTGCTCGGCGCGGCCATCGGCGCAGTGGCCGGCCTGGTCGCTATCACTCCGGCGGCCGGGTTCGTGACGCCGGCCGCGGCGATCCTCATCGGCCTGGCCGTGGGCATCGTCTGCTACGGCGCCGCGCAGCTCCGCCTGCGGGCGCGCATCGACGACGCGCTCGATGTCTTCGCGGTCCATGGCGTGGGTGGCGCGTTCGGCGCCCTCGCCACCGGAGTCTTCGCGACGACCGCGGTCAACGCGGCCGCGTTCGATGGCGTGTTGGCCGGCAACCCCGGACAGCTCCTGACCCAGCTGATCGGGGTCGCCGTGGTCGGCGCCTACTCCGCGGTCGCCACCGCCGGAATCCTGTTCGTCATCAACCTCGTCGTCCCCATCCGCGTTCCCGGACCGGAGGAGGAGACGGGTCTGGATCTCGCCCAGCATGGCGAGGTCGCCTACCAGGTCTGAGTCAGCCCACACAGCACGGAGACACCGTCATGGAAATCGCCGCTCTCGTCAGCTTCGCGATCCTGATGCTCGCCTGGATCGTCGCGCCCGATGGCCCACGGACCCCCAGGGAGACGGTCGAGACACCGATGCCGGAGCCGCAGCCAGCCGCCATCTGAGCCTCGCCGTTCCTCGGCAGGCACTCCCAGACGGGGACGATCGGCGCCACACTCGCCGATCGTCCCGCCCGGTGGGCCGACCAGGGCCCGAGACGCCATTTGGCGGGCCGTTAAGCCCAGGACTTGCAACATCGGCGGCTCTGGCGCCAATGGTCCGTCGCGTGAGAAGTGGACGGCGATACCCAGGCGGCCGAATGAGGGACTGGCGATCAGCTCCCCGTGGTGACCGCGTGGCCGGCGCGGTCGAAAAGCGACCCGGGCTGCCAGTCGATCTCGCGGTGCCGCCGGTGCAGGGTACCGAGCACCTGGTGCTCGAGCGCCCGCATGCGCTCCTCTTCCTCCATGTCGGCGTGGTCGTGGCCGACGAGGTGAAGTGAGCCATGGATCGCGAGCAGGACGAGCTCCTCGGTGACGCTCCAGTCTCCGTCGGCCGCCTGGCGCAGCGCCTGGTCGAGGTCGATGACCACGTCGCCGAGCAGCATCTGGCCGGGCGCACCGAACCCATCGTCATCCGCGAGTGACGAACCCTTGCCGTTGACCGACCACTCGTGGAGCGGGAAGGAGAGCACGTCGGTGGGCCCGCGTTCGCCCATGTGGTCGAAGTTCAGGCGCTCCATCTCGGCGTCCCCGCACAGCGTCAGCTCGACATCCGCCTCGAGTGGCCCGAGCGTCGCGCGCATCGTCTCGCACACGGCAGATTCGAGGAGGGCGAGGGCGCCATCGGCGCCGAGCGGCTCGACCGCCGTCGCGATGCGGTCGTGCCCGATCCGGTCGTGGAAGGTGACCGTGCAGCCCATGTCGGGCTCATCGTAGTCCCCACCGTCCGTGGGACTCAAGGTTCCGGTCGGAGAAGCCCTCAGGCCTCCCGGCGCTGCTCCATCGGCACCACGTTGTCCGGGTACTTGATCCGGGTGTGGTACATGCCCAGCAGCTGGCCGACGAACGCGTCCTTGATCTGGGCGATGTTCTTCAGGGTCAGTTCGGCGTCGTCGAGCTGCCCGTCCTCGACTCGTGCGTCGACGATGCGATCGACCATGGCGCGGATCGACACCTCGTCCTTCTCGTCCAGCGAGCGGACCGAGGCCTCGACCCCATCGGCCAGCATGATGATCGCCGCCTCCCGGCTCTGCGGCTTTGGCCCGGGATAGCGGAACGTCTGCTCGTCGATCGCCTCGTCGCGGCCCCCGACCTCGCGAAGCGCCTTGCCGTGGAAGAAGCTCATCACGCTCGTGCCGTGATGCTGCGGGATGAAGCCGATGATCTGGACCGGCAGGCCGTGCTCGTAGCCGAGATCGATCCCGTCTCGGATGTGGCCGGCGATGATGCGGGCGCTGGTCTCGGCGTTGAGGTCGTCGTGAATGTTGTGGGCGCCCCCCTGGTTCTCGATGAAGGCCAACGGATTCTTCATCTTGCCGATGTCGTGGTAGTAGGCCGCCACGCGCGCCAGCAGCGGGTCTGCCCCGATCGTCTCGGCGGCGCGTTCGGCGAGGTTGCCGACCATCACGCTGTGGTGGTACGTGCCCGGCGTCTCGAGCAGCAGCCGGCGGAGCAGCCGGTTCGAGGGGTTCGCCAGCTCGAGGAGCTGGAACACGGTCATGATGCCGAACAGGTTGCCCAGAACGGCGAAGCTGCCGACCGCGAGGAGCACCGACAGGATGGCGTTGACGATGCTGGCGCCGGTGAGCTGCGCGAAGGCCGCCAGGTCGCGCTGGTCGAGCAGGCTGAACGCGAGCGCCACGGCCAGGTTGACGACGGACAGAACGACGAAGACCCGCACGAACGCATTCAGCCGCTCCGCGCGCGTCACCGCCAGGAGGGCGGCGAGCCCGCCGGCGAGCACGAAGACGGCGAGATCCAGCGCGTCGCGGTTCATCACGCCGGCCAGGACAGCCAGGGCGCCGGCCATGACCGCGCCCGCGCCGCTCTGCAGCAGGATGCCCATGAGCAGCACGGTCGCCGAGGTCGGGACGATGAACGCCCACAGGGTCCGGTCGGCCGCGATGCGCATCGCGACGGCCGTGGCCACGAGGCCGAGGAAGAAGAGCAGGACGGATCGGTTGCGGTGCCAGACCACCGGCTCGAAGCGCCACAGGTAGGCGACCAGCATCGAGGCGACCAGCGCGGCCACCAGGAGGTTGCCGATCACGGTGCCGAGGTCGACGGCTGGTTGGGTGAGGCCGAACTCGTCGAGGGCCTCCATCTGCTCGACCGTGATCACTTGGCCGTCGGACGCGATGATCTCGCCCTGCCGCACCGTGACCTCCACCGGCGGCACGGCCTCGCGGGCCCGGTCGCGGGCCTCCTCGGTGAGCGCAAGGTCGACGACGTGGCTCGGCTCGACGAGTGCGGCCGCCACGTTCCCGGCGACGGCTCGCGGCGCATCGCCCAGGTCGGCGGTGATGAGCTCGCGCACCTGGTCCCGGATCATCCCCAGCTCGCCGGCGTCCACCTGGCCCTGGAGCGTGGTGTCGAGCGCGGTCGCGGCCGCGGCGACGATGGCGTCCCACTGCGCCGCGCTCAGGCCCGCGATCACAGACCGGTCACCGAACGAGATGGCGTCCTCGCCGGCCAACGCGTCGAGGACCTCGTCAGCGTCGTAGGCACCGGAGTCGCGGCGATCGAGGGCGATCGACACGCGCCGGCCCAGCGCGTCGAGCTGGGCGAGCTGATCGTCGCGGTTGTCGGCCGGGACCTTGATGCGCGTCAGGATCGGGTCGACCTGGTCGGAGGCTGCCTCCCGCGCTTCCTCGGTGAGGCTGGCCGACACGAAGGTCGCCTCGCGCGGGGCCCGGATATCCCGGGGAGCCACCTCCCCGACTGCCAGGTCCTCCTGGCCGAGCGTGATGTTGGCCGACAGCACCAGGAACAGCGCGGCGGTCACGACCGCGACGGTGATGAGCGCGCGGCCGAGGGCAGTGTTCCTGGGGACGGCCTCCAGCTCGGCCAGCGTGCGCGGAATGAACATCAGCCGGCCGCCTCGGACAGCAGGCGGCGCACCGTATCGCTCACGACGCGGCCGTCGGCACGTCCCCTGGTTCGAGGGCTCAGGGCGCCCATGACGCGTCCCAGGTCAGCTGGTCCGGCGGCGCCGGTCTCCGCGATGGCCGCACGTGCGAGGTCCTCGACATCGTCCGCGGACAGCTGGGCCGGAAGGAACTCGGTGAGGATGGCGGCCTCCGCTTCCTCGCTGGCGGCCCGCTCTTCGCGACCGGCGTCGCGGTACATCTCGATGCTCTCGCGGCGCTGCTTCACCTGCCGGGTGAGGACGTCGATGACCTCGTCGTCGGTCAGGTCGCGTCGCTTTGCGATGCGCTGGTTGTGGGCAGCTGCCATCGCCATGCGCAGCGTCTGCGTGCGCTGCTCATCGCGGGCACGCATGGCGTCACGCATGGCGGCTTCGAGCCGTTCCGTGAGGGTCATGGCATGCATGGCCGGCGCGTCATCGGTCCTGCTGGGTCCTCCGCTGCGCCGCGCTGGATGGGGGCTGGCGTCTGGCTACGCGCGCGAGGCTGCCTTGCGCTTCTTGGCTTCCTTGCGCTTGCGCTTCACGCTGGGCTTCTCGTAATGCTCGCGGCGTCGCGCCTCCGCAAGGATCCCCGACTGCTGGATCTTCTTGTTGAAGCGACGCAGCGCGCTCTCGAACGTCTCGTTCTCGCCCACGCGGACTTCTGCCAAACGTCTCGCCTCCTTTCCGCTTCAGTGTCGTGCCGATCTGCGTGGCGGGTCGTCCCCACCGGGCACGCAAGCCGGCGAAGGGTACCAGCGGGGCCGATGAGGGTCAATTCAGCGCCACGGTCCGCTCAACGGCGTTTGCCCGCATGAAGTACGCTCCGCCGCAGACCTCATTCCATCCGAGAGGAAGTGTCCGTGCGTTGCACCGCATGTGGGGCGGAGAACCCCGCCGGCGCGAAGTTCTGCAACGAGTGCGCTACCCCACTCGCCACGTCCTGCCCGACCTGTGGCACCGCAAACCCGCCGACAGCGAAGTTCTGCTCCGAGTGCGCCACCCAGCTCGGGGGCGCACCCCCGGTACGGGACGGCGCCCAGCCCCAACGACAGCCGCCGGGTGCCAGGCCCGATGACGCGGTGGACGGCACCGTCGCGGTTCCCGTCTCCGAGCGCCGGCTCGTCTCGGTCCTGTTCGCCGACCTCGTCGGGTTCACGCCCTTCGCCGAGGAGCGGGACGCGGAGGAGGTGCGGGAGACCCTGACGCGCTACTTCGACATGGCGCGCGACACGGTCGAGCGCTACGGCGGAACGGTGGAGAAGTTCATCGGCGATGCGGTGATGGCCGTGTGGGGCGTGCCGACGGCACACGAGGACGACGCCGAGCGCGCGGTGCGAGCTGCGCTCGACCTCGTCTCGACGGTGCCACGCCTGGGGAGCGGCGTGGAGGCGCGAGCCGGGGTACTCACCGGCGAGGCTGCCGTCACGCTCGGCGCAACCGGCCAGGGCATGGTCGCCGGCGATATCGTCAACACCGCGGCGCGGCTCCAGAGCGTGGCGGCGCCGAGCACCGTGCTCGTCGGAGAGGGAACCCAGCGCGCCAGCGAGGCCGCCGTCGCCTACGAGGTGGCGGGCGAGCAGACGTTGAAGGGCAAGAGCGCGCCCGTCCCCGCATGGCGAGCGCTGCGCGTCGTGGCAGCCGTCCGAGGCCGAGGGCGCGCGGAAGGGCTCGAAGCCCCGTTCGTCGGCCGCGACGACGAGCTGCGCCTGATGAAGGAGCTCTACCATGCCACGCGACGGGAGGGCCGTGCCCGACTCGTCTCGATCGTCGGGCCGGCCGGGATCGGCAAGAGCCGCCTGGCGTGGGAGTTTCACAAGTATCTCGACGGGCTCGTGGAGCAGATGTTCACCCACGACGGCCGCAGCCCGGCGTACGGGGAGGGCATCACCTTCTGGGCGCTCGGTGAGATGATCCGCGAGCGGGCCAGGCTCAAGGAGAGCGACGACGAGCCGACGACGCGACGCGGGATCGCGTCGATGCTCGAGGCGCACGTGCCCGACGAGGAAGAGCGCCGCTGGATCGAGCCCGCGATGCTCGCCCTGCTCGGATTCGGCGACCCGCATGTCGGCTCGGAGCAGCTGTTCGCCGCGTGGCGGACGTTCTTCGAGCGCCTGGCCGAGGAAGATCCGGTGGTTCTCGTGTTCGAGGAGCTCCACCACGCCGACCCGGGCCTGCTCGACTTCATCGACCACCTTCTCGACTGGGCCCGCAGCTCACCGATCTGCGTCGTCACCCTCGCCCGCCCGGAGCTGCTCGAGAAGCGGCCGGAGTGGGGTGCCGGACGACGCCACTTCACCTCGATCTACCTCGAGCCGCTGCCGACGACGACGATGCGCCAGCTCCTCGACGGCCTCGTCCCCGGATTGCCGGAGGCGGCTGCTCGCCAGATCGTCGACCGCGCGGACGGCGTTCCGCTGTACGCAGTCGAGACCGTCCGCATGCTCGTGGCCGATGGCCGGCTGGAAGAGCGGGACGGCGCCTACGTCCCCACCGGCGACATCGAGCAGATCGCCATCCCGGACTCCCTCACCGGCCTCATCGCCGCCAGGCTCGACGCATTGCCGCCCGAGCAGCGTGGCATCCTCCAGGACGCATCGGTCCTCGGACAGAGCTTCACGACCGCCGCGCTCGCCGATGTCAGTGGGCGCCCCGAGGAGACGCTGGACGCGCTCCTGCTCGGGCTCGTGCGGCGCGAGATCCTCACCCTGCGTGCCGACCCCCGCTCGCCGGAACGCGGCCAGTACGCGTTCGTCCAGGCTCTGATCCGCGAGGTCGCCTACAACACGCTCGCCAGGCGCGACCGCAAGGCGAAGCACCTCGCCGCGGCGCGCCACTTCGAGAGCCTCCAGACCGACGAGCTGGTCGGCGCGCTCGCGCAGCACTATCTCGCGGCGCATGAGAGCGCTGGCGAGGGCCCCGAAGCCGATGCGCTGGCCGCCCAGGCGCGGATCGCGCTCAAGGCCGCGGCGAACCGGGCAGTCGCGCTCGGTGCCCACGAGCAGGCCCTGGGCCTGTTCGAGGACGCCATGGGCATCAGCACCGACCGGGCAGAGCGCGCGGAGCTGGCGCTCAAGGCAGGCGAGTCCGCCGCGACCGTCGGCAGGCACGAGCCCGCGCAGCGGCTCCTGCTCGAGGCGCAGCGCACCTACGAGGAGCTCGGGGATCGGCTGCAGGTGCTGCGCGCGACAACGATCTGGGCCTCGTACACCTTGAACGAGAACCCCGAGGAATCCAGGCGGGTGCTGTCGGAAGCGTGGCAGGGCTCCGCCGACCTGGCCGACCACCCCGTGCGCATCGAGCTGACGGCACAGCTCGCACGCGCCCACTTCTTCCTCGACGACACCGAGCGCGCGATCGAGCTCTCCGACTCGCTGCTGCCGGCCGCGGAGCGTCACGACCTGGGCGAGGTCATCGCCGACGTGTTCATCACGAAGGGCACCGCGCTGTACAACTCTGGGCGCGCGCGCGAGGCGCTTGCGCTCCTCACCGGCGGACGTGAGCTGGCGTTGTCCGTTGGGGCGGATCGCACCGCCGTCCGCGCCTACATCAACGCGGCCGCGGTGCTGGACCTCGACGATCCCGTCGCCTCGTACGAGTCGAGCCGCACCGGCCTGGCCCTCGCACGACGGGTGGGGCAGCGGGCGATCGGGTACGTCCTGCTGTCGAATGCAGCAGTGGGCGCCATCCCGGTCGGAGAGTGGGATTGGGCGGCCGACGAGCTCGCGCGGGTCCTGCCGGAGACAGAGCTCGAGGACCGCTTCATGTTCGGCGATCCGATGGTGGCGCTGGCCGGACTGCGCGACGAGCAGCGACCGGAGTTCATTGACGAGATCCTCGCGCATACGGCGGCGGCGACGGATCCGCAGACACGGGCGTTGTCGTTCAGCCTCAGAGCATGGGACGACTTTGGGGCAGGGCGATGGAGCGAGGCGGCAGCGGGATGGCTATCGGCAGCCGAGGTGCAGGCATTCGGCGCGTCCGAGTCATTGACCAACCGGAACCGGGCGGCCGCGCTGGCGCGCGATCCCGATGCCCTCCGGGACAACCTCGATCGGCTGAATTCGCTGGGATATCACGGGCGAATGTTCGACCTGACGGTCCGGACGAACGAGGCGGCGATCGCCGCGCTGGAGGGACGCCATGCCGAGGCGCTCGGCCTCCACCGGAGTAGCATGGCGGCGCTCGCAGAGCTTGGCGCCCGGTTCAGCGAGGCGATGGTCGGGCTGCAGATGGCGTGGCTGCTCGATCCCACGGATGCCGAGGTGCGGGCGGCGGCCGAGCGAAGCCGGGAGATCCTCGTGTCGCTGCGAGCCCATCGCGTCGTCGAATGGCTCGACGAGGCCATGACGCGCACATCGGGCTCAGCCGGGAGGCCAGCTCATGGGACGGCCGCCGAGCAGGTGCAGATGCAGGTGGAAGACGCTCTGTCCTGACTCGGGGCCGACGTTCGTCACCACCCGGTAGCCGCGCTCGAGGCCCGCGTCGTCGGCAATACGGCGGACCGCGGCGAAGAGGGCGCTCAGCAGCTGCCCATCCGTCGGTCCCAGCGCGTGGGCGTCGACGACGTGCCGTCGTGGAACCACCAGCACGTGCGTCGGGGCCCGAGGGGCGATGTCGCGGAAGGCGATGACATCGTCATCCTCGAACACCCGGTCGGACGGGATCTCGCCCGCCACGATCCTGCAGAACAGACAATCCGGGTCGCGCTCGGCGTTCATGGCTCGAGGCTAGGCGAAGTCGCCTGTCCGAGACAAGACCGCCGCAGCCACCGCCGCCGCAACCGTGCGAGATCGCAGGATCCGCGGGCCGAGGCCGACCAGTTCCACTCCGGCACCTTCGGCGGCTGCCAGCTCAGCCGTGGCGAACCCACCCTCGGGCCCGATGATGACCGTTTCCGGCGGCGGGAGGTCACGCAGCCGGCGACCGGCGTGGCGCTCGGCCAGAAGCACGGTCCCGGGCTGCAGCACCACCTCCAGGTCCACCGGCGCATCCACCACCGGAACGATTGCGCGCTCCGCCTGCTCCGCCGACTCCCGTGCGATGGCCCGCAGCCGGTCCAGCTTGCGGGCAGACAGCTCCCGCGCCACGCAGCGCTGCGTGACGACGAAGCGGAAGGACGCAACGCCGAGCTCCGTCCCCTGTCGCACCACCTCCTCCAGCGCATCACCCTTGAGCAGTGACTGGACGATCGTGAGCCGATGCGCCGGCTCGCCACCTGCCGGCTCGCGACGCTCGACCCGGCACGCACCGCCGTCCAGGCGGCAGGTCGCCGCCGTTCCGTCGCCGGTCAGCAGCACGAGCTGATCGCCGTCGCGCAGCCGAAGCACCTGGCGCACCTGCCGCTCGATGGATGGTGGCAGCGGGAACCGCTCGCCGATCGCCTCGGCCGGCGGCACGAAGAAGCGGTGGATGGTCACGGCCGCCGCGCCAGCCGAAGGGTCACCCACTCGCCATCGTCGAGCTGCTCGTCGACCCGAAGCCCTGCTCGCCGCATGGCGGCCTCCACCGCGGCCGCCTTCGGCGCGATGATCCCGCTGGCCAGGAGCGTCCCATCCTCGGCGAGGTGCGCGGCGAGTCGCGGCGCGAGGTCCACCAGGACGGCGGCCACCAGGTTGGCGAGGATCAGCGGATATCGGCTGGAAGCCTCCTCCGGCAGGGACCCGACTGTGGCGGTGACCCGCTCGGCCAGCCCGTTGCGCTCCGCGTTGGCGAGGGTCGCCTCGACGGCGAGCGGATCGGTGTCCAGGCCGTCCGCTCGATGCGCTCCGAGGCGCAGGGCGGCGATGGCCAGGATGCCCGACCCGCAGCCGACGTCGAGGACGCGCGCCGGCATCGGCGCGATGGTCTGCAGCAGCGCCAGGCAGCCGCGGGTGGTGGGGTGCATGCCAGTGCCGAACGCCATCCCCGGGTCCAGCTCGACCGCCACCTCGTCGGGGCCGAGCGGCTCGGACGCCCAGCTCGGCACAACGACGACGCGGCCAATGCGCTGTGGCGCGTAGGACGCCTTCCACGCCTCCGACCAATCCTCGTCGGCCACCGGCCGCACGCGCAGCTCCCCGACGCGTCGGAGCCCGAAGGCCTGCAGGTGCCACAGCGCACGCTCGGTGGTCGCGACCGCATCGGTCGCTGCGGGGTCGTCGGCGATATGGGCGATCACCGCGTAGCCGGCATCGGGGTCCTCGCGCGCGACGAGCTCGTCGTCGGGATCGCGGATCAGCCGGGCGGGTTGCACGATCGTGCCCGTCGCCACGCGACCAAGGATCTCCGAGACGGCCTCGACGGCCTCGACATCGGCCTCGACGGTCAGTTCCAGCCAGCGCATCGGCCGCCGCCGATCAGCTGAACAGGTCGCGCAGGCGGTCGAACACGCTCGGCTCGTTCTTCGGCAGCACGGCCGGCTCCTCGATCTCCCCCAGCTCGCGCAGCAGCTCGCGCTCGCGCTTCGACAGCTTGGAGGGAACCACGACGTTCACGATCACGTGCAGGTCCCCTCGCCCGGCGCCGCGCAGCCGTGGCACGCCCTTCGCCTTGAGCCGGATCTCGTGTCCCGACTGCGTGCCGGCGGGAACCTCGACCTCCTCGCTGCCTTCCACGGTGGGAACCGTCAGCGTGGCGCCGAGCGCGGCCTGCGGGTAGCTGACCGCCAGCTCGTGATACAGCTCCGTGCCGCGGCGCATCAGGTCGGGGTGTCGGCGGATCTTGACGGCCACGTACAGGTCGCCGTTCGGCCCGCCCCTTGGTCCGGCCTCGCCCTGGCCCTCGAGCGCGATCCGCTGTCCGTCATCGATGCCCGCGGGGATCGAGACCTGGAGCGCCCGCTCCTCGCGGATCCGGCCGTCCCCGCCGCACGCCGTGCAGGGCGTCGTCACGATCCGGCCCTCGCCGCGGCAGCGACTGCAGGCCACGATGTTCACCATCTGCCCGAGGATCGTCTGCGCGACCCGGCGCCGCTCCCCGCTTCCGCCGCAGTCCGGGCAGGGCTCCGGCTCCGTCCCCGGCTCGCCGCCGCTCCCCTCGCAGGCCGGACAGGTGGCCAGGGTCGAGAATGAGACCTCCTTCGTGACGCCGAACACGGCCTCCGCGAAGTCGATGGTGACGTCGTAGCGCAGGTCGGCGCCGGGCACGACGCGGGCTCGCCGGCGAGCGCCCGCCGGGGCGCCTCCGAAGAAGGCGTCGAAGATGTCGCCGAACGGACCGAAGCCGCCCCCGAAGCCCTCGAAGCCGCCCGCCGCCGCGCCGTCGACGCCGGCATGCCCGAACATGTCGTAGGCGCTGCGCCGCTGCCGGTCCGAGAGGACGCGGTATGCCTCGTTGACCTCCTTGAACCGTTCCTCGGCGCCGTGGCCGTTGTCGATATCGGGGTGATGTTTCTGGGCCAGGCGCCGAAAGGCACGCTTGATCTCGGCCTCATCCGCATCGCGCGGGACGCCGAGGACCTCGTAGTAGTCGCGTTTCACGGCCATTCCGTGCGCGATCATACCAATTGGCACTCTCGAAGGGCGAGTGCCAGCACAGCGACGAGGCTGGAGCCGTCCGTGTTCCTGTCACTCCCTGTCAGGTTGGGCGGGCTACGATCGGGACCGATGCCTCCCATCCAGCTGTCCGCCGCGCATGCGCGGCGCTTCCTCGTCTCCCGTCACCTGCTCGCCCCGCCCCGCTCCCTGCCTTCGACACCTGCATCGGTGCTCGACGTCGTGGAGCGGCTCGGCAGCCTCCAGTTCGACCCCCTCGAAGTCCCCGGGGCACGCAACCACGACCTGGTGCTGCATGCCCGCGTGGCCGGCTATCGCCGCGAATGGTGCGAGCAATGGCTGTACGGGCCGGACCGGCGGCTGATCGAGCTCTACAACAAGAGCCTCAACCTGCTGCCGATGCACGAGCTGCCGCACTACCGGGTCAGCTGGCGGCGAAACCGTTTGGAGATCGAGGACGGCATCCTGACCGAGCAGGCGGACGTGGCGAAGGCGATCCTCAAGCGCCTGAAGGCGGACGGCCCGCTCTCGACCGCGGCGTTCAGCGAGCACGGGCACGCGGTGGACTGGTGGTGGGCGCCGACCCGCGCCAGCCGGGCCGTGATGGAGGCATTGTTCGTCACCGGTCGCATCGGGATCGCGCGACGCGAGGGCAATCGACGCTACTACGACCTCATCGAGCGCCTGGTTGCGCCCGAGCTCCTGCGCCTGGAAGAGTCCGAGGAGGATGGGATGACCCGCCGCCTGCTGAGCCGCTTCCGCGCCACCGGTCTCACGACGCCGGTCGGGACGCAGACGGAGGTCATGTACTCCGCCGGCTCCACCGCTGACCGTGTTCGTCGGACCGCGCGGTTGGAGGACGAAGGGCTGCTGCTGCCGGTCGAGCTGGAGGGGCACCGCGGCATCCGCTACGTCGTCGCCGACGAGGAGCCGATCCTCGAGGCCACGGCCGATGCAACGGCGCAGCCACCCCCCGCGGTGTCCTTCCTGGCACCGCTCGATCCCCTGGTCTGGGACCGCAAGCTGCTGCGCAGCCTGTGGGGCTTCGACTACCTGTGGGAGGTCTACGTCCCCGAGCCGAAGCGCCGCTGGGGCTACTACGTGCTGCCGATCCTCTTCGGCGACCGCCTCGTCGGCCGGATCGAGCCCAGGCTCGACCGGAAGGCGCAGATGCTGAACGTCCTCGGCATCTGGTTCGAGCAGGGCTTCGCGCCGATGGAGGCGCCGGGGTTCATCGCGGCGCTGGCCGACGCGATGGAGGACTACCGGTCCTTCGTCGGCGCGAGCAAGCTCACCTGGCCGCGCACCCGGCCCGGACGGGACCTGGCCAGCGCGCTGCGCCGTCTGCCGGCCGCCTGACCGCTACGGCTCGCTCGAGCGGCTGAGCAGCCAGACGTGCCCGAACGGGTCGCGGAACTTCGCGGTCTGGAGCGGCAGGGCAGGATCGGTCGGCTGGCGGATCGGCTGTGCGCCGGCGGCGCAGGCCCGTTCGAAGATGCCGGCCACGTCGTCGGTCTCGAGATCCAGGTACACCGGCGTGCCGCCGATCCGATGCGGCCCGTGGATGTCCTCGTAGTGGACATGCTCGTCGCCGAGGAAGATCGACGACGAGCCGATGCGGATCTCGGCATGCGCGACGCGTCCCGCGCCGCCGGTCATGCGCGCGATCTCTTCGGCGTCGAGGACCTCGCGGTACCAATCGATGGCGGTCGCGGCCCCGTCGACGACCAGGTAGGGCGTAACGATCGGGCGCGGGCTCATCGGTCGTCGAAGTCCACGATCAGTGGCGCGTGGTCGGACGGGATGCCGGGGTAGGTCGACGGCTTGCGCGCCTCGCGGTCCCGGACCGCTGCGGTGGCCCGGGCGGAGAGCGCCGGCGTCACGTAGACGTGGTCGATCCGCATGCCGAAGTTCTTGTGGAAGTGTCCCGCTCGGTAGTCCCACCACGTGAAGAAGCCGGGGTCGGGGTTGAACTGGCGGACGATGTCGACCATCCCCCACTCGCGCAGCCTGGCCACGGCCGCACGCTCCCGCGGCGAGACGTGCGTGCCGCCGTGCGCGGCGAGCGCGTCCCACACGTCCTCGTCCTCGGGCGCGACATTGAAATCGCCGCAGATCGCGAGCTCGGTGGCCGGATCGCTGTCATCGAGCCAGCGGGCGAGGCGCGCCAGCCACTCGAGCTTCTCGAGGTAGAACTCGGAGTCCACCACGCGACCGTTCGGCACGTAGATCGAGGCCACGCGCAGCGAACCGCAGGTGGCGGCCAGGAAGCGGCCGCCGTCATCGGTCCAGCCGTCGGGAGTCGGGATGCCGGCCGTGACGTCCTCGATGCCGATCCGTGACGCGATCGCGACCCCGTTCCAGCGACCCGGCCCGTGGTGCACCAGGTCGTAGCCCAGCGCCCGGAAGTCCATCAGCGGGGCCTGCTCGTCGGACAGCTTCGTCTCCTGCAGGCACACCACGTCCGGCTGGTGGCGCTCGGTCCAGGCCAGCACCCGCTCGAGCCGAGCCTTCAGCGAGTTGACGTTCCAGGTGGCGAGACGCATCGGTCCGAGCATAGAGCCACTCGCGCGGAGCGGACCGAAAACGGGCACGTCCACCGCGGCCGCGTCAACGATCGTCAAGCGCCCTCGTGATGCCGCGCCGGAGCATCTAGATCGTGCCGAAGCGTCGTATTGCCAACGTCGGCGCGGCGTCCGGAGGGCCGGCGAAAACCTGCCGCGCGAATTGGTGAGGCGACGAACACATGGCCTACAACCTCAGGGATCGCAGCTTCGTCAAGCTGCTGGACTTCAGCCCTCGCGAGATCAGGTACCTGCTCGACCTGTCCCGGGACCTGAAGCGCGCGAAGTACGGCGGGTACGAGCAGCAGCACATGCGCGGCAAGAACATCGCCGTGATCTTCGAAAAGACCTCGACGCGGACCCGAGTGTCGTTCGAGGTGGCCGCCTACGACCAGGGCGCGCATGTCACCTACCTCGGGCCCGAGGGCTCCCAGATCGGCCACAAGGAGTCGATGAAGGACACGGCGCGCGTGCTCGGCCGCATCTACGACGGCATCGAGTACCGGGGCTTCGGGCAGGAGATCGTCGAGGAACTCGCAGAGTTTGCCGGCGTTCCGGTCTGGAACGGGCTGACCGACGAGTTCCACCCCACGCAGATCCTGGCCGACTTCCTGACGATGCAGGAGTTCAGCGACAAGCCGCTGCGAGACATCTCGTACTGCTACCTCGGCGACGCCCGCAACAACATGGGCGACTCGCTCCTGGTGGGCGGGGCGAAGATGGGCATGGACGTCCGGCTGTGCGGACCGAAGGACCTGTGGCCGGACAAGGACCTGGTCGACCAGTGCCACGCCATCGCCGAGGCGACCGGAGCGCGCATCACGCTCAGCGACGACCCAGCCGAGGCGGTCAAGGGCGCCGACTACCTGTACACCGACGTGTGGGTCTCGATGGGCGAGGACAAGTCGGTCTGGGACGAGCGGGTGAAGCTCCTCAAGCCGTATCAGGTCAATGCTGAGCTCGTGAAGCTCACCGGCAACCCGGCCGTGAAGTTCATGCACTGCCTGCCGGCCTTCCACGATCGCCACACCAAGGTCGGCGAGGAGATGTACGAGCGCTTCGGCCTCGACGGCATGGAGGTCACGAACGACGTCTTCGAGTCGGAGCGGGCCATCGTGTGGGACCAGGCCGAGAACCGCATGCACACGATCAAGGCCGTGATGGTCGCGACCGTCGGCGACTGACGAGGGCGAGCGGAGGACCAGATGAAGGTCGTTGTGGCCCTGGGGGGCAACGCGCTGCTCAAGCGCGGCGAGCCGATGACGGCGGACGCGCAGCGCGCCAACGTCCGCGTGGCGGCGGAGAGCCTCGCCCGCATCGCCGGGGAGCACCAGCTCGTCATCTCGCACGGCAACGGGCCACAGGTTGGGTTGCTGGCACTCGAGGCCGCCGCCTACGAGGAGGTGGAGGCCTATCCGTTCGACATCCTCGGTGCCGAGACGCAGGGCATGATCGGCTACCTCGTCGAGCAGGAGCTCGGCAACTTCCTGCCGATCGAGGTGCCGCTGGCGACGATCCTGACGATGGTGGAGGTCGACCCCGACGACCCGGCCTTTCAAAACCCCACGAAGTTCGTCGGACCCATCTACGAGAAGGCAGAGGCCGATGCGCTCGCCGCCGAGAAGGGCTGGACCGTCAAGGCCGACGGGGACCACTGGCGGCGCGTCGTCCCGTCACCCAAGCCGAAACGCATCTTCGAGATCCGCCCGATGCGATGGCTGATCGAGCACAAGACGGTGGTCATCTGCGCCGGCGGCGGTGGAATTCCGACCATGTACGCCAAGGGCGAGGACCGCCGCCTGGTCGGCGTCGAGGCGGTGATCGACAAGGACTTCGCCACGAGCCTGCTGTCGCGCGAGCTGGACGCCGACCTCTTCATCATGGCCACCGACGTCGACGGCGTGTACGTCGACTGGGGCACGCCCGATCAGCGGCGCCTCGACCGGGTCACGCCCGAGGAGCTGCGAGCGATCCCGTTCCCGGCCGGTTCGATGGGGCCAAAGGTCGACGCCGCCACCGAGTTCGTGGAGGCAACAGGCAAGCGAGCAGCGATCGGGTCGCTCGAGCAGCTCGACGCGATGGTGGCAGGGACCGCCGGCACGAACGTCGTGTCGGCCAAGTGAAGGAGTGATGGAACGATGAGTGGCTTCGGTGTCCACTCCGAGGTCGGCAAGCTGCGCAAGGTCATCGTGCACCGGCCGGAGCTGAGCCTGAAGCGCCTCACCCCCGGCACACACGACGAGCTGCTGTTCGACGACGTCCTGTGGGTCGAACGGGCACAGTGGGAGCACGACCAGTTCGTGGCCCGCATGCGCGAGCGCGACGTCGAGGTCTTCTACGTCCAGGACCTGCTCGGCGAGGCACTGGCGGCGAGCGACGACGCGCGGACGCGGATCATCGAGCGCGTGGCCAACGAGTACACCGTCGGCATCGGCCTGGTCGACGACGTCCGGTCCCTGCTGACGGCGATGCCGCCGGACGTGCTGGCCCGCCACCTCATCGGCGGACTGACCATCGAGGAGTCCGGCCTCGACGTCGATGCGGCGAAGGGCCGGTCACTCATCGCAGCAGCGGTCGAGGACTTCTCGACCTTCGTCCTTCCCCCGCTGCCGAACTCGCTGTTCACGCGCGACTCGTCGTGCTGGATCTACGGCGGGGTCTCGATCAACCCGATGTACTGGCCGGCCCGGCGGCGCGAGGCCTACAACATGGCAGTCATCTACCGCGCCCACCCGATGTTCGCCGATGGCGGCTTCGAGTACTGGTATCCGCCGATGGGCGACGACGATCGCTTCAACGTCGAGGACTTCGGGCTCGCGTCGCTCGAGGGCGGAGACGTCGAGATCATCGGCAACGGAACCGTCGCGATCGGCCTCAGCGAGCGCACCCAGGCGCGGATGATCGAGCAGATCGCCCGGGCCCTGTTCGAGAAGGGCGCCGCCCAGCGTGTCATCGCTGCCGTGATGACGAAGGACCGGGCCCACATGCACCTCGACACGGTCTTCACCATGCTCGACCGCGACAAGGCCACCGCCTATCCGAAGGTGGTCGAGGGCATCCGCGCCATCAGCCTGCGCCCCGGATCGAAGCCCGGCACGGTCGACGTGCGGGAGGACAAGGACTTCGTCTCGGCGGTGGCCGACGCCCTCGGCATCCCGAAGCTCCACATCGTGGAGACCGGCGGCGACCGCTACCAGCAGGAGCGGGAGCAGTGGGACGACGGCAACAACGTCGTCGCGCTCGAGCCCGGTGTGGTGGTCGCCTACGAGCGCAACACGTTCACGATCTCGAAGATGCGCGAGGCCGGCGTCGAGGTCGTCGAGATCGCCGGCTTCGAGCTCGGCAAGGGCCGCGGCGGCGGGCATTGCATGACGTGCCCGGTCGAACGCGACCCGCTGTGAGGTACCGACCATGAACCACGACGTTCCGGCTGCCAACCGCGACGGCCAGATGGGGCAGGTGGTCGGCCTGCTGCAAGTGATCACCGGGCTGCTCATCGTGATTGCGATCGTGCTCCTCGTCATCCTGGCCCGCGGGCCGGAGGACCAGGAGCGCTCCGGGGCGTGGCTCCCCGTCGCCGTCACCCTCCTCACGGCATGACCCACCGCCCATGAACGACCAGGTCCCGGTCGGCGCGGAGGACGCGTCCCGGATCCGCGAGCCGTCGCTGCTCGACGCGATCATCCCGGTCGTCACCCTCGTCGGCCTGATCGGGCTGACGATCTGGCTGTTCGGGACCGATGCCACCGGCGGCCCCCTCCAGGTCGCGCTGCTCACCAGTGCGATGGTGGCCGGCTTCGTCGCGCTCAAGAACGGCCATACCGTGGTCCGAGTCCGTGAGGCAGTGGTCGGCGGCATCTCCTCGGCCCTCTCCGCGGTCTTCATTCTTCTCGCCGTCGGCTCCCTCATCGGCGCCTGGAACATGGCCGGCACGATCCCCACCGTCGTCTACTACGGCATCGGGTTGCTGAGCGCGACCTGGTTCTACGCCGCCACGGCGATCGTGTGCGGGCTGGTTGGCCTGGCCATCGGCAGCTCGTGGACCACCGCCGCCACCCTGGGAGTGGCATTCGTGGCCCTCGCCCCGATCCTGGGCGCCGATCCGGTGATCGCCGCGGGCGCCGTGATCTCCGGCGCCTACTTCGGCGACAAGATGACGCCGATCTCCGAGACGACCGTGCTGGTGCCGACGATGGTGGGCGGAGTGACGACGCAGGAGCACATCGGCGCCATGCTCTGGACGTCGGGGCCGGCCATCATCCTGTCGATCCTGGGCTTCGCGATCATCGGCCTGATGGCCGAACCGCCTGCCACGGCGTTCGACCCGAGCGACGCGCAGGCGATCCTTGGCGCGGAGTTCAACATCGGGATCGTCAACCTGGTGCCAATGGTGCTGCTGGTGGTGTTGTCCATCCGCCGCACGCCACCGTTCCTCGCCATCTTCGGCAGCGCCATTTTCGCGGCCGTGCTCGGGATCTTCACCCAGCCCGAGGCGGTAGCGGCGTTCGTCGGTGATGTCGGCGGACCCATTCAGACGGCGTTGACCGCGATCTACTCGGCGCTCGCCAACGGTTTCGTGTCGAACAGTGGCAACGAGACGATCGACGCGCTGTTCTCGCGTGGCGGCATGGCGTCCATGCTCAACACGATCTGGCTCGTGCTCGGCGCGCTGTCCTTCGCCGCGGTGATGGAGCACGCCGGGTTCCTGGAGCGGCTGATCCGCCCGGTCCTCGCGGCGGCGCGCTCCACCGGCAGGCTCATCGCCGCCGTGATCGGGACGGCGATCGGGCTCAACGTCATCGCCGGTGACCAGTACGTCGCCATCGTCATGCCCAGCCGCGTGTACCGGGCCGAGTTCGCAAAGCGCGGGATCGCGCCGCGCATGCTGTCGCGCACCGTCGAGGACGCCGGCACCGTGACCTCGCCGCTGGTGCCGTGGAACAGCTGCGGGGCATACATGGCGGGTGTGCTCGGCGTCGCCACCGTCGCCTATCTGCCGTTCGCCTTCTTCAACCTGCTGAGCCCGCTGATCTCGCTGATCTACGGATTCACCGGGTTCCACATCGAGCACGTCTCGCCGCCCGACCAGGCGGCACCGCCGGTCCGAGATCCGACGCCGCAACCCGCCGAAGGAGGAACGTGATGACCGCCCCACCCGCGTCGACCGCGCCCCCCGCGCCGCCGGGCCCTGAGGCGGACTCGGGTCGCCGCGGATTCTCACTGCCCTCGGCCTACACCATCCTGTTCGCGCTCATCGTCCTCACGGCCATCGCGACATGGATCATCCCCGCCGGCGCCTACCAGCTCGACGAGGAAGGACAGCCGATCCCCGGATCGTATGCGCAGGTCGAGCCGAATCCCCAACGCATCGTCATCGACTCGCTGCTTGCCCCGCTCAACGGCCTCTACGGCATCGAGGACGAGGCGGGAACCATCAGCTTCTACAACTCGGGCGAGCTGTTCGGCGCCATCGACGTCGCGCTCTTCGTCCTCGTCATCGGCGGGTTCCTCGGCATCACCATGAAGACGGGGGCGATCCAGGGCGCGATCTCGCAGATCGTGTCCCGGCTTCAAGGCCGGGAGCGGCTGCTCATCCCGATCCTGATGATCGTGTTCGCCATCGGCGGCACGACGTTCGGCATGGCCGAGGAGAGCCTCGCCTTCTACGTCCTCATCGTCACGGTCATGATCGCCGCCGGGTATGACGCGCTGGTCGGCGCATCGATCCTCCTCCTCGGCTGCGGCATCGGCGTCCTCGGCTCGACGATCAATCCGTTCGCCACCGGCATCGCATCCGGCTTCGCCGGAACGTCGATCGACCAGGGCATCCTCGGCCGGCTGGTGATCCTCGTCATCGGAACGGCCATCGGGATCTGGTTCGTCATGCGCTATGCCGCCAAGGTGAAGGCCGACCCCAGCGCCTCGCTCGTCTACGACAAGAAGGCCGAGAACGAGGCCCGCTTCCTCCAGGGCGCCTCCGCGGACAGCGGCACGACGGCGCTCACCGGCCGCCAGAAGGCCGTCCTGGCGCTGTTCTTCGCCGCCTTCGCGGTGATGATCTACGGCGTCATCCCGTGGGAGGACCTCGGCATCGGCCTGCCGACGCTGTGGTGGTGGTTCCCGGAGATGACGGCCTCGTTCATCCTCTTCGCGATCCTCATCGGGATCGTGGGACGGATGGGCGAGGATGAGCTGACCTCGACGTTCGTGGACGGGGCGCGCGACCTCCTCGGCGTGGCCCTGATCATCGGGATCGCCCGTGGCATCACCGTGATCATGAACAACGGGCTGATCACCGACACCGTCCTCAACTGGGCCGAGGTCGCGGTCGCCGACCTCGGCGGCGTCCTGTTCATCAACCTGATGTACATCCTCTTCCTCCCCCTCTCGTTCCTCATCCCGTCGTCATCCGGCCTGGCGACGGTGGCGATGCCGATCATGGCGCCGCTGGCCAGCTTCGCGGACGTTCCCGCCCAGCTGGTCGTCACCGCCTACCAATCGGCGAACGGCCTGCTCAACCTCGTCACCCCGACGTCGGCGGTAGTCATGGGAGGGCTGGCCATCGCGCGCGTCGGCTACGGCACGTGGCTGCGGTTCGTGTGGCCGGTGCTGCTGCTGCTGGCCGTGCTGAGCGTCGTGGTGCTGTCCGCCGGCGTGGCATTCCAATGATCCGATCACCCACTTGCATCGCGAGGAGCAGGCAATGACGACACAGTCCACCGCGCCGCAGGATGCGACGCAGACCGCGTGGCACACGCTGCCGGTGGCCGACGCGCTCGCCGCACAGGAGGTCGACGAGTCGGTCGGCCTGAGCGACGCCGAGGTCGAGGCCCGGCGGTCGAAGTTCGGCCCGAACAAGTTCGCGGAGCCGACGAAGGAGTCGGGCTGGACCAAGTTCGTGCGCCAGTACCAGGACCCGATGCAGATCGTGCTGCTCGCCGCGGCCGTGGTCAGCCTCATCGTCATTCGCGACCGAGGCACGGCGCTCCTGCTCTTCGGGCTGACCCTGCTCAACGCGGTGATGTCCCTCAACCAGGAGGGCAAGGCCGAGGCGAGCGTGGCTGCCCTCCAGAAGATGATGATCGTGCAGACCCGCGTGCGACGGAACGGCTCCCTGGAGCAGATCCCGGCCGAGCAGCTCGTCCCGGGTGACATCGTGGCGGTCGAGGCGGGCGACAGGATCCCCGCAGACGGGCGGATCATCAAGGCCGCGACGCTCGAGATCGACGAGTCGGCGCTGACCGGTGAGAGCGCCCCGGTGCCGAAGGAAGTCGATCCGGTCGCCAGCCCGGATACTCCGCTGGGCGACCGCGTCGACATGGCGTTCATGAACACCAGCGCCACGCGCGGGTCGGGCGAGCTCGTGGTGATCGCGACGGGCATGAACACCGAGGTCGGGCATATCTCCGGCATGCTGGCCGCGACCGAGGACGAGAAGACGCCGCTCACCCGTCAGCTCGACGCACTGACCAACCAGATCATCATCATCGCCGGGCTTGCCCTCGTCGCCTCGATTGCACTCGGCTACTTCATCTACGACCAGCCCTTCGACATCCTCTTCATCTCGGCCGTCGCATTTGCCGTTGCGGCCGTGCCGACCGGCCTGCCTGCCGTCGTCACCACCCTCCTCTCGATCGGGACGAAGACGCTCGCCCAGGCGGGCGCCATCGTGAAGCGCCTGCGCTCGGTCGAGACGCTCGGGTCGACCTCGGCCATCAACTCGGACAAGACCGGCACCCTGACCCTCAACCAGATGACGGCGGTCGAGATGACCATTCCCGGCCGCCGCTTCACGATCAATGGCGAGGGGTACGCCACCACGGGCCAGATCACGACCGTGGACGGCGAGCCGACGGGCGACATCTCGGCCTACCTGCTGCCGATGGCGCTGTGCGCCGATGCCGAGGTGCGCGACGGGACGCTCGTCGGCGATCCGACCGAGGGCGCCCTGGTGGTCCTGGCCGCCAAGGGCGGGATCGATCCGCAGGAGACCCGCGAGGCCATCCCGCGCGTCGCCGTCCTGCCGTTCGACGCGGCGTACAAGTTCATGGCCACCTTCCACCGTGTGAAGGACGAGTCGGGCCGGGACGTGATCCGGGCCTTCGTGAAGGGAGCCCCGGACCAGCTGCTGGCGCGGGCCAAGGACGCCCTGGCGGCCGATGGACGGCTGGTCGCGGCGGCCGACATGGTCGACCGCTTCAACGCCGAGAACGAGCGGCTCGCCAAGAACGGACTGCGCGTGATGTGCGCCGCGCGCAGGGACTACGACCCGGCGACCTTCGACGCGAACGCCGACCTGCTGCCGCTCGTATCCGACCTCACGTTGCTCGCCCTGGCGGGCATCGTCGACCCACCGCGTCCGGAGGCGCGAACGGCGATCGCCGAGGCACACGCCGCCGGGATCCAGGTCAGGATGATCACCGGCGACCATGCAGTCACCGCCGCGGCCATCGCCAGTGACCTGGGCATCCGGGGCGAGGCCATTACCGGGGCGGAGTGGGGCGACTACAGCGATGACGAGGCGCTGCGCCGGATCGACGACATCGGCGTCATCGCCCGCGTCACCCCGGAGCACAAGGTCCGCCTCGTCGACATCCTGAAGCGCAAGGGTCGGATCGTCGCGATGACCGGGGATGGCGTGAACGACGCGCCGGCACTCAAGCGGGCCGATATCGGCGTGGCGATGGGCATCACCGGCACCGAGGTCTCGAAGGAGGCCGCGGTCATGATCCTGACCGACGACAACTTCGCGACGATCGTGAAGGCGGTCGAGAAGGGCCGCGCCCTGTACGACAACCTGGTGAAGTACATCCGCTACCAGATGGGCGTCCTGTTCGGCATGATCTGGACGTTCCTGGGATCGGGCCTCTTCAACGTTCTCGCCGGCCTGCCATTCGTGCCGCAGCAGACGCTGTACGTGAACTTCACGACCCAGGTGCTGCAGTCGATCGGGCTGGGGCTCGGCGAACCGACCGAGGGGCTGATGGAGCGGCCCCCGCGAAAGGCGGACGAGCAGGTGATGCCGTTGCCGCTCGCCATCCGGCTCGCCATCTATGGCGCCATCCAGGCGGCGGCTACGCTCGTGATCATCCAGCTGATCAGCATCAACACCAGCGATGACACGCTCGCACGGACCATGGGCCTCGTCACCTTCTCGTTCGCCAACCTCTTCTATGGGCTGGCATGCAACGACCAGAAGGCGTCGGTCTTCAGCCACGCGCTGCTGGCGAACGCCAAGCTGCTGCAGATGAGCCTCATCTCGCTCGGCTTCATCATCATCGGCGTCGAGCTGGATCTGATGAACCGCCTCCTCAACACCACCTCGCTGAGCATCGACCAATGGGTCCTCTGCGCAGCGGCTGGATCCGTGATCCTGTGGGTGATGGAGATCGTCAAGTTCTTCGGCCGGCGCGGGCCGGAGCCGGAGGCGGTGGCCGCGGACGCGCCGGTGGCCGCCCCCGCCCAGGCCTGACGGACATGCAACGAGGCCGGGCCACAGCCGCCCGGCCTCGTATGACTTCCAGACGGGCGAGCGCCCGGAGGTGCTACACCTCCTTGTACTCGCCCTCGATCGTCTCGCCCTCCTCCTCGGTGGCGCCCTCCGCCTCGCCGGCGCCGGCGCCGGCGCCTTCGCCACCAGCGGCTCCATCGGTGCCGTTGCCGTCACCGGGGGTTCCCGTCGCCTCGTAGGCCTTGGTGCCGATTCGCTGCAGCACCTCGGCCAGCTGGCCCTTGGTCGAGTCGACGGCCCCCTGGTCGTCGCCCTTCAGCGCCTCCCTGACGGCCTCGATGCGCCCGTTGACCTCGGCCTTCTCCTCGTCCGACAGCTTGTCGTCGAGGTCCTTCAGCAGCCGCTCGCCCTGGTAGACAAGCGCGTCGGCCTCGTTGCGCGACTCGGTCGCGGCGCGGCGGGCGCGGTCCTCCTCGGCATGCTCGGCGGCATCCCGGACCATCTGGTCCACGTCCTCCTTGGCGAGCATGGACGATGCGGTGATCGCCACCTTCTGCTCCTTGTTGGTGGCCTTGTCCTTGGCGGTCACGTTGAGGATGCCGTTGGCGTCGATGTCGAAGGTCACCTCGATCTGCGGCACGCCACGCGGGGCCGGCGGAATGCCGTCGAGCCGGAACGTCGCCAGCTTCTTGTTGTCGGCGGCCATCTCGCGCTCGCCCTGGAGCACGACGATGTCGACCGACGGCTGGTTGTCCGACGCGGTCGAGAAGATCTGGGTGTGTGACGTCGGGATCGTCGTGTTGCGGTTGATCATCTTCGTCGCCACGCCGCCCATCGTCTCGATGCCGAGCGACAGCGGGGTGACGTCGAGGAGCAGGACGTCCTTCACCTCGCCCCCGAGGACGCCGGCCTGGATCGCCGCGCCGACCGCCACCACCTCGTCGGGGTTGACGCCCTTGTGGGGCTCCTTGCCGTTGAACTGCTTCTTGACCGCCTCGACGACCGCCGGCATGCGCGTCATGCCGCCGACCAGGATCACCTCGTCGATGTCACCGGGCTGCATGCCCGCATCGGCCAGCGCCTTCTTCACCGGCTCGGACGTGCGGCCGATGAGGTCGGCCACGAGGTCCTCGAGCTTGGCCCGGCTCAGCGTCATGACCAGGTGCTTCGGTCCGGACGCATCGGCGCTGATGAAGGGCAGGTTGATCTCGGTCGAGGTCGTGCTGGACAGCTCGATCTTCGCCTTCTCCGCGGCCTCCTTCAGCCGCTGGAGCGCGATGCGGTCCTTGGAGAGGTCGATGCCCTCGGACTTCTTGAACTCCTCGCTCAGCCAGTCGATGATCCGCTGGTCGAAGTCGTCGCCGCCGAGGTGCGTGTCGCCGTTGGTGGAGCGCACCTCGAACACGCCCTCGGACAGCTCGAGGATGCTGATGTCGAACGTGCCGCCGCCCAGGTCGTAGACGGCGATCTTCTCGTCCTTCTGCTTGTCGAGCCCGTAGGCCAACGCCGACGCCGTCGGCTCGTTCACGATGCGCTTGACGTCGAGGCCGGCGATGCGGCCCGCGTCCTTCGTCGCCTGGCGCTGGGTGTCATCGAAGTAGGCCGGGACGGTGATCACCGCCTCGGTCACCTTCTCGCCGAGGTAGGCCTCGGCATCGCCCTTCAGCTTCTGAAGGATCATCGCGCTGATCTCGGGCGGGCTGAAGTGCTTGTCGTTCCCGAGGTTGACGACGATGCCGTCGGACTTCGGGTCCTTGGTGACCTCGTACGGCACGAGGTCCTTGCTGCGCTGCACCTCCGGGTCGTCCCAGCGGCGGCCCATGAAGCGCTTGATGCTGAAGATCGTGTTCTCGGGGTTGGTGATGGCCTGGCGCTTCGCCACCTGCCCCACGAGCCGCTCCCCGTTCTTGGCGAAGGCGACGACCGATGGTGTGATGCGGGCGCCCTCCGCGTTGGTGATGACCTGCGGCTCGCCGCCCTCCATGGCGGCGACGACGGAGTTCGTCGTGCCCAGGTCGATGCCGATGATCTTGCCCATCGTCTCGTCAATGCTCCTTCGGGTTGTTCGCGACGCGGACGAGGCTCGGCCGGATGACCCGGTCGTGCAGCCGATAGCCGCGCTGCACCTCGCCGATCACTTCGTTGTCGGGATGCTCGGTGGTCTCTTCGTGCGCCACCGCTTCGTGGAGGTTTGGGTCGAACGACTGGCCGACCGCCTCGATTGGCGACACGCCCTCCGACTCGAGGACGCCGCGGAGCTTGCGCTCCACCAGCTTCACGCCCTCGATCCAGGGGTCGTGCGCTTCGGCCGGTACGGACTCGAGGGCCCGATCGAAGTCGTCGAGCACCGCGAGCAGCTTGCCGATGAGGATCGCATTGCTGAACTGGCCCAGCTGCGACCGCTCGTCCTCGGTCCGGCGCTTGTAGTTGCTGAAGTCGGCCGCCGAGCGCTGCCAGTTGTACAGGTGCTCCTCGGCCCTGGCCTTCGTCTCGCCGAGCTCGCGCTCGAGCTCCTCGATGCGCTGGGCGAGCTCGAGCCGCGACGGGGTCGGTACTGCCTCGGCACGCTCTTCGGCACGCGTCTTCGTTCGCGGCTTGCCTCCGCCATTCGTTGGATGGTCAGTCATTGGGTTCCGCCGTATTGACTGTTGATCAGCTCGTTCATGAGAGTGGAGAGGTATCGCACCGTGGGAATCGCGCGCGGATAGCGCATCCGGGTCGGGCCCAGCACTCCCAGCAGGCCCGATGCCCGATCGGGCTCCCCGTATGGCGCGAACACCAGGCTGACCTCGTGCATGGCGTCGTTCGTGTTTTCGCGGCCGATGATCACGTGCACGCCCCCTGCGCGCGTCAGCACAGGCACCAGCTGGGCCAGGAAGTCGGAGCGCTGGAGCACTTCGAGGATTGGCCGCAGCTTCGAGCCCTCGGCGAACTCCGGCTGCTCGAGGACATTGACGATACCGTCGGTGAAGACCTCCTCGACGATGACCGAATCAGCACCCTGCAGAACCGAGGCCACCGTCCCGGCGACGTGGCCGGCGAGCGCAGCAAGCTTCGGGATCCGGCGCCGCACCTGCGGCGCGGCGAGACCTGCCAGCTCGGTGTTCAGCGCTGTCGCCGTCGCGTCGAGGGCCGCCTGGTCGATCGGTTCGTTCGGCAGCCGGCGCTCGATGTCGCCCACGTCGATGCGGCGCTGCACGACGTTCCCATCCGCGAGGACCAGCACGAGCAGGCGGGTCCCGTCGTCCAGGGCGACGAGCTGCACATGCCCGAAGCGCGCCTGGCTCGACCGAGCCGGCGTCACGACCGACGCAGCCCGCGTGCTGCCAGCGAGGACCGAGGCCGCCAGCCGCAGCCACTCGTTGCTCGTCAGCTGCACCTGGCTGAACTGGTGTCGGATCATCAGCCGATCGGCGGTGTCGAGCTCCGCCTCGCGCATCAGCGACTCGACGTACAGGCGGTAGCCGAGGTCGGAGGGCACGCGTCCGGCGCTGGTGTGTGGATGGCTGAGGAGGCCCATCGCCTCGAGCTCCGCCATCGCGCTGCGCACGGTTGCCGGTGATACGCCCAGCCCGTAGCGGCTCACGAGGGACTTCGACCCGACCGGAACCGCGGTGAAGACATAGTCCTCGACCACGGCACGCAGGATCGACCGCTGTCGGTCGGTCAGCTCAAGGGCCGGTCCGACCGGTGCGGCGCGCTCCGTCGCCTGTCGATCTCGGGTCATGTGCCTCCTGGAACCGCGTTAGCACTCTCGGTGCCAGAGTGCTAACGGCCTGTGGCGGGCATGGTACCGCCGTCCTCGAGCGCGTGTCAACGGCGGGCGGAGAGTCCCGAGACAACCGCCTCGCCGCGCGGCGAGAGCCGATATCCCGGCCGCAAGCTCTCGGTCAGGCCGAGCTCCTTGAGCTTGCGGACGTCGAGCTTGAAGGCCAACTTCTCGCGACCGAACCCGGCCGCGAGGTCCGCAGCCGGTGTGCCGGGCTGGTCGCCGATGGCGCGCAGCACGGCCTCGGTCCACGGTCCGTGGCGGCTGCCGCGGTCCAGGCGGTCGAGCACGCGCTCGATCTCCCGCTGCGCCGCGTCATCGGGCACCGTTTCCCGCAGCGCGACCCGGGGATCAGGTCCTTCCAGCCGGAGCCCGATCCGGTAGATCGACCCGGTCGATCGCCGATCCACGAAGTTCAGCAGCGCATCCAGCGATGCGAAGCCCGCTCGATCGGCGTCCTCCGCGGTCAGCGCATCCCGATCGACCGGTTGGACTGATGAGAAGCCGATGACGCCCACCGCCGTACGCTGGCGCCCGCCAGCCCGCACGCGAGGATGGTCCCAGCGGCGGAACGCGCGATCCACCGCTCCGACCTGGACCCCGTGGAGAACGACGGCCGGGAACAGCATCAGCCGATGCGCGCCACCGGAGCGAACGCAACCAGCACCTCGGACGCCAGCAGTCGCCCCTCCGGCGACAGCCGGAGCGCATCGCCGTCGACCTCCAGCAGGCGGTTGCGGGTGCTCTCGGCGACCGCGTCCCCGTACCGATCGAGCGGGTCGTCGCCGAACTCCGCCCGGAAGGCCTGCCGGCTGAGGCCGTCGACCCGTCGCAGCCCAAGCGCTACGGCCTCGAACCCCCGCGTCTCGGCGTCGAGCGTCTCGCGGTCAGCCGGCGGCCGCTCCCCTGCCTCAACCGCGGCGAGGTAGCCGTCGAGATCCCCGAGGTTCCACGAACGCTCGGCCGTTCCATCGTAGGAGTGCGCCCCGGCTCCGACCCCGGTGTAGGCGCCGCGCGCCCAATATGCCCCGTTGTGCCGCGATTCCCGTCCCGGGCGCGCCCACGAGCTGAGCTCGTAGTGCCGGTAGCCCGCATCGGCCAACACCCGCTCCGCCAGGCGGTACTGATCGGCGGCCAGCGCTTCGTCCTGCAGTGGCACCATCCGGTTGCGCCAGCGGAGCGCACCCGGCCGTGGCGGGGCAGCCCACTCGTCGGGCTCCAGGGCAAGCTGCAGCGCGTAGCAGCTCAGGTGCTCCGGACCCAGGGCAATCGCGGATTCGAGCCCCTCGCGCCAATCGTCCAGCGATTGCCCGGGGATGCCGTAGATGAGGTCGAGGCTCACGTCGTCGAACCCGGCCGCCCGGGCTGCGGCAAAGGCGCGCCGGCCCTCGCGCGCGGTATGGCCGCGGGCCAGGACCTCGAGATCGGCGTCTCGCAGCGACTGAATGCCGAGACTGATGCGGGTGACGCCGGCGGCCCGGAGGCCGTCCCAATCGGGCGTCTCGCGCTCACTTGGATTCGCCTCGACCGAGACCTCGTCGACGGCCGCCTGCTCCCAGCGATCGACTGCGGCTCGAATCACGCGCCCGGCCTGCAGCCCGACGAGCAACGACGGAGTACCGCCACCGAAGTAGATCGTCCGCAGCTCGCCGGGCGCCGGCCGCAGCCCGATCTCGGCGATCAGCGCTTCGACGTAGCGTGGGATGTCATCGGCTCGGCCGCCGACGGTGACGAAGTCGCAGTACGCGCACACCAGCCGGCAGAACGGCACGTGCACGTACAGGTGGTGCGGCGCGAGGGTCATCGCACCTGAGTCTATCGCCACCTGCACGCCGGCCGTGCCTGGCCGGAGTGACGATCATCCATCGGCGAATGGTGCACCGTAGCGGGGGCGCCGGAGACGTCGCGTCAACGATTCGCCCATTGATCGCGCTAGACCGCACCGGAAGTCGCCTCTCGGTGAAGGAATCGCCGATCCGTGACTCGCTGGAGCGTCCGTCGGCTGCGCTTCGGTCCGACGGCCTCCCGGCGCCGGGGTCGGTAGCCGCCTCCCCACGTGCGGATCGGCCTCAGATCGGTCGCTGGCGCAGGCGCCCTCCGGCAAACGCGAACAGGCTCATCGTCACCGCGAAGTGCCCAACGATGGCGGGGATGACCGAGCCGGTCTCGTAGGTGACGACGCCGGCGGCCCAGCCTAGAAGCACGGATCCGAGGAGGAAGTACCAGTCACGATCACGCCACAGGCGGCGATGGGCCAGGCCGTAGACCAGCGCCTGGATGGCGATCGCCCATCCTGCCGGCACCCCGGCGAAGAGCAACATGCCCAGCACGACCGAACGGAACTGGAGCTCCTCGCAGATCGCGTTCATGGCCGCACCCAGGACGCGGTTCGGCAGCAGCTCGATGGGGAGCGGCAGGATGCCGCCGTAGCGCAGGAAGGCGAGCGCCAGGCCATTGAGCAGCGCCACGACGACGAACAGGAGCATGACTGGCAGCATCTCGTCGGTCTGGCCGCCGGTCAGGAAGAGCTGCTCGCGGCCGGAGGGCAGGATGATGGCGATGCCGATCGTGAAGCCGATGACGAGCACGTAGTAGCTGACCGGCCCCATCCACGGCGTCCGGTAGCGAAAGTAGTCGGAGCGCGTGATCCGCTCGGCGTCGAAGCGCAGCAGGACGAGGAAGAGCGTCAGGCCCAGCGCGATCGCCAGCCGCAGCGACTCGAAGAAGGTCATCCGGCGCCCTCGTTCATACGCAGCACGGCGAGGAAGGCCTCCTGCGGAATCTCGACCGAGCCGATGCGCTTCATGCGCTGCTTCCCTTCCTTCTGCTTCTCGAGCAGCTTGCGCTTGCGCGTCACGTCCCCGCCGTAGCACTTGGCGAGGACGTTCTTGCGCATGGCGCGGATGGTCTCGCGGCTGATGATATGCGAGCCGATGGCGGCCTGGACCGGCACTTCGAACATCTGGCGCGGGATCAGCTCCTTGAGCTTCTCGACCAGCGCCTTGCCGGACCGATACGCGTTCGAGCGATGGACGATGAGGCTGAGCGCATCGACCGGCTCGCCGCTGACCAGGACGTCGAGCTTCACGAGATCGCCAGGCCGGTAGCCGATGTACTGGTAGTCCAGGCTGGCGTAGCCCGACGATCGGCTCTTCAGCTGGTCGTAGAAGTCGATGATGAGCTCGCCCAGCGGCATCTCGAAGTGCAGGTTGACCCTGGTGGGGTCGAGATACTCCATGTTCTGGAACTCGCCGCGCCGCGCGGTGGCGAGCTCCATGAGGGCGCCGATGTACTCGGTCGGGGTCAGCACCTGCGCCTCGACCCACGGCTCGCTGATGTCCTCGATCTCCCCGACGTTGGGCATCTGCGCCGGGTTGTCGACCACCAGCTCGCCGTCACGATGCTGGAGCCTGACCCGGTACTCGACCGACGGGGCGGAGGCGATGAGATCCAGGCCGAACTCGCGCTCGAGACGCTCCTGCACGATCTCCATGTGGAGGAGGCCCAGGAACCCGCAGCGGAACCCGAACCCGAGCGCCGCGGACGACTCGGGCTCGTACACGAACCCGGCGTCGTTGAGGTGCAGCTTGTCGAGCGCGTCCCGCAGCTCGGGATAGTCGTCGCCCTGCAGCGGGTAGATGCCGGCGAACACGAGCGGCAGCGGCTCCTTGTAGCCCGGCAGCGGCGCGTCGGCCGGGCGGTCCGCGGCGGTGAGCGTGTCGCCCACCTGCGCCTCGCGGATGCTCTTCAGGCCGGTGGCAACGTAGCCCACCTCGCCGGCGACCAGCCGCGAGGTCGGTACCGGCTGCGGGCGGAAATACCCGAGCTCGAGGATCTCGGACTCGGCGCCGGTCGCCATGAATCGGATGCGGTCGTGGTCGTGGAGGGTGCCGCTACCGAGCCGAACGTAGGCGACGACGCCCTTGTACTGGTCGTAGTGGCTGTCGAAGACGAGGGCCTGGAGCGTCCCGTCCTGGTTGCCGGCGGGGGGCGGCACGCGGCGGACGATGGCCTCGAGGATCTCGTCGACGCCCGTGCCCTCCTTGGCGCTGGCCAGCAGCACCTCCTCGCGCGGGATCGCGAGCGTCTCCTCGAGCTCACCCAGCACCATCTCGACGTCCGCGCTGGGCAGGTCGATCTTGTTGATCACGGGGATGATGACCAGGTCCTGGGCCATGGCCAGGTGCACGTTGGCCAGGGTCTGGGCCTCGATCCCCTGGGTGGCGTCGACGACAAGGATGGCGCCCTCGCAGGCCTGCAGCGATCGGCTGACCTCGTAGGTGAAGTCGACGTGCCCGGGCGTGTCGATCAGGTTGAGCGCGTAGGTCTGCCCGTCGGCGGCGGGATAATGCAGGCGCACCGCGCGTGCCTTGATCGTGATCCCCTTCTCGCGCTCCAGGTCCATCGAGTCGAGGACCTGCGACTGCATCTGCCGCTTGTCGATGGTGTGGGTCGTCTCGAGAAGCCGATCGGCCAGGGTCGACTTGCCGTGGTCGATGTGCGCGACGATGCTGAAGTTGCGGATGCGCTCCGGGGGAATCACCGGGGCGAGTCTAGCCGACTGCCCGGATCGCCACGGAGGTCCTTACGGGGTGGTGTCGCCGGGGACGTCGCCCGTGCCAGCCTCGCCCGCGGTCTCCCCGTCGCCCGCCGTCTCTCCACCCTCATCGGGCGGCTCCGGCGCGGCAGCGGTGGGTCCGACCAGGGTGATTCCGTTCACCACGCGGTAGTCGCTGAACCACGTGTTCTGGTGCACGACCGCGCCGTCGGGCCCGTAGACCGTTCGCGAGACCGTTGCCTGGAAGCCGTCGTGCGGGTACTCGACCCGGCGGGCGGTCCCGGGAGCCATGCTCGAGACGACCTGGGTGGTTTCGATCGCCGAGCGAGCGTTCTGGATAATCGGCGCGCTGAGCGCGACCGTTCGGCCGTTCGGCACGCTCCAGATCTGGAACGTGACCTGGCCGGGGGAGCCGAAGCCTCGGATGACGATCGGGTTGGCCGTGTCGTTGCGGAACGTCATGTCGGTGACGGAGCTGTCGACGATCGCCACGGTGGCGTCGAGCCCGGTCGGGTAGCGGTCGATGTAGTAGTAGTGCGCCGTCCGCTCGCCGATCTCGAGCCCGAAGCGCATGGCGGCGTTGAACAGCGTGGTGGAGGTGGAGCAGATCCCGCCGGCCAGCGCCCCCTGCGCCACGCTGCGGCCATTGATGATCGCGCCGCCGTATCGGTAGCCGCGCTCGACCGAGATCGGGCCGACTCCGCTCCAGAAGCTGAACCACTCACCTGGCGCGAGGTTGTAGCCGTCGATGTCCCAGGCGGGGATGCTGATGTTGTTGCCGAAGCCGTTGCCCTCGCCCGGCACGTAGTTCGTCGTCCACGACGACACCATCTGCATCTGCGGCAGGATCGCCTGGGCCTGGGCGGTGGTCAGGGCGGGCTCGGTCACGTTCACGGCTAGGGCCAGGCTCGGAACGGATGATCCACTGGCGCGAGAGCGAAGCGCGTCGAGGACCGATGCGACCGAGGCGTCGACGTCCAGCTCCCGGCCATCCTGGCCAGGGATCACCCCTCCGAGGCCGCTGCCGGCGACGCTGAACCTGGCGCTGATCGCCTCGCGGTTCACATCCTCGGCGAGGGCGGCGACGGCGGTCGCAGCGCCTGCGGGGTCGATGCGCATGACGTAGTCGTCCGC
Organism: uncultured Chloroflexia bacterium; assembly: GCA_963844265.1. Classification (GTDB taxonomy): domain Bacteria; phylum Chloroflexota; class Limnocylindria; order QHBO01; family QHBO01; genus JACDBZ01. The sequence goes on along the minus strand of CAWJMZ010000007.1, from coordinate 411,504 downwards.
GACCTGCGGACCGAAGCTGATCCAGCTCGCCACCGTGGCCGCATCGATGGCGAGTGACGCCTCGTCCTCGGCAGCGCCCGGAATCGTGAGCCCGAGGTCGGCGACGGTGGCGGCGGCCGCTTCGGCTGCGGCCTCGGCCTCGTCCGTCGTCACCACCGGCTCGACCGTGGCGACCGCAAGCTCGAGGCGGACGTCGTCGGGGCTGGTCGTGTCGACGGCGGCGGCGATGGCGGAGCGCACGGCGTCGGCCTTGAGGACGCGGCCATCCTCGGACGGCCGCACCGTGAAGCCGTCGCGCTCGACTCGGGCCTCCACCGGATGGATGGTCACCGCGCGCGCGACGCGCTCGGCAGCTGCGTCGAGCGCCTCGGCGTCGTACGCATGCACGATGACCGGCAGGCTGGTCACCTGGGCGAGCGACCGCAGGCGGGCAATCCCATCGGCGAACGGGCCGCTCTCGCGACCGATGCCCATGGCCTGATCGAGCATCGCGTCGAGCTCGTAGCGGCGCCCGAGCTCATCGAACGAGACGGTCTCCTCGACGCCGCCGGCAACGATGGCCGCCGTGCCCGTGTCGAGGGCTGGCAGCTCTGCGACGAGTCGGGTCTCCGCCTCGGCGCGGGTCAGCCCACCGAGCTCGACGTCGGCGACGCGCACGCCCGACAGCACCTGGTCCTGGCTGGTCACCCCGATCGCAATCGACGTCGCCCCCAGCGCGAGGAGGCCGATCGCCAGGGTCACGATGAAGCCGATCAGCACGGATCGGCGGGCGGGGGCGGTGGCCACCGGGCGCATGATGCGGCGGGGCAGGGTAGCGGTCGTCATGGGCTTCCGAAGGAAGACGCAGCGCGGCGCTCGGTCGTTGCGCGTGCGAGCGCCCAGGGTGGGCGCAAAGGATCTCCCCTCAGCTCGTTATCTCCGTGTGCGGACCGTGACGGGCCGCGGCCAGGACTGCCGTCCCCGGTCGTCGGGCAGCATTGTCGCCGCTGGACACCGTTCTGTCGAGTGGCCCCATCGGGTGACCGATGCTATACTCCCGCCTCCGCCGGCGCACGTCCCGTGAGTGACGGTGCGCCACCGAACGATTCAGCTGAGGACCCCTGTGGCAAGAACGGCCCGAACCTGGAAGGGCGCGCGCACGCCCTCCGCCCTCAAGCGCGTGCGCCACTCGCTCCGCCGCCGCGAAATGAACCGCCGCACTCGAAGCGAGGCGAAGACACTCGTGCAGCGTGCCTCCGACATCGCGCTCGGGCGTCTCGACGCGCCCGGCCCGGAGGCCGTAACCGAGGCGATCAGCGCGCTCGACAAGGCCGCCGAGAAGGGGATCATCCACCCCAACAACGCGGCGCGCCGCAAGAGCCGGCTGATGGCCAAGGTCAACGCCGCCCACCTGCTCGACGGCGCCGAGTCGACGACGACGGCAGCGCCAAAGAAGCGCACCGCGGCCAGCAAGACGGCCCAGCGCAAGAAGGTCGCGGCCGCCAAGGCCTCCAAGGCCGCCTCCGGCAAGGCCGCCGATCGTCCACGAACCGCGGCCGGCAAGGCGAAGGTCGCCGTGACCCGCGCCAGCCGCGAGTCGGCCGCGGCGCGCCGCCGCGCCAAGACCGATGAGGGCGAGCAGGAGTAGTTCGGACCGCCGCGCGACCCTCGACCCCGGACCCGCATCCGGGGTCGATTTCATGCCCGGGTCGGCGCGTTCGTGTGCCGCGCGGGTGACCAGAAGACGAGCACCTCGAGGTCCTCGCCGATGTCCACGAAGCGATGCTCGACGCCTGCCGCGACGAACGCGACCGAGCCAGGCTCGACGGGCACCGCCTCCTTGCCGATGACCAGCCGGGCCCCTGCCGGCGACGACGTGATAGACCTCGTCCTCGGTGTGCGGCGTCTGGTCGTCGGACGATCCGGCCGGCCAGCGGGCGACCGTCAGGCTCAGAGAGTCGCTCGGGGATCGGAAGACCTCGGCGAAGTCGTGCCGGTCGTCGGCCAGGCGCGCCAGCGCATCGGCCAGGGCAAGCGCGTCAGTTACGGGCCGCGGCGAAGGCCCCTGCGCCGGGGTAGACCGCCGCGTCGGCCAGCTCCTCCTCGATGCGCAGCAGGCGGTTGTACTTCGCGATCCGCTCCGAGCGGCTGATCGAGCCCGTCTTGATCTGCCCGGTATTGAGCGCGACGGCCAGGTCGGCGATGGTGGTGTCCTCGGTCTCGCCGGAGCGGTGGCTGATCACCGCCGTCCAGCCCGCGCGCTGCGCCATCTCGACCGCCTCGATCGTCTCGGTCAATGTCCCGATCTGGTTCAGCTTGACCAGGATGCTGGTCGCCGCGTGGTCCCGGATGGCGCGAGCAAGCCGCTCGGTGTTCGTGACCAGCAGGTCGTCCCCGACGAGTTGCAGCCGATCCCCCAGCCTCGCGGTGAGGGTCGCCCATGCCTCCCAGTCGTCCTCCGCAAGGCCGTCCTCGAGGCTGACGATCGGATAGCGATCGGCCCAGTCCGCCCAGAAGCCGATCAGCTCCTCCCCGGTCAGCGTGCGTCCCTCGCGCGCCAGCGTGTAGCGACCGTCGCCGAACAGCTCGGTGGTCGCCGGATCGAGGGCGATCGCGATCTGCTCGCCAGGGACGTAGCCGGCCCGCTCGATGGCCGTCACCACCGCGGCGATGGCTTCCTCGTTGCTGCCGAGGCTCGGCGCATAGCCGCCCTCGTCCCCGACGGTCGTCGTCAGCCCTCGCTCGTGGAGCAGCGCGCCCAGCGCATGGAACGTCTCCGCCGCCCAGCGCAGCCCTTCGCGGAAGCTCGGCGCGCCGAGCGGCACGATCATGAACTCCTGGAAGTCAGTCGAGTCGATGGCATGCTTGCCGCCGTTCAGGATGTTCACCAGCGGGACCGGCAGCGTCCGAGCCCCGGCGCCGCCGAGGTATCGGTACAGGGGCAGGCCGGTCGACTCGGCCGCGGCATGCGCCACGGCCAGGGACACGCCCAGCAGCGCGTTGGCTCCGAGCTTCGACTTGTTCGGCGTGCCGTCCAGCTGGACGAGCAGCCGGTCGAGGCTGACCTGGTCGCTGGGGTCGATGTCGAGCAGCTCCGGCCGGATCGTGTCATTCACGTGGCGAACGGCCGACAGCACCCCCTTGCCGCCGTAGCGGGCGGCGTCGCCATCGCGCAGCTCCACCGCCTCGTGCGCGCCGGTCGACGCGCCGGACGGGACGAGGGCGGTGCCGACCGAGCCATCGGTCAGGAAGACGTCCACCTCGACTGTGGGATTGCCGCGAGAGTCCAGGATCTCGCGGCCGATGACGTCCTCGATGAGCGTGGTCATGCGTTCTCCTCGGGGAAGTTGATCTCGGCGTCGGCCGGCAACAGGGCCGCGACGCCGGGCAGGGTCTTGCCCTCGAGGAACTCGAGGGAGGCTCCGCCGCCGGTGCTGACATGCGTCATCCGGTCGGCAAGATCGAGCTGCTCGACGGCGGCCACCGAATCGCCTCCGCCCACGACCACGACCACGCGCGCGCGGGCCCGCTTGGCGAGGAAGCGCGCGATCGCCTTCGTGCCCTCGGCCATCTGCGGCATCTCGAAGACCCCCATCGGCCCGTTCCAGAAGACCGTCTTCGCCTTGGCCAGGTGCTCGGTGTAGGCGGCGATCGTCTGCGGCCCGATGTCGACGATCATCTGGTCGCTCGGAACGGCATCGATCGACACGACCTCGGTCCTGGAGCGATGGTGGATCTGCGGGGCCACGACCGCATCGGTGGGGAGCATGAAGCGCACCCGCTTGCGGCGCGCCTCGGCCAGGATGCGCTCGGCGTCCTTGAGCCGATCCTCCTCGACCAGGCTCTTGCCGATCTCATTGCCCTTGGCGGCGAGGAACGTGTTGGCCATGCCGCCGCCCACCAAAATGGCCTGGCAACGCGACAGCAGCGCCTCGAGCACTTCGAGCTTGCCCGACACCTTCGCTCCGCCGATCACGGCGTGGAAGGGCTTCGCGGGCTTCTGCAGCAGCCGAGACAGGGCGTCCACCTCGCGCTCCATCAGCAGCCCCGCCACGGCGGGCAGATGATGGGTGATGCCCTCGGTCGAGGCGTGCGCGCGGTGCGCCGCCCCGAACGCGTCGTTGACATAGAGGTCGAGGCCGTTGGCCAGGGCACGCGCGAAGTCGGGATCGTTCGCTTCCTCCTCGGCGTGGAAGCGGAGGTTCTCGAGCATGAGCATGTCCCCGCCGCGGAGCTTCTCGACGGCGACCTGCACGCCGGGACCGATCGCGTCGCCCGTCATCCGGACCGGACGGCCGAGCAGCTGGCTCAGCCGGTCGGCCACCGGCTTGAGGCGGAGCGCGTCATTGACCTTGCCCTTGGGCCGGCCCAGGTGGCTGGCCAGCACCACCGACGCGCCGCGCTCCAGCAGGTTGACGATGGTCGGCAGGCTGGCCCGGATGCGGGTGTCGTCGGTGATCTTCCCGTCGTCGAGCGGGACGTTCAGGTCCGCGCGCAGGAAGACGCGCCTCCCGGCGACGTCGACGTCGCGGACGGTCTTCTTGTCCATCGAGTGGCTAGAGCCGCTCGGCCATGAACTTCGCCAGGTCGGCGACCCGGCAGGAGTAGCCCCACTCGTTGTCGTACCAGGCGATGACCTTCACCAGGTTCTCGCCGGCGACCATGGTCGAGGCCGCGTCGACGATGCTCGAGCGCTCGTCGCCCTTGAAGTCCATGCTCACCAGCTCCTCGGTGGTGACGCCCAGGAGCCCCTGCATCGGTCCATCGGCCGCGGCAGTCAACGCCTCGTTGGCGGACTCGGCGGTCACCGGACGCTCGGTGATGGCCACGAAGTCGATCACGCTGACCGTCGGGGTCGGCACGCGGAGCGAGAAGCCGTCGAACTTGCCCTTGAGCTCGGGAATGACGAGCGCGAGCGCCTTCGCGGCCCCGGTGGTGGTGGGAATGATGTTCTGGCCGGCGCTGCGGGCGCGGCGCAGGTCCTTGTGGAACACGTCGAGCACGTTCTGGTCGTTCGTGTAGCTGTGGACCGTCGTCATCAGGCCCCGCTCGATGCCGAAGGTGTCGAAGATCACCTTCGCCGGCAGGGCGAGGCCGTTGGTCGTGCAGCTGGCGTTGCTGACGACGTGGTGCTGCTCGGAGTCGTAGCGATCCTCGTTCACGCCGAGCACCAGGGTGATGTCCTCGTTCTTGGCCGGCGCAGAGATGATGACCTTGCGCGCGCCGGCGTCGCGGTGCGCCTTCGCCTTCTCGGCATCGGTGAAGATCCCGGTCGACTCGACCACGATGTCGACCCCCAGATCGCCCCACGGCAGTGCCGCCGGATCCCGCTCGCTGAACGATTTGATGCTGCGGCCGTCGATCACGATCTCGTTGTCGCCCGCCCGCACCTCACCGTCGAAACGCCCGTAGGTCGAGTCGTACTTGAACAGGTGGGCGTTGGTCTCGTCGTCGGCGAGGTCGTTGATGGCGACCACCTCGAGCTGATCCGGATGGCGCTCGAGCATGGCCTTGAGGGTCTGGCGACCGATGCGGCCGAAGCCGTTGATGCCGATGCGGGTGCTCACGAACTGGGTGCTCCTTGCGATGCGGTCGCCGTGCGCGACGGGTGCGACCGGGCCCAACGTGCCGGGTCGCCGATTCTGTCATTCACGATCGGCAACAGGCCGACCAACGAGACGTCACCGCCCAGGGCGGCGGGCTCGATGCGGGTTCGTCCGGCGAGCGCCGGCAGGACTCGACGGTCCAGCTCGGCGCGCGCGACCTCGAAGAGGCGCGGCTGATGCTCGGCGATGCCTCCTCCGATCACGATCACCTCCGGATCCAGCAGGTTGACCAGCGAGGCGCACAGCGCCCCGATCGCGACCCACGCGCGCATGAGGAGCGCCGCCGCGTCGGAGTCGCCCTCTTCGGCGGCACGGGCTACCAGCGCGGTATCGATCTGGGTGCCGTTGGCTGCGAGCCGGGCGAGTGCCGGCGCTCGTCCATGATCGAGCAGGGAGCGTGCCTCGCGCTCGATGGCCGTGCCGGACGCGATCGCCTCGACGTGCCCGATGCCCCCGCAGCCACACGTGGGTCCATCGAGCTCGACCACCAGGTGGCCGACCTCTCCGGCCAGACCGTGGCCGGTCAGCGGCCGTCCACCGCTCACGATGCCGCCGCCAATCCCCGTCGAGACGGTCACGTACACCGCGTCGGACGTGCCCCGCGCCGCGCCGTACCGCCACTCCGCCATGACCGCCACGTTCGTGTCCCGCTCGAGGACGGTGGGTAGATCCAGGCGGCGGCTGACCATGTCCGCGAGTGGGATGTCGTCCCAGCCCACGAGGTTCGGCGGATCCAGCACGACGCCTCGAGTCGGGTCGAGGGGCCCGGGTGCGGCGATGCCGATTGCGACCGGGGCCGGCAGACCATCGGCGGCCGCCTCGTCACGAACCGCGGCGACGACCTCGCAGATGCGTTCGATGACCCCGGCCACCCCCTGCTCGTCCCGGGTCGGTTCCGCACGGCGGCAGTGCACCTCCCGGTCCGGGGTGATGAGCGCGGCTCGGATCTGGGTGCCGCCGAGGTCGACCGCCAGGATGGGGCGCTCGATCAGTCGGTCCACACCGTCGATTCTACGCAGGCCGCCGCAACGGTCATGGGATAGGTGGCCCGATCTCCCCTGCCACGTGGCACGGATCGGCTCCGGACAGCACGAGACGCGCCGGTGACCCGGCGCGTCTCGATCGCTCGAGATCGGAGCGTCAGCCGCCGATCCTGAACATCTTCGTGCCGCACACCGGGCACGTGCCCTGGGTGGCGGGCTTGCCATTCTTCATGGTGATCTTCGTCGCGTCCTGCATCTCACGCTTTGCCTTGCACTTGACGCAATAGGCCTCGGTCGCCATCGGTGTTCATGCCTCCTAGTGGCCGGCATCGTCGCCGGACGTTCCTTGTGACCACCTATCGGCGGTCGATCAGTGCTCCTCGGCCAGCGAGCGTGTCGCCGCCCTCGGTGTCGACCTGCCAGAGCAGGTGGATGCCGGCCAATCCGGCATCGATGCATCGTGCCTCCGCGGCCTCCTTTGCCGCGCCTTCCAGAAACGTGCCGTCCGTGCGCTGCGCGTACGCCGCGCAGATGGTGCCGGACCGCAGTCCTGCCAAGTGTGCCAGCACGAAAAGTGCCGACGATTCCATCTCGAGATTCGCCACACGCTGGCGGCGAAGCTCGTCTGCGAGCTCAGGATAGCGAACGGGGAGCGTGCGCATCGCACGTCCCTGCGGAGCGTAGAACCCGCTCGCGGTGGCGGTGAGCCCCACGTGATAGCGGACGCCGAGCTCGCGACACGCCGATTCGAGGGCCCAGACGACGTCCCGGTGGGCCACGGCCGGGAAGCCGGGGTGGACGTAGAAGTCCGTCGTGTTCTCCAGCCGCACCGCTCCGGTCGACACGATCAGGTCCCCGAGCTCGATCTCCGGCTGGAGCGCGCCCGAGGACCCGACGCGGATGAACGTCGGCGAATCGGTGATCTCCATCACCTCCGCCAGCACGATCTCGACGTTGTCGGTGCCCATGCCGGTCGACATGCAGCTGATCGGCATGCCGCGGTACGTCCCGGTGGCCGTCGTGATCTCGCGATTGCTGCGCTCGATCTCGACCGCCTCCCAGCGCGACGCGACCTTCGCGACGCGGCCGGGGTCGCCGACGAGCAGGACGTGCTCCGCGAGCTCGCCCCGCTCCAGGGCGATGTGGTACTGGCGCTCCCCGCTGCGAGGCGCGTCGGCCCGAGATAGTCCGCTCACGTTCGCTCGGCACCTCTTCCGATCGGCCTTGCCGGCCGAACGCGCGGGAGTATACGCGCACGCACGCTCACGGAGCGCGTTCGTGCGGCAGGGGCACGAGCGTCAGGCTGGGCGTCTGCGGGGGTTCCTGGGACGCCTCCGAGGGCTCCGTCGGTTCGGGTGCGTCCCCTCCCAGCCGCCGGACGGCGATCACGGTGGCCAACAGCCCGGCACCGGCGAGCGCGAGAAGCCCTGCCGGCAAAAGCGGACGTCCCGCGGGCGGCGCGCCCCGGATGGGAAGGCCAGCGAGCACCGTCGAGGCCGATGCCCCCTGCGTGCGTCCGGCAGCCGCCACCGCACGGGCCAGCTCCGGCGCCGCGACGATGCCACCACAGGGCACTACGATCCGCGGCGGGTCGGCGACCGCGATCCCGGCCACGCCTACCGTCCCCGCGGGCCACCCGTCGGCGCCTTCGCAGCGTCGGTCCAGCGCCACCGCCCCACCGCTGACGTGCAGGCGCCGCCGCTCGCCGTTGCCGCTCAGGCGGCCGACCAGCGCCACCCAGCGCGGCGGGTCGGATGCGCTCGGCAGCTCGGTGCTCGGCGCGGCCAGCGCACCGCCTGCCACGATCGCCTCCGGGCCGGCGGCCAGCCGGACCACCGGGAGGCGGAGCATCGGGTCCTCTCCCACGGCACGGAGCCCGACGAGCTCGACCGCCAGCGGGGGTCGCCCGCGGTCCAGCAGGCCGGCCACCACGTCGCCTGCGGCCGCCTCGAGGGCCACGAGCCGGACGCCGTCCCACAGCAGGCCGCCCAGCTTCAGCTCCTTCCACGGTCCGCTGACGAGCGTCGCACCGACGCGGAGGCCGGGATCGACCTCGGCCCCGACGCCACCGAGGTCCGAAGCCGGCCCGGCGGATCCCTCCTCCCCCGCACCAGCGGACGCGGTGCCGTCCGTATCGGCAGCGGCGCCGGTCGCGGCGGCGACGACCCGCACGTCGCCCGCGTCGCGGGGCCAGATTCGGTAGCCACGCGATGGCTGCGCGCCGGTCGTCTCCTGGCCGAGCACGCCACGCACCTCGACCCAGGTTCCCGCGGAGAAGGCGGCGGCATCGCTTCCGAGGCTCGATGCCATGGCGACACGCAATGGCCCCGAGCCGTCGTCGATCTCGAACGAGACGGCCCCGCTCGACGAGCGACGCGCGTTCGCCACCACCCCGCCCCGCACCGAGACGAGCATCGCCTCGGCGGCTTCACCGGCCTCGCCGGTGCGCATCGCGCGCGGCGCCGGCTCAGCCCCGGATCCGCGGTCGGTGGGCCGCTTCGTGACGCGCAGGGTCTCCATCCCGCTCTTTGTCGAACGCGTGCCCTCGACCTCGAGCATCCGGCCGCGCGGCATCGGCCCGGCCTCGTCGCCGAGGCGGAGAACGATCGCGCCGGTCCCATCCTGCAGGACCGCGGTGGCGGGATCCACCACCCCCGGCGGGAGCGTGACGATTCCGCGCACCCGAACGCGCGCGTTCTTCGGCAGCTCCCGCGCGGCTGCGATGCTCAGCACGCCGGCAGGCGGCGAGGCACTGGGCGACGGCTCGCCGCTGCCGCCCCCACCCGATGGCGCGGGCGACGGCGATGTCGGAGCCCCGACAGCGCGCACGTCGGCCGCGTCCCTGGGCTGCACGCGATAGCCGGAGGTGCCGCTGCCCGTCGAGTCGCGCTGGCCGACGACACCCACGCTGTCGATCGTCGTTCCCGCCTCCCAGCCCGAGACGTCGATGCCCGACCCGGTGGACGTGACCAGCCGCGCGATGCCGGAGCCGTCGTCGAGGTCGAACGCGACGCCGGTCGTGAGGACTGTCCCGGAGCCGACGATCGTGCCGGCCACGCGGACCAGTTCGCCCTCCAGGCCCTCGCTGACCGAGCCGGTTGCGACGTCCTGCGCGTGGGGCTCCGTTCCGACCCCGAGCACCGCGACACCGGATGCGTCGACACGGAGCGTCCGCTGTGAGAACCGGTCATCCAACGTGCCTGTCAGGCGAACTCGTGCCCCTCGGTCGAAGGTGCCGCCGGTGACGATGACGGCGATGCCGCCGGTCGCGTCGGCGACATATCCTCCCCCGTCGCTGAATGCCGCCCCGGTCAGGGCAACCGCCTCGACGGTGGCCATGGTGCCATCGGGTAGAGCGCGCGCGGACGCCACGGCCAGAACATCGGCAGCCGGAGACGGCGTCGGCATGGGCGTGCCGGCGGAGGGCGCCGGCGTCGGCGAGGCGGGCACGGTGGTCGGGTCCGCTGTCGGCTCCGGCGTGACGGTGGGGGTCGGCGTCGCGTTCGGATCCGGAACCGGTGCCGAGCCGGTGTTCTGCGGGTCGGGTACCACGCGAACCACGAAGTCGGCCACGTTGCTGTCGGTGTCGCGAGTCGAACCAAGCGAGCCGCCAGGGAGTCGTTCGAGGCTGGAGCCGGCCGGCGGCGCCGCCGTGGCCGCACCCTCCATCCAGGTGCTCGCCGCCGTACCCCAGCCAACCGCGTCGATGGCCGTCGTCGCGCCCTGGATGCGAAGCGCCACGCTGCCACCGGTGGCCGCCATGCCCGACGCATAGGTCGCATCGGCAATGGCGGCATAGGTCCCGAGCTCATTGGCCACGAGCAGGTGCCTGCCGGCACCCAGGCTGGGCGCCCCCAGCTCCCAGATCGCGCGGCGGGAGATCGTCGCGCCGCTCGCAGTGACATACACCAGCTCGAGACCTTCCAGGGGCAGCGCGGCCGGTGTCGGGTTGTAGAGCTCGATCAGCTCGTCGCTGGCGCTGGCGCCGCCGGTGACCACCTCGCTGATGACGAGGTGGTCGGCGAGGGTCTCGCCGCGCACCACCATCGGTGGTAACGGCCACGGCCAGGCCGAGCAGCAGGATGAGGAACGTCGCAGTCCCCGCCGCGCGAGCGGGGGCCGGCAATCGGATGGGCGCGGAAGACACGGCACACCTCGGTCGGATGGCGGAGGCGTGCAGGACGCCAGCATCCGGCCGATCGCTTATCGGACGCTTAGCGGCCGATTACCGGCCGCGCACAGTACAATCGCGCCCCATGTCGAGAACACCATCTGACGACGGCGCCCTGAGCCGAGCCGAGGCGCGGCGTCGGGCGCGCCAGGTCGCTCGCGGCGAAATCGCCGAGGACGAGGCTCCCGAACCGGCCGAGGAACCGCCCAGCCGCCCCGGCTCGGGCATCCTCGCCCGCATCTTCCCGCCCGCCCCGCCGCTGCCCGACCGGCCCGACCCGCTGGAAGGCTTCGCCCGCGACGGGCCGCTGCGGCCCATCCGCGAGCGGATCTTCCTCCTGCGGAGCAACCTCCTCGCCTGGGTCGGACCCGGCATCCTGGCCTTCGTCGGCTTCCTGGCCTCGGTCTTCTACTCCCGCGGCCTGTTGGGCCTTGCCGGGACGCTCGTCCTGTTCGGATCGCTCGTTGCCGCCGGCTGGTACGGGTGGCAACGGCCGACGCTGTACGGGACGGCAGCATCGGTGCTGGGCTACCTCTTCTCGGCGGGGCTCATCCTGTACAGCTTCGCCAGCCAGGGAGCCGGGCCCGACACCTTCGGCACGCCGGCGACCGTCGCGCTGCGGCTCACCACCGATGGCCTGATCCAGGCAGGCCTGGGATTCCTGGGCGGTTGGTACGGCGGCTACCTGCGACGTCGTCAGACCCAGCTTTCGGGCCAGGCGCAACGCCGTCGGCGCTGATCCGCCTTCGACGGCATTCCGGCACACAACTTGCTGCTATCGCGGCGTAGATGTCGGGACCCCCGACTGTCACGAATCCCTGACGCGGCCCGTCGCCGACGGAAGCTCGGGCCAGACGCGACATTGAGCGGCTGCGACAGGATTCAGACGGTCACCGGGACCGATGTCTTCCGGGGCCGCCGGTTCCAGGACCCTCCGTACTGGAGCTGGCGGCCCCTCTTGCTGCCCGCTGGCGCTAGCCCTGGTGGGCCGCCACGGCCTCGATGGCGAGTGCGTGCGCATCGCTTGCATCCGCCGCCAGGCCGAGCACTTCCCCGGTCGAGCGCATCTCCGGGCCCAGCTCGGCGCTGACGCCGGGCAGGCGCCACAGCGATCCCACCGGCGCCTTCACCGCCACCAGCGCGCCGTCGGGCGCGAGTCCCGGCGCGAGCGCGACATCGGCCAGCGACGCCCCGAGCGCGCAGCGCACCGCCGCGGCGACGACGTCCAGGCCGGTGGCCTTCGCGACGATCGGCACGGTCCGGCTGGCGCGGGGGTTGGCCTCGATGACCACCACTCGCTCGCCCGCCGCGATCATCTGCACGTTGAGGATGCCGCGCACCCCGAGCGCGAGCGCGATCCGACCCGCAGCCTCGGCCGCCCGCTCCTGGACGGCACGCGGCAGGCGCTGCGGCGGGAGCACCGCGACGGAGTCGCCGGAGTGGACGCCCGGTGGATCGACCTGCTCGAGGATGCCCGGCACCGCCCACACCTCCCCGTCGGAAACGGCGTCGACGTCGAGCTCGATGCCAGCGACCAGCTCATCGACGCGCAATGGCCAGCCGACCTCGGTCGCCAGGTAGGAGGTCACATCCTCCTCCGAGCGCAGCACGGCGATCCCCCGCCCGCCGATGACCCAGGACGGCCGCACGATGACAGGCAGCCCGCCGAGTCGCTCGATCGCCGCCTGCAGACCGTCCGGGGCGGCGGCCCGGGACCCGCGCGGACCCTCGAGGCCCAGCTGGGCAAGCAGATCGGAGAAGCGCTCGCGGTCCTCGGTGATCTCGATCGCCTCGGCGGTGAGCCCCGCGATCGGCACGTCCGCGTAGGCCAGATCCTTGGCGAGGTCGATGGCCGTCTGTCCCCCGAACGTCAGCACCACGGCCGGCGGCGTCCCCGTCAGCGCACGCTCCTGGTCGATCACGTCGAGGACCGACTCGGTGTCGAGCGGCTCGAAATAGAGCCGCGTGCAGGCGTCGTAGTCGGTGCTGACCGTCTCCGGGTTGTTGTTGATCACCACCGCATCGAGCCCCATCTGGCGGATCGCCCACGCGGCGCGCACCGAGCAGTAGTCGAACTCGATCCCCTGCCCGATGCGGATCGGCCCCGAGCCGACGACGATCACGCTGCGAACGTCGGCCGGCGGGGAAACCTCGGCCGACGCATAGGACGAGTAGAAGTACGGGGTCTCCGCCGGGAACTCGCCGGCGCACGTATCGACCCGCCGGTAGGCAGGGCCGATGCCGGCGCGCACGCGAGCGCGCCGGATGGCGGCGGCCGGCACCCCGGACACCTCCGCGATGTCGGCGTCGCCGAATCCCACCCGCTTGGCATCGAGCAGGGCGCCGCCGACCAGGCCGCGTTCGGCCTCGACCAGCTCGGCCAGGCGGTCGGTGAACCATGGCGCGATCCCGGTGACGGCCGCCAGCCGTGCCGCATCGGCGTGACCGTGCCGGAGCAGGGCGACCAGCCGCCACAGCCGGGTGTCGGACGGCGCCAGGAAGGCGTCGAGATCGGCAGGCGGCGTATCGGCCAGGCCCCAGGCGGTGTCCTCCCACAGCCAGCCGCGGCCGCGCGGCTCGAGGGATCGGATCGCCTTCAGCAGGGCCGAGCCGAACTCCCGGTCGATCGCCATCGCCTCGCCGGTGGCCTTCATCTGCACCCCGAGGCTGCGGTCGGCGGATGGGAACTTGTCGAATGGCCAGCGCGGAAGCTTCACGACCACGTAGTCCACCGCCGGCTCGAATGCCGCCGAGTTCCCTCCCGTTGCGGGATTCGGTAGCTCGTGCAGCCGCCGGCCGAGGGCGATGAGGGCCGCGATGCGGGCGATCGGGTAGCCGGTCGCCTTGCTGGCGAGCGCCGAGGAGCGCGAGACGCGGGGGTTGACCTCGATCACCCGGTAGTCGGAGCCGTCGGCCGCCACCGCCAGCTGGACGTTGCAGCCACCCTCCAGCTTCAGGGCACGCACGATCTTCAGGGCGCAGCGGCGCAGGCGCTGGACGATGGGGTCCGGCAGGGTCTGGATCGGCGCGACGACGATCGAGTCGCCGGTGTGCACCCCCATGGGGTCCAGGTTCTCCATGCCGCAGATCGCGATCGTCGTGTCGGATGCGTCCCGCAGCACCTCGAACTCGATCTCGTACCAGCCGAGCAGGCTCCGCTCGACGAGCACCTGGTGGATCGGGCTGGCGGCCAACCCCGCAGCGATCCGCTCGCGCGCCTCGGCCGGCGTGGAAGCGAACCCGCCGCCGCCGCCGCCGAGCGTGAAGGCCGGACGCACCACGATCGGCCCGTTCAGCGCCTCGACGAAGCGCAGGCCGTCCTCCACCGACTCGACCACCGCCGACTCGGGGACCGGCTCGCCGATGTCGGTCACCAGCGACCGGAATCCGCCGCGATCCTCCGCGGCCCGGACCGCCGCCAGCGGGGTGCCCAGCACGCGGACGCCGTGCCGCTCCAGCACCCCGGCGTCGTCGAGCGCCACCGCCAGGTTCAGGCCGGTCTGCCCGCCCAGCGTGGGCAGCAGCGAGTCCGGCTGGTGCTCCTCGATCACCCGCGTCACGTGCTCCAGCGTCAGCGGCCCGATGATCACCGTGCCGCCGACGTCCGGATCGGTCATCACCGTGGCCGGATTGGAGTTCACCAGGATCGTCTCCACGCCCTCGCCGCGCAGCGCCAGGCAGGCCTGGACGCCGGCGTAGTCGAACTCCGCCGCCTGCCCGATGAGGATCGGGCCGGAGCCGATGACGAGGACCTTCGCCGGAGCGGTCATGCGGGGGCGGTCATGCCAGGGCGCGCTCCAGCGCCACGTCGAAGATCCGAGTCGCGTCGATCGGCCCGGGGGCTCCCTCGGGATGGAACTGCACCGATGCGATCCGGCCGCTGCCGTGTGCCAGGCCTTCCACCGTCGCATCGTTGAGGTCGCGATGGCTGACCGCGTAGCCTGCCGCCGCCAGCGCGGGGCCGTCGACGACCTCCACCTCGTGGTTGTGCGCGCCGATGTCGACCCGCCCGGTCGCCGCTTCCAGCACGGCGTGGTTTCCCCCGTGATGGCCGACCGCGAGCCGATGCGTCTCGGCCCCCGCGGCGAGGGCCAGCAGCTGGTGGCCGAGACAGATTCCCAGGATCGGCGCACCGTCACCGAGCGCACGGGCGGCCAACCGCCCGACCGTGGCGATCTGCGGCGTCATGCGCGACGGGTCGCCGGGTCCAGGCGACAGGACCAGGAGGTCGGGCTCGTGGCTCTCCACCGTCTCGGACGACGCGTCATGGGGCAGGACCGTGATCTCGAAGCCGCGCGCCGCCAGGGCGGCCAGCAGCGAACGCTTAACGCCGTAGTCGACCAGCACGGCGCGGGCCCGACGCTCGCCGACCGGTGGCACCACGTACGGCGTGGGCGTCGCCACCGCCGATACGTGGTCCAGCGCGTCCCAGGCCACCGATGCCGCCGCCGCCGTGACGGCATCGGCCGGATCGGACTCGCCGGGGACGACCACCGCCCGCCGGCGGGCACCGTTGCGGAGCTGGAGGGTGAGGGCGCGCGTGTCCACTCCCGAGATGGCGGGAATGCCACCCTCCTCCAGCAGCTCGGTGAGCGAGATGCCGGGGCCGGGCGGCGGGTCGACCATGCGAGAGACGACGAGGGCGCGCGCACGGACCGCATCGGACTCGAGCTCGCCTCGCGCGATGCGGTAGTTGCCCGCCATCGGATGGGTGAGCACGACGATCTGGCCCGCGTAGGAGGGGTCGGTCAGGATCTCTCCCCAGCCGGTG
This sequence comes from uncultured Chloroflexia bacterium, assembly GCA_963844265.1. Classification (GTDB taxonomy): domain Bacteria; phylum Chloroflexota; class Limnocylindria; order QHBO01; family QHBO01; genus JACDBZ01. The sequence goes on along the minus strand of CAWJMZ010000007.1, from coordinate 395,994 downwards.
GCCGCGGTGGTGAAGACCAGCTCGCCCTCCGCGGGCACGAAGGCGCCGTGGATCCGCCCGGCGAAGACGCCACCCTCCTCGAGCGCGAGCAGCCCGGCAGACGAAAACGACGCCGACCGCGGTTGGGCGGCTGGCGTCGTCGGATTCGCTTCGGCGTGCGCGAGGGTCGACATCGATCTCCTTCCCGGCATCACGGTGCCGGCCTTAAAGGACTCGCGCGGAGTCTAGCGCATCAGGCCGCTCCCTCGTCGGTGGCAGCCGATGGGGGCGGAGCCACGCGTCGTCGAACCTCGAGCACCCCGCGCAGCGTGAGGAGCGCGATGACTGCCAGCACGAGCAGCACCGGCAGCCACACGATGCCGAACCAGATGAGGCCACCCAGCAGCCCCTGCCCGATCGCGACCAGGGCAGCCAGCGCCTCGGCCAGCTGCTCGCCGGGATCGAAGGTCTCGGCCGTGGTCTGCACCGGCGTCGCGGCCGGCACGAGCGTGACCGTCAGGGTCGACAGAGCCGCCTGGCCCTCGAGCGCCGCCAGCTGTGCGGTCAGCTGCTCGATCTGGCCTCGCACCTCGTCCAGTCGCGACTGCACGGCCAGGATGTCCTCGACCCGCTCGGCGCGGGCGACGAGCTCGCGGTACGACGCCTCGGATGCCTCGAGGTTGTCGATCCGGGCCTGCAGGTCGACGACCTGCCCCGTGACATCCTGCTCGCGGGTGGCTTCGGTGACGACCTCGGCGTCCATCTCGTGGAGACGTGCCAGCGCGTCCTCGAAGCTCGCGGCCGGAATCCGGAGCGTCAGCGTGGCGCGGTCCTCGAGCGTGCCCGCCTGCGAGCCTCCGACGTACCCGCCCAGCTCGACGGCCATGGCCCGCACGCGGCCGAGCGCCTCGCCGACGTTGCCGACCTCGAGCGTGATCTCGCCGGTCTTGATGATGCGCTGCTCGACCGGCACCGCCAGCGGCGGCGCTCCTTGCTCCCCCTCGCCTCCGGCCTCACCCTCCGCCGGTTGCTCGGCAGGAGCGCCGGCGGCACTCCCTGCGGGGATCGCCTCGTCCCCGTCCCCCGGCGCGGCAGCCCCCTGCGTCCCGCAGGCGCTCAGCACGAGCGCCAGGACGAGGCACACGAGCGGCGCGATGCGCGCCGCGATCATCGATGTCCGATGCATCGGTCATCCCTCCTTGGTTGTTCGCCCTGACGGTGTCAGGCCGGCGAACGTTCCCTGACCGGAGTACCGACCTCCGCTAGCATCGGTTCATGGACCAACGCACCGCCGAGCTCCTGGCCGACGAGGACGCTCGCGCCGACATGGCCGCACACGAGTTCGACCGCGAGTTCCTGGCAGTGCACCTGGCCGACGAGCGTCGCAAGGCGAGCCTGCTCGGCGAGATCCGCGAAGCGGTCTTCGGCGCCCAGGACGGGCTGGTCAGCACGCTGGCGGTGGTCAGCACCGTCGCCGGCGCCAGCTCGGAACGCCACGTGGTGCTCATCGCCGGCATCGCGTCAGGCCTGGCGGGCATCTTCAGCATGGCAGCCGGCGAGTACATCGGGTCCAAGAGCCAGCGCGAGATCTTCGAGGCCCAGATCGTCGACGAGCGCGAGGAGGTCCACGAGCGCCCGGGCGAGGCGCAGGCCGAGATCGCCTACATGTTCGAGGAGGACGGCCTGCCACGCGAGGCCGCGGTCCACCTTTCCTCGATCATGGCCGAGCACCCGGAGGTCATGCTCAAGACGATGGTCGAGAAGGAGCTCGGGCTTGTCATCGAGCCGGAAGAGGGCTCACCGATGCAGGGCGCGCTCGTCATGGGTGCCGCTTTCGGCCTGGGCGCCATCGTGCCGATCCTGCCGCACCTGTTCCTCAGCGGTGACACCGCCGTGGTGGTTTCGGTAGTCCTGACCATGGCCGTCCTGTTCGCCATCGGGGTGGTGAAGAGCCGATGGACGCATCGGACCTGGCTGGCGTCGGGGTCCGAGATCCTTGCCGTCGGCGCCATCGCCGGCATCGCCGGCTACTTCTTCGGCATCATCCTGCCGGTCCTGCTGGGCGTGCCCGAGGCGGCGATCTAGATTCCCTCGACCAGCATTCCCGCCAGCAGGACCGCAGGATAGCGGACGCTCAGCCCTCCACGGTGACGACGCCGACCATGCCGTATGCCTCGTGCCCGGGCAGATGGCAGATATAGGCCAGCCGTCCGGCCTCCGGGAAGGTGATTGTGGTCCGCACCGTCGCGAGCGCCGGCACGGTGACCTCGGTCGGCACGTCGCCGTGGGTAGCGTGGGTCCCGGTCCGGTGCGCGGTGTGGAACTCGTCGTCTCCGATCAGCCACTCGTGGTCGATCGGGTCCTCGTTGACGAGGACGAACGTCACCGGCACGCCATGTGGGACGGTGAGCTCCGTCACATCGAAGCCCGAGTAATGGATCGTCAGGATCACGGTCCGCGGGCCGCCCGCGCACCCGGCGACCGCCGACCCCGCGAGGAGCAGGGCGACGGCCGCCAGGCCGATGCGACGAGCGCTCATGCGCCGGCCAGCGGCGGCGGGCCGCCGGGCATGCGCCCACGCCCGCGCTGGAGGGCGAGCGGCACGGCCACGATGACGGCCGCGCCGAGGACGAGGTACAGCGCCACCGGCGCCCTTGGGGCCGGGTCCGGGCCAAACGGTGCGAAGCCTGCGTCCACGGCCGACGGCCGCCCGGCGCCCGAGGCGTCGATGGCCAGGTCGTAGGTCAGCTCCCCGGCCGTCGTGTCGACGACCACCTTGGTGAGCCAGGCGCGGTCGGGCACCCACTCCATGCCGACGTCCGATCGGAGGTCGGCCAGCAGTCCGGGCGAGGCCGCAGCGCTATGGTCGAGATCCAGGCCGGCGGACTCGGCGAAGGCGCCGGCGTTCGGCAGCATGGCCGGCTTGTCATCGGTCAGCAGGTACACGTCCGCCTCCACGATCTCGCCATCGGCCTTGCCGAGCCCGAGGATGTGCAACGGCACCCACGGGTTGTCGGTCGGGATCGTCAGGTGCACCGGCGTGCCGTCGCCGATCGCCTGGCCACGCTCCGCGGCCGCATCGGCGTCGAATGCGGCGGCCATGAAGATCGGGCTGCGGTCGGCGTAGAAGTCGAGGACCTCGGGCGCATCGGGCGGGAGACGGAAGCCGTGGTTCTTGGCCCACAGGCCGACCTCGTCGCCGCCGCCGCGCAGGATCGTGATGTCGAGCGCGTCGATCGTGGTCTCCAGCAGCACCTCGGCCTCGCGCGCACTGTCGCCGGCCGCGGCACCGAGCGCGAAGAAGGCGGCCTCGGGCGCGGGATCGGTCTCGAGGATCAGGCGCTGGAGGGTCCAGTCGCCGCCGCGGACGACGTCGGTCGGGACGCCCGGCAGCGGGGTGATCGAGCCGAACGCACCGCCACCACCGGCGAACTCGAAGCTGGTGACGTAGTGCTCCACGCCGTCGTGATAGCCGGCGAATGTCGTGGTGCGGAGCAGGTTGACGGCTCCGTTCGGGCCGATGAGCCCGCCGCATGCCAGGGTCGGAGCGGCGGTGGCGAGAAGGGCGGCAGCCGCAGCCGCCAGGGAGAGCCAGGGACGTCGCATCGATCGTCCTCCTTTGCGGGATGGTCCGTGGATCGATGCTGCGCAGCACCCTGTAGAACGCCGCAGGCGCCCGATCGGTTCCGTCGCGGTCGTGCCCCAGCCTCGGATCTGGACCACCGAAGCGCCGCGATGGAAGATGCCGGCACACCAAGGAGGGTCCCTATGGCAGGCGTGCAGGTCAGGCGATTCGACGAGCCCGACGACTCGTGGTCCTTCGGCGATGCGGGACGGTCCGACATCGTCGTGTTGGAGGGCGTGACGGTCGTGCGCTCCGTGCTCCAACCGGGATGGAGCTGGCTCCGCCACCTCAAGCCCCAGGTCGAGGACCTCGAGAACTGCCCGCTCCAGCACCGCGAGTACGTCGTTTCCGGTCGGATCCGGTACGAAGTCGTCGAGACCGGGGACGTGGTCGAGGCCGGTCCCGGCTCCTATCTGGACATCGCGCCGGGGCACCTCGCGTCGGTGGTCGGCGACGAGCCGTGCGTGCTGGTGGACTTCGACGAACGCTGGCCCGAGGACTGACGCGCCGCGGCAGCCCTGCCGGTACCAGGGATAACAGGTCCGCTACTGGCCTCGTAGCCAGCCCACATCCGGCTCCCAGCCGTCGATGACTGCTCCGATGCCGGCCGCGCGCCCTCGCTCCTCCACCGATCGGAAGGCCGAGCGGATCCCGGTCGCGTCGGCGCCGTCCGCAAGGCGTTCGACAATGTCAGGGAGCCCGGGCCAGCTCAGCGGGCGCACCTCGATCTCGTGACGCAGCCACTTGTTGAACGGCCGAACGCGGCCCTCCATAGCGAAGGCACTCGTGAGGAGCGGTGACACCGATTCGAGTGCGTCGAGCCGTCCCTCGAGCGCGCGGCCAGCCTCGAGACTCTTGAGCGATCGATAGGTGGAGTTGATGTAGGCGTCGAGGGAGGAGGACGCGAGTAGTTCCTGCTCGGTGCGATCAAGGCGCCGCTTCCGCTCGACGAGCGCGGCGATTTCGCCGTTGAGCTTGTCGAGTACGACCCGCGCCTCGAGGAACGCCGGTCGGTTCCACTCGTCCAGTGAGCCGGGGAGCGCGTGACTCCGGAACTCGTCGAGGTCCATCGGCCAGACCTCGACTGGATCGCCGTGGGGCGTGCGCCATCGAGGGTCGGACCGAGAGCAGACGACGTAGACATCGACATCCGAGCGCTCGGTGACATACGCGTCCGCCGCGCGGGAGCCGACCAGGAGAAGCCCGACCACGTTGTCGTCGGCCGTCGCCTGCTCCAGCAGGCCCGAGTATCGCTCCATCGCCTCGGCCATGGGCTGAGTATCGCGACCTGAGGGCGTCAGCGGAACATGCGCTGCTGCTTTGCCAGCGGCAGCTTCTCGGACGGCTGGTCCAGCGTCTCGTCCACGGAGCGCAGCCGGGTGGCAACGACATTGAGCACCGCGCCCTCGACCTGCAGCCGTCCGTCGATCACGAGTAGCGGATGACGGTGAAGCAGCGCGCGATGCGCCTGGTACACCTGCGGCCGCAGGGTGACGTTGATCATGCCGGTCTCGTCCTCGAGCGCGATGAAGACGAAGTTCTTGGCGGTCATCGGGTGCTGGACCGACACCGCCAGGCCGGCCAGCCGGATGGATGACCGATCGCGCCGCTTGGCAGCCTCGGCGACCGTGATCACGCCGCGTTCACCCAGCCGCTCTCGGAACAGCTCGACCGCGTGGAGGTGCGGGGCGACGCCGGTGTCGCGGTAGTCGGCGGCCACCTGCTCGGCGGCGGTCATCGGCGGCAGCGTGGTCCCCAGCGCCCGCTGGGCGTCATCGGTCAGGCCCAGCGGTGGGTGCGCCGGGTCGGCGTCGGCCAGGGTGGTACGCAGCTGCCAAAGGAGCTCGCGCCGGGGCGCATCGGTCCAGTCGAAGGCGCCGATGCTGATCAGCCGCTCGACGACCTGCTCGCCGAGCCGGGTCCGGGCGACGAAGTCGCGAACGGAGAGGTACGGGCCACGCGCTCGTTCGACCTCCAGGACCTCCCTGGCGCGCTCGTCGATGCCCTTCACCTGCCGCAGCCCCAGCCGGATGGCGTGGCTGCCGTCGCCGTTCGGCCGCGTGTCGTGCTCCCAGGCGGACTCGTTGACGTCAATTGGCAGCACCCGGATGCCGTGACGTTTGGCGTCGTTGATGACGACCGCCGGCGAGTAGAAGCCCATCGGCTGGTTGTTCAGCACGCCGACGGTGTAGTGCGCCGGCCAGTAGCGCTTCAGCCAGGCGGTGTCGTAGCTGATCTTGGCGAAGGCGGCGGCGTGGGCGCGGGCGAAGCCGAACTCGGCGAAGGCGGAGCACTTCTGGAACAGCTCCTCGGCCTGCTGCTCGGTCAGGCCGGTGCGCATGGCCCCGCCCATGAACCGCGGCCGCTCGGCCTGCATCTTGGCGTGGCTGCGGTGGCTGCCCATCGCCTTGCGGAAGATGTCGGCCTCGACCGCGGTGTAGCCGCACACCTCGATCGCGACCTGCATGACCTGCTCCTGGTACAGGATCACGCCGAGGGTGTCCTCCAGGATCGGTCGCAGGCTGTCGTGGGCATAGGTGACCTCCTCCTCGCCGGCTCTTCTCCTGAGATACGGGTGGACGGCGTTGCCCTGCACCGGGCCGGGACGGATGATCGCGACCTGCACCACGAGATCCTCGAACCGCTCCGGGCGCGCCTTGGGGAGGCTCTGCATCTGCGCGCGTGACTCGATCTGGAACATGCCGACCGTGTCGGCCGCCTGGATGGACCGATACACCTCGGGGTCGTCGTGCGGGAGGCTGTCGAGGTCGATGCGCTGCCGTGTGTCGCGCTCGATGCGATCGAGGGCATCGCTGACCACCCCCAGCGTCCGGAGGCTGAGCAGGTCGATCTTCACCAGCCCCAGCTGCTCGACGTCCTCCTTGTCGTACTGGGTCACGACCCGGTTGGGCATGGTCGCCCGCTCGATCGGCACCAGGTCGATGAGCGGCGTGCGGGTGACGAGCATGCCGCCGACGTGGATGCCGAGGTGGCGCGGGAAGCCGTCGATCTCGCCGCACAGGGCAAGCAGCCACTGCCACCGATTGCGAGGCGGGTGGTGGTGGGCGGTGTCAGCGCTCCCTTCAACGCTTTCCTGTCGAATGTGCACCGGGAGACCGCTATCCCGGGAACCTTCGACCGAAGACGGCTGAAGTTCGAGATTTACCGAGATTCTGGAAGCGGATTGTGCGTCCGTACCCTCCGATTCCACGCCTAACGTTCCCGGGATGAACGTATGAGAGGGTTGCCGGTCGGCGTCGGGCACCTCCGGCACGACCCGCACGCGACGGCGCTCCTGGATCGGCATCCCGCTCTCCGGGTCCACCCGCACCAGCGCCGGCCGCTCGCTCGACGGTCCGGGCGAGCCGTTGTCCCGCGGCGTCGGCACCGCCAGCTCAGCCCCGGCCAGCTCACCGGACCGGGCATAGCGCTTCTGCTCCCAGCCCTCGTGCCGAACGCTGGTCACCGATGCGTCGAGCACCTTCGGCCGCTTGGGCGGATACCAGCCGCCCTCCGAGAGCGGACGGCCGTCACCGGGATCGAGCGTGCCGGCGCGCTCGGCGCCGGCGGCGAGATCGGGGCGCAGCTGCGGTCGGGGGCGCGGGTTCCAGCTCGAGTCCGACCCGCGGGCCACATGCTCGGCGCCGCCGCGTCCCCGGCCATCGCGCCCCGGTGGCACGGCCGCATCGGCCATGTCCATCTCGAGCTCGTCGAAGAGCCAGCCGAAGCTGCCGTCGAGCGCGAGGTCGCGAGCGACGTCGGCCGCGTCCCGCGTGTCGAGCGCCTTGGCCAGCGCGTCGATCCCCTCGACCGGAAAGCCCAGGGACTTCGCCACCTCCCGGATCGCGGAGCGGGCGCGATAGGTGATCACCGTGCACACCATGGCCGCGTGGTCTGCGCCGTAGCGCTCGTAGAGGTACTGGATCACCTCCTCGCGACGGTTGACATCGAAGTCGATGTCGATGTCGGGCAGCGCGCGGGCCTCGTTGATGAATCGCTCGAACAGGAGCTTGTGCTCGATCGGGTCGACCTTGGTGATGCCCAGGCAGTAGGCCACGATCGAGTCGCCGGCACTCCCCCGCCCCTGGCCGATGATTCCCGCCTTTCGCGCGAACTCCATGAGGTCCCACACGATGAGGAAGAACTCGGCGAGGTTCGTGCGCTCGATGATGTCGAGCTCGTGCGTGAGCTGCTTCAGGGCCTGCTTGGTAACCGGGCGATAACGGCGCAGTAAGCCCTCCTGGGCAAGCTGGTACAGGTATGAGAACGCGGTCTCCCCCTTCGGCACGGTGAACCCCGGAAACCGATAGCGCTCGAAGCCGAGCTCCAGCCGGCAGGTCTCGCCGATGGCCGCGCTGCGCGCCATGCCCGCCTCCCAGGCGCGACGGCTGCGTTCGCCCGGGAGGTCTGCGCCGATGGCCGCCAGTTCGGCACCGGTCTTGAGCCGGAACTCGGCGTTCGGCAGCAGCAGCTCGCGTGCCTCCTCGAGCGTCGCGCCATGCCGGATGCAGACGAGCACGTCCTGGAGCCGATGCCCGTCGGGATCGGCGTAGTGGACCTCGTTCGTCACCACCGTCGGCAGGCCGGTGCGCTCGGCCAACCAGGCGAGCTCCCCGACGAGCCAGTCGTCATCGGGGCCGAGGTGATGGCTCAGCTCGATGGCGAAGTCACCGTCGGCGAAGTGCTGCGCCCAGGTGCGAGCCGCCTGGAGTGCGGCCGCGCGCTCCCCGGCCAGCAGCAGCCGCGGCACGAGCCCGTTGCGGCAGCCGGACAGGCCGACGAGGTGGCCGCGCGCCTCGTCGAGGGCGGTCGTTACCAGCGGACGCTCGAAGACGGGGAACTGCTTCTCCCCGGCCAGGTGCCCGCGGCTGGCGAGCCGGGAGAGGGCGGTGTAGCCGTCGACGTCGCGCGCCAGCAGGACGAGGTGGTCGCCCGGCATCGGGCCGGCATGGTGCTCGCCGGGCCAGCCGCGGCTCGCCGACGCTCCGCGCAGCGGGTCGTTCAGCTTCCGGCCGCGCCGAGCGGTCCGCAGCTCGTCATCGGTGCGCGGGATGGCGACCTCCAGGCCGATGATCGGGCGGACCGGCCGCAGCCCGGCGGCGCGGGCGGCATCGGTCTCCGTCTCCTCGGCTGCCTTCCAGGCGCGAACCGCCGCATACAGGCCGGCGTGGTCGGTGATGGCGAGCGCCGGCATGCCGAGCTGCGCGGCACGCGCGATCAGCTCCTCCGGATGCGAGGCGCCGTCGAGAAAGCTGAAGTTCGTGTGCGCGTGAAGCTCGCAGTAGCCATCGTCCGGCGTGCTCGTCATCGGACGGCCCATGATAGAACGATTGTTCTATTTGGGGAAGACGCTAGCCGGGATTGAAGCTGTTCACCGTGAACATGGCGCCCCACGGGTCGACCAGCGTCGCCGAGCGCACCGGCGCCATGTCGAACGGCTCGACGGTGACCGTACCGCCCAGCTCCCGCACCGACCGAGCCACGCCGTCGGTGTCGTCGACCGAGAACGTGACGCCCCAGCGTGGGCCTCCCTCCCCCTCGCCGAGGAGATGCATCCAGCCGACGCACTCGGAGAAGCCCGGCGGCGCGCCGAACGCGGCGTGGCGCTGGCGCAGTTCGGGGTCGAACTGCTCGAGGAAGTCGGCATAGCCCGGCAGGCGGATCATCGTGCTGGGCAGGCCACTCACGTCGACGCTGTCCACCTCCCAGCCGAACACTTCGCCGTAGAAGCGCCGCGCGCGGTCGATGTCATCGGTATGGAGGTCGCTCCAGTTCCAGGCACCCGGGACATTCACGGCCTGCGCGCCCTTCAGGGTGCCCGGCTGCCAGAGCCGGAACTCGACGCCCGACGGATCGGCGCACACCGCCATCCGACCGGCCGTCCCGACGTCCACCGGGGCTCGAAGCATGCGGCCGCCTGCCTCGCGGACCCTCGCGGCGGCGACCTCGACGCTGTCGACCGCGACATAGGTCTTCCACGCTGCCGACGTCCCTGCGCCGGATGGGAAGGAGCCGACAGCTGCGACGTCTCGGCCGTCGAGGGTTGCGACGAGCCATTCGCCCGCCGCGCCGGCCGGGGTCCGATCCTCGAAGCGCCACCCGAACAGCGCGCCATAGAAGTCGGCAGCGGCTCGCGGATCGGGCTGCTCGGTCTCCACCCAGGCCGGCACGCCGGGTGGAAAGCCCTCTCGGTCAGGCATCGGTCTCCTGACGCGCAAGTTGCCCATCCTGGACGGGTCGCTCGTCTCGGTCGTCGGCGCGAACCAGGCGCCGCCAGGTGTCCCGATCGAGCCGGTACAGCACGTGCCGAACGAGATGCGGATTCGCGGTCGGATCGACGCGAGGATGATCGAAGTCCCCCGCCGGATCGCGGACCAGGCCGATGCGCTCCATCACCCGCCATGATCGCTCGTTCTGGGGCACCGTGAACGAGACGATCTCCGGCAGCCCGACCTCGACGAATCCGAAGCGCAGGGCCTCGCGAGCGGCCTCGGTGGCGTACCCGTGCCCCCAGTGTGCGGCTGCCAGCCGCCAGCCGACCTCGACCATGCCCGGCGCGAGGTAGTCCGCCGGCCACAGGCCGACGTAGCCGATGAAGGGCGCCGTGTCCGGCACCTCGACGGCCCACAGGCCCCACCCATGCGTCTCCCAGTGGGCCTCGATGCGATCGGCGAAGTCGTCGGACCGCTCCCTCGGCATCAGGCCCGGCATGTGCTCCATCACCACCGGGTCCGAGTTCATGGCGGCGAATGGCGTCCGGTCCGCGTCCCGCCAGCGCCGCAACAGCAGCCGCTCGGTGGTGATCACGTCACGCCGCCGCCCGTACGGCCGAACGGCGTACCAGCAGCAGTGCCGCCGGCGCGACCAGCAGCGCGATGGCGAGGAAGCCGAGCGCCGTGTAGGAGGCGCCGGCCACGATGACGCCCGACGACAGGCTGGCGAGCGCCGCCGACGACCAGACCAGGCCGTCGGCCACGCCCTGGACCCTGGTTCGCTCCGCCAGGGCCAGGCCGCGGGTCAGCATCGTGGACCCGGCCACGAACCCGAGGTTCCAGCCGTAGCCGAGGAGGAACAGGGCCAGCGTCAGCAGCAGGCCTCCGTCGGGCGGGGCAACGGCCGCCAGCAGCGCCGCCACGCCCAGCGTCGACAGGCCGGCGCCGATGATCGCCGGGCTGCCGAAGCGGTCGGTCAGCCGGCCGGAGATCGGCGACAGCGCGAACATGCCGAAGGTGTGGGCCGACAGGACGAACCCGACCGTCGCCAGCCCGTGTCCGTGGTCCATCAGGTGGATCGGCGTCATCGTCATGATCAGCACCATCACCACCTGCCCCGCCACCAGCGTGACGAGGGCCGCCAGGACCGACGGGCGGGCGAGGATCGCCCGGACAGACGGCGCGGCCGTCCCCTCGGGGCGAGCGGCGAGTGCCGACGGGTGGGCGAGCGCGTATGGCTCGGGCCGGAGCAGCGCAAACGCCAGCAGCGTCGCCAGCCCGATGAACCCGACGGTGAGCAGATACGCGCCCGCCAGCTCCGGAAGGCCCAGCGCGAGCGCAACGGCACCGGCCGGCGCGACCAGGTTCGGTCCGCTCACCGCACCGATCGTCGAGCCCCACACCACCATGCCGATGGCCGACGCCCTCCGCTCCGGCGCGACGAGATCGGCGGCGACATAGCGGCCGAGGTTGGCGACGCCGTTCGCAAAGCCGGTCAGCGCGCTGGCCACGAGCAGCAGGAGGATCGACCCGGCCAGCACCGCCACGACCGAGAGGGCCGCGCCGAACACGCCGACGGCGAGCCCTCCGAGCAGGCCGGCACGACGGCCGACCCGAAGCATCAGGCCGGAGAGCACGCGTCGCCGCGGTGGCCGTGCCGATCGTGGCGGCAGCCGTCGGCACCCCGCCCAGCGTGGCGTCGCCACGGATGTCGGCGGCCACCAGCGTGCCGACCGTGATGGCCGCGATGTAGCCGGTGCTGCCGAGCGCCGAGATGGCGAACAGGGTCCACCGCATCCGGCGCCGCAGGTCCGGCATCGTGGCCGGGTCGATCGTGCCGGCGAGCGCGACGGCGCGCGCGATGGCCGGCGGCTGGGCTGCCATCAGGGGCCAAGCTCCTCCAGGGTCGGCAGGTGCTCGGTCGTGCCGTCGGGCGCCAGCGGGATCAGCGCGACGTGGTCGGCGCCGGCATCCCGCAGCTCCGCGATCCGCGCGGCGGCGTGGTCGGCGTCGCCCACCGCGACCATGGCGTCCACCAGCCGATCGCTGCCGGGCGGCTCCCAGTCCTGGGCCTCGAAGCCCTGCAACTCCCACGAGGCGCGGTACGCGGGCGTGCGCAGGTACGGTGTCAGGTAGGCGCGCGCCGCGTCGCGACGGTCGGGGCGGTCGGCCAGTGCCACCGGCAGCGTGACCGCCAGTGTCGGTCGCCGGTCAGGGCCGGCGGCGTCGAGCCGATCTCGCATCCACGCCACCCGCCCCGGCGTGACGAGGTACGGGAATGCGCCGCTCGGCATCGGTCGCGGCGAGGTCGGTCATCCGCTCACGGAGGGCGGCAACCAGCACCGGCGGCTCCTCGAGCTCCGCCGCGCCGGGCCCGCGGTAGATCGCGGCGCGGTAGGCGGCGAGGTACTCGCGCATCCGGGTCAGCGGGCGCTCGAAGCGGTGCCCGCGCAGCTTCTCGGCCAGGTGCGGGTGACTGACGCCCAGGCCCAGCGCGAACCGTCCGCCGGTCGCCTCGGCCAGCGTCATGGCGCCCATGCGCGCGGCCTGCGCGTCTCGACCCCAGATGTTCACCACGCTCGTGCCAAGCCACATGCGACGCGTCTCAGCGGCCAGCAGGCCGAGCAGCGTGAACGGCTCGCGACCCACCGTCTCGGGCACCCAGAGCGCGCCGTAGCCCAGCTCGTCCAACCGCCGGGCGTAGGCGCGTGCGTCGGGCGCGGCCAGGCTGTCGAGGTGGCCCCAGGCGCCGATGGGCCCGAACGGCACGGTCATCGGGGCAGCCGATAACGGAGGAACAGCTCATCGGCGTGGCGCAGCACGCTCACCAGCCGAGCGGGACGCGGGCGATGCTCGAACGGCGAGCCGCCCTCGATCGGCGTCACCATCGGCAACGCATCGGTGCCCAGCAGATGCGCCCCGACGGTCCAGTACACCTCGTCGATGAGGTCCTCGGCCAGGAACGACGCGTTCAGGTGCGGTCCTCCCTCGAGCAGCAGGGAGCGGATGCCGCGACCGGCAAGCTCGCCCAGCACCCACGCAGGGCGCGGCCGCTCGTCCGGCGACCGCAGGACCTCTGTACCGGGGGGCGGCTCCGTGATCGGATTGTCGCGACCGACCACCAGCAGCCGTGCCTCGTCACCTTCGAACCAGCCGGCGTCGGTCGGCACGGGCTCGCTTCCGGCGATGACCACGCCGGTCGGGTTCGGCGGTCGCCCCGCGGCGCGCCGACGCGCCTCGAGGTCGGAGCCGACCCGCAGCCAGACGTCGCTGGCCCGCAGCGTCCCGACCCCTGAGCCGACGGCGTCGAACGCGGCCCGGTAGAGCCGCATCAGGCGGCGGTCGGCCCGGCTGCCGAGCCCTTCCGCGGTGCCGTCCAGCTGCGCGCGGCCGTCGACGGAGGTGACCATGTTGATGGCGACCAGCGGCCGATCGGGCGGGAGCTGGGGGCAGGTCGAAGCCGGCCATCGCCGAGTCGAGGTCGAGGTCGAGCTCCGGATCGGGCCAGAGGCGGTCGACGGCGTACGTCGCCGTGGCCGAGGCGTCGGTCACCCCGGCATGGTAGCGGGGCCCGCCGGCGGTCAGACGGGAACCGGTCGGAAGCCCTCCGCGGCCGTCAGCTGCTCGGCGTCCATGGCGATCGTGACCCGTGACGGCGTGAGCCGCGTGACCGCGTCGGCCGGGACCACGCGGGTGGTGCCGTCCGTGTACGGCGTGACCGCGATGCCGTGGAAGATGCCCTCGGTCTCGGTCCCGAGCATGGCGGCCACCCGGCCGAGCTCCTCGCCGTCGGGACCGACCACGAGCGTGTCCGCCTCGACGTAGTTCCAGGCCACCGGATCGTCCGGCCCGGGCAGGTCCAGCTCCGCCGCTTCCGGCTCCACGTCGTCGATGGCCCCAGGCTTCCGGTCGAAGTCGTCCATGCCCTCGTCATCGCATGTCTGGTGCCAGTTCGGCGAGTGAGCGCCCGGTCACATCGGTCATCGGCCGGACCGGAGCAGCCGCATCGGCTAGTCGAAGAGCCGCTCGAGGTGCCAGGTGCCGCGGATCTCGTCGAGAAAGATCGTGGCCAGCAGCCCCGAGCGGGTGACGACCTTGTAGCAGCAGCGGGCGACCGGCTCGCGCCACCAGCCATCGTCGACGCGCCACCGGTTGCAGATGCCGAGCTCGCCGTGGTCGGTGCCGTCCATTCGCAGCCGGATCGGGACGCCGGCGGCATCGGTCTCGACCTGGACCAGGGGGTGGTCGGTGTAGATCCGGGTCATTCGTGGAGCTCCAGCAGGCGCCAGCGGTCCTCCGGCAGCGCGGCGTGCGGTCGGTCCACGCTGGCCCGCCACAGGCGGCCCTCGCCGAACCGATGCCGGATCCGCTCCAGTGACCAGCGCAGCTCCTCCCAGCGTCCGGCCCGCACCTCGAAGGCCGGCAGCTGCCGGCTGGCCGGATCGGTCAGCCGATCGAGGACGAGATGGACCGATGCGACGCGTGGCTCATCACCGTCCGGACCAGGGTGACGGGCACGTGCCGCGGCCTCGAGGCGGCTGAGGAGCAGGCGCGCGATCCAGTCCGGCTCGAGCGCCGGCTGCGGGAAGGCCTGCGCCACCCGCAGCGTCGGCGCGTCCTCGAGGTGGAGCTCGAGCACGGCGCGGCCGGGAGCCCGATGTCGCCGGCGCAGCTCGTCGCACAGGTCGGCCGCCAGGCGACGCAGGGTGAGACCGATGGCGCCCACGCCGTCGAGCGACGGGTCGAAGGTCTCGTCCGCCTCCACCCGTGCGGGACGCCGGCGCGGGACGAGCGGCCGCGAGTCGTCGCCACGGGCGAGAGCCTGGAGCCGCTCGCCGGCCGATCCGAACTGGGCGCCGACCGCCGAGCGCGGCAGCTCGGCCAGCTGGCGCATCTCGACCAGGCCGAAGAGGGCGAACCGCTGGCGCGTGGCGACATCGGCGGGCAGCAGGTCGAGCGGCAGGGCGGCGAGCTCGTCGCGCTCGAGCGTGCGGAACGCGGCCGGCGCCTCGGGACGCTCGGGACGCGCCAGCCGGGCGGCCAGCGACGCCAGCCACCGGTTGTCGCCGATCCCGCAGCGCACGTGGAACGGCGCCACGCCGCGAGCCAGCATCGCGGCACGCGCCGCGATTCTCCGTTCCGGGCCCCACATCGGCCCCAGCCCGGTGACGTCGACGAGCGCCACCCCGAGGTCCACGGCCTCGATCCGCGGCGACAGGTCGTCGAGCGCGTCGAGCATCGGCTCGAAGGAGTGCGGATCGGCATCCGGCTGTCGCAGTTCGGGCCAGGCCATGGCCAGGAGGCGGGTCATGCGCTCACCACCCGCAGCGCCGGCCGCTCGGCGCCCTCGAGCGGTCGCGGCTCGGCGAGCGCGGCCGCCAGCGCGTCCAGGCGCCGGCCCTCCTCGAACCACAGGTCGAGCTCCGCGGCGCCGCCCGCCAGCGCCCAGCGGTGCCGCTCGACGACCGCCTCCACTCGCTGGCCGACGAGGTCGCGGCCGATCGCCAGCCACGCTCGGCGGCGGAGCGCGACCCGCACGCCAACGACCGCCCCGGCCACGGCACGTCCGGCCGGAGCCAGCAGGAGCGCCGACGTGGCGCCCGAGCGGGCGAGCAGGGACCCGAGCCGATCCAGGGCGCGGCGGTCCGGGATGGCGTCCGGCCCGAGGCCCAGGTCGAGCACGAGCGCGTCGATGAGGCCGGACCGCCCGAGCCAGGCGGCGAGGTCGATCGCCTCGCCGGAACCCCGCGGCCGCGCCACCAATAGCCACTCGAGGTGGACGCCGAGGCGCGCGGCAACGGCCGGGTCGAACGTGCCGTCGAGGTCGAGCCAGGCGACGAGGCCGCCCATCCCCTGGGCCGCGGCCAGGGACGTCATCGCCAGCGTGGTTCCGCCGCCGCCGGCGGGCGCATCGAGGAGCGTCACCGCCCCGCGCGGCCATCCACCGGAGCCGAGTGCACCATCCAGCGCCGGGTACCCGGTCGGGATCGGCGGCCGGGCTCCCTCGATCGGCTCTGGATCGCTGCCGCGGCGAAGCGCAAGCCCGCGGGCGCGGAGGGTCTCGAGGGCGGAGGCCAGGGACGGCGAGACGGCGACGGCATCGGTCGGCATGAGGGCATTCGATGATAGAACAGATGTTCTAGTTCGGGAAGTCCCCAGATGCTTTGCTATACTCGCCGCCGGTCCGTCGCGACCCGATCCGTGGGGATGTAGCTCAGCTGGGAGAGCACCGCGTTCGCATCGCGGGGGTCAGGGGTTCGAGTCCCCTCATCTCCACCACCCCTCACCCGATTCGGCTCGAGATGCTCGCCCACGAAGCGAGCAAGCGCTCGCCATGTTGAAGCACTGCCCTAGCATGGAGCTCCCGATGGGCCTCCCCCGGCCCCCGAGCATCGGTGCACACATCGGACTCTGATTGTGAGGGAGACGACATGACCCGATTCGGCATGCCCCTGCTCGCCCTGATCGTCCTCGCCCTGGTCGTCACGGCCTGCGGGGACACGGCACCCAGCGCAGGCGCGTCGGAGGACGCCGGCGCGAGCGCCCCGGCAACGAGCGCAGCGCCCGAGGAGAGCGCAGCTGCCAGCGAGGCGCCCGAGCAGCCGAGCGAGGGCCGACTGGCGCTCGTCCAGGAGCGCGGCCAGCTCATCTGCGGCGTCAACGGCGGCCTACCCGGCTTCAGCTTCCTGGAGGACGACGGCACGAACAGCGGCTTCGACGCGGACTTCTGCCGCGCCCTCGCGGCCGCGGTCCTCGGTGACCCCGAGGCCGTCGAGTTCCGCGCCCTGTCCACCGATCAGCGTGGCCCGGCGCTCCAGACCGGCGAGGTCGACGTGCTGATCCGCAACACGACCTGGACGGTCAGCCGCGACACCTCCTGGGGCCTGTTCGGGCCGACGACGTTCTACGACGGCCAGGCGATCATGGTGAACTCCACCCTGACCGACGCGACGACGATCGACGAGCTCGAGGGCGCGACGGTCTGCGTGCAGTCCGGAACGACAACGGAGCTCAACCTCACCGACCGAATGGGTGACACCATCGAGCCGATCGTCTTCCCAGAGATCGAGCCGACGTACGCCGCCTACGAGGAGGGACGCTGCGACGCCGTCACATCCGACCGATCCCAGCTCGTCGCCCAACGCACTGCATTCGCGAATCCGGACGACCACCTCATCCTCGAGGAGGTGATGAGCAAGGAGCCGCTGGGCCCGGTCGCCCCGCTCAACGACGATCAGTGGTTCAACGTCGTCAAGTGGGTGGTCTACGCCACGATCCAGGCCGAGGAGTTGGAGATCACACAGGACAACGTCGAGGACATGGCGGCCAGCACCGAGGATCCGGTCGTCCAGCGCCTGCTGGGCGTGCCGTTCTCACCCGAGGAAGGTGAGCCGGCCGCGCCATTCGAGTCCGGGCTGGGCCTCGAGCCCGACTGGGTCGTCAACGTGATCAGTGCCGTCGGCAACTACGGCGAGATCTACGACCGCAACCTGGGTCCGGGGACGCCGTTCGACCTCGACCGAGGGCTGAACAACCTGTGGACCGAGGGCGGCCTGCTCTACGCGCCACCGTACCGATAACCGTCGCTGACCGGCCGGGGCGGGAGCTCTCCCGTCCCGGCTGATGCACCGCCGCCCATGACCGCGGAGCCGCATCGCTCCTCTGCTGTCGCGCCATGGCGGGACGAGCGCGTCCTGCGCATCGCGGCGCAGGTCGTCGTGGTCGCGATCGTCGCGATCGTGGTCGGGCTCATGGTGCGCAACCTGCTCAGCGCGATGGACGCGCGCGGCCTCGGCTTCGGGTTCAGCTTCCTCGGGCGCAGCGCCGGCTTCGACATCAGCGAGAGCCCGATCTCGTACTCGCCGTCCGACACGTACGCCCGCGCCTTCCTGGTGGGGGTGCTCAACACGCTGTTCGTGAGCTTCGTGGGCATCATCCTGGCCACGATCCTCGGGGTGGTGGTGGGCGTCGCTCGCCTCTCGCCGAACTGGCTGGTGCAGCGGATCGTGGGCGGCTACGTCGAGCTGATGCGAAACACGCCGCTGCTCGTTCAGCTCTTCATCCTCTACTTCGCCGTCTTCCTCCAGCTGCCGGCGGTGGCGCAGTCGATCACGCTGCCCGGCTCGGTGTCCATCAACCAGCGCGGCGTGTTCATGCCGGCGCCGCAGCTCGCGGCCGGGTTCCTGGCATGGTTCGCCTTCCTGGCGGTCGGCGTGGTCGGGCTCGTCGTGGCGCGCCGGATCTCGCGCCGGCGGGAGGACGCCGGCCACGCGATCCACGGCCTGCGCATCGCCGGCTGGGCGTGGCTGGTGGTCATGGCGGTCATCGGATGGATCGTCACCTCCCCGATCAATTGGGACGTTCCGGTCCAGGGAAACTTCAACTTCACGGGCGGGCTCTCGCTGACGCCGGAGTTCACCGCGCTGCTGGTGGGCCTGGTCCTCTACACGGCTGCCTTCATCGGCGAGGTTGTGCGTGGCGCCATCCAGGCGGTGCGGCAGGGCCAGTGGGAAGCGGCGCGCGCACTCGGCCTCTCCGAGGGTGACACGCTGCGCCGTGTGGTCTTCCCCCAGGCACTGCGGATCATCGTGCCGCCGCTGACCAGCCAGTATCTCAACCTCGTGAAGAACTCGAGCCTGGCGATCGCCATCGGCTATCCGGACCTGTTCAAGGTCGGCCAGACGATGGCGAACCAGACCGGGCAGCCCGTGCCGGTGATCATCCTGGTCATGAGCACGTACCTGGCGATCAGCCTCGCCACCTCGGCGCTCATGAACCTCTACAACCGCCGCGTCCAGGTGCTCGAACGATGACCGCCGAGACGTTGCCGCCGCCGTCGGCCTCGGTCGGGCCGCTCGCCTGGCTGCGCGCGAACCTGTTCTCCGGTCCGATCAGCTCGGCCGTCACCATCGTCCTGGTCGTCGCCGCCGCGTGGCTGGTCTGGAACATCGGCCAGTGGGCGGTCACCGAGGCCCGCTGGAGCGTTGTCACGAATAACATGCGCCTGTTCCTCATCGGCCAGTACCCCGGCGACCAGGCATGGCGCCTGTGGCTGAACCTCCTGGTCCTCTCGGTGCTGGGCGGCGTGTCGGCCGGCGTGTACGGACGAGCCACCCGCGCGCTGGCGATCACCCTGTCGGCCTGCCAGCTGCTGGTGGCCCTGCTCATCCTCGTCTCGCCTCTCGGGCTCGTGCCCGCCGCTGCCCTGGCGCTCAACGCCGCACTCGTGTGGCTCAGCTTCGCGATCGCGTTGCGCGGCTTCGTCCCGCGGCGAGCGCTGCTGATCGGGTGGATCGCGTCGCTGCCGCTCTCATACTTCCTGATCAGCGGCTTCGGAGGCAACGTGCTGCCCTCGGTCAGCAGCAACCTGTGGGGCGGCCTGCTGCTGACCCTGCTCCTGGCGGTGGTCGGCATCCTCCTCTCGTTTCCACTTGGCGTGCTGCTCGCGCTGGGACGGCGCAGCCAGCTGCCCGCGGTGCGAATCCTGAGCACCGGCTACATCGAGGTGATCCGCGGCGTGCCGCTGGTCACGATCCTGTTCATGGCCGACATCATCCTGCCGCTCTTCCTGCCCGGTGAGTGGCGGCTCGACCGCGTGGCTCGGGCAATGGGCGGCATCACGCTGTTCTCCGCGGCCTACGTGGCCGAGAACGTGCGCGGCGGCCTGCAGGCCATCCCCACCGGGCAGATCGAGGCATCCCAGGCGCTCGGGCTGTCCGGCGTCAAGACGAACCTGTACATCGTGCTACCCCAGGCCCTCCGCTCGGTGATCCCGGCCAATGTCGGGCTGTTCATCAGCCTGCTGAAGGACACGACCCTGGTCACGATCATCGGCCTGCTCGAGCTGCTCGGCATCAGCCGTGCGATCCTTGCCCAGCCGGATTCGTTCGGCGCCCAGATGGAGGTCTACGTGTTCATCGCCGGCGTGTTCTTCGTCCTCTGCTACGCGATGTCGCAGGCCAGCTACCGCCTCGAGCGACAGCTCGGCGTGGGGACACGCTGATGAGCGAGCCCACCGGAGCGCCCGAGCAGGCCGCCACGTCGGCTCCCGCCGTCGGGTCGGACATCATCGTGGCGCGCGACGTCCACAAGTGGTTCGGGCAGCTCCACGTCCTGCGTGGCATCGACCTGACCGTCCGCACCGGCGAGGTGGTCGTGATCTTCGGCGCGTCCGGCTCCGGCAAGTCGACCTTCATCCGCACCATCAACCGGCTCGAGGAGCATCAGCGCGGCGAGATCACCGTCGACGGCATCGAGCTGACGAACGACGTCCGCAACATCGCCGCCGTCCGACGCGAGATCGGCATGGTGTTCCAGTCCTTCAACCTGTTCCCGCACCTGACGGTCATGCGGAACATCACCCTGGCGCCGATGCGAGTACGGGGCTGGTCACGGGCCCAGGCCGAGGAGACCGGCATGCAGCTGCTCGAGCGGGTCGGGATTCCGGAGCAGGCGGAGAAGTACCCCGCGCAGCTGTCCGGGGGCCAGCAGCAACGGGTCGCGATCGCCCGCGCGCTGGCCATGCAGCCCAAGATCATGCTGTTCGACGAGCCCACCTCTGCCCTCGATCCCGAGATGATCAGCGAGGTGCTTGACGTGATGCGCGAGCTCGCCGAGTCGGGCATGACCATGCTGTGCGTGACCCACGAGATGGGCTTCGCGCGGGCCGTGGCGAATCGGATGGTCTTCTTCGACGACGGGGTGATCGTCGAGGAAGGACCGCCCGCGCAGATCTTCGAGGCTCCCGAGCACGACCGGACGAAGCGGTTCCTGTCCCAGATCTTGCACTAGTTCGCCCGCTACGCTGCGTGTGTCACGCGGCGCGTCAGTCGTCACCGATAGGGAGCGCAAAGCCAAGTGTTCGAATTCCTGTCCGATCCTGGGACGTGGGGCATCGCCCTCCTGACCCTCACGGTGCTCGAGATCGTGCTGGGCATCGACAACATCGTGTTCATCAGCATCCTGGTCGGAAAGCTGCCCGTGGAGCAGCAGGACCGGGCGCGGATCATCGGCCTGAGCCTGGCGATGGTCATGCGGATCGGGCTCCTGTTCACGATCTCGTGGATCATCGGCCTCACCGCGCCGCTGTTCGAGATCGCCGGCATGGAGATCAGCGGCCGCGACATCATCCTGCTCGCCGGCGGCCTATTCCTCATCGGCAAGGCGACATTCGAGATCCATGATCGACTGGAGGGCGAGGAGCACGGCGCGGGCGCTGCGGCAGCGGGCACGGCCACCCTGGCGTCGGTCCTCGCGCAGATCGTGGCGCTCGACATCGTCTTCAGCCTCGACTCGGTCATCACCGCGGTCGGTATGGCCGAGGACCTGTGGGTCATGATCGCGGCAGTCGTCATCGCCGTCGGCGTGATGCTGATCAGCTCGGGCATGATCAGCCGGTTCGTCAACGAGCATCCGACCGTGAAGATGCTGGCCCTCTCGTTCCTGCTGCTGATCGGCACGTCGCTGGTGGCCGAGGGCCTCGAGTTCCACATCCCGAAGGGCTACATCTACTTCGCGATGGCCTTCAGCGTGTTCGTCGAGCTGCTCAACCTCCGCGTGCGCGGGCGCGGAAAGGCGAAGGGTGAGCCGGTGCACCTGCGCGACCCGTACCACGTGACCGATGAAGCGGCGGCCGCGCCGCCCGTGCCGCCGCTCGGCGCCGGCCCATCACCGACCCCGGCCGAGGACTGAGCCACCGATGCAGCGCGTCGAAGCCTCCGCCCGCATCGCGGCCACTCCCGAGGACCTGTTCGGCTACCTCGCCGATCTCGACAACGTCGCCGAGTGGCAGGGCGGCGTGACGGCCGCCCGGCGCACCTCCGACGGGCCGATGGGCATGGGCGCGACCGCCGTGGTCACCCGTGACCTCATGGGCCAGCGCATCGAGGCGCCGCTGACGGTGAACGCGTTCGAGCCGCCACGCCGGCTCGGGATCGGCAGCGAGGTGAGCGGCGTCCGCGTCCAGGCCGAGCTGGACCTGGCGCCGGCCGATGGCGGGGGCGCCACGGATCTCGGGTTCGCGATGGAGATCCGCGGCTCTGGCTTCATGTCGCTCATGGAGTCGACGATCGCCTCCGCCGCCCGCGACGAGATCCGCGCCAGCCTCGATCGCATCAGCGCGCACTTCTCGCACGACGCAGGCTGAGCCGATGGGGGCGCTGCCCGGCACGGCGCGCCTCCGCACCGGCGTGACGCTGCCGTACCTCGAGCAGGGCGACCCGGCTGGACCGACGCTCGTCCTTCTGCACGCCTGGACCGAGTCGAAGCATGCGTTCAGCCGGCTGATGCCGCTCCTCCCCTCCGGCGTCCACGTCCTGGCGATCGACCAACGCGGCCATGGTGACGCCGACAAGCCGACAACCGGGTATGCGCTGGCGGACTATGCCGAGGACGTCGTCGCCTTCCTGGACGCCATCGGCGTCGATGCCGCGGTGCTGCTCGGCAGCTCGAGCGGCGGGTACGTGGCGCAGCAGGTCGCGGTCAGCCACCCCGATCGAGTTCGGGCGCTCGTGCTCGTGGGTGCGCCGATCGACCTGCGGGGCCGCGTACCCTTCTTCGACGAGGTCGACGGGCTCACCGACCCCATTTCGCGCGACTGGGCGCGAGCCTCGCTCGAATGGTTCGAGCTGGCCGTGCCGGTCCCGGCCGGACTACCTCGACGACCGCGTCGAGGATGCCGTCCGGACGCCGGCCCACGCGTGGAAGCTTGCCCTCTACGGACTTGCCGATGCGGAGCCCCCGACACTGCGCCGCAGCATCAGGGCGCCGACGTTGATCATCCACGGCGGTCGGGACGAGCTCCTCCCCGAGGACACCGGTCGGCGGCTGGCGGACGCCATCCCGGCGTCGCGGCTGCTCGTCTACCAGGATGCCGCTCACCTCGTGCTGTGGGAGCACCCCGAGCGAATCGCGCGCGACGTGACGGAGTTCATGGCCGGACTCCCAGAGCAGGAGTCCCGTCCATGACCGCGTTCGTGACCGGCGGGGCCGGGTTCATCGGCTCGCGTCTCGTTGCCCGACTGCTCGAGGACGGCGCGGTTCGCGCGGTCGCCCGCAGCGAGTCGAGCGCCTCCCGCCTGCGGGACGCCGGCTGCGAGGTCGTCCGCGTCGACCTCCTGGATCGCGCCGCCCTGGCCGATGCGGTGCGCGGCTGCGATGCCGCCTATCACCTCGCCGGGGACTACCGGGTCGGCATCGGCCACCACGAGCGGGCCGCCATGGAGGCGACGAACGTGACTGCCGCCGAGACCGTCATGGACGCGGCGATCGATGCGGGCGTCGGCACGCATCGTCCACGTCTCGACGGTGAACGCCTTCGGCGACACCGCGTACCGGGTGGTCGACGAGACGTACGCCCGGCCGCAGCCGTATCGGTACCTCAGCGTGTACGACGAGACGAAGCACCGCGCGCACCTCGCGGCCCACGCTCGGATCGCGGCCGGCGCACCCGTGCTGATTGCCATGCCGGGCGGCGTGTACGGCCCGAACGACCACTCCGGGCTCGGCGGACAGCTCCGGCACGCCGCCGAGGGACGCCTGCGCGCCGTCACGTTCGGCGACCTGGGCATGAACATGGCCCACGTCGACGACATCGCCACCGGGATCCATCTCGTGGGCACGCGCGGGCGGATCGGCGAGTCATATGTCCTCGGAGGCGAGCTGACCACCATGGCCGAGCTCGTGCGCCGCGTCGCGGCCGTCGCCGGCCGGCGGCCACCGCGTCTTGCCACCCCGACCTGGTTGGTGCGTGCGGCAGCGCCGCTCGGCCGGCTGGCGGGCCAGAACGTACGCGAAGTGGTGACCTCTGCGGCCGGCGTCACGTTTTGGGCGACCGATGCGAAGGCGCGGCGCGACCTGGACTACGCGCCGCGCGATCTCGAGTCCGGCCTGACCGCGACCTTCGGGCGCCGAGTTCCTGTCAAACGCGCACCCGGGGATCCTTAGCGCGGCTCCGGCTGCCGATTCCCTGGCCACCGTTCACCTGGTGCGCATTGGAGAGGATTCACGACCCAGTGCGAGCGTGGGCGTGAGTTCCGGCGCATGCGGCTCCTGCATAACGTTCCGTCGGTGTACGTTTGATAGGAATTCAGCCTCCGTGCCTCAGGCGGCGGAGCCCTCGTGGCGAGCGGCATTCGCCGCGATCGCGTCGTGGACGTACTGCGCCAGGCCCGGCGCGATGCTCTCGTACGTCGCGGTGAAGCGCGGGTCGGCGAGGTACATCTCGGCCAGGCCGACGTGGATCTCGTACGTGCAGTCGTAGAACCAGTCGTTGATGTGATGGCGATGCGCCTCGGCCCCATCCATCGCCTCGACCGAGTCGGCCGGCAGCCCGGCCTGCATGGCGGCGACGATCGCGGTGGTCGCCGCGCCACCCTCGGCCTTCATCCGGTCCCAATCCGCCTTCGTGTAGCGCGACACGCGACGCTGTGACTCGCGGTACGCATCGGTGTCGCCCCAGCGCTCCTCGACCTCGGCGGCGTGCTGATCGGGGTCGAAGTCTCCGAAGACCTCGAAACGCTCTTCGGGTGTCAGGTTGATTCCCATGGTTCGTGCCTCCAATGCCTTCTCGACGGCGGCGGCCATGCGCTCCAGCCTTCGAATCCGGTCGCGCAGCATCGCGTGCTGGCGGCGGAGGTGGGCCGATGCGTCGGCGCTGCCATCGGTCATGACGGTCCTGATGTCGTCCAGTCCGAACCCGAGCTCGCGGTAGAACAGGATCCGCTGCAGCCGGTCGAGATCGGCCTCGTCGTAGCGGCGATATCCCGCTGCGGAACGGTCGCCGGGCGACAGGAGCCCGATCTCGTCGTAGTGATGCAGCGTCCGCACGGTGACGCCCGCCAGGCGGGCCACTCTGCCGACCGTGAGGGTGCTCGGTTCGTCCATCTGAGGCACGGTAGACCCTACCGTAACGTGAGGGTCAAGCGGGTGGACGCCGCGATTGAGGCCCGCATAGCGCCTGTGGTACGCTCGAAGCCGACGCGATGACGCGGGAGCAGTACGCGCTGCCCCTCGTGACAAGCGAGCCGGGATCGGTGGAAGCCGGCGCACGAGGAACGCGGAACTCACCTGCCGAGCAGCTCGGGCGACCGAGCCGGGACCGGCCTCCGATATCGGGCCGAACGAGTGGACCGATCGTGGGGTTGTAGCTCAGCTGGGAGAGCACCTGCATGGCATGCAGGGGGTCGGGGGTTCGAGTCCCCCCAGCTCCACCACCTCCCATCGGTCAAGCTCAGGTGGTACCGCGAAGCGCCCCTTCGTCCTGACGGCGAAGGGGCATGTTGTTTTGTTCGGAGCACCACCCATGATCCAGACCCGCACCGACCCGAAGGAGGCCCGCGACGGGCGTCGCTGGACGCTGCGTCCCGGTCGGCCGACCGATGGACGGCAGCTGGCCCGGCTGTTCGCCGAGGTGCGGCGGGAAGGGCGCTGGCTGATCGCCACGCCGGGATCGGTCAGCGAGCCGTCGGAGGCGTTCTGGATCAGCGAGCTGATCCGGGCGGACGAGCACCTGGTCCTGGTGGCCGAGGCGGACGGCGACGTGGTCGGCAACGTGCTGGTCAACGTGGACCGCGGGGTCGCCACCGAGCATATCGGTGTGCTCTCCATCTGCATCGCTCACGATTGGCGCGACGTCGGTATCGGCTCCGAGCTGGTAGCGGCCGCGCAGGAATGGGCTCGCGAGCGCAGCCTGCGCAAGCTGTCGCTGGGAGTGTTCCCCGACAACGAGCGTGCGATCGCGGTGTACGAGAAGCAGGGCTTCGTGCGGGAGGGGGTGCGCCGCATGCAGTACCGCTCCGGCGACCGGTTCCGCGACGAGGTCCTGATGGCCTGGTTCCCCGACGGGGAGGTGGCACCGTGAACATCGCCCCGGTGCCGTTCATCGTCGATTGCTGGCTTGCACGGAGGACTGCGTCATGACCACCGAGACGCGCGCTCGAACGCCTCGAGGGGCTCGCTTCGATCCGGCCAGCTTCGAGCCGAAGTGGCAGCAGCGCTGGGAGGCGGACGGCATCTATGCCGCCCGCGACGAAGATCCGCGCCCGAAGCGCTACGACCTGACGATGTACCCGTACCCATCGGGTGACCTGCACATCGGCCACTGGTACGCGATGACCGGGCCGGACATCGTGGCCCGCATGCATCGCATGCAGGGCTACAACGTGATGTTCCCGATGGGCTTCGACGGCTTCGGGCTGCCCGCCGAGAACGCGGCCATCGACCGCAACATCCACCCGTCGATCTGGACCTACCAGAACATCGACACCATGCGCCGCCAGATGCGGCTGATGGGCGCGTCCTTCGACTGGGCGCGCGAGGTCGTCACCTGCGACCCGAGCTACTACCGCTGGCAGCAGTGGCTGTTCCTGAAGCTGTACGAGGCCGGGCTGGCGTACAAGGCCATGGGCACCGTCGACTGGTGCCCCAAGGACAAGGTCGTGCTGGCCCGAGAGCAGGTGGTGGGGACCGAGCGTCGCTGCTGGCGCTGCGGCACGCCGGTCGACAAGCGCGACCTGGAGCAGTGGTATTTCCGGATCACGAACTACAGCGACGAGCTGCTGAACTTCGACGGCCTGGACTATCCCGAGCCGATCAAGGCCATGCAGACGAACTGGATCGGCCGATCCGAGGGCGCCGAGATCGACTTCCCCACCGAGCCCGATGACGTCGAGGCGATCCGGGTCTTCACCACCCGGCCGGATACCGTGTTCGGCGCCACCTTCATGGTGCTGGCGCCCGAGCACCCGCTGGTGAGCGTGCTGACCACCGACGACCGCAGCGACGACGTCGACCGCCTACGTGGCCGCCGCGCGGCGCGAGACCGAGATCGAGCGCATGAACACCGAGCGCGAGAAGACCGGCGTCTTCATCGGTGCGTACGCCATCAACCCGATGACGAACGAGCGCATCCCGATCTGGATCGCCGACTATGTGCTGCCCGGCTACGGAACCGGCGCGATCATGGCGGTGCCCGCCCACGACGAGCGCGATTACGAGTTCGCGACGAAGTTCGACCTGCCCATCCGCTACGTGGTGGCGCCGGCCTCCGGCGAGCTGCCGGAGGGACAGGCGCTGGTCGAGCACACCGCCGACGAGGTGCTGATCGACTCCGGCGAGTTCACCGGCCGGCCGGCATCGGAGGCGATCGGCGAGATCACGAAGGCGCTGGAGGAGCGCGGACAGGGGCGCGCCGCGGTCACCTACCGCCAGCGTGACTGGGTGGCCGGGCGGCAGCGCTACTGGGGCGCGCCGATCCCGATCATCTACTGCGACACCCACGGTGCGCAGCCGGTGCCCGAGGACCAGCTGCCCGTCGTGCTGCCGACCGACGTCGACTTTGCGCCGACCGGCGTGTCGCCGCTGCAGTCGCACGCGGAGTTCCTGAACGTCACCTGCCCGGTGTGCGGCGAGCCGTCGCGCCGCGAGACCGACACGATGGACACGTTCGTGGACTCCAGCTGGTATTTCCTGCGCTTCTGCTCACCCGACGACGACACGCAGGCGTGGGACCCGACCAAGGTCGACCAGTGGATGCCGATCCACATCTACACCGGTGGCGCCGAGCACGCCGTCATGCACCTGATGTACTTCCGCTTCTTCGTGAAGGCCATGCGCGACCTGGGCCTGCTGACCGTGGACGAGCCGACGGTGGTGCTGCGCAACCAGGGTCAGATCCTGGGCGCCGACCACAACCGCATGAGCAAGTCGAAGGGCAACGTCCAGGCCCCCGATGAGCTGGTGGCCCGCTACGGCGCCGACTCGGTGCGCGCCTTCCTGATGTTCATCGGTCCCTGGGACCAGGGCGGGCCGTGGAATCCGACCGGCATCGACGGCATCCAGCGCTGGCTGGGCCGGGTATGGGGCGCCGCGGCGCCGGGTGACGGCGCGTCGAAGGCTACTGGCCCGGAGGCCGAGGAGCTGACGCGGGCGCTGCGCCGCGCCACGCACACGACCATCGACGCGGTCAGCGACGACTACGCGACGTTCCACTTCAACACCGCCATCAGCAAGCTCATGGAGCTGACCAACGCCATGGTTCGTGCCCGCGAGACCGGCCTGGCCGGATCCGAGGCGTATGCCGAGGCGGTCGAGGTGCTGCTGAAGCTGATGGCGCCGGTCACGCCGCACATCGCCGAGGAGCTGTGGGAGCGGCGCGGCGGCGCCTACAGCATCCACACCCAGCCGTGGCCGGTGGCCGATCCGGCCCTGGCGAAGGCCGACACGCTGGAGCTGCCGGTCCAGGTCGACGGCAAGCTGCGCGACCGCCTGGTGGTCACGCACGACACGCCGGCCGACGAGATCGAGCGCATGGCGCTCGCCTCCGAGCACGTCCAGCGCTACCTGAACGGGCGTCCGCCGGCCAAGGTCATCCACATCCCCGGCCGCCTGGTCAACGTCGTCACCCCACGCGACTGACCTCGGTAACGGGGCGATAACGGCCCGATAAGCACGCGTCTCGTAGTCTGCGGCCCTGCTTCCGAGGCCCGGCGTCGAGTGCCCGGGCGCCGGGCTTCGGACGCAGCGAGTCCCGATCGCTCGCCTCCTCCCGGAGGTGACCGATGTCCCGATCCGATCGCATCACGGTGGCCGGCGGTGCCGGCGCGCTCGTGCTGGCCGCGGCGGCCGCATGGATGCTCCTCGCGCCACCGGCCGAGGCCCCGAGCCTGGATGGCGCCGGGACCCTGTTCACCGGCTCGAGCGACGCGGCGGCACCGTCGCAGGCCGCCGTCAGCAGCGCGGTCGCCACCACGATCGTCGTGGACGTGCAGGGGGCCGTCGCCCAACCCGGCATCCGCGAGCTGGCGGCCGGCTCGCGCGTCGCCGATGCCATCGAAGCGGCGGGCGGCTATGCCTCGGACGCGGACCTCGTCGCCGCCAGCACGATCAACCTGGCGGAGCCGCTGGCGGACGGAGGTCAGATCCGGGTGCCGCGCATCGGCGACGCCGTGGCGGCCGCTCCCGGCTCCAGCGCGCCAGCCGACGGTGGCGGCACCGCTGGTGGGAGTGGAGCGGACGGAGCTTCGGACGGATCGGGCCCGATCAACCTGAACACCGCGACCCCGGAGGAGCTGGAGGCTCTCCCGGGCATTGGCCCGGTCACCGTGCAGAAGATCGTCGCCGCCCGCGCCGAACAGCCGTTCGCGTCGCTGGAGGATGCGGTGCAGCGAGGCGTGATCCACCGCGGCCAGCTCGAGGACATCCAGGGCGTCGCCACGGCCGGCTGACTCGTGGGACCGGCCCGGTACGCCCTGCCCGCCGCCCTTGCCGGCGTCGCGAGTGGCGTCCTGGCGGCTGATGCCGGAATCGGTGCGCCGCCACTGGTCTGGGCGTTGGCTGGAGTCGGCCTGCTCGGTGCCGCGGTCCTCATCGGGGGCCGTGGCTGGGCGCTCGTTGCCGCCGTGGCGATCGCGGGCTTCGTCACCGGCTCATGGCGCCAGAGCGCGCACGGACGCTGCCCACGATCCGTCGAGCTCCGTGGCGTCGCTGGTTGACGGGAGCGAGCACACCGTGGTCGGGACCGTGCCGGACGATCCCCGCCCTCGCGCGGATCGGCTGCAGCTGGTGCTGTCGGACCTCGTGGTCGAGTCCGCCGGCGATCGGCCGCTCTCCGATCGGCTCCTGGTGTGGGTGCCGCGCGGCATCGATGCGCGCACCGGCGACCGTGTGCGCCTCACAGCTCGCGTCGAGCTGGCGGAGGACTTCGACGGCTTCGCGTATCGCGAGTACCTCGAGCGACAGGGAATCGGCGGCATTGTCCGGGCTCACGGCGCGGAGGTTCTGCCGGGGCCAGGCGGCCCGGGCTCCGCGCTCGCCTCCCTCCGCGGCGCGCTGCTCGAGGGCATCAACCACATCGTGCCGGAGCCCGAAGCCGCTCTCGGCGCGGGAATCCTGCTCGGGGTTCGTGCCTCCATCGCACCCGAGATCAACGACGCCTTCGCGACGGCCGGCCTGACCCATGTGGTGGCGATCTCCGGTTGGAACATCGCGATCGTGGCGGCCATCGTCATGGCCTCCGTGCGGCCACTGGAGCGGACGCGTGGCGGCCATTGGGCGACGGCGCTGGCGGCAGTGGCGACGGTGGCCGCCTACGTGATGCTCACCGGCGCCAGCCCATCGGTGGTCCGCGCGGCGCTGATGGCGGGGGCGATGCTCGTCGGTCGCCTCGCCGGGTCGCGCGCCCACGCCACGTCGGCACTCGGGCTGGCGGCGGTGGTCATGCTGGTCGGCTGCGCCATCGGTGCTGTGGGACGTCGGCTTCCAGCTGTCCCTGCTGGCCACCGCCGGCCTGATCTGGTTCGGGAGGTCGATCGAGGCGCGCCTCGCCCGATGGCCGGCCTGGCTCCGCGAGCCGGTCGCGCTCACGCTGGCCGCTCAGCTCACGACCCTTCCGGTCATCCTGGTCAACTTCGAGCGGCTGTCGCTGGTGGCGCCGCTGTCGAACGTGCTCGTCGTTCCCCTGGTGCCGCTCGCGATGCTGGCCAGCGCTCTGACAGCCGTCGTCGGCGTGATCGGTTCGGTGTTCGCGCTCGGACCGATCGGGGACACCGTGGGCTGGTTCGTCGGCGGTGCCGCGTGGCTCGTGTTACGGGCCATGATCGCCGTCGGCCAGGCTGCCGCCTCGGTGCCACTTGCGGCGGTCGACATCGGCCTGCCGGCCCCGATGGCCGTCGCATGGTTCCCGCTGCTCGGCATCGCCTCCTGGGCGCTGCGCGCCGACAGGGCACCCGACCCGGCCGCGAGTTCGACCGTGCCGGACGAGGCAATGGGCAGTGCGATGGCCGCGTTGCGGCGCCTGTTGCGACCGGTTCCAGCCCTCGTCGTGCTGGCGGTCCTGCTGGGCGGGATCACCGTCGCCACCCGACCCGATGGCAGGCTCCACCTGACGACGCTGGACATCGGCCAGGGTGACGCCATCCTCGTGGAGTCGGGCTCCGGCGCAACGATGCTCGTCGATGGCGGGCCGGATCCGGAGCTCACGCTGCGACGCCTGGGCGCAAACCTCCCGTTCTGGGCCCGACGGATCGACGTCCTCGTGCTGAGCCATCCGCACCAGGACCACGTCGCCGGGCTCGTCGATGTCCTCGACCGGTTCGACGTCCGGCTCGTGCTGCATGCCGGGATCCCCTTCGAGAACGCCGCGTTCGAACGGCTCCTGGCCGATGCGGTTGCCGAGCCCGTGCCAGTGCGAACGGTCCGCGCCGGCGAGACCTTTGCCCTCGATGCCGGGACCTCGGTGGAGGTCCTGTATCCCTCGGCAGCCGACGCCGCGGCGCCACTGCCGGAAGGCGACATCAACAACGGCTCCGTCGTTCTCCTCCTCGGCCACGGCGGGTTCCGGGCATTGCTCACGGGCGACGCAGAGGCGCCGGTGGAGGCCGCGCTGGTCGCCCGAAGGTCGCTTGCTCCGGTGGACGTGCTGAAGGTCGGGCATCACGGGTCGACATCCTCCACAACGCCCGCCTTCCTGGCCGCCGTCCGTCCGTCGGTTGCGGTCATCTCGTCGGGCGAGGGCAACGAATACGGCCACCCGGCGCCCGAGACGCTGGCCACCCTGGCCACCTCCCCCGACACGGCAGTGCATCGCACCGATGTCGAAGGGGACGTGGAGGTCGAGACCGACGGTCGCTCCTTCCGAGTGCGAACCGATGCCGGCTGGGAGACTCCCCGACCGGTCCACGCCTCCGCCGATGCGGGTAGCATCGGTTCGTGGCCGTTCCCGACCGCGACACCGTCCATCGCCTGCTCGACGAGGCCGAGCTGCCGGACGGGATCCGCGTCCATTCCGAGGGCGTCGCCCGCGTGGCCGTGGCCGCTGCCGGTCTCGTCGCGGAGGCGGGCATCCCCGTCGATGGCTGGCTGGTCGAGGCGGCGGCGCTGCTCCACGACATCGACAAGCCCGTCGTGCGCCGCTCGGGCGGCGAGCACGGCGTCGTGGGCGCACGGCAGCTCACCGACGCGGGGCACGAGGAGCTCGCCATGCCGGTCGCCTCCCATCCGGTCAGCGCGCTCCTCGACGAGGATCGCTACCCGCTCGGCTGGCCGTCGGTCATCGTGGCCGTCGCCGATCGCCACGTGGCGCAGGAGTTCCTGACCATCGACGAGCGCCTGGACGACATGATGCTCCGCCATCCCGAGCACGCCGAGTCGATCGAGAGCGCGCGACGACCGTCGCACGCCCTCGAGGCCGAGGTGGCCGAGGTGGCCGGGCTCGAGGTGGACGACCTCGTCCAGCGGCTGCGGGCCGCCTGGGAGGCCGGGGCATGAGCGCGCCCCTGCTCCTGCTCCATGGCGACGATGGCTTCGGCCTCGACCTGGCGCTGCGCGAGTTCGGCAGGGAGATCGACGCCACCGATCGGGTCGAGATCCTGCCCGACCGATCGCCCGACGAGGCGGCGCTCGACCGGGCGCGCCTCGAGGCGGGCACGATGAGCATGTTTGGGGCGCACCTCACCGTCCTGCGCCAGCCGCTGAAGGCGGCCGGCCGATCGACGAGCGCGGCGGACCGGCTCATCGCGTTGGTCGGCGACCTGCCCGACGGCTCGCGCGCTGGCACTGCTCGAGGAGCGACCGTCGCGCGACCTCGCCAAACCACCGGCTCTCCTGAAGCGCCTCGCCGAGGCGGTCAAGGAGCGAGGCGGACGGATCGGGCAGCGCGATGCGCCCCGGCGCAACGAGCTGCGCGGCTGGATCACGGCGCACGCGGGGCGCATCGGCGTGCTCATCGAGGTGCGCGCTGCCCACGTGCTGGCCGAGCGCATCGGCGGCGCGATCTGGGAGACCGACGTCGAGCGCGGCGAGATGACCAGGATCGCCGACTCGGAGCTGCGCAAGCTCGCCATCTACGCCGGCGACCGGCCGATCACCGTCGACGACGTCGCGGCGCTGACGGCCGACACGCGGCCGGCATCGGTCTTCGCCATCACCAATGCCCTCGACCGGCGCGAGCCGGCAGCAATGGCCGATGCCCTGCGGCGAGCCCTGGAGGAGGGTCAGCCCGGGCTGCGGATCCTCGCCTCACTGGCCGGACGGGTGAGCGACCTCATCGTGGCGCGCGACCTGGCGGCGTCGAAGGCGTCCCCATCGGACATCGCGAAGCGGGTGGCGCGCGGCAACGCCCGCATGGCGGAGCGGCTGGTGGATGCGGCGAAGCGCTACCGCGGCGACGAGCTGGACGCCATGCTGGTCGGGCTGTGGCGGGCCGACGTCGCGATCAAGTCGAACGAGATGGACGAGGCGCCGGCTCTGGTGTCGTGGGTCGGCGAGCA
The DNA here is from genome assembly GCA_963844265.1 of uncultured Chloroflexia bacterium. Lineage (GTDB taxonomy): Bacteria > Chloroflexota > Limnocylindria > QHBO01 > QHBO01 > JACDBZ01. Next base: position 362,914 of record CAWJMZ010000007.1, on the reverse strand, counting down.
CGTGCTGGCCACGCGACGCTAGGTGCGTATCACGTGTGATACACTGCGGGCATGGCCGAAGTCACGATCAGAGAGCTGCGCAACCATGGCGGAGACGTTGTTGAGCGCGTTGCCGCGGGCGAGCACCTCGTGGTCACCCGCGGTGGTCGGCCGATTGCCGAATTGCGACCGCTTCGCCAAGCCGGGCTGACAGCTGAGGAGCTGCTCCGCCGCTGGAGGCACCTGCCGCCAGTTGACGCCGATGCCTTGCGGGCGGACCTGCACGCCATCCTGGCGGACGACGTGTGATGTTGCACCGGCGCGGACTTCTCGATACGAGCGCCGTGGTGATGCTCCCGCTCCTGGACTCGATGACGGACCTGCCGGAAGAACCGGTCATCTCGGCGATCACGCTGGCCGAACTCTCCGTCGGGCCATTGGTTGCCGCTTCAGAATCGGAGCGTGCAGCACGCCAAGCTCATCTTCAGCAGGCGGAGGCTGACTTCGATCCCCTGCCCTTTGACGCCGATGCGGCGCGTGCGTTTGGTCGGGTCGCGGCATCGCTACGGCGCTCCGGCCGAAAGACGGCGGCCCGGTCGTACGACGCAATGATCGCAGCGATCGCCCTCGTGCACGGTCTGCCGGTGTACACGGCCAACCCGGATGACTTCGCGCATATCGAAGGGCTGGCCGTGGTCGGAGTGCCGGTCGCCGCAGACGCGTCGAACGAGGCGGAGAGGAATGGAACCTAAGCCGCCCCTGCCTGGCCGGTCTGGAGCACGCGATCGGACTCGATCGCGAACGTGCAGCGCGCGCCCTCGAGGCCGAGGATGCCGATCAGCTGCTGGTCGACGTACAGCTGCCGACACGGGACGCACAGCGCGCCGGGGATCGCGAAGAACAGCCGCTCCTCGGCCTCGGGATCGCGGAAGACGGTGTCGAACACACTCGTCAGCAGCGTCCCACTGCAGAAGCGGCAGGTCTCGATCGGTCGCGAGCGACGCGTTCGGTCGGTCATGGGCCGAGCATGCGAAGCACGACCCCTGCTCTCAATGGGACCGATGGGCCATGCCCCCAGGACCGAGGGAGTACTTCCGAGGCTGCCTAGACGACGCGGACGACCTGGCGCGGCCTTGCCCCACAGGCGCTCGAGACCGTAGAACTCGCGCTCATCGGGGGCGAAGACGTGGACGATCACCGCGCCGAAGTCGACGAGCACCCAGCGCGCGGACTGCTGGCCCTCGACGCCGATCGGACGGATGCCCTCGTCGCGCAGCTCGTCGATGATCGCGCCGGCCAGCGCCTGCACCTGGCGGTCCGAGCGGCCAGAGCAGATGACGAAGAAGTCGGCCATGGTCGTCAGCTCGGCGGTGCGGAGCATGACGATGTCGTTGCCCTTCTTGTCGGATGCGATCTCCACGATCCGATGAGCCAGCTCGGCGGCATCGGCAGGGATCTCCACGCGCTCCGGTTCGGTCAGGATCGGTTCCTTCTCATCCACGACGGTAGAGCCCGCGCTCGACGATGAGCTCTTCGACGCCGCGCGGCACAAGGTAGCGGATGGCCTGCCCGGCCGCCACCCGGCGCCGGATCTCGGACGAGCTCAGGTCGAGGGATGGGCCGGACAGCACGTGAATGCGCGAGGCATTCGCGCCGAAGCGTTCCTCCAGCGCGGATCGATCCGGCAGCTCGCTCCCGGGCCGCGGCCCGACCACCCACTCGATCCGCTCCAGCAGCCGATCCGGCTCGCGCCACGTGTCGATGGCGTTCAGCGAGTCGGCGGCCATGAGCAGGTACAGCGCCGCCTCGCCGCCGAACAGCCGCTCGAGCTCGTCGATGCTGTCGATCGTGTACGACGGGCCCGGACGTTCCATCTCGATCGGGGACAGCTCGAAGGCCGGGTCGCCCGTGATCGCCAGGCGCGTCATCAGCAGCCGATCCGTCGCGCGGCTGACCAGCGTTCCGCCCTTGTGCGGCGGTTGCGCGGCCGGCATGAACAGGACGCGGTCGAGGCCGATGGCATCGGCCGCCAGCGTGGCCAGCCACAGGTGGCCGACGTGCGGCGGGTCGAAGGTGCCGCCCAGCACGCCGATGCGCTTCGGGCGCGGCGCCTCGACCTCGGCTTCCTGCGCCGCCGCGGCGAACGCGCTCGGGACGCTCATTCGTCGCCCCACTCGAGCTCGGTACGGCCGACGTGGACCGTGGTCCCGGGGCCGGCGCCCACCCGCCGCAGCTCGACGTCGACGCCGAGACGCTCGAGCATCCGCCAGAAGCGGTCGCGGGACTCGTCGTTCTCGAAGTCCGTGCGCGCCGCGGCCGTCTCGACCCGGCGGCCGCGGACGCGGTAGCCGTCGCCCTCGGGCACGACGTCCCATCCCTCCGCCAGCGGATCGAAGCGATGGACCCGCATCTCGGCCTCCTCCGGATGTGCCACGGCCTCCGCCTCGGCGCGGTCCAGCGCATCGGTCAGTGCCAGCCGCAGCTTGTCCAGCCCGGTGCCGTCGTGGGCGCTGACGCCGATCGGATCCAGGCCGTCGGTGCGCAGCGCGGCGCGCAGCGCCGGCCAGCGCTCCGCGACCTCCGGCAGGTCGAGCTTGGTGACGACGCTGGTGATCGGGCGCTCCACTAGGCGCACGTCATGGAGCCGCAGCTCGTCAGCGACGGCGCGCCACTCCTCCACCGGCTCCGCCGCGGCGCCGTCGACCACGGCCACCAGGACCCGGGTACGCTCGACGTGTCGAAGGAAGTGATGCCCGAGGCCGCGGCCCTCGGACGCTCCCTCGATCAACCCCGGGACGTCGGCGATCACCGCCGAGCGCTCCTCGTCGAGCGCGATCACGCCCAGGTTCGGCGTCACCGTCGTGAACGGGTAGTTGCCGACCTCCGGGCGCGCCTCGGTCAGGGCTGCCAGCAGGGTCGACTTGCCCGCGTTCGGTGCGCCCACCAGGCCGATGTCGGCGATGAGCTTCAGCTCCAGCTCGATCCAGCCCTCCTCGCCGGGCGTGCCCTTCTCGAAGTGGGTGGGGGCGCGATGGGTGGCCGTCGCGAAGTGGACGTTGCCCCGACCGCCGCGGCCGCCGGCGGCCACGACCAGCCGGGCATCGGCCTCGAGCAGCTCTCCGACGAAGGCGCCGTCGGGGTCCCGGCGCACCACCGTGCCGGGCGGAACGCGAATGACGATGTCGCCGCCCTTGCGGCCGTGCGCGCGCCGCCCCATGCCGCGGCCGCCGGCCGGAGCCTTGAAGTGACGCTTGCGCTTGAAGTCGCCGAGCGTCGTCATGCCCGCATCCACGGCCAGGATGACGCTGCCGCCATGGCCGCCGTCGCCGCCGTCGGGGCCGCCGCGCGGCACGTGGGCCTCGCGGCGGAACGTGCCGGCGCCATCGCCCCCGGCGCCACCGGCCACGTGAACCCGGGCACGGTCAGCGAACATCGGACAAGCCTAGCGTTGGCCTTCGGTGCGCGAGGGAATGCGGCAGATCCGTCGCGGCTGGAGAACCTAGAAGTATCGGAGCGGGTTGTCGATGACGCCGTTCACGATCACTTCGAAGTGGACGTGCGGACCGGTGCAGATGCCGGTGCAGCCGACGCCGCCGATGCCCTGCCCCGCGCCGACGTACTGGCCAGGCGAGACCCAGATCGAGCCGAGGTGGTTGTAGACGGTGCTGAAGCCGTTGCCGTGGTTGATGCTGACCACGAAGCCGCCGCCGTTGTTGCGCCATCCGGCCCAGGTCACGGTGCCGCCCTGCGCTGCCACCACCTGCGACCCGTACGGGGCGGCGATGTCCAGCGCCAGGTGACCGGCGTGGTAGTACTGGCTGATCGAGCCGGCGGGTACCGGCCACACGAGGGCGCCGGTCGCGGCCCCCGGCGCTGCGCCGCGCGAGCTGGGTCCGCTGGTCGTGCCGCCAATGCCGGTCTGCGGAGCGGGCAGAGGGGTGGCGTTGGGGTCGACCGCGACCGGGGTCGGCATCGGTCCGGTGGGAGCCGCGGCGTCCTCCGCTGAGCGGTCGAGGAGGACCGCCTCGTCCTGCGGGAGGGTGCCGAGACCGAAGGTCATCTGGCTCGGGGTGGGGTCATCACCCGCGCCGCGAGCACGCTGGACGAGGGCGAGGAAATCGGACTGCGTCTCGACGCTGCCGGTCGACTGCGTGGTCGACAGGCCGGCCAGCGACGCGACGACAACGAGGCTCACGACACTCAGGTGGGCGATCACCCGCGTCGGAAGACTGCTCTCTGTGACACGGCGGTAGAGCCGTCGTGGATCAGGCAATAGGAAGTCGATCCTCGCCTACACGGGTTGGTTGGACTGCTGCTGCAACGAGCCGCCGCCGGTCCGACGGGGTGAGCGCCCCCTGGCCGGCGGCCATAACGTCATCGCGCAGGCATGGTACCAGCGCCCCCAAGCAGCGGCAACCCGAAACGCGCACGGTTCACACCAGTACTCGCGGTTCGACCGGTGCGGTGCGGTCCGCACCGGTTCAGGGCGTCCCGGTGGCAAGCTGGAGCGCCGGCGCGCCCGCCTCGGCGAGCGTCGTTGCTCCGACAGACAGCGAGATCCATGCCAGAGCGCGCGATTCGCTGGGAGATTCCGGCAACACGAGCTCGACGGTCACCGATTCGCCCGGTGCGAGCGCCGGGAGCGGCTCGCCCACCACGTCCATTGCCGCCGGTGCGACCCTCAGGTACGGCTCGTCGCTCGGCTCCCAGCCCGCGACAAGTCGTGCGCCCGCGGCGAGCGGCTCGGTCCCGGTGTTCGTGACCCGGAGCCGCAGCGGACCCTCGGGCAGCTCGGTGGCCCAGAACATCGGGCCGTCACCCGGCCTCGCCTGGGGGTCTGCGCCGGGGGTGCTCCCCTCCAGGCCGATGCGCACCGACTGCGTGCGTGCACCCAGGTACGCGGCCAGGCCGGCGAAGAGGCCATCGGCCACTGCGGCCTGCCCGGGTGCGCTGGCCAGCAGGTCGTGCTCTGCGCGGAGGGTGATGGACCCGACCTCGGACAGCACGGTCGGCATCAGCGCCCCCCTCGTCGGCTGCTTCACCGTGTCGGGCCGGTCGGGCGTCGTCTCGAACAACGGTGGCGCCACGAGGTAGAAGTTGTGTGCCGTGATGCCGCGGTCGCCGCGCTCGTAGTCGGCCAGGGCGGCGAGCTCCTCGACGACGCCGTCCTGCACCGCGCCTGCGAGCTCGGCGGTGCGCTCGGCGCCCCACGGCGTCTCGTCGGTGTAGAACGTCTCGCTGAACGCGATCTCGATCGGCTCACCGCCGTCGAACGGCGAGTTGATGTGGATGCTGATGAACGCATCGGCCGCCGACAAGTTGGCGAGGTCGAGGCGCGCCTGGAGCTCGTCCCGGGTGCGCGTCGCGCCCTCCGGGTCGAAGCCCGCCGCGCCGTCGCCGTTCACGTCGCGCCACGGCGGTCCGTCGCAGCCGAGCTCGGGATGGTTGTCACCCGCCAGCGCATCGTCGCCGTCTCGCGTCATCACCACACCGATGCCCTCGGCCTCGAGCCGGTCCCGCAGCAGTCGGGCGATGCCGAGCGTGAGCGTCTTCTCGGCCAGCTCCACGCCCCGTTCCGACGGGTCGGGCACGCCCCAGTCGAGGCAGCCGCCATGACCGGGGTCGATGGCCACCACGATCGCGCCGGGGTTCGGCGCGTAGACGGCGCTGTCAGAGCCCGGTGCGGGTTCGACCGGACCGATGGCTGCGCCATCGCTCGGGGTGGCGCTCGCTGCGTCCGAAGACGGAGCCTCGGCGGCGCTCGGGCTACTCGCCTGGGTGCCGCAGGCGGTAAGGACGAGGGCCGTGGCGAGCGCGGCGAAACAGCCCCTGCGCGACCGGTCGCGGCGGGTCACCGGCTACGAGGCGCGCTCTGAGGCCTCGACCGACTTCGTGAGCGACACGAGGAACTCGGCATTGTTCGCGGTCTTGCCGAGGCGCTGCATGAGCAGCTCGATCCCCTCGTTCGGGCCGACGGCCGACAGCATGCGGCGCATCGTCCAGACCATGCGGAGCGAGTTCTCGTCGAGCAGCAGCTCCTCGCGGCGGGTGCCGGAACGGAGGACGTCGATGGCGGGGAAGATCCGCTTCTCGGACAGCTTGCGGTCCAGCGCCAGCTCCATGTTGCCGGTGCCCTTGAACTCCTCGTAGATGACGTCGTCCATGCGCGACCCGGTATCCACGAGGCATGTGGCGATGATCGTCAGCGAGCCACCGTGCTCGATGTTCCGCGCCGCACCGAAGAATCGCTTCGGCGGGTACAGGGCCACCGGGTCGACGCCGCCCGAGAGGGTCTTGCCGGACGCCGGCAACGCCAGGTTGTAGGCGCGCGCCAGGCGCGTGATCGAGTCGAGCAGGATCACCACGTCGCGCCCGGTCTCCACCTGGCGCTTGGCGATCTCGAGGCACATCTCCGCCACGCGGGTGTGATTCTCGGTCGGCTCGTCGAAGGTCGAGGAGTAGATCTCCCCGTTCACCGAGCGCTCCATGTCGGTGACCTCCTCCGGTCGCTCGCCGATGAGGGCGACCATGAGGAGCGCTTCGGGTGTGTTCTCGGTGATGCCGGCCGCAATGTGCTTCAGGACGGTCGTCTTGCCGGCCTTGGCCGGCGACAGGATGAGACCGCGCTGGCCCTTGCCGATGGGGCTGATGAGGTTGATCAGGCGCTGGGTCAGGTTCTTCTGATCGGTCTCGATGTCGAACATCTCGTCGGGGAAGACCGGGACGAGGTTGTCGAAGTAGGGGCGGCGCTTGGCGACCTCGGGTTCGACGCCGTTGACGGTGTCGACCCGGAGCATGCCCCAGTACTTCTCCTGGTCCTTGGGCGGGCGCGTCTGGCCGGTGACGCGGTCACCGGTGCGCAGGCCGAACCGGCGGACCTGGGAGGAGCTGACGTAGATGTCGTCGTTCGACGGCATGACGCCGTTGACGCGCAGGAAGCCAAAGCCCTCGTCGACGATCTCGAGAATGCCCTCCGCCTCGCCTGGGCCGCCGTTGCGGTCCGGCCGCGCCGGCGCCAGCGGGACGACGTCGAGCAGCTTCAGCACGAGGTCGGAGTGCTCCATCTCCTCGTGACCCTCGATCTCGTGCTCCGCGGCGAGCTCGCGCAGCTCGTCGATCGGCTTCGCCTGGAGGTCGGCCAGGTTCAGGCCGGGCTCGTCGGCATCGGTCGGGAAGGGACCGGTGTAGATCGACGAGTACTGCCCGGACGCGTAGTCGTTGCGGCGTCGCGGGGTGAACCCACCTCCGCGCTGTCCGCCGCCGCCCTGACGGCGAGAAGTGTTGTCATTGCGGCGTCGCGAGCGGCGGCGCTGCTGTTGCGGTCGCGCGTCGTCGTTCATGGCCGCCTCGCCTGCCAGCAGTGCTTCATGTAGGACCTGACCTCGATGAGCTTCGGGGAGCCGTCCCTGCTGCACCACCCGCGATCCGGAATCAGCGTTCGGGTGAAGTTTCGGCAGGTTGGGCAGTTGAACAGGTCGACCTGTGGGGTCGTGGTCACGGCCTCGCGGTCGGAGTCCCGTGCTCGGGGTTCGCGCGAGGTCAAGCAGTCAGACCTTGCGGGTCCCGGCGCGAGTGGTGATGTTGGGGCCCCCGTATCCGCTCATCTCACCGATGAGCCGCGTCCGGATCTGACGCAGGACGGGTCTCCAGTCCACGCCATCATACCCGAGATGTGCAAGCACGTCGGCGCTGGTCTCGCCTGTCTCGGCCGCCGCCGCCAACTCGCGAGCGCCGGGCTCGCGCCACCAGGTGGTCCCGAACTGCCGCTCGAGAGTCTCGACCAGCTGTCCGGCCAGCAACGCCACCTCCAGCCTGCGCACCGATGCGTACGGCTCCGGCACGGCGTGCAGGTATCCCTCCTCCGGCACCATGACGCCGATCATGTGGCCCACGATCCCCGCGTAGTACGCGCGGCTGAGTGCCGCGTCCGCGGGTCCGGCCAACAGGCGGATCTCGTACTGGAGCAACGCGATGTCCTGCCGCAGCCGGAGCAATCGCACGAACGCGGCGAAGTCGCCCAGTGGGGCGATTTCCGCGGCGGCCACCCCGACCTCCTCCCCCACCCATTCCGGCGACCCCGCCAGCGTCGCGTAGGCGGCGTCCACCACCGCGGTGCCGAGCCGATCGTCCACTCCGGGGCCGGCGAGCATGGCCTCCGCGTCGCGCCAACCCCCCAGGCCGGCCGTCTCGACGACGGCACGACCCGCAGCCGCCACCGCCCTGCGCACCTCACGCTCGCCGAACCAATGGCTCCACGGCGTGCCGCGCCCGATGTGCCAGAGGTCGGCGATCGTGGCGTCGCCCTGCTCGATGCCGATCAGCGCGAGATAGCGCCGCAGCGCGGCGTAGTACGGGGTCTCGGAGTGATCCACCAGGCCCTCGAGATCGGTGGCCAGCGCAAGGGCTCGCTCGGACGCCTCGGTGTCCGGCGCGGCCGTCCAGGTCGCCAGCTGCTGCCGACGCAGCGGCGCCAGGGCGTCGAGCGCCTCGCGGTACGCGCCGTACAGCAGGTCGCGCTCGGCGCGGCTGCTGAGCTCGGCGATGCGCTCCGGTACGAACGGGAACGGAACTCCCTCGCCCCGCCAGATGACGACGGCCGCGTTCTCCGCCTCGGCGATGGCGCGGTCGAGGTCCGCGGAGTCGGGTCGGATCGCTGGGGTGCTGGAGGTCACGTCAGCTGGTCTCGACGGCAGCGGGTTGGGTCGCACGCTTCCGGCCCGTCGTGGCGACAGGTGTGGGGGCGACGCCCGCCGAGGCAGCGCCCACGAAGTCGCGGAACAGCGGGTGCGGGCGGTTCGGGCGGCTCTTCAGCTCCGGGTGGGCCTGCGTCGCCACGAACCACGGGTGGTCGCGCAGCTCGATGTACTCGACCAGCCGCCCGTCGGGCGAGACGCCGCTGAATCGCATCCCCGCCTCGGAGAGCCGGTCGCGATAGGCGTTGTTGACCTCGAACCGATGGCGATGCCGCTCGTAGGCGATCTCCCCGCCATACGCCTCGCGGACGCGCGAGCCCTCCTCCAGGCGCGCCGGGTACAGCCCCAGCCGCATGGTGCCGCCCTTGTCGGTCACGTCGGCCTGGTCGGGCATCAGGTCGATGACGGGATGCTCCGTGAAGACGTTGAACTCGCTCGAGTTCGCATCGTCCGTGCCGAGCGCCTCGCGCGCGAACTCGATCACGGCACACTGCAGGCCCAGGCACAGGCCGAGGAACGGCACCTGGTTGCGGCGCGCCCAGCGGATCGCGCGGATCTTGCCCTCGACGCCGCGATAGCCGAAGCCGCCGGGAACGACGACTCCGGCAACGCCGGCGAGCTCATCGGCGACCTGCTCCGGCTCGATGCGCTCGAGGTGCTCCGAACGGATCCAGCGCACCTTGACGTCGACGTTGTGATGGAGGGCGGCGTGCTTCAGCGCCTCGCCGACGCTGATGTAGGCATCGGGCAGCTCGGTGTACTTGCCGACGATGGCGATCTCGACCGCCGGGCGCGGTGCGCGGATGCGGCCGACGAGCTCCTGCCACTCGCCGAGGTCCGGCTCGCCGCCGGGCAGCTCAAGCTCGCGCGTGACCAGCTTGCCGAGGCCGGCGCGCTCGAGCTGGATCGGCACCTCGTAGATGCTGCGCGCGGTCTTGAGCGGAATGACGGCGTGGACGTCGACATCGGTGAACAGGCTCACCTTGTCCAGGATCTCGTCGTCGATCGGCTCGTCGCTGCGCAGGACGATCACGTCGGGCTGGATACCGATGCCGCGCAGGGTGCTGACCGAGTGCTGCGTGGGCTTCGTCTTCAGCTCGCCGGTGGCGCCGATGGCCGGCAGCCAGGTGACGTGGACGTAGAGGACGTTCTTGCGGCCGACGTCCTTGCGCATCTGGCGGATCGCCTCGAGGAAGGGCAGCGACTCGATGTCGCCGACGGTCCCCCCGACCTCGACGATGACGACGCCGTGGGCCGCCAGGCCGCTGGTCGCCACGCTGCCGGTTCCCTCGCGTGCCACGCGCGCGATGCGCTCCTTGATCTCGTTGGTGATGTGCGGGATGACCTGCACCGTGCCGCCGAGATAGTCGCCGCGGCGCTCCTTGGCGATGACCGACTGGTAGATGCGCCCGGTCGTCACATTCGAGGCCTGCGACAGGTTCTCGTCGATGAAGCGCTCGTAATGGCCGAGGTCGAGATCGGTCTCGGCGCCGTCATCGGTGACGAACACCTCACCGTGCTGGTACGGCGACATCGTCCCGGGGTCGATGTTGATGTACGGGTCGAGCTTGAGGATGCTCACCGGGATGCCGCGGGCCTTGAGGATGCGGCCGATGCTGGCCGCGGTGATGCCCTTTCCGAGAGAGCTGGTGACGCCACCCGTGACGAACACGTACTTGGGCATCCGCTGAGGTCCTCCGCGAACGGCTGGGCGTGCCGTGCGACGACGCGGCACGCGAGCAGAGGCGCCTGGTCCACTCGGGAAGACATCATACCCGAACGCCGACCCCGGAGTGGCATGCTGTACGGACCTTGCGCCACGATCCAGCGACCCACCTTCGCCACGCCTTCGTCCGGGATGGGCGGCTCACCGCGCTTCCGAGTCGCGCCCGGATGCTGGATGCGGCCTGCGCCTTCCTGGCCGAGCGCTTCGAGCCGGACCGCCTGTACGACGAGGCGGAGGTGAATGCGATGCTGGCCGAGGACGCGCCGGATCCCGCGACCCTCCGCAGGCTGCTCGTCGACCACGGATTCCTCGGGCGCAGGAACGGTGTCTACTGGCGTGAGCGCCCGCACCCGCCCCCAGCGCCGGCCTGGGACACCGGTCCGGGCCCGCAGCACACCGGCTCCTGAGGCCGGGAGGCCGTGCCCGGGCTTGCCGCGGCCGCGGCCGCCGTACGCCTCGTCCACCCCGCGCCGACCCTGGCTGTCACCACCCTCTCGGCCGCCCTCGGGGCCATCCTGCTGGCGCAGGCCGGCCTGAGCATCGATGAGCGCTGGCTGCGAACCGTGGCCGCCGTCCTGGGCTCGCAGATCCTCGTCGGCGCCACCAACGATCTCGTCGATCGCGGCCGGGACACGGCCGCCGGCAGGCTGTCGAAGCCGTTGGCCTCGGGTGATCTCTCCCCCGAGATCGCGTTGTGGATTGCGTCGGCAGGCCTTGCCGTCCAGCTCGTCGCATCTCTGCCACTCGGCGCGATGGCGACCCTCCTCGGGCTCATCGCAACCGGGTCCGCGCTGACGTACAACCTGTGGCTGTCGCGCACGCCGGCCTCGTTCGTTCCATACCTCGTGAGCTTCGCGGTCCTGCCGCTGTGGATCGCAGCCGGAGTGGGCGTGCCGCTCGAACGCGTCGCCGCTGCGCCCCTGCTCGTGGCCCCCTTCGCCGCCGCGGCCCACCTGGCCAACGTGCTCCGTGACTTCGACGTCGATGCCGCCCAGGGCTCCCGCAACATCGCCCAGGTTCTCGGACGACGCACTGCCTTCCAGCTTGCCTGGGGGCTGGCCGTGGCCGTCGGACTCGGCGTGGGGGGCGCGCTGCTGCTGGGTGGATCGGTCGAGCCCGTGGCGCTCATGCTCGGGGCGGTCGGGCTCGCAGCCGTCATCCAGGGCGTGCGCGGACCCGATGCGCTGTGGACGGGAATGCTCGTCGCAGCCGTCTGCTGGACCGCCGCCTGGGCGCTGGCCACAGCGTGAGGAGCCCGACCGTTTGGGAGCCGCGGAACAGCCGTGGCTCGGCCGCCCGAGTTGCTACCAAACCAGCAGCCGGAGGGTACGGGCCCTCACCTGCCAACGACCCGATCGAGCGCGCGAGCACCGGATGCGTCAGGCCGTTCCGGAGCCGAGATCAACCGGGGTTGGGCGGCGTGCGACCGGGCAGACGTGGCGAGAGGCGCGGCTGACCGGTCGGTAGCCGCCTCCCCACGTGCCCTATCGGCTCGTGACCGACTCAGACGACGTCGTCGAGCTCCATCTCCTCGTCATCGGTCTCCTCGGTGAGCTTCAGCCACACGAACAGGCCGGCGAGGATGGTGAGCGGGATGACGATGAGTGCCGCGAGCACGGCGCCGACGGTGATGAGCAGAACCTTGATCGCCTTCATGAGGGCTCCCCTACTGCTGGGTCGCGCCGGTGGGGCTCGGCGCGGGCTGGCGTTGCTCGGGTGCGGCCTCGATCATAGCCAAGATCTCGTCCTTGGTGAATTCGGACAGCTGGTGGCCCGCGCCATGAGAGCCGGCGACGCCGAACAGGCGCAGGACGAACGAGCCGTCCTGCTCGAACAGGAAGACGTCGTGCGCCCGCTGCTGATCGATGTAGGCGCCCAGGATCCGCATCGCCAGCTCGTAGTAGTTCGACAGGTCCGGCTTCGGGCGATCGGCGTCGACTGTGTCGCGCTTGGCGGAGCTGGCATCCATCAGCTCGGAGACCTGGTCATCGGTGAGCTCGTAGGTGCGCTTCGCGGCAGATCCGAAGCTGTCCGAGTCGGCGGCGGCCTGGTGGAGGCCCAGGCCCTGGAGCAGGAACCCACCCTCGAGCTCGAGGAAGAGGAGCTCCTTCAGCCGCTCCGCGTCGGCAAAGGCACCGACGCTGCGCAGGACCTCTTCCCAGTCCTGGCGCGGGCTTCCGTCATAGATCCGCATGGGGCGCCGCGTCCCTCCACTCCGCTTGCCTGCTGAGTCGCCCGAGCATACCCCCAGCCGGCTTCAGGTCAAGACCGATGCGATCCTGCCGGCCAGGCGGGCATTGGCGACGATCAGGCCGATGTTCACGCGCAGCGTCCTGCCGTCCGAGGCACGCGCCAGATGCGCCAGCAGGTGCGGGGTGACCGCCCCACCCACGACTCCGCGTTCCTCCGCGTCGCGCATCGCGTCGGCCAGCCAACGCTCCACGTCCGTGATCGGCAGCGCGAGGTCACCGGGCGGCGGCTGCACGATCAGCATGCCGCCCGCCCCGGGGATGGACCGATGCGCCGCGACGGCGGCGGCGGCCGCCTCGGGGTCGTCGACGCGATGACCGATCCGCAGGCCCGAGCCGGTCGAGTAGAACGCCGGCAGCTCGTCGGTCCCGTAGCCGACCACCGGGACCCGGCGGGACTCGAGCAGCTCGAGGGTGGCGGGCAGGTCGAGGATCGACTTGGCGCCGGAGCACACCACCGCCACCGGCGTCGCGGCAAGCTCGTCGATGTCGCTGGAGACGTCGAAGCTGGTCGAGGCACCTCGATGCACCCCGCCGATGCCGCCGGTGGCGAAGACCGCGATGCCGGCCAGGTGCGCGGCCCGCATCGTGGCACTCACCGTCGTCGAGGCCAGCCTGCGAGCGGCGAGCAGCGGTCCGAGATCGCGCGACCCGGCCTTCGCCACGCTCCGCTCCGGGTCGGCCAGCCGTTCGAGGAGCGCGCGATCGGCCCCGACGACGAGCCTTCCGTCCTCCAGTGCGGTCGTGGCCGGCACCGCGCCCGACTCGCGGATGGCGGCCTCCGCCGCGAACGCCGTGTCGAGGTTGTGCGGCAGCGGCAATCCCTGGGCGATGAGGCTCGACTCGAGCGCCACCACCGGCCGGCCCTGCGCCAGCGCGTCACGGACCTCCTCGCCGATGGCGAGCCAGTCGGTGCTCATCGGCTTCATGCCTCACCCTCGCCGGGCACGCGACCCTGGGCACCCGCCACGCGCGTGACGGCGGCCGCCAGCTCCGTGGCAGCGTCCATGGCGGCGGCGAGCGCGTCGCCGGATGGCGGCCACGCAGCAGCCGACAGCCCGGCGACCATGGCGGCAAGGAAGGCGTCTCCGGCCCCGGTCGTGTCCAGGGCGGCCGGCGCCTCGGCCGCACTGGCGGTCACGAGCCTGTCTCCGATCACGCCGGTCGCTCCCGACGTTTCCGTGACCACCGCGACCGCAGAGAGACGCGCCGCCAGCCGACGGGCGAGGCCGGCGCCGTCGAGGCTCTCGCCCACGAGGGCGCGCGCCTCGTCAACGTTCACCACGACGAGGTGCGGCTGGAGCGAGCGCGCCGCATCCACCCAGTCCTCGGCGTCGCCGTCACCCAGCGCGCAGCCGGCGATCGCCCGACGTGGCGAGGAGCCGGAGGCGGAGATCCCGGCGCTGCGTTCGAGCAGGACGTATCCCGAGACGACGAGCCAGTCCGTTTCGAAGATGTCCATCGGCGGTGGGCCCGATGCGAGCAGCGGAACGCGCTGGCTGAGCATGGTGCGGTCGCCCCCCTCGTCGACCAGCACAATGACCGCGCCGGTGCGCCGCGCCCCGAGGTCCAGCAGCTCGACGCCATCGGAGGCGAGCGAACGGCGCAACAGCTCTCCGGCGGCGTCCGGGCCGAGGCGACACACCAGCCGGGTGGGAACGCCGCGACGAGCCAGGCGAACGGCCACGTTGGCGCCCTGTCCACCCGGGCCGACGTCGACCGAGGCCGGCACGTCGGCGCCGGGTCGCATCGGCCCCGACGGAGTCGCGCGAACGTCGAGCAGTGCGTCGCCGATCACGGTCACGCGCGCCACGACCTAGAGCGGCCGCCGCGAGGCATAGCCCTCGCGGGTGGTGTGCCACCAGGCCAGGTCGGGGTCGTCCAGCCGCCAGCACAGCCATGCCGGTTCCCCGTCGCGGATGGTCGGGAAGTCCACCAGGCCGGCCTCGAGGTCGCGGACCACGATCCCCAGCGAGGTGAGGTGGTCGAGCAGCGCCATCGCATCGGCGTGTTCTGCAGCCGTGGCAGGCCGCCGGCGGAGAACCGCCAGCTGGAGCAGGACCGAGCGCACCTGCGGCAGCAGGGCGCGGGCCTCGGCCTCGGTGTAGACAGGTTCGCCGACCATGGACATCGCGGATGGTAGTGCTAGGATCGGCCACCGAACGGGCCTGCTCCGCACCGCGACGGCGCCCGTGCGATCCGCCGGAGGTGACGCGCGAGCGCCATGACCGACGAGGTGACCCGCGGTTCCCGCGGGATGAACGACGAGGCTCCCCCCGAAGCCGATCCGTACACCGCCTACGACGACTTCACCCTCCCCAGCTACGTCGGCCTGCCCAGCTTCCAGAAGCTGCCGTGGATCACCGATGCGGACGCGCTGGCCAGCCGGGCGCCCGACGTGGCCATCGTCGGGGCGCCGTTCGACGACGCGGTCAGCCATCGGCCCGGTGCCCGCTTCGGCCCGCGCGCGATCCGCCAGGCCAGCTACCACTCGGGGGCCATCAATTCGCTGCAGCTCGGGATCGAGCCGTACGACTGGCTCGACGTTGTCGACGCGGGCGACGCCCCGGTCACGCCCATGGACATCGGGCGCGGCGCACGACGTGATCCGCCGCAAGGTGCTCGAGGTGGCGCGCACCGGTGCGGTGCCGATCGTGCTGGGTGGCGACCACTCGATCACCTTCCCCTCCGCCAGCGCCGTGGCTGAGGCGGTCGCCCCGCGCGGCCTCGGGATCGTGCACTTCGACGCGCATGCCGATGCCGCCAACTCCACCTGGGGCAACCTGCGCTCGCACGGGACGCCGATGCGGCGCCTGATCGAGTCGGGCGCCGTCGCCGGTCGCAACTTCGTGCAGATCGGTCTGCGCGGCTACTGGCCGGGGCCGGAGACCCTCGAATGGATGCGCGCCCAGGGCATGCGCTGGCACCTGATGACCGAGATCGAGGAGCGCGGCGCCGAGGCCGTCATCGCCGAGGCGATCGACCAGGCCCTCGACGGCCCGGAGGTCATCTACCTGTCGGTCGACATCGACGTCATCGACCCTGGCATGGCTCCCGGCACAGGGACCCCGGAGCCGGGCGGCATGCTCACCCGCGAGCTGCTGCGCGCGATCCGCCAGGTCGTGGCACGGGTCGAGCTCGCCGCCATGGACGTGGTCGAGGTCTCTCCGCCCTTCGACCACGCCGAGGTGACCGCCGCCGCGGCACATCGGTGCATCCTCGAGGCGATCAGCGCGATGGCGCTGCGACGGCGCGAGCGGGGCGATGAGCAACGAGCCCATGTGGGTGGCGGGACCGAGGTGTCGGCGGGCGGCTGAGGCCTACCCTCCGTCCTTGCGGAACGTGGTCGTGGCCACCTCGTCGCCGTTGCGAGTGGCGGTCAGGGTGTAGTCCCCGGGCGGAAGGTTGCCCACCTGGAACTGGCTGTAGTAGTAGCCGTTCCCGCCGCCCTGCAACGTGTACGGGAACCCGGCGACAGTGCCGCCTGGTCCGGTGAGGACCGCGTTGAGCTGGTCGCCCGCCGTCGCGGCGGCGAACCGGACGAGCGCGGTGAACGCGCCGGCATTGGCCGGCAGCGTGCCGAGCTGGTCGTTGCAGGCGTCACCCGAGATCGAGCGGCAGGCCAGCACCTCCGCGGCGAAGGCATCGGCCTGCGGCTGCGCAGTCGCCGTCGGGGCCGGCGAGGGAGTCGCGTTCGGCGTCAGGGTCGGGATGGGCGTGGTGACCACCGATGGCGAGGGGGTGGCGACCTCCCCGCCGATGGCGCCGACCTCGATCGACGGGGCCGGAGTCGCGGACGAGCGAATCTCCTCGGGGCCGCGTGGCCAGAAGACGAACACGGCGAAGGCCAGCAGGACGGCGGCTATCGGCCATCGGTAGCGGGTGAGGGAAGCAGAATCCATCGTCCGAACCAAGCCCTGCATGCGCGGGGCCACGACAGGGCGACCGGTCAGTCCACCCCGATGCTGATCGCGTGCGCCGGCTCGCCGTTGCGGAGCAGCTCGACCGTGTACTCCCCCGGCGTCAGGCCGGTGAAGCCCTGGCGAGCGTACCCCCCGCAGTCGGCGGAACAGCCGAATGGCGGGTTGCCGAGCACGAACTCGGAGTCCGCCACCGCGGCGCCATCCTGGCGCAGGACGACGAGGACGGTGTCGTCTCCGGAGGCGCCCTGGAACCCGACCCACACCACGAACGAGCCGCCGCTGAAGAACTCGGCCTCCTGCGCGCAGCCGTCGAACGACATCTCGTTCGTCGCGCAGGCCTGGACCTCGAACACGGCGCCGTCATCGAACACGACCGGCTCACCGGTGGGCAGGGGCGCGTCGCTGCCTCCGGGCTCGGCGCTGCCGCCCGCACTCGGGGCGACCGAGGGCGCCTCGCTTACCTGGGGCGCAAGGCTGGCCGCGACCGATGGCGTCGGCGACTCCTGGGCCACACCGCCCGGATCGTCACTGAAGACACCGGCCAGCACCGCTCCGCCGAGCAGGGCGAGGACGCCCAACGCCAGGAAGCCCAGGATCGCGAAGGCGCCGGCACCGGACGAGCGTGGACGCCGCTCCTCCCAGTTGTCGTACTCGTACGGGTAGGCACCCGCCTCGTCGTCGTCGTACTGCGCGTCGTAGGCGGAGTCATAGCGCCCGGCGGGTGCCGGCTCCTGCTCGTACGACCGGAGAATCGGACACCGGACCGTGATCGCCCGCCGCTTCATCGTCGCGCGCCGCCCCCGCCGCCGCCGCGGCTGCGGCACCGGCCGCGGCCGGCGCGACCCAGTCATCGTCGCGGTCGCGGGTCAGGTCGGGGGGCGGCGCCTCGACCCGCTCTGCCTCGCGGGCGGCAGCGGCGGCGGCCGCGTCGTAGTAGTCCGGTCGCGGCTCCTCGGCGGTCGGTTCTCGGCGCGCAAGCGCATCGTCGGGCTCGGGCTCGAAGCGCTGGTAGGACTGGTCGGAGCTCCCACCGCGCCGGTACGGGTCACTGCCGGAGCGACGGGCACGGATGCGGTCCTGGAGCTCGTCGCGGTCCATGCCACGCGGGCGCGCACGAGCGTCCGTCGGGATCGCGGAGCCGCACTGCGTGCAGAACGCGGCGGGCGGGGTGGATCGGTGGCAGGTCGGGCAGCGGATCTCGCCCGGCTTGGGGGTCGCCATGTCCCGCGCATTGTGCCTGCCGACGGCGGTGTCTGCACGCGCCACGGGCGGGTACACTCCGCCGCCCATGCACCGCGTCAACGTCGTCGGCACGAGCTGCTCCGGCAAGACGACGCTCGCCCGCGACCTCGCCCGCCGGCTGGCCATGCCGTGCGTGGAGTTCGACGCGATCTTCTGGGGACCGGGCTGGAATCCAGTCCCCGAGCAGGTCTTTCGCGACCGGCTGAGGAGTGCGCTGGCTGCCGAGCGGTGGGTGGCGGACGGGGGCTACGCGTCGGTGCGCGACATCACCTGGGCGCGGGCCGACACGATCGTGTGGCTCGACTACCCGCTGTCCACGGTGCTGGCCCGCTGGGCACGCCGAACGGCCGTCCGGATCCGGACCGCAGAGGAGTTCTGGCCCGGCACCGGCAACCGCGAGAGCCTGCGCAACGCGCTGCGGCGCGATGGGCTGCTGTGGTGGATCCTCTCGACCCACCGCCGGCGCCGGCGAACGATGGCCACCGCCATGGTCGAGCGGCTCGACCTGCGCTGGATCCGGCTGCGCTCGCCGGCCGACGCCGAGTCGTGGCTCGCCGGCATCGGCGGCCCGGATCGGCCCTAGCCAGCCTCAGGCGCCGGCGCGCTTCCATTCGCTGCCGTCCACGAAGCGCTCGCGCTTCCAGATCGGCAGGCTCTGCTTGATCGCCTCGATCACGAACCGGTTCGCCTCGTACGCCTCCGCTCGGTGGGCGGCCCCGGTGACGATCGCGACGGCTGCCTCGCCGATCGGCACCACGCCGTGCCGGTGGCTGACCGCCACGCTGACCGGCCAGCGTGCCTCGGCCTCCGCGGCGATGTCGCCCAGCACCGTGGCAGCCATCTCGGGGTAGACCTCGTATTCGAGTTCGACGACGGTTCGGCCGTCGTCGGCCACGTCCCGTGCCCGCCCGACGAAGGTGACGATGGCGCCCCTCGTTGCGTCAGCGACCGCTGCCTCCAGGGCCGCCACGTCGATCGGTCCGTCCACCAGCGCGGTCGTCGCACCCCCGCTCACCGGCGGCAGGAAGGCGATGACGTCGTCTTCGTCGAGCGGTTCCTCCCACGCCGCGTAGACGCCGTTCCTCGCTCCGCGCACGTACGGCCGATGCGGCGCGAGGCCCGGGAACTGCTGGGCCAGGATGTTCCAGGCGGTCTCGATGCTGGCCTCATCGGGCAGCACGACCTCGCATCGGTCGGTCGCCAGCTCGCGCAGCTGAGCGAAGCAGCGGACGACGACCCGCATCGGCTCAGACCGGGACGCCGGTCAGGTACGCCAGGCTGGCCCCGGCGATCGAGCCGGCCATGACCAGCGCAAGTCCGATGTACAGCAGGCCGGTCGACGCCTGCAGGGACGCGGCGCGCGAGGCCAGGATCGCCAGGACGGTGGCAACCAGCGGCAGGACGATGCCGGCCGCCAGCCGCAGCCAGGTCAGCCAACCGAGGTCGCCCTGGATCGGCTCCGACCCCACGACGGCGAGCGCGAGGCCGAAGGCGACGGCCTGGACGACGAGCACGCCGACCAGCAGCCACATCATCCGGCGCAGGGGGGTCGGTGACAGCTTGGGAGTGACGAGGTACCAGTGTCCAAGCAGCATCGCGGCGTTCATGGCGCCCAGCGCCAGTGCCGCCAGGACGAGCTGGCCGGCGAACAGCGGCACGCTGTCCGTGCCACCCGCGGCCGCGAGGACCACCAGGGCGACGAGCCCGACACTGCCGGTCGCAATCGCCAGCCAGGCCCGCGGCCACCGCGCGAGGGAGGCCACGAGGTACGCGATGCAGCCGGCGGCGAACGCCAACGTCAACGGACGCCGCACATCGGCCGTGGCGGACGCCGCCGCCCCGGGCGGCAGCGCCAGCTCACTGAGCACCAGGATCACGGCGAAGGCCGCGATCAGCCAGGCCATGAACAGCCGGTACCCGCGCGTCGTGCCGCCCAGCAGCTCCGTGACACCCACCACCAGCAGGGTGCCGGAGGTCAGCGCCGTCCAGAAGATCCAGTTGACGTACGGCAGGGCCTCGATCTGCATCGGCGTGAGTCAGGCGACGCCGCGCTCCGGGGCGAGGGACCCGGTGAGCCCGATCTCGACCCAGCCGTCGGTCACGCGAACCGGATGCGTCTCGACCGGCTCGGTGGCCGGCGGCACGACCGCAGCGCCGCTGCGGACGTCGAAACAGCCGCCGTGCCAGGCACACACGAGGACGCCGTCGCGCGGGTCGAATCCCGCCTCCGACAGTGGGAAGTCCTTGTGCGAGCAGTTGTTCTGGACGGCAAAGAACTCGCCCTGGTGGCGGACCAATACGACGGGCGTGCCGTCGATCTCGACCGGCAGCAGCTCGCCGTCCCGCAGCTCATCGGCGCGCAGGACCCGCGCGAACCTGAGGGTCGGCTCGGTCAGGGAAGTCATGATGGCCGTTTGCATGGGGTGGGACTAACGGCCAAGTTGGAGCCGGCAACACTGGTCCGGCTACTCCACACTATGGGTAAATCTAGCGAAATCTTGGGATAGCATTCCCCGACGCGGCTCGACTGGCGTTGATCTTGGCCGTTAGTCCCACCACGTGAAATTCCCGGGCCACGGGCCGAATCGGCGATCACGACGACGGCGTGCGGCCGAAGGCGAGGAGGCGCGGCTCGGTCATGTCCTCGATCGACCAGCGCAGCCCCTCGCGGCCCAGGCCGGAGTCCTTCACTCCGCCGTACGGCATCGCATCGGTGCGCCAGGTGGGGATGTCGTTGACGATGACGCCGCCCACCTCGAGCTCGTCGTGTGCCAGCAACGTGCGGTCGAGCGAGCCGGTGAACACGCCGCACTGGAGGCCGAAGCGGCTGTCGTTGATCTCGCGAATGGCGTCCTCGAAGGAGTCGACCGGGAAGAGGTTCACCACCGGCGCAAACGCCTCCTCGGAGCAGATCATCGCGTCGCGCGGCACGTCGACGAGGACAGTGGGCGGGTACCACCGCCCGTTCGGCTCGCCGGACACGAGGGCGCGGGCGCCGTCGCGGATCGCATCGGTCACCCACTGGTGGGTGCGGGAGACCGCCTTCTCGTCGACCATCGGCCCGAGGTCGGTGGCCGGGTCGAGCGGGTCGCCGACGGTCACGCGCTGCGCCCGCTCGGTGAAGCGCCGCTGGAACTCCTCGTAGACGGAACGCACGACGTAGATGCGCTGCACGCTGATGCAGACCTGGCCCGCGTAGGCGAACGCGCCGTACACCAGGCGTTCGACCGCCCAGTCGAGGTCGGCGGTGTCGTCCACGATCGCGCCGGCGTTGCCCCCGAGCTCGAGCACGACCTTCTTCTTGCCGGCCTCGGCCTTCATCTTCCAGCCGACCGATGGCGAGCCGGTGAAGGAGAGCAGCTTGAAGCGGTCGTCCGAGACGAGACGGTCCCCGGTGGGCCGGTCCATCGGCAGGATGCTGACCGCTCCCCGCGGCAGATCGGTCTCGGCGAGGTAGCCGGCGATGCGCAGCATGCTCAACGGGTCCACCGACGGTGGCTTGAGGACGATGCTGCAACCCGCCGCGATCGCCGGCGCGACCTTGTGCGCGGCGAGGTTGAGCGGGAAGTTGAACGGGCTGATCCCGGCCACGGGCCCGATGGGATAGCGGCGCACGATGCCATGACGGCCCTTGTTCGCCGGTGCCCAGTCGAGCGGCAGCCACTCGCCGTTGATGCGCAGCGCCTCTTCGGCCGCCGTGCGGAACGTGAGCGCGCCGCGTCCCACCTCGCCCCGAGCGTCCTTGATCGGCTTGCCGGACTCGCGCGTCATGAGCGTGGCCAGCTCGTCGGCGTCGCGCTCGATGCATGCCGCCACGTGCGCGAGCGCGTCGCGCCGCGCGTAGCTCGGCAGCCGCCGGGTCTCTTCGAACGCGTCCACAGCCGCGACGATGGCGCGCTCGAGCTCCTCCGGGCCGGCCTGGAAGGTGGTCGCCACCAGCGAGCCGTCCGCCGGGTTGCGCACCTCGAGCGGCGTGCCGGACTCCACGAACTCGCCGGCGAGGTAGATCGGGATGCTCGGTGCCCGAACCTCGGTCGTCATGCGCCCGATTCTACGTCCGAATCTGCCTCGACCGATCCCGCGTAGCATCGCGTCGACATGAACCCCGTCTTCGGTGCCCTCGAGATCGGCGCCGCCGCCCTCTTCGTGGTGGCGGCGTGGCTCGCCGCGCGTCGCGGCCGTCTGCCGCTGCTCGAGCTGCTCAGCGCCGCCGCATTCGGCATGCTGCTCGAACAAGGCAACCAGATCATCTTCGAGACATACGAGTACTCGCCCGACTTCGTGCTGGCCATCGATCGTGCGCCGGTCGTCATCGGCCTGACCTGGGCGCTGATCATCGCCGGCGCCATGCGCATCACCGATGCGCTCGGCGTTCGACGCCGGTACGCACCGGTGGTCGACAGCCTGCTGGCCATCAGCCTGGACCTGGCCTTCGACGCGGTCGCGATCCGGATGGGCCTATGGACCTGGCGCGACATCGGTCTCGACCAGGGCTGGTTCGGCGTGCCGGCCGGCAACTTCTATGCGTGGCTGTTCGTGACCTGGTCGTTCAGCCTCGTGACCCGATGGCTGCGCGACGCCTCTCGCGACCGTCCTGACTGGGAATGGCTCCAGCTGCTCGTGCCGATCCCCGCCTTCGCCCTCCTCCTTCTGGGGATCCTGCCGTTCTCCTGGGTGAAGCCGATCGTCGATCCGGCACCCGCCGGCGGCCTGGGTCTGTTCGCGATCGCGCTGGCGGCGTTCGTCGCGATCTCCGCCTGGGCGGTGTGGGGACGCGACCGCGGCATGCCGGACGGTGCCGGTGACGCGATCGTCGACCTGCGGCTGGCCTTCGCCACGCGCATCGCCATCCACCTCGTCTTCCTGGCGGCCATGCTCTGGCTCGGCCTCGCGACTGCCGCGCCGACGCTTCTCGTCGTGGCCATCGGGATGCTCGTCCTCGAGCTGCCACTGGCCCGGCTCGTCTGGCGGCGCCTGGCCGGCGCTGCGCGACCGGCCGCACCTGATCCGTCCATCACGGGCGAGGAGGCCGTCGTGGCCTCGTGACCGAGGTCAGCGAGTCGCGGCTGACGCGCACGCTCGGGGCGATCGGACCGGCGCTGTGGCTGCTGGCCGCGATCGGCTTCATCAGCCAGGTCGGGATCTCGGTGATGCTGCCGCTCCTGCCGCTGTACGCGACCGAGCTCGGTGCCCCGCCCTTCGTGCTGGGCCTGCTGACCGGTGCCTTCGCGGTCACGAACGCGATCGGCCAGCTGGGCGCCGGCTTTCTCACCGAACGCACCGGTGCGCGCCGCATGATGACCGCCGGCCTCGGGTTCTACGCCGCCATGAACGCCCTGATCGCGACCGCCGCCACTGCCGGATGGCTCCTCGCGTGGCGCACGGCGGCCGGGTTCGGCGGTGGCGCAATGATCGTCTCCGAACGCATCTACCTGGCGCAGGTGGCGGACCCGTCGCGCCGGGCGTTCTCCAACGGCATCGTGTCGGCCGGCCAGTCGGCTGGCACCGTCGCCGGGCCGCTGGTGGGCGGGCTGGCGGCCACCATCGGAGGGCTGCGGGCGCCGTTCATCATCGTGGCCGCCACGAGTGCGATCGCCCTGATCGGCACCCTCTTCCTGCCGCTGCCACGGAAGGACGCGGCCGAGGCGGACCGCGACGCGGTCAGGGAACCGATCGACCTCCGGCCACTGGCGGCCCTGCTCGTGGCGAACGCCGCGCTGCTGGCGTCCTACGGCGGCTTCATCACGACCTACGCGACACTCGCCACCGAGCGGCTGGCGTGGACGGTCGTCGAGGTCGGCATCGCCTTCTCGTTCTTCGGCGCCGGCAGCATCCTGCTCGGTCCGTGGCTGGCGCACCTCGCCGATCGGGTCGGCCGCAAGCGTGTCGCGACCCTGGCGCCGCTGCTGATCGCCGGGTTCGGGCTGGGCCTCGTCCTCGGCCTGCCGCAGCCGGTCGCCTACGGCCTGGCGCTGCTCGCCGGCGGTGGACTGACCGCCTTCAGCGCCTCGTGGTACGCGCTGTTGGCCGACAGCGCCGGGGACCACCAGATCGGCCGCGTGTTCGGCGTGGTCAACGCCTTCTCGACGATTGGGATCGTGGTCGGCTCGGTCGCCGCGGGAGCCCTGTGGAGCCAGGTCGACATCGCCGCCGGCATGCTGTTTGCCACCCTGCTGCCGCTCGTCACCGTCCTGGCGATGCTCACCTTCCGCCCGCGGGCAGTACCCTCCGCGGCATGAGCTTCGACCTCCGGCCGCACCTCGATCTCGATGCCTGCGTCGAGCACCTCCGTGCGCTGATCCGCATCCCATCGGTCAATCCGCCTGAGGGCGGTCCGGACGTGGCGGCCGGCCGCGACCCGTCGGGTGGCGAGACGCTCGCCGCGCGCTACTGCGCCGAGATCCTCACCGACGCGGGCATCCCGGCCGAGGTCGTGGAGGTGACGCCGGGCCGCGGCTCGGTCTTCGCCCGGCTGCGCGCCCATGGCGAGCCCGCGGAGCCACCGCTCATCCTGCTCAGCCACCTCGACGTCGTGCCCGTCGACGCCGAGTCCTGGTCGCGCGACCCGTTCGGCGGCGAGCTGATCGACGGGGTGGTGTGGGGCCGCGGCGCGGTCGACATGAAGGACATGGTCGCCATGGAGCTCGGCGTCATGCTGGCGCTGGCTCGATCCGGCGCGCCCCTGCGGCGTGACGTCATCCTGGCGGCCGTCGCCGACGAGGAGGCGGGCGGCACCCACGGCGCCCGTGCGCTCGTCGACACGCGGCCCGACCTGTTCTGTGACGCCACCGGGCGGCCGGCGGCCGCGGCCCTGAACGAGGTCGGCGGGTACTCGATGACGGTTCGCGGCCAGCGCTTCTACACGGTCCAGGTGGCGGAGAAGGGCATCGTGTGGACCCGCCTGCACACCGCTGGCACGACGGGCCACGGGTCGATGCCGCATGGCGACAACGCCGCGATCAAGCTAGCCCGGGCGGTAGCTGCCCTCGTCGACGACCAGGAAGCGCGCCCGGCCCGCCTGCATCCGGTGGTCGCCGGGTTCCTCGAGACGATCGGCCTGGGCGAGATCGCCGGCCTGGCGGAGTCCGATCCGTCCGCGGTGGCCGCGGCCCTCGAACGCGACCTGCCCGACCCGGTGCTGCGTCGCTCGATCGACGCGATGCTGCGCGACACCGTCACGCCGACGGTCCTCCACGCCGGCAAGAAGGTCAACGTGATCGCGGGCACCGGTGAGGCGGAGATCGACGTGCGCACGCTGCCCGGCACCGACCAGGCGGCGCTCCTGGCAGGCCTCCAGGAGGTGGTCGGGTCGGACGCGACCGTCGAGCCGGTGATCAGCCTGCCGGCGGTGACGTGGCCGGAGGACGCGCCGATCGTCGGGCACATGCGAGACGCGCTGGCCGCTGCGGATCCCGATGGCATCCCGGTGCCGATGATGATCACGCCCGGCACCGATGCGAAGGCGCTGGCCGACCTCGGCATCCCCTGCTACGGCTTCGCCCCGCTCCAGCTGGACGCCGACTTCCCGTTCCTGTCGCTCTTCCACGGCCATGACGAGCGGGTCCCGGTCAGCGCCCTGGCCTTCGGCCTCCCCGTCCTGGCGGACGTCGTCGCACGCTACGCCGTACGCGACACGTGAGCCGCGGCGCGCGACCAGCGGCCGTCACCCTGGCGCTGGCGGCACTCATCGCGATCTTGTTGGCCGGCTGCGCCAGACCGATGGCGACACCCCTCGCATCGGCGAGCCCGGCCACGGCCTCGTTCGAGCCATCCTCGCCCTCCGCAGCGTCGGCCGCCGCCTCACCGACCGACCCGGCGTCGGCAGATGCCTCACCCGCCGGCGAGGAGATCGCCGTCGACCTCGATGCGGTGCGCGCCGCCCTGCTGGGCCCTTCGCCGGTGCCCGCGGACTGGGCGGAGGAGGTCGACGAGATCATGGCCATGATCGAGTCGGCGCTGGCAGACCTGCGTCTTCCCGCCGTCGAAGGCCTTGCGGCGGAGGAGGCGGCCTGCGCGACCTGGCAGCCGCTGGTCGGACACCAGACCTGGGTCACCGGAGCGCTGCTCGAACGCCAGGTCTTCATTGCCCACCTGGCCCAGCTCGCAAGCGTGGCGCCGGAGGTGATCCGGCCGGACGCGGAGGAGGCGCTGCGGGTGGGATCGGGGGCCGCGTCGGCCCAGCTCTCGCCGGACGGCGACCCCGAGGTCATCTCCGAGGCACCTCGCGACGAGCTGCGGGCAATCGGCCTGTGGGCCGTCGAGCACTGCGCGCTGCCGGTGGAGGCGGAGGAGGCGCCGGATACGACGGATTGGAGCGAGGAGGACATCGCGTACTCGTGCGACCTCGACCGCTCGTCGCTCGAGCGGGGCATGGAGGAGTACCGTGCCGGACCCGGTGACGGCGCCTACGCCACGCACCCGCACCAGCTGGAGGTGAGCCTCGAGTTCATCGTGTACCCGGCGTGGCACGAGATCACCGCGGTCGACAACGATGCCGAGCCCCCGACGTTCGCTGTGGCTCCGATCGAGGGAGGATTCTGCGACCGGTAGCCCGGTGGTCGCGTTCCAAGCACGGCCCTATACTCCGCGCACACGTTTTACGCACCGCAGACCATGACCCATCACACCGATCCCGGGACCGAACCCGCGTCCCGACGTATCGCCTACGTCTTTCCCGGCCAGGGCTCGCAATACGTCGGCATGGGCGCCGAGCTCGTCCAGCGCTCGCCGGCCGCGGCCGAGGCATTCGAGCGCGCCGATGCCGCGCTCGGCTTCCCGCTGTCCCGCCTCATTCTCGAGGGGCCCGCGGAGGAGCTCGACCTGACCGTCAACGCCCAGCCCGCGATCCTCGCCACCAGCGTGGCGTACCTGAACGCGATGCTCGAGGAAGCCCGCGCGGCCGGGGTCGAGATCGTGCCCCGCGCGCTGGCCGGGCACTCGGCCGGGCAGTACGCCGCCGCGGTGGCCGCCGATGCCATCGACTATGCCGATGCACTGCGCCTCGTCCGCGAGCGCGGGCGGATCATGCAGGAGCGAGGGATCGCCGGCGGCATGGGCGCGGTGGTGGGCCTGTCCGACGAGCAGGTCGACGAGATCGTGGACGCCGCTCGCGAGCACGGCGAGATCAGCGTGGCCAACGCCAACGCGCCGGGACAGATCGTCCTGTCGGGCGTCATTCCCGCCCTCGTCTTCGCTCTCGAGATGAGCAAGACGGTCGGCGCCCGCAAGGCCGCCCGCCTGACGGTGAGCGTGGCCAGTCACTCGCCGCTCATGCGGCGCGCTCGCGACGAGTTCAGCCGCATCCTCGCCCGCGTCCCGTTCCGCGACCCGAAGGTGCCGATGCTGGGCAACGTGCACGGCACGGTGATCAGCACCGCCGACGGGCTGCGCATCGAGCTCACCGAGCACCTCGTCCACGGAGTCCAATGGACGACGACCGTTCGACGCATGGTCGCTGACGGCGTCACCGACTTCGTGGAGGTCGGCCCAGGCCGGGTCCTGTCCGGCCTCATCCGCCGCATCAGCCCCGAGGCCAACACCCACCAGGTCGACGCGCCGGCCGGCAAGGCGTGGCTGGCAACCCTGGGAGAGTCGCCGGCGTGAGCGAGCGCCGGGCGGTCGTCACCGGATACGGCATCGTCTCCCCCGTCGGCATCGGCGCCGATGCGTCCTGGGACGCGCTCGTGGCCGGGCGCTCCGGCATCGGCCAGATCACCCTGTTCGACGCGTCAGGGCTGGACGTGGACGTCGCCGGCGAGGTGAAGGACTTCGAGGCCACCAACTATATGGAGGCCAAGGACGCGCGACGGCACGACCGCAGCACGCACCTCGCCGTGGCGGCGACCGGGGAGGCATTGAAGCACGCCGGCCTGCTGGGCGACGACGGGCGCGTGACGAGCGACGTCGACGCCGATCGCTTCGGCATGATCTTCGGGACCGGCATCGGTGGCATCGGCATCCTGCTCGACAACCACGTCACCATGCTCGAGCGCGGCCACCGCCGTGTCTCGCCGTTCCTGATCCCGCACATGCTGCCGGACTCGCCGTCCGGCCAAGTCGCCATCGAGTACGGCCTGCGCGGCCACAACATGGCGGTCGTGTCCGCATGCGCCACCGGCGGTCACGCCATCGGCGAGGCGATGGAGGCGATCGTCCGCGGCCAGGCCGATCTCATGCTCGGCGCCGGCACCGAGGCGCCGCTGGTCCCGCTCGCCATCGCCGGCTTCGGCCAGATGCGCGCGCTCGGCACGCCGCGCGATCCGGACACCGGCGAGTATTCGCCGCCGATGGCGTCCCGCCCGTTCGACGCCACCCGCGATGGCTTCGTCGTCTCGGAGGGATCGGCGGTGCTCGTGCTCGAGGAGCTGCAGCACGCGCTGGCGCGAGGCGCGCACCCGATCGCGGAGGTCATCGGCTACGGCTCATCGGCCGATGCGTTCGACATGGCCGCACCGGCCGAGCGCGGCGAGGGCGGCCAGCGCGCGATGCGCGCCGCACTGGCCCGCGCCAGCATCGGCCCCGAGGCGGTCGACTACATCAACCCGCACGGGACCTCGACACCGATCAACGACCGCTACGAGACGATGGCCATCCGGGCCGTCTTCGGCGAGCACGCTGATCAGCTGGCCGTGTCGAGCACGAAGTCGATGACCGGGCACGCCATGGGCGCCGCCGGCGCGATCGAGTCGTTCGTATGCGTCAAGACGATTCAGACCGGCTGCATCCCGCCGACCATCAACCTCCGGCACCCCGACCCCGAGCTGACGCTGGATTACGTTCCGAACGAGGCCCGCGCCGCGAATGTGGACGTTGCCCTCTCGAACTCGATGGGCCTGGGCGGGCACAACTCGACCGTGATCTTCCGCCGCTACGAGGCATGACCCGTCCGCCTCCCCCACGTGACCCCGCGCGCCGGGCCGTCGTCACCGGCCTCGGCGGCCTCACGCCCATCGGCAACGACCCCGAGACGTTCTGGTCGAACCTGACCGCAGGCGTCTCCGGTGTCGCGACCATCACCTCGTTCGATCCGTCCGACCTGGAGGTCCGCATCGCGGCCGAGGTCAAGGGCTTCGACCCCAAGGAGTGGATGGACTTCAAGCAGGCGCGCCGCATGAGCCGCTTCGCCCAGCTGGCGGTGGCGGCCGCGCGGCAGGCGCTGGACCACAGCGGGCTGGAGATCGGCGACCACAACCGCGACGACATCGCGGTCATCGTCAACACCGGCGGCGGAGGGCTCGAAGAGGTGGCGGCCGGCCAGATGACCCTGCACGAACGGGGCAGCAACCGGGTCAGCCCCTTCATGGTGCCGATGATGTCGCCGTCCATGGCCGCCTGCCAGATCAGCATTCAGAACGGCACGCGGGGGCCGGTGATCACTTCGGTCGCGGCATGCGCGTCGGGGGTCCAGGCCTTCGTGGAGGCGCAGCGGCTGATCGAGCACGGTGACGTGGACGTCGCCATCACCGGCGGCACCGAGAGCGCCATCCAGCCGGTCTCCTTCGCCGCGCTGGCCAACATGGGCGCGCTCTCGACCCGCAACGACGACCCGGAGGCGGCCTCGCGGCCGTTCGACGGCGAGCGCGACGGCTTCGTGTTCGGCGAGGCGGCCGGCATCCTCGTCATCGAATCGGCCGAGCACGCCGAGGCCCGCGGCGCCCCGATCCTGGCCGAGGTGGCCGGTGGCGCCCTCACCGGCGACGCGTTCCACATCTCCGCTCCGGATCCCTCCGGCTACGGCGCGACGCTCGCCATGCAGCGCGCCGTCCGCGACGCTCACCTCGAGCCGGAGCAGGTCGACCACATCGTGGCGCACGGCACCTCGACGCCACTGAACGATGCCACCGAGACGAAGGCCATCCGCGCGGCCTTCGGCGACCACGCCGAGCACCTGCCGGTCAGCTCGAACAAGAGCATGGTGGGCCACACGCTGGGCGCCGCCGGCGCCATCTCCGCCCTCGCCGCGGTCCTCGCCATCCGGGACGGCGTGCTGCCGCCGACGATCAACCAGGCGACCCCGGACCCGGCCTGCGACCTCGACTACGTGCCGAACACGTGCCGCCGCGCCGACATCGACGTGGCGATCGTCAACGGCTTCGGGTTCGGCGGCCAGAACGCGGTCACCGTCTTCCAGCGCTACATGGGATAGCGAGCGGGCGACGGACCGTCGAACTCGCGTACGGCCCATGACCGGACCTTCGTGCGTCTGCGGATCGGGACTTGCACTTCCTAGGATCGACTCGTGACCGAGGTGAACGGGCTCCGGCTCGCCTACCGTGGCTTCGTGACCGGCATTGCCGGTGCCTACGTGTGGGCGGCGATCGCCATGGTCCTGGCCGGGCTCCTCTACGGAGATCCGATCGCGCCGCTGCGGCCGGTCGCGACCGTCATCACGCCGCTGGCCGGGACCCCCGAGCTGGCGTTCGTGCTGGGCCTTGCCGCTGTCCAGCTGGGCGGCGCCCTCGTCGGGATGTGCTTCGCCTACTTCTTCGCCCGATTCTTCACCGTTCGCGGCACGCTCAGCCTCGCCGGGCCGACCGTTGCCGTCCTCGTCTGGGCGCTGCTCGTCGTCGCCTTCGACCAGCTCGGCCAGGCAGTGCCCGTTGAGCTCCAGTTCATCGGGGTGGTGGCGACGATCGGCTTCGGGCTCGTGGTCGGCGCCAGCGTCCCGGTGCGGGGCGAGGTGATGCGCTACTCGGGGTCGGCCTCGACGTAGAGCTGCGGCTCATGCCGAGGCCCGCGGCCCGGCAACGACGCGACCCAGTCCCGCAGCGCAGACTCGACCGTGCTGAAGGCCAGCTCGTCCCACGGGATCTCGTCCGGACCGAAGGCGCGGACCTCGCTCGTCTCGGCGGCCGGCTCCGGTCGTCCACCCACGACATCGGCCTCGTACACGATGGTCACGATCCCGGCGTGCGGCCGCGAGTACACGCCGATCAGGCGGCCGACCTCGATCCGCAGCTCGGTCTCCTCCTCGGTCTCGCGCCGGGCGCCCTCCTGGGTCGATTCGCCCAGCTCGAGGAACCCGCCGGGCAGCCCCCATCGGCCACGCGCCGGCTCGATGTCGCGGCGAGCGAGGTGGACGCGACCGGCCTGGACCGGCACGGCGTTGACGACGACCCGAGGGTTCTGCCAGGTGACGTGGCCGTTCGCGCACACCAGCCGCGGGCGGTGGTCGTCCTCGAGGGTGCGAGCCTCGACCGGCAGGCCGCAGATCGGGCAGAAGCGAGGCTCGTCCATCGCTGCCCATCCTAGGGCTTCGGACTGCGTATATACCGTATATACGCAGCGGCCTCCACTACAATTGCGCGCGCCATGACGGACGCCCTTCCGCAGATCCGGCTGCACAACTCGCTGACGCGCCGCGTCGAACCACTCGAGCCGCTCGAGCCTGGCCGGGTCGGGGTCTACACCTGCGGCAGCACGGTCTACAAGTACGCCCACATCGGCAACCTGCGGACGTACCTGTTCGGCGACCTCCTGCATCGGACCCTGGAGTACCTCGGCTACGAGGTGCGCTACGTGAAGAACATCACCGACGTCGGCCACATGCGCAACGACGACCACGACTCGACCGCGTCGGACGCCGACAAGATCGAGCTCGCGGCCGAGACCGAGGGCAAGACGCCGGCCGAGATCGCCGACTTCTACACCGCCGCCTGGCTGGAGGACGAGGCGCTCCTCAACATCCTGCCGGTCGACGTCATGCCCAAGGCGACCGAGCACATCGGCGAGATGGTCTCGCTGACCGAGCAGCTGGTCGAGAAGGGCCTCGCCTACGAGGTCGACGGCACGATCTACTACGACGTCTCGGCCTTCCCCGACTACGGCAAGCTGTCCGGCCAGAAGGTCGAAGAGACTCCACGCCGGCCACCGCGTCGACGTGGAGACCGACAAGCACGACACGGCCGACTTCGCGCTCTGGAAGCGCGCCGGCCACCATCGGCTCATGAAGTGGCCGTCGCCGTGGGGCGACGGCTTTCCCGGCTGGCACATCGAGTGCTCGGCCATGTCGCTGAAGCACCTCGGCGAGCGGTTCGACATCCACACCGGCGGCATCGACCTGAAGTTCCCCCACCACGAGGACGAGATCGCCCAGTCCGAGGGCGCGCTCGGGCATCCGGTGGTCGGCATGTGGATGCACGGCGAGTTCCTGACCATGGGCGACGCCAAGATGGCGAAGAGCACCGGCAACGTGGTGCGCGTCGCCGACCTGCCGGAGATGGGCTACGAGCCGCTCGTCTTCCGCTACCTGGCGCTGACGGCCCACTACCGATCCAAGCTCGACTTCACCGCCGATGCGATGCACGCCGCCGCATCCGGCCTGGCCCGCCTGCGCCGGGCGGTCTCCTCCGCCGCCGCCGAGCCGGTCGACCTTGCGGCTGAGCCGATGGCCGGCTACCGCGCCCGCTTCACCGATGCGGTCGCCGATGACCTGGCGCTGCCGAAGGCGCTGGCGATCGCCCACGAGGTCGCATCGGCCTCCGACCTGACCGATGCGCAGCGCCGGGCGCTGCTGCTCGACTTCGACCGCGTGCTCGGGCTGTCGCTCGATGCGCCGGTGGCCGCCGAGGCGCCGCTGCCGGAGGGCGCCGCCGAGCTCCTCGAGCGCCGGGCCGCTGCCCGAGCAGCGAAGGACTTCGCCGCCTCCGACGCCCTCCGCGACGAGCTCGCCGCCCTCGGCGTCGAGGTCCGCGACACCCCCGACGGGCAGCAGACCACCGTCGACGGATAGTCCTGGCAACAAGAAGGACCGGCCGGTGGTTCCCGGCCGGTCCTTCCATGCGCGAACGGGATCAGACGTTCAGGAACGTCCGCGATGCATTGGGCACCGCCGTGCACGAGTTGTTCGTCACGTCGCACAGCATGACGTTCGTGTACGACACCGCAGCCAGCACCAATCGCTGGCCGTTCGGGCACGCGAAGCCGCCAGGCCCAATCGGACCTGCCGACAGGCTGGCCATGACCCGCCCATTCCGCGCCTCGAAGGATCCGCCTCCGGTGACCTCGCCCTCGACCGATTGCTTGTTGGCGGCGCTCGGGTTCTTGCCACCGCCGTTGATACAGGCCCACAGCGCCGTCGCGTCGGCGGTGAGCGTGTAGTCGATGTCCCCTTCGCCCACACCGCGCTCGTCAAAGGACACGACGAGCGCGCCGTTGTTCGCGACCGAGGAGCTGACGGCATGGAACTTGGCCGCCACGCCAAAGACAGAGCCGGCGGTGAGCGCAAGAGCGCTGAGCACGGCGAGGACGATTCCACTCTTTCGGGTCATGGGCACACCACTCCTTTCGGCACAAGCCGATCTACAGTGGCCGCGACTGACGGCTCGGCGCGCCTGACTCGGTTCGGCAGCTCTCGAATCCACGCACCCGATCCCCCGAGCGTGGCCGTGAACGTCCGCTTTCAGGGCTCGGACCTGAAACGGCTGCCCAAAGCGGACCCCGACGGTAGCGGCGCTGGCCGTCAGATTGTCGTGTTAGAAAAGTGCGAAACAGGGTGGTCTGGTGCGGTTATGGGATCTCAAGGGCGCCGGACAAGCCGATCGCGCGTGCCCGCTCCGCCGCCTCCTTCCGCCCCCGCACCCCAAGGGCGCGGTAGAGCCGGGTGAGCCGGTAACGAACGGTCGGCACGCTGACCTTCGTGGCATCCGCGATCTCCTGGTTCGTCAGCCCCAGCGCAAGGTATGCGAGCAGCTCGGCCTGGACCACCGTCAGCCCTTCGCGCGATGCGGCGAGAAGGACGCCAAGCGAGATCTCCATCGGCCCGAAGGCTCGAGTCAGGCCCTCACGGATCGCCAGCTTCTCGGCACCCGCCGGCGCATTGGCGAGCGCCTCGCTGAGTGCGAGCGCGCGCGCATCCACCCGGACGAACCAGTCCGACAGGACGCCGATGATCACGACCACGGACGCGTCCCCCAGTGCATGCACGAGCAGTCCGCCCGCGACGGCGGCCGGCACGACAAGGATCACGTACACCGAGGTGAAGGCGGCCGCCCACATCGTGCCGCTGTGGCGTCGCGGGACGTGGGCCGCCCACCACGCCCCGGCCAGTGCCAGGAAGAAGTAGGCCGATGACGGCGCGCCGGTGCCCGGCCAGGAACACGGCCGTTCCGACCGCAGTCGAGGACGAGGGTGCTCACCGCCAGCGTCCGTCCGACGTTCATCGTGCGAAGGGCGCCGATGGCGACCATCATCCCCAGCCCTAGGGCAGCGCCGATCCGCGCGTCTGTCGAGCCCGTCAGCAGGACCAGGGACGTTGCGAGGACCGCCGCGACGTGGGCGACGAGGACGCGCCGCGTCGGCTGGTCCATCCTCGAGGCGAGCAGCGCCGGCCGCCGCTGCAGTCGATCGCGCAGCATCGACCAGCGTGCCGCTGTCTGGAGTGCCGCCACCTGTCTCGCTCGACCTCAGCTCGGAATCGGTCGTCGACGGGCAGCTGGTCGAACGCCATCGTAGGACCGCGATGCCCGGTTGACCAGGGGGAACGCATCGGTCCGGTGCCGTCGGGGTCGGTTGCGACAGGTGCGGGTTCGTACGGATTCGCTCCGCCGAGGGTACGTCCGGGGACTGGTGCTCGGGCGCGCCATGCCTCAGGCTCACCGAGCCGTCATGGAGGCGGCCTCGAAAAAGGCAAACCCGGTGTGAACCGGGGACGCAAAGCCACGGGACTGGCGCAAGCGGGGAGGTATCAGTCAGCCGGGCTACCGAAAGGAAGAGCTCATGACGTACTGGGACGGCAACCGCTGGGTCCCCGAGGGTCCGCCTCAGCCTCGAGCGGCGCGACGCCGCATCGGCCGGCGCCTGCTCGGCGCCAGCACCGAGGCAGCACTCATCACTCTCCTCATATTCGGACTCATCGCGGGGAACACGCTGGCGGCGAGGGGCGGCAACGGCGCCAGCCCGCATCGGAGCGTGAGCATCTGCACGGTGGATGGCAACGTTGTCACCGGCACGGCGCTGCCGACCGACCAGGTGCTCAACTTCATGGTCACCGAGGACGGCTACACGTGGGGCTGGGTCCTCGGCTTCGCCGGCGATGAAGGAACCTGGGGCGTGCCTGTTCCCGACCGCGACGGGCCGACGACGTACGAGTTCGCCAGCCGGACGTGGGGGCCGAACGGGACGAAGTACACCGTCTTCTCGAGTTGCAGCACCGGCAGTTGACCGCTCGCGACACATGACGAGAGCCCGGCCGGAGCCGGGCTCTCGTGGTTCGTTCGATTCAGGCTCTACGGATCGATGACGATGGTGCAGGTATAGGTACCCGGCTCGAGATCCGTCTCGGCCAGTGTGCCGTCGCCTGTTGCATCGGCTGTGTCGAGGTCGTCAGGCACCGCGTCCGTCTCGCCATCCAGGTCGCATTCGACCTGCGAGTCCGTGCCGCCCGCGATCTGCGAGTCGATCACGACGCTGACGTTGGTCAGCGGCATGTTGACGAACGCAAGCGACTCACCGCCGTATGGGTTGTCATCGCAGTCGGCCGCGTTGTTGACCACCACCGTCTGCGGGTTGGCATCAACACTGTACCCAGCCGGCACGCTCTCTTCGACCGTGTAGGCATCGGGGTCGATGGCCAGGCCGTCGAAGCAGGCCACGCCGCTCGCGTTAGTGACAGCGGTGGTCCCAGCGGGAATCCCGTTGCCGGACAACATGAAAGTCACGCCAGCATGCGGCTGGGTTGCCGGAGTGGAAGCGGCGTGCTTCTTGGTCTTGGTGATCTGGATCGCACCGCACTCCTCGAAGTTGAGGGCGATCGGCGCGATGAAGTCCTTGAGTGCGGCGGTGAACGAGTCCGACGAGCGGCTCTTCAGGTACGCGGAGCCGAAGCCCACGCACCCATCCTCGCCCGTCGCGAAGACGCCGAAGTCGATCTGGGCCTCACCGAAGGTCCGCGCGCTCAGCGCGCCAAGGCCATCGGCCTCGCCGGCGGGTATGGCGGTCGTGTTGATGGAGCCGCGGCCATCACCGGCAGCGTCCAGGTCGACGCGCTCCCCCCAGCACGGAGCCGTTGCTCCATTGGCCTCGCAGTCGTTGCCGGACGTGATCCAGAGTGAGAGCCACAGCTCGACGTTGGTTCCACCAGAGGCTAGGTCGTACTGGATCAGGATGTCGCCAGCCGTGCGGACCGGGGTCACGCCGTTGGCGCTCAGCTGCTCGGACTTGTTGAACTCGAAGTCCATGTTGGTGCTGCCGGTCGGCTCCTGGACGCGGGTCCAGTAGATGTTCAGGAACTTGTCCCCGTCGGCCTGCTCCTCGAGATAGGCCCCGAAGTTCCTCAGGTCGGACTTGTTGTTCGGGATCGAGCCGTCGATGACGCTCGGGACCGCGGTGTCTTCCTTGGTGCCGTTGCCGAACGAGTCGTCGTTGGCACCGGTCGGCTCGTCCGCCTTGCGGCGCTCCTGGCCGGCACCGCCGCCCTGCGGGACGGACGCCCAGTCCTCAGACGGAGCGGCATCGTCGACTTTGAGGTTGGCATTGGTGTCGATCTCGAAGTTGCTGCCCGGCAGAGAGACCTCGGGATGGCCTGCCAGTACGGCGGTGGCAAGCACGAGCAGCATCATCGTGACTGCGCCACCAAGGGCGAACCAGCGCCGCTTTGCGCGGGGGTTGGACCTGGAAAGAGTCATTCCGTAGTTTCCTCCGTGTGCGCCACTGACGCAGGCGCAGACTCGGCATCGTGGGTCGGCGAGCGGTCGACCGGCGGTGCGACCAGGCTGGAGAGAGCGGCAGCTCTATCTCCATGTAACCGTCGATCGGCGACGGCGCCGCTGCGCTGCTTCGGACGCGCAGGTCCGCCTTGTCCGCGCCCGACGGCGCGGTGCGGATGGAGCGCGGAATGCCGGCATCGGACAGCCGGGCGGGGGCACACGCGCTTCCGGGATCTGGAGGCGCGGGCAGCGACACCATTGGCACATTCGGCGCGGTCACACGGACAGCGTCGTCGCCGGTGCTGAGGGATTGCTCGGATGCCCCGGCAGGACGAGCCTAGTACTTCCGTACCAGCGGGT
This sequence comes from uncultured Chloroflexia bacterium, assembly GCA_963844265.1. Classification (GTDB taxonomy): domain Bacteria; phylum Chloroflexota; class Limnocylindria; order QHBO01; family QHBO01; genus JACDBZ01. Next base: position 326,098 of record CAWJMZ010000007.1, on the reverse strand, counting down.
CAATCTGCGGAATGACGTAGAGGAGCGCGTTACTCCGCAGCTGGCTCGAGCGCAACCTCGCCGAGAGCTAGGGGCGAGCTCGGTTCCGAGGCATCGCCTGGGACCGGCAGTCCGATCAGCCCACTCCCGATCGCGAACACGACGGCGTGCGTGCGGTCGTGCAATGACAACTTGCGCATCGCGTTGTTGAGGTGGTTCTTTACGGTCTGCTCCGCGATGTGCAGCGCCTCGCCAATCTGACGGTTGCTCTCGCCGAGGGCAGCGTGCTCCAGCACCTGTTGCTCGCGAGGGGTGAGCGGGCGGTCGGTGGCAGTGCCGGGATCGGGCACAAGGTTCTCCCGTCTTCCCCCGGGACCGAAGTGTGGGGTCGGGTCGCGTTGGGTTGGGTTGGGTTGGGTTGGGTAACGTACACCTAGCGACAACCCATGCCTACGGGCAAATGTCGCGAACCCGGAAATTGCCGGGGACCCGGCCGGAGCCGGGCCCCCGATGTTCGTCAGAGGCCGTGGTCAGGCACTCCGAGTCCTTCGCCGGCGGATGACATCCGCCGCGACCACGAGTGTCACGATGGCCAGAGGATCGAACCCAGCCAGGCTCCCGGAAGGACCTGTCGAGTTTGCTCCGAACGGGCATCCGAGCTCGTTCGCCGTCGAGAGGGCGGTCAGGGCCGTCTGGACGGTGTAGTCGTCGGGCGTGTTCTGCGGCGCGAGGCCGAGCCCATCCCGGACGATCTCGATGACCTGTGCCAGCGTGTACGGATAGTCGAGCGGCGAACTGGTCGACGCATTCAGCGCCGCCGCCGCGCCATGGCGGATCAGTGCCTTCGCCCCACCGCCATTCAGGTTGAGCGCCTGCTGGAAGGTGAGGGTCGATGGCTGTCCCGCCGCCTCGGCCGTGCCGGCACCGAAGACGCTATTGATCGTCGTCGTCGGATCGATTGTCGGTACGAGGTCCGGCGGGGTGGCATCCCACTGTCCGAGATGTGTCTTCCAGAAGCCGGGCGTGCAGCCCTCTGATGGCGGCTGGAAGTTGCCGAAGTTGTTCCCGTCATCCAGCTCCCCGGAGGTCAGCGTGATGGCGTAGCCGGCAGCTCCGAACGTGGCGTCAAACGCACACACGGTGTTGCCGGTTGGGAAGGTTTGAACCCATGTCGCTTGCAGCGTCTCGCAGACGATGTACATGCCCGGATCCAGCGTGAACTCGTACTCGCCGAGGTCGAGCGTGCCCAGACCATCGGCGGTGACCATCGAGTCGGCCACCGTGTCAGCTGCACTCAGCACGCTGTTCTCGTCGACATCGTTGTAGATCGTGATCGTCCACCCAGCCAGGCCGAGCTCGCCGGCGTCCCACGTCCCGCTGCCGTCAGCGTCGTTGAACTTGAACCCGGTCTTCGTTGCCTGACGGTAGTTGCCGAAGTCGTTGCCGGTCTCGTCGAAGCCGCTGGTGATGGTGAAGGCATAGCCCCACTGCGCCAGGTCGGTGGCTCCGGAGTCGGTGGTGCAGTCGGCACCGCTGCTCGGAAGGCTTTGGATCCAGTCGGTCTGGAGCTCCTCGCAGGCGATGTAGTCACCGGGGTCGAGGCCGTCGACGGTGTACTCACCGTCGGCGTCGGTCAGGCCACCGGTGCCCACTGGGCCGGCTGCATATTCGGTCGCCGACAGGTCGCCATCGCCGTCGTCGGCATAGACATTGATCTGCCAGTTGGGCAGCCCGTCCTCGCCCGCATCCCGCACGCCGTCGGCGTTGAGATCCTCGAACTTGGTGCCGGACTTGGAGCCCTGCTGGTAGTTGCCGAAGTCGTTGCCGGTCTCGTCGAAGCCGCTGGTGATGGTGAAGGCATAGCCCCACTGCGCCAGGTCGGTGGCTCCGGAGTCGGTGGTGCAGTCGGCACCGCTGCTCGGAAGGCTTTGGATCCAGTCGGTCTGGAGCTCCTCGCAGGCGATGTAGTCACCGGGGTCGAGGCCGTCGACGGTGTACTCACCGTCGGCGTCGGTCAGGCCACCGGTGCCCACTGGGCCGGCTGCATATTCGGTCGCCGACAGGTCGCCATCGCCGTCGTCGGCATAGACATTGATCTGCCAGTTGGGCAGCCCGTCCTCGCCCGCATCCCGCACGCCGTCGGCGTTGAGATCCTCGAACTTGGTGCCGGACTTGGAGCCCTGCTGGTAGTTGCCGAAGTCGTTGCCGGTCTCGTCGAAGCCGCTGGTGATGGTGAAGGCATAGCCCCACTGCGCCAGGTCGGTGGCTCCGGAGTCGGTGGTGCAGTCGGCACCGCTGCTCGGAAGGCTTTGGATCCAGTCGGTCTGGAGCTCCTCGCAGGCGATGTAGTCACCGGGGTCGAGGCCGTCGACGGTGTACTCACCGTCGGCGTCGGTCAGGCCACCGGTGCCCACTGGGCCGGCTGCATATTCGGTCGCCGACAGGTCGCCATCGCCGTCGTCGGCATAGACATTGATCTGCCAGTTGGGCAGCCCGTCCTCGCCCGCATCCCGCACGCCGTCGGCGTTGAGATCCTCGAACTTGGTGCCGGACTTGGAGCCCTGCTGGTAGTTGCCGAAGTCGTTGCCGGTCTCGTCGAAGCCGCTGGTGATGGTGAAGGCATAGCCCCACTGCGCCAGGTCGGTGGCTCCGGAGTCGGTGGTGCAGTCGGCACCGCTGCTCGGAAGGCTTTGGATCCAGTCGGTCTGGAGCTCCTCGCAGGCGATGTAGTCACCGGGGTCGAGGCCGTCGACGGTGTACTCACCGTCGGCGTCGGTCAGGCCACCGGTGCCCACTGGGCCGGCTGCATATTCGGTCGCCGACAGGTCGCCATCGCCGTCGTCGGCATAGACATTGATCTGCCAGTTGGGCAGCCCGTCCTCGCCCGCATCCCGCACGCCGTCGGCGTTGAGATCCTCGAACTTGGTGCCGGACTTGGAGCCCTGCTGGTAGTTGCCGAAGTCGTTGCCGGTCTCGTCGAAGCCGCTGGTGATGGTGAAGGCATAGCCCCACTGCGCCAGGTCGGTGGCTCCGGAGTCGGTGGTGCAGTCGGCACCGCTGCTCGGAAGGCTTTGGATCCAGTCGGTCTGGAGCTCCTCGCAGGCGATGTAGTCACCGGGGTCGAGGCCGTCGACGGTGTACTCACCGTCGGCGTCGGTCAGGCCACCGGTGCCCACTGGGCCGGCTGCATATTCGGTCGCCGACAGGTCGCCATCGCCGTCGTCGGCATAGACATTGATCTGCCAGTTGGGCAGCCCGTCCTCGCCCGCATCCCGCACGCCGTCGGCGTTGAGATCCTCGAACTTGGTGCCGGACTTGGAGCCCTGCTGGTAGTTGCCGAAGTCGTTGCCGGTCTCATGTTCTGCCGGCGTGATCTCGAACGCGTAGCCGAATTCGGCGTTGTCAGAGTCGAGATCGCACGTATCGGTACTTGATGTCGTGGTGCCGTGCGGAAGCGACTGGATCCAGTCGGTCTGGAGCTCCTCGCAGACGATATAGTCGCCTGGGAACAGGTCGGTGAACTCGTAGAAGCCATCGGCGTCCGTGACCTGGGTCACCGCCGAAGCAAGCTCGCCGGCCTCCAGCGCTCCGTCGCCATCATCCTCGTACAGGGTGATGTTCCAGTCTTCCAGACCATCCTCACCGGCATCCCAAACGCCATCGGCGTCGAGGTCGTGGAACTTCGTTCCGGACTTCGTGCCGCACGTGTCGATGTCGCCCAGCGCCCAGTCGAAGAGCTCGGCGGTGAGCGATGTCGACGAACGAGTGTTGAACAGGAAGCTGGTGAAGCATGTCTCCGCGAACTGCGGGAACGCACTGAGCTCGATGCCGCCCTCGAAGAAGGACGCCGGGAGCTGGTCCTCGTCGATGTCATTCGAGAAGACGCTCAACCACGGAATCGAGATTGTTTCACCGTTGGTGACAGCGCAGAGCCGATCGGCTTCCCCGGCCAACGGGGTATCCAGGCAGTCAGCCCCGACCGCAACGGGCGCCGGGTCGAGTCCTGGCTGATCACCGGGGTCCGGATCGTTGTCGTCCACCCACTGGTACGCGACGATCGTGCTGACCCCGCCGCCGTTGCTGAACTCAGAGACGATGAACAGGTCGCCCTCGACGTGTGCCCCAGAGAAGGCGGTGCCGTTGCCGCCCTGATCGGGCGGGCAGCCGACATCGGAGTCCTGGAGCAGCCAGAGGCCGATGTTGTTCGTACCGCTGTCCTCGTTCTTCTCGGCGCCGAAGTAGAAGAACTGGTCGCCGCCGCTATCGAGGATGGTGGCGTACACGTTCGTCAGGTCGCCCTTGTTGGTGACGTTGTTCGCCCCGACGCATCGCCAGTCGGACACCGGATTGATGTCCTTCGATCCGCCACCGGTGAACGTCGTACCGTCGGAGGTGTCGAACGTGATGTCGGTGCCGTCGACCTCATAGCGGAAGTCGACGACGGCTCCGGCGTCGGCATATCCGGCCGGAAGGGCAGCCCTCTCCTCGACGGTGCCATCAGGTCCGGTCTCGTCAAGAATCGTGTCCCAGTCGTTGACCCCGCAGGAGTCGTACGGGCCGGGAGCTGGCTCCTGGCTCGCGTCGCAGAGATCGCCGGCTCGGGTCACGGTGTTGACCGGGTTGCCTGGATTTGTATCGTCGATATCGAGGTACGTCGTGTCCGCGGCCTCGACGTTGCCTTCGAGCTGGAAGCCTTCGTCATGGACAGCGAGCGTCACACCGACGATCCCGAGGAACGCAGCGGCGACGGTCAGAGAGGAGGCGAGTCGTCTCAGGCGCCCCGTGGACCGGGTTCGGGCCCGCCGGTGCGTGGCACCGGCGGCTTCGACGCGGGCCTCGAGCATGCGCTCGAGCTCCGCTGGTGGTACGACATTGGCAGTCATCGACACCTCCCCTGGCGCGGGCGCGCCAGTGCCTGATCTGCGGTGGGGAACATGGCCATGCAGGGACGCAACGCTGCCCTCCCGTGCTCGAGGCACGTAGCTCGGGTCCACCGGCCGGTGGCGAACGGCTGTCGGTAGGTCGAGCTGGGCGGCTCAGACTCACGGCGGCCGTACGGCGCGAATCACGGCTGGCGGATGGACTCTGGCGGCCGGGCAGCGGATCCGATGGCGGTATCTCGCCGGCATGGAGGGGCAGTCGCTCGGGTGCACGGAGAGAGGAGCCCAGACTAGTGGTCGGGTCCGGTGGGGTCAAGGACATTGCGGTGCGATTAGGTGTGGATAGGCCCGCACAACGAGTCGCGACGGCCTCCGGCACGGCCGTGCGCAACGCAGGGCGCTCTACGGCCGGTGGTGGGAACGGCGAGCAGCCGCGGTTCGGGTGGCGCGGCGCAGAATTGGCTCCTGTGCTGGTGACCGTCTCGCCCACCATAGATGGCAGGCGAAACAGTTTCCATCACGACGCTTGTCACGAGTGCCTCTCGGTGGTCTAGAGAACTCGATCGGCCTGGAGCCGATGCGGGTCCCCCCGTCCCCACGTCGCGGCACAAGGTCTTCCCTTTCCTGCGCGACGCGAGATGGTGAGTCCACGCACCCCCTAATATCTGCAGTCATCCGTCGGAAACGGTATCGTTCGCTTGACGTTCCCCGAACGGAGTAGTACTTTCGACCTACCGTACTACCCTGACTCGCCTTCCTGAGCCGCATTGGCGACGGGGTACCGGGAACTCATCCCGTGGCCAGGAAATTGGCAACGCCGGGTATCCGTGTGCCCGATGTCGCGGCAATGCCACCGTTGGGCAACAGGGCGATGCAAGCAAGAAGGGGCTGACCGTTTCATGGGGGCGAGTATGCCGAATCGCCTGCCGACACGTGCCCGTACGGCAGTCGCGATCACATCGGTAGTGTTGTTGCTGTTCGCGATATTCGGGGCCGCTCTCGCGCGGCCTGAGTCTGCTCTTGGTTCGGTGTCGGCGCAGCTCAAGCGCTATCCATATCTGACCGATCTCGTCGAGCAGAACGTCACGGTCAACTGGTCAACCGACAACTCGCAGGCCACCGGCAGCGTCCAGTACGGGATCTCGCCGAACTGCATGTCGAATACGGCCTCGGCCACCAGGCTAACGATCAGCGTCGGATCGGTCACGCAGTACCAGTGGAAGGCTTCGCTCTCCGGGCTGACCCCCGACACACCTTACTGCTACCGCGTTTACCTGGGGTCGACTGATCTCCTCGCCACCGATCCCTCGCCGACGTTCCGGAGCCAGATCCCCACTGGTTCCTCCGCGCCATTCTCATTCGCGGTCTTCGGAGACTGGGGAGCCGTGGACGCCAGCGGGAACAACCCCGACCAGGCCAATCTCATGCAGCAGATCGCGAACAGCGGAGTGCGCTTCGCCCTGACGACCGGGGACACCGGGTATCCCGGCGGAACGCAGCTCACGTACGGCGACCTGTACCAGAAGGGGCCAGACACCAGCGCCATCTTCGGCCCCGAGTTCTGGTCGAGGGCCGGGGACTCGATCCCGCTCTTCAACGCGTCCGGCAACCACGGATTCAACAGCGTTGGTCTCACCAACTGGCCGCAGGAACGGGCTCGCGCCACGTCCGGCGGGCGCTATCAGATGGACACCTACTGCTGCACAAACGGCACGAACTCCGCGAGCTATCCCAGTGCGTGGTACGCCTTCGACGCCGGAGTGGCTCGCTTCTACGTGCTCGAGGCGGCGTGGACTGAGGGAAATGTGGGGACCGCCGACGCATACAAGAACGACTACGACAACCACTGGACGCCGTCGAGCCCGGAATACCAGTGGCTCAAGCATGACCTCGAAACGCATCCGGGTGGCCTGAAGTTCGCGGTCTGGCACTACCCCATGTATTCGGACAATGCCACCGAAAGCTCCAGCACATTCCTTCAGGGTCCCGGCAGCCTCGAGGGTTTGCTGGCGACCAATGATGTGAGCATCGGCTTCAATGGCCATGCTCACATGTACCAGCGCAACCTCAAGCCGGACGGAGGGATCGTCACGTATCTCACCGGTGGCGGCGGAGCGAAACTCCAACCGATCGGAGGTCGGGGCTGTAGTGCGCTCGACGCGTATGGCATCGGCTGGGCGAACACCGCCAACAAGGGAAGCCGATGCGGGTCCGCCCCCGTCCCCACGTCCCGCGCCCAGGTATTCCACTTCCTCAAGGTCACGGTCAATGGATCGTCCGTGACCGTCGCCCCGACCAATTCACTCGGCAACACGTTCGACGTTCAGACCTACACGTTCGCGCTCTCGTCCGACACGGAACCGCCGACCGCACCCGGCAACCTTTCCGCCGTACCCCGTACCAGCACCGCCGTTGACCTCAGCTGGACTGGGGCAACCGACAACATCGGCGTCACCGCCTACGAGGTGTATCGGGACGGGACCCGAATCGCAACCATTGGCCCGACGTTGACGTACGCCGACGCGACCGTCGCGGCGGAAACGACCTACACCTATACCGTCCGTGCGCGTGACGCTGCCGGCAACACGTCGCCCTTCAGCGGCGACGCCTCGGTTACGACACCGCAGACGCCCCCCTCGCTGACCTTCACCCCGACAGACGACACCTACGTGCAGCTCTCCGCTCCGAACGCGACTGCAGGATCCGCCACCACCCTTCAGGTCGACAACAGCCCGGTCAAGAACACCCTCCTCAAGTTCGTCGTGAACGGAATCGGATCTCAGTCAATCGTCGAGGCGAAACTGCGACTGTACGTGACCGACGCCTCCCCGCAGGGAGGCAGCGTCTTCGCAACCCAGGGTGCCGACTGGACGGAGGCGACGACAACCTGGAATACGGCTCCCGCCACGCTCGGATCGGCGGTCGGGTCCCTCGGGCCGGTGGTCGCCGGTACCTGGTACGAAGTCGACGTGTCGCAGCTTGTCGACGGCGACGGAGTCGTGAGCATGCGAGTCACATCGACCTCATCCGACGGTGCCAACTACGCCTCACGCACCCACGCGTCGGGTCTCGCGCCTCAGCTGGTGGTGTCATATCAGGGCACACCGCAGGAGCCGCCTCCACCGCCCAACGGCCTGTCCGCGACCACCACTACTGGGGACGCTCCGGTGGCGTTGACCTGGACGGCACCGAACGGAACCGTCGACGCATATACCGTCAAACGCTCCACGACCAGCGGCGGTCCGTATGCCACGATCGCCACGGTGACCTCGACGGCAACGACCGATGCGACCGCACAGAGTGGCCGGACGTACTACTACGTTGTCACCGCCAGCTCAGGTGGTCAATCGAGCGGACCAAGCAACGAGGCGAGCGTCACACTGCGGCCAGCAGCCCCGTCGGGGGTGACAGCCACAGCCGGCGATACACAGATCACGCTCGTCTGGAGCGCCTCGGTTGGCGCGACCGGCTATGCGGTTCAGCGATCAACCCAGCGGGGCGGCCCATATACCGAGGTTGCAACCACCGCCAGCACCGGGTACATCGACCGCGGCCTGGCCAACGGGACGACGTATTACTACGCGCTGACCGCGTCGAACGCCGGCGGCACCAGTCTGCCGTCGGCCGAGGTCTCCGGCACGCCATCACCTCAGAGCCGAACCTTCGCGTTCGCGGATGGATTCGAGACCGGCAACCTTTCGAGTTGGACCACGTCTGGCGGGCTGGCGGTGCAATCCGCCCTCACCCATTCCGGCACGTGGGCAGCGCAGGGCAGCACCACCAACGGTACGACGTACGCCAAGAAACAGCTCTCCGCGACATACAGCGATGGATATCTCCGCGCATACGTGTACCTGAGCTCGTACTCCAGCCAGGTGAACTTGTTGCGGTACCGAACGGCCACAGACGGATCGCTGGGGTACTTGTACGTGTCGACTGCCGGTAAGCTTGCGCTGCGAAACGACGTGGGCGCGGTGACCTCGACGAGCACCACCTCATTCTCAACCGGCGCCTGGCATGCCCTAGAGCTTCGGGTGGCGGTCAATGGATCGGCGAGCGTGACCGAGGTGTGGCTCGACGGAACGAGGGTCGATGATCTCTCACTGACCAACCAGAACTGGGGTTCGACCCCGATCGGCAGGGTCCAGATCGGCGAGGTCCAGTCTGGGCGCACATACAGCGTTGCGTTCGACGACGTGGTCTTCGACCCGCACCCGATCGGCCCCTAAGAGATCGCTCGACTACCGAGCACGTCCACTCCCGCGACATGAGGCCGGCGCGTTCGGCATGAGGCCGGCGCGTTCGGCATCTCCGCCGTCACTTTGGATGGAGCGTGGGCGATGTCGCCCAACGAGCCGCTAACCAGCTCCGGTCGCTCGGGTCTCGCGAAGCAAGGGTGGCGCAGCTGAGGCCTCGTGCGATGGCTCATCACTCGTCTCGATCGGAATGGCGATCCATCCACGCTCGATCGCGATGACAACGGCTCGCGTACGATCGGACGTGGAAAGCTTCACCGCGACGGTCCGCAAGTGGTTCCGCACCGTCCGCGAGCTGATTCCGAGCGCCTCCCCGATTTGCCGGTTGCTCAACCCCCGCGCGACGTGCATGAGGACCTCGAGCTGACGGTCCGTCAGGGTGGGAGCGGGCACGTCATCGTTCGTCATGGGCACCTTGGGCTGGGCTGGTCGCGCGAAAGACGGACCCGACAGTCCGGCTTCTGAGAGATTGACTTGGCGTCCACAAGCCTATTGTGCTTGCGGCGCACGCGCCAGAGAACATATCCACCAATGTCTCGGTTGCGGTCATCTCGTGGACAAACCGGGGCGACCGGCACCGCCTACCCACCTGACGCACCCACGCGTCCGCGACGCGCGATCACGATCGCTCCTGCGCCGATGGCCGCACACAACACGCCGATCGCGAACAACCGGGCGGTGCCATCGACCGACGCTTGGTTCAAGGTGGGACTGTCCGGCTGCGAGGAGTCGAGGTCAGGGAGGACGGGGGCTCGGCCGCCAGTCGCATCGGCCAGGACCTGGAGTGCGGCGCTTCCGTGATCTTCACTCGGCTCGATGTGCGAGTTCTCGCTGAATTCGTTCCAGCTGATCAAGCCGATTGCATCCGGGTCGGCCGAGTAGGCCGCGTCCATCTGCCTGCGGAGCATCTCGCCTTCCTCCCGCTCCACCACTGTCGTGCCGCCGACGAGGCGAGCGTCGAATCCGGGAGCAGCCGGGGGAATCCAGATGCCCTCGGACGCATGCACGGCCTCGCCCATGGCGCTCAGCTTCTCGGGGTATCCGGGAAAGGTATCGGGATTCACCGAGGACCAGTAGTACGCATTGCCATCGACCAGGCCGCGGAGGCGCTCGATCCCGTGAGCGTTCGTCTCTGTGGCGAGCAGCTGGACGCACGTCGGATCGACATCCGGGCTCCATTCGCATCCTGACCTGAGTCCTCTCGTGCGCGTCACCCTGTCCACCTCGTCCGTCGAGAACTTCCAGGTTCCTGACCAGATCAGGACCGGCGGCCCATCGAAAATCTGGAATACCGGGTCGCCGCCGTACGTCGCGATGAAGTGGTCGACGTCGGCTTCGACGCGTTCGACGGGAAGCGGATCACGGTGGAAGTCGAGACCCTGGTAGATGATCGCCAGCTTGAAGTCCTCCTCGGCCGCGACCTCCATGAGGCGCTCCAGGCGCCGATTAAGCGTATCTGTGCTCTTCCAGCTGACGATAAAGCCGTCGATCCCGGCATCCTTCGCCCAACGAACGTGCTGACGCATGACCTCGACGTCGTCGCTGCTGTAACGACCGAGCTGCGGGAAGTCGGTCTTGGCCCTGTCCCAGGACTCCTCCTGGAACCAGATGTAGTAGTACGCCAACACGGGAATTGGCGACTCCGCGTCGTCCGCCGCCAAGCTCATCCGCACCGTGGCACCCGACAGGAGGAACGCGGCGAGCACGGCCACCATGAGTCGCATGGCCCTCATGACTGCCGCTGCCTCGCGAGCGTTCCCACCACGGAGGCGCGTCCGCACCGTCGGCAGTGGCGCGCACCCGGCGGCATCGGCGTGCCGCAAACAGTGCACAGCCTCTCCGATCTCCCGCGCATTCTTGCGAGTCGTCCGGATTCCGTCGGTGGCGGTGGCGAACCCTTCGCGATAGCTTCGATTCGCTCGCCCCCCGTGCCGTCCGCCCACGCATGGCTCGATTGGGGACTCCCCACCACATCGGTGACGAGAGATCGCACAACAGGACCCGCGTCCGTGCTCCAGCGATCGGGAGCCGCCGGACCTGCGGCTGTGGACGATGGACCCGGCAATCGGATCGCCGCTTCGGCATTGCGTCTCTCGACGGCCTCGATGGCCAATTCGATCCGGCGCGCCGAATTCAGCGCCGCGGAGCGCGACTTCGGACGCTTGGCGCCGCCGGCATCAGTCGCCGCCGAGCGCGACTTCGGACGCTTGGCGCCGCCGGCATCAGTCGCCGCGGAGCGGGCCTTCGATGCGGCAGATTTCTTGGAGACGCGCGGCTCGTCCGACTTCGCAGCTTTGGTCCGGGCCCGCGGCTTGGTAGTGGTGGCCCCGGCCGAGGTCGCGCTGGCGGGCATGGCATCCGAGACGCCCTGACCCTTGGCACGCCCCCTCCGCTTCGTCTCGGCGGGCTCAGCCGAAGGAGTGGGTGCCACGGCGGTGGGAGTCGATCGCTTAGGGGACTTGGCTGCTGCCGGCTTGGCGCGCGGCGGCTTCCCGGTGCCCGGCTCTCCAGCTGGATTGGTGGCATCTGAGCCGCTCGCGCCCTTCTTCGTCGATGAACGACGCGCCTTGCTCGCGGCTCTGACGGGAGCAACGGCTGCCACAGCCGCCTCCGTGGTGGTGGTGCGGCGTGTTCTGGGCTGCTTCGGAGCGGCATCGGGACCGCGCGGGCGCGTTCGCCGGGGCTTCTTGGGGACACCACCAGTCGGTTCGGATCCTGCTGCTTTCCGGCGGGTCGGCGCTGCGGCTCCTTCCGCTGGTTGCTGGACGGCCGCTGCGACCGAGAGAGGCTTGGCAACCGCGATGGCGGGAACGAGAACCGAACGAGCGGGCTGGGTGATCGGCGCTGGAGTGCTGACATCGGCGGCCGCCGCGAGAGGCGATCGAGCTGCCGCCGCAGACTCCTCGGGGCCGGTCGCTGGCAACGGCGTGAGGAGCGTTGAGCGAATGACCTGTGCGATCGGCACCGCCCTTTGCGGCCTGGGAAGGACCGGCGGTGGGTCCCTGTAGGGCTCATTCGGAATGCTGCTCGCAGCGTAGGTCGTGCGAGGGTGCGGAAGGACGAATTCGCGAGACTGGGCCATCGCGGGAGCCATCTCGGGGACGGGCCCGGCCGTCCGCCGTCGCGCGATGAACGCACCCATCGACCGTGGATTCCGCACGGTACCCACGACCCCCCTCGCCCCTGCCACAACGGCCGGTGCAAGGTGGGGGCGACCGATGTGGAGCAGAGCAAGGGCGGCGCTCAGTCCGAGCATGAGGACGACCGCGACGTCCGCATAGGTGATGACTCGGATGCGAACCTCCTGATCCCGCGACAGGGCGATCGGCGTGACTGGCGACCAGCCAGGGGCACCTTCAAGCTTTACGTGGTACAGCCCTCGCGCCAGCCCGTTGGCGGCGACTTCGCCATTGGCCACTTCGCTTCGCGCGGTGGCCCCCGACGGATAGGTCAGGACAACGGAACCGCCCACAGGGAATCCGAAGAGGGCATCGTTTGGAACCAGGCGCACCGAGTACAGAAGCACCTCGATGCTCCAGACACTCCCCGGCTCGAGGCCGAAGCGCTGCTGGCCGACGTTGACGACGTTGGCCCCGTCGACCGTGACACCTTCGACGGAATAGCGCACCGGAACGGTTTCGAGACCGGCTGGCCGTCGGATGGTTCTGATCGCCTTGTACCAGCGCGGCTGGCCGTCTGCGCTCGTGAGCTCGGCCCCGACGCTATTTCGTAGGGTCACCTCGTCGATACGAGCCTGGTCGACGAGGTCGCCGTGTGGGTCCACGAATTCCAGCGACGCCTCGTACGACACGTCGAACCCAGCCTGGAGCTTCACCCTGAGGGGCGCCCGAATCGTGATCGTGGGACCGAAGTCCTCGCTGCTCCATCGGCTGAACTCAACGCGTTGCTGCGGATGGCGGTAGGCATCGGGTACGACAGTCAGCGTGTGCTCACCGAGACGATCGAGCCCAACGCGCGCGACGCCGTCGGCGCCTGCTTCGAAACGCGTTCCGTCGATCTCGAAGACCATCCCTGGGAGCGGGGGGACCGTATCCACGGAGAGCTCGTACGGAACGATCTCCACTTCGATTCGCGCGGTGGCCCCGAGGTAAGCCCCCGTCCGGCCCGCGTAACTCGCCACGACCTCGTATGTGCCGGGGAGAAGGTCACGGGGCAACCTGAAAGCTGCCACACCCTCCGCATCCGTCCAGCGGCGTGGGCGCGAATCCCCGTCGATGGTGAGCGTGATCGGCTCGTCGACGATGACCGTTCCGTCTTCGGTCGCGAGTCTTGTGGTGACCCTTGCATCCGCACCGACCGTGAGCGTCTCGAGCGGCTCGATGGAGATCGTGGTCGCGATCTCGCCTACCGCGCGCGTGGGCGTCGAGAGAAGGCAAAGCAGTCCCAGAAGGATGACCGAGGCAAGGGTCGGGCGGATGGAGATCACGGCAGCTGTCCCCGAGCCGATCGGCCCGAGCCCGACCGTCCGGTACGCCAGGCGAACCACACGAACAGGAGACCGAGTGCAATCGCAACCGAGTAGGCCGCGAAGAGCACCTCCCGGCGTGGCGCGGGCCGAGCGTCGGCGGGGGTGCGCTCGAATCCCACGAAACTTGGCTCGCGGGGCGGCCGATCGAAGTCGAAGGCACCAGCGATGCTCGTGGCCGAGGCGTCGCGCTCGGCGAGTGGCTCGAGGCCCCAGTTGTCCTCGATGAACCGGAGGATCGACGTGTAGTCGAGCGTCGCGCTTTCAACGTGACCGCGCTTGGCATACGGGCCCACCAGGAAGGCTGGAACGCGGAAGCCGTAGCCGTGGGCATCAACCTGGGGTGGTCTCACGTGGTCGTACCACCCTCCCCAGTCATCGTAGGTGACCATGAATGCGCTCGACTCCCACGACGAGCTGCGCATGAGTGTCTGGATGAGGCCCCGGACGAACCTCTGACCGCTGATCACGCGACCGACCGGGTGTTCGCTGGGGCCAGCCGACACGATGTAGGCCACCGCCGGCAGGGTGCCGCGCTCGAGGTCGGCGTAGTACTCGTCGAGGTCGACGATGTGGCTGTTCAGGTCTGGTTCGTCGATGAAGCGGTCGATGTTGAGCAGCGGCACCGACGCGACCTGCTCGACCCCGCTGGGGAATTCGTCGATTGTGCGGTAGTTGACCTCGGGCTCGTAGTCCTGCACGTAGAACTTCCAGTCGATGCCGGCTTCCTGCAATCGGTCGAAGATCGTCACCACGTCGTTCAGCGCGCCTGGAGCGGGACCCTCTTCCGCCGAGACGCCCGCGACCCAGAACATATGGTTCGCGAAGCTGGCCGCCGCGGAGCTGAAGAAGCGGTCGAACAGCACGTACTCGCCGAGAAGGTTCCAGTAGTACGGCAGGTGTTCCTCACCGTAGTGGGCCATCGCCAGGCGCCCGTCCTGACCGCGCTGCTCCAGCGCATAGACGAACCCATCCATGGCTCCATCGTTGTATTGGATGCCCTGCGTGGTCCGGTTGTGGACCGGGTCTTCGAGGACCACATCGTTCTCGCCGAGCTGGAACGGCTCGACGCAGTCGCCAGTCGCAGAGAACGGGTCGAGCGGCATGCAGACTCCGTCCGGGATGCCGTCGACACCGGGATAGGTTCCGAAGTAATTGTCGAACGAGTGGTTCTCCTGCATCAGGACGACCACGTGCTCGATCGGGGTTGTGGTCGCCGTTGCGGCCACGGGCCGTCCCTGGCCGAGGAGCGCGGCAAGTGCGATGGCCACGACGGTGGCAGCCCAGACGGCTCGACGAGGTGTCGTCATGGACGTACCTCGTACACGATGATCACCGGGACCACCGCGTCCTCACCCGACGGGGTCGTCGTCGTGATGGTCTCGATGTGGGCGACGCGGCCGTGGAATCGGCGGACGTATTCCTCCAGCCGTTGCGAGAAATGAACGGAGCGGGCGGCTGAGAATGAATCCCACACGATGTACTGGATGTCGCTGTTGCGAATCGCCAGGTCGGGGTTGTCGATGGGCTCGTACGACGGATTGCGTTGCAGCGGATTCGGGCTGACCGACAGGCCGTAGGCGCGGTGGAGCCCGTAGTACATGAGGATGTTGGCCATCGAAGGGCCGATCGTCATGATCGTGGCGTCATCGGGCACGTTGTCCCGTATCCAGGCACCCGCCTCTCGCCCTCCTGGGACGCCGCCGGATCCGGCGAGGAACTCGCCGGAGATTGCCACCTGGACCCGGAACCAGCTATGGAGCCCCAAGGAGCCCGCGATCGTGACGGCGAGTAGGGCAGGGAGAAGGACCGTGCGGACTCGCACGGACGCGAGGCGGGCCCACACCGTGAGCGGCAGAACGTCGGTTACCGTGAAGGCCGTCAAGACAGCGACCGGGACGCTGATCGGCAGAAGGTATTGGAAGCCCTTGACTGGCCAGAGTTGGAAGAACGCGACGGGAACGACGATCCAGGCCAGAAGCAGGCGCTCCTGCCAACCGAGGTGGCGACGCATGAGGAACAGCCCGATCCCGAGAGTGACGACAACGCCCACGCCCAGTGCGACCGACACGACCGACGGATAGAAGATCCAGTCGTGGTTGGCGCGACGGAAAAGCTGCCAGATGAGGTAGCTGCCCGCCTTGGCCGTGCCGTCGCCGCCGGCCAGCTGGAGCGAGATCGGGAAGGGTGCGATCACCAATGCCATGGCACCCGCCGACATCGCCAGATCCCGGAGGCGGACCCGGATCTCCGGGGACAGCGCCAAGAAGACGTACACCGCGCCGAGTAGCACGATGCCTGTCTCCTTCGCCAGGAACGTAAGCCCCAACGCCGCTCCGGCCGCCCACAGCCACGGTGGGTGACCACTCTTCGCGAACCGCGCGACCAGGAACAGCGCGAGGGTCGAGCACAAGACCATCGGCCCGTCCAACAGCACCTGGCGGCTGACGACGACGTGGTACGGCATCAGGCTCATGAACAGCGCGGCCAGCACTCCGGCCCACTTCCCGTACAGCAGGCGCCCCAACAGGAAGGCCAGGCCCACGGTCAACATGCCCACGAAGACCGCGATGAGTCGGGCGGCCACGTCCTCGAACCCCGCAAGATGGCCGAGCGCAAGGACATACTGGAACAGGAGCGGATGCGCCCTGAAGATCGGGAAGATCTGGCTCAGCTCCGGGTCGGCGGCGATCGCCGCCGCCTGGCCGGCATACACGGCCTCGTCCGAATTGAAGCCGAGCGCGCCAAGCTCCCACACGCGAAGGCCGACACCGGCGGAGAGTGCTCCGGCAAGCACCACGACCGGCGTGGCGGCGATGACGACGCGCCACGCGGCTTGCCGCAGAGAGGCGAGCCGGGCGGCGATGGACTCGCCGACGGTCGGGGGCACCTGGCTTTCGATCGTACTCACTGGCGGTGTGTCTCGGCGCGCGGCCACCTACGCCGAGCGGCCGAGCTCAGGCGGACGACTGCTTGACTGGGGCAGGCTCATCAGCCTCGGCTTCGGTGGCGATCGGAAATGGACGGAGCTGGGTGATCGTGTCGGACGGCTGTGAGGCGTGGGGATAATGCCCGTTCTTCGAGATCAGCTCCGGCAGCACCTCCGCCCACTCGTGCCCGGGGACACGAACTCGCCACACCGCCGCCCGAGCGATCGCACGGCGGAGCAGTTGCTCCTCCCTCACGCGCAGGGCGGAGTAGTCATCATCACCGATGCGCAGCCGAGGTGCAAAGGTCGAGAAGGGCGGGAAGCCGTATGCGTCGTCCGTATTCTCGATGAGCTTCTTCACCGCATGGGCCGGAGGCTGGCGCTCCTGGAGGGTCTCCCCGCGCTCCATGATGAAGATGTGGCTAATGGGGCGCGTTCCGCCACCTCGCAGTCGAGCAGCGCGTCGATGTGATACTTCGGCGGCGGCACCAGGAACTGCACCACTGAATTCAGCGACATGATCGGAATGTTCATGTCCCCGAGCCGGCGCCCGACGGTCCGTCCGGACTTCGAGTGCAACCGGCTCTGGATCGCCAGCGCGGCTCGCTGTCGCGCCGGAAGTCGGTGCCCGCTGATGGCCGACATCGTGTGGTAGCTCATCGTCATTGGCTTCGGGTAATGGATCGCCACCCCATCCGGCGAAATGATGGTCATGTCGTCGGAGAGGAACCCGTACCCTCGATCACGGACCAGCTGAATGACCGTACTGGTCTTGCCGGTGTCCGTCTCAGCCGACAGGAGCACGGCGTGGCCGTCCACCATGATGCAGGCCGAGTGGAGGAGCACGTAACCCCGCGAGACGAGGAGGAACCGCAGGAGGGCCTCCACGACGTTGGTGTAGAGCACGTGGGGCGATCCGGCGAGCAGCGGCGACACGCGAATCTCTATCGGATCGCCCATCACGATCTGGAAGTTGGCGCTTGCAGCACCCAGCTGTTCCAGGTACTCCAGACTCGGCCCGGAGTCCACGAACCGGGTGCGCCGGATGGGGAGGGCGCCGACTCGACCGACGCGGATCACCAGGTCTGGCGTCCCGGGCTCGTCCGTCCGGAAGTGGGCGAGCTCTCGGAGTGCCACGTCCGATTCGATGCGCAGCAGTCCGGCGATCGAGAACGTATGGCGGGGACTCCCGCTCGGTCCGCGCACAGCCTCGCGCGGTGCCTCGGGTTCGGTGCCCGATGCCCAGATCCAACCGTCGGCAACTGCGAATCGGACCACGAACATCAGCCCCAGGGTCACCGCGTTGGCCCACAGATAGTGGATGCCGCCGATGTCGGTCATCAACCACAAAAGCGGGATTCGGGCAAGCAGGGTGGCATTGTTCAGGGCCAGGAATCCGGCGAAGCGCGAGAGGATCGTGCTGGCATGCTGCCGCGACCCGAACACCCAGCGCTCGGAGCCGATGAAATTCCAGGTGCTGGAAACCTGAGTCGCCGCGACGGCGGCGACGAGATAGTGCACGCCCATCAACTCGGTGAAGGTCGCGAGCGCGACCTGGTTGACGGCAAGTCCCGTCAGGCCAATTAGCCCGAAACGGAGGACAGGATGAGGACTGGATCGAAGAACCACACTCCGGGCCATGGGCAGTTCGCCTCTGCTAGTGTTGCCCGATCGCAGACGGCGACGGCCGAGGCAGGCACAGGGGAACCTAGCGTGCCAGTCTCTGGCATGAAAGGACTCCCCCTGTACCCTATCGCCTGGCTGCACGGAGGCGCCGCGTCAGGGTAGTACTGTTATAGGACGAATGTACTACTGCGGTAAGGGGACGTCAAGCGAAGGACGTTCCGGTGCGGATTGATTCGGACAAAGGTGGTGCGTGGAGTCACCGCCCCGCATCGCGCACCAGCGGCCGACGGCCACGCATCGGTGGCGATACCATGGGGACCGTGAATCGGCTGATCCGACGGCTGACCGCCCAGCTCGTGGGGACACGAGCCATCAGACACGATGCTCGGGCTTCCCTGCTTCGCGTGTGGCGAGCCCGCCACCGGATGGGCGTTCGACGCCGACGAACGCGGGGGCAGACAGGTGATCGACGGGTTCGCCGCGTGCGCCGCCCACCAGACGCGATCGGAGCGGCTGCCTGACGAGAAGGCGGGGTGACGGTCGCGAGCTACGCGACGAGACCCGCAGCCGTACGACCATGAGGAGCGCCTCGAGCACGATCCGGCGGCTCATCTTCGACTGACCTGCTCGCCGCTCAGAGAAGACGATCGGCAGCTCCTGGATCTTCGCCCCCATTGCGTGGGCGCGCCACGTCATCTCGATCTGGAAGCCATATCCGCGGGTCTCAACTGCGTCGAGGTCGATCGCCCGCAGGAGATCCGCGCGCCAGGCCTTGAAGCCTCCGGTGAGGTCGCGGAGCGGCAGACCCAGCACGATGCGCGCGAAGGTGCTTCCGCCCCGGCTGATCATCCTCCTCGTCATGCTCCAGCCCGGGGTGTCGCCGCCGGGGACATATCGGCTCCCAAGGGCAAGATCTGACCCCGCATCGAGCTGGGCGAGTAGGCGCGCGACGTCCGCCGGGTCGTGGCTGAAGTCGCAGTCCATCTGGACCACGGCATCACAGGGTCCAGCCAACAACTCGGAGAACGCGGCGCGGTAAGCTGCGCCGAGACCTTCCTTGCCGCGGCGATGCAAGACCCGCACGTGCGGATCGAACGTGGCCAGGGCATCCGCGATCTCGCCGGTCCCATCCGGGGAGGCGTCGTCGACGATCAGGATACGGGCGTCGGGCACGATTGCTCGCAGCCGGGCGACCATGGGTTCCAGGTTCTGCCGCTCGTCATAGGTGGGCAGAACGATCCACGTGTGGGCACGCATCGGTGGATGTCCTCGCTAGGTTCTCGCGTTGTTCGGATTGGCTCGTGTTGATCGGTTTGGGTCGCCAGACCAGGCTCGTGGCATGCCGAGCGGGGAGGCGGTCGTGGTCGTTGTCCTAGTCGCTCACCCTCAGCCAGTCGTGGGCAAAGGGTGCTTGTCACGCGCCCCATCGACCTGCGTCCCACCGCCGTGGCGCGTCCACCCACGTGCGAAGCGCAGGTACAGCGAGGGCACTACGAATAGGTTCAGCAGGGTCGAGGTCACCAGGCCGCCGACGATCACGATCGCCAGCGGATGCTCGATCTCATGGCCCGGCAGGTCGCCGGCGATGACGAGCGGCACCAGGGCGAGCCCGGTCGCCAGCGCCGTCATCAGAATCGGGGCAAGGCGCTCACGGGCGCCCCGGATTACGAGACCCGGGCCGAACGGCTCTCCCTCGTAGCGCTCGAGGTGCTGGAAGTGGTTGATCATCATGATCCCGTTCCGCGCCGCGATCCCGAGGACCGTGAAGAAGCCGACGAGCGACCCGAGGGAGATCACCCCGCCCCCGATCCAGGCGGCGAACACGCCACCGACCAGCGCGAAGGGCAGCGTCAGGAACAAGAGGACGGCCAGGCGCACGCTCCCGAACGCGGTGATCAGGAGGATCAGGACGCCGAGCGCCGCGCCGAGCCCGAACAGGAGAAGTCGGTTCTGGGCCTCCTGTCGCTCCTGGAACTCTCCGAGGACCTCGGGGTGCGTCTCGAGGGGCCAGTCGATATCGGCGATGGCGGCCTCCACATCGCCGATCACCGAGCCGAGATCTCGACCTTCGACGTTCGCGCTCACGTCGAGGCGGCGCGCCAGGTCCTCGTGATTGATCGCGTTCGGCGTGGCTTCGACCGCCACCCTCGCCAGCTGCCCGAGTGCGATGTGCTCGCCGGTCGGAGTCTCGATCGGAAGTCGCTCCACGGCTGTGAGGTCTGCCCGCGTCTCCGGCGAGCTCCACACCCGGACGTCGAAGATGCGGCTCGTGTGATAGGTATCGCCGACCTCCTCGCTCGCGATGATTGCGGCGGCCGCCCTGCGCACGTCACCCGGCTTCAGCCCGTAGCGGTCCGCCGCCGCCAGATCGACTTCCACGCTGATCTGCGGAATCTCGGCCAGGAGCTCGACATGGAGATCGATGATTCCCTCGATCTCCGCGAGCTCCTCCTCGAGCTCATGCGCCTTGTCGCGCAGGACCGTGAGGTCCGGGCCGAAGAGCCGGACCACGATCGCGTCACTCGACCCAGTGAGGACTTCGCGGATGCGCTCCTTCAGGTAGGTCTGGACATCTCGGCGCAGACCGGGATAGCCCTGCACGACCTCGTTGACCGACGCCAGGGTCGCGTCGTAGTCGACGGCCGGGTCGACACTGATCCAGTTCTCGCCGAAGTCGACTCCGTAGACCTCGTCCGCCTGCAGAGCCTGGCCGATATGCGACCCACAGTTGCGGACGCCTTCGATCTCGCGGAGCTCCGAGCAGGCCTTGGTCGAAATGCGGACCTCTTCCGGCAACGAGGTGCCTGGGGCAGTAACCCAGTGCATGAGGAAGTCCCGTTCCTTGAAGTCCGGAAGCAGCGACTGCCCGAGCAGGGGGAAGACGACGGCGCCGGCGAGCACCACCGATCCCACCGACAGGTACGCCGGCCGCGGTCTCCCCACAATCCGAGAGAGCACCGCCTCGTACCCATTGCGCAGGCGCTCGGCGATCGGCGACTCGTGACGCTCGACGGGCGCTCTGCGAAGCAGCACATAGGCGAGTGCCGGCGTCAGGGTCAGCGCGACCAGCATCGAGGCCAGCACGGCCAGCCCGTACGCCACCACGAGGGGCTGGAAGAAAGCGCCGGACAGGCCCCCGATGAAGAACACGGGCGTCACTGCCACGACGTCGATCAGGGTCGCGTAGATGATCGCGCTTCGGACCTCGAGGGACGACTCGAGGATGATCGATGAGGTCGATTGCGCACTTCCCGCCCGCCGATGCTGGCGGAGGCGGCGGAGGATGTTCTCGACGTCGATGATTGCATCGTCCACCACGACGCCAACCGAGATGACAAGGCCGGCGAGGACCATGGTGTTGATCGTCGTGCCGAAGGCCTGGAGCACGAGCACGCCGGCCATCAGCGAGGTCGGGATGGCCACTAGGCTGATCAGGGCGGTCCGCCACTCGAACAGGAAGACGATCAGCACCAGCACGACGAGCAGCGAGCCCAGAAGGAGGGCCCGCGTCAGGTTGTCGAGCGCCGTCTCGATGAACGTCGCCGGCCGGAAGATCTCGGAGTCGATCTCGATCCCGTCCAGCGCCGGCGCAAGGTCGTCGAGCGCCGCCTCCACGCCGCGCGTGACGTCGAGCGTGTTCGCCCACGGGAACTTCTCGACGATCAGCATGATCCCTGGACCGTCGTTGATGACCGCGTCGCCGACCAGCGGCTGATGGTCCTCGACGAGATCGGCCACCCGGGTGATCGGCACCTCCTCGCCGTCTCGGTTCAGGACGACGACCCGCTCGAGATCCTCGGGGGCGACGATCCCCGGAACATGGTTCACGGCAAGTCGCTGGTTGGGAGTGTCGATGAAGCCGCCGGTCCCGGCAGCGCTGCCGACGGCGAATTGGAGAACACCTTGGTCCAGGGCGTCGGCCGTGGCCTGCATGACCGCGCCGATCGCGACGCCCTCGTCAGCCATGCGATCCGGGTCGACCATCACGTGGACCATCCGCTTACGCTCGCCCCAGATCGCTATGTTCGCGACCCCCTCGACCCCAAGCAGCCGCTGGCGAATCGTCCAGTACGAGACCATTGACACATCGATCAGCGACAGCTCGTCCGACGACAGGCCGATCTTCATCACCCGGCTGGTGGAGGAGAGCGGCTGCATGATGAAGGGCGGAGCAGTCCAGCTAGGCAACGTCGGCGCCACCTGTGCCAGTCGCTCCTGCACAAACTGGCGCGCAAGCAGAAGGTCGGTCCCCGGCTCGAAGATCATCAGGATCGACGAGAGGTTGTTCACCGACTTCGACCGCATCACGTCGAGGTTCTCGATCCCCGCCAGCGCCTGCTCGAGGGGGATGGTCACCAGCGACTCGATCTCGTTGGCCGCCAGACCGAGTGAGGGCGTCTGGACCTCGACGCGTGGCGGGGCGAATTCCGGGAACACGTCCACCGGCATCGTCCGTACCTGGCTGACGCCGATGACCATCATCGCCACCGCGATCGCGATGACCAGGTAGCGGAATCGAAGGCTGGCCCTGATGATGCCGCGCAACATGCTCGGTACGCCCTAGCCGAGACTAATGGCCGCCGCCGACACCGGTCTCGGTGCCGTACAGCTCTGCTGCGCCGGTGGTCACGACCTCGGTCCCAACGGGAGGTCCGTCGGCGAGATAGGCGAGCTCGCCGTCGATCCGGTCCACCACGATCTCATCACGGATGAACACGTTCTCTTCCGGGCTCGCGTAGACCCAGGTTTTGCCTCCAGCGTCGTACAAGACGGCGGCGTAGGGGACCGCCAACAGGTCGTCGGCTTCGGCGACGGCCGAGGTCGCGATCCCGAGCCGTTCGGCGGCATGCGCCGAGAGCGTGATCCGGCTCAGCTCCGAGCCCTCGATCTCCTCGACTTCAGCGGGTGCCTCCGCGCTTGGAGCCAGGTCCGCGGAGCACGCGGAGCTGGCCAGCGCGATGGCGAGCGGGGCGACGAAGGCCAACAGGGGTCGACGAGGTTTCATCACATCTCAGCTCCGACTGTCTGGGGCTCCCGAGCCTCTTCGATGGAGACGGCGACGGCCTCCGGTTCCGCGATGGGGCCGAAGCGGTACACGAGGACTGGGACGACAAACAGGCTCACCACCGTCGTCGAGGCCAGTCCGCCGAGGGCCACGAGTGCCACGGCCTGGACGACCTCTAGTCCCTCTCGGCCGCCCAGCACTGCGGCGGGCAGGAAGGCCGCTGTGGCGGCGAGCGCGGCGACGAGCGTCGGCGCCAGCTGCTCGCGCGCTCCGCGCTGGACAAGGTTCGTTGAGAGTGCTTCCGCCGACAGCATCGTCAGGCGGCGGTGATGGTCGACCTGGCGGAGCACAGCACGGATGGCGAAGCCGAGGACTGCCAACAGCCCGAGTGTCGAAGCGAGGGCAGCCGCGCCCCCCACGGCAAAGGCGACCAGGACGCCGCCCAGGGTGGACGCCGCCAGCGCCAGCATCATGAGCGCGGCGAACGCCCAGCTGCCGACAGCAGCCTGCAGCAACAGGTAGATCGCAGCCGTCGCCCCGGCGGCCGCCACGATCAGCGCCGTCTTTCTGGCCTCGCCCTCGGCGGTGTAGGGAAGAACCTCGGCGTGGCTCTCGAGCGGGAAGCCGATGGCCGCGATCGTCGACTCGACATCGTTCAGCACCGCACTGACGTCGCGGCCCGAGACGGTAATGCCGACGTCGATGGCGCCCTGGACAGCCGCTCGACGGAGGACGGTCGGTGACGCGGCCACGCGCACGTCGGCGACATCCCCGAGCCGGACGAGCTCACCCTCTGGACTCTCGATCAACAGGTCCTCGACACTCGAGAAGCTCTGGCGATGTTCGGCTGCTCCAACGACCAGGACTTCGAAGACCTTCTGTTCCTCGAACAGGCTGCCGACCTCGAGGCCCGACAGCATGATCGCGGCGGCGCGACGCACGTCGCCCGGGCGAAGGCCGCGTTCGGCTGCTGCGTCGAGGTCCACCTCGACGTCGATCGCGGGCTCGTCGATCTGCGGCTCCACCGCCGCCGACGCGACCCCGTCGATGGCCCCTACGACATCCCGGACCTCCGCAGCGCTGGTGCGCATCGCCTCGAGGTCGCTGCCGGAGACGCGGACGGTGATGTCCGCCGTTGAGGGATCGTACACGCGGTCGAGCCGGTCTTCGCCGTGCGTGGTCACGGACCCGGCCATACCCGGGTACCCCGCGATGATGGCGTCGATGGCGCGCATCGTGGACGCGTACTCCGCATCCGGAGCAATGCTTACCCAGATCTCGCCGGCGTTGATGCCGGCAACCTGGTCGGAGGTGATCGCACGGCCCACGTGCGCACCGACATTCTGCACGCCATCGACGGCGCGCAGCTCACGCGTCGCTGCTGCGACCACGCGGTCCATCGCAGTGTGCGATGTCCCTGGCGCTCCGTCGAACTTGATGAGGATGTCGCGTTGGACCAGATCGGGGATCGCGGAGCCGCCCATCGCGGGCATGATCGCGACGGCGACAAGCAGGATCGAGGCCGCGGCAGCGGCTCCCGCGACGACGATGACGGGGCGCGGCCGGTCGAGGAGGCGCGACAACGCCCGCCCGTAGCCGGGCTGGATGCGCGTGACGACTGGGGGATCGCTCCGCCGCTCCCGACCCGCGACCCACGCCATCAGAGCGGGCGCCACGGTAAGCGAAACGATCATCGAGGCAGCGAGCGCGGCGAGGTACGCCAGAAGCGCTGACGGGAGCAGGGCGCCCGCGACGCCTCCGAGGAGGAACAGCGGGACAACTGTAAGGAGGATGGCGGCCGTTGCGTACATCATGGGCGTCCGCACCCCGACCACCGCCCGGACGAGCGTCGACGTCGCGTCGCCGCCCGTGGCGAGCTCCTCCGTCCTTGGACGGCGTGAAGCGGCATGAGCCCCGAGCACCGCATCGTCCACAACGATGAGCACGGCCGCAGCAAAGCCGCCGAGGACCATCGCGTTGATCGTGCTGCCCGTCAGGCTGAGCACGAGCGCGCCGGCAGTGAATGACAGAACGATGCTAACCAGCCCGACGGCGGCAGCCCGCCAGTCAGCGAGCAGCGCAACCGTGATGAGCGAGAACAGCACCAGTCCGAGGAGGCCGGCGATCATGATGTTCGTCAACGCCGATTCCAGGTAGCCGGCCGGCCGGAAGACGCTCGAGTCGACCTCGACGCCCGTGAGCCCGGGCGCCATCGCATCGATGGCACTCTCCACGCCTGCGGTCACGTCCAGCGTGCTGGCCCCGGGGAACTTCTCGACCACCAGCAGCAGCCCAGGCTCATCGCCCACCAGCGCGTCACCGATCATCGGCTGGTGGTCCTCGACGACGTCGGCGACGTCCGCGAGCCGAAGCCCGGCCGCGCTCGGGTCGGTGGTCTCGATGGCGACCCGGGCGAGGTCGTCGGCGGTGTCGATCGGGAAGACATGCTGGATGTTCAGGCGCTGATTCGGCGTGTCGATGAAACCGCCGGTGCCGGGGGTCGAGGCCTGCAGGTAGGTCAACGGCGAAACCCACAGGGCGTTTCCTGTCGTCCGAACGACCTCGTCGAGCGTGACGCCTGCATCGCGGAGGCGCTCGGGATCGACCAGGACCTGGAGTTGTCGCTCGCGCTGACCCCAGATCGCGACGTTCGCGACGCCCGGCACGCCCATCAGGCGCGGAGCGATCGTCCACCGCGCCAGCACCGACAGCTCGATGAGCGACAGGTCGTCCGATGCCAGGCTGACCATCATCAGCCGGTTCTCGGAGGACAGGGGCTGCAGCATCACCGGTGGACGGGAGACGTTTGGGAGAATGTGCGCCTGGGTGAGTCGCTCGTTCACCATCTGGCGAGCCCGGATCGGATCGGTGCCCGGCTCGAAGGTCAGGAGGATCGACGACAATCCCTGGACCGACTTCGACTCCATCGTGTCGACGAACGCGACCCCGGCGAGGAGCTTGGACTCGAGCGGGGCAGTCACGAGCTGCTCGACTTCCTCTGCCGACAACCCGAGCGCCTCGGTTTGGATCTCGACGTAGGGAGGCGCGAACTCGGGCAGCGTGTCGATCGATGCGCTGGGGAGCTGGACGATCCCGACGACCATCACCCCCAAAGCGGCACCGAGAACCAGGATCCGGAACCGTGCGCTCCAGGAAACGAGTGCTCGCATGATGGCTCAGCCCCCTCTCGGGCCACACGGCCCATCGAGCTGGGAGGATGGAGCGGACGATGACGAGGTCTGCCGCAGCGGCAGTGAGGCCGCGCAGAAGACGGGGCGAACAGACAGGGCGACGCGCAACAAGACAACCCCCTCCAGCCGTGACTGGCGGCAGCGAGACTCAGGGAAGTCCTGTCGCTTCGGATCTCGTCCGTACGCGTTACTGGTCGGTAGTACCGTCCGGTGCTCGGATTCGGAGTGGTACTTCCCTAGGTCATTAGTACCGGGCGACATTACCCCGATCTGATCGTCGTCGACAACCCCTAGAATTGCGGCCGCGCATAACTAGCCGATGCGTGTGGTCAACACTCGGTTGGCTGAGGCTACGCTGTCGGTCGCACCTCGAGGACCGTCGCCAGGTCCGCGATGAGCTTCGATCGCGCCCACATGGGACCCAGGCCGGCCGCACGCGCGGCGGCGTGGGCCTCCAGATCGGTGTGGCGGCCGAAGAGGATCGACCCGGGCCGGGGAGGCGCGCAGCGCATCGGCCCAGGAGGGGTCACGGGCGGACCAGTCGACCAGCACCAGGTCAAGGTCCTGAGGCAGTTCCGCAGGCGAGGAAACGCGCACGAGAGTCGCGCCGGCAGCCGACGCGGCGGCGTCGATGCGGCTGAAGAGCATGAGGTCGTCGACGACCGCGCCGACCCTCATTCGGCGGCGGCGTCCTCGCGAGCCACCTCGGGGGCCGGCCGGCGGTAGATCGGCTCGGGCCGGGCGACCTCAGGCACCGAGGGGGAGGGCGACGGCGGCTCGGGATGATGCTGCCCGTTGCCGTTGCCGTTGACATTGCCGTTCACGTAACCGTTGCCGGTCGACGGCCTGGTCGAGGACGAAGCGGGCGATCCGCATCGGATAGACGCCGACGACGACCGGGGCGCGGACCTCGACGGAGAGCTCGACGCCCACCTCGTCGCGCTGCCACAGGTCCTGGAGCTTCGTCGCCTCGCGCTCGGGCAGCCCGATGAAGGCGGTGGTCCCGTTGCGGGAGACCACGCTCATCGCCTCGGGATCGAGGCCGAATCGGCGCCGGATGTCGGCGACCGCGATGAACGGACGGGATGTCAGGTATCGGCGGAGGCTCGAGGTGCTCGGCCGTTTGTTGGCGGACATGGGCTGGCCCCGAGTCTACGCCCATGCCGTCGCCGGATGCATTTGACGCGGCGTATATCCGTATATACGGACGCTCCACCCACCAACGATCAGTTGCGCTCGCCGAACACGCTGCGCACCACGAACACCACGTTGGCTGGGCGTTCCGCCAGGCGGCGCATGAAGTACGGGTACCACTCGGTGCCGAACGGCACGTAGACCCGCATCCGGTACCCATCTGCCAGCAGCTGGCGCTGGAGGTCGCGCCGCACGCCGTACAGCATCTGGAACTCGAAGCGGTCCGGACCGATGTCGCGCTGACGCGCGGTCGCGCTCACGCGCTCGAGCATCTCCGGATCGTGCGTGGCGACCCCGGGGTATGCGTCGGCGTCGAGCATGCGCTCGGTGAGCGTCACGAAGGCGTCGCCGATGGCCGCGCGGTCCTGCAGCGCGACTTCAGGAGGCTCGGAGTAGGCACCCTTGCAGATGCGGGTGCGGACGCGATCGGCGGCCAGCCGCTCGATGTCGGCCGGCGATCGATGCAGGTAGGCCTGGATGACCGGTCCCACGTCGCAGCCATCGGCGCGGAGACGGTCGATGACCTCCAGCGTGCGGTCGGTGTAGGCGGACGACTCCATGTCGATGCGGATGAACACCCCGTGGCGGGCACCGGCCGCCACCACGGGCGCCAACACCGCGAGGCACTCCTCCACCCCGAGGTCGAGCCCCATCTGGGTGAGCTTGATGCTGACGTTGGCGTCCAGCCCCTCGGCCGCGATGCGGTCGATGGTCTCCACGTACGCGGCGGCCGCGCGGTCCGCCGCGGCTCGGTCGGCCACCGCCTCGCCCAGGACGTCGAGCGTGGCGCTGGCGCCGCCAGCGTTCAGGGTGCGCACGGCGTCCACCGCCTCGTCGAGGGTCGTGCCGGCCACGAACCGATGCGGCATGCGCCGCACCAGCGGCGTGGCCATGGCCATCCGACCCATCCAGCGCCGGTTCGCGAGCCACAGGAAAAACGCCCGAAGGACGCCGGCCAGCATCAGCCGCGCGGCGTGTGGCTCCACCCGCGCGCGCGCTCGACGGCGCGGCGGATGAGGTCCTTGGGCGGAACCGGCCCATCCCCGTAGTCGCGAGGCGCGAGGCCGAGCGGGCCACCCCAGTCGGGGTCGATGTCGACGCCGTCGATCCGAATCGTGGGGCTGCCTCGCATGTCGAGCAGCTCCGCGTCCTCGGCGGAGCCGACGGCCACCATCTGGATCGGTGTCTCGAAGGCGTCCTCGGTGAGCACCTCGACCAGGTTCTGGCGTGCCGGCATCGAGGCCGGATCGTCCTCCGCGTACAGCAGCTCGACCCGCATCGGTCAGGAGCCGGCGAAGAACAGGAGCAGCGCTACCACGCCGACCACTGCCAGCGCGCCCCCGCCATAGATCCGGCGTCGCTCCTCGTTCGTCATTCCCTCGCGGGTCGAGGTGGTCGACACGCGGTCGGCGCGTCCGCGCCATTGGAGGTAGCGCTCGGTGTTGACGTCGCGCGACTCGCGCGACCGGTAGGACTGCCACGCGGGCCAGCCCACCAGGTAGGCGGCCACGCCGGCGACGAGGGCGACGGCCAGCCAGGCCAGCGGCGGCATCGTTCAGGCCGCCTCGGCCGACTCGTCGGTGGCTGCCGCGTCGACCAGCCACTCGACCTGGTCGCCGGCGACGCGCTCGGCCGGCATGCCGGAGCCGCCGGCCCGGATGGCGCGCAGGGCATCGGCCTTGTTCGCCCCCTCCACTGCGAAGACAACGCGTCGGCCGGCATTCAGCACCGGAAAGGTGAGCGTCATGCGCCACGCGTTCAGGAACGGCGCCCAGGTTCCGACGACCCAGCGTTCGGTCTCTCCCAGGGCATCGCAGCCGGGGAACAGGCTGGCGGTGTGGCCGTCGGGCCCCATGCCGAGCCAGATGAAGTCGAACGCGGGCGGCTCGTCGCCGCGGGCGTTGAAGGCCAGCCGCAGCTCGCTCTCGTAGGACATCGCGGCGAGGTCGAGGTCGGGCGCCTCGGCCTGCATGCGGTGGATCCGATCGGGACGCACGTTCGGCAGGTGCGCGATGAACATCCGGTACGCCACGCCGAAGTTCGACTCCGGGTCGTCCGGCGGCACGGTGCGCTCGTCGCCCCAGAAGAACTCGACCCGGCTCCAGTCGACCGCGTCGCGGCGGCGTGGCTCGAGGATCATCGGGTAGACGGTCTTGGGCGTGCTGCCGCCGGAGAGCGCGATGCGATAGATGCCGTTCTCGTCGATCGCCTTCACGGCCGACTCGACGACGCGGTCGGCCATCGCGGCGCAGACCGCCTCAGCGTCAGGGAGCACCGTGAAGCGGGTCACGCGGCAGCCTCGCGTGCGGACGCGAGGAGGATGGCCGCGGCCCGCATGGCGTCCTCGTAGACGCGGTCCGCGCGGTCGAGCGTGAGCTGGGAGCTGAGCAGCTCCGACTCCGTTGGCGTCTCCATGCTGAGCCGTCGCAGCAGGGCGGTCATGCCGTCCGCGTTCGTGGCGACCATGGCGTCGTCGCCGTCGCGATCGATGATGAACTCGGCCGCGCCGGTCTCGCCCAGGGAGCGGAGGCGGACCGAGACGAGATCGCCGGGCCGCGCGGTGTCGGTGACGACCGGCTCGAGCAACAGGTCGACCATCTCGTGCTTGCCCTCGAGGCGGAGCCGGAAGCCGGCGTCGGAGATCGGCTCCAGCGTGCGATATCGCCTCCAGCCGAGGCGCGTCGCGATCCAGCCGGCGTAGAGCAGCGCCTCGGCCATCGGCGCCGCGGTGCCGGGAGCGATCTCCTCGTCCTCGTCGTGGCGGGCCGATGCGGACGGCGCGACCGCGTACTGGATCCGGAGGCGGCTGAGGTTGGGCAGATAGCGGCGGAAGCGAGGCGAGTCGAAGAACTGCGCGGTCAGCTCCTGCCACCACGTCAGGCGCTCCCAGCTGAGGTCGCCGACGCCGCTCCGCCGGCGGAGGTTCGCCAGCCGACGCAGCCCACCGAGCAGGTCGGCGAAGTCCGCCGAGTCGACGATGAGCCGATCGCCGAGCTCGACGAGCTGGTCGAACACGGGGTCGTTGAACGGCGGATCGCCCGGCCACCAGACGTGGGTGGGCAGATCGTGGATGAGCAGCGGCGCCACGACGCCGCTGAGATGCGCTGCCGCCTCGCCGCGCACGGTGAGCACGACCTCTTCGTAGCAGACCTGGTCGCCGCCGCCGACGGCGTCGTGACAGTGGGTGCTGATGCGGGCATCGAGCGGCGACTCCCCCGTTCCGGGCTCCGGCACGAGGACGACCGCGCGCGACGGATGGCGCACGCCGAGGTCGAGGAGCGTGCGGACCACACGGTCGGCGGCCGCATCGTCGACGACCGTGACGATGAGATTGAGCACGGAAGCGCGGGCATGCGGCAGGCCCTTCTCGGTGACGGTCGGCGATCCGCCCTCGTCAAGATGGGCGGGAGCGTCCCACAGGGAGGCGAGATGCCCGGCGACGGCACGCACGCTGGTGTCGCGTTCCACCCACATCGGCGTCGCGAGGCTCTCCGCCTCACCGAAGCGCATGAGTCGCCGATGGACCGTCTGCTCCTCGTGGACGACGTGATCGGGCTCGGTCATGGCCTCCGCCAGGCGCGACCTTCGCGCTCCAGCAGCTCGTCGGCCGCCGGCGGTCCCCACGTCCCCGCGGCGTAGAAGTGCAGCGGTCCACCGATGCCGCTCCCCCACGCATCGAGGATCGGCTGGAGGATCTGCCAGGCGCGCTCGACCTCGTCGTTCCGCGTGAACAGACTGGCGTCGCCGACCATCGCGTCGAGGAGCAGCGTCTCGTAGGCGTCCGGCGAGTCGACCGCGAAGCTCGACCCGTAGCGGAAGTCCATGTTGACGTTGCGAATCTGCAGCCCCTGGCCGGGGACCTTGGCGCCGAAGCGCAGCAGGATGCCCTCGTCGGGCTGGACCCGGATGGCGAGGATGTTGTCGTCGATCTGCGGCACGCCGGCCCGGGCGAACAGCGCCAGCGGCGCGCGCTTGAACTGCACCGCGATCTCGGTGACCCGGCTGGGAAGCGCCTTGCCGGTGCGGATGAAGAACGGCACGCCCGCCCAGCGCCACGAGTCGATCCCGAGCTTGAGCGCCACGAACGTCTCGGTCTGCGAGTCGGGCGCGACCTCGGGCGCGTCGCGGAACGACGGGATGCGCTCGCCCTCGACCCAGCCGGAGACGTACTGGCCGCGGATGACGTTGGCCGCAACGTCGGCGGGCGTCATTGGCTTCACCGCGCGCAGGACCTTGAGCTTCTCGTCGCGCAGATCCTCGGCATCGAACTCGACCGGAGGCTCGATGGCGAACATGGCCATCAGCTGGAGGGCGTGGTTCTGGACGATGTCGCGCAGCGCGCCGGTCTGGTCGTAGAAGTCGCCGCGTCCCTCGACGTGGACTGTCTCGGCCACCGTGATCTGCACCGAGTCGATGTAACGGCGGTTCCAGATCGGCTCGAACAGCCCGTTGCCGAAGCGGAAGACCGCCAGGTTCTGGACGGTCTCCTTGCCGAGGTAATGGTCGATGCGGAAGACCTGGTTCTCGTCGAAGACGTCGGAGATCACGCGGTTCAGGGTGCGAGCGCTCTCCAGGTCGTAGCCGAATGGCTTCTCGACGATGACGCGCGTCCACCCGCGGTTCGGCCCGGTTCGCCGACGCTGGCCGCTGGCTGCCAGCCCAGCCTGGTCGAGCTGGTTGACGATGTCCGGGTACATCGCGGGCGGGACCGCGAGGTAGAAGAGGCGGTTGCCGGCCGTACCCCGGTCGCGGTCGATCCGATCCAGGCGCTTGGCCAGCTCCGCGTACGCCGCCGGGTCGTCGAGATCGCCGCGGTGATACTCGATGCCGCGCGCGAACGACTCCCAGATCGCCGGCTTCGCCGGGCGGTTGCGGCTGTGCTTGTTGATGCCATCCAGCAGGTGCTGGCGGAACTCGTCGTCACTGAGCTCGCGACGCGCGAAGCCGACCACGGTGAACTCCGGCGGCAGGAAGCCACCGAGCAGCGTGTTGTAGAGGGCAGGAGCCAGCTTTCGCTCGGTGAGGTCGCCGGTCGCCCCGCAGATGACCATCGTGCACGGCTCGGCCATCCGCTCGAGGCGCAGTCCCTCGCGCAGCGGATTGGCCTGAACGGTGGACGCAGATCCCGCGCCGGCCCCGTTGCCGCTGGTGTCGACGGTCGACGTCCGCGTGGCCATCGTCGGCGTTACTCGCGGTCCTTCAGGGCGTGACCGCCGAACTCGTTCCGCAGGGCGGCGAGGACGCGATCGGAGTAGGAGTCTGGATCGCGCCTGCTGCGGAAGCGCTGCAGCAGGCTCAGCGTGATGACGGGCGCCGGCACGTCGTGGTCGATCGCCTCGGCCACGGTCCAGCGCCCCTCGCCGGAGTCCGCCACCCAGCCACGGATGCCCTCCAGGTCGCTTCCTTCCTTCTCGAAGGCGTTCCCGGCCAGCTCCAGCAGCCAGGAGCGGATCACCGATCCGTTGTTCCACATCCGCGCAACCGCGGCGAGATCGAGGTCGTACTCGCCGGCGTGCAGGATGTCGAATCCCTCCCCGTAGGCCTGCATGATCCCGTACTCGATGCCGTTGTGAACCATCTTCGTGTAATGCCCCGCGCCGGCAGGCCCGCAGTACAGGTATCCGTTCTCGGGGGCCAGCGTCTTGACGACCGGCTCGAAGCGATCGAAGACCTCGCGCTTGCCACCCAACATCGCGCAGAACCCGACCTGCAGGCCCCATACGCCGCCCGACACCCCCATGTCGAGCCACTCGATGCCCTTCTCCGCCAGTTCGGCGGCGTGCCGCTTCGAGTCGTGGAAGCGGCTGTTCCCGGCGTCGACGATCACGTCGCCAGGCTCGAGGATGCCGGCCAGCTGTTCGATCAAGGCGTCGGTGGCGGCGCCGGAGGGCACGCTGACCACGACATGGCGCGGCGGGGTCATGAGCTCCAGCAGCCGCTCGATGGGCTCGGCCACGGCGATCCTGCTTTCGTTCTCCGGCTCGGCCGCGACCTCCGCGGTCACCGACTCGGTCCGGTTCCACGCGACGACATCGTGACCACCGCGCGCGGCGCGTCGCGCCATCCCGGCGCCCATCCTCCCCAATCCGGCGATCGCGACCTGCATCGACTGCTCCTTGCTCAGTTCGTGTCGGTGGGCGTCAGACCGATACCGCGGCGTCGACCATCGCGTCCAGCCGCGCGAGGCCCGCGTCCAGCTCGGCCAGGTGCAGCCGCAGCGCCCGCCTGCCGCGCCGCTGGAGCGACGTCAGGTCGCCGAGCGCCTGCGCCGCGATCAGCGTCCCGAACGACTCCTGCCAGCCGGGGATCGGCAGGTCCTTGGCCGGATCTGCGGTGATCTGGAAGAAGACGCCGGTATCCGGCCCACCCTTGTGCAGCTGGCCGGTCGAGTGGAGGAAGCGCGGGCCGAATCCCAGCGTGATGGCGGCGCCGGTCGCTTCCCCGATGCGCGCCCGGATCCGCTGGAGCCGATCGACGACGTCCGGGTCCATCGGCACGTAGGCGAGCAGCGCCACGTAGTCCCGTCCGGGGCGCACCAGTGAGAGCAGCTGCGTGACCGCGCCGTCGACGGTGACCGGCGTGTCGCCGAGCGTCGCGGGATCGGCGGTGGCCGCGAGCCCTGCCTCGCTGACGAGCGGCATCGGCTGCGGCAGAGCACCGTTCGCCCGATATGCCTCGAGCAGGTCCCTGGTGGCGTCCTTGCTCTCCTGGACGTTGGGCTGGTCGAACGGATCGATCCCGAGCACGATGCCGGCCGCGGCCGTCGCCACCTCCCAGCGCACGAACTCCGCACCAATGTCGAGCGGCTCCCCGATGGCGATGTGATGGACCGGGTGGCCGTGCTCGCTCAGGCTGGCCGCGAAGGCGCGCAGCTCATCGTGGGGCTCGTCGACGAGGGTCAGGAACACGAAGCACCGGTCGTCGCCGTAGCTTTCGGGGAGACCGATGGGCTCGCCCACGATCGGCACGACGCCGGTGCCCGCCTTGCCGGTGCTCTCCGCAACCAGCTGCTCTGCCCAGTCGCCGAAGGAAGCGATGCGCGCCGAGGTCAGGATGGTGAGCTTGTCGCGGCCAGCCACTGCCGCCTCGCCAATGGCCGCGCCGAGCGCGAGGCCGGGGTTCCGGGCCCCCTCCGGCTCACGGCACGCGTCGGCCATGGCACGCGCCCGAGCCAGCAGCCCACCGATGTCCACGCCGTGCAGCGCGGCCGGCACGAGCCCGAACACGGTGAGTGCCGAGTACCGCCCACCGACGTCGGGCGGCGCCTCGACGATGGCGCGGAACTCCTGGGCGCGGGCCAGGTCGCCGAGCGAGGTGCCGGGGTCGGTGATGGCCACGAAGTCGAGGGCCGGCGCGATCTCCGCCATCGCCGCCTGGAAGGCGTTCGGCTCGCTCGTGGTGCCCGACTTGGAGCTGACGATGAACAGGGTGCGCTGCTCCGACGCCCACGATCGGAAGCCCCGCACCGCGTCGGGGTGGGTAGAGTCGAGGATCCGAAGCTCGAGGCCGTCCGCAGCGGCTGCCCCGGTGCCGGCCGGGCCGCCGGCCCAGCCGAAGACCCGGCTGAACAGCTCCGGCGCCAGGCTCGAGCCGCCCATGCCCAGGACGGCCGCGCGACGGTAGCCGTCCTCTCGCACGTCGCGCGCGAGGTGCTCGAGCTCCGTCACTCGCGCCGCCATCGATTCCGGCAGGTCGAGCCAGCCGAGCCAGCCGGCGATCTCTTCGGGCGGCTTGCCCGACGCGGCCCACAGCGTGCCGTCCTTCGCCCACAGGCGCTCGGCGACGCGGTCCGTGGTGAACGCCTCCAGCCGCCTCGCGATGGCGGCCTCGAGGTCGCTCATGCCGGGGCGAGCTCCTGGCGCTTGGACTCGATCGTCTCGAGCAGCTCGTCGAAGCTCTTCCCAAAGCTCGCCACGCCCTCGACGATCAGCTCATCGGTGACCTGCTCCAGGCTGATTCCGAGCGCCTCGATCTCCCGAATCGTCTGCTTGGCACCCTCGAGGTCCCGATCCAGCGTGCGCTCCAGCTTGCCGTGGTCCAGGAAGGCGGTGATCGTCTCGATGGGCATGGTGTCGACGGTCTGCGGCCCGATCAGCTCCTCGACGTACAGGACGTCGCGGTACTCGGGATTCTTGGTGCTGGTGCTGGCCCACAGGCAACGCTGGACGCGCGCGCCGGCCGCTCGAAGGTCGGCGAACTCCTCGCCACCGAAGATCTGGCCGAACGCCTCGTACGCCAGCTTCGCGTTCGCGATCGCCGCCCGGCCGCGGAGGGCCAACGCCGTCGGGTCGCCCAGCTCGTCGAGCCGCTTGTCGATCTTGGTATCCACGCGGCTGACGAAGAAGCTTGCGACGCTGGCGACGCGCGAGACGTCCTCGCCGCCTTCCAGCCTGCGGCGCAGTCCGGCGATGTAGGCCCGCGCCACCTCGCGATAGACCTCGACGCTGAACATCAGCGTCACGTTGACATTGATGCCCTCGCCGATGGCTGTTTCGATGGCCGGGATGCCGGCCGGGGTCGCCGGGATCTTGATGAACACGTTCGGGCGCGCGAGCGTGGACCACAGCTCCCGGGCCCGGGCGACGGTGCCATCGGTGTCCTCGGACAGGTCGGGCTCGACCTCGATGCTGGCAAAGCCGTCGGCGCCGTCGGCCTCGTCGTAGACGCGTCGCAGCACGTCGGCCGCATCGCCGACGTCGCTCACGGCGATCTGCTCATAGATCTCCCGCGCCCCGTCGCCGGCCTCGATCTCGCGGCGGATCAGCTCGTCGTACTGCCCGGTGGCGACTGCCTTGGCGAAGATCGTCGGGTTGCTGGTGAGGCCACGGATCCCATCGGTCACCAGCTGCTCGAGCTTGCCGCTCGTCAGCAGGTCGCGGTCGATGAAGTCGATCCAGGGGCTCTGGTCCTGGTCGGCATGCAGCCGATGCAGTGCGTTCGTCATCTCGTCTCGGCCTCCACGTGCTGCGGCCGGCGCGCCAGGGTGCGCGCCGCGTCGGCGATGCAATCGGCGTCGATGCCGGCGGCATGGAGCAGCTCGGCGGGCGTCCCGGAGCCGGGCATGTCGCGCACCGCCAGCTTGCGGACCACCGGGTGCGGCTGCTCCTCGGCCAGTGCCTCCAGCACCGCCTCGCCGATCCCGCCTTCCGGCCAATGATCCTCTACGGTGATGATCGCGCCCGTCTCGCGCCCGGCCTGCCGGATCGTGTCCGCGTCGATCGGCTTCACGCTGTACAAGTCCACCACCCGTGCGCTGATCCCTTCGCCGGCGAGCACGTCGGCAGCCTTGATCGACTCGTGAAGCGTGATCCCGGCGCCGATGAGCGTCACCGTGTCGTCTCCCGACCGCCTCACCACACGGGAGCCGCCGATCCGGAACTCCTCGCCCGGCTCATACAGGATGGGCGTCTTCTCGCGAGTCGTCCGCATGAAGACGATTCCCTTCCGGTCCGCCATCTGCGGCACCAGCGCGGCGGTCTGGTTCGCGTCGCACGGATACAGGACGGTCGATCCGTGGACCGCGCGGAAGGCGGCCAGGTCCTCGAGGGCCATTTGTGACGGCCCGTCCTCGCCGATGCTGACGCCGGCATGCGATCCGGCCAGCGAGATGTTGGCCCGGCTGACCGCCGCCATGCGCACGAAGTCGTACGCGCGCGCCAGGAAGGCGGCGAAGGTCGCCGCGAACGGCTTCCAGTCGCGGACCTGCATGCCGACGGCCATCGCGACCATCTGCTGCTCGGCGATGTAGGCCTGGAAGAAGCGCTCGGGCAATGCCGTGGCGAACTCCTCGGTATACGTGCTGTTGCCCACCTCGCCGTCGATGGCCACCACCCTGCCGTCGGCCTTGCCGATGGCAACCAGGGCGTCGCCGAAGGCCTTGCGGGTCGCCTCCTTCGTCCCGGGCTCGTAGACCGGCAGCGTGAGGTTCTCGGTCGGGAACGCATGCGGCTGGCCGTCGATCTCCGGCTTGGGGACCTGCACCCGGATGTCCCGGATCCCGCCCAGCTCCGCGATCGCGGCATCGGGGTCGTCCAGCGGCTTGCCGTGCTTGCCGGGCTGGTCGGCCACGGCCTTGACTCCGTGCCCCTTCTCGGTCCGCGCGATGATCACCGACGGCTGCCCGGTGGTCGCCACCGCCTCGGCGTAGGCCTGGTCGATGGCTGCGACGTCGTGGCCATCCACCTCGATCGCCTTCCAGCCGAACGCCTCCGCGCGCCTCTGGTAGGCGTCGAGATCCCATCCGTGCATGGTGGGACCGGTCTGCCCGAGCCGATTGACGTCGATGATGGCGGTGAGGTTGTCGAGGCTCTGATGCGCCGCGGCCTCGAACGCCTCCCACATCGAGCCCTCGGCCATCTCCGAGTCGCCGCACAGGCACCAGACGTGGTAGCCGAGCCGATCCAGGCGCTTCCCGGTCAGCGCCACTCCGACCGCGATCGGGAGACCCTGGCCAAGGCTGCCGGTGGCGACATCGACCCAGGGCAGCACGGGCGTGGGGTGACCCTCGATGCGCGATCCGAACCTGCGGAACGTGAGCATCTCCTCGTCGCTGATCGCGCCGGCGGCCTTGAAGATCGCGTACACCAGTGGCGACGCGTGGCCCTTACTGAAGATGAGGTGGTCGTTACGCGGGTCGTCGGCGTTGTCGTAGTCGTAGTGGAGGTACTTCGACATGAGAACCGCCATCAGGTCCGCGGCCGACATCGAGCTCGTGGGATGGCCGCTGCCCGCCGCGCTGCTGGATCGGATGGAGTCGACGCGGAGCTGGGCGGCGAGCTCGCGCCAGTCGTCGTGCGGGGAGGTCATGTGAGGGTGCTCCGCAAGTTGTCTGCCGAACGAGAGGGGTCGCCACAATGATACGGCGCAGCGCTCGTTGGATCGCCAGGAGGCCAATCCCCGGTTCCGGCTGATCATCGAACGGCGGATCCTTCACATGACGTCGACGTCTGGGCCCGTCCAACGCATGCATGAGCGAACCATTCACCGGAGCCTGCTGATGGCCGGGCTCCCGTGGCGTATTCGCCGATCAATGCTCGAGACCGCGCCGAACGCCAGTCCTGGGTGAAGGATGCGCCGATCGATCGGGCGCCAGGAGCATCTATCCGCGGGCATGGGAAACGGGCGGCCCAGAGGGACCGCCCGCATCGGCGTCGCGAATGAGGCGTGGGCTAGCCGCGCATCATCCGGAAGCAGTCGGAGCAGTACACGGGCCGCGCGCCCGTCGGCCGGAATGGCACCTGGGTGTCGTTGCCGCAGCGAGCGCAGACGGCGTCGTGCATCTCGCGAGGGCCGCTCGAGTATCCGCCGCCATTGCCGTAGCTGCTCGCTCCCGCCCCACCGCCGGATGCCCGGCGCTGTGCGCGGCACGAGGAGCAGCGCTTCGGAGCGGACGCGAAGCCCTTCTCCGCGAAGAACTCCTGCTCGGATGCGGAGAACACGAAGTCGATTCCGCAATCGCTGCAGGTGATCACCTGATCGGTGTAGGTCACGAAGACCCCTCCCAACTGTGGTTGAACCGCTTCGGTGCTGCTCGTCGCTCGACGCCGGCCCGGGCTCGTGCCACTGCCCCGAGACCGACGGTTGGACGCGCTGGGGAGGGTACCGATTGGGTGGTGGCGCCGCGATTCTGCGGCCCGACGCGCGGAGTATTGCGCCCACGCCCGCGCGCTGCAAGTGGAATTTGCTCATACCATCGGGGCATGCGCCCGGTATCGCTCGTCCTCGGGATCGTGCTCGTGCTGGCGGGCGCCGTCTGGATCGCCCAGGGCCTCGACCTGCCGTTCGCACCGAGCTCGTTCATGACGGCTGATCGAACGTGGGTGCTGATCGGGGCGGCGGCCGTCGTCGCCGGTATCGTGCTCATTGGCTGGACACGCCAGCGACGCGCCGAGTGACTGCCGCCGACGGACGACGGGTCAGGCCAGCCTGACGTCAGCCTCGCGCATCTCGTCGAGGGCACGGTCGCCGTGCCCCGGCTCGAGGTTCACGGCCGCAACCGCCTCAGCGAGCACGACGGTCTCGAAGCCGAGGCGCGACGCGTCGAGCGCCGTCGCCTTCACGCAATGGTCGGTGGCGAGGCCGCATACGACGACGCGCTCGATCCCCTGCTCGCGCAGCAGGCCTTCGAGCTCGGTCGGGATCTCCTCTCCGGTCGCCGGGTCGCTCATCGTGAACCCCGAGTAGCCGTCCTCCCCGTTCGTGCCCTTTCGGACGCGCGGCGCATCGGCGGGTAGCTCGAACGCCGGGTGAAGCTCCGCGCCCCACGTGCCACCGACACAGTGCACCGGCCAGACGCCACCGTCCTTCGCGAAGTGCGGCGTCGACTCGGGGTGCCAGTCCTGCGTCGCGATGACCAGCGCGCCCCCCTCGATGGCTTCCCGGACGTGAGCGTTCACGGTCGGCACGATGGCATCGCCGCCGGCGACAGACAGGCTCCCGGCCGGATCGGCGAAGTCGTTCTGGAGGTCGACCACCACGAGGGCGGTGCGCGCGTCGTATCGGGTCATGTGCCGATGGTAGCCCGCTATCGTCGGG
Organism: uncultured Chloroflexia bacterium; assembly: GCA_963844265.1. Lineage (GTDB taxonomy): Bacteria > Chloroflexota > Limnocylindria > QHBO01 > QHBO01 > JACDBZ01. The sequence goes on along the minus strand of CAWJMZ010000007.1, from coordinate 286,018 downwards.
GCGTGGACGACCGCCTCCTGACCGATGCCGACCGAGCCCTCCTTCCCGGACGCGGCCAGCGATCGCCCTGGCTGCGCGAGGCGCTGGCGGACGAGGGCGACCCCACGCCGCTATCGGCGCTCGAGGGGACGACCGAGGCGGATATCGCGATCGTGGGCGGCGGGTACACCGGGCTGTGGACGGCCCACCAGCTTCTCGTGGCAGATCCGTCCCTGCGGGTGGTCGTGCTGGAGGCCGACATCTGCGGCGGCGGGCCGTCGGGTCGCAACGGTGGCTTCGTCAACAGCTGGTGGGACGAGGCCTCCGGCCTGGTGGAGGCGTTCGGAACAGAGGGCGCCCGGGCGTGCCTGGTCGAGGTGGCGCGGTCGGTCGACGAGATCGGCTCGTGGTGCGAGCGACACGGTGTCGACGCCCACTACCGCCGAGCGGGAATGCTGGTGGTCTCCACCACACCGATGCATGACGGCCGCATGACCGACGACGTGCGTGTGGCCGCAAAGCTCGGCGATCCCGACGCGTTTCGAGCCCTGGACGCCAGCGAGGTCGCGGCCCGGTGCCGGTCGCCACGGTTTCGCGGCGGGGCGCTCATGCGCGACGGCGCCACCGTGCACCCGGCGCGCCTGGCGCGCGGGCTGCGGCGGGTGTGCCTCGAACAGGGGGCCACGATCCACGAGGGCACGCGCGCGATCGGGGTGCGCGACCCCGGTGGAGGACGATTGGCGGTCCGCACCCCCGCCGGCGAGGTGCGTGCCGGGCACGTGGTGCTGGCGGTGAACGCGTGGGCCGCCGCCTGGCCGATGGCGCGGCATCGCATCCTGGCGTGGGGCAGCTACATGGTCCGCTCCGAGCCGATCCCCGACCTCGTCGCCGGCGAGCTCGGCTGGACCGGCGGCGAGTCGATCGTCGACGCGCGCTTCAGCGTCCACTACCTCCATGTGACTCGCGAGGGACGGATCGCCATCGGTGCCGGGGGCGGGCGGCCCGGCTTCGGCGGCCGCATCGGCGCCTCGTTCACCGACGACGTCGGCGCTGCCCGGCGTGCGGCGTTCGCCTTCCGCTGGTTCTTCCCGCAGCTGCGCGACGTCCGCCTGACCGATGCCTGGGGCGGGCCGATCGACATCAGCCCGGATCACCTGCCGCACGTCTGGTCCGCCCATGGAGGACGCCTCCACGTGGCGGCGGGCTACTCCGGCAATGGCGTGGCGCCGTCGCATCTCATGGGCCGCGTGCTCGCGGCGCTGGCACTCGGCTCCGACGACGCGATCACTCGCCTTCCCTTCGTCGGCCGGCGGCCAGGGCCGCCATTCCCGCCCGAGCCGGTGCGCTGGATCGGCGCGCGAGTCATGCGCGAGGCGATGATCCGCCGCGAGGACGCCGAAGAGGCCGGCCGATCACCGAACCCGGTGCTGCGACAGCTGAGCAGGATCCCCCGCCGCCTCGGATACCACCTCGGCCCTGGTGCCTGACTCGGCCCCGGAGGTCTGACTCGGCCCCGGAGGTCTGACTCAGCCCGGGAAGATCCGCCGCAACCGCCGATACGCCCGCGAGGCGGACGTCGCGGGTGGCCGCACCGATGGCAGCAGCCCGGCGGGCGTGTTCGTGTCGTCGGACACATCGAGCTCTGGAGGAGCAGCGACGGCGTCGACCGGCGACCCCTGGGCGCCGTGGGCCGGTGGCCAGCTCTCGTCGGCCGACGGCTCGGACGGCGGATCGGGCGTGGTCGTGGTCCCGCGGGACAGAGCCTCCAACGCGGCCAGCGCCTCGTCGAGCTCCTGGGAACCCGGCACCGGCGCCGCCGCCGAGCGTGGCGCTGCCCCGACGCTCTCGATCTCGTCCGCGCCCTCGTCCACCGGCGCCTCCTGCGGTCGCCTGGCCGAACCACAGCATCGTCTCCTCGCCGCCCGAGGGCGAGGGCGAGGATGGCGGGCTCGTCACGGGCGGCTCGCCGGCGTCGGCAGCGGCCGCAGGTGCCTCGGGTTCGGCCTCGACCGCCGGCGGGGGCGCCGGGGCCGATGCCGGCGCGAAGGCTTCCGCCTGCTCGTCCGCGTACCAGTCCGGCTCGACGATCTCGACGGTGTATCGCTCCGGGTCCCATTCGATCGGCTCAGGCTCCGGCTCTGGTTCGGTGGTCGCCAGCGTGGCCGCGATCGGCTCGGGCTCCTCGCCGGGTGCCGGCTCCTCGAGCGTGGGTACGGGAGGGGCGGGTTCCTCCTCGGCCTCAATGGGAGCCGGTTCCTCCTCGGCCTCGATGGGTGAGGGCTCCTCTGCCGCCTCGGTGGCATCCGACGGGGCCACGGCGGCGACGTCGTCCTGAGCCGGGGCGGGCCCTTCGACCTCGGGGCCAGGCGCCACATCAACCTCGGGAGTGGGCGACGGCATCGGCTCGACAGCAGCACCTCCCTCTTCCACTGCGGTGACCATCGGCGGCACGGCGGACTCGATCTCGGGCTCGGCACCGCGGTCCTCGAAGTCGGTATCGGGCGTCGGTTCGGCCTCCAACTCGCCCGCGACGCTCTCGGCAAAGGCGGCCGCGGCCTCGGTTTCGCTGTCCACCGCCTCGACCGTCGTCACCGCCTCGGCCGTGGTCACAACCTCGGGCGCCTCGAACGTGGCGTCGGCGCTCGTGGCTTCCGGCTCCTCGGGCAGCGGCATCGGTTCGGCCGCCGGCAGCTCGCGTGGCAGGACCGCATCCGCGCCGTGCTCGCCCTCGTGCGCCGCGTCGTCGCGGAAGGCCGCGATGGCGGCCGCCGTCTCGGCGGCGCCGGGCAGCTCGGGTCGGCTCGGGTCCTCGGCGCGCGCCAGCGCCTCGGCGAAGCTCTCGGTGGCGCGTCGATGCCCGCGACGGCGCCGCGGTCGGTCCTCGTCCTCCTCGTCGTGATGCGGCTCAGCGGCAGCGACGGCCTCGGGAGCGACGGCGGGCACCGGTGTCGGCCAGCCCTCGCCCGCCGGCGCAGAGGATCCCATCGGCAGCCTTAGATCCATGCGTGCCTCGAGCAGGTCGACCCGCGAGCGCAGCGATGCCACCTCGCCGCGCGATTCGCCCAGCGCGAGCAGGGCCTGCCCGTAGCGCTCGGTCAGGTTGCGGAACTCGGTCAGCAGCTCGCGAAAGGGCGAGAGCTCCCGCTCCGGCTCCCGAGCACCGGCGTCCCCGTTGGTTCGGGCGGCCTCCGGCACCGGTGGCGCTGGCGCGGGCCGCGGCTGGAGGAAGACGCGCATTCCCGTCTCCCCCTCCGGGGAGCCGGACAGGACACCGCGCGCCAGCAGCTCCCAGACGCGCTCGGTGGGCACGCCAAGGATCGAGGCCGCCTCGGTGACCGAATACCCCTCCATCGGCCGCTAAGGGTAGCGCGTCCCCTCAAGCACGCTGGAGCTCGACGAGCGCCTCCATCAGGCGGTCGACCTCGTCGAGGGTGTTGTAGTGGACGAGGCCGATGCGCAGCAGCCCTCCGGCATCGGCGAGACCAAGCTGCCGCACCAGCTCCCAGGCGTAGAAGTCGCCGTCCCAGGTGCTGATCGCCCTGGCGGCGAGATGCTCCGCGATGGCCCGCGGGGCGTGGCCGTCCAGGGTGAACGCGAACGTCGGCACCCGCTCGTCGAGGCGCGCGGGGTCGGCGATGCCGTACAGCCGCAGTCCGGGAACGCGCGCCAGGCGGTCGAGCGTGCCGGCCGACAGCTCGCGCTCGTGGGCGTGAATGGCGGCCATGGCGGCCCGCAGACGCCCGCGGCGGTCGTCGACGGCTCCGACATCGCCGAATGCCGCACCCAGCCGCTCCAGGTAGCCGAACGTCCCCAGCAGGCCGGCCAGGGCCTCGTGGTTCTGCGTGCCGGTCTCCCATTTGCCCGGGGGCTCGTCGCCGGCCGGCCGCACCCGGTAGGCGGGGAGGCGCTCGAGGTGCTCCGCGCGGCCGTACAGCATGCCGAGGTGCGGGGCGAAGAACTTGTACGGGCTGCACACCAGGAAGTCGGCGCGCAGTGCGGCGACGTCGATCGGTAGGTGAGGAGCCGCATGCACCGCGTCGACGTAGACCAGCGCGCCGGCGGCGTGTGCCGCCTCGACGACGCGACCCACGTCGGTGACGGTGCCCAGCGCGTTCGAGGCCAGACCCACCGCCACCAGCCGGGTCCGCTCCGACAGCGCCGCCTGCAGGCCGTCGAGGTCGAGGGACGCGCCGTCGTCGGCCAGGTCGACCCAGCGCACCGTGAGCTCTCGGTCCTCGGCGACGGCCAGCCACGGCGCGACGTTGGCGTCGTGGTCCAGCCGCGTCACCACGATCTCGTCTCCGGGCTGCCAGGTCCGGCCCAGCGCGCGGCTCATCGACAGGGTCAGGGTCGTCATGTTCGGCCCGAACACGATCTCCGAAGGGTCGTGAGCCCCGAGGAAGTCGGCAGCGGCCACGTGGGCCTCGTCGAGGACGGCATCGGTCTCGATCGAGGCGGTGAAGGCGCCGCCGTGGTTGGCGTTGCTGCGCTCGAGGTAGGCCGTGATGGCCTCGGTGCAGGCGCGCGGCACCTGCGTGCCACCCGGACCGTCGAGGTACGCGATCGGTCGCCCGTCGAGGGTGCGTGACAGCGCGGGGAAGTGGGCACGGAGCGCCGCGGCGTCCAGGCCGGTGGCTTCGCGCATCGACGTCATGACGGCCATGGTACGCGGCGACGCCGCTATCATCGCCACTCGTGACCTCCCTTCGCGTCCCCACCGTCCCGGGCCACGACTTCCACCTCCCGGCCGACCTCGAGGGCCTCGGCGACCTCGCGTACAACCTGTGGTGGACCTGGACTCCCAGAGCCCAGGCACTGTTCAGCCGGATCAACCCATCGGCCTGGACTCGCCACCGCAACGCGATCGCCGTCCTCCGGTACGCCGACCAGGCGCGGTGGGCCGAGCTGACCGCCGACGAGGACTTCATGGTCGACGCCAGCCGCGTCCTCGACGAATTCCACCGCTACCTCGGCAACGGCGACGACTCCTGGTATGCGCGATCACCGGAGCGCCAGCTGCCTGGACCGATCGCCTACTTCTGCGCCGAGTTCGGCATTCACGAGTCGATGCAGATCTACTCCGGCGGCCTCGGCATCCTGGCCGGCGACCACTGCAAGTCGGCATCCGATGCGGCGCTGCCCTTCGTCGGCATCGGCCTGCTCTACCGGCGCGGCTACTTCCGCCAGCAGATCGATGCGGACGGGCACCAGGAGCACGCGCAGCCGGACCTCGATCCCGGTCAGCTGCCGCTGCGACGCGCGCGCGGCACCGACGGCCAGCCGCTGGTGGTGAGCGTCGAGATCGCCGACCGGCAGGTCCACGCGGCCGTGTGGGTGGCACAGGTCGGCCGCGTGCCGATCCTGCTGCTGGACACCGACATTCCGGCCAACGATCCCGCCGATCGCCCCATCACCCACATCCTGTACGTCCGCGGGCGCGAGATGCGCCTGTGCCAGGAGCTCATCCTGGGCATCGGCGGCGTGCGGGCCCTACGGGCGCTCGACATCGAGCCGGCCGTGTGGCATCTGAACGAGGGACACTCCGCCTTCCTGCTGGTCGAGCGCGCCCGCGAGCTCATCGCCGTCGAGCCGGGCCTCGCAGCCGGGGAGGCCCTGCGCCGCGTCGGGCGCGATGCCGTCTTCACCATCCACACGCCCGTCCCCGCCGGCAACGAGGTCTTCGACCGTGAGCTGGTGACCCGCGCGCTCGACCACTGGTTCGCTGCGGCGCGCGCTGAGCCCGGCGAGCTGCTCGAGCTGGGGCGCGGCCACACCGACGACCCGAATGCCCCGTTCGACATGACCGCCTTCGTGCTGCGCCACGCGGCCGACGCGAATGCGGTGTCGCAGCTGCACGGGGCGACCGCCACCGAGACGTGGCAGGAGCTGGCCGGGCACCCGATCCAGGCGATCACCAACGGCGTCCACGTCCCGACCTGGCTGGGACGACCGGTGCGCCGGCTGGTGCAGCGCGCGGTCGGGGAGCCGCTCGGCATCGACCTCAACGCACCGGTGGCGCCGTCCAGCCTGGGCGAGATCGACGACCAGCAGCTGTGGGGCGCCCACCAGCAGCAGAAGCGCGAGATGATCGGCTTCCTGGAGGGGCGGCTGGCGCGCCAGTTCGCACGGCATGGCGAGTCGCCCGATGCGCTGCGTGCAGTGCGCGGCGTGCTCGACCCCGAGGCGCTGACCATCGGCTTTGCCCGCCGCTTCGCCACCTACAAGCGGGCCGCACTGCTGTTCAGCGACGAGGAACGCCTGGCGCGAATCCTGTCGTCGGCCGGGCGTCCGGCGCAGATCGTGATCGCTGGCAAGGCGCACCCCGCCGACCGCCCCGGCCAGCAGGTCATCGAGCACCTCTTCGGCCTGTCGCGCTCCGCGCGACTGAAGGGCCGCGTGTTCATCGTCGAGGACTACGACATGCGCATCGCGCGCTTCCTGGTCGGCGGCGTCGACATCTGGCTGAACAACCCGCGCCGGCCGTTGGAGGCGTCGGGTACGTCCGGCATGAAGGCGGCGATCAACGGCATCCCGTCGGTCAGCATCCTGGACGGCTGGTGGGACGAGGGCTTCGACGGGGAGAACGGCTGGGCCATCGGCGATCGCCAGCCGGACGGCGACGAAGAGACGCAGGACGCCGCCGATGCCGCCGAGCTGTATCGGCTGCTCGAGGAGGAGATCGTGCCGCGCTTCTTCGAGCGCGGCGCCGACGGCGTGCCGGCGGGATGGGTGCGGACGATGCGGGCCTCGATCGGCGCGGCGCTGTGGCCGTTCTCGACCGCCCGGATGCTGGCCGAGTACGTCGACCGGCTCTACCTGCCCGCGGTGCGCACCCCGGTCGAGGTCTGAGCGTGAAGCTCCACTGCGCGTCAGGTCCCGCGTTGGATAATGTGCCGGATCCGACGAGTTACCGGGCGCAGAGTGGTGCACGGGGTCCAATCCACGCTCAGACCGGACCTTTCGCCGCGCCGCCCGGCGCGTAATGTCCGCCGGGCGGGGAGTTATCCAAGTCAGCTGGCGGGGACTCGGATAACGGTCGCCATCCGACCCGAAGTCTGACGATACGTGGGCCGATGGGCTCTACGGCAGGTAGTTGCGCGGGTTCTCCCACACTCCACCGTGGTTGACGGCGAAGTGCACGTGGCAGCCGGTCGACATGCCGGTGGTGCCCTCGTAGCCGATGACGCTGTTGCTCGTCACGATCGTGCCCGGGCCGACGACCACCGTTGGCTGCATGTGCCAGTACCACGACTGGATCCCGCTCCCATGGTCGACCACCACGCCGAAGCCGGTGTCCCATGGCATGAGCGGCTGACCCGAGGCGACCACCACTCCGGGCCCGGTGGCGTAGATCGGCGTCCCGCAGCCGTTTGCGAAGTCGATCCCAGCGTGGAAATGCGGGTAGTAGGTGCCGCGGTAGGTGTATGGCGGCTCGAGCGCGAAGCTCGTCGGGCCCCACTCCTGGGTGACGTGGAACGAGCGCTCGGGCCAGCGGAATCCATAGCGCGACGGCGTGTTCTGAGCCTCCTCGCGCGCCGCCTCCTGCGCCGCCTCCCGTGACTTCGCCTCGGCGGCCCGCCGGGCGGCCTCCTCGGCGGCTCGACGTGCCTCCTCGGCGGCGCGTCGCTTCGCCTCCTCGATCGCCGCCTGCTGGGCCGCGGCCTGCCGCTGGAGCTGCGCGGCGAGATCGGCGGCTGCCTGCGCGGCGCGCTCGTTGTCGGCGATCTTCTGCTCGACGTCGTCCTCGGCGGCCAGTGATGCGTTAAGGGCGGCCTCCTGCTCGGCACGCTTGTGGTCGGCGGCGACCTGCAGCTCGGCGAGCTGCGCCTCGAGGGCGGTGAGCTCCTCGCGCCGTGCCTTCAGCGACGTCTCCTGGTCCCGGGCGACGGCACGCGCCTCGGCCAGGGCGCGGCGTCCGTCCTTGAGCGTCTCGCGGCGGGTCTCGAGCTCGGCGCGGGTGGCGCGGATGTCCTCGGCCAGGGCGCGGTCCTGCTCCGAGATGCTCATCAGGTAGCCGACCTGGGTGGTGGCCTCGTCGAGCGAGTCGGCCGACAGCAGGATCTCGAGCAGCGAGGTCTGGCTGCGTTCGTAGGCGGACCGCAGGTGGTCCTCGAGCAGCGCCTCGCGCTCCTCCAGGTCGGCGGTGCGACGCGTGATGTCGGCGGCAACAGCCTGCAGCTCGGTGTCGAGCTCTGCGATCTGCGCCTTGAGCTCGGCGATGTGCGCCTCGACCTGGGTGACCTGCTCGCGGACCTGGGCCAGCAGCCCCTTGACCCGCTCGTATTCGGCGGTGACCGCGGCAAGCTCGGAGCGCGCGACGTCGAGCTGCACGTCGAGGTCGGCGGAGCGGCGCTCGAGCTGCGCGAGCTCGGTCCGCTGCCGGTCGAGGGCAGCCTGCAGCGAATCCTGCGTCGAGCGGGCGTCGGCCAGCTCCGCGCGGGTTCGGGCCAGTTCGGCCTCGGGATCGGCGGCAAGGGCCGAGCCGCCGGGTTGGGTTGTGAGGAGCGTCCAGCCCACCGTCAGCAGGGCGACGAACGTGACGGCGAGGCCGGATCGCCGCCTCATCGAGCGGTGATCCGCACTATGCAATTGCCCTTCGGCCCCTGTCCGAGCGAGTCAGGGGCAAGATGGTGCCGGTCCCCCACCGGAGTCGGAAGGCACCCAAGGTACTACACCGAGTCCAGCCGGCCTGGGACTATCAGTCCGGGTAGTCCACCTCCCCCCGCTTCGTGAGCCTGCCGATGACAAGGCCGATGAGCGCACCCGCGGCGACGAGCACCGGGGTCGGCAGACCGCGCCGCGGGGCCGGCGCCGGCGCGGGCGGCGGCTCGACGGGCACGGGGAGCAGCCGCGGATCGGCGGCGGCGATCACCCCGACCTCGTCGTCGAGCGCACTGGCGCGCGCGAACTCGGCGCCGAGCAGGACGATGACGCTGGCGAAGTACAGGAACACCAGCAGGGTGATGCCGGTGGCGAGCGGCCCGAAGGTGGAGTCGTAGTCGGCCACGCTCGTCGCGTACCACGTGAAGGTGAAGCGCAGCACGGTCCACAGCAGCGCCGCCACGGCTGCCCCGGGGAGCACCTCGCCCCAGCGCACCGGGCGGTTTGGCACGACCTTGTAGATGACCCAGAAGGCCAGGAAGATCATCAGGATCGGCGCCAGCAGGCCGATGAGCCACACGACGGTGCCGCCGCCGGGCAGGTCGGCCAGCACGCCCGCGGCCGCCTCCTGGAGGATGCCGGTCACGATCCCGATGACGACCGAGGCGATCGCCAGCAGGCCGGTGGTCGCCATCAGCAGCAGGCCCACGAGCTTGTCCTGCCAGAACGGCCGGCGCGGCGCGTTCTCGAACACGCGGCTGATGCCCGTCGACAGCGCGGAGAAGATGCCCAGCGCGCCCCACAGCAGGAAGGCGAAGCTGACGATCGTGATGGTGCCGCGCGACTCGATGACGGAGTCGATGATCCCGCCCACCGTCTCGGCGTCGAGCGGCGTTCCGGCGGCGACCTGCTCGACCACGAGCTCTCGCGCCTCGCCCTCGCCGATGAAGAACGACGCGATCACAACGCCCAGCACGACGAGCTGGAAGATCGACAGGACGGAGAAGTACGCCATGGTGCCTGCGGTCTGGAGCGCCTCGTGCTCGAGGAAGCCGGTGACGGCGCGGCGGCTCACCCGCGTGATCCGATGGCGCATCGTCCAGGCATCGAGGCGGGAGAGCAGCTGCTTGACGCGGTCCATGGCGACGGTCGCTGTCGCAAGGCTCGTGCCGATCGGGCCGGCAGGCTACCCTGTGGTTCATGGCGAAGTCGGAATCGGTGACCCGCTCGCTGGAGGGCTACGAGGTCACGATCACGAACCCCGGCAAGGTCTTCTTCGCCGATGCGGGCATCACCAAGCTCGACCTGGTCGAGTACTTCCTCGCCGTCGGCCCCGGGGCGCTGGTCGGCGTTCGCGATCGACCCATGGCGCTGAAGCGCTTCGTCGACGGCGCCGATGGCGAGGCGTTCTTCCAGAAGCGCGCCCCGAAGTCCGTCCCCGCCTACGTGCGCACCGTTGAGCTGTCCTTCCCGTCGGGCCGGACCGCTGACGAGGTGGTCGTCGACAACCTGGCCGCGCTGGCATGGGTGGTGAACCTCGGCTGCGTCGATCTCAACCCGCACCCGGTGCGCTCCGGCGACCTCGAGCACCCCGACGAGCTGCGCGTCGACCTCGACCCCGGCCCCGGCGTGGGTTGGGACGACGTGCGTCGCGTGGCGCTCGTCGTGCGCGAGGTGCTCGAGGAGCTGGGTTACACCGCCTGGCCGAAGACCTCCGGATCGAGAGGCATCCACGTCTACGTCCGGCTCGAGCCGCAGTGGGTGTTCTCCGAGGTGCGCCGCGCCGCCCTGGCGCTGGCGCGGGAGGTCGAGCGGCGCGCCCCCGACCTGGCGACGAGCAAGTGGTGGAAGGAGGAGCGCCACGGGGTGTTCCTCGATTACAACCAGAACGCCAAGGATCGGACGGTGGCCTCGGTGTACTCGGTCCGGCCGCGACCCTCGGCCACCGTCTCGGCGCCGCTGACCTGGGACGAGGTGCCCGAGGCCGAGCTCGAGGACTTCACCCTCCGCACTGTCCCGGCGCGCTACGCCCGGCTGGGCGACGTGGGAGCCGGTATCGACGAGCGAGCCTATTCCCTCGAGCCGCTGCTGGAGCTCGTTGCGCGCCACGAGGCCGAGGGCCAGGGTGACGCCCCGTGGCCGCCCAACTATGCGAAACAGCCGGGCGAGCCACCGCGGGTCCAGCCGTCCCGGCAACGGATGCCCGATCCGGCAGAGCTGACCCCGACCGACCCCACCGCTCCGCGCGGCCGTGCCGGCTCGGTGGCTCCGGCCATGCCGTCAGCGCCGGCACGCAACCCGGACGGCACAGTGCCTCCGACCGGCCGTCGTCGCTCGACCCAACCGCTGCTCGTCATCAGCCAGGCCGCAGACAAGGCCGATGCGCTGGAGGGCCTCCACCGCTGGCGCGCGCGCCACCCGGACGCGGCGACGTACGTGCGCGACCCGGAAGACGTCCTGGTCGACGCGATGCGCGGCCGCTACAAGGTCTGGTGGCGGATCCGGGTCAACCTCCGCAACGTGCCCGAGGATCTTCGGCCCGCGGCGGAACCGCCCGACCCCGACTACGACCCCTGGACCGCCTGACCCTACGACTCGCTGACGGCCGCCTCGACCCAGGCCAGGATCTCGCGCCGCAGGGTCGCCAGGGTCTGCGACCCGTGGCCGAGAACCTCGTCGTGGAAGGCCCGCAGGTCGAATCGGTCGCCCATGGCCTCCGACACCTCGGCGCGAGCCCGCTCGATCTCCCGCTGTCCGAGCTTGTAGCACAGCGCCTGGCCCGGCCACACCGTGTAGCGATCGATCTCGATCTCGGCATCGACCATCGGGAGCGAGCCGCGCTCGTGCATGAACGTGATTGCCTGCTCGCGGGTCCAGCGCATCGAATGAAGGCCGGAGTCGACGACCAGCCGGGACGCCCGGAACGCCTGGGCCTCGAGCATGCCGAAGCGCTCCTGCTCCGACGCATACAGCCCCATCTCGTCGGCCAGGCGCTCGGTGTACAGGCCCCAGCCCTCGACATAGGCCTCGCCGGCGAGGCGGGCGCCGAGCGTTCGGAACGGCGGCAACCCGGTGAGCTCCATCTCGATGGCGATCTGGAAATGGTGCCCCGGCGTCGCCTCATGGAACGTGATCGAGGCGACCCTATGGAGCTGGCGCTCGGTGGGCTGGTAGGTATTGATGTAGTACTGGCCCTGCCGCGAGCGGTCGAGCGACGGCGGCATGTAGAAGGCGGGCGGCGAGTCGGCCTCGCGGTACTCCTCGACCGCCTTCACGTAGCAGTTGGCGCTGGGCAGTCGCCCGAAGTACTTCGGGGCCTCGGCATAGGCGCGTTCGGTCTGGTCCTGGGCGAGCCGGACGATCGTCTGCGGATCGTCGGTGTGGTTCGCCGGATCGCCGGCGAGCGCCGAGCGCATCGCATGCCGGTCCGCATGGCCAAGGCGGCGGGCGATCTCGTCCATCTCGGCCTCGATCGCCTCCAGGTCCGCCATCCCGAACGCGTGGACCTCCTCCGCTGTCGTGTCGAGGCTCGTCTGGACACGGATGGCAATGCGATAAGCCTCCTCGCCGTCGGGCGTCGACCAGATGCCCGGTTCGGGGCGGGCATGCGGCTCGTACTCGTCGACCAGGTAGTCGCGGAGTCGCCGCAGCCCGGCGTACAGGTGTTGCTCGACACCGGCCACCAGGCGAGGGCGATCGTCGTCGGCCACGGGCGCCAGAGTACTGGCGGGATGGGCGTCCGGCGCCAGGGCAAGCAGGCGCTCGATCTGCTCGATGGCGCGCCGCACCGGCATCGCAGCCGACGTACGGCCGTCCCGGACGCCTTCGTCCAGCGTCTCGATGTACTGCTCGATCATTGCTGGATAGGCCGCGTGGCGGGCGAGGAGCTTTTCGAGGCGCTCCGGGGTGTCCGCGGGCTGGTACTGCGCGTAGTCGGCGGGCCATACCTGCGGGCCGGACATGTGGTCGATGGCGAGCTGGTACCGCTTGTGCGCCAGCTCCTCGAGGTGGTTCTCGCTGATGAGGACGATCAGATCGCGGGTGATGACCTGCTCAGGTTCGAGCCCGTCGGCAGAGATCCGGCGCGCTTCGTCCAGCGCCGATCGGTAGGCCGCCTCATCGGCGGCGCGGCCAGCCGCGCCGAGATCGGGCCAGCGGTCGTTGTAGCGCTCGTCGCCGAGGAGGGTCGCCCACACCGGATTCCGCTCCAGGATGCCCTCCCAGAACCGGTCGGCGAGGTCGTTGACGGCAGCGTTGGGATCGACGGCGATGGACACGGACGCGTTCTCCCTCTTCGAGCCCGGGCACGGGCAGAATGGCCAGTGTAGCCGGGGCTCAGCCCTGGAACAGATCCGCCAGCAGGGCGGGCGGCGTCTCGTCGAGCTGGTCGTAGCGGCAGTCCGCCGGCGATCGGTCCGGGCGCCAGCGTCGGAAGGTGGCCGCGTGGCGGAAGCGGTCGCCCTGGAGGTGGTCGAAGGCGACCTCGCACACCAGCTCCGGGCGCACCGGCTCCCACGACAGGTCCTTGCCACGGTTCCAGCGCGACGTGGCGCCCGGTAGCCGGCGACCCTGCTCGACCGCCGCGGCTTCCGCCAGCGCCCACTCGCGCCAGGGATGCTCGTCCATCCCGTCGCGCCGATACGGCTCGAGGAACTCGACCAGCTCGGCGCGCTTCGCCATCGTGAACGACGAGGTGACGCCCACGTGCTGCAGGTTGCCTTCGTCGTTCCAGAGGCCCAGCAGCAGCGAGCCGATCAGCGTTCCCGGCCCGTTCTTGTGCCAGCGGAAGCCGGCGACCACGCAGTCGGCGGTCCGCGCATGCTTGATCTTCGCCATCGAGCGCTTGCCCGGCGCGTACGCCTCGTCCGCCCGCTTGGCGATGACGCCATCCAGGCCCGCGCCCTCGAACACGTCGAACCAGTGGCGTGCCATGTCCGGATCGGTGGTGGAGGGCGTGATCCGGACGCCGTCCGGCAGGTCGGCCAGGATCGATGCAAGGCGCTCGCGGCGCTCGGCGAAGGCGGACGAGCGGAGATCGGCGTCGCCATCGGCCAGGCAGTCGAAGGCGACGAACGAGGCCGGCGACTGCTCCGACAGCATCTTCACCCGGCTCGCCGCCGGATGGATGCGCAGCAGGAGGGCGTCGAAGTCGAGGCCGCCGTCGGGGCGGGCGATGACCACCTCGCCGTCGAGGACGAACCGGGCGTCGGGCGCACCGACCGCGCGGAGCGGTCCCTCGAGCTCGGGGAAGTAGCGGTTGAGCGGCTTGAGGTCGCGCGACTGGACGTAGACCTCGTCACCGTCCCGGAACACGATGGCGCGGAAGCCATCCCACTTCGGCTCGTAGATCCATCCCTCGCCGTCGGGAATGGCGGGCGTCGGCTTGGCGAGCATCGGCGCGATCGGCGGCTCGATCGGGTAGGGCATGGCTCCGATCGTACACGGCACGCCGGGTGCATCGGCCATACTCGACCGCCCGAGCGCCACCCGCCCACCTGGAGGACCCATGGGGATCGAGATCCAGTTTCTCGGCGCTGCCGGCTGCGTCACGGGCTCGCAGTTCCTCGTCACGGCCGGTGAGCGCCGGGTGCTCGTCGACTGCGGGATGTTCCAGGGCTCGCCCCAGGAGGTCGAGCGCAACTTCCTGCCCTTCGCCTTCGAGCCGGACGCGCTCGACGCCCTGCTGCTGACGCATGCCCACCTCGACCATTGCGGCCGGGTCCCGGCGCTGGTCCGGGCCGGGTATCGGGGGCCGATCCATGCCACGCGCGCCACGGTCGACCTCGCGGAGATCGTGCTGCGCGACTCGGCGAAGCTGCAGGTCGAGTTCACGGAGCGCTGGAACCGCCGTCACGCGGCTCGCGCCGACCAGGCTGCGGCGGAGGTCGAGTCGGAGGCCGTGGCCCAGGAGACCGACGATCCCTCGCTGCCCGAGCGCCTGCGCTCCGCGCCGCCCGAGGGCCGCACCACGATCCGGCAGCCGCTCTACGACGAGCGTGACGTCGACACGACGATGCAGCAGGCGCGCGGCTGCGACTACGACGAGGAGGTCGAGATCACCGACGGCGTGACGGCCGTCTTCCACGACGCGGGCCACATCCTCGGCTCTGCGATCATCGAGCTGCGGGTGACCGATGGCGATCGTCGCCGCACGATCGTGTTCTCGGGCGACCTCGGGCGGGACTCCTCGCCCATCCTGCGCGACCCGACGCCGCTGACCCATGCCGATGCGGTCGTGGTGGAGTCGACCTACGGCAACCGTGAGCACGGGCCGCACGACGAGGCGATCGACGGGCTGGCGACCGCCATCGGCGAGGTGGCCGCCGACGAGGGCGTGATGCTCATCCCGGCCTTCGCGATCGGCCGCACCCAGGAGGTCATCTGGGTGCTCGACGAGCTGATCCGCCGAAGACGCATCCCCCGCGTGCCCCTCTACCTCGACTCGCCGATGGCGTCGAAGGCGACGACGGTGTATGTCGACCACCCGGAGGTCTACGACGAGGAGACGGCCGGGCTGCTGCGCTCCGGCGATTCGCCACTGAACTACCCGGGGCAGCACTTCACCGACAGCGTCGAGGAGTCCAAGGCGATCCGCCACGCCAAGCGGCCGTTCATGGTCGTCGCGGCCTCCGGGATGCTCACCGGCGGCCGGGTCATGCATCACCTCAAGGACTTCCTCCCCGACCCGCACTGCACGCTGCTGTTCATCGGCTACCAGGGAGAGGGGACGCTCGGGCGGCACATCCAGGACGGCGGGCGAACTGCGCGCATCGACGGGCAGGAGATCGACGTCCGCTGTCGCGTGCGCGTCATCTCGGGCTTCTCGGCGCATGCCGACCAGCACGAGCTGGAGGCTTGGCTCGCCCACTTCGGGCGAGCCGGCGGGGGGTCGGACGGCCGACCCAAGCGCGTCTTCATCGTCCACGGCGATCCGCCCGCGGCTGAGGCCTTTGCGGGCCGCATCCGATCCGAGCTCGGCATGGAGCCGCATGTCCCCGGGCACCGCGAGGCGGTCGCTCTCGACTGACGCTCGACGCATCCGGCGCCGATCCGGGTAGGATCGGCCGCATGAGCAGCGAGCGCCGGCCGGTCATCGGTTTTCTGACCGACTTCGGCCTGGACGGCGCCGCGGCCACCTGCCGTGGCGTGATCCTCTCGATCTGTCCCGACGCGCAGATCGTGGACATCGGTCACACCATCCGGAAGTACGCGATTCGCGACGGGGCATTCCTGCTCCGCTTCGCACTCCCCTATTTCCCGGTCGGCGTCCACCTGGCGGTCGTCGATCCGGGCGTCGGCACGGAGCGGCGCCCGATCGCAATTCGCACGGGGCGCGGTGACGTCCTCATCGGCCCGGACAACGGCCTGCTCGTCCCGCCTGCCGAGGCGCTCGGCGGCATCGAGGACGTCCGCGAGCTTGCGAACCGCGACCTGTGGCTGCCCGGCACGACGTCCACGTTCCACGGGCGAGACATCTTCGCGCCGGTTGCCGGTCACCTGGCGAACGGGGACGCCGACCATGCCTCGGTGGGCCCTGCGCTCGACCCCGCGACCCTCGTGCGACTCCCCGAGCCGCACGCGGACGCCAGCCACGGGGTGGTGAACACCGTCATCACCTACGTCGACAGCTTCGGCAACGTCCGCCTCGCTGGCGGGCTCGACTCGCTGGAAGCCGCCTTCGGCCCGCTCGAGGAAGGTGCCCCGCTGGCGGTCACGTTCGGCGGCGGCGAACCACTGTCGGAGGCGTCCCGTTACGCCTCGACGTTCGGCACCGTCCCACTCGGGGCGTCGCTGGTGTACGTCGACTCGCTCGGCAACCTCGCGATGGCCGATAACCAGGGCAATCTCGCAGCGCGGCTCGACGTCGGGCACGACCGTCCCGTCCGCATCACTCGGGGCTGAGCGTGCCGTCACCGTACATCACGTTCCTCACCGATTTCGGCGACACCGCACCGGCCACCTGTCGCGGGGTGATCTGGTCGATCGCGCCCGAGGCGCGCATCAACGACCTGGCGCACGGCAGTCGCCAGTACGGCATCCGCGAGGGCGCGTTGCTTCTCTGGTCCTCGCTGCCGTACCAGCCGGTCGGCGTCCACCTCGCGGTCGTCGACCCCGGCGTCGGCACGGCGCGCCGAGCCATTGCGCTCGAAGTCGCACGCGGGGACAGGCTGGTGGGGCCCGACAACGGCCTGCTCATGCCCGCGGCGGACCGGCTGGGCGGCATCGTGGCCGCCCATGTCCTCGAGAACAACACGCTGTGGCGCGACGGGTCGGCCTCGTCCACGTTCCACGGCCGCGACATCTTCGCGCCGGTCGCGGCGCATCTCGCCCTCGGGGTGTCGGTCGCGGAGACCGGCCCCGCGGTGGATGCCGGATCCCTCGTGCCCCTCGCATTCCCCGATCCCGTCGTGCGTGCCGGTGGCCTGCACACGAGCGTCCTGTTCGTCGACGCATTCGGGAACTGCCGCCTGGCGGGGCAACCGGCCGACCTGGCGGCCTTGCACGGACAACTCGAGACCGGCGACCGGTTCCGGGTCCGCGTCGGTGACGGCTCGGCGGTCGAGATGCCCTGGCAGGCGACCTTCGGCGACGTGCCACTCGGCGAGCCGCTGCTCTACGACGACGCCGACTACGCCGGCCTCGCGATCGGGGTCAACCAGGGATCGGCGGCCGAACGTCTCGGGCTGGCGCCCGACGTCGCCGTCACCATCGAGCTCGTCTGAGCGATGTCCGACGAGCCGCTGATCGAGATCGGTGGCCTGACCTTCCGCTACCGGCGCGCGACCGAGCCCGCGGTGCGAGATGTATCGCTGCGGATCGAGGCCGGCGAGGTGCTCCTGGTGGCCGGTCCGTCGGGGTGCGGCAAGAGCACCCTGCTGCGCGCGATCAACGGCCTCGTTCCGCATGCGTATTCGGGCGAGCTGTCCGGGACGGTGCGGGTCGCGGGACGACTGACCACCGAGGCGCGCCTGCGCGAGATCGGCGAGACCGTCGGCACCCTGCTCCAGGACCCGGGCAAGCAGATCGTCGGAACCACCGTGGAAGCCGAGCTCGCCTTCGGGCCCGAGAACCTCGCAATCGCGCCGGACGCGATCCGCACCCGAATCGAGGAGGTGATCGCCGAGACTCGCATCGATCACCTCGCGGGCCGCGAGACGGCGCACCTTTCCGGGGGTGAGCGCCAGCTGCTGGCGATGGCCGGAGCCCTCATGCTGCGTCCGCGCTGCTACGTCGTCGACGAGCCGCTCGCCAACCTCGACCCCGCCACGGCCGACCACCTGCTCGGCCTGCTCCGCGCCCTGGCCGATGCGGGTCACGCCGTCGTCATCGTCGAGCACCGGGTCGAGGAAGCGCTATCGCTGCGACCGGACCGCGTGCTGTCCATGACCGATGGCCATGTCACGTACCTCGGACCGGTCGATGGGTTCCTCTCGGTGGCGGATCCGGCTGCCGTGAAGCTTCCCTTCGAGGTCGTGCTGAAGCACGCCCGAAGCAACGGCACAGCCACGCGTTCTCGACCGACCGACTCCGGCGCGGTCCACGACGCACCGGGCCCGGCTCGTCTGGGATTCGACGATCTCCACGTGTCGCTCGGCGAGCGCCACGTCCTCCGCGGCCTGACTGCCTCCCTCGGCGCGCGCGAGCGAGTCGCCGTGCTCGGACCGAACGGCTCCGGCAAGACGACGATGTTCCGCGCCGCGATGCAGCTGGTGCGACCCAGCGCCGGACGCATCCTCCTGAACGGCGCCGATGCGGCCGGGACCGAGATCGCCGAGCTCGCGCGGACGGTCGGCTACGTCTTCCAGAGTCCGAGCCAGATGCTGTTCGCGCGCACGGTCCGCGAGGAGCTGCTCTTCGGTCCGCACAATCTCGGCCTCGAGGTCGGCGACCCCGATGCGTTCGCCATGGAGACGCTGGGCCGGGTCGGCCTCGCCGACGAAGAGGGAATCCTCGACCGGCCGCCGCTCACCCTCAGCTTCGGCCAGCAGAAGCGGCTGGCGCTCGCCATCGGGCTCGCCCTGCGGCCACGGACGCTGATCCTCGACGAGCCGTCCGCCGGGCAGGATCATCGCACCGCGGAGGCCTTCATGCGGTCGGTTGCGGCGATCCCGGGCCTCGAGTCGCTCTACTTCGTCACGCATGATGTAGACCTTGCGCTCACGCACGCCGACCGTATCCTTGTGCTCCGTGACGGAAGGATCGTCGCCGACGGTCCGCCCGCCACGGTTGTCGAGGACGTGGACACCTGGATCGCGAGCAATCTGCAGCGGACCTCGCTCATGGCGGCCAACCTGGCGTGGCCGGAATCACGCGGCCGCCGCTTCCTCGACGCACCGACGCTCGCCGCAGCCATGGTGGCCGGCGAGCGACAGGATCAGGGCGGGGGAGGAGGGTCGTCGATCGACGGATGAGCTGAGTCGCACCCCTCGCTCACCTCGATCGATGCAGCACGGAGGAGTCCATGTCCAGCACCGTCTTGCAGGAAGACCGCAGCTCGGCGATGTGGGAGGTCACCACCCGGGTGATCGTCTACGCCGCCATCGGCGCCGCGCTCTACGGCGTGCTCGCGTTCTTCAGCATCCTCATTCCAGGGACCGCGAACGTCTCGGTCCGCCCGGCGTTCGCGATCGTCACCTTCTTCGGGTTCGCGTTCGGACCGATCGTCGGGTTCTTCACCGGCTTCGTCGGAAACATGATCGCCGACCAGATCAGCGGCTGGGGGCTGCTCACCAGCTGGAACTGGAGCCTGGCGAACGGCCTCGTCGGCCTGCTCGCCGGCGTGTTCGGCGTCTGGCTGGCGAGCTCGATCTCGAACCGCCTGCTGCGTGCGGCGGTGGCGTCCGCGGCGGCGATCGTCATCGGGTTCCTGTTCGTCTTTACCGATATCTGGCTCGGCACCGCGGACGACGCCAGCGTGGCACTCACGGCGAACTATCTGCCCGTCGTGGTGTCGAACCTCATCGCGTCGGTCATCCTCACGCCGATCCTCGTGGCGGCCTGGGATCCGATCCAGGAGTCGATGGGGCGCTGACGGAGCCCCTGCGTCCGGCGGGGCGATGAACGTCGCCCCTCGCTATCTCGGCCGGGGGTCGTGGCTCGCTCGCCGCGACCCCCGAGTCCTCCTCGTCAGCCTTGCGCTGTTCGTGTTCACCGTCGTGCAGGTCTGGGACCTGCGCATCCTCCTGGTCCTTGCCGCGGTGGCCGCCGTCTACTACCGCTCCGCCGCCATCCCCTTCGAGGCCGTCCGGGTGCAATGGGCCTACATCGGCTTCTTCATCACCTTCGTGGTGGTGGTGAACACCCTCATCACCGGCGGCGAGCTGCGGGGGTACACCGAGGACGAGCTGCATGTCCTCTTCCACCTCCCGCTGTTCGGAACGCCCATCTCGGCCGAGTCGCTCACCTACGCGATCGCGCAGTTCCTGCGCTTTGGCTCCATGGCCGCGGTCGGGCTGCCGATCGCCTACGCCATCGCGCCCGGCGACATCGGCCCCGCCTTCGCCCGCCTGGGGGTGCCGTACAAGTTCGCGTACGCCATGGAGCTCACGTTTCGCTTCATCCCGTCCCTGGGTGCGGACATGCAGACCACGATCGACGCCCAGCGGCTTCGCGGCTACGAGTGGGAAAAGCGCGGCAGGACGCCCGTTGGCAAGCTGACGCGGACGGTGCCCCTGATCACGCCGGTCACCATGAACGCGATCGTGGGCGCGGAGGACACGATCGACGCCATGGACCTGCGCGGCTTCGGCACCCAGCGGCGGACGTGGCTGCGGCAGCTCGCGTACGACGCGGTCGACCGTGCAGTGCTCGCCGGATTCGTCGGCCTCCTGGTGGTGGTCACGTACCTCAGCTTCACCGGGCGGACCGAACTGTGGGTCCCCGAGGTGCTCATCAGCCTGGCGGAGGGCTGACGATGCCCGCAATTCATCCACACCTGTGGATAACAAGTGGATAACCCCGGCGCGGCGGCGGAAAGTCGTGGACAAGGGGGGTTGGCGACTCATCCGGGTCGCCCTATCGTGGAACGCGTCCCGGAGGAGTCCGTGGACCCAGAGATTGCATCAAAGGGTCTCGTGGTTCCTTCGGGACGTTTCGTTGTGTTCGGAACGTGCGCGGTCCGGAGGGGCACATGAGCGACCCGACGTACCCACCGCCACCGCTGGTTCCGCAGGCGCCGGTGCACGAGCCTGAGCGCGAGAGGCCAACGGCGACGATCCTGGCGGTGGTGCTGATCGCCATCCTGAGCGTCGTGCTGCTACTGCTCGTGTTCGGCGGTGACGACGGCGATCCCGGAGCATCCGCTTCCCCCAGCGCCAGCGTCTCCGCATCGGGCAGTGCAGCGCCTGCGGCTTCGATACCGCCGTCCGAGGCCGCCAGCCCGGGTGACGGCAGCGCGGCGCCGTCGGCGCCCGCCCCGGGTGCGTCCGCACCCGCCAGCGCCGTCTCACCGCCCGAGGGCATCCTGCCCGTCGGCTCGACCGTCGAGGTGGCTGCTGACGGACTGCGGCTACGCGAGGAGCCGACGACAGGGGCTGCCGAGGTGGCCACCCTCGCGGCGGGCGAGGTGCTCTACCTCTTCAGCGGTCCGACGGATCTCGGCCCGGTCGAAGCGGACGGATATTCCTGGTATCTCGGCATGTACACCCCCGGCTATCGCGACTGGCCGCTGAACCCTCCGGGTTCCGGTGACGGGCCTTCCGGCGACCCGCGGCTGTCCGGATGGTTCGCTGCCAATGCCGGCAGCGAGGCGTACGTCGAGCTCCTGCCTGCGCGGTGCCCGGTGAGCACCGACATCGATGGGCTGTACGCGGCCACGGCATGGGAGCGCCTCGCCTGCCTCGGCGAGCAGCAGCTGACCGTCGAGGGCACCTATGGCTGTAGCGGATGTGGCGGCCTGGCGCCCGGGAGCTTCGAACCGGATTGGCTCGCCGCCCCGAACTTCCACATCTTCACGCCGTCGTGGGCGGACCTCCCGCCGGTCGTCGAGCAGATGGTGCTCCACCTCCCGCCGGATGTTGCCGAGCTCGGGTCCGAGCAGGCCGGCAGCGTGCTGCGCGTCACCGGCCACTTCAATGACCCCCGCTCGACCGAGTGCGCCATCACGGCAGGCGAGGGCGGGGAGGTCCCCGCAAACGACCTCGCTGCCGAGTGGTACTGCCGGCTCGGGTTCGTCGTCGAGTCGTGGGAGGTGATCGGAACCGATCCCGACTGGCAGGGCGGCTAGCGGTTCGAGCGGAGGATCCATCCGCGGTAGCTGGGTCTGAAGCCCACCTCGCGCAGGGGCTCCGCCAGGCTGGACTCCCCAACCGGACCGCGGTCGACCCGCTCGATGCGCAGCTCGCGAACTGGGCCGCCCACGGCGACGAGTTTCGGGAGCGCCGCAACGGCGCGCTCTCGCCGGGCGGCGTACCCGGCAGCGGGCAGCGTGAGCAGGCTCCGGCCACCCCGCTCCACATACAGCACCGCCTGACCATCCACCAGCACCACGTGCGCACCCGCGGCCCGCTGCAGCGGCAACCGCTCGTCCTCGGCGCCACGGGGCCAGGGGATGGCGGCGCCGTACGGCTGTGCGGGATCGGTGGCCGCCAGGATCCGAATGCTATCGGCGTCGTCGTCCCGTGTCGCTCGGAGGCGATCCACCGCCCCCGGCAGCGCGAACTGCGCGGCTCCGAGGCCGCCGACGAAATAGCCGCGACGGGCCCGGCCGGATTCCTCCATGGCGCGGAGCACCGGGTAGACCGAGGCGTATCCCCCCGCGATGCCCTCGGCTGCGACCGCCTCCCGGGTGACGACACCGTGCCGCTCCAGGAGCGTGGTGGCCAGCGCGAATCCCCGTTCGGTGGGCGTGCGCTCCTCACCGACCAGGTCGGCCACGAGCGACCACCGGCCCGCGGCGCGCGGGGGCCCGAGTGCCACCACCCGTCCCGGACGGGGCGACGCCTTCGACCGCGAGCGCGGCAGCGACAGGGCACGCAGCGGGGCGAACGTGTCGTTGGTGACCTCGCCCGCCCACACCAGATCCCACAGTCCGTCGAGGAGCTCGTTCTCGCTGCGCGCGTCCGGCACCGCGGCTCGCAGCTGCGGATAGAACGATGCGCCGCGCCGCTGGAGATGCTGACGGATTGCCTCATGGAGAGGCTCCGATGGTCGATCGTCAGCGGAGCCAGCGGTCGCCAGCAGGTCCACTCGGTCGCGGCGGTACAGCGCCACGCGTCCGTCATCCCGTCCAAGCGTGCCGCGGCCGATCCACACGACCTCGCCGGCCGCGCCCAGCTCATCGAGCAGACGAGGCGTGTAGCCCGCGACTCGGGCTGGCAGGATGTCGCGCTCCAGCACCGAGGCGGGGATCGGCACCCCCTCGAGCTGAGCGACCACCTCGATGAGTCGTCCGGTCCCGCCGGCCGTCGAACCGATGCCGTGCCAGGCGGGCAGGAAGCGGCCGAGCACCTCGGGCTCCACCGGCTCCACCTCGCGCCGCAGGCGGGCCAGCGACCGACGGCGCAGCTGACGGAGCACGTCCGGGTCGGTGAACTCGTGTGCGGCCCCACCTGGGCGGAACGCGCCCTCGAGGAGCGTGCCGCCGGCGACCAGTGCCTGCAGTCGCTCCTCGATGGCCGCCCGTGCCACGGCCCAGCGGGACGCCGGCGCCTCGGCAGTGAAGGGGGCGTGGGTTCTGGCCCAGCGCACGAGGAGCGCATCCAGCGGGTCCGTGGTGGCGGCGAGCCACGTCTCGGCGATGCCGGACGGCGGCGAAACTCCGACCGCGTCCCGGTAGCGGGCCACGTCCTCGACGGCGATCCAGCGCTCCTCGCCGCCGATCCGCACCGCAACCGCGCGCCGGGACCGATCCAGCTCGCGCAGGGCCTCCGCGGCATCGAGGGCGTCGGCCGTGCGAGCCTCGACCTCGTCGGTACGGAGGTCGCCGATCCGTCGCAGGAGATCGGCGACACCGTCGAGGGTGCGCGCGCGGCGGCGATCGGTGAGCGCCTGCAGCTCGAGCTCCAGGTCCGCGACGGCCTCGGGGTCGAGCAGCTCGCGCAGCTCCTCCGATCCGAGCAGCTCGGCCAGCAGCTCGCGATCCAGCGCCAGTGCCTGCGCCCGGCGCTCGGCCAGCGGAGCGTCGCCCTCGTACATGAACGACCCGAGGTAGTCGAACATCAGCGAGCTGGCGAACGGCGAGGCAGAGCGCGATTCCACCGACACCACGCGAATGTGACGGGCGCGGATGGCGCCGAGGAGCTCGACCAGGGCCGGCATGTCGAACACGTCGCGGAGGACCTCGCGGTACGTCTCGAGCACGATCGGGAACGAGCCGTACTGGCTGGCGACGGCCAGCAGATCGGCCGACTTCTGGCGCTGCATCCACAGCGGCGTGCGCTGGCCGGGCCGGCGGCGGGGCAGCAGCAGGGCACGGGCCGCGTTCTCGCGGAAGCGCGCGGCGAACAGTGCCGAGCCACCGAGCTCGGACATCAGCAGGTCCTCGACCTCCTCCGGCTCGAACAGGAGCGCCGACTCGATCGTGGCGCCATCCGACTCGACGCCCTCCGGAAGACGCACGGCGATGCCGTCGTCGGACCAGATCGACTGGACCTCGAACCCGTGCCGTTCGCGCAGTCGGGCCTCGATGGCCATCGACCATGGGGCATGGACGCGCCCGCCGAATGGGGTCAAGACGGCGACCCGCCAGTCGCCGAGCTCGTCGCGGAAGCGCTCCACGACGATGGTGCGGTCGGTCGGCAAGGCACCGGTCACCTCACGCTGCTCGCGCAGGTAGGCGACGAGGTTGCGTGCCGCCAGCTCGTCCAGCGCGTGATCCTCCCGAACCCGGGCCTCGGCGGCCTCCGGGCTCATCGGTTCCAGCTCGCGCAGGAAGGCACCGATGGCCCGACCGAGCTCCATCGGTCGGCCGACGGCATCGCCGTGCCAGAACGGCATCTTGCCGGGCTCGCCGGGAGCGGGCGTGACGATCACTCGGTCCGGCCGGATCTCCTCGATCCGCCACGTCGACGCACCGAGCAGGAATGTCTCGCCGACGCGTGACTCGTAGACCATCTCCTCGTCCAGCTCCCCCACGCGACGGCCGCCGCGCCCGGCGTCGTCGCCGGGCAGGAAGACGCCGTACAGGCCGCGGTCCGGGATCGTGCCGCCCGAGGTGATCGCCACCACGCGGGCGTCATTGCGCGACGCGACCTCGTCCGTCTGCCGGTCCCAGACCAGCCGCGGCTTGAGATCGGCGAACTCGTCGGAGGGATAGCGGCCGGAGAGCATGTCGAGGACGCCGGTGAGCTGCTCTCGCGACAGGTCCCGGAAGTTGTCGGCGCGGGTCACCAGCCGATGAAGGTCGTCGACCGTCCAGCGGTCGTGCACGCAGATGGCGACCAGCTGCTGGGCCAGGACGTCGAGCGGGTTGCGCGGGATGCGGGTCTCCTCGATCTGCCCGGCCAGCATCCGCTCGACCACGACGGCCGCCTCGACCAGGTCGCCGCGGTACTTCGGGAAGATCTTGCCGATGCTGCGCTCGCCAACGGTGTGGCCGGCGCGACCGATGCGCTGCATGCCCGAGGCGACCGACGGCGGTGCCTCGATCTGGACCACCAGGTCGATGGCGCCCATGTCGATCCCCAGCTCGAGGCTCGACGTGGCGACCAGCGCCGGCAGCTTGCCCTGCTTGAGCTGCTCCTCGATCTCGAGTCGTTGCTCCCTGGCGATGGAGCCGTGATGGGCGCGGACCAGCTCCTCCTCCGCAAGCTCGTTCAGCCGCGTCGCCAGCCGCTCGGCCAGGCGCCGGGAGTTCACGAAGATCAGGGTGGACCGATGCGCCCGGATCAGCTCCAGCAGCCGCGGATGGATGGAGGGCCAGATGGAGTGCCGCGCCTCGGGGCCGGCGGCCGGACCGCCGGGCGCCTCGTCGACGTCCATGACGTCTCCCATGCGCGCCATGTCGTCGACCGGCACGACGACCTCGAGGTCCAGCTCCTTGCGTGCGCCGGCGTCCACCACCTTGACCTCGCGCCCGACCCCGCCGAGGAACCCGGCGATTGCCGACAGCGGTCGCTGGGTGGCGGACAGGCCGATGCGCTGCGGATCGGTGGCGGCGAGATGGGCCAGCCGCTCGAGACTCAGCGCGAGGTGTGCGCCGCGCTTGGTGGCGGCGATGGCGTGGACCTCGTCGACGATGACGTGCTCGACGCCGCGCAGGATCTCGCGCGCCTGGCTGGTGAGCATGAGGTAGAGCGACTCGGGGGTCGTGACGAGGATGTCGGGGGGCGACTTGGTCAGCTGGCGACGCGCGTCCGCCGGCGTGTCGCCGGTTCGGGAGGCGACCGTGATCTCGGGCACCTCTATCCCGAGCTGCGCCGCGGTGCGCCGGATCCCCGCCAGCGGCGCTCGGAGGTTGCGCTCGACGTCATACGTGAGCGCCTTGAGCGGGCTGACGTAGAGCACGCGCACCGACCTGGTCCCCGGCCGCGGCTCGGTCATCAGCCGGTCGAGGCACCACAGGAACGCTGCCAGGGTCTTGCCCGAGCCCGTCGGCGCGTGGATCAGGGCGTGGCGGCCTCCGCTGATGGCGGGCCAGCCGAGCCCCTGGGCACGTGTGGGTGTTGCGAACGCCTCCGCAAACCAGGTGCGGGTGGCGTCGCTGAACGGGGCGAGGGGATCGGAGGTCGGTGGAGCGGTCACGGGGTCGTCCAGTCTATCGGCCTCCGATGGTTGCACCCATTCATGTCGGGGCATGGCGTGAATCCAGTGGGCACGGCAAAGGACCCGGCCGAGTGGCCAGGTCCCTCGCCAGGGTCAGGGTGCTGGCTCAGGCGGTGAGCTGAGCCGGCTTGAGCACCGGAGCCGGGGCCACCTCCGGGCGAGTTGCCCACACGAGGCCTGCCCCAGTGATCACGAGCGTCGCGCCGAGGCCCGCGAACAAGCCGGCGAGCGCCAGTCCGAGCTGGAGAGCCTGCGCCGTCATCGTGCCCACGCCGAGTTCGCCGATGAGGGCGTGCGCCACGCCAGTCCAGGCCTGCGCCCGAACAGCTGCGTCGATCGGGTTCTCCCGGTCGAACTGAGCCCAGTAGCGTCCTTCGACGTCGATTTCGTACGGGGTCCCCGCCGTGTACACCGTGCCGTCGGGAGCCGTGAAGTCCTCCTCGAGGACGATCGTCTGAGTTCCGTGCAGGGTGTGGTAGGCCACCGTGGCCATCTGATACATGTACTCGCTCGATGTGTTCACGAGCGGATCATTCGGGTCGAGCTCCGACGTCGCGACAGGGTATTTCCAGTCGTCGGTCAGAAGGGCCATGATCGAATCGGCCCCGGCGGTCTCGCCGCGGTCGATGAGCTGTCCCTCGTCGTTGTAGGTGAGCTCGACGCCCTGCGCGGCGCTGAAGGCGTTCAGGGACGCTGTCCCCTCCTGCACCTTGAAGAATGCAAAGCCCCCCGCCACGATGAATGCGAGTCCGATGACACCGAGGACGATGCCGAGCCCGCGTAGTCGCTTGGCCATGATCAATACCTCCCGCGAAAGCCAGTTCGCGTCGTTTGCCAATTACCTGTCGCCATCACGATCGCCGATCGGCGTTCCGCGGGCATGTGACACACGGCCCGATCCGTGGGGTCCATCGGGCCCCGATCTGACTGGCGAACGGCACGGTGCCGGGCGCTACGATCGCGGAACGAAGGTGACGCAACAGAATCCGGGCTGCGAGTCCAGGACGGGCACGTAAGGGAGGGAATCGCCGATCGCCTCGCTCATGCCCTCGGCCAGGGCGAGGTTCATCCCGCACACGATCGGCCGATGCTGGTCGACGAGCGAATCGAAGGGACAGTTGCGGAGCCTGACCACGCCGTTCGCATCCGGTGGCGACGGCTCGTAGCCCTGCGCCTCGAGTGTCTCTCTGAGGACGCGACCCGGTGAGCGCCGTCGGCCGCGCCCCGCCCGGGTGCCGATCTCGTGCCCGATGGCCCGGGCGGCGCGGACGGTCGCATCGGCTCCTGCCGGAGCATCTTCCACGGCCCTCGCGAGGACATCGGCCGCCAGCTGGTAGCGGCGTTCGGGCAGGCTGACCGCGATCTCACCGTCCGCGCGCCAGTAGACCCGTGCCGGCCGCCCCGCGCCAGGTCCACGCCGCTCGTTCAGGCGCCGGTAGTCCGATTCCAGCAGGCCGCCGTCGGCCAGTCGGTCGAGGTGAAAGGTGGCCAGGGCACGCGTGATCGCCAGTGCGGCCGCAGCTTCCTCTCGTCCCACCGGGCGCTGCTGCGCCACGACCCAGTCGTACAGCGAGCGGCGCACCGGCTCGTTGAGCAGGGCGACCGATGCGATGTCGTCGGACGGGTTGTTGGCCATAGCCCGCGGAGTCTATCACATACTTTCACTAGCGAAAGACTTGACAGCCCTCCCCATCGGATGTATCTCTAGTACATGCTAGTGATAGAGATGCTTCGCGGGATCGTTCGGGACATCGGCCGCATGCCGCGCCTCGTCCATTTCGGAATGGCCGTCGGGCTGATCGCATTCGCGCTCGACGTCGTCATCCATCTCGCTCCCACAGCCGACCACCACCACGGGTTCCGACCGGAGGAGCATCTCGCCCATCTGGCCGGGCTCGTGGCCATGACGCTCGTGCTTGCCGGGGTCGTCGTCGACGGCATCCGACGGCAGCGCGCGCACCGCCATCACAGCCAAGGAGACCCTGGACATGCCCATCGGTGATTTCGTCAACTCCATCCCGGCGCCGATCTTCCTCCTGATCCACCTGACGGCGTTCGCGGTTGGCGCGTACTTCGCGTGGCGCAGCTTCGGCGCCGATGCGCCGCTCCTCGGCTGGGGGTTCGCCCTCTTCGCCCTGGCCGAGATCAGCTACATGACCTACCACCTGGACTGGACCGTGTTCCTGTTCGCCCACACGGTCAGCGAGGTGCTGGACCTGCTCGCCTTCGTCCTGATCTTCGCCGGTGTGACACAGCGTGGCTGGACCGGCGTGACGGCGACGGCGCCGCGATCGTGAGGGCGCTCGCCATCCTCGTTCTCGCCTCGGTGCTGGCGGCCTGCGCCGCCGGCGCCGGCTCCGAGGAACCGGTCGCCACGGACGTGGTCAACCTGCCCCCGTCGTACAAGTTCGAGCCCTCGGCGATCACCGTCGCCGATGGCACGACCGTGACCTGGACGAACAACGACAACTTCACCCACAACGTCCGTCTCATCGACGACGGGGGCGAGCTGCTCGAGCTGCCGCCCGGCGCCAGCGTGACGCACACCTTCACCGGCGTCGGTGAGCACCGCTACGACTGTTCATTCCACCCCAATGACATGACCGGCGTGGTCGTGGTCACCGAGAGCTGACCCGAACCATGCACCTGGAGGCCACCTCATGACCCGTACCCTCACGCTTCGCCCCGGCATCACCCGCATGCTGGCGGTCGCCCTCCTGACGCTCCTGCTCGCGGCGGCGACGCTCGTGATCTCCCCACTCGGCAATGGGCGCGACACCGCCACCGCTGCCTCGCGGATGAGCCGCACGGCCTTCCACGACGCGATGCGCGAGCTGTGGGAGGACCACATCGTCTGGACCCGCATGGTCATCGTCAGCGTCGTCGACGACCTCCCCGACGTCCCAATGGCCGTCGACCGGCTCCTGGCAAACCAGGACGAGATCGGCGACGCGGTGAAGCCGTTCTACGGCGATGCCGCGGGTGAGGCGCTCACCGCGCTGCTGCGCGAGCACATCACCGGCGCCGCCGACCTGCTCGCCGCGGCGAAGTCCGGTGACGCCGCCGCCGTCGAGACCGCATCGGCGGCGTGGTACGCCAACGGTGATGAGATTGCTGCGTTCCTGGCCGCGGCGAACCCGGACCACTGGCCGCTGGGCGAGATGCAGACCATGATGCGTGATCATCTGGACCTGACCCTCGCCGAGGCCGTCGCCCGGCTGCAGGGTCGGTACGCCGATGACATCGTCGCCTACGACGCGATCCATGCGCAGATCCTGCACATGGCCGACATGCTCAGCGACGGCATCGTCGCCCAGTTCCCCGGCGGCTTCGGACGGGCGAACCAATGATCGCCGCCGAGAACGTCGTCATCGTCGGTGGTGGGCTGGCCGGCGCGACCGCCGCGTTCGAGGTCCGCAAGCGGGGCCACGACGGACCGGTGATCGTCGTGGCCGAGGAGGAGCTGCCCCCGTACGAGCGTCCCCCACTGTCGAAGACCTACCTGCGAGGCGAGTCGCCGATCACGGACGCCTACGTCCGGCCCACGGCCGACTACGAGGCGAACGCGATCGAGCTCCTGCTCGGCCGGCGCGCCGTCACGGTCGATCCATTCGCGCGGGTGCTCAACCTGGCGGACGGTGCAACGCTCCCGTACGGCGCGCTGCTGCTGGCGACCGGCGCCGCTCCGCGACCACTGCGGGTCCCGGGCGACGACCTCCGCGGCGTCCAGTACCTGCGGACCGCGGGCGACGCCGATCGAATCCGGGAGGCAGCCGCCGACGCCCGACGAACCGTGGTCGTCGGCGGTGGCTGGATCGGCAGCGAGGTGGCTGCCTCGCTGCGCCAGCTGGGCCACGAGGTCGCGCTCGTGTCGAACCTTGCGCGCCCACTCGAGCGCGTGCTCGGGCCCGAGGTCGCGAGCGTGTACGCCGGACTCCACGCCGAGCACGGTGTGCAGCTCAGGAGCGGGCACGTGGTTGAGCTCGAGGGCGAGACCTCCGTCGAAGCGGTGCGCCTCGCGGAAGGAACGCGGCTGCCGGCTGACCTGGTGGTCGTCGGCGTCGGAGCGGCGCCGCGGATCAGGCTCGCACTCAGGGCAGGCCTTGAAACGGTTGAGGGCGCGGTCGCCGTCGACGAGCATCTCCGAACCTCGGTGCCGAGCATCTACGCTGCCGGCGACGTCGCGGCGGCGTGGCATCCCCGATACGCGAGGCACCTCCGCGTCGAGCACTGGGACAATGCGATCCGGCAGGGCAAGGCGGCTGCCGCCAACATGCTCGGCGAGCAGGAGGTGTATGACCGGGCGCCGTACTTCTACTCCGACCAGTTCGACCTCGGAATGGAGTACCGCGGCCTGGCTGGCGGCTGGGACCAGGTTGTCGTGCGCGGCGACCTCGCGGCTCGCGCGTTCGACGCGTTCTGGCTGGCTGACGGGCGCGTGGTGGCCGCCATGAATGCGAACCGCTGGGACGACGGGACCGCCCTGCGGCGGCTCGTCAATGCCGACACACGCATCGACCCTCAGCGAGTGGCCGACATCGACATCCCGCTTGACGAGGCGGTGCTTGCCGCCGCCTAGCCCCCTGCTCAGCCGCGCTCGCCCGAGAGCAGCCGGTACCCGAGGCCGCGCACCGTCTCCAGGTAGCGCGGCCTCGACGCGTCGTCGCCCAGCTTGGCGCGCAGGCGACGCACGTAGACCCGAAGGGCCTCGATGTCGCCCGGCTCGTCGCGACCCCAGACTCGGGCCTGCAGGCGCCCGTGCGGCACGATCCAGCCGGCGTTCGCCACCAGCACGTCGAGCAGCCGCCACTCGGTCGCGGTAAGGGCGATCCGCCGGCCCCCGACGCGGACTTCGCGCGCGTCGATGTCGATCTCGAGCTCCCCGTTGCGGTAGGGCGCCACGCGTGCCACCGGCGCTCTCCGATCGACCCGTCGCAGAACGGCCCGGACGCGTGCCATCAGCTCGAGGTGGTCGAAGGGCTTGCCGACGTAGTCGTCTGCGCCGGCCTCCAGCCCTCGCACCTTGTCGATCGGCTCGTCGCGCGCGGTGAGCATGATGACCGGGACGGCGCTGAATGCGCGGATCTCGCGCAGCACGGCGTAGCCATCCAGGTCGGGCAGGCCGACATCGAGCAGGACGAGCTCCGGCCGCAGCTCCTCCACCAGCCGGAGCGCCTCGGAACCGGTCGCCGCCTCACGGATCTCGACGTCGCGCCATTGGAGCTCCAACCCGAGTCGCACGGAGGCGCGAATCTCGGCGTCGTCGTCCACCAGCAGGATCGTCATCGGGCATCGCCGCGCGGGACGACGAGGTGGAACGTGCTGCCGCGACCGACCTCGGACTCGACCTCGATCGTGCCGCCGTGCGCCTGGGCGATGGCCAGTGCCGTGGGCAGGCCAATACCCGTTCCGCCCTGCCGATCCGAGGCGCCGACGAAGAAGCGCTCGAACAGGCGTTCACGGTCCTCTGCGCCGATGCCCGGACCGTGATCCGTCACCGTCCAGCGCGCGTTCGCGCCGGCCTGGAGGCGCCGACGCCGAGCTCGACGGCCGCGCCGCTCGGCGAGAACTTCTGCGCGTTCGCTACCAGGTTCAGGAGGGCCTGCTCGAGTCGGCGCCGGTCGCCCACGACGCGCACGCTTCCCGGAGGAAGGTGGACCACGATGCGCTGGTCGCGCGCCGCCGCCATCGGCTCGACGCCGGTCGGCCACGTCGCGAACCAGGTCGCGGGCGTCGAATGTGTCGTGCTGCATCTCCACCCGCCCGGCGCGGAGCCGGGCAAGGTCGAGCAATTCGGCGAGGAGCCGCTGCATGCGGTCCGCGCTGCGCGCGATGGTGCCGAGCAGCTGCTGCCGCTGGTCCGCCGTGGGGTCGAGGGCCGGGTCCAGCAGGAGCCCGACACTGGTGCGGATCGCCGTGAGCGGCGTCCGCAGCTCGTGGCCCACGGTGGCGAGCAGCTCGGTCCGGAGGCGTTCGAGCTCCGCGAGGCCCATACGAAGCTCGGGATCCGCCGCCACCAGCGAGGCGGCCGCGCGTTCGCCGAGCGAGGTGGCGACGTAGCGCGTCGCTCCTTCGTCGTAGCCGGCCACGCGCACCAGGCCAAGGTCCGTTGCTCGCGCGAGCAGGTCCGCGGCGACTTCCGCAGTGAGGCCGACCCCGGCGGCGCCAGCGACGTCGGCCAGCTCCGCGGCGCGCATCGGCCGGTCGAGCATCGCAACCGCCGGTACGACGAAGAAGTCCTCGATGGCTGCGCGGCCGGACATGCGCCGAGCATAGCGCCGTTCATGCGCCGTTCAGGCTGCGCAAGGCGACTTGTCATGCAGCGACGGCAGGATTGCTGTATGACCATGACCGCTGCGCCTCCCGGCGCCGCCGAGGCGACGCAGGACGCGCTGACCTCGGCCCTGACCCAGTTCGACCGCGTCGCCGAGCATCTCGGGCTCAGCGAAGAGTCGCGCGCCGTCCTCCGCCTCCCCAGGCGCGAGTGGACGGTGAACTTCCCCGTCACCATGGACGATGGCCGCCTCGAGGTGTTCACGGGCTACCGGGTGCAGCACAACCTCGCCCGCGGACCCGCCAAGGGTGGCATTCGCTTCCATCCGGCCACGGATCTCGATGAGGTGCGGGCGCTGGCGATGTGGATGACCTGGAAGTGCGCTCTCGTCAACGTGCCGTTCGGCGGAGCCAAGGGCGGCGTCACCGTCGATCCGCGCGCGCTATCAGCCGACGAGCTGCAGCGCATGACACGGCGCTTTGCCAGCGAGCTGCAGGGGGTCATCGGCCCGGACGTCGACATTCCGGCGCCCGACGTCGGGACGAACGCCCAGACCATGGCCTGGATGATGGACACGGTCAGCATGCACGCCGGCTACACCGTTCCGGCTGTCGTCACCGGCAAGCCCGTCTCGCTTGGCGGGTCGGAGGGACGGGCCGATGCGACCGGCATGGGTGTCCTCTTCACCGCCGAGCGGGCGCTGGCCGAGGCAGGCATCGACCTGGACGGCGCCACCGTCGCCGTGCAGGGATTCGGCAACGTCGGCGAGGCCGCCGCGCGACTGATCCATGGGCGCGGGGGGCGCATCGTCGCGGTGACCGATGTCGGCGGCGGGGTCGCCAACCGATCGGGCCTGGATCCGATGCGGCTGCGCGCACATTCGCAGGAAACCGGCTCGATCGAGGGCGCTGCGGGCACGGACCCGATCGACAACGACGCTCTCCTGGCGCTCGACGTCGACCTGCTCGTCCTCGCAGCGCTCGAGGGCCAGGTCACCGCCGACAACGCCGGCCGGGTGCGGGCCAGGGTCATTGCGGAGGGCGCCAACGGCCCGGTCACGCCCGATGCGGATCCCATCCTGGCCGACCATGGCGTGCTCACGGTGCCAGACATCCTGTGCAACGCGGGTGGCGTCATCGTCAGCTACTTCGAATGGGTCCAGAACCTCCAGTCCTTCGCGTGGCCGGCCGATCAGGTCGCCGAGCGCCTGCGGGACGTCATCGGCTCCGCCTACGACGAGGTCGCACGGTTGCGGGACAACGAGGGCGTCGACGCTCGTCTCGCGGCACATGCCATCGCCGTGGCGCGGGTCGCGGAGGCGCAGCGGATCCGGGGCCGGTATCCGTGACCAGCGTGCAGGCCAGCGCGGAGGCAATCCGCGCGCCGTGGCGGATGGTCCGCCGCACCATCGTCGTGCGCGGCATCCCGCGCACCCTGCGGCTCGTGCAATTTCCGAGCGGATGGATCGCATCGGCCGACACCGAGTCGGGGCCGACGATGGCGGTGGACCCTTCGCCGCACCTGGCAGCGTCGCGAGCGCTCGAGCCGGCCGGGATCGGCATGGTCGAGGCCATGATGCTGGTTGGGTCGGTGGAGGCCACGCCAAGGGGCTGATCGGCCCGATCTGAGGTGCCGTTCGACCGTGACGTGGGCGTGGCGCGGGCGTAGGCTGGATGCAAGCCCCGGAACGCGGGGAGGGCACAGCTCACGAGGTCAGGCCATGTACGTCGTCGAACGTTCACACCAGATCGGCGTCGCGGTCCTGCGCGTCGTCGTGGGGATCATCTTCTTATGGGCCGGCCTCGAGAAGATCCTCGGGCCTGAGCCGTTCGACGCGGCCGGCTTCCTCCAGTTCGGCACCACCGGCTCCCTCGGCTGGCCGTTCGTGACCGAGCCTGTCGAAGGCGCGATCTACAATCCGACGCACGACTTCTGGGTCGCGATGAGCGAGAACGACACGCTGATGTCGATCATCAACGTGATCGTGCCCTACGGCCAGCTCGGGATCGGCATCGGGCTCATCTTTGGGTTGCTGACGCGATTCAGCTCGCTGATGGGCACGGTGATGATGCTTGGATTCTTCGTCGCCGCCTGGGACTTCCAGTTCGGGATCGTGAACCAGCACCTGACGTACGCCACCGTCACCGCCTTCCTCGGCTACATCGGAGCCGGGAACTTCTACGGCGTGGACCGGAGCATTGGCGAGAACGCTTCGCCATGGGTACGCAAGTGGCTCCTGTCCGGCGATCTCAAGCGCTACCCGAAGGGGCCCGCGACGGAGCCCGTCCCCGCACCCGCCTGAGCGACGGCTCTCGCAGGTTCCCGGTACGCCGCCTGCTGGGCGGCGTATCGGCGTCCGCGTCGGCTAGATCAGACCGGCCGCAGCGCGAGAGTATCGTCGGAGGGTCAAGGCGCGGAGGAGCAGGGCGACCGATCCAACCGCCGCCGCGCCGACCACGATGGCACCGGAGGCTGCCAGCACGGGGAGGTCGAATGCGAGGCCGGCCCATGCTGCCGCAACGCCTGCGTTCCAGGCGATCGGACGCAGTCGTGAATGGGCACCCAGGAGCGTTCGTTGACCCGCATGCCGCGACGGGTCACCCGGGGTGACCGATGGAGCGAGGTAGGTCCACGACGCCACGAGTTCCTGGAGCATCCAGCCGGCCACGAGCGGAAGTGCGAGGGGTCCGATCGACCACCCGGCCACGGGGCGGCCGGTGACGAGCTCGCCGAATGCGACCGCGATGGCAAGCGCGAACCACCCCGTGCCGGCGACGAGGTGCCAGACGGCCACCCGTCGCCAATCGTGTTCGCTGCGGAAGCTGCCGCGTCGACGCACGGCATCGGCGACGTATCCGGCCTGGCCCATCGCCCCGATCAGCGTGAATGCCGCTCCCACGATGACGGCCGGTCGCTGATCCAGCGCGAAGCCGATCGCTGCCAATGGCGGACCGATGATCATGCCCACCGCTCCTGCGCCGAGCGCGAGGCTGGGCCGAATCCTCGCACCCACGATCGTCGGCGCCAGGTAGACGAGGGTGCCGAAGATGGTCAGCGAGACGCCGCCGAGCAGGGTGAGCCACGCATGCGTCGGGCGAAGGGTCGCCCAGGCAGAGACCACCGGCTCCAGGCCCGCGGCGACCATGCCGCCGAGGACGACGCCGGCCGCCAGCTGCGCCAGGGCCGCGAGGTAGGTCACCGACACGATCGGGTGTCGTCGGGCAAGCGGGCTGCGCGTGGGCGCGACCGTCTGCCACGCGGTGAATCCAAGCCCGACGATCATCGCAACGGCGCCGATGACGGCCCAGCTCGGCACGGTGACGGTCATGCCGAGCACGGCGGCAGCGGCACCCACGGAGATCAGCACGAGTCCCGTGATGCGCTGCGACGCCGGCTCAGGCCGAGTCCCGGCCAGTGTGACCGCGAAGTGCGGCATGAAGATGCCGATTGCGGTCGTCGCCGCGCCCGCCAGCGCGAGGTGCAGCGCGGCCCAGCTCGATCCACCCTGCATCACAGTCACCGTCGCCGTCACGATGGCGGCCAGCACGAACGCCCCGGATGCGGCGAGACCGAGCGCCAGGACGTGGCGCTCTGTCAGTCGCTCCCGACGAGCCGGCTCGGCGGCGCGCCCACCGGCCGGCATCGGTCCGATCTCGATCAATGGCCGCCCTCCATCGCCTCGCCGCCGTCACCGGCCTGGAACAGGCCGAGGGCGCCCTTCCCGACGAAGTTGAAGGCATGGGTCACGATCGGGTATAGGCCGTCCTCGTCGAACCGCATCTCGATGATGGCGCCCTGGGCCGGTGAGAGATCGACCGCCTGCGCTCCCCAGTTGCCCTCGTTCCCCTCCTTGAGATGGACGCCCTCCTTGATGACCTGGTGGAAGATCGTTCCGACCACGTGGAAGCTGGAGTCGACGCTCGGGCCGGCGTTGAGGACGAAGACCCGCACCGTCTCCCCCACCGGCACCTCGATCGGGTGGTCCGCGTACTGGTTGGCGACGCCATTCCAGACCACGAAGTCCGGGGCCGGTGCGCTGGCAGAGGCCTTCTCGAGGTCAATCGTGGCGCCCTGCTGGCCGAGGTACCACTCGTTCTGCACCAGTGCGAACTCGTGGTCGACCTCGGGAAGCCCCTCGGCCGGCTCGACGATGATCATCCCGAACATGCCGTTCGCGATGTGCATGAGGGCCGGGCTGGTGCCGCAGTGGTACATGTATACGCCGGCGTACTTGGCCTCGAACTCGTAGACCAGCTCCTCACCGGGGTTGATGGACCGCATCTCGTCGTTCCACGCGACCATGCTCGAGTGGAAGTCGATGGAATGCGGCATGGAGTTCGTCTCCGGGTTCTTGAGCGTGACGCGGACCGTGTCACCGACCTTGACGCGCAGCACCGGGCCGGGGACCTGGTCCCCGAACGTCCAGACCAGCTGCTCGAAGCCTTCGGCCACCGTCATCGCTCGCTCGGTCATGACGAGTTCGATGTCGTGGACCTCGCCCTCGGCGCGCGGTGGTGCCGTCGGGTCGCGGAGCACGTACTCGGGCGCCTCTGGGTTGGCTTCGACCGGCGCGGCGGCCGGTTGGTCGGGCTGGTGATCCATCGGCTGGCTCGCCGACGGATCGGACGGAGGAAGGGCGCCCGCCGTCGTGCCGTTCAGAAGAATCGACCCCACGACGACGAGGCTGACGAACGCAGTCGTCCCCCCTGTCGCCAGGCCGGTGTACCAGAGTGCGCGCTGCATCGGATGGTTCCTCGTCAGGTTCAGAAAAAAATCTGTAGTAATGTTCTAAGGATTCCGGATGACCGTGACGGGCCAACCGTCCCGCTGACAGGGGGCCATTCGGACGGACTCTGCGAGGGAACCGATGCGTCTGGAGCTCACACGTCGCGGCGACTACGCAGTGCGCGCCATGCTCGTGCTGGCGCGCGACAGTGCGGCGCAGGCGACCGCGGCATCGCTGGCAGCGGAGACCGCCATCCCGACCAGCTACGTGCCGCAGGTCATGGGCGACCTCGTTCGCGCCGGGCTGGTCGCGAACCGCCGCGGACGTCACGGCGGCTATCGGTTGGCGCGTACCCCGGCGGAGATCAGCCTGCTGGCGGTCGTCGAGGCGGTCGAGGGTGACGGCCGACGGCGCAGCTGCGTGCTGCGCGGCGGTCCGTGCCGGCGCGACGGCGCCTGCGACGTGCATGACGCGTTCTTCGGAGCGCAGCAGGCACTCTTCGACGCCCTGGCCGCCGTGTCCCTGCGTGACGTGAGCCGCTAGGCTCTGCCCGATGGCAACGCCCCCGAGCCATGCCGGCGCCGATGCCGACGACGAGCGGGTCGCCCTGCCGCCGGTCGTCCAGGCCCTCGACCAGGCCGTGCGCGGCATCAGCGGCGTGCTGGAGCTGGACCGGGTCCTCCAGGTCATCGCTGACCGGGTGCGCGAGCTTGTCGGTGCGGAGTACGCGGCAATCGGCATCGTCGACACCAGCGGAGCCATCGAGCGCTTCATCACCAGCGGCATCAGCGACGAGGCGCGCGGCGCGATCGGGGATCTTCCGCACGGACGCGGGCTGCTCGGTCTCATCATTCGAGAGAACCGAACCTACCGGATCCCCGAGATCGGCGACCA
Organism: uncultured Chloroflexia bacterium; assembly: GCA_963844265.1. Classification (GTDB taxonomy): domain Bacteria; phylum Chloroflexota; class Limnocylindria; order QHBO01; family QHBO01; genus JACDBZ01. The sequence goes on along the minus strand of CAWJMZ010000007.1, from coordinate 247,841 downwards.
CCCCGAGAGCTACGGCTTCCCGCTCAACCATCCTGCGATGCACTCGTTCCTTGGGATGCCGATCACGAACCAGGGCGTGCCGGTGGGACGGCTCTACCTCACCAACAAGCGGGGCGCGCGCGAGTTCTCCGAGACCGACCAGGCGCTGGTCGAGACCTTCGCGCTGCACGCCGGCATCGCGATCGAGAATGCGCGGCTCCACGACCAGGTGCGGCGCCTGGCCATCGTCGACGAGCGCGACCGAATCAGCCGTGACCTGCACGACAGCGTCATCCAGGCCATCTACGCGCAGACCCTCGCGCTCGACGACGTCCCGGACCTCGTCGCTGAGGACCCCGACGAGGCGCGCCGCCGTGTGGACGAGGCCATCGATGCCCTCCACGCCGTCATCCGCGACGTCCGCAACTTCATCTTCGGCCTCCGACCCGTCCTGCTCGAGTCGGGCGATCTCGCCGACGGGCTTCGACAGCTGACGACCGAGCTGGAGCGCAACGGTGGCGTGGTCGTCAGCGTCGATGTGGTCGATCCCGGTCATCGCATCGCGTCGTTGCCGATCGAGACGGTCGTCGAGTTCCTCGCAATCTCGCGCGAGGCCCTGAGCAACGTGGCCAGGCACGCGGTCGCCACGACCTGCAGGGTCACCCTCGAGCTTCGGGGCGATCGCCTGCGGTTGTCGATCGAGGACGACGGTGTGGGCATCCAGGATGGGACTGGCGTGGAGCGCGGACATCATGGCCTGGCAAACATGCGAGCTCGAGCTGAGGCGCTCGGCGGCACCTTCGACGTCAGCAGCAGCGGCCCGGCCGCTGGGACCCGTATCATCGTCAACGTCCGACCACGGACCGCCCAACTGGAGGACGATCAGGAATGAGTGACGAAACGGCGAGAACGGCCCTTCGCCTCCTCGTCGTGGATGACCACGAGGTGGTGCGCCAGGGTCTCGTCGCGCTCCTCGATCGTCGCGAGGGTTTCGACGTCGTCGCCCAGGCGGGCACCATGGCCGAGGCGGTCGCCGCGGCCGCGCGCTTCGAGCCGGACCTCGTGGTGATGGATGTCCGGCTGCCCGACGGCTCCGGCATCGAGGCCTGCCGCGAAATCCGGGCCGCACGACCCGAGACGCGCGTCGTGATGTTGACGAGCTACCCGGACGAGGAGGCCGTCCTATCCGCCATCATCGCCGGCGCTGCCGGGTACCTTCTGAAGCAGATCCGCGGCCGCGACCTAGTCACGGCCCTGGAGGCGGTCGGGCGCGGCGAATCGCTCCTCGATCCAGCGGTGACCGAGAAGGTTCTGCAGCGGGTCCGCGCAGCGGCGAGCGGCGGCGCGACGGACGAGCTGGCCGAACTGACGTCGCAGGAACGCAAGATCCTCATGCTCGTGGCCGAAGGAAAGACGAACAAGGAGATCGCCGCCGACGTATTCCTGTCCGACAAGACGGTGAAGAACTACGTCAGCAGCATCCTGTCGAAGCTGAATCTTCAGAGAAGAACGCAGGCGGCCGCCTTCGTCGCCCGGCACCACCTCGGCGAGCCCTCCGAGTAGGGGCGGTCACGTGGTTTCGCCAGCGGACCTCCGGTGCAGCTCCTGGAGCAGCCAGCGCGCCGTGCCGGTGGCGGCCAGGTGGAGCAGCGCACGATCGGCGACGAGGCCGATCACGCCTCCGGGTGGCGCGTAGAGCCCGCTGATCGACATCGATTCGGGCTCGACCCGGAGATCGCCGGCGAAGACCGGGAACAGCGGCGCCGCGGTGGCGGCGCGCCATCCGATCTCCTGCACGAACCCCTCAGAGGCCAGTCGGCGATTCCCGATGTCCACGTACGCCGCCTTGTGGAAGGTGGTGATGCCCGACGACTCACCACCGATCCGCAGGCGGAGATCGACGGCGAAGCGTCGGAGCCCGGACGCCTCCGCCAGCTCCTCCCAGCCGTCAGGCCCCCGGTCGAGCATGGCCGCAATCGCACCGACGTCCGAGGTGAGTGGCAGTCTGGCCGCCAGCCGCACCATTCCGTGCTCGACCGCCATGGTCATGGCTCGACGATCAGCGCGGTCACCATGCCGAACATGCCGTCCGGACTCTCGGCGTGCGTCAGGACGTGGCAGTGGAATGCCCATGTGCCGATCTCCGAGGCATCGACCAGGACGTCGACGCGCTCTCCCGGCGCCACCAGCACGGTGTCCTCGAAGTGCGGCTGCGGAAGGGTCCAGCCGTCCTTGGCGATCACCATCTGTGGGATGCCGTGGAGATGCATTGGGTGGATCTGGAGGCCCTCGTTCATGTAGCGGATCCGGATCATGTCCCCCTGTGTGGCGACGATCGGCTCGGTCGCCGGGAAGCCCTTACCGTTGATTGTGAAGCCCAGCGGCCCGTCGTTCAGGATCATCGCGATGTCCTGTGCGACCTCGGGCTCCTCGACGTTCGGATCGGTCACCACGAAGGCGCCCAGCAGTCCCATCGGCACCTGCGTCTCCGCCATGAAGTGGCTGTGGTACATGTGGCTGCCGGCGTTCCGCAGCGTGTACTCGTACGTGAACGTCTCGCCGGGCATGACCGCCGGCTGACTGATGACCGGCACGCCGTCCATGTCCGGCGGCACGAGCAGCCCGTGCGAGTGGATCGTCGTCGGCTCCGGCAGCTCGTTGTGGAGGATGATGCGGATCTTGTCCCCGACCTCGGCGCGCAGCTGCGGACCAGGGACCATGCCGTTGTAGGCGTAGGCCTCGACCACCGTCCCGGGCTCGGTCTCCCACTCGATGACCGATGCGGTCAGCTCCCACTGCAGCGTGCCGTCGGCCTGCACCTCGGGCTCGAGGATCTGGTTGCCGCGACCCTCGGTCTCGGCCGGGAACTGGCCCGTGACCTCGGCGTCGATGTCGCGCATCTCTTCGGCGGTCCGCTCATGGTCGCCGTGCGACGGCGCGGACGACTCGCCCGCGGTGGCCACCACGACCTCGCCGGTCATGCCGCCATCCGCGTGGCCCGGCACCGAGCAGATGAAGGTCATGCCATCGGGACCGATGGTGACTTCGCCGGTGGCGGTCTGGTGGCCGTCGGCGCCGATGACCGTGCCGTCGGCGAAGGTGACGTCGTGGAACGTCCCGCCATCGTTGACGAAGGTGACGTCGTAGGTGCCCGGCGCATCGACCGTGACGGCCTCCGGCTCGAAGCCCAGATCGAAGGCGGTGATCGTGATCTCGCCTGTTGCGCCCGCGGGTGGCGAGGGCGACTCCGCCGGCTCGGCGGACTCCGCGGCGCCGACGGTGGACGACCCGGTTCCGAGGATGAGGCCCGCGACGATGAGCGTCGCGACGAAGACCGTCGCCACGCCGAGGACGGCGGTGACGTAGATGAAGGTGCGCGGCATCGGAGCTCCCGTGGTGTGTGCATCGAACGACGCGACCGGCGGAGCCGACGCGTTGGCGTATTTGACCCTGTACCCACATCCTCAGGGAGGGCCGTACGGCCCTGATGGGTTAGGCCATGCATCCTGCCAGAACAGTGCGCTCGGCACATCGAACGGTCTCGATCCGCTCGTACCGTAGGGACGAACGCGGGTTTGCGAGGCGCGCCGAGCGATTGAGCACCCTCCCGTGACGGACCGACCGGCGATGGCGCCGGTCGATCCGTATCGGTCGTTCGCGAAGCTAAGCCGGCGCGGCGATCGCGACCGCGGCGGCCTGCCCGATCGCGGCGGGAACGACTCCCCTGACCACCAGCAACGACGATTGGCTGTGCATCAGGAGGTCGTGCGAGACGCTCCCCTGCAGATGGCGCCTGATGGCTCCCAGGCCTCGTGAGCCGGTCACGATGAGGTCGGCACGCCACCTACCGGCGGCCGCGATGATCTCCCCCCGCGTATCGCCGACGGACGCCACCGCTGCTGCGTGCCACCCGAGGTCCATCATCTCATCGGCGACTTGGTCGGCGATCCGCTCGTGCTGCAGATACTCCTGGCTCAGCGTGCCCTCGACCGGGGCGTCGCCGGGCGGTGTGAGCCAGTGCAACGGCTCGAACGCGCGCGTTTGGGGCGCCACGCTGAGCACCTCGACCGGGAGGTGTCTCAACGCCTCCCCCCACGACGCCAGGACATACGGGATGTTGCGCGAGCTGTCGGTCCCGTCGGTCGCGAGGAGCATCCGAGTAGCGCCCGGGGACCGCGCCACGAGCACCGGACAGGGAGCGTGGTCGACGAGATGCGCCGAGACGGACCCGAGGACGGCCGCGGCAATCGGGCCGAGGCGCCGGCTGCCGACGACGATAAGCTGAGCGTACATCTGCTCCGCCCGGCGAGTGATCGTCGCCGCCGGGTCGCCCTCCTCGAGCGTCGTGGTTACGGCGAGGCCACCATTGCGCAGCAGTGCCGCGCGCTCTTGGAGGATCGCCTCGAGCGTCGCCCGATCCGATTCAACCGCGTCACTCCCCGGTGAGGCAAGGCCGGTCCAGTCAAATGGGGCCTCGAACGCCGCTACGAGCTCGACCGCTGTGCCCGTCGGCCACCGGCGGCTCGCGACAAAACGGCACGCATCTTCGGCGGAAGTGGAGACGTCGACACCGACCACGATACGCATGGCTGCTCTCCTCGATGGATCCAGGCCCGCACGATCCCGCGTCGAACCACCAACCTCCAGTTCCGGACGTCACCACCGGACGGGCCATTCGGCATGGGCCGTGGATCTCGGCCGCGCGTCTGCGCCGGATGGTCCAAATGACCCGCGCCGATGCGACTCTTGGCCCTACGCGCACGATCCGCCGGACGGGAGACTCGAGGGTGAACCCGCAATGTTGGGAGACCGTTGGTCATGCTCGAAATCCTTGAGTGGAATGTTGGGATGAGCACCCTGGCTGGCGTGCTGCTGATTGCCGGCGCACTGCTCATCGGGGTCATTGCCCAGTTCATCGGTGACGTGAAGGTGGCCTACCACTGGGCCGTCGTCGCCTTCGCCGCCCTGGTGGGCGGCTGGCTCGGCAGCGAAGCGCTCAGCGCATTCAGCACGTGGGGTCCCGAATTCGAGGGGCTCTTCATCGTGCCAGCGCTTCTTGGTGGCCTCATCCTCGGGACGATCGCGGACGTGCTGCTCCGCTACTCGATTGAGGGTGGCTACCGGCAGCACCCGGAACCGATCTGACGCACGGCGTCAGCCTTCCTCGCCACGGACGGCGGCCACACGGCCGCCGCCCGTCGTCATGCCCGGTACCGAGCGTCGAATACCAGGCAGCGGCTGGCCGCGGGCCGCGCTTCCGTCCTCCCCGTTGACGCGTTCTTCATCGGTAAGGGGTGCCAGCTCCGCAGTGCCGGATGGACCGATGCAACGGGACGATTGACCCCGGCGCCACGCGGAGGCGTCCTGCACACTGTCGTTCATGCAGATGGTCACTGCCGCCGAGGCCGTCGCCGGCATCCGCTCGGGACAGCAACTCTTCGTGCACGGCGGAGCAGCCACGCCATCGGTCCTGCTCGATGCGCTCGTCGCCCGCGCGCCAGAGCTGCGCGACGTCGGAATCATCCACATCCACACCGAGGGGCCTGCGCCACACCTCGCACCCGAGATGTCCGACAGCTTCCGCCATCGCGCCCTGTTCATCGGCGGCAATGCACGAGCGGCGGTGAATGAGGGGCGCGCGGACTACGTCCCGGTCTTCCTGTCCGACATCCCCGAGCTCTTCATCACGGGGATCCAGCCACTCGATGCGATCCTCATCAACGTGAGCCCGCCGGATGCACACGGCTACTGCTCCCTTGGCACCAGCGTCGACGCCGCGCTGTCGGCCATCCACGTCGCCGATGCGGTGATTGCGCAGATCAATGCGTCGATGCCCCGGACCCTTGGTGACTCGTTCGTGCACGTCGACCAGATCGACCTGGGGGTGCACGTCGACCAACCGCCTCACAAGCACCGCCTGCCCCCCGTCGGCGACGTCGAGCGCCGCATCGGCGAGTATGTGGCGGAGCTGATCCCGGATCGCTCCACCATCCAGATGGGCATCGGCTCCATCCCGACGGCGGTTGCGATGGCCCTGCATACGAAGCGCGACCTGGGCGTGCATACCGAGCTGCTGACCGATCCGGTCATCGACCTCGTCGAGGCCGGGGTGGTGACGGGCGACGCGAAGGAAATCAATCGTGGCAAGATCGTCACGGCCTTCCTCATGGGTTCGCAGCGCCTGTACGACTTCGTGGACGACAACCCGATGATCGAGATGCGGCCGGTCGACTACACGAACGACACGTCGGTCATCCGCCGCTTCCGCCGGATGGTGGCCGTCAACTCCGCGATCTCGGTCGACCTGACCGGCCAGGTCAGCGCCGATTCCATCGGGACCCGCTTCTACTCCGGGGTCGGAGGCCAGATGGACTTCATGCGCGGTGCCGCGCTGGCACGCGAGGGCCGCGCGATCATCGCCCTGCCCTCACGCGCGGCCGGCGACTCCGTCTCGCGGATCGTCTCGGTGCTGGCGCCCGGCGCAGGGGTCGTCACCAGCCGAGCCCACGTCCGGACGGTGGTGACGGAGTTCGGGGTCGCCGAGCTGTTCGGGCGCAGTGTGCGCGAGCGCATCGCGGCCCTCATCGCGATCGCTCATCCCGACGTCAGAGATGAGCTGTCCCGCGAGGCCGGGCGGCTCTATCACGTGTAGCGCTCGTATCGACCCATGCCATCGGCCTGCTGAACCGGGGGCCGATCGGCACTCGCCTCCCAGTGCGGCCCTCGTCGACACTGGTGCCCAACACGCGCCGGAGACAGATAGATGGCCGCCACATCGGATACAGGCCCCTTCGTCCACCTCATCACCTGGCTCGAGGACCACGACGTTTCTTTCGAGGTTCATGACCATCCGTTGACCTACACGGCGAGCGCGACGGCGCATGCCGAGGGGGTGAGCGAGCGCAGCTTCGGCAAGGTCGTCGGCGTGGGAACCGCCGACGGGACCAAGGTGCTCGCCGTGGTGGATGCTTCGGACCGCGTCGACCTCGAGAGGTTGGCCGCCTTCCTCGGCACCGACTGGGTGACGCTGCTGACGGAGCACGAGCTTGACGAGATTCTGCCCGACTGCCCGGGCGGCACGATTCCACCGGTCCCCGAGATCGCCCGTGTGGATGTCGTCGCTGACGAGGCGGTCCGCGCAGGCCCGCAGATCAGCTTTCACGCGGGGAGCCATCGCACTTCCGTCCGGGTCGACCGCCAGGCGTGGGAACGCGCTGCCGGAATCCGCTATGGATCGTTGGCGATGACGGCAGAGGCGGCGGTCGGCTGAGCTACCGAGCGGCGACCGCTTCGAGATCCAGGAGCGTCAGAGCGTCGCGGCCAGCAGCAAGGGCCTCGGGGCGGTCGCGGTCCGCGAGCTCGAGTTCGCGGAGCACTGCGTGCGCGTCGTCCGGGATCGCCTCCCGCAGGGGAGCGGATCGATGGATCCGGCCGGCCTCGTGAAGCAGGAAGGCGGCGTACAGGGCGTCGGGCGGGAGCATTCCGACGAGCCGTTCGTGAGCGGGGCTCGACCACAGTCGTGGGACCAGGCGACCGAAGAACGACATGGCGTCGTCTGACAGGTGGTCGCGCTGCTGGCTGTGGCCCGGGAGCCGGAGAATCGGAGCGGATGAGCGGAAGATCAAGAGCAGCGCGTCCGCTCCGACCCGTTCGCCGGTGAGCCACCCACCGAAGCTGACGAAGCTGTTGCGCTTTCCCAGTCGGTCAACGAGACGGATTCGGCCCCAGCTGAACGGCCGGGAGATGGGCGTTTGGGCCCCATGGTCCACCACCTCCGTCTGGCCATGCCCACTCTCGATGACCCAGTAGCTCACAGTCTCCGGGTCGAAGTGGCGCCGCGTCGGGGCGTCACGGATCATCGCCATCAGGCAGGAGTCCTTCAGCTCCGCGTCCGGCGGCGTCCTGAATGCCACGAACCCCACGTCCGCCATGAGGTCTGCGGCCGCGTCGATCGTGAGTGCCGCCTGCTCGATGGACTCCGGTGGCGCGGCGATCTGGCCGTCGTGCGTGTCGCGGTCCCCGTTCCGAGGTGCCTTCCCGTTCATATGGCAAGCCTGCCCCCGATCGGCCGATACGCGCGCCTGCCAGATGGCGACGTTTTCGGGGCCATCCGGCTCCGAGCCGTGTCGATGGGGCGGCCCGCGGAACGGGCCAAGTGGCCCTGCTGATTCGGGCCGTCGGTTGGGTGGAGCCGCCGCCGCAACGCGCGACGATGCGGGCATGCCGGTATCACCGCGCTTCCCTGGAACGCCAGCCATCTGCGACGGGTCGGAGGCCATCGCCTCGGTCGAGACCCGCATCAGCGAGGCTGCCTGTTCCTATCCGATCACGCCATCGACCACGATGCCCGCGATCTACCAGGCCGCCGTGGCAGACGGTCGCGCGAATCTGTGGGGCACGCGACTCGCGTTCCTGGAGCCAGAGAGCGAGCACTCGTCGGCGACGGCGGCGGAGGGGTTCGCCCTGGCCGGCGGCCGGGTCGTCAACTTCACGGCCGGCCAGGGCCTCATCCTCATGAAGGAGGTCCTCTACGTCATCGCCGGAAAGCGGCTGCCGGTCGTCTTTCACGTCGGCGCACGCGCGCTGACCAGCCAGAGCCTGAACATCCACGCCGGCCACGACGACGTCATGGGCGTGGCCGACTGCGGCTGGGGCATCCTCTTCGCGCGCAACGTGCAGGAGGCGGCTGACTTCACCGCCATCGGCCGGCGGGTCGCCGAGGAGACGAGCACGCCGTTCCTCGTCGTGCAGGACGGGTTCCTGACCACCCACACGCTCGAGAACGCGAACCTTCCCGAGGACGACCTGCTGCGCGAGTTCGTCGGCGATCCCCGGGACCACCTCACGAACCTGTTCGACCCGCGCACCGCGGTGATGAGCGGGGTCGTCACCAACCAGGACGCGTACATGCCGGGCAAGATCGCGCAGCGCGCCTTCTACGACCGGCTCGCGCCGGCCCTCGACTCGGCATTCGCCGAGTGGGCTCGGCTGACGGGACGCGGCTACGCCGCCGTCGACGAGTATCGAACTCCGGACGCCGAGACAATCATGGTGGCGATGGGGACGACCGCCGACTCGGCCCGCGCCGTCGTCGAACATCTCCGGTCGCAGGGCCGGCGGGTTGGAGCCATCGGCGTGGCAAGCTACCGCCCGTTCCCGGCCAAGGCGCTGGCCGATGCGGTCGCCGGAGCGCGGGCGGTCGCCGTCGTCGAGCGCACGGACGAGCCCGGCGCGGCGGACAACCCGCTGACCCGTGAGCTCAAGGCGGTCCTGGCAGACCGCGCCGCCCGGACCGCATCCATCCCGGTCGTCGTCTCGGCATCGGCCGGGCTCGGCAGCCGCGATGTGTCGGCCGGCGACCTCGTCGCCGTCTTCGACTGGCTCGACCGGACCGACCTTGCCGATGGCCCACGCTGGGCATGCCTCGGCGTCCGCCATCCGGCCGCGCTGACGCCCGCCGCAGTCAGCCTGCGCCCGTCGGGTGCGTACAGTCTGCGTGGTCACTCCATCGGAGGGCTCGGCAGTGTGACGACCAACAAGCTGCTGGCCACGATCATGGGCGAGCTCTTCGGCAAGTTCGTCCAGGCCTACCCGCGCTACGGCTCCGAGAAGAAGGGCCTGCCGACCACCTACTTCCTGACCCTCGCCGACGAGCCGATCCGGCTGCATGCCGAGCTCCGGACGGTGGATTTCGTACCCCTGCACGACGTGAGCGGATTCCACCAGGGTGCCCTCGCCGGGCTGGTCGACGGCGGCACCGTCTTCGTGCAGAGCGCGCTCACCGAGCCGGCTGCCATCTGGGCTAGCGTGCCGGAAGCCGCGCGCGACGAGATCCGCCGTCGCCACATCCGGCTGTTCGCGCTCGACAACGCCGCGATGGCTCGCCGGCGCGCGCCACGCCCGGATCTCGTGCTGCGAATGCAGGGCGTCGCCCTGGTGGGCGTGTTCCTGCGCGTCTCGCCGTTCGCAGAGGCGGCCGGGCTGGACCGCGACTCGCTGCTCGCGGAAGTCGGAACGCGCCTCAGCCGGTTCTATGGCAAGCAGGGCTCGAGCGTCGTCGACGCGAACCTGGAGCTGATCGCCGAAGCATTCGACACGGTGATCGACGTAACCGCCGCAACCCCGATCGACGCGGAGGTGCGGCATGCTGCCTGAGGCGATGACCCATGACTCGACAGAGGCGTTCGGATCCTTCGAGGAGGACGTCCTGTCGCTCTATCGCCGCGGCGTGGCCGAGGTCGAGCTGCCCGCGTCCGAAGTCACGGCGCGCAGCCTGCTGCCGCCGGCGACCGCTGCCGGGCGCGACTTCAGCAGCCTCGCGCCCGACCTGCCCGCGTTCGTGCCTGAGGCATGCACGGGCTGCATGGCCTGCGTCAATGTCTGCCCGGACGCGGCGCTCCACGCCCGCGTGCTGCCTGTCTCCCAGCTGGCCGAGGCCGGGCACGCCACGTTCGGCGATACCCCGGACGACGCGGAGGCGGCGCGAGTGCTGGGCCGGTTCGTGGACACCGCCAAGTACGGCCGAGTCCCGGAGAAGCGCGGGCTCGAACCCGCGCGGTTCGGGCTCTTCGTCGATGCGACGAAGTGCAAGGGATGCGCGGAATGCGTCGATGTCTGCCCGGCCGATGCGCTGCGGATGGCGCCGAAGGTGTCTGACACCGGCAACGGGCGATCGACGATCGAGAATGCCGCCGCCGAGATGGCGTTCTTCCGTGACCTCCCGCCGACGCCGGAAGCCTATCGGTCCGAGAAGGTGCTGGCTGATCTCATGCTGGGCGAACACGCGTTCGGTTACGTGGGCGGTGCCGGCTCATGCGCGGGGTGCGGCGAGGCCACCGCCATCCGGATGATGGTCGCCGCGACCCGCCAGATCCACGGCCCTGAGTCGATGGGGATCGTCGCGTCCACGGGTTGCAACTCCGTGTACGGCGCGACGTGGCCATACAACCCGTACCTCGTGCCGTGGACCAACTCGCTGTTCGAGAACGCGCCGGCAGACGCGCTCGGCATCCGCGCCCGCTGGAACCAGGAGGGGTATTGCGACCGCAAGCTATGGGTGATCGGCGGGGACGGTGCGATGTACGACATCGGCTTCGGTTCGCTGTCGCGGATGATCGCCTCCGGCGCCGATATCAAGGTGCTCGTGCTCGACACGCAGGTGTACTCGAATACCGGAGGGCAGGCATCGACCGCGAGCTACGGCGGGCAGATCACCAAGCTCACCGCCTTCGGCGCGAGCCAGCACGGCAAGCCGGAGCGGCGCAAGGAGCTCGGACCGATCCTCGTCAGCCACGGGGAGGTGTACGTGGCGCAGGTGAGCGCGGCCCACGTCAACCACTTCTACCGCGCGGTGATGGACGCAAACGACTACCCAGGACCTGCCGTGCTCATCGCCTACACCCCGTGCATGCCTGAGCACGGGATCGCCGACGACTCCGCCACACGCGAGGCGCGGGCCGCTGTCGACTCGCGCGCATTCCCGCTGTTCACGTATGACCCGCGGCGCGGCCCGACTGTCGCAGAGCGGCTCAGCCTGGCCGGGAACCCATCGGTCACCGAGGACTGGCACAAGCTCCCTGATGGCAACAGCCTGGACTTCCTGACGTTCGCTCGCGCAGAGGGCCGATTCGCCGCTCACTTCGGTCCCGATGGGACCGCGACGCCGGAGCTGGTCGCAGCGCGAGACGAACGGCTGGCCAATTGGCGCAGGCTTCAGGAGCTGGCCGGCACCAGGCCGTGAGCGCGAAGCCCGCGACAGCCTCGGACGTGGCGCGATGGCGGCGCAACCTCCAGGGCGAAGTCGACGGTACGCACATCTATCGCGCCATGGCGGCGAACGCCGGCGACCCTGGGCTCGCCACGGTCTACCGAGAGATTGCCGACGCCGAAGAGCGCCACGCCGCCGTGTGGCGCGGACAGCTGGAGGCAGCATCCCTGCGCGCCCGGCCGTCGCCGTCGTGGCGCGCGCGGGTCCTTGCCCTCGTTGCGCGTCGTGCGGGCGCGGGGATGGTGGCGCCGACCGTGGCCCGCAGCGAACGGGAATCGCGGACGATGTACGACCATCAGCCCGAAGCGGCCGGCACGACCCTGCCGGAGGACGAGCGGTCGCATGCGCGGACCCTCCACCGAATCACCGGCGGGCTGAGCGGGGCGATGCTGACGCGCTTCGAGGGCCGGCACGGCCTGCTCGACGGCAACGCGCTGCGGGCCGCCGTGCTCGGTGCCAACGACGGCCTCGTCTCCAACTTCAGCCTGGTGATGGGCGTCGCCGGCGCGAGCAGCGCGGGCGCGCCGGTCGTGATCGCAGGGGTGGCGGGCCTCCTGGCCGGGTCGTTGTCGATGGCTCTCGGCGAGTGGCTGAGCGTCCAGAGCTCCCGCGAGCTGTACGCGAACCAGATCGCGGTCGAAGCGGAGGAGCTCGCGGCCTTCCCCGAGGAGGAAGAGGAGGAGCTGCGGCTCATCTACGAGGCCAAGGGAATGGACCCCTCCGATGCACGGCGCCTGGCGCACCGGGTGCTGAGCGGCGACCGTGCCGTCGCGCTCGACACGATGGCACGGGAGGAGCTCGGCATCGATCCCGGCGATCTCGGCGGTTCGGCCTGGACCGCGGCAGCGACCTCGTTCTTCCTGTTCGCCATCGGGGCCGCGATCCCGCTGGTCCCGTTCATCGTCACCGCGCAGGGGTCGGCGATCGCGCTGTCCGCCGCGCTCTCCGCGGCTGCCCTGTTCGGGCTGGGGGCGGCGATCACGCTGATGACCGGGCGCCATCCGGTGTGGGCCGGCATGCGTCAGCTGCTCTTCGGCCTTGCGGCCGCCGCGGTGACCTACACCATCGGCTGGCTCCTCGGCACCACCGTCCTCTGACCTGCCATTCGTCGGGCCCCTCGGGGACCTTCGGCACTCGCCGCGCCGGTCCCGCGGGCAGCAGGCTGGTCGAGGGCAGGCAGGCACAAGAAGGGAGCTCGGACAATGACCGCTCGAACGATTGGTGCGCCGTTCGCCACCGGCCGACCCGCTACCGCCGCCAGCCACGCACAGCTGCGCCTCTCTGGCGTTCTGCTGTTCACCCTCGCCGCTCAGTTCATGACCGTCATGATGCTGGGAGCCTCGATGGCCCCCGGTTACGACCTCGCCCGGGGAGCGATCAGCGACCTCGGGGTCATCGACGAGACCCGGCTGCTATTCAACGCTTCATTGATCGCCGTCGGTGCGATGAACCTGGCCGCGGGCTACCTCATCTATCGCGCTCACCGCCGGCCCTGGATTCTGGCCATCTTCACGCTCGCCGCCGCGGGCGCCGCCGGCGCCGGCCTGGTGCCGCTCGACACGAGTGGCCTGCACGGGATCTTCGCGCTCGCGGCGTTCCTGTTCTTCAACGTCGAGGCAATCGCGGTCGGAACGTTGGTGAACGGACCAATGCGCATTGTCTCGTGGATCGCCGGGCTTGTCGGGATCGGCTTCGTCGTGCTCATGGTCATCGGCGACTCGGGCAGTCCAGGCGTCTTCGGACCGATCGGTCACGGAGGAGCGGAGCGGATGATCGTCTACCCGGTGATGCTGTGGTTGATGGGCTTCGGCGGATACCTCATGGCCAGCGATTACGAGTCGACCATCGGCGACTGAGGATCGCCCGTGTGTGCAGAGCAAGTCCCATCACGAGCGCCGCGCTGGCGATCACCGGGATCCTTCGAGCGATCCACGCGGGCAGGAACAGGTCGGCGACCGCGCCGCTGTCAGCGCCGAGCTCCTCCGCGAGCGGGGTCAGCGGGCAGACCTGGTTGTTGCTGACGTAGATCCCCGTTTCAGCGACCGCGACGCCGAGAGCGTAGGCGCTGCGGCGGCCGTTCACCTGCCGCGCGCCATCCCATACGAACAGCGCGATCGCCGCGCCGATTGAGACGAAGAGGACCGTATGGATCGCTCGGATCGCGGCGAGTGCCGCCGGCCGCCGACGTGCGGGGATCAGGCGGCTCAACCGGCCCGTCAGCCGCCCGCTCCACGCCGGCCGCCGCACCGGTCCGGACGCTCGTGGCTGCATCGGCGGCCCGCCGGAGTCAACCGGCAACGGCTTGCGCCAGCTCCGCTCCCCACTGGCGAGCGCGCTCCACCTCGCCTTCGCGCAGAGGCCCATACTTGTCCTTTACGACGAACTTGTGAGCCTTCGAGGCGATCCGACGGCCGCCTCGCTGCAGGCGCTTCTCGATATCGCCGGTCGCACCCCGAGGTGACCACCAGATCCTGGTCTCGAACGCAGCGCAGCGTCCGCTTCCGGCGGGCAGCGAGTCGAGCCAGGAGCGCAACGACGGGTGCGCCAGGTCCGGCGGCGTCGGCGCGCCCACCTCGCTCTTCGCGACACTGTCGCGCATCGCGTCGGTCGGCAGGCTGAAGGCAAGCACCGGCGCGCCGGCAACGATGAGGTCCGCATCGGCCAGCGCCTCGACGGATGCCGCATCGGTGGTGACGGCCTGCGTGCCCTGGCCGATGCCCTCCGCGATCGCGCGTGCGATCGCCGCGGTGTTCCCCCACAGAGACTCGTAGACCACGACGGCTTTCATGTTGGTTTCCTCCAGTCACCACGCCATGTCGCTGAGATCAGATTGGACGTCGACCGCGGTGCACACGACGTACGCCGCCCCTGGCCGATCGGGATCCTTGGCTCCGAATCGCAGCAGGTACATGCACTCGCGGCACCGGTCCAGGTCGACCGCGCCGACTCGCGGACAGGCCACCTGGCCACCGATGACGTGGATCTGGTGCTCGTCGGTGCGAGTCAGATGTGCCAAGCCGGTCATGATGCCTCCCTGCGATCCCCGACCGCGGACTACCCCCGTTGGGCGATGCTCGCAGTGACGAGGGGTGAGCGGTAGGGCGGATCGGACCGAGTGGGGGGTGCCGGATGGCTCTCGATCTCCGCCGGGCGGGAGGGAACCATGGTGTCCACAACGCGAGCCAGGAGGTGACCATGCACGCCGCCATTGACCTGCGTGTCCGCGACCTGATGACCGTCGATCCAGTGGTCGTGGGACCCGATGCGTCCGCCGCCGAGGCCGAGCGGCTGCTCAAGACGAACCGTGTCTCCGGGCTTCCGGTCGTCGATGATGGCGCCACCGTTGGCGTCGTCAGCCTCACGGACATGATGGTGGCGCGATCCAGCGCCATGATCCATGCCAACTGGCCGCGGATGCGCGTCCGCCACCTGATGTCCACACCGGCCATCACCGTGCATGCCGCAACGAGTTCCGAGCGCGCGGCCGAGCTGATGGTGAGCCGCCACATCCATCGCGTCGTGGTGGTCGACGACGAGGACGGGCCGATCGGCGTGCTGAGTTCCCTGGACCTCCTCCGCCTCCTGGTCAGGGACCGGGGGCCGGCGACCGCACCAGACTGAGGTGGAGGCGCCTCGCTGGGTGCCACCCCTCGGCATGCGACCTTCACTCGTCCTTATCCGGATCGTCGAGAGCTCGTGCCCGGACCTGTCCAGCGCAGTCGGGCCGGATGGCCCGATTCTGCGGGCCGACCGGCCGTCGCGACGATCCGAGGCGGTCGCCATCGTGACGTGCATCTACCGAGAGCAGCCGCCACGCGGCGAACAGCGAAGGGAGCAACGCAATGATGGCCGCCGATCCGACCACTTCGGGGAGCGACCTCCGCGTCGCCGATCTCATGACGATCGACCCGATCACCGTCGAGCTGGAGGCGACCATCGAGGTCGCCGAGGAGCTGATGCGGCGCCATCGTGTCTCAGGGTTGCCCGTCGTCGATCGGGCCGGGCGCCTCATCGGTGTCATCAGCCAGACCGACATCCTCTACCTCGACGTTCCCGCGGTCCGGGCCTTGATCCGGAATCGGGAGCGGGGGGTGCGGGTCCACGAGGTCATGAGCGCCCCACCCGTCACGATCGATGCCAGCGCCTCGATCCAGGACGCCGCCATTCGCATGCACTCCGAGCACATCCATCGCCTGGTCGCGGTGGACGAGCACGGACGGCCCGTCGGGGTGATCTCGGCGATGGACTTCGTGACGCTCGCAGCAGAGGGCTGACGGGGCCCCGCTCGACCTCAGGCCCGCAGCCGGAGGTCGAGCTCGATCTCTTCCGTCCCGGCCTCCACGCGATCGTCTCGCACCGGCTGCCCAGCCGTCCGCAGCAGGTGGCGCATCGGGTCGTTGCCGATCAGCATCGTGGCGGACGCCTGGTCCGCTCCCAGCTCGCGGGCCAGCTTCAGGGAGCTGCTCACCAGCCGGCGGCCGAGGCCGTGGCCGCGCAGCTCGTCGGACACCGCGAAGGCAACCTCCGCGCCGTGACGACCGTCAGGCTGGACCGATGCGTGACCGACGATCGCCCCGGCCCGCGGGTCTGACTCGTGGAGCACCGCGACGACCCCGGGGTCGCCGGCGAGCGTGGTGATGAGCTGGGAAGCGGGCATGCATGCGCTCATGAAGCGCAGGCGGCGGGACTCCGGGCTCAGGCGCGCAAAGAAGTCGGCCAGACCGGCGCCATCGGCACGTCGGACGGGCCGAATCGTGATGCCGGCTTCAGCGAACGACCGATCTTCCATGCTCCGATCCTGGAACCGATCGGTTCGCCCGCTCAGGGCTGAACGGACCGATAACCGGGACCGAACGGCCCGCACGCGCCAACCTGCCGTTTGGCGCCCCCGGCCGGGGACCTCCGGCACTGTCCGAGCAGCGTGCGCTGTCCGCACGCTGAAGTCGACAACCACGGGAGATGGGCCACATCTGCTCAATCGTCAAGGAGGCACACGCCGTGACCATCGCAACCGCTCCTGCTCCCCGCTCGACCGCGGGACAGACAACCACCATGCGCGCCGCGGTCTTCCATGCTCCGGGCGACATCCGGGTCGACGACGTCCCGCGTCCGCGTCCGGGCCCGGGCGAGGCGGTCGTCCGCGTGACCATGACGACGATCTGCGGCACTGACGTCCACATCCTGAAGGGCGAGTACCCCGTTCGTCCGGGGCTCATCGTCGGCCACGAGCCGGTCGGCGTCATCGACGAGCTCGGCCCGGGCGTCGTCGGCTACGAGCTCGGCGACCGCGTCCTCGTGGGAGCGATCACGCCGTGCGGCCAGTGCCACGCCTGCCTCGTTGGCAAGCCTGCCCAATGCGGCCACGGCACCGGCTTCGAGGCGATCGGCGGCTGGCGATTCGGCAACACCATCGATGGTGCGCAGGCCGAATACCTGCTCGTCCCATATGCGCAGGCCAATCTCGCCAGAATCCCCGACAGCCTGAGCGATGAGCAGGTCGTCCTGCTGGCCGACATCGCATCGACCGGCTTCTCCGGCGCCGAGTCGGGCAAGGTCCGCATCGGCGACACGGTGGTCGTCTTCGCCCAGGGACCGATCGGCCTGTGTGCGACGGCCGGGGCGAAGCTCATGGGGGCGGCCCGCGTGATCGGCATCGAGGGCGATCCGAGCCGAGCCGAGATGGCCAGGAAGATGGGGGCCGACGTGGTGCTGGATCCCAAGGCGACCGACGTCGTCGCCGAGATCAAGCGCCTCACCGGCGGCTTCGGTGCCGACGTGGCCATCGAGGCGCTGGGCCTGCAGGTCACCTTCGAGAACGCGCTGCGCTGCGTGCGGCCCGGAGGGACGGTGTCCAGCCTCGGCGTGTACTCCGGCAAGCTCCAGGTGCCGTACGACGCCTTCGCTGCTGGGCTCGGCGACCTGACCATCGTCACGACCCTGTGCCCCGGGGGCAAGGAGCGGATGGAGCGTCTCATGCGCCTGGTCGAGTCCGGCCGGTTCGATCCGACGCCCCTGATCACCCACCGCTTCGCGCTCGAGGACATCGCCGCCGCGTATGACCTCTTCAGCAACCGTCGAGATGGCGTGCTGAAGGTCGCCATCAGGCCGGGAGGTGATGCGTGACCGAGCACGCAGGCGGCGTCGACATTCTTCGCGCGGCCTGGACGAATGACGCCTTTCGGCGCGAGATCATGACCGGGACGCACGCACAGGTCGTGGTCATGACGATCCCGCCTGGCGGCGAGATCGGCGAGGAAGTTCATCCTGACACCGACCAGTTGCTCCTCTTCGTGGAGGGGCGCGGGACGGCCCTCCTCGACGGCCAGCCTTCGGAGCTGGCGCCGAACGACCTCGTCTTCGTCCGTGCTGGCACGCGCCACAACTTCATCAACGCGGGCGAAGGTCCACTGCGGCTGATCACGGTGTACGCACCCCCGGAGCATGCGCCGGGGACCGTACAGCAGAACCCGACCGAGGCCGTCGCGCCCGTGACCTGAGGCCGAGCTGCAGCCGATCCCGCGATCCGCCCGCCCGGTTCGGGTGGGCGGATCTTCACGTCATTGCGCAGGACTCCTGGGCCAGTGCGCACCACGTCTGACCGATGTGCCATCCGACCCACCAACGCGCGCTGGCTGGCACTCGACCAGCCCTGCGGCCGGACTGGATCCTCGAGGCGAAGACACCCAGCAGGAGGCACTCGAATGCATCGGCCCGATCGCATCCGTGTCGGCGTCATCGGCCTGTCGTTCGTCGCGGCAATGGCGGCGTGCGGCTCGACCACCACATCCGCCGACGTCTCCCTCCGGGAGTTCTCGATTGCGCCGAGCGTCGCAACCGCTCCGGCCGGGATCGTGAGCTTCGAGGTCACCAACGACGGCCCGAACGATGTCCACGAATTCGTCGTGATCCGCACGGATCTCGCCGTCGATGCACTGCCGACCGATGACGATGGAGCAGTGCTCGAGGATGGCGAAGGTATGGAGGTCATCGATGAAATCGAGGATCTGGCGGTCGGGAGGAGCGAGACGCTGATGCTCGACCTCGAGCCCGGGACCTACGTGCTGACCTGCAACATCGTCCAGGAGGAAGACGGCACGACCGAGGCGCATTACGCCATGGGCATGCGCGCCGCGTTCACCGTCGAGGACTGACCAGGCCTACCGCGGGGTTGACGAGTGACTCCCCCAGGTGCGGCGATCCGCGCGATGCGGGCAGAACGGCGATTCGGGCCGCCGATCGTGGTGTTCAGCCTGGCGGCGATCACCGGCCTGTGGACTGCCGCCCGGATGTACGCCAGCGCGGATGCGATCGCACGGCCCGAACCGGTCGAGGGTGCCGCCGGACTCCGGCCCGCGTCTCCACGGGCAGGGTAAGGACGTCGCTCGGCCGTCGGCCGCAACCGTGAGCCCATCGACCAGGTGACGCAGCGGCCCCTTCCACCCTGGTTGCCCAACCGCTCCCTCCGCACCCCTCTGTCCCGGCGCAGGGTACGCTGAGCGACCCAGCCAAGGAGAACCCGATGCCGACCAGGCCGCGCGGGCTCGGCAGGGCCGAGCTCCCGCGCATCGATGCGTACTGGCGCGCCGCGAACTACCTGTCCGTCGGCCAGATCTACCTGCTCGACAATCCCCTGCTTCGCGAGCCGCTGCGCGCGGAGCACGTCAAGCCCCGCCTGCTCGGGCACTTCGGCACCGTGCCCGGCCTCAACCTCGTGTACGTCCACCTGAACCGCGTCATCCGAGAGCGCGACATCGAGGCGCTGTACATCACCGGACCGGGCCACGGCGGGCCGGGCCTCGTGGCAAACGCGTACCTGGAGGGGACCTACTCCGAGGTCTATCCCTCGATCACCCGCGACGCCGAGGGCCTGCGCCGGCTGTTCCGCCAGTTCAGCTTCCCGGGTGGCATCCCGAGCCATGTGGCGCCGGAGACGCCCGGCTCGATTCACGAGGGCGGCGAGCTCGGCTACGCACTGTCGCACGCGTATGGCGCGGCCATGGACAACCCCGACCTGCTGGTGGCCTGCGTCATCGGCGACGGGGAGGCCGAGACCGGGGCGCTGGCAGCCAGCTGGCATGCGAACAAGTTCGTCGACCCGCGGCGGGATGGCGCCGTGCTGCCGATCCTTCACCTCAACGGCTACAAGATCGCGAACCCGACGGTGCTGGCCCGCATCCCGGACGACGAGCTGCGCGCGATGCTCGCCGGATTCGGCCACACCGTGCATGTCGTCGCTGGCGACGACCCCGCCGACGTCCACCGCCAGATGGCTGACACGCTCGATCGGGTGCTCGACGAGATCGCAGGGATCCAGGCAACCGCCCGACGATCGAAGCGCGCGCCAAAACGACCGCGCTGGCCGATGATCGTCCTGCGCACCCCGAAGGGCTGGACCGGCCCGGAGAAGGTCGACGGCAAGCCGGTCGAGGACACCTGGCGCTCGCACCAGGTGCCGATGTCCGACGTTCGCGACAACCCCAAGCACCTGCGCGTGCTGGAGCGCTGGATGCGCTCCTATCGGCCCGATGAGCTGTTCGACGCGAATGGCGCGCTCGTGCCGCACCTCCAGGAGCTTGCGCCGAACGGCCTCCCGCCGGATGAGCGCCTCGCCGCATGCCAACGGCGGCCTGCTGCTCACCGACCTCCAGCTTCCCGACTTCCGCCGATACGCGGTGAAGGTCGACGACCAGGGCGTCACCAGCGGTGAGGCGACGCGGACCCTTGGCGCATTCCTGCGCGATGTCATCGCTCGCAATCCGCGGACGTTCCGCCTGTTCGGACCGGACGAGACAGCGTCGAACCGGCTCGACGCCGTGCTGGATGCGACGGATAAGGCATGGGCCGGCGAGACGATGGCCGTCGATGAGCACCTCGCGCCGGATGGGCGGGTCATGGAGATCCTGTCCGAGCACACCTGCCAGGGCTGGCTGGAGGGCTACCTGCTGACCGGCCGCCACGGCCTGTTCAACTGCTACGAGGCATTCATCCACATCATCGACTCGATGTTCAACCAGCACGCGAAATGGCTGAAGACGACCCGCGAGATCCCGTGGCGGCGCCCGATCGCCTCGCTCAACTACCTGCTGTCCAGCCACGTGTGGCGCCAGGACCACAACGGCTTCAGCCACCAGGATCCGGGCTTCATCGATCATGTGGTGAACAAGAAGGCCGAGGTCATCCGCGTCTACCTGCCGCCCGATGCGAACACCCTGCTCAGCGTTGCCGACCACTGCCTGCGCAGCCGTGGCTACGTCAACGTCATCGTCGCCGGCAAGCAGCCGGCGCCGCAATGGCTGCCGATGGACGAGGCGATCCTGCATTGCACGCGCGGCATCGGCATCTGGTCGTGGGCAAGCAACGACGAGGACGGGGAGCCGGACGTGGTCATGGCCTGCGCCGGTGACGTGCCGACCCTCGAGACCCTGGCGGCGGTGACCATCCTCCGCGAGGAGCTGCCCGAGCTCAAGGTGCGGGTCGTGAACGTCGTGGACCTGATGCGCCTGGTCGATGAGAAGGAGCATCCCCACGGGCTGTCACACGGGGAGTTCGATGCCCTGTTCACGACCAATCGACCGATCGTATTCGCCTATCACGGCTATCCGTGGCTCATCCATCGGCTCACCTATCGGCGCACGAACCACGAAAATTTGCACGTGCGCGGATACAAGGAGGAGGGCACGACGACCACGCCGTTCGACATGGTCATGCTCAACGACCTCGACCGGTTCCACCTGGTCATCGACGTCATCGACCGCGTCCCGGCCCTCGCCGCGCGGGCCGGGCACGTGCGCCAGGCGATGCAGGACCGGCGACTCGCGGCTCGGGCCTACACCCGCGAGCACGGCACAGACGATCCGCACATCAGCGGCTGGGCGTGGACATCTGACTAGGAAGCCGATGCGAATCCTGGTCGTGAATGCGGGGTCGAGCTCGGTGAAGCTGTCGCTTGTCGGGCAGCCGGGAGACCAGACCCTGGCCGTTGCGGAGCTGGACCACGATGCCGACGGTGGCACCGACCTCGGCGCCTCCCTGACGTCGATCGGAGCCTCGAGCGCGGATGCGGTCGGCCACCGGGTGGTACACGGCGGAGCCCGCCAGGAGCCGACCATCGTGAACGACGGAGTCCTGAAAGAGATCGAGGCGCTCGACGAGCTGGCACCGCTCCACAATCGTGCCGCCGCCGGCGCCATCCGCGATGTGCGTCATCTCCTGCCCGACGTCCCGCACGTCGCCTGCTTCGACACCGCCTTCCACGCGAGTCTGCCCGAGGCCGCCTGGCGCTATGCCCTGCCCGACGATCTCGTCAACCGGTTCGGCATCCGACGCTACGGGTTCCACGGGATGGCGGTGGCGTGGGTCGTCGAGCGCACGAGTGCGCTCCTCGGGCGCCATCCCGAGAAGCTGCGGCTCGTGGTCGCCCACCTCGGGTCCGGCGCCTCGGTCTCTGCCGTCGCCGGGGGGCGCTCGGTGGCGACCTCGATGGGCATGACCCCGTACGAGGGCCTGGTCATGGGCACCCGGGCCGGCAGCGTCGACCCCGGAATCCTGCTGCACCTGATGCGCCACGGCATCGACGCCGACGCCCTCGCCGATGCGCTCGCTCACCGTGGCGGCATTGCCGCACTCGCTGGCATCGGCGGCGGCATGCGCGCCATCGAGGCGGCCGCCGCGACCGGCGACGAGCGCGCGCTGCTGGCCATCGACGTATTCGTCACCCGCGCGGCGGCCGAGATCGCGTCGGCGGCGACGAGCCTCGACCGCCTCGACGGGCTCGCGTTCAGCGGTGGCATCGGCGAGGGGTCCTCGCTGGTGCGGTCCAGGATCAGCGCGCGGCTCGCCGTCCTTGGCCTGCCGCCGCTAGCGGCGGTCGAAGAGGCGACCGACCGCGTCCTCTCGACTGGCCCCGGCCCTGCGGTGGTGGTGATCCACGCGCGCGAGGACCTCGTGATGTCGCGTCTGGTCCATGCCCTGGTGACGAGCGGCCCGGGCTGACGGGACCATTCGGCCCTGTCCACGGGCGAGAGATCGGGAAACCCTGAACGGCACACGAAGCGGGAGAACTTGCCGTGGCGCGGTTCGACGACGACAGCTGGGTCGTCTGCCTTCGCGTCACCCGGGTGATTGAGGACGGGTTCGTTGATTGCCCCGTCGCCGGGAGCCCCGTGGCGTCCAGCCTGTGCCTGGCGTGCCGGCACCTCGCGGCCGTCTCGGACGAGCGCGATCCCGTTCACGCCTGCGCCATCGGGGAGCAGCGCCCCGCGGCGGCCGTAGGGGTAGGCTGGTGACATGAACGATCAGCACACACAGCGGACGACGACCCAGGAGTTCTCGCTGAGCGGGGACGAGGTCGTCCACAAGGTCAAGGAGCTCATCCACGAGGGGAATATCCGGCGGATCATCATCAAGAACGAGGAAGGGCGGACGATGCTCGAGGTGCCGCTCGCGATCGGCCTGATCGGCGCGGCGCTGCTGCCGGTGCTCGCCGCCATCGGTGCGCTGGCCGCCATTGCCACCCGGTGCACGCTCGTGGTCGAGCGCGACGTGACGGCCGCAGGCGCAGCGCCCGAGGTGACGCCCCCGTCTGACCCGGCGTCGCCGTCCTAGGAGACGCTCGGGCTCACTCCCACTTGAACAGGCGCACCGCGATGACGAAGGTGATGACGCCCCAGACCGCCATGCCGAGCAGCTGTGGCCCGAGATCCGTCATCCCGGCCCCGTCGTTGATCACGCCGCGCAGCGCCTCGTTCACGTACGTGAGGGGCAAGTACTGGGTCACGTTCTGGAGGAACTCGGGCATCGCCTCGCGCGGAAAGAACACCCCGGACAGGAAGAGCATCGGCAGGCTGATCAGGTTCGCCACCGGGGCGGCCTGGTCCTCGTTTTTCGCCCAGCCGGCCACGCCGAACCCCATGCCCAGGAAGATCAGCAGCGCCAGGCCAACGATCACCGCCAGCACCAGCCACGAGCCGAACATCTGGAGCCCGAACCAGATGCCGATGCCGATAAGGATCGCCACCTGCACGTAGCCAAGCACCATGCGCGAGGTGACCTGGGCCGACAGGAAGTAGGACGGCGAGGTCGGTGTCGCAAACAGGCGGCGCAGGGCACCGGTGCGCTTCAGCTGCACGAAGCCGAACGCGACCCCGAACAGGCCGAGCTGCATGACGGTCATGCCCACGATCCCGGGCACCAGGAAGTCGATGTAACCGAGGTCGCGGGACTCGACTGACTCGAACGCGACGGGTGGCTGGAACGCCGTGCTCGGCGGCGCACCGGCGCCCAGGGACGCGGCCATCGCCCCGGCGACGGCCTGCTGCAGCAGGCCCTGCGCCACCTGCGCCTGCGACGGATCGGAGGTCGACGCGTATGCGACGAGGCCAGTCTCCCCGCCGAGTTCCGGAGCGTAGTCGGCCGGGATGACGAGGACGAACCCGCGATCGCCGTCCTGGAGGGCCGCCAGCTCATCCTCGCGGCTGCCCTCGGTGATCTCGAGGTAGTCGTACTCGTGCAGCTCGTCGACCAGTGCCGCGCTCGCATCGGTCTGGGCATCGTCGACGATCCCGAGCGCGATGGTGGTCGACCCCTCGAAGTTCAGGACGCCGAAGATCAACATGATGATCAGCGGGAGGAACAGGCTGAAGAAGAGTGCCGTGCGGTTGCGGATGAACATCTTCACGCTCGCCATGAACAGGGCCCACCACAGTCCCAGGCGAGTTCCGAGGCTCATTCCTCCCCCCGGAGCTCATGGCCAGTGAGGTCGATGAAGACGTCCTCGAGGTTGGCGAGGCGCTCGACGCGCTCCTTGGTGAACCCCCGACCCAGCAGCTGCTCGACGAGGGCCTGCGGCGTGTCGAGGGCGATGATCCTTCCCCCGTCCATGATCGCGACGCGGTCGCAGAGCTCCTCCGCCTCCTCCATGTAATGGGTGGTGAGCACGATCGTGTGCCCGCGATCCCGGAGCCGGCGCACGAGGGCCCACAGGTGGCGGCGCGCCTGCGGATCGAGGCCGGTGGTCGGCTCGTCCAGGAACAGGACGCGCGGGTCGTTCACCAGGGCCGACGCGATGCTGAACCGCTGCTTCTGGCCGCCGGACAGCGTGCGCACCTGGCTGCCGGCCTTCTCGGTCAGCTCGACCTCGGCGAGGAGGCTCATCGGTTCGACCGCTCGCCCGTACAGGCGTCCGAATAGGTTGATCAGCTCCTTCAGCGTCAGCTCGTCGAAGAATGCCGACGCCTGCAACTGGATGCCGATGCGCCGCTTGACTTCACGCGGCTGGCGCGCGACGTCGATCCCGTCGATGTGCGCGGTGCCCTCGTCGATGGGCCGCATGCCCTCGATCATCTCGAGCGTCGTCGTCTTGCCGGCGCCGTTCGGGCCGAGGATGCCGAAGACCTCCCCCTCGGCGACCTCGAAGCTCACACCGTCGACCGCCACGAGTTCGCCGTACCGCTTGCGGAGGTCGCGGACGAGGATGATGGGCTCGCGCCCGCCGCCGGGCAGCGCAGAGTCGGAAGGAGTGCTCGGGGCTGTCATGGCGGCCATGCTACCGGCCCGAGTCGCGAGGCGTAGCCTGCCGCCGAGGGCTCGAGCCGGCGGGTAGGGAAATTCGCCCGTGGCGCGAGTACGCTGAGGGAGTGACCTCGCGACGTGGCCGTGGCCGCCCGGCACACCCGGACCTCCTCACGCCGGCGGAGTGGGAAGTCCTCGACTGGGTGCGACACGGACTGCGTCGCGCGGACATCGCCCGGCGCCGAGGCACCAGCGTCGACGCGGTGAAATACCACCTCGCCAACATCAGCGGCAAGCTCGGCGTGAGCGGCCGCGAGCTGCGCCACTGGCCCGGCATGCCGGCCGTCCGCAGCGCTGCACGCAGGAGGCATCGACCACCCATGACCCCAACTTCATCCGGCTCGGCCCGTACAGCGCTCGGCCGCATCGGCCAGGTGTCGCTCTCCATCCGCGACGTCGCGCGGGCGGAGCGGTTCTACGGCTCGACCCTCGGACTGCCACACGTGTTCACCTTCGGCGACCTCGCCTTCTTCGACGCCGGCGGGACGCGGCTCTACCTCCACCGCAAGGACGAGGAAGAGTGGCGTCCCGGATCGGTGCTCTACTTCGTGGTGGACGACATCGCCGACGCCCAGGAATCCCTCGCCGCGGCGGGCGTCCACTTCGCCGGCGCACCGCACCGGATCCACACCCACGACGACGGAACCGAGGAGTGGATGACGTTCTTCGAGGACGGCGAGGGCAACACGCTGGCGCTGATGTCGTCGGTGCGCGCCGCCTGAACCTCAGTCGGCGTGCAGAGCCACCACCGTCCGGTACAGGTCCGCCGTCTGGGCGGCAATGGCGGTCCAGCTGAAGCGCTCCACGGCGCGACGGCGGGCAGCCTTGCCCATCACCTCGCGCGCCGGCGCATCGGCCATCAGGGCGTTGATGGCGCCGGCGAGGTTGCGCTCGAATCGGTCGGGATCGATCGGCGACATCGGGTCGTCGGCCCGAAGCTCGACCGGGACCAGCAGCCCCGTCTCGCCGTCGACCACCACCTCCGGGATGCCGCCGACCGCCGAGGCCACGACCGGGGTCTCGCATGCGGCCGCCTCGAGGTTGATGATCCCGAACGGCTCGTAGACCGATGGGCAGCAGAACACGGCCGCGTGGCTGTACAGCTGTCGCGCCGCCTCGCGGCTCACCATCTCGCCGATCCACACCACGTTGGACCGAACCGCCTGCGCGGCGCGAACCCCCTCCGCCATCTCCCGGCCGATCTCCGGGGTGTCCGGCTGGCCGGCGCACAGCACGACGCCGATCCCCGGGTCGAGGTGCTCGATGGCCCGCACCAGGTGGATGATCCCCTTCTGCCGGGTGATCCGGCCGACGAACAGCACGTACGGCACGGTCCGGTCCACGCCATAGCGGTCCAGCGCATCCGTGGCCGCGTCGGGGTGGTAGAACTCTGCGTCGATCCCGTTATGGATGACGTGGACGCGCGCCGGATCGACGTCGAACAGCCGGAGCACGTCGGCGCGCGTTCCCTGGCTCACCGCGATCACCGCGTCCGCCGTCTCGATGGCGGTTCGCTCCACCCATGACGACACGTCGTAGCCTCCGCCGAGCTGCTCGCGCTTCCACGGGCGGAGGGGCTCGAGCGAGTGCACGCTGAGCACGAGCGGAATTCGGTAGGCGAGCCGCGCCAGGATCCCGGCAAGGTGCGTATACCACGTGTGCACGTGGACCACGTCGGCGTTCACCGGCTCCGCGGCCATGCCGATGTCCCGTGACAGCGCGGCGAACAGCGGACCGAGGCGCGGGTCCGCATCGGTGACGTCGTGCGCCGGCGGATAGCCGCGCACCCGCCATCCCGGCTCGTCAGCCGACGCGGTCCCGAAGGTGCGGATATCGAGCTCGATCAGGTCGCGCAGGTGGCGCGTCAACTCATCGACATGAACGCCGGCGCCGCCGTAGATCTCAGGCGGAAACTCGTTTGTCAGGATGAGGGCGCGCACGCCCTCAGACTACCCCGCGCGACCATAGGACCGATCGCCGCCTTGGTGCCGGCGGGCGACCGCATCGAGGACTCCCTCCACCTCGCGCAGGTCGAACGGCTTGGACACCACCGGGGCCCAACTTCCGATCTCCGCCTGGCGCATCGGATGGGCGGCCGTGCACACGAGCACGCGGTCGGCCATTCGCGGATTGGTGCGCAGGTCTCGGGCAAGGTCACCGCCACGGCCGTCGGGCATGTCGTCGTCCAGGATGAGCAGCGTCGGGATCCGCCGCTCGAGCGCCGCCCGCACGCCCGCCAGGCGGACGAATCCAGCCGTCGTCCAGCCGGCTTCCAGCGCGACCTCACAGAGGAGGTCGAGGGTCGCCACGTCGTCGTCGACGACGTACAGGAGCGGACGATCGCCACCACCCTGCTCCGCGCTGGGGGCGGCGTTGCGGCGGTCGTGCAAGTTCACCGGTCTTCTGCGTGCTCATGTCCGACCCGTCCGTTGATGCACGCACCATGCCCGAACTCCCCTCTTGGCACGGATTCAGTGTCCACGGCGCACCCTCAGTGGCCGTTTGGGTATCCGGGCGGTCGTGCCGTTCACGAATCAGCGGCTGATCGCCCTGCGAGCGTGCGGTCGCCGTTCTCCGCCGACCGCTGCCCGGAAGGTGGTCGCAGATACTCCCCTGTAGTATGCTGGGCACGTGACCATCCGACCCCCCAGCGCGCCGCCCGACAGCACCGCGGAGCTCTCGCTTCCCGTCCTCGGAATGACCTGCGCGAGCTGCGTCAACCGCATCGAGCGTTTCCTCGGCAAGGCCGACGGGGTGCAGGAAGCGAGCGTGAATCTCGCGACCGAGCGAGCCACCGTACGATTCGATCCCGGCCTCATCGACCGCGCGGGGATCGTGTCGACCATCGAGTCCGCCGGATACGAGGTCCGACCCGAGGTCATCGCCGACGGCACAGGTCGCGAGAGCGAGCGTGCGGCCGAGGTCGAGCGTGCGGCCGAGCAACGCGAGCTGCTCACCGGAGCCCTCGTCTCGCTCGGCGTCGGTCTGACGATGATGGCGGTGATGTTCTGGCCGGGCGGCACGCCATGGCCGATGGAGGACGTGAACCGCTGGTTCATCGCTCCGGCCACGATCGTCCAGTTCGTGTACGGCCGGCGCTTCCTGGTGGCCGCCGCTCGCGGCCTGCGCCACGGCGAGCTCACGATGAACACGCTGGTCGCGATGGGCACACTGGCCGCGTATACCTACTCCATGGTCGTCGCCCTGATGCCGGACCTGGTCATGGCAGCCGGGATCGGACACGAAACGTATTTCGACTCCGCGGCGATCATCATCGGGCTGGTCCTGCTCGGCCGCTGGCTCGAGGCGCGCGCCAAGGGCCAGGCGGCGGGCGCGGTCGGCGCGCTGCTCAGGCTGCGGCCGGACACGGCGCGTGTGCTCCGAGACGGCGGCGAGCGCGAGATGCCGCTCGACCAGGTGGTCGTCGGCGACCTGGTCCGCGTCCGGCCCGGTGACCGTGTACCGGTCGACGGTGTCGTCGTCGACGGCGCGTCCGCCGTGGACGAGTCGATGATCACCGGCGAGCCGCTGCCGGTAGAGAAGACACGCGGCGACCGGGTCATCGGCGCCACCATCAACGCCAGCGGCTCCTTCGTGCTGCGGGCGGAACGGGTGGGCCGCGACACGACGCTCGCCCAGATCGTGGCCCTCGTCGAGCGCGCCCAGGGGTCGAAGGCCCCGATCCAGCGCGTCGCCGATCGGGTCACCGGCTGGTTCGTGCCGGTCGTGGTCGCTGTTGCGGCGCTGACCTTCGTGGCCTGGACGCTGCTCGGGCCGGAGCCGACGCTGCCATACGCGCTGACCAGCGCGATCGCCGTCCTCATCATCGCCTGCCCCTGCGCAATGGGCCTGGCAACACCGACGGCGATCATGGTCGGGACCGGAAAGGGGGCCGAGTTGGGAATCCTGATCCGGGACGGGGCGGCCCTCGAGGACGCGCAGCGAGTCACCGCGGTGGTTCTCGACAAGACGGGCACGATCACGCGAGGCGAACCATCCGTCACGCGCGTCGAGCTCGTGCCGGGCGTGCGCGAGGCCGACCTGCTCCGCATCGTGGCCGCGGCGGAGCGCGGCAGCGAGCATCCCCTGGCCGAGGCGATCGTGCGTCACGCCGACGCCCTCGCAATCGAGCGAGCGGAGGCATCGGCATTCGAAGCCGTCCCCGGACGCGGCATTCGCGCGTCCGTCGACGACGCGCTGGTGCTGGTCGGCACGGAGCCGTTCCTGGCCGATGCCGGCGTGGACACCACGCCGCTGCGAAGCAGCGCGGACGAGGTGGCCTCCACCGGCGCATCCCCGGTCCTCGTCGCCGTCGACGGGCGGCCGATCGGACTGCTGGCCGTGGCCGACACCGTCAAGCCGGCGTCGGCCGACGCCGTGGCACGCCTCCGCCACGCCGGTCTCGACGTATGGATGATCACCGGCGACCGGCGAGCGACCGCGGAGGCCATCGGGGCCCAGGTCGGCATCGAGCCGTCGCGGATCGTCGCCGAGGTCCTGCCCGGCGAGAAGGCCGCCGCGGTGGCCGAGCTCCAGGCCGGCGGCGCCAAGGTGGCGATGGTCGGGGACGGCATCAACGACGCACCGGCGCTCGCCCAGGCGGACATCGGCATCGCCATCGGCACCGGCGCCGACGTCGCGCTCGAGGCGTCGGACGTCACCCTCGTCGGCGACGACCTCTCGGGCGTGCCCGCCGCGGTTCGCCTCTCGCGCGCGACGATGCGCACCATCCGCCAGAACCTGGGCTGGGCGTTCGGCTACAACGTGCTGCTCATCCCGGTGGCGGCGGGAGTCCTCTACCCGGTGGCAGGGCTCCTGCTGACACCTGCCCTGGCGGCCGGCGCGATGGCGCTGTCGAGCGTGAGCGTGGTCGCGAACTCGCTGCGGCTGCGGGCCTTCCGCGCCGCCTGAACCGATCTGGAGACGCAATGAACGAACTGGAGATGGCACCGATGGCAAAGGACCCTGTCTGTGGCATGGACGTCAACCCGGAGGTCGCCGCGGCCCAGGGCCTGAGCAGCGAGCACGAGGGCGAGACGTATTACTTCTGCGGCCGCGGGTGCAAGCTCGACTTCGACGAGAACCCGCAGACCTACTTCGACCCGGGCTACACGCCCAGCATGTAGGTCGGCGGCCATGGCGACCCGTACACTGGGTCGCGCATGGCACTCATCAGCACCCGGGCGCTGACGAAGCGCTACCCAGGCGGCGTCACCGCGCTCGACGGGCTGACCGTCGAGATCGGCGAGGGCGTCATCGGCCTCGTGGGCGCCAACGGCGCCGGCAAGAGCACCCTCATCAAGATCCTGCTCGGCCTGCTCGAGCCGACGGACGGCGAGGCCACCGTCCTGGACCTCGACACCCGCACGGATGGGGCACGGATCCGGGAGCTCGTCGGGTACATGCCCGAGCACGACTGCCTGCCGCCGGACGTCAGCGCGACCGAGTTCGTCAGCCACATGGCCCGCGTCTCCGGCCTCCCGGCCGGCGCCGCGCGCGAGCGCACCGCCGACATCCTGCGCCACGTCGGGCTGTACGAGGAACGCTACCGGCCCATCGGTGGCTACTCGACCGGCATGAAGCAGCGCGTGAAGCTCGCGCAGTCGCTCGTCCACGATCCGCGGCTGCTTTTCCTGGACGAGCCGACCAACGGCCTCGACCCGGCGGGCCGCGACGAGATGCTCGAGCTCATCGAGCGGATCGGGCGTGACTTCGGGATCACCGTCGTGGTCGCCAGCCACCTGCTCGGCGAGATCGAGCGCGTGGCGGGCTGGCTCGTGGCGATCGATGCCGGGCGCCTCCTGCGGACGGCGCCGCTGACCAGCTTCACCGAACGAACCGGACAGCTCCTCGTCGAGACCGAGGACGACGCCGATCGCCTCGCCGAGCGGCTCATGGCGCGCGGGATCGAGGCCACGGCCGCGGGCCGCACGATGCTCGTCGACATCGCGTCGGCCGGCGGCGGCGGCTTCGACGTGTACGACGCGGTCCGCGACGACGCGGTCGCGCTCGGGCTGCCGATCATCCGCATCGAGCACCGCCGCCATCAGCTCGAGGACCTCTTCCGCGACGAGGGGGCCGCATGACCGCCGGGACCGAAGCCAGCGGCACGATCTTCGACATCGGGTACCGCCGGTACGACGGGCCACGCCTGGGTCGCGGAGGAGCCATCGGCGCCGTCGTCCAGGCAGGCCTTCGTGCCGTCTTCGGCCTGGGGCGATCCGGGCGGTCGAAGATCATTCCGTGGGGCGTGGTGATCCTCGCGATCCTGCCGGCGATCGTGGCGGTCGCGGTGCGCGTGCTGGCCGGCGAGATCATCGGTGACCTCTACAGCTACGAGAACTACCTCTGGCAGATCGGCGGGCTGTTCGGGATCTTCATCGCCGCCCAGGCGCCCGAGCTCGTCGTCAACGACATCCGGTACCGCGTCCTGCCGCTCTACTTCAGCCGGCCGATGAGCCGGGTCGACTACGTCGCCTCGAAGCTCGCCGCGCTCGCCGTCGGGCTCCTCGCGCTGACCCTCGTGCCGGTGCTGCTCCTGTTCATCGGGCGCGTGCTCGCGACCGAGGACCTGCTGGCGGCATTCGGCGACGAGGTCGGTTCGCTGCCGGGCATCATCGGCAGCGCCGTCCTTCACGCGGTCGTGCTGGCGAGCATCGGCATCGCCATCAGCTCCCTCGCCTCGCGGCGAGCGTACGCCGCCGGCGCGGTGCTCGCGGTGTTCCTCATCAGCGGCGTGATCAGCGAGGCACTCAGTGGAGGTGCGCTCAACGCGTTCGACGACTGGGCCCCGTTCGTCAGCCCGCTGAGCATCATCGACGGCGCCCGCCAATGGCTCTTCGGCGGCGAGGTGGCCCAGTCGCCGGTCGGATCGAGCGACGTGCCCCTCCCGTTCTTCGGCGCGGCCGCCGTCCTGCTCACGCTCGGTTCGTGGCTCGTGCTGGCGTACCGCTATCGGCGGATCACCGTATGAGCAGCGTCCTGAGGCTCGAGGCTGCCTCCCGCTGGTACGGCAACGTGGTGGCAGTCAACGACGTGACCTTCGAGGTCGGTCCGGGCATCACCGGCCTGCTCGGGCCGAACGGCGCGGGAAAGACGACGCTCCTGCACATGATGGCCGGCTTCCTCCGCCCGAGCAGTGGCACCGTCCGGCTCGACGAGGTGCCGACCTGGCGGCACCCGGAGCTCTATCGGCGCGTCGGCTTCGTCCCGGAGCGTGAGGCCGTGTATGGATTCCTCACCGGCCTGCAGTTCGTGACCGCCACGGCTCGGCTCCACGGGCTCGACGACCCGGTCGCCTCGGCGAATCGGGCCATCGGACTCGTCGACCTGCACGACGCAGCCGGGCGCGCGATCGGCGGATACTCGAAGGGCATGCGCCAGCGCGTGAAGGTCGCCGCGGCGCTCGTCCACGACCCGGCGGTGCTCATCCTCGACGAGCCGTTCAATGGCATGGACCCGCGCCAGCGGCTGCACATGATGGCCCTCCTGCGCGAGATGGCCGCCGAGGGCCGGACGATCCTCTTCAGCAGCCACATCCTCGAGGAGGTCGAACGCCTCAGCGATCGCGTGCTGGTCGTCGTGGCCGGCCGCCTGGCGGCGTCCGGCGACTTCAGGAAGATCCGCCGGCTCATGACCGATCGGCCGCACCGCTTCACGCTCCGCTCGAGCGACGATCGACGCCTGGCGAGCGAGCTGCTCGCCACGCCGGAGGTCGATGCCGTCGACCTCCACGACGGCATCCTCACCGTCAGAACGCGCGACTACGGCGCGCTGACCCGGAACGTCGGGCCGGCGGCGCAGCGCGCCGGCGTGTCACTGCTCGAGCTGCGACCCGCCGACGAGTCGCTCGAGTCGGTCTTCAGCTACCTGGTGCGCCGATGACCGGGGCGCTCGTCTCGATCACGCTGCGCGCCCTTCTCAACCGGCGCCGGACGCTGTTGCTTGCGCTGCTCGGCGTGCTGGTCGTCGCCATCGTCGGCCTCTACATGCTCAGTGATCCGACGCCCGAGCAGGCCCTCGAGGTCACGCGCAACCTGCTCTCCGACCTCGCCATCGGCGTCCTCCTGCCGGTCGTCGCGGTCATCGTGGGCACGGCGGCGATCGGTTCGGAGGTCGACGACGGAACCATCGTGTACCTCCTGGCGCGGCCGGTGCCCCGCTGGCGGATCGTGCTCGTCAAGCTCCTCGTCGCCTGGGTGGTCGTCGCGATCCTGGTGGCGCCCGCCACGCTCGTCGCCGGTCTCATCGGCACGAACGATCCGAGCCTCGCCATCGGCTTCGCGGTCGCTGCCGTCATCGGTGCGCTGGAGTACACCGCCGTCTTCGTGGCGCTCTCGCTGATCACCTCGCGTGCCCTGATCGTGGGTCTTGCCTACGTCGTCATCTGGGAGGGCGTGGTTGCGGGGCTCTTCGATGGGACGCGCCCGCTCAGCGTGCGCCAGCACGTGCTGGCCGTCGCCGAGGTCCTCGGGGGCGGAAACGCGGCGGGCATCGCCGAGGTCGCGCTCGAGGTCGCGATCGGTGCGGTCGTGATCGTGACGGTCGGCGCCGCCATTGTGGCCGTGCGACGGCTCGAGACCGTCGAGCTGCGCGGCGAGACCGGCTGATGGACCTGCCGCGGCCGTGGGGACATCGCTGGGCCGGCCGTCTCGACGAGCACGCCATCGACTCCGAAGCCCTGACCGGCAACGCGCTCGGGGATCCGCATCGGCGTCCGCTGTACGTCTACACCCCGCCGGGCTACGAGGCGTCGCCCGATCGGCGCTACCCGTCGATCTACGTCATCCAGGGGATGACCGGGCAGCTCGACATGTGGCGCAACCGCAAGGCGTTCATGCCGTCGGTGCTGGAGTCGATCGACGCCTGGTTCGCCGATGCGCCCGCCCCGGCGGTCGTCGCTTTCGTCGACGCCTGGACCAGCCTCGGCGGATCGCAGTTCGTCGACTCCCCCGCCACCGGGCGGTACCACACGTACCTGTGCGACGAGGTCGTGCCGTTCGTCGATGCGGCATACCGGACGCTGCCGGAGGCAGCCCATCGCGGCATCGCCGGCAAGAGCAGCGGGGGGTACGGGGCCATGATCACGCCGATGCTCCGCCCCGACCTCTTCGGGGGCCTCGCCACCCACGCAGGGGACGCGCTGTTCGAGGTCTGCTACCTGCCCGAGTTCCCCGAGGCGGCCCGCGCCCTGCGTGACGAGTACGGCGGCTCGTACGACGCCTTCTGGGAGGACTTCCGCGCCAGGCCGGGCCGCTCCAGGCACTCGGATCCGGCGCTGATCAACGAGTGGGCCATGGCGGCCTGCTACTCCGCCGATGCCGACGGCACGGTGTGGCTGCCGTTCGACCCGGGCACGGGCCGGCTGCTCCCCGACGTGTGGGATCGGTGGCTGGCCTGGGACCCGGTGCGGATGGTGGAGCGCCATGCCGATGCGGTCCGCGGCCTGCGCGCGATCTGGATCGATGCCGGACGCAGCGACGAGTACTACCTCGACCTCGGAGCCGTCGCATTCCGCGACGCCCTCGCGGCCGCCGGCGTCGGGGACGATCGCATGCGGTTCGAGCTGTTCGACGGGGCCCACGGGGGCATCGAGTGGCGCTATCCGCCCGCGCTGGGCTGGCTGGCGGAGCGGCTCGCGCCCTAGGCGGCCACCACCCGGTCCCGTCCCGCGCGCTTCGCCATGAAGAGCGCCACGTCGGCCGTGCGCAGCAGTGTTTCCCGGCTTGCGTCAGCGTGGTCCAGCTCGGCGCAGCCGGCGGACACCGTGACCAGCACGCGGTCGCCCTCGCCGATGTCGATCGGACGGCGGGCCAGCAGGGTCCGCACCTCGTCCGCCGCGGCCATCGCCTGCGCTCGATCCGCCCCGTCGAGGACCGCCACGAACTCCTCGCCGCCGATGCGCGCCACGAGGTCGGACGCGCGGAACCGTTCGCGCAGCACGTCGGCGAAGGCGCGCAGCACGGTGTCGCCGACCTGGTGCCCGTGCTCCTTGTTGAACCTGCCGAACCGATCGAGGTCGAACACGATGGCGCTCAGTGGCCGCGGGGTGCCGAGCCGGTTGCGCTGGTGGGCGGCGAGCAACCGATCGAGGGCCTCGTCGAAGTGGCGTCGGTTGTAGAGGCCGGTCAGCGGATCGCGCACGGCGAGCTCCTCGACCTCCGCGTGCAGGAATGCGTTGGCGACCGCGAGGGCCGCATGCGCGGCCACCAGGCCCAGCCCCTCCAGCTCCAGGTCCGTGAAGGTGGCCCCCGGCGATGTCCGAGCCACGGTGAGCGCCCCGACCACCACGCCATCGCGGACCAGCGGCAGCGCCACGCCACTGCCCATGTCGGAGACCCGGAGCGCACCGATCGGGGCCGTTGATTCGGCGCCGAGGCGGTCGTCGAGCACCATGGCACGATCGCGAATGGCGCGTCCCGCCAGCCCTTCGCCGGCACGCACCTCGCGGCCCACCGACTCCTCCGCCGCCCCGCGCACGGCGCGGACGAGGTAGCGCCCGGCGGAGCGGTCGATGAGCGTGACCGTCACGGTATCGGCGGGCACGACGCGCCCGACGGCGGTGGCGATGACCTCGGCCAGCGGACCGATGGCGAGCGAGCCGGAGACGTCATGGCCGAAGCGGTCGATGTCGCGGAACAGGTCGGCGCGCGCGGCCAGGGCCTGTCGATCGCGTCCCAGTGCGACAGCAGTCGCGATGCGGGTCGCGACGATCGCGATCAGGCTGCGATCCGTCGAGTCGAGCCGCCGCTCGCCGCTGGTCTCGACGTTGAACAGCCCCAGGAACCGGTCGTCGATGAGGAGCGGCGCGCAGATGAGGCTCGTCGCCTGCAGCGTGCCGGGCAGGTAGTCGGGATCGCTCGCCACGTCCGGCACGAACGCCAGCTGGCGAGTGTGCATGACCCGACCGGCGACGCCCTCGCCGGCCTCGAAGGCCGCCAGCGCCTCCACGTAGCCGTGCTGGGCGGTGAGATCCACGCGGTCCTTGTTTCCGAGGTACACCGACACGAGCGGGTAGCCGAAGCGGGTGGCCACCAGCGACGTGACCTGGTCGATCAGCTCCGCACTTGGCCCGCCCGTGGCGAGCAGCCTGCCAACGGCCTCGAGGGCCTCGATCTGGCGCGCGCGTCGCCGCTCGGCCGCGACAGCCAGCCGGGCCTGGCGCACTGCGCCCTCGAGGGCCAGCACGATGCGTCGTGTGCCGAAGGCGAGAACGAGCGCGACACCGGCGAGCGTCATGCCTCGTAAGGCGACCGCCGCCGGCGATCCGAGGTTGCCGACCTCCGGCAGCAGCGCGATCGCCGCGGCCACGGCGGCCGTCGCCCAGCCCTGGAACCGACCGATGGCGGCGGCGCCGGCCACGATCGGCGCGAACAGGGCGAGCAGCGGGAGCGCCGGCCCGCCGACCAGCTGGACCGCCAGGCCAACGTAGGCCAGCGGGATGCTCAGACGAACCAGCGAGCGCAGTCGCGCACGGCGCCGCACGGGACGCGGAAGTCCGTGGATGAGCAGCGCCTGGATGGCGATCGCCGCGGCGCTGAGCACGATCGCGATCGCCACCTCG
This sequence comes from uncultured Chloroflexia bacterium, assembly GCA_963844265.1. Classification (GTDB taxonomy): domain Bacteria; phylum Chloroflexota; class Limnocylindria; order QHBO01; family QHBO01; genus JACDBZ01. The sequence goes on along the minus strand of CAWJMZ010000007.1, from coordinate 210,963 downwards.
CCCGGGCGGCGGGCGGCGAATGCCACCGCCAGCACCACCGGGACGAGGGTCGCGGTGTACAGCAGGTAGGGGTCCGCGGCCAGCCGATGAAGCACACGCTGCAGCCGGCGCCCTGCATGGGCGCCGGCATCGGGGCGCATGGGCGCCGTCGTGGTCATCGGGCCGGAGCGTATCGGCATCGGCTCGCGCGTCCCATGCCCCGGAAGTACCTCCCCGGTCGGGGTTGGCACGCCGGACGCTATCTCCGGTGGCGAGGCCGCCCGGCGGCCGAGCAAGCTCACACGCGGAGACACCTGACGAATGACCTTTCGACGAGACGTCGACCTGGATCCCGGTCGGGTCCGTGACGTTCGCGGACGCCGCATCAGCGGCGGAGGGCTCGCGCTGGGCGGCGGTGGGCTCGGCACCGTCCTGATCATCGCGGCGATCCTGCTGTTCGGCGGCGACCTGGGGGATCTCGCCGGCGTCGGCGGAGGATTGACCGAGGGACCGGTCGGCAGCCAGGAGATCACCGAATGCCAGTCCGGCGAGGATGCCAACCAGCGCCAGGACTGCAGGCTGCTCGGCACCATCCAGAGCCTCGACGCCTACTGGTCCGAGGCGTATGCCGGCGAGGGCCAGTTCCAGCAGCCCGGGGTGCAGGTCTTCAGCGATGCCGTGAACACGGCGTGCGGCGGCGCGACGGCAGCGGTCGGACCGTTCTACTGCCCGCTGGATCAGACGATCTACATCGACCTGGGCTTCTACGACCAGCTCGAGAGCCGGTTCGGGGCGGAGGGCGGCCCCTTCGCCGAGATGTACGTGGCCGCGCACGAGTACGGCCATCACATGCAGAACCTGCTGGGGCTGCTCGATTCCGGGCGCGACGCAGGTGCCGAGGGTGGCGCGGTCCGCACCGAGCTCATGGCCGACTGCTTCGCGGGCATCTGGGGCGCGCACGCCGTCGAGACGGGCTTCCTCGAACCGCTGACGCGCGAGCAGGTCTCGCAGGCGCTCGACGCCGCATCGGTCATCGGCGACGACCGGATCCAGGAGCAGACCCAGGGCCAGGTCAATCCGGAGACGTGGACGCACGGCAGCTCCGAGCAGCGCCAGGAGTGGTTCAGCCGAGGGCTCGAGTCCGGCGATCCCGGGGCCTGCGATACCTTCGAGACCGACATCTGAGGACCTCCGGCGGGGTTGGCGAGGCACGCCGAACGTGTGAGACTGTCGCCCCCTCACGGGAGCGCGACCGATGAACAGCGGCGGAAACGGACACGGCGGCGGGTTCGACGCACACACCTCGGCGATGCATGCCCGGCTCGAAGGCTCGCCATTCCCGCCGATCGGCGACTACGGCTTCCTCTCCGATTGCGAGACGACGGCACTGGTCGCACCCTCGGGCAACGTCGAGTGGCTGTGCCTGCCGCGCATCGACTCCCCGAGCATCTTCGGCGCAATCCTCGATCGCGACGCCGGCGGATTCCGCTTCGGTCCGTCCGACATCACGGTGCCGGCCGCGCGGCGCTACCTGCCGGGCACCATGGTGCTCGAGACGAGCTGGGGCTCCCCCACCGGTTGGGTGATCGTGCGCGACGTACTGCTCATCGGTCCATGGCGACACACCAGCACGCGATCGAAGACGCAGCGCCGGCCGCCGACGGACTACGACGCGAGCCACATCCTGCTGCGCATGGTGCGTTGCGTGAACGGCGAGATGCAGCTCACCCTGGACTGCGAGCCGGTGTTCGATTACGGGCGCAGGCTCGGCTCCTGGTCGTACACCGATGACGGCTACCGCCAGGGCATGTGCCGCTGCGACGACAGCGACATCCAGCTCGTGCTGACCAGCGACATGAACCTCGGGTTCGAGGGCCCGCGCGCGCTGGCTCGCACGATGATCAAGGAGGGTGAGTCGCGGTTCTGCGCGCTGTCGTGGCAGGGCGCAGAAGTGCCCCGGACAACCGAGGACGCCTACAAGCGGCTCGTATGGACGGCGCACCACTGGCAGCACTGGCTGGCGCGCGGGACATTCCCCGACCACCCGTGGCGCTCGTATCTCGAACGCTCGGCCCTGACGCTCAAGGGGCTGACGTACGCGCCCTCTGGCGCGGTCGTCGCCGCACCGACCACCTCGCTTCCCGAGACGCCCGGCGGCGAGCGCAACTGGGACTACCGCTACTCCTGGATCCGCGACTCGACCTTCGCCCTGTGGGGCCTGTACACGCTCGGCTTCGACTGGGAGGCGAGCGACTATCTCTACTTCATCGCCGACGTGGCCGAGCGCGACCCCGAGCTCCAGATCATGTACGGCGTCGACGGTGAGCGCGCACTGCCGGAGCAGGTCCTCCAGCACCTGTCCGGGTACGAGGGCGCGCGGCCGGTCCGCATCGGCAACGACGCCTACGGCCAGCGACAGCACGACATGTGGGGCGCCGTCCTCGACTCGGTCTACCTGCACACGAAGTCGCGCGACCACCTCGACGAGCGGATCTGGCCCATCCTCGTCCGCCAGGTGCAGGCGGCGATGGAGCACTGGCGCGAGCCAGACCGAGGGATCTGGGAGGTGCGCGGCGAGCCGAAGCACTTCACCAGCTCGAAGCTGATGTGCTGGGTGGCGGCCGACCGCGGCGCCCGCCTGGCGCGAGTGCGCGACGACACCGCCCACGCCGAGGACTGGCAGGCCGCGGCCGATGAGATCAGGGCCGACATTCTGGCCAACGGCCTCGACGACCGCGGCGTCTTCACCCAGCATTACGGCACGGACGCGCTGGATGCGTCCCTCCTCCTCATGCCGCTCGTCCGCTTCCTGCCGCCCGACGACGAGCGCATCAGGCGCACGGTCCTCGCCATCGCGGACGAGCTGACCGATGACGGCCTGGTCCTGCGCTACCGCACCGATCAGACCGATGACGGCCTGTCAGGCGAGGAGGGCACGTTCACGATCTGCTCGTTCTGGCTGGTGTCGGCCCTGGTCGAGATCGGCGAGGTCGACCGTGCGCGGCGCCTGTGCGAGAAGCTCCTGTCCTACGCGAGCCCGCTCGGCCTGTACGGCGAGGAGCTCGACCCGGACACTGGCCGCCACCTCGGCAACTTCCCGCAGGCCTTCACCCACCTGGCGCTCATCAATGCGGTGATGCATCTCATCCACGCCGATGCGCAGTCGCGGGGCGTGGCCCCGACCCCGCTGTCTCCCCGCATGTCGGTCGCCACCGACGGTGCCGACGGCACGGAGGGAAACGGTCGGGCCGTCCGGCCGGCGCGGGCCGAGTCGCCGCGCAGCGACGCCGGCGATCAGTCCTCGTAGGGCAGGCCGCGCTCGACGGCGGCCCAGCCGGCCGCCAGCAACCGCACGGCGACCTGCGGATCGCGGGCCGGCGGATGGTCCAGCGCCACGAGCGTCCCGGCCAGCGCCGGCAGCAGCGGAGCGTGGCCGAAGGTCACGATCACCAGCGAGTCGCCGGCCAACGGTCCCTCCTCGATCTCGAGCAGCCACTCCTGCGGCGCGCCGTCATAGGCGACCCAGTACGGATCGGTGGCGGCGATGCGACGCAGCCGCGTCCCCGCCCGCAGCCGTCGGGTGGGCGCGGTCACCGGCATGGCCGGAGCACCGGCGTACCAGATGGTGCCGGACTGGTGCCTGCGGTCGAGCGTGGCGTTCCAGGCGGCCCACGACGTGCTCGGCCGCGGTTCGGTCGGGTCCAGCGCCAGGTCGCCGATCGTCACGAACCGGTCCGCCGCGTGCTCGGCGCCTTCGCAGCGTGCATCGCAGCCAGGCAGCACGACGCGCGGGAGCTCGGCGATGGTCAGGCGCGCCTGGAGCCACGCGGTGAAGGCCTCCGGATCCCGGCCACGCGCGGCAGGGTCGATGAGGGACAGGACGGTCTCACCGTCCCTGATCAGCTCGACCGCGTGGGACAGGGCGTCACGACGATCCTCGGGCGTGAGCCGGCGGCTCGACGCCCGATGTGGGGCAGCCATGTGGCGGATGGAACACGACTCCGGGCTTGACTGCAACCCCTCCGGACGTCCTTGCACCGCACAGCCGCCCCGACACACCCACGCCGGGCGCCGATGCTAGGCTGCGGATCCCGGCCCGCTCGGGCTGCGACACGGAGCTGCACCCATGCCCGAACGGCCCTTCCGCTTCCTGGCCGAGGCGCGCGAGATCGCCTCGTTCGCCCAGCTGCGCCAGACGGTGCGGCGCGCCGAGTCGATCGGCATCGACACGCTCGTCATTCCCGACCACCTCATCGAGCAGATGGCGCCGGTCGCGGCGATGACGGCGATCGCGGCCATCAGCGACCGTCTGCGGGTGAGCGCGTTCGTGCTGAACAACGACCTGCGGCATCCGGCGGTCCTCGCCCAGGAGCTCGCCAGCCTCGACGTGCTGTCGGGTGGACGGCTCGACATCGCCATCGGGGCCGGGTGGAACCGGGCGGAGTACGAAGCCATCGGCGTGTCATTCGATCCGACGCCGGTCCGACAGGCGCGCCTCGCGGAGGCGATCGCGGTGCTGAAGGGCTCCTTCGGGCCCGGGCCGTTCAGCTTCGCCGGCGAGCACTACGCCATCGCCGACTACGACGCGTACCCCAAGCCGGTCCAGCAGCCGCATCCGCCGTTCCTCATCGGAGGCGGCGGGAAGCGGACCCTGACGCTGGCGGCGCGCGAGGCCAGCATCGTCGGATTCGCGCCGCGCATTCGGGCCGGAGGCGTGCCGGACCTGGCTTCCATCAGCTTCGAGGCGACGCGTGAGAAGGCGGGCTGGGTGCGCGAGGCGGCAGGCGATCGGTTCGCCGGCCTCGAGCTCAACGTCTATCCCTCGATGACCGGCATCAGCCTCACCGACGAGCCGCTGGCGGAGGCGCGCGAGGTGGTCGAGCGCCTCGAGGAGCGAACGGGAACCCGCCTGACGCCGGAGGAGCTCCTCGACTCGCCGCACATCTTCATCGGGACCGAGGACGACTTCGTCGCCAAGTTCCGCCGGCTGCGGGCCGACCTCGGCATCACCTCGATCATGGTCGGCGCCGTCGGGGAGCTGGATGGGGTCGTGGAACGCCTGGCCGGAACATAGAACTACCCCGCCCGCCTGACGGCGGACGGGGTCATCGTCGGCAACTTCTAGATGTACCTGCCGAACTCTCCGTAGAGCCACTCCAGGTCATCGGCCTGATCCAGTCGATACTGGCCGGTCCGCCCGGCACAGGTATCGGTGTAGCCGAAGGACGTCACTGCGACCAGGAGCCCGTCGTAGAACAACGGCCCACCCGAATCACCGAAGCAGGTGCCGCCGGTCTTCGAATTACTCCCGAGGTGCAGCGCGAAGTTCCCGGCGTCCGGATCCGAGACGTACTGCAGCAGCGCCGGCTCGGCGATCATCCGCACGCGAGCCGCGTCGGTGAGATTCTCCTCGGCGGGCGTGCCGTCCGGATACGAGGACTGGCGGCCGTAGCCCACCGTGGTGAACTGGGTTCCCACCGCCAGTCCGTCGAGCAGGCCGGCATCGTCCTCACCCACGAGCGTCGCGTAGCTTCCGTCGACTGTCTGGTATCCCCTGCCGTCGAGGACCACGACGCCGAGGTCGTGGAGGTAGAACTGGCTGTCGTCGTACTCCGGGTGCGTGTATGGCGTCCCGCTGGCGTCGCCCTCACCGTAGATGGGATAGCCCTCAGCGGCTCCGTCCGTCACGTCCCAGTCGAACCAGATCTCGACGTGGTCGGCGCCGGATGTGCAATGTCCGGCGGTAACGAAGAGCTTGGGCGACACTAGCGTACCGGTGCATCGCCAGGCGGCGACATACGTATTCGTTTCGCCGTCGTACACGTAGGCGACCATCAGGCCGACGTACGGATACTCGTTGCTGCTGTCGACAACTCCTCCCTTGGTGATGGCGCTCGCCGGCGCGACCATGACCATGAGGAGCGTGATGATGGCCACGAGTGTCGCGAGCAGCGACCTCGGCCCCCTGGATCCATGCATGTGTTCCCAACCTATTTCGAAACGACGCCGTCAAGCGGCGGTTGACATGCTCGGGAGCGACACAGTAGCGCATTTCCCTGAAGACGTCCGATCCGAGAAGCCGGACGAGCATCCCCCGCGGGCAGATTAGAATCGGCATCCCGCAGAGAGCATTGGGAAGCTTGAGCGCTCGGATCCTCGTGTACACCGGGAAGGGCGGCGTCGGCAAGACGAGCGTCGCCGCAGCCACGGCACTCGCCTGCGCGGACCGCGGCTACAAGACGATCGTGATGTCGACCGACATTGCGCACAGCCTGGGCGACGCCTTCGACCGCGAGCTCGGGCCGACGCCACTGGAGATCGCTCCGAACCTGTGGGCCCAGGAGTCCGACGTCTTCTTCAACGTCGCGCGCTACTGGGGCCGCATCCAGGCGTACGCCGCATCGGTCCTGCGCTGGCGCGGGCTCGACGAGGTCATGGCCGAGGAGATGACCGTGCTACCCGGCATGGACGAGGTCGGCTCACTGCTGTGGATCGCCGACCACCATGACTCCGGCACCTACGACGTGGTCGTCGTCGACGCGGCACCGACCGGAGAGACGCTGCGCCTGCTGTCGCTGCCGGAAGCGGCGAAGTGGTGGATGGAGAAGATCGAGCCGATCGGGCGGCGGATCTCGAAGCTGACCGGCCCGCTCATCCAGCGCGTGGTCGGCATGCCGATGCCAGGCGACGACGTCTTCAACGCTGGCGAGGAGCTCTTCGCGCGCCTCGAGCACATGCACGCGCTGCTGACCGACCACTCGAAGACCTCGGTGCGCGTCGTGCTGACGCTGGAGCAGGTCGTCATCAAGGAGGCCCAGCGCAGCTTCACGTACTTCCACCTGTACGACTACCCGACCGATCTCGTGGTCGCCAACCGCGTCCTGCCCGACGACCAGGAGTGGCACTACTTCCGCGACTGGTACGAAGCGCAGCAGCGCTACGGGCCGCTGGTCGAGAAGTTGTTCCACCCCATCCCCGTGCGCAGGGCGCCGTTTTTCGACCGCGAGATGGTGGGCGTCGAGCGCCTGAGGGAGATGGCGGCTGCCCTGTACGACGGCGTCGATCCGACCGAGTTCTTCTACCGCGGCCGCCCGTATTCGGTGGTGCGCGACAACGGCACGTTCCTGGTCTCGGTGGACCTGCCCTTCACCGAGAAGCAGAACATCAACCTGTCGCGCCACGGCGACGAGCTCGTCATCGACCTCGGCACCTGGCGGCGCACGCTGGTCCTGCCGCGCATCCTGGTGGATGCTCCCACCGAGGGCGCGCGCTTCGAGGACGGAACGCTCAAGATTCGCTTCGGCACACCGGCACGCTCACAGGAGACCCACGCATGACCGATCAACCACCCGCCGATCGCTCGGCCGAGCTGGAGGCACGCATCGCCGAGCTGGAGAAGCGCGCCACCTGGCGCTCGACCATGAGCGAGGGCCGCTCCGGAGCCGAGACCGCCTTCTGGGCAGTGGTCCACACGCTGTTCCCGGAGGAGGCTCGCAAGCACCTGAGGACCGCGGGCCGGGAGCAGCTGCTCGCGGCACGCGTCTACCTCGACAAGTGGATCGCCCGACTCGACGAGCAGGAGGCGTCGGCTGCCGAGGGCAGGACGCACGAGCAGATCGAGATCGAATAGGGCCGAGCCGCCATCCCGGAGGGTCGAGACAATGAGCAATGCATCGCCGCCCCTGCACGTCACCCGCGAACAGCACCACCTGGCGTGGGACCCCGCCATCCCGCCCATCGCGTCCATCGGCTCGGGCGACGTCGTCGCCTTCGACTGCCTCGACGCGTCGAACGGCCAGATCACGGCCGACTCGACCACCGACAGCCTGGCGGAGCTCGACTTCGACGGGGTCGACCAGGTCAACGGCCCGATCGAGGTCGCCGGCGCCGAGCCGGGCGACACGCTCCAGGTCGAGCTGCTCGACTTCACGCCGGCCGACTGGGGCTGGACCGCGTCGATTTCGGGCTTCGGCCTGTTGGCCGACGACTTTCCCGACGGCCATCTGAAGATCACCCAGCTCGAGGCCGCCGCGGAGCGCGTGGAGTTCTGGCCGGGCATTCGCATCCCGCTCGCGCCGTTCTGTGGCGAGGTCGGCGTGGCGCCCGAGACGGGCCCGCGCTCGACGATCCCGCCCGACCTCCACGGCGGCAACATGGACACCCGTCACCTCATCGCGGGGTCGACGCTGTACCTGCCGGTCTTCCACCGCGGCGCGCGGTTCTCGATCGGCGACGGGCACGCCACGCAGGGTGACGGCGAGGTCTCGGGCACGGCGATCGAGACGCCGATGCAGGCCCTCGTGCGGCTGACGGTGCGCAAGGACCTGCACGTGACCGGCCCCGAGTTCGTGGCTGCGCCCGACCCGCACGCCGCGCTGCGCAACGGGCAACGCTACGCCACCGACGGGATCGGACCGGACCTGATGGAGGCGGCGCGCGACGCGCTGCGCCGCATGATCGAGTGGATGGGACGCGAGCACGGGCTGGACGCCATGCAGGCCTACCTGCTGTGCAGCGTTGCGGCGGACCTCCGCATCAGCGAGATCGTGGACGTGCCGAACTTCGTCGTCACCGCCTACATTCCGCTCGGCATCTTCGAGTGATGAGACGGGGCCGGTCGCACGGCCGGCCCCGTCTCGGTCAGTCCGTCGGCGTCCCAGTGGTCGTGACCATCGGGTCATCGGTGGCCTCGCCGCCGTAAACGTCGCCCACACGTGCCAGCGCCTCCGGATTGCGCGCGCGGAGCACGAAGTAGAAGATCACGCCGAGCACGACCCAGACGCCCACCACCGGAGCCGTCCAGCGCAGCGAGTTCTCGTACGGCGGAAGCTCCACGTTGAGGATGGGGATCGTGACGCCGCCGATGACGGCCAGCACGGCCGGAATCATCGCGATCACGCCGAGCACCGGGACGAGGACGTGCTTGAGCGGATTGAATTCGCTGCGGCCCTCGCCCAGGAAGTACCCGATGCAGGCAATGTTCACGAGGATGTAGATTCCGGCGAACAGCAGCCCCACCAGGGTGCCGAGCCAGACATAGACGTTCAGCCCGGGTGCGCCCTCGAACGGGTCATTCACCAGGATCAACCCGAGCCCGATGGCGACGATGATCGCCACCACGGCCTGGAAGTGGACGGCGTTGACCGGGGACCGATAGGTCGGGTGCACCGCTCCGAACCACCGCGAGATGAGCGTCGCGCGGCCCATCGCGAAGAGAGATCGGGTCGCCGCCGTCGCGCTCGAGTTGGCATTCGCCACGCAGCTGTTGAGGATGGCGAAGATCACGAGCAGGCCGCCGAGCGTGCCGAGCACCTCGGTCGCCATGCCACCCCATGGATCGCCGTCGTTCGCGGCCAGGAACCCGGTCATCTCGTCGGGACCGAAATAGACGGTCGCGGCGTACATGTTGAAGATGTAGAAGAGCCCGACGAGGACGGCCGACCAGATGACGGCCCGAGGGATCGTCCGCCGTGGCTCCGCGGTCTCCTCACCCAGCGGCGCTGCGGCCTCGAAGCCGATGAAGGCGAGCAGGCAGAAGATCATTCCCTGGAGCGCCGGCAGCACGCCCTCCTCTCCCGGAACGAACACGCTGAGCGTGTTCTCCTCCGCGTTGACAATGAGGAGCGCAGAGATGAGCAGGAAGATCGCGATCTCGATCAGGCCGAGCGCCACGCCCGTCCGAGTCGACAGCGCGATGCCACGGTAGTTGAGGAACCACACCACCGCCGCGCACAGAAGGGCAAGGACGATCCAGGCGGACTCGAAGTCGATGCTGAGGTAGGTGGAGAGGAAGATCGCACCGTAGAAGCCGAAGCCGCCGAGCAGGATCGGCATGATCAGTGGTTCGGCCAGCGCGAACGACCACGCAACGAGCCAGCCGAAGAACGAGCCGAGGCCTCGCCCGACGTAGGTGTACATCCCGCCCGCGGACGGGAGATGCCGGGCGAGCTCGCTCATCGAGTAGGCGGTGAAGAGCACCGCGATCATCGCGAAGACCAGGGCGAGCGGAGTGATCCCGCCGGCGAATGCGGTCGCGGCGCCGATCGAAATGGCGGTCGCCACGGCCGGGGCCATGTGGGTGATGGACTGGAACAGGACCTCGGTCAGGCCGATCGCGTTCCGAGCGAGGCCGGGGCTGGCCTCTGCGCTGGGCTGGGTAGCGGTCACGGTTGGAACCCTCCTCCGGTGTACCCCCGAACGGTCCGGTCCCACGAATCAACTCCGGGCGCTGGTCCCGGGCCGCGGCGTAAGTCTATGTGGTGCAGTCAAGGGCGGTGTGGGTCGGAAATCGCACCGGAATCCTTCCCTGAAATAGAACGTCTGTGCTAGAATCAGCCATGTCCAAGAGGCGAAGCCAGCGCCCGTACAATGTCGAGTACTACTGGCGAAATCGAGGCCTCGAGCTGCACCGTGTCCGGGTTCGACAGATGGACATGGTTGAACTCCTCAGGGACATCCGACGCGTGCCATGTGCCGATTGCGCGGGCCGGTTCGACCCTCACCAGATGGACTTCGATCATCGAGACCCAGCGACGAAGTCCTTCAACGTGATGTCCGGGCGGGCGATGCTGATGTCCACCCGCAAGGTCCTGGCGGAGGTCGCCAAGTGCGACATCGTGTGCGTCAATTGCCATCGGGTGCGCAGTCGCGCACAACATCGCCGTCGCATCAAACGCCGCGGGACATCGCCGCGCCTGAACGCCAAGCGTGCGAACTGGCGGCGACAAGCCGCCATGCTGGACATTCTGCGCGACAGACCCTGTGCTGACTGCGGCGGCCGATTCCCACCGTGCTCAATGGACTTCGACCACCGAGACTCCACTGAGAAGGCCACCGCAGTCACCAGAATGATCGGTCGCGCAGGCAGACGGCGAATATTGGCCGAGGTGGCGAAATGCGATATCGTCTGCGCCAACTGCCACCGCGCAAGGACGAACGCACGGCGCCGGCAGTCGAGCGTGCGGGAGTAACTCAGCTGGTAGAGTTCCTGCCTTCCAAGCAGGCTGTCGCGGGTTCGAGTCCCGTCTCCCGCTCCACCCTCACTCGGGAGCAGTCGATCTCCTCGGTCCAGGCGACCTCGTCCGGGTAGCGGCTGAGGAAGTACTCGACGGTGCACATCTCCGCGAATCCGAACGTCGGGTGATCGAGTCGGATGCGCACGACGTCATCGAGCTCGAACGTGTTCGACGGGGCTCCCACGGCCAGAACCTCGGCGCCCCACGCCGCGCAGTCTTCCGTCACCCCGCTCCATCCGGTGCACTCGATCGTCGCTTCGGCGGCATCCTCGACGACGGTCGTCGACGATGACCGTGACACGACGTACGCACCGAGGGCTACCACGACGATGCCCATGATCACGGTGACGATCGTGACGATCCGGTCGGACCTGCCCATCGCCGCAGTATCGCGGGTGGGAGGCCACCGGGTTGCGCGTCCCACCGCTCCTGGCCGGAGAGCCTCAGCCGAGCTCGGCCAGCACCTCCGCGGTGTGCTCCCCAAGCCGTGGCGGCGCTCGGCGGATCTGCGGCGTGGTCCCGTCCACGTGGATCGGCGATGGCGGCACCCGCACGCCATCGACGGTGACCACCCAGCCGTCGGGATGGGCGTGCTCCATGGCCTCGACCGCCTCCCCCATCCGGCGCACCGGCCCGGCGGCCACGTCTGCCGCCGCCAACGCGTCCAGCAGCTCGCCGCGTTCCCGCGTCCCGATGGCGGACTGGAGCCGTTCCGTGAGCTCCTCTCGACGCTCCAGGCGCTGGGCGTTGGTGGCCACGGTCGGGTCCGGCGGAAGGCCGAGGACGCCGCACAATCGTTCGAACTGCGCATCGTTGCCGACCGCCACCACCATGTCGCCATCGGCTGCGCTGAAGGCCTGGTACGGCACGATGTTGGGGTGGGCGTTGCCGTGACGGACCGGCTCACGGCCGGTGGCGAGGTAATTGCCCAGCACGTTGATCAAGCCGCCGATTCCGGCCTCCACCAGGCCGACCTCGATCCGTTTCACGCGGCCACGGCCAACCAACGCGGCGAGCGCCCCAACGGCACACTCCTGGCCGGCCAGGACGTCGAGCAGCGCCACCCCGACCTTGGTGGGCGGGCCGTCCGGGGCCCCCGTGATCGACATCAGGCCGCTCATCGCCTGGGCCAGCAGGTCGTACGCCGGCCGGTCGGCATCGGCGCCGGGAAAGCCGCCGACGGAAGCGACCACCAGGTCCGGGTGGCGCGCGCGAAGTCCATCGGCATCGACGCCGAGGCGTCCGGCGGTGGCCGGACGGTAGTTGTGGACCAGCAGGTCGGAGGTGGCGAGGAGCCGATCGAGATCGCGGCGGCCGTCCGGCGCGCGCAGGTCCAGGACCACGCTGCGCTTGTTGCGGTTCACCGATGCGAAGTACGCGCTGCGCCGATCGGACGGGTCGCCCCACCACGGCGGCCCCCAGCCCCGCGTCTCGTCGCCTCCGGGTGGCTCGACCTTGACGACGTCCGCCCCCAGGTCGCCGAGCAGCATCGTGGCGAACGGACCGGCCAGCACGCGGCTGAGGTCCACGACGCGGATCCCGTCGAGCGGGAGGGTGTCGGTCATCCCGATACGGTACCCGGAGCGCTGGCACGCCGGCCGCTAGCATGGTCCGCATGAAGATCGGATTGATGCTGCCGCTGGCCGAGAGCGAGACCGGTGGCTGGACGACCCTGCGGGCCATGGCAATCGCCGCCGACGAGCACGGCCTGGACTCGGTGTGGGGCGCCGACCACCTCATCTTCCGGGAGGATGGCGAGACCGAGGGCATTCACGAGGCCTGGACGATCCTGTCCGCTGTCGCGGCGGTCACGTCGCGCGTCGAGATCGGCCCACTCGTGCTGGCGGTGCCCTTCCGGAACCCCGCACTGACGGCCAAGATGGCTGCCGAGATCGACGAGGTCAGCGGCGGGCGCTTTGTCCTCGGGCTGGGGTGCGGCTGGCATGAGCCGGAGTTCAAGGCGTTCGGATACCCGTTCGACCACCGCGTCTCGCGCTTCGAGGAGGGGATGAAGATCATCTCGCCCCTGCTGCGTGAGGGCCGTGTGTCCTTCGAGGGACGCTATCACCGAGCCATCGACGTCGAGCTCCGACCGGCACCGGTCCGTCCGAATGGACCGCCGATCCTCATCGCCGGCAAGCGGCCGCGCATGCTGCGGCTGGTGGCCGAATACGCAGACCGATGGAACGGGGCGTGGTACGGGCATCCGGACCAGGCGGACGAGCTCCGAACACGACTGACAAACCTCCGCGCCGCGCTGGACGAGGCCGGGCGCGACCCGGCGACCCTCGAGATCACCGTCGGCATCTTCGTCGCGTTCGACGACGCCACGGACGAGGACGTGCCGGACACCGCCATTCGCGGCTCCGTGGAGCAGGTCGCGGACGCGCTGGCGGGCTACGCCGACCTTGACGTCAGCCACCTCATCGTCCACCTCTGGCCGCGTTCGCCGGACGCGGTGATCCGACTGGCCGAGGCGGCCGCGCTGGCGCGCGAGCGGGTCCCGACCCCGGTCTGACGCGCTCCCTCGCGATCGAGCTCTGCCCGGCGCAGGTCGGAGCGCTGACTCAGGCGGGCTCGGCCACCATCAGGACGTGGCGAACGATCCGCCCGGTGCGACGGATGCGCGCGAGGTTTCGCCCCACGATCCGCTGCCGGCACGTCACGCACACGTGCCACCGTCCGTCGCGACCGAGCCGGACGGGATGCTCCGGGACGAGCACCCGCCAGCGACGGCGAGGGCGGGCGTGCAGTCGGGACCGATGTGCCGCGCGCGCATCCAGGGCGCCGGGGATGCCCAGCGCGACCGCGTGACCGATGGCGCTCGGATAGCGTGCCGCCTCGAGGCGCAGCGCATCGGCCTCGCTCAACCCGTGACGTCGGTAGAGGTCGAACGCCGTGCCGTAGAAGGCGCGGCCGTGGTGCTGCGCCCGTCGCCCGCGTGCCGGGGGCGAGAGCCAGTGGGCCAGCTCGTGCAGCAGGGTCAGTCGTTGATCGAGCGTGTCCGCACCGGCCCGCACCCTGATCGTGCCCTCCGACCGCCGAGCCACGCCGGTCGAGTGGACGCCGGCGCGCCGCCGCCAGCCGAGCTTCGGCGGCGGGACGGCTGCCTCGGCGCACACGGCCGCGACCAGCGCCTCTGCCCAGGCCGGTGCCGTCATCGGCGCTCACGCAGCAGGCGTCCGACCTCGAGCAGCCACGCGTCCAGCACCGGGTCGACGTAGCGCTGCGAGTCGTAGGTGAAGCCGACCATGTCCTCGCCGTGAGCGGCCACGTAGCCGGCTGGCGTCTGGGTCCGATACGGGAACGCCCGCGCGGCGAGCGCCTCGCGCTCCGGATCCGCCTGCGGGCGCGCCTCGAGCGTCGGGCGACGCTGGTCGTGGCGACGCCGCCATCGGAACGTGAGGTCGGCCAGCCGGTCGCGGTGCGTCACGCGACCCAGCGTAGCCGACCGGTCGGTCAGGCCGGGGCCGGGTCGGGCGTCGGCTCCACGATGGCGGGTCCCTCGTACAGCCCGAGCCGGGCCACGATGCGCTGCACCCAACGCGGGGCCCACCAGTTCAGGTCGCCCATGACGCGCATGAAGGCCGGGACGAGGACGCCGCGCACGACGGTCGCGTCGATGAGCACGGCCAGCGCCATGCTGAAGCCGAGCGCCTTGATCAGCACGACCGAGGAGAGGGCGAAGGCACCGAACACCGCGACCATGATCAGCGCGGCGCCGGTGATGACCCCGCCGGTGATCCCGATCCCCTCCTCCACCGCGCGCGCGTTGTCGCCGGTGGCCAGGTAGCGCTCCCGGATGCGGGACAGGAGGAAGACCTCGTAGTCCATCGAAAGCCCGAAGAGGATGGCGAACATCAGGATCGGCGTGCTGGCGACCAGCGTGCCGGACGGATCGAAGTCCAGGATCGTCGAGAGATTTCCCTGCTGGAAGATCCAGACGAGTGCGCCGAAGCTGGCGGTGATGCTGAGCAGGCTCATGAGCACCGCCTTGAGGGGCAGGAAGACCGATCCGAAGGTGAGGAACAGGACCGCGCCGGTGACGGTGACGACGATGGCGATGGCCCATGGGACCGATGCGGTGAAGCTGGCCATGAAGTCGCGTGAGCGCGCCGAGAGACCCGCCGTCAGAGTGTCCTCGGCGAAGTCGGGATCGGGGACGGCGCGGATGTCGTTCACCAGGGCCCGACCGTCGTTCGAGTCCGGCAGGATCGAGGTGAACACGTCCACCCGTGTGACGTCATCGACGACGGTGCGCTCGAGCCACGCCCCCAGGAAGGCCACCTCTGCCGGGCGCTGATCTTCGGGCAGAGCGATCAGCTGGCGATAGGTGGCGTCGTCCATGCCCGGCGGTGGATCGAGCAGGCTGGCGACCGAGCTCGCTCCCTCGAGCGCCGCAAGGTCGTCGACGTAGGCGTCGAGCTCCTCGATCACGTCGGGCTGGAGGGCGCCATCGGTGAGCAGCGGTCCCTCCGCGCGCAGCGCGACCTCAACCGGGTCGGTGTCTCCCGAGGGGAACTCGTCGGCCAGGATCCGGAAGCCGGTCACGCTCTCGGAGGGTGGCAGGTCGTCGATGTTGCCGCCGGTCGAGAGCTGGATGGAGAGGAAGGGCAGGCCGGCGAGGATGAGAGCGCCCAGCACGGGGGTTGCGATCAGCAGTGGCCGCCGCATGACGCGCCGGGCGATGCGAGACCAGATGCCGTGCCCCTGGCGAGCATCGGCTGCATCCGGGTCGTCCTCGATGAGCCGAAGCGAGCGCGGCAGGGGAACGCGCAGGCGGTTGACGCGCGGGCCGAGCATGCCGAGCAGCGCCGGCAGCACAGTCAGGCCGAGGATCAGGGTCGAGAGGACGGTGACGACTCCTCCGATGCCCATGCTGCGCAGGGCCGGCGACTCGAACACGATGAGGCTGCCGAGCCCGATGGCGACGGCGACGCCGCTGATGGCAACCGCCTTGCCGACCGTGGCCATGGTGTGCTCGACCGCATCGGCGACCGAACGATGCCGCAGCTCCTCGCGGAAGCGGCTGACCATGAACAGCGAGTAGTCGATCGACAGCGCCAGGCCGATCATGGTCGTCACGTTGGTGACGAAGATGCTCATCTCGGTCTGCGTCGCCAGGAGGCCGATGATCGCGATCGAGGTCGGTAGGGCCAGGCCGGCGATCACGAGTGGCAGGGCGGCGCTGACGAGCGTGCCGAACACGGCCAGGAGAATGATCAGGGCGATCGGGAAGCTGATGAGCTCGGCACGGAGCAGGTCCTGCTCAACCGCCTCGTTGAACTCGTGCTGTACGACCGGGATACCGGTCACCGACATCTCGACCCCGGCCGGCGCATCGATCTGCTCGGCGAGGCCTTCGACGTCGTCGACCGCGTCCTCCATCTCCTGGGTCAGCCGGACCAGCGCGAAGGTCCGCTCGCCATCCTCGCTGACGAAGTTCGCGTCGCCGACGTCGGCGTAGGTCAGGATCTCGTCGACCAAGGGCTCGCCCGCCAGCGGGGCCATCGCGTCAGCCACAGTGCCCTGGAACTCGTCGGAGGCCGCGTCGCCGTCGGGGTCGGTGAAGATGACGATCATGGACGACGCCTGCTCGCCGAATCGATCGGCCAGCAGCGCCTCGCCCTCCGCGGCCTCCGAGCCGGCGATCTGCCAGCCACCCTGGCTCAGGCGGCCGCCGGCCACCCCGGACCAGACGTTGAGGCCGATGACGATCGCAAGGCCGACGATGGGCAGCCAGCGCCGCCATCGGTAGGTGGCGCGTCCCAGCGCGGCGAACAGCCCGTTATGGCCGATGCGGTCGTCGACGGGAGCAGGGGACGGCGGAATGGGGTCCGGCTGCGTGACGGAACCGTCGTGGACATCGACCGACGTATCGCCGTCGGGAGTCGGAGCGTCACTCGAGCGGCCGCGCAGGGCGAGCAGCACGGCGGCGAAGGCGGTGGCGACCGCCGCCACGATCAGCGGTCGGCGCATCGGACTGAATCAGCGTTCATCATTCTGCCGGGACTCTATCGCTTGCTTTGTGCCTCGTCAAGTGTCACACTGAACTCTCATTCACACAGGAGTCCGCATGCCTCGCACCAGCGCCGCCCACGCCACCGAGATGCGCCAGCGCATCCTCGAGGGCGCCCATCGGGCCATGCTGAATGGAGGGTACCGCGGAACGACGATGCCGGTCATCGCGGGGGAGGCCGGGGTCAGCGTCGGACTGCTGTACCGCTACTTCGACAGCAAGGAAGAGCTGTACCTGGCGATGTGCGAGTCGGTGACCCAGGCGCAGCTCGACGATCTGGCGGTCCAGCTGGCTGCGATTCCCGATCCGAAGGAGCGATTGGCCAGCGCGGTCGACCTGTTCGTCGAGAGCCTCGACGTCGAGCGCTGGGGCGCCATCGTGATCGCCGGCTGGGGAGAAGCCGACGTCAACCCGGCGCTGCGCGACATGCTGCGCCGACGCTGCGACCAGATCCGCGGCTTCGCGCACATGTTCCTGCGTGAGGCCGTCGTTCGAGGTGAGCTCGACCCGGAAGCCGACATCGACGCGCTCAGCCTCGCCACCTCGATGGTGCTCGACGGGGTGATCGCGCACCAGGCCGAGATGGGTGACCGCTTCGATCCGGCCCGCGTCAGGCGCGCGGTGATCGCCCTGCTGGAGCCCGTGCTGGCGCGCTGACGTCCCGTATCATCCGCGCGTGATCCGTCGGACTGCAGGCCACCACGGGTGACCGTCATGGCGCCCGCCACCTGGTGGCGCGGGCTCGGTGGACTCACTCGCTCCGGCAGCGCGCCGGAGGCGCTGGCGTGGGCGCTGTACGACTTCGCAAACACGATCTTCAGCTTCGCCATCGTCAGCTTCGCCATGGGGCCTTGGGCGGTGCGCTTTCTCGGCGAGGGGACCGGGACTCTGCTCTTCACGGTGGCCGCCTCGGCATCGGTCGCGCTCAACGCTCTCGTTTCTCCTGTGCTCGGCGCGCAGAGTGACCGGACCGGCGGCCGCAAGGGATACCTGTTGGTCTTCACGGTCGCGTGTGTCGTGCCGACCGCCCTCATCGGCTTCGTCGACATCGGCCTCGGGCTGTTGCTGTTTGCGATCGCGAACTTCAGCTTCCAGGCCGCCCTGATCTATTACGACGCGCTGCTGCCGGACGTGGCACGCCCGGACATGCGCGGCCGGCTGTCCGGAATCGGCGTCGGCCTCGGCTACCTCGGCACGATCGTGTCCGGGCTGTTGCTGGGCCTGACGGTGGACGCGGACGGCCGGATCACGCCGATCAGCTTCGTGCTCGTGGCCTCGCTGTTCGCGATCTTCGCCATCCCGATCTTCCTGCTCGTCACCGAACGTAAACGCACCGGCGTGCCGTTCACGATCGCCGACAGCCTGCGCTCGTGGGCCCAGCTGCGCGACTCCATCCGCCACGCCCGCGAGGTGCCAGGCCTGCTGCGCTTCGTGGTCGCCCGGCTGTTCTACACCGACCCGATCAACACCGTCATCGCGGTGATGAGCCTGTTCACCATCAACGCCATCGGCTTCACCGAGGGCGAGGCTCGGTTCGTGCTCATCGGCCTGACCGTGGTGGCGGTCATCGCGTCGTTCGGCTGGGGCTGGCTGGCCGACCGCTGGGGCCCGAAGCGCACCCTGGTGCTGGTGCTCGTCTCGTGGGCCGCGGGCCTGCTGCTCGTGGCCGTCACCCTGTCGGAGCTGCCCTTCCTCGTCGCCGGCGCCATCCTCGGGTCCGGCCTCGGCGGTGTTGCCGTCACGGACCGGCTGCTGCTCATTCGCATGGCGCCGTCCGACCGCGTGGGCGAGATGTTCGGCCTGTTCGGCCTGGTCGGAAAGGTGTCGGCGGTCGTTGGCCCCCTGGTCTATGGTGGCATTGTGTTCCTGCTGCTCGAACCGCTCGGCCAGGGGGCCTATAGGGTGGCCATCCTGAGCCTGCTGGCGCTCATGCTGATCGGCCTGTGGCTGCTCCGCGACGTCCCGGAGCCGCCGCTGCGCTTCCCCGGCGACGACGCGATGGCGACGCCCCTGGAGCCCGCCATCGTCCCGCCCGGCGAGGTGGCCCGATGACGCTGGTGGTGGCGCACCGGGGCGCGTCGACGCAGGCGCCGGAGAACACCATGGAGGCCTTTCGGCTCGGCGTCGAAGCTGGGGCCGACGCGATCGAGCTGGATGTGCACCTCACCGCTGACGGGCAGCTCGCGGTCATCCATGACGAGACGCTCGACCGGACGACCGACAGGACCGGGCGCGTGGCCGAGCTCACGATGGACGACATCCGCGAGGCCGATGCCGGGGCCACCTTCGTTCGTCCCGACGACTCGGGGTTGGCCTTTGCGGGACAGGGCCTGCGGGTGCCGACGCTCGAGGAGGTGCTCGCCTGGCTGCCGGGCGGCGTCGGCCTGGTGGTCGAGATCAAGGCGCGCGCCGCCGCGGACGCGGTGGTCGCCGCGCTGGCCGAGCATCCGGTGCGGACCTCGGGACGGCTGGCCGTGATCAGCTTCGACGAGGTCGCCATCGACCGCGTGCACGAGCTGGACGGCGACCTTCGCACCGGGTACCTGCTGGTCCCGACCCAGCCGGTGGCGCCCGCTCTGGTCTGGGCGACGGAGCACGGCCATCTCGGCGTCTTCCCGTGGGACGGGGACCTGGGGATGGATCCCCTGCCTCTCCTCGCCCAGGCACACGCCTTCGGCCGCGAGATCGGCTGCTACGTGGTCAACGACCCCCAGCGCATGCAGCACCTCGCCGCCTGCGGCCTGTGGGCGTTTGTCACCGACGTCCCCGACGTGGCCCGCGAGGCGCTGCCGCGCGAGGAAGGCGAGCGCTCCTAGACGGCGCTGGATCCGGCAGCCGCCAGCTCGCCGAGCGCTGCCCGCGCGCTCTCTGGATCGTCGACGCCGAAGGCCACGGTGACCTGCGAACCCTGCATCCCGGTCGCCAGCAGCGCGTCGATGTTGATGCCGCGGTCGGCCAGCCGCCGTGCCGCCTCGCCCAGCGATCCCGGGCGGTCCTCCAGGGATGCGGCCACCAGCTCGACCTCGCGGTAGCGGGCACCGCGATCGTCGAGGACGCTGCGGGTCGCCGCATCGTCGTTCGTGACGATTGCGGCCCCACCTTCGGCCTTCAGGGCCAGGCCCGAGACGGCCCGGATGTTGATCCCCCGCTCGCCAAGCCCAGCGCACAGGTCTGCCAGGCTGCCCGGCCGATCCTCCAGCTCGATGATGAATGCATGCACGGCGGCACCTCCATTGGTCGCGCCGGCGACGGCCATCGGCCCGGTGCCCGACGAGGCCGGCCGGCCCAGGCCACGAGTCTACGCCCCGCTGTCACCCGCCTCCGTCAGCGGCCCTTGGTGAGGACGCCGAGGATCGAGCGCAGGATGGTGTTGAACGTCCCCGAACGCGCGAAGCGGGCACCCTCCTGGGCCACATCGCCCCAGTCGACTCCCCGCTCGGGGGCGCGGGTGGGGCGCATCTTGCGTTCGGCCGCCGTCTCCGGATCGGCCACGCCCTCCATCGGCTCCTTCGCCGCCTCCTCGGCACGCGCCATCCGCGCCGCCAGCAGCTCCTTCGCTGATTCGGGGTCCGCGTCCGTGGCATAGGTCGCGGCGATCGGCGACGCGGCCACCACCGCCGCGAAGACCGCCGGCTCGACCTGGGCCATCAGCGAGCGCGGCGGTCGCATCATGACCCGCGCCGTCGGCATCGGCCGGCCCTTGAGGTCAAGGGCGGTGACGAGCGCCTCGCCCGTGCCGAGCGCGGTGAGCTCCTTGGCGACGTCGTAGTGCTCGGTCGTCGGGAAGGTCTCCGCCGTCGCCCGCACCACCTCGAGGTCGTCCGGGGTGAACGCGCGCAGAGCGTGCTGGACGCGGTTGCCGAGCTGCCCGAGCACCTCCGCCGGCACGTCGGCCGGTGAGTGGGTGACGAAGAAGACGCCGACACCCTTGGAGCGGATGAGGCGGGCCACGAGCTCGATCTGCTGCATGAACGTCTTGCTCGCGTCTCGGAACAGCAGGTGCGCCTCGTCGAAGAAGAAGACCAGCTTCGGCTTGTCCGGATCGCCGACTTCCGGCAGCGACTCGTACAGGGAGGCGAGCAGCCACATCATGAAGGTGCTGAACAGTGCCGGCCGATCCTGCATGTCGGCCAGCTCGAGGACGCTGATCACACCCCGTCCGTCGTCGGTCGTTCGCAGGAAGTCCTCGACCTCGAACTCCGGGGCGCCGAAGAACGCATCGGCCTCCTGCTGCTCGAGCTCGACGATCTTGCGGACGATGACGCCGACCGTCGCCGTCGCCACCCCGCCGTACTCGGCCATCTCGGCCTTGCCCTCGTCGGAGTTCAGGTGGTTCAGCAGCGCGCGCAGGTCCTCGAGGTTCACGAGCGGCAGCTTCTTGTCGTCGCTGTACTTGAAGGCGAGCGCCAGGACCGATTGCTGCGTCTCGTTCAGGTCGAGCACCTTCGACAGGAGGATCGGGCCGAAGCTGGAGACCGATGCGCGCAGCCGCACTCCGCTCCCGTCCCGATCGAGGGTCAGGAACTCGACCGGGAACGCCGTCGGTGCGTAGTCGGCGAAGCCGACCGCCCGCTGCTCGTCCGGTGAGCTTGTCGCTGAGCTCGGCCGGCGCGGCCAGCCCGCTGATGTCGCCCTTGATGTCGCTGATGAAGACGGGCACGCCGGCGTCGCTGAGCTGCTCCGCGAGCACCTGCAATGTCTTCGTCTTGCCGGTCCCGGTGGCGCCGGCCACCAGCCCGTGACGGTTCAGCATCGCCAGCGGCACCCGCACCTGGGCGCTGGGCAGCGCCTCGTCGCCGGACATGGCGGCACCGAGGGTCAGCGCGGGCGCGTCGAAGCCATAGCCCTCGCGCAGGGCGGTCTCGAGGTCGGAGGTCATGGCCGCGAGTGTAACGGCGCAGGGTGTAGCCTCGGACGGTGGGAGCGGCCGACGATCTGCGGGGTTCCGCTGCGTTCGTCTCTCGTCGCGTCATCGAGGGTGAGCGGCCGGGCTACGTGGAACGCACCGCGGATCGGATCAACGCGGCCGACACCGGGTGGCGCCTCTACGTCGGCGACGAGGCCCAGGATTGGCTCGACGCGCCCGGCAACTGCATCCTCCAGCACCTTGGCCACTCCGTCGACGCATGGCCCGAGCTGCGCGAAGTCGTCGACGCCGAGCCGGCGTCCGGTGATTGGATGTGGGACGCGGCCTCGCGGCGCTACCTGCCCGCGAGATTCTGACGCTCGGCGCCGACAACGGCGAACATACACTGCGGCCCGCGCGTATATACCGTATATACGTTCAGCCCCCAAGTGTTCCTATCCGCGGTTCGGATCGACCCTCGGCAGCCGCGTCTTGCCCTCGACCAGGAAGTGCCGGAACCACTCGTCGATGAGACGCAGGTTATCCACGCGCCGGAAGGGCGTCCCGGATCGCGTCAGCTCGTGCGACTCCTCCGGCACGCGCATGAGCCGCACCGTCTTCTTCAACGAGCGCAGCACCGCGAACAGCTCCTCGGCCTGCGTGACCGTGCAGCGCAGGTCCTTCTCGGCATGCTGGATCAGGAGCGGTGTGGTGACCTCGGTGGCGTAGGTGAGCGGCGAGTGGCGGTGGTACAGGTCCCAGTCGTCCCACGGGTGGGTGCCGTAAACGTACAGCCCGAATACCGGGCCGCCGATGTCGCCGGACTGCATCTGGCTGACGAGATCGTTCACGCTGCGACAGGTGACCGCGGCCTTGAAGCGGTTGGAGTGCCCCACGATCCACGACGTGAGGTAGCCGCCGTAGGAGCCGCCGGTCACGCCCATCCGATCGCCGTCGACCAGGCCGTCCCCGATCAGGGCATCCAGGCCGGCCATCACGTCCCGCATCGGGCCCTCGCCCCAGTCGCGGACGTTGGCGGTCAGGAACGCCTGGCCGTAGCCCTGCGAGCCGCGCGGGTTGCTGGCATACACGCTGATGCCATTTGCGGCCAGGACCTGCCACTCCCACATCAGCGACCAGCCGTAGAGGGTGGCCGGGCCGCCGTGGATCTCGAGCACGACCGGCGCAGGGTTGCGCTTCGTGCTGGTCGGCGCCGGGAGGAACCAGCCCTGGATGCGTCGACCGTCGACCTCGTGCCACCGCTCGACCGGCGCGACGAGGCGGATCTCGCTCCACGCCTCGCCCATGAGGTCGGAGACTCGACGCAGCTCAACCCGGTCGGTGCCGCTCAACCTGCCGGCCGGGATGTCACCG
Organism: uncultured Chloroflexia bacterium; assembly: GCA_963844265.1. Taxonomy (GTDB): domain Bacteria; phylum Chloroflexota; class Limnocylindria; order QHBO01; family QHBO01; genus JACDBZ01. The sequence continues at coordinate 187,730 of CAWJMZ010000007.1, read as the reverse complement.
ACCACGACATTCGGGACATCGGTCCCGCTGGTCCGCACCGCGGCCAGGCGGGTTCCACCACGAGCCGTGGGAACGATCGTCTCGCGGCCGAGATAGTGCCGGTCCCGGGTCAGGCGCTCGATGCGCCCACCGTCGACCTCCACCCGCCACAGCTCGAACGAACCCTCGGCCGGCGCGCCGAAGACGATCCAGCGCCCGTCCGCCATCCATTGCGCGCGGTTCGGACCGCCTCCCACCAGGTCGCTGTTCATCGCGGCGCCGGCCTCCAGATCGCTGCCGGCCAGGAGATCCTGCGCCTCGCCATCACGCAAGCGGAAGCGCCAGACCGATGCCTGCGCGATCTCGCCGCGCCGCCATTCCCGGTTCCCGACGGCCGCGATCCACCTGCCGTCCGGCGACCAGGCCGGCGCGGCCCAGGCCTGCCGCCCGCGGCCCGGAGACAGCTGGCGGACCGCCCGCGTCGACAGGGTCACCACGTACACGTCGCTCCTCCACCCCAGATCGGGGTTCGGGTGGCGGTCCGAGACGAACGCGATCTGGCGACCGTCCGGTGACCATTGCGGGTCGCCGTCGTGATGGTCGCCAGTCGTGAGCAGCTCGGCGCTGCCGGTCGCGACCTCGACCAGCCATAGCCGGCTGAACTTGTCGTGGATGAAGCCCGCGCCGTTGAACTGGTAGAGCAGTGTGTCGATGAGCCGCGTGTCTGGCGCCGGCGGGTCCTCGGGCTTGCGCTCCGCCTTCCTCTCCGGCGTCGTGGAGGCCGCACCGCTGACGATGGCGAGCCGCCGGCCATCGGGCGCCCAGGCCAGACCGCTGACGTCCTTCGGCAGGTCGGTGAGCTGGCGGGCCTCGCCACCGTCAGCGAAGGGGAGCAGCCAGACCTGGGTGCCTCCCTCCTTCGGCGCCTCCGCCTTGCCAGGCTTCGCGCCGCCGCCACCCGCCTGGAGGACGCCGCCGCGATCCGACAGAAAGGCGATCGTCCGGCCGTCCGGCGACCAGCGCGGCGTGGTGTCGTTCTTCGCACCGGCCGTCAGCTGGCGCGCGGGACCGCTGGCATCGGCGGGAGCGAGCCAGAGGGAGGTGCGATAGCCGTCCTTGCCGGGCGCCACGGACTTCACACCAAACGCCACCAACCGGCCGTCGGGCGACAGGGCCAGCTCGGTGGGGACGCGCAGGTCGTACAGGTCCTCGGGGCGTGGGGCGCGGACGGCCATGGCATCGGTCTCCAGGCTGCAGGGGCGGGTGGGATCGGTAGTCTAGTGAACCTTCGCGGCCCGGGCGTGCCAGCGAAGAGACGCCCTCGTCACCAGTTCGTGGCCGTCGAGGTCTCGATCTCTCCCACGGACGCCAGCCAGCGCTCGGCGTCGATCGCGGCCTTGCATCCGTCGCCCGCGGCGGTCACCGCCTGGCGGTAGTGATGGTCGTGGACGTCCCCGGCAACGAACACGCCCGGGATGCCCGAGCCGGTCTCGCCGTCGACGATCTCCAGGTACCCGCCCTCGCCGATCGTGAGCTGGCCGGCGAACAGCTCGGTGTTCGGCTTGTAGCCGATGGCCACGAACATGCCCTGCACCGCCAGCTCCGACAGCTCGCCCGTGGCGGTGTCACGCAGCGTGAGTGACGACACGGTCATGTCGCCCTTCACCTCGGCCACCTCCTTGTTCCACAGGACGTCGATCTTCTCGTGGTTCAGGGCGCGGTCCTGCATGATCCTGCTGCCTCGGAACTCCTCGCGCCGCACGACCATGGTGACCTTGTCCGCGAAGCGCGTCAGGAACGTGGCCTCCTCGAGGGCGGTGTCGCCGCCGCCGACGACGGCCACCTCGCGACCTCGGAAGAAGAAGCCGTCACAGGTGGCGCAGGCGCTTACTCCGCGGCCGCGGAACTCCTCCTCGGTCTGCAGGCCGAGCCACAGGGCGGACGCGCCGGTCGCGACGATCACCGAGTCCGCGCGGTACTCGTCCTCGTTCACCCAGATGCGAAAGGGTCGCTCGCTGAAGTCCACCTTGGTCGCGTCCTTCTCGACCATCGTCGAGCCGAAGCGCTCCGCCTGCTCGCGGAACTTCTGCATCAGCTCCGGTCCCTGGATCCCCTCCGGGAATCCCGGGTAGTTCTCGACGTCCGAGGTGATCATCAGCTGGCCCATCGGCACGTTGCCGCCGATCACGAGCGGTTCGAGATTGGCGCGCGCGGCATAGATCGCGGCCGTCAGGCCTGCTGGCCCGGAGCCGATAATGCCGACCCGGTGATGGCGCGCATCGGTCGCGTCATCGTGTTCAGGTGCCCCGGTGTCGGGCGGAACGGTGGCGGTCATGCAGCCGTCAGTCTACCCAAACCCGGCGACCGCGCCGACATCAGCCGGGCCCCGCTTCGCCCTCTTCTGCGTCGCCGGGCGCATCAGCCAACGCCCATGCCACCGCCTCCTCGAACGCGCGCGCGCCGGCCGCCTTGTTGACGACCCGCGTGAACGCGTCGTCCCGGATCATCGACGGCAGCCCGCCGGCCGCGCTGCCGGTCCAGTACACCACGGCCAGCGTCGGATGCTGGTGCCGGGTGGCCAGGAAGAGGGCCGCGCTGAGCTGGTCCTCGAGACGCCAGTCGAGGACGACCGCGGCAGGAGGATTGCCGGCCCGAAGGGCGCTGAGAAACGGCAGTGGCGCGCGAAAGACCGATGCGACCGCCCCCGACGCCTGGCACAGCTCGACCGCCAGGGCAGCCGCCGCCGGCTCATCCTCGACGATCCAGACCCGGCGATCAGCCACGGGCTGGACAGCTGCCCGCTCCGCCATGCGGCGAGCCGGTGCACGCCGCGTGCCGATCGGGGGATCCCGCTCTACCATGGCCTCGATGACGACCCCCCGACGGCCCACGGTGACGGTGCTCGTCGGCGGCATCCCGGTCGGATCGGACCACCCGATCGTCGTGCAGTCGATGACCAACACCGACACCGCCGACGCCGATGCGACCGCACTCCAGGTCGCGCAGCTGGCACATGCGGGTTCGGAGCTGGTGCGCATCACGGTGAACAACGACGAGGCCGCCGAGGCGGTCCCGGTCATCCGCGACAAGCTCGACCGGCTTGGCGTCGACGTCCCGCTCATCGGCGACTTCCACTACAACGGCCACCTGCTGCTGACGAGGTATCCCGCGGCGGCGGCGGCGCTGGCCAAGTACCGCATCAACCCCGGCAACGTCGGCACGAAGCGCCGCGACGAGCAGTTCACGCAGATCATCGAGGTGGCGATCGCGAACGACAAGCCCGTTCGCATCGGGGTCAACTGGGGGTCGCTCGACCAGCAGCTGCTCACCGAGATGATGGACGCCAACGCGGCCTCGCCCGATCCGAAGGACTCCCGCGAGGTGATGATCGAGGCGATGATCGAGTCCGCCCTGCGCTCGGCGCGGCTGGCCGAGGAGGTGGGTCTCGGCCACGAGCGGATCATCATCAGCGCGAAGGTGTCGGGAGTGCAGGACCTGGTCGAGGTCTACGCGCGCCTGGCGGCGCGCTGCGACTTCCCGCTCCACCTCGGCCTGACCGAGGCGGGCATGGGCGCGAAGGGCATCATCACCTCGACGGCGGGGCTCGCCATCCTCCTGCAGCAGGGCATCGGCGACACGATCCGGGTCAGCCTCACGCCGGAGCCCGGCGGCGACCGGACCCAGGAGGTGCAGGTGGCGCAGCAGGTCCTCCAGTCGCTCGGCATGCGCTCGTTCCTGCCGCAGGTCTCCGCCTGCCCGGGCTGCGGTCGAACCACCTCCACGTTCTTCCAGGAGATGGCCCGCGACATCCAGGCCCACCTCGTCGAGCAGATGCCGGGCTGGCGCGAGACGCACCCCGGTGTCGAGGAGCTCCGGGTGGCGGTCATGGGCTGCGTCGTCAACGGCCCGGGCGAGTCGAAGCACGCGGACATCGGCATCAGCCTGCCGGGCACGTTCGAGGAGCCGGTGGCCCCGGTGTTCGTGGATGGGCACAAGACAGAGACGCTCCGCGGCGACGACATCGTGCCGCGGTTCCTCGCCATCCTCGACGACTACATCCAACGGCGCTTCCCGACGCCCGGAGCGGTGGCCGCGGAAGAGCGAGCGGGAGGTCCGCCGATTCGCGCTTCCTGACGTTCAGGTCGCGGTCGACAGGAAGGTCCAGGCCGCGATCGCGAAGGCGAGGACGACGAACGCCACCAGCGCCAGCGGCAGGAAGGCGACGCTGATCGGTCGCTCGGGCGTCAACGGCGGTCGAGGGTCGACATGCGTCGCCGGCGCCTCGTCGCGCGTCGCCGGGAGGTTCGGCTCTGTCGTCATTCCTCGCTCACTCCTCGTGGTCATGCAGGATGGTCGCCAGGTGCTGCTGGAGAGACGCGTCCGTCACGGGGCCGAACTGCCGGGCGGCGATCCTGCCCTCTCGGTCGATGAAGTAGGTCTCGGGTGGTCCGAGGATGCCATACGCGGATGCCACGCGCTCGCCCGGATCCATCGCGGCAGTCCACGTCCCGCCGTTGCGGGCGATGAAGTCGCGGGCCGCCTCGGAGCGGTCGCGCACGACGATGCCGACGACCGCCAGGCCCTCCGCCCCGTGGTCCGCCACAGCCTCGCGCAGCAGGGGGAACTCCTCGACGCACGGGCCGCACCAGCTGGCCCAGAAGTTCAGGACCACCGGACGTCCGCGCAGGTCGGCCAGACGCACCGGGTTGCCGTCGAGGTCCGCCAGCACGAAGTCCGGCGCGACCGACCCGACGGTCGTCGGCGACCGCATCGCCGCCCGGCTCAACACGACCGCGCCCAGGCCGAGGACGAGGATCAGCGGGAGGATGGCCGCCGCGACCAGGTAGGTCCGCGGCAGGCGCCGCAGGTCGGGCCCGACGCTGGCGGCCGAACCGACAGTCATCGGCGGCTCAGTGGGCGGCCCCGTCGTCGTGCGACCCCCGTTCGGTATCCCGCCATTCATGGTTGGCCGCGGTGACCCAGGCGATGATGCCGAGAACCAGCACGGCGACGCCCGGGATCGCCAGCCACAGGTTCGCGACCTGGTCCTCGGGCCGGAACGCGAGCCCGGCGCCGAGCAGCAGCATCCCGACCGACATCACGACCGGCAGGAAGCTGGGACCCGGCAGGTGGACGCCGCGCGGCGGGTGCGGCTTCTCCCCCGGCGGGCCGCCGCGGGACGAGATCGCGAACACGATGCCCAGCACCACGAGCATGGCGACGCCGAGGAGGAGGAAGCCGATGGCGACGTCGGTCACGGGCGAATCCTCCTAGCGCAGCAGATAGATCGTGGTGAACACGCCGATCCAGACGACGTCGACGAAATGCCAGTACATGCTGACCGCCTCCACGGCGACGTGGTTGCGGGCGCTGAACTGGCCGCGGGTGGCGCGGGCCAGCACGATCGTCAGGCCGACCGCTCCACCGAAGACGTGCGCGCCGTGGAAGCCGGTGAGCGTGTAGAACACCGTCCCGAACACCCCGTCGGCGATTCCGAAGCCCAGCTGGCTGTAGTCGTACAGCTGGCCGGCGAGGAACAGGATCCCCAGGCCGAGGGTGATCGCGGTCCACATCTTCAGCTTGCCGGTATCGCCGCGGCGGATGGCCCACACGCCGAACTGCATCGTGAAGCTCGACGACACCAGCACGGCCGTGAGCACCGCGGCCAGCGGCAGGTCGAGGTGTCCGCCGGGGGGCGGATGCCATTCGCCGGCCGGCACGGAGGCGCGAGCGTTGAAGTAGGTCGCGAACAGGCCGCCGAAGAACATCACCTCGCTGGCGATGAACAGCAGCATCCCGACGAGCGCGGTCGGCATGCCGGTCGGATGGGTGACGATGGGCTCGTGGCCCTCGCCAGCGGCGGGAATCGTCTGCGCGGTCATACCGCGCTTCCCCGGCGCTCCACGTCCTCCTCGCCGTCCTCCTCCAGGTCCGTTGGTCGCTCGGCTGAGTGACCGTGGCCATGGGTCAGGAAGAACAGTGGACGCTCGCTGTGGATGGGTGGCAGCCGATCGAAGTTGTACGGCGGCGGTGGCGAGGTCGTCGCCCACTCCAGCGTGTTGCCCTCCCATGGGTCGTCACCGGCGGGCTCGCCGTTGATGAAGGTGGCCACCACGTTGATGAGGAATGGGATCACGCTCACGGCGATCATGAAGGCGCCGATGGTCGAGGCGAAGTTCAGCAGCGTCCAGTCCGGGTTCGCGTAATCGCTGATGCGGCGCGGCATGCCGTCGAGCCCGAGCTGGTGCATCGGGAAGAAGGCGAGGTTGAAGCCGATGAAGTGCAGCCAGAAGTGGACCTTGCCGAGCGGCTCGTTGAGCTTGCGGCCCGTCATCTTCGGGAACCAGTAGTAGGTGGCCGCGAAGACACCGAACACCGATCCGCCGAAGAACACGTAGTGGAGGTGGGCGACCACGAAGTACGTGTCCTGCACATGGAAGTCGATCGGCGGCGAGCTGAGCATGACGCCGCTGATGCCGCCGATCAGGAACATCGTCACGAAGCCGAGCGCGAACAGCATCGGCGTGGCGAACGTCAGCTTGCCGCGCCATAGCGTGGCGAGCCAGTTGAACATCTTCACCCCGGTCGGCACCCCGATCAGGGCGGTCATGAACGCGAAGAACGGCAGCGCCACCGTGCCGGTGGTGAACATGTGGTGCGCCCAGACGCTGAAGCTCAGCAGGCCGATGCCGACGGTGGCGAACACGAACGCCTTGTAGCCGAACAGTGGCTTGCGGCTGAAGACCGGCAGGATCTCGCTGACCACGCCCATGGCCGGCAGGATGACGATGTACACCTCGGGGTGGCCGAAGAACCAGAAGATGTGCTGCCACAGAATCGGGTTGCCCCCGAGGTTCGGATCGAAGAAGCTGCCGCCATAGTTGCGATCGATGAACAGGGCAATCAGGCCCGCCGTCAGGACCGGCGTGGCGAGCAGGATCAGGACCGCCGTCACCAGGACCGTCCACACGAAGATCGGCATGCGGAACATCGTCATGCCCGGCGCCCGCATCTTGAAGATGGTGGTGATGAAGTTGACCGCGCCCAGGATCGAGGCGGTGCCCACCAGAGCGAGCCCCATGATCCACAGGTCGGTGCCCGGAGTCGTCCCGTACTGCTGCAGGGTGAGCGGTGTGTACCCCGTCCAGCCCTCGGCGGCCGCTCCGCCGAACAGGTATCCGGAGAAGATCAGGATGCCGCCCAGCGGCAGCAGCCAGAACGAGAGGGCGTTGATCCGCGGGAAGGCCATGTCCGGCGCTCCGAGCTGGAGCGGCACGATGTAGTTCCCGAATCCCGACAGCGCCGGGATGATGAACAGGAACAGCATGATGGTGCCGTGCATCGTGAACGCCTGGTTGTAGGTGTCCTGGTCCAGGAACTGGAGCCCGGGCACGGCCAGCTCGCTGCGGATCACGAGCGCCAGGATCCCGGCGGCGAAGAAGAACAGGAAGCTGTTGACGATGTAGAGGATCCCGATCTTCTTGTGGTCGACCGTCGTCAGCCAGTCGATCACCCAAGATCCGCGGTACGTGCCGCTGCGCGGCTCGATCGTCGTGGTTGCCATCGTCGTTCGCTAGCGCTCCGTCATTGGGTGACCGTCACGTCGCCCGACATCTCGGGGTGGACTTCGCAGATGAACCGGAACTCCCCGGCGGGCAGGGCCGGGACCTGGTAGGTGACGCTGCCGGGCTCGGAGAGGATCTCCCCCGAGAACAGCGCATCGCCCCCATCGTAGATGGCGACGTTGTGCGGCTGATTCTCCTGGTTCTCGAACGCAATACAGAAGGGAGTGTCCGCCGGGACCTCGAATGCGTCGATGTCGAACTGCAGGTTATTGGCCGCGATCTCGATCGTGACCTCGCACTCGCCGCCGTCGGTGGCGGGTGGCGGAGATCCGCTGGCGAGCGCCGCGCTGTACTCGTCGAAGGCGTCAGGGGACATCGCCTCGACGACGAAGGTCATGTCCGCGTGCGCGGTGCCGCAGAACTCGGCGCACTGCCCCGCGTACGTCCCTTCCTCGGTGACCACGAACTCGATCTCGTTCGGGGGCCGGTTGGCGCCGAAGTCGATGAGGTCACGCTTGATGAGGAAGTCGGGCACGTAGAACGAATGGTTCACGTCCAGCGAGGTCAGCACGAGCCGGATCGGCTCGCCGACTGGCACCACCAGGGTCGGCGGTTCGCCGATGGTGCCGACCACCTCGCCGCCGTCGGGGTACAGGAATCGCCACTGCCACTGGAAGCCCTCGACCTCGATCGTGACGCCCGGCTCCTCGGAGCGGGCCTCGACCTCGCCGAGGGTGATCATGCTGAACGTGAACAGGATGAGGACGATGACGGTCGGGATGGCGGTCCAGATGATCTCGACCGTGTTGTTGCCGTGCAGCTGCGGCGGGAGCACGTCGTCCCCCGGCTGGCGCCGGTAGCGGAACACCGCGTACAGGATGAAGCCCTCGACTCCGATGAACACGATCGCGGCCAGCGCGAGGACGACGAGGTAGAGGTTGAAGACGTCCTGGCCCGCGTCGGTCTTCGGTTGCGGAGGCAGCATGCAGCCGCTCACGGCGAGCGCCAGGATGCCGAGTGGCACGCCGGCATGGAGAATCGACCGCAGGCGAGATCGAGCCGCCGTTCGTTGCATCAGTCTCGTTCGAAGCTCTCCGCTGAGTTCAATCGACACCGGGTGTCGCAGCACGCGCGCTCAGGGGGCTGAGGCGGCAGGGCTGCATTGTAGCGAAGGGCGCCGATGCGGCGCGACCCGCATCGGCGCGGCTGACGAGGCGTGGATCGGCCCGAAATCAGGCCTCGCAGGTCACCGGTTCGTGGGGCATCAGGGGCCGCGCGTCGATGGCGTAGCGTCGGTCGTCCGAGGTCCAGATCGTGTTCTCGTTCGCGTTCGAGAGCTCCGTGAACCAGAGTGCGGCGTCCTCGCCCTCGACCGCGGCACACCGCGTGCCGTCGCCGAAGGCCGGAAGCTCCTCACCGAAGGCGGCGGGGTCCTCGTCGGTCGGCCACGACCGCTCCTGCCCCGGGAGGTCGTCCACGGGCTCGTCGGTCACGTCGCGAACGTAGAGACGCATCGCGTCGGGCTCGAAGGGAACCCACGTGTCGGTCGCCCAGGCCTCGGGCGGCAGCCATGTGTCGAGCGTCAGCAGGCCGTCGTGCAGCGTGGAGAGCACCGCGTACGCCTCGAGCTCGGCCTCGTCGACTCCCGGTGGAGGCGGCATGTCCGGAAGGAGCTGGCCGATGGCATAGACGCTGACGACCGAGGTGCGGCCGCCCGCGTTGACCGTGAAGACCGTGTCGCTGGCATCGGTGAACATGTTCTGCATCCCGCGCAGCTCGAGGTCGCCGGCGAACAGGCCCGTCTCCTCGAGCGATGCCAGGATCGTCTGCACGCCCTCCTCGGTGAGCCTGCGCTCCTGGAGCGGCGGCAGCATCGGTCCGGGAAACTCGAGCGTCTGCATGCCCTGCACGATCACGCGGCCATCGCCGGTCAGGACGAACGTCGGAGGCATCGCGGCCTGCATGTGGACCGGGAGCATGCCGCCGGTCTGGGTGATCGCGATGACCGCCTCCGATCCGGTGGGGTGGTCGACAGTGCCCCCACTGCCGGCAGAGGGCGGGGGTGGCGAGGGCGAGGTGCCCGATGACGCCTCCGACGACGGATCAATCGATGGCGCCGGGGAGCCACCGGGGGCCGCGCACGCGGCGAGGACGAGGAGCACGACGAAGAGGCCAGCGACGGTTCGTCTCATGCGCCCACTGACGCTCTCGGCGCCTCGGCGGTTCCCGCCGAATGGGGCGAGAATGGATCCGATGCGCCGACTGGTCTCCCTCCTGGCGTCCCTCGTGGTCGCCGGCGCTGCGCTTCCCACGACGGCGCTCGCCCACGGCGCGTCGGCGCCGAGCCCTGAGATGCCCGGCGTCCTCCTGTCGTGGAGCCTCGATCCGCTGGTGGTGGGAGGTCTGTTGGCGGCGGCCGCCGCCTGGATCGTCGCGGTGCGGCGGGTTGCCGCAGCCCATCCCGCCAACCCGCACCCCGGGTACCGGTCGTGGCTGTTCATCGGCGGCCTGGCGGCGATCGCCCTCGCGCTGTGCTCGCCCATCGAGGCCTACGAGGGCCAGCTGTTCAGCGTGCACATGGTCCAGCACCTCCTGCTCGAGCTGGTGGCCGCGCCGCTGCTGCTGCTGGCCGCGCCCATCACGCTGGCGCTGCGCGCGATGACCCCCGCATGGCGGCGCCGGCTGCTCGCGGTGCTGCACAGCCGCGCGGTCCGGGTGCTGTCCTTCCCGGTGGTCGCCTGGGTGCTGTTCGCGGCGGTGAACTGGGGCTGGCACTTCAGCACGCTCTACGACCAGGCGCTCGAGAACGATCCGCTGCACTACTTCCAGCACGCCACCTTCCTGGCCGCCGCTCTCCTGTTCTGGTGGCCACCGCTGGGAGTCGACCCGTCACCATGGAGGCTCCCCCATCCGGTTCGCCTCTTCTACCTCTTCCTCGCCATGCCGCAGAACTCCTTCCTCGGCGTGGCGCTCCTGTCGGCGTCGAGCGTCCTCTACCCGCACTACCTGACCAACCTCCGGGACTGGGGTCCGACGCCCCTCGAGGACCAGCAGCTGGGTGGGACGATCATGTGGGTCGTCGGCGACGTCGCCTTCCTCGCCGGCATGGCCCTGGTCCTCCTGCTGTGGATGCGTCACGAGGAGCGGCGCACCGTGCGCCTCGACGCGAGGCTGGCCGCGGAGCGGGCGGCGCGGGGCGAGGAACCGTGGCGGCGGAGCCAGCCCGGCGGCTGACGCCTCGGGGAGGGCTGGCGCCTAGGAGAGCGGCAGGCGGATCAGGGCGTCGGCGGCGACCGCCGCGAAGAGCAGCGTCAGGTACGTGATCGAGAACCGGAACAGCCGGATCGCGGCGCGCCCGTTCGCGGCGTCGGCACGAAGGCGGACCGCGTAGAGCAGGAAGGCGCCGCCGAGCACGACCGCGGCCACCAGGTACAGCCAGCCCATCCCGGCCGCGGGCAGCAGGAGCAGGCTGACGGCGATGAGGGCCACCGTGTACAGCAGGATCTGTCGTGCCGTCTCGGCCTCGCCGCGCACGACGGGAAGCATCGGCACGTTGGCGGCCGCGTAGTCCCCGCGGTAGCGCAGGGCCAGCGCCCAGAAGTGGGGCGGCGTCCAGTAGAAGACGATTGCGAAGAGCACGAGGGCCGGCAGGCCGACCTCACCGGTCACGGCCGCCCAGGCCACGAGGACCGGAACGCAGCCGGCCGCGCCGCCGATGACGATGTTCTGCGGGGTCGTCCGCTTCAGCCACATCGTGTACACGAAGACGTAGAAGGCCGTCGCGCTGAGCGCGAGGACGGCGCTCAGCAGGTTCACCGTCAGCGCCAGGAATGCGAAGGCCGCCATGCTGAGGCCGATGCCGAACGCGAGCGCTCGGCTCGGGGGTACGGCGTGCCGGGGCAGGGGCCGATGGCGGGTGCGCCGCATGATGTCGTCGATGTCGCGGTCGACGTACATATTGATGGCATTCGCCCCGCCTGCCGCCAGCGTGCCGCCCAGCACCACGGCCGCCATGAGCCATGCCGAGGGCAGGCCGCCGGCGGCCAGCACCATCGTCGGGATGGTGGTGACCAGCAGGAGCTCGATGATTCGCGGCTTGGTGAGGGCCACGTACGCGCGAATCGTGGCGCCCGGGCCGGCAGCCTCGCGTTCCGCGAGCGATCGGGGCGCCCGGACCTCGGCCGGACGCAGCCGGCGCGTGGCGAGCAACAGCCACACCGATCCGCCCCACAGCGCGGCCCCGACCGCCAGGTGCGGGACCACGAAGGCCGCCGACAGGCGGCTGATCACGTTCAGCCCGCCGAGCGCGATCTGCACCGCCACGAGGACGACCAACAACAGCGCCAGCCTGCGCGGCAGCGGCGCGTCGGTCGAGCGCCAGATGGCGACCGCCGAGCCGATGGAGAGCCCGGCGACGACCAGGCTCATCAGCCGATGCGCGACCTGGACGGCCTGCTCGCTGCCCACGACGGCGGGAAGTAGGGCCCCGTTCATCAGCGGGAAGTCGGCGTAGGCCAGGCCGGCGTGGTGGCCGGTCACCCACGACCCGAGGAGCATCTGCGCGAAGATCGCGAGGCCGGTGACTGCCACCAGGCGGGTCAGGCCGGGCCGGGCATGAAGGGACGGCATCGGTCCGTTCGTGGCACGCTCGGCGATGAAGATCGTGGCCGCCAGGACGGTCAGCGCCATCGCCAGGTGCGCGGTCACGAGCTCGGCCGCCAGTCCTTCGAGGACGACCGCGGCGCCGAGCAGCGACTGCACGATGACGAGCAGGCCCGCCACCACGGCGGCTGCGAGCAGCGGCGCGTCACGCCGCCGATGGGTGGAGACGGTGATCAGCCCGACCGCCGCGACGAGCGGGCCGACGAAGACCGCGGCCACCAGCCGATGGGTGTGCTCGATCCAGGCGTGGAGGTCGGCGGGTGGGATCCAGTCGCCGAAGCAGAGCGGCCAGTCCGGGCACCCGAGCCCGGAGTCCGTGGCACGCACCAGACCGCCGACGGCGATCAGGACGAACGTGGCCACGGCGGCAGCCACCGTCAGCTTGGCGAATCGGGTCAACCTGGCTCCTCTGGCCACTCGAGAAGGGGCGGATCGAGCGGGCGCGCAGCCATGATAGCGACCCCGTGCGGGAACGCCATGCGGCGGCGCTGAGGGCCGGCCGCTACCATCGCCGGCGTGAGCGATGGGCGCGTGGTGCAGGTGAACGTGTCCGCCGGGGGCGTGCCCAAGCACTCGGTCGAGGCGGCGCGCATCGGGCGACTCGGCGTGGAGGGCGACCGACAGGCGGCAGCCACGGTCCACGGCGGACCGCATCGCGCCGTCTCGATCCTGGGTGTGGAGGCGATCCGTCGAATTGCCGCCGAGGGGCATCCGATCGCACCCGGCACCACGGGCGAGAACCTCACGATCGAGGGCTTCGACGTGTCCGCGCTGCCCGTCGGCACCCGGCTGGAGATCGGCGACGACGCGCTGCTCGAGCTGTCCGGACCCGCCAACCCGTGCCGCACGATCCGGCACTCATTCGCCGACCTGCGCTTCGGGCGGCTGGCCGCGGCGGCGCATCCGGCCGACAGCCGGATGTACGCCCGCGTGCTGCGGGAGGGAACGGTGCGTCCCGGCGACCCGATCCAGCTGACGGCGCCGAGTGGCGACGCCGCCGAGCGACACAGGCTCGCCGTACGGCTCGACGATGCGGAGCGCTCATCCACGCTGGCGTTGTGGGAGTCGGCAGCGGCAACGGGAGCGAGCGTCGCAGTGATTGAAGACGGAGAGATCGCGATCTGTGCCGCGCCGCGCCTGCCCGGACCGATCTTCAACCTGGGTCTCGGTTTCGCGTCCCTGCCGAATCTGCTCGACCTTGCGCGCGACCACTTCGATCGCCACAGGGCGACCGGCTGGGTCTGGACCGAGGCCGACGCCCCGCCGTGGCCGTCCGCGTCGCTGGACGCGACCGCGGCCTACGCCGCAGGGCCGGTCGAGGGCGAAAGCGGGCCGGTGGCGATCGAAGACGTGACCGTCCGGGAGCTGCCGCGCCACGAGATCGGTGCCTGGGCTCGCGTCATCGTCGAGGCGGCGGACCTCGACGGGCCGGTCGCCGAGGCGTGGCGAGCGCTCGAGCCGCGGTTTGCGCTCGGACCGCACGACCATCGCTTCGTGGCGGAGGTGGACGGCACGCCGGTCGGCGCTGGTGCCCTGCACACCCACCACCGGGTGGGCTGGCTTCGCGCAGGAACGGTGATTCCCGCGTACCGCGGCCGCGGCATCCAGCGCGCACTCATCGCCGCGCGGATCGAGCGTGCCCGGCGGTTGGGCTGCGACCTGGTCGGTGCGTCGGCGGCAGTGGGTGGCAGCTCAATCCGCAACGTGGAGCGCCTGGGCCTGCGGACGGTCGCTGTTCGCGAACGCTACCGGGTACCGGCGGCGGACTGAGCCACGCGACGATCCGCGGCGCGCGCCTGCGGGGCGTGCTTCAGCGGGCCGGGCAGGAGGGGCAGCAGGCGCGTCGACGCGGTGGCGATGCGCCGCACCCCGCGTTCCCGGGCCTGGGACCACCGGATCCGGTACTGGCGTCGGATCGGCTCGGGCAGGGTGGCGAGCGAGACGAGGTGCGCCGCGTCCCACGCCAGCCGCGGCGGGAATCGGCTCGGGTAGAGCACGGTTCGCGCGATTCGGCGGGCGTCGGCCGTCACGTGGACCCGCCCGCTTGCGATCATGGCGGCCATCCACTCCCGCAGGTCCTCGATCGTCGGCGGCAAGTCCCCGGCGGGCACGCCGAGCGCGACCGCCACGCGGGCACTTTCCTCGTGGTAACGCTGGGCGTCGTCAGCGGTGAGCGGCGCAACGAAGCGGTCGTACACCCGCAGCGCGGTATCGACCAGCGTGGCGTGCACCCACAACAGGGCCTCGGCGTCGAGGGCGCTGTAGGGCCGGCCATCGGCGCGCAGGCCGCGGACGGCGCCGTGAATGGCATTGACGCGCCGAATGGTTGCCTCGGCCTCGGACCGGCTGCCGAACACGACTGCGAAGCTGCTCTCCAGCGTCCGCAGCAGCCGGCCAAACGGATCGGTCGCGTAGGTCGAGTGCTGGGCGACGCCGGCCGCCACCGATGGGTGCGCCGCCTGGAGCAGCAACGCGCAGGATCCTCCGGCGAGGACGAGGAGCTCACGGTCGATCCGCCACGAGACCGAGCCAGGCCCGAAGAGGCCGGCAGCCTCGTCGCTCGGGGCGGTTCTCACCGGAAGACCGGGGCGGGCGTGCCCCGGGGCTGCGGCGGCTCGGGGAAGATGCCGCGGAACAGGAATCCCGCGGCGAGGCCCGTCACGAACCCGCCGATATGCGCCATGTAGGCAACGCCACCGGCCGTCTCCTCGGCAATGGCGAAGGCGCCGATGCCGTTGATGAACTGGAACGCGGCCCAGATGCCGATGGCGACGATCGCCGGCACCGGGACCAGGACGCGGAACAGGAAGATGGTCACGCGGTTTGTCGGGAACATCACGATGTAGGCGCCCAGGACGCCGGACACCGCCCCCGACGCCCCGAGCGACGGGATGATCGAGTCGGGATTGACGAGGATCTGGGCGAAGCTCGCGATCACGCCTGCGGCGAGGTAGAAGACGAGGAACAGCACGTGCCCGATGCGGTGCTCCACGTTGTCGCCGAAGACCCACAGGAACAGCATGTTGCCAGCGAGGTGGAACCACCCACCGTGCATGAACATGCTGGACAGCAATGTCAGCCAGATCGGGGACGGCCCGGGCTCCTGCGGGACCTCGAACTGCTCGCCGCCGACGGTGATCGTCTCGGACTCGGTCAGGTCGGTGCCCGTCGTGATCTCGAGCGGGACGGCGCTGTAGCCGTAGGTGAACTCCGCCCCGTCGGTGCTGGAGCCGGCTCCCTGCAGGAGGATGAAGACGACGACGTTGATGGCGATCAGCGCCAGCGTCACGTAGGCAGGTCCGTGCCCCCGTTCGTTCTCGTCACCGATGGGGAACATCGGCGCGATGGTAGAGCAGGACCCGCGCCATAATCGGCGCATGGAAATCGACGTCCGCGCGTTCGACGGTGAGCCCCGGCAGTTCTTCGACGCGGGCGAGCTCGCGTTCTCCGAACGGCTGCGTGACGAGGACGCCGCTGCCTACGAGGGGATCTTCGAGCCGGACCGGGCCATCGCCGCCTACGACGGCGACCGGGTCGTGGCCACGGCCGGGATCTTCAGCTTCGACTTCACGATTCCTGGCGGCGTGGTGCCGGCCGCGGGCGTGACCTTCGTCGGCGTGCAGCCCACGCATCGACGTCAGGGAATCCTGCGCCGCATGATGCTGCGCCAGCTGGAGGACGTCCACGATCGGGGCGAATCGACCGCCATCCTGTGGGCCTCAGAGGGCAGCATCTACCAGCGCTTCGGGTACGGCCTGGCGACGATGGCGACCCGGCTCTCGATCGAGCGAGATCGCAGCGCGTTCCGCGCGCCGCACATGCCAGCGGGCACGATCCGCCTTGTCGACGTGGAGGAGGCGAAGCGCCTGGTGCCCCCGATCCATGACGCGGTCGTGCCGACCCGTGCGGGGTTCTTCGGCCGCACGCCGGCCTTCTGGGACGCCGAGTTCTTCCGGGACCCCGAGCACTGGCGTCAGGGTGCCGGCGCGGCGTTCTACGCCATCCACGAGGTGGCCGGCGAGCCGGACGGCTACGCCCGCTACCGGGTGCGTGACAAGTGGGACGACGCGGGGCCGCAGTCGACGCTGATCCTGACCGAGAGGATGGCCACCAATCCGGCCGCGGACCTCGATCTGTGGCGATTCCTGCTCGGCATCGACCTCATGTCGAAGCTAGAGGCCTGGAACGTGGCGCCGGACGACCCCATCATCCTCAACGCCCTCGAGCCACGCCGGCTGGGCATCGGCCTCGGCGACGGCCTCTGGCTGCGCGTCGTCGACGTGGCCTCGGCCCTGGCCCAGCGCCGCTATGCGGCCGACGGGCGCCTCGTCCTCGAGGTTGCCGACGAGACCTGCGGCTGGAACGACGGGCGCTGGTCGCTCACGGTGGAGGATGGCGTGCCGCGCGTCGAGCCGGCGACGGACGCCGCAGACCTGGCGATGGACGTAAGCGATCTCGCCACCGCCTATCTCGGTGGGTTCAGCTTCGTCCAGCTGGCCGATGCCGCCCGCGTGCGCGAGCTCCAGCCCGGTGCCCTCTCGCGGGCGGATGCGCTGTTCCGGACCGAGCGCCCGCCGTGGTGCCCGAAGGTCTTCTGACCGGCTGAGGGGCCAGGCAGACAGTCAGGCGGGCGGCACCGCATCGGCACCCGCTGGCGTGGCCATGCGCTCCGCGGATGGGTTGTGGATCCCGGCCGCGTTGATGCCGGCACCGAGCACGAGCAGCCCGGCCGAGACGAACATCGCCAGGCGGAACGCATCCGTGCTGGCCTGGCGGGCGGCGTCCGCCACCTCGTCATCGAGGTCGTCGGAGGGTCGCGTCAGCGGCTGCACCTGTTCGCGGACCGCCGGATCGTCGACGTCGATGCCCGGGGCGAGCGAGGCGAGCGTCGGGTAGAAGGTCGCGGTGATCACGATGAACAGCACGGCGCTCACCAGCGGTGAGCCGACCCGGCTGACCGCGTTGTTGATCGCCGACCCGAGGCCGGCATTGCGGACCGGGATGGAGCTCATGAGCGCGGTCGTCAGCGGCGCGACGAGCAGCGCGATGCCGACACCGAACACGAGCTGCCCGAGCACGACGTCGACCAGCGCGCCACCCGGCGGGACCCAGGTGCTCGGATCGGCCACGTCCAGGCGCCACGGCGGCGAGTCGGGCGGGATGCGCGAGAACCACAGCAGGCCCGCGGCCATCAGCGCCGGGCCGACGGTCATGAACAGGCGTGGGCCGAGTCGAGCGGCCCAGGTGCCCGCCGGCGTGGAGAGGGTGGTGAGCAGGATCGCCACCGGAATGCCCGCCGCTCCCGCGCCGAGCGGTGAGTACCCGAGCGTGCCCTGGAAGAAGAGCCCGGTGAACGCGAACGACACGTACAGCGCGCCGTAGATGAGGAAGGTCGACAGGTTGACGATGGTGAAGTTACGCGAGCGGAACAGGGATGGCGGCACCAGCGGGTGCGGGCGGGTCAGCATCAGGATCGGCACTGCGACGATGGCCGCGGCGCCGACGCCGAGGGCGATCCAGGCCAGCGGGTCCTGCCAGGCCTGCTCCTGCCCGCGGGTTGCCCCGAACGCCAGCCCGCCCACGCCGAGGGCGATGACGGCGGCGCCGAGCCAGTCGAACTCGCCCTTGGCCTCGGCATCTCGGCTCTCCGGCACGGCGCGGGAGGCCCATAGCGCGACGAGGACGAGGGGCACGTTGATCAGGTACGCCGCGCGCCAGCTGACCGTCTGGACGAGGAAGCCGCCGAGCAGCGGCCCCAGGATGGATGTCGCGGAGGTGCCGGACGCCCACAGGCCGATCGCCCGCCCGCGGTCCTCGCCGCTGAAGTAGGCGGTGATGATCGACAGGCTGCCCGGCACGAGGAGGGCGCCGAACGCGCCCTGGAGGATGCGGGCACCGATAAGCAGCTCCATCGTTGGCGCCAGGCCGCAGCCCACCGAGGCCGCGCCGAATCCGATGAGGCCGATCCGGAACATCCGCCGCCGGCCGTAGTAGTCGTTCAGCGCCCCGGCGAGGATGAGGAGCGCGGCCAGCACCGCGAAGTAGGCGCTGTTGACGTACGTCAGCCCTTCCAGGCGGCCGACGTAGGAGGCCGGCAGGGTGTCGCCGATCGTCTCGAGCGCCACATTCACGATCGTGGCGTCGAGGAACACGATCGCGGATCCGAGGATCGTCGCCAGCAGGACCGAGGCGCGCTGCGTCACGAACGCATGGTAGGCGGCATGGATTGTGCTGGTTCAGCGAGTCGAATGAAAGCGCTTTCAGGCGACGAGGCGGCGCGGCGTTCGACCCGTGTGCCGCGTCGCGCCGCGACGATCTACGAGGTCGCGGAGCGGGCCGGCGTGTCGATCGCGACGGTCTCGCGCGTGCAGCGGCGCAGCGACCAGGTTGCGGCGACCACCCGCGACCGCGTCGAGCGCGCCATCGAGGAGCTCGACTACCGCCCCAGCGCCCTGGGCCGCTCGCTGGCCCGTGGCAGCCATGAGGCGACCGGCGTGGTGTTCCCCGACCTGTCCGGCCCGTATTACTCGGCGGTCATCCTCGGCTACGAGGAGGCGTCGGCCGCAGAGGGCCGGAGCGTGCTGATCCTGGCCACGCACCGGCGCCCGGGCGCCGTGGACCTGGTCCTCGACCTGGCCGACCGCGTCGACGGCCTGGTGATCATGGGCCGCACGGTCGACGACAGCGTGGTGGAGGAGCTCCAGCGGCGGGCCGTGCCGGTCGTCCTGCTTGCGCGCGGACCGGTGGCCGGCTCCGACAGCGTGCGGTCCGACAACCGGAGCGCAGCCGATGCACTGGTCAGCCACCTCATCGCGCACGGCCACCGGGCGATCGCCTTCGTCGGCGATCCGGCCGCGTCGGTCGACGCGTCGGAGCGCTGGGATGGCTTCGTGTCGGCCCACGCGGCAGCCGGCCTGTCACCCGCCTTCGACGCGGTGCCGTGCGCGTTCCGGGAGGCCGACGGTCGCGAGGCCGGGCGAGCGATCCTCGCCGCCGCGGACCGCCCGAGCGCATTGGTCGGCGCGAACGACGAGATCGCCATCGGTCTGCTCGAAGCGGCCCGCGAAGCCGGCCTCCGAGCGCCGTCGGATATCGCCATCACCGGCTGGGACGACATCCCCGCCGCACGGCATCTATCTCCCGCATTGACGACCGTCCGCCAGCCGATGCACGACATCGGGCGTCGGGCGGCCGCGCTCTTGCATGAGCGGATCAGTGGAACGCGATTGGAATCTCGACATGAAGTCCTGCCAACCGAGCTGGTGGTGCGGTCGAGCTGCGGATGCGCAGCCCCCATTTCGGAAGGAGGAGTAGAACGGTGAGAATCGAGAAGAGGGCAGGAGCATGGCTCCTGTCCATCGGCATGGTTGCCGCTCTGGCGGCTTGCGGCCGCGGCGACGAGGACGGCGGAGCCGGCGGATCCGCAGGTGCCGAATCCATCGCCCCGCAGGCCTCCGAGGTCGACACCTCGGCAGCCTCCGGTGAGATCGACGTCTGGGCCATGGGCGCCGAGGGCGAGGCGCTCGGCGCGTTCGCCGAGACCTTCATGGAAGAGTTCCCCGACATCAAGGTCAACGTCACGCCGGTCCCCTGGGATGCGGCGCACGACCGGATCGTCAGTGCCATCGCGGGCGGTGAGGTCCCCGACGTCACGATGGTCGGAACGACCTGGATGGGCGAGTTCGCCACGCTCGGCGGCCTCGATCCGACGCCGGCCAACATCGATGGGTCACAGTTCTTCGAGGGCGCGTGGAACACAACCGTCGTCGACGGTGTGAGCTACGCGGTTCCCTGGTATGTCGAGACGCGGCTCGTCTACTACCGCACCGACCTCGCCGAAGAGGGCGGCGCACCAGAGCCCGGGAGCTGGGACGACCTGAAGGCACTGGCCTCGAGCATGCAGGAGGCTGGCGCCGAGTTCGGAATCGGCCTGCAGCCGGGCGGGACCGGCTCCTGGCAGACGTTTATGCCGTTCTTCTGGCAGGCGGGCGGCGAGATCATGGGCGAGGACGGCACCACCTTCACGCTTGATGGTGAGCCGTGCGTCGAGGCGCTGACGTACTACGACTCGTTCTTCGAAGAGGGCCTGACGCCGCCGGCGGCGGAGGATGTGCCCGTCGAGGGGCGCTTCGCCAACGGCGAGATCGCCTCGTTCATCAGCGGCCCGTGGATGATGAGCATCGTCGAGGACGCCGGGACCGACCCGGAGGCCTACACGGTTGCCCATCAGCCCACCGAGGAGGCCGGCACGTCCTTCGTCGGCGGCAGCAACATGGCCGTGTTGGCCGACGCCGACAACAAGGCAGCCGGCTGGGCCTTCCTCGAGTACCTCTCGCGACCTGACGTCCAGGCCGCGTGGTACGAGGAAGTGAGCGCGCTCCCTGCCGTCCAGTCGGCGTGGGACGAGGAGGCGCTCTCCGGCGACGAGAAGCTGGCCGCCTTCGGCGAGCAGCTGTCCGATGCGAAGGCCCCCCCGTCGATCGCGACGTGGGAGCAGGTCGCGGCCGAGATCGACGGCGTGATCGAGGAGGTCACCGTCGGCGACACGACGCCGGAGGATGGCTGCGCGGCAATGCAGGAGGCGGCCTCCAGCATCGGCACCGGGCAGTAGCCCGATGACGGCGCAGAGCCAAACGGTGGGCGCGGGCCAACCCGCGCCCACCGCTCCCCAGTCGCACTTACGCGAGCACCTGGTCGCGTGGAGCTTCGCGCTTCCGTACCTCCTGCTGTTCCTCGTGTTCATGGCCGGCCCGATTTTGGTGGCCCTGATCACGAGCTTCACCGACATGCGCGTGACCGATATTCGGAACCCGCTCGGCATCAACTTCATCGGCATCGAGAACTACGTGGCTGTCCTGACCGACGCGCGGTTCCACAAGGCGGCTGCCAACACGGCGGTGTTCGTCCTGGTCGGCGTACCGCTGACGGTCGTCCTGGGGCTGGGGGCGGCGGTCCTGTTGAACCAGGCCGTCGTGAAGTTCCGCACCCTGTTCCGTGTGGGCTTCTACCTGCCGGTGGTCACCAGCATCGTGGCGATCGCGGTCGTCTGGCGACTCCTTCTCGGGACGGAAGTCGGCTTCGTCAATGGTGTCCTCGAGGGCTTCGGCATCGACGGCCCGGGTTGGCTCAATGACGAGCGGTATGCCCTGTGGTCGATCATCGGCGTGGCGGCATGGCGGAACCTCGGATTCCTGATGGTCATCTTCCTGGCTGGCCTGCAGACGATCCCGAAGGACCTGTACGAGGCGGCCGAGGTCGACGGGGCCAACGCGTGGCAGCGCTTCCTGGGCATCACGCTTCCCCTGCTCAGACCCACGCTGCTGTTCGCATTCGTCATCACGGGCATCGGGTACGTGCAGTTCTTCGAGGAGCCGTACGTGATGACCGAGGGCGGCCCGCTCAACGCGACGCTGTCGATGGCGCTCTACAGCTACAACCAGTTCGGCTTCGGCAACTACGGCTATACGGCGGCGGCGTCCTTCGTGCTGTTCATCGCCATCGCCACGGTGACGTTCGTGCAGTTCCGGCTGCTGCGGGACGAGACGTGAGGAGGCAGCCATGAGCACCCTTGCACCCGGACGTGAGGCTCCGGCGGCGATCCCACTGGAGCAAGCCGGCCGAACGCGATCCCGCGGCGGCGGCGGAGTGTGGTGGATCTACGTGCTGCTGGGCATCGGCCTGGTGCTGCTCGTCGGGCCGTTCATCTGGATGATCCTGGGGTCGTTCAAGACCACCGGCGAGCTGCGGCAGGTCCCGCCGACGTGGCTGCCCGAACAATGGACCCTGCAGAACTACCAGGATCTGTTCGGCAGACAGAACTTCCTGCGCTTCTTCCTCAACTCGTCGGTGGTGGCCTTCTTCGTCACCGCTGGCAACGTCGTGTTCTGCTCGATGCTCGGCTACGCGCTGGCCAAGCTGAGCTTCCCCGGCAAGCGGATCCTGTTCGTGGTCGTGCTGGCCACGCTGATGGTCCCCGCGGTCGTGACATTCATGCCGCTGTTCGTCCTCGTGGCCAATTTCGGCCTGGTGAACACCCATGCCGGGATGATCCTTCCCTTCATGGTCGGCGCCTTCGGCGTGTTCCTGATGCGCCAGTTCATCATGGGCCTCCCCGATGAGTTGCTCGATGCGGCACGCGTCGACGGGGCGGGGGAGCACTACATCTTCTGGCGCATCATCATGCCGCTCTGCGGCCCCGCGCTGGCCACGCTGACCATCCTTACCTTCCTCGCCAGCTGGAACAGCTTCCTGTGGCCGCTGGTGGTCGCCACGGGCGAGGACATGTTCACCCTGCCGGTGGCCGTCGCATTCCTCGCCACGGGCCAGCAGGAGACGAACGTCGCGCTGCTCATGGCGGGATCCGTCGTCGTGATCCTGCCGATCCTCGTCGTGTTCATCCTCCTCCAGCGCCACTTCACCCAGGGCATCGCCATGACCGGCATCAAGTGAGCCGATGACGATTCCCCATCCCACGCACGCGGCACCCGAGCGCCGCACGGAGTCACCAGCAATGAGCCGATCCCGACGCCTCCTCTGCCTCCCGCTGGCGCTGCTCCTGGCCCTGGCGGTGGCGGTCCCGGTGACGGCCGCCGACCCTGATCGAGCGACGCTCGAGCGCTATGCGCGCGACACCTGGCGCTCGTTCGTCGCACCTCGTCGAGCCGCGAGACCGGCCTGCCGGCCGACAACATCGCCGGCTCGCTCAAGGGCAGCACCCGGTCCGCAGTACACGTCGCCGACGAATATCGGCATGTACCTGTGGGCCACGGTCCTCGCTGCGCGCGACCTGGGGTTCATCTCCGCCGAGCGAAGCAGTCGAACGGATCTCAAAGACGCTGACCACCGTCGAGGGTCTCGAGCGCCACGAGCCGTCCGGGCAGTTCTGGAACTGGTACTCCCCGCAGACCGGCGAGAAGCTCACCGATCTGGCCCGAGGACGGTGACCGCGTCTACCCGTTCGCCTCGAGCGTCGATAACGGCTGGCTCGCATCGGGCCTGCTGATGGTTGCGAACGCCGTGCCGGAGCTTCATGACCGCGCATGGTCACTGGCCGAGAGCATGAATTTCGGCTGCTACTACGACCCGAACGCCAAGGCCGGACGTCGGTCCGGCCTCATCCGCGGCGGCTTCTGGCTCACCAACGATCCCGCACCGGGAGGCTGGCGCCATCGGCGACTACTGCGGGATGGGCGAGAACGTGCTGTACACCGGCCACCACTACGGCGCCTTCAACACCGAGCCGCGGATCGCCTCCTACATCGGCATCGCGCTCGGCCAGATCCCGCCGGAGCACTACTTCGGCGGCTGGCGCACCTTCCCGGACACCTGCGACTGGAGCTGGCCGGAGACGAAGCCGATCGGCGAATGGCGCGAGTACATGGGCGTCGACGTCTTCGAGGGCGCCTATCCGTACGACGACCAGCTGATCGTCCCGACCTGGGGCGGCAGCATGTTCGAGGCGCTGATGGTCCCGCTCGTCGTTCCAGAGGAGGAATGGGGACCCACGAGCTGGGCGGTGACCCATCCGCTCTACGTCGAGTCGCAGATCGAGTTCGGGCTCGAGGAGGCCGACTACGGCTATTGGGGCTTCAGCCCTTCGAGCAACCCGGCCGGCGGATACCGCGAGTACGGCGTCGACTACATCGGCATGGAGCCGAACGGCTACGCCGCCGACGTCGAGCGACTGACGATCATCGAACAGCGGCTGGGACGATCCTGCCTGCTTCCGCGCGGCCGCAGACGATCGACGACTACGGCCAGGGCGTGGTGACGCCGCACGCCGCGTTCCTGGCGCTCGACTTCGCCCCTGAGGCGACGATGGAGAACCTCGCCAACCTGGCGAGCGACTTCCCGGGCCTGTACGGCCGGGGCGGCTTCAAGGACGCGGTGAACGTGGCGACCGGGCAGGTCGCCAACCGCTATCTCGCGCTCGACCAGGGCATGGTGATCGCCGCCATCGCCAACGAGCTGACGGACGATGCGTTGCAGGGCTACCTCGCCGTGACGCTGCAGCCGTCGCTGCAGCCGCTCATGGCCATCGAGGAGTTCGGGGCGGGCCGCATCGCTCCATGAGCGTCTCCTCCACCCGGGACGCCGGCTGGCCATCCGTGGCCGGCCGGCGTCCGAACATTACGAAGGAGCCGAGATGACCCAATCGACCCGTTCTGCCCGCGCTGACTGGGAGGCGCGCATCGGCCTGCGCAGCGATGCCGAGGCCGGGCTCGAGCTGCCGCTCCTCGCGGCGCCCACGTCCCTCCGCGCGTCCCCTGGCCGTGGGCAGGTGACCCTGGACTGGGAGCCGGTCGATGGAGCGGCGGGCTATGTCATCGAGCGCGCAGCGGCCCCCGACGGCCCATGGGACCTGCTCGAGATCGGCGAGCCCGAGGTCCGGCCGGTCCCCCACCCGCCGTACACCGACACCGCGGGCACGCCGGGCAATCCCGCGTGGTACCGCGTCGCGGCGGCCGCATCGGTCAAGGATTTCGACCAGCCGCGGTCGGACGAGGTGTCCGCCACCCCCACGGTCGACGGCGACGCGCGCGTCGAGATCACGGTCCGGGCCGACGCGCCGAACGGGCCGGATGCATCGGCCCTGGCGGCCGATCATCGGCTCCGAGCACCTCAGCCAGCTCGAGTCGACGGAGACGACCGGCGGGCGACCGATCGGCTCGGAGTTCGCGGATGCACTGCGCATGGCGCACGAGCAGCTCGGCGTCGAGGCCGTGCGGGCCCACGCGATCCTGAATGACGACCTCGGGACGTACCGAGAGGTGGACGGCGGGCCGATCCACGACTTCAGCGGCATCGACCGAATCTACGACCGCGTGCTCGACCTGGGTCTGCGTCCCATCGTTGAGCTCGGCTTCATGCCGCGCGACCTGGCAAGCGACCCGACCAAGACCGTGTTCGACTACGGCGCCATCGTCAGCCCACCCAGGGACTGGGACCGATGGGAGTCGCTGGTCGCCGAGCTCACCGCTCACCTCGTGGAGCGATACGGGCTCGAGGAGGTCCGCCGCTGGGGCTTCGAGGTCTGGAACGAGGCGAACCTGGACGTCTTCTGGTCCGGCACGCGGGACGAATACCTCCGTCTGTACGACATCTCGGCCCGGGCAGTGAAGTCGGTCGACGCATCCCTGATCGTGGGCGGCCCCGCGTCAGCGGCCGGGAAGTGGGTGGACGAGCTGCTGGCGCACTGCGCGCAGACCGGTTCGCCCATCGACTTCGTGAGCACCCACACGTACGGGAACGCGCCGCTCGACCTGCGCCCCATCGCGACGCGCCACGGGTTTCCAGGACTCCCGCAGTGGTGGACCGAGTGGGGCGCGCACGCCACCCACTTCAACCCGGTCCACGACTCGCCGTGGAGCGGCGCCTACCTGGTGCGCGGCATGGCCTCGGCCATGGGCCGCACCGAGGCCCTCGCCTACTGGACCATCTCCGACCACTTCGAGGAGCTGGGCCGTCCGCCGCATCTGCTCCACGGCGGCTTCGGCCTGCTGTCGGTCGGGAACCTGCGCAAGCCACGCTGGTGGGGGCTGTGGATGCTGGAGCAGCTGCTCGACGAGCGACTCGAGGTGGCCATGGACGGGGACGGTGCGGGCGACATGGTCCAGGCCATCGGCTCGCGCGATGATGCCGGGCGGGTGACCGTGGTCGCCTGGAACGGCACGGTCGACGTGACGAAGGCCAGCGGCGACGAACGACTGGATCGCACGGTGCGGCTGACGATCGGCGGCCTCACGAGCGAGCGGCTTCGACTGCGCCACCGACGGCTCGACGAGCGTCACTCCAACCTCGTGCGCCGCTGGCAGGAGCTGGGCGGCGGCGCCGACTGGCCGACCGAGACCCAGTGGGCCGAGCTGGCTCGGCTGGATACCCTGGAGGACCTCGAGCCGGAGCGCGTGGTCTCGCTGGACCGCGGTTCGCTCGAGCTCTCTTTCGACCTGCCGATGCCGTCGGTCTCCCTGATCGAGCTGTCACCCGACTGACCGCCCGCGTTGCCGGCCACCGGATGCCGGCGTAGGGTGGCGGAGTGAGCGGCGCCGCGCTCGACCGGCTGCTGGCGATTCTGCTCGTCGTCCAGCTGGCGAGCGGCCTGCTCACCCTGCGGTCCGGCGTGCCGGCCACCGCTCCCCTGTTCTGGCTTCACGGTCTCGTCGCCGGCGCGCTGCTCGTAGCGGCCGCCGAGAAGCTACGGCGGAGCGTCGGCCCCGCCGTTCGCGCCGGCCGATGGCGCCCGCTGCTGCTGGGCGCGGCGCTGGCACTCCTGGTGGCTGCGGCCCTCGTCGGCGGCTACGCCTGGGTCGCCGGCGGCAGGATCTCGTCGATCGGCCCGTGGACGATCCTCACGCTGCACGTGTGGGCCGCGCTTGCAATCGTCCCGATCCTCGTCTTCCACCTGCTGCCCCGCCGATGGCGCCTGCTGCGACCGAGCTCGATGACGCGGCCGATGAGCCGGCGCACGTTCCTCGCCGTGAGCGGCGTGGTGGCACTCGGAGCGGTCGCCTGGGGCACCGCGAACCTGGCCGATCGGCTGTTGGGCGGCGTCCGTCGCTTCACCGGCTCACGATGGCTGCCGGACGGCGGCGTGCCGCCGCCGACCGCGTTCTACGGTGAGGGAACTCCGGCCATCGAGCTCGGCGCCTGGCGCGTCCGGGTCAGCGGCCGCGTGGCGACGCCCCTGTCATTGGATCGCGCTGCGCTGGCAGGGCTGGGCGAAACGGAGCGCGATGCGGTCCTCGACTGCACCTCGGGCTGGGCCTTGAGAACGCGCTGGCGCGGCGTCCCGCTGCGCCGGGTCCTCGCGGCGGCGGGTGCCGATCCGGACGCGAGCTTCGTGAACATCCGATCCGTGACCGGCTGGATGGTCCCGCTCGAGCGCGCCGACCTGGACGATGCGCTTCTGGCCACGCACGTGGCAGGAGCATTACTGCCGGCGGGCAACGGGGCGCCGCTGCGCCTCGTCGCACCGCGGCGCCGCGGTCTCGATTGGGTGAAGTGGATCACCGAGATCGAGGTCGTCTGACGCCTACCAGCGGTCGACCGCCTCCACCAGTGCGTCGACGTCGTCCGTGGTTCGGGCCAGGACGATGGCGCCGTCGGCACCAACCTCCTTGAGGCGATCCCAGCTCCCACGCGGATCGTGGAACCATGGCGAGTCGCGGAACGAACCGGGGCCCAGCCAGTTACCGCCCTGGAATCCGGCGAGGACGAGCTGGTCCTCACGCCGCCGTCCGGCGGCTTCGAGCGCCTCGAGATAGCGCGGCAGGTTGGCCTCGAAGTTGTTCTCAAACGCGCTCCAGCCGTCGCCGATCCGCGCCGCCAGGCGCGCGCCGGTCGCCGTCTCCCCGCCGATGAGGATCGGTGGGAGCGGATCCGGCAGCGGGAGGGCAACGGCGCCCTGCAGCGGGTAATAGGGAGATGGCCGGGTCACCGGTCCACCGCTCCACAGGGCCCGGATGACGGCGACCGCTTCCTCCAGGCGCTCGACCCGCTCCGGGGCCGCCGGGAAGTCGATGCCGTAGGCGCGATGCTCCTGTTCGGCACCGCCGATGCCGATGCCCAGGATGACCCGCCCGCCGCTCGCGATCTGGAGCGTTGATGCCATGCGAGCGACGAGGGCCGGGTGGCGGTTCATGACGTTGAGCACGAAGGGCCCGATCATCGCGCGGTCCGTCGCCGCGGCGGTCATCGACAGGACGGTCCATGCCTCGACCACCGGCACCGTCATGTCGCGTTTGCCCTCGAGGTGATCCCAGCACCACAGGCCGGCGTAGCCGGCCGCGTCCAGCCGGCGGGCGCTCTCGAGCCACCACGCCGGCTCCGCATCGATCGAGCGCAGACAGACCCCGATCGGCAGGCGGCCGTCACCGGGCGCGGCGGCGCTTCCGGTGCTCACGAGCCCAGCCCGCTCGTGGGCTCGAACCGCGCGGTGAAGTGGCGCAACGCCGAGGGTTGCTCGACGATCCGCATGCCCTCGAGCTCGGATGCGTGCTGCGCCACCCACCGGATGACCTCGATGACGTAGTCGACGTGGGACTGGGTGTAGACCCGTCGCGGGATGGCGAGGCGCACCAGCTCCATCGTTGCCGGGGTCTCCGTGCCATCTGGGTGCTGGCCGAACATCACCGAGCCGATCTCGCAGCCGCGGATCCCGCCCTCGCGGTACAGGGCACAGGCCAGCGACTGCCCGGGATACTCGAGGGCAGGGATGTGCGGGAGGAGGGCCGCGGCATCGAGGTAGACGGCGTGGCCACCGATGGGCTGGACGCAGGGCACGCCGCTCTCGACGAGCGCCTCACCGAGGTAGGCGGTCGAGCGGATCCGGTAGCGCAGGTAGTCCTCGTCGACGACCTCGCGCAGGCCGACCGCCATGGCCTCCAGGTCGCGCCCGGCGAGGCCGCCGTAGGTGACGAACCCCTCGGTCAGGATGAGCAGGTTGCGGCACTGCTCGGCCCAGCCGTCGTCGTTGAGCGCCAGCCAGCCGCCGATGTTGGCCAGGGCGTCCTTCTTGCCCGACATCGTCATCCCGTCGGCCAGGGACGCCATCTCACGCACGATGTCGGGCACGGGCGCATCGGCGTAGCCGTCCTCGCGCTGCTTGATGAACCACGCGTTCTCGGCAAAGCGGCAGGCGTCGAGGAAGAGCGGAAGGCCGTATCGGTCACAGATCTCGCGCACGTCGCGCAGGTTGGCCATCGAGACGGGCTGCCCTCCGCCCGAGTTGTTCGTGATCGTCACGAACACCACCGGGATGCGTTCGACCCCGCGATCCCGGATGAGGGCGTCGAGCGCCGCGGTGTCCATGTTGCCCTTGAACGGATGGATGGTCGACGGCTCTCGCCCTTCGGGGATGACCAGGTCGACCGCCTCGGCGCCGGAGAACTCGACGTTCGCGCGGGTCGTGTCGAAGTGGGTGTTCGAGGGGATGACCTTTCCCGGCCCGCCGATCACGCTGAACAGGATCTTCTCGGCCGCGCGGCCCTGGTGCGTCGGGATGACGTGGCGGAACGGCCACAGCTCGGTGACAGCGGCGAGGAAGCGGTACCAGGACGGGGAGCCGGCGTAGGACTCGTCGCCGCGCTGGATGCCGGCCCACTGCTCCGCGGACATCGCGCCGGTGCCTGAATCGGTGAGCAGGTCGATCAGGACGTCGTCGGCGTGGAGGTTGAACAGGTTGTAGCCCGCCGCGGCCAGCTTCGCCTCACGCTCCTCGGGCGTGGTCATCCGGATCGGCTCCACGCTCTTGATCCGGAATGGCTCGATGATCGTCCGCCAGCGCTCCATGGCAGGAGGATACGGGCCGTAGCCGGTCCGGACCTGTGCTTCCCGGTACTCCTGGATGGTGGCGCCAGGTACCCCCGTTGTGCATGATGCGCCGGTGACGGGACGACTTCAGGCCGCCTGCGGGTGGCTGGCGTGGCAGGTCGGCCGGCCGTTTCGCCGTGGTGGAGGGCGCGGATTCGCGCGCAACGCGGTGATCGGCGTGGCGGTGCTGCTCGTTGTCCTGGCTGTCGTCCCGCTGGTGCTGCCGCTGTTCGCCGCTCAGCCAACCGACGCCGAGGTGGACCAGATCATGGCCGGCGAGGTCACCGAGCCCGGAACCTGGGTGCGTCTCCACGGTCGGATCTTCCCCCTCACCGACACGCCGACTGGTCAGGACGGCTCGTACGGCCTGCTGGTCGACGAGGCGAACACGCTGCGCTCGATCGTCGTCCGCTCGGCAGCAGGGTTCGCCGACACGCCGCCCTCGGACGTCGTGGTGACACCTGTCACCGGGCGCCTCCTCGCCGTGGGCACCAGCGTGGAGGAGGAGCTGCCGATCGAGGCCACCGTGGCGGGAACGCCACCGAGGATCGTTGCTGACCGCGTCCTCGAGCTCGACCCGCTCGCTGCGGAAGAGCGCGCCGTCTGGTGGCCGCTGTCGATCCTGCCGGCCCTGCTGGCGATCGCTCTTGTTGTCGGCGTCCGGAGCGGCTACCCCATCTTCCGCCCCTCGAAGGTCGTCGACGTGCTCGCCTCGCCGCTCGGACCGGGCGAGCGCCTCCCGGCCGCGTACGGCGGCCAGGTCGGACCGAACGAGCGCGATCTCGCCGAACCAGGTGCCGCATTGCTGCTCGTCCGCCGCGGCCCACGCGGCAACCTGCTGACCGCTCAGCCGCTGTCCGAGGACGGCGGCGTGGCGCCCGCGCCGGTCACGATCGGCGGCTCGTGGACATCGGGCCGAGTGGGCGACGTCCACACCGTCATGGAGTCCGTGCCGGCGCTGGTCGTGCGCTCGGAACTCGTGAATGCGACGTTCCTGTTCGCACGAACGGCGGAACGCGATCGCGTCGCAGCGCTCGTCGCCGTCGATCGCTGACCCCGACAGACCCTCAGCCGGCCAGCAGCGACACCACGATCGTCGCGACGTACGCGGCCAGGAGCAGCCCGCCCACGACGAGGTTGAGGTTCACGTTGGTGCCCATCACGGCCATCAGCGTGTACGGGCTGTCGTAGTGCACCTTGAGTCCGGCGTGGACTCGTAGCGCGATCGGGATCGCCGCCAGCGCCACCAGCGTCGGCCATGGGAACAGGCCGACGATCACCCCGACCACGATGATCCCGAACGCAGCCATCGCCCCGACCAGGTACCCGGTCGTGACCGTCGTCGGCGACAGCCGCACCGGCAGCGTCCGCTTCCCGGCTGCGGCGTCCGATCGGCGGTCGGGGATCTCGTTCACGTACAGGATCAGCGCGATCAGGATGCCGGGCACGAGCGACAGCAGGAACGGCTCGGGGTCCAGCACGCCGGTCTGCACCACGTACGCCCCCAGCAGCATGATCGGCCCGAAGCCGAGGGCGACCGCGATCTCGCCCAGCCCGCGATAGACCAGCTTGAGCGGTGGCGCGGTGTACGCGACGCCGATGGCGATGCCGGCGACCCCGATCCAGAGCAGCGTCAACGACTGCGTCACCCCGACCAGCAGCAGACCGATGATGGCGGCGGCCCCGAACAGGCCGAGCGCGATCCCGGCCAGGGCACGGACGGTGAGGAGGTCGTACACCGCCACGCGCGATCCGCCCGAGTACATCGTCGGCGTGGTGTTCGCGTCATCGGCTCCGGAGAGGGTGTCGAACACGTCGTTCGTGACATTGATCGCCAGGTGCGCCAGCGATCCGCCGACGAGCGTCAGCAACGCCGTCCACCAGGTGAACGCGCCGTGGCTGGCCGCCACCGCGATGCCGAGCAGCACCGGGACGGCCGTGGCCGACAGAAACGGCAGGCGCGTCGTCCGCAGCGCCAGCCAGAACGGAGACAACCGCGGCCGGATCGTGCGCCCCTTCTCCACCGACAGCGCCGACAGGTAGCGACGCGACTGGGGCACGGAGCGCTCGGAGTACTCGAAGAACGGGACCTCGGCCTCGTCCCAGCCCCACGCTCGGGCCGGCGTGAAGGTGCCACCGGCAATCCTTCCCCAGAGCTGGAGGTAGCGGCGCTCGTCGTAGCCGATGCCGGGCTGCGGCCGGATATGACTGCCCATCACGCTCAGCTCCCGGTCGGTCGGGATCGGCATCCCGGCGGGCTCGGCCAGCCGAACCGTGCCGTGCGCGACGTCCGCCTCGAACGCGGTGGCGACACTGGTCGGGTAGCCGGCATCGTCGATCCAGCTCACCACGACGTGGGGATAGGTCGCCAGGCGTTCGAGGTCGCTCGTCGAAGGTGGGTGCGCGGGCACGGAGCCCGACCGCATCGGGGCGGCGGCCACCATCAGGCGGCCTCCTCGCGAGGTGCTCGGTACTTCTTCGGGGCGCGGCCGGTGTCGCCCCCCTCCCAGTACAGGCAGCGCTCCGGCGTGATCTCGATGACGGCGCGCTCGAAGAAGAGAGGCAGCGCGACCCGCGCCTTCAGGAAGTCGTTGATCGCCGGCTCCTTCCGTCGCCACAGGTCGAGGATGAGCCGCTCCCAGTCCGAGTGCGGGTCGTCGTCGATGACGCGCGCGGTCCCCTGGATCGTGGCGCGATCCGGGTTGCCCTTCATGGCCACCGGATCGGTCAGGGCCAGCGCCACGCGCCCATCGGCCTTGATGTGCTCGAGCTTCTTGCTGAACAGGGTCGAGGAGTGGAGGAACACGTGTGTCCCGTCGTAGAGCGGGATGAGCGGGTGCGTGACCGGCCGGCCGTGGCGCCCGACGACGGTGAGCTCACCGACCAGGGCCTCCTCCAGCAGGCGCTCGACGGGTTCGGGTAGCCATCCCATCGGGGATCTCCGTTGTGTCAATAACGTGGTACCTGATCCTAGCACATTTCGGCGCCTGCCCGGTGACGTGCGCTGTCGCCCACCCTATGCTGCGCGACGTGACGACGACCGAGCCGGAGCCGACGATTGCGATCCTTGCCCGCCAGGGGGACGGCGGCGTCGAGGAACTCCCGGCCGATCGGATCGACGACCTCGACCGCCTGGCCGCGCGGGACGGCATGCTGCTGTGGGTGCACCTCACCCGGCCGACGGCGGCCACGATCGAGCGCATCGGCGCGGAGTTCGGCATCCATCCGGTCGCGATCGAGGACCTGCGCAAGCCGAGACAGCGTCCGAAGGTCGACACGTACGACGACCAATATCACCTCGTGGCCTACGAGGCGGCACCCGACACCGAGCGCGGCGTGGCCGAGATCCAGCTCGTCATCGGCCGGAATTGGATCGTCAGCGTCCATTGGGACCCGACGCCGATGGCCGACGCCACCCACCGCCGCGTCGCCGCCGGTGAGGACTCCCTGGCGAGCAGCGTGGCAGAGACGGTGTACTCCATCCTCGATGCGGTCACCGACAGCTATTTCCCCGAGCTCGACCGTCTCTCGGACCGCATCGAAGCCCTCGAGGACGAGGTGATCGAGCAGCGCCCTCAGCCGGAGACGCTGCGAGAGGTCCTCCGCATCAAGCGGATCCTCCTCGAGCAGCGGCGCGTCCTCGCGCCGATGCGCGACATGGCGAACGCCCTGCTGCGCGGCGACGGACGGCTGGTCGATCGCGACACGCGGCCCTACTACCAGGACCTGTACGACCATCTCGTCCGCGTCCTCGATCAGCTCGACCTGTATCGGGACCTGCTGGCCGCCGTGCTCGACGCTCGCGCGGCATCGGTCAGCAACGACCTGAACGCCACCATGCGCCGGCTCACCGCGGTGACGGTGGTGATCATGGTCCCCACGCTGATCGCCGGCATCTACGGCATGAACTTCCGCTTCATGCCCGAGCTCGGCCAGGCGTGGGGCTACCCGTTCGCGATCGCCCTCATGGTCGGAGCCGCGGCCGCCGCGCTGCTCATCTTCCGGCAGAAGGGCTGGTTCTGATCGCGGCACGCCGGCTGCATGACGCCGGGGTATGACGATCCAGCCACCACCCGACGACGAGATCCCCCCATCCACGCCGATCGACACACCGAACGACACACCGATCGACACCCCACAGGAGCCCGAGCAGCGCGCGCCCGGCGAGGAGCAGCTGCCGCTGGGCGCTCCCCGCGACGAGCCCGACCCCGAGATGTAGACCGCGGGTCGTTACACGGGAAGCCCGGCGATCTCGCCGGGCTTCTCCAGATCTCGGCGTATGCAGCTGCGGTCAGCGGCTACCGCGAGGTTGGAAACTGACCTTCATGACCGACGGGTCATGGTCACTCACCTGGTCCCAGAACTCGGCGTTCACGTGGACCACGTCGTATGTGGGTTCCAGATCCAGGAGGGAGTTGCTTACCAGGATCTGGTCGAGGACCTGGCTGTTGCCCTCGAACACATACGAATAACGCTCGTTCTCTGGCAAGTTGTCGAACAGCGTTCCCATCACGGCGGGGCCCGATACGGCGGTTGGCCCGCTTCCATCGGCATCGGCTGCGCTGGCGACGGCGACAAGCTCACCGGTGAGCACGCCCACCGTCTCCGAGAAGTCGAAGTCGTTGATGTCCCCGAGCACGATCACGTTCGCGTCCGGATCCACGGCCAGGATCTCGTCGACGAAGTCGTTGACGGCCTGCGCCTGAGCGTGCCGCCAGCCGTCCTCGGGATCGCCAGACTCGAATTCGGTGAATCGGAACGGCGGCTGGAACCAGCTGAACAGCGGTCGGTCGTCGCCCTTCGAGCTGAAGTGATTCACTACGACGAAGATCGTCTCGCCGCGGAATCGGAACTCGCCAGCCAATGACTTTCGCGTCGCCGCGAATGCCTTCTCACCGCCCAGGGCCGCGTCCAGCACTCGACCAGGGCTGATCGTGAGCTGGGCCCCCTTCCCGTTGGGTGTGTCGACGACGTCGGTGTCGGTGACGGCGTCACCACCCGGGCGGTCGACGAACTCGAGCCCTCGCTCGGAGTGGAAAAGGAACCCGACTCGAATGTTTCCGCCGGGCACGCCGCCGTCCACGTTGTTCTGCGGATCGATCTGGCGATAGTCATACACCGGGCCACCCGAGGCGACGATGGCGTCGATCAGGCACTGCCAGCTGGCGTCGGCCACGACGGTTCCGTCGTCACCGTCAGGGGTGTCATCGGTATCGCCGGAGTTGTCCTGCATCTCCTCGATGGCGACCAGGTCGGGTGAGCGCAGGCTGTTCACGATCTGTCCGGCGAGGCCGGCCACCTTGTCGGGCTCACTGATGCAGTCGAGTGCCGAGAGGTTCTCCACGTTGAACGTCGCGACGGCCAGCTCCTGTGCACCGGCCGCGGTCGCCGCCTCTCGGACGAGTTGGTTGTCGACGCGTCCCGGATCCTCGGTCACCAGGAGCTTGAACGCCCCAAAGCTCTGGTCGAGGACGCCGACGGGATCGGTCACGAACTCGTCCCCAACGTTGACCGACGGCGTGTCGAACAGCGCGTCGTCCAGGAGCAGACGCTCCGGATTGAAGTCGCCGGGTCGATAGTCGCCGGTGCCGCTGCACATTCTCGACGAGGATGCCGCCGCGCGGCGTGAACGGGCCGGCCGTCGTCTGCAGCTGGCTGACCACGGCGATCTCGCCGAACCCGTTGGTGGGGCCGACGGCAATGGCGTCTGCCACCGAGAGCCGCATTCCCTCGAGCGACTCCCAGAAGTCGATGCCATCGTTTGCCGGATCGAACAGCGAGTTCGCCACGACATTCGTGGAGTCGTCGCTGATCACCTGGGTCGGCGGAGTGCGATCAACGCCGATGACGGTGTTCGGCAGCTCCGAGCTCGGTGCAGTGACCACCCAGGTCGCATTTGCGATCCGGGTGATCGGCAGATCCTCGAAGAAGGGCCTGAACTCCTCTACGGTGCCGTTGACCACGCACAACTCCTCGAACGGATGAGACTCCTGAACAGTACCGTCCACCTCGACGAGGGCGCCGACGACCACGACCGGAGTCGTGCTACCGGTGACGACGAAGATTCCCTCTGACGTCGACGAGTCGGCGTCTGGGGTCGGGTCCTCCATCCAGAAGCCACGGCTGCTGCCGAGGGACCGAATGGCGGTCACCACGCCCTCGACATCAGTGACGAGGTCACCGTCCAACGGTGATTCGTGCCCGGCGCCCTGGATGTCCGCAATCTCTGCCGGCTCGCCGGTGGGCGGAGGCGGCGGCGTGCAAGCGGCACCGGTCAGGCTGTGACAACCGAGTTCCGCGAACGTGTCTGTCGCGAACCCGTTCCATTGAGCCGAGGGGGTGAAGGCGTCATTTCCGATCGGGTCGCCCGCCTCGATCCCGGCCTTGCGGCGAAGGGTGTTGTCGGCCGTGCTGGCCAGACCCGTTCCCCACTCACTTCCGGGGTCGACTCCGATCTGACCGATGACGTCGATGACGGTCGATCCCTTGCGGAGGACCACCGCGTCGTCTCCGTTGAACCAGCCCGATCCGTTCGTCTGATCCGCCTGTGTAAGGATCGGCGCGGACGCGCTTGCCTGCGCGACGACAAACACGTCGCCACTGGCAACATCACCATCCAACGCAATCTTGAGTGCCACGGCATCGATCGCACTGCCGTTGAAGTACATCCAGACCTGGTATCCGCCGGCAGCGAGATCGACCGCCGCGCCGGTCCCGTTGTAGATCTCGAGCGCCTTGTTGTTGCTGCTGCCCTCGATGTACTCGCTGAAGAAGAGCTCAGTACGCCGCCCGGGTGGCGGCCGGCACGGCCAGCGGAAGCAGTGCTCCGAGGGCAAGGGCAAGTACGATGAAAAACGCGAATCCGCGCCGGATCGGCATCGAGAGCGAGTTGGACACGATCTGGGAGGCCTCCAGGTTGATGCGGGCAGGCGTCGGCATCGGACGACGAGGCGCGCGAGGTTGAGGTTGGGCGTTCAGCATAGGAAGAATCCGAGGACCGACAATGGCCTCTTCGGTAAACCCTGGATGAAACGATCTGACCCGCCACGCACCCCACCCGACTGGCCCGGACTGTGCAGCACCTGCCGTCATGCGCACCGCATCGACGCCGCCCGCAGCACCTTCTGGCGCTGCCGCCTGTCGGAGACCGATGCGCGTTTCGCGCGCTACCCGCGGCTCCCAGTGCTCGAATGCGACGGCTACAAGCCGATGCAGCCGGATCAGTCCTGATGGCTTCTGAGCCAATGATGTCCATGCCGCGCTCGCTCGCCGCGGTCGTCGCGATCGTGTCGTTGGTGCTCGCGGGGTGCGCCGCCACGGACGAGGGCGGGTCGACGCCGCCAGGGAGCTCACCCGCAAGCCGCTCCTTCGAAGCCGCGCCGTCATCGACTGCGGTCACCGGTGAAGTGCCGCAGCGAGCTGCTCGACGCACTGATCGAGGAGGCGGCCCTGGACGCGGGCGTCGACGCTTCGGAGGTCGAGGTCTTCACTGCCGAAGCCGTCACGTGGAACGATGGGTCGCTCGGATGCCCACAGCCCGGGATGTCGTACACCCAGGCACTGGTTCCCGGATACCGCGTCGTGTTGGAAGTCGACGGCGAGCAGCTGCACTTCCACAGCGACTCGTCCGGAGAATTCGGCCTCTGCGAGGACCCGCTTCCCGGAGCCGCCGGAGGCGGCTAACACTCCAAATGAAGACACCCCCGCCGGCGGACCGGCGGGGGTGTCTGGTTGCCTGGCTCGACCGCTATTCGGTCGGACCGGACAGGAGAATGGCCTCAGCGCCGGCCGCGTTGTCATGGCTGACGACCATGACGCCGAGGGGGTTTTGCAGCCGCGAGCGGTTTCGGTCGAACGTCACCGACTGTGTCGCGGTTGCGTCCGGGTTCACCGTGGCGAACTGGCCGTTGGTCACGGCAGGCGCCCACGGGTTGTACCCTGCGACGCCGTCCATCGGGTCGACCCCAGGGCCCTCGAGCGAGAAGCTCACCGCCTCGTAGGTGAACGCGCTCTTCGCCTGGCTCAACCCGAGATCGCTGGCCAGGACCGGCAGCAGCATGGAGCTGCCATCGGTCGGCGCGTGAGCGAGGAACCGGGCGAGTGATCCCCCGTTCCTGAGGTCGAAGACGAACGACCCCACGCGGCCGTCGAAACTGCCGGTCGTGATGGCGCCGAAGTCGACACCGATGACCGCGTACTCCGGCCCGGGCTGGCCGCCCGTGTCGACGAGGATGTCGAACTCGTTCACGGCACCCGTCGACCACCGATCGTGCGTGCTGACCGCAAAGACGAGCAGCTTGTCACCGCCAGGCTGATCGAACGACTGAACGCCGACGGCCTGAAGGTCATAGCCGCCGCCGCCGAGAACCGCCTCATTGATGTCGTCGTCGTCCTGCAGACCCCACTGATAGAAGTCCGCAGTGCCGGCGATGACGCCATCCGGGTTGGTGAGCGTCGCCGTTCACCGGCGTGTCGAACGCCGGAGTCGCGAGCGAGGCCTCCACATCCGAGAGTGCGCGAGGCACTAGGAGATACGGGACCCGCAAAGTCACCTTATTGCTGGAGAGGACGATGTTTCCACTCACCTCGCGGAAAGCATCGGCATTGCCGACGCTCGCCGCGGGGACGTTCAGTGTCACCGCCAGCTCGGCCGAGCCACCGCCGGGCACAGTCACGTTTCCGACGCCGAAGGCTATGGACGCCGGCCGGGTCTGCCCGGACGGCGCGACGCTCGGCGTGAGCCGCACCTGCGAGTTACCGAATTGCGGATCGTGATCGTCCTTGTCTGGCTGAAGTTCACCCCAAGCTCCGCGAAGCCGAAGCTCAGGTTCGAGTTGTGGAAGTCGGCCAGGAAGCCGTCGGCTTCGGGATCATCGCCTACGCCCTGGACAACGTCGCCGAGCGCAACGACCTGCGTGCTGACGGCCGCGGCCGGACTGACGAGCCCGCTTCCGCCCCGGGTGACCCGGTAGGCCCCCGACGCGAATCCGGCCGGGTTGCCGGTGTTCACGATGGCTGCCTTCACCTCCTCGGTCGTCCAAGTCGGATGCGCCTGGCGAACGAGGGCGGCGACGCCCGCGACATGCGGTGAGGCCATCGAGGTGCCCGAAAGCACGTATCCCTTGTCACCGGTACCCGATGCGGTCGAAACCGTGCTGACCCCAGGCGCGGTGATGTCGGGCTTCAGGAAGCTGTCGCCGTTCCGCGGACCGCCCGAGCTGAAGCTCGCGAAGCCGCGGAAGCCGGGGTTGTTGAGGGTGATCGCCGTCGTCGAGACCGTGTCCGCGGCGCGCAGGGCAACCGCGTCGGCACTCGTCGTCGGGCCACGGACTCCGAGGAACGGAATCGTGACCTCGAACGGCGTGCCGTTGTCAGGGTTCGACAGAATCGGGCCCTCGAACGGCGGGAAGCTGGCGGCGTTGTTGACCATCGCCACCGCCGCCGCGCCGGCCTGCTGTCCGAAGATCGCGCGCGCCACGCGCGCGCAGGTACCGCGCTCCGTCACGGCGAGCTGACCGCCACCGGGCGTGATGCCGGCACCGGTGTAGGCGGCCACAGAGCAGCCGAGCGCCTCGTTCTCCGCCGTAGCGGGATTGTTGGTGAGGACCACGACCTCGTAGCTCGTCCCGTTCGCCGGGATGATCCCGTTGGCCGAGATGGTGTCGATCGTGGCACCAGGCGTCAGGTCGAGCCGGACGCCGGGCAGCGTCTGGTTGCTGTCCAGAGCGGCGGTCGAGATGGATCCTGTCCCGGTGCCGGGCGATCCGGTGATGTACTGGGAAGGCCCACTGTTGCCGGCCGAGGTCACGACCGACACGCCGGCTGCCGCCGCGTTCGTGGAAGCAACCGCGCTCGGGTCATCCGAGCGGCCGAACGAAGAGCCGAGCGACATGTTGATGACGTCCATGCCATTCTCGACCGCCCAATCGATAGCCTCGGTGGTCACGTCCGTAGAACCGTCGCAGCCGAACACGCGCACGAAGTAGAGGTCAGCCTCCGGCGCCACGCCTGGGCCGATCTCGAAGTCGTTGTCGTGGGTGGTACCGTCGTACGGCCCGTCATAGGTCGAGCCGTCCGCATTCACACCGAGACCGGTCGCGGTACCAGACACGTGCGACCCGTGCCCCACGCTCCCGTTGGTGAACGGGCAGTCGAGGGGGTCAGCATCGGGAACGGGCGCGTTCTCGCCTGTATAGGCGTCGCCGACCAGATCGATGCCGCCTTTGACCTTGGGAGCATCCGGCCCGAACAGCCCGGCGTCGCCCGCGTCGCCGACTGTCGTGTCGTTCGCATCCGCGAGCTGGTAGGCCTCGACCGTCCCCGGTCCGCCGAAGTTGGCATGGGTGTAGTCGATGCCGGTGTCGATGACGGCGATCTTTACGCCGGCCCCGGTGAACCCGGTGTCCTCCCAGACCGACTCGGGCACACCGAGGAACGGCACGCTCGTCTCGTTGTTGCGCTCGAACTTCTGCACGCCGCGAATGGCGACCACCTCGGGAAGGTCGGCAAGACCCGGCACCGCGTTACGTGCGATCTGCACCTTGATGCCGTTGTAGGCGTATTGAAGCTGGCTCAGGACACGGCCGCCGCGCTGCGCAATGTCATCGGTAATCGCGTCCTGACGCGACTTGAGCTGGGCGGCAATGCGGTTGCGCTCGGCCTTCGAAAGCTCGTCGTTCGCCGCCTCGGACTCGACGACGGCAACGGGAGCGCCGCGCATCTGGAGCATGATCGTCACCGTTCGCGTGTCGTCGGTCGCGCTCGGCAGAAGCTGTGGGTCGATGGCGCCCTGGATCGGCGCGGGCTGAAATCGGTCGGTTGCGTTCGGGTTCTCGGCGAGCGCGCTGACCGGAAATGCGAGCGTCAATACGCTCAGCACGAGAAGTAATCGTCGTACCACGAATCACTTGCCTCTAAGGAGGACACATGGACAGGGACGACCGCTGGTTGGGCGGCCGGACGGGGGCGTCGTTCCGGCTCGGTCGATAGGCGTTCTCCCCCGGGGGCAGCTCGGATACCGCCGGACGAAGCGGAGGAGTGATTCGGTTCGGCGATGCTAATTGGCCGGTGAACCCCACGTCAAATAGACCTTGACCTTGCTCGACGGGCGTCCAGTGGCTCGCCCGTCAGACGAGCAAACTGCGTGCCACGTCAGGTTGATTTCGGCCCAGATGAGACTCGACTGATCAGCATCGAGAGCAGTCGAACTGCCGTCAGCGCCGTGAGGTCGCCCTGGTCGAGCGACGGCACGTACTCGGTGAATGCCGCCCCAACCGCGCGCACCCCGACGCCCGTCACGAGGTCCGCGGCCTCCCGGAAGTCGAGCCCGCCAGGCGAGACGGCGGATACGCCCGGAGCGACCGCAGGATCCAACCCGTCCAGGTCGAACGACAGGAAGACGGTTGCATCCGCGGGCAGCTGTCCCAGCAGCCACGGGACACCGCGTTCACGCAACTCGCGGGCGGTGACGAGCAGGTTGCCGGCCGCGCGGGAGTCATCGACGTCCGACGCGCGAGCGCTGCCGACGCCGCGCAGTCCGAGGTGGACGATCCGCTCCACATGGGGCATCTCGGACGCGCGCCGCATCGGCGACGAGTAGCCCTCCCGCACGCCCTCGACCTCGTCGCGGTAGTCGAGGTGCGCGTCAACCTGGACCACCGTGATCGGCCCACGGTCGGCGAACGCCCGCAGGATCGGGATGGGGACGGAGTCGTCGCCGCCGATACAGACGGGCACCGCCCCTCGCGCGAGGATGGCCCGTACGGCCGCCTCGGTGTGCACCGCGTTCCCCGGCCCGTCGTCAGGCTCGCCCGGCACGTCGCCGGCGTCCACGAGGCGCGGGCCGTCCGCCGCCAGCATCGGCCCGTCGAGGTCGAAGTCCCAGTGGCCGCGGAAGCGGGCCATCCGCTGCGAGCGTCGACGCACCACGGCCGGCGCCTCCGCACATCCCGCCGTCGAGCCCGGACGCGGGTACGGCCACCCGTGAGGAACTCCGAGGATCGCGACGTCCGCGTCCAGCACCGCGAGGTCCGTCTCGACCGGTGCACCGAGGAAGCCGGCCTCCGGCGGATTCGTGCGCATCGGCCCGAGCGTAGCAGCCGCCGTCAGCGGTCTCCGGCGCAGGCTCGACAGCGGCCGACCAGGGTGACGTGGCCGATCTCGATCTCGAACCCGTCCCCCGCCCGCAGGGCGGCGGCCACGGCGTCGGCCTCGGCCGCGCCGATCTCCCAGGTGGCGCCGCACTCGGCGCAGTGCAGGTGACCGTGCTCGGCGGCGGGCAGCACGTGGAACTCCTCGCGGCCGTCGGCGCCATGCCCGTGACGCACGAGCCCGAGCTCCTCCAGCACGTCCAGCGTGCGATAGACGGTCGACGGGATGGTGGTCGCATCGCGCGCACGGCAGCGTTCCACCAGCTCGGCGGGCGTGATGTGGCCGTCCGCCTCGGCCAGCACCTCGATCACGTTCGATCGCTGCGGCGTCCAGCGCAGGCCTCGGCCGCGCAGCCGTTCGCCGACCGCGTCCCAGGGCTTCGGGAGTGATGCGGCGGTGTCCATCGGGGGTAGTGTATGCTGGCCACTCCTTATTGCAATACGTTGCAATAGCCGCATTTGGGGACCGATGACTCAGCTCCTCGCGCTCGCCGGATTCGGATTCCTGCTCGGCATGCGCCACGCCACCGATGCGGACCACGTGATCGCCGTCACGACGATCCTCAACCGCAGCCGGCGCTTTCTCGACACCACGCTGATCGGAGCGTTGTGGGGCCTCGGGCACACGATCACGGTGGTGGTCGTCGGCGTGCTCATCATCGGATTCAACGTCGTCATTCCCCCTGCGGTCGGCCTGGCAATGGAGTTCGCGGTGGCGCTGATGCTGATCGGCCTCGGCGTCCTGAACCTAACAGGCGGACTGCAGTCGGTGACCGAGCGGCTGACGCCTCCGGCCCCGATGCACTCCCATGACCACGAGCACGCAGCCGGCCCGCACGCGCACCTGCATGGACACGGCTCGAACGAGCGGCTGGCGGGGCGGCGCGGCGTCGTCGCGAGGACCGGGAAGTTCCAGCTCATCCGGCCGGTGGTGGTCGGACTGGTGCACGGGTTGGCCGGCTCGGCGGCCGTCGCGCTGCTGGTGCTCGCCACGATCGAGGACACCGGGACGGCGATGGTCTACCTGCTGATCTTCTGCATCGGCGTGGCGGCGGGCATGGCGATCCTGACGACGCTCATCGGCCTGCCGTTCATGCTGTCGAGCAGGCGGTCCGCCCAGATCAACCGCTGGCTGACCATCGGCTCAGGCGTCCTGTCCCTCACCTTCGGCCTGCTCCTTGCTTATGAGATCGGCATCCAGGGCGGCCTGTTCACCGGCGACTACAACTGGGAGCCGGCGTAGCTCCTGCGCCTCGTCACCACGCGGCCCGCGCCACGAGTCAACGGACGCAGGAGCATCGGAACGCAGCGTTCAGGGCGACGAACAACCCGGAGCGCGGGTCAGCAGGCAGCTGAGGGGTGCCCGCTGCAGCCGTTGACCCGCCCCACGGGTTACGCGTCTTGGAGGCCGAACCTTCAGCCGGCGGCCGCTTCCGCGGGCTCTGGCCGGGTGATCACCAGCGGCTCGCCGGTCTCCAGCAGGGTCTTCAGGCCGGACAGGACGTGGCTCCAGCCGCCCGCCACTTCCGTGAAGGTGGCCGAGCCAGGAACGAGATCGCCGTGGATCATCCGCAGCCGGCAGGCGGCGCCCATCGGCTCGATCTCCCACGTCAGCCGCGACGGTGGGTCGGCCGCGACCTCGGGGCTCCACGTGGCGGAGAAGGTGGTGACCAGCCGGCGGGGAGGATCGATCTCGACGATCTCGCCGTCGAGGAGCACGTTGTCGTCGGCGTCGAAGTAGCGGAACGGACTTCCGACCTTCATGTCGCTGCGGACCGACGTGCCGTAGTAGTACTGCTTCGTGAGCTCGCCATCGGTGAGTGCCTGCCACAGGCGCTCGGGCGTGGTACGGATGAAGATCTCGTAGACCTGCGCGGGTGCGGACATGGGTGACGACGCCTCCAGGCTGTACTTCAGATCCGCCATGCCGTCGACGAACGGGGCCGCGTAGCGGCTGATCCATCGGTCGCTGATGAGGCGGATCGGGACCGGGTTGAGGTAATGGAGCTTTCGGCGGCCCGCTCGCTGCGTGGTCACGAGGTGCGCATCCTCGAGCACGCGGAGGTGCTTCATGACGCCGAAGCGGGTCATCGACGGCAGCGCCGCCTCCAGCTCGCCCAGCGTCTGGCCGTCCTGCTCCCGGAGCCGATCCAGCAGCAGCCGCCGATGCGCGTCCGCAAGGGCTCGGAATGCCGGCTCGAGCTCGTCCTTCATGGCGCAGACTGTATGTGACCGATTAGTCACCTGTCAAGGGATCGGCCTCGCGATGTCGAGGCCCGGTGCACAATTCGGCTCGAGGACGCCGCATGCCTGCAACCACCACCACGATCCACCTCGACATCGCGCGACCGCCGTCGGTCGTCTACGAAGCGCTGACGCGGCTCGGCCGGCTGCGCGGAAGGATCGGGA
This sequence comes from uncultured Chloroflexia bacterium, assembly GCA_963844265.1. Lineage (GTDB taxonomy): Bacteria > Chloroflexota > Limnocylindria > QHBO01 > QHBO01 > JACDBZ01. The sequence goes on along the minus strand of CAWJMZ010000007.1, from coordinate 143,656 downwards.
CGTCGACGACCTACCGGGGGACTCATGACGTGTCCCACGAGCCGGTGCGGGTCGGGTCGACCTATGCGGACCAGACGCCCATCGGCAGATTCCAAGGGCACGTCCTCGAGCTTGAGCCGGACCGTCGCGTCGTGTTCCGGCAGGTGACGACAAGGAACGACCTGGACATCAAAATCACCTACGCTGTCGAGCCGACTGCGAGCGGCACGCGGCTCGTGCGCACCGGCGAGATCACCACGCGGGGATTGCTCGCGCTCGTTCATCCGATCGTGGTGCGGTCGACAGCGGCCGAGAACCGGCGAACGATGAATGCCCTCAAGGCATCGCTCGAGGGTGGCGGCAGGCGCCCCCTTGGATAAGTTGTCCATGGCCGCGGGTTGCGTGGCCGATCGACGCAATGACGGTGCCCGCCGGAGCGTGATCGAGGCGCCGGATCCGTCATCTTCCGGGTAACGTGCCGAACCCAGACAGTTATCCAACTCTGGGAGTGTCCGGCGAACCCAGTGGTCGTTGCACCCCCGGGTCAGACGAAGCGGAGGCCGTCGGCTTCCGGCTCGTCGATCGAGCGGGCGCAGGTCGGGCACCACAGGCGCGCCTCCACGGGAGTGCCGCACAGGGCGTGGCGCATCGGCTCGGCGTGGGCGGACCCGCGCGAGCCCCAGTCGGCGAGGAGGCGAAGCACGCCGGCCAGCTCCTGGCCCTCGTCGGTCAGGGCGTAGCTGAAGCGCGGCGGCCGCTCCGAGTACGGCGTTGATCGCACGATCCGTTCGCCCTCGAGCCGCTTCAGGCGCTCGGACAGGATGTTCGGCGCGATGCCGGCCACCGACTCGGACAGCTCGCCGAAGCGGCGTGGCCCCTCGAGCAACGCCTCGATCAGGAGCAGGCTCCATCGGTCTCCCACTCGCTCGAGCGCGGCGGCAAGGGGCGTCTGAGGTGCGGCCATGAGCCGATCGTAGGGCATCGGTCTTGACATCCGCTGTGGGAGTTGTAACTTGCGCATTGCAAGTCACATCCTACAGCGCGAGGCAAGCACGAAATGACAGCCCTGGCCGACCTGGGTAGGGAACTCGGCGAGATCGCGGAACGCGTCGGACCATCGGTGGTCGGGATCGGCAACCGATGGCGCGGCGGCTCCGGGGTGGTGGTCGCCGAGAACCGAGTTCTCACCAACGCCCACAATCTCCACGGCGACGAGGTGACCGTCACCTTCGCCGATGGCCGCACGGCGGACGCGAAGGCGCTCGGCGTGGACGCCGACGGCGACCTGGCCATCCTCGAGGTCGCGACCGAGAGCGCTCCCCCGCTCGAGCCGGGCGCCGATGCGCCCGGGATCGGCACGCCGGTGGTGGCGCTCGGCAATCCGAACGGGCACGGCCCGCGCGTGACGATCGGCTACGTCAGTGGCACCGGCCGCTCCTTCCGGGGTCCACGTGGCCGCCGCGTCGCTGGCGCTGTGGAGCACACGGCACCCCTGATGCCGGGCTCGTCCGGCGGGCCGATCGTGGACCTCGACGGACGCCTGCTCGGGATCAACACGAACCGGATCGGCCACGGCTTCTACCAGGCCATCGCGGCCGATGCGGCGCTGCGCGACCGGGTCGCTGCCCTCGGGCGCGGCGAGTCGCCCACACGCCGCCGCCTGGGCGTCGGTCTCGCGCCGGCCCACGTTGCCCGGCGTCTGCGCCGGGCGGTCGGCCTACCGGAGCGCGACGGACTGCTCGTTCGCGAAGTCGAGGATGACTCGCCGGCGGCCACGGCCGGCATCGCGGAGGGCGACCTCATCGTGTCGGCCGGTGGCCGGACGATCGCCACGGCCGACGACCTGTTCGACGCCCTGGCCGGCGAGGGAGCCCTCGAGATCGGCCTGGTCCGCGGTGCGGACGAGCTGACGGTGACGGTCGCGGCGTGACGCTCCTGACCCCGGACGTGCAGTCGGAGCTGTCGCACGGGCAGCTCATCGATATCACGACCCACGGGCGCCGGTCCGGTCAGCCACGGCGGATCGAGCTCGTCTTCCACAACGTGGACGGGCGAGTCGTCATCAGCGGCCGGCCCGGCTTTCCGCGAGGCTGGATCGCGAACCTGCGCGCGGACCCGCGCATGACGCTCCACCTGAAGGGGCGCCTGGTGGCCGACATCCCGGCGCACGGGCGCGTGATCACCGATCGATCGGAGCGCGAGCAGCTCCTTGTGCCGATCGCACGCCTGTGGCGGATGGATCACGCCCTCATGGTTCGCTCCGCGCCGTTGATCGAGGTCACGTTCCCGGAGCCATAGCCGAGGATTGCGCCGCGGGCGTAGGCTGCACGGATGTATCCGTACATCGTTCTGCTCCACGTCATCGGCGCCTTCATCTTCGCGCTCGCGCACGGCGTCTCGGTCGCGGTCGCACTGCGGTTGCGCGGTGTGGAGTCACGCGAGCGGGCCGCGGCCCTGCTCGAGCTGTCAGGGATGGCAATCGGCGGGCTGTACGTCGGCCTCCTGCTGCTCCTTGTCGGCGGCGTCTGGGCCGGGTTCGCCGGCGACCATTGGGGCAATCTGTGGATCTGGGTGGCGCTCGGCACCCTCGTGGTGATCACCGTCGCGATGTACGCCATCGCGACCCCGTTCTATGGGCGCATGCGCGCGGTGGCGGGCGTGACCACCGATCCGAAGCAGCTTGCGAGGTACGGCGACATCGCGCCGGACGAGCTGGACCGCATGCGCGCCTCGACGCGGCCGATCTGGCTGGCGGTCATCGGCGGCGTAGGCCTCCTCGTGATCGTGTGGCTCATGGTGGTGAAGCCCTTCTGATCGACGGCCTGACCGGCGAGGGCCGGCCGATCCCGGTCGGACGACTGGCCTCGCGCCGCTCCCGTCGGTGTGCGCCACGAATCACGGCCACGCGTCCTGGCCCCGTGACGCGCCAGCCGAACCGTGGCCGCCAGACGGCGGCCGTCCGGGTATCGATGCCGAGGAGGACGGTCGCGTCGGTCGGGCGCCTGAGGCGCGGCAGCCAGCGTTCGCCGAACTCGTCGAGGTGCGGGACGACCGCGACGTTCGGCAGCAGGCTGAGCGCGGGGGCGAAGCGGCGCCGATCGTGCGACATCCCGGCCCGGATCAGGCTCCACTCGCCGAGCGCCATGGCACCGGCGGACGAACCGGCGAGCGCGGCTCCGCGGCGCCAGGCTTCCACGATGGCCTCCCACACTTCCGTGCCTGCGAGGATTCGAATCACCGTGCCGGGATCCCCGCCGCACAGGTAGAACGCTCCGGCGCCGCGCGCTTTCTCGACGACCGCGCGCGAGGATGCGTCGCGACGCCCGCGGACCGGCAGCTCCTCGACGTCGCCGCCGAGCCGCGCGAACCAGCGGCGGGCGCTGGCAACGGCCCGATCGGGACCCTGCCGGACCGCCGCAGTGGCCAGGACGAGCGCGGGACGTCCCGCGGCGGCCTCGAGCCAGAGTCGGTCGTGCGGCTCGTTGCCCGGCCCGAATTCGGCGCCACCGACCAGAATGAGCGGGCCCGGCGTGCTGCGCGGCATGCGGGCAGCGTAGCGGGGAGGGGGCCCGAACGATGACGACCGATGCCGTGGTGGTGGGCGGCGGCCCGAACGGGCTGGCGGCCGCGATCGTCCTGGCGCGCGCCGGACGATCGGTCCACCTGCTCGAGGCACGCGACACCGTGGGCGGCGGCTGCCGCTCGGCCGAGCTGACGCTCTCCGGCGTCGTGCACGACGTGTGCAGCGCCATCCACCCGCTGGGGCGCGCGTCGCCGCTCTTCCGCGACCTCGAACTCGAGCGCCACGGCCTGTCATGGATCGAGCCGCCGATCCAGATCGCGCACCCGCTCGACGATGGCCGAGCGGCCCTCGTGTTCCGCGACCTGGCGCGCACCGTGCGCAGCTTCGACCACGCATCCGATGCGGATGCCTACCGGCGCTGGATGGGACCGATCGTCGGAGACTGGGACCTCGTCGTGCGGCATCTTCTCGGCCCTCTGCCGCTGGGGGCGATTCGCCACCCGGTCGCGCTCGGTCGGTTTGCGCTGCCCGCGCTCCTGCCAATGGCCGGCGTCGCCCGCCGCTTCGCATCCCCCGCCACCCGCGCCCTGCTCGCGGGCTGCGGCGCGCATTCGTTCCTGCCGCTGTCGGCACCGCTGACCGGCGGCATCGGCCTGTCGCTTCTCGCCAGCGCCCACTCGGTCGGCTGGCCGATCCCGCGGGGAGGCGCCGTGCGCATCGCCGATGCGCTCGCATCGGTTCTGCGCGAGGCCGGCGGAACGATCACGACCGGTGTCGAGGTGCGGTCGCTCGACGAGCTGCCGAGGCATCGCGCCGCGCTGCTGGACCTCACGCCGCGCCAGGTCCTCGCCGTGGCCGGTGACCGGCTCCGCGGGCTGTACGCGCGCCAGCTGCGGCGATACCGATATGGCCCGGGGACGTTCAAGCTCGACATCGTGCTCGACGGCCCCATCCCGTGGCGAGTCCCGGAGCTGGCGGGCGCCGGCACCGTGCACCTGGGCGGGACGTTCGAGGAAGTGGCGGCCTCCGAGCGGGCCGTGGCGCGCGGGCGGGTGCACGACCGGCCCTTCGTCCTGGTGGCGCAGCCGAGTCGCTTCGACGGGTCGCGCGCGCCGGAGGGACGCCACGTGGTCTGGGCGTACTGCCACGTGCCGAATGGCTGGGACGGCGATGCCACCGACCGGATCCTGGGCCAGCTCGAGCGATTCGCACCCGGCTTCCGTGACCGGATCGTGGCGCAGCACGTCCTGACCCCCACCGCGCTCGAGGCGTACAACCCCAACGATGTCGGCGGCGACATCAACGGTGGCCTCATGCACTGGGCCCAGTTCTTCACACGCCCGGCCGTGCGCCTCGACCCGTACTCGACGCCGGACCCCGGCATCTTCATCTGCTCGTCCTCCACCCCGCCGGGTGGCGGTGTCCATGGGCTGTGCGGGATGCACGCCGCTCGCTCGGCACTGCGCCGCGTGCTGGCCTGAGCCGCCGGTAGACTCGGGCCGATGTTCGAACGGGTTCACGTCATCGGCACCGGCCGCGCCGGCGGGGCGATCCGCGCCCGGCTGCTGGAGCGTGGGTTGGCCGTCACCGATGGCCGCTCCCCGGAGCCCGGCGCGGAGCTCGTCCTGCTGTGTGTGCCCGATGCCGTGATCGGGGAGGTGGCGACCGGCGTGCCGGTCGGCCCATGGATCGCCCATGTCAGCGGCGCGACCCGGCTGACGGCGCTCGAGCCGCATCGGCTCCGCTTCAGCGTCCACCCGCTTCAGACGCTGACCCGGGAACGAGGCGCGGAGCAGCTCGACGGAGCCTGGGCCGCCATCGGTGCCGAATCGCCGGACGCGCGGGCGCGGGCCCGCTGGCTGGCGGAGGCGCTCGGCATGCGACCGTTCGAGGTCGCCGAGGCGGATCGGGCTCTGTACCACGCCGCTGGGGCGTTTGGCGGCAACTATCTGGTCACCCTGCATGCCATCGCCACGCGGCTGCTGCGCGAGGTTGATGCGCCGCCCGAGGCGATCGTGCCGCTCATGACCCGGACCATGGAGAACGGGTTCGACCTCACTGGGCCGATCGCCCGCGGCGACTGGTCGACCGTCGAGGCGCACCTCGCCGCCCTCGAGGAGCGCGCGCCGGACCTGGTTGCCCTCTACCGGGCGCTGGCGGACGCTACGCCGCGATGAGGACTGTACGGACCATCGCCGAGGTCCGTGACGCCCTGGAGGAGCCGCGTCGCGCCGGGTTGCGCATCGGACTGGTGCCGACGATGGGAGCATTTCATGACGGGCATCGAGCCCTGATCCGGGCTGGCCGGGCCGCCTCCGACGTTCTCGTCGTCAGCCTGTTCGTCAACCCGGCCCAGTTCGACGAGGCATCCGACCTGGCACGCTACCCGCGCGACGAGGCGGCCGACGCGCGCGACGCCGACGCGGAGGGCGTCGACCTGCTGTTCGCGCCCTCCGCCGATGAGCTCTATCCGCCCGGGTTCGACACCTGGGTCGACCCCGGGGAGCTCGGCACGATGCTCGAGGGAGCATCTCGGCCGGGCCACTTCCGAGGCGTCGCGACCGTGTGCACCAAGCTGTTCACGATCGTCGCACCGGACGCGGCGTGGTTCGGCCAGAAGGACGCCCAGCAGGTAGCCGTCGTGCGTAGGGTCGTGGCCGACCTGCACCTGCCGCCCGAGATCGTGGCGGTCCCCACCGTCCGCGAGCCGGACGGACTGGCGATGAGCTCCCGCAATCGGTTCCTGAGCGCGTCTGAGCGGTCGACGGCGCTCGCCCTGCCGCGGGCGCTGGAGGCCGGGCGTGCCGCGCAGGTGGCGGGGTCGGACCCGACAGACGCCGCGCGCGCCGTGCTGGAGCCGACCGAGGGAATCGCGGTCGACTACATTGCGGTCGCCGACTTCGACGTCCCGACGCTGGTGGCCGCGATCCGTCTCGGCCCGACACGGCTCATCGACAACGTCCCCCTCGCTCGGCCGGCGCCGCGTTGACAACGGCCAGCGTGCGGAGGACGCTTCGCGCATGACCGACCAGCCGCCCCGCGACGCGCTGCCACTGCCGGAGATCGGCGCCATGAAGCGCGCCGGGAGGAAGATCGTGATGGTCACCGCCTACGACCATCCCTCGGCGCGGCTGGCCTCGGAGGCCGGGATCGACCTCATCCTGGTGGGCGACTCCGCCGGCAACAACGTCCTCGGCTACGACACCACCGTGCCGGTCAGCATGGCCGAGGCGATGATGCTCACCTCGGCCGTGGCGCGCGCGAAGCCGCGCGCCCTGGTCGTGGGCGACATGCCGTTCGGCTCGTTCCAGGCCTCGGACACCGAGGCGGTCGAGAACGCCGTCCTGCTGGTCAAGGCCGGGGCCGATGCGGTGAAGCTCGAGGGCGCGGGGCCGATGATCTCGCGCGTCCGCGCCATCGTCGACGCCGGGATCCCGGTGATGGGCCACCTCGGCCTCACCCCGCAGACGGCGACCAAGCTGGGCGGCATGAAGGCGCAGGGCCGCACCGCCACCGCCGCGCGGCAGCTGCTTCACGACGCTCGCCAGCTCGAGGCGGCGGACTGCTTTGCCATCGTGCTGGAGGCCGTGCCCAGCCAGGTGGCCTCACGCGTGTCGAAGGCGCTCACGATCCCGACGATCGGCATCGGTGCCGGGCCGGGTTGCGACGGCCAGGTGCTGGTGTGGCACGACCTGCTCGGCATCAACGAGGGGGTCGCACCGCGCTTCGTCAAGCGCTATGCCGACGTGGCGGGCGAAATCCGGCGCGGCCTGACCGCGTTCGCCGAGGACGTGCGGTCGGGCGCGTACCCCGCGGAGGAGCACGAGTACAAGATCGCCGCGGAGGAGCTGCGCGCCTTCGAGGCCGATCTGCCGCTGGCCATCCCGGACGGCGAGGTCTGGCGCGACTGGTAGGCGCTCAGCCCGCCACGCTGCGCTCGATCGCCTCGCCGATCGCGTCGTCGGCGGCAGCCCCGATCTCAAGCAGTGTCTCCGGGTGGTTGGGCGCCCCGTCACCGGACGACACGGCGAACACCACGTCGCCGTCGAACATCGTGTGCGCCGGTCGGATGCCGCGTGCCAGCGCATCGTGGCCGAGCTCGGCCAGCTTGCGGGCCTGCGCGCGGTCGACCGACACATCGGTGGCCACGACGATTAGGGTGGTGTTGCCCGCCGACGGAGGGTGCGCCGCGTCCGCGGGCGCGGCCGACGAGGAGGCTGCCGTCCCGCGCGTACACGTCGCCGAGCGCGTTGTTCACCACCAGCGCGCCGACCACCTGGCCGCCCGGAAGGCGTCGGGCGGCGCTGCCCACACCGCCGGGGCGCGCGTGCGCCGCCCCACTCAGCTTGGCGACGGTCGCCCCCGAGCCGGCACCGACCCGCCCCTCCAGCGGGCCGTCGTTTGCCTCGGCCGCCACTGTGGCGGCGGCGCCGGCATCCGCCGTCGGGTAGGCGCCCGCGTCGCCCACGCCCAGGTCGAACAGGATGGCGGCCGGCACGATCGGGACCGGCCGGACAGCCGTGATGAACCCGACTCCGCGCTCGGCAAGGCGGCGCATCACGCCGTCCGCGGCGGCCAGCCCGAAGGCGGACCCACCGGCCAGGCAGATGGCATGAATGCGCTCCACCAGCGCCGTCGGACGCAGAAGATCGGTCTCTCGCGTGCCGGGGGCCGAACCGCGCACGTCGACACCGGCGACCATCCCGTGGTCAGGTCCGAGCACAACGGTGCAGCCGGTGCGGGCCTCGGAATCGGTCCAGTGGCCAACCCGAATGCCGGGTACATCGCGGATGCTCATGTGGTCCATGCGGCCGAGCCTACCGGCCCACCGGCGCAACGCCCGCGACGAGCCTCGGCAGCAGCTCGCCCGCGCGGCCGCGCAGCACGGCGTGCGCGCGGTCGTCGAGCGGCGTCGCCTCCGCGTTCACGATGACGAGCCGGGCACCGGCGTCGAGGGCGAGCTCCGGGAAGCGAGCGACCGGGTAGACCGTGAGGCTGGTCCCGATGGCGAGGAACAGATCGGCCGCGACGGAGGCGGCCTCGGCGCGGGCCAGCAGTGCCGGGTCCAGGTTCTGCCCGAAGCTCACCGTGGCCGACTTGAGGATGCCTCCGCAGGCCAGGCACGCCGGGTCCGGGTTACCCTCGCGCACGCGACCCAGCGTCTCGGCCATGGGGCGGCGGTCGCCGCAAGCGAGGCATGCAGACTCGCGGATCGAGCCGTGGATTTCGACGACCCGGTCCGGCGACGAGCCGGCCGCGAGGTGCAGCCCGTCGATGTTCTGGGTCACCAGCAGGTCGAGCCGGCCCGCCGCATCCAGGTCGGCCAGCGCCCGGTGCGCCGCGTTCGGCCTGGCACCCCACGCTGGATGGTCGAGCCGGCGCTGCCACGCCTCGCGCCGGATGCCGGCGTCGGCGACGTAGTAGCCGATGTTGCTGAGCCGTTCGGCGCGCGGATCCCGTGTCCAGATCCCTTCCGGGCCGCGGAAGTCCGGGATGCCCGACTCGGTACTGACGCCGGCCCCGGTCAGCGCAACGATCGAGCGTGCCCCGCTCAGCCACGCCGCGACGGTCTCAAGGTCGGTCACGCGGCCGCCTCGATCCAGTCGAGGGTGGCCGTGAGATAGTCGTCGAACCGGTCGCGGTGGATCGTGTGCCCGGCATCGACGACGGCGACGCGCCCGCCTGGCGGGGGCTCCCGCTCGAGGCGCCGACGCGGCTCGCCGCGGCAGACGGAGCGGTCCTCGGCCGCCAGGATCACCAGCGCCGGCACGGTCAGCTGCGGAAGAAGCTCCGGCACGCGCGCTCCGGTGTCGCGGCCGAACGTCGCCAGCAGCCCGACCCGATCCGCGAGCTGCTTGCCGTCGATATCCTGGCGCGCGTCCTCTTCCAGCCACGAAGGATTGGCGGCAAGCTCGCGAGCCACCTCGCCCTCCGGATCGGCGTGGGCAGCCTGCAGCTCGCGATCGAAGTTCTCCAGCCACGCGACGTCCCCGGCCCGGGTCATGGTTGGCGGATCCTCGAGCACCAGCCGGCGGACGAGCTCGGGACGCCGGTGAGCCATCTCGACCGAGACCGACGCGCCGAGCGAATGCCCGATCAGCGCGTCGACAGGCGCGCCGATGTCCTCGATGGCCGCGGCCAGGTCGCCGGCGAAGTCCGCGATCGTCACGAAGCCGTCGATGCGCGCCGAGCGGCCGTGTCCTCGCTGATCAACCGCCACCACGCGCCAGCCACGCTCGGCCAAGGCTGGACCGACCCGCCACCAGGTGCGGTGCCAGCCCGCAATGCCATGAACGAGCACCGCGACCTCCGCACCGGACGAATCGCGGCCTGACGGCGGCCATTCATGTGTGGCAAGGCGTGCGACTGCCATGGCGGGCACAGTACCCGACAGCTCAGCCGGAGGCGACGCCGCGTGGCGGATCGGTCGCTCGAGAGCCACCCGGGAACGCCCCGTGCAGATGGACGACGCATGAGCCTGGAAGCGACCAGCGACCTGTGGTGGAAGAACGCCGTCGTCTACTGCGTCGATACCGCCTCGTTCCTCGATACCAACGGCGACGGCATCGGCGACCTCGACGGCCTCACCCGGCGGGTCGACTACCTGGCAGGCCTGGGTGTGACGTGCCTGTGGCTCATGCCGATCTATCCCTCGCCGGAACGCGACTACGGCTATGACGTTGCCGACTACTACGGGATCGCGGACACGTACGGCACGCTGGGGGACCTGGTCGAGCTGGTTCGCACGGCGCGCGAGCGCGGCATCCGCGTCATCGCCGACCTGGTCATCAACCACACCTCGGTCGATCACCCGTGGTTCCAGCTGGCGCGGAAGGGACACCCGATCTATCGCGACTTCTACGTGTGGGCCGACGAGAAGCCGCCGAACGCTGCCGAGGGAGTGATCTTCCCCGGGAAGCAGGAGAGCATCTGGAGCTACGACCGGTCCGCCAAGCGCTGGTACATGCATCGCTTCTATCCCCATCAGCCCGATCTCAACATCAACAACCCGCTCGTTCGCAACGAGATCCACAAGGTCATCGGCTTCTGGCTCGAGCTGGGCCTGTCCGGCTTCCGCATCGACGCGGTGCCCTTCCTGATCGAGCAGGTCGACCCGGACAACCCCGCCACCGCCGACCCGCACGGGTACCTCCGCGACATCGCCGAATTCGCCGGTCGCCGCCGTGGCGACGTGATGCTGCTGGCGGAGGCGAACGAGCCGATCGGGAAGCTGGAGCGCTTCTTCGGACAGCACGGCGACGAGATGCAGATGCTGTTCAGCTTCATCACCAACCAGGCGCTGTACCTGTCCTTCGTGCGGCACGATGCGACGCAGGTCGCCGAGGCCCTGACGTCGCTGCCGCCGATCCCGCCGCAGGGCCAGTGGGCCAACTTCATCAAGAACCACGACGAGGCGAGCCTGGACAAGCTGAGCGATCCCGAGCGGGAGGAGGTGTTCGCCGCCTTCGCCCCGAAGAAGGACATGCGGCTGTTCGAGCGAGGCATTCGACGGCGGTTCCCGACGATGGTCGACGGTGACCGGCGCCGCCTGGAGCTCGCCTACAGCCTGCTGTTCAGCCTGCCCGGCACCCCGGTGCTCTTCTACGGGGAGGAGATCGGCCTCGGCGACAACCAGGCGATGACCGATCGCGAGGCGGTGCGCGTGCCGATGCAGTGGAGCGACCGACCCGCCGGCGGGTTCAGCACCGCTCCCGAGGAGCGGCTCCCCCGCCCGGTGGTCCGGGACGGTCCGTTCGGGTACCGCGAGCTCAACGTCGAGCGGCAGCGGCACGATCCAGCGTCGCTGCTGAACTGGATGGAGCGCGCCATCCGAACGCGCAAGGAGTGGCCCGAGTTCGGCTGGGGTGGCTGGCGCGTGCTCGGCGCCCGCAACCCGCAGGTGCTGGCCCACGTCGCCACGTGGGACGGCGGCAGCGCGCTTGCCGTCCACAACTTCGGGGACCAGCCGGCACGCTGCGCTGTGCGCATCCCTCGCGAGGCGTCCGGAGGGCCGTGGCGCCACCTGTTCGGGCCCGCCGACGCGCCGACGCCGCAGATCACCGACGACCGGCTGCGGTGCGAGCTGCCGCCGTACGGCTACCACTGGTTCGGTCGGCGGGAGGGCGAGTAAGGTGACCAGGCCCATCCTCGGATTCCACGCGAGCCACGAGCAGTTCCGCCCCGACCGCCTGCTGCGCCTCGTGCAGCAGGCGGAGGCCGCGGGCTTCGACGGCGGCATGTGCTCCGACCATTGGGCGCCATGGAGCGACGAGCAGGGCGAGTCCGGCTTCGCGTGGTCGTGGCTCGGCGCCGCGCTCGCGACCACGTCGATGCCGTTCGGCGTGGTGAATGCGCCCGGCCAGCGCTACCACCCGGCCATCGTGGCCCAGGCATCGGCAACGCTTGGCAGTGATGTTTCCCGACCGCTTCTGGATCGCGGTCGGTTCCGGGCAGCTGCTGAACGAGCACATCACCGGGGATCGGTGGCCCGCCAAGCCCGAGCGGAACGAGCGGCTTCGCGAGGCGGCCGAGATGATGCGACGGCTGTGGACCGGCGAGATCGTCTCGCAGGACGGCCACGTCCGAGTCTCGGAGGCGCGGCTGTGGACGCGCCCGATCACGCCGCCGATGCTGGTCGGTGCCGCGGTCACGCCCTCGACCGCTGCATGGGTCGCGGAGTGGGCGGATGCGCTCATCACCGTCGCCCAGCCCGACGACCAGCTCGACGCCGTGGTCGAGGCCTTCCGCTCGAACGGGGGCGGGGGCAAGCCGATGTACCTCCAGGTTCACCTTGCCTACGCGCCCACCGAGTCCGAGGCGCGGGACGCGGCCTTCGCGCAATGGCGCCAGAACACACTGCCGAATGCAGTGATGACCGATCTGGCTCACCCCGACCAGATCGCGGCCGCGGCGACGCACGTCGCGCCCGAGGACCTCGACGACGCGGTGCGGATCTCGTCAGACCTCGCTCGCCACGTCGGCTGGCTCGAAAAGGACCTGGCGCGCGGTTTCGACGCCCTCTACCTCCACGAGGTCGGTCCCGAGCAGGAGCGCTTCGTCGAAGTATTCGGACGTGAGGTGCTGCCGCGCCTACGGTCTGATTCCTGACAGCCGGGGGCAGGATTCGTCTGCCATCATGTCGGCATGGCAGACCTCCGCGCCCGCGATCGGGCCGCGCTGCCGGACAGCGCCTTCGCCTACGTCGACTCGCAGGGCAGGCGCCGGCTGCCGATCAACGACGAGGCGCACGTCCGCAATGCGCTCGGCCGCTTCAGCCGCGTCCTGTTCGAGGACGAGGCGGCTCGCGACCGCGCTCGCACGAAGCTGCTGAGGGCTGCGAAGCGCCACGGCATCGTGCCGGTCGGGTTCATCGATGCTCAGCTGCGACCTCGCTTGCCGACGGGCCAGCTGAGCCTGCTGTTCGCCGATCTCGTCGGTTCGTCCACGCACATCGCCGAGCTCGGAGACCGATACGGTCCGATGCTCACCACGATCCGCCGCCTCCTGCGCGCAGCGGTGCGGCACGCCGGCGGCACGGAGGTCGATGCCCGCGCCGACGAGTACTTCGCGGTCTTCACATCGGCGCGCGGTGCGCTCGATGCCGCCCTCACGGCGCAGCGCGAGATCGCCTCGGCTGCATGGCCCGACGGTCGGGAGGTGCTGGTGCGGATCGGGCTCCACGGCGGCCGCCCGACGCTCACCCCGACCGGCTACGTCGGGATCGCCGTGAACACGGCGGCACGCATCTGCGCGATGGCGGATGGCGGCCAGGTGCTCATCTCGCGCTCCGTGACCGCAGGGCTCGGGGAGGGTGGAGCCTCGGAACTGCGGGCACTCGGCACTCATCGACTGCGGGGCATTCCGGATCCGGTGGAGCTGTGGGAGGCACCGCAAGCCGGCTAGGAACGTCGGCTGGGCGACACCGCATGAGCATGCGGCGCGACCATTGCCGTGCCCCGCGATTGACCATGCCGCGGTCCGGCAACGGATCACCGCGGGCGGTCCTCCTGGTGGAAGGTGGACGCATCCGAACTGACGCGGACCCGAGCCGGAGGTCGACATGAATTCCTATACGATGCACAACCTCGCCACCGCCCGACAGGACGAGTTCATGGCGGAGGCGGAAGCCAACCGTCGCGCGAAGCAGGCGCGCCGCGGCTCCGCCGCGAGCCAGATGGGTGGCTGGCATCCGGTTGCCTGGCTGCGGCACGCTGCCACCTCCCTCACCTCGCACTCGACGCCGCACGCGCCCGCAACGCACGGCCGGCGCTAACAACCTAGGGGGACTGGCGCCGAGGCTCCGACCGATTCCGGTTGGAGCCTCAAGCCGTGGCGATCGTCTCGACCGCATCTGGGCGGCCGGCTCGCGCTGCCAAGCAGCGCACGGCTCGCCCCCCATGATGTGAGGGCGCAACGCCGAATCGAGATAGCGGGAGAGCGATGGCCACGGAGAGAATCGACCGGCTCGCCGCACTGCTGACGGCGGAGAAGCGGTTCCGGCCGATGAAACCTGATCCTGAGCAGGCTCACCTGGTCGCCGAGCCGCCGCCGTTCGACTACGTGGGAACGCGCGGGTACTGGGGATCCAACACCGCGATTGCCATGGTCCGTGCCGACGGCCTCGAGCCCGCCGTCATGAAGCGGTTGACCGAGCGCTTCTACGCGCTCGTCTACGCTGACGTCTCCTGGCTGGGGGGCTCCTTCGGGCTCATCGCATACGTGTTCGATCAACCGCCGCCAGCTCCGACCGTCGACTACGTGCGCACGCTCAAGCGCAACAACGTACACGACAAGGTCTGGATGGCTGCCTGGACAGTCGACCTCTCGACGGGGCGCGTAGTGCCACACCGCGGGGGCCCGTTCGGGCTGGCGCCGGGCCGCGCCTGGGTCGAAAAGGCGGTTCGACGAGTGGCCGGTTGATGTCGACCGAGCGAAGGAAGGGCTAGCTGGTCGGGGCGAGAGGATTTGAACCTCCGACCTCGTCGTCCCGAACGACGCGCGCTACCAAGCTGCGCCACGCCCCGACCGAAGGGCGGAATGGTAACAGGCGGCCACCGCATCGGTCCAACCGCCGATCGACCGATATGATCCCGCGGATGGTCCCCCGCTGGCTCACCCACGACGACCGCATCCTGCTGACGTTGACGCTGGCGACCAAGATCGCGGTGCTGGCGATCGGGGTCGTCGCGCTGTGGGCCGCCGATGGCCGTCCGCCGGGCCTCCTCGCCCCCTGGGACCGATGGGACGCGCCCCACTACACCGACATCGCCGTCTTCGGCTACATGGCCAACGACCCGGGGAACCTCACGCCGCCACCCGGCTACGCGCAGGTCTTTCCCGGGGATCTCGACCTGTACATCGTCTTCTTTCCCCTCTTCCCGTGGCTGGTGGCGGCGGTGAACGCGGTCATCGGGGCGCCGGTGGTTGCGGCCTTCGTGGTGAGCACGGTCGCGTCGTTCTTCGTCGCCCCGGTGCTGTATCGGCTCGTGCGCGCCGATCTCGGTGCGACGGTCGCCCGCTGGTCGGCCGCACTGCTGCTGGTCTTCCCCACTGCCTACTTCCTGCACATCGGGTACACCGAGTCGCTGTTCCTCGCCCTCGCCTTCGGCTCGCTCTGGCTGGCGCGCTCGGACCGATGGTGGGCCGCCGGTGTGCTCGGCGGGCTGGCGGCGCTGACGCGCGTCAACGGCCTCGTCCTCATCCCCGCGCTGGGGGTGGAGGCGTGGCTCCAGTGGCGATTGCATCGACGCCTGGAGGTCGCTCCACTCGGGGCGCTGGCCGGCGTCGCCATCGGCTTCGCGGTCTACCTGGGCGTGAATCTCGCGGTCTACGGCGACCCGTTCGCCTTCAGCGAGATCCAGCGCTCACACTGGTTCAAGGACCTGTCTCCGCCCTGGGAGGGGATCGCGGGGATCGTCGACTGGACCGCGAACGCGGACGCGGATACCGCGTTCATGCTGGGCTGGATGGAGCTGCTGTTCACCGGCCTCGGGCTGGTCGCGACGGTGGCCACCATCCTCTGGCTGCGTCCGACGTGGGGCGTCTGGATGGCGGGCAACTGGCTGCTCATGGTGAGCACCGGGTTCGTGATGAGCGTCCCGCGCTACAGCCTCGTGCTGTTCGGCATCGTGGTCTGGGCGGCGCTGATCGCCGAGCGCTGGCGCTGGGCCGGCTGGCTCATCGGCGCCGGGTCGGCCACGGCGATGGCCTACTTCGCGTGGCGCTTCGCCGCCGGCCAGTGGGCGTTCTGAGCGACCGGACCGAAGGCCGCGCTGGGCACAGAAACGTCCCGAAGGAACCGCGGCAATCGTTGAGGTGATCTCGGATCCACCAGCTGCCCCTTCGGGACACCACCATTCTGGTCGAGCGCCGCAGCCCTCGCAAGGGAGGTTGTCCACGAGTCTCGGGCACCGGGCGGCGGTTATCCACACCCGATCCCCATCGGTCTCGCCGGCATGATCCGGCTCGAGGCGCGCTGAAACCTTTGAGGCGCCCGCGGTCTCGATACCGATGTCAAGCCTGCAGTGGGGATCCTTCATGCTGTCCGTCTCATCGCCCATCGTCCGCCGAGCGCCTCGACTGGCCGCGGCCGCTCTGGCGACCGTCGCCGGTCTCGCGCCGCTCGCGCTGCCGCCACCGGCTGCGGCCGCCACGCATGCCGTCGAGGTCGGCGACGGGTCCTTCAGCCCGGCGTCGTTGACCGTGTCGGTCGGCGACACGGTGACCTGGACGAACGCGGATGACTCACCGCACACCGTGACGGCCGAAGGCGCCTTTGACTCGGGCAACCTCGAGCCTGGGCAGACCTTCTCGTTCACCTTTGCGGAGGCCGGCATGTATACGTACGTGTGCCAATACCACGATGAGATGGTGGCCACCATCACGGTCGTTTCGGCGGGCTCGGGTGCTGCCGCCGCCACCCCGGCGCCGGCGGCTCCGGCGACGTCGGCGGCGCAGGCTGCTGAGGTTTCCGCGGCCGACGCCATCCAGGGCAGCCACGAGGGTGACCAGCCGGACACGGCCCTTCCCTTCGGCGATGCGAGCGGGATCCCGGCCTGGCTGGCCCCGCTGCTCATCGGGCTGGGGCTCATGGCCTTCGCCGTCGCCGTGATTCCCTCGCTGTCGGGACGTTCGCGTGCTGAGGTCGCGCCGGGAGCAGGTCGGCCGTCCGCAGGAGGTTGGCGCCGCTAGGGACTCGACGCCATCGCGCCGGGCACGAGCGACTCCAGGTCGCCGGCGCTGTCCAGCGTGCGGCTGTCGACGAGGTAGCCGTCGGGGCGAATCAGCCATGCGCGCGTGTCGCCGTATGCCGATCCCTCGCCGACGACGATGACCGGTAGGGCCGAGTGGACCGGGCGCGGGGCGACGAGCGCGAACTCCGCGCCGAGGCGCTCACGGAGGCGGCCGCCGACCGGCAGGTACAGGTCGGGCGCGACCGATCCGTGGCGCGGCAGGCGAGGATCGTCCGGCTGGTTGTCCGTCGCGTAGGTCGCGGGTTCCGCCAGGCGCCCGGAGTTCACGCGGCGCCGAAACCAGCGCGACCGTGGCGCCATCCCCAGGACGGTGGCGCGCCAGGCCCTGGCGAACGATCCGTGCGGCGCCATGAAGCGCATCGTCGCGTCCGTCGCCGCGAGGTTCTCCGCCGCGGCCGGACGCCGCTCAGCCTGGTAGCCGTCCAGCAGGGCGTCGGCTGCCCCGTGGCGGAGCACCCAGGCGAGCCGCCACGCGAGGTTCTCCGCGTCCGCCACGCCCGAGTTCAGCCCGCGGGCTCCGAATGGCGACATGACGTGCGCCGCGTCGCCGGCCAGGAAGACGCGACCCGCGCCGAACGCATCGGCCAGGCGTTGGCTGAACCGATAGGCCGTCGCCCACACCAGCTCGTACGGCGCTCCCTCGCCGACCACGGCCCGGATCCGTCGGTCGAGGCCCCCGTTGCGGCGCTCCTCCTCGACGTCGGTCTCGGGAGGCACCTGCCAGTCGATGCGCCAGATCCCGTCCGGCTGGGGATGCAGGAGCACCTGGCGGCCGGGGTTCCACGGCGGGTCGAAGTGGAAGTGGCGCTCGTTCGCGAAGGGCAGATCGATGCGGACGTCGGCGATGAGGAAGCGGTCGTGGAACGTGTGGCCCGGGAACCCGATGTCGGTCGCGTGCCGAACGCCCGAGTGCGCCCCGTCGGCGCCCACGAGGTACGCGAACCGATGCGTCTCGGGACCCGTTGCGGTCTCGAGGGTTGCCACGATTCCATCGGCGTCCTGGTCGAGGCCACTCAGACGGCGACCGCGATGAATCGGAACCCCGAGCTGCGCCAGGCGGGCCTCGAGCAGATCCTCGACCTCGGACTGGCTGATGTTGACGAAGGGCGGGAAGTGCTCGTCGCCCTCGGGGAGGTGGACCTCGAACAGCTGGCGCGCCCGGTAGTACGTGCGGCCGACGCGCCATTGGATCCCGCGCTCCGCAACTCGCTCGCCGATGCCGAGACGCGCCCAGATCTCGAGCGTCTCGCGCTGCATGCAGATCGCCCTCGAGCCGGCACGCTCGGCGCTGGGCTGCTGCTCGAAGATCTCCACCCGCACGCCGTACTGGGCGAGGCGCCCGGCGAGCGTCATGCCGACCGCGCCGGCACCGATGACCGCGACCTCGGCGCCAGGATCAGTCGGCGAGCGCGTCCCAGACCTCCCGGTCCCGATCGGCGGTCCAGATCCGAGGATGCTCGATGCCATCGAGCTCGTCCCACGTGCGCTGGACGTTGAACGGCATGGTGTGCTCGAAGATCGGGAATCCCGCGTACCGCGGCGCGAGCGCGGCGTGGACCTCGAGGAAGGCCTCCTTCAGCCCGCCGTTGCGCTCCTTCACGCCGCGGGTACCCTCCAGCGTGGTGCGCAGGAACGCACGGGTGTCCTCGATGGCCCGGCCCACGGCAGCGTCCGCGACGACCGGCCCGCGGCCACCGACGAGCTGCCGAGCCTCGAGGGCTGCGACCGCATCAAGCGTGGTGGTCGACCACTCCCCCGGATACGAGTCCCCCATGTACGGCGCCGCCTGCGCCTCGACCAGGTCGCCGGCGAACAGGATCCGTTCGTCCGGCAGCCAGATGACGATGTCGCCCGACGTGTGACCGCGCCCGAGGTAGCGGAGCTCGACGCGGCGATTGCCCAGGTCGAGCGTCAGCCGATCGGCGAAGGTGTCGGTCGGATGGGTCAGCCCGGGGATGGTCTCGGCCCCGGCGAACAGCCGCGGCATGCGGCCCTGCTCGCTCGCCCAGTCCGCCGCCCCGCGCTCCTCGATCAGCGCGCGCGTGTTGTCGTGGGCGATGATCCGGCGTGCCCCGAATGCCGAGGCGCCGAGCGTCCGCACGGCGTGGTAGTGGGTCAGGACGAGATCGCCGAAGGGAAGGTCGCCGACCTCGGCGCGGAGCACCTCGATCCACTTCTGCGCCATATAGGGCGTCGCGCGGGCCTCGATCGCCAGGATTGCGTCCGTCCCGACGATGGCGCCGACGTTCGGGTCGCCCTGAGCGGTGTAGGCGTAGACGCCGTCGGCCAGCTGCTCCAGCGTCGCCGTCTTCTCCTCGAGGTCGGCGGACGAGGCGAACGGCTTGGGCATGGGATCGATGATACCGACCGCCCCGAGATACCGCGCTCAGGCGGCGGGGAGCACGACCACCCCGGCCTCGAGGATGCCGTCCGCCGATCGAATCCGCTCGAGCACGGGGTCATCCACCGGGTCGTCGACTGCGATGAACATCATCGCGTCGCCCCGCTCGGAGAGGCGCGAAAGCTCCAGCGACGAGATGTTGATCCCGGCCTCGGCCAGGATGGTGCCGACCGCCCCGACGATGCCGGGTCGGTCCTGGTGGCGGGTGACGAGGATGAGACCGGCGAGCTCCGCATCGATCGCGAACCCGTCGATGGCCGCAAGGTGCGATCGGCCATGGGCGGTCGACCCGGCGAGCACGACCGTGGGTTGTCCGTCAGCCGATCCGAGCGCGAGCTCGACCAGCGACGCCCAAGGCTCGGACGATGCCGTGCGCTCCTCCCGGATCGTCAGCCCGCGCTCACGGGCGACGAGGTCGGCGTTCACCGCATTCACCCGCTGGTCGGTGACCGCTTCGAGGATCCCCGCGAGCGCCGCTGTTCGGATCGGAGCGCACTCCCCGGAGGCGATCTCCCCGGCATACGTCAGCGAGACGGTTCCGAACGCCCCTGGGGCGATCTGGCGGGCGAGGATCGCCATGCGCCGACCGAGCTCCACGTACGGACGCAGACGCGGCGCCACGTCGGGTGGGATCGCCGGCGCATTGACCGCGTACGGTGGGGTCACGCCGCTCAGCGCCATCAGCACCTGCTCGGCCATCTCGAGCCCGACGCGGTCCTGCGCCTCCGCCGTCGACGCGCCGAGGTGCGGCGTGAAGACGACATTCTGCGCGGCGCGAAGCGGGTTGTCGGCCGACATCGGCTCGGTGGAGAAGACGTCGACCGCGGCGCCGGCGAGGCGGCCGGCGGCCAGGGCGTCGGCCAGCGCCTGCTCGTCGACGATGCCTCCTCGCGCGACGTTGAGGACGTACGCGCCTTCCTTCATCGCTTCAAGCTGCGCACGCCCGATCATCCCCCGTGTCTGCGAGGTGAGCGGGGTGTGGACCGTGATGACATCAGCCCGGTTCAGCAGTTCCGGCAGCCCGACGAGCCGAGCGCCATGCTCCGACACCTGCTCCTCGGTCAGGTACGGGTCGCTGGCGAGCACCCGCATCTCGAACGCCGTCGCGCGCCGCGCCACGGCCTTGCCGATCTTTCCAAGCCCCACGATGCCGAGCGTCTTGCCGCGAAGCTCCTCGCCCGTGTAACGCGTCCGCTCCCACTTTCCGTCGCGGACGGAAGCATCGGCCTGAGGCACATGCCGGAGGAGCGACAGCATGAGCGCCATCGTGTGCTCGGCTGCGGCGATGGTGTTGCCTGTCGGCGCGTTGACCACCATGACGCCGGCACGAGTGGCCGCGTCGATGTCGATCCGGTCCACGCCGACGCTCGCGACGCCCACCACGCTGAGACGCGGAGCGGCGGCGGCGAGAAGCTCGGCGTCGACGCGCGTCTGCGACCGCACAACCAACGCATCCCAACC
Source organism: uncultured Chloroflexia bacterium (assembly GCA_963844265.1). GTDB lineage: Bacteria > Chloroflexota > Limnocylindria > QHBO01 > QHBO01 > JACDBZ01. The sequence goes on along the minus strand of CAWJMZ010000007.1, from coordinate 123,039 downwards.
GTCCCTGTCGCCGAGCACCTGAAGGACTTCGTCTCTCGCGACGCCTGTGCGGATCACGGTCTCGTGGGCACCCGCGAGGCGATCCTGTGCTGGCTGTGCGACCGGTTCGACGACGAGAATGCGAGCCACCGGCGGAGTCTAGCGCGGAGAGTGCGCTACACCTTCCGGTGCGCTGTCTCTGATCGGCTGGTAAGCGAGCAGCACCAGCCAGACGCCCCAAAGCATTCGATTCTCGTAAACACCGTTGCTGAGCATGGCGTTTAGCAATAGGAACGCGAACAACGCGCCGAGTGCGACGGAGACGCTCGTCCATGGACGCCACGTCATCGCCGCCAGGATCCCGAGTGCACCCACCAGCGCGAGCCCCACCATTCCGAACTCCGATGCGACCTGTAATGGCAGGTTGTGGGGATAGTCGGCGCCCACGACAGTGGGGTCGTTCCTGGCGGCCACCTCGAATCCGGACGTTCCGACTCCCACCACTGGCTGGGCGAGGAACAGCTGGGCGGCCAGGCGGTACAGGCCAGTCCGCTGGACGATCGAGCTCGGCCGGCCCTCCGGATCCTCGAGCTCTTCCTCTCCGAGCCCGTCCCCGGAAGCTGTGCCCGGTTCATCCAGTGCATCTGCGGCGGCGTCGACGAGACCTCCGAATCGCAACGCCGAGCGCTCGGAAATCAGACCCGACAACGCGACAAAGGCAACGAGCGTACAGACCAGGATCCCGCCGGAGAGTGCCATAACACGTCTGCGATGGCCGGAGACGAGGAGCGCTCCAAGCGCGAGCGCCACGCCGACCACGACAAAGAACAGCGGCGCGGCGCGCGACGTCGTGGCGACCGCGAGGAAGACGGCCAACCCCGACACAGCGACCAGGGCCCATGAGCGGCGACCGATATGGTTCCAGGCGAACAGTGGAATACCCACCAGCGGTACGAACAGCAGGGCGCGGGCCACACCGATGCGGTTCGTGCCGATGACATCTCGACCCCCCAGCTCGCCCGCGATGAGCGCCACGGTGGCGATCGCCACGAACATCAGGCCGGCGGCCACGAAAACGATAAGAAACTGCCGCACCCTGGCCTCGTCGGCACCCACCGGGAAGGCGGCGAGCAGGGGAAGGGTGGCCAGGACCACGAAATAGGCTGCGGAGCTCGCGGCCAGGCGGGTGTCAGGCGCCCAGATGATGCCCGCCGTGACGAGCGCCGCGAGAGCGAGCCACAGGCCGAGGGCGATCTTCCGCCGCCGATCCAGGTCGGCGCGGCGCAGGAAGAGCCAGCCGCTGCCGACCGCGGCGGTGGGAATGGCAAGCAAGACGGTCAGGTCAACCGGCGAAAACGGCTGCAGCGACGCCTTGAACAGCGGCGGAACGATGAGGTACGCGGCGAGCAGCCACGGGGCCACCGATGCCAACCGAGACTCGAGTTCGCGGATGTTCGCACCCCTCTGGACGATGCCGACGACCGCCGGATCGTAGCCGAAGCTCGCCCGGTGTGAGGTACGCGGGCCACCCGCTCCCATCGGCGCTCGACGGCTCGCCGCAGTTATGCTCGACCCCAAGAGTTGCACCAGGAGCGCGCCGAGCCCGTGGAGCCGGAACACCCTCATCATGGCCAGACCGTCGTCCACATGACGACGGTGCACGGTGCTGGAGACACGCGGATCGTCCAGAAGGAGTGTCGCTCGCTCATCGAGGCCGGCTACCGCACCATCTTGATCGCGGCGTCGGACGACGAGCCGGGAGTGATCGGTCTCTCCGTGCGGCGACTACCCCGCGCCGGCACCCGACTCAACAGGCTTGCGGTCAGCCCGATCCGTGCGCTCCGCCTGGCGCTCCGCGAGCGAGCCGACCTGTACCACGTTCACGACCCTGAGCTGATTCCGGTTGCGCTCCTCCTGAAAGCACTCGGCAAGCGCGTGGTGTACGACGCGCACGAGCACCTCCCGCGGCAGGTCATGAGCAAGCATTGGATCCCCGTCATCCTCCGCCGCCCGGTCGCCGCGCTCGCCGGAACGGTCGAGCGCGTCGCGGATCGATTCCTGGATGGCATCGTGGTTGCCAACGCAACCACCGCGCCGCGCTTCCGCGGCTCACATACGGCTCTCGTGGAGAACTTCGCTCGCGCGAACGCGAGCGAAGAGCAACCACCTGGCCTGGCCGATCGGAGCAACACGGTGATCTACGTCGGCGGACTGAGCGACAACCGCGGCCTCGGGACCATGATCGAGGCGTTCCGCCTCCTCGACCGTCCGGACGTGAGGCTGGTTTTGATCGGTCCACTCGAAGGCGGAACTCCTCCCCCCGAACTCGACGGCCTGGCCGGCCAAGTCGAGCTCACCGGTCGCCTGGACCTGCCTGCGGTGGAGGACCGGCTGCGCGACGCTCGCGTCGGGCTCAGCGTCCTGAAGCCGATCCCGAACTACACATCGAACTACCCGACGAAGCTCTTTGAGTACATGGCCGCCCGGATGCCCGTGGTCGCGTCCAACTTCCCGCTGTATCGCGGGGTCGTGGACGTCGCGGGGTGTGGCATCTCCGTTGATCCGAGGTCCGCGCGCGCCGTCGCCGATGCGATCGCGCGCCTCCTGGACGATCCGCAAGAGTCGCAGGCAATGGCGGATCGAGGGCGGGCGGCGGTGATCGATCGCTATAGCTGGGAGGCCGCCAGCCGCTCCCTCCTCGGACTGTACGAACAGATCCTCGCGGCGTAGGCGTTGCCACTCTCCACGCCAATCGCGGCTACGCGCCAGACAGGGAACGCTGGGCGGTCTCCAGGGCGCGAACCACCATCAACCCCTGCCTGCCATCGGCGAGGGGCGTCGCGCCCGTGGCGATGCAATCGACGAAGTGCTGGCATTCGAGCTTCAATGGCTCTGTGAATTCCACCTTGGGAATGAGCACGTCACCCGCACGGAGGAGTAGCTGGAATTCGCCGAAGGAGCGATACGAGCCGAGCGAAGCCTGGGGGCGATCCTGGAGCCGCTTCGTCACCCCTCGGTCATACACGACGACCTTTGCATCCGCGCTCACATCGTCGTACACGACCATCTTGTCGCTTCCGACCACCGTCATGCGGCGAACCTTCAATGGGTCGAGCCAGCTGATGTGCACGTTCGCTCCGATCCCGCCAGGAAACTCGAGATTCATGAACACGACGTCCTCCACGCCCGGCTGGAGGTACGAGTGTCCGTACGCCGCCACGGACGTCGGCTCCGCGCCGAGCCAATAGCAGAGGATCGACAGGTCGTGTGGTGCGAAATTCCACATCGCGTTCACGTCGCTCCGTACCTGACCGAGGTTCAGCCGCTGCGAGTAAACGTAGTAGACGTCTCCGATCTCGCCAGAATCGATGTACTCCTTGACTTTCGTCACGGCGGCGTTGAAGAGGAACACGTGGCCCACCATGAGGCGTAGATCGCGCTCATCGGCCAGGCGGATCAATGTCTCGCAGTCCTCGCTGGCCGTCGCGAGCGGCTTCTCCACCAGGACGTGCTTCCCCGCCTCCAGGGCGGCATGCGCCATGTCGAAGTGCGTATCCACCGGGGTCGCGAGCACCACCGCATCGACGTCCTCATCGGCGAGCAACGTCCCGTAGTCGCCGACAAGCCGGGCCGATGGAATCTGCTTCCGCATCTGCTCGAGTCGATCTGGGCTGGCATCGCACAGCGCCACCAGCTCCCCGCCGTCGACGGTCGCGAGGTTGCGGGCAAGATTGGGCCCCCAGTAGCCGAGGCCGACCTGGGCGATCCGAACGGTCATGCTCGCGCGGCTGCAAGCAATGCGGCCACGTGCGCCTGCTGGGCCTCGGTGATCTCCGGGTAGATGGGGAGGGACAGGACCTCGTTCGCCGCGCGCTCAGTGTGCGGCAACGTCACGTCGCCGTACCCCAGCTGGAGGAATGCCGGCTGACGGTGCAGCGGGATCGGATAGTGGATCCCCGCGCCGACGCCGTTCGCCCGCAGTCGCGCCAGGAGCGCGTCCCGGTCCGGTGAACGCACCACGAACAGGTGATACACGTGCCGGACGTTGTCGGCTGCCGTTGGGAGCTCCAGCGGTGCGTCGGCGAGGAGCGCTCGGTAGCGCGCGGCAGCACTCCGCCTGGCCTCGGTCCAACGCTCGAGTTGCGGCAGCTTGGCATTCAGGATCGCGGCCTGCAGCGTGTCGATGCGCTCCGCAAAGCCGATCTCGACGTGCTCGTACTTCGTGCTGCGACCGTGGTCGCGCAGCCTGCGGACTCGGTCCAGCAGGGCAGGGTCGTTGCCGGTCACCGCGCCCGCGTCACCGTAGGCGCCGAGATTCTTGCCGGGATAGAAGCTGAAGCAGGCGACATCGGCGAGGCTGCCACAGCGTCGGCCATCGATCTCGGCGCCGTGCGCCTGTGCGGCATCCTCGACGACCCGGAGATCGCGACGCGCCGCGATCTCCAGGAGCGACGGCATGGCTGCGGGGTATCCGTAGAGGTGGACCGGGACGATGGCCCTCGTCCGCGGCGTGATGAGCGCCTCGACATGATTCGGATCGATGTTGAAGGTCGCGGGGTCGATGTCCGCGAACACCGGCCGGGCGCCGACATTGCAGATTGCCTCCGCCGTGGCGATGAAGGTGTGCGCTGTCGTGATGACCTCGTCGCCCTCTCCCACGCCCAGAGCACGCAGCGAGAGCTCGAGGGCGGCGGTGCCCGATGCCACCCCGGCAGCGCCCTCAGCCTGCACGTAGCCGGCGAAGGCCGCCTCGAACTGGGCGACCTCGTCGCCGAGGATGAAGTTGGTGTTGGCGAGAACGCGCTCGATGGCGGCCCAGACGTCGGACTGGATGGTCTCGTACTGGGCCGCAAGATCGACCAGTGGCACGTGCACTGGTTCTCCTTCTCTACTCATGTTCGTTCCTGGTCGGGCGCGCGGTACGCGTCGAGCTCGGAGACCGCGCCGATCACGTGTCCCGGATTCCCGACGACGACTCTGCCCTCGGGAACGTCTCGAACCACGACCGCTCCGGCACCGACGAGCGCATCGCTGCCGATCGTCACCCCCGGCAGCACGGTCACGTTCGCCCCGATCCTTGCCCGCTCCATGACGCGCGGGCCGCGAAGGTCCGCCTTCGCGCCAGGGCTCTTCGGGTAGAGCGCATTCGTGAAGGTGACCGACGGCCCGATCCAGGCGTCGCGTTCGATGACGGTGTACTCCGGGATGAAGCAGTTCGAGTGGAGGCGGACTCCATCGGCAAGACGGACATGATGCTCCACGATGGAATGGCTGCCGACGCTCACGTCGTCGGCGATGTCGTTGTCCTCGCGGATCATCACGCCATGCCCGGACTGGAATCGATCTCCGATCTGGTTGCCGTGATAGATGACGGTGTGCGATCGGATCACGGCACCCGAACCGATGGACACCGGCCGCGGCTCGATCCCCGCCGGCGTCTCGCCGATCACGACCCAGTCGTGCACGACGGCGCCGTCCCCCAGCCGCACGAGGGGCACCACGATCGCCGTCCTGGCGATCGTCACTGACATTCTTCGCTCTCATGCACGGACGGAGCGCAGTCTACCGGTTCCGTTCTCGACCGGCTTCGCGGCTCCCTCGCGGAACCCGCCGGGGCGGGGCGACGACGACAGGCACGCCGCGGCCGAGTGTTCGCTGCCCGCTCCTTGCTAACATCGGGCGCGGATGCGGCTGCTCGTTGTGAACCAGTATGGCCTGCCGGCCGGGCGGCCGGGCATCACGCGACACGGCGATCTCGGGGCCGCCCTGGTCGAGATGGGGCACGAGGTGACGGTCCTCGCCTCGCGTTTGAGCTACCTCACCCGGGCCGAGGATCGCCGCGCCGCACCGATCGAGCGCCACTCCGGCGTCCAGTTCCGCTGGCTCGACACCGGCACCTACCGAGGCAACGACAGCAGGCGGATCAGCAGCATGCTGCGCTTCACTGCCCACGCGACCGTCGTTGGGATGCGGCTGCGTCGCCGCCCCGATGTGGTCCTAGCGTCCTCGCCGCATCTCCTCGCCGGCCCGGCGGGTGTGGCGATCGCGCGCCGCCACCGCGTGCCCTTCGTGTTCGAGGTACGTGACCTCTGGCCATCGGTCCTGGTGGATCTCGGCGCAATCGGTCGAGGAAGCCCGACCCACCGGCTCCTCACACAGGTTGAGCGGTTCTGCTATCGCGTGGCCGACCGCATCGTGACCGTGCCCCCGCACGCGGACCGGCGTGTCGCCGAGCTCGGCGCCAATCCGCGGAAGTGCGTGCACATCCCAAACGCGACGGCCGCCGGCATGCCGATCACGGGAATGCCCGACTCCCTGGCCGAGATCCTCGATGGGGCGGGCGATCGCAGCGTTCTGATGTACGCCGGCGCCCAAGGCGTCTCGAACGGCCTGCCGACCCTCCTCGCTGCCCTCGACCACCTACGCCACGCCGACCGCGCCACCTACGACCGGCTGGCAGTAGTGTTGATCGGGGATGGCGGCGAACACGACGCGCTCGTGCGGCGCGCCGGAGAGCTTGACCTGCACCACGTGTCCTTCCACCCGCCGATCGAGAAGTCGGCCATCTCCGGCGCGCTTGCCCGGGCGGACGTCCTGCTGGTGTCGTTCGCCGATGCGCCCGTGTACGACTACGGGATCAGCCCGAACAAGCTCTTCGACTACATGGCCGCCGGCCGACCGGTGCTGCTCGCATCCAGGCTGCAGGACACGCCGGTGAACGAGGCGAACGCGGGGCGCTGCTTCGTTCCCGGGTCCGTCGAGAGCCTCGTGGTCGAGCTCCAGGCGCTCTTGGGAATGTCGGCCGGAGAGCGCCGCGAGATGGGTGAGCGGGGTCGTTTGCTCGTCGAGGAGCGATATACGATCCCCTCGACCGCACGGCAGCTCGAGGCGCTGCTCCTCGACGTCACGCGCCGCGCAGCATGACGAGGATCGTGGTCTTCGGAGGGGGCGGATTCATCGGATCGACGATCCGCTCAAGGATAGCGGGTGCTGTGGCTCCATCGCGCGCCGAGGCCGACCTTGGCGACGAGCGGTCCGTTCGAGGAGTGCTCAGACCGAACGACGTCGTCGTCAACGCCGCCGGGTACGCGAACGCAACCGATCGAACCGAGGCCGGGAGGGCACGGCTGCGCCGAGACAACGTCGAGGCCGTCGAGGTCCTCGCGGCCGAGTGCATTCGCGCGGGGGCGGCACAGCTCATCCACATCAGCAGCGTGGCGGCGATGGGCCATCGGGACGGCTCCGAGCTGGGCGAAACCGCGATGACGGAGCCGCGCACGCCGTACGGGCGCAGTAAGCGCGACGCCGAGATCCGGCTGGCCGCCTACGGCGAGAGCGTCCCGATCACGATCCTCCGGCCGACCTCGGTGTTCGGGGAAGGGCGGCCCCTGGCGCGTCTGCTGTGCCGGATCGCGGACCTGCCGCTGGTTCCGCTGCCGCTAGGCGGCCGCGCCATGATCCCGTTCACCTACGTCGCAAATGTCGCCGCCGCGGTCCGACTCTGCATTGGGTGCGAGGCGACCTACCGACGGACGTTCATCGTGGGTGATGAGCATTCATACCCGTTGCGAGCGATCGTCGAGGGCCTCGCAACGGGCATGGGCCGTGATCGGCTCCGCGTGCTGCCCGTGCCCCTCGCGGTCCTGCGCCTCGCAGGTCGGGCCGAGGGCGGGCTGCGCACGGGCCGCGCCCCCGTCCTCGATACGGTGCGGATCGATACGCTGACTCGGTCGATCTCGTATTCAATCGACTCGTTCCGGTCGGCGACCGGCTACCAGCCGCCGGTGACCATGCAGGCGGCGACGCGGCGCATCGGCGCGTGGTACCGGGAGGCTCGATGATCGACTCGGCGATCGCGCCGGCAGTCACCGCCTTCCTCGTCGCGCTCGTGGTGACGCGCGCGGCCGAGCTCTTCAGCCGACGCCGTCGGCTGCTCGACGTCCCGAACGACCGCAGCTCGCACGTCGTGCCGACGCCGCGCATCGGCGGGCTCGGCATCATCGCGGGGGTCGTCGCGGCGTGGATCGTCGGGGCCGACTGGGGAGATCCGACGACCGCGATCCTCCTGGCATCCGCGGTCGGGCTCGGCATCGTCGGCCTTGCAGATGACCTCGGGCGGAGCTCCGTAGTCGGAAAGTACCTGGCGCAGCTCACCGCAGCGGCGATCGTCGCCGTCGTGCTCGCTCCCAGGCTCGACATCGGGATCGGAGGCGTCGGCGTGTCCCTCAGCGGCGTGCCGGCGATCGTCCTCGCCACCATATGGCTCACGGCGATCACAAACGCGTTCAACTTCATCGATGGCATCGATGGCATGCTCGGCTCGGTGGCAACCGTCATCGCCCTGGCCGCGCTCGGCGTCGTGGCCGGCGACGCGGAGCTGTCGTTGATCGCGGTCGCCGGGGCGTGCCTGGGCTTCCTCGTGTGGAACACGGCGCCGGCGACCAGCTTCATGGGGGACGTTGGCAGCCAATTCCTCGGGCTCTGGATCGGGGCAGCCCTGCTCCGACAGCCGGCGGGATCGGTCGACGTGCTCGTCGTCCTCATTCTGTGCAGCGTGGTACTGGCCGATACGGGCGTGACGCTCGTGCGGCGGGTGGTGGCTCGCAAGAACCTGTTCGCAGGGCACCGCGAGCACTTCTACCAGCGTCTCGTCGCCGGCGGCAGATCCCACCGCGAGGTCACGGCCCTCTACGCCGGCGCGACGGCTGTGACGGGACTCTTCGCCGCGCTGTGGCCGACCATCGCGCCAATCGGCCAGCTGCTCGGCGTGGCCGGCATGGTCGTTGCCGGGGCGATCGCGGCGGCTGCGTTGAGGCGAACCGGTCCCTCGCCGTCGGACGTCCTGGACCCGACCTAGCCCACGCGCGGACCGCTCCGACCTTCGCCCTCGACAGGTACCTGTTCGATGCGCTCGGCGGGCGCGATGGCGCGCGCGACCATCCCGGACACATCGGCACTGCGGCGAAGGAGCTCCCGGATGGCATGGTCGTCCTGCTCGCGCGCCGCGGTCGCGAGTTCGTCGACCAGTGCCTCGATGTCGCCGGCGCTGGCGCGGACCCCGCCGGACGAGGCTCGCAGGATCCCCGGATGACGCGTGCGCTCTGCGTTCTCGTCGTCGTAGAAGAGCTTCTCGTGCAATCGCTCGCCCGGACGCAGCCCTGTCACGGTGAAGTTGACGGTATCCGGATCGATCCGATTCAGCCTGACGAGGTCCCTGGCGAGATCGATGATTCGCACCGGCTCTCCCATGTCGAGCACGTAGACGTCGGCCGGCTGCGGCTGCGACCCGGCCTCGAGGATGAGGCTGACGGCCTCCGAGATGGTCATGAAGTAGCGCGTCGCGTCGGGCTGCGTAATCGTCAGAGGCAGCCCATCGTCGAGCTGGCGCTGGAGGAGTGGAACCACGCTCCCGCTAGATCCCAGGACATTCCCGAACCGGACCGCGGCGTACGCGCGGCCCGTACGCTCCCCCGCGGCGACCGTCAGCTGCTCGGCGAGCCGCTTGGTCGCCCCCATCACGCTCACCGGCTCGACGGCCTTGTCTGTGGAGATGAGGACGAACCGTCCGACGCCGTGCTGCTCGCAGGCACGGAGGACGTTGCGCGTCCCGATCACATTGGTGAGCACGCCCTCGGCCGGAAACATCTCGACATACGGGACGTGCTTGAGCGCGGCCGCGTGGAACACCACATCGGGCTTGGCGCGGCGCATCACCGCGTCGAGCGCCGCGGGCGACCGGACGTCGGCGAGGGACGGCAAGACCTGCGAGCCGCCTCCTTCCTTGCGGCGTGCCGCGATGTCACGTTCGATGCTCCACAGCGTCCACTCGTGGTATTCCACGATCGTGAGCACGCGGGGTCCGAGGGTGAGAATCTGGCGAACGAGCTCGCCACCGATGGACCCGCCGCCGCCGGTGACGAGCACGGATGCGCCGTTGATCGATGCGGCGATCGCGGCAGTATCGATCTCCACAGGCTCCCGCCGGAGGAGGTCCTCCACGCTGACCGACCGGATCCCCGACACCTGGTATCCGCCTGTCAGCAGGTCCGGGAGCGACGGTACGGTCTTGACAGAGAGGCCGAGGTTCTGCGCGGCTGTCACCGCCCGCCGCATCGGGTCGGATGGTCCGGACGGGATCGCGACGAGCAGCTGCGTCGCACCGGTGCGCGCGACGACGCGAGGAAGATCGGACAGACCCCCGAACACGGGGCTCCCCATCAGTCGCGAACGGCGCTTGCGGGGATCGTCGTCCACGTAGCCCACGACGCGGATGCCGGGCAGCCCTCCCGAATTCACGAGCCGGCCGATGCTGGCTCCCGCGTTCCCCGCCCCGTAGACCACCGTGGGCGTCGGCTCGCCTCCGGGAAGCCGCCGGGATGCTTGGCGCTCGAGCATTGCGCGCACCATCAGCCGAATCCCTGCGCTGAACGAGAGAAACAGGATCGGCTCGAGGATGAAGAAGGAGCGAGGGAAGGGGCTCGTCCCCGGGGCGCCCAGCACGGCGAGGATCGCGTAGATGCCGAAGATGAGGACCGAACCGACCAGTACGGCGTTGAAGAGATCGAGCAGGTCGCTCACGGACGCGTGGCGCCACTCGCGCCGATAGAGCCCGAAGGTAACGAATACAGACGGACGGACAAGCACCGGCAGCAGGGCGGTGGGCAGGAACGGCAGCAGCCAAACCCGCGGATCCGCGGTGTCGAACCGGAGCAGAAGCGCGATCAGCGGCGCAGCGACTGCTGCGAGGACGTCGAACGCGAGCAGGAGGAGGGCCGTGCGATTGGGACGCGCTGTCGTGACGCTCATCGGATGCGAAGGGCAGTCGAAAGGCCGCTCTGCACGGTCCTCCTGAGGAGTGGCTCGGCGCATGATAAGCCCGATGGCCCTCGTCCGGTGGCCCTGCCGCCGGCCATTCGGATCAGAGCCCGGAACCGAAGATGCGTTCGCCGAGGGCCCGGATGGCCTCGACGTTCGGATACAGCACGTATCCCGCCGTGCTGGCGGCGTCCACAACGACGTAGCCCTCGCCCGGCGTCAGTACGTGGCGCTCGAGCGTCGCGATCTCGGCGTCCTGCACCCCCTCCGCCAGCGCCGGGATACGGCTCGAGGGAATGTCGGTCGCCACGTTGTCCCGCACCGCGTCGAGGAGGCCGGGCAGCGAGACGAGCAGGTTGCCGGCGGTGAGCTCTTCGGCGATCGCCGCGAGCAGCTGCTGCTGCCGCTCGGCGCGCGTGAAGTCGTCCTCGCCGGCGCTCATCCGTGAGCGCACGTAGCCCAGGGAGGTATCGCCGTCGAGGTGCTGTTCACCCGCTTCGATGTGCAGCCCTCGTTGGCCCGTCAGCGTGTCGCGGTAGCCGAGGTCGTTGATCGTTCGCTCGACCGTCACGTCGACCCCGCCCAGTGTGTCGATGACCGCGCGGAGCCCTTCGATGTCGATCGCCGCGAAGTAGTGGATCCGCGTCCCCAGCAGCTCGCCGATCGCCGCCTTCAACGTGGCCGGCCCGCCAAGCGGATACGTCTCGTGATCAGCCGTCGCGGTCGCGAGCAGCGAGTTGAGCTTCGCGTTGTAGACCCGGTCGTCTCCCAGCGGCACGCCGTACAGGTCGCGCGGGATCGACACCATCGCGCCCTCGCCGGTATCCGGATCGAGGGTCGCCACCAGCATCGTGTCGGTCAGGTGCTGCGTGCGACCCGGTGCGAAATCCACGCCGACGAGCAGAATCGTCACCCGCTCGCCGAGACCAAGCTCGGGCTCGAACGAGGGCACACCGATCTCGACGTCACTCCCCGACCGATCGTCGAGCAGGCGCCCGCCGCCTTCCAGCGCGACGGAGCCGAGCGTGTCGATCCCCTTCACCGCGTACCAGCCCGGCACCGCGTGCATGGCGAGCGTGACGACGACCAGGACGCCGGTCACCCACGTCGTCCATGCCGTGACCGCGAACGGGGCACGATCGTGGTGCGCCTGGAGGATGGCGACCAGGCGCCAGCCGAGCAGCGCAAGGTCGAGGACGATCAGCGCCACCAGCACCCTGGTGTCGAGCAGCCGGCTGAGGGTTGCCGATCCGCCCGAAAGCCCCACCAGCACGACGAGCGCGCCGATCAGAAGGACCGGCACGGCCAGCAGGAATGCGAGCAGCCAGCGCCCGTTGTACCCCTGGCCGAGGCCGGGGAACACGAATGACAGGCTGGCCGCGGCGACGGAGCGCGGGTCCGTCCGACGCGCGGGTAGAGATCGAGTCACGGAACTCCAGGGATGGTCGGGCGGGGATCGGCAGTATAGCCGTCCTCGGGACGACGCTCTCGCGGACGCCCCTGGGGAGCCGAGTGTTGCGATCGATGCGGCATACTCACGGCATGGAGCAGCCGCACGGCCGCGGTCCGATCGAGGTGACCGTCGAGATCCCGTCGGGCAGCCGCAACAAGTACGAGTACGACCATGCGCGACACCGATTCGTGCTCGATCGCGTGCTGTACTCGAGCGTCCATTACCCGTGCGATTACGGCTTCATCGAAGGAAGCCTGGCCGATGACGGTGACCCACTCGACGTCCTCGTCATCATTGCCGAGCCGACGTTCCCGGGCTGCGTCGTCCGCGCGCGCCCGGTCGGCGTCCTCGACATGGCCGACGAGAAGGGGCATGACTACAAGATCCTGGCAGTGGCCCACGACGACCCGCGCTTTGAAGAGACGAGCGATCTCGATGGCCTCTCACCTCATCGGCTCCGCGAGATCGAGAATTTCTTCCTGACCTACAAGACGCTCGAGCATCGCCCCACCGAGGTCCGCGGCTGGCTCGGCGTGACCGATGCCTGGCGCATCATCGACGCCGCGCTGGAAGTCGGCGCTGCGGCGCCGGAGCAGCCGGCGCATCCGGGGACCTGGCGCTGACCCTCAGCTCCACCCAGCACCGAGACGAAGGACCTGGCCTCGCCGGACCGGGCGCCTGCCCGAGACGTCACGCGTGTCGACGATGAGGTCGGACTCGTCGAACACCGCGTCCCAATCGATGTCGTCGTGCGGTGTGACGATGACCACGCAGTCGGGTCGCGCGGCGAGAGCGTCGCGGAGGCCCACGCTGCCGAGCGGTGTTCCCTGCTGATGCGAAAGTTCGTGGGTGGCCGATGGATCGAACTGCGGCACGCGCGAGTCGTGATACGAGACCTCGGCACCCTCCGCCTGGAGACCGGCGACGATGGGCGCCGCAGGTGAGTTTCTAGCGTCGGAGACGCCGGCCTTGAAGGCCACGCCGAGCACGAGCACCGACGACCCACGAAGCGCCTTGCCGCGCGCGTTGAGCGCCGCGATCACGAGCGACACGACGTGCTCGGGCATGCTCGAGTTGATGTCCCCCGCTGTCTCGATGAAGCGCTCGTGGAAGCCGACTTCCCTCGCACGCGCGGCGAGATAGTAGGGGTCGACCGGGATGCAGTGACCGCCGACGCCCGGTCCGGGATAAAACGGCATGAATCCGAAGGGCTTCGTGGAGGCACCCCGGATCACTTCCCAGACGTCCAGGCCGAGCCGCTCGCAAATGAGCGCGAGCTCGTTTACCAGGGCGATATTGACGTTGCGAAAGACGTTCTCGAACAGCTTCGCCAGCTCGGCGGCATCCGGGCTGGACATCTCCGTCACGGACGGCGACACCCGCCGAAGGATCTCCGCGGCGCGGGCGGTGCTGGCCGCGTCGGTGCCACCCACGAGCCGCGGAATGGTGGACGACGGCCGCCCTTCCCCTGGACTCACACGCTCGGGCGAGAAGGCGAGATCGAAGTCGGTGCCTGCGCGAAGCCCGTCGGACTCCAGGATGGACTGCAACGGCCCGACCGTCGTTCCGGGGTATGTCGTGCTCTGCAGCACCACCAGGTCACCGGCCCGCATGCCGCGTCGGACGTAGTCGGCCGCTGATCGGATGGGGGCGAGGTCCGGTTCGCGGCTGGCCGTCACGGGCGTCGGGACGCAGATGAACGCGGCGGTGGCCTTGGTCCAGTCGGTGTTCGTCGCCGTCGGCGCGAAGGTCCCGCGCTGGATCGCCGCGGTGATCCGCCCGGCGTCCACATCGTCGACGTAGCTCTCGCCGCGCATGAGCTGGGCGATCCGACGATCCGACGCGTCGACGGCCAGAACGTCAAAGCCGGCTTCCGCGAGGTCGAGAGCGAGCGGCAGACCGACGTAGCCGAGACCGATGACGGCGACCGAACGATCGCGGGTGATCTCGTCGCCGGGGGTGATGTCTTCCACCGGCGACAGGATAGTGCCAGTCCGCCGCCGACACCGGTACTGCATCTGCGAGCGATCTGCCGCCATACTCCGAGCCGTGCACAGTGATCGGCGCGGAACCGCCGACGCCGCCCTCGGGCTGGCGTTCGTCGCGCACCCAAACAGCATCCATACCCGGCGCTGGGTCGCGTGGTTTGCGCGGGCAGGGCACGAGGTGACGATCGTCGACCCGGTCGGCGTCCAGCTCGAGCCGGGCCTGCCGCCCAACGTCGAGGTCGTCCATCCCGTTCGGGCGGCGGGGGTCGGGCCCGTTGGCTGGCTGCGCCGACGCGCACGGTTGCGGCGCGTACTGGCCGACCTGCGGCCGGACGTCGTCCACGGGCACTACCTGGCGCGGTTCGGGTGGGCGGCGGCCGACGCCGGCGTCCATCCGCTCGTCGTCTCACCGTGGGGCTCCGACCTCCTCCAGGTGCCCACGAGGCGGTTGCGCACGCGCCTGTGGAACCGACGCGCCCTGCGGCTCGCGGACCTGGTAACGGTATCGTCGGACGGCATGCGGGAGGCCGCGATCGCGGCGGGGGCGCGGGCGGATCGGATCCGTCGCGTCCACCACGGGGTCGAGACGCAGCGCTTCAGCCCCGGGCCCGCCGCCCATGCATTCCGGCAGCGGGCCGGGATCGATGACGGGGAGCTCGTCGTCGTCTCGCCACGGACCATCGCGCCGCTCTACCGCCACGACGTAGTGGTCGAGGCCATGGCCGAGGTGGGCCGACGGCTGCCGCAGACGCCATGGCTGGTGATGAGCGCCAGAGGCGCCGACCCAGCGTCACTCGAGGCGGTTCGCGCGCGAGCAACGGCCGCCGGGATCGGCGAGCGACTGCGGATCCTGGACGATGTCGCGCCGGACGACCTGCCCGACCTGTATCGGCTCGCGGATGTCGTCGTATCGGTACCGGAGACCGATAGCTTCGCCGTGTCGTTGCTGGAGGCAATGGCATGCGGGCGTCCCGTCGTCGCCAGCGACGTGCCGGCTGTCGCGCCGGTGCTGGGAGGGCTCGACCTGGTCGCTCGACAGCTCATCGTGCCGATCGGCGATGCGTTCGCCACTGCGACAGCCCTGGAACATGCGCTAGTCCTCGACGAGCCGGATCGGCACCGCCTCGGGAAGACGCTGCGCGAGCACGTGGTGCGCACGGCGGAGTACGACACGAACATGGCGACCATGGAGCGGCTGTATCGCGAGCTCGCGGCGGCGCGATGAGCGATCGGCCGCTGCGGCTGGCGTACGTCGGAGACCCGAACAGCATCCACGTCCGTCGCTGGATGACATTTTTTGCCGAGCGGGGCCATGCCGTGACGCTGCTCGAGGGATACGGCGCGGCGATCGAGTCCGGGCTCGACGAGCGGATCGAGGTCGAGCGGTTTACCGCGGGGCGGTCCCGCATTCCCGGCATCGGCGCGCGACGAACGGGCGCCGCGCTGCGCGCGGTCCTGGCTCGCGTCGGGCCCGACATCCTCCACGCCCACTTCGTGCGACGCTTCGGCTGGCAGGCGGCGTCGGCCGGCTTCCACCCCTTCGTGCTGTCGGGTTGGGGGTCGGATGTCCTGGTGGAGCGGTTGCGAACGCGTCGCGTGCGCTGGCGCGATCGGCGCGCGCTGTCGGCGGCGGACCTCGTGACGGTCACCAACGCATTCATGCGCGGCGCGATCGTGGCCAATGGCGCCGAGGCGTCGCGCGTCGCACTCGTCCAGCACGGCGTCGACACTGAACGATTCAAGCCGGGCGCCGGCGGAGCGGCGTTCCGCTCCGCGCTCGGCGTCGGTACGGCACCCCTGGTCCTCTCGCCGCGCGCGATCCGGCCGCTGTACCGACATGAGACCGTCCTCGCGGCGTTCGCGGCAGCGACCGACGAGGCCGTCCTGGTCATGAGTGCGCTCGACGCCGATCCGGTCACCCTCGCATCGGTCCATCGGCAGGCTGCGGAGCTTGGGATCGCCGACCGCGTGCGGATCGTCGCCCGCATTGCAGCGGATCAGCTTCCGGACGCCTACCGCGCCGCCGCGGTGGTGGTCTCGGTCCCCCAGAGCGACAGCTTCCCCGTGACGCTGCAGGAAGCCATGTCCAGCGGCGTGCCCCTCGTCGTCGGCGACCTGCCGCCGACCCGAGCCGTCCTGGATCCCCTGCTCCCCGAGGCACTCGTGCCGGTCGGTGACATCGAGGCGACCGCAGCTCGCCTGCGGCGGACTCTCTCTCTCGACGTGGCCGCGCGAGAGCGGGTCGCGTCGATCCTGCGCGGTTGGGCCGTGCGCGAGGCGGACTACGCGACGAACATGCGCCGCATGGAGAGGCTGTACCGCGGGCTGGTGGGCGGATGACGGAAGCTTCGCCCTTTGCCCGCCGCGTCATGGGCGTCTTCGCGACGCGGGTCGTGCGCTTCGGGCTCGGGTTCGTCATCAGCTTCACGCTGGCGCGCGTCCTGGGGCCCAGCGGGCGGGGCGTGTACTCGGTCGCCACCCTGACGCCGACCACGATCGTGAACCTCGGCCAGCTGGGGCTCCCGAACGCATTCAGCTTCTTCGCCGGCCGCGGCCGGTCGGGCGCGCGACTCCTCGGGCTGGGGCTCCTGGTCAGCGGTGGGCTGTCAATCGTCCTGGTCGGCATCACCTTGCTGGCCCTGCCCTTCCTGGCCGACACGGTCCTGCGCGCCGCGCCCCTCGACCTGCTGCTGCTGGCGGTCGTCACGATCCCCTTCCAGCTCGTCGCGGCATTCGCCGGCGCCACGCTCATCGGGCGCCAGACGATGCGGAACTACAACCTCATCCTCATCGGCCAGTCGGTGCTCATGGTCGTCCTGATCGTCACGCTGGTCGGCGTCGCCGGCTTCGGCGTCGCCGGTGCCATCGTCTCCACGATCGTGGTGGCAGCGGCCACGGCGGCAGCGACGGTCCTGGAGCTGCGACGCTCCGTCGCCGCCGATCCCGAGGACGCCGACCGACGCGGGGTCCGCATCCGAGAGCTGGCCAGCTTCGGCGCCAAGATCTACCCGGCCAGCCTGGCCGGTTTCTTCGGCTACCGGGCGGACATCTTCATGCTCAGCGCGCTGCTCGGCGACCCGGCTGCGATCGGCCTGTACACGCTGGGCGTCAGCCTGGCGGAGCTGACCTTCTTCGTGCCCGACGCCGTGAGCACCGTCTTCTTTCCCCGCGTCGCGGGCATGGAACGTGAGAGCGCTGACGAGCAGGTCGCCCGCGTGACGCGCTTCACCGTCCTGATCACGCTCATCGCCACCGTCGTACTGATCCCGGCGGCGTTCGTAGCGGTGAACCTCGTGCTGCCGGAGTTCACGGACAGCCTTCCCGCCTTCCTGGTGCTCCTGCCCGGCATCATCTGCCTGACCGTGGCCAAGGTGCTGGCGAGCTATGTCGGAGGGCTCGGGATCCCGCTGCGGGTGGCGGTGGCCTCCGGAACGGCACTCGCCCTCAACATCGTGGCCAACCTGCTGCTCATCCCGCTTCTCGGCATCATGGGAGCCGCGCTGGCCTCGACGATGTCCTACACCCTGAACGCCGCGATGCTGCTGACGATCGCGTCACGCCTGTCCCGGCGACAACCGCTCGAATTCGTCGTGCCCACCCGTTCCGAGCTGCGACGGCTGCGCGAAGGATTCACCGACCTCCGTGGAATGGCCCGGCGATCCTGACCGATGCGACGCGTGCTGGTGATCGCCTACATGTTTCCACCGGTCGCCGGCGTGGGCATCGAGCGCACGCTGAAGCACGTCACCTACCTTCCGGAGACGGGATGGCAGCCGGTGGTCGTCGCGCCCGCGTCTCCCGGCTACCGGCTCATCGACCCGGGAACGCTCGATCGCGTGCCGCCGAGCGCCGAGGTCCATCGAGCGATTTCCGTCGAGCCGGCGCATCTCCGCCGATGGCTTGGCGGCGTTCTGCGTGGGCACGGAGGATCACCGAGTGCGCCCGCCGTCGGGCGCTCGGCCTCCGCCACCAGTGGCGTCGGAGGGATGCTCAACGAGGCGTGGCGTACCTATGTCGAGCTGGCCTGGTTTCCGGACGACCAGATCGGATGGGCGCCAGCGGCAATCGCGGCGGGCATCGCGGCCGATGCAAATGACCCCGTCGAGGCGATCTACAGCTCCGGGCCCCCGTGGACGAGCCACCTCGTCGCCGCCGCGATCCAGGGCCTGACCGGCCTGCCGTGGATCGCCGACTTCCGGGACCCGTGGATCGGCAATCCGTACGCGGCGCCCCTGCCGGCACCGCATCGGGCCGCTCGAGCGTGGCTCGAGCGACGCGTGGTGATGGGAGCAGCTGCAAGCGTGTTCGCCTCGGCCGGCGTCCGGGACGAGTATGCGGCCCGCTATCCAGCGCTGGCCGATCAGTTCGTCACGATTCACAACGGCTACGACCTGGTCGACATCGCCGCCGTGCGCAACGCGCGGCTCGAGCGACCGGATGACGGACGCTTCCGTCTGGCCTACACCGGCAGCATCCAGGGAGGCGCCGAGGCCACACTCCTCGCGGACGGGGTCGTGCTGCTGCTCGAGCGCCGGCCTGACCTCCGGGATCGTCTTCGCATCCAGCTGGTCGGCTGGCTGAGCCCGATCGCCGAGGCTGCCGCCGGGGCTCGGCTGGCGGAGCTATCGCCCATCGTCGAGCGGACAGGCCAGGTGCCGAAGGCCGCCGCGATGGAGATCATCGGCGCTTCGGACGCCGCGCTGATCCTCATCGCCGATGCGCCAGGCCGCCAGCACGTTCCCTCGGCAAAACTGTTCGACTACATGGGGCTCGACCGTTGGATTCTTGCCGTGGCACCGGATGGCGAGGTCCGGCGCATCCTGTCCGAGCTCGAGTGGGGCATCGGCGTGGACCCGACCGCGTCGGGGTTGGCCGACGGGATCGAGCGCCTCCTCGATGTGCCGACGCCGACGGGTCCGGCCGACCCGGACCGGCGCTTCGAGCGCCGAGTGCTGAGCCGACGCCTCGCGGAGGTCCTGGGAAGGGCGATCCGTCAGGCCGGCGTGGGCACCGCGTCGACGGAACGTCGGCCGACTCCGCGGTAGGAGAGCCCGGCCGCGACGGCCGCCGATGGCTCGACCAGTCCACGACCGTCGAACAGGAGCCGCGTGCGCATCCGAGGGGCCAGCGCCACCAGGTCCAGCTGCGCGAACTGCGGCCATTCGGTGGCGATGACGACCGCGTCGGTACCCTCGAACACGTCCCCCGCACTCGCAGCGACGGTAAGGCCGGGGACAGCTTCGATTGCGCGCTCCGGACGGACCGCCGGATCGTAGGCCGTGACGGCGTGGCCAGCCTGGACGACGCGGCGCGCGACGTAGATGGCTGGCGATCCACGGAGGTCGTCGGTATGGGCCTTGAAGCTCAGGCCGAGCAGACCGACGCGACCGCCCTCGCCGGGGAGCTCTGCCAGCACCCTGTGCGCGAACCGGTCCTGCTGCTCGAGGTTGACCTGCGACGCCGCGCGGGCGATGTGCATCGCGAGGCCGCGGCGCCGCCCTGCGACCTCGACCACCTGGAGCTCCTTCGGCAGGCACGAACCGCCGAAGCCGAGTCCGGGGCGCATATAGGTCGAACCGATGCGGGGATCGAGCGCGATCCCGGCAAGGACCTCCTCGACGTCGACGCCGTAGCCCTCACTCAGGGCCGCGACCTCGTTGACGAAGCTGAGCTTCAACGCGAGGAATGCGTTCGCCGCGTTCTTGATGAGCTCTGCCGCAGCGACGCTGACCGTGATCCTCGGGGCGTCGAGGTGCCGGTACGCGCTGTCGAGCAGCTCCAGGTGGCGCTCCGATGTCTCTGGGAACCGTCCGAATACGATCCGCGACGGGCCGGCGAAGTCCTCCATCGCAGATCCCTGCCGCAGGAACTCGGGGTTCGTGCTGACGCGCTCCCCATCTGTGCGACCGAGGAGCGCCGGCAGGCGCGCGGAGAAGCCCGGAGGAAGGGTGCTGCGCACCACGATGTCGGCGGTCGGGTAGGAGCGCAGCTCCTCGAGCGCCCCGTTGATCTGCCCGAGATCCGACTCACCCCCCTCTCCGATCGGTGTCGCAACGCAGACGAACACGATATCGGGATTCTCGACCTGGTCCAGCGAGGCGACGACCTGGATGCGTTCCTCGCTGGCGGCGTACGCCTCTGCCAGGCCGGGCTCCTCGATTGGCATGCGACCACGCCGCAGATCCGCGATCCTCTCGGCGTTCTTCTCGACGAACGTGACCTCGTGGCGCCCGGTGGCCGCGAGGCTGGCTCCGGTCACGAGGCCGACGTAGCCCGCCCCGATGACGGTGATTTTCATGGAAGCTCCCGTGGGATTACCGTGGATCGGCAGGAGTATACGGTCCCACGAGATCCTCCCAGATCTCCGCCATCCGCGCCTGCCATGACCCGAGGGAGAAGCGCTCGGCGGTGCTGGCCACGGCCATCGGGTCATAGTCGGGGACGCGGGCGAGCGCACCGGCGAAGTCGTCATCGGCTACCAGCGTTCCGTTCTTCCCATCCAGCACGATGTCTCGGAGTCCGCCGACTGACCTGGCCACCACCCACCGGCCGCTGGCGATGGCCTCGACGGCCACGAGGCCGAATGGCTCGGCGTACGACGGCACGAGCACGACGTCGTGCTCGGCGATGAGCGACGGCACTTCGCGGGGGTCGACGTCACGAAGCCAGGGGCCGACGAGCGTGTCGGCGAGGCGCAGGGCAACGTCGTATCCCTTCCGAGGATTGGCGCCACCTAGGTACAGCACCCGCCGAAGACGCGGCCGGGGCTGAACGTGGAAACGGGCCAGGTCGACCCCGGGCGGGGCGACGATCGGGTCGACACCCATCTCCCGAACGTGACCTGCCGTGTCCGCGGAGTTGGTCACGACGCGATCGGCGTGCCGAACGACGAAGCGGGTCAGCCGGCGCATGACAGCGGGCATCGCTCGCCAGTCGCGGACGTCGCCGCCATGTGCATAGACGACCACGGGCACGCCCCGTATGCGCGCCACGAGCCAGCCGATCAGGCCGGTTGGTACGACCACGTGGGCCTCGACCCCACGGATCGACCGGGGCGCTCGGATGGCGTCGACGAACATCACCGCATAGAGGAGGGGCCACGGCTGATGTGAGGATCGCGGACGGACGACCCGGATGCCGGACACGCCCCGGACCCGGTCCCGGACGAAGGCCCCGAGGCTGGGCCGGTCGGACGACGGCCAGATTCGCGTGAGCAGCAGGATCATCGGTCGGCGCCGGTCCTCAGTGGCCACAGCCCGAGCCGAGGGTTCGGGGCCATCGCGGCGCCGACGCCAAGGATCAGCCAGATGAGCACTGCGGGGATGTTGCCCTCCAACACCATCTCGGTCGCGCTGTTGAAGATGACGACGAGGGCGCTCGTCGCCGCACCCGCCAGGATCCCGAATTCGGCGCCGTGCGCGCTCCGAGTCGCCCGGCGGAAGCGAAGCACGAGAGCCGTGATCGCGGTCAGCATCAGGGAGACGCCGAGCACGCCGACCTCGCCCGCAAGGTGCAGCCAGAAGTTGTGAATCGTGCGGAACCGCCCGAGCGTCGTGTCGTAGTCGTCGTAGACCGAGCT
This sequence comes from uncultured Chloroflexia bacterium, assembly GCA_963844265.1. Classification (GTDB taxonomy): domain Bacteria; phylum Chloroflexota; class Limnocylindria; order QHBO01; family QHBO01; genus JACDBZ01. The sequence continues at coordinate 101,225 of CAWJMZ010000007.1, read as the reverse complement.
CGGGATGATCGTTGCGACAGCACCGCCGTACCGGCCAGGACCGACTCCAGCGATCGGATGATCTGCGACGATGAGGATGCCGACGCGGAGGAATTCCAGGCGGATCTCCTCGCTGGTCATGCCGGCGTGCGGATCGGGTGCCGGCGGATCGGCCGGCTCCGGCGCGGAGGTCGGGCTGGGCGGGGAGGAGGCCGCAGGGGTACCGATGCCGCCCGGCGCCGCCCCGCCCGGGTTGGGTGGAACCACGTGGACTGGCATGACGGCCACGGTGGCGACCGCGACCACGGTCAGCGCCACGGCCACGAGCAGGGCCCGAACGTCCACCAGCGCAGTCCCGATGGCGATCCCCGCGCCGACAGCGATCCAAGCCCCACGCGAGCCCGTGAGCAGCAGCGCCACGAGAAGCACGATCGCCATGGCGATCGCGGTCACGCGCAGGCGGCGGCCATCCAGGTGCAGGACGCCGAAGATGGGGAATGGGAGGAGGAAGCCGAGGATCGGTGCGAGGAGGTTCGGGTTGCCGACGAACGAGGTGATCTGGCCCACGTCGCTGGGCCGCGAAGCGACCCGCACGAACCCGAGGAGATCCGGGCCCAGGATGACCTGGCAGATGCCGAACACGGCCACCACCACGCCGGCGGCCACGATCGCGGCGATGGCGCGGGCGGCCACCGAAGCGGGCGGTTGCAGCGCGCGCCAGATGACGTAGATCGCAACCGCGTCGACGGTCATCACGATGCCGAGCGTCGCCACTGCCGGGGAAGTGCCGTTCACGACGGCCGAGACGACCGCCACGCCCACGAACGCCGCCACTAGCAGCACAGTGGGATCCCTGATGGCCTCGACCAGTCCGGCACGGGACACGCGAGCCAGGGCGACGATGCCGGCGACCAGGAGCAGAGGTTCGCTGACGCCGATGGGCCCGACGGCCAACGACGTTGGAAGGAGATGGACGGCCACCGCCGGGTCGAGGAGCGTCGTGATGGCGACCCCAACCAACGTCGCCCGCGGCCAGTTGTAGGCGGCGTAGGCCGTCCCGGCCAACGTGAATGCCGACAGGACGACGAACGCAGAGGTCGAGGATCGCCCAACTGCGAGGGCCGCCGCGCCCGCCAGGACGATCAGCGCCAGCGTCCACCATGCCGAGATCGGCGCCCGGCGCGATGACTCAGCGATCATGGCGCAAGCCGGTCATCGGGTCGCATGCTCGCCCAAGAGCCCCACGATTCGGTCGGCCCGCACCGTCCAGGCGGCCGTGCGGGCCGCGGCAGCGGCGTTCGCGGACCAGGCGTCGAGTTGTGCCGGTTCCGCACTGAGGACCCGGAGGATCGCCTCCGCCAGCGCGTCGTGTCGGTCGTCGGCCACGACGCCCGCATCGGCCTCGCGCACGATCCTGGCCTGCTCGGCGCAGTCCGTGACGATGAGGGGCCGGCCGTAGCTCAGGTACTCCATGACCTTGATGGGCACGGCGAGGTCGTTGTAGGGCGTGCACACGCGCGGCTGGATGGTGGCGATCACCTCCGGCAGCAGCCGATGAATCTTGTCGCCCTCTGCTCGCTCCACCCGCATCCACTCGGGGCGTGGGAGCGGCGGCTCCTCCCCGGGCCTCGAGACGCTCACGACCTCGACGTCGTGTCCGGCCGAGCGAACCAGCTCGACCGCGCCCACCAGCAGGTCGAGCCCGTGCGCCGCGTAGCGCATGCCACCGACGAACAGCAGTGACCGCGCCGCCGGGCTCCGCGGGACGTCGACGACCGGCGGGCTGCCCGGAGGCAGGAGCAGCGGATCCGGTCGTGGATCGCCGACCGCGGTCGCCAGCCCTCGGGATGGGTATCCGGTCCGGGAGGAGACCGCGCGCAGCAGCCGGACAGCGGGGAGGAACAGTGCTCGCGCGACACGGCGTCGGATCGATGTCGCGGCGTAGTACTCCTCGAAGAGGTATTGGGCATCACGGACATAGGTCACCACCGGGATGCGCAGGGCTCGAGCCAGGGCCAGGAAGGCCACATCGGTCTCGGACGGCAGCGTCGAGCTGTTCTCGACGTAGATCCCGTCGAGGCCACGGAGCCGGCCTCCGACGGCGTACCGCCAGAGCCGCCCGCGACGCTCGCCCCGATCGCCCGCCACCACATCCAGCCGGACCCGTTCGCGGAGCGCGTCCCGGAGGTGGCCGATGCGGACGGTCGGCCCCCATCGGCCCCGGTCGAGCGGGTACATCGACACGAGGAGCACGCGGGGACGGGATCGATTCAGCGGCGTTGCCTCCGAGCCTGGCGGACGCGGCCGATTCTAGCGGTGGCGCGTCCCCCAGGCCGCGGAGCCGGGGCCGGAGAACGCGCCCGACCGGGTCAGAACGCCTCGAGGTAGCGATCGACCTCCCAGGCGCTCACCTGCGTCCGGTACTCGTCCCATTCCTCGCGCTTGGCCTCGACGAAGCGCTCGAAGATGTGGTCGCCGAGCGCCTCGCGGATGACCGCGTCCTTCGAGAGCTCGTCGATCGCCTCGCTCAGCGTGCCGGGCAGCTGCTTGATCTTGCGCGACTCGAGCTTCGCGGCGTCGAAGTGGTAGAGGTTCTCCTCCACCGGGTCGGGTGGTGTCAGCTTGCGATCGATGCCGTCGAGGCCCGCCGCCAGCATCGCAGCGAAGGCGAGGTACGGATTCGAGGATGGATCGGGGCAGCGAAGCTCGATGCGGACCGAGTTGAACTGGCCCTTGCTGCTCTGCGGGATGCGGATCAGCGCCGAACGGTTGATCCGCGCCCAACCGACGTAGACGGGTGCCTCGTAGCCGGGGACGAGCCGCTTGTAGGAGTTCACGAGCGGCGCGAGGACGGCGATCATGCCCCGCGCGTGCTCGAGGGTCCCGGCGATGTACTGCCGCGCGGTCTCCGACAGCCCGTAGGGGTCCTTCGGATCGCTGAAGGCGTTCTTGCCCCGCTTGATGTCCCACAGCGATTGGTGGGTGTGCATGCCCGAGCCGTTGATGCCGAAGAAGGGCTTCGGCATGAAGGTGGCATACAGGCCCTTGGAGGCCGCCACGGCCTTGAGCGTCGTCTTGAAGGTCACCGCGTTGTCGGCGGTTCGCAGCGCATCGGCGTATTGGAAGTCGATCTCGTGCTGCCCGGTCGCGACCTCGTGATGCGCCGTCTCGACGTGGATCCCGAACGCCCCGAGGGCGTTCATCATCTCCTTGCGGACCTCGGTGCCGAGATCCTCGGAGAGGTCGAAGTAGCCCGCCGCGTCGTGCGTGACGGTCTCGACCGTGCCGTTCGATCGGCGCAGCAGGAAGAACTCCAGCTCGGGGCCGGTGTTGAACACGAAGCCGAGCTTCTTCGCGCGATCCATCTGGCGCCGAAGCACCCAGCGAGGGTCGCCCGGAAAGGGATCGCCGTTCGGCGTGAAGACATCGCAGATGACGCGAGCGGACCCGCTGGGCAGCTTCGTCTTGCCGTCGAGCCCGATGCCAGGCTCCCACGGGATCTCGGTGAACGTATCGAGGTCGGGCACAAGGAACATGTCCGACTCGGCGATTCGGGCGAAGCCCTCGATGCTCGACCCGTCGAACCACTTCCCGTGCTCGACCGCCTCCTCCAGCTGGTGCATCGGCACCTGGACGGACTTCACCTGTCCGACGATGTCGGTGAACTGGAGGCTGACGAATCGCAGGTTGCGGTCTTCCGCCAGCTTGAGGGCAGCGGGAAGCTTCGTGGTGGCCATGCGGAAACCTCGTGGAGGGGCGACTGGTTAGGCCGCCAGCCTACCGGCCGGCCGTCCGCGAGTGACCGATGCGGCGGGGCAGGCGGCACGGAATCAGTTGTGCGACCTGCACAAGGGGCGCTAGGCCTCGTCGACGCTGCGCAGGAGCTTGAGGGCGTCGTCCGGACGCCGTGGGTCGACCCCCAGCTCGGCCGATGCCCGCCGCAGCCGATACAGGACCGTGTTCCGATGCACGCCGAGGCTGCGCGCGGCTGGGGCGATCCGCCCGTTGGCTCGCGCCACGGCCAGGAGAGTGTCTCGCAACGGGTCCCCCGTGCTCGGCGGCAGGCGCGCCGGCGTTCGCGATCCGGCGGGCGGCGCCAGCGGCCGGCGCAGCAGTGCGCGCAGCGTGACGGCGAGTGCCTCGAGCGCCACCGCATCGACCGCCGCGAAGGGGAGATCGTCAAACAGCCAGGCGGAGGCCGACGGACCCACCGAGCGCTCGAGGATCCACAGGCCATCGCGGGTCCGCCGGGGCGCCGCAGGCCGGGAGGAGCGATCCCCGAGGAGCCGGGCATGCGCGGCGGCGAAGCGGGTGGCGAGTGCCGTCCCCGCCGGCCTCGGATTGAGGGCAGCGAACGCCCCCTCGACCGTCACGGCCACCCCACGGCGCAGCCGTGTGGCCAGGACGCCTGCCGGTGCGCCAGGCTGTGGATCGGCCAACGCCGCCTCCGCGCCGGCCAACCGAACCTCGCCGGCCACGATCGCGAGCAGCTCGCGCTCGCGATCGAGGTACGCGGCGATGGCATCGACGGTGCGGGCCGGCGATCCGACGCCGACGATCACCGGCAGGGAGCTGCCGCCCGCGTCGGGTGACGTCTCCCGATCAGCGACGATCCAGATTGCCGGGGGCTCGAGCCCGGCGGCGTCGATCCCGGCGACCAGGGCGTCGATTCCCTCCCCGGCCACGGCGGCGTCGGCGACCAGGAGCTGTCCGGGCGCGATCGGTGGCAGGTGCGGCGGAGCGGCGCGGGTGCGCTCGACACCGCGCACGGGACGCCCGAGGAGCTCGGGTGATCCGGAGACAAGGCGAGCCTCCGGATCGATCGCTCGCCAGGCGTCGAGGACGCTCGTCACGCGCCCGCCGTGAGCCTGGCGACCAGGCGGGCGAGCTCGGACGCCGGCTGGTCGAAGCGCTCGTCACGGAGGACGACCTGCATGCCGTCGGCGGTGCGGCGCACGCTCACGCGCCGGCGCGGCCACCAGAACGCCACCGCCAGCGAGAGGCACAGCAGGGCGCCGCCGGCGAAGAGGACGGCGAGCCCGGGATCGCGGCGCGACAGGAACGTCACCCAGGCGTCGAAGCGGTCGAATCGCACCACGAGATCGCCCACACGGGCCTCATCCCCAGGACCGAGTTGGGCCGTGTCGGCCAATCCGTCGGTCCCCACGACGCTCACCCCGAGCCGGTTGGTGGTGGCATCGGCGAGGGCGAGCCCGAGGGTGACCCCGGCGGTGCGCAGCTCGACGGAGCCGACCGGCACGCCGTCCTGCAGCCCGTCCAGCGGTACCGACGCGTCCAGTAGCGCCGATCCGCCCAGCGTCACCACGCGCACGCGCGCCGTCGGCCCGTAGGTCCAGGGGTGGACGAGATAGCCGTCGAAGCTGCCGGGCTCGTTCACCCGCAGCAGCTCCTCGCCGGCAGGCTCCCCATCGCGCATGAACGTGACGTGCGTGTCGAGCTGCGTGGCCCGCCCATCCGGCCCGAAGCGGGCGTCGAGTTCGTCGAGGCGGACGGCGGACGAGAGTCCGGGCCGCGGCGCATCGAGCAGCGCCTGGTCGCCGGGCTGGAGCGAGAAGGTCGTCTCCGATCCGAACGCGGCGCCGATGCCCGCGCCGAGCACGATCACGACCACGCCGAGGTGGCTGGCCTGAGCCGAGAAGCGGGACCAGCCGCGACGGACCCCGTGGACCGCCCATGGCCGGGATGGCGCCGTGGCGCTCGTGACCCGCGTTCGATAGCCCGCTGCACGGAGCGCTGCCTGCACGGCATCCGGATCGATCGCCGGGATCGTGGCCCGGAGCGCGCTGGCGCCGATGACCGGCCCCGGACGGCGCCACTCGCGCCAGGTGGCGGGGGCCCGGACGGCGACGGCGGCGACCGAGGTGAGGGCGAGGGCGCCCAGCAGCAGCGCGTAGGCCGTCCCGTCCAGTCCCGTCGAGCCGCCTGGCAGGAGGGCGGCCGCCACGTTGGCAGCCCCGACCAGCAGCAGAATCGCCACTCCCAGCCGAGCATCCCCGAGCAGCCGCAGGACGCGCTCGGCGCCCGCGGACCAGCGATCGGGGAGGCCGGCGACGCGCGTCGCGCCCTGCGACGCCACCATCAGCCTGCCGCGGCGACGAGGTCCGCGATGAGGTCGTCCGCGTCCTCGAGGCCGATCGAGACGCGCAGGGTGCCCGGCGTGAGCCCGGCCGCCGCCAGCCCTTCCTCGGACAGCTGGCGATGCGACGAGCTGGCCGGGTGGCTCACCAGGGTCTCCACGCCTCCCAGGCTGGTGGCGTGGACGGCGACGCGCATGCGCCCGAGGAAGCGCTCGCCATGCGGGCGGCCGCCCTCGAGCTCGACGGCCAGCATGCCCCCTGCCATTCCGCCTCGCAGGACGCGGCAGGACAGCTCGTGCTGTGGGTGGCTCGCCAATCCCGGGTAGCGGACCGCCGCCACCCCGGGCGCCCCCTCGAGAGCCCGCGCAACGGCCAGCGCATTCGTCGAGTGGCGCTCCATGCGCAGCGCCAGCGTCTTCAGTCCGCGCAGGGCAAGGAACGCCTCCCACGGCGACGCGTTGCCGCCGGCATTGATGACGATCTTGCGGGCAGCCGATACCCGCTCCGCCGAGCCGATCACGATCCCGCCGATGATGTCGGAGTGCCCGCCGATGTACTTCGTGGTGGAGTGCACGACGACATCGGCGCCCAGGGCCAGCGGCGTCGCCAGCGCGGGCGAGGCGAAGGTGTTGTCCACGGCCACCACGACGCCCTTGGCGTGCGCAAGTTCCGACAGCGCGGCCACGTCGGCAACCGCCGTCGTCGGGTTGCTGATCGTCTCCAGCCACAGCAGCCGGGTTCGAGGGCCGATCGCGTCCGCCACGGCCTCGTGATCGGTCGTGTCGACTGCGCGAACCGCGATGCCGGCGCGGTGGAGGACCGACTGCGCGATCCCGACGATCCCGCCGTACACGGCGGCCGGCACGATGACCTCGTCGCCCGTCTCGAGGTGAGACAGCATCACGCCGTGGACGGCTGCCATGCCCGATGCGGTCGCCAGTCCAGCCTCCCCGCCCTCGAGCTCGGCGACAGCCGCCTCGAGCGCCTCGTGCGTGGGGTTGGAGTAGCGCGAGTACGAGTGCCCGGGCTGGGCAAATTCGAGGAGATCGCCGAGCTCGGCGGCATCGGCGACCTCGAAGGTCGCGGTGGCATAGATCGGCACGTTGAGCGGAGGCTGCGGCGCATCGGGGATGCGGCTCGCGGCGCGGATGGCGCGCGTCGAGAAGCCCGGCATGGCTGCTGAGTCTAGCAGCGCGTTCGCGCGACCCCGCCGGAGCCGCTAGCATGTCGCCCCGATGCACCTCCCCCGATCCCGCGCTGCCCTGATTGCGCTGGGCGGCCTGCTCGTCGTGGTGGTGGCACTGGCCGGCACGGTGGCCGTCCTCAACGCCGTCCCGGAGCCGACGCCCACCCCTTCGCCATCTCCCTCCCCGACGCCGTCGCCGTCACCGACGCCGTCTCCCTCCCCGACGCCATCGCCAACCCCGTCGCCCACGCCATCCCCCACGCCGGTGGCCGTCTGTCCGATGAACGGGACCCAGCTGAGTGATCCGGCATTGGCGGAGCGCGTGCCGATGCTGGTGCAGATCGAGAACAACCCGATCGCACGGCCGCCCTCTGGCCTCAACCTCGCGGACCTCGTGATCGAGGCGCCGGTCGAGGGGGATACGACCCGCTACAGCGCCATCTTCATGTGCCGCGAGCAGGTCGACGCGTCGGTGGGTCCGGTGCGCTCGATGCGTTACTTCAACCTCGACTACTGGCAGCAGATGGGCGTGCTGACCTTCAACTTCGGCGGCGCCGGCCGCGTGCTCAACCGGATGATCGACAACCGCATGCCGTATGTGAACGGCATCACGGGCCAGTGGCCGTTCTTCTTCCGGGCCGGGGTGTGGGGCGCGCCGCACAACGTGTTCTTCGACGTCGACGCGGCACGCGAGCAGACCGAGGAGGGCGGATCGCTCGCGCCATACGCCGACCGTGCCGGAGAGCCGCGCGCGCCGTTCGTGTTCGCCTCCGAGCCCGACCTGCCGGAGGGACGTCCGGTGAACTCCATCGGCCTGCAGACCGCGAGCTTCTGGCGCTTCGGTTGGGTGTGGGACGACGGCGCGAAGGCGTGGCTGCGGACCGACGGCGGCGCCCCGAACTTCGACGCCGTCAGCGGCGACCGGATCTCGGCGGACACTGTCGTCGTACAGGAGGTCCGGCAGGACGTCCTGATCGGCGAGAACGACCCCGGTGGCTTCCCGCGCCGCTACCAGTACCTGACCGGCGAGGGCGAAGGGGTGCTCTTCATCGACGGCCGCGGGCACGACGTCCGGTGGTCGCGCGAGAGCGCCGACGATGTCACGACCTGGACCTACGCGGACAGCGGCGATCCGGTCGTGCTGCCGCCGGGCCGCGTGTGGTGGGAGATCGTCCCGATCGGCAGCGGAATCGCCGAGGGCTGACGTCGGAGGGCTAGTGCTCGGGGCCGGAACGCTCGTGCTCGGCAGCAGGGGGCACCGCGGGCGGCAACGACGGCGAGAAGAACGCGTCCATCGCCCGCCGCACCTGGTGATCGGGATCGAATGACCGGCTGGCCGTGGCAATCTGCTGGCGGACCTCCACCGGATCCGGCTCTGCGTCGTCCGCATCGCCCTCACGTGGCGGCTGCGGCGTGGGCACCACAGGACCGAGCGGGACGGCCACGGCGCGGTCCTCGGCCGGCGCGGTGACCGGCGCTGCGGCTCCCGCCTGCTCTGCGGCGTCGGGCTCCGCGGCGGAGCTCGGCACGGGCGCGGACGGAGTGGGCTCCAGGGTGGAGCGGCGCGCCAGGAGGGCCGGCCGCGGTCGAGGGTTGCCGCTGATCTGGTTCTTGCCCAGCGACTTGGCCTGGTACATGGCCCGGTCGGCGGCGACCATGAGCTCTTCGGCGCTGAGCCCGTCCTCAGGGTGCGACACGAGGCCGATGCTCACGCTGGCCGGCGACTCCGCACCCAGCGTCAGCTCGAGCTCTTCGGCGCCGACGCGGATCTTCTCGGCCACGACGAAGGCGCCGACGATATCGGTCTCCGGCAGCAGCACTACGAACTCGTCGCCGCCGTATCGGTACGCGCTGTCGACGGTTCGAATCGAGCCGGTGATGACCCCGCCCAGGGAACGCAGGACCTGGTCACCCCGGAGGTGCCCTCCGGTGTCGTTGATGGCCTTCAGGCCGTCCAGGTCGATCATCAGCACGCAGAAGCCACGATCGCTGCGCCGTGTGCGGCTCACCTCCTGTTCGAGGGTGACGAAGAGCTGTGAGCGATTGAACAGGTTGGTCAGCGGATCGGTACGTGACAGGTCGATGGCTTGCCGCATCGCCCGTCGCTGCCGATCCGAGTAGGCGACCGCGACGAAGACGAGGAGCCAGGTCGCGCCGAGCCCGAACGAGAGACGGAGGGCATCGTCGGCGGTGTACGTGGCCAGGGCAGGGTCGAGCAGCAGGACGGCACCGAAGGCGATCGTCGACAGCGCCGCGGCGGACAGGCCGGCGCGCGGTCCGAAGCCGAGCGCCGCCGCGACCGCGACGAGCGCGAAGAGGACGGCGAAGGGCGAGGAAGCGAACCCCGTCAGCGTGAGAAGTCCGGCGACCAGGGCGACCGCCGTGAGAAGCTCCGCGACGCGCGCCAGCGTCCCCCGATGCTGCTGACCGATGAGCTCGTGGAAGATGAGGACGGCCAAGACGCCGGCGCCGCCAAGCAGGAAGATCGGCGCCTGGTCAGCCGCGAACGAGCCGCTGATGCCGACGCCCAGCATGACGATCGTGATGGTGAGCCACCACACGATGCGCAGCGTCGAGTCGGCTCCCCAGGGCTCACGGTCAGGCTGATCGGGGCCGGCCGCGGGCCTCGCCACGTCCAACCGCGCCTCCGGCGCACGGGACACAGCGGCCCCCGCCCGACCGGACAGCATGATCGCCAACAGGAAGAGCCCGGCCAGCAGGGCAGTAACGGCGATGACGGTGAGCTCGAGCGGCACCACGTTCCCCGTATGACATGGCCGGCGTTTCGCCGGCCCCGCAAGTATGGGGTTCCGGCCGCGGGTGGCGCAAATGTACTAACCCAACCGTACTACCCAACCGTGGACCGCAGGCACCACCGAACCCTGTGGGAGGCGGTGCTACACTCGGCGCCCTTCCATGGTCGACGCTCCGAGCATTGCGCCCGTCGAGACCGGGCCGCGGCGGCCCTGGCTGGCAGCGATCCTGTCCTTCCTGTTCCCGGGACTCGGTCAGGCCTATGCCGGCCAGCGCCGCACGGCTCTGCTCTTCGCTGCCCCGATGGCCGTGGTGGTGTTGCTCGTCGCCGGCTACGTGGCCGGGGTTCTGGAACCGCCACGCAACATCCTGCTCTCGACCGCGTTCCTGGGCACGGTGCTGGTCGCCAATGCGGCGATCCTGCTCTGGAGGGCCGCGGCGATCGCCCACGCAGGGCTGTGGCCGTGGAGTGAGCTTGCCGATCGAGAGCGCCGCTGGACCGGCCTGACGGTGGGTGTCCTGCTGGCGGCGACGCTCGCGATGCACGTCTGGGTCGGGGTGGTGGTCGTCCAGCTGGAAGGCGCCCTGACCGACGTGTTCGCCGGCGTCGATCCGGGCCGGCGCGTGGTGCCGCCGCCGTCCGGTGCCTCCCCCACGCAGGCGCCGGCGCCCTCGGAGCCGCCCGAGGCGGTGAACCTGACGGAACGGATCAACATCCTCCTGCTCGGCACGGACGCCGCACCGGGGCGAGGAACGGTCCTCACCGACGTCATCCTCCTGGTCAGCGTCGATCCCGTGGAGGAGACGGCGGTCATGATCTCGGTGCCTCGCGACACCGGATTCGTGCCCCTGCCGGACGACAGCGTTTACGCCGACGGGCTGTACCCGGACAAGATCAATGGACTCATGTCGAAGGCGGCGGGCGACCCGGAGACCTGGTGCCCCGACCTCGAGAGCGAGGCGGAACGGTGCGGGCTCCGGTCGATCGAGGAGTCGGTCGGCCTCTATCTCGGGGTCGATATCGATCACTATGCGCTGGTCGACATGACGGGCTTCGCCGATCTCATCGACGCACTCGGCGGCCTCGAGCTGTGCCTGCCCGGTCAGCTTGTCGATCCGGAGTTCGACGGCAGCCTGCTGAACGTGGAGGCGACTGCGCCGCTCGTCCTGCCGGCCGGATGCCACCAGTACAGAGGCCTAGATGCGCTCGCCTATGCCCGCAGCCGAAAGGGGTGGATCGACATGCCCGACGGCGAGCGGATTCCACAGAACGACTTCTCCCGCAGCGAGCGTCAGCAGCAGGTCCTGCTCGCACTGCGGCGGGAGCTCGCGCAGGCGGACACCCTTTTCGAACTGCCCGGCGTGCTCGACGCGATTGGCCGGACCGTCAGCACAGACTTCCCGCGTGGGCAGGCCGGCGACCTTGCTTCGCTGGTCCCGCTCATTTCGGGACCCGACATCGAGCGCCTGGTCCTGTCGTATCCCGAGTATGTCGACCTGCCAACGAACCCCGACGTCAACTACCTCCTCGTTCCAAATCGCGGTGCGATCCGTGACGAGATGGAGCGCCAATTCGGTGAGGATGAGCTCGTGGGCTGGTACCTCGCTTCCGATGCTCAGGGACCGCCCTCGGACGAGGCAACGAGCACGCGGTGAGGTGCTCGGGAGCGGGGTGTTCCGAAGATGACGTACTCTTAGTGCGCCGATCCCCGCTGGAGGTGCCCGTGCCGGCCACCCGGACGCCGTGATGCTCGACGGTCTTTCGCTCTCGCCACTGCGCTCGCGCAACCTGGCGGCTCCCTTCGGCATCGTTGCGGTGGCGCTCCTCCTCCTCATCGGCGCGACCCTTGCCGCCAGCGCCTCCCCGACCGTGTTCGCGGTCTTCGTGGTGAGCCTCCTCGCCCTCGCCGCGGTCGCGGCCGTGTGGTGGCCGAGAACCGCCATCGTGCTCGTGGTCCTCAGCCCGATACTGGACCGCTACATCGTCGCGGATATGCTTCCGGCGCAGCTGGAGACTGCGGCGCACTACCTTTCCGAGGCGATGCTCCTGACGGCGTCACTCATCCTGGGTGGCCGCGCGCTGCTCAAGGGGCAATTGGTCGCCGCTTTCCGGCACCCCACGACGGCGGCGATGATCGCATTCGTCGTCATCGCCGCCATCTCGGCAGTAGCGAACAGCGTGCCGCCGGCCATCGCCGTGGTCGGCGTCGTGTTCACTATCGATGCGGTCGCGCTGTTCTTCCTTCCGCGCCTGGTCGGGTTCTCACCACGGCAGTCGTTTGCAGCCCTCGGCTCGATCGGCGTCACAGTGCTGGTCGCCGCACTCCTCGCAATCGGCCAGGCGGTCCTGTCGCCGCGCCTGCTCGGGATGCGTCCCGTTCGGGGCCGGTTCGGCGAGGAGGTCCGCCTGGCGTCGCTCTTCGGGGACCCGAACGTATTCGGCGCGTTCCTGGTGGCGGCTGTTCCATTCGCGGTGCTCGGCGCCGCCCGGCTACCCGACCGTCGTCTCCGTTGGTTGGCAGGGACCATCGCATTCATCCTGTTGCTTGCACTCTGGCTCAGCTTCTCGCGGGGTGCGTGGATCGCCTTGATCCTCGGTGTTGGGACGATGCTCGCGGTCATCGATCGTCGCGCTCTAGTCATTGGCCTTGTCCTCGCCATCGTGAGCTTCGGGACCGCCGTCGTGATGCCGCGCAACCTCCTGGTCCCGGACCAACGCCGACCGAACATCGTGGACTCGACGATTGACCGTGTTGAGGCAGTCGGCATCGGTGGCGATCTGCGCACCCTGTTCGTCCTCGCGTCGATCCCGGTCATCCGCGACCATCCCATCCTTGGGGTCGGGCCCGGTCGGTTCGGCGGCGCAGTGGCGGCGAACTTCGATACGCCGATCTACGACGAGTACGGCTTCCGCGAGCTCTTTTGGCGACCCTCGCAGCGGACGGTCGACAACTTCTGGCTCCACCTGCTGGTCGAGACCGGAGTCGTGGGGGTGGCCGCCTTCCTCGCGGCCGCCCTCATCCCGGGGGTACGCATCGTCGGCGCGGCGAGGAGGAGCCTCGGCTGGCGGCGGATCATGCTCGGCGGTATCGCCGCCGCGGCGACCGGCCTCGCGATCAGCTCGGGGACGACGATGCTGCTGGAGGCGAACAGCATCGGCTTCGTGTTCTGGTTCCTGCTGGGGCTCGGCGTCCTCGGGGTGTCGGCCACGTCGCTGACGGAGACGCGAACGACCTAGCGCTGGGCGAGTCGCCCGAGCAGCACGGCGATGATCGCCAGTCCTCCCGAGGCCGCGGTCAGCGACAGCATCGCGTCGCGCTGGCTGAAGCCGAGACGCAGCAGCTGGTGATGGATGTGGCCGCGATCGGCCTCGAAGAACGGCGCACCCCGCGCCGTGCGCCGGACGACGGCCCAGATCGTGTCGATGATCGGCACGCCGAGCGCGATGATCGGGACCCAGGGCGGCTGCGGGTGCACGCCATCCTGCATCAGCGAGATCGCGACCGCGGCGACCACGAAGCCGAGCACCATGGACCCGGTGTCGCCCATGATGATCGAGGCCGGATGGAGGTTGTAGGCGAGGAACCCGACCGCCGCGCCCATGGTGGCGGCGATGATGTACAGCGTCGGGTCCACACCGTCGCCGGCAGCCAGCAGCCCGAACGCGCCGAGCACGGTGAGCACGACGCCGGCCGCAAGGCCATCGAGCCCGTCGATCAGGTTGATCGCGTTGATGACGCCCACGATCCACGCGACCGTGATCGGCAGGGCCAGCGGACCCAGCTCGACGATGCCCCACGGGAAGTACAGCCGGTCGATGCTCAGGCCCAACCACCATGCGAAGACGGCAGCTGCGACCTGGAAGCCGAGCTTCACGAGGGCGCGCATCCCGCGGACGTCGTCCACGATGCCGACCACGAGCAGCAGCCCGACCCCCACCAGGATGGCGGGCACGCGGTTCGGACGCAGGCCGAGGGTCGAACCGAGGTCCGGGCTCGCGATCGTCGCACCACCGATGGCGACGGCGATCGCGATCGCCATGGCGACTCCGCCGAGGCGCGGGATCGGCACCTGGTGGACTTTGCGCCCGCCCGGCTGATCGAGCAGTCCGCGGTGGTGGGCGTAGCCGCGCACGAGCGGGGTGACGATCAACCCCACGACGAGGGCCGCCGCGAACGTGAGGGCGATCAGCATCGGTGGCGATGGTAGCGCTCCGATGTCGTGGTCGGGGCGGCCGGATTCGAACCGGCGGCCTCCTGCTCCCAAAGCAGGCGATCTGCCAGACTGATCTACGCCCCGCCAGCGCGGATGGTACCCGAGGCGTCGCGAACGAGCGTCGAGCTCAGTGCCAGAGCTTGCGGATTGCGGTGCGGACGGTCTCGGTCACCGCCGCCGGACCACCGACGATGACGATATTCGTGGGATCGAGCCGCCGGAGCTCGGCGGCCACCGAAGCCGGCAGCCACGTGCCCGGCACCAGGAGTAGCGGCCCGTTCCGCAGGCCCGCGATCGGCCCAGCGGTCAGACCATCCGGAAACGCATTTCCGGTGGCCACGTACACGGTCGACGGGCCGTTCGCAGCAAACGAGGCGGCACTGAGCGCGGCCGCCGACGCGAATCGGTCCGCACCCGACACGCGGGTCACCGTTCCGAACTCGGCCAGCCTGGCGGCGACGCCACCTCCGACCGCGGTCGCACTGCCCACGATGACCACCCGACCAGGGTTGAGCCGCCTCAACTCGGCAAGGGTCGGATCGGGAACAGAGCCGGCCCGCACGAGGAGCAGCGGCGCGCGAGCCGCCGCGGCGACCGCGCCGGCGGCGAGGGCATCGGGATAGTCCTCGCCGGTGGCGACGTAGACCGTCGAAGCTGATGCGAAGGCGGCGCGACTGATGCCCGCCGCGGTCGCATAGCGATCCGCGCCGGCGATCCGCTTCACCGATCCGGCGGTATGGACGTCGAGCGCAGCCAGCACGCGATCGGCAATCGCGTTCGTGCCGCCGAGGACGACGATCCGGCCGGGCTTGAGGCGCGCGAGCTCGGTGGCCGTCACGGCGGGAAGCTCGTACTTCTCGGTGAGCAGAATCGGGCCACCGCCCACGCGCGCCGCCGGCCCACCAGCGAGCGCGTCCGGGAAGGTGGCGCCCGTGGCGATGTAGACCACCGGAACGCCGGCCTTGAACGCCGACGCGCTCAGGGCCGTTGCGGTGGCATACCGGTTGTCGCCGGCGATGCGCGGCGCGGTCTTCCCGGTGGTGAATGACCAGCTCGTGGCTGCCAAAGCATTGCCGCTGGTGTCCTTGATCCCGGAGGTGAGGGCGACGGCGTACTTCGCTTCGCCTGCGAGCGGCTTTGCGGGCCGCAACTTGGCCTGGCGCGCGGCCGCGTCGTACGACACGGTGGACGCGACGGCGACGCCCGAGGCGTTGCGCAGCACGAACGTCGAGGAGCTGACCCCGGTCACGGGCTCGTTGAACTTCAGCGTGATCGGCGCGTCGTACGAGGCGCCCGTCGCTCCGGGTCCTGGCGTTCGCGCCGCGAGCGCCGGCGCCGCCGTGTCGGCGTAACTCGGGGTGACGGCGTAGGCCGTCCGGTTCCCGTTCGCGAAGTAGTTGGCGACGCGGATGATGATTCGCTGCGGACCGGCGACCGTCGTCTGGGCCAGCTCGGTGCCGTTCTCCCACACGGCGTCCACGCGCCTCAGAAGCGTGCCGCCGGTGGTGTACAGCTCGACGATCGGATCGACCTTCAGCGAGCTCCGATTCCACGGGTAGGCGCGCGTATCGACGACGCCGGTGACGCGCACGTCCAGCCGGCCGGCACGGGGCAGGTCGACCGCGAAGAAGTCGACGTCACCGGCGGGGTACATCGACGGACGAGTGGTCGACCCGAGCGGGATGACCCGCGAGGCCGCCAGCGAGTTGTTGCCCTCCAGGCCATCGCCTCCAGGGCGTGCGGCGGGCGCGACGGATGCGCCGAGGGCGCGGTACGCGTTCACCCGGCCACGCCCGTAGCGCTTGTCCCGTCCGGCGTAGCCACGGTCGTCCACCGTCGCGAACAGCCGGTCCACGACCTGCTGCGGGGTCCAGGTTGGATTCCGAGCGCGGATGAGCGCGACGACGCCGGCGACGTTCGGCGTGGCAAACGATGTTCCGCTGATGTACGTGTGCGAGCCCCAGGTGTTGTGATCGGCATACGTGCACACCGTGCAGTTCGTGGTCTGCACCGACGAGCCCGGCGCGCTGACGTCGACCGCGTCGCCGTAGCTCGACCAGTGGCTGAACTCGTCGTTGACCTGGGTGGCGGAAACGCTGATGACGTTCGCCATGCTGGCCGGGTAGAACTTCTCGTCGCGGTTGTTGTTGCCCGCGGCGCCAACCAGCACGATGCCCTTGCTCCAGGCGTAGTTGATCGCGTCCTGAACACCCTGCGTGTACGGGAAGCCACCGACGCTCATGTTGATGACCGTCGCACCGTGGTCGGCGGCCCAGCGAATGCCGGCAATGAGGTCGCTGGTGCTGCCGGACCCTTCGCGGGTCATGATCTTGACCGGCAGGATCTTGTCGCTCCAGCTGATGCCGGCGATGCCATACCCGTCGTTGGGCTTGGCCGCGATGATCCCGGCCACCCAGGTGCCGTGGCCGTTGTCGTCGGCGGCGTTGGTGTCGTCGTTCACGAAGTCATGGCCGGCGAGCACTCGGCCGCTCAGGTCGGGATGGTTGGCCTGCACCCCGGTGTCCAGCACGGCGACGACGCCGCTGCCGCCCTTCTCGAGCGACCACGCGTCGCGGACCCGCATCTGGTCGAGGGAGTACTGGCCCGCCGTCATCGGGTCGTTCACGCCGACGGCCGCGATGACGCCCTCGGTGACGACCTGCACCCGATAGCTCGGCTCCGCATATTCGACGTTCGGGTCGGCGCGGAGCTCGTTGAGCACCTGGTCCACGGGCCGGCCCGCGGTGGAGAGGACGGCGGGCATGCCCTTGGCGGGAACGCCGAGTGCCGCGACCACGGCGAGGCCCCGTTCCCCTGCGATACGCGGTGCGGCAGCGGGGTCGCGGAACTTCACGACGACCTCGCCCGGGACGACCTCCCCCGCCGAGGAGACGATCGGAAGCACGTCGGTCTCCGGCGGCGGTGCCTTCTCGTCGGCAGCGGCCACCGGCAGCGCGCCGGCGGCCAGCAGCAGGAGGACGAGGATGAAGGAGAGGACTCGGGACACGTGGCGTGGACTCCGGTGCGGTGCGATGAGCCGGGGACCACCGTGCTGCGGCCCCCTGGGACGCCCCCAACCCTATGCATCCGCACCCATCCGCACGAGGGGACCATGGTCCACCCGAGACCGGACCGATGACCTACTGGACCGATCGAGGCCGACTAGGCGAGCAGCTCCTGCAGGCGCGGCATCGCAGCGGCCACGGCGCGGCCACGGTGGCTCACGCGGTCCTTCTCGGACTGCACCAGCTCCGCGGTGGTCAGCCCCGAGGGCAGCTCGAAGATCGGGTCGTAGCCGAATCCGCCGGTGCCCCGCATCCCGGTGGCCACGCTGCCCTCGATGACGCCGGTGAAGACCTCGACGCCGGGGTCGGGCTGGACGGGGACGGCCACCGCCAGCGCGCAGACCATGCGCGCGCGCCGGTCGGGTGCGTCACCGAGCGCCTCGAGGACCCGCTCCGCGTTGCGCCCGCCGCCCCAGCGCGCGCTGCGCACGCCCGGGCCCCAATCGAGGGCCGCGATCTCGATCCCGGAGTCGTCGGCGAGGCTGACGAGGCCGGAGGCGCGAGCGTACGCATCGGCCTTTGCCATTGCGTTCTCCGCATAGGTCTGGTGAGGCTCGTCGACCTCGAGGTCCAGGCCGACGTCCCCCGGAGTCACCAGGTCCGCGTCGAGCTCGGCGAGAAGACGGCGGAACTCGTCCTGCTTGCCGCGGTTCGTCGTGGCGATCAGCAGCCGCGTCACTCGGTGCGCGGGGCGTCGATGGCCGTCCGCTGCATGGCGAACAGCTGGCGGATGCCCGCCGCGGCGAGGTCCACCATCTGGTCCATCTGCTGGCGCGTGAAGGCGCCGTGCTCAGCGGTTCCCTGGACCTCGATGAGCCGGTCGTCGTCGGTCATCACCACGTTGAAGTCGACGTCGGCGGTGGAGTCCTCGGAGTAGTCGAGGTCGAGGTGCGGGATGCCCTTGAGCAGGCCGGCGCTCACGGCCGCGACCTGGCCGGTCAGCAGCTCGCCCATCCCGAATCGGTTCAGGGCCCGGGCGAGCGCGACGTAGCCGCCGGTGATGCTGGCAGTCCTCGTTCCGCCGTCGGCCTGGATGACGTCACAGTCGATGGTGATCGTGCGCTCCCCGAGGCGGCCCATGTCGATGACCCCGCGCAGGCTGCGACCGATGAGGCGCTGGATCTCGTGGGTCCGGCCCCCGATCGAACCGCGGGCCGCCTCCCGTTGGCTGCGCTCCGTGCCGGCACGAGGCAGCATCGAGTATTCGGCGGTCACCCAACCACGGCCCTTGCCGCGGAGCCAGCCCGGGACGCGGTCCTCGATCGTGGCGGCGCACAGCACGCGGGTGTCGCCGACCCGGATCAGGACCGATCCCTCGGCGAACTTGAGGTAGTCCGGCACGATCTTCACGGGCCGAAGCTGGTTGGGAACTCGGCCGTCGGTGCGACGGCCGGTCGGGGTGGTGGCGGCTGGCGAAGTGGTCATGTGGCTGCCGATTCTACCGGCAGCCACCCGGATCAGGGCAGTGCCGCGTCGATGGCCTTGACGACGTTGCCCGACACGACGCCGGTGCCGCCCAGCACGAACACCCGGTCGGGACCGAGGCGCTGCAACTCGCTCTTCACGACCGAGGGCAGCTGCGTCGGGGACACCAGGAGCAGCGGCCCGGGCAGGAGAGCAGCGACCGGCCCGCCGGCCAGCCCGTCGGGGAACTTCTCGCCGGTGGCGACGAACACGGAGTCGCTGCTGCCGTACGCCGAGCGACTGATCTGGACCGAGGTGGCGTAACGGTTGGCCCCGGCCAGCCGGGTGACCGATCCGGTGGTGTAGCGGTCGACAGCGTGCCGCACGGCGTCGCTCACCACGCTCGTGCCGCCCAGGATCACGATGCGGCCCGGCTTCAGCCGTGACAGCTCGGCCGCCGTCGGAGCCGGGACGCCGCCGCGCTCGACGAGCAGGATCGGCCCTCCGACCCGGCCTGCGACCGCGCCGCCGGAGAGGGCATCGGGGAAGGTCTCGGCGGTGGCGAGATAGGCGACCTTGACGCCGGACGGGAACGAATTCGCGCTGATCCGTGCCGCGGTGTCGTACCGCGTTGCGCCCGACCAGCGAACCACCTTCCCGGCAAAGCCGCGCAGCTTGGCGACGACGGCATCGGAGACGGCGCCCGTGCCTCCGAGGACCACGATGACCGATGGGTTCAAGCGTGCCAGCTCGGCAGCGGTCGGCGCAGGCAGGGACCCACGCTCGGTGAGGAGCACCGGCCCCTTTGCGCGGGCTGCCGCCGGGGCGCCGGCCAGCGCATCCGGGAACGACGCGCCGGTCGCGACGAACACCGTGGACGCCGTGCTGAATCGGGACTTGCTGATGGCGGCGGCGGTCGCATACCGATCCGCGCCGGCGATGCGCCTGATCTCGGTGTCACCCCCGGAGCTTGGCGGGGTCGGGCTCGATGTGCTGCTGCAGACCCTAACGAACACCATGACCGAGTACATGCGGTTCGAGGCACTCGATCGGGCGTGGCTGCCACCGGCGTGGGTATAGTCGCCGACCATGATCGCGTGGTGGCCGGGCGAATCCCACCAGCGCTCGATGGCGTTGGACGGGGTGTAATCGGCTCGCGTCGTGTACGCGATGATCTCGCCGTAGCCGGAGTAGCAGACCCCGAGCTGGGTGAGCCGGGAGGCGACGTACGCCATATCGTGCGCGAACTCGTCGCTTTCGGCCATGTGGTTCGCGCGCTCGACGGCGATCTTGTCCACGGCCGCGTGCAGGCTGACAGGCGGCTTTCCCTCGAGGGCACGCTTCTGGTTCGCGAGCTGCACGTACGTGGCGCCGTCGACGGCGGCGGCCGGGGCGACCAGCCCGAGCAGGAGTGAGAAGGCGGCAAGCAGCGCCACCGTGCGGCGAAGATGAGCGATTCGGGTCATGAGGCGATGCGAGGCTCCGTTGGGACGCGTGGATGAGGTCGAGCCCGACCCTATCCGGACCCCACCGGTCGGCACCATGACCCGATCGGTCGCCTTTGCGCCCGACGGAGGTCCGCCGAGCCCGCGACCATTAGTCCCAGAGCGCGGCGACCTGGGCGGCGACGGTGGACGAGACGACGCTCGGACCGCCGAGGATGACGACGCGCGACGGATTCAGCCTCCGCAGCTCGTCCGCCACCGCGGGCGTGAGCCCGCTGGCGGGCACGATCAGGAGGGGGCCGCCGGCACGTGCGGCCACGGGCGTGCCTGCCAGGCCGTCCGGGAACGATGCGCCGGTGGCCAGGTAGACGCTGCGCGGCGCATCCGACTTCGTGGTCGCCCGCGAGACGGCAACCGCCGTCGCGTAGCGGTCTGCACCCGACAGGCGCGAGACGCCGCCGGAGGTGAACGGACGCAGGGCGGCGAGAACGCCATCGCTGACGGCACTCGTCCCGCCGAGGACGACGATCCGTGCCGGCTTCAGGCGCTGCAGCTCCGCCCTGGTGGCGCCAGGCAGCGAGCTCCGTGCGACCAGCAGCACCGGGCCTCCCTGGCGGCCCGCGGCCACGCCGCCGGCGAGGGCGTCGGGGAACGACGTCCCGGTGGAGACGTACACGACCGGAACGCCCGGGGCGAAGGAGGCGGCGCTGACGCGTGCCGCGGTCGCATAGCGATCCGCCCCGGCAAGGCGGACGACGGACCCGCTGGTCGCGTACGTGGCCAACCGGCTGGCGACTGCGGCGCTCACCGCGCTCGTGCCGCCGAGGATCACGATCCTCGATGGGCGCAGGCGCGCAAGCTCGGTGACGGTCGCTGCCGGCAGCTCGTTCCGGGTGGTCAGGAGCATCGGGCCGCCCGCCCGCGCCGCGGCGGGTCCGCCGGCAAGCGCATCGGGGTAGGACGTGCCCGTCGCGATGTAGGCGACCGGGACGCCGGCGGCAAACGAGGAGCGGCTGACGGCGGCGGCCGTGGCGTAGCGGTCGGCGCCGGCCAGGCGGACCTGCACCTTCCGGAACTTGTCCTCGATGACGTTCCAGAGGTCCGGCACGCCGGTGTCCATGCCCAGGTGCCAGATCCCGACGCCGGCGAGGTCGCTGCCCAGCACGGCGTTGTACTTCACGCGCAGCGAGGCGGGGTCGTCGTAGTAGCCCTGCCGCCAGCCACCGCCGGAGTCCCGGAACGCGAACCACGGAACCTGGCCGGTGCCGTCCCATCGGCGACCGTAGCGCTGAGCGAGGACCTTGCCACCGGCCGGCGTGCCGGCGTCGCTCCAGTAGTAGCTGAATGCCACACTCTGGGCCGGCGAGCGAACCGTGGCATTGAGGGCGTCACTGGTCGTGTTCCAGGCGCGGCCGTAGTACGGGATGCCCCAGATCACCTTGCCGGGAGCCACGTCGGCGACGTGGGCGCGGAGCGCGTCCCCCGCGGCGAAGATGTGATCGCTCTCCATCGGTGCCACGCCTCCGGCCCGCGACGAGCCGGCGTAGTGGAAGTCGTACGCCATCACCATGAGCGCATCCGCGGCGCCGGACGCGGTCAGGCCGGCCACGTCGTACCCAGTCGCCCAGGTGGCCGCGCCGGCCATGGTATCCACGGTCACGTAGGAGCCGACTCTCGCGTTGCGCAGGCCGGCCTTGAGCTGGCGCACGAGGCTCGTGAACTGCGCGCGCAGGCTGGAGGGCACCGGCTCGAAGTCGATGTTGACGCCGTCGGCGCGACGGTCCCTGACCATGGCGACCACCTCGGAGACGAGGCGAGACCGATATGACGCGCTGTTGAGGAGCGACGACATCTCGGTGTAGTCGGAATCCCACGCCATCATCGTGATCGTCGGCACGACCCGGACGCCGCGCGCGTGGGCCGCGTTGATGAGCTCGGTCATGGCAGACGACGTCCAACCGCTCCATCCGACCGTGGGGGTGGCGGACGAGCCGCGGGCGAGGTAGCCGTTCGCCTGCACGCCGACGCTGAAGTAGGCGATCGTGGAGACGAGGTCCAGCCGCAGCGAGGCGCGCGTCGTAGTGTCGAGCTTCCAGTACGGCAGGAACCCGAGCACCTCGCGGCGGAGCCCGTTGGGGAGCGCTCCAGCCGGCCCGGTGGCACCGGTTGCGGCGACGGTCAGTGGCTCGGCGACCTGGACCATCCCTCCCGCGTCGGCGAGCGACTCCGTCGTCGCCTCGGCGGCAGCACCATCGCCGGAAGCCTCGTGCTCCGCCAGCATCTCGGCCTGCGCCGATTGACGGATCTGGTCGGCCGGCATCGCGGGCAGCACGCTCCCGTCGGGGAGGGTGATGGCATCGCCGAGGCTCGGGTCGGCGGCCACGGCCGGCGTGGCCGGCAGCACGAGGGAGCAAAGCAGGACGGCGAGGATGGGGAGGCGGCGACGCGTGGAAGACGGCATGCGGATCTCGCTGCGGGAGGTCAGTGGGAGCGCCGCCGAGGGGCGACGAACCGCACCGAACCGTATCGGTCCGTCATCCTCCACCCAATAGTACCTCCGACCCATCCGGGCCTTCGGTCGCCCGCCCCGCGGACTATTGGCCCAGCAGTGACCCGATCTGAGCCTCGACGCCCGCGGAGACGACGCTCGTCCCTCCCAGGATCACGACACGATCCGGCCCGAGCCGCTGGATCTCACCGGCGACCGAGGCCGGGACGCTCGTGCCCGGCACGAGAAGCAGCGGCCCGGGAACGCTGCCGGCGACCGGACCGCCGCCGAGGGCATCCGGGAAGTTGGCGCCGGTCGCCACGAACACCACCTCGCTTCCCGAGAACGTCTCGCGCGATACGTCGATGGCGGTGCTGTAGCGGTTGTCCCCGAAGAACCGCTCGACGGATCCGGAGGTCGCATACCGCGCGAGGGTGGTCGCAACCGCCGGCGAGATGACGCTCGTTCCGCCCAGCACCACGATCCGTCCCGGTCGGAGCCGACCCAGCTCGGCCGCCGTCTCTGCCGGCAGCTCGCCCGGCTTCGTCAGCAGGACCGGCCCGCCGCCGCTGCCCGCGGCCGCCACGCCGGCCAGGGCGTCGGGGAAGTTCTCGCCGGTGGCCACGAAGGCGACCGGCACGCCAGCAGCGAACGCGTCGCGACTGATCGCGGCCGCCGTCGCATATCGCGTTGCCCCGGCGAGGCGGCGGACCTCGCCCGTGGTCGTGAAGGCCGCGAGGCTGGTGGCGACCGCCGGCGAGATGATCGACGTGCCGCCGACCACGACGATCCTGGCCGGGTCGAGGCGACGCAACTCGGCCGCCGTCGCTGCTGGGAGGTTCGTCGCGTTCGCGAGCAGGACCGGCCCGCCGCGACGGACCGCTGCGGCACCCGCGGCAAGCGCATCGGGGAAGTTCGAGCCGATGGCGACGTAGGCCACCGGTACGCCCGGCCGGTAGCTGGCGGCGCTGACCGCCGCTGCGGTTGCGAACCGATCGGCGCCGGCCAGGCGCTCCACGTCCGCTGAGCTCGGGGGCAGACTGGTCGGCGGCGTGGCCACGGCGGGCGTCGCGCTACCGCCGGCCGGCGTGCGCGACGGGCGTCCGGCAAAGGCGTACCAGTAATCAGGCTGGCTGAAGTGCAGCCCACTGATGACCGTCCGCTGCACCCAGACCTGGCTGCCCGAGGCGTCCGGGTGGGCCATCGAGACCGCGGTCGACGGGCTCCAGCCCTTCCCAGCGGCGAAGATGTCGGCATAGGCCCGGTTCGGCTGCGTCAGCACGCGCGACACGATCTGGTCGGCGTCGCTGTAGGCGGTCGCGATGTACGAGCCACCCAGTTTCAGGATCGGCGTGGAGTAGTGCCGGACGCGCTGCTGCGCCTGGGTGAGGGTGGTCAGCGGCGTGGACTCGACGTATCGCTCGCCGAAGCCGGGGGCGTAGTGCGCCTGGGCGTAGATCATGGTGAAGTTCAGGGCCGGCGTGATGCCGTCGTTGCTCGTCCCGCCGCAGTACGTCTTCCGTGCGGTGTCGTCGGCGGAGGTGAGCGTGCCGAGGAGCGCCCGCTCGCCGCAGTACACCAGCGTGCCCAGTGACCAGCTGTCTTTGTCGCCGTTCGTGGTCTTGGTGTTGAGGCCCCACCCGTTCGATCGGTCGGTGAGCTCATTGCTGCCGTAAGGGTTCGGGAACCCGTTGCCGTGTCCGAAGTACACGATCACGTCGGCGTCGTTCACCGCGGTCTTGACGTTCGTCCAGGTCGCGTTCGGCGAATAGGCCTTGACGACGGTGGCCCCTGCGGCGGTGGCCGCTTCGGCCACCTTGTTCGCCTTCGACCGGTACGAGTCGGTCAGGTCCCCGACCGGACCGACGATGATGGCGACCTTCTCGCCGGCGGCGGCCACCGGGGCACCAAGTGGAAGCAGCAGGGCGACGGCGACGGTGAGTGCGCTCAGCAGGGAGGCGGCGCGGCGATGCGGCAACAGGCGGGGTCCTCGTGGGGGCGATCGGATCGGCGGGCAGGGCATGTCCCGACGTTTCCCGATGCTATCGGCGACCCCGGTGGGCGCCTATGCCGCAAAAGTCCCGCATACCCGATGGCTCCGATGGGGTCAGGTGAGGTCCCGCTCGTCGCCTTCGTGTAACCCTGAGAGATCGTCGACGATGGCGAGATATCGGTCCTTCTGCGCCTCCCAGTCGTAGGCCATGGCCTGGCGCTGCGCTTCGCGGCCCATGCGGACCGTGCCGTCCGGGTCGTCCACCAGCGCCTCGACGGCGCGTGCGAGCGCATCCGGGTCACCCCCAGGAACGAAGCGGATCGCATCGTCGGTGAAGTGGTGGCGGAGCGTCGCCAGGCTGCTCGCCACGATGGGGACGCCCATCGCCGCGTACTCGAGCAGCTTCGTGCTCAGCGAATAGGCCAGGTACGGCTCGGCCAGCGACGGCACGAGTCCGATGTCGGCCGCGGCCAGCAACTTCGGGAGCTCATCCATGTGCACCCGGCCGTGGAGCGTGACCCGGTCAGCAGTGCCGGTCCGCTCGATCGCCGCCTCGATCCCGTCCCGCCATGGACCGTCGCCGTACACGTCGAGGCGCCATGGCACGGTCGATCGCAGCCGCGCCAGCCCCTCGATGGCGACGTGGAGGCCGTAGATGCGCTGGAAGTTGGAGTGGTGCACCAGCCGGAGCACGCCGTCGGCCATGAATGCGCGCCGCTCGTGGGCCCCGGCGTCGAAGAGCCTCGCGTCGGCGCTGTTCATCACGACGCTGATGCGCTCCGGTGCCACCCCTCGTCGGATCGACAGCTCGCGGAGCGGCTCGTGGACGGTGATGAGGTGATCGGGGATCGCGGCGGCCAGCCGTGTCGTGGCTGATACGAGCGGCAGGAGCGGCCGGAGCAGCGGGTGGCGGAACCGGTCCCGGAAGAACTCCGGCATGTCCTCGTGCAGGTCGAGCAGCAGGGGCACGCCGGCGAGCTTCTCCGGAAGGGCGGCGAAGGCGAGGAAGTCCGGGACGGTGGCGACCTGGACCAGCGAGTAGCGCCGCCGCCGATGCTCGTGGGCGAGGCGCCAGGCGACCATGGCGGTGAACGCGACGTACTCGGCGATGTGGCCCGCAAAGCCGACGAACGTGCGATTGACCGGCAGGCGGAGAATGCGTCGCGCGCCGTCGGACTCCTCGGCCGGTTCGCCTGGCTGGCGAAGGCACAGGATGTCCACCTCGTATCCCGCCTCGATCAGGGCGTCACTCTGGCGGCGAACCCTCGGGTCGCCGGGGTACACGGCATGCACCGCGATCGCCACCCGCCGCGGGGCGGGCGTCACCCGGCCTTGACCTCGTCCCACAACAGGTCCTTCTCGGACAGCGAGAGGGCGGCGAGGTCGATTCCCCGCTCAGTGGCGAGTGCCTCGACGCGACGGTACCGCGCGATCCACCGATGGTTCGCGGCCCGCAACGCCTCCTCCGGATCCACCAGGACCCAACGGGACAGGTTGACGAGCGCGAAGAGCACGTCGCCCATCTCGTGCAGCCGGTCCTCGTCGCTGCCCGCCTCTCGCAGCTCCCCGAGCTCCTCGCCGACCTTGTCCCAGACGCCCTCGACGGCATCCCAGTCCCAGCCGAGGGACGAGGCCCGCTCCTGGATCTCGCGGCTGGCCGCCAATGCGGGCAGCGCGCGGGCCACGCCGCCGAAGGCACCTTGCTCGGCCTTGCCCCGCTCAGCCCGTTCGCCGGCCTTGATCGTCTCCCAGTTGGTGAGGACCTCGCGCTCCCCGTCCACGTCGAGCCCGGCGAACACGTGCGGATGACGTCGGACGATCTTGGCGGCGATCGACCGGTACACGTCGGTCAGGTCGAACGCCCCCTCCTCGGCGGCAAACTGGGCGTGGAGGATCACCTGGAGCAGGAGGTCGCCGAGCTCCTCCGCGAGGTCGCCGGGCGAGCCGTGCTCGATCGCGTCGATCGTCTCGTACGCCTCCTCCAGGAGGTACGGCCGCAGCGTGAGATGGGTCTGCCTGCGGTCCCACGGGCACCCGTCGGGAGAGCGCAGCCGAGCGCTGATGGCGGCCATGCCGTGCGGGCTGGCCAGGTTGTCGACCGGCGCGAGCGGCGGGATGAGCCAGTCGCCGTTCGCGAGTCGCGCCTCGTCGAGATCGGCGAGACGGTGCGCTTCCCGTCCGGGCAGGGCCAGCAGCTCATGGCTGTCGGGATACAGCGCGCGCAGCACCCCGATCGTGTCGCGCCGGGCATGGCGCCCCGGCAGCGGCTCGGGCGAGACGGCCTCCCCGCGCAGGAGGATGACCGGAGCCGACGGGTCGAAGGGGAGCGCGGCGATGCGATGGGCGGCGGCGATCTGCACGCCGTCAGCCGGGTCGAGGCCGGCGGCCGCGAGCAGCGGGTCGAGATGGCGCGGCGTCGCGCCGGTCATCGGCTCAGCCCGCTTCGGTCGTGGAGGTGAACTGCGGGTCGATCCAGGTCTCGACGCCGGTCCGCACCTCGTCGTCCAGCCAGCGCTCGAAGCCGGACGAGCGGATCTCCTCCAGCCGGTCCTCCTCGATCTCGTGGCTCTCGCTGGTCTCGAGCAGCTGGTAGATGGTGATGCCGGCAGTGTCCTCGAGAGGCTCGCTCACCTCGCCGACCTCGGTCAGCGCGAAGACGGCATCCTCGCGCATCGCGTCGAGCTGGTAGCGCGCCACCCACCCGAGCTCGCCGCCCTCGGCGGCGGTCTCGTAGTTCTCGCTGGCCAAGGCGGCGGTTTCTGCGAACGAGTCCGGATCGGCGCGCAGTGCCTCGACCAGCTCCGCGGCCTGGGCCTGCGGGCTTTCCCGTTCGCCGGTCTTCTGGATGACGTGCCAGCCGAACTCGCTCCGGATCGGCTCGCTGATCTCGCCGACCTCGAGCTCGGCGAGCGCGTCGGCGAACTCGGCGACGTACGGCGACGCTGCCGGGTCGTACCAGCCGAGGTCGCCCCCGCGGCTGCCCGATCCGGTGTCGTCGCTGTGCTCGCCCGCGATCTCGAACCAGTCCGCGCCCTCGGCTCGAACGAGCGCCTCGACCTCTTCCGCCTCGACGCGCGCGGCCTCCCATTGCTCATCGGTGGCTGCCTCCTGGCTCTCGGCCGCCGGATCGGGCTGGACGAGCACGTGACGCGCGCGTTCCTGCGGCACCGCCTCGCCGCTCAGCGGAGCAATCGTGATCTCACCCACCCGACGCTGAGCCGCAGGCGAAACCACGACCTCGTCCCCGAAGTGGGTTCGGAACCCATCGAGCAGCAGCTGCTCACGGAGGTAGTCGCGATACGCTTCGTCGCTCACCCCCTGAGCAGCCAGGATCTCGTCGAGGCCGCCCTCGGTGGTCGCCTCGCGTCGCTCCTCCAGCTCGAGGACGGCGAAGCCGCGATCGGTCTCGATGGGGCCGACGAGGTCGCCGGCCTCCGCATCGGCCAACGCGTCGAAGTAGGCATCGTAGGCCACGTCGCCATCCTCGAACCAGCCGAGCTCGCCGCCGGTCGACGCCGTGAAGTCGTCGCTGACCTCGGTCGCGACGGTGGCGAAGTCCTCGCCGTCCTCGATCCGTTCGAGCGCCGCGTCCGCCTCCTCGCGCGCTGCTGCCAGCTGCTCCTCGGTCGGCTCGGCATCGGGCTCGGCGTCCGCGGGCAGCGACGTGACCAGCACGAGGCGCGCGCGGATCCGCTCGGGAAGCGTCAGGCGCTCCGCGAACTCCGCGTCGACCTGCTCGTCGCCCACCGTCAGCCCGAACTCGTCGGCTTGGGAGCCGAGCACGGCGCCGTCGACCAGCGAGTCAGTCGCCTCGGTCGGAAGGCTGTTGAGGCGCTGGCTGAGGCTGTCGATCTGCTGCTGCAGGAGCTGGTCTCGTGGCCCACCCAGCTGATCGTTGAGCTCGCCGGCCTGGGCCACCGTCTCCGCGGTGAGGATCCGCTCCCGCGTGTCGAGGTCGCCGCGCGTGAAGGTCTCGTCCTCGACGGCGGCCACCGGGCGCATGTGGGCCTCCCAGTAGGCGTTCCAGGCGGCGGCTCCGAAGATGCCGAGCGCGACCGCGATGGCGATGGCGAAACCGACGACGATGAGCTGCTGAGAGCGCAGCTCGTCCTGCCATCGCGGGCGGTGCTTCCGGTCGAGGACCGGTCGGGATCGGATCGTCATCGGCTCACACTGGTCATGCGGCGGCTCGGGTGGCGGCCTGGGCTGGCGCGGGCGGGAGAGGCGCCATGCTAGCCGATGCTCGGCTCGCGCGCAGGAGGGCGGGGCCCCGGAGACGGGCGTCAGTCGTGGCGCATGGCGTCGCGGATCGCGCCGATGCGGAGGCCCACCACCAGCAGCATCGCCTCGCGCACGATGCCGCCGGACATCTTCGAGGTGCCGGCCACGCGCTCGCGAAACACGATCGGCACCTCGCGGATCACGGCGCCGCGCCGGTGCGCCCACCAGGTGGTCTCGATCTGGAAGCCGTAGCCGGACCCCGACGTCTCGCGCAGGCGGATGGCCTCGAGCAGCTCACGCCGCCAGGCCTTGAAGCCGCCGGTCAGGTCGCGGTACGGCAGGAGCAGGACGGTGCGCGCGAACATCGTCCCGCCGCGGCTGATGAGCTGCCGGTACCACGGCCAGCCGACCGTTCCCCCGCCGCGCATATAGCGCGTGCCGAGCACCAGGTCCGCGTTCCGCATCAACGGGGCGAGCATGCGCGGCAGGTCGGCCGGGTCATGGCTGAAGTCCGCGTCCATCTGCACCACTGCCCGAGCGTCCGGTCGGTCAAGCACCCATCGGAACCCGTCGCGGTAGGCAACGCCCAGGCCCTCCTTCCCCGCGCGGTGCAGGACCGACACGCGCGGGTTGCGAGCGGCGATGGTGTCGGCGATCACGCCCGTGCCGTCGGGTGACGCGTCGTCGACCACGAGCAGCGACCCCTCCGGCAGGGCGGCCAGGATGGCCTCCACCATCCCCTCGAGGTTCTCGCGCTCGTTGTAGGTGGGCAGGACGACCCACGCCCCGCGGCCGGCCGCGAGGCCGACCGGCGGGACCGCAGCGTCCCCCTCAGCGCCCGATGCCGACATATCGGACGCCGGCAGCCTCGAACGGCGCGCGCTCCAGGGCGTTGCGCCCATCGACCATCAGCTCCAGCCCGGGCAGGCGGCCGGGATCCAGGTCGGTGTAGACCGCATGCGCGGCCTGCAGGATCGCCACGCGAACCGGCGCCGGCGCGTCGAGGTCGTACGGCACGAACCCGAGCCCGGCGAGGTGCTCGTCGTCGAAGTAGGGGTCGTGGGCGTAGACCTGGGCGCCGGCGGCGAGGAGCTCGTCCCGGAGGCGAAACGCGGAGGAGAAGGCGTCCTCCCGCACGTCGCCCCGATACGCGACGCCCAGGACCAGGACCGGCTGGCCGTCGAGCGAGCCGATGCGGTCCTCGACCGCGTCGACCGTGAACGCGCCCATCGACTCGTTGATCTCGCGGGCGAGCGGCGGGATGCGCAGCTCGGGGTCGTCGTTGAACAGGAAGTGCGGGTACACCGGGATGCAGTGTCCCCCGACGCCCACGCCGGGCTGGTGGATATGGCTGTAGGGCTGCGAGTTCGCCGCGCCGATGACCTCGGTCACGTCGATCCCATGGCGGTCGGCGAAGCGGGCAAGCTCGTTGGCGTAGGCGATGTTCACGTCGCGGTAGGTCGTCTCCGCCAGCTTCGTCATCTCGGCCGCCTCGGCGCTGGCCACGGCCCACACCTCCGTGCCATCGTCGAGGGCGGACCGATAGAACTCGACCGCTCGACGGGTGCTCTCCTCGCTGGTTCCCCCCACGATCTTCGGGTAGCGCCCCAGGTCGAGGAAGACGCGACCCACGAGGACCCGCTCCGGGCTGAAGGCCAGGAACAGGTCGCGGTCGAGGTCGAGGCCACTGCCCTGCATGAGCATCGGACCGAATCGGTTCCGCGTCGTTCCCACCGGCAACGTCGTCTCGTACACCACCAGGGTGCCCGGACCGATGCGGCCAGCGATGTCGCGCGTCGCCGCATCGATCGGCGCGAAATCGATCTGGCGCTCGGCGTCCACCACGACGGGCACGATGATCACGATCACCTCCCGGTCACGGAGGTCGCCGTCATCCCACGTCGCGGCCCGCAGCCGCCCGGCCTGCTGGAGCTGCGGAACGCGGTCGATGAGGTCCTGCTCGTCGAGGTGCGGCGACTCGCCGCGGTTGATGGCGTCGACGATGCGACGATCGAGGTCGATGCCGAGCACGTCGTGGCCTCGCGACGCGTACTGCACGGCCAGGGGCAGCCCGATGTGGCCCAGCCCGACGACCGCGACCCTCATCGCATCACCCGTTCCAGGGCCTGACCGTCGATCACCCGGCCGGTCTGGGCCGACTCCACCATCGTGCGTGCAAGCTGGAGGGCGATCATCGCGTCGCGCGGCGTGACCGGCGGCGGGCCCCCCTCGCGCACGGCTCGCGCGAACTCCTCCAGCTCCACGACCAGTGGCTCGCGGCGGCGGATCGAGAAGCGGGTCATCTCACCCTCGGCCACCGACGTGATCCGAGCGCCGGCGCCCGGATTGACCCAGGTCTCGGCAGCCTCGGGGTTCGAGAAGAGGACGAGGTCCTGCGCGATGTAGTCGGCCAGGAACATGCCGCGCTCACCGGTCACGGTCAGCGTTCGCCGCTTCGTCGGCGTCAGCCAGTTGATGTCCAGCACCCCGATGACGCCGTTGGCGAACTTGATGATCCCGTTGAACAGATCCTCGTGCTCGGTATGGATCCGGCGCTCGGTCTCGGCGTACAGGCGGATGGGCTCGTCGCCGACGAGATAGCGCATCACGTCGAGATCATGCGGGGCAAGGTCGACCACGACGCCGACGTCCCGGATCCGCGCCGGAAACGGCCCGAGCCGGGTGGCCTTCACCTGGAAGATGCGGCCGAGCCCGCCGTCCGCCAGGCGGCGCCGAAGCTCACGGATGGCCGGGTTGAAGCGCTCGATGTGGCCGACCGTCAGCATCCGCCCGGCGGACTCGGCGGCGGCCATCATCTCGAGCGCCTCGTCGCGCGTGGCGGCGATGGGCTTCTCGACGAGGACGTGCGCGCCCGAACGGAGGGCGGCCACGGTCACCGGCAGATGCAGGCTGGTCGGCGCGACGATGCTGACGAGGTCGAGCTCCTCCTCGGCCAGCATTCGCTCCGCGTCCTCGAAGCCCCGGGCACGACGGCCGGCCGTGGCGCGTTCCACCGCCGCAGGGTCGGGATCGGCGACCGCGATCAGCTCGACCCCGTCGACGGCCTCGTCCCAGACCCGGACGTGGTTGCGCCCCATCATTCCGAGCCCCACGACGCCCGCGCGCAGCGGGCGCGGATCGCTCACGGGCGAGCCACCTCGCGCTCGAGCGGGCCGAGCTCGGCGGCCGTCTCGTTCACCGCGCCGATGACGGTTGCCACCTCGTCGTCGGTCACCGACGGGTGGACCGGGATGCTGAGCACCTGCTCGGTCAGCCGGTCCGTCACCGGGTAGCGCTCGTCGCCGTAGCCGAGCGCAAGGAATGGCTTCTGGCGGTGCACCGGGATCGGGTAATAGACCGCGCTCCCGACGCCCCGCTCGCGCAGGCGATCGGCGAAGGCGTCACGCTCGCGCACCCGGATCGTGTACTGGTGGTAGACGTGGGTGACGCCCGGACGCACGTCGGGCGTCAGGACGCCGCGCAGCTCCGCATCGTATCGGGCCGCGATTGCGCGTCGGCGGTCGTTGTAGCCGGGCAGCTTCGGCAGCTGGGCAAGGCCGATCGCGGCGGCGAGATCGGTCATCCGGAAGTTGTAGCCGATGACGTCATGGTGGTAGCGGACGTGCATCCCGTGCTCGCGCAGCAGCCGGACGCGTCCGGCCAGCTCGGCGTCATCGGTCGTGATCATGCCGCCCTCGCCGGTGGTCATGTTCTTGGTCGGGTAGAAGCTGAACGTGCCCGCGCCCCACGAGCCGCTGCGCCGCTCCCCGATCGCGGCACCGTGCGCCTGTGCCGCGTCCTCGACGATCGCGACGCCGTGGCGCTCCGCGATCTCGGCCAGCGCCGGCAGGTCGGCCGGCTGGCCGTACAGGCTGACCGGCAGGATCGCCCGCGTTCGGGGCGTGATGGCAGCCTCGACGAGGCCGACGTCGATCATGAAGTCCCGCTCCTCGACGTCGACGAAGACCGGGCGTGCGCCGGTGTAGACGATGCTGTTGGCGCTGGCGATGAACGTGAACGGGACGGTGATCACCTCGTCGCCAGGGCCGATGTCGTGCCCGAGCAGGGCAAGGTGCAGCGCGGTGGTCCCGGAGCTCGTGGCGACGGCGTGCGCGACCCCGACGAACGCGGCGAAGCGCTCCTCGAGCTCCGCGACCCGCGGGCCCTGCGCGAGGGATCCGGAGGCCATTGCCTCCCAGACCCGCTCCTTCTCCTCCTCGCCCATCTGCGGGCGGGCGATGGGGATCACGTCGCCGCTGCCTCCTCCGCCGTGGCCGGAGCGCCCGCCACCGCCTGCTGTCGTTCGAGCTCGGCCACGATGCGCTCGGCCGTGCGCCCATCACCGTACAGCAGCGGCCGGGAACGATCGCGGCGCATGAAGGCATCGTCGTCGAGCGCGGCCCGCAGCGCGACCGGGTCGTCGTCGACCACCCGGTTCCAGCCCGCCTCCACGGTCTCGACCCATTCGGTCTCGGAGCGCAGGGTGATGCACGGCACGCCGGCCAGGTAGGCCTCCTTCTGGACGCCGCCGGAATCGGTCGCGATGGCGAACGCGCGCGACTCGAGCGCGACCATCTCCAGGAACCCGACGGGGCCGATGGCATGGACGTTCGCCGGCAGTCCATGGACCTTCCGCTCCAGCACGGCCCGGGTCCGCGGATGCACCGGAAAGATCACCGGCAGCCCGATGTCCAGCCCGAGCAGGATGCGGGCGAAGCGTGCGGCGTCGTCGACGTTCTCGGCGCGGTGCAGGGTGAGCAGCACGTAGCGGTCCTGCGAGGCCGCGATCGCGGGCAGGTGCGCACCGGCGCGCTCGGATGCCCAGGCGTGGGCGTCGACCATCACGTCGCCCACCAGCGCCGTCCGAGCGGCCAGCCCCTCGCGCTCCAGGTTGGCAGCGGCAGTCGGGGTCGGGGCCAGCAGCAGGTCCGCGAGGTGGTCGGCAACCACCCGGTTGCGCTCCTCCGGCATGCGCCGGTTGAACGAGCGCAACCCGGCTTCCACGTGCGCCAGCCACGGCCGCCGTCCGTCCGGAAGGGCCAGCTTGCTGCCGACCACGGCGGCGGCCAGGGTCGAGTTCGTGTCGCCGTAGACGAGGACGCCATCCGGCTCGTGCTCGATCGCAACCGGCTCGAGGCGTCGGATCATCTCGCCGGTCATCGCGCCGTGTGCGCCGCTGCCGACCTCGAGGTTCACCTCCGGCTCGGGAATCTCGAGGTCGCGGAAGAAGGCGGAGCTCATGGCCGGGTCGTAGTGCTGGCCGGTGTGCACCATGACCTCGCGGTGCCGATCTCGCAGCACGCGGCTCACCGGGGCCGCCTTGACGAATTGCGGCCGCGCTCCGACGACGGTGAGGACCTTCACGCCGTGGGCTCCGGCGGAAACGGGTGTCCGCAGCGCGGACACGGGCCGCGGAACGGCTGTCCGTCCAGGTCGCGCAGCGGCTCGCCGCAGGCGCACGCCGCGCCCATGCGGCGGGCCGGGTTGCCGGCGACCAGCTCGTGATCGGCGACGTCCCTGGTCACGACGCTCCCCGCGCCAACCATCGCCCAGCGGCCGATGGTCACGCCGGGCAGGATGGTGGCGTTCGCCCCGAGCGCCGCGCCGCGGCGCACGAGGATCGGGCTCACCTCCCAGTCCGCATCGGTCTTCATGTCGACCGTCCCGGGCGATCGCGCGCGGCACCCGGTCGTTCGTGAAGCAGACGTGCGGACCGATGAACACCCCGTCCTCGATCGTCACGCCGTGGAACAGGCTGACGTTGTTCTGGACCTTCACGTCGTCCCCGATGGCGACGCCGGCGTCGACGTAGGCGTTCTTGCCGATGGTGCATCGCGCGCCGATCCGGGCGCCCTCGCGAACCTGCGCCTGGTTCCAGACGCTCGTGCCCGGGCCGATGACCGCGTCGGGCGCGACCTCGGCGCTGGGATGGATGCGCACGTCGGCACGCTGGGTCATGCGATCTCCTTGGGGCGGTCCGATTCTATCGGGTGTGTCGGGCCGCGCGTCCGGCGTGGCGTCCGCCCTCGATTTGTGCTTCTCGTTCACAAACGCATCTGATACCGTCGGAGCGACGCCGCGTGGACGGCGAGCACCGAGGAGGATGGCGGGCGTGACTGGGTTCTTCACCGACGTGCCGGAGCGAATCGGCTTCGGCGGATTGGAGTCCGACGACCCCCTTACGTTCAGGGTGTACGAGCCCGACCGACCGGTCCTGGGCCGGCGCATGGAGGACCAGCTCCGCATCGCCGTCTGCCTGTGGCACTCGTTCAACTGGCCCGGGTCGGACGTCTTCGGCGTCGGGACCTTCGACCGCCCATGGCTGGCGCCCGGCGGTGACCCGATGCAGGCGGCGCGCACCAAGCTCGACGCCGCCTTCGAGTTCATCGACAAGCTGGGGGTGCCCTTCTTCACCTTCCACGACCGCGACGTGGCACCGGAGGGCGCGTCCTTCGCGGAGACGCGCGGCATGCTCGAGACGGTCGTCGGAGAGATCGAGCGTCACATGCAGCGGACCGGCATCCGCCTGCTGTGGGGAACCGCCAACCTCTTCAGCCACCCACGCTACGCGGCCGGCGCGGCAACGAACCCGGATCCTGAGGTCTTCGCGTACGCGGCGGCGCAGGTGAAGCTCATGCTCGAGACCACGAACCGCCTGCGCGGCGAGAACTACGTGCTGTGGGGTGGTCGAGAGGGATACGAGACCCTCCTCAACACCGACCTCAGGCGCGAGGAGGAGCAGCTCGCCCGGTTCCTGACGCTGGTCGCGGAGCACAAGCAGCGCATCGGCTTCGAGGGCACCCTGCTCCTCGAGCCCAAGCCGCAGGAGCCCACGAAGCACCAGTACGACTACGACTCGGCGACGGTCGACTCGTTCCTGGTGCGCCACGACCTTGCCGACGAGTACCGGGTCAACATCGAGGCAAACCACGCGACGCTCGCCGGCCACAGCTTCCAGCACGAGGTGGCGGTGGCGATGAGCCGCGGCATCTTCGGCAGCGTCGACATGAACCGCGGCGACCCCCAGAACGGCTGGGACACCGACCAGTTTCCGAACTCGGTCGACGACCTCGCCCTCGCGCTGTACGAGATCTTGCGTGGCGGCGGCCTCACGACCGGAGGCTTCAACTTCGACGCCAAGCTCCGGCGCCAGAGCATGGATCGCACCGACCTGTTCCACGCCCACATCGGCGGAATCGACACCCTGGCGCGAGCGGTGCTCGTCGCCGCGGAGCTCGTCGAGTCGGGCGACCTGTCGGCGGCATCGGATGGGCGCTATGCCGGGTGGTCATCGGGTCTTGGCGCGGAGCTCCTCGGCGGCGGGCTGACCCTGCCGCAGATCGAAGCGCGCGTCGTCGACGACAGCATCGAGCCGCGCCCGCGCTCGGGCGGCCAGGAGCGGCTGGAGAACGTCGTCAACCGCCGGATCTGGTCGGTCGATCGGAGGCGCTGACGATCCGTGGCGCTCGTCCTCGGCCTCGACGTCTCGACCACCGCGACCAAGGCGATCATCGTCGACGAGGCGGGCGCGGTCCGTGGGATCGGCAGCGCGGAGTACACCTACGACGTCCCGCGGCCGCTGTGGAGCGAGCAGGACCCGGTGCTGTGGTGGGATGCAACGCAGGGTGCGATCCGGCTCGCCATGGCCGCTGCCGGGATCGGTGCCGGCGAGGTGGCGGCCGTCGGGTTGACCGGGCAGATGCACGGCGCCGTCCTGCTCGACGCGCACGATGAGCCGCTGCGCCCCGCGATCCTGTGGAACGACGGCAGGACCGCCGCACAATGCGACCTGATCCGCGACCTGGTGGGTGCTGAACGGCTCATTGAGCTGACGGGGAACGACGCGCTCACCGGCTTCACGGCACCCAAGCTGCTCTGGGCGCGCGAGCACGAGCCCGCGACCTGGGAGCGCGTCGCCCACGTCCTGCTGCCGAAGGACTTCGTCCGCCACCGACTGACCGGCGTGCAAGCCACCGACAAGGCCGATGGCGCGGGCACCCTCCTGTTCGACCTCGCGAAGCGGGAGTGGTCGGCCGAGGTGCTCGGCGCGCTCGACCTCGACTCGAGCCTGCTGCCACCGACGTTCGAGGGGCCAGCGGTGACCGGTGCCATCACTGCCGCCGCGGCCGACGCGACGGGCCTCCGAGCCGGGACGCCGGTCGTGGCCGGGGGCGGCGACCAGGCGGCGAACGCGGTCGGAGTGGGCGTGGTCGATCCGGGCACCGTGGCGCTTTCGCTGGGCACATCGGGCGTCGTGTTCGCGGCGACCGATCGACCCACGGTCGAGCCGCGGGGTCGCGTCCACGCCTTCTGTCACGCGCTGCCGGAGCGATGGCACCTCATGTCGGTGATGCTGTCGGCCGCCGGCAGCCTGCGCTGGTACCGCGACGCCCTGGCGCCGGGCACGGAGTTCGGTGACCTCGTTGCCGAGGCGGAGAGCGTGCCCGCCGGCAGCGACGGCCTGTGGTTCCTCCCGTACCTGACCGGTGAGCGGAGCCCGCATCCGGATCCGTTCGCCCGCGGGGCGTTCATCGGCCTGACTGTCGGCCACGGGCGACCGCACCTGACGCGCGCGGTCCTCGAGGGGGTCGCGTACGGCCTGCGCGATGGCCTCGACCTGATGCGGGCCGCCGGCATGCCGGCTCCGGCCCAGGTGCGCGCCTCGGGCGGCGGCCTGGCCAGCCCGCTGTGGCGTCAGATCCTGGCCGACGTGCTGGGTGTTGAGCTCGTCGGACCGGCCACCACCGAGGGCGCCGCGTACGGGGCCGCCCTCCTCGCCATGCCGGCCGCAGGGCTGGCTGCGTCGGTGCACGAGGCGGTCGCGACGTGCGTGTCGGTGGCGCCGCTGGCCGAGCCGGGCGTGGATACCGTGGTGTACAGCGAGCGCCATGCGCTGTACCGGGAGCTGTATCCGGCGCTGGCGCCCATCTTTCCGCGGATGGGCTGACCGCCACATCGGCTAGATCTTGAGCTCTTCGAGCTCCTCTCGGCTGACCTCGGTTGGCTTCTTGCCGAGGATGATCATGGCCAGGATGTCGTCGGTCGTGATGTCGTCGTGCTTCACGGTGTCGACGATCTGCCCGTGGTACATGACGCTGATGCGGTCCGACAGGTCGAACACGTCGTGGATGTCGTGGCTGATGAGGAAGATGCCGAGCCCCTCGTCCTTCAGCTGACGGATCAGGTCCCGGACCTGGGCCGTCTCGGCCGGCCCGAGCGCGGCGGTTGGCTCGTCCATGATGAGGATGGTCGCGTTGAACTGGATGGCGCGGGCGATGGCGACCGACTGCCGCTGGCCGCCCGACAGCGATGCGACGGCGGTCTTGAAGTTCTTGAACCGCGGATTGAGGCGCTTCATGAGCTTGCGCGTCGCATCTTCCATCGCCGGGTCGTCGAGGACGCCGGCTCGGCCGGTCAGCTCGCGCCCGAGGAAGA
The DNA here is from genome assembly GCA_963844265.1 of uncultured Chloroflexia bacterium. Taxonomy (GTDB): domain Bacteria; phylum Chloroflexota; class Limnocylindria; order QHBO01; family QHBO01; genus JACDBZ01. Next base: position 62,942 of record CAWJMZ010000007.1, on the reverse strand, counting down.
CGTTCGCCGGGGAATGGAGGTTGTCCGCCAGGGCGAGCGTCTGGTAGATGCACTCGATCCCGTACGCCCGCGCGTCGCGCGGGTTGTGGATCGTCGCAACCTCGCCGCCGATCGTGATCGTGCCCGAGTCCGGCACCTGCGCCCCGGACAGGACCTTCATGAGCGTCGACTTCCCTGCCCCATTGCCGCCGACCAGGCCGACCACCTCGCCCGGACGGAGGTTGATCGACACCCCGTTCACGGCATGCACGCCGCCGAACGAGACGCTGACGGCGCCCATCTCCACGAGGTAGCCGTCGGCCGAAACGGGCGGCGGCGTGGGGTCGGCGGTCTGGGACGGGGGGGCGCTCATGTTGATCTCCTGCGGAGCCATGCGTCGAAGCCGACCGCCGCGACGAGCACGATGCCGACGACGATGTCCTGGGTCGGCGAGTCGACCCGCATGACGAGCATGCCGGACCTGAGCGACTGCATCACGACGGCTCCGAGGATCGCGCCGGGAATGGTCCCGATGCCACCGGCGAATGAGGTGCCGCCGATGACGGCCGCGCTGATCACGTCCAGCTCGTTGGTGACGCCGAGCCCGGTGACGGCCGCATTGAGGCGGGCCGTCTGAACGATGGCGCTCACGCCTGCGAGCAGGCCCATCGTGGCGAAGACGAGCATGATCGTGCGCTTGGTATTGATGCCGCTCAGCTCGGCGGCCTGCGGATTGCCACCGATGGCGTACACGTTCCGTCCGAACTTGCGCCGCTCGGCAAGGTGGGTCATGACGATCCCGACGCCGATCATGATGAGGACCGGGAAGGCGATCCCGGTCGGGATGATGAGGCCACCGGGTGGGATCTCTATGCCGTTGGCCTGGGCGTACTGGTTCGCGAGCTGCTCGGGCCAGGGGTAGGAGTTCGCCACCCACACGGCGCCGAGGATCACGACGACCGCGACGACGCCGATGACCACGGTGGCCCACAACGGCCGCACCTGGAATCCGTACTTCGCCTGGCGACGGCGGAGGAGCACCAGGCCGATGAGGACGACCGCGACGGCGACGATGCCCACCGCCCAGGATCCCCACTCGCCCAGGGAGCCCTGGGGCCCGCCGCCGAGCAGACGGAAGGTCGTGTCGAGGGGTGCGATGGTCTGGCCCTGTGCGTACTGGAAGATGAGGCCGCGGAAGACAAGCAGGCCACCGAGCGTGACGATGAATGACGGGATGTAGCCGTAGGCAATCACGAAGCCCTGGATGCCGCCGACGACGAGGCCCAGCACCAGCCCGAGGATGACGGCGATGATCCAGGTCGCCGGGTGGTCCAGGCCCAGCCCGAGGGTGTCCGGGAGCCACACCGTCTGGGCCATCGCCATCGTGTAGCCGATGAACCCGAGCATCGATCCGACGGAAAGGTCGATGTTCCGCGACACGATGACGAGCACCATGCCGGTCGCCATGATCGCGATGGATGCGCTCTGGACCGAGAGGTTCCAGAGGTTTCGGGCGGTGAGGAACGTCCCTCCGGACGCGATGTTGAAGCCGATCCAGATGACGACCAGGGCGACGAGCAGGCCCACAAGCCGCGTATCGACGTCGGCGACGCGAGCCACCCCGCGCGCACCCTCGGGCAGGCTGCGGAGACGCTCGCCGATGGTCACATCTGGCGGGGTGGTTACCTCGGACATTCGGTCTCCTGGTGACAGGCGGATGACCGGATGGTGTCCCTGCGCCCGCCGATTGCCGGCGGGCGCAGGGCCTGTGTCACGTCAGCCGCTTGCTCAGGGGCAGGCGTCAACGGTGCCGGACTCGACGCCCTGGCACAGCTCTTCCTCGGTGATCCATTCGGCGTCGAGCACGACATCCAGGTTGTCCTGGGTGATCGGGATCGGCTCCAGCAGGATCGAGGTCAGCGTGTTGCCGCCGGGGCTCTCGAACTCCTCGGTCCCCTCGACGGCCGAGATGTCCGGGTTCTCGCAGAGGGCCACTGCAGCCTCGCCGGCCGCCCGGCCCAGCTCGCGGGCATCCTTCCAGACGTCCACCGTCTGCGTGCCGAGCGCGACACGGTTCAGCGCGGCGATGTCGCCGTCCTGGCCGGACACCGGGATCTGGCCGGCCAGACCCTGGGCCTCGAGCGCAGCCACGACGCCGCCCGCCATGCCGTCATTCTCCGACAGGACCGCGTCGACCTCGTTGTTGTTCTCGGTCAGGAACTGCTCCATCTCGGTCTGGGCCAGCGCCGGATCCCAGTTGTCGGTGTACGTCTCGCCGACGATCGTGATCGTGTCGCTGGACTCACCTTCCGCGGGAACGCCCACGTTGGTGTAGCCCTGGCGCAGGAAGTCCGAGTTGGCGTCGGCGCCGTTGCCCTTGATGATCACGAAGTTGCCCTCGGAGACGACCTCGAGGACGGCCTCGGCCTGCATCTCGCCGACCCGGACATTGTCGAAGCTGACGTAGAGGGCATCCGGCGACTCGATCAGTCGGTCGTAGCCGATCACCGGCACGCCCTGGTCGATTGCTGCTTCCACCGATGGCAGGATCGTCTCGGTGTTCTGGGCCAGGATGATCAGGACGTCCGCACCATCCGCGAGGAGGGTCTCGACGTCGCTGGCCTGCTGCTCCTCCGACGACCCGGCGTCAGCCGAGATGTACTCGGCACCGACCTCGTCGAGAGCCGCCTGGATGTTGGGCTCGTCGCGCAGTGCCCAGCGCTCCTCCTGGTAGTTGTTCCACGACACGCCGACGGTGCAGTCGCCACCGGCCGCTGCCGAACCTTCAGGCGCGTCCGACTCGTCGCCGCCGCCTCCGCCGCCGCACGCAGCCAAGACCAGGGCGAGAACGCCGAGGGTGGCCGCAAGCCTACGATTGACCATGGAAAGCTCTCCTCCGTTGATCGAACGAAACCGTCATCTGGAGATGGCGGGGCCCCGCAGTAGGCTACTCTCCTGTCAAGCCCCTCCTCGTCGCGCTTCGCTTCCGCATGAGCGGCCGTGCCCCGCGAGCCATCGCTTCAGCCTCCCACCGCGGCGAGGGCACGCGGCCGGATCCGGGTCGCCGGATCCGCCAGGAGCTCCTCGAACGCAAGCTCGGCGGCGCCCACGAGGGCCGCGTCGATCCCGAGCAGTCCCGGGACGACCCGCACGAGCTCGCGCGATGCGAGCAGGGAGCGCTCTGTGAGCGCCGACTCAACCGATTTCCCCACCAAGGGATAGATGCGCTCGAACACGCCACCGAGGACGACGAGCGTGGGATTGAAGACATTCACGAGTGTTGCCAGCCCGACGCCGAGCCAGGCCGCGACCTCTTCCAGGGCGACCATCGCCATCGGCTCGCCGTTCCGGGCCGCGTCGATCAGCTCGGTGACGGCCTCGCGCCCACCATCGGGGTCGCGTCCGGCGCGAACGAGCATGGCGCGCTCGCCGATCTGGGTCTCCCAGCAGCCACGGGAGCCGCAGGCGCAGGCCGTCCCATCGGGGTTGACCGCCATGTGGCCGACCTCGGAGGCATACCCCGCACTGCCGACGAGCGGCTGGCCGCCGACCGTCACGCTGCCGCCGACTCCGACCTCGCCCATGATGTAGACGACGTCATCGACGTCCACGGCCGCGCCACGCCGGTGCTCTGCCAGTCCGCCGAGGTCCGCCTCGTTGGCGACCATGAGCGGCGCGTCGAGCTCGAGGGCGGCCGCCAGCCGGTCGCCCAGCGGAACGTCACGCCAGCCGAGGTTCGGGGCGTGACGCACCACCCCGTCGGTACGGCGGACGATGCCGGCCACCGCCACGCCGATACCGGCCAGGGCCTCGCCCTGGCGCAGCGCCGGAAGGGATGGCCGCACGAGGTCCATGAGGTCGCTGACGATCTCATCGACGTCCTCGTGTGCGCGTGGGCGGTCGACGCGCTCGAGCCGATGGATCGTGCCGCCGAGCCCGACGATCGCCATCGCCAGCGAATCGATGTTGACCTCCAGCGCGAGGACGAAGGCCTCGTCGGGCCGGGGACGCACGAGCGGGGACGGCCGGCCGGGAGTGCCTGCGGGCGCGCTGCGATGCTCGGCGACCAGCTCGGCGCCGACGAGCTCGCCGATGAGGCCGCGAATGGCGCTTCGCGTCAGGCCGGTCCGGAGCACCAGCTCGGAGCGTGACTGCGGACCGCGAAGGTGCAGGTCGCGGACGATGGCGCTGAGATTCGCGCGGCGGACCGTCTCGCTCCGCTGGCCGATCACGTCCCGAGGCGTCACCCGGTTTGTGCTCCTCTTGCCCAAATATCCGTCGTAGACTCGTACATTGCGGAGGCGCGTGTCAATAGAGCCGCCGGACCCGGGCATGATGCTGGCGATGGCGCCCCGCTGAGCCCCTCCGGCGCAAGCGAGGGACGACGATGGACAGCCTCGACGGGCGCGTGGCCCTGATCACCGGAGCAAGCCGCGGCATCGGCGCCGCAACCGCCCGCATGCTCGACGCCGCGGGCGTGAAGCTCGGCCTCGTGTCGCGTTCGGGCGATGACCTCGGCATCCCGGGCGCGGTCGGGGTGGCAGCGGACGTGCGGGACGCCGACGCAATCGCCTCGGCGGTCGATACCGTCGTCGACCGCCATGGCGGGCTCGACATCCTGTTCGTGAACGCCGGCGTCGGAGCCTACGGCCCGATCCTCGACCTCCCGGCCGAGTATCTCGACGAGATGATCGAGGTCAACGTGAAGGGCGCCATCCATACCGTGCGGGCGGCCCTCCCCCACCTGCTGAAGAGTGACGCGGCCGACATCGTCACGCTGGCCAGCGAGGCCGGTCGGCGCGGCCTGCCGAACGAGGCGGTGTACTGCGCGTCCAAGTTCGCCCAGGTCGGCCTGACCCGTGCGCTCGACCACGAGCTTCGGGAACGCGGCATCCGCTGCACGAACGTGTGCCCCGGTGGCGTGGCCACCGACTTCGCAATGGGACGCGGGCGGACGCCGGACATGCCCGCGCTGGCCGGCATGATGCGGCCCGAGGAGGTGGCCGAGGCCGTCATCTTCGTGCTGACCCGCCCACGCACGCATCGGATCCTGGAGGTCGCCTTCCGGCCGGTCACCGAGACCTCCTGGGGCTGAGCCGATGACGAAGCTGCGCTGGGGGATCCTGTCCACGGCGACGATCGGCCGCACCAAGGTCATTCCCGGCATCGCCGGGGCGCCGAACTGCGAGGTGGTGGCGATCGCCTCGCGCCACCTCGAGGCGGCAAGGGCCGTGGCCGCGGCCCACGCGATTCCGCGTGCGTACGGCACCTACGAGGCTCTCCTCGCCGACGCCGAGGTCGACGCGGTCTACATCCCGCTTCCCAATCATCTTCATGCGCCGTGGACGATCGCGGCGGCCGAGGCGGGCAAGCACGTCCTGTGCGAGAAGCCCCTGGCGCTGACGGCGGCCGAGGCGGAGACGATGATCGAGGCCGCCGACCGCGCGGGCGTCGCCCTGATGGAGGCCTTCATGTACCGCCATCACCCGTCGTGGGTGGCCGTGCGCGAGATCGTGGCTTCCGGGCGCATCGGCCCGCTGGTCGCCATCCAGAGCTGGTTCAGCTACTACAACGACGACCCGGCCAACATTCGCAACGTGCTCGACACTGGCGGCGGGGCCCTGTACGACATCGGCTGCTACAGCGTGAACCTCTCACGGATGCTGTTCGACGCCGAGCCGAGCCGGGTAACAGGGGCGATCGGGCGCGACCCGCTGGGCGGAACCGACACGGTGGTGGCCGGGATCCTCGCATTCGGCGATCGGCTGGCGACCTTCACCGCCTCGACCCGCGCCGAGGACGACCAGCGCGTCGACGTGTACGGCACGAAGGGCCGGATCAGCGTCGAGATCCCGTTCAACATCCCGCCCGACCGGCCGACGCGCATCCACGTCGCCGCCGGAGGTGACCCGCCCGTGGCGCCGGACGTGGAGACCATGACCTTCGACACGACCGACCCGTACACCGCCGAAGCCGAGCACTTCGCGGAGGCGGTCCTGGCGGGCCGGCCGGTCCCCGTGCCGCCGGCCGACGCGGTTGCCAACCTGCACGTCATCGAGGCCCTATTCGCCTCGGCCGAGCCAGCGGCCGAGGGTCACGCGCAGTAGCGCCGATGAGCCGACGAACCCCCCGGATCGCGATCGCGCTGGCCCTCGTGGTCGCCGTGGCCGGCGCCGCCTGGGTGGCTGCCGGCTCGTGGCGCGACGCTGCGTCGAGTGACGCCGACCACGGCGCGTCGGTGGCCGCGCCGCGGTTCGTGGACGAGGCGGCCGCGGCCGGGGTCGACCACCGCTACGACGGGGAATTCGAGTACTTCGTCGGCGGTGGCGTCGCTGTCCTGGACTGCGATGCCGACGGGTTCCCGGACCTGTACCTCGCCGGCGGTGAGCGCCCCGCAACGCTGTACCGCAACCGCGGCGGGGTGGGTGGCGAGCTCGCCTTCTCGGCCCTGCGCGACGCGCAGACCGACCTCGACGCCGTGACCGGCGCGTACCCGCTCGACGTGGACTCGGACGGCACCACCGACCTCGCCGTGCTGCGCTATGGCGAGAACGTGCTCCTGCGCGGCCTGGGCGACTGCCGCTTCGAGCGCGCCAACGAGGCCTGGAACGTGGACGGCGGGAGCGCCTGGACCACGGCCTTCAGCGCCACATGGGAGGACGGGGAGGACCTGCCGACGCTCGCCTTCGGCAACTACCTCGTCCCCGACGAGACTCGGCGGACGATCGAGTGCGACGAGAGCCTCCTCGTGCGGCCGGATGGCGAGCGTTACGGCGACCCGATCACGCTGGCGCCCGGCTATTGCACCCTGTCGATGCTGTTCAGCGACTGGGATCGGTCGGGCCGTCACGACCTCCGGGTGTCGAACGACCGCCACTACTATCGCGACGGATCGGAGCAGCTATGGCGAATCGAGCCGCGCGAGGACCCGCGGCTGTACACGGAGGCGGAGGGCTGGCAGACGTTGCGCATCTTCGGCATGGGAATCGCCAGCCGCGACCTGACGGGCGACGGCCGGCCCGAGGTCTACCTCACCAGCCAGGCCGACAACAAGCTCCAGACCCTCGCCGAACCCGGGAGCGGGGAGCCGCACTACGAGGACATCGCCCTGGCCCGCGGCGCGACCGCCCACCGACCGTACGCCGGTGACGACGCATCCAGGCCGTCGACGGCCTGGCACCCCGACTTCGGCGACGTCAACAACGACGGCCTGGTCGACCTGTTCGTCACGAAGGGCAACGTCGAGGCCATGACCGAGTACGCCGCCGAGGACCCGAGCAACCTGCTCCTCGGTCAGCCCGACGGCACGTTCGTCGAGGCGGCGCAGGACGCCGGGATCGTCAGCTTCGCGCGCGCTCGCGGGGCGGCCCTCGCCGACCTCAACCTGGACGGCCTGCTGGACCTCGTGGTCGTGACCCGCCGCGAGCCGGTCCAGCTATGGCGCAACCTCGGCACCGGGACCGCCACCGCCCCGGAACCGATGGGTCACTGGTTGGCGCTGCGCCTCGAGCAGGAGGGTGCGAACCGCGACGCCGTCGGCGCGTGGCTGGACGTCGACATCGGGGATCGGACCATCCGCATCGAGCACACCGTGGGAGGCGGCCATGTCAGCGGACGCTCGGGCTGGATCCACCTCGGGCTGGGTGCTGCCGAGGACGCCGAGGTCACGGTGACGTGGCCGGACGGTGAGGCCGGTTCGCCGATGCGGATCGATGCCGATGGCTTCGCGGTCATCGAGCGCGGGGCCGATGCGCCCCTGCCGTGGACCCCCGGCCAGGACCGATGAGCTCGATCCCGACCCCTCAGCTGGCGGACGTCAGGCTGCCCGACTTCGGCATGCCGCCCGCCATGCCGGACCTCCCCGCCGCGCTGTACGCGGCGAGGCTCGAGCGCCTCCGTGAGCGCACCCACCGAGCCGGCCTCGATCGGCTGCTCGTCTACGCCGACCGCGAGCACAGCGCGAATCTCTCCTTCCTCACCGGCTTCGACCCTCGCTTCGAGGAAGCGCTGTTGGTGGTCGGCCCGGACGGCGATCCGGCGGTCCTGGTCGGCAACGAGTGCTGGGGCACGGCCGGCGCGGCTCCGCTGCCGATGCGACGACACCGGTTCCAGGACTTCAGCCTGCCGAGCCAGCCGCGGGACCGTTCCCGGCCGCTGGCCGAGATCCTGGCCGGGGAGGGCATCGGCCCGGGCAGCCGCGTGGGCCTGGTCGGGTGGAAGACCTATGGCGCGCCGGAGCGGAGCGACCTGCCGGCCTACCTCGTCGACGCCGTCCGCGACCTGATCGGACCCGCGGGATCAGTCTCCAACGCGACCGGGCTGCTGATCGACGCCGCAGACGGCCTGCGCGTCATCAACGAGGTCGAGCAGCTCGCAGCGTTCGAATGGGCCAGCTGCCAGACGTCGCAGGGGGTCCGGAGCCTGCTCCGCGGCCTTCGACCGGGGATGACGGAGCACGAGGCGGTCCGACTCCTGGGCTGGAACGGCTGGCCGCTGTCGTGCCACCTCATGCTGACCGCCGGGCCACGGGCCACGTTCGGCCTGCTCAGCCCGGGCGATCGGCCCATCCAGCGCGGCGATCGGTTCACCACCGCGTTCGGCATCTGGGGAGCGCTCACCTGCCGCGCCGGGTTCGTGGTCGAGTCTGCCGACGAGCTGCCCGAGCCGATCCGCGACTACGTCGACCGGCTCGTGGCGCCGTACTTCGCCGCGATCGCCGAGTGGTACGCCACGATCCGCATCGGGGTGACCGGCGGGCAGCTGCACGAGATCGTGGAGCGCCACCTCGGCGACCCGTTCTTCGGGATCTTCCTCAATCCCGGGCACCAGCTCCACCTCGACGAGTGGATCAACTCGCCGATCTGGGCCGGCTCGCCCATCCCGCTGCGCTCCGGGATGTGCTTCCAGGTGGACGTCATCCCCGCCACCGGCACGGAGTACTTCACGACGAACATCGAGGACGGCATCGCCCTCGCGGACGAGCCGATGCGTGCCGACCTCGCCGCACGGTTCCCGGATGCCTGGCGGCGGATCGAGCTGAGACGCGCCTTCATGGCCGAGTCGCTCGGGATCGAGCTCCATCCGGATGTCCTGCCCTTCTCGAACCTGCCGGGAGTCCTGACGCCGTTCCTCCTCGCCCCGGATCGGGCCATGACGCTGGGTCGATGACCGCCGTCGAGCAGATCGTCCTGGGCGGCGACGGCGTCGAGCTGGTCGTGCTGCCGGGGATCGGCGCGCGCATCCACCGCCTCAGGGTCGACGGTGTCGACCTGGTGCGGACGCCCGTGGACCCCGCCACCCACCGCGACGATCCGTTCTTCTGGGGCGCCTACGTCATGGCCCCGTGGTGCAACCGCGCGCCGGCGCAGCCCTTCACCGTTGCCGGGCGGACCGTGCGTTTGGCGCCGAACTTCCCCGATGGATCGGCGATCCATGGGCTCGTCCACGCTCGGGCCTGGGAGACGCGCGCCGATGGGTCGCTGCGGATCGCGGTGGCCGACGGCGAGGACGGATGGCCATGGGCCTTCGAGGTGACCGCCCGCCCTGCGGTCGCCGGCCGGACGGTGTCGCTCGACTACGAGATGACGAACCGGTCCGGGTCGCCGATGCCGGCCGGTATCGGCCTTCACCCGTGGTTCATCCCTCCACTGGCAGTCGGGGTCCCGGCCGCGTCGGTGTACCCGACGAACACCGCCTCGCCGCGCATGCCGACGCCAGTCGCAGGGGACCTCGACCTGCGCGAGCCGGCCACCCCGCCGCGTGGCGTGGACGCCACCTGGTCGGACCTCGCATCGCCGACGATCGACCTGGCGTGGCCGCCGCTCGGGCTGACGGCGCATGTCGACGTCGACGCGCCACGCGTGTGCGTGGCCGTGGCGGCTCCCGGCGATCTCGGTGCGGTGGCGGTCGAGCCCCAGACACACGGGCCGGACGGTCTGCGTCGCCTCGGGGAGGGTGAGCCGGACGCCGTGATGCTGCTCGACCCGGCCACGCCGCTGCGGCTCGGGTTGCGCCTCGCGTTCGGGCCTAGCCCTGGCTGAAGTCGATGACCACGAGCAGGCGCTCGGCGGACGCCGAGTCGAACGCGGGCCGCACAAATGCCGTGCGGGTGAGGGCGTTGTCGTCGTCCTCGACCGCCTGAACAGTGCCGATGAGGAGGCCGCCGGGGTAGCGGCTGGCCTCGGTCCCGTAGGTCAGCCCGGCACTGACGATGGTGGCGCCGACCTCGACGTCCTCGGTGACCGGGATGCCGGTCATCACCAGCTGGCCTCCCGCCTGGCCGCGGACCTCGCCCAGCGCACGCGTCGCCTGGTCCACGGCGATGACGACCGAACGCGTGTCGACGATGAAGCGGACCCGAGCGCTGTCGTCGGTCACGCCGACGACCGTGCCCGCCAGCGCACCGGCCCCATCCGCGTTCGCGACCACCGGCATGCCCTCGGCGATGCCGTCTTCCGACCCGGCATCGATGCGCACCTCCCACGAGAAGTTGGACGGGTCGCGGCCGATGATGCGCACGGGGAACAGCTGCATCTCGAGGGCATCGGTGATGCCGAGCAGCTCGCGCAGCTCCTCGTTCTCCCGAGCGGCCTCCGCCAGCTCGGCGATGCGCTGCTCCGCGCCGGCGAGGGCGACCCGCAGCTCCTCGTTCTCAGTCCGCAGGCGGTCGATCTCGCCGACCGCGCCGAACAGGCCGGCCACCCCGCCGCCGATGCCGGCCAACGTCTGGCGGACCGGATCCAGCGCGCGGGCCGTGACCTCCTGCAGCGCCCGCGCCGGCTCCGTGGAGCTCGCGAGGAGCATGAGCAGGCTGGCGATCGTGAATCCGGCGAACCACAGGCCCGCGCGGCTCCGACGGTTCGGGCTCGACGGCCCGTACATCGGTCCCTATCGGCGCGATCGTATATACGTATATACGATCGGCGCAGAGAAGGATCTCATCAGCGTGGCGCGCGGGTGAACTGCTCGGACACGAGGACGCGCTCGAGCTGGTCGAGCTCCTCGAGCACGCGGCCGGTGCCGCGCACGACGCAGGTGAGCGGATCGTCGGCGATATGGACCGGCATCTGCGTCGCCTCCGCCACCCGGCGGTCCAGCCCGGCCAGGAGCGCGCCGCCCCCGGCCAGCACGATGCCCTGGTCCATGATGTCGGCCACCAGCTCAGGCGGAGTCTCCTCGATCGTCTCCTTGATCGCCTCGACGATCTGGGCGACCGAGGGCTCGAGCGCCTCGCGGATCTGGTCGCCGCCCACCTCGACGCTCCGTGGCAGGCCGGTCAGCAGGTCACGTCCCCGGAAGGTGACCGTGCGGTCGGCGTGCTCCTCCGGGTAGGCCGAGCCGACCGCGATCTTGATCTCCTCGGCGGTCCGCTCGCCCATGAGCAGGTTGTACTCGCGTCGGGCGAACCCGACGATGTCGGTGTCCATCTCGTCGCCGCCGATGCGGACGGATCGGCTGACGACGATGCCGCCCAGGCTGATGACGGCCACCTCGGTGGTGCCACCGCCGATGTCGACGATGAGGCTTCCGGAGGGCTCGCTGACCGGCAGACCCGCGCCGATGGCGGCCGCCATGGGCTCCTCGATCAGCCGCGCCCAGCGGGCGCCGGCATTGATCGTCGCGTCACGAACGGCCCGCTTCTCGACCTCGGTCACGCCCGACGGGATGCCGACCAGCACCCGCGGACGCGGCAGGCGGGCATATCGGTCGTGCACCTTGTTGATGAAGTACCGGATCATCTGCTCGGTCACGTCGAAGTCGCTGATGACCCCGTCACGCAGCGGCCGGATGGCGACGATGTTCGCCGGGGTCCGGCCCACCATCCGCTTCGCCTCCGCGCCGATGGCCAGGACGCGCTTCGACCGCGTGTCCATGGCGACCACCGATGGCTCGCTGATGACGATGCCGCGGTTCCGGACGGTGACGAGGGTGTTCGCAGTGCCGAGGTCGATGCCGACGTCGTGACTGAGGAGGCCGAGCAGGCCGTCGAAGAGTCCCAAGGTCCCTCTCGCTTGGTCGTTCGCCCTGGCCGCCTCGGTCAGGCGCGGATGGAGCCGATGCGGTGCGCGCGTGCACCCGCGACGCGGGCGCTAACGTACCACGCGGCCGACGCCGGACAGGCAGGACGATCGGCGTGGCGCCGCCCCGTTCGGGCGCGGCTACCGGGCGTCACGCCGCGGGTTCGCTCCCCCCGCTGCGAGCGGGACGTGTCGGGACGGCGACGCTGATCATGGCCCCGGCATCGGTCAGCCAGCCGACGCCGTACACCGTGCGCGGCGGCCCGTCGGGGTGGCGGATGACCGAGTGGCCCGCCCACCAGCGTTGCGCGGCGAACCGCTGCCACTCGCGCTCGCTCCATGACGGCGGCATCGCGCTGAGCTCGCTGACGTAGGAGCGCCGCAGCTGCCGCGGTGTGCGGCCATACAGGGACTCGGCGCCGGGCGACGCGTCGCTGACGCGGCCGAGCCGGTCACCGATCAGGATGGCGGCGCCGGGATCGTGCAGCAGCAGCTGGGGGACGGGGTCCAGCAGCTCGGGCCGCAGTCCTGCTCCCAGCGCCGCGGGCACCGCGAGCCGAAGCGGCAGGGCCGTTCCACGGTCGTCTGCCATGACCACCGGGCCGCCGTGGGCGAGCAACGCGTCGGAGGCCTCGGCGGATCCGAGCACCACCAGCGGCGTCCGGTTCCAGCCGACCTCGTCGAGCCGCGCGAGCAGCGAGGCGAGGTCCTGCCGGCTGGTCGGTCGCGCGACGACGACCTCCGGTTGCGTGTCGGCCGCGGCGATCACCGCGCGCCCCACCACGTCGTATCGACGCTGCGCGTTGCGCCGCATCGTGCGCGCCAGTGAGCCGCGCGCGGCGTCGCCGACCAGCCGCACCTGTGGAGCCAGCGCGACGGTTGCCTCGACCGGGATCGGGGTGACGTCCGCCTCCGCGAGGAACGAGCGGATCAGCCGCAGGCTCAGGCGGATCCTGGTCTTCACGGTCCCGAGCGGAAGGCCGGTCATGCCGGCGATGGCGGAGTGGCTCCAGCCGTCCACGAACGCGAGGCGCACCAGATGGGCGTGACGTGGATCCAGGCGTCCGATGAGCTCGAGCATCTCCTCCGCCTCCAGCTCGTCTGACGGGCTCGGCGCCAGGGACGGGACGAGGTGGAACTCGTCGGTACCGGGAACGGGCGCCGCCACCCGCGACGCCTCGCGGGCACGACGTCGGACGTGATCGATCGCGCGGTTGCGGACGACCCGGTACAGCCACTGGGGCACGGATCCGCGCTGGACGTCGTAGGAGCGTGCCATGCGCGGCAGCTCCTCGAACACCTCGTGGACGACGTCCTCGGCCTCCATCTCGTCGCCGAGGACGCTGATGGCGACGCCGAGCGCCCCATCGCGATATCGCCCGTACAGCTCGCCGGCCGAGCCGGGTTGGCCGTGCGCGACGGATAAGAGCAAGGCAGCGTCGCGGGAGCCGGGCAGCAGGGTAGGTTCCTCCGCTGCCGGCCCTGCTCGGGACGCAGGAGCCGACATGCGACCATCGTTCGCTCGCGCGGCGGGCACCGCAAGGGTGCGCGCCCCCTAGGCGGGGTGGTGCCAACCACCACCCGATGGGCGCCCGCCCCCATCCTGGAGGAAGCGGAGGACGGCCATGACACGACGGCTCGTGATGCGCTCGTCGTCGAGGCCGAGCTTGGCGAAGATCGCCCCGACGTGCTTCTCGACCGCGCGCCGCGTGAGGACCAGCTCGGCGGCGATCGCCGCGTTGCTCCTGCCCTGCGCCATGAGGGCAAGGACCTCCTGCTCCCGGGGCGAGAGGGCGCCGATGGTCGCCGCCCGGGCCGGGGCAGTGGCGGCGATGAGCGTATCGACGATGCTGGGATCGATGGCGGTTCCACCGGCGGCGACGAGCTCGATGGCCGAGATCAGCTCACTGCGCTCGTGGACGCGCTCTTTCAGGAGGTAGGCGCGGCCCTCGCTACCGTGCGCGAGGAGCTCACGGCCGTAGGCGGGATCGTCCTGCTGCGTGAGCACGACGACGCCGGTCCCGGGATGCTCCTTGCGGAGGCGCTCGGAGATGCGAATCGCCTCGCCATCGCCGGACGGCGGCATGCGCAGGTCGGTGACCACCACCCTGGGCCGGTGCCGCTCGATGGACTCCCACAGCTCGATGCCGTCGCTGCACACAGCGAGGAGACGCACGCGGTCGTCATCGGCCAGCACGCGGACGATCGCCTCGCGCACCAGGTAGGAGTCGTCGGCGAAGACGACGGTGATCGGCTTCGCGCCCCCGGGCTCCCCGGTCGACATCATGCCCGCCTCCGCACCGACGTCCCTCTCAATCCCATGATCCGCGTCGGGTCAAACGCATGGTTGCCCGACTGCCGCCGCGGGTCGCGGGCATGACGCTCCCGATCCCGAGAGGGATCGGAATCGGATGGCGCGCCGCCCGAAGGGCGGCGCGCAGATCGGATCGGCTTCCGTTATCCCAGCAGCCGGGCCTTCGCGGCCTGGAACTCCTCCTCGCTGAGGATGCCGGCGGCCTTGAGATCGCCAAGCTTCGAGAGCTCGGCCACCAGGTCTCCCCCGCCGCCACCAGCCGGCGGGCCCGCCGCGGCGGCCGCCTGCTGGGCCTGGAGCTGGCTCAGCTGCTGCTGCATCTGCGCCACCTGGTCCTGCTCCTGCTGGGCCGCGTACTGGGCATCCACCTGAGCCTGCTGTTCGGCCTGCTGGCCTTCCCAGCGCTGCTGCTGGCGGTGATGGACGCCTCCCGCCACCGCGGAAGCGGTCCCCGCCACGACGGCGGTGCGGGCAACCGTGCGCATGAGCCCTGGCCCACGTCGACGCATCATGATCGTGCTCCTCTCGAGTCAGTACGGGTCATGCCGATGGGGTGGCGGCGGCAGAGGCCACGAGCTCCTCGACCACCGCTCGCGGGATCGGCTCATGGACCAGGACCTGGGCGTCGGCGCGGCGAAGCGCATCGGCCACCTCGGTCGCCCACGTGTTCTCCCACAACAGGAGACCGACGGCCTGACCCGGCTCCAGCCTGCTGGCAAAGGTCGTGGCGTCGTCCTCGCTCAGGACATCCTGCAGCTCCGAGTTCGAGATCTGCAGTGCGGTCACGGTCTCGTCGCCGAGCTCGTGCAGGTCGAGAACGGTGAGATCGCCGGCGTCGTTGCGAATCGCCGCCAGCATGTCGACGATCCGGATGGTCCCCTTCTCCACGAGGTCGTGGATCGCCGAGATGACCTCACCCTTCAACTTGTCGGTCGGCGCGGCGACGACGAGGAGCTCAATGGGGCCGAGTGACATCCTGTGCCTCCTGGTTACTGCCCGGACCGCTGTCCGGCGATGCGTGACGGGTCGAGTTGATCGCTGCCTGCGAGGTGAGTCGCTCCACCGCGTCCTGGACCTCGGTGCCGGTCAGCACGCCGGCGCTCATCAGCTCCAGCAGCTGATCGTACCGTGCGGCCGCGCTCGATCGAAGCGTGAGCCGACGCGGCCGGTCGAGCACCGGCTCGATCTCCGGGCTTCCCGCCAGCACCGCCGATCGGGCCATCACCGAGATGAGGCCGGGACCGGAGCGGCTGAACTTCGGATGCTTCCGCATGTCGCGCCCACCTCTATCGGTGAATCTACGTCACGCGCCCGGTCGCCGGATTCGGCCGCACCCCTGGGCGCCCCGAATCCGACAGGGCCGGTGGCGGCGTACCGCCAACGTCCCCCGAGCGAGTAACGCCATGACCTACGGCCCGGTCGAATTGATCGTCGTTGCAACGCCAGAGGGGCATCCGGGCGAGAGCCTTGCGGAGGCGATTCGCGACCTGGTCTCGGCGGACCAGGTCCGCATCATCGACGTGGCATTCGTGCACACCGACGTGGCCGGTGAAGTCAGCTTCACCGAGCTGGCGGACCTGCCCGACGACGCCTACGCGGCCCTGGGGCCGAACATCAAGGAGGTCAGCGGCCTGATCGCCGATGACGACCTGCTGGAGCTCGGCGCCGGGCTGGGACCGGATCGAACGGCCGGCGTATTCCTCATCGAGCATCACTGGGCACCACGCTTCGACGCGGAGGTCCGGCGGGCCGGAGCGAAGGTGCTGCTCCACCTGCGCGTGCCGCGCGAGACGGTCGCCGAGGTCCAGGCCGTGCGCCGGCCGCGGGAGCGCTGAGGCTCCGCGATCAGGTCAGCCGCGGGTCGCGGGGCGTCGGCAGCCCATCGGTGCCGGGGACGACGAGGACGAAGTCGTCGGTCGTCCGCCACTGGACGACCATCCCCACCGCGCCGATCACCAGCCATACCAGCGTCCACAGCGGAGACTCGGCCAGCACGGCGTGGATGCCCCCGAAGCCGAGGTCGTCGCTGCCGATGGTCCCCAGGACGGTGAAGGCGCCGGCCAGCATGCCGCCAGAGCCCCAGAGCGAGGTGAGGCCGATGATGATTGCCCGCGGGAGGCGCAAGATCACCGCTGCCGCCCCGGCAGCGATGCCGACCGCGAGGCCGATCAGGGTGGACACCAGCGGCAGATCGATGCCGATGGCCGGCAGCAGCGCATAGCCGATCGAGAAGCCGAGGCCGGCGAGCACGATGATGACGCCGACCGCCCAGAACATCAGCGCGAGTGCCGTGAACAGCACCCCGAGACCGATCCCGACGGCGACGCCGAGGAGCGACGCGAGGAACCCCTCGCCAGTGATCTCGTGGATCAGGGTCAGGCCGGTGACCAGGCCGACCAGGAAGGCGATCACCGGCAGCAGGGCGAGGAAGATGCGATATCCGGCGGTGAGCAGCAGGAGGCCGAAGACGATCGCGACCAGCCCGGCGAAGAGCTCCATGTTCGACCTCCGCTATCAGTGGTGGTCCAGAGGATAGGGCCACCGACAAGCGGGATGGACCGGAAACGCGCGGCTGGGCGCCCGGTCAGCCACGGGATGTGCTCGACCGCCGGGTGGTGCGCCGCGGTCGGGCTGGCGGCGGGCGATCCGCGGGAGGCGTGACGACGGGGTCCGGGGCGCCGCCACCCTGGATCGCATCGCGCAGCTCGGACCCCACCAGGGCGTCCGTGAGGCGCCCGGGATCGCCGACCGAGAGCAGCGCCCGGTCGTTGCCCGCGAGCGCGCGTGCCACGTCCAGCCGCTGGCCCTCGAAGTCCCATCGCGCGGCGTCGGGGAACGTCGCGAGCCGGCTCTGGAGCCGCTCCAGCCGCAGCGCCTCGTTCGCCGCCTCGAGCTCGATGAGGTTGCGTCGCTCCTCCGCGCCGTGCCGCAACAGGTCGATCTGGTCCGCCAGCCGCCTCCGATCGAGGACGTGCTGCTCGGCCTGCTCGGCCTGCCGAACCTCGGCGAGCCGGCGGGCCTCGAGCGACGCCATGTACTCGGCCGGCGGGCGCACGGCCATGATCACGACCTTGTGCACCACCACCCCGTACGTGTCGAGCGCGGCCCCGATGGCAGCTCGCAGCTCATCCGACGACGCACCGGCGAGGTCAAGCACGTCCTGCGAGCCGATGCCGCGCACCATCCGGCGCAGCGCGTCCTGGCTGGCGGCGCTGCACACGACGTCGAAGTCCGGCGCCGAGATGGAGAAGGCGAAGCGCTCAGCGCCCTCGATGGCGAACGTGATCACCAGGTCGACGTCGACGCGGACGCCGTCGGAGGTCGGGACGTCGACGCCGGGCACGACGAACGGAATCTCGCGCCTCGTCACGACGTGGGTCACCGCGATCCATGGCGGCAGGTAGTGGACCCCGGCGGGAAGGACACGGTCGAAGCGGCCGCGGCGCAGGGCAAGCGCCTGCGAGCCCTCGGGGACCCTCACGATGAACGACTGGACGACGCCGATGAAGATGGCGCCGAGGGCGACCACGACGAGTGCGCCGCGCGCGACGAGCGCGAGCTCGAAGACCACGGCCAGCAGGATCATCACCACCCCGGCCGCGACGAACTCGTTCCGGATGCGGCTGCGCTCGCCGGTGAGCACAACGATGGGGAACCGTCCCGAGGCATCCGGCACGACGAACGCCTCGGCCGCGTCGGCGATCGGCACCTGCACCTGGCTGAGCTGCAGGGTGTACGTCGCCGCTGCCGCCGTCGGCGCCGGGGCGGGCGCCGGTGCCGTGGTGGCGTCCGTCGTCTGCTCAGCCACGGGCCGTCACCGGGGCGGTGCCGGTCGGCATCGTCCGCTGCGCCGGCGTCTCGATGCGCGCCGAGCCGGATGCTTCGTCGGGGATCGCGCCGGCCGGGGCAGCGGGGTGGGCGAGCCTCCCGCGGGCGTAGCGGATCAGGTCGTACCCCAGCGACATCAGCGGCCCTGCGAGGAACAGCCAGACCAGGCCGAACTGTGTCAAGGCCACGATGGCCGGGACCATCACGATCGGGTGCAGCTGGCGCCGTCCGGGCTGACGGCCGGCCACGGATCCCGCCACGATGCGACTGCCGACGTAGGCCACCAGGTAGAGCGCCGAGAGCTCGCCGGAGATCGGGAGGGCGAGAAGTGCAGGCAGGTAGCCGATCAAGGGGCCGATCTCGGGAATGAGCTGCATGGCGCCGGCGAAGACCGCCACCGGTGCGGCTTCACGGACCGTTGCGACGCCGAGCTGTTCGGCCGCCTGGAGCGACAGGTACACGCCGGTCCCGACCAGGAGGCCCAGCCAGACGCGTCTCCGCAGGTAGTTCGCCGCGACGCGGTCGGCCATGCGCACGACCGCCCATGCGTCATCACGGATCGCGGCCGGCAAGGTCGTACGCATCGACTTGCGGCCGATGGGCTGGTCCCGCACAGCGGTCAGGATCCATGCCGGCAGCACGATCAATCCGATCGCCGCGCCGAGCGCACCGATGGCAGCCTGGATGACGGCGGTCGCGATGCCCGCGATCCCGCCGGTCGAGTCCTCGAGCCGTTCGGCGATGCCCCGCACGACCTGGTCGAGCGCCTCGGCCAGCTGCGGGCCGGCCGGTCCCGCGACGTCCCCCAGGGATGCCTCGAGGCCGTCGACCCAGGCGGCGATCTCGCCACGGGTGGGCAGGTCCTCGGCCAGGACGCCGATCGTGCGCGCGAAGGGCGGCAGGACCACCACGAAGATGCCGACCACGACGGCCAGGGCGAGGAGAATCGCGAGCAGGGCCGCCACGATCCGTGGCATGACGCGGTCGAGCGCGTTGACCACCGGAAGCACCATGTAGGCGAGCACCGCTCCGATCGCAAATGGCAGGAGCGCCGGCCATGTCACCGCGGCGACCCACAGGCTGGCACCGATGGCTGCCGTCGCGACGAGCCCGCGGCCCCACGCGCGGGGAGGGATGGCGACGAGCCCGTCGCGGAGCGCCCGCCATTCGCCGCGGGATCGTTCGATCTGCTCCTGGGTGACGGCCATGTCGCTCGCGCCTCGGCTGCCTCAGCGATGCCCGACGGATCGGGTCGCGGGGTCCCGCGCCCCCGCACGGATGACGACCGGGACCGCCACGCGGTCGACGGGCCGAAGCTTGAGAATGAGCGCCAATCGGTCGGCAATCGCCGTCAGCAAGGGCACGATTCAACCTCCCGTCTCTTCCGGGTCCGACGGGAGTGCTACGACCGACGGCGCCGCATCGGATGCCGCTCGCATCGGCGCCGGGAGCGCGATCCGGAATCGGCGGGCTCGTCGTAGGAGTGGCAGCAGCTGGAGGACACCATGGTGCCGCGATCGCTGTCCCGTCGGCTCGGCATGGCGTCCCCGGTGCGCTCCTGAGGCGCGGGATCGTGGCGCGGACCTGCGCGTCGAGGTCCGCTCCGGCCGATGGGTAATGCGACGCTCGAGCTGGTGCTGACGGTAATCGTGATCTTTCGGCGGCCACGCTTCGACACGCTGGCCAGACGAGCACGGCCGGCCATCGACCGCGCGCAGGGCGGGTGGTACGGTGCGGCGCTGATCGCCGCGTTCGGCATCTATCTCATCTATCGAGGTCTGCAGGGATGAACTGGGGCGCACTCAAGGGTCCGGCAGTGATCTTCGCCGCGCTGGCGGTAGTCGCGTGGTGGTTCGCGCTGCGCGCCGGGAAGCGCCTGTCCCCGACCGCCGAGTCGGGACCGATCGAGGTCGCGGATGCGATGGAGTATGTGCGGCGGGTGACCGAGCCTCCCGGACCGCGGCACGCCGACCTTGCGCGGCTGTGGGCTCCGACGACAGCGGCCGGCGTCGAGGTCCTGCCGGAGGGACGGGTCTTCTATCCCCGCATGCTCGAGGACATCGCGGCGGCTCGCCACTCCGTGCACATCATGCAGTACGGCTTCCAGCCCGGCGTCATCGGCGACCAGTTCGCTCCGCTGCTGGCGACGAAGGCAGGCGAGGGCGTCGCCGTTCGGGTCGTGGTCGACGCGCTCGGCAGCCACGCGTTCACCGGTTCTCGAGCCATGTTCGCCGGGCTGGCCGACGCCGGTGTCCAGGTCATGTTCCATGACCTGGTGCCTCCCGATCGCCATGGCCCGGTCGGGACCCGCCGCATGACGGCCCAGCTGCGGCAGACCGGGCGCGTCGAGCACCGCAAGATCGTGCTCGTCGATGGGCAGGTGGCGTACATCGGCGGCGCCGGCCTCGAGGATCACTTCTTCGATGGACGCTTCCACGACGTCTACATCCGCTTCACCGGGCCAGTGACGCACCAGCTGCAGGCGATCTTCCTCGCCACGGTCGGCTATCACGGTGGTGGCCTGCCCGTTGGCGACGACGAGCTCCAGGAGTACTTCCCCCCGTCGCCGACGACGGGCCGTACCCGGTCACGATCTTCATGAACTGGCCACGCGGATGGCTGCCGCTGACCGACGCCGCATCCGAGCTGATCCGAACCGCGACGGAGCGGCTCGACATCATGAACTACTACATCGGTGAGGCCCACATCATCCGCGAGATCGTCGACGCGGCGCGTCGGGGAGTCCGCGTCCGCCTCGTGATCGCCGACAAGGCCCACGCCAACGGGGTGACCTACGGCGCGTTCCTGCACCACTACGACGCGCTGCTCGGTGCGGGCGTCGAGATCTGGGAGTACCCGGCGGTCGTCCACGCCAAGGTGATCGTGTCCGACGACCGCGCGCTGGTCGGCACGCTCAACCTCGATGCGTGGGCGATGTATCGCAACCCGGAGCTCGGGCTGCTGTTCGAGAGCCGCGACGTCGCCGATCAGTTCGTGTCGGTGCTGTTCGAGCCGGACATCGCCATGTCCGTTGCCGGTGCGGCGGCGACCGGATGGCTGCGCCGTGCCCGCAACCGCGCGTTCGCGAGGGCCAGCTACCTGTACTAGGGTCGCGCCTCGCCGGCCTCGCCCATGGCGGTCGTGGCGTCCGCGGCCGTCGACGCGCGGGCCGGGCCGAGCGCGGCGATCCACGCCTTCAGCTGCCGATGGACGGCCGGCGCTCCCAACAGCGGCGTTTCCGGATCGGGCCAGGCCGACGGGTAGACGAGGGACGCCCGCGTCTGCCACCCGCCAAGACCACCGTGCGAGCCGATGAGCTCCTCGAACGCGGCCACCTCGTCGGTGCCGTCGTCGATCCGGCTGATCAGGGCGAGGTCGCCGACATGGGCGATCTCGTCGAGCCGGCGGAAGTGCACAGGGCTCAAGGGCCCGTAGCGCGCGAGCGGGTCGTCACCGGTGACCGCGCCGTCGCTGAGCCGATAGCGCCCGCCATTCCCGAGCACCACCGAGCCGTCGCCCTCCGTGGTCACCAGCACGAGGCCGACGCCGTCATGAGCCACGAGGTCGTCGAGCAGTCCGGGATGACCGGCATCGATCTCCTCGGCCGTCAGCCGCCCGTCCCCCAGCCCGAAATAGATGAGCGCGAGATTGCCCGACGCACACACGACCAGGTCGGGCAGTCCTTCGGCATCAGCCGTTCGGTCCTCGCCGGTCGGCCCGACCTCGACAATGCCGTTGCGCGTCTGGTCGCGCATCGCTCGGCGGGCCATCCTCGGCACGGCGCCGTCGGCGGCGCTGACCTCGGTGAGGACAGCGGACAGCTGCCCCAGCTGCTCGCCCGTCGGCTCGGTGGCCGTGACATGGTCCGACGTGGCCATCCGTTGGCGGAGCCACTCCTCGATCGTCTGGCCGTAGCGCTGCCGGAACGTCGCGCCCTGGCTCTGGCCGTGGTCCGAGACGATGACGAACTCGTACGGTCGCGGACAGCTGGCGACGAGGCCCTGCAGGCGCTTGAGCGAGCGATCGATGCCCTCGAGAGAGTGGATCGCCTCGCTCCGCTCCGGCCCGGAGTGATGCGCGATCTCGTCGTAGTCGAGGAAGTCGACGTAGATGGACGGTGTCCCGCGCAGCATCTGCTCGGTCACCAGGGCGAGGTTCAGGTCCCTCATCACCACATTCGTCGCCGCCCGCAGGAACGGGTACGTGCCGCCACGATGCATGCGCGGCTCGATCCCGCGCTGGACCTGCTGGCGAGCCTGGAACACCTCCTTCACCGCCTCGCCGAGCGTGCGCACGATGGCGCGTCCGAGGCTGTACGGGTTGAGGAGGAAGTAATACAGGCTGCGGGTCGCACCCTCCTGGTCCGTGTTCTGGCCGACGGTGCTCATCGTCAGGCGGGTGATGGGGGCATCGCCGCTGAACAGGTTGTCGATGCCGGCCCCGCCGTCCGCCAGGAGCCCGTTGCCGGTCGACAGCCGCCGCTCGATCTCCCGCGCATCCTCGGGATGGTTGGAGACGAGCAGCCGGCGGTTCTCCTTCTCGTACCAGCGGAAGGCGGGGATGCCGTCGTTGCTGCCCAGGAGCAGCCCCGCCTGGCTGGCAGAGGTCTGCGACGGCAGGAGCGCCGTCCACTCCGTCATGCGGTGGCTGCCGCCTCGGATCCAGCGCGACAGCGTCGGCAGGTTGCCGGCCCGGACCTGGGCGCGGAGCAGGGGCGCGGCAAGGCCGTCGATCTGGATGATCACCACTCCGGGCACGTCGCTCCGGGTCTGGGGCACGTCATCCCGGATCACCTGGGCCACGACGCGCGCCGAGAACGAGTCCTCGTCGGACATGCCGATCAGGCCGCCGAGGATCGTCTGCACGGCGCCGTAGATGAACGACGCGATCACGATCGCCAGGAACGAGTCCGTCTCGTAGCCGGCGGCCGGCAGGACGATGGCGAACGCGACGATCCGCAGCAGGAGCCCCACGAGAGCGACCGCGATCAGCCCGATCGGCAGCGCGATGGCCAGGATCAGCGGGCGCAGGAGGACGTCGATGATCCCGAGCAGGACGACGGCGGTCAGGACGCTCGGGTCGGTCGCCGCGCTCACGCCCGGCGTCAACCACGTCGCCAGGCCGAAGGCGATCGCGGACGAGACGATCGACAGGACGACGCGGAACACGATGCTGCGCCAGCTGGTCGAGAGGCTGCCGAGCGCGTGCCACTGGGCTCGATACAGGCGTCCGATGCGGCCGAGCATCAGGCGGCCCCCAACGCCGCGGGCAGCTCCAGGGCGTCACCGGGTGGCAGGACCACGACCCGCGCCGGCAGGTCGCGGCGCGCGACGGCCTCGACCAGCTGGAGCGGTGGCTCGGTGAGCCGGTGACGATGCCAGCGCATCGCGATCGGCCACAGCGTGCCCCAGTGGATCGGGATCACGGTGGTCGGTCGCAGGCGGGCCACCGCATCGGCCGCTCGCTCCGGGTCGAGGTGCCCCGGGCCGAGACGCGGTCCCCACCCCCACACGGGCAGGAGGGCCACGTCGATTCCGACGCGCGCGAGGTCGCTCATCTCGTCGAACAGGTCGGTGTCACCCGCGAAATATACGGTCGTGCCGGCCCCGCTGATCAGGAAGCCGAGCGGCTCCGCGCGGGGTCCGGACGGCGGGCGCAGGTTGGAGTGCACGGCCGGGACCGCGGTGATATGCACCCCGCCGACGTCGATCTCGTCTCCGGCACGCAGCTCGATCACATGCTCGGAGCCCCACCCTCGGACGAGGCGCCCGAGCCCCGCCGGAACGATGAGCGGCACCCCGCGGCTCAGCTGGGCCATCGAGGCACGGTGGAGGTGGTCGTGATGGCCGTGCGAGACCAGCACCGCGGCCGGCGGTCGCGGCGGCACCGGCTGCGCGCCGGCTACGCGGCGGATGAACATCACTCGCCCGGTGAGGATCGGGTCGGTGAGGATGCGCGTCTCCCCGAGGTCGATCAGCACGGTCGCGTGGCCGAGGTAGCGGATGCGGCTCACGATCCAGCCGGCTCCCCGCCCGGCGCCGGGGCAGCCGAACCGCTCACGCGGCGTCCTCCGTGCGACTCACTTGCTCCATGCCACCTACGCTCGAACGACGGCGTTCGGATGGCGCCCGTCGCGGCGGCGCGGCGGGAGCGTCTATCGTTAGTCCCGATGACGAAGCACGCGCCCGGCGCGAGCCCGGCCACCGAGGACCTGGCCCGACTCGCCCGTGGCGAGCACCACGATCCGCACGCCGTGCTCGGCGCGCACCCCACGCCGGACGGCACGCTGATCCGCGCCTTCCATCCCGATGCGACCGCCGCCGAGCTCGTCGCCCCGACCGGCGCCTCGCAGCCGATGGAGGCGCTCGGCCACGGGGTATGGGCCGCCCTCGTCCCGGACCTCGCTCCGAGCCAGGTCGCCTACCGCCTGCGCTTCACCTTCCCGGACGGCAACACCTGGGAACGAGAGGATCCGTACCGGTACTCCCCGACCGTCGGCGAGGTCGACCTGCACCTCCTCGCCGAGGGAACGCATGAACGGCTGTACGACGTGCTCGGCGCGCACACGCGCACCCACGAGGGCGTGGCCGGCGTCAGCTTCGCCGTCTGGGCCCCGAACGCCCGGAGCGTGCGGATCGTCGGCGACTTCGACCGCTGGGACGGAAGGCTGCTGCCACTTCGCAGCATGGGCGCCTCCGGCGTATGGGAGATCTTCGTCCCCGGCATTGGCCCCGGCGAGCTCTACAAGTACGAGATCCTCGGCCGCGACGGGACGCTGCGGCTGAAGGCCGACCCCCTCGCCTTCAGCATGCAGGTCAGGCCGGAGACCGCGTCGCGGGTCTGGGATCCGTCGGCCTACCCATGGACGGACGACGAGTGGATGCGGCGCCGCGCCGGGCACGACCCATATCGGTCGCCGATGGCCGCGTACGAGGTCCACCTCGGATCCTGGATGCGTAATCCCGACGGCTCGTGGCTGGGCTACCGCCAGGCCGCCAAGGAGCTGGTCGAGCACTGCCGCGCGTTCGGGTTCACGCACGTCGAGCTGCTCCCGGTGGCCGAGCACCCGTTCGATGGGTCGTGGGGCTACCAGGTCACGGGCTACTACGCCCCGACCGCGCGCTTCGGGAACCCCGACGACTTCGCCGCCATGGTCGAGACGCTGCACAACGCCAGCATCGGCGTGATCGTCGACTGGGTCCCGGCCCACTTCCCGACCGACGACTTCGCCCTGCGCCGGTTCGACGGCACGCCGCTGTACGAGCACTCCGATCCGCAACGCGGCGAGCACCCCGACTGGGGAACGCTGATCTTCGACTTCGGCCGCCCGGAGGTCCGCAACTTCCTGGTCGCCAACGCCCTGTTCTGGTGCGAGCGCTACCACATCGATGGGCTGCGGGTCGACGCCGTGGCCTCGATGCTCTACCTCGACTACTCCCGCACGAAGGGCGAGTGGACGCCCAACCGGTACGGCGGCAACGAGAATCTCGAGGCCATCGCGTTCCTGCGCGAGATGAACGAGCGCGTGTACGCACGCTTTCCCGGCGTCGTCACCATCGCCGAGGAGTCGACCGCCTTTCCGGGCATCAGCCGGCCGACCTATCTCGGCGGCATCGGCTTCGGCTTCAAGTGGGACATGGGCTGGATGCACGACTCGCTCGCGTTCTTTCGGGAGGACCCGGTCCATCGGCGCTTCCACCACGACAAGCTCACCTTCCGGGGCCTCTACAAGGACACGGAGCACTTCGTGCTGCCCCTGTCGCACGACGAGGTCGTCCACGGCAAGGGCTCGCTGCTGCGCAAGATGCCCGGCGACGAATGGCAGCGGTTCGCCAACCTGCGATGTCTGCTGCTCGACATGTGGGGCCAGCCGGGCAAGAAGCTCCTGTTCATGGGCGCCGAGTTCGGCATGCCCGACGAGTGGTCGCACGACCGTGCCCTGCCCTGGGAGCTGCTGGAGCAGCCGCTGCACGGCGGGCTCGCGCATTTCGTGGAGGACCTCGGTCGCGTCTACGCATCCACCCCGGCCCTGTGGGCCGCAGACCCCGATCCCGAGGGCTTCGCCTGGATCGACGCCTCCGACGTGGAGTCCAGCGTCTACTCCTGGATCCGGCGCGCGGGGGACGAGGTCGCCGTCGTGGTCCTGAACCTGACGCCGGTGCCGCGGCACGACTACCGCCTCGGGCTGCCGCTCGGCGGCACGTGGGTCGAGGCCATCAACTCCGACTCGGAGCACTACGGCGGTTCGAACCTCGGCAACCTGGGCGGCGTGGAGGCGGTGGAGGATGGCTGGCATGGCCAGCCCTTCTCGGCCTCCCTGAGCCTGCCGCCGCTGGCCGGGCTGATCCTCCGTCCCGACCGCTAGGCCGGTCAGGTTCGGCGCAGGGCGGCGGCCAGCCGCTCGACGCGCGGATCGACGACGATCTCCTCGAGGGAGATCGGCAGGGGCCGCGACCAGTTCGGACGCTGCTGCGCGACCGTGCCGGGGAGGTTGGGGCGCTCGGCCACGCCCAGGGCGTCCTCGAGGGTGCCGGCCACGAGCGCGGCGGGCGAGGCGGCCAGGCGGGCGTGCACGGCGGCCACCATCGTCGCCGGGTCGGCGTCCGGACCGATGCCGGCGGCGTCGATGAGCCGGGACCGGAGAAGCGCCAGCGCTTCCGGGTCGGGAGCCAGGCCCGCTGCCTGCTGGTCGGCGAGATCGGAGCCGGACAGGAGCCCGCCGATGGTCGGGAGGTCGTGCGTGGTCACCGCGGCGAACGACTGGCGCGGGTAGCGGGCCGGCGGCACGCGCTCGAAGATGACCAGCCGCGTCGACAGCAGGCGCCGGCGACGGAGCTCGGCGCGGACGCCGGGTGGCACCGTGCCCAGGTCCTCGCCGATGACGATCGCTCCGGCGCGGTGGCTCTCGATGGCCACGATCTCGAGCAGCTCGTCGGTGGCGGATCGAACGTACGCTCCGGCGTCGGGCGAGTTGCCGGCCGGGATCCACCACAGGCGAAAGAGCCCGAGCACGTGGTCGATCCGCAGCCCTCCGGCATGCCGCAGCTGCGCCCGGATGGTATCGATGAACGGCCGGTAGCCGGCCTCCCGGAGCCGATGCGGGACGAAGGGCGGGAGCCCCCACTCCTGGCCTGCGGAGGTGAAGCGGTCGGGCGGCGCGCCGATCGACGCGCCGAGCGCGAGCGTCGCCTGCCAGTCCCACGCGTCGAAGCCGCCGGGATCGACGCCGATCGGCATGTCGGCGACGCGGGACACGGGCGCCGAGGCCGCCGCGAGCTGCCGATCGAGGCACCACTGGATCCAGGCGTGGAATGCGACGCGATCGGGCGCCTCTCGCGCGATCCTCGCCGGCCCCGTCCCGTCGGGGTCCCGCAGGTCGGACGGCCACGACTGCCAGCCGGGTCCATGACGCTCGGTCAGGACACTGAATCGGCTCCAGCGCTCGAGCGCGTCGCCCTCCGCCCGCCGCCACGCCTCGAAGGCGGCACGGTCCGGGATGCCGGCGCCCCAGATCCGCCCGAGCGCCTGCCGCTTCAGCGCCCAGACGCGTGCGCGGTCGATCGGGCGGCCGTCGTTGAGCGCGCGACCCGCTCGCGCCAGCTCGTCGTCGACCGGGTCGCTTCCGAGCTCCTCGATTCGCAGGTGAAGCGGATTGCCGAATCGCCGGGTGCTCGGGTAGTACGGGCTGGGCTCCGGCGACGGACCGGGGTTCGGTGCGCCGAGCGGGCTGACCGCCAGGAACCCGGCGCCGCGCGAGGACGCCCATCGGCCCAGTGCTCGCAGGTCCGCAAGATCCCCGATGCCCCAGCTCTGCCCGGAGCGCAGGCTCGCGAGCTGCACGGCGAGGCCCCACGCGCGCAGGCCGGCGGGCAGGTGGCACCGGCCGGGACCCGTGATGAGCAGCTGGCGTTGGCCGTCGTCCCGTTCAAGATGGTGGTAGCCGTGCGGGGTGTCGGCGGGCAGCGCATCGATACGCCCCAGATCGGATCCGTCCTCCAGGCGCACCATCCCGGTCGCCGGCAGGCGGCCACCAGGACGGACGGTCGCCACGGCGTCGGTGGAGGGCGCCGCGGCGAGGTCGTTGTCGAGGCCCATGGTCGCCAGGACGGCTGCCCGGACCTCCGGCGCCACGGTGCGCCGTTGCCGATAGGCGTCGACGTACGTCGTCTCGACGAGCGGAGCGGCGGTCATCCCCCGCTGATGCGGCGGACGCGCGGCAGGCGCCGCAGGCAGACCACCGATCGCTCGGCGACCCGCAGGACCGCCCCGCCGGCATGCTCACCGTGGGCGGCGGTGAAGGTCGGATGGACGGTGTCGAAGACGACCTCCCAGCGCTGCGCGACCTCGTGATTCGGCAGCGTGAACGCAACCGGCCGGTCGTCGGCATTGAGGATGACGAGCAGGGTGTCGTCCACGATCCGCTCGCCGCGCGGGCCGCGCTCGTCGATCGCGTCCCCGGCGTACTGGAGGCCGAGCGCCTTCACGCCCGGCGTTCCCCACTGCTCGTCGTTCATCTCCGAGCCGTCCGGCGCGTACCAGGTGAGGTCCTTCACGCGTGAGCCCCGGATCTGCCGTCCCTGGAAGAAGCGGCGGCGGCGCAGGACCGGGTGGTGATGGAACAGGCGGATCAGCGACCGGGTGAAGCCGAGCAGCTGGCGGTCGCGGCGGCTGACCTCCCACGAGAACCAGCTGATCTCGTTGTCCTGCGCGTAGCCGTTGTTGTTGCCGCGCTGGGTGCGGCCGATCTCGTCGCCGCCCAGCAGCATCGGCACGCCCTGGCTCAACACCAAGGTGGTGAGGAAGTTGCGCTTCTGGCGCTCGCGCGCCTCGATGACCGCCTCCTCATCGGTCTCGCCCTCCACGCCGAAATTCATGCTCTCGTTGTTGTCGTCGCCGTCGCGGTTGCCCTCGCCGTTCGCCTCGTTGTGCTTGGACTCGTAGCTGACGAGGTCGTGGAGGGTGAATCCGTCGTGGGCGGTGACGAAGTTGACGCTGGCATGCGGTCGCCGCCCGGATCCCGCGTACAGGTCGGAGCTCCCGCTGAGCCGATAGCCCAGCTCGGCGGCCTGGCTGCCGACGCCCTTCCAGAACCGACGCACGGTGTCGCGGTACTTCCCGTTCCACTCGGCCCAGCCGACCGGGAAGTTGCCGACCTGGTAGCCGCCCGGCCCCACGTCCCACGGCTCGGCGATGAGCTTGACCTGGCTGATCACCGGGTCCTGGTGGATGATGTCGAAGAAGCTGCCGAGCTTGTCGACGTCGTGGAGCTCGCGCGCCAGCGCCGATGCGAGGTCGAAGCGGAAGCCGTCGACGTGCATCTCGGTCACCCAGTAGCGCAGCGAGTCCATGATCAGCTGGAGAACCTTCGGGCTGGTGGCGTCGAGCGTGTTGCCGGTCCCGGTGTAGTCGACGTAGTAGCGGCGATCCTCCGGGTTGAGGCGGTAGTAGGCCGCGTTGTCGATGCCTCGGAAGCTGATGGTCGGCCCGAGGTGGTTGCCCTCGCCGGTGTGGTTGTAGACGACGTCGAGGATGACCTCGATGCCCGCGTCGTGGAACCGCTTCACCATGGTCTTGAACTCGCTCACCGGCTCGCCGGTGGCCGAGTAGCGGATGTCGGGAGCGAAGAAGCCGATCGTGTTGTAGCCCCAGTAGTTCGACAGGCCGCGCTCGACGAGGTGCCGGTCGGTGACGTGCTGATGCACCGGCAGCAGCTCGACCGCGGTGATGCCGAGCGAGGTGAGGTAGTCGATGACCGGCGCCGATCCCATGCCGGCGTACGTGCCGCGCAGCTCCTCCGGCACCTCCGGATGCAGCCTGGTGAAGCCCTTGACGTGCACTTCGTAGATCAAGGTGCGGTCGAGCGGAGTGCGTGGCCGCGCGTCGCCGCCCCACACGAACGCCTGGTTGATCACCACGCTCTTGGGCGTGAACGAGGAGCTATCTCGGCCGTCGGGCTCCAGGTCGTCGTCCGCGCCGATGCGATAGCCGAACAGCGCGTCGTCCCAGCGCACGGCGCCGGCGATCCGCTTGGCATACGGGTCGATCAGCAGCTTGTTCGGGTTGAACCGATGGCCGCGATCCGGCGCGTACGGCCCATGGACGCGGTACCCGTAGCGCTGCCCGGGGCGCACGTCCGGCAGGTAGCAATGCCAGACGAGGTCCGTCTGCTCGGTCATGCGGACAGGCTGCTCGGTGCCATCGGCGTCGAACAGGCACAGGTCGACGGCCTCGGCGTTCTCGCTGAAGAGGGCGAAGTTCACTCCCGAGCCGTCCCAGGTCGCGCCGAGCGGGTACGGCGCGCCGCGCCAGACCCTCAGCGGCACGTCAGCGCGCTGAGTGTGACGGAGGACGGCGTCGGACCGTCCGCGAACGGGCTCACCGGCGAAGGGTACCCGCTGCCGGGGCCGGGCGCGGCCCGCATCCTCGAGATCGGTGCGCCCGAGGGCGCGCGTATCCTTGCCCTCGTGAGCGGTTCGACCGGCGGCGGCCCATCCGAGCCCGATGCGGCCGGCGAGGCCGTGGCGTGCACCGTCGAACAGAACATCCTCGGCGAGGGGGCCCGCTGGGATGCGCGGCGCGACGAGCTGCTCCGGGTCGACATCGTGGCCGGGCAGGTCTTTCGCGACCGCGTCGAGAACGACGGGAGCCTCGTGGCGGTCGCCGCCTACCGGGTGCCGGGCACGGTTGGCGCCATCGCGCCGATCGAGGGCGACGAGGGCTGGTTGCTGGCCGCGGACCGAAGCTTCGTGCACCTGGCCGTCGACGGCTCGCGACGAATCCTCGCCGACGTCGCCCCGGAAGGCACGCGGCTGAACGACGCGGCATGCGATCCGCGCGGGAGGTTCTGGGCCGGCACGAAGGCGCATGACAACCGAGTCGGTGCTGGAGCGCTGTACCGATTCGAGCGCGATGGCCATGTCGAGCTGATGCTGGATGGCCTGACGATCTCCAACGGCATCGGCTGGAGCCCCGACGGAGGGACGATGTACCTGGCCGATACCGTGCCGCGCGTCATCCGCGCCTTCTCGTTCGACCTCGAGCGCGGCACGATCTCGAACGGACGCATCCTGACCACGATCTCGGACGTCGGCGCCGGGCCGGACGGCTTGACGGTCGATGCCGGCGGCGACATCTGGGTGGCGATCTTCGGCGGCGGCCGGGTCCAGCGATACTCCCCGGAGGGAGTCCTGCGCCAGGAGCTCCACCTCCCCGCCGAGCAGACCACGTCGTGCGCATTCGCCGGTCGCGGGCTGCACCGCCTGTACGTCACGACCGCCACCGAGGACTGGAGCCCGGAGGAGCGTCGCGCCGACCCGGCGGCTGGCGTGGTGTATCGCTTCGAGACCGATGCGGTGGGGCGCCCCGCAGAAGCCTATCGACCGGACTCAGACTGGTGGAAGGCTGCCGCCGGATAGCCGCTCGATCCCGGCAAGCGGCAGCCACAACCACGCCGGACGGTTGGCGGACTCGTAGCGCACCTCGTAGCACGCCTTCTCGAGCTCGAACGCGTCCAGCAGATGGCGCTCGGTCTCGTCGATCTTGCCGTACGCATCCAGGAAGGCAGCGCGAGCCTCCAGCGGCCACGCCTCGGCGTCGAAGCCGGCCGCCGGGCCTCGAGTCGCCGCCGTGCGAGCCGCGTAGTCGAGACTGCGGAGCATGCCGGCCACGTCGCGCAGTGGCGACCCCGGCAGCCGACGCTCGGCCAGCGGTCGAGCCGGCTCGCCCTCGAAGTCGATGACGCTGAGCCCGCCGTCGTCGCGCGCCAGCAGCTGGCCGAGGTGATAGTCGCCATGGATGCGGCTCACACGAGCCGCGCCGGCCGCCGCGGCGAAGCTCTCCGTGAAGCCGGCCCGCAGCCTCGGCGACAGGGTCACCAGCCGCGTCTGCTCGGCGCCGGTGACGGCGCCGATCGCCGCCTCCAGCTCGCGCTCGGCCGACGCACGCCAGGCGCCGGCCTCGGCATCGGTGGCCGGCCGGGCCGGAAAGTCGGGATGATCCGGCCGCGACGCGAGGGCGGCGTGGAGTGCCGCGGTCACCGCGCCGATGTCACGCGCCAAGCCGGTGGCCGCGTCCGGATCGGTGGCCAGCAGCTCGAGGATCGTTGACCAGGCATCGCCACGGGAGGCCACGAAGGCCTGGAGCATCGCCGCGGCCGCCACCTCCCCGTCGTGACGGACGTGGACCAGCGAGCCGGCCACCGCCGGCGTGGCGGCGAAGCCCGCATCGGTCAGGAAGAGGCCGATCTCCACGTCGGGGTTGATCCCGGGCTCCAGCAGCCGATACAGCTTCAGGATCAGGCGGTCGCCCAGCACGACCGAGGTGTTCGACTGCTCGACGGCCAGCCGCCGCTCGTCGAAACCGGCAAGCGCCTCGTCACCGCCGCGCATCGGGCCACCGCCGGGGGTCGGCGTGGCGACGAACGCTCCGGTCGCACCACGCAGCTCGCCACCACGGTGCATGGCCTCGGCCAGCGCCCGCCAGACCCCGTCGCCATCGGCCGGCTCACCCTTGCCGGTGAGCGGGACCAGGTAGCGGTCGGGCGTGCCGCCGTCGCGGTAGGTGACCTCGAACACGACGAGGTCGGCGGATGGTGTGACGGCAGCGCGGTCGACCTCGCGAACCCCGGCGATCGGCCGCTGCTTTGAGCGGAACCAGCGCTGCGCGGCGAGCCAGTCGGCGCCGGGTACCGCGGCGGTCATGCCCGGTCGGGCGCTGCACTCGGGGCGGCTGGCCCCCAGTCGTGCCGGAATCGGACGATCGGGCAGGGCACCCCACCGAGCACCCAGTGGTGGTCGGCGACGTCGATGACGAGTCCCATCTTCGGGTAGAAGCGACTCGCCAGCGGGTTGTCGCGGAATGCCCACACCACGAGCGGGTCGAAGCCGCGCTCCCGGAGGTCGTCGACGGCGTGCTGGAACAGCTGTCGACCGAGCCCGGTGCCGATGGCGTCGGGATCGAGGTAGAGGTTCGTCAGCTCCCCCGCACCGTCGGGTGGGGGCAGCCAGTTGTCCTTGGCGGGCGACGTCGTCGCGTAGCCCAGCACCCTGCCCTCGCGCTCGCCGACCCAGATTCGGGCAGGGCTGTCCGGGCTGATGGCGGCAAGCGCGGTCCGCCAAGCCTCCGGCGCCTCGGCGATCCACTCCGCCAGCACCGGGTCCGGCACGATGCCGGGGTAGGTCGCCGCCCACGACCGCTGGGCGATGCCACCCATCGCCTCGGCGTCGTCGACGACCGCGGCGCGGACGACGGTCGGTGACCGCTCAGCCTCCGCCATCGACCAGCTCGAACCAGAAGAAGTCGTGCGGGCCCAGGGTCAGCAGATACGGCAGGTCGCCGATGCGGGGGAAGTGGACCCGCCCGATGAGCTCGATCGGCTGCCGTCCGGCGAAGCGCGACAGGTCGAGCTCGACGTACTGGGCGAATCGCGACAGGTTGGCGACGCACAGGATCGTCACGCCGTCGTGCTCGCGCAGGTAGGCGAGAACGCGGCGGTTCTCCGGATGGAGGAAGTCGAGCGAGCCGCGCCCGAAGACCGGGTGGGAGCGCCGGACCCGGATCAGGCGCTTCATCCAGTTCAGCAGGGATCCGGGCACGCGTTCCTGCGCCTCGACGTTCACGGCCTGGTAGCCGTAGACAGGATCGGCAACCAGCGGCGCGTACAGGGCGTGCACGTCGGCGCGGCTGAAGCCCGCGTTGCGATCGCCGGTCCACTGCATGGGCGTGCGGACGCCGTTTCGGTCGCCGAGGTAGACGTTGTCGCCCATCCCGATCTCGTCGCCGTAGTAGACGACCGGCGTGCCACGCATGCTGAAGAGCAGCGAGGTCAACAGCTCCATGCGGCGGCGGCTGTTGTCGACCAACGGCGCAAGCCGGCGCCGGATGCCGACGTTGATCCGCATCCGAGCGTCGCGCGCGTACTCGGTGTACATGAAGTCGCGCTCCTCGTCGGTGACCATCTCGAGCGTGAGCTCATCGTGGTTGCGCAGGAAGAGCGCCCACTGCGCGTCATCGGGTGTCTCCGGTGTCTGCCCCATGATCTCGACGATCGGGTAGCGGTCCTCGCGCCGCAGCGCGATCCAGATCCTCGGCATGAGCGGGAAGTGGAAGGCCATGTGGCACTCGGGCTCGTCGGGCGTGCCGAAGTACGGCAGCACGTCCGGTGGCCACTGGTTCGCCTCGGCCAGCAGCATGCGGCCGGCGTAGCGCTCGTCCAGGCCCTGGCGCAGGCGACGCAGAACGGCGTGCGTCTCGGGCAGGTTCTCGCCGTTTGTCCCCTCGCGCTCGACGAGGTACGGGACGGCGTCGAGCCGCAGCCCGTCCACGCCGAGGTCGAGCCAGAAGCGCATCACCCGCAGCATCGCGCGGATGACCTGCGGGTTGTCGAAGTTCAGGTCCGGCTGATGGCTGAAGAACCGATGCCAGTAGTACTGCTGCGACTCCTGGTCCCACGTCCAGTTGCTGGACTCGGTATCGGTGAAGATGATCCGCGCCTCGCTGTACTTCTGGTCCGTGTCGCTCCACACGTACCAGTCGCGCCGCGGGTTCGTCCGGCTGGAGCGAGCCTCCACGAACCACGGGTGCTGGTCGCTGGTGTGGTTGATGACGAGCTCGGTGATCACCCGCAGCCCGCGTCGATGCGACTCGCGCACGAAGGTCCGGAAGTCGCGGAGGGTTCCGTAGTCAGGGTGCACGCGGCTGTAGTCGGCGATGTCGTAGCCGTCGTCGCGCAGGGGGGATGGATAGAACGGCAGCAGCCAGATGGCCGTCACGCCCAGGTCGGCGATGTAGTCCAGCCTCGAGGTCAGCCCCGCGAAGTCGCCGACGCCGTCGTCGCTGGAGTCCGCGAACGACTTCACGTGGAGCTGGTAGATGATGGCGTCCTTGTACCACTGGGGGTCGTCGCGCAGCAGCTGTGGGGCGCCACTGTCCGTGCGCGCCGGAGCCTCGCGCACGCCCGCGCCATCGCTCGCTCTACTCACGTGGCCTGGTCACCCTCCCTGGCAGGTCGGCCGCCTCAACGATCGAGGGGCGAGATCGTGAAGATCCGGAACGGCTCCCCCGCCGGGTCGAGCACGAGCGGCACGTCGGCCCCTCGCTCCCGCGACACGGCGCCCGTCAGCAGGTCGGTCATCCGGTAGGGCTCGTCCCAGCCGATGCCGATCGCCGGCAGGTCCGGGTGCAGGATCGCATGCTCGGCCACCCGTGGATCGGTGTTGACCGCGACATACACCGGGTCGCGCCATCGGTTCGGATGGCCGCTCAGCGGATCGACCTTTCCGTGCGGCAGCGCCTTGCGATAGAACAGCGTGCGCTCGCCGGTCACCTGCTCGAAGCGGAGGTTGTCGTAGAGCCTGAGTGCCGGGCGCTCGCGGCGCAGCCGGTTGAGCTCACCGAGCAGCAGCTTGATGTTGTCCGGGGCGTCCCAGTCGCGGGCGCGGATCTCGTACTTCTCGCTGTCGAGGTACTCCTCGCGCTCGCCGAGCCGAGCCGCCTCGCACAGCTCCCAGCCGGAGTAGATGCCGTACGAGCTCGACAGCGTGGCCGCCAGCACGCTGCGGACGATGAAGGTCGGCCGGCCGTGGTCGAGATGGTGCGGATTGATGTCCGGCGTGTTGGTGAACAGGTTGCCGCGGTAGTACTCGCGCATCTCGCTCTGGGTGAGCTCGGTGAGGTAGTCGCGCAGCTCTCCGGGCGTCTCGCGCCAGGTGAAGTAGGTGTAGCTCTGTGTGAACCCGACCTTGGCGAGCTGCCGCATCATCTTCGGCTTCGTGAACGCCTCGGACAGGAAGATCACGTCCGGGTGGTCGCGCTGGATCTCCCGGATCAGCCACGCCCAGAACGGGATCGGCTTGGTGTGCGGGTTGTCGACCCGGAAGATCCGTACCCCTCGCTCGATCCAGACCTCGAACACCCGCTTCCATTCTCGCCACAGCGCCTCGCGGGCCAATGCGTCGGCGTGGTCGAACGCGATCGGGTAGATGTCCTGGTACTTCTTCGGCGGATTCTCGGCGTACTTGATGGTCCCGTCAGGAGAGTGCCGGAACCACTCGGGGTGGGTCGCCACGTACGGGTGGTCGGGCGAGGCCTGGATGGCCAGGTCCAGGGCGACCTCCATGCCACGCGCCTCGACCGCCTTCCGGAAATGGAGGAACTGCTGCAGGCCGCCGAGCTCGGGCGCCACCGTGTCGTGCCCGCCGTCGGCCGAGCCGATGGCGTACGGCGAT
Organism: uncultured Chloroflexia bacterium; assembly: GCA_963844265.1. Lineage (GTDB taxonomy): Bacteria > Chloroflexota > Limnocylindria > QHBO01 > QHBO01 > JACDBZ01. Next base: position 26,580 of record CAWJMZ010000007.1, on the reverse strand, counting down.
CCCACGTCGTCCGGCCCCGCGTCGAGGCTGTTGTTGCGGCCCTTGCGATGCGCCCGGCCGATGGGGTGGATCGGCGGCAGGTAGACCACGTCGAATCCCATGGCGGCGATATCGGCGAGCCGCCACTCGGCCTCCACGAAGGTCGTGGCCTTCGGCTTCTTCGGATCGCGCCCCTGGGAGCGCGGGAAGAGCTCGTACCAGGCCCCGACGCGCGCTCGCTCGCGATCGACGACCAGCGGCAGCTGCGCCGAACGGGTCGCCGAGCGCCGATCGGGGTGGCGATGCATGGCGGCGGCGACCTCGTCGGTGTCGATGGCGGCGATGCGAGTGGACTCCGATCGCGCACGTCGGAAGCGCGCGATCGCGTCGCGCAGGGTGCGAACGTCGTCGCCCGCCTCCGCCTCCTCCGCCCGGGTCATCGCCGCCTCGAGCAGGATGCGTCCCTCCTCGAGCTCGACCGGTACTGGCACCGAGGCCTCGACCTTGCGGTGCAGCCCATGCCGCCAGCTGCCCCAGGCGTCGCGCCAGGCCTCGATCGCGTAGCGGTGCCATCGGTTGCGGCGCAGCTCGACGTGCCCCGCCCAGCGGTCGTTGTCGACCGGGCGCATCGGTGTCTCCTGCCAGGCCGACTCGTCGTCGGCACGCAGCAGGAGCGCGGCATCGAGCAGGTCATGGCCGTCGGCGAAGATGTCCGCGGTGACGACCAGCTGATCGCCCACGACGCGCTTCACCGGATGGCGGCCATCGTCCAGCTGCGGCTGGATGCGCTCGATGATCACGCTGCGGCCCGTGCCGACCGTCTCAGGCCCGGCCTCGGGCGCCGGGGCTACCGCGTGGGCGACGGCGCGGCGCAGGCTCTCCTTCGTCGTCGTCATGGCTGTGGCGCAACCCTACCCGATCGGCACACAATGGGCCCGATGCCGCTGCCCCGCCGCAGGGTCCTCATGGTGGTCACGAGCGTGCTCCTGGCTGCATGTGGCGGGCCCGATCCGACCGCCTCGTCCGCCAGCGCGCCGGATAGCGCCGCTCCCACCCGCTCGGCGGCCGCGTCGCCCTCGGCAAGCGCTCCCGGCTCGTCCGCGACGAACGCGCCGTCTTCCAGCCCCGGGCCGGAGCCGATCGCCGACGAGCCACCACCGCTCGCGCTCGAGCCGGTCGCATCGGGCCTGTCAGCACCGATCGGCATCGCCACCGGTCCGGCGGGCTGGATCCTTGTCCAGGAGCAGGCCGGGCGGGTCGTCGCAGTCGATCTCGAGTCCGGTGACACGTCGCTGAGCCTCGACCTCACCGACCGGGTACTCGGAGGCGGCGAGCGTGGCCTGCTGGGCCTGGCCCTCCACCCGGACTGGCCCGACGAGCCGCGCGCCTTCGTGCACTACAGCGATCTCGACGGCAACACGGTGCTGGCAGAGTTCCGGGCCGCCGATGACGGCACGGCGGGGGCGCCCGTGCTCGATCCCGCATCGGAGCGCGTGCTGCTCACGGCGGTCCAGCCGTTCGCGAACCACAACGGCGGGCAGCTGGCGTTCGGACCGGACGGACGGCTGTGGCTCGGCCTCGGCGACGGAGGCTCGGGAGGCGATCGGTTGGGCAACGGGCAGGACCCGTTCGCGCTGCTCGGCAAGATCCTGCGCCTCGACGTCGACGCGGAGCCGACGGCCGACCGGGCGTACGCGATCCCCGACGACAACCCGTTCGCGGACGGCGCCCAGGGAGCGCCGGAGGCGTACCTGATCGGCCTGCGCAACCCGTGGCGCTTCAGCTTCGATCGCGCCAGCGGCGAGCTATGGATCGCAGACGTCGGGCAGAACGCGCTCGAGGAGGTCAACCGGGTGGACCCGGTGGCATCGGCCGGCGCAAACCTCGGCTGGAACATCATGGAGGCCACCAGCTGCTTCGCAGTCGCCGGGTGCTCGTCCGACGGGCTGGTGCTGCCGGTCGCGCAGTACGGCCGCGACCTCGGCTGCTCGGTCACGGGCGGCTACGTCTACCGCGGGACGGCCGTCGACGGCCTCGCCGGCTGGTACCTGTTCAGCGACTACTGCAGCGGCCTGCTGTTCGGCGTTCGCTCCGACCTCGAGCCACCCCGGGCCGGGGAACCCGCCCCCGGCCCGCACACCCTGCTCGAGAGCGGCGTGAGCGTCTCGAGCTTGGGCGAGGACGCCGACGGCGAGCTCTACCTGGCCGGCTACGGATCGGGCACGGTCTATCGCATCGTCGCCGGCTCCTGACCGACGGCGCCGATGGCGCGCAGGCTCGTCCATCGGCCCCGCCCGATGACGACGTGGTCGAGCAGCTCGACGTCCAGGAGGCGTCCCGCCTGCACCAGCTCGGCCGTGATGCGGAGGTCCTCCCCGGACGGGCTCGGGTCGCCGCTCGGGTGGTTGTGGGCGACGACGACCGCAGCAGCGCAGCGGCGGACGGCGTCGCGATAGACCTCACCGACGCGCACCGACGAGCCCGCCAGGTTGCCGCGATAGACGGTCCGCTCGCCCACCACCACGTTCTTCGTGTCCAGCAGCAGGACGCGCAGCTCTTCCCGTTCCAGCGATCCCATGGCGTCGACGAGTGGCTCGGCCACGTCGGACGGCGTCCGCACCACCCATGGTCCGGCCGCGGGCCGGCGGGCGACCCGTCGTGCGAGCTCGAGCGCCGCCGGCAGCCTGGGGCCGACCGCGCGGGAAAGCCCGGCGACGCGCAGCTCGACGGAGTCCGCGCGCATCACCGCATCCAGCGACCCGAAACGATCGAGCAGGCGACGCGCCGTCCGGCCCGAGGTCGCCCCACCTCCGAGCAGCACCGCCAGCAGCACGTTGTCGTCGCACGCCTCCGGCCCGTCGCGCTCGATCCGGTCCAGGACGTCGGGGCGGGTCGCGTGGCTCGCGAGCGAGATCGGGATCGGAGGGCCGGTCATGGCGGCCGACGATACCGATCACCCGGTCATCGCGCGCTTATCGGCGGGTTACCGCTCAGGTCGGCAGCGGAACCATCTCGTAGCGGATGAGCAACGCGATGAGCACCGAGGCGCCATTGACCACCACGTGCATGGCGATCGGGGCGAGGAGGTTTCGGGTCCGGTCGTAGACCCATGCCAGCGCCAGCCCGAGGAGGAAGATCGGCACCAGTGCGACGAGGGAGAGATGGATCGCCGCGAACAGCGCCGACGACCCGATGAACGCCCATCGGCGCCCGCGCTCGCGCAGCAGCGCATTGAAGACCACGCCTCGGAAGAAGACCTCCTCGGCGATCGGCGCCAGGATCACGATCGCCCCGACCGCCAGCCACGGGTCGATCACGCTCAGCGCCTGCTCCGCCGCCTGGGGCTCCGGGTCCATGCCGAGCGCCTCGAACAGCGCGTAGACCCCGTACGACACGACGCTCGCGCCGAACCAGGCCACGATGCCCCAACCGAGGCCGCTGCGGAGCGCTCCGCCGGGGTCGGGGCCTGGCAGCGAGGGGAGCCCGGCCAGTGCGTTCGGCCGGAAGACCAGCAGCCAGCTCACCAGCAGCAGCCCTGCCTGGGTCGAGGTCAGGAGGACGAAGGAGCCGAGGAGCGAGAGCTCTCCCTCGCCCAGCACCATGGCCGCGGCATCGGCGCTGAACGGGGCGGTCAGGACGGTGGCGACGACGAGCACCAGCGCCACCAGCAGGAAGACGTTCGGGCCACGGTACCGCTCCGGCGGCAGGTAGCCTCGCACGCGCAACTGGCGGACCGAGGAGTAGACGAGGCCGGCGGTGAACGCCAGGCCGCCGCCGAGGGCCAACCAGGCCAGCCCCGCCTGGTCCGTGCCGAGCGACCCCTGCGCCGCCATGGCCGAGGCAACCAGGGCCACCATCCCCACCACCGCGCCGCCGATCGCCAGCACCGGTCCGGGCCACGAGGGCATGCCGACCGAGTCGGGGCCGATCGTCGGATGTGGACCTCGTGGCAGGCTGCCGGTCGTGACGGGCGGCGGGTGCTCGGGGGCAGCCGGGTCCGACGGCTCAGCGGGCGAGTCGGATTCCACCCCGTGCGGTCCGGGGCTCAGGTGTTGGTGGCGCCGCGCAGCCGCGCTCGCTCGGCGGTGGCGTCGGCCAGCGCGCCGTCGGCGACCTCGACCTGCTCCTCTGCCGGCTGCGGGGCGCGCGTGCGGGCGGCGACCCTGGCCGGGCGCTCGAACTCACGTCCGCAGTACGCGCACAGCGGCCAGCTCGGCTCGGCGAGGCGGTTGCACGACGGGCACACGCGGTGGAGCCGGGTGCGGCAGTTCGGGCAGACCAGCCAGTCGCTGTCGACGCGATCGCGACAGACCGGGCACAGCTCGTTCTTCTCGACCTCGGCGAGGAGGCTCTCCTCGGCCAGCGAGCGCTCGTACACCTCGGCCAGCGTCTCCCGCGGCCGCACGATGAGGTACAGGATCACGGCGAACAGGAACAGGAGCGGGGTGAAGAAGATGATGAGCGCGGCGGCGAAGTACGGCAGGATCGGGTTCTCGGTGCGAGCCTGCATGTCGCGGAACGCCCAGTAGGCGGTCCCCAGCCAGAGGAGGACGACATAGATCACGATCAGCTGGCTCGCCAGCTGGACGATCGGGTTGTTCAGGAACCCCTCCCAGAACTGCCCAATCGGCTCGAGAATCGCGTCCATCTACCTGCCCTGGCTGCTGCGTGTGGAGTCGTGCGCCGCGTCGGACGCTGCTGGGATGCTAGCACGCATCGTGCCCGAGCGGCCTTCCGCGGCCTGGTCGGCGACCAGCTGCCGGATGGTCGCCACCAGCAGCCGATGCTCCTCGGTCAGCACGCGGGCCGCGAGCGTTTCGGCGTCGTCGCCGGCCACGACCGGCACGCGGACCTGCGCCAGGATCGGTCCCGCATCGAGCACGGCTCCGACCTCGTGGACCGTCGCGCCGGTCTCGCGGTCGCCTGCGGCCAGCACCGACCGATGCACCGCCAGCCCGACCATGCCCCGCCCTCCGTGGGCCGGCAGCAGCGAAGGATGGATGTTGATCGTCCGGCCGCCGAACGCGCCGAAGTAGGCGGGGCGCAGAACCTGGTCGTAGCCGGCCAGGATCGCGAGCTCGACGCCCGCATCGGCGAGTGTCCGCCCGATGGCGCCATCGCGTGCCTGGCCATCCGGAAAGTCGGCCTGACGCAGCACCCATGACGGGACACGGTGGGCCGCCGCGATCTCGAGCGCGGGCACGCCGGGACGATTGCTGATGACGACGGCCATCGGCAGCCCTGCCTTCAGGATGGCGGCGAGGTTCGAGCCTCGGCCGGAGACGAGCGCGCCCAGCCTCACGCCGGACGCCTCATGCGAAGGCGACGCGCGCCTGGCCCTCGCCCACCTCCACCACCCGACCGATGCGGCAGGCGTCGGGCACCGCGGCCAGCGCCGCGTCGACCCCGGCCGGCGGGACGACGGCCGTCATGCCGATGCCGAGGTTGAAGGTGCGGACCATCTCCTCGTCGGCGATGTCGCCCCGTGCCTGGATGAGGGTGAAGATCCCGGGTACCGGCCACGACCCGGTGTCGACCTCGACGCCGAGGCCGTCGGGCAGGGTGCGAGGCACGTTGCCTTCCCAGCCGCCGCCGGTGATGTGGGCCAGGGCGGCGATGTCGGCCCCCACCGACCGCAGCGCACGGCGCATCGCTCGCAGGTCGTCCAGGTACGACCGATGCGGCTCGAGCAACGCCTCGCCGATGGTGCGCCCGTTGTCCGGCATGGGCGAGGACCACGTCTCGGGCGGCAGGACCCGCCGAGCGAGGCTGTAGCCGTTGGTGTGCAGCCCGCTGGAGGGAATGCCCAGAAGGACGTGTCCCGGCCTGCAGCCGGAGCCGTCGATGAGGTCGGCGCGCGCCACCACCCCCACCACGAACCCCGCCAGGTCCAGCTCGCCGCGCTGGACGAGGTCCGGCAGCTGCGCCGTCTCGCCACCGATGAGCGGGATACCGGCGGCGGCACAGGCGGCCGCCACGCCACCGACAATCTCCTCGACGACCTCGGCGCGCAGGTCGCCCATGGCGAGGTAGTCGAGCAGGAACAGCGGATCGGCACCGGACACGAGGATGTCGTTCAGGCAGGCGTGGACCAGGTCGACGCCGATCGTGTCGTGCCGGCCCATGCCGATGGCCACGAGCAGCTTGGTCCCCACCCCGTCGGTGCTGCTGACGAGGACCGGGTCGGGATGGGTCGTCGGATCGAATCGGAAGAGCGCCCCGAACCCGCCGACGCCGCCGAGGACCGCCGGCGTCAGGGTGGCCGCGGCTGCCCGCGCGATGCCGTCGACGGCCCGCTCGGCCTCCGCCACGTCCACGCCGGCATCGCGATAGGTGCGCGGCGCCGTCACCGTCGCTCCAGCGCCAGCTTGTCGAGCTCAAGGGGGACGTCGGTCGGGTAGACGCCGTCGAAGCACGCCGTGCAGCGGGCCTCCCGCCGGCCACCGACCGCATCGAGCAGACCGTCTCTGGAGAGGTACCCCAGAGAATCGGCGCCGATGGCGCGCCGGATCTCGTCGGTGGTATGGGTCGCCGCGATCAGCTCGTCGCGCCGTCCGGTGTCAACCCCCATGTAGCACGGGTGCCGCATCTCGGGCGAGTGGATCCGGACGTGCAGCTCGGCCGCGCCGGCACGACGGAGCATGGCCACGATCGGCGCCGTGGTCGTGCCGCGCACGATCGAGTCGTCGACGACGACCACGCGCTTGCCGGACAGCAGCTCGGGCAGCGGGTTGAACTTCAGCCGCACCGCCTCCTCCCGCCCGGTCTGTGCCGGCTGGATGAACGTGCGGCCGACGTAGCGCGACTTGATCAGCCCTTCCCGGTACGGCAGTCCCGCCTCCTCCGCGTAGCCGATGGCGGCCGGGATGGCCGAGTCGGGGACGGCGATCACCACGTCCGCATCGGCCGGGTGCTCGCGTGCCAGGGCTCGGCCCATGGCCAGCCGGGCCTCGTACAGGAGCCGGCCGTCGATCACGCTGTCCGGCCGCGCCAGGTACACGTACTCGAACACGCACAGGCGTTCCTTCTCCGGGGTCGCGCGAGCCGAGCGGTGCGAGTGGACGCCCTCGGCATCGATCGTCAGCACCTCCCCCGCGTCGACGTCGCGGACGAACTGCGCTCCCATCGCGTCGAGCGCCGAGCTCTCCGAGGCGACGGCCCAGCCGCCCGGAAGCCGTCCCAGTGCCAGCGGGCGGAAGCCGACCGGGTCCCGCGCGGCGACCAGCGCGTCCGCGGTGAGCATCGTGAAGGTGTAGGCGCCGACCGCGCGGTGGAAGGCATGGTCGACCCGCTGCGCCCACGTGCGACCCGGCGCATGCGCGATCAGCCTGGCCAGCACCTCGGTGTCGGACGCCGTGGTGAACTCGATCCCCTGCTCGCCGAGCTCATCCCGCAGCCAGCGGGCGTTGGTGAGGTTGCCGTTGTGGCCGAGCATGAGCTCTCCGCCATCGGACTGGGCGTAGACCGGCTGCACGTTGGGGAGCGTGTTCGAGCCGGTGGTGCTGTACCGGGTGTGCCCGATCGCGGCCAGCGGCGGCCGTGAGCCGTCCTCGCCGCCCTCGAGCCGCAGCAGCGTCTCGGGGTCGAACACGGAGCTCACCAGTCCGAGCCGCTTGTGGAGCCCCAGGTCGATCCCGTCGCTCACGGCGATGCCGGCTGACTCCTGGCCGCGGTGCTGGAGGGCGTGCAGGCCGACGTAGGTCAGGTGCGCGACGCGCTGGCCGGGGGCCCAGATGCCGACGACTCCACATTCCTCACGCGGCCCGTGCGGCTGATAAGTGGGCGTGAGCTGAATCGGCGGACGCACGAATCAGGCTGGCGGAACGGGGCGGTGCTGGCCGGCCACGGATCAATCATAGCCCTCGGCCGGGCGACGCCGAGGCGCTTCCGGTGCACGCCCGCGATGGGCATCCTCCGCGGGTACCGGGGTGGTACTGCACCGTTCCGCACTTCGGCCGAAAGCGGCGCGCGACGGCGTGTGCCAAGGCGCAACTCCGGACCATCAGGTCATGGTCATAGGGGACCCTGACGGGCATCCTCCACCCGATGCTCACCTTCGTCCGCGCGCTCGGCTTTCTCGCCCCGTTGGCAGTGGCGGCCGTCGTGACGATCGCCCTCGGCATTGCCGCCCGTGCCGATCCACAGCAGCGGAACGCGTTCGCCACCGCCCTCGCCGTGGCAGTCGCGGCCGGCATGACGACGATGGCGCTGCTGGCGTGGAGCTACGTCGGCTGGCGGCTGAACCGGATCGCGCGCGCCCTGGAGCGCACCCTGGAGACCGATACCCCCGTCCGGCTACGCGAGACCGGCATTCCGGCGGAACGACGGCTGGCCAGGGCCTTCAATGCCGCCAGCGGCGCCTTCCTCCAGACCGAGGCACGGGCAACCCACGATCGACTCACCGGAATTCCGAACCGCGAGACACTCCTCGCGACCCTTGCCGCCGAGGTCGAGCGCGCCGGCCGGCACTACAAGCCGCTGAGCGTCGCCTTCATCGACATCGACCGCTTCAAGCCGATCAACGACACGTACGGCCACAACTCGGGCGACGCGGTCCTGCGCCAGGTCGCCGGACTCGTCGCCGACTCGGTCCGCGCCAGCGACACGTTCGGTCGATATGGCGGCGAGGAGTTCATGCTGATCCTGCCCGAGACGACACCGGAGGACGCGGTCGGGTTGGCCGAGGAGTTGCGCGCGCTCGTCATGCAGGAGCGCCTGCTGATCGCCAGCGGCCAGGAGATCAAAGCCACCATCAGCATCGGCATCGCCGGCGGGCGTGGGTCCGAGCTCCAGCTTGACATGCTCGTCGATCGCGCCGATGCGGCGATGTACGCGGCGAAGTCGCTCGGCCGTAACCGCACGTACCTGTTCCGCGACCTCGACGAGAACGCCCCCGTCAGTCGGGCGCCGATCTCGGCCGCGCATCGGGCGCAGGCCGCCGCCATCGGTCAGTGGGCGTCCGACACGGCTACCCAGGCCCTCGCCTCGGTCCTCGCGCCGCAGCCGCACCATCGCGGCCGGCCGTCGGACATGATCGCCTCCCTGGCCACTGGCCTGGCGCTCGAGATGAGCCTGCCTGCCGAGGACATCGAGCGCATCAGGATCGCGTCCCTCCTGCACGACCTGGGCAAGATCGCGATCCCCGAGGAGATCCTGGACAAGCCGTCGACCCTGTCGGACACCGAGTGGCAGACGATCGGCGAGCACCCGCGCATCGGCCAGGTCATTCTCGAGCAGGCGTCGTCCCTGCGCGAGGCGATCCCGGTCGTGCTGCACCATCACGAGCGCTACAACGGCGGTGGTTATCCGCACGGGCTGAAGGGAGCCGAGATTCCGCTGGGCGCGCGCATCGTCGCCGTGGCCGATGCGTATCACGCCATGGTCCATGAACGCCCGTACAAGGGCGCGCTCAGCCACGAGCAGGCTCTCGCGGAGCTCCGCGAGCACGCCGGCACGCAGTTCGACCCGGCGGTGGTCGATCTCTTCTGCTCCATCTACGCCGATGCCGTGCCGCCCGACGGGCTCGAGGAGGTGTATCGCCTTCACCAGCGCGCGCGCGGCGCACTACCGCACCTCGACGTGGAGGGCGACCATCCCCGCCCTCACGAGCCGCAGGCTGAAGGCGCCCCGGCGGAGGCGTCACCCGGGGCCGCGCCGGCCCGTCGCGCGGCGGCCCGGCCGAGCCGGCAGACGCGGCAGGCGTCCGGCTGATGTGCCTCCGCGGCCTTCTCATCCTGGCCATCCTCGCGGCGCTCCTGGGAGCGCCGTCCATCGCGTCCGCCGCCGGGAATACTCTCTCGTCACCACAGGTGTCGCCCGGCACCGGCACGATCGACACCGTCTTCACGCTCACGGTGAGGTACGACGCCCGGTCCGCGGCCACCACCGTGACGGCGGCCGTGGGCGGCAAGCTGTTGACGATGAGCCTCGTTGCCGGCACCCCCGAGTCGGGCACATGGTCGGCGAGTAGCACGCTGCCGGCCGGCACCTGGGCGCCCTTGTTCACCGCGACCGACTACGGTGGGCGCATCGCCACCATCGTCGGCAGCGTGGTCTCCGTCCTCGGGGCGGCACCACCCGCGGCCGCGCCGCAGCCGAGCATCATCAGTTCGCCGCAGTCGCCCCAATCGACCGACGAGGGCGTCGTGCCGGTCGATTCCGATGGAACGACGCCCGATGGCGGCATTGCGCCGGGTGGGGATCCGGCACCGGATGGCGGTATTGCGCCGGGTGGGGATCCGGCACCGGATGGCGGCGACGCGCCGGGCGGGAATCCGGCACCGGGCGCCGCCCCTGCACAGGACACCGACCCGGACCCGTCGGCGGAAACCGATCCCGCATCTTCTCCGTCCGGCGCGGGCGGCTCCACAAACGATCCGGACAGCGCGCCGCGTACCGATGCACCCGCTACCTCCGGGTCCAGCGGTATCGGCTCGTCGCCGTCCCTGGCACCCGGACTCGGGAGACCGTCTGCCGGTGCGGTGGCGCCATCGGGTCGGCCTCCCTCGTTCCCCACGAGCAAGCCCGTTGCCGGCGCCGCCGCGCGGACCGGCGGCGATGACGAGCTGCGCGCCGAGGACGATCCGCTCCGAACCGTGGTGCTGGTGGGGCTGGCCGGCGTTGCGGCTGTCGCGCTGGCAGGCACGATGCTCCTGGTCATCGGACGCCGGCGTTCCGCCGAGGGGGACGGCCCCGATGCCGCGGCCGCCGCCACCGAGGCCCTGCTCGAGCGCCGCACCGTGGCTCGGGCCCACGTCCGCCTGGACGATGATCCGATCGTTGCCGCGCTCGGCAGCGACGAGGTGGTCGTGCGCCGCGCCCGACGCGCCGATGACCGGGACAGCCGAGGTTCAGGGGCACGCGGCCGGCGATCCTGAGCTCTCGACGACCGGGGTCAGTCAGCGAGCGGCGTGTGCCAGGCGCGCGCCAGGTCGGCAACGGAACAATCGACCCTGTGCTCCCCGATCGCGATCCGAAGGTCGGCCCCGCCCGCGCTGCCGACGCGGACACCATCCACCCCGGCCGCCGCCAGCGCATCGCGCAGCGTCGTGGAACGATCCGGCGGGAGACCGACCACCACCCGGCCCACGCGCTCGCCGAACAGCGCCGCGGTCGGCAGGTCGGCGCCGGGAAGGGTGACGCGCGCGCCGATGCCTGAGGTGATCGCCATCCTGGCCAGCGCGACGCCGATGCCGCCGACCGATGCATCGTGCGCGGCCGTGATGGTCCCTCCCAGCGCTGCCAGCAGCGTGACCAGCCTGGCGACCGGCGTCGGGTCGAGCGACGGCCGTCCCCCGCGGTGGCCGCGTCGCCACGCGAGCTCGGATCCGGCGAGAGCGTCGGGTTCCGCGGCGGATGCACCGAGCAGCCACAGCTCGTCCCCGTCGCCCCAGGCCATGCGCGGCGTCGCCGCGCGGTCGTCGACCAGGCCGACCGTTCCGACCACCGGCGTCGGCAGGATCGGCCCATCCGGCGTCTCGTTGTACAGGCTCACGTTGCCCGACACGATCGGCACCGCGAGCTGGCGCGAGGCTTCGGCGATGCCGTCGATCGCCCGCTCCAGCTGCCAGGCACCGACATCGGTCTCGGGTGAGCCGAAGTTCAGGCAGTCGGTGAACCCGATCGGCGTCGCCCCCGCGCACGCCACGTTGACGGCGCCCTCGAGCGCGGCCGACAGGCCGGCCAGGTACGGGTCGAGCGCCCCGATCCGCGATGGCGCGGGCCCGTCGATGGCCAGCGCCAGGCCCCGGGCGGTGCCCTTGATGCGTAGCAGCGCCGCATCGGCCCCGGGACCGACGATCGTGTTCGTGCCGTTCATGTGGTCGTACCGGCGCCAGATCGGCTTGCGATCCCGCAGGTTGGGGGCGCCGAGGAGCTCCACCAGCACCGCTGCGCTGGGCGGCTCCACCGCCAGGGGCAGCAGGTCGTCCTCGGGAGCGTCCGGCGGACGGCCGGCGATGACGTAGCGGGGCGCGTCGTCGGCCAGCGCGCGTCCGGCGACCTCGCACACCACCGCGCCGGCGGCGTGGGCTCGAATGATCGGCTCGTCGGTGATGCGGCCAATCTCGGCGGCCGCGAGCTCGTAGCGGTCGAACACTCCACGAACCTCCGCCACCCGGTCCGGCCGCACCACGATCAGCATCCGCTCCTGCGACTCGGACAGCAGCACCTCGTACGGACCCATACCCGCTTCGCGTCGGGGAACGGCGTCGAGATCGACCTCGGCACCGACCCCGCCGCGGGCGGTCAGTTCGGCCAGAGCGCAGGTGAGGCCGGCCGCGCCGAGGTCCTGCATGGCCACGACCGCATCGGTTCGCGACAGCTCCAGGCATGCCTCCATCAGCAGCTTCTCGAGGAACGGGTTCCCGACCTGGACGGCCGGACGACGCTCCTCGCGGTCATCGCCCAGCGTCGCCGAGGCGAACGAGGCACCCTGGATGCCGTCGCGCCCGGTCGCCGCGCCGACGAGGAGCAGCACGTTGCCGGCGCCGGCGGCCCGCGCCAGGGTGATCTCGTCATGTCGGGCGACGCCGACGCACATCGCGTTGACGAGCGGATTGCCCGAGTAGGTCGGATCGAAGGAGACCTCGCCCCCCACGTCCGGGATGCCGATGCAGTTGCCGTAGCCGGCGATGCCGGCCACCACCCCGCCGAACAGGTACCGGTTCCGGGCGGCAGCGGCCGCATCGGTCGCATCGTCGGCGTCGAGCGGCCCGAAGCGCAGGCTGTTGAGCAGCGCGATCGGTCGGGCGCCCATGGTGAAGATGTCGCGGATGATGCCGCCCACCCCGGTAGCGGCGCCCTGGTACGGCTCGACCGCCGACGGGTGGTTGTGCGACTCGACCTTGAACACCACCGCCAGCCCGTCACCGATGTCCACGGCACCGGCATTCTCTCCCGGTCCGACGAGCACGCGCGGGCCGCGGCTCGGGAGCCGCCCAAGAAGCGATCGCGAGTGCTTGTAGGCGCAATGCTCGGACCACATCGCGCCGAACATGCCGAGCTCGACGGCATTCGGCTCGCGCCCGATCGCCTCGATCACGAGGCGATACTCGTCCTCCGTCAGCCCGTGACGCTGCTCGGCGGGCGGCGGGGCGACGGTCATCGGGTCAGGACTGCGGGCCGCCCACCGGCTGGTCGCGCCCGAGCTCGAGGAGCACGGCGCCAATGGCAGCCGCGGCGGCGCCGAGGAACAGGAGCAGGTCGCCGGCGCCGGCGCGGCCGATGCCGAGCCGGTCGAGCGAGGCGCCGAACGCGACAAGGACCACGGCAAGCGTGATGAAGCGCAGGTGCGGGATGGCCGGCAGCACGGTGCCGAAGAAGACCGAGGCCGCCACACCGACCAGGGCGATCAGCGCGAGCAGATCGATGACGACGCCCGACCCGTCGAACAGGCCGATCAGTGCGCCGAGTGCAGCGACTGCGGCACCCACCCCGATCAGCCAGGCGGACAGGGTGACCGGCGTGGTGAACGGGACGTTGATGGCCGGCCCGGCCGCGGGCGCGCCCGCCGCCGCGGGCGGCGGTTGGGCCGCCGGCACACCGGCGCCGGGAGGAATGGGTTGACGCGCCTCGACCCGCGTCGGGTCCTCGTGCATCACGGCCGCCGATGCCGCTGCCGCCGCTGCGGCGCCCTCACGCCGTGGCGGTTCCGCCTCGATCGGCGGCGGCTCCCCGCGCTCCTCCTCGGTCGGAGGGGCAGCCGGTGCGGGCTGGTGCGTGGCCTGCTCATGGTCTGGCGGCTCCACGGCCGCCGCCTGCCGCTCGGGCTCCGGCCAGGCCGGAGCCGCGGGCATCTCCGTCTCCAGCTCCTGGTCGATCGGCTGCCCGCACGTCGGGCAGAAGACGGCGGTGTCGTCGACCTCCGTCCCGCAGTTCGCGCAGAAACGGACCACGCTCAGCTCCGTCCGAAGCGGGTCAGACAGCCGATCACGATGATCAGGCTCGACAGGAAGAAGATGATCCCCGCCGGGGAGAGCTCGCGAAGCATGCCGACCAGGTCCCCGCTCCAGTTCGCCGCCACTTCGGCCACCAGGAACAGCACGATCAGGCCCAGGCTCCACAGCAGCGCGATCACCAGGCCCACGACCTGCGCGCGGCCGGGAGTCGCTCGGGCGAAGCCGGCGACGGCCAGCACCACCAGCAGCACGCCCAGGATCGGCGACGGGGCGGCGAGGCCGAAGTAGGCCTGGTCCGCGATGGTGCCGCCAACGTCGGGATAGCCGCTCCAGAAGGCGATGCCGTACCCATCGGCCCCCATGGCGCGCTCGAACAAGGACCCCGTGCCGTAGGCGAACGGCAGGAGGTAGGCGGTGATCAGCCCCACCACCCCGATGAGCAGGACCACCGGCCCGAGGACCGCGCCACGCCGCTCGACCTCGGCGTCGGTCGCCTCCTCCACCGCCGCCGCGGGCGGCACGTAGCCGGGCGCGGCGCCGCGCAGGTTGGCGCCGCAGTTCTGGCAGAACGCCACGCCCGCGCGGTTGTGCGTTCCGCAGCGAGGGCAGGCCATCGTGCCCTCCGGGGTGCCGGGGCGCTCGACCGTGGTGGCCACGCCGGCCGCCACCAGGCGCTGGCCGCAGTTGCGGCAGAAGGCCAACCCGGGTCGATTCTCGGTGCCGCATCTCGGGCATTGAGTGCTCTCCCCGGTGGCGGTCTCGCCCTCGGGCACGGTGTGCGCGCCGGCGGCGGCACCCGCCGACGACCCGGCGGCGGCAGCGGCCGCGGCGGCGGGATACGCCTCCACTTCGGAGGGTGGCGGCTCCGAATCGATCGGCGTCGGCTCCAGGATCGGCTCGTCGCCGCGCTCTGGAGGGGTGGTGGGCCAGGTGCCCTCCTCGGCGCTCCCGGCCGCCGGTGGTTCGGTCGGCCAGGCAGCCGACTCCGGCTCGCTCCGCCAGTCGGTCTCGTCGCCGCCCACCGGCTGATCGGCCGGAACCGCCTGCGCAGTCGCATCCTGGCTGGGCCAGCTCTCGATCTCGGCGGGGGCCGTCTCATCCACTTCCGGGGCGGGCTCGTCCGTCGACGGGGGTGGCGCCTGGGCCGATACCGGCTCCGGCTGAACCGGCTCGGTCGGCTCGGTGGACGCCTCGCCGGCGTTGTCTTCCACCTCGGCCGAGGAGTCCGCGGCGGTGGCCCCTGCGTCCTCGTCGTGCGGGTCGCGGCGATCCCGCTGATCGGAATCCATGTGCTGTCTCGCCCTCCTCGGAACCGGGTCTAGGCGTTCTCGCGGATCATAGCCGACGCTCCGCGGCCGCCGGCCGGTGCTGCAGCCAGCGTTCCAACGACGCGAACAGCCGCATCCCATCGGTCCCGCCGACCTCGGCCTCGGCAGCTCGTTCGGGGTGCGGCATGAGCCCCAGCACGTTGCCCCGCTCGTTCACGATGCCGGCGATGCCGCGCTCTGAGCCATTCGGGTTGGCGGCAGGCGTGACCTCGCCATCGGCGTCGGCGTAGCGAAGCACCACCCGGCCCGAGGCCTCCAGTTCGTCCAGGGTGTCCGGGTCCGCGACGTATCGTCCCTCGCCGTGGCTGATCGGCAGGCGGATGCGGTCGCCATCGGCGAGGTCGCCCAGCCACGGCGGGCACGCGTCCGGGTGCTCGACGCGGAGCCACTGCCAGTCGCAGCGAAACTCCAGGTGATCGTTGCGCACCAGGGCGCCCGGCAGGAGGCCGGCCTCGGTCAGGACCTGGAAGCCGTTGCACGAGCCGATGACCGGGCCGCCCGCGGCCGCGAACTCCTCCACGGCGCGCATCACGGGCGAGAAGCGGGCGATGGCCCCGGTCCGCAGATGGTCACCGTGCGCGAATCCGCCGGGCAGGACGACGGCGTCGCAGGCGCCGAGCCCGGTCTCGAGATGCCACACGAGCCGGTGCTCCCAGCCCAGCACCTCGGCCGCGACGTGCGCGAAGTCGCGCTCGCTCCAGGTGCCGGGAAAGACCACCACGGCGACGCGAGGCCGGGCCCGGACCTCGATCACGCCGGCAGCCCTGGGCTGACGTCGGTGGGCTCGTCCGCGCGCAGCTCCCAGCTCGCCGTCTCCATGACCGGGTTCGCGAGCAGTCGCCGGCACATGTCGCCGACCGTGGCCTCGGCTGCGGCATGGTCGTCGGCGTCGAAGGCGATCCGCATCATCTTCCCGGTGCGGACCTCCGCGACCGTGTCATAGCCGAGCGAGCGCAGCGCGGATCCGATGGTCTGCCCCTCCGGGTCGGCGATCCCGCTCCGCAGGGACACGCGCACCTCGGCCAGCCAACGCACCGTCAGGCCGATGCCTCCCACGACCGCCCGGTGAGCAGCTCGTAGGCGGCCACGTAGCGGTCGCGCGTTCCGCTTGATCACCGCGTCCGGCAGGGTTGGCGCCGGCGGCTCCTTGTTCCACCCGGCGTCGACGACGAAGTCGCGCACGAACTGCTTGTCGAAGCTCTGCGGGCTCGCCCCCGGCTCGTACGCGGCGGCGTCCCAGAAGCGGGACGAGTCCGGAGTGAGGACCTCGTCGATGACCGCCAGCTCGCCGTCGATCCAGCCGAACTCGAACTTCGTGTCCGCCAGGATCAGCCCGGTCGCCTCGGCCCGCCGCGCGCCCTCGACGTACAGGGCGATCGAGCGCTCCTCGAGCTGGCGCGCCAGGTCGGCGCCGACGAGGTCGGCCAGCTGCTCGCGGCTGATGTTCTCGTCATGGCCCACCTCGGCCTTGGTCGAGGGGGTGAAGATCGGCGCCGGCAGCCGGTCGGCCTCGCGCAGGCCTTCGGGCAACGGCTGGCCGCAGACCGTGCCGCTGCGGCGATACTCGGCCCAGCCGGACCCGGCCAGGTAGCCCCGCACCACGCACTCCGCGTCGACCCGCTCGGCGCGCCTCACCAGCATCGAGCGGTCGGCCAGCTCCGGGCTGCGTGCCTCCTCGGGCAGATCGTTGGGATCGGCGCTGACGAAATGCGAGCGGCCCAGGTGCGCCAGCTGCTCGAACCACCACGCCGACAGCCGTGTGAGCACCGCCCCCTTGTCCGGGATCGGCTGGTCGAAGACGACGTCGAAGGCCGACAGCCGATCCGTCGCCACCAGCAGCAGATGGCGGTCGTCGACCTCGTACGTCTCGCGGACCTTGCCGCGGTGGATGAGCGGCAGGCGCTCGAGATTCGTCGTCAGCAGCGTCACTGGTGGTCCTCGCTCCTTCCTTCGGGGTCGTCGGTCCTCAGCGTGTATCCCTCCGCGGGCAGGTTGAATCGGCGTCGCGCGATGTCCTCGACGCGGTCGAGAACGGTGAGGATCACCACGATCAGCGCAGTCGCCACGAGGGAGATGACCCACATGCCCGCACCGGCGGCCATGCCGATGGCGGCCACCGACCACAGGCTGGCCGCGGTGGTCAGCCCCCGGACCTGGCCGCGGTACTGGAGGATGGTGCCGGCACCGATGAAGCCGATGCCCGTCACGATCTGGGCGGCGATCCGGGTCGGATCGACGAGATCGCCCCCGAAGCCGTAGGCGCTGACGATGGTGAACAGCGCGGAGCCGGTCGCCACCAGGGCGTGCGTGCGGAAGCCCGCCGGCTGACCGTGCGTCTCGCGCTCGAAGCCGATGATCGCGCCCAGGGCGAGCCCGAGCGCCAGGCGCAGGGCGAGATCGAT
This sequence comes from uncultured Chloroflexia bacterium, assembly GCA_963844265.1. Taxonomy (GTDB): domain Bacteria; phylum Chloroflexota; class Limnocylindria; order QHBO01; family QHBO01; genus JACDBZ01. The sequence goes on along the minus strand of CAWJMZ010000007.1, from coordinate 8,973 downwards.
CTGCATCGCGAGTGACAGGTCCGGGCTCATCGGTCGATCTGCAGCTCCTGCGGTCGATCCGACGCCGCCCCGGTCGTCCCGCCCCCGAGCAGCAGCGTCGCGGTCATCGAGCCCCACGCGTGGACGGCGCCACCACCGAGGACGAGGCAGAGCCAGATCGCCACGAAGCCTACCAGCAGCAGGATGGTCGCGAGGTCGATCGCCGCCCCTCCCTCGATGAGCTCGGCGATCGGCGCCCACAGGACCCGCATCAGGATCGTGGCGATGACGAGATACGCGAACGTGACGCCCACCGTCACCGCCAGGTGCAGCACTCCCGCCCGCCCCGCCCGGCGCACGAGTCCCGGGACGGCCGTCACGCCTGCCGCCACGCTGCCGCTCCGCACGACCACGCGTCCGGCCAGCCCCGCGAACGTGCCCGCGCCCACCACGACGATGGCGCTGAACACCAGCAGCGGCGCGAGCCGACCGGCCGTGCGGACCACCGGTCCAGGGTCGGCCTGCGGCCGGTTGAACTCGCTCGGCCCGATCGCGATGAGCGCGACGGCGAGGGCGAGCATGGCGAAGGCCACCGGCACGCAGGCGATCAGGTACGGCACCAGCAGCGCGACGACGTCGCGACCCCATGGACGTCGTCGTTCGCCGGCTGCGAGCAGCACCGCGTTGCCGAGCGCCGCCAGCAGGAGCAGCAGGACGGCGACCGCCACGGCCGCCGCGCCGAGCAGCACGAGGTTGAGCGGCCAGAGACCGGAGGTGTAGAACCGCGGGCCCAGGAAGGTGAGCTCCCCCGCCGTCGGCGGCTGAACGAGCGTGACGACCAGCGGGATCCAACCGATGGTGGCGAGCCACGCGAGGGCGCCGGGCAACCACAGGTGCGGCCGATCCGCGATGAGGCCCAGGACCGACGAGGCCATGGCTCCCCAGCGCCGCATGGGGATGTCAGCCGCCGGCGTCGAGGTCGAGCGCACGGTAGGTGACCCCGATGCCCGCCCAGGTGATGCTCGAGGTCCATGGCGCGCTCGATCTCGTCGGCGGACAGCCACTCGCCGACGGCCGGATCGTCCAGCAGGGCATCGTGGAACGAGCGTTCGCCCGCCCACGCTCGCTTCGCCGCGCCCTGGACGAGCCGATATGCGGCCTGCCGGTCCGCGCCCCTGGCGACCATGGCCAACAGGAGCGCCTCGGAGTAGACCATCCCGCCCAGCTGCTCGAGGTTGGCGCGCATCCGATCCGCGTCCACCTCGAGGCCGTCGAGGATGTCGGCCATCGTTCGGGTGGCATACGCGGCGACGCCGGTGGCCCGCTCGAATACGAATCGCTCGGCGGAGCTGTGGCTGATGTCGCGCTCGTGCCAGAGCGCCATGTTCTCGAGCCCCACCAGGGCATCGGCGCGAAGCAGACGTGCCAGGCCGGTCACCCGCTCGGCGAGGATCGGGTTGCGCTTGTGCGGCATCGCGCTCGATCCCTGCTGCCCCGAGCCGAACGGCTCGAACGCCTCGCCGACCTCGGTCCGCTGCAGGTGCCGCAGCTCGACGGCCATCCGCTCCAGCGTGCCTCCCAGGATGGCGAGCGTGGTCAGCAGCTCGGCGTGCCGGTCGCGGCTCACGACCTGGGTCGGGGCCGGATCCGCCGCAAGCCCGAGCCCGGAAAGCACGTGGGCCTCGACCCCGCCGCTCACGTTCGCGTGCGTCCCGACGGCGCCGGAGATCGACCCGACGGCGATGCCATCGCGGGCCCGCGCCAGCCGGGTCGCGTCGCGCTGCAGCTCCGCATACCAGCCGGCGACCTTGAACCCGAACGTCATCGGCTCGGCGTGGATGCCGTGGCTGCGCCCGACCATCGGCGTGTCGCGGTACTGGAGCGCCAGCCGATGGACCACCTCGACCAGGCGGGCCAGCTCACGCTCGACGATCTGCGCCGCGTCGCGGAGCACCACCGCGCTTGCCGTGTCGAGCACGTCGGAGCTGGTCAGCCCGTAGTGGAGCCACCGCCCCTCCGGACCGAGCCGCTCGGTGACGGAGCGCAGGAAGGCGATGACGTCGTGCTGGGACTCGCGCTCGATCTCCCGCGCGCGCTCCACGTCGACCTCGCCGGCAGCCGCACGGATGCGCTGGTAGTCGGCCTCCGGCACGACGCCCTCGTCGCGCAGCGCCTCGACTGCCAGCAGCTCGATCCGCAGCCACAGGTTGAGCCGATGCCGCTCGCCGAACAGGTCGCGCAGCTCCGGCAGCGCGTAGCGATCGATCATCGCTCAGGCTCGGGGATCGATCCGGACCTCGGCCTTCGTCGCCTGCTCGTCGCGGAAGGCGGCCACCCGTTCCGCCAGCGCGGTGTCTGACAGGGCGAGGATCCGGGCGGCCAGGTGGCCGGCATTCCTGGCGCCCGCGCTGCCGATGGCCACTGAGGCGACCGGCACTCCGGGTGGCATCTGCACGACCGAGTAGAGGGCGTCGGCGCCGCCGAGCGCTCCACCGTCGAGCGGGATGCCGATGACCGGCCGCGCGGTCAGCGAGGCCAGCACCCCGGGCAGGTGTGCGGCCAGCCCGGCCGCGCCGATGAAGAGCCGCACGCCGGCCGCCTCCGCCTCGGCCACGTACCGATGCAGCGCATCGGCCTGGCGATGCGCGCTGATCACCGATGCCTCCCATGCGATGCCGTAGGAGTCCAGCACGTCGAAGCAGCCCTTCAGGGTCGGCAGGTCGGATCGGGAGCCGCACACGACGGCGACGGCGGACGAAGCCATGTCCGGCAAGCATAGCGACGGCGGTGGACGGGGTCGTAGCCTTGGCGCCAGCGGAACGGTGACCGTCCCGACCGGCCCCTGCGGTCGAATCGGCCGGGCCCCGTTCGTCGCTGTCAGCGAACCGATCGCAACCGAGGACTGCGCCGTGAAGTACCTGCTCCTGCTCTACGACGACGTCGGGGCCGTCGGGGCGCTCACCCCGGACGAGCGCCGGGCAATGGTCGACGACCACATCGCCTACGCCGGAATGCTGCGCGAGCGCGGCGCCTACGTGTACGGCGATCCGCTCGACGACCCGGCAACGGCTCGCACGCTGCGGTTCGCTCCCGAGGCCGAGCCGGTCGTCACCGACGGCCCGTTCCTCGAGACGAAGGAGGCGCTGGGCGGGTTCTACGTCATCGAGTGCGCGAGCGGCGCCGATGCCGTCGAGCTGGCAGCGCAGGTCCCGCGATCGCCCGGCCTGGTCGCGGAGCTGCGACCGATCCCCGACATGGGAGCCGTGGGTTGACGTCCGCTTAGGATTGGTGGCCCAGGATCTGCTGCGACGTCCATGACACGTCTGCAGGAGACACGGCCAATGCGTTCCGCCTCCCATCCTCGAAGCGTCTCGCTGGCGCTCGCCGCCATGCTGGCCCTGGCGCTCGCCACGATGGCACTCATGCCCCCTCGCGTCGGAGCCGGCGGGCCGCCGCAGGCGACGCGCTTCGCGACGTTCAACGCCTCGCTCAACCGAAACAGTGAGGGCCAGGCGCTCGCGGACCTCTCGGCGCCGGGCAACGCCCAGGCGTCCGCGGTCGCGGAGATCATCCAGCGCACCCGCCCCGAGGTGCTCCTGATCAACGAGTTCGACTACGTCGACGGTCCGCTGGACGGCAACGACATGACCGATGCCTTCCAGCAGAACTACCTGGGCATCGCCCAGCACGACGACGTCGATCCCATCACCTATCCCTACGTCTTCGTGGCACCTTCGAACACCGGTCTCCCGTCAGGGTTCGACCTCAGCAACGACGGCAACATCGCCGGGCCGAACGATGCCCATGGCTTCGGGTTCTTCCCCGGACAGTTCGGGATGGCCGTCTTCAGCATGCATCCCATCGACTACGCCGCCGTCCGCACGTTCCAGCTCTTCAAGTGGGTCGACATGCCCGGCGCGCTGCTCCCGGATGACCCGGCCACTCCGGACCCGGCGGACTGGTACTCCGAGGAGGAACTGACCGATGCGGACCACGGCTTCCGGCTGAGCTCGAAGAGCCATTGGGACGTGCCCATCTCGATCGGCGGGACCACGGTCCACTTCCTGGTCAGCCATCCGACCCCGCCCGTCTTCGACGGCCCGCCCGACTTCCCGGCCGGCGTGGACTTCAACGGGCGGCGGAACTTCGACGAGATCCGCTTCTGGGCCGACTACGTCACGCCGGGTGCGGGCGGCTACATCTACGACGACGATGGTGGCACCGGCGGGCTGCGGCCCGGCTCGAGCTTCGTCATCGCCGGCGACGAGAACTCGGACCCGCTCGACGGCGACTCGATCCCCGGCTCGATCCAGCTACTGCTCGAGAACCCGCGGGTGAACACGTCGGTCATGCCGTCCAGCGAGGGCGCCGTGGAGGCCGCCGCGATCCAGGGTGGCGCGAACGCCACCCATCGCAGCGACCCGGCCTTTGACACGGCCGACTTTGCCGATGGCGCGCCGGGAAACCTGCACGCGGACTACGTCCTGCCCAGCCGGAACCTGCGGATCGTCGACGCGGCCGTCTTCTGGCCGACCACCGATGACCCCCTCTTCCGGCTGACCGGCAGATTCCCGTTCCCCAGCTCGGATCACCGGCTGGTGTGGGTCGACGTCATCGTGCCGGGCAGCGCGCGGGGCGGCTGACCGCCGCCCCGTCCGGGGCCGCCGAGCCCGGCGGTCCCGGACTCAGCCCTCGGGCGTCCCCACCTCGCGGAGCGCGATGTCCGTGCGGTGCTGGGCACCTTCGAGCGAGACCTGAGAGACGCCCCGATAGGCGGCCTCGCGCGCGGCGGCCAGGTCCGGTCCGCGGCCGACGATGGTGACGACGCGGCCGCCGCTCGTCTCGTAGCCGCCGTCGGCGATCCGCAGCGTGCCCGCGTGAAAGGCGAGCACGTCACCGTCGTCGCTCGCTGACGCCGGCTCGGCGCCCTCGAGGCGTCGGCCGGTGACCGGGGTGTCGGGGTAGCCCTCGGCGGCGATCACGATGCCGACCGCCGCGCCGGCTCGACCTCCGAGCGAACCCTCCATCAGCGAGCGATCGCCGGTGGCCGTGCCGAGCAGGGCGGGGGCCAGCGAGCCGTCGAGCATCGGGAGGACGACCTGCGCCTCAGGATCGCCGAAGCGAGCGTTGAACTCGATGACCATCTGGCCCGTCGTCGGTCAGCATCAGCCCGGCATACAGCACACCGCGGTAGGGGTCGCCGTCGCGGGACATGCGCCAGGCAACCGGCTCGAAGATCTCCGCCGCGGCGGTCTCCAGCTCGCGCGTGCCGTACCAGGGCACCGGCGTGTAGGCGCCCATGCCCCCGGTGTTCGGGCCCAGGTCGTCGGTGCCGAGCCGCTTGTAATCGCAGGCGGCGGCGAGCGGCACGACGGTCGAGCCGCTCACCAGGGCGAACGCGCTGACCTCGGGGCCGGACAGTCGTTCCTCGATCACGAGGCGTGCGCCGGCTGCCACCGAGCCCAGCAGCCGGCGCACGGCAGCCTCGGCCTCCTCGAGGGTCTCGGGCACCACGACGCCCTTGCCGGCGGCCAGCCAGTCGGCCTTCACCACCGCCGGACGGTCGAGGCGTCGGAGATGGTCGATCGCCGCCTCCGCATCAGTGAAGGTGGCCGCTGCCGCCGTCGGCACACCGGCGCGCTCCATCTGCCGCTTCGCGTAGGCCTTGCTCGACTCCAGCCGTGCGGCGGCACGGCTCGGGCCGAAGACCGGGATGCGGGCGGATTCGAGCTCATCCGCCACGCCGGCCGCGAGCGGGCCTTCCGGGCCGATGACGACGAGGTCGTAGCGCTCGCCCACCGCGTGCCGGGCGACCGCCAGCGGATCGGTCACGTCCAGGTCCGGGATCGGCTCCGCCACCGCCGCGCTGCCCCCGTTGCCCGGCGCGATCCGCACGCGCCGCACACCCTCGTCGCGAGCGAGGCGCCACGCCAGCGCGTGCTCGCGGCCGCCACCGCCGATGACCAGCACGTCCATGGCCGGAGTCTACGGCCCGGGTCCTGCGCTGCGCCCGGCTACTCCCCGGTGGCGGCCTCGAGCGCCTCGAGCACCTCGGCCAGCTCGTCGATCCGGTCCTGGTACGTCCCCAGGTCGCCCGCCGCGAGCGCGCGCTGCGCCTGGTCGTAGAGCCGGTTGGCCTCGACCACCAGCTCGGCGACGTCCGTCGGCAAAGGCGCCTGGGACTGATCCGGCGACGGCGACGCGCCGGGCTCTGGCGACTCGCCCGGCTCGGTCGGCTCGGGCTCCTCGGGTGGCGGCGGCTCGGCCTCGCCCAGGAGCTGGGCCAGTCCTTCCTCGACGGTCTCGGCGAATGCGACGCGATCCTGGTCCGCCATGATCACGCGCACGAACTCGGGGAACGGCGCGCCCTGCGCCTGGAGGAAGATCGGCTCGACGTACAGCAGGGCGTCCTCGCCGATGGGCAGCACCAGCAGGTTGCCGCGGACCACGGACGAGCCGGCGTTCGACCACAGCGTGAACTGCTCGCTGATCGCGTCGTCGGCGTTGATGCGCGCCTCGATCTGCACCGGGCCCTGGGTCGTCGTGCCGGTCGGGAACTGGAACGCGATCCGGTCGCCGTAGACCCCGGGATCCATGCGCGCGGCGACCCAGGCGATCATGTTCGGCCGCCCCTCGGGCACCATCGGCTGGATCAGGACGAACTCGGACGACTCCTCGCCGGGGACCCGCATGATCACGTAGTACGGCTCCATCGGCTGGCCGTTGCCGACCGTCACGTCCTCGGGGATCGCCCAGCGGTCGTCCTGGTTGTAGAAGGTCGTGGCGCCCGCCTCGTTATCCGGCAGGTGGTACAGCCGGAACGCCTCGTTCTGCGCCACGAACAGGTCCTCCGGATAGCGGAGGTGGGCCTGGAGCTCCTCGGGCATGGCGTCCATCGGCTCGAACAGGGTCGGGAAGATGCGCGCGTAGGCGGCGGCGATCGGCTCGTCCGGATCGGCCAGGAAGAAGCGAACCGTTCCGTTGTAGGCGTCCACCACGACCTTGACGCTGTTGCGCAGGTAGTTCGCCCCGGCGAATCGGCTCTCCGCGCCCAGCGGCTGGGCGTTCGGGTAGCGATTGGTCACGGTGTAGGCGTCCCACACCCACAGGAGGCGTCCGTCCGAGCTCACCAGGTACGGGTCGTGGTCGTAGGCCAGGAATGGCGCGATCTCCGGCACGCGCTCCTGGACGGCCCGGCGGAACAGGATCTGCGACTCGTCGGTCAGCTGCCCGCTGATCAGCAGGTTGAGGTCGCCGAAGCGGAACGCGAACAGCATGCGGCTGAAGAAGTTGCCGATGTCGACGCCGGTGGTCCCGGCCCAGACGGTCTCCGTCCCGGCCTCCCCGCCCTGGTCGGTGTCGAGCGGATAGTCGAACTCCGCGGTGGTGGTGGACGTGACGATGTAGGTGTCGGTCTCCTCGCCGAAGTAGATGCGAGGCTCGGTGATCGGCAGCTGCGGCTCGCGGTTGATGCCGCTGACGAGGTAGTCGGGCGTGCCGGCCGCGGTGACCGCGTCGACCGGGACGGCGGTGATCCCGTACCCGTGGGTGTAGACCAGCCGCTCCTGGGTCCAGGTTCGGTTGTCACCGAACAGCTCGACGTCCAGCTCGCGCGCGCTGAGCATGATCTCGCGCTGCTCGCCCGCCACCTCGTAGCGGTCGATGTCGACGTCGGTGAAGTTGTAATAGCGGCGAAGGATCTGCTGCTGTCCGAACGTCGTGAGCAGCGGCCGGTAATCCCACAGGCGCAGGTTGTCGACCGTGGGACGATCCTCCTCGAACACCTCGCGCGTGAGCTCCTGCTCGCCGGTGAATCGGCGCGTCTCGATCGACTCCAGATCGAATGCGGCGCGGGTCGCCTCCAGGTGGTTGCGGAGGTAGGCCCGCTCCACGTTGAGCTCGTTCGGCTCGACCTGCACGCGCTGCACGAAGGTCGGATACAGGCCACCGACCAGGATCGAGAGCAGGAACCAGGCGCCCGCCGCGAGGCCTAGCAGCCACAGCGTCCGGAACCAGGTGTTCAGCAGCAGCAGCCCCGCCGACACGAGGGCGACGACGGTGAGGATGACGTAGGCGGGGTACTGGGCGTTCATGTCGGTGTACAGCGCCGCCTGGACGTTGCCGTCCCAGCCGCGCTGCGAGTACGCCAGGTCGGCGATGTCCAGCTGGTAGCCGGCCGCCACGATCACGAGCAGCAGGGCGCCGATCACCGACAGGTGGCCGCGCACCGGCGCCGACAGGTGGAACTGCCAGCGCACCGCTCGCACCGCGTAGGTCGCCAGGGTCAGGATCCCCACGATGATCAGCGTCGTCGTGGCCCAGCCGAGCAGGAACCGCCAGAACGGCAGGTCGAAGACGTAGAAGCCGATGTCGCGCCCGAGCGTGGGATCGTTGGTGCCCCATTCCTGGCCGTTGAGGAACAGCAGCACCGTCTCCCAGTTACCGCTCCAGGCGGCGCCCGATCCAAGCGCGAGCAGCACGGCCACGATGGCGAGCCCGATGCCGATGGCGCGCGAGGCGTCGGGCAGCTCGATGCCACCCAGCCGGCGAAGTGGAGCCTGCGGCGAGATCCGGCGCGCCAGCCACATGCTCAGCAGGGCCAGCACCAGCATCGCCGCAAAGCCGATGGCGAACAGCGCGATCTGCGCCCACAGGCGGACGGCGAAGACGTCGCGCCGCCCGAGCGCGTCGTACCACATCACGTCCGTGATGAGGTTCACCGCCCCGCCGAGCAGCCCGAGCACCAGCAGGATGCCGACGAAGATCGCACCGATCGTGAGCCAGCGCCGCCACGGGACGTTGACCTCGGCCACCGGAGGGATCCCCCGGCCGCCGTCGTCGTCCCCGCCGTTCTGCCGGCCACGGCGGCCGCGCGCCGCCTCGTCGATGGGCGTGACGTTGCGCTCCTCGCGCGGGAAGGGACGGCCCTCTCGGCGCGCGTCCGCCTCCTGTTGGCGGCGCTGGAGCTCCTCGAGCAGCTTGTCGAACCAGCTG
>CAWJMZ010000006.1:0-707778 GCA_963844265.1 uncultured Chloroflexia bacterium | reverse complement strand
CCTCCGGTCCCGACGCTCTCCGCGAACTGGAAGGCTGGTGGCCTGCGCTGCTGGTCGTGGACCTGATGATGCCGGGCATGGACGGACTCGAGCTCCGTCGGAGGGTGAAGCAGCTCGCGGACCTGCCGATCATCGTACTGTCCGCGGTAGACGACTCGGAAGCCAAGGTCAACGCCCTCGAGCTCTACGCCGACTACGTCACCAAGCCCTTCGACCCCGATGAGCTCGTCGAGCGCATCCAGCGGGTGTTGCGACGGGCTTCTATCGGCCGTCCCCAGATCTCACTCGACAACGGTGACGTCGAGGTCGACCTGGCGACCAGACGCATGACGACTCCAGCGGGGAGCCATCAGCTGACCCCGACTGAAGCACGCCTGCTCCAGGTGCTGGCAGCGTCCGTCAACCGTGTCGTGCCCACCGACGAGCTGCTCGACCGGGTCTGGACCGATGCCGACGGCGCCGATCCCTCCTACCTGTGGGTGACCGTCCGCCGCCTACGCCGCAAGCTCGAGGCCGATCCCGACCGGCCCCGCTACCTGCTCACCGAGCGCGGGATCGGCTACCGCCTGACCTCCGGTTCGCCCGCGGCACCGCGGTCCTGAGCGCCATGCCGGCGACCGGCCTTCGGGCTGCGCATCTTCGTCGGCCTCCTCCTGGCCGTCCTGCCACCCATCCTCCTACTCGTCGGCGCGCTGCTCCTGACGGAGTCCGTCCTCGCCGACGTCGATCCGAACGTGGTGGCGGTCATCGTCGTCGTGGGCGCCATCGTGTGGGCGGCGATCCTGGGCGTGCTCTTCGCACGCACGATCGCGGACGACGTCCGTTCCTTCGTCTCGCTCGCGGAGCGCGGGGAGCAGGTGGACGATCCGGAGCTTGGCGCGGCCTACCAGCAGCTCGCCACCACGCTCGACGAACGGAACCGGCAGGTCGCGACGCTCGCTCGCGAAGCGAGCGGGATTCCGATCGACGAGGAGCCCCGGCGTGTCCTCGGCGCTCTCGTGTCCGCCGTCCGTGTCGTGATGCGAGACGCAACCTGGCGGAGCGCGGTGCTGGCGAGCGACAACCCGGTGCTTCTGCCGCCCGGCACCTATCTCGGCTCGGACGACGACGCGGAACTGGCGCAAATCGGCGACCTCGAGCAATGGGCATCGGTATCGACCGGTTCGTCGCCGGCGGCATATGCGGAAGGGCCCTGGGGCGCGTTCGCGGTCGTGGACGTATCGGTCAGCGACCGGCTGCGAGCGATCCTCTATGCGCCGATGGAAGGTCGCGGCCAGCCGACGCCGGCCGAGCTCGCAATCCTCACCCTCGTTGGCCAGCACTTCGGCACGGCGCTCGAGCACTCCTTGCTGTACGCACGAGTTCGAAGCCAGGCCGACGAGCTGAACCGCCTTGCGGCTGTCCAGGCCGACTTTCTCCGCGGCGTCACCCATGACCTGCAGACGCCGCTGACCAGCATTGGCGCGCTGGCTACGGAGCTGCGCGCGGACCAGGCAGTACCGGATTCGGCCCGCACCGATCTCGACACGATCACTCACCAGGCCGAGCGACTGCGACGGATGGTCAGCCAACTGCTCGTGGCCTCTCGGCTCGAGGCCGGCGTGCTCACGCCGCAAATCGAGGTGTTCGCTGTGCCCCCGCTGGTCGAACGACCTGGTCCGCCCTGCGCGCCGGCCGGCCGTTCGAGCTGACCGTCGAGGGCACGCCGCACCTGGCAGTCGGCGACCCGGACCGGTTCGAACAGGTGCTGTGGGCGCTCCTCGATAACGCGGTGAAGTACAGCCCGCCCGAGTCGCCGATCACTGTCCGGCTGGTCCCATCCAACGGCGACCTGGCCGTCTCGGTAATCGATCGCGGGACGGGGATGGACCACGAGACGTCGGAGAAGGCGTTCGACCAGTTCTATCGCTCTGCGCGGGCACGCAAGATGGCACCCGATGGCAGTGGCGTAGGCCTCTACGCTGCGCGTGGCCTGATGGAGGCAATGGGCGGCTCCATCAGGGTCGACAGCTCGCTAGGGACGGGCACCTCGGTGACCGTCCGCGTCCCCGCCGAACCGAGCGAGGCCAGCGACTAGGGCGGAAGTACTCCCTCGCCGGGACGATCGGGCCGGCGCTCTCAAGGTTGGCTGCAAGGTTGCCCCCATACGGTGGAAACACCGCAATCCGCACCCGAGATGCCGCCCGTCATGAAGCTGTTCCGCCGCCCACTCGACCGTCCGGCCCGACGTGGCCAGGCCCTTGTCGAGTTCGCGCTGATTCTGCCGCTTCTGGCGCTCCTTCTCGTCATGGCCATTGACCTCGGACGGGTGTTCTTCGGCTGGATCGCGCTCCAGAACGGCGCGCGTGTGGCCGCGGACTTCGCGGCGTCGAACGCCGAGTCGTGGCCCGACGATCAGGCCCTATATCGCGCCCTCGTGGTGAATGACATGCAAACGATCAACTGCCGCCCTGCGCCCGACGCGAATGGCAATGGCGCATGGGATGTCGCAGAAGTTCCGAATCCGGTGTTCGTGGACGTCGATGGCAACGGGGAAGTCCGGAACGACGGTGACTATGCGCACGTGACGCTCCAGTGCGACTTTGACGTGCTGACCCCGTTGGCCAGCAGCCTCGTCGGCAGTCCAATCACCTTCCGCGCCGAAGCCGATTTCGCGATCAACCAGATCCTGGTTCCAGCCGTCCCGACGCCGGAGCCCACGCCACCGGGACCCTGCCCCGGGCCGACGGCATCCTTCGATCTGGAGGAGAATCCGGCCCAAGGTGACGCCACGGATGGGGAAGGCACATCCCCGCTGGTAGTCGATTTCACCGACACATCGACACAAAACGCGCTCTGTCCCATCACCAAATGGGAGTGGGACTTCCAGAACGATGGAGTCGTCGACTCGACCCAGCCAGACCCATCTGGCATCTCGTTCGTCCACACCGGGTCGCCGGCGTTCCGAACGTACAGCGTCGAGCTGACGGTAACCACCGACGATGACCTCACGGACAGCGCCACGGCGACGATCCGGGTGCGACGGCCATGACGTGGTTCAGACGCCGGAACGATCGGGGGCAGAGCCTCGTGGAGTTCGCGCTGATCCTGCCTATCTTCGTCCTCATCCTGGTGGGCGTCTTCGACTTCGGGCGGGCAGTGTTTGCGTACAACACGGTTAACAACGCCGCCCGCGAGGGTTCCCGTCTGGCGATCGTGGATCAGACCGAGGCGCACATCGACAATCTCGGTGTACAGCGCGCGGATTCGATCGGGGTCGATCCGTCGCAGATCACGATCGACTACCGCAACCCGAGCACCCCTAATACACCGGGCTCATGTGCAGGGGGGCCGGGTGACGCCTCGATCGTCGGGTGCCTGGCGGTTGTCCGTGTGACATACGACTACAACGCTGCAACCCCAATCCTTGCCCAGCTCGTCGGCACCATCTCGATCGCCGGTGAGAGCCGATTCCGCGTCGAGAGCAGCTGCGCCGAGCCGGCCGATGCCTCGTGCCCCATTGGAGATTGACATGAACCTTCATCGACGTGGGTTGAGCACCCCCACGAGGCATCGCGCCATGCTTCGCGACCCGAGCGGCCAGGTGCTCGTCATCGTAGCCGTGGGCATGGTCGCCCTGATTGCCATGGTGGGGCTCGTCATCGACGGAGGTTTCGCTTTGGGGCAACAGCGCGAGACGCAGAACGCGGCCGACGCCATCGCGAAGTCGGGGACTGTCCAGATTCAGTACGCCTACTTCGATCCTGCGAATGCCCCGACCGACGGCGACGTTGGGTGCGCAGTCGAGGAAGCAGCCGAGGCGTACGGCGTGACGCTGGCCAGCGCCATCTACACCGACGACGAAGGTACGCCGCTCAGCCCAGAATACGCGGTCGCTGGCTGCGGACTGTCAACGGCCCCAATTCCGACCCACCTCGACGCGCAGGGAGTGAGGGCAACGACGGAAGAGACATTCGATACCTTCCTCGCCAGGGTCATAGGAATCAGCCAGCTGACGACTATCGCAGACGCCACGGCCGTGGTGGGTCCACAGGTCGGCCTCTGCCCGGCGGGAAGTGGCTGTGGAGTCCTTCCGGTAACGTTTCCGATCAGCGCTATCAAGTGCGATGGCACGAACAGCCAGGTGTCGATCGGAACCCCCGAGTGGCCGATCCTAGATGTCACCGGCGTGAGAGCCGATCCGCCGACGGTCGCCAACATGTCGATCATCCCGCTCTGCTCGACCGAGTTGGGTACGGAGTCCCCCGGCTCAGTCGGATGGCTGGACTACGGTTGCGGCAACCTGTCGGAGACGATCGAGACCCCATGCAACGTGTTTATTCCGATCCCAGCATGGGTCCGAACACAAACGGGAAACGCAAACAGCGTCGAGGGTGAGCTCAACAGCTGGGTCGGGGATCAGGTCAACGTCCCGGAGTTCGCCGAATCAGATCTTGATCGAGACTCGATCCTGCCCCTGCCCATCCACACCAACACATGCGAGAGCGATCCGGACGGACCTGACAATGACCCCGATCTGTTCACGAGTGTTTGCCCCGAGGGTGACTGGTCTGGGCAGGGGAACGAGACGTTCTACCTTGCCAGGTACTGGGTGGGATTCATGTTGGACCAGGCATACGTCCAGGGCAGCAACCGGACTGAGTGCAACTCCCCTCCTGGTAACCCATCAGGCACCGCGGGAAGCGGCGCCACGAGCTGCCTCAAGGGCTGGTTCGTCAACAAGTTCGAATCGCCCGGGACGATCGGGATCGGTAATCTCACTCCAGGAGATCCGACGCCCATGGGAATCCTCTTGATCGAGTAGTCAATCCCTCACCGCAGCCATGAGGCGCCTTGACCAACGGTCGAGGCGCCTCTCATCGTGCTCGAATCCCCAAGCTAGTTCCCCGGTCGGTGGCCGCGCTGGGGACCCGAGTTGCAACGTTCCGCCAACTACGGTGGCGACACAGTGCTTCGCGACCCGAGCCATCAGCTATGAAGCTATTCCACCGCCCGCTCGACTGCCCTGTCCGACATGGCGCGGCGATGCCCCTGTCTCGTCCTGGGTCGGCTACGGCAGCCGGAGCTCGAGGATCCGAGGGGCTCATCGGCTGCTCCGCGCCAACAACGGGCGTCCCTCTCGGGCGTTGGTATTACCCCCGGCCGCAAGCCGGGGTGTTCTTCGTGGATCCGGCACGTAAGGTCCGCTGCAAGGTCGTTCGGCTAGGGTGCACCAGTACATATGTACCCCGGTGGCCGTACGCGCCATCGGCACCCGAGCACGAGACCGATGTACCAAATTTTTCCCAAGAAGCTTCGCGCTGGGCTGTCGCCACGCGGTTCCTCTCGCGGCCAGGGCATGGTCGAGTTCGCGCTCGTCCTCCCCATCCTCGTCGTACTGCTCATTTTGGCAATTGACTTCGGGCGCGTCTTCTTCCAGTGGGTTGGGGTCAGCAACGCATCGCGGATCGGCGCCAACTACGCTGCACGCAATCCCGATGCTTGGGGCCTCAACCCCGACCTAGCGGCACAGGACGAATATCGCCTCCTGGTTGCGCGCGACCTCAACCCGCTGAATTGCCTCGCCAACGACGGCACAGAGGTCGACGCGCCAGATATTCCAGATCCCGTCTTCGCCGGGCAGGAGGTCGGAGACCAGGTGACCGTCACGCTCCAGTGCCATTTTCAGGTGCTGACTCCTGTTGCCAGCATGCTTGTGGGCGGTGACCTCTTCACGGTGACCGCCGGATCGACGTTCACGGTCAACGGCGGCCGTATCGAAGGGATCCCCGTTGGCGTGGTTCCGCCCGCGCCATCCACGACCCCGTGTGCCCAAGTGTTGGTACCGAACCTGGCGAACAGGACGGTCGAGGAGGCCGAAGCGCTTTGGACGAGCCGGTTCACAGGCGCGTTCACGGCCCCGTCCGGCGCACTGCCCGACGATCTCGTGCTCGAGCAGACGACGACGCCCACCTCGAATCCAGGGGACTGTGTAGCCGCAACCATGTCAGTCACTGTGACTGTAGGGACGGTAACAGCGTGCGTCTCGGGCCAGTCTCGAGTACCGAACCTCGTGTCCCTGACAGTGGCGGCCGCAAGGACCGAATGGACAGATCGAGGTTTCACCGGGGAGTTCTATCCCCCGACCGGATCGGACGCCGAAGTCGTGACGAGTCAGAGCGTGTCCAGCGGCGATGTGCCGGGACAGTGTGCGCCGAGCTCCGCATCGGTGACCGTCGGTAGCGACCCAGTCACTGCGTACTGTGTCGCGGAGCTGCTCATCGGAATGACGAAGGCGGCAGCGCAGGCGCTGTATAGCGTGCACTTCACCGGGACCTTCAAGTCCAGTGGTCCGCCGGCAGGAACCGTGACAGGCCAGATGCTGACGGCCGGCCAGACAGTCCCATGCTCGTCGGACGAAGACGTGAGGCTGACGAGATGACGGCGACCCGGTTGAAGACATCGGATGAAGGCCAGTCCCTAGTGGAGTTCGCGCTCATCCTCCCGCTGTTCCTGCTCTTCATCTTCGGCATCATCGATCTGGGGCGCGGCATCTACGCCTACAACACGATCCAGAACGCTGCCCGCGAGGGAACGCGCGTCGCGATCGTCGATCAGAACGACGATGTCGTCCTCGAAGAAGTGCAGGAGCACGCGGTCGGCCTGGGACTGGACGACTCCAATGTCAGCCTGCAGTTCCTCCAGCCGGACACCATGACGACGCCGTGCAATACCCCCTCGCGATCTCATGCGAGATCGAGATCGTCGTTTCGTACACGTTCACCCCAGCCACCCCCATTATCGGCAACATCGTCGGTACGATCGACATGACTGCCGCATCGCGACAGCCAGTGGAGCGAAGCTATGAATCCCCGTGAATCGGGTTCCCGAGAGCGCGGACAAGTGCTGGTCATCGTCGCGGCGGGAATGGTGATTCTCGTCGCATTGGTCGGCCTCGTCATCGATGCGGGCTTCGCCTGGGGCAAGCAGCGCGATACGCAGAATGCGGCCGACGCTGCGTCGCTCGCTGGTGCGACGGTGTTGGCGGAACGTCTCGCAGGCGCGACGCCGACCCGGACCGACATTGACGTGAATACCGCCGTGAATTTCGCATTCACGAACAATGATGTCCCGCGCGACGTGGCCTTCTATACGAGCATCACGGGCGACCTCCTGACCACGGGCGGGGCGACGACGACTGACGAGTCAGCTGCGGCGGTCGTCGGAGTCGGCCCAATCCCTGCGAATGCGGCGGGCGTCTACGCGCGCGGCATCCAGACCTTCGACACTTTCCTAATTCGCGTCATCGGTTTCGACGAAAGCACCACGACCGCTCCAGCGACGGCGGTCGCAGGCTATCTTCTCGAAGTGTGCCCCGGGGAGTCGGGATGCGATGTCATTCCGATCACGATCCCCGTGACCATCCTCCAGTGCAACAACACAGGCAACACTCCCCAGGCATACGAACCCCCGAGCTTCTGGCAGGTGACGGACGAGCCGATCTCGATTCCGCTCTGCGGTAACGGACCAGGCAATGTCGGGTGGATTGACTGGTATCCGGGGAGGCCGGTTGTGATGGCACGCCGAGTGAGGGCCTTCCCGAGATCGAGTGCGAGATCCGCATGCCGAACAATCCGCCAATCTCCCTGCCGTCATGGAAGAAGATCGCCCAGACCGGGACTCCGCACGCGGACTACATCGAGACGGCACTCAACGAGATGTACTCGGGGAAGATCGTGCGCATCCCGCAGTTCGACGGGACCTGTTCCGACACGCCGTCGGGCACCTCATTGAGCGGTTGCGATCCTGCCGATGTCGGCGGGGGCGGCACGAACCAGTGGTACCACCTGCCTCAGTTCGCGAGCTTCCAGTTCTGCGGCCCAGCGATTCCCGAGTGCGTCGCCGCGGGCACGACACAGGCCGCCTATGTCAATGGCACCAACCCCATCTGTGCGACGCTCGACTACGCCACGAGCGGGACGACCAGCTGCCTCGTTGGACGGTTCGTGAAATTCATCACTGAGGGGACGGTAGGCCCGGGCACCGGCTCGGGATCCAGCACGGACGCCATCGGCGTGCAGCTCATCAAATGAGGGAGTCCAGGTCCTAGACGGCATGAATATCCAAGCACCACGGTTCGATGACAGACCGGGGAGCAGTATGTAGATAGTGCCTGCGATGATGCGGTCATGGCTGAGTCCGTGCGCATAGGGCGAGTCGAGAACAAGACTCGTCGCACTTTCCTGGGTAAGCGGATCCGAGTGGCCCGCACGCTCACTGATCGGACGGTCGGTCTCCTCGGGACACGATCGCTGGCGCCCGGCGAGGGCCTCTGGATCGAGCGATCGCCATCGATCCACATGTTCTTCATGCGGTACGCGATCGACGCCGTCTTCGTCGCCGCGGACGGCCGCGTGACGAAGATCGTCGAGAACCTCAAGCCGTGGCGCGTCGTGTGGTGGGCACGCGGAGCCCGCGACTGCCTCGAGCTCCCCGTCGGCGCCGTCGAGGCCAGCGGCACGCGGGTGGGCGATCGGCTCGAGCTGAGTCCGACCCAGGCCTAGACCTCCCGCGCAACCGCAAGGCCGTACACGTCGGTCGAGCCGGCTTCCCGCAGGACCGAGGCGCACGCCTCGAGCGTGGCGGTCGTGGTGATGATGTCGTCGACGAGGATCGCGGTCGGCGGTGCCCGTCCGCATGCGCGGAAGGCGCCCCGCAGGTTCTGGAGCCGCGCCACGCGGTTCAGGCGATGCTGCTTCGTGGTCGGCTTGACGCGCTCCAGGGCAGGGACGACGGCGAGGCCATGGCGTCGAGCGAGTGACGACGCGATGAGCTCGGCCTGGTTGTAGCCACGCGCGGCACGCCGGTCCGCGTGCAGCGGAATCGGCACGAGGTCAGCTGGGCCGGTGATCGCCAGCAGCAGGCCGAGCGCGGGCTCGACCGCATCGGCAAGGATCGGTGCCAGCCGGGCTGCGCCGGTGTACTTCAGCGCCGACAACGCCCGACGCGTCGGGCCCTCGAAGGCGAACCCAGCCACGGCCGCCACGAATGCTTCACCGATGACGACGCCCGGCATCGGCCACGACGAATCGGTCCTCCGGATCCGAGGGTGATCGCATCGCGTTGAGACAGCGGTCGCAGAGCAGGGAACCCGATCGCCCGCAGCCTGCGCAGGCCGGCGGCAGCAGCACGTCGAGGATCCGCATCCGCACATCCTGCGGCCGGTGGCTTACCGGCTACGTACCGCCCGTTTCCTCGATGCCCCGTGTCCCGTGCGGCACGACGGGTGCTACCGTAGGGAGCCACCGTCCCAGCACCGCGGAGGCATCGGTATCGTGAAGACGAGCCTGACGGCCCGCAACCTGGAGCTGAGCGACCGGCTCCGATCCCAGATCGAACACAAGCTGCGGCGGCTCGACCGCATCACGCACGAGATGGCGGAAGCCGAGGTGGAGCTCATCGCGAACGCCTCGCACGCCACCGATAGCGCCCAGGTGGCCGAGGTCACGCTCCGCAACAACGGCGACGTCCTGCGCTCGAGCGCCGCAGGCGCCACGCCGATCGCCGCCCTCGACATCGTGGTCGACAAGCTCGAGCGCCAGCTGGTGCGCACCAAGGAACGGCCGGGCAGCATCCGCAAGCGCCACGCGGACGAGGTCGAATCGGTCCTGCGCCGCGAAGGGCAGGGCACGATCGAGCCGGACTCAGCCGCGCGTGCGGAGGGTGGCGGTCCATCGGTGGTGAAGATCAAGCGCTTCGACATGCAGCCGATGTTCGAGGAGGACGCCATCGCCCAGATGGAGGACCTCGGGCACGCGTTCTTCGTCTATCTCGACGCCGAGACCGAGGACGTCGCGGTCCTCTATCGGCGCGGCGACGGCAGCTACGGCGTCATCCAGCCGGTGATCGGCTCGTCGAACGGGAGAGCGCGCTGACGGCCGAGCCGCCGGTCAGAAGATGGCCGGCAGGATCAGGAGCGCGCCGACCACCACGATCAGCGACAGGAAGAACACCGCCAGGCCGATGGACAGCAGGTCGAGGTCGTCCGTCGGCTGAGCCGAGTCGAGCGGCTGGACCGCTTCGGCGTTGGCCGTCGCGGCGTCGGAAGACTGCTGCATGAGCGTCACCGTAGCACGCCGGCGGCCAGAGCCGCGACGACGGCTGACCTGGCCGGCCGATGCGCCTCCCGTTGGCCTGCACCTCGGCGTCCAGCGTGGGCTGCTCAAGGCCGCTCGCCGCTCGCGACAGATCGGCGCTCGCGCGCTCCAGATCTTCAGCGACAACCCGACCGCCTGGCGGCGCCGCCCGGAGCCCCCGGCCGATGCCGCCAACTTCGTGGAGTACGCCGCGCGCGAGGGGATCGAGACGATCTCGATCCACGCCTCGTACCTCATCAACCTGGCCGGGTCGGCGGAGCCCTTCGCCTCCCAGTCGCGGGAGGGGCTGATCGTCGAGATGCAACGGGCGCCCGCCTACGGGGCGACGTTGGTGAACACGCACATCGGCTCGCATCGCGGGGTGGGGCGCGAGGCCGGGCTGCGGCGGATCGTCGAGAGCGTTGGCGGCGATCCTGGCGGCCTCGCCGCCATCGGTTCGGCTGGTGCTCGAGAACTCGTCGGGTGGCGGCGACAACCTGGGGTCGCGGCTGGAGGAGCTGGCGGCCATCCTCTCGGCGGTTGGCGCTGACGCCGATCGCCTGGCCTTCTGCCTGGACACCGCCCACCTGTGGGGCGCCGGGTACGACGTCTCGACCGCCGAAGGCGCGGTGGCGGTCATCGATCGCTTCGACGAGCTCATCGGCCTCGATCGGTTGCCGATGGTGCACCTCAACGACTCGCGCTCGCTGCTCGGCTCGCGGACGGATCGGCATGAGCACGTCGGGGCCGGCCGGATTGGACCGCTGGGCCTGGGCGCCCTGCTGCGCGATCCCCGGCTGGCGCGCACCACGTTCATCATGGAGACGCCCGGCGCGGACGAGGGATGGGATGCGGTGAACCTGCGGCGGGCGTGGATGCTGTGGAACGGCGCGGCGGAGCTGCCGGAGCTGCCGCCGAAGGCGTTCAAGGTGAATCGGCGGTCGACGAGGATGAGCGCGCCAAGGTAGCTAGAGCGTGTCACTCGGCCCCTGAGTTGGATAACTGCTGGCGCGGCGCGCATTACCCGGGCGCGCAAGCGCTGAGTCCGACGACCTGAGCGTGGCGCAGGCACCCAGCGCCCCGCATCGGCTATGTACGGCGCGCGTGGCGGCCAGTTATCCGAGTCGGCCTGCGTCGTCTTGGATAACAGCTCTTCGCATGGCCTGGAGCGTATGTACCGTGTATACGGCGCGACGCAGGGCCAACTATCGACCGTTCGTGTACCCGTTCGGGAGCGGCTCCGACCCGTTGCCGGAAGTCCGCAGCCGGCGCGTGCGCACCGAGATGTACGTCTGCATCAGCTCGCGGACATCGGCTTCGGTGAGGGTGTCGTCGCCGCGGAGCGCGTACTCGACGCGAGTGGTCGGGAGCACGGGCCGGGAGTTGAGCGACGCGAAGTAGGCCGGTCCCTCGGCCTCGTCGGTGATCTCGCGCAGGCCGCGCGCAAGCTTCGTGGCTGTGCCGAGCGACGGCATGCGGTCGCCCTTGATGAGCCGGCTGATCGTGGAGTGGTCCACGCCGGACTGGAGCGCCAGCTGACGCTGGCTCATCTTCTTCTCCTTCAGCTGGCTGCGAAGCCAGGCGTTGAAGGACCGCGGCGTCTGGAGGGTCATCTGCGACCTTCGTGCGCTGAACGCCACCGAAACGTGGACGGTGGTGCGTCCGAGCAACCGCAGCATCCCCTGCAGGGGAGGTCGCCTCAATAGGAGGAAGGTACCGAGCGCCTGGTGCGCACGGCGAGAAGCGCCTGAGCGCGCCTGAGCGCTACCCCGGAGCCTGTGGCTGCGCCGGCGCAGGGCGGGTGCCGTGGGCGCGACGCACCTTCGGGCTGAAGGCGTACAGGATCCCGCCGAGGATGATCACGGTGCCGATGCTCAACGCGCGGTCGACGAGCGCCACCGCGGCGGCAGGCTCCTCGGTGACGCCGTACAGGGAAAGCACGCCGATGATTCCCGCCTCGACGAAGCCGAAGCCGGCCGGGGTGAGCGGGATCGCGGTCAGCAGAGCGGCCGCCAGCGCCACGAAGACCGATGCGCTGATCCCGAGCCCAACCTCCGGCAACGCAAGCGCGCGGATGACGAAGTAGAGCCGTGCGCCCTCGAGCAGCCAGATGAACACGGTGATGATGAGGATCACGGGCAGGCTGCGCGCCCCGAGCGCTCTCGTGCTTCCTTCGCGGAAGCGCGCCCAGTAGTCGCCGATGCGGGCAGGGAGGAACCGATCCAGGTGGTGCCCCCCGTAGCGCAGCACGATGAGCATGATCGTGAAGCCGATGGCGACGATGAAGCCGAAGATGAAGATCAGGTCGATCTCCGGCCGTGACCGGCCGCGGAACGACCAGTAGCCGGCGGTCAGGGCAAGCAGAGCGATGATGATGATGTCGGCAATGCGCTCGACGAACACGGTGCCGACCGTGCGAGACAGTGACGCCGAGTAGTTCGCGCGCAGCAGGTAGGCGCGATACAGGTCGCCCAGCTTCGCCGGCACGAGGCAGTTCACGAACCACGACAGGTACAGGATCTCGGTCGCGTCCTTGAGCTTCACCTCCGTGCCGGTCTTCGACAGCACGTACTTCCATCGGAAGCCGCGGAGGGGGAAGGTGGCGTAGTACGCGAGGAAGGCGAGGAGCAGGAACGTGGGATCCGCTCCCCGAATGAGCTCGACGACCTGGCTCCAGTCGAAGTCGTCGCCGAACGCGACCCGGGATAGCAGGAACAGGAGAAGCAGGCCGAAGAGCAGCGAACCGATGGTGCGGACGTTGACGATCCGGCGCCTCAGAGAGACGGCGTCGTCCAGCGACTCCTCGCGGACGCGGGCCTCGACTTCGGCGTCAGCGTGTGCCGCGGCGTCGTCCCCCGGCGGGCGCTGCCGATCGGTCACGCGTCACTCGATTCCTTGGGCGGCAGCTCGCTCTCGGCCGGGCGCTGGGCGGGCTCGCGACGGACCTGCTCCGGCGGCTGCGGGGCGAGGGCGGGCCCCGCGACGGGCTTCCCGCGCCACGCGTCGAACATGTTCTTCCAGACCGCCCACCGGGTCGTGGCGTGGATGAACACGCTGGAACGGCTGGCGTGCCACTCGTTCTGCGCCAGAGAAGCGCGCAGCTCATCGGCGCTGTCGAAGGCCGGCATCGCGTTGAAGGCCATCGCCACCTCGAAGCTCGAGTGGCTGTCGGAAGCCGCGATTCCCGGGATGTCGAAGCGCTGCGCGAACTCGGCGGCCTCCTGGTTGTGACGCTGAAAGGTCACGCGGCAGTTGAAGACCTCGATCATGTCGATCTTCCCGAGATCGGCGAGGTTGCGCAGCGGCCCCTCCTTGATGTGCGAGCCGCGAAACGGGTCGAACGGGTGCGGGATGCTGACCAGGCCGCCCTGCCGATGGATCTCGTCCGCCGTCTCCTTGGCGCTGAGGCCGCGAGGGATCGTCTTCTCGAGGAAGACGCCGACGACCTCTCCGTCGTCTGTGCTCACCTCCTCGCCCAGGATGACGGTCAGCTTGTCGGTCAGGCCGAGCTCGGCGACCTTGTCGCGGACCGCGATGGCGCCCTCGACGTTGTTGTGGTTCGTGATCGCCACGTGGGTGAGGCCGCGGTCGATCGCGGTCTTGATGAACTTCTCCTCGGTGAGAATCGAGTCGCGGCTGAATCGGGTGTGGATGTGGAAGTCGGCGAACACGCGGGTCGTTGGCGGCTTTCCGGTGGCCTCCCGCTCCTCCTTCAGCTGCGCGCGCAGATCGGTCGCCGATGCGGCGATGGTCACATCGGCCTCACGAATGGCTGACCAGGCTCTTGCGGAACGTCCCGAAGTGCTCGAGCGCCATGCCAGTCCC
Organism: uncultured Chloroflexia bacterium; assembly: GCA_963844265.1. GTDB lineage: Bacteria > Chloroflexota > Limnocylindria > QHBO01 > QHBO01 > JACDBZ01. Next base: position 693,838 of record CAWJMZ010000006.1, on the reverse strand, counting down.
GACTGCCACGGAGTTCAGCGCGTTCTCGGCGACGTGGCATGGGATGCCGGTCACCTGGGTGAGCAGCTTGTCGAGGTTGCGCAGCAGCGCGCCGCCGCCGGTCATGACCATGCCCTTGTCGATGATGTCGGAGCTGAGCTCGGGTGGCGTCTGCTCAAGCACGTTCCGGACCGCGGTGATGATGGCCTGCAGCGGCTGCTCGATTGCCTCGGTGATCTCGGTCGAGGTGATCGGGATCGTGCGCGGCAGGCCGGCGATCATGTCGCGGCCCTTGACCTCCATCCGCAGCGGCTCCTCGAGCGGAAGCGCGGAGCCGATCTCGATCTTCACCTGCTCCGCGGTGCGGTCGCCGATCATGAGGTTGTACTTGCGGCGGATGTAGTTCGCGATGGCTTCGTCGAAGCGGTTGCCGCCGACGCGGAGCGAGTCCTTCACCACGATCCCACCGAGCGCGATGACGGCGATCTCGCTGGTGCCACCGCCGATGTCGATGATCATGTTCCCGCTCGGGCCGGAGATCGGGACGTTGGCGCCGATGGCCGCCGCCAGCGGTTCCTCGATCAGGTAGGCGTCCTTCGCGCCGGCCTTCAGGGCCGCGTCGCGCACGGCGCGCTTCTCGACGCTGGTGACGCCCGAGGGGACGCTGATCATCACGTCCGGCTTGAACAGCCGGACGCGGGCGACCTTGTTGATGACGTAGCGCAGCATCGCCTCGGTGATCAGGTAGTCGGCGATCACGCCGTCACGCATCGGCCGGATGGCGCGCACGTTGCCCGGGGTGCGCCCGATCATCTCGCGCGCCTCCTCGCCCACGGCCACGAGGCGGTTGTCGTCCTCGGAGATCGCCACCACCGACGGCTCGTTGAGGACGACGCCCTTGCCCTTGACGTACACCAGGATGTTGGCGGTGCCGAGGTCGATGCCGATCTTCATGCGTGCGCTATCGGTCCAGTGCGGGCTTGCCGGGGAGCCCGAAGTATACCGAGCGCGGTCGGTGCGCCCTCAGTACGATCGGCTGCGGCGGCTTCCGTGTGCTGCCGCCAACCGTAGTCGTGCCGCATCCGGAGCGGGAGAATAGCCACATGAAGCTTCGAGTCCTTTGGATCCTGGTAGTCGCCATCCTCAGTAGCTGCGCTGCGCCCGCGAGCGATGGTGCCAGCGCACCTGCGACGCCGACCTCCAGCGACTCCGGTCCCAGTCAGTCCCCCATCAGTTCTGCCGGGCCGACCGCGTCGCCGGAGGCGAGTGCGCTACCGAGTGGCTCATATGGGCCGGTCTGGGAGCTGGACCCAGCTACCGCGTTCCAGGAATCGGCCAGCTGCGAGAACCTGGCCGGCGCCCCCACCCAGGAATTCGGCCAGAACGTCGCGTGGAGGATCTCCTATCCGAGCGACTGGTCGACGCAGGAGTCATACCTCGGCCCGTGCATGTGGTTCGGTCCGGAGCCATGGGAGCCGGATCTGGAAGCCCCGGCTCCACCTGACGAGGTGGCCATCGTGATCAGCGTGCTGGACGGCAGGGTCACCCCGAACAGTCCCGAATTCCAGGGTGGCTCCGTCACGGGCGAGCAGGAGTACACGGTGGCCGGCGCACCTGCCGTGCGCTACGAGATCTCCGGTTCCGACGGTGATTTCCTGGTTGGAGACGGCGTGATCTGGGTCATCGGCGTCGAGGGGGAGCTGCCTGACTTCGACGAGCTGGCTATTCGCAATTACCTCGTCATCTACACCAGATCACCGGATTCAGGTGCTCTGGCGCAGCATGTCGAAATCCTCGACCGCATGGTCGCGACGCTCCAGATCCTCACGCCGTGAGCGGGTCTGACCACCGCCGATGATGGCCCTCGGTCGCTGCGACCATGGGCAGGTGGCGGCCTGCACCGACCCTGAACCGTCGGGGTGCGGCAGTACGTCGTAGCGACGAGCACTGATGTTGAACCCTCACCATGGCTAAGCGGAACTACTTGGTGGAGGGCTTGTCTGGCACCGGCAAGTCCTCGGTGTACGAGGAGCTGGTCCGACGCGGCTTCCCGGCAATCAGTACCGACCGAGTCTGGGGCTACCATGCCGACCCCGACACCGGCCTCCCAGGTGGCCCGGTGAATTTCGACACCTGGATGTGGGACCGGCAAAAGGCTGTCCGCGAGCTGGAGAGCCCGGAACCAGACGTGCTGTTCGTCTGTGGGAGCAGCCGTAATCGCGACGACTTTCTGCCCTATTTCACCAGGGTCTTCAATCTCCGCATCGACGACGACACGACTGCTTCGCCGCCTCCAGGAGCGCATCGTCACTGACATTGCCAAGCTCCCTCCTTCACACGCGCGCATGTGGACGCCGATGCAGCCCGAGGAGGTCGAACAGATGCTCGAGCTCAATCGGAGCGACGAGAAGCCGGCCGGAGCGATCGACATCGACGCCACCCAGCCTCTCGAGCAGGTGGTCGACGAGTTGCTTCGGTTGGCAACGGTCGAGAGGGCTGAGGGCGACCCGACGAAGCGGTGAGGGAGCCCGACTCCGGCGATCGTTCGGTCAACCGGCGGTGACCGATGGCCGGACGGAGAACAGCCGCACCACGCCGGTGACGCCTTTGAGCTCGACCGGCCCGATCTCGTCGAAGGTGACGCTGGCGCCATCGGCGGCATCGACGACATCCGCGCTGACCAGGATCTCGCCCGGACGCGCGTACTCCCCGATCCGGGCGGCCACGTTGACGGTCTGCCCGTAGTAATCGCCCTCCTGGAAGACGACCGGTCCCGCATGCACGCCCACGTGGGCGGGTGGGAAGTCCTCGCCGTCCAGCGACCTCAGCATCGCAACCGCGGCGTCGACCGCCCGCGCCGGATCGGGGAAGAAGAGCATGACGCCATCGCCGAGCCACTTGATCGGGCGGCCGTCGTGCTCCACCGCGGTGCGCTGCACGATCCGCCCCAAGCGTTCGGCGAGCGCGGCGGCGGCCGTGTCGCCTCGCTCCTGGGTGAGGCGGGTGTAGCCGGTAATGTCGAGGAAGCACATCGCCGGCGGGGTGATGCTGCGGGTGTGCAGGCCCGCTCCCTCCATTGCCCGCGCGATCCCGTTGACGATGTTCACCAGCCATGCCAGGCGCTGCTGTGCGTGGTACATCGCGAGGATCGCCTTGTCCGTCGCGGCGGAGAGCCGCGGCTCGATCTCGCCGGCCAGTCGCCCGATCTCGCCCTCGGGTGCGCCTTCCGCCAGCATCCGCTCCTGGATCTCGCTGCGCCACCATTCGGACTCCGTCTCGGTGATCCGCCGCAGGCTGTCGCCGTACACGCGCAGCGCTCGCTCCATCACGGTGGGGCGGAAGCCGAGCTCGTGCTGAATGGCCAGGAGGTCCACGATCGCCAGCTCGTCCTCGCGCATGCGGTCCTGCGGCACCGGCAGACGACCCCCGACTGCCTCCCGGATTGCCATGAGAACGTCGATCGGCACGCCGGTGCGTTCGGCCATGTCGGCGAACGTCGAGTCGCCGATGGCAGCGAAGACCGTGAGGCCCACGTTGTCGAGGAAGTCGATCGGGAACAGCTGCTGCTTGACCAGGCTCGCCGCGTTCTCCACGGACATGCCGGCACGCTCGAGCGCCTCGATGACCTGGACGCGGCGCACGTCGCCATCCCCGAACTCGCCGTCGCGACCGATGAGCTCCAGCTCCGCGAGCCGCGCGACGATACGCCGCGGTCACGCCCGCACGTTCCGCCACCCGCTCGAGTGAATGGCCCATGGGCGTAGCGTAGTTCGCCGCGACCTTGGTGTGTGACGGGTTATCCGAGTCGGGTCCGCCGGACTTGGATAGCTGGCGGACCTGGGCCTATTACGCGGCCGATCCGATCAGGGGTCCGCGTCGTCACGCTCAGCGTCGGGCGAATTCGGCGGAGTCCTCCACATAATGCGCAACTGGTTGTTAGTTATCCGAGTCGAGCGTGGCGGACGCTCTCGCCAGGCACGCGACGGACGCGCTCGCGCGGTACGTCGCGTCGCGCTCCGGCGGCGGTGAACCAGAGCAGCCCCGAGGGTGCGGGCATCGTTGGCTCGCGGAGCCAAGTGACGGCGGCGCGGCCGCGAAGCGAGTACCGGTCGAACAGCGTGTCGACCATTCCCAGCCGCTTCCGCGTCGCGGAATGCTCGAGGAACACGATGGCCGGGACAATAGCCGTCGCTCGCCAGCCGAATGGCTGTGCGACGGTCGTCGCGAGACGCGCCTTCTGGTCAAGCGACCCGAGCAGTGCCTGGACATCCACGAGCTCCGTCTTGACCTCGATGACAAGGAGGATGCGCCGCTCCGGTTGGAAGGCGAGCAGGTCGATGCGGCCGCGCTCGCCGAACCGGCTGAAACTCACCTCGACGCGCACGCGCCAACCCCATGGTTCCAGGCGGCGCTTCACAGCGCTGGCGACGGTTGAATGGCCCGCGTCGAGGAGTCGATCGAGCTCGGGGCCATTCCAGAAGATGCGCGCATCGAGTCTGCCGCCGAGCGCGGCGACGATCGCCGCCACGGTCTCCAGCGACAGGCAGGCGCCCTGGCCGCGTTCGAGGGCCGAGACGGCGCGCTGACTGACGCCGGCGTGTGACGCGAGCGCAGCCTGCGTGAACCGCTGGCGCACTCGAAGCGTCCGAGCTACGCGTCCGAGGCGCTCAGCGTTCACCCGCAGAGCATGCATCGGCGCCGTGTACTGGCCGCTTACGTGCGGCTTACCAGCCAGCCAACCACAATGAGCCGATGCCCGAAGGCGACACCATCTTTCGCACCGCCGAGGTGCTTCGCGCCGCCCTCGTTGGCCGCCGGATCACGAACGCTAGTGCCCGGGCGCAGCCCGGGATGCGGCGCGTCCCCGACCTCTCCCGTCTCATCGGCGCGACGGTCGCCAGCGTGGAGTCGCGCGGCAAGCACCTGCTCATCGGGTTCGACAATGGCCTGACTCTGCGCAGCCACCTTCGGATGACCGGCTCATGGCACCGATACCGGCCGGGCGAGGCCTGGCGCCTTCCGCAGCGTCGGGCGAGTGCCATCCTCGAGACGGCGGAATCGGTGGCGGTCGCATTCGACACCCCGGTCGTGGAGCTCCTGACCGATGCCGACCTCCGCCGATCACGAGCCCTGACCGAGCTGGGGCCGGATCTGCTGGGAGCCACGTTCGACCTCGACGAGGCACTTCGACGGCTGCGCGAGCGTGACGACGAGGAGCTGGGCAACGCGCTGCTCGATCAGCGTGCCGTGGCCGGCATCGGTAACGCCTACAAGTCGGAGGTCGCATTCCTGGAGCGCATGGACCCGTGGGCGCCTGTGGCATCGTTTCACAACGGGGAGTTGGAGGGCGCCCTGCGAACAGCCCGGCGGCTGCTCCAGGCCAACACCCGCGGTGGCACTCGCGTCACCACGGGAAGCGGCGCGCGCGGCGAGGGGCTGTGGGTCTACGGCCGCGCTGGCCGGCCGTGTCGTCGATGCGGGACCTCGATCCTCCAGCGCCGCCAGGGCGAGCTCGCCCGCCAGACGTTCTGGTGCCCGCGCTGCCAGGCACATCGAGCTCCCCCGCCGCCACCTTTCCTCGCCGACTCGGACAATTGACGACGGAGGGCTGCTTACGCGCGCGATTGACCGCGGTCGGGCGCGATCTGAGCGTGATGCGTCGGCGGTGTCGGTGCACCGTCCACGTAACGCGCGGCAGGCGGCCAGATATCCAAGTCGGGCGCTCCCGACTCGGACAATTGGCGTGAAGCGGCGAATTGTGCAGCTGGAGCCACAGGACGCAGAAGGCGGGCCTACGCCTCGATCCGGTTGATCTGCGCCCCGATCGCCACGAGCTTCGCCTCGATCTGCTCGTAGCCGCGGTCCACGTGCTCGATGCCCGAGATGACCGAGGTCCCCTCGGCGATCAGCGCGGCCAGGACCAGGGTGGCGCCGGCCCGCAGGTCGGCGATCCCGACCTCCGCTCCTCGCAGGCGGCACGGACCAGTGATCCGGGCGCGGCGCTCGTCGAGCACCTCGATGTCGGCGCCCATCTTCACCAGCTCGCGGGTGTGGTCGAGCCGGTCCTCGAAGATCGTCTCGTGGATGGTCGAGACGCCATCGGCCTGGGTCATGAGCACCGACAGCGGCGCCTGGTAGTCGGTCGCGAAGCCGGGGTACGGCTCGGTGCGCACGTCGACGGCCCGCAGCGGCCCGGACGAGGAGCCGACGATCCGCAGGATGCCCGCGCCAGGGTCGGCTTCGTGGGCGATCCCCATCCGATCGCAGACCTCGAGGAAGGCACCCAGATGCGCCGGATCGATGCCTCGCAGCGTGACGTCACCGCGGGTCGTGGCCGCGGCGATGGCGAAGGTCTCCGCCTCGAGCCGGTCGCCGATGACCTCGTGCTCGGTCCCGCCCAGGCGGTCCACGCCCTCGACCTCGATCCGCCGGTCCGGACCGCGCTGGATTCGCGCCCCCATGGCCGTGAGCATGGAGATCAGGTCGTCCACCTCGGGCTCCAGCGCGGCGTTCTCGATCACGGTCGTGCCGCGCGCCAGCGTCGCGGCCAGCACCGCGTTCTCGGTGCCCATCACCGAGACCGTCGGGAACGTGATGCGCGCACCGCGCAGGCCGTCGGACGGGGCGGAGGCGAAGTAGTAGCCGTTGCGGTAGACGATCGTCGCGCCGAGCTGCTCCATGGCCGCGATGTGGAAGTCGACCGGCCGCCGCCCGATCCGATCGCCGCCGGGATTCGGCAGGATGACGCGTCCGAAGCGCGTCAGCATCGGCCCGAGCAGGATGAAGCTCGCGCGCATCTTCAGCGCCGCCTCGAGCGGGACGAACGGCCACTCGGAGTGCCGTGCCTGGAGCACGAGCGCGTCCCCGTTGACGCGACGGACGTCGACGCCGATGTCGCCCATCACCTCGCGCAGGATCGCCACGTCGCTGATGCGCGGCACGTTGTGGAGCGTCACCGGCTCGTCGGTCAGGACCGCGGCGGCCATCTCCTTGAGGACGGCGTTCTTGGCGCCGGCGATGCGGACCTCGCCATGCAGCGGGGCCCCGCCGGTGATCACGAATTTCTGCATGAGGACCGATAGAGTCTAGTGGGGTGGCTGGGCGTACGACGGAACTCCGAGTCGCTCCGTTACCCCGGCCAGGCTTCCTTCCACTCGTGGATGCCCTGGTGGTGCCCGTCGCACAGCGCCAGCCTGCCGCCCATGTGCCGTGACGGCAGATAGGGCTGCATGCCGGCCTCGAACGGCGTCGGCATGCGGTTGCAGAGCATGATCCGCTGCTCCCGCGCCCAGGTATAGAGGTGGTCCGCCGAGCAGAACCGATACGGCTTCGTGAAGTTCACGGTCTCGCCGTGCGCCGGGCTGGTCGGCAGGCCGATCGGTCCGGTCTCGCGCACAACCTCGATGCGCACCGGCAGCTGGGGCATGCGGGTGCCGCACTGGTCGCAGGTCAGCATCGGGTGTGGCGCATCGGTCAGCCCAGGTAGTGGGCGCCGTCGTCCTCGCGATGGTTGGCAACGAAGTCCGGGTCGAGGTTGGGGTCCTCGCCGGGCGGCGAGCCCTTGTGCGGCTTGAAGTCGACCGGGCAGATGAATTGGTACTCGCGCCCGATCTTCCGCAACTCCTGCATGCGCCGATGCCCCTGCTGCTCGGGGTCGCCCTCCGGCCCGCGCAGGTGCGCGCGCTCGGCCTCCTCGGGGGTCATCGGCTGCTCGTCTTCCACGTCCTTGATGCTACCGCAGGCGCCGAAGCGCTTGAAGAATCGGCGGAATATTCACAGGACATGCCCGGTGGCGCGCCGCCACGCCGAAATATCGGCGATTCAGTCCGCACGAACCGGATCTCGGCCACCGCTCTCGCGCACCGGCCGCCGATTCATCGGCGAGAGCGCACGCGAGCTGGCAGTGTCGGTGAAGAAATCGACGATCGATCGGCGCCGAAAGCGGGACCGTCAGCCCCGCGAGCGGCGGCGGGTGGCGATCCGCTCGCGCATGAGCGCCGTCTGCAGCGCCGCACGGACGCGGGCGATGTCGACCGGGTCCTTCGCGGACTCCAGCTCGGCCTCCGCGCGCTTGCGGGCCTCTGCGGCGCGGGCCTCATCGATCTCGTCGGAGTGCTCCGCCAGGTCGGCCATGACGATGACCTTGTCGGGGCGCACCTCGACGAAGCCGCCGCTGATCAGCATCGACTGCTCGGTGCCGCCCTTCTTGATGCGCAGCTCACCGGTGCCGAGCGCCGAGATCAGCCGCGTGTGGTGCGGCAGGATGCCGAGCTGGCCATCGATGCCGGGCACGATGACCATGTCCACCTCATCGGTGAACGCGCGCCGCTCCGGCGAGACGATTTCCAGCTGCAGCGGCATCAGCCGAGCTTCTCCGCGTTCGCCATCACGTCCTCGATCTTGCCGGCCATGAAGAAGGCCTGCTCGGGCAGCTGGTCGTGCTTGCCCTGGAGGATCTCGCCGAAGCCGCGGACCGTCTCCTTGAGCTCGACGTACGCGCCGGGGCGGCCGGTGAACTGCTCGGCCACGTTGAACGGCTGGCTCATGAAGCGCTGGAGGCGTCGGGCGCGGGCCACGGTGACCTTGTCCTCCTCCGACAGCTCGTCCATGCCGAGGATGGCGATGATGTCCTGCAGGTCCTTGTAGCGCTGCAGGGTCCGCTGCACCTCGCGCGAGACCTCGAAGTGCTCGTCGCCCACGATGCGCCGATCGAGCACGGTCGACGTCGAGGTCAGCGGGTCGACGGCGGGGTAGATCCCGAGCTCCACGATCGAGCGCTCGAGCCGAATGGTCGAGTCGAGGTGCGCGAACGTGGTTGCCGGGGCGGGATCGGTGTAGTCGTCGGCCGGCACGAAGATGGCCTGCAGCGAGGTGATCGATCCCTTGCGCGTCGAGGTGATCCGCTCCTGCAGGTCGCCCATCTCGGTGGCCAGCGTCGGCTGGTATCCCACCGCCGACGGCATGCGGCCGAGGAGCGCCGACACCTCGGAGCCCGCCTGCGTGAATCGGAAGATGTTGTCGATGAAGAGGAGGATGTCGCGCCCCTCCTCGTCGCGGAAGTACTCGGCCATGGCGAGCGCCGACAGGCCGACGCGCTGGCGCGCGCCGGGGGGCTCGTTCATCTGGCCGAAGACCATGACGGTCTTGTCGATGACGCCCGACTCGGTCATCTCGCCGAGGAGGTCGTTGCCCTCGCGCGAGCGCTCGCCGACGCCGGCGAACACCGAGTACCCGCCGTGCTCTGCGGCGATGTTGCGGATCAGCTCCTGGATGATGACCGTCTTGCCGGTGCCGGCGCCGCCGAACACGCCGACCTTGCCGCCGCGGCGGAACGGGGCGATGAGGTCGATGACCTTGATGCCGGTCTCGAAGACCTGGGCCTCGGTCTCCATCTCCTCGAACGAGGGCGGATCGCGGTGGATCGGCAGTCGCTTGTCGGCCTTGACCTCGCCCTTGCCGTCGATCGGCTTGCCGAGGACGTCGAACACGCGACCCAGCGTCGCTTCGCCGACCGGCACGGTGATCGGAGCGCCCGTGTCGACGGCGTCGAGGCCGCGGGCCAGGCCGTCGGTGGTCGACATCGCCACCGCGCGCACCCAGTTGTTGCCGAGGTGCTGCTGGACCTCGACCACGAGGGTGTCATCGGCGCCCTCGGAGCCCTCGTCGGACGGGCGCTTGATCTCGAGCGCGTTGTAGATGTCGGGCAGATCCCCGGGCGGGAACTCGACGTCGAGCACGGGGCCCGTGATCTGGATCACCTTACCGGTCGCCATCGGTGTGTTGTTCTCCTTGCCTAGCCGCCGAGCGCTTCCGCACCGGAGGCGATCTCGATCATTTCGCGGGTGATGGTCGCCTGACGCGTCTTGTTGTAGACGAGGGTCAGGTCGTCGATGAGCTCGTTCGCGTTGTCGGTCGAGTTGCGCATGGCGATCATGCGCGCCGACTGCTCGGAGGCGTTGTTCTCGAGCACGGCTCGATAGATGCCGATCGCCACGTAGTGCGGCAGCAGCCGGGAGAGCACCGCCTCGGGCGACGGCTCGAACAGGTACTCGTCGTTCGTCGCCTCCGCCTCGTGCTCCATCTCGGGCTGCACGACGGGGAGGAGCGTGTCGACCTCCGGCCGCTGCGACAGCGTCGACACGAACGTGCTGTAGGCGATGTCGATCTCGTCGTACTTCTCGGCCAGGAAGTCCTCGGTCACCAGCCGCGCGATGGGCGTGACGTCGGCGAAGGACGGTCGATCCCCCAGCTGCGAGAAGTGGGCGGCGATCGGGACGCCGGCGCGCCGCAGCGCATCGCGGCCCTTGCGACCGACGGTGATGGCCTCGATCTCCACCGGCCCATCGCCGTTGCTGCGCGACGCGCGCTGGGTCACCCAGCGCAGGACCGATCGCGTGGCGTTGGCGTTCAGCGAGCCGGCCAGGCCGCGGTCGGTGGTGATCACGATGATCGCCGCCCGCCGCACCGGGCGCTTGGCGAGGAGCGGGTCGATGTCCTCGCTCAGGCCGGCGGCAGTGGCCACCCGCCGAAGGGCGTCCTCGAGCTCGTCGGCGTACGGACGCGCGGCGAGAATGGAGTCCTGCGCGCGCTTCATGCGCGACGCGGCCACCATCTCCATCGCCCGGGTGATCTGGGCGATGTTGCGGACCGATCCGATCCGCCCGCGGATGTCCTTCAGGCTTGGCATCTAGATCCCCGGCCTCATGTCGCCGCCGATAGATCGCCGAAATCTCACCGGAACCCCTGCTCCGGCTGCATTTCGCCGATGCATCGGCCGCCCGCACGCGTGAGGCGCGCCCAGCGGCGCGCGTCGTGCTGCAGAGTCGCCGATAGATCGGCGATACCGCGCGGGAAGCGCCGCTCCGGTGGCATTCGGCCGATCCATCGTCACGTCTGGTCCTCGGCGGCGCCATCGGCGCCGGCGCCTTCGGAATCCGCCGCATCGGCCTTGGGCTCGTCGGCCTTCGCCCTCGTCTCTTCGCCCTTCGCCTCCTCGGCCTTGGGCTCCTCGCTCTTGGCGTCCTTCGAGGACCCGCCGTCATCGGCCGTGCCGTAGCCGCCCTGGCGCTTGAACTCCGCAACCGCCTTTTCGAGGGTCGCGATCGTCTCGTCGGAGAGGACCTTGTCGTTCTTGATGGTCGGGAGGACGTCCTCGTAGCCGGACTCGAGATGCCGGTACAGGCCGGACTCGAACTCGGCGATCTTCGCCGTCTCGACGTCGTCCAGCAGACCGCTGGTGGCGGCCCAGATGATGACGACCTGCTTCTCCACCGCGAGCGGCTGGTACTGCGGCTGCTTGAGGATCTCGGTCGTCTTCTCGCCACGGGTCAGCTGGTCGCGCGTCGCCTTGTCCAGGTCGGAGCTGAACTGTGCGAAGGCCGCCAGCTCGCGGTACTGGGCGAGGTCGATGCGGAGCTTGCCGGCCACCTGCCGCATGGCCTTGATCTGTGCGGCACCGCCCACGCGGGAGACGCTGATGCCGGCGTTGACCGCCGGGCGCTGGCCCTGGTTGAAGAGGTCGGACTGCAGGAAGATCTGCCCGTCGGTGATGCTGATCACGTTGGTCGGGATGTAGGCCGATACGTCGCCGGCCTGCGTCTCGATGATTGGCAGCGCGGTCAGCGAGCCGCCGCCGTTGTCCTTGTTCAGGCGCGCGGCGCGCTCGAGCAGGCGCGAGTGCGAGTAGAAGATGTCGCCGGGGAACGCCTCGCGGCCGGGCGGGCGTCGCATCAGCAGCGAGACCTGTCGGTAGGCCCAGGCGTGCTTCGACAGGTCGTCATACACGCACAGCGCGTCGCGCCCGTTGTCGAGGAACTCCTCGCCCATGGCCACGCCGGCGTATGGCGCCAGGTACTGGAGCGGCGCGGGGTCCGAGGCACCGGCGAACACGACGATCGTGTGCTCCATGGCGCCCGACTCCTCGAGCTGCGCGACCACCTGCGCCACTGTCGACTGCTTCTGGCCGATGGCGACGTAGATGCAGATGAGGTCCTGCCCCTTCTGGTTGATGATGGTGTCGACCGCGATGGCGGTCTTGCCGGTCTGGCGGTCGCCGATGATCAGCTCGCGCTGGCCGCGGCCGATCGGGATCATCGAATCGATCGCCTTGATGCCGGTCTGGACCGGCGTGTCGACCGGCTGGCGCACGATGACGCCCGGCGCGATGCGCTCGATGGGGCGCGTCGCGTCCGTCTCGATCGGGCCCTTGCCGTCGATCGGCTCGCCGAGCGGGTTCACCACCCGGCCGATGAGCGCGTCGCCGACCGGCACCTCCACGATGCGGCCCGTCGTCTTGACCTGGTCGCCCTCGGACAGCGAGGTGTAGTCGCCCAGGATCAGGGCACCGACCGTCTCCTCCTCGAGGTTGAAGGCCATGCCCATGATGCCGTTGCCGAAGTCGAGCAGCTCCTGCGCCAGCGCGCCCGACAGCCCGTGGACCTGGGCGATGCCGTCGCCGACCTCGACGATGGTGCCCACGCCGCTGACGTCCGCACTCGCGTCGAAGCCCTTGATCTCGCTCTTGATGATCGACGTGATCTCGTCGGATCTGATCGCCATCTGTTCGTTGCCTTTCTTTCGGTCGCCTAGACGGCGGTCAGCCGCGCCCGCAGCCGCTCGAGGCGGCTGCGAACGCTCGCGTCATAGAGTCGGTCGCCGATGCGGACGGTGATGCCGCCGATGAGGGACTCGTCGACCACCTCGTTGATCTCGATCTCGTCGCCGGTGAGCTCGTGGAGCCGATCCAGCACCGCGGTTCGCTGTGTGTCGTCGAGCGGCAACGCGGTCCGCACCTCGGCCAGCGACACGCCGCGCTCTCGGCGGACGAGGTTCGCGAAGTGCTCGACCATACGCGGGATCGCCCGCGGGCGGCCGCGCCGGATCATGAGCAGCACCAGGTTCAGCGCCTCGGGCGAGACGTCGCCGGCGACGCGCCGGATGACGCGCTCCTTCTCCGCGTACGGCACGGCCGGGTGCTCGGCCAGCGTGCGCAGCTGATCGTCGGCCAGGGCGGCACTGAGCCGCTCGAGGTCGCGCTCCCACCGATCGAGCGTGCCGTCGGCACGACCGATCTCGAGAGCAGCCTCCGCGTAGCGCCGCGCGGCGGTGTCACGTCGGGCCATCGGTCAGTTGCGCTCCTGCGCGCCGCGCTTCTCGGACGGCACCTCGGCCAGGAACTCCTCGACCAGGCGACGCTGGGTGGTGGCGTTCATGTCCGAGCGGACGAGCTTGGCGGCCGCCTCCAGCGCCAGGTCGGCGACCTGGGAGCGGAGCTCGGACATCGCCTTCTCCTTCTCGGCGGTGATCTCCTCGCGCGCCCGCTGCGTGACCTTCTCGGCCTCGCTGCGTGCGTCGCCCAGGATCTCGTTCCGCGTGTCCTCCGCGATCTTGTTGGCGCGCGCCAGCATCTCGGCCGCCTCCTTGCGCGCTTCGGCCACGGCGGCCTCGCGCTCGGCGGCGGCGAGCTCCCGGTCTCGTGCGGCGGTCTCGGCGTCCTCCAGGCCCTTGCTGATCTTCGCGCTGCGCTCGTCCATCCTCGCGAGCAGCGGCTTGAAGAGGAGCCGGTTGAGGATGTAGAGGAGCAGCAGGAAGTTCAGCACCTGGAAGGCGAGGCCCACCAGGTTGATGTCGAACGCCTCGATCAGCGCTTCCACAGGCTCGCGGTCCTACGTGAAGAGGATGAGCAGGCCGATGACGAGCGCGTAGATCGCGACGGCTTCGGTGAGGGCCAGTCCGAGGACGTACGGCACGAAGATCGCGCCGGATGCCTCCGGGTTACGGCCGAGCGCCTCCATGGCCTTGCTGACGCCGAGGCCGAGGCCGATGCCCGGGCCGAGGGCGCCGAGGCCGATGGCCAGTCCGGCGGCGAGGGGTGTCAGGTCCACGTGTTGCGTTCCTCCTGGAGCTCTACGTTCGGGGAGAGCCTTCCCGGTAAGCCTTGGTTCCGATTCAATCGCTCAATGGGCGCCCGCGCGCAGCGCCGTGTCGTCGGCGTCGTGGGCTGGCGCGTCGTGCGCCTCGTCGTGCCCACCACCGTGCCCGGCGGTGGCGAGAGTGATGTAGGTGAGGGTCAGCAGGGCGAAGACCAGCGCCTGCACCGCGCCGAAGATCGCCTCCAGGCCGAGGAACAGGGCGGGGATGACCGCGAAGGTCAGCGCCAGCACCACCGCCAGCAGGATCTCGCCGGCAAAGATGTTGCCGAAGAGTCGCATCGACAGGCTGATGATCCGGCTCAGCTCGGACACGATGTGGATCGGCGTCATGAGCGGCGTCATGTACCACGGGTTGGAGATGAACGTCTCCTTGAGGTAGCCGCGCAGCCCGTTGGCGCGGATCCCCCAGCTCACGAACAGCACGAACGAGATGAGCGCCAACGCGAGCGTGAAGTTCAGGTCCGCCGATGCCGGCCGGATGATTGGAGCCGACGCTTCGGCGCCTTCCTCGACGACGTGCAGGTTGATGGTCCCGACGCCCGGCAGCAGTCCCACGTAGTTGGCGAACAGCACGAGCATGAAGATGGTGAGGATCGGGGGCAGGATCGCCCGGAAGCGCGTGGGCTGCAGATCGCGGATGACGCCACCGAGGAACTCGAGCGGGAACTCGAGGAACGACTGCAGCCGACCGGGGACGACGCGGCTGTTGCGTGACGCCCACCACGCCAGGGCGATCAGCGTCACGGTCGCGATCAACGTGCCGATCATGCTGTTCGTGACGGCGATCGGGCCGATGTGGAACAGCACCTCACCCTTGATCGCGACGTGAATCAGGCTCTCGCCGTGCTCCGCTTCCTCAGGCACGCAGGATCCTCTTCTCCATGTGCTACCGCCGCCTCATCTCGGTCCGCGCGACGTCCCAGATCGAATACATCGCCGCACCGATGCCGACCGCCACCCCGAGGAGGATGAAGATCGGCCTGGTGCCGAGCCAGTTGTCGAGCAGGACTCCCGCGCCGACGCCGATGACGACCGAAAGGCCAAGGCGGAACCCGAGATCGAGCAGCATCCCCCAGTTCTGGGGACGCTCGACCTGGCTAGGTCGCTCCTCCGTTCCCTTCGGATCGGTTTGGTTCATGTTTCTCCGTGGCCGTGGCTCCCGCCTCCTCGCGCTCGCGACGCATCTGCACGACGGTCGAGGCGACGAAGCTGCGCAGCCATAGGGCCGAGATGAGGGTCCCACCCGCCAGGCCGATCAGGACGTACCGCGGGGAGGTGTCGCCGATGCCATCGGCCACGAGCCCTGCGATCACGCCACCCAAGAGCGGCACGATCACTCGCAAGCTGACCTGGGCAAGCACCGTGCCCGGCGCGAAGCCCGGTGGTCTCTGAGACATGCGGTGTACAGCTCGACTCACGGCGGGGTCGGACGGCGCGAGTATAGCCGAGGCTCCCGGATCATGCCCGCGGCCGGCCGTGGTCGGCGGGCGGGCGGCGGGTGGTCCGGAGTTGGATACCGCCTCGGTGGACGCATGCTGTCCGAGTCGCGCCATCCCGAGTTGGATATCCCGCCGTCCTCGGAGCGTTACGCGGCAGATGCGGCTGAGTCGAGTGCGTTCCACGCTCGGAATGGCAGTCGCCGGGCGCAGCCCGCCACATAATTTCTCCACCACAACGAGTTATCCAGGTCGGCGGTCACCACCGGCGCAATTCACATCCCTCGGTCGAAGGACGTAGAAGACGGCCCGACGCAGGACCGATGCGCCCGTGGCGCCCCCGGGCGACCCTGTGCGACATGAAGATCACCGCGTCGGCCCAGCGACACATCGAGGCACCGCCGGACCGCGTCTACCGCTACATCGCCAACTTCCGCGACCACCACCCGAAGTTCCTGCCCTCGCAGTTCAGCGACTTCGCGGTCGAGACGGGCGGCATCGGCGCAGGCACCGTCCACCGATTCAACCTCACCCTGGGCGGTCGCCGCTCGGAGTACCGCGTGCGGGTCGGCGAGCCCGAGCCCGGCCGCGTGCTGATCGAGTCCGACCCGAGCCGCCTCATGCTCACCACTTTCACCGTCGACCGCGAGCTGGATGGCACGAGCACGGTGACCATTCACACCCGCTGGTTCACCAACGGCTTCGCGGGCGTGGTCGAGCGCATGCTCGCCCCCCGGATGCTGCGGCGCGTCTACCGAGCGGAGCTGAGCCTCCTCGACCGCTACGCCCGCGAGACCGTGCCGGACAGCCGTCCAGCCGTCCGCACCGGGCGGGGCCTCGTCTCCCTCGCCTAGGCGGGGACGTCGGCCGTCGAGCGCGTCGCCGGCAGCCCGGGAACCGGAAAGCGATCCGCGATTCCCGCAACCCGACGACGCACCGTCGTCCTGCGCGGCCTCGTCTCCACGGGCTGCGATGCCGTCCACGATCAGGCGCGCGATCTCGCGCATCTCGCCCTCGCGCATGCCGCGCGAGGTGACCGCCGGGGTGCCGACCCGAACGCCGGAGCCGATCATCGGCTTCTCGGGGTCGTAGGGGATCGTGTTCTTGTTCACCGTGATGCGGACCTCGCCGAGGGCCGCATCGGCCTCCTTGCCATTCACCCCCAGCGGGCGGACGTCGACCAGCATCAGGTGGTTGTCGGTGCCGCCGGACACGATCGAGGCGCCGGCATCGGCCAGGGAGGTTGCGAGGACGCGGGCGTTTGCCACGGTCGCCTCCTGATCGCGGCGGAACTCCTCGGTCGCAGCCTCCTTGAAGGCCACCGCCTTGGCGGCGATCACGTGCATCAGCGGCCCGCCCTGGAGGCCGGGAAAGACGCTCTTGTCGATGGCCTTGGCGTGCACCTCGCGCGACAGGATCATCCCGCCGCGCGGGCCGCGCAGCGTCTTGTGGGTGGTGGTGGTCACCACGTCGCAGTGCGGTACCGGCGACGGATGGACACCGGCAGCGACGAGGCCGGCGAAGTGGGCCATGTCGCACAGGAGCAGGGCGCCGACCTCGTCCGCGATCTCGCGGAAGGCGGCGAAGTCCCAGATCCTGGGGTACGCCGTCGCGCCGGTGACGATCATCTTCGGCCGATGCTCCCGGGCCAGCGCACGGACTTCGTCCATGTCGATCAGGTGCGTCTCGCGGTCCACCCGGTACGGAACGAAGTCGTAGTACTGGCCGGAGAAGTTCACCGGCGAGCCGTGGGTCAGGTGGCCGCCCTGGTCGAGGCTGAGGCCGAGGACAGTGTCGCCGCGCTCCAGCAGGGCGTGATAGGCGGCCATGTTGGCCTGCGCCCCGGCGTGCGGCTGGACGTTGACGTGCTCGGCGCCGAACAGCTCCTTCGCGCGGTCGCGGGCCAGGTTCTCGGCCACGTCGACGACCTCGCAGCCGCCGTAGTAGCGGCGCCCCGGATAGCCCTCGGCATACTTCGCGGTGAGGACTGATCCCATCGCCTCTAGCACGGCGAGGCTCGGGTAGTTCTCCGACGCGATCAGCTCGAGGTGCGACTGGGTGCGCGCCTCCTCGTCGCGGATCACCTGCCAGATCTCGGGATCCTCGGTCTCGAGCGGTGCCCAGAAGTCCATTCGCGGAGTGTACTCAACGCGGGCCGTCTCGCCGTTCATGGATGGGCGAATCCCTCACGGTCGTCGGCGTTTGCGGGTGGTTTCGGTCATGGATCGGCGGCCGGTTCCCGTGAAGGCGGTCTTGGCTGCGCTCCGGTGAACGATTGGCAGGTCTGTGCGCGGAAGCGCACACAACGCACCGCTCGTGTGAACGATTCGCCGACTTATGGGCTCTCGAGCAAGCGCGCCGACATCCACCGGTTGGCCGTCGACAATCGCGTCGATGCGGTCCGGAGCAAGGACCACCACCGGCACGCGCTTGTCGTAGAGCTCCTCCGCTACTGCGGAGCCGATGGAGAGGATGAGGTCCGGCTCACCGAGGACGATGGCCGCCGGAGCGGTCCCGGCCCGCACGGCCTCGGC
Source organism: uncultured Chloroflexia bacterium (assembly GCA_963844265.1). Classification (GTDB taxonomy): domain Bacteria; phylum Chloroflexota; class Limnocylindria; order QHBO01; family QHBO01; genus JACDBZ01. The sequence goes on along the minus strand of CAWJMZ010000006.1, from coordinate 675,958 downwards.
GAGCACCGATGCGGACGACGACGATCCACGGCCGCTGCGCATCACCAGAACGCGGCCGCTGACGTTCGCGCCGTGCTGAGGGTGGTGGACGTCGATGATGGCGCCCGTCGCCGGATCGATGCCGCCCCACAGACTGAGCGGCTCGTCGAGTACGAGAGCGGCCGGCACGCTCACGACGGTGGCCCCCACGCCGCGTCGTCGCGCACGACACGTCCCGCGACGGCGCTGCGCACGCACTCGGCGGTCGAGCCAAGCACCACCGATGCGCCGATGTTGCCGGGCGCGTAGTAGGCCCACTTGCCCGAGTCGGTCATCACCGCACCGTCGGTCCGTCGCAGGATCGGCGCGATGTAGCTGCACGTGTCGACCAGCAGCTCGACTCCAGCCTCGCGCAACCGGGAGGTGACTCCCTCGTCCGCGGCCGCGGCGAGCACGTCCCGGCCGGTGGAGACCAGGAACTCGACGTCGGGGTGGATCCGTCGATCGCCGAGCATCGCGGCGATCCTGCGCAGCTCGTCCAGCGACGCGTGGGGCGTTCCGAGGCTGACCGCGGCGAGCCGATCCCCGGCATCGGTCGTCAGCTGCTCGCGGGCGCGCCGCAGGTCCGCCAGCCGGATGAGCTCCACGGCATCCGGTGCGCCGTGCTGGAGCGCCGCGTCCAGCGTCGGCGCCTCGGGGGTGGAGCCGACGACGTGGAACATCGCCACGGCTCCCGACGATGCGGCGGCCGCACCCAGCTGCTTGAGACGATCCTCGGATTGGCCCGGCGGCAGGCCGTCGATGGCCGCGACGGCCGACCCGGCCCGCCGGCCCAGGATGACGCCGAGGACCGGGAACAGTTCATCCGCCTCACGGAGGGTGGCCGGCACGTCGGCCGCAAGGCGGAGCACGAGGGTGGCCCGGCGCTCATCGGTCCGATGCAGTCCGGCGTCCGGCACCCGTCCGGTGATCGCGGCGGCGACGTCGATGAAGTCGCCGTAGCGGTTCGTCCGCGCCCCGAGCACCGAGTTGCAGAAGGCGATGGCGTTCGACTCGCCCCACGCCACCTGGTCGCCCAGGGCCGGGCGAGCGTCGGCCAGCTGGTACGGGGCGCAGGTGTAGGTGGGACGCGCGCCGAGGCCGCGGTATCGGTGCATCAGCAGGCGCCCGCGCTCGGCGACCCGGTGGTCGCCGCGGTAGAGCTCCGGGTGCAGCAGGTCGACCGCCCCGACGTTGAGGGTTGTCGGCACGCGCACCCGCGCCCGGCCGTCGACCAGGCGCTGCACGAAGTCCACGGTCGCCTCGCCGTGGTACAGGCAGGAGTCCACGTGCGCCTGCGTGATGTCGATCAGGCGCGTGGCCCCGGTGACCTCTGCCGCCCGGATGACGAGCCGCATGGCGAACGCGGCTCCCTCGCCCTCGCCGCCTTCGAGGAGCGCGCGATCGGACGCGCGCAGCGCCAGGCTCAGCCGCGCGCCTCCTCGGCCTCGATGCGGGCGATCTTCTCGACCCGCGCCACGTGGCGCCCGCCGCTGAACTCGCCGTCGAGGAACGCTCGCAGGCACGCCTTCGCCACCTCGACCCCCACGATCCGCGACCCCATCGAGAGGACGTTGGCGTCGTTGTGCTCCCGTCCGAGCTTCGCGGTCACGGGGTCGGTGGCCTCCACGCAGCGGATGCCGCGCACCTTGTTGGCGACGATCGCCTCGCCCGTGCCGCTCCCGCCGAGCACGACCCCGCGATCGAACTCACCGCGCGCCACGGCACGGGCGACCGGGCGCGATGAGGTCGGGATAGTCGACGGGCTCGGGGCCGAAGGCACCGAAGTCGCGGTACTCGATGCGCAGCTCGTCGAGGAGCGAGCAGAGCTCGCCCTTGAGCTGGAAGCCGGCATGGTCGGAGCCGATCGCCACCCGCATGATCGGCGAGTGTAGTGCCGTGGGGCGCGGCCGCGAGCCCTCAGCCTTCGAGCTCGACGACCTCGGCGAGCTGTTCGCGGCTGATCGGCCCTGGTCGAAGGATCCGCGCAGGAGTGACCGACAGGTCGAGCACCGTCGAGGAAACGCCACCGGGCACGGCGCCACCGTCCACGACGGCGGCCAGCGCATCCTGGTCGATGGCGAAGGCGATCAGCACGTCGTCCGCGCCCAGTGTGTCGGGTTGATCAGAAATATTGGCGCTGGTGGCGAAGATCGGGCCGGCCGCCCGGATGAGCGACAGCGTCACATGGTGGTCCGGCGCGCGGAAGGCCTGCGTCTCGGACGTTCCTGCCAGGACGAGCGTGAGCGCGCCCGGCCAGAACCGCTCCGCCAACGTGCGGGCCTGGTCGGTGACATGCCACCCCGCCGCCGTCGCCTGCGACAGGTCCGCGACGAGCAGTGGGATGCGGCGATCGAGCGGCCGTCGCTTCAGGTCGAACAGCGCCCCCAGCCGATCGGGTCGCGAGCCCGCCACGCCGACCCCGTAGACGGTGTCGGTCGGGAAGGCGACGACCTGGCCAGCCTGCAATAGCTCCGTCGCGCGCGCGATCCCCTCCGGGGTCGGTGGCAGGACGTCGGTCACGTCGCGCCCCCGGGCAGCTCGATGCGGACGACGCGCTCCATCCCCGCCAAGTCTCGCTCGACTGCCACCGGGGCGTCCGGCCCGGCCATGGAACGGAGGACATCGGACTGGCCGGCGCCGATCTCGAGCAACAGCGTGCCGCCCGGCGCGATGCGCTCGGCTGCCATGTCGAACAGCCGCCGGAAGATGGCCAGGCCATCGGGGCCACCGTCGAGCGCGATCAGCGGCTCGTGATCCAGCCCTCGACCCGGCGCACGGACCTCGTCGGAGGGCACGTATGGCAGGTTCGCGACCACCACGTTCGGTCGCGGGAGGGTCGACCCCGCCGGGTCGAGCAGATCGGCGCAGGCGAGATCGACGAGGGATGCCACGCCGTGCACCTCGAGGTTCTCGGCGGCGAGCTCGAGCGCATCGGGCGACACGTCGCTGGCGATCAACCGCAGCCGTCCGAGCGTAAGCGCCTCGCGAAAGCGTCAGGGCCAGGGCCACGGCCACGGCGCCGGTGCCGGTCGCCACCTCCCACGCGACGATCGGCTCCTGGTCGCGCGCCATGCGGCTGACAACCTCGTCGATCGCCTGGTCGAGCAGCAGCTCTGTCTCGGGTCGCGGCACCAGGGCACGGGAGTCGGTGCGGATCCTGAGCGAGCGCCACTCCTTGAATCCGCGCAGATAGGCGATCGGCTCTCCGTCCCTCCGCCGGTCGACCAGCGCGTCGAACGCCGCCGGCTCGACCGTTGCCTCGGGGTGCGCGTGCAGCCAGGAGCGGTCGGTCCCGAGGACGTGCGCCAGCAGAACCTCGGCGTCGAGTCGCGGCGTCGGGGAGCCTCCATCCCGCAGCGCCGCGGCGGCGCGCGCCAGGACATCCCGGACCGCGGCGGTCACGTCGCCTCTGCGCCGATGTCGGCGAGTCGTCGGGCCTGGTCGGCCTCCAGCAAGGGCTCGACGACGCGATCGAGGTCCCCCTCGAGCAGGCCGGGCAGGTTGTGGACGGTCAGCCCGATGCGATGGTCGGTCACGCGGTCATCGGGGAAGTTGTACGTGCGGATCTTCTCCGAGCGCTCGCCGGACCCCACCTGGGACCGACGCTCCTCGCCGCGCTCGGCCGCCATGCGCTCCTGCTCAGCCTCGAGCAGCCGGGCGCGCAGCACGCTCATCGCCTTCGCCCGGTTCTTGTGCTGCGACTTCTCGTCCTGGATGGCAACGACGAGGCCGGTCGGCAGGTGGGTGATGCGCACCGCGGAGTCGGTGGTGTTGACGGACTGGCCGCCGGGACCGCTGGACCGATACACGTCGACCCGCAGGTCCTTCTCGTCGATCTGCACCTCGACCTCGTCGGCTTCGGGGAGCACCGACACGGTGGCGGTTGAGGTGTGGATGCGCCCCTGCGCCTCGGTGGTCGGCACGCGCTGGACGCGATGGACGCCGGACTCGAATTTCAGCCGTGAGTACGCCGCGGCGCCGCGCACCTCGGCGATGACCTCCTTGAACCCTCCGGCCTCGGACTCGGAGGTCGTCAGGATCTCGACCTTCCAGCGACGGCGCTCGGCGTAGCGCGCGTACATCCGGTACAGGTCCGCCGCGAAGAGCGACGCCTCGTCGCCACCGGCGCCGGCGCGCACCTCGAGGATCACGTTGCGGTCGTCGTTCGGGTCGCGCGGGACGAGCTGGAGGCGAAGCTCGGCCTCGAGCGCCTTCTCGCGTGCACCGAGGCGCTCGATCTCCTCGCGCGCCATCGTCCGCATCTCCTCGTCGGGATCGTCGGCCATCGCCCTGGCACCGTCGAGCTCCTCCCGCACGGCGCGCCACTCGCGCAGTCCGCTGACGATCGGGTCGAGGCGGGCGAGCTCACGGCCGAGCTCGGCGAGCTGCATCGGATTGGAGGCGACCTCGGGAGTCGACAGTTGCCGGCCGATCTCTTCGTGGCGCGCCTCGAGCTCGGCGAGCCGGTCGATCATGCCTGCGCCGGCGAGCTCGCGGCAGCAGCCTCGCGGTCCGAGGCCAGGCACGACTCGAGGCTGGCAATGCTCACCTCGAGCATCGACCGATCGGGCCGCCGAGTCGTCAGCGACTGGAGCCACAGGCCGGGCGTGTACAGGGCGCGGACGAAGCGATTGCCGTAGTGGCGGGCGCCGAAGCGCACCAGCTCGTACGCGACCGCGGCGATGATCGGCACCAGGACGATGCGCGACAGGAAGAGTGCCCAGAGCGGGACCCCGGCCCGCGGGATGAGGCTGAAGAAGAAGATGCTGATCACGACGACGATGAGGATGAACGTCGTCCCGCAGCGCGTGTGGGCCGTGCCGAACGCGTCGACCTCCTCGGGCGTCAGCGGGCGGTCGTGCTCGTAGGCGCTGATCGCCTTGTGCTCAGCGCCGTGGTAGGCGAACACGCGCCGGATGTCCGGCATGAAGCCGATGGCGACGATGTAGGCCACGAAGATCACGAGCCGGATCACGCCCTCGACGGCATTGGCCACGAAGTCGGAGTCGGCCGCCTCCTCCGCGAAGGTCGACAGGAACAACGGCAGCAGGAAGAACAGGCCGATGGCGAAGCCGAGGCTGAAGATCATCGTCAGGGCGATGGTGCCCTTGCCGAGCTCGACATCCTCGTCCTCGGCCGCGATGGCGGCCGAGCGCATCAGCATGCGGGTGCCGATGACGAGCGTCTCGTACAGGACGAACATGCCGCGCAGGAACGGGATCTTGATGAGCCTGCGGTCAGCCGACAGCGCGGCTGGCAGTGGCTCCGAGATCGTGCGGATCTCGCCCGACGGCGGACGCACGCTCATGGCGACCGTCGTCCGGCCGCGCATCATCACGCCCTCGATCAGGGCCTGGCCGCCGTAAAAGAAGTCCGGCATCCGGAAGCGGCGCCGTCCGTCGGGACCGGCGACCGCGCCGATCACGAGGGGACCGGCCGCGATCAGCAGCTCGGGGATGAGGAAGACGAGGTGCGGCGCGAGATGCGCCGGCCACCGGGTCGGGCGCCGGCGCATCAGCGTGGCGCGGTCAGCGCTGCGAGCGCTCCAGGCGCTTCTGGAACCGCTCGACCTGGCCGGCGGTGTCGACGATGTTCTGCGTGCCGGTGAAGAAGGGATGGCACTTGTTGCAGACCTCGACGCGGATCAGCTCAGCGGTCGAGCCGACCGTGAACTCGTTGCCACAGACGCAGTGGACCTGCGCCTGATGGTACTGCGGATGGATTTCGGCCTTCATTTCGATCAGGTGCTCCGTGCCCGCGCTCAGGCGGACTGGTACTCGCCAGCCTCGATGCTGACGCGCTTCTTGCTTCGGGTCTCGTGGGTAAAGCGGACCTTGCCGTCCGCGGTGGCGAACAGCGTGTAGTCACGGCCCATGCCGACGTTCTCGCCGGGATGGAACGTGCTGCCGCGCTGCCGGACGATGATCGTCCCGGACAGCACGAACTGCCCGTCGCCGCGCTTGACGCCGAGGCGCTTGCCGGCGCTGTCGCGCCCGTTCTTGCTGGACGAGCCAGCCTTCTTGTGTGCCATCGGTTACTCCTCGGCCTCGGCCTTCTTGGCCGGAGCGCGCCGTCGGGTCGTCTTCGGCTTGGTCTCGTCAGTCGCGTCGGCACCGGCCGTCGCCGCCTTCGTGGCCTTCGTGGCCTTCGCGGCCGGCTTGCGCGTGCGCGCCGGCTTGGCAGCGGCCGCTGTCGGTGCCGCTGCCTCGGCCTCTTCCGGCTCGGGCTCGGCCGTGGCCCTGGTGCCCTTGCCGCGCCCTGTGCCGGTGCTGATCTCGTCGATGCGCACCCGGGTGAGGTGCTGACGGTGTCCGTTCTTGCGGCGGTAGGTCGCCTTCTGCTTGAACTTGAAGACGATGAGCTTCGGGCCGAGCGCCTCGCCGAGGACGGTGCCACTGACCGATGCGCCCTCGACAACCGGTGTCCCGATCGTCACCGCCTCGCCGTCACCGACGAGCAGGACGCGATCGAACGTGATCGCGTCTCCGGCATCACCGGGCACGCGCTCGACGACCAGCTCGCTGCCGGCCTCGACGCGGTACTGCTTCCCGCCGGTGCTCACGACGGCGTACATGCTGCTCTCCTGGATCTGCTGCTGATGGTGCCGTCGCCACCGTCACCGGGGCCTCTCACGCGCACACGAAAACGGGCCGAGTGCTCAGCCCGCGGGAGGTGAAAGTCTACCGAGCGATCGGGGGAGTGTCAACGAAGAGGAGCCGCGTGCGGACCGCCCGGTCCACCTTCAGGGGCAGGTCGAGCGCCCGGACCACGTCCTCCGGCCGGCCCGCGCCGTTGGCGTCCAGCTGGAGCACGGTCCGGAGGCGCGCGGTGTGCGCCTTCTCGTCCAGCTCGAGGATCTCGACGTCCTCGATGAGCGGCCGCAGGTCTCGGTCGCCGGCGTCTGCCCGGCGCTCGCTCTCGCCGCGTCGCCGCATGCCGGCCAGCTCCCGCGCGCCGAGGAGGCGGACGACCGCGCCGCGGAGGGCGTCGGACGTCAGCGACTCGTCGCCGCGCACTTCCACCTCGTACTCGGCGCCACGTAGCTGGGAGGCCGCTGACGGGAACCCGTGCCATACCTCCTTGGCGTCACGGAACTCGACTCCGTCGGGAAAGAGCTGGCCGGCTGCCTCGATGCGATCGAGCGGGACGAGCTCGTCGAAGTAGGCCTCGACCACCTCGTTGCGCAGCTCGATGCCGACCGGCAGGTTGGCGGCGAGCTTGATCCGGGGACGCGGCTTCACGGCCCGCGTGTAGGACAGCGGCAGGCCGGCATCGCGGAAGACCTGCTCGAGCGCGCTGACCAGGTCTGCCTGGCGCATGCGGAGCGCGGGTTCGGCGCGGCTGAAGAGAAGCTGCCAGCGCTGACGAGGCTGGCCATCGGTGGATCGGTCCGTCACGGCGCATGCATCGTACCGTCCGACGCGCCCAGCGGCCAGCGGCGGCCGGGGTAGGATGTCGCACGATGTCCGAGGTGCTCGCATCGGTCCGGCGTCATCGCCAGGCCCTTTTCGCCCTGGCGACGATCGTCATCGTCGCGCTGCTGCTGTGGCAGGCGCGTGGCGCGCTGCCGGCGTTCTTCATCGGCCTGGCGCTCGCCTTCGTGCTCGACCCGGCGGTGACGTTCCTGGCCCGGCGGGGAATGCCGCGCTGGGCCGGCGTCGTCGTGATGTACGTGGCCGTCGTGGCCATCATCTGGGGCATCGTCGCCTACGCCCTGCCGCCGATCACCGCCCAGGCACGCGAGCTGGTCGACCACCTTCCCGAGCTGGGCGCGGCGGTCACCGACTTCGAGCGCGGGATCGTCGAGTGGTACGAGGGCCTTCCGCTCCCCGACGACATCCGCGAGACGATCAGTGAGCAGCTCGCCGCCAGTGGGCAGGCGCTCGCCGACTTCCTGAGCGGGCTCCTCGCCCCGACGCTCACCGCGCTACTTCGCGCCGCGACGTTCCTGCTCGGGCTGGTCGTGATCCCGGTCTGGCTGTTCTTCGTCCTCAAGGACCGCCAGGGCTTCAGCCGATCCGTGGCCGGGGCGATGCCGCCGGGCTGGCGAGCCGACGTCGAGAACCTCCTCGGCCTCCTCGGCCGGGTCGGCGGCCGCTGGGTCCGTGGGCAGCTCCTTCTGGGCCTGTCGATCTTCGTGGCAACCGTCATCGGCCTCGGCCTGCTCACCGTCGCTGGGTTCGAGGAGTTCGGGCAGTTCACGCTCGTCCTCGCGCTCATCGCCGGCGTCCTCGAGTGGCTCCCGATCATCGGCCCGATCGTCGCCGCCGTCCCGGCCATCCTCATCGGCCTGTCGATCGGCCCTCCGGCCGCGATCGCGGCCGCCGTGCTGTACACCGGCATCCAACAGCTCGAGAACCACATCCTGGTCCCGAAGGTGATGGGTGACGCGGTCGAGCTCCATCCCGCCGTGCTGATCATGGCGCTGGTGGTCGGCGGCGCCCTCTTCGGGATCGGCGGCGCGATCCTGGCCGCCCCCACTGTCGCCGCCGGTCGCGACCTGTACCGATATGGCTTCCATCGCTTCGGTGGCCAGCCCCCTACCGAGGCGCGCGAACTGGCTGAGCACGGCGCGCGCCCGCCCCGACCTCCCGACGAGCCTCCCGCGCCCGAACCGCCTGCCGAGGCAGCCGCCACGCCGGCGTGAGTCGCCCGGCTATGTGAGACGGCGTCTCACAACGTCGGCTTGTGGCTCCGCATCCGGATCGACTGCAGGATCCCCATCCCGAACAACAGGCTGATGAGGCTCGAGCCGCCGTAGGTCACGAACGGAAGGGGAATGCCGGTGACCGGCATGATGCCGATGACCATCCCCACGTTCACGACCAGCTGGAAGAGGATCATCGACGCCAGCCCGACCGCGATCAGCATGCCGAACCCGTCCTGCGCCTGCCAGCCGATGAGCAGGATCCTCCACACCAGCAGGGCGAACAGGGCCAGTACCACCAGGCCGCCAAGGAGCCCGAGGTCTTCGGCAACCACGGTGAAGATGAAGTCGGTGGAGTGCACCGGGATGTAGCCGCGCTGCACCTCCCCGCCGACGGTCAGGCCGCGACCGATCAAGCCGCCGGACCCCACCGCGTTCAGGGCCTGGACGAGCTGGTAGCAGGCGCCCTGCGGATCGGCGTAGGGGTCGAGGAAGCAGAACAGCCGCTGCCGCTGGTAGTCGTGCAGCATGCTCACCGCGATCGGCGCCGCGGCGACGAGTCCCGCCGCGATCAGGCCCATCCAGCCGAGGCTCGCGCCTGACAGGAAGAGCATGCCGGCCAGGATGCCGACGAACACGAGGGCCGTCCCGAGGTCAGGCTGACGGAACACCAGGAAGGTCGGCACGGCCATGATGGCCCCGGCGATCAGGATGGTCGAAAGGCGCCCGATGCGGTTCCCGCGCGCGGCGAGATACGCGCCGAGCACCGCGATCATCAGCACCTTGCCGACCTCGCTGAACTGGAAGTCGAGGCCGGCGACCGTCACCGACATCTGGGCGCCGAAGAGGTTCGTGCCGATGAGCATGGTGAGCGTCAGCAGCGCCAGCACGACCACGTAGATCGGTACGGCCAGCGTGCGCAGCCAGTGATAGTCGATGCTCGAGGCGACGAAAAACAGCGTCAGCCCGATCGCCGCCCAGATCAGTGTCTTCACCGTCTGGGACATCCCCGCCGCCTCGGCTCCGTCGTTGAAGGCGGCTGAGTAGCCCATCACCACCCCGACGGTGATGAGCAGCACGACGTACAGCAGGAGCTGGACGTCGAAGTGACGCCAGTCCCGGGCCCGGAAGGTCTCGACGAAGGTTGCTGTCGCGACGCCCATCGGTCAGTTCGCCGTCACAAGGCTGAAGTCGTTGGGATCCAGGCGCAGGTCCTGGTCGAGGTCGTAGTAGAGCTGGAGGAAGTACTTCACGACCTCGGCGGACACGTTGCCGGGCACGACGGCCGAATAGTTGAAGCTCAGCACCGCCAGGTCGGCGTCCGTCGCGCCGGCCGAGGAGGGAAGGTAGGCCACGAACCACGAGTGGAACGGCAGCGTGCCCTCGTCGGTCAGCTCGCCGAACTCGGCCGTCCCCGTCTTGCCGGACAGTGCACCGGGCAGATCGAGGTCGCGGATGTTGTACGCGTGGCCGGAGGTGATCACCTCGCGTGCGCCGATCCGCATCGTCTGCAGCGTGGAAGGGTCCGCGCCGATCTCGTGGAGCACGACGGGGTCGTACGCGCGGACCAGCTCACCGTTCGCATCGGCCTCGCCGCGCACGATCATCGGCTGCATCAGGCGCCCACCGTTCGCCACAGCCGAGTAGGCGTTGAGGACCTGCAGCGGCGTGACGGCGATGACGTTCTGGCCGATTCCAGCCTGGGCCACCTCGCCGGTGAACACGCCCTCGCGCCCCTGCTGACGGGCCCACTCGGTACTGGCGATGATCCCCTCGGCTTCCCCGGGCAGCCGAATGCCGCTGCGCTCGCCGAATCCGAGCTCGTGCGCCCACTCGGCAAGCGGGTCGATCCCGGTCTCCACCGCCATCTGGTAGAAGAAGGTGTCCGACGACTTGGCGAAGGCATCGACCATGGCGAGCGGTCCGAAGCCCTGCCGGTTCCAGTCGTACAGGCACTCACCCTTGGGCGCGCCGGGGATCTGGTAGCAGCCGTACGTCGGCCACTTCCGCGTCGGGGTGGTGACGCCTTCCTCCATGGCGGCGATGGCGGTGACCAGCTTGTAGGTCGAGCCCGGTGGGTAGATGTCGGCGATCGCATGGTTGCGGAGCGGCCGATCCGGATCGGCCAGGTAGACGTTGAAGTCCTCGACGCTGATGCCCCCGGCGAACCGGTTGTTGTCGTAGGTCGGCAGGGACACCATCGCCAGGATCTCGCCGGTCTGCGGGTTCATGACGATCGTGACGCCCTGGCTGACGTCCGCCACCTCCATGCCCCACTCGAGCGCCTGGGTCGCGAGGCGCTGGACCTCGGCGTCGATGGTCAGCATCAGGTTGGTGCCGGGCTCGGGCTCCTGCACGGTCTCGATGACCTTGAGCTGACGACCCGACGCATCTCGCTCCACGAGCTGCGTCCCGTACGTGCCGCGCAGCTCCTCCTCGTACGAGGCCTCGATCCCCGACTTGCCGATCACGTCGTCGCGCAGATAGCCGTCTTCCGCCAGGGTCAGCAGCTCGTCACGACTGACCGGTCCGGTGTAGCCGACGATGTGCGACAGCAGCGTGCCGTCAACCTCCCCGGCCTCGTCCGGATATGCGCGCATGGGCTCGACCTCCACAACGACGCCGGGCAGCAGCTCCGCGTCCTCGCCGACGATCAGCGCGACCTCGCGAGGCACGCCCCGGACCACCGGCACGAGCTCGTAGGGGGAGCCCTGGAACGCGTCGAGGCGGTTGCGCAGCTCCTCCAGCCGTGTATCGGTGAGGCGCGCGATGCGTGCCAGCACCCGGAGCCGCTCGGTGTCCGGAAGGTCGGCGGGACGGACGTGGATCGTCCACGACGGCGTGTTGACCGCCACGGGCCGGCCGGCGCGGTCGAAGAGGAGTCCGCGTGGGGCAGGCAGTGGGACTTCCACCGTCCGGTCCGCCGCGGCGCGGCGGGCGTACTCGTCGCCGTTCACCACCTGCAGCTGGAAGAGCCGTCCGCCCAGCGCCGTGAACAAGATGGCGGCGACCACGCTGAAGGCCACGAACCGGCCCCGCGATCGGCGCAGATCGACCTGTCCGTCGTTGAGGTCGGCCATGCGGCTACCAGGCCCCTGCCTCTTCGGTCACCCAGCGGGTGGCGATCAGACGCGCCGGCACCAGCGCGATGGCGCAGATCGCGGCGTTCAGCACTGCCGCCCCGAAGATGACATCGGTCGGGACCGATGTGACCGAGGCGTCGTCGACCAGCGCTGCGATGCCGAGCGTGACCAGGTCGGCCACGACCGATCCGACCGCGGTTGCGACGACCGGATAGATCCACACCATGCGGCCCAACAACCGCGCGCCCCCGGCGGTCAGCGCAGCCACCACGAGCAAGGCGAGCGGGATCGATCCGAGCGGCGCGGAGACGAGCAGGTTGGCCGTCAGACCGGCGACGAAGGCCCACGTGATGCCCGGTAGGAACCCGGCCAGGCAGGTGACGAGGACGACAGCGACGAGCACCAGATTGGGCTTCACGTCGCCGATCGCGATCACGGGAGCGAGCGCCGCGTGAACGATCCCCACGATGACCGCGAGAAGCGGACTCAGGTAGCCGATGACCGTGCCCCCGCTGGATGCTCGTCGACGGCCCGAGTATAGGCGGGAGAGGTGCTCCGCTTTCACGTGAAACGTCCTGTGGATAACTTCGGCGGGCTCTGCGCCGAGGGTCGCCTGCGAGGGCTCCGCCAAAGCGCGCGATAAGCGGCCGGTAAGCGGTGAAACTGGTAGAATGTGTGTGCCCAACTGAACTCGCAGCGGAGCGCTCGTGGTCCGGGTCACTGCCTGCACAAACCAGAAGGGCGGCGTCGGAAAGACGACCACGGTTATCAACCTGGCGGCCTACCTCGCCCTCTCGGGGACGCGAACCCTCGTCATCGATCTCGACCCTCAGGGCAATGCCACGAGCGGCCTCGGCATCGACCGTCGCACCGTCGACCGATCCTCCTACGAGGCCCTCGTCGACCGTGTGCCGATCGAGGATCTGACGCTCTCGACGGCCATCCCGGGGCTGGATGTCGTCCCGTCCGCGCCCGCGCTGTCGGGAGCGGAGGTCGAGCTGGTGGGCATCACGGCGCGCGAGCGCCGGCTGGCGGCGAGCCTTGCGGAGCTCGACGGCCGGTATGACAGGGTGCTGATCGACTGCCCCCCGTCGCTGGGCCTGCTGACCGTGAATGCATTGACTGCTGCGGATGGGGTGTTGATCCCGATCCAGACCGAGTACTACGCCCTGGAGGGCCTGAGCCAACTGGTGAACACGATTCGACGCGTCCGGGAGGGCCTCAACCCGCGTCTCGAGATCGAAGGGGTGCTGCTGACGATGTATGACGCGCGCACCAACCTGTCCGCGCAGGTCGCGACCGAGGTGCGCCGGCACATGAACGGAACCGTGTACCAGACGGTGGTGCCGCGCTCCGTGCGCCTGTCCGAGGCGCCGAGCCACGGCCTGCCGATCGCCCTGTACGACCCCGCATCGCGCGGGGCCTCCGCCTACCGCGAGCTCGCCGGCGAGGTCACCGCCCGTGGCTAGCAGCAGTGCTGCGGGCGGCGCCCGCACGTTCGGGTTGGGTCGCGGCCTGGATGCGCTCATTCCGGGCCGTGAGGAGCGGGTCGTGCTCGAGATCCCGGTCGACCGCGTCGAGCGCAATCCGAACCAGCCCCGCACGACGTTCGACGAGGAGCAGCTCGGCGAGCTGGCCGCTTCCATCGCGGTGCACGGCATCCTGCAGCCAATCGTGGTCCGTGCGCTGGCCGACGGCGGCTACCAGCTGATCGCGGGCGAGCGCCGGCTGCGTGCGGCTCGCCTGGCGGGCCTGGAGACCGTGCCGGCCATCGAACGCGACACGGACGAGGGCGAAACGTCGCTCGAGCTGGCGCTCATCGAGAACATCCAGCGCGAGAACCTGAACGCCATCGAGACCGCGCTCGCTTATCGCGAGTTGATCGATCGGTTCGGGCTCACCCACGAAGCGGTCGCCCGCCAGGTGGGCAAGAGCAGGGTCGCCATCAGCAACTCGCTCCGCCTGCTCGACCTGGCCGACGAGACGCGCCAGGCGATCGTCGACGGCCGAATCACCGAGGGACACGGCCGCGCGCTGGCGGCCATCACCATCCCCGAGCTGCAGCGGGCCGTCCTGGCCGTGGTGCTGGAGCGCGGGCTTTCGGTTCGGCAGGCCGAGGAGCTCGTGCGCCGAAAGCGCGAGGAGCAGCCGGCCCGGGAGCGACGCAGCCTCAGCCCTGACCTGCAGGACCTCGAAGCCCAGCTGCGTGGCGTGCTGGCCACCAAGGTCGGCATCGTTCGCACCCGTCGTGGCGGGCGCCTCGTCATCGACTTCTACTCGGACGAGGAGCTCGACCGCCTGTATTCGATCATCACGCGCGGCGCCGCCGGCTCCGAGGAACGCGACGCATCGGCTCACGAAGGAATCTGACCACGACATGACCGTCGAACGCGCACCAAAGACCCGCAGCAAGGCCGCATCCAGCTACACCGCGGCCAACATCCAGGTGCTCGAGGGGCTCACCGCAGTGCGGAAGCGTCCCGGCATGTACATCGGCTCGACCGATGGGCGCGGCCTGCACCAGCTGGTCTGGGAGGTTGTCGACAACAGCATCGACGAGGCGATGGCCAACCAGGCCACCCGGATCGATGTCACGCTCCATGCCGACGGGCAGTGCGAGGTGGTGGACGACGGCCGCGGGATCCCGGTCGACCGCCACTCCACCGGCAAGAGCGCGCTCGAGGTGATCATGACCGTCCTCCACGCCGGCGGGAAGTTCGGTGGAGGCGGGTACAAGGTCTCCGGTGGCCTCCATGGCGTGGGCGTGAGCGTCGTGAACGCGCTCAGCTCGGACATGCGGGTCGAGGTGCTGCGGGACGGCAAGCGTCACGTGCAGGAGTTCGAGCGCGGGATCCCCAAGGGCCCGGTGAAGCAGTCGGGAGGCGCCGCGGAGGCGAACCGCGGCCTCGATCCGGCCTGGAAGCGGCTGCACGGGACGCGAACCTTCTTCCGGCCCGACGCGGAGATCTTCGAGACGCTCGACTTCAGCTGGGAGACGATCAGCACCCGGCTGCGCGAGTCGGCCTACCTGAACAAGGGCCTCTGGATCCGGCTGCGCGACGAGCGCGTCGATCACGAGAAGAACTTCTTCTTCGAGGGCGGCGTGACGAGCTTCGTCCGCCACCTCAATCGACGCCGCGACGTGCTCAACGCTCGCCCGATCTACGTCGAGCGCCTCGTCGGCTCGACCAGCGTCGAGGTCGCGCTCCAGTACAACGACGGCTTCGCCGAGACCGTCATTCCCTTCGCCAACAACATCCACACGGTCGACGGCGGCACGCACGTTGCCGGCTTCCGCGCGGCGCTCACCACCTCGCTGAACAGCTGGTCCCGCAAGTCCGGCACGCTTTCCGAGAAGGAGGCGAACCTCTCCGGCGACGACGTCAGGGAGGGCCTCACCGCGGTGATCAGCGTCAAGCTGACCGACCCGCAGTTCGAGGGCCAGACGAAGGCCAAGCTCGGCAACGCGGACATCAAGGGCATCGTGCAGAACGTGGTGACCGAGGGCATCGTCCAGCACCTCGAGGAGAACCCGGCCGACGGCCGCCGCATCATCGAGAAGTGCCTGACCGCCGCGCGGGCCCGCGAGGCGGCACGCAAGGCGCGCGACCTCGTCATCCGCAAGGGCGCGCTCGAGGGAATGGCGCTGCCCGGCAAGCTGGCCGACTGCCAGGAGCGGGATCCGGCGCGATCCGAGCTCTACATCGTCGAGGGAGACTCGGCAGGCGGCTCGGCGAAGCAGGGTCGCGATCGGCGCTACCAGGCGATCCTGCCGATGTTCGGCAAGATGCTCAACGTCGAGAAGGCCCGCCTGGACCGCGTGCTCAGCTCGGACAAGATCCGGCCGCTGGTGATCGCCCTGGGGGCCGGCATCGGCGAGACGTTCGACATCGCGAAGCTGCGCTACCACCGCATCTGCCTGCTCAGCGACGCGGACGTGGACGGAGCGCACATCACCACGCTGCTGCTCACGTACTTCTATCGGCACATGCCCGAGGTCATCGACAACGGGTACCTCTACATCTGCCAGCCGCCGCTGTACCGCGTCAGCACCGGGAAGGTGACCCGTTACGCGGCATCGGAGAAGGAGCGCGACGCCGCCGTCAAGGAGCTGTCGCGCGAGGGCAAGACCAAGAACGTGAGCGTCCAGCGCTTCAAGGGCCTGGGCGAGATGAACGCCGACCAGCTGTGGGAGACCACGATGAACCCCGACACGCGCACGCTCCTGCGCGTGGACGTCGGAGACGCGGCGGAAGCGGACGAGATCTTCAGCACCCTGATGGGCGAGAAGGTGGAGCCGCGGCGCGACTTCATCCGCGGAGAAGCCCGGAAGGTACGCAACCTGGACATCTGAGTCGGAATCCGACACGAGAAAGGCGCTCACCAACGATGCCATCACGACACGCCGCCGATATCCGGCAGGTGGCTCAGAAGACCGGCCGCACGCTCGACGAGTGGTGCGAGCTGCTCGAGGCCAACGGCGTCGGTGACCGCCGCGAGGCGGTGAACATGCTGCGCGACTCCTATGCCGTGAGCCATGCCTTCGCGCTGGCCATCGCCGATCAGTGCCTGCGCCGAGCGAACGACGAGGATGAGTGGGGCTCCGACGAGTACGACGCCGAAGAGGAGGACGCGCGCTGGTAGTCATGGACGAGCCGATGGTCGAAGGGAGCACGAACCGCGAGATCGTCACGGCCGATGGCCGCCGATACGCGTTCGCCGATCACAACTGCTTTGCGTGTGGCGGCGAGAACCCCATCGGCATGCGGCTCCACATCGTCCTGGGTGACGGCACCGCGACCACGACATGGACGGTCGGCCACGACTACGTCGGGTGGAGCGACAAGGCGCACGGAGGCATCATCGCCACGCTCCTGGACGAGGTGATGGCATGGGCGCCGTCCAGCTTCGACTCGTGGGCGGTGACCGCCGAGATGAGCGTGCGCTACCGCTCGCCGGCGTCGCCGGGCGAGGAGCTCACCGCGTCCGCACAGGTGGTTCAGCGGCGGCGACGCATCTACGAGGTCGCGGGCGAGGTGCGCGGTGGCGACGGCCGCCTGGTCGCCGAGGGCTCTGGGCGCTACCTGGGGGCCAGTCCGAGCGACAAGGCCGAGCTCAGAGCTCGATACGGCATCACCCCGGGGGTCGGCGCCGAATGACGACAAACGCGACTGCGCTCCGGCGCGGCATCGTATATACGATATATACGTTGGCACCAAAGAGGAACTGACCGATGGAGATGGATCGGGTCGGCAACGTCCGGCCGGTGGCGATCGAGGACGAGATGCGCACCGCGTACATCGACTACGCGATGAGCGTGATCGTCGCGCGGGCGCTGCCGGACGTGCGAGACGGCCTGAAGCCGGTGCATCGGCGGATCCTGTACACGATGCACGAGATGGGGCTGCGTTCCAACGCCGCCTATCGGAAGTGCGCCGGCGTGGTCGGCGAGGCGATGGCGAAGTACCACCCCCACGGCGACCTGGCGCTGTACGAGACGCTGGTGCGCATGGCCCAGGACTTCAGCCTGCGGTACCCGCTGGTCGACGGTCAGGGCAACTTCGGCTCCGTGGACGGCGACCCGCCGGCCGCCATGCGCTACACCGAGGCGCGGATGTCGTCGATCACCGACGAGATGCTGGCCGACATCGAGAGGGAGACCGTCGACTTCGTCGACAACTACGACGGCCGCCTTCGCCAGCCGACCGTCCTCCCCTCGAAGCTGCCCAACCTCCTCGTCAACGGGTCATCGGGCATCGCGGTCGGCATGGCCACGAACATCCCGCCCCACAACCTCAACGAGATCGCCGGTGCCATTCGATCGCTGATCGACAACCCCGATCTGTCGGTCGACGACCTGTGCGAGATCGTCACCGGCCCCGACTTCCCCACCGGCGGCACCGTCTTCCGCTTCGAGGATCAGCGCAACACGATCACCGGCGAGAAGGAACGGGTCGACGCCATCCGCCACATGTACGCCACCGGTCGTGGTCGGGTCATCATCCGCGGCCAGGTCGCCTTCGAGGAAGTCCGCGCGGGTCGCATGGCCGTCGTCGTGACCGAGCTGCCCTACCAGGTGAACAAGACGACCCTCATCGAGAAGATGGCGGACCTGGTCGGCTCCAAGAAGATCACCGACGTTAGCGACATTCGCGACGAAAGCGACAGAGACGGCATGCGGATCGTGGTCGAGGTGAAGCGGGACGGCTCGCCGCACACGGTCATGCAGCAGCTGTTCAAGCACACCCAGCTTCAGACCAGCTTCAGCGCCAACATGCTCGCCCTGGTGGACGGCCAGCCGCAGACGCTCCCCTTGAAGAAGATGCTGGAGCACTACATCACCTATCGGCGCGAGGTGGTGCGCACGGCGGACCGAGTTCGACCTGGCACGCGCCCAGGAGCGGGCGCACATCCTCGAGGGCCTGAAGATCGCCCTCGACAACCTTGACGAGGTGATCGCCACCATCCGAGCGGCCGCCGATGTCGACGCCGCCCGCCAGGCGCTCATCAAGAAGTTCTCGCTCACCGAGGTCCAGGCCAACGCCATCCTCGAGATGCAGCTCCGCCGATTGGCCGCGCTGGAGCGCAAGAAGATCGAGGACGAGTACCGGGCCATCATCAAGCTCATCAGCGAGCTGGAGGACCTCCTCGCCAACCCGCGCAAGATCCTCCAGGTCATCAAGGACGAGCTGGCCGACCTCGAGAAGCGCTATGGCGACGACCGCAAGACGCGCATCCAGGCCGATGCCAACCGCGAGCTGACCGCCGAGGACCTGGTCCAGGCGGAAGACGTCGTCGTCACGCTCAGCCAGCGGGGCTACATCAAGCGCCAGCCGATGGGCACGTTCCGCTCCCAGCGGCGCGGCGGCCGCGGCAAGCTCGCGATGCTCACCCGCGAGGAGGATGCCGTGCGCCACCTGCTGGTGGCGAACACGCACGACAACATCCTGTTCTTCACGAACCGGGGCCGCGTCTTCATCACCAAGGTCCACACCCTGCCCGATGCGTCCCGCCAGGCGAAGGGCCTCCCGATCATCAACCTGCCGGGCGTGCAGGTCGAGCAGCGGGAGTACGTCAGCGCGATCATCAGCCTGCCGCAGTTCGAGCCCGGCCACTTCCTGGTCATGGCCACCCGGCGCGGGATGATCAAGAAGACGTCGCTCGAGGACTACGCGAAGATCCGCGCCAACGGCCTGATCGCCATCAACCTCATCGACGGCGATGAGCTGCAGTGGGTCGGCCTGTCCGACGGCCAGAACGACATCATCGTGGCGACCAAGAAGGGCCAGGCCGCTCGGTTCAAGGAGTCCGAGGTGCGCCCGCTCGGCCGCGGCACCCAGGGCGTGACCGCCATCCGCCTCAAGGGAGAGGACGAGGTCGTCGGCATGGAGGTGGTCGAGCACCTGGAGCAGCAGCTGCTCGTCGTGACGGAGCAGGGCTTCGGCAAGCGGACCGACGTCGCCGACTTCCCGATCAAGCATCGGGCCACCGGAGGCGTGATCGCGAACTCGCTCAACGCCGACACCGGCGACGTGGCCGCCGTCCGCCTCGTCGGGCGCGACGAGGAGGAGTTGATGCTGATCACAGAGCTCGGCACGATCCTGCGCACCGAGGTGGGTGGCATCAACCGCTACCGGCGGGCCTCGCGCGGCGTCACCGTCATGAAGCCCCAGGACGAGGACCGGATCGTGTCGATCACGACGTTCGTCGACAACCGGCCTCCGGAGGAGGACCTCCCCGAAGCGGAGCAGTGAGTGAGGGGCCGGCTACCCCGCTTGTCGGTTGGCGGTGCGGACGGCCTCGAGCTCGGCCTCGCTGAATCCGGCGCCCGCGAGGATCCCGAGTAACAGATCGGTCTTGCCTTCGACGTACGCGCCGATGCCATCGGCGTCTTCAGCAAGGCTGCGCTTCAGCATTCCGTACGCGTCTCGCAGCATCGGGTCGGCGCGCAGCGCATCGCGGACGGCCAGGTGGTTGCGGAGGGCGACCGACCCGTCGACGACCACGTAGACATTGCGGCGCGAGGCACCGTCCGGGGCGCGCATCGCGTGGCGGTCGGCAATCCCGAGGTCGCCCAGGTGCTCGTATCCGACCGCCGCCAGTGCGGCGATGGCGTCGTGGAGGTCTTCGCGACCGACAACGACGTCGACGTCGATCTGCGGCTTCGCTGCCAGGCCGGGCACGGCCGTACTGCCGACATGCTCGATCGCACAGATGGAAACCAGGCGCAGCGCATCCGAGAGCTCGGCATGGATCGCAGCGAACGCCGACGGCCACATGGGATCGTAGGGGACGACGTTGATCGCCACGTGTCCATGATGCCCGGGCTGCGATGTCGGGTCGGGTAGAATCGGCCGTGCCTGATCGCCATGCGGAGATCGACGTGTACGCCGACGAGTTCAGCATCTACGCCGGCAACTCGAACCGCCCCCTCGCCGAGCGCATCTGCCGGTATCTCCAGACCGATATCGGCGCCGTCGAGGTCTTCCAGTTCGCGAACGAGAACATCTTCGTGCGGGTCATGGAGAACGTCCGCGAGCAGGACGTCTTCCTGGTGCAGCCGACCAGCCGGCCGGTGAACCAGTCGATCATGGAGCTGCTGATCATGATCGACGCCTTCAAACGCGCCTCGGCCGGGCGCATCACCGCGGTGATCCCGTACTACAGCTACGGCCGCTCCGACAAGAAGGACCAGCCGCGGGTGCCGATCACGGCGCGCCTCATCGCCGACATGCTGACCGTGGCCGGAGCCGACCGCGTCCTGACCATGGACCTCCACCAGGGCCAGATCCAGGGCTTCTTCAGCATCCCCGTCGACGAGCTCACCGCCGTCAACCTGCTCTGCGCGCACATCAAGGCCAAGGTCCTCGACGACATCGTGGTGGTCTCGGAGCTCGGCTTCGCCAAGAAGGCGCGCAACTTCGCCGAGCTGCTCCAGGCCCCCCTCGCCATCGTCGAGAAGCGTCGGCTCGGTAACGAGGACCGCACCGAGGTGATGAACATCATCGGCGAGGTGCGTGGCAAGACGGCCGTCATCATCGACGACGAGATCGACACGGCCGGCTCGCTGATGGAGGCGGTGGGCGCGCTGGAGGCAGCGGGCACCCTTGCGATCTACTCATGCGCCACCCATGGCGTCTTCTCCGGCGCAGCCCTCGAGCGGATCGCTTCCAGCCCGCTGACCGAGATCATCGTGACCGATACCGTGCCGCTGCCACCGGAGGCGAACGACCCGCGGATCACGGTGCTGTCGGTGGCGCCGCTGTTCGGCGAGGCGATCAAGCGCATCCACCGCGGCGAGAGCGTCGGCGCGCTGTTCAGCTCGGAGGTCGAGATGGTCGAGGAGATGACCTTCTGGGACGAGGCCGAGTCCGGCGACGCGGCGCCGGAGGAACCAGAGCCCTTTCGGGTGAGCGCCGGCTGATCCGGTGACCGGCGAGTCCCAGGCCGCGGGACGATCGGCACACGAGGCGCCACCGGTCCCGCTGGAGGCGTGCATCGGCTCCGGGGTGACTCGGTCGGGCGCCATCGATTCCCGGCGCTGAGAAATCAGACGTGCTTGGCGCCGGTCGTCCCCGCTAAGGAGAACGCTCCAGAAACGCAATTCCGGCGCGGAGAGAGCTCCACGGATTGAGGGCTATACTCGGCCTCCCCATGATGAAGTTCCTCTCCCGGCTCACGGACACCAACGAACGTGAGGTCCGGGCCCTCGAGCCGTTCGTGGCGCAGATCAACGCGCTCGAGCCCGAGCTCCAGGCACTGACCGATACCGAGCTCGCCGCCTGGACCGAGACGTTGCGCGCGCGCCTGGCCGATGAGATCGGCGACATCCTCACCCCGATCGAGCTGCGCGAGCTCGACCCCGACGAGGAGGCGGCCGAGTCTGCCCTCGCCGGCGCCGATGCGGCGCGGCTGGCCGACGAGCTGAAGCAGCAGCGAGACCGCGAGCTCAAGAGAATCAACGACGCGCTCGAGGGCATCCTGCCCGAAGCGTTCGCCGCCGTTCGCGAGGCGATGGTGCGCGCGCTTGGCAAGCGGCACTACGACGTCCAGCTCATGGGCGGAATCGTGCTCCATCGCGGCGCGATCGCAGAGCAGCGCACAGGCGAGGGCAAGACGTTCGTCGGGCCGCTGGCCGCCTATCTGAACGCGCTCGTGGGCCGCGGCGTTCACGTCGTGACCGTCAACGACTACCTCGCCAAGCGCGACGCGCAGTGGATCGGTGCCGTCTTCCATCGGCTGGGGATGTCGGTCGGCTCGATCCAGCACGAGGGCGCGTTCGTGTTCGACCCGGACTTCCCGGCCACCGATGAGCGCCTGCGCGACCTTCGTCCGGTGACACGGCAGGAGGCGTACGCCGCGGACGTGACATACGGCACGAACAACGAGCTCGGCTTCGATTTCCTGCGCGACAACCTCGTCGTCGACCTCAGACAGCGAGTCCAGCGCGCGCATTTCTTCGCGATCGTCGACGAGGTCGACAACATCCTCATCGACGAGGCGCGCACCCCGCTGATCATCAGCGGCAATGCCGAGCAGTCGGCCGACAAGTACGTCCAGTTCGCCGGCCTCGTGCCTCGGCTGAAGGCCGAGGAGGACTACATCGTCGACGAGAAGTTCAAGCAGGTGGCGATCACCGAGGCCGGCACCGACAAGATGGAGGGCTGGCTCGGCGTCGAGAACATGTTTGCCGACGACTTCAGCCTGGCCCGCCACCTGGAGCAGGCGCTGAAGGCACAGGTCCTCTACCAGCGCGACCGCGACTACGTGGTGAAGGACGGCGAGGTGGTCATCGTCGACGAGTTCACCGGGCGCCTCATGCCCGGGCGCCGATGGTCCGAAGGGCTCCACCAGGCCGTGGAGGCCAAGGAGGGGGTCTCCGTCCGATCCGAGCAGCGGACCCTGGCCACGGTCACCTTCCAGAACTACTTCCGGATGTACGAGAAGCTGGCCGGGATGACCGGCACGGCCGAGACCGAAGCCGAGGAATTCGCCAAGATCTACGGCCTCGAGGTGGTCGTCATCCCGACCCACCGCGAGATGATCCGCGCCGATTTCGCCGACCTCGTGTACCCGACGCAGAAGGGCAAGTGGGCCTCCGTGGTCGAGGAGATCGCAGAGGAGCACGAAAAGGGGCGGCCGGTGCTGGTCGGCACGATCAGCGTGGAGATCTCCGAGATGCTGTCGGACCTGCTCAAGCGCCGCGGCATCAAGCACAACGTGCTGAACGCGAAGTTCCACGAGCGCGAGGCGGAGGTCGTGGCCCAGGCCGGCCGGTCCGGAGCCGTGACGATCGCGACGAACATGGCGGGTCGCGGGACGGACATCCTGCTCGGCGGCAACCCCGAGCAGATGGCGGCCGAGCTGCTCCACAAGAAGGGCACGACGGTGCTCGAGGCCTCCCCCGAGGACTACGCCGCGGCCCTGGCCGAGGCCGAGACGCTGTGCGCCGCGGATCGCGAGAAGGTGGTCGCCGCCGGCGGGCTGCACATCATCGGCACCGAGCGCCACGAGGCGCGCCGCATCGACAACCAGCTGCGCGGAAGGACCGGTCGCCAGGGCGACCCCGGCAGCAGCAGGTTCTACCTGTCCCTCGAGGACGACCTGATGCGGCGCTTCGCCAACGACCGGGTGCAGGGGATCATGCGCACCCTGGGCTTCACCGACGACACGGCCCTGGAGTCGAAGATGGTGAGCCGCACCATCGAGAGCGCCCAATCACGGGTCGAGGGCTACAACTTCGACGCCCGCAAGCACGTCGTCGAGTACGACGACGTCATCAACCGGCAGCGCGAGACGATCTACCGCGAGCGTGACCGGATCCTGCGCTCGACGAACCTTGGCCCGACGATCGAGGCCATGCTCGAGGACGAGGTCGCGGCGCTCGCCTCGCAGCACACCGCCGCCGACCATCCGAGCGAGTGGAACCTGGATGGGCTGCGCATGCAGCTGGTAAGCATGATCCCGGCGCTGACCGATGCCGACCTGCGCATCCTGGACGAGGCACGCGACGGTGCCGATGTTGCCGCGCAGCTGAGCGACGTGGTCCGCACGCAGTACGAGGCGCGGCGAGCGGAGCTCGGGGAGGAGGGCGCATCGGTCCTCGAGCGGCTCGTGCTGCTGCGTGTCATCGACTCGCTATGGGTCGAGCACCTCACGGCCGTGGACGACATGCGGCGTGGCATCGGCCTGCGAGCGTACTCGCAGCGCGACCCGCTGAACGAGTTCAAGATCGAGGCGTACCGGATGTTCGACGAACTGAAGTCGACGATCCGCCACGACGTGACGCACACCATCTTCCGCGTCACCGTCGAGCGCACGCCCGCGCAGCCGCGACCCGTCGCCCGCAACGTCGTCGAGGGCCGCGCGCCGGTGGCCGGGGCCGGCGGCACCGCGACCGCCGCCGGTGCGGCAACGGCAACCGCCGTCGCCGGGGGCAACGGCTCACAAGCGGCGCGGACCGGCCCGAAGATCGGCCGCAACGACCCGTGCTGGTGCGGCTCCGGCAAGAAGTTCAAGAAGTGCCACGGAGCCTGACCGCGCCGCAACCGGCGTAGGACGGTCGAGCGCTCCGGTTCAGGACGACCCGCGGAGCGGGTCAACGGACGCCGGAGCCGGCCACAGAGGCCTTTCACGCAATCGGTGACCCGGACTCCGGGTGATTTGCAGCTGGAGCCGGCACTCTGGCAACGGTTGACTCGTGGGACGGGTCACGCCAGTCTCCGCGGCTCCCGGCCGCGCCATCCGACGGGGTCAGGCGCCATCGGTGTCGTCGGGCTCGTATCGGTGGTGGCGCTGGCGCCAGCGGCGAATGGGGTACAGCGCCAGGCAGGCAATGGCGATCAATCCGACGATCAGCCAGAAGGGGTCGACGTACGTGGGCATGGGGCACAAAGGATGGCCCATGCCGGACCATCGTGCAGGGTTGCGCTCTCCGATCGACCCGCTACGATGGAGCCCAACGATGCACGCGGGACATGCTCGGATCCCGCGCATCTCCAGGCTCGGTGGAGGGAATCGTTGAAGCAACTGACCGATACGCCGCGGGTCCCCATCCCGCTCCCCGTCAGCACGGCGGCCCACCTCCCACCGGTCACCCGCTTCCGAGATCCAGACCTCCCCTACGAAGACCTCATCATGTGCGAGCGTGACTGCATGCGCTGCAGCTACGCCGCGACCCTCGACTGCGACGGCAACTGCGGCGTGTGCCCGCGCCAGAGCTACTGCCCGTGCGTGAACCCGGCCAAGATCCGGACCAAGCAGAACCGCCTGGCCGAGATGGCCGAGCTGCCGATGGTGGCGTCGCTTGGACGCAATTAGGGACGAGGCGCAGAGGCTCGCGCGCCTGGTCGACGACACGTCGGTGCGCCTTTGACCTCGCCTCGAAGGAGGCCGAGCTCGCCGAGCTGACCGAACGCTCGGCCGATCCGAACCTGTGGGACGACCCTGCCGCGGCGCAGTCGATCATGCGTCGCGCCGAGGAGCTGCGCTCCGAGATCGAGATGTGGCGCGGTCTCGGCGACCGCGCCCGGGGCCTGGCCGAGATGGCCGAGATGGCCGCCGCCGACGCGGAGGAGGGCGAGACCCTGGCTCCCGATCTCGAGCGCGACCTTGCCGCGCTCCAGGCCGACTGGGGCCGGATGGAGCAGCAGCTCCTCCTGGGTGAGCCGTTCGACGAGCGCGGCGCCATCGTCTCGATTCATGCCGGCGCCGGCGGCACCGAGTCGCAGGACTGGGCCGAGATGCTGCTGCGCATGTACCTGCGCTGGGCCGAGCGGAACCGATTCAAGACCGAGATCCTCGAGGCCACCGAGGGCGAGGAGGCCGGCCTCAAGAGCGTGAGCGTCAGCATCGACGGCCGTTGGGGGTACGGACGGCTTCGGAGCGAGCGAGGGGTGCATCGGCTGGTTCGCATCAGCCCGTACGACTCGCAGAAGCGGCGGCACACCAGCTTCGCGCTCGTCGAGGTCCTGCCGGAGGTGCCGGAGGACGCGCAGGTCGAGATCGACGAGAAGGACCTGCGCGTCGACACCTATCGGTCCAGCGGCGCGGGTGGCCAGCATGTGAACAAGACCGACTCCGCGGTGCGGCTCACTCATAACCCGACCGGGATCGTGGTGGCGGTGCAGTCCGAGCGCAGCCAGCACCAGAACCGGGACCGCGCGATGGCGGTGCTGCGCGCGAAGCTCATCGAGCGGCAGATGGAGGAGCGCGAGGCCGAGATGGCACGGCTCCGCGGCGAGCACGTCGAGGCCGGGTGGGGGAACCAGATCCGCTCCTACGTGCTCCAGCCCTACACGATGGTCAAGGACCTCCGCACCGGCGTGGAGACCAGTCGAACCCGACGGCGGTGCTCGACGGCGACCTGGACGCGTTCATCGAGGGCTACCTCCGCTCGCGGGTCGGGGAGGGAGATCCGACGCCGGCGGCATAGGCGGCCGGGCGGCCGGCGGCCGCCGCCGATGTCGGTACCATCGGACGCGAACCGATGACGTCCCTCCTGCGCCGCCGCACCCGATCCGAGCCGACCGATGCGCCCGTCATCGAGCTGGCCGACGTGGGGATGACGTACCCGAACGGCAAGGTTGCCCTGGCCGACGTCAGCGTCACCATCGCACCCGGCGACTTCGTCTTCCTGGTCGGGCCGTCGGGTGCCGGCAAGAGCACGTTCATCCGCCTCCTCATCCGCGAGCAGCTGCCGACGCACGGCGCCGTGCGCGTCGCCGGCCGCGACCTGGTGCGCATGCGGCGCGGGCAGGTGCCAGCGCTGCGGCGCCGGATCGGGATCGTCTTCCAGGACTTCCGGTTGCTGCCGAACAAGACGGTGGCGGAGAACGTCGCGTTCGCGCTCGACGTCACCGGCACCCCGGGATCGGTGGTCCGGCGGCGGGTGCCCCAGCTGCTGAGCTTGGTCGGGCTGCACGAGCACGCCCACCACCTCCCGACGCAGCTGTCGGGCGGCGAGCAGCAGCGGACCGCCATCGCCCGCGCGCTCGTCCACGATCCGGCGATCCTCATCGCCGACGAGCCGACCGGCAACCTCGACCCCGTCACCAGCTGGGAGATCATTCAGCTCCTCATCCAGATCAACCAGCTCGGCACGACCGTGCTGATGGCCACGCACAACCAGGAGATCGTGAACGCCATGCGTCGCCGGGTGCTGGCACTCGAGGCGGGCCACCTCATGCGAGACGAGTCGGCGGCCGCCTACGAGCGGGAGTACTGAGCCGATGGCGTTCGCCCGCTTCATCGGATTCAGCGTCGTCCGCGCCTGGCAGGGCTTCTGGCGCAACGCGATGATGAGCCTGGCCGCGACGGCCACGGTGATCCTGATGCTCGTGCTGCTGGCCGCGCTGTTCATCGTGATCAGCGGCCTCAATGCCGGCCTCGAGTTCATCGAGAGCAAGGTCGCCGTCACCGCGCAGCTCGAGGACAACCTCACCGATGCGGCCCTCGACGTGGTGACCCGCGAGGCCGAGTCGATCCCCGGCGTCGCAGCGGTCGAGTACATCCCGCCCGAAGAGGCCTGGGCGCGCCTCGAGGACGCCTACGAGGAAACCGGGCAGACGCTCGACACCGGAGGAGCCGAGATCGAGCTGTTCGCCAGCCTCGAGATCAGCCTCGACGACCCCGACGCCTCGAGCACCGTCAGCGCCCGGCTGGCCGACGACCCGCGCGTCGTCCGCGTCCTGACCAAGCAGGCGGAGTACGACACGTTGCTGGGAATCATCAACGTCATCCGCACGGTCGGCATCGTCGGCGTCGGGCTGGTCGGGCTGACCGTCCTGTTCATGATCATCAACACGATCCGCATCGCGGTGTACAGCCGCGCGAACGAGATCGAGATCATGCGGCTGGTCGGGGCGTCGGACTCGTTCATCCGCTGGCCGTTCATCCTCGAGGGCATCCTGTGCGGACTGATCGGCGCAGTGGTCACGATCTTCCTGGTGGCGGCCGTGTGGGATCCGATCCAGCCGGCGATGGTGCAGATCTTCCAGATGCCGACGGCGGTCAGCGCCCGGTTCCTCACCACGCTGTCGCTCCTGCTGCTGGCCGTCGGGCTCGGCGTGGGAGCGGTCGGGTCGTGGATCAGCGTCCGCTCGTACCTGGCGACGGCTCGCTGACCGCGCCTCGATCGAGCGTGCGAGCGCTCGGGCGGATGTCGGAAACGTAATGTCGCCGAAACCGCCCCCGTACGGTGCGTTGATAGACTTCCACCTCCCATGACCGATCCGACCCCTCCGTCCGAGCCCATCGAGCGCCAGGCGCGACCATCCCCGCTGCCGTGGATCGTGGGCCTCGCCCTTGCCGCCGTCGTCGGCGCGCTGCTCTTCATTGGCGGCTACCTCGCGGCCGGAGGAGGAGGCTCGGCGACCGGCTGCGCGGCCCCGGACGAGTCGTTCGCCGCGTTCTGCGAGGCATATGACCGCCTGCAGGGGGAGTACGTCGACCAGCTCAATCCGGACGACCTTGCCGAGGGCGCCATCCGTGGCATGTTCCAGTACGGGGTTGCCGATCCCTACTCCGGCTACATGCCGCCCGAGCAGTTCAACCAGGCGCTCGGCGACCTGTCCGGGGCGTTCGGTGGGATCGGCGCGGAGATGTCCGTCCGCAACGTCGAGAATCCCGAGGACCTGGCCAGCTGCACCGAGCTCACGGCGACCTGCCGCCTGGTGGTTGTCGCCCCCCTCGCCGGCACGCCGGCCGAGGAGGCCGGGATCCAGGCCGGTGACATCGTGCTGGCCGTGAATGGCGAGCCGGTGGATGGCTCGACGATGAACGACCAGGTGACACAGATCCGCGGCGAGCCGGGCACCGACGTCACGCTCACGATCCAGCGCGATGAGGAAGAGCCCTTCGACCTCACGATCACGCGAGCCGAGATCAAGCTCCAGGAGGTGGAGACGCGCATGATCGACGATCACGTCGGCTACATCGCGCTGAACGGGTTCTCGGCGCCAGCCAGCGAGCAGTTCGCCGCCGGCCTGGCCGACCTCCTCGAGCAGGGCGCCGACCAGATCGTGTTCGACCTTCGCGACAACCCGGGCGGCTACATCGACGCGGCGCAGAAGATCGCCAGCCAGTTCGTCGACGACGGCCTGATCTTCACCCAGGAGTCGGCGGGCGACGAGGTGAAGCAGTACGAGTCGACCGGCGACGGAATCGCGACCGATGCGGATCTCCCGCTCGTCGTCCTCGTCAATGGCGGCTCCGCATCGGCCTCGGAGATCGTCGCGGCGGCCCTCCAGGAGCACGATCGCGCAACGCTGATCGGAGAGCCGACCTTCGGCAAGAACACCGTGCAGGTCTGGGGACGTCTCGAGAACGAGGGCGGCGTGCGAATCACGATCAGCCGCTGGTTCACCCCGGAACACAACTCGGTGGCGCCCGATGGCATCCAGCCCGACATCGACGCGGCCCGGACGGCCGAGACGCCGCCCGAAGAAGACCCGGCCCTCGATGCCGCGCTCGAGTTCCTTGCGGGTCAGCCGGTGGCCGAGGACGGGGAGGCGTCCGCTCCGGTGGCGGGCACCACCTTCGACCTTCCCGCGGTAGTCGGCATTGTGGCGGCGCGGCCCATCTGCTAGCATCGCCGCCAACGAAAGGAGGTGGTGTGCACGTGAGTAGTTCCAAGCACGCCACCACCGAGGCAGTGCGCTAACACAGCTTCGCGTGGTGTAGCGACGGATCGAGCCGGCCGATACGGTCGGCTCGTTCCATGTCCCGCTCCCTCCGATCCTTCATCCGCGAGACCAGGACCGACGATCGATGCCCGACGAGACGATTGCCGTCAACCGACGAGCGCGCCACGACTACGCCATCGAGGACACCCTCGAGGCGGGGATCGTGCTGACCGGCACCGAGATCAAGTCGGTGCGAGCCCACAAGGCCAACATCGCCGAGGCCTACGTCCGGATCGAGAGCGGCGAGGCATGGTTGATCGGCGCGCATATCGCCGAGTACGCGCAGGGCAACCGGTACAACCACGCGCCGGCGCGGACTCGGAAGCTCCTCCTGCACCGGGACCAGATCAGCGAGCTGCTCGGGCTGCAGTCCGCCAAGGGCCTGACCCTCGTTCCGCTGAAGCTGTACGTGCGCGGCGGGATCGCCAAGCTCGAGGTGGGCGTGGCGCGCGGCAAGAAGGCGCACGACAAGCGCCGGACGATCGCCGATCGCGACATGCGACGCGAGCTGGAGCGCGAGGCGAAGACCATCGGTCGCATCAAGCTCTAGAACAGGTGTTCACATCGGCGACCTCGTCTGCTAGAATCGAGGTCCAAACGGTTCGTGGGGATGTCAGGTTTCGACAGGGCCCGTGAACCGAGAATCGCAGGTCGAGGTTGCTCGCAGGCCTCGTTAAACAGCGGGCAATTGCTGTAACTGGCAACGATAGTTACGCCCTCGCTGCTTAGGCAGTGAGCATCGACGCCGTCCCCTCTCCCCGGGCGGCGAAGATGTCATCAGGGGAGATGCGGCGTCGCCGACTCCGGTGAGTGGCGTCAAAGAGCCGAGAGGCATCACCGGATAGCAAGCGAGGCACCCCGCCGGTCGGGGGTCCGCAACGCGAAGCGCAAGTTGGCCGGAAATACCTGTAGGAAGTTCTCGGGGAACGTGTTCTGGACGGGGAGTTCGATTCTCCCCCATCTCCACCATCCCTCAACCTGTGCTCGAGCGGCTGGGCCGGCGCTGTACGCGGAGACGCGATTGCGCCGGCCTTTGCAATGCCAGCAGCCGCGTGCGGTTGACCCCCTGTGCTACGGTCCGCCACGCGGGGGTAGGGCGCGGGCACGCGGCGGAGAATGGTGTCTCGCCATGGATCTGTCCAAGCTGGGCCAGAACGAGAAGCTCGCGCTGTCCGGCGCCATCGTCGTGCTCATGAGCGGCATCCTCAGCTCCTGGGGTGGCCTGCTCTGGCTGACGATCCTGGCCGGTGCCGGGGTCGCGCTCGTCGTGCTCCTCCCGAGGTTGCTCCCCACGACCTCGCTGCCGGGATCGCGGGGAAGCCTCCTGGCCGCGCTCGGCATCCTCGCGCTCGCCAGCGGTGTCATCGAGCTTCTGCGCTGGCTCGGGTGGACCTTCGACACGCTCGGCCGCTTCAGCACGCTGCTCTTCCTCGCGTCGCTTGCCAGCTCGGCCGTCATGGCCTGGGCCGGATGGTCGGAGCTCCAGGCAGAAGGCGGGAAGTGGGTGTTCGGCACACCGAGCGCAGGCCCGGCGACGGTGACCGCCACCCCTGCTGCCGACGCCGATGCGACTGCGGCACGCCAGAATGCGTTCGATGCAGTTCGGTCCGAAGACGAGGGTCAGCCGCCGGCCTGATCAGGCACCGGTGGCGATCAGCGCCACCTGGCGGCGGAGGTGCTCGCGCGCGTCCACCTCGGCGCCCACCGCCCGCTCCAGGCGCTCGATGACGACATCGGCGGCGAGCCCGTCGTCGATCGCATCGACCGACTCGTCTGCCGCGTGCCGCCGGACGCCATCCTGGATCCGCTCCGCGGCGTGGCGCACGATCGCTCCGATGTCGCCGTGCGTGGCGGCGAGATCCTCCGACGGCACCTCATCGGCGTCCTCGAAGTACAGGACGGCGAGGGCCAGCAGGTCCAGTGGCTCCGCCGCTCGCTGGCGCAGGGCTCCGGCCGATCCGATCGTCAGCGCGTAGCCGTCGTCGAGCGTCGGCGCGAAGCCGATCCACGGGCCATCGGGGTCGAGTCGCCCGACGGCGCAGGGCGGAACCTCCATCTCTTCACGCCTCTACCGCGCGCGAAGTGGATCGGAGCCTATTCCTTCACCTGGCTGGCCGGGAGGACGACGATCCGGCGGTTCGGCTCGACGCCGACGCTCTGGGTCCGGACCTTCGGGTTCTCCAGCAGCGCCATGTGCACCACCCGCCGCTCGACCGCGGGCATCGCCTCGAGCTGGATGATCTTTCCGGTCTGGAGGACGCGCTTCGCCGCCCGATCGGCCACGTCGCGCAGCTGCTCCTCGCGCCGGCCACGGTAGTTCTCGACGTCGATCGCGATCCGATGGTGCTGCCCCTCCCGCCGTCCGACGATCAGGTTGACGATGTGCTGCAGGCTGGCGAGCTTCTCGCCACGGCGGCCGATGAGGCTGCCGAGGTCGTCGCCGCGCACGTTCAACCGCGCTGTTTCGCCGCCACTGGCGATCTCGACCGTGCCACTCACGCCCATGAGCGAGAGCATCTCCTCGAGCACCGTCTTGGCGGTCTCGAGCGTGGCGCGCTCCTCGTCGGACAGCTCGTCCATGGGCTTGCCGGACACGAACGGAGCCGGCTCACGGCTGGGGCGGTCGGTGCGCGGCTCGCGCGGCGGTCGGTCGGTGCGCGGCTCTCGGATGCCGTGGTCGCGCTCTCGCCCGTCGCGCCCGCGTCCACCGCGGCCCCGGCCACCTCGGGAGCGACGTCCCGCATCGGTCCGACCAGCAGCGGCGAGCTCCGCCGCCTGGTCGTCGGCATCGGAGGGCTCGATGGCGATCGCCTCGGGTTCCGGGGCATCCTGCGGTGCCTCGGCGGCGGCGGGCTCGATCGGCTCGTCGCGGATGGGCTCATCGCGGATGGGCTCATCTGGGATGGGCTCCGCGCGAATCGTCTCGGCGGCATCGACGGCTGACTTCGGCGCGGCGAGGATTCGGGCTTCCTCGCCGCCCACGCCGAGCATGCCTCGCTTGCCCTGCGACAGGATCTCGATGTCCAGCTCGCCGAGATCGGCGCTGAACTCGGCCATGGCGGTGCGAATCGCCTCTTCGACGTTCTTACCTGTGAATTCCTTGAAGGTCATCGTTTTCGACCTCTGCGCTTGGCGCCGCCCTGCCGTCGGTTCGCGGGCCGCGATCCGGCGCGGCTGCCGCCCGACTCGGGGGCGCGTGGGGGAGTGGAATCGGGCTCCTCGGTGGTCGCGTCAGCGGCCGGGGCGCGCTTCGGGCGCGGACCGCTCGCGATGCCGGTCTCCGGCGATGCCGCCCAGCCGGGCTGCCAGCCGAAGAGCGGGAAGAGGTTGCCCCATCCCATGATCAGGTACTGCTGTACCACCAGGTATGCGGTGTAGACGATCCAGTACAGGATCAGACCGCTCGGGAAGATGCCGCCCCAGATGATCGTGAGCAAGGGGAACGTGTACGTCATCGTGCTCGTCATCCCGGAAGTCGGATCCTCGGGATTGGGGCGCGGGCTCGTCATCTTGACCTGCACGAACTGCAGGATCGCGGCGATGACGGCCAGGAGCGAAAGAGCGAAGCCGCCGAACAGCGGGATCGCGAAGACGGCGTCGACCTGGGCGAGATTGAGGCCGAACAGCCAGGAGACGGTGGTGTCGACGTGCGCGTCGAGCTTGATGGGAGTGATCAGCTGGCAGTTCAGGGGCAGCAGCTGCGGGAGCTGGCTGTACTCGGGCAGGTTGCAGGCACCGCTGACCGGCGCGAGGTACGTGTCGGCCTGCGCGAGGGGGGTGATGTCCACGGCTGCGTTCAGCGTGCGGAACGCCTCGGAGGACACCTGCTCGGCCGACAGCGTGACCGTGCCCGAGGCGCGGATGAGAGCCTGGTAGAGCGCGAACAGGATCGGCAGCTGGAGCACGACCGGGAGGCACCCCGCGGCAGGGTTGACGCCGTGCTCCCGATACAGCGCCATCGTCTCCTCGGAGACCTTCTGGCGATTGCCCTTGTGCTTCCGCTGCACCTCGCGGATGAGCGGCTGCATCCGCTGCATCTCCTTCTGCGAGCGGATCTGCCGGATGAACAGCGGGGCCAGGATCGTCCGGATGATGATCGTGAAGACGATGATCGCCAGGGCGAAGTCGAGGACCGGAAGCTCGTACAGGAAGATGAGCAGGTTGAAGAGCGGGAGGAAGAAGACGTCCCAGGGCGGGTTGAAACTCTCGATCCCGAGGAATCCCTGGGCGATGATCGGTATCAACTCGGCTCTTCTCGTCTAGCGGACCGGGTCATAGCCGCCCGGATGAAACGGATTGCAGCGACCGATCCGCTTCGCGCCCAGCCACGACCCCTTCAGCAGGCCATAGCGGTCGATGGCCTGGTAGGTGTACGCCGAGCACGTGGGCGAGTACCGGCAGCTCGGCGGCATCCAGACGGTGAGCTTCTGGTACGCAGTGATCAGTCCCAGCCCGATGATCTTCATGTTCCGATGTCCGATCGCCGGAGGAGCGCGTCGATCGCGGCTCCCAGCTCGGCGTGCGTGGCGTCCCCGGCGGCCGGCCGCGCGATCAGCAGGAGGTCCCAGCCGGGACCAATCCGTCCGATCCGCTCGCGGAGCAACTCCCGCAGGCGACGTCGTACCCGATTGCGCTGAACGGCTCCTCCGAGCGTCCGGGGAGTCGAGAGCCCGACCCGCGTCTCGGCCCGATCGGTCCTCATCCAGCGGAGGACGAGGAGCGGGGTCGAGCGCGCGGTGCCTTGACGGCCGATGGCCTCGAAGTCGGCCCGGCGCCGGAGCATCGGCAGCGCAGGCATCGGTTCGTGGCCGCGTCGGCGGTCAGGCTGAGAGCCGCTTGCGCCCCTTGGCCCGACGACGAGCGAGCACGCGGCGACCGCCCTTCGTGGCCATGCGGGCCATGAAGCCATGCTCGCGCTTGCGCGCGCGCTTCTTGGGCTGATACGTCCTCTTCATCGGTGCGTGCCGTTCCTCGTTCAGCTTTCGCGATTCGGCCGACAAACACACGAACGGCTGGCGTTCCGCCAGCCTGCGCGCACGATTTCGGTTGGCCCGATTCGCTCTGGCCGGATTCTAGCCGTGGGGCGCCTTCATGGTCAAACTCGGCGGATCGTCACCTTGGCAATCCCATGGGCGACTTCGCGGGGGTCGATGGTCCTGATCCGTTGCCCCGCCGTTTCGGCCGCTGCTATAGTGGCCCGACCCCCGGCCCGGACCGCCCGAAATCGACCCCGTTCGACGTCCGATCTCGGCCCGGAGGACGGACTCATCAGCCCTGTCCCGCCCTGGTTTCGGCTCGGAGAACCTCGATTGATGGATGCGAAGCAGGTGTGGCGCGCCGCCCTCGGCGAGCTGCAGGTCTCCCTCTCCCCGGCCAACTTCGAGACCTGGCTGAAGGACACCGAGCTCATCGAGATCGACGACAACCGCTATCGCATCTCGGCTCCGAACGGATTCGCCAGGGACTGGCTCGACAACCGCTATCGCCCGCTGATCAGCCAGACGCTGGCCCGCGTGGTGGGTGGCTCGGTCCAGGTCGAGTTCGTGGTGGCCGACGCCTCGGGCCCGGTGCCCGAGCAGGTCGACGAGGAGGCCCAGGTCCAGATGCCGCCGCTGTCGGCGGGCGGCAACGCGATCAACCTCAACAGCCGCTACACCTTCAGCAACTTCATCGTGGGCTCGGCCAACCGCCTGGCCCATGCGGCCGCACTCAGCGTCGCCGAGCGCCCCGGCCACGCCTACAACCCGCTGTTCCTGTACGGCGGCGTGGGGCTGGGCAAGACCCACCTGATGCACGCCATCGGCAACGCCGTCGCCCACAAGTTCCCGCGCAAGCGGATCCTGTACGCGACGAGCGAGAAGTTCACCAACGACTTCATCAACTCGATCCGCGAGCAGAAGATGGAGGACTTCCGGGGCCGATACCGGCGCATCGACGTGCTCCTCATCGACGACATCCAGTTCATCGCGGAGCGTGAGCGGACGCAGGAGGAGTTCTTCCACACCTTCAACGCGATCCACGAGGCCGGTAAGCAGGTCGTGCTGTCATCGGACCGCCCACCGAAGGCGATCACCACCCTCGAAGAGCGGCTGCGCAGCCGGTTCGAGTGGGGGCTGATCGCGGACCTCACACCTCCCGACCTCGAGACGCGCATCGCGATCCTGCGCAGCAAGGCCGAGGACCAGCTCCACCTCATCCCCGGCGAGGTGATCGAGTTCATCGCCCGCAAGGTCGTCAGCAACGTGCGCGAGCTGGAGGGGGCGCTGAACCGCGTCGTGGCCTACGCCTCGATGAGCGGGATGCCGGTCAACATCGAGCTGGCGTCGGCGGTGCTGTCCAACGTCATGTACAACCCGCGCAAGAAGTCGATCACGCCGCAGCGCATCGTTCGCGCCGTGGCCGACTACTACGGGGTGAACCTCGATCAGCTGCGCTCGTCGAAGCGCGACCGGGCCATCGTCGTTCCGCGCCAGATCGCCATGTTCCTCATTCGCGAGGAGACCGACATCAGCCTGCTCCGCATCGGGGCCGAGCTCGGTGGGCGTGACCACTCCACCGTGCTCCACGCGTGCGACAAGATCGCCCGGGAGCTGTCCGAGAACGACGAGATGCGCCGCGAGATCAGCGCCGTCCGGGAGATGATCTACTCCGAGTGAGCGCTTGCTCGTCTACCAGGCGGTGCGGGTGCGCCAGCGCACCGAATCTGGCGCCTGTGGTGGATAAGTGCCCCGATCTCGTGGATATCTCGGGCCCGATGTGGACAATCGTGACGGGTCGGTCGTGCGCCCGGTACCCTCCATCCACCGTGGCGGCTTCGTCCTCCCCGGTTCATCCCCGGGGCGTGGGGGTGGCGTCCACCGGCGGACGAGGGTTATCCGCACCCGGCATCACGCTCGGTCCGTGGTCAACGGCGGCCGCTCGTCCACATCGTCCACACGCCTACGGAGAGACGACGACGGATGAGTATCCTTATCGAGAACCGGTAGAGATTCAGATGTGCCTCGTGGACATCCCAGCGGTGTCCGAGGCAGCGCAGTGAGGTCGGCATGAACGTCTCGGTGATGCAGGAGAACCTGGCGCGCGGGCTCCAGACGGTGAGCCGCGCGGTGAGCAGCCGCGCGACCCTGCCCGTTCTCGCCAACGTGCTGCTCAAGACCGAGAACTCCGGCCTGAAGCTCACTGCGACCAACCTCGAGATCGGAATCAACTGCTGGGTGCCCGGCAAGATCGCGGAGGAGGGGGAGATCACGGTGCCGGCAAAGCTCCTGACCGACCTTGTTGCCTCGCTGCCGAACCAGCGCATCGACCTGGTGCTGTCGCAGAAGGACCGAACCCTGAAGCTCACCTGCGGCAACAACCGCTCGAGCATCAAGGGCATCGAGGCCGACGAGTTTCCGGTCGTGGCCGCCATCGGCGAGTCGCCGGCCACCTCGGTCGACGCCAGGGTGCTGCGTGAGGCCCTCGGCGAGGTGGTCTTCGCGGCCGCCAGCGACGAGAGCCGGCCGATCCTGACCGGTGTCCTGACCCGGCTCAACGGCGACGTCATGACGCTGGCCGCGGCGGACAACTACCGCATCGCGGTCCGAACCCTGACACTCGACAAGCCGGTCAGCCCGGAGGTCGTCATCGTCGTTCCTGGTCGCTCGTACGCCGAGCTGATGCGGGTCCTGCCCGACGCGGAGGCGCCGATCGAGATCACGGTCACCCCGAACAAGAGCCAGGTGCTGTTCCACATCGAGGGCATCGACCTCGTCAGCCGCCTGATCGAAGGGCAGTTCCCGAACTACGAGCCGGTGATTCCAACCAGCCACAGCTCGCGCGCGGTCATCGATCGGGAGGCATTCCTGGCCGGGACCCGGCGGGCCAGCATCTTCGCCCGCGACAGCGCGAACATCGTGAAGATCGAGCTCGGTGCGGAGGACGGGGAGGCCAACGGCGTGTCGATCACCGCGCACGCCGCCGACGTCGGGGACAACGCGGACAGCGTCGAGGCTGCGATCGAGGGCTCCCCGACGGGGATCGCCTTCAACGCCCGCTACCTGATCGACGTGCTGAGCAACCTCGGCTCCGACGAGGCGGTGCTCGAGCTCTCCGGTCCGCTGGCCCCGGGCGTGATCCGCGGCATCGGCAAGGACGACTACGTGCACGTCATCATGCCGGTGCGGACCGCGTCCTGATCGGGACCTCGCCGATGGCGCTGCGCGCCGCTCCACGAACCGCCGCCGCCGCCATGCTCCTCACCCGGCTTGGCCTGGCCGACTTCCGCAGCTATGTCGACGCCCAGCTGGAGCCCGATCCCGGCCTGACCGTGGTCGCCGCGCCCAACGGCACCGGCAAGACGAACCTGCTCGAGGCGATCCATGTCGCGATCACCGGCCGGTCGCACCGCGCGTCGGTCGACGCCGACCTCGTTCGCCATGGAGCGCCGTTCGGGCGCACGCGCCTCGACCTCGGGGGTGGCACCAGCGCGGGGGGTGCCACCGTCGAGCTCGTCCTTCCCGGCGCAGAGCCAACGCCAGGGCTGCGCAAGCGCCTCACGCTGAACGGCGTGCCGCGGCGGAGCTCCGCGCTGGCGGAGGTGGCGCGATCGGTCCTCTTCCGTCCCGAGGAGATGCTCCTCCTGGTCGGGTCCCCGTCGGATCGGCGGCGATTCCTGGACGGGATCGTCGCGCAGCGGGATCGGCGCGCGGCACGGGACCTGGTGGAGGTGGCGCGCATCCTGGCGCAACGCAACGCCCTGCTGCGGGCCATCCGCGCCGAGGAGGCACCGCTGGACGCGCTCGCCTTCTGGGACGAGCAGCTGGCCCAGGTCGGCGGACGCGTGATGCGCGCTCGACTCGAGGCGCTCGCCGAGCTTCGCCCGCGCATCGGTCCGCTGCACGATGCGGTGGCCGCACCGGACGAGCGCGGTGCATCGGTTCGGCTGACGTACGTCGACGCGCTGAAGGAGGCCTGGGCGGACCGCGATGCTGACGCAGACCGGATCCCGGAGGACGAGGAGCTCGCCGGCGCTTACCGGCGACGCATCGCGGACGTCCGGCAGAAGGAGGCCTGGAACGGCGTGAGCCTCGTCGGGCCGCAGCGCGACGACCTCCGCGCCGAGCTTGCCGGGCGGGATGTGGCAACGCACGCGAGCCGCGGTCAGCAACGCACGATCATCCTCGCCATGAAGCTGGCCGAAACTGACCTCCTCGGCCTCGACGGCCCGCGCCCGATCGTCCTGCTCGACGACGTCTTCAGCGAGCTCGATCCGGATCGGGCCAGGCGCCTCGCCGCCCTGCTGGTCGATCGCGGCCAGGTGATCGTCACGACCGCGGATCGGGCCACGCTCGACAGCGTCGTTGGCGGCCGTGCCGCCACGTGGCGGATCGTCGACGGGCGCCTGGAGCGAGCGGCATGACGACGCGCGAGGAGGCCGGAGCCGCCGTGCAGCGCGCCCTGCTGGCATGCGCCGGTCCGGGGGCTGCTGAGCAGCTCGCCCAGGCCCAGGTGCGGGTGGCGTGGGCGGAGGTGGTGGATGCCGCGCGCCTGGCCCGGCCGCCGCTCAGCAGCGCAGTGAGGCGGGTCACGGGCGGCACCGCCCACGTGGAGGCGTCCGATCCGATGCTGGCCCAGGAGCTCACGCTTCGGTCGGAGGCCCTGGTATGGGCCGTGAACGAGCGGATGAAGGGGCGACCGGGGGCGACCATCGTGTTGCTCGGCCTGGCCGTATCGGTGGGTCGGCACGCCGGCTGAGCCGGTCATAATCCGGGCCAGAGCCGCAGCACACGTCCCGGGCCGCCATGAGCAATCGCGTCGCGACCAGGATCGGCCTGCCGTCCGCAGAGGAGCGGCCGGCAGACGCCTTCGACCTCGTCGTGTTCGACGAGCCGGCCGTGGGCGCCCTGGCCCGCACCAAGGGCAGCCTCTTCGTCGTCGCCCAGCTGACCGGCGGGAACCCGACGCTGGCCAAGGCAACCCGCGAGGCGGTGGATGCCCTGGTCCACGACTACTACTACGATCTCTCGGCTGGCGTGCTGGTTGCGCTGGCGAAGGCTCTGGGCGGGGCCAACCGGCGGCTGTATCACCAGCGCCGCCGGCTCGGGATCCCGCGTCGATGTGGCGTGAGCCTCGTGGCGGTGGCGATCCGCGGCCGCGAGGCGCACGTGGCGAAGCTCGGGCCGGCCAGCGCCGTCGTGGTGCGCGACGGGCGCATGTACGAGGTTCCGCCTCCTCCGGCAGTGGCCGAGGAGGACCCGCGCGTCCGTCAGCGCCGAGTGGCCGCCACGCTGGGCGAGGCGCTCGAGGTGCAGCCGTACACCTGGCAGGGAGGGGTCGCTCCCGACGACCGGATCGCGCTCGTCAGCCGCCACTTCGCCCAGACCGTGGGCGTGGAGGAGCTGAAACGGGCACTGGCGGGCATGCGCCCGGTGCAGGCGGTCGAGTACCTCCAGCACCTCTTCGCCGTGCGTGGCGGGACCGGGTCCGATGGCCTGCTGGCCATCGAGGTCACGGAGCTGGCAGCCACCGCCACCACCCACCAGCTCGAGCCGGTGCGCCCGGCCGAGCCGTTCGCCGGGCTGCCTGACCAGAGCCCCGTTCCCCTGGCCGATGCCATCGGCCGCGGCCTGCATCGCGCGGGAGACGCCGCGGAGGGCGCGAAGGGCGCCCTGGGACGCGGGATCCTGACCCTGCTGTCCTGGATCCTCGCCTTCGTTCCGCACCGCGGGCCAGAGTATCCGCGGACCATCCCTCGCACCGCCGAGCGGGAGGCGGGACGCCGGCGCCGGATCGGGCTGGTCGGCATGGCCGGGGTCGCGGTGCTCGTGGCGCTCGGATCGACGGTCGCGGCCCTGCCCTCTGCGCGACCCACGGACGCCATTCCTCGAGCCACCGTCGCGCGCCAGGCCATCACCGACGCGACGGGCCTGCTCGTCACCGTCGAGGAGCGCGTCGACGGCGCGGACCTGGTCGACCGCGACCCGGAGCTGGCAACGGAGCTCCTGGCCGACGCGCACGCCGCCATCGAGCGAGCCGCCGCTGCCGGCGTCGCCGATGTCGACCTCGCGCCATTGCGGGGCAGGGTCGATGGCCGGCTCGACGCGCTGTACCTGGTCACCCGTGTCCCGCCGCCCGACGTGGTGGTCGACCTGGCAGCGGTCCTCGAGGACGTCGACCCGGCCGACATGGTGGCCGCGAGCGACGGCTCGCTGTGGATCCTCGAGACCGGCCGTGGACGCGTCGTACGGCTGGATCCGGCCGACGGAAGCACCGAGGTCATCTATCGCGCCGGCCAGGCACTCGATTCGGGGGAGGTGCCCGGCGACCCGTGGCTCATCGCCACCGCGGCGACCGACGTGGTCGTCATCGATCGCGGCCGCGCGGCGTGGCGCATCGACCTGGCCGAGCGCATCCCGCGCCGCATGGTGCTGAACGGCGCGGAGTCGCTGAGCTCGGAGACCACGATGATCGGAGCGCTCCAGCACCGCCCGCCGCTCGAGATCTTCACGCTGTACGTGGTCGATCCCGAGTCGGGGGAGATCCGCCGCTGGTCGCCACCGCCCGTCATCCCGGTGAACTACCCCGAACCGGCCGAGCCGTTCCTGACCGCGGCGCCCGACCTCGACCCTCGCGAGGCGCGGGACCTGCGCGTCGACGTCAACGCCTGGCTCCTCCACGCCGACACGGTCACGCGCGTCGACTTCGGCTCACCGCGCGAGCAGGCCGACTACTCCCTCGACCCGCCACCGGACGCGGACCTGCGGCCCGGGCTGGATTACCGCCTGCTCGACGGTGCCACGGTCGGTGACCGGGAGTACCTCTACGTGTACGACGCGGCGCACGACCGCCTCATCGCCTTCCAGCGGGCCGACGGCGCCTTCGTCCGGCAGTGGCTGGCCGGCGCCTCCGGCGGTGCGGAGGCCGGCCCGCTCAGCGACGTCCGCGCGCTCTCGGTGACCTCGGTGGCGGACGGTCCGCCGGTCGCGTACCTGCTCACTGCCGACGGGGTGGTTCGGCTCGTGCTCGAGTAGCCGGCGCTAGAATCGGATCATGGCGGACCAGCCGTTCGGCCGTGTGCGACTCATCGAGATGGTCGTGGAGAGCGTGCGGGTGCACATGCTCTCGAGCCAGCACGTGGTCATCCTCAAGGAGTCCGAGCGGGATCGGTATCTGCCGATCTGGATCGGGCAGTCGGAGGCAAACGCGATCGCGATGCGCCTGCAGGGCCTGTCCGCCGAGCGGCCGCTGACCCACGACCTCCTGGTCAGCGCCGTCGCGGCCCTCGGCTCCTCGGTGAGCCGCGTGGTGGTCACCCACGTCACCGACGGGACGTTCCACGCCCGCATGTACCTCGAGACAGCAGCCGGCGACGAGACCGAGGTCGACTCACGCACCTCCGACGCGATCGGGGTGGCCGTGCGGACCGGATCGCCGATCTACGTCGACGAGCGCGTCCTTGACGAGGCGGGGGTGGAGCCAGACGGCACCGAGGAGACGACTGCCGAGGAGGACGAGCGCCTGGCGGTCTTCCGCGAGTTCGTGAACTCGCTGGACGTCGACCTGCCCAACCAGGGCGGAGAGACGGGGCCGCCGCCGGAGGAGTCCTAGCTAGGCGGTGGCCCGCCGCGGACCGAGGACCTCGTCGCGGCGCGTCCACAGCGCCAACCGCAGCTTCCCGATGTCGCGGAACGTCCGCAGGATCTTCCGGAAGCTGGCGCCGGTGTTGGTGCCCGCGGCGCGGGGGTAATGGGTGACGCCGACCTGCGCCATGCGCTCGCCGCGCGCCCGCAGCTTGATGAGCAGCTCGGCCGACAGGAACGGCGAGTCGGCGTCGAGGCGCAGGCCGTCGAACACCTCGCGCCGGAAGACCTTCATCGCACAGTCGATGTCACGGACCCGCAGCCCGAACAGCACAGACACGATGGCGTTGTAGGTCTTGGCGATGAAGATCCGATGCGGGGGATCGCGCCGCTGCCTGCGGTAGCCGATCACGACGTCGACCGGACGGCGCTCGTCCGCGAGCCGGTCGAGGAGGTGCGACATCTCGCGCAGGTCGAACTGCAGGTCGCCGTCGCTGAAGCAGATCAGCTCGCCTCTGGCGTTGGCGAACCCGGCCTGCAGCGCGCCGCCGTAGCCGCGGTTCTCCTGGTGATGGACGCGGACGCGGGCGTCTTCGGTCGCGAGCTCGTCGGCCAGCTGCGGGGTGCGATCGGTGGACCCGTCGTCGACGACGAGGACCTCGATCGACCCGTCGGCCAGCTTGCCGATCTCGTCCAGTGCGCGGCGGACCGTCTCGGCCACGTTCTCCTCCTCGTTGTAGGCCGGGAAGAAGAACGTCAGCCGCGGGCGCGCGATGCCGTCATCGGTCATGCAGGGGAACCTCGCGAGAGAGTCGGTGCATCGTACACGCGACGCAACCCGGCGCGTCCCGGAGCCGTCCGGGGGGTCGGATGTATACTCACCGCCACCTTGGCGTGCGACTCCATTCGGCGCGCTCCACGGGGGCGCCGCAGCCGATGACCCGCGACCCCGTCGGCCGACGGGGCGTGGGAGTGATCGACGCAATCCGGCACCTCGACACCCGGACGATCCTCACTGCCATCCTCGTCGGTGGCTTCCTGCTGCGCGTCTTCATCGCCGGGATCTACATGCCCCTCAGCGGGCTCGGCAACGACATTGGGGCCTTCAACGCCTGGGGCCAGCGCATGGCGAGCGTCGGGCCCGGCGCGTTCTACGAGCCCGGCTACTTCGCCGACTACCCGCCCGGCTACCTCTACGTGCTGTGGCTGCTTGGCGCGATCGGCGGCGCGCTGACGCCGTTGGTGGGCCAGAACGCCACCGGCGGGCTGGTGAAGATCCCCGGCATCCTCGCCGACGTCGGCGTCGCCTGGATGCTGTTCGTCATCTGCCGCCGGTGGGGTGACCAGCTCCTCGCGCGGGTCCACCTCGACATCTCGGGCGCGAGGCTCGGCCTGGTGGCCGCCACGGCTTATCTGTTCAACCCGGGTGTGGTGTTCGAGACCGCGGTGTGGGGGCAGGTCGATGCGGTCGGGTCTCTCCTCCTGCTGGCCACGCTCTACGCGCTGGCACGGGGCTGGACGGAGGTGGCGGCCGTCGGCGCCATCGTGGCGCTGCTCGTCAAGTTCCAATTCGGGTACCTGGTTCCGATCGTGGCGATCGTCGGCCTGAAGCGGCACCTGCTGGGGCGATCGGCGGATCCCGAGCACCAGGCCCGCCGTGACCCGCTCCGGGTGCTCACCTCGCTCGCCGCCGGGGTGATCAGCCTCACGCTCCTGATCCTGCCGTTCGGCATGACGGTCTTCGTGTCCGATCCGACCGCGCGGTCCTGCTTCGGCCTGCCCGGCGCGGACCCGGTCATGAGCCTGATCGGGAAGTTCTGTGAGGCCTCAGAGACGTACTCCGGCCTGACCATCAACGCCTTCAGCCTGTGGCGCAACCCGTTCTCGGGGCTGGGGGATACGTTCTTCCGCGGCGACGACACGGTGGTCGCGCTGGTGGTGGGCGGCATCGGCCTCACCTGGCAGCAGGTCGGCACGCTCCTGTTCGGCGCGGTCGTGCTGCTGGCGCTGTGGCAGGTCGCCCGCCGCGACGACATGCGCGGCCTGCTGCTGGCCTCGCTACTGATCGCGATCGCCTTCTTCGTGCTCCCGACCCGGGTCCACGAGCGATACCTCTTCCCGGCGGTCGCGCTGGCGGCGCCGCTGCTGCTGAGCGGACGGATCTGGCCGTGGGTATACGGCGGACTGTCGGCGGTGCTCTTCCTCAACATCTACTGGGCCTATACCGAGGACTGGTCCTTCTCCGGCCGCATCAACAATCCCGGCGCGAACGGCCAGCCGATGCCGCAGGACGCGTTCCTCACCTCGACCCTGCTCACCGATTGGGGCATCTGGCTGATCGCGCTGCTCGGCGTGGTGCTGCTCGCCATGGTCGCGTGGCAGTCCCTTCGGCTGTCGCTGACCCCGGTCACGGAGCCCGCTCGAGTGGCGGCGCCACGCCCGGAACCGGCGCGTCCGCCG
Organism: uncultured Chloroflexia bacterium; assembly: GCA_963844265.1. Taxonomy (GTDB): domain Bacteria; phylum Chloroflexota; class Limnocylindria; order QHBO01; family QHBO01; genus JACDBZ01. The sequence continues at coordinate 631,503 of CAWJMZ010000006.1, read as the reverse complement.
CCACGGCCGGCAGCGGTGGCCTGGGCAGCAGCGCCCGCAGGTGCGTCTCGCTTCGCCTGGCTCTCGCCGAACGCGGCCGACGCCTTCTTCCGCGAGCCGTGGCGCCGTCTCGACCGGCGCGACGCGCTGATCCTGCTCGCCATCGTGGCGTTCGCGCTCGTCTTCCGGTTGTGGCGCCTGGACATCCCGCGCAGCCAGCACTTCGACGAGGTCTATCACGGCCGCTCGGCGACCGAATGGCTCAGCGCCTGGCAGGAGGGCTGGGACCGCGACGTGTACGAGTGGACGCACCCGATGCTGGCGAAGTACCTCATCGCCGGCGGGATCGTGGCCGCCGACCCCAACAAGGTGACGGGCACCGCCTCGCTTGAAGAGCCATCGAGCGCGCTGGCCGTCGCGCCGCGCCGCGAGGCGTCCGGGTGGGAGCGCTCGGTCGCCTTTACCGTCGAGGCGCCGTCGACCGTCGTGGCCTCCGATGCGGACACCGGCGAGGAGCTGGCTCAGTGGGAGGCGTCTGGACCGATTGCCAGCCTCGCCTACGACGCGGAGGCGCCGCGGCTGCTCGTCGGTCGAGCCGACGGCGGCACGATCGAGACCTACGAGCTGGCCGGCCTGCTCGCCTCACCGGACGGCCGCGCCCCACCGGCCGGACCGCCGATCTCGACCGAGCTCGGCTCGGTGAGCCAGATCCTGGTCGCGAACGAAGCGGCCGACCCCGTCCTGGCTAGGGGTCCCGAGGCCGTCGCCGTGATCGAGCGTGCGACCGATGCCGTCCTGGCGACCGCGGAGGGCACGTACGGCGGCCTCGGCCTGGTCCACGGCGTCGACGACGAGCCGGACGCGGTAGCGGTGACCGATGCCGCCCGCGGTGTGGTCGCCTTCCTCGACGCGACAACGCTCGAGGAGCTGGGGGTCGTCGACCCCAGCGCTCCCCTGACAGGGCCCCTGATCACGCGCGGCAGCGGCGACGATCAGCAGATCTTCGCACTGACCGGGCCGCTGGGATCGACCGACGAGCACCCGGTCACCGGAGGCGGCCTCGCCGCGATCGACGCCGACGGCCAGAACACGATCGGGCTGGTGCCGCTGCCGGGTGCGGGGTCGCTGATCGGCCTTCAGCGCGTCGCCGGCATGGTGTACGTCGCCGGCATCGGTCCCGACGACACGCCCGAGGTGTGGGCCATCGAGCCGCACGTCGAATCACGTCGAGACGGCACCATCGGTGCCGGCGCCTTCGACACCACCCCGCTGCCCGGGACGCCGCTGGCGATGGCCTTCGACGTCGCCTCCACCGCCCAGGGCGACGACCACGCCGCCCTGCTGGTCAGCACAGCCGACCCGTCCGGTGAGGGCGCGCTGGTGCGGATCGACGCCGGCAGCAACGCGTTCGCGTGGCGGCTGGGGGGCGTCGTCTTCGGCGCCGTGCTCGTCGGGCTCATCTACCTCCTGGCGGCGACGATGTTCAGCCGCCGCCGAATCGCAGTGCTCGCCGCCGCCTTCGTCGCCATCGACGGAATGAGCTTCGTGATGAGCCGCATCAGCATGAACGACATCTACGTGGCGACCTTCGTGGTCGCGGCCTACACGCTGTTCTGGCAGGTCTGGTCCGGCCGATGGGCGCGCAGCGCCTGGTGGGTCCTGCCGCTGGTCGGCGTCCTCATCGGCCTGTCGGCTGCCACGAAGTGGGTCGGCTTCTATGCCATGGCCGGCCTGATCGTGCTCGTCCTGGCGCGCTCGGCGCTGGGGCGGCTGGTGCTCGTCGGCCTTGTCGCCCTGGCGGCCATCGTGGGCGGCCTCGGTGCGCCGTGGCCCTTCCTCGTCATCATGCTGGGCCTGTTCGCCCTCGCCCTCGCCATCACCTGGGCGCGGCCGATCCGGCTCGACCTGGGAGAGGCGCTCACCGCCGTGCCGGCCACCATCGCCATCCTGACCGGCGTCGGCCTCGCCTTCGTGCTGGCTTCGAACCAGGTGGAGTCCTCGCGCACGCCGGGCAGCGCGGTCGAGTACGTCTTCGCGCTGCTGGCACGCGGCGCGGAGGCGGAGTGGCCCGCCTACCTGCTGATGGGCATCGCCGGCATGCTGCTCGCCTGGCGCGCCATCGCCTCGCTGCGCGACCGCGCTTCCGACGCTCGCTGGTTCCGCCCGGGCGAGATGGGCGGATTTGCCTGGGCGTGGATGGGTGCGTGCCTGGTGGTCGTGCCGCTCGTCGTCTATGCGCTGAGCTACATCCCCTACCTCCAGCTCGGCCACGACTGGACCGTGGGCGGCGGCCCCGGCTACGGGTGGTCACTCGAGGAGTTGCACGCCCAGATGTTCGGCTACCACTTCAACCTGACCGCCGGTCACGACAGCGCCTCGCCGTGGTGGAGCTGGCCGCTCGCCCTGAAACCGACCTGGTTCTTCAACGGCACCTACGACAACGATTGGATCGCGGTCATCTACAACGGCGGAAACCCGGTCCTGTTCTGGGCCGGCGTGCCGGCCATCGTGGTGTGCGCGGTGCTGGCCTGGAAGCGCCGCTCGATGGCCCTGGTGCTGATCGTCGCGGCCTTCGCCTTCCAGCTCGTGCCGTGGGTTCGGATCGAGCGCGCCACCTTCGCGTATCACTACTTCACCGCGGTGATCTTCGCGATGATCGCGGTCGCGTACCTGGTGGACGAGCTCCTCCGCCGGCCGGCCTGGCGCGACCTGGCCATCGGCTACCTCGGCCTGGTGGTGGTGGCCGGCATCCTCGTCTTCCCGCTCGGGGCGGCGCTGCCGATGCCCGACTGGTACATCAACGCCGCACGCGCCCTGCCGCCGTGGAACTTCGCCTTCCAGTTCCCCGATCCGCCGACCGGCGAGCGGGGAGAGCTCCTCGCCGCGGACGCGCTGAAGGTCATCCTGGGCGGGCTGGTGGCGGCCGGGGCGGTGGCGTTCGCGCTGATCGGCCGGGACTGGTGGGAGCGACGTGGCCCTCCGCCGGCCACGTCGGCCGACCTCCGCCGGACCCTCCGCACCGCCGATGCCCGAGGGGAGCTGAGGTCCGCTACCGGGCCCGGCCCGTTGGCCGGTTTGCAGGGGTGGCAACCAACGGCGAACCTGGCCGCGGATTGGCGCGGATGTCGGCCATGGCTTGCATCGGGGGCACGTGACGGCCAGGGACGAGCCGCTGCATTGCCGTTGGATGCATGCAGCGCAAATGCGGGGAGCGAGACTCCTCAGGTCCGCCGCCGCATCGACGTGACCAGGATGAGGGCGCCGATGCCGATCAGTGCCACCGGCCACAGCAGATCCCAGTTGATCGCCGGCAGGTACTCGCGCACGAGGAACCAGATGCCGAGCAGGACGAGGCCGATGCCGATGACGAGAGCCGCTCGGCCACCGGTGTCGCGGTCCGCAACGGGTTCCGCCGGTGCAGGTGCCGGGGCGTAGGCGCTCTCGCCCGCTTCATCCGAGCCATCTGCGGCCGCGACCGGATCCGATGTGAGGGGCGCGGTTGTCACACCGGGCGGCTCCTCGGGCACGATGATCCACGCCACGATATAGGCGAGGAAGGCCGCCCCGCCGGTGAGCGGGGTGAGGATCGCCCACGCGATCCGCACGAGCGCCGGGTCGGCGTTCAGGTAGTTCGCCAGGCCGGCGGCCACGCCGCCCAGGATGGTATCGGTCCGCGACCGATAGAACCGCCGGTTCATGAGCAGCCTCCATCGGGGTTGTAGCTGAGGCTGGCGGCGTTGCCCTGGATCTCGAAGGCCACGTCCACCGGGTCGTCGCCGCTGCGCCACGTGTCGCCGTCGCGCGTGAGGCCGCTGTCGTCGAGGTCGTGGCTGAACGTCACGTTGTCGTCGTTCACCGAGATCGACACGGTCGCGTCGTCGGGCACGCACAGCTCCAGGGACCCTGCGTTCATCTGGACCGATGCATTCGCCACGGTCGACTCGTCCACCGTGACGCTGAGCGAGCCGGCGTTGGCCTCGACGGTCATGTCCTCGACCGATGCTCCCGCCAGGTCGAGGATCACCTCACCCGCGTTGGCGTCGATCGTCAGCGTCGACAGCAGCGCACCAGCCAGGTCGAGCCGGGAGGAGGCGGCGTTGGCGCTGACCCCGAGGGCCAGCTCGACCTCGGCCGGCAGGGTCACATCCCATGCCTGGCGGGCATCGCCGAACCCGAGGAACGACGTCCCGGCATCCGCCTCGACGCGCAGTGAGTCGGCGCCGGACTCGAGCGATGGCTCGGCCCCCGCCGCGTGCCGCGCGTCGACGCGCCACGCACTGCCGTCGCCCATCGCAACCGCCAGCTCGCCGCAGTCGAAGTCGAGCTCCACATCGGCCGCCGCCGCCTCGAACGCTCCGTCAGCAGCGATCTGGTCGTCGGTCTGCCCGCCGCAGCCGATGGAGAGGCCGTCCGGCCATCCCGCCACCAGCGTTCCCACCAGGCTTCCCACGACAAGGCCCGCCACGATGCTCGTGAGCATGGCGAACGGCGATCGTCCCGCGATGACGGCGATGCCGAGGACGATCAGGACGACCGGCCACCAGCCCCAGGCCTGCCTGGCGGTCTCCTCCGGAATGATGCCGGTCTGGATGGCGAGCGCCACCAGGCCGGCGGTGACGAGGGCGATGCCCCAGAAGACGAGGCCGCGGTTCATGCGCATGGGTCACGATTCTCCTGCTCGGATGTGCACCTTACCGCCCACGACCCCGGCAGGACCAGTGCTGGACGGCCTGTGCCGATCGCCCTGGATTGACGGCGCGTGCCCTCCGATGGGCGTACATTCTCCCGATCGCCGAGATGGCGGCAGCCTGGCCGCCCGGCAGGAGGACCGTTCATGACCGTCGTACGTCGCGCCCTGACGCTGTTGGCGTCCGCTGCGCTCTGTCTTTCGCTGGTGGGGACGGCGTCTCCGCTGCACGCAAGCAATGCCCTGGCTGCATGGGCGTGCTCCCCGGCGGAGATCGCGGCTGCGGCGGCAGGGCCCGGCGCCGAAGCCCGGGACCGGGGTACCGCCGTCGACAGTCACGGCCGCGCCCGCGAGAAGGACACGGGCCAGATCGTTCGCGACCTGCCACAGGCCGCCAAGGGCCGCGCGCCGAGCAACTTCTCGGTCACCGTCCCGGTGTACTGGCACGTCGTGACGGACGGCGCCGCGGGCGCCGTCACGGATTCGCAGATCGCCAGCCAGATCGGTGTCATCAACCGCGCCTTCAGCGGCGGCGCAGGTGGAGCGGCAAGCGGCTTCACGTTCTCGCTCGCCGGCATCACCCGCACGAACAACGCCGTGTGGTATCGATCGCAGTCGGCCGGCGCCGAGCACGAGATGAAGCGAGCCCTCAAGCAGGGTGGCGACAACACGCTCAACATCTACTCGACCAGCGGCGGCGCGTACCTCGGCTATGCCTACCTGCCCGAGATCACGGACACCGCGCAGGCCTACCTCGACGGCATCGTGATCGACTGGCGGACGATGCCCGGCGTCTCGACCGAGTACGCGGGCGTATCGGATGAAGGCGACACGCTGACGCATGAGGCCGGTCACTGGCTGAACCTCGAGCACACCTTCTTCGGCCAGTGCAACAAGAACGGCGACTTCGTCGCCGACACGCCGCCCCAGAAGTCCGCCACGTCCGGCTGCCCCGAGGGCAAGAACACCTGCCCGGCGCCGGGCCTCGACCCGATTCACAACTACATGGACTACTCGGACGACTCGTGCATCACCGAATTCACCCCGGGCCAGGTCCAGCGCATGCGCGATTCCTGGCTGCTGTGGCGCGCGACCTGACAACCTTGACACCGAGCAAGCGCCGGTCGTAGACTCCCCCGGCACCCCGGACCGCAGATGACGCTGCCCCGTGGGTGACCGGCCACCAACCACCAGTTACGAGGAGCGATCTGACGGCAATGCATCTCCGCATCTGCGCCTTCATTGCGCACCGCCTCGCGCCAGCCGGCAGCGACGGCGACGGGAGATCTGTGCCCTGGTCGAGGTAGAAGCGTCGGCGGAATGACCGCCAGCAGACACCACGAGCCGTGGGCCGGATCGGGTCCACGGTTTTTTGTTGCCCACGGGGCAACGACGAGAGCCGCGGACCGAAGGAGCGACGGACCGCGGCTCTTCCCATTCGCGGCAAACGACGAACGAACGGACGAAACGTACGACAGGACGACCACGATGATCGAGCTCATGGATGAACCGAAAACGGCAACGGCGCCGATGAGGACGACCGAGCCGCTTCGCCGCGTCGGCCCACCGCCGGACGGCGAGCAGCCGGCGCTGCTCATCGACCACGCCACGAAGCGGTTCGTGGTCGGGCGCAAGAAGAAGCCGGTCCTCGCCGTGAACGACGTGAGCATGTCGATCCGGCGTGGCGAGATCTACGGCGTCCTCGGCGCCAACGGCTCGGGCAAGAGCACGCTGATCCGCCTGGTCAGCACGCTGCTGACGATCGACAGCGGGCGGATCGAGGTGCTCGGGCACGACGTCGCCAGAGACGAGATGGCGGTGAAGCGCCTGATCAACCGGGTCAGCGTGGACGCGGCCTTCTTCAAGAAGCTCTCCCCGCACGAGAACCTCGCCTACGCGGCGCGGCTGTACGGGATGGATGCGAAGAAGGCGCGCCTCGAGGTGATCGAGATCCTCGCCCGGCTGGGCGTCGGAGAGAAGCGCCTGAACCGGCCGGTGGAGCAGATGAGCCGCGGCATGCAGCAGAAGGTCGCCATCGCGCGGGCGCTGCTGACCAGCCCCACGGTCCTGCTGCTCGACGAGCCGACCACCGGCCTCGACCCGCGGTCGAAGCTGGACGTGCAGACCTTCATCGAGGAGGTCAGGGACACGCACGACGCCACGATCGTGCTGACGACGCACGACCTGGCGGAGGCCGAGCGGCTGTGCGATCGGATCGCGCTGATCAACGACGGCCGCGTGGTGGCGGAGGGGACGCCGGCACAGCTGATGGAGCTGGTGGCGCGCGACTACGGCAAGGAGCCGACGCTGGAGAGCGTGTTCATGACGTTCACCGGCAAGAGTCTCGACGACGATGTCGACGAGAACGGAAACGAGATCGACAACGACGAGTAAGGACGAATGAAAGGAGGTGATGACCGTGCATAGCTACCTGGACCTGCGCGTGGTGTTCGCCCTCATCGAGGAGCGCCAGGTGCGGCTGGACCGCACGAGCCTCCTGGTGAGCAAGCGCCACGAGCGGCGCACGGTGCGCCGCTGGATCGGTCGCCGGCTGGTCTCCCTCGGGAGCCGCCTGGCGAACGAGCCGGCCATGCGACCGGCCCGGGCCCGATGAGGGTCCGGCCGGTCCATCGGCCTCACTTCCGATACGGACGAACGAGAACGAACCAATGACGATCGCGACGCGCGAACTGAGGGCGAGCCTTGCCTTCGTCGAGCGCAACTTCAACCTGACGAAGCGGTACTGGGGCTGGGAGGTCGCCTGGCTCGTCTACTCGCTGGCCGCCGCCCTGGCGGTGGCCTTCATCGGCGTGGCCCAGGACGACCCGATCCTGCTCCAGACGCTGATCATCGGCGCAATCTTCTGGAACTTCCTGTCGATCGTCTTCGGCTTCATCGGCGAGACGGTGACCTGGGAGCGCTGGGAGGGAACGCTGGAATACACGTTCATGGCGCCGGTGCGGCGCTACACCCAGCTGGTCGGCTCCACCTTCTTCGCGGTGTCCTACGCCGTGATCCAGATGGTGATCATCCTGATCGTGATGCTGCTCTTCTTCGACGTCGAGTTCACGGGCGGCAACTTCGTGACCGCCGGCGTGTTCCTGGCGCTCGGATCGATCAGCTTCGTGGGCGTTGGCATGATGGCCGCCATCCTGCCGCTGCTCTACGTGGAGCGCGGCGACCAGATGGTGTTCGTCATCCAGTCGATCATCCTGCTCTTCAGCGGCGTCTACTACGACCCCACGATCCTGCCCGAGTGGATGCAGTTCGTCGGGCAATTCTCGCCGGGCACCTACGTGCTGGAGGGGATTCGCGGCGGGCTGATCGACGGCAAGCCGGTGACCGAGCTGCTGGAGAACGTCTGGCCGCTCGTGATCATGGGCGCGGTGCTCGTCCCGCTGGGCGTCAAGGTCTTCGGGGTCGCGGAGCGCTATGCGAAGCGCACCGGCAAGCTGAAGAGGGTGGGCTGATGGAGAACCTCGTGACATCCACCGATGCGGCCGCTCGCGCGGCCGAGATTCCCGGCCTCGTCTTCCGACCCTACGGCGGCGAAGGCGACCTGGCCGATGCGGTCCGGATCGCCAACGCGGAGTGGGCCGCCGACCGGGTCAGCCAGCGGGCCAGCGTGGAGGAGCAGCGGGCCTGGTGGTCCCACCCATCGGCGCAGTTCGACCCGGCGCGCGACGTCGACATCGTCGAGCTCGATGGACGGGTGGTGGCGACCGGGGAGCGCTCGTGGAATGACGCCTCCGACGGCGTGCGCGAGTACCGCTTCCGCTGCTGGGTCGATCCGTCGGCCCGGCGCCGCGGGATCGGCGCGGCCATGCTGCGACGCAACGAGGAGCTGGCGCGCGAACTGGCCGGGGCCCACGAGGTCGACCGCCCGAGGGTCTTCGGCCTGGGCAGCGCCGACACGAGCGTCGGGGCGCCGATCCTGTACGAGCGGGCCGGGTATAGCCCTGTGCGCTGGTTCGCCGACATGGAACGCTCCCTGACCGGCGAGCTGCCCGAGATCCCTGCGCTGCCGGACGGGCTCGAGGTGCGGCCGGTGTCGCTGCCGGATGTGCCAACCATCTGGCGGGCAGATCACGAGGCCTTCCGTGACCACTGGGGCGGCTTCGACGAATCGGAGGAGAACTACCGACGCTGGCTGGAGTCACCGGACTTCCAGCCGCAACGGATGGTCGTGGCGTGGGACGGCGACGAGGTCGCCGCGGCGGTCATCAACGCGGTGTACGCCGAGGAGAATCGGGTGCTCGGGCTCCGGCGCGGCTGGCTCGAGTCGGTCTTCACGCGGCGTGCGTGGCGGCGTCGCGGTCTGGCGCGCGCGCTCATCGTGCGCTCGCTGCATCTGCTACGCGACGAGGGGTTGGAGGTGGCTGCGCTGGGCGTTGACGCCGACAATCCGTCCGGGGCGTACGGGCTGTACGAATCGGCCGGCTTCGGGGTGACGGAGCGCTTCACCGCGTGGCGCAAGCCGATGGAGGCGCCGCGATGACCGTTGCGGCGAGGCTCCGCTTCCGCAGCTACGCCGGGGAGGCGGACATCCCCGCCTTCGTCCGGGTGACTAACGCCTCCGCGGCAGCCGACCGAATCGACGAGGTCTGGCCGGAGGAGGGCATCCGCGCCTGGTTCTCGCATCCGACCGACCACTTCGACCCGACGCGCGACGTCGTCATCGGCGAGCTCGACGGCGAGGTCGTTGCCGTCGGGCGCGTCGAGTGGGTCGACACGCGGGACGGCCAGTACCGCGAGTACCGCCACTTCGGCTCGGTCGATCCGCCGCACCGTGGTGAGGGCATTGGGCCGGCGCTGCTCACAGAGCTTGAGGGCCGGTGTCGGGAGCGTGCGGCGGAGCATCGGTCCGAGCGGCCCCAGATTTTCGCGTCCTTCGCTCCGGCCGGCCGCACTGGGGAGGCACTGCTGCGCGCCAACGGTTACGAGGTGGCCCGATGGTTCTTCGACATGGTCCGGCCGACCCTGGACGGCATCGACATGCCGGCGATGCCCGACGGGCTGGAGCTGCGGCCGGTGACGCCCGACCAGCACGAGACGATCTGGCGAGCGAATCGCGAGGCGTTCCGCGACCACTGGGGTGGGTCGGACGAGTCGATCGAGGTGATGGAGCGCATCTTGGGCGACCCGGATACGGATACATCGCTGTGGCTGATCGCATGGGACGGTGACGAGGTCGCCGGCGGTGTCTGGAACGAAATCCGAACCGAGGAGAACGAGGCGCTGGGCGTGCGCCGAGGATGGCTCGATTCGGTGTTCACGCGACGGGCCTGGCGGCGGCGCGGGCTCGCCGGCGCGCTCATCGGCCGGTCCCTCGAGGCGCTGCGCGAGCGGGGCATGACCAGCGCCATGCTCGGCGTCGACGCCGCCAACCCGACCGGAGCGCTCGGCCTGTACGAGACCGCGGGATTCGAGGTGCACGACCGCTTCGTGGCGATGCGCAAGCCGATGGAGGGGCCGGCGACATGATCGAGGCCACCGAGATCGGCATGCCGACCGTCGCGGGGTTGCGCTTCCGCCACTACCGCGGGGCGGAGGACCACGCCGAGATGCACCGCGTCCACCAGGCGGCGACCGCGGCGAACGGCATCGACGAGGCGATCACCGTCGACCAGATGGCCATCGCCTACGCGAACCACGTCAACTGCGACCACGAACGCGACATCGTTCTCGCCGAGGTGGACGGCGAGCTCGTCGCCTATACCCGCGTCTTCTGGCAGGACCTGGTCGAGGGCGGACGATCGTACGAGAACTTCGGCTTCGTCCACCCCGACTGGCGCCGACGCGGGATCGGCACGGCGCTCCACCGCCACAACGAGGCACGGCTTCGAGAGATCGCCGCCGGGCATCCGGACGTGGCGCCGAAGTGGCTGTCCTCGGAGGCCGCGGACCTCGACGCCGGCAACGACGCTCTCCTGCAGGGGAGCGGCTACGAGATCGTGCGCTACTTCTACGAGATGGTGGCCGAGCCGCTGGACGGGATCGAGGCGCCTCCGATGCCGGACGGGATCGAGCTGCGCCCGGTGACCCGCGACCAGTACCGCCAGATCTGGGATGCCGAGGCCGAGGCGTTCCGCGATCACTGGGGAATGTCCGAGTGGACGGAGGAGAACTGGCGCGAGTTCGAGGCCGATCCGACGAACGCCGACCCCTCGTTCTGGCGTGTCGGCTGGGAGGGCGACGAGATCGCCGGAGTGATCGTCACGGTCGTCCCCGTCGAGGAGAACCGGCGACACGGACGGGACCGCGTCTACGTCGCCGGGGTCTCGGTCCGCCGACCGTGGCGGCGGCGCGGGCTGGCGAAGGCGCTGTTGGCGTCCTCCCTGGTGGCGTCGCGCGAGGCCGGGTACTCCGGAGCCAGCCTGGGGGTCGACACCGACAGCCCGACTGGCGCCACCGACCTGTATCGGTCCCTCGGCTTCGCGCCGGTGAAGACCTTTACGGCCTGGCGCAAGCCACTGTGAGCGTGCCGGATTCCGCAGCCCTCGCGGCATTCCATTCGCTTGGGGATGACCCGATCCCCGACGCGGTGCTGGAGCTTGCCGCGGGCCGGCCACTGGAGCTGGCGTGGCGCAACGAGCTCGGCGGACTGACGTTCCGGGTGGGCGAGGACTTCATCAAGTGGAATCCGCCGCAGACGGGCGTCGACCTCGAGCTTGAACGCCGCCGGCTCGACTGGCTCCACGGGCGGCACCCGGCCCCGCGCGTCATCGCCTTCGGCGCCGATTCGGCAGCCCAGTGGCTCGTGACATCGGGCCTGCCTGGAGGGTCTGCCGTCGGCGACACGTGGCGGTCGCGGCGGCCAGAGGCGATCCGGGCGATCGCAGCTGGCCTGCGGGCGATCCACGCGATCCCGGTCGACGAGTTTCCCGCGGAGTGGACGGCCGAGGTGTGGGTCGGCCGGACGCCCCGATCCCTCGGGCCGCGTCCGCCCATCAGCGATCCGGTCCTCGTCCACGGGGACGCGTGCGCTCCCAACACGCTCATCGACCCGGACGGGCAGTGGACGGGCAACGTCGACTTCGGCGACCTCGCCGTCGGCGACCGATGGGCCGACCTCGCGATCGCGTCGATGAGCCTGGACTGGAATTTCGGCGAGGGACATCAGCAGCAGCTGTTCGACGCCTACGGCATCGAACCCGACGCGGAACGCATCCGCTACTACCGCGCGCTCTGGCACCTCGAGTCCTGACGGCCTTGACCGGGGCTACGTGCGGCTGGCCAGCACCCGATCACGAGTCTCGTAGTAGAAGTCGACGATCTGGTCCGTGACACGGTCCCAGGTGTACTCGGGGGCTCGCGCGCGGCCCGCCTCGCCCATCTCGTGTCGCAGGTCGGGGTCGCGGGCCAGGGCGTAGAGGCCGGCCGCTAGCGCGCGCGGATTGCGCGGCTCGACCAGCAGGCCCTGGACGTTGCGCTGGATGACATTCTTGAAGCCGTGGATGTCGGAGGCGATGATCGGCACCCCGGCGGCCATCGCCTCGAGCAGGACGATGCCGAACGACTCCTGGCCGGTGTTCGGTGCGCAGAAGATGTCGGCCGATGCGAAGTAGCGGACCTTGTCGTCGTCCGAGACGCGGCCCAGGAACTCGACGTCGCGGATGCCGCGAAGGCCGATGAAGCGGCGGTACTCGCGCCGTTTCGGACCGTCGCCGACCACCAGCAGCCGCGCGTCGACGCGACGCTTCCGCAGCCGGTGATACGCCTTGAGCAGGTGGATCAGGCCCTTGCGTTCCTCGAAGCGCCCGACGAACAGGATGTTGAGCGTCCCGTCGCGCAGCTCCTCGAACGGCTGCGCCCCGGCGTATCGCTCCAGGTCGACGCCGTTCGGGATGATGCGGTACTCACCCGGGAAGTAGCGGCTGATGAAGTGGCGTGCCGCCCCGGACACCGCGATCCGCCCGTGGAGCAGGTCCGCCAGGCGACCGGCGAAGCGGCTCCCGACCCAGTACGACGGGCTGAAGCCGCCGAACGCATGGAACGTCCCGATGTTCACGGTGTTCGAGGCCTCGAGCACCGTGGGGGACAGGAACGGCACGAACGGCTCGTGGAAGTGGAGGATGTCGAATCGCTGCGCCTCGAGAATTTCCTGCGCCTGGCGCCTGAAGCGCAGGCCGAGCGTGACGCGACCCACGCTGCCGTTGTGCGGCATCGCCCAGCCGGTGCCGAGGCGGATGACGTGGCCCTCGCTCTCGCGCTCCCGCCCGTACTTGCTCGTGATGATCCACACGTCGTGGCCCATCTCGCGCATCGAGTCGTAGGTGTGGCGCACGTGCTCGTTGACGCCGCCGGGATGCGGATAGCCGTACGGGCTGACGATCCCGACCTTCAGCGGGCGCCGATCCTCGCGGGTGGCCGCCGCTGGTGTGGGCGGCGCGTTGGCGAGCAGCGCGTTCGATGGCGCACGGTCTGCCACGCCCGGAGTATGACCCATGCGGCCCTCAGCGCCAGTCATCGGTGCCTGGCGTGACGGTGTGCCACAGGTGGCGGAGCTTGGCCCGCAGCTGGCGGCGGTAGACGTCCGCGTTGTGGGACGAGGTCCAATGCGCACCCTCGGCGGTCACGTCGCCGGCCAGCACCGAGCGGCGGTAGTCCTCGGCAGTGTGGCCGGAGAAGGTGGTGAACCCGGTCCCGATCCCCTCCAGCACGTGCCCGTCGGAGTTGCCGACGCCCGGCAGGCCGAGCTCGGCGGCGTTGAGCTCCAGTCGCGCGCCCTGGCGGACGCGGCCGGCGTAGCTGGGGTTGAACAGCTCCAGTGCGTCGAAGTAGACGTGCTCATCGGCGTGGTCGCGCGCGCCGCGCAGGCTGCGCTTGCCGACGCTGAGCGGCACCGGCGCCATCGGATGCGCGGCGATGGCCAGGCCACCAGCCGCGTGGATGGCGCGCAGTGTCTCGTCCAGCGGGCGGAGCGCCGGCAGCCGCTCCGCCACGAACAGCGCCAGGACGTGGCCGCGGCGGGTCGTGATCTCCTCGCCGACCACCAGGTCATACGAGAAGTCGCCCGCCGCATGCAGCTCGGCCGCGCGCAGGGCGCCGTCGATCCGCTCGTGATCGGTGACGGCGATGACGTCGAGGTCGGTATGGGCTTCGACGTGGTCGAGGATCTCGCGCACCGATGCCGTGCCGTCGGAGTAGAGGGAGTGAATGTGCATGTCGGCCTTGCCGCGCTCGCCGCCGCCGCGCGGATGGGTCCCGCGGCGCCGCCCCACGCTGATCGCCACGCTCACGCGTCGCCCCGCAGGTCGGGCCAGAATGGCTGGAAGGCGCCCCACCATTGCTCCGGCGCCTCCGCGATGTCGTGCTCCAGCGCATCGGCCAGGCGCTCGACGAGGACCCGCATGTCGGCCCGACGATCGCCGCTGTCGGGAACCTCGAGCACAGTGCCGACCACGCGGAAGCGATCGGGGCCGAGCCGCAGGCACCTGCCGGCGACGAGCGACGCTCTCTGGTTCACGGCCAACCACGCAGGGCCGATGGCCATCGTCGTCGGATGCCCGAAGATCGTGACCGGCTGCCCGTCGCCGGTGAGATCGCGGTCGCCGATGATCGCCACGAGACCCCCGTCCCTCAGTCGGTCGACGAGGGCGCGACGCGACTTCGCGAGGGGAACGATGTCGACTCCGCCGGCGCCGCGGCGGGCGGCGATGAACTCGTACAGCTCCGGCGGCTCGATCTCCTCGACCGGCGCCAGCGGCCGGAACCCGCGGACCGCGAGGTAGATGCCGAACGGCTCGAAGTTGCCGAGGTGCCAGCTGACGAGGATGGCGGCGCGGTCGCGCAGCGCAGGCTCGTAGGACTCCCAGTCCGGCACGTCGACGATGTCGTCGATCCGCTGCGGCGGATAGTTCGGCGCGCGGACCAGCTCGAGGTAGTAGCGGGCGTGATTGCGGAACGCGGCTCGTACCGCGCGGGCCAGCGGGGCGCCGCTGCTCGGCCGTCCGGTCGCGGCCAGCACCCGGGCCAGGTTGGCGGCCACCAGCCTGCGTCGGTCCGGTGCGAGGCGGTGCCAGGCGTCGCCGGCGAGGTCCGCCAGCCCGTAGGCGAGGCGGGCCGGCAGGATGGCGGCGACCCGGTCGGCGAGGGCGAGCCCGGCGCGCAGGAGCATCAGGCGGAGATCTTCGTCCAGTCCTCGCCGCGCCGCGCCGCCTCCAGGGCTGCGCGCGCCTGGGCGCGATCGGCCTCCGTCACGGGCCAGACCGGCCGGAACATGTACCACTGGCCGGGGTCCTCCTCGATGACCCCGCCCAGCGCATCGGCCACGGCCTGGGTCGCGCGGTACAGCTCGGCCGGCTCGGTCGAGCGACACTCCACCAGTGGCAGCCCGCCGGCACGGAAGCCATCGTCGGCGGTGCGCTGCGCGGTGACGGGCAGGATCGGCGCGCCGGTCTTCGCCGCCAGGGTGGCCGGGCCGATCGGGAAGGTCGTGGCCTCACCGCAGAACTCGACCGGGACGTCGCCGCGCCGGTATCCGCCATCGCAGAAGAGCACCATGTTCGCGCCTTCGCGCAGCGCGCGGAACAGGCCGCGCAGGTTCCGCCAGCCGATGAGGAAGATGGACTTGCGTGCCCGTTCGGCGGCCAGGTGGTCATACAGCCGCCCGTAGGTGGTGTCATCCGCGACGACGTGGAGGGACTCGCCGTGCACCCGCAACGCGCTCCCGACGAGGTCCATGCCGCCGACATGGACCGTGCACAGCAGCACACCCTTGCCGCGGGCGCGCGCCTCGCGCAGCACCTCGATGTCGTCGATCCGCACCAGCCCGCGGGCCTCCTCCTCGCTCATCCCGCGCATGCGCATGATGTCGACGAGGTACTTGGCGTAATTGCGGAACGCGCGGCGCGCGGCGTGCTTCACGCGCCGGTCATCCGGCGGCAGGTGCATGGGGCGGGCGAGGTTGGCGTGGAGCAGCCCGCGCTTTGGACCGGCCAGGTCGTAGGCGACGTTGCCGACCGCAGCCGCCGCCCGCATCGCCAGACCGCGAGGCACCGCCGTGATCAGGCTCTCGCCGAACCGGTAGCCCCAGTAGGTGAGCAGCTCGCGCTTCCGTTCGCCCGCCGCCGGTGAAGTGACGCGACGGGCGTCACCGGCCGGCTCGGACAGGGTGCTGAGCGTCTCCGTCGCGTCGCTGGCAGGCACCTGCCGATCCTACGCGACCTCGGCAGCCGCCGCCTTCGCCTCGGCCCGCTTGTTCGGCTTCGCGAGCTTCTTCGTCTTGCGGTGCGCGGGCTTCTCGGTCCCCTTGAGAACCTCGTTGTCCGTGCCGGCGATGAAGTCCTCGACCCGGTTGTGGGCGATGTCGTCGTGGATCTGCAGCGGCGGGCTCTTCATGAAGTACGAGCTCGGCGCCACCAGCGTGCCGGCCAGGCCTCGGTCGAGGCCGAGCTTCGCGCAGCGGATCGCATCGGTGATGACGCCGGCGCTGTTCGGCGAGTCCCAGACCTCGAGCTTGAGCTCGAGGTTGAGCGGCACGTCACCGTAGGTCGTGCCCTCCATGCGGATGTGGCACCACTTGCGGTCCTTCAGCCACGGCACGTAGTCCGACGGGCCGACGTGGATGTCCTCGTCGTCGATCTCGTAGTCGATCATCGACGTCACTGCGTTCGTCTTGCTGATCTTCTTCGACTCCAGTCGGTCGCGCTCGAGCATATTGAGGAAGTCGGTGTTGCCGCCGAAGTTCAGCTGGTAGGTGCGGTCGATCCGGACGCCGCGGTCCATGAACAACCTGGTCAGCACGCGATGGGTGATCGTGGCGCCGACCTGGCTCTTGATGTCGTCGCCGATGACCGGCAACCCGGCATCGGCGAAGCGACGCTGCCAGTACGGCTCCCTACCGATGAAGACGGGGATGGCGTTGACGAACGCGACGCCGGCCTGGATCGCCTGCTCGGCATACCATTTCGTGGCCTGCTCGCTGCCCACCGGCAGGTAGCTCACCAGCACGTCG
This sequence comes from uncultured Chloroflexia bacterium, assembly GCA_963844265.1. Taxonomy (GTDB): domain Bacteria; phylum Chloroflexota; class Limnocylindria; order QHBO01; family QHBO01; genus JACDBZ01. The sequence continues at coordinate 614,878 of CAWJMZ010000006.1, read as the reverse complement.
ACCTTGCGCTCCTTGAGGATGCCGATGACGTTGGCGGTCGGGCCGGGCGCCGGCTCGATGATCTCGCTCAGGTACTTGCCGAGACCGTCGTGCGTCATGCCGCGGTCGACATTCACTCCCAGGTGCGGAACGTCGGCGAAGCGGAACGTGTTGTTCGGCTCGGTGTAGATCGCTTCCGACAGGTCCTTGCCGACCTTGTTCTTGTCCACGTCGAAGGCCGCCACGAACTCGATGTCCCGGATGTGGTAGCCGCCCAGGTTGACGTGCATCAGTCCGGGGATGAAGTCCCCGTCCTTGGCATCGGCGTAGTGGAAGCGCCCCTGGACCAGGCTGCTGGCACAGTTGCCGACGCCGACGATGGCGACCCGCACCTTGCCGTCGTTGATCCGGTGGCCGTTGCTGGCGGCCTTGCCGTTAGTGGAAGCCACGAGGTCAGTTCTCCTTGATGTGGGCGGAAGTGGCGCTCAGGTGCCACACGTGCCAGATGCGCTGGGCGACGGTCACCACCGTGAGGATGGCGAGGATGACGAGGATGCCGATGAGGCCGGCGGTGAAGCCGATCCCGGCGAGCGCGACCCCGGTGATGACCAGGATCAGGCGCTCGGTGCGTGGGGCGAGGCCGACGTCGGCCGAGAGACCGATGCCCTGCGCCCGCGCGTGGGCGTAACTGACGAGGAGCGACGCTGCCATCGCGATCAGCAGCGCGAGCATGGGCAGAACCGGGTCCGGCTGGGTGCGCAGGAGCCAGATGCCGAGGCCGATGAACAGGATCGCCTCCCCGGAGCGGTCCAGCGTCGAGTCGAAGAAGGCGCCGAACGGCGTGCCAGTGCCCTGCGCGCGCGCCAGGCCACCGTCGACCGCATCCAACACGGAGCCGAAGGCCAGCAGAGCGGCCCCCACCAGCAAGATGTCGAAGGCGACCAGCGTGGCGGCGATGATGGTGATGGAGAGTCCGATGACGGTGATCGTGTTTGGCGTGAGGTGCAGGGCCATCGCCAGGCGGATGAGCGGCGCCAGCAGTGCGCGTCCGCCCTGCTTGAACCGGTTGGAGAGGACGGAGGTGCCCCTCGCGTGCGGGGCGCTGGGGGTGCTAGCTGACATCGGGCACCGTCCCTGCCGCGCCGGTCGCGCGCGCCACTCCCGCCGTGCCGCCGACCAGGCGACCCTCGGCCTCGTGCAGCTCCTCGAAAGCGTCCGTGCGCAGGTGGCAGATCACCTCGCGACCCTGGCGCTTGGTGTCGATCAGCCCCGCCAGCCGCAGGATGCGGAGGTGCCAGCTGATCAGTGGCTGCGACAAACCCACGCGCGACGAGAGCTCGCGCACCGGCAACGGTCCGACCTCCGCGAGCAGGCCGATGACGCGCAGGCGCGTCTCGTCACCGAGCGCGCGATAGAGGGTCCGCAGGCGCCTGAGGTCCTGGTCGGCCGGGGTCTCGGGTGGCGTGGGAATCACATAGCCCTTCTTTATCAAACGGGAATTTATATAAGGGAATGCTTATGATATGCGGAGCCTCCGGCGGCGTCAAGACCCCATGCTAGGATCGGCCGACGGCCATCCGGAGGGCCCGACGAGGAGGTGCGGTGCTGGCGAGCTCGACCCCCGACGCGCTGTGGAGCGCGCCGTCGCTCCGGGTGCTGCGCCCGGCGGCCGTGTCGTGCTCCGGCCTGACCCGCAAGCGCCTGCTCGACCGCTGCACGCTCTCGGTGCCGGTCGGCATGCGCCTGCTCATCGTGGCCGAACCGGACGAGAGCGCCTCGATGCTGTTGCGCATCCTGGCCGGGCTGTCGCGCCCGTCACGCGGTCGGATGGAGATTGCCGGCCTGGCCGACCCGTCGGCCGAGGGCTGGGGGCGCCGCATCGCGTACGTCGGACCCGAGCCCGGCATCCCGGAGTGGATGACGCCGCGGGAGGCGCTGGCGCTCGCCGCGGGCCTGCTCGAGCTTCCCTCGGCCGAGGCCGCTCGACGCACCGAGCGAGCGTTGGCATGGGTCCACATCGTCGGCGATACGGCGGATCGACCGGTCCGACGGGGTGGTCCACCGCTGCTGCAGCGGACCGGCTTCGCGGCCGCGTTGCTCGCCGATCCGGAGGTGCTGCTGCTGGACGAACCGCTCCGCGCCCTCGAGGCGGCGGAGCGCGCCCGGCTGCTGCGGCTGCCCGGTCGGCGCCGAACCGTGCTGCTGGCCAGCCGCTATCCGGCCAGTGAGGAGGGGCTGGTCACCCACATCGCCCTCCTCCGCGGTGGACGGCCGGCGCTGCTGGCCCGCACCGCCGACCTCGCGGCCAACGAGTTGCCGATGTCGATGCGCGGCATCTGCGCGCTGGCGGATCGCAGGCGAGCGCCGGAGGAGGACCGGGCGCAGGGCGGCGGGGTGGTCGCACCGCGGTGAGCCAGGCCGTCGTCGTCACCTGGCTCGCCGTGCGCGAGCTGTGGATCACGTTCCGGCTGGTGGTCCTGCTCCTGGCGCTCGTCGCCGTCGGCGCCGTCGTCGCCCTCGCTCCGGCCGCGCTGCCGATCACCATGCAGCGCCTGGCGATCGGGCTGGGCGCCGCGACGCTGGTGGTCGCCGCCGTCGCCGCGTGGTCCGTGGCCGAGGACCGGCAGCAGGGCCGGGCCGGCTGGCTGGTGACGCGATCGGTGCCGCGGGGCACGCTGCTGGGCGGCTGGTTCGTGGCGCTGTCGGCGGTGGTGCTGGCCGGCATGATCGCCACCGGCGTGCTGGGATGGCTGACCGCGAACGGCGTCTCGCTGCGCCTGGATCCTGGCGCGTTCGCCCTGCGGGTCGGAGCCGTGGCCGCTACGGCAGTGGCCGTCGTGGCGCTCGGCGTCCTTGCCGGGACGCTTGCGCGTCCGCGCCTCGCGGCGCTGCTGGCGCTGTTCGTCGCCGCCGGTGCCGGGCTGATCGCCTGGCTCGCGCCGAATCCCTCGGCCCTGGTCCCGGGCGTGGCGTTCGTCGAGCTCGCCGAATTCGTCGAGGGGACCGCGTCCGACACACTCGCCTGGCAGAGCGCTGGTGTCGCGCTGCTCACCGCAGCTCTCCTCCTCGGGCTCGCGCGGCTGACCGTGGAGCGCGCCGACCTGTGACCGTCGCGGAGCCGGCGCCGGAGACGATCCGGATGCATCCGGCCGCGGCGTGGGCGGCGCTGATCGTCGCCAGCCTCGGTGTCCTGCTCGGCGGCGCCGAGCTGATGGTCGTGGCCATCGCGCTGCCCTCGATCGTGGCCGACTTCGGCGGCTGGGCGGACCTGGGGCGGGTCAGCTGGATCGTGAACGCCTACCTGCTGGCGTACGTCATCGCCATGCCCCTGGCCGGTCGCGGTGCCGACCTGTGGGGAGCGCGGCGGCTGTACGTCGTCGCGCTGCTGCTGTTCATCATCGGCAGCGCCGGGGCCGGCCTGTCGCGGCTGGCCGGTCCCGAGGACGGTCTGGCCTGGCTGATCGGCTGGCGCGTAGTGCAGGGCTTCGGCGGTGGCGCGCTGGTACCGCTGTCGATGGCCCTCGCCAGCCACCTGTTTCGCGGGCGCCAGCGCTCCGCGGCCCTCGGCTTGGAGGGCGCGGCGACGTACATCGGCATGGCGATTGGCCCCGCGTACGGCGCCTGGGTGCTGCTGAGCTTCAACGTGCCGATCCCGCGGCTCGACGTGGCCGGCTGGCAATGGATCTTCCTGCTGAACGTGCCGATCGGGATCGTCACGCTGCTGCTGATCTACGTGGTGGCAGGCGGCATCGAGACGCCGCGGGTCTCCGGCCGCCTTGACCTGGTCGGGGCGGCGCTGCTCAGCGTCGCCCTGGCGGCGGGCATCGGTGGCATCACCGTCTCCGGCGCGAACGGCTGGGGAGATCCGCTGGTCGCCGGTGGCCTGGGGGTCGGCGCGCTGGCGCTGGCGGCATTCGTGTGGTTCGAGCTGCGTTCCTCGTCGCCGCTCATCGACCTGCGCCTCTTCCGCGACATCCCGTTCAGCGCCGCCAACGCGGTCAGCCTGCTGACCGGCTACACGCTGGCCACCGCCATCATCGGCGGCCCCGTGTTCGTGAACCGCGTGCTGTTCGGGACCGATGGGCAGGCCGCCACGGCGCTCACCGCCCTGACACTTGCGATCGCCGTGGGGGCACTGGTCGGCGGCCTTGCGTCAGGGGTGCTCGGCGAGCGGATCGTGACCGTGCTCGGGGTCGCGATCAGCGCCATCGGCCTGTGGTTGGCGCTGGGCTGGGGGGTCGAGACCGACCTTCAGCGGCTGGTGCGGGACCTGGCGATCTTCGGCGGCGGATTCGGCCTGACCGTGTCGCCGCGTGCCACGGCGGCGGTCGAGGCCGCCGGCGCCGGTGCGTACGGGGTGGCGAGCGCCATGCTCCAGATCACGCGGACGATCGGCATGAGCGTCGGGCTGGCCCTGCTGACCTCCATCGGGCAGAACCGAATCGACGAGCTCACGCGGCTCATCAACGACCCGCCTCGTCGCGATGATCTCGTCACAGCGCTCGGCCGCCCGGAGTTCGTCGGAGTCGACCCGCAAACCTCGCTGGCCCTGGTCGACCTGCTCGAGAGGTGGTCGCAGGGTGAGGCCGCGGGCGTGCTGCAGCTCGTCTTCGGCATCGCCCTGGCGGTGGCCGTCACGACCGTCGTTCCCGCCTGGTTCGTTCGCGGTCGCCGCTGAGCGTGCGCCCGGCGTCATGCAGCCGGGTCGGTCAGTCGCGGAATGCGTCCGGCAGGGGGCATCGAGGAGGACTCGCTGCGCACTCAGTGCCCACCCGGGGGCAGCATCCACGGCTGAGCTGACGGCTCGCATGCCGTTCGGCGCACCGGCCGCCGAAGAGGCTGGGTATCAGCCCGCGGGCTTGGCGATCACGACGAGCTCGCCCCAGTTGCGGTTGTAGCCCTGCGAGGTCTGCAGGGTCAGGCGCTCGTGGTCGGTGGGCTGCGTCCAGAAGGCCCCCTCTTCGCAGTTGTCGTGGATCTGGAGCGCCAGCGGCGGGTTCGGCGGATTGAGCGCGGGGTCCGCGTTCGGATCGGGGCAGGCGACGTTGGGCCGCACCTCGGTCACGACGTAGGCGAGGACCGAGTCGTCCGACATCCGGACCAGGACCTCGGCGCCGATCTGCACGTTCCACAGCGGCTTGAACAGCGTGTTGAGGGCGTGCGCGAACACGTACGAGTTCGTGTTGCGGCCGGGCTGACTGCTGCTGCGCAGGATGTAGGCGGCATCGGTCGGCGGGAAGCTGTCGGTCTCGGCGCTCGTCGACTGGTGGACCGCGATGTTGATGCCCACCGACGGCACCTCCATCTGGACGGCCACGACGTCGTCCGGCAACGGCGTCGCCGTTGGCTCCGGAGTGGCGCTCACGGTTGGCTCGACGCTCGGAACCACGCTGGCCGGGGCGGCCGACAGGCTCGGCGCGGGCGTGGTGGTCGGCTGGATGGTTGCGCTGGGCCGCGCGATCGGCGGCAGGCTGGCTGCCGGCTCGTCGCCCAGGCCCACCGTGCCGGCGATAATGAGCGCGGCCCCCGCCACCCCCAGGATGATCGGGAGCGCCCAGGAGGACAGACGCTTCACGTGGCCGAGTCTAGCCGCCATACCGACCGGTCGCTGGAGCGGGCTCTGGCCCTTGCGACCGAGGCCTTGGGCGCCTCACCCGCCGGGCTTCTCACTGACTTCGACGGCACTCTGTCGCCGATCGTGGCCGACCCGGGTGCTGCGCGGCTCGTGGACGGTGCAGCGGGCGCCCTGCAGGCGCTGGCCCGACGCTTGGCCGTTGTGGCGGTCGTGACGGGGCGCGCGCCGCTCGACGCGCGACGGATGACCGGCGTTCCGGAGCTTCTCGTCGCGGGCAACCACGGCACCGAGTGGCTGGAGCCCGCGGCCGACACACCGTCCGCATCCGTGGAGGCCGCGCGCATCGGTCCGCTGGTGAGCGAGGTCGCCGACCGGGTGCCGGCGCTCGAGGGAGTGACGGTCGAGCGCAAGGGCCTGTCCGCGACCGTGCACTACCGGAACGCCCTCGATCCTGAGGAGGCGCGCGAGGTCGTGATAGGCGCGATGGGCCGGCTGCCCGATGGCCTCGAGCTCCGGGACGGGCGGATGAGCATCGAGCTGCGCCCGGTCGGGCTCGGCGACAAGGGGGGCGCGACGCGCGCGATCATCGAGCGCTTCGGCCTTCGCGGCGTGGTCGTGATGGGCGACGACGTCACCGATCTCGACATGTTCACGGCGGTCGACCAGGCGCGCGCCGCCGGGCGGCTACGGGGCGCCATCATCGCGGTCGGCGGACCGGACACCGAGGTCCCCGGCGAGGTGGCCGCCGCCGCCGATGTCGTCCTCCACGGGGTCGAGGATGCCGCCGCGTTGCTCGGGAGGGTCGCGTCAGCGCTGGCCTAGGCCGTCCGCTGCCGGTCGGCCTCGTGGAACCAGAGCCACGTCAGCGTGGTCGCTACCGAGTACAGCACGATGACCGTGATGAAGTTCACCGCGTAGCCGGCATCGAAGCCGAGCGTGGCCTGCAGCAGGGCGTACCAGCCGGCACCGATAACCCATCCGGTCTGCCACAGGACGCTCATCCCGGCGGCCACCGTGGCGCGCTCGGTCGGCGCGACGTGCTCCATGGCGAACGCCGAGAAGATGGGGTTGCCGGCGTTCATCAGCGAATTGCGCACCGCCATGGCGAGCACGACGGTCCAGAGGATCGGCGAGAAGCCGAGGACGACCAGGAACGGAATGCTCGCCGCCTGGACGATGACGACCGAGGTGATCTGGCCGAACCGACGAGCGAGCCGGGGCTGGGCGAGCATGGCGGCGACGGTGCCAAGACTGGTGAAGGCGAACAGGGCGTTGAGCGATGCGAGCTCGAGGCCGAACTTCTCCTGCACGAACAGGTTGAGGAACGGGATCACCTGGCCGGCTCCGATGGCGATGAGGAAGCCGGGGAACAGGAGGCGCGCAACCCGCGCGCGATCCTGGATCGAGATGCCCATCAGCGTGCGGACGCGCGGCTGCTCTGCGGGGAAGGAGGCGGGCTCCCCGAGCGAACGCATGCGTCGGGGTCCGAGCCGCGAGCGCGGCCGATCGTCGGTGAGCAGGCCGATGGTCCCGAGGGCCGCCACGAGCAGCACGGTCATGATGACCAGGATCACGCGATAGGTGCCGGGTCCCTCGGGATCGAGTCCCGCCACCGCGGCGATGCCGGTCGCCACCAAGCCGCCGAGCGCGGCCGCGAGCACGTTCGTCATCGTCTGGATCGCCGACTGGGCGGCGAACAGCTCGTTGCGGTGCTCCGGTTCGCTGTGCTCGGCCAGGAACGGTGCCTGGACCACGAGCAGCGCCTGCTGGCCGGCGGACCACAGCGCGGCGAAGACGGCGATCGCGGCGAGCGCGTCCGACAGCAGCAGCCCAACGACCGCCACGATCGCCACTACGATGCCGCCGGCCATGACCGTGCGTCGGCCGGCGCGGTCGGATAGCGCGCTCGCGGGGAACGCGGTCAGCGCGCCCGCCACCGAGCCGACCGTCGCCACCACGCCGATCGTCGCCGGCGAGAAGCCGAGCGAGGCCAGGTACAGGTTGAAGTCGATCCAGTACAGGCTCAGCGCGCCGCCGGCCACCGCCGTGGTGACCAGGAAGACACGGGCGTCGCGATGGAAGCGGTCGAAGCCCCCGAGCAGCCGCATGGATCAGCGCGAGCCGGCGAGCTCGGCCAGGTCCTCCAGCTGTCGTCGCAGCCACCACGTGATGTCCTCGGACTCCACGCCGCGGCGGAGGGTCGCCAGCCGTCGTCGACGCTCGTCGGGATCCATGGCCAGGGCTTCGGCGAGGGCGTCGGCCGTGCCGACCACGTCGGCCGGAGCCACCGCCAGCGCGCCATCGGCCATCTGGTCATAGGCTCCCGCGGTCTCGGACAGGACGAGGACCGCATCCCGATTGGAGACAACCACCGCCTCCTTGGCGACCAGGTTCATGCCATCCACCAGGGGGTTGACCAGCACGACATCGGCGATCGACAGCCCGGCCAGGGCCTGGGCGTAGTCGTTCTCGTAGAACAGTTGGACCGGGCGCCAGCCTGACCGACCGAACCGGGCGTTGATGCGGTCGACTGCGCTCTGGACGGTGCGGCCGTAGTTGCCGTACTCCCGCAGCCCGGTGCGCGACGGGACGAGGAAGGCGAGGAAGCTGATCCGCCCGCGCAGGCGCGGCGATCGGGCCAGGAGCGTCTCATAGGCGAGGAAGCCGCGCAGGATGTTCTTCGAGGGCTCGAGCCGGTCGACCCGCACGATGACGCGCTCCCGCGTGCCGCCCAGCAGCTGGTCGGCACGGCGCCGCGCGCCGCGAGAGCCCGCCACGCGCCGCGTGGCATCGACGTCGATGCTGATCGGGTAGCTACGGACATGGGTCGTCCGCCGGCCGCGGCGGACGGTCGAGGTCTCGTAGTCGACGGTGGCTCCGGGGACGAACGACTCGACCATGCGCAGGTAGTTGTGGGCGTAGCGCTCGGTCTGGAAGCCGACCACGTCGTTCGCGAGCAGCCCGGTGGCGATGCCCTCGCGGATCTTCGGCGCGATGGTCTGCCAGATCGACGACGGCGGCCACGGGATGTGGGTGAAGTGGCTGAGCACCGCATGCGGGCGAGCTCGGCGAATCGGGTCGGCGGCGCAGTACAGGTGGTAGTCGTGCAGCATGACCCGCGGCGACCGATCGTTGCGCGCCTGGCCGACGATCGCCTTCGCGAACGCCTCGTTAAGGGCCAGGTAGCCGCGGTCCCACGCTCGCATCAACGCCGCGTCGATCACGGGGCGCTCCGGAAGGTTCCACATCTGGTGCTGCAGGAACCACAGGAACGGGTTGGCCACGACGTTGTAGGCCTGTTCGTAGACCGGCCGGTCGACCGATGCGAATCGCAGGCGCATCGCGTCGTCCCCACCTGCGGCTTCCCGCAGCAGCTTGGGATCGTGGGCAGCGCGGCGGTCTCCCTCGCTCATCGCGGCCGCGATCCAGGTGATCGGAACGCGGCGTCCCATCTGGCCGAGGGCGGTGACCAGGCCACCCGACCCTCGCCGCGGGCGGAGGTGCCCATCGGCGCCGCTGGCGAACGTGACCGGGCCGCGGTTCGTCGCGATCAGCAGGCGACGGTCGCCGAGCAGCGCCGACGCCGCGGCGCCCAGCTGCTCATCGGCGGTGGGGGTCATGGGATCAGAACAGGCTCGCCGCGGACACCTCGAGGAGGCCGAGGACGGCACCCGGGAAGATGCCGAGCAGCACGACGCCGGCGACGGAGAGCCCCAGCGCCAGCGACCCCGATGGTGAGCTGTCGAGCGGCGCGGGCTCGGGCTCCGGGTCGCGCATGTACATGTAGACCACGACGCGCAGGTAGTAGAAGGCGGCCAGCGCGGCGTTGAGCACGATGATGACCGCCAGCCACTCGAGCCCGGCGGCGACCGTGGCGAGAAGGACGTACAGCTTGGCGAAGAAGCCGACGGTTGGCGGGATGCCGGTCAGGCTGAGCATGAGGACTGCCATCGCCGCCGCGAGCCACGGTGCCCGGCCGGCCAGGCCGGCGAATGAGCTCAGGCCGCCGTAGCGATGCGTGTCGCGCTGGAGCATGGCCACCATGGCGAACGCGGCGATGTTCATCACCCCGTAGCCGAGGACATAGAACAGGACCGACTCGATCCCGGCCTGCATGACCTCCGGGTCGTCGGTGGCGGCGTAGGCGGCCAGGCCGGCCATGATGTAGCCGGTGTGCGCGATGCTCGAGTAGGCCAGCATGCGCTTCACGTTGGTCTGCGTCAGGGCCACGATGTTGCCGACCGTCATGGTCAGCACGGTCAGGACGAGGAAGACCCCCAGCCAGTCGGCCCGCAGCGGCTCCAGCCCCTCGGCGAAGACGCGGATGAGGAGCGCGAAGGCGCCCAGCTTCGGGCCGACCGACAGGAAGCCGGTGATCGGCGTCGGCGCGCCCTGGTACGCGTCCGGCGTCCAGTAGTGGAACGGGACCGCCGCGATCTTGAACGTGCCGCCCACGGTCAGAAAGGCGATGGCCACCAGCAGCGCGCCGGACATCTGCCCGTCCAGGGCGGCCGCAACCTCGCCGATGTTCGTGGTGCCGGTCAGGCCGTAGATCCAGGCCACGCCGAACAGCAGGATGGCCGACGCGAAGCTGCCCAGCAGGAAGTACTTCAGCCCGCCCTCGTTGCTGTAACGGTCCGTCTTGTGCAGCCCGGCCAGCAGGTAGCTCGGCATGACCATCAGCTCGAGGCCGATGAACAGCGTGATCAGGTCGCTGCTGGACGCCAGCACGCACATGCCGATGAGGGCGGTGACCAGGATGGTGTTGAACTCGCCGAGGGGGATGCGGCGGGCGGCGAGGTAGGAAGGGGCGAAGAGGGTGGTGAGGATGCCGATGACGATGGTGGTGGCCTTGAGGAACACGCTCAGGTCGTCGACCACGTAGAAGCCGTTGTAGACCTCCTCGTTCGTTCCCCACACCACGACGCACGCGGCTCCGGCCAGGATCAGGCCGGCCACGGTCAACGGCGTCAGGATCCACTTCTGCGTGCGTGGCAGGAACAGGTCGACGGTGATGATGAGCAGCACCAGCGCCGTCAGGATCAGCTCCGGCAGGAGCGTGACGAGATCGTTGACCATCAGCCGGACCTCACCAGGGGCCTCACCATCGGCCTCACCACAGCGGACCCAGGCCGACGCCGTCGGCGTTCACGGCCTCGATGATCCGGGCCACCGGCTCCGCGAACAGCTCCAAGACCGGGCCGGGATAGACGCCGAGGGCCACGACGAGGATGACGAGCGGCGTCAGCGCCAGCCACTCGCTGCGGCTCATGTCGCGCAGGCGCGGCCACCATCGGCGCATCCAGTCGGACGGGACGGTGAAGAAGACGCGCTGGAACATCCACAGCATATAGACCGCGCTCGCGATCACGACCAGCATCGCGGCCGCCGCCACCCAGGGGTTGAAGCTGAAGGCGCCCAGGATGACGAGGAACTCGCCGACGAAGCCGGACAGGCCTGGCAGGCCGATGCTGGCGAACGTGAACAGCCCAAAGATCGCCGCGTAGTAGGGCATTCGAGCGTTCAACCCGCCCATGTGGGCGATCTGCCGGTCGTGGGTCTGGTCATAGAGAATGCCGACCAGCAGGAACAGGGCGCCGGTCGTGATGCCGTGGCTGATCATCGTGAAGGCGGCGCCCTGCAGCCCCTGCTCGTTGAACACGAAGGCGCCGAGCATCACGAAGCCCATATGGCTGACGCTCGAGTAGGCGACCAGCTTCTTCAGGTCCGGCTGCACCATCGCCACCAGCGCGCCGTACAGGATGGCGATCACCGCCAGGCCGATGATGATCGGCGCGAAGGTCACCGCCGCATCGGGCAGGAGCGGGATGCTGAAGCGCAGGAAGCCGTAGCCGCCCAGCTTCAGCAGCACGCCGGCGAGGAGGATGGACCCGGCGGTCGGCGCCTCCACGTGCGCATCGGGCAGCCAGGTGTGGAGCGGCCACATCGGGACCTTGATGGCGAAGGCCAGGAAGAAGGCGATGAAGGCCAGCGCCTGGAGGCTGTCGGCGAAGCCGAAGCCGCGGAGTGCGGTGTAGCTGAACGTGAACGTCCCGGTTTCGTTGCCGTGCGCGATGGCCACGGCCAGGATCGCCACCAGCATGAGCAGCGAGCCGACCAGCGTGTAGATCACGAACTTCACTGTCGCGTAGATGCGGCGCGGGCCACCCCAGATCCCGATGACGAGGTACATCGGGATCAGGCTGATCTCCCAGAAGACGTAGAACAGGAACAGGTCGAGGCTGACGAACACGCCGAGCATGCCGACCATCAGCAGCAGCAGGGCGATGTAGTACTCCTTCACCCGCGTCTGGATCGGCTCCCACGAGTAGAAGATCGAGATGGCCGCCAGGAGCGTGGTCAGCAGCACGAGCACGATCGACAGCCCGTCGACGCCGAGCGTGTAGCGCATCCCGAACGCCTCGATCCAGGGCAGGTCCTCGACGAACTGGAACTCGGCGCCGGACGGGTCGTAGCCGAGCAGCAGCAGGCTGAACCCGAAGCTCACCAGGGACGCGATGAGCGCGACCCAGCGGATGGCCCGATGGTTCCTACCTGGCACGAGCAGCAGCGCCAGCACGCCGATCAGTGGCGTGAAGACGACCAGCGACAGCACAGGCAGCTCGCTCATCGGACCACCGTGGCGTACACGAGCAGCACGATCGCCAGGCCGGCGGCGATGCCGAGCCCGTAGTTCTCCACCCGCCCGGTCTGGACCTTCCGCAAGCCGCCGCCGATCGTGCGCGCCAGCCAGCCGGTGCCGTTGACCGCTCCGTCGATGATCCTCGCGTCGAACCACCACAGCGCGTTGGCGATCAGCACGCCGCCCCGGGCGAAGACGAGCTGGTAGAAGTCGTCGACGTAGTACTTGTTCACGCTGGCGAGGTACATGCCCGGACCGAGGCCGAGCGGGATGCGCTCGACGAAGCGCCGGGGCGCATCGGGCTCACGGACATACCACCGATAGGCGAGCCAGACGCCGAACACGGCGACGGCAGTGCCGATCAGGAGCAGGAGTCCGCCGAGCCCGAAGAGCTCGAATCCGTGGGGCTCGCCCGTGGCCAGTGCCTCGTCCAGGATCGAGCCGGGTTGGACGCCGGCGTGGGCCTCCTCGGCGGTGTGGAAGACCTCCTCGAGCCAGACGTGAATCTGTCCGCCTTCCGGCGGGATGCCGAGGAGGAGTCCGATGAGCGTGGTCGGCACGGCCAGGATGATCAGCGGCGCGACCATCGTCATGGCGCTCTCGTGGACGTGGTCCCAGACCGCCCGCGGCCCGCGCCACTCGCCCCAGAAGGTCATGAACATCATGCGGAACGTGTAGAAGGCCGTCATCAGGGCCACGATCAGGCCGACCAGGAAGAAGACCAGGTAGCCGCGGTTGAAGGCCTCGGCCAGGATCTCGTCCTTGCTGAAGAAGCCGGCGAAGATCGGCACGCCGGCCAGCGCCAGCGACCCGATCACCATGGTGCGGTACGTCCACGGCATTCGCTCGCGCAGGTTGCCCATGAAGCGCATGTCCTGCTCGCCGCCGGCCCCGTGGATCACCGATCCGGAGCCCATGAACAGCAGGCCCTTGAAGAAGCCATGGGCGACGAGGTGGAAGATCGCCGAGGCCCACGCCCCGATGCCGAGACCCAGGAACATGTAGGCCAGCTGGCTCACCGTCGAGTAGGCCAGCACCTTCTTGATGTCGTTCTGGGTCAGCGCGATCGCGGCCGCGAAGATGGCGGTGAAGGTGCCGATGATGGCCACCACCCACATCGCGGTCGGCGCCTCCGCGAAGATCGGGTTGGCGCGCGCGACCATGTACACGCCGGCGTTGACCATGGTCGCGGCGTGGATGAGGGCGCTGACCGGGGTCGGGCCCTCCATCGCGTCCGGCAGCCACACGTGGAGCGGGAACTGGGCGCTCTTACCGACGGCGCCGGCGAAGAGCAGCAGGGCGATGATGGTGATCGTCGTCTCGTCGAGCGTCCCGATCCGCTCGAAGACCTCGTGGAAGGAGAGCGTCCCGAGGTTGACCCAGATCATCATGATCCCCAGGCCGAACCCGAAGTCGCCGACCCGGTTGACGACGAACGCCTTCTTCGCCGCGCCCGCCGCGGAGGGCTTCTTGTACCAGAAGCCGATGAGCGCGTAGCTGCACAGGCCGACCGCCTCCCAGCCCACGTACAGCATCAGGAAGTTGTCGCCCAGGATCAGCAGCAGCATGCTGAACATGAACAGGTTGAGGTAGGCGAAGAAGCGCCAGAAGCCCCGGTCGCCGTCCATGTAGCCGATCGAATAGACGTGGACGAGGAAGCCCACGGTGCTCACGACCAGCAGCAGCATCGCCGTCAGCGAGTCGACCAGGAAGCTGATCTCGATCCGGAAGTCGCCCGAGACGATCCACTCGTAGATGGTCACCTCGTATTCGTTGCCGCCGAAGATCACGGCAGCGAACACGATCATCGAAATGACCCACATGATCCCGACCAGCACGGTCGGCACGATCCAGGACCGATACTGCGGGCGCTCCCCGCCCGGCGTCACGTGGCCGGCCTGCCCCAGCCCGTCGTTCAGGTCGGGCGGGATGACGCCAGCGGCCCCCTCGGCGTTGGCGAGGTCGTCCGCATGGCCGGCGTGCGGACTGGTGGCCTGCTGCTCCTCCTCGGTCGGGATGGAGCGGAAGCCGCTGTCGTCGACCGCGTGGTCGCCGTGGGCGTCGTCGCCGTGGGCATCATCGGTGTCGTGGTGGTCGTCGTGGCCATGGCCATGGACGGGCACGTGATCCAGCCGCGGCCCGACGATGACGGCGAACAGGAACCCCGCGAGGGGCAGCGCGGGAATGAGGGCGATCAGCAGCTCCATCGGTTCGGCCCTACTCCTTCAGGTCGGAGTACTGGTCGACCTCGGGCGTCTGCCGGGTCCGGATGATCGCGATCACGAGCGCGAGGCCGACGGTCACCTCGGCGGCCGCGATGGCCATGATCATCAGCGCGAAGACGGCACCGGCGTTCGCGGCGGGCGGCAGGAAGGCATTGAAGGCGACGAGGCTGAGGTTCACCGCGTTGAACATCAGCTCGATGCTGATGAGCATGAGGATGGCGTTTCGGCGCGCCATGAAGCCGAAGGCACCGATCCCGAACAGGATGGTCGAGACGATCAGGTAGCCCTCGATGCCCATCGGTCAGTTCGCTCGCTCGTCCTCTTCCGGCCGTCGCGCCAGGTAGATGGCGCCGATGATCGCGACGAGCAGGAGGAGGCTGATGATCTCGAACGGCAGCGCGTACTCGGTGAAGACTGCGGTGGCGATGGCGTCGACCGCCGCCCCGGCCGCCTCGGCCGCCAGGCCCCAATCGGTCTGGACCACCGCCCAGCCCACGAGCCCGACGATGGCCAGCGCGACCACGACCGCGATCGGCAGCTGGCGATGGAATGGGGCCGGCAGATTCGCGTCGCCGGCCTGGGTCAGCATGATCGCGAACAGGATCAGGACGCTGATGGCGCCGAGGTAGATGAGCACCTGGGCCGCGGCCACGATCGGCGCGCCGAGCAGCGCGTACATGCCCGCCAGCGACCCGAAGCAGATCATCATGGCGACGGCGGAATGGATGATGTTGCGCAGGGTGACGACGGCCAGCCCGCCCCCCACCACGCCGATGGCGAGCAGGAAGAACAGGACGCTGGAAATGTCCAGGTCAGTGCTCCGATGCGGTGTTCCGAGCGCTCAACGGCCCCGCTCGGGGGCCGCGCTCGATTCTACCGTAGCCGCATCGGTCTAGCGGGTGGGTCGCTCCCGGTCGGACATCTCGAGGATGTCCAGCATTGGCAGGTCGCGCTGGTACTCGCTGAACTCGAACTCGGGGCCGCAGCGCAAGGCGTCGTACGGGCAGGCATCGGCGCAGATGCCGCAGAAGATGCAGCGCGACACGTCGAGCTGGTAGGTCTCGAGGATGCGCGGACGCGGCATCAACGCCCCGACCGGACAGGTCTCCGCGCATCGGCCACAGGACACGCACGGCGTCTCGTTGAGTGACACGAAGTCGGCGGTGGTGACGAGCGAGTCGAAGCCCTTGCCGATGAAGTCGTAGCAGCCGGCGCCGACGATCTCCTTGCAGACCTGGGCGCATCGGCCGCAGTCGATGCAGCGGGAGTAGTCGCGCAGGATGAAGGAGTGCGTCTCGTCACGGCCGTAGCCGTGGTTGACGCCGACGTACGGGTTGTCCTGGATCGAGCGCTCGTCGATCGCCATGTTGAGCGTCGTCTCGTACTCGATCGCGGCCTCGCGCAGGTCGCAGTGGCCGATCGCCTCGCAGGTGCACTGCAGGCAGCGCGACGCCTCGGCCATGGCCTGGTCACCGGTGTAGCCGAACTCGTACTCGTTGAAGTTGCCCTTCCGGTCTTCTGGGCCGAGCTTGCCCATGATCGCCTTCGGCTCCTTCACGTCGTCCGTGAAGGGCACGATGGTGAGGAAGTTCGGCTGCGGCTCGGTGACGATGCGGCGGATCTGCGGGTCATCGAGGTCGTGGCCGCGCAGCCAGTAATCCATGGCGTATGACGCGCGTCGGCCCTCGCCGATGGCCTCGACCACGGTCGCCGCACCGGTCCGGACATCGCCCGAGGCGAAGATCTTCGGCACGTCGGTGCGGAAGATGTGCTCCTCGGCGTCCAGCGTCCCCCGCCGCGTGACGACCAGCTTCGAGCGGATCTCCTCCGGCTCCGACTCGACCCACGACAGCTCGGGTCCCTGGCCGATGGCGCCGAGGACGGTGTCGCACTCGATGATGAACTCGGTGCCGGGCATCGGCTCCGGTCGGCGTCGACCCTGCTCGTCGGGCTCGCCCAGCTTCATGCGCTGGAACTCGACGCCGATGACCTTGTTCTTGTCGTCGGTCACGATCCGGACCGGCGCGGCCTGGAAGATGAGCCGCGCGCCCTCCTCGATGGCCTCGTGCGCCTCGTCGGCGGCCGGCATGTCCTTGAGGTCGCGGCGGTAGACGAGCGTGACCTCGGCCGCGCCCTGGCGGACGCTGGTCCGGGTGCAGTCGATGGCCGTGAACCCACCGCCGATGACGACCACCCGCGCGCCCTTCAGGCGCGGCACCGGGATGCCGCGCGTGGAGTTGTAGAGGTTCTCGAGCGCGTTGACCATGCCGTCGGCGTCCTCGCCCGGGATGCCGAGCTCGTTCGGCTTGTAGCAGCCGATGCCGACGTAGATGGCGTCGTACTCGTCGATGATGTCGCCCAGGTGGAAGTCGCGACCGAGCCGCATGTTCGGCTTGAAGGTCGCCCCCAGCTCCCAGACGTGATTGAGCTCGCGATCCATCCAGCCCTTCGGCAGGCGGTACTGCGGGATCCCGTAGCGCAGCATGCCGCCCTGCTCGGGATCGGCCTCGAAGACGTCGCACTGGTGCCCGCGCAGCTGGAGGTAGTACGCCACCGACATCCCGGCCGGGCCCGCGCCGATGACCGCCACGCGACGACCGGTGGGCGGGTCCTTGGGCCATGGGATCGGGGCGGGGGCATCGACCTCGAGGACGCGGTCCGCGCAGTAGCGATGCGAGTCGCGGATGGCGATGGCGGTGTCGACCTCCTCGCGCCGGCAGTGCGTCTCGCACGGTGCGGGGCAGACGCGACCGAGGATGGCGGGGAACGGCAGCGAGCGCTTCAGGATGCGCGTCGCCTCCTCCCAGTTGCCGAGGGTGTTCTGCTTCAGGTAGCCCGGGATGTCGACCCGGGTGGGGCACTTGAACTGGCAGGGCGGCAGGCAGTACGCGTCGTGGTCGCTGAAGATGAGCTCGAGCACCATGCGCCGGTTCTCGATGACCCGGTCGGAGTGGGTGGTGATGACCATCCCCTCTTCGATTGTCGTGCCGCACGAGATGGGCGTCCCCTCGACGCCCTCGACCTCGACCGCGCAGATGCGGCAGGCGCCGTACGGGGCCAGCTTGGGCTCGTAGCACAGGGTCGGGACGTCGATGCCCAGGACGCGGCAGGCCTGGAGGATGGTCTGGCCCTCCTCGGCCTCCACCTCGGTGCCGTTGATCGTGACGCTGATCTTGCGGGTGCCGGGAACCATCGGCCACAGCGGGGTGAAGTCGGTGACCTTGCCGCCCGCATGGTCGCCCGACCTGCCGTTGCCGTTGCCGTCGGCGTGACCGTTCGTGGTACCGAAGCTCATCGGATCCCTACTCTAGCCGCGCCAAGGTGTCGATGCCGGCCAGCGGTTCGAGCAGCGGCGGCACGTTCAGCGGCGGGTGGTATCCCGACAGGCACTCGCCGCGCTCTGCATGCGCCCGGTACTCGTCGCCGAAGCGATCAAGGGTGGTCAGGATCGGCCCGGGAGCGAGCTGCTCGAGACGGCACAGCGCCGTGTCGCTGACCTTGCGCGACAGCTCGCGCAGCAGGATCGCGTCGTTGGGGCGCGGGGTGGCGGCCAGGATCCGGTCGAGCGCCTCCACCAGGCGCATCGTGCCGATTCGGCACGGCACCGCCTTGCCGCAGGCCTCTCGCGCACTGAAGTCGACGAAGAAGCGGGCCGTGTCGACCATGCAGGTGCTCGTGTCGGTGACCAGGATCGAGCCGGAGCCGATGATCGCCCCGGCCGCTTCGAGCGAGTCGTAGTCGTAGCCGATGGTCAGCGATCCGGCGTCGATCGCGCCGCAGCCCGGTCCGCCCACGAACATTGCTTTCGTGGTCCCAGTGCCGCCCCCGGCCAGGCCCAGCACGTCGAGCAGCGGCGTGCCGAGCGGGACCTCCACCAGGCCGGGCTGCGCGACGTGACCCATGATCGTGACGAGCTTCGTGCCGCGGGCGCCCTCGATCCCGACCGAGCCGAACGCGTCGGACGAATGCGCCAGGATCCACGCCACGTGGGCCAGGGTCTCCGCGTTCTGGACCACCGTCGGCGCATCGGCCAGGCCCTGCTGCGCCGGGTACGGCGGACGGATGGCCGGCATGCCGCGATCGCCGGACAGCGCGTTCAGCAGCGCGGTCTCCTCTCCGGCGACGTATGCCCCGGATCCCTCCCACACGCTCAACGTGATGCTGGTGTCGGTCCCGAGCACCAGGTATCCGGCGAGGTGCTCGTCGGTCGCCTCGGCGATGGCGGTCCGCAGCCGCTCGATGGCATCGGTCCAGTCACGGCGGACGGCGAGGATGGCCTCGCCGGCACCGACCGCGTACGCGGCGACGAGCAGCCCCTCCACCACCAGGTGAGGGTTGCCCTCGGCCAGGGCTCGGTCGCCGAGCGCGCTGGGATCGGCGCCCATCAGGTTGGCCACCACGATCTTGCGATCGGAGGCGGTCTCGCGGGCCACACGCCACTTGGCGGCGGTCGGATAGCCGGATCCGCCACGGCCGCGCAGGCCGGCGGACTCGATCTCGGCGATCACCTCCTCGGGCGCGAGCATGGTGATCGCACGGTTCAGCGCCGCGTAGCCGCCGTGCTCGCGGTAACTGGACAGGCTGGTTGGATCCACCCGCCCGATGTCGGTGAGCAGCCGCGGCTCCCCGGTCGGCAGGATGCGGATCTGCGGCGAGATCGCGCCGGCCATCAGCTGGTGCTGCTCGTGGCCACCGCGCCGGCAGCAGCGGCGCGTCGCTCGCCGACGATGTGCAGGGCCTTCTCGACGTCGACCGGGCCGTAGACCAGGGTGTCGACGCGAATGGCAGGGCTGATCGTTCCGGCCCCCACGTCGGGCCGGGCCTCGAGGCTGACGCTGCCGTCGGCGGAGGTTTCACCGGCACGGATGCCGAGCTCCTCCTCGAGGGCGCGCAGCACCCGGTCGCCGCCGGCGAACCGGCACGAGGCGCAATCGCAGACGGTCACCACGTGGCCATTGGCCGGCAGCAGGCGGAAGCCGCCCAGGCCGGCGGCACCGAACACCTGCGCCCAGTGGATGCTCATGCGGTCGCTGATGCGGCGCAGGGCGCGCTCGGGGAGGTAGCCGTATCGGTCCTGGACGGCGCGGAAGATCGCGACCAGCGCCTCTGGCCGGCCGCCGAAGCCGTCAACCACCTCGTCCACCCAGGGCGTGTCGATCGCCTCGTCCCAGCGGGCGGGGTTGCGCATTGGGCGGGCCGCGAGGCCGGCGCGCCGATAGGCGTTCGGGTCACGTCGCTCGTCATAGATCTCGGGCATGCCGTAGCGGATCCGGTTGCCCTGGGTGTCGAAGCCGCTCATGTCGATGGCCTCGACCGGGCAGACCTGGGCGCACTGGAAGCAGACCTCGCACTTGTGCTCGCCGAACGGGTCGTAGATCAGGTCCAGCCGCCCGCGCCAGCGGTCGGGAATGGGCGGGCGCTCCTCCGGGTACTGGCGCGTGACCTTGGGCGTGAAGAAGTTCCTGAACGTGACCGCCATGCCCTTGGCGATGCCGACTCCGGGGAAGGCCATGTCAGATGGTCCTCTCGCTCACAGGTCGAACGCCACCACCGCGATGGCGGTGACGAACAGGTTGACCAGGGCCAGCGGCAGCAGAACCTTCCACGCCACGCCCATCAGCTGGTCGACTCGCACCCGCGGCAGGGTCCCACGCATCCACACCGCGATCGCCACGAAGATGTAGGTCTTGAGGAAGAACCAGAAGATGCCGTACAGCGTGCCGGCGAAGCCGCCCAGCTGCGCCGGGAACGGCCACGGCGCCAGCCAGCCGCCGAAGAACAGGCTGATCAGGATGCCGCTCATGATGAACAGCGCCACGTACTCGGCGAAGAAGAAGAAGCCGAAGCGCATGCCCGAGTACTCGGTGAACGGCCCGGCCACCAGCTCCGAGTCGGCCTCGACCATGTCGAACGGCGTGCGGTTGATCTCGGCCAGCGAGGCGATGTAGAAGATGGCGAGCCCGACCGGCTGCCAGATCGAGCAGCCAACCGTGCTCGTGCTGCCAGGCGATCAGCTCGCTGAAGCTCAACGTGCCTGCCAGCACCACCGCGCCGACGATCGAGAGCGTCAGCGGGATCTCGTAGCTCACCATCTGGGCCGCGGCGCGCAGACCGCCGAGCAGCGAGTACTTGTTGTAGCTGGCCCAGCCGGCCACCAGCAGCCCGACCACCGAGAGGCCCAGGACCGCGAAGAAGTACACGATGCCGATGTTGAGGTCGGCCGCGATGGCCCCCGGCGCGAACGGGATGACCAGCATGCTCATCGCCGCGGCCATGTACACCATCCACGGAGCGAGGGTGAAGGTCGAGCGATCGGCCTGGTCGGGGACGGTGTCCTCCTTGGCCAGCACCTTGAAGCCATGGATGGTCGACTGGAACATCCCGCGCGGACCGATCCTGTTCGGCCCGTAGCGCAGCGCCAGCTGGGCGATGATCTTCATCTCCATCTGAATGATGATGAAGGCGGTCGGGATCGTCAGCAGCAGCAGCAGCGTGGTCGCCAGGACGAATCGGCCGATGCCGAGGATCAGCTCCCAATCCATCGGCTACTTGTCCACGCCGCCCATCACCGGGTCGAAGCTCGCCATGACCGCCATCGTATCGGCCACCAGGCGGCCGGGCATGAGCTTCGGAACGGCCTGCAGGCTGATGAAGCTGGGGTCGCGCATGCGGAACCGATACGGATTCGGCCCGCCGTCGCTGATGGCATAGACGCTGTACAGGCCGCGCGGCGACTCGATGGCGGCGTAGGCACGGCCGGGCTTCGGGCGAATGATGCCGGGCACCTGCGTCTGCACCGCGCCGTGCGGCATCTTGTCCATGATCTGGTCGATAAGGTGGATGCTCTGCTTGATCTCGGCGATGCGCTGGATGTAGCGGGAGTACGAGTCCCCGCCCTCCTGGGTGATGACGTCGAACTCCAGCTCGTCGTAGATCGAGTACGGATGGGCCTTGCGGACGTCGAACGGCACGCCGGAGGCGCGCAGGTTGGGCCCGCTGACGCCGAGCTTGATCGCGTCCTCGCCCGACAGCCGCCCCATGCCCAGGGTGCGTCCGCGGAAGATCTCGTTCTCGGTGATCATCCGCTCGTTCATCTCGATGTTGCTCAGCACATGCGTGCGCCACGTCCCGAGCCGTGACAGGAACTCGTCGTTCGTGTCGAAGTTCACGCCGCCGACCCGGAAGAAGTTGAACAGCATCCGCTGGCCGCTGATCGCCGACAGCATGTCGACGACCTCGTCACGGTTGATGAAGCTGTACAGGATCGGCGTCAGCCCACCGATGTCGAGCGCCAGGAAGCCCATCATCAGGCCGTGGCTGAACACGCGGTTCAGCTCGACGACGAGAGCGCGGATGTACTCGGCGCGCTTCGGCGCCTTGATGCCGTACAGCTTTTCGAACGCGATCGCCGGGGCGTGCTCGTTGTGCATGGTCGCCAGGTAATCCATCGGGTCGACGTAGGTCAGCACCGTGGTGTAGGTGGCGTTCTCGCACAGCTTCTCGATGCCGCGGTGCAGGTAGCCCAGCACCGGGTCGACGTCCACCACGATCTCGCCGCGCACCTTGACCACGAGCCGCATCACGCCGTGGGTCGACGGATGCTGGGGACCCATGTTCACCAGCATCTCGCCCTCGTCGAGGGTGTAGACGTCGCGCTCGCGCTCGGTCTGCGGCGGACGGTCGGGGATGCCGACGGTGTCGAAGCCGGCGTACTCGCCGCCCTCGGCGTGGATCGGCGCCAGGCCGGCGGCCGCGCGCAGCCGCTCCTCCTCGAGGCGATCCAGCTCGATCGGGTCGGGGATGCGGGTCTCTGGATCGATGGCGGTCATCGCGGTCGGCTCTTGTCGGCCTCGAGATCACCGGCGACGGCACCCTGGACGGGTGCGTCCGGCCGCAGCTCGCTGGCCGGAACGCCGACCGTGAGCGCATCGGCGAAGCGAGTGAGGTCCCACGTCTCCGGCCGCTCGAGCGGGTTCACGCCGTGCGCCGGCGAGTCGGCGGCGTCGTCGGGCAGGACGAAGTCCTTGCGCTGCGGGAACGACTTGTAGTCGGGCGACATGTAGATCCGGCGCAGGTCGCGGTTGCCCTCGAAGACGATCCCCATCATGTCGTACATCTCGCGCTCGTGGAACATCGCGCCCTCCCACAGCGACGTGATCGACGGAATCCGCGGGTCGGCGCGGTCGACGTGAGCGCGGACTCGCAGCCACGCCGGGTGCCGGTCGGAGTACAGGTGGTACACGACCTCGAAGCGCTCGCCGGGGCCATAGTCCACGGCGGCGGCATCGGCCAGGAAGAAGAAGGCCAGCTCGGGGTCGTCGCGCAGCAGCGTCAGCGTCTCGACGACGCGCGCGCCATCGACCGTGAACTCGACGGTGTCCTCGTCGGTACCCAGGTCCCGAAGCTCGGGGCCGAGGCGCTCCTGCAACGTGCGGATGAGCGCGCCGGCGGTCACGGTGGCGCTCAGCGAACGTCTCCTTCCCAGCGCGTCCGCTGCGGCCCACGGTCGACGTAGGTGCTCCACTGACCGCGGCGTTGCTTCACGAGCTCGTGCAGCTTCAGCATGCCGTAGATGAGGCCTTCCGGCCGCGGCGGGCAGCCGGGGACGTACACGTCGACCGGCATGACGCGGTCGACGCCCTGCACGACGCTGTAGCTGCGCTTGAACCGGCCGCCGCTGGTGGTGCAGGTGCCCATCGCGACGCACCACTTCGGCTCGGGCATCTGCTCCCACAGCCGTACCAGCGGGCCGGCCATCTTGGTCGTCAGCGTGCCTGCGACGATCAGGACATCGGCTTGGCGGGGGCTCGCCCGGAACGGGAACATCCCGAAGCGGTCGATGTCGTTGACGCTGGTCGCCGTACTCATCATCTCGATCGCGCAGCAGCTGAGGCCGGAGAGGAGCGGCCACAGCGAGTTCGCCCGGATCAGGTCCAGCACGTAGTCGGCTTTGGTGGGGATCACCTCGAGCAGCCCGTGGAAACCGCCCTGCGGGTGCTCCTCCATGCGGAACTCGCGAAGCAGGTCGTCGTCGGCCGCCGCGTCCGGAATGATGATCGGCGGATCGCCGGCTGCCGGCTGCGGGTTGGTCGTGGTCGGTGGGTCTACTGCCATCGGAGGTCACCCTTCTTCCATGCGTAGAACTCGCCGAACATCAGGATCGCAAGGAAGATGCCGATCAGCACGATGCCCTGGTATTCGATGGCCCGCACGGTGATCGCCCACAGGTACACGAAGATGATCTCGACGTCGAAGGCGACGAAGAGCAGCGCGTACAGGTAGAACGCCAGGCCGAATCGGCTCCAGGTGTCCCCGATCGTGTCGATCCCGCACTCGTACGGCAGGCCCTTCTGGGGGCGTCGTCGCCGATGCGTCACGAGCCAGCTGAACAGGATCGTGGCGAACACGAAGATCGTCGCGGCGAAGGCGAAGCCGATGACGTAGAGCAGTCCGGTGTGATCCATGTGCACTCCGGTTCCACGCGTGGACGTGATACGCCGCAGGCCCGCGGGCCCGCGGGGTCGTTGGTCTCAGTTCAGGCACGCGCACGGCGAGCCGGCGTGTGCTGCATTCAGTCTAACAGCGGCACTCCGCCCAGTCAGCGCCCCTGCCAGGCGGCGGCCACGATCAGCCGGAGGCCGTCGCTCACCAGAGCGTGCCCGCCCATCAGCACCGGAACCGGCGCGGCAGCGGCCGCCTCGGTCAGCTCGCGGAGCCAGGGCGTAGCGATCCGTGCGGCATCGCCGAAGTCCGATGCGAAGCGCTCCTCCTCAGGGGGCCAGTCTTCAGCGTTGGCCGAGCCGGCGCGGGAGGCCATCAGCACCCGCGAGTCCAGCACCACCGCATCGCCGAGCCGCGCAAGCTCGGCGATCAGCTCGGCGGGCGAGGTCAGTGCCGCGAAGGAGGCGAGCAGCGACCTCGGGGCCACCCCTCCCCGCGCCGACCGCATTCCACGCTCCTCGACGAATGCCCGCATTCGGCAGGCGGTCTCTGTCTCGAGCGCCGCCATCGTCGCGCCCGGCAGCCGGCCCGCCACCACCAGCTCGGCCGAGCGGTCCCGGACCACCTCCCCGAGCCGCTCCAGGTGCGGCACCTCGAGGCCGACCCCGCCGGGCAGGCGCGCCATCTCGAGGAACCCGCGCACCGATCCGTCCACCGGACGCACGGCGTCGAGCCGCGTCGCGAGCCGGAGCAGCGCGAGATCGAGCGTCGTGTCGACGTCGAACCGCGCCCACGGACTCGACCCGAGGTCGCGCCACGTGAAGCCGGCCTCGTTCAACGCTCGCGGCGCGCCGTTGTCGGAGGCGCAGTCCTCCAAAGCTTCGAGCGCGCGCGGCAGGTCGCCGGCGACGACGAACGCATCGGCGCTGAAGCGGTTGTTGGCGACCACCTCCCCGGCGATCGGCGACAGCAGCGCGTCCAGCGTGTCGTCGGCGACCAGGCATAGGGCACCCCCGCCGGCGTAGCCGATGGCGTCGACCGATCCGGCCGCGGCGTCGAGCGCGTTGCGGGCGGCGGCGGTGAACCATCGACCCCAATGGAAGCCATCGGCCGACGCTGCCGGCAGCGGCGCAACGGCCGCGCCCTGGCGACCCAGCCGGCGCGAGAGATCGGTCGCCAGCAGTCGTTGGCCCTCGGCCGCGACGGCGGCATGCGTCCCGAACGGCTGACCGTCGTTGGGCAGTGTGACCAGGACGAGCGGAGCGGGCCGCTCAGGCATCGGCCGTGGGAGCCTCCCGCAGTCGGTGGAGCTGCTCGAGGTGCATGAGGTCGTGGATGCCCACGAACACGAGCCACTCGCCGCAGCGGAGATGACCGACCAGCGGGTGGTCCATCCGACAGCGCTGCCGCTCATGGCCGATGATCCGCTCGGCGGCCGACCGCTGTGCCACGCGGGACTTCTGGAGCAGCACCAGCAGCTCGTCCCGCGTCGCTTCGGGGCGGCCCGGGACGGACGGCGTCACCCGCGGCGGGTCCGCCTCCGGCCACTCGCCATCACCAGCGTCGAGCGAGGCCCAGGTCGCGAGGAAGCGCCGGGCAGCCGTGGTGTGCGCGAACGCCTGGGCCACGTTCCAGTCCTCTTCGCCGCCGGGCGCGCGCAGGAGGTCCTCGGGAAGGTCACGAAGGACCGCCTCGAGCGCGTCACCGATCGCCTCCTGCTGGGCCAGGATGCGCGGCGCGTCTCCGGAGGCGACGCGGGCGCGGAGCTCCCGGCGGAGGGATTTGAGGCCCGGCAGATCCCAGCTGAACACGCGCCAGCAGGCGACGACGTCGGGCGCATCGGGCTCGAGCGCTGCGACCCAGGCCGGTGCGTCGGTCATCGGGGCAGTTCGGCGTTTCTTACAGGCGCTCGAAGCGCTCCACCGGCAGGACGAACACGGTGGCGCCGCCGACCTCGACCTCGACCGGGTAGGGCATGTAGAACTCGCCGGGCTCCATGATCGGGGGCATCGGGTTCACGAACTGCTTGCGCGAGTGGCAGTTTGCGCTGATCAGCTCGAGCACCGCGTCGACCTGGTCGTCCTCCACGCCAACGAGGATCGTCGCATTGCCCTGCTTCAGGAACCCGCCGGACGAGTTGACGCGCGTGGCGCGGTACTCCTTCTCGAGCAGCGCGTCGACCAGCGTCGCGGCATCCTCGTTGTGGACGATGGCGGTGACGAGCTTCATCCGGGCGCGCTCCTTCGTTCGTCGACACTCACCGAGACCCCGGGCGACAGTATGGCGCAGGGGAGCGACCGGGGGCCACCCGTCGCACGCCCCGCGGCGCGGTCCACGGGACCGCCGTCAAGCGGGTTCCTCGCGCTCTCAGCCCGACGTCGCAACTGTCAGCGGACATATCACTACTGCTACAACGGCTGACAGCTTCGAGCGCCTCAGCCGGAAGCGACTCCGAGGCGCTCGGTCACGACGCGGCGGATGTCGGCGTCCGCATCGTCCACGGAGCCCGAGCCGTCGACGACGGCGAACCGCGCAGGCTCGTCCGCGGCGAACCGCAGGTAGGCGGCCCGCACGGCCTCGAAGAAGGCGACCTCCTCGGTGTCCTCGAACCGGTTCCACTGCGTCCGCCGCCGCGTGCGCTCCAGGCCAACGTCGACCGGGACGTCGAGCAGGACGGTGAGGTCCGGCAGCAGGCCGTAGGTCGCGAAGTCCTGGAGCCGGCGCAGCTCCGTCATCTCGTTGCCATATCCGGCGCCCTGGTAGGCGAGCGACGAGTCCAGGTAGCGGGCGCAGACCACCCAGTCGCCCCGATCCAGGGCCGGCCGGATGACACGCGCCACGTGCTGCGCTCGCCCGGCAGCGTAGAGGAGGGCATCGGCCCTCGGGTCGAGGTCGTCGCTCATGCCGCGCATGTGGAGCACGATGCGCCGCACCTCCTCGCCCAGCGGCGTGCCGCCCGGCTCCTGGGTCAGAACGGTCGGGACGCCACGGCTGCGCAGCCACTCCGCCAGGTGGCGGGCCGCCGTCGACTTGCCGCTTCCCTCGGGTCCCTCGAGGGTGATGAACCGCCCGCGCCCCGAGGGGTCGGCGGTCACGTCGGGGGCAGCACGCTGGTGGCGATCATCGCCAGCAGCACGAGGCCGAGGATGACGACCACCGCGATCCGACCGCCGCGGCTCACCGCCAGGCCTTTCCGTCCTCGGGCAGCAGCTCGACCCGCCGGTTGGGTTCCGATCCGCGTGACCGCGACATGAGCGCATTGCGCTCCGCCATCTGGTGCTGGAGGCGCCGCACGTAGGCGTTCTGCGGCGACAGCTCGATCGGGCGACCCGAGGCCTGCACCAGGCCGATCGCCTCGGCCGTCTCCCGCAGCGCCGCCTCCTGCGGGTCGGCCTCCAGGTCGAACAGCGAGGCGAGCATGTTCTCCATCTGCAGGATCGTGTTCGTCTTGAGCACGTAGATCGGCACGCCGCCCGACTCGGCTTCGCGCAGGGCGGCCGGCTTGCGCTTGTAGTAGTTGCGCAGGGTGACGACCGCGTTGGCCTCGTCGAGGTCGCGTGCGACCGTCACTGGCACGCTGAGCTCGCGGACCGCCTGCTCCAGGCGCTTGCGGCTGACCCCGAACGGGAACACGCTCATCGGCCGCGCGCCCAGGTTGCGCTGAGAGGCCGGTCGTTGCGCGCCGATCGGCCGGTTCAGCGCCGCCTCGTCATCCATCTCGGCCAGCGCCTGCTCGAGCTCCCGCCGCGCATCGCGCTCACTACCGCCGCCGGACGCGCCGCTGAGGCGCTCGCCGGGGAGGGTCCGCTGGCCGCGCCCGCCCCCCGCCGGCACCTCGCCGCCGAACGCGCCGGGGCCGTTGCCGGGCAGCGGACGCAGGCCGCGCTCGTAGCGGTTGCCGCCCGGGCCGGTCCGGCCGCCGCGACCGAAGGCGCCGAATCCACCGGTCGGCTCGAGCGGGGCGAAGACTGGGCTGCCCTCCGCCGTCTCGCTGATGCGGTAGTCGTACTTGGTCTGGGCCTTGAGCTCGCCCGCGTCGTCCCGGTAGCGGGCCTCGGGCGGGACCATGTGGCCGCGCAGGATGGCGTCGACCGTCTCGGCCACGCTGCGGTGCACGATGACGCTGTCGCGCTCGACGATCTCGACCAGCACGTCGAACGTCGGCGGGGCCTTGCGCTCGAGGACCGTCTTCTGGGTCCCTCGCCGGCGCGCCTCCTCGTCGCCGAGCGTCACCGGCTGGATCCCGCCCACCAGGTCGGACAGCGTTGGGTTGAGCATCAGGTTGTCGAGCGTGTTGCCGTGGGCGGTGCCCACCAGCTGGACGCCGCGCTCGGCGATGGTGCGTGCGGCTCCGGCCTCGAGCTCGGTGCCGATCTCGTCGATGACGATGACCTCTGGCATGTGGTTCTCGACCGCTTCGATCATCACCTGGTGCTGCTCGGTCGGGGTACGGACCTGCATGCGTCGCGCGTCGCCGATGCCGGGATGGGGGATGTCGCCGTCGCCGGCGATCTCGTTCGAGGTGTCCACCACGATCACGCGTTTGCCGAGGTCATCGGCCAGGACGCGCGCGACCTCGCGCAGCATCGTCGTCTTGCCCACGCCCGGTCGGCCGAGGAGGAGCAACGACTGCCCCGCGTCCACGATGTCGCGGATGATGTCGATCGTCCCGAACACCGCGCGCCCGATGCGGCAGGTGAGCCCGACGACCTTGCCGGAGCGGTTGCGGATGGCGCTGATCCGATGCAGGGTGCGCTCGATCCCGGCCCGGTTGTCGTCGCCGAACACGCCGATGTGGTCGATGACGTAGGCGATGTCCGCATCGGTGATCTCGCGGTCGAGGAGGTCTTCCTCGCCGGTCGTGAAGCGCGCCTCCGGGCGCCGCCCGAGGTCCATGACCACCTCGAGCAGGTCAGTCCGGTTGGCGAGGCTGCGCAGCCGGTCGCAGATCTCGGGCGGCAGCGCCTCCATGAGGGCGTCGAGGTCGTCGGTCGTCTCTCGGCGTGCCACGGGTCTTGCCACCCTCCCCTGCGTCATCGGGTCGTCACCGGCATCATCGCCGGCTCGCGGACCTGCGCCCGCACCTCGCGCACGAGGAGCGTCACGCGGCCGATCGGCTCGAAGCCGGTGGCCTCTGCAGCGCGCATGCCCGTCGACTCGTATGTTCGCACCGGAGACAGGATGCCTGCACCGATCGCGTCGCCGCCCATCCGGGCCAGTGCCGCGCGCAGGAAGCGCGCCCCGTCCGTCCCGTCGCGGACCAGGAAGCGCAGGTAGTGCGGCCCGCCGCGGCAGGCGCCGTGCTGCGCGAACCCACCGGCCCGCTGCTCGGAGGGCAGCAGCCACGCGTCGACCTCGGTGAAGTGCAGGACCGGGTTGAGCGACGAGCGGGGGACGATCGCTTCGTTGCCGACCGACTCCCAATCCGCCGCCTGGTAGTCCTCGATGCGGGCGATGGCGGGAGGGGTGGTGTGGCTCCACAGGTCGAACAGGTGCCATGCATCCGGCGCGCCGGCGGCCTGGAGGTTCGGCAGGTCGACGGTCTCCTCCCGCTGGCCGCGCCGCCCGTCGCGGCTGACGATGGTGCGCAGCCACGACCGCGGCCCACGCACCGTCTCCGGCGCGCGCCACCAGATCTCCTCCTGGGCGTAGGCCATGAAGCGGGCCTGCCCGAACAGCTCGAGGTTCTCGCGCGCGTCGGCGCAGGCGGCGTGGATGCGTCCCACGTCGTGTCGTTCGGCCTCCTCGATCAGCGCGCCGAGGAGGGACCAGCGCACCTCGGCGCTCATCGGCACCTCGGCCGCGTCGAGCTCGGTGATGACCCAGTCCTCGCGGTGCGGCTCTTCGACCGCCCGGCAGCTGCCGACCAGCTCGCCGTCCACCTCGGCCACCAGGTGGACCGACGGCGCGCGCAGCGGGAGCCACGACGGGATGAGCGTCGAGAGGCTGATGCGCGGCGACTCGGCGGCGGGGGCGGGCACGCCCAGGCTGCGCCGGTGGGCATCGGCCGATGCGTGGACGCGCCGCGAGAGGTCGGCGAG
The DNA here is from genome assembly GCA_963844265.1 of uncultured Chloroflexia bacterium. Taxonomy (GTDB): domain Bacteria; phylum Chloroflexota; class Limnocylindria; order QHBO01; family QHBO01; genus JACDBZ01. The sequence continues at coordinate 584,974 of CAWJMZ010000006.1, read as the reverse complement.
GGCCTGCCGATCGGTGAGGCGGGCGGTGCGGATCGTCCGCTCGGCGTCGATCACGCCGGCCTCGACGCTCCCTCCGCGACGAGATCGGCGAGCAGCCGATGCAGCCGTCGATCGCCGGTCAGCTCGGGATGGAAGGCGGTGGCCAGCACCCGACCCTGGCGAACGGCCACCGGCCGGCCGTCGGGGTCACGTGCCAGCACCTCGGCGCGCGGCCCGACATCGGTCACCATCGGCGCACGGATGAAGACGCCATGCATCGGCTGGTCGCCCAGGGTCGGGATGTCGAGGTCGGCCTCGAAGCTGTCCAGCTGCCGCCCATACCCGTTGCGCCGGACCTCGAGGTCGAGCACCGGGAGGAACGGCTCGTCGCCGTCGGCGACGCGTTCCGCCAGCAGGATCATTCCGGCGCAGGTGCCGAGCATGGGCGTGCCGCCGCGCGCCATCGCGGCGATCGGCTCGCGCAGGCCGTAGGCCTCGATCAGCCTGCGCATGGTGGTCGACTCGCCGCCCGGCAGCACCAGCGCATCGAGGTCGACCAGGTCGCGCGGCAGCCGCACCTCGACCGGCTCGCCGCCGACGTCGCGGATGGCGGCGACGTGTTCGCGGACGGCCCCCTGCACGGCGAGCACGCCGATTCGCGGTCGCCGCATCTCCGCCTCGGTCATCGGATCGGCCGCTTACCAGCCGCGGACGGCCAGGCGCTCCTCGGGTGGGATCTCGCCCAGCGACTGTCCGCGCATCGGCTCGCCCAGGCCCGCGCTGACCTCGACGAGGATCTCCGGGTTGTCGAAGTGGGTGGCCGCCTTGACGATCGCCTTGGCGTAGCGCTCCGGGCTCTCGCTCTTGAAGATGCCGCTGCCGACGAACACCGCCTCGGCGCCGAGCTGGCGCATCAGGCTCGCGTCGGCCGGCGTGGCGACGCCCCCGGCACTGAAGTTCGGGACCGGCAGCGCCCCGAGCTCGGCGGTCTTCTGGACGACGTCGAGCGGCGCGCGCAGCTCCTTGGCCGCCGCGAACAGCTCGTCCTCGCGCAGATGCTGCAGCTGACGAATTCCCTTCTGCACGGCCCGCATGTGGCGCACGGCCTCGACGATGTCGCCGGTGCCGGCCTCGCCCTTGGTTCGGATCATGGCCGCGCCCTCGCCGATGCGCCGCAGCGCCTCCCCCAGGTCACGACAGCCGCACACGAATGGCACCCGGAAGCGGTGCTTGTCGATGTGGTGCTCCTCGTCGGCCGGGGTCAGCACCTCGGACTCGTCGATGTAATCGACCTCCAGCGCCTCGAGGATCTGCGCCTCCGCGAAGTGGCCGATGCGGCACTTCGCCATGACCGGGATGCTGACCGCCTCCTTGATCTCAGAGATCAGCTTCGGGTCCGACATGCGGGCGACGCCGCCGAACTTGCGGATGTCCGATGGGACGCGTTCGAGCGCCATCACGGCCACGGCGCCCGCCTCCTCGGCGATCCGCGCCTGGTCGGCAGTGACGACGTCCATGATCACGCCGCCGGCGAGCATGCGTGCCAGCCCGACCTTGGTGGCCCAGGTACTTCGTTCGATGGTGGTCATTCAGCCGCACATTCTACTCGCGGCAGGCGCCGACCCCAATCTGGCGGTCATGATTCGAGCCGGTCGACGCGATCGGTATGCTGGACCGATGAAGCGCTCGCTCGTCCTCCTGGTGGTCGCAGCCGCCGCCCTGTCCGCATGCGCGATCACGACGCGCGAGGCCACTACCGAGCTGCCCGGGACGTCGTGGGTCCTGGTCGAGCTCGACGGTGCCGAACCCGTCGGCGAGTCATCCCCGACGATCGCCTTCGCCGAAGACGGCACGGTGAGCGGCTCGACCGGCTGCAACACGTTCTCGGGGACGGCCACGATCGACGGCTCGTCGGTCGAGCTCGGCCCGCTTGCCACGACCCGCATGGCCTGCACCGAAGAGGCAGCGGGTGCGCAGGAAGAGGCGTTCCTGCTCGCTCTCGACGGCGTGACCTCGTACACGATCGACAACGAGGGCCGGCTCGTGCTGGAGGGCGAAGCGCCGCTCGTGTTCGAGGTCGCGGCGGAGGGCGGCTGACCGCCGGATCGCGGTCCCGGCCTTCGGAGGACCGCAGTGCGGCAGGAGCGAATTTCGTTGGTATGATCGCGCGCAGGAAGGCACGCGATGATGATCAATGCACCGGTCCTGGTCCTGAACCAGAACTACGAGCCCCTGAACGTCTGCGACATCAGGCGCGCCTTTCGGCTGCTCGGATCGGAGAAGGCCGAGCTGCTGGCGAAGAACCACCAGGTGATTCGGACCCCGACGATCGAGATCCCCGCACCGTCGGTCATCCGGCTGCAGTACCACGTCCGACGCCCGCAGCCCCGGGTGAAGCTGAGCCGGCGCGAGGTCTTCGCCCGCGACCGGCACACCTGCCAGTACTGCGGCACGACCAGCCGCGACCTGACCATCGACCACGTCATGCCCAAGCATCGCGGCGGCCGTCACGAGTGGGAGAACCTGGTGGCCGCCTGCCGCGGCTGCAACCACCGCAAGGGCGGCAAGACGCTGTCCGAGGCACGCATGCACCTGAAGCGAGAGCCGCGCGCGCCGCGCGCCGATCTCCGCTACCTGTTCGGGTCCTACCTGTCCGACGAGCGCAACGACGCCTGGCGCACGTACCTGTTCCTGGAGCCGGCCCGGCCGCTGCAGCCCGCGACCTGACGGTGGCCACCGTGCCGCCCACCTCCGAGCTTGCCATCGCCGATCTGCCCGCGGCGGTCCGCGCCGTCATGGCCGCGCTGGCCGATGCCGGTCACGAGGCTGCCCTCGTCGGCGGCTCTGTCCGCGATCGGCTGCTCGGCCTGCCGCATCCTGATAACTGGGACGTGTCGACCGCCGCGCGTCCCGAGGAGGTGGCGGCGCTCTTCCCCGGCGCGACGTGGGAAAACCGGTTCGGTACCGTCACCGTCGGCCGCGACCCGGCGGTGGAGGTCACGTCGTACCGGACCGAGGGTGCCTACCGGGACCGCCGCCGGCCCGACGAGGTGCGCTTCGGCGCATCGCTGGCCGACGATCTCGCCCGTCGCGACTTCACCATCAATGCGGTCGCCTGGGTTCCGGAGGATCTCGCGGCCGGACGAGGTCGGGTCGTCGACCTGCATGGCGGGGCGTCCGACCTGCGAGCCCGCATCCTGCGCACCGTCGGCGATCCACGGGACCGGTTCGGCGAGGATGCGCTGCGCCTCATCCGCGCGATTCGCTTCGCCAGCAGATTCGACCTACGGTTGGACCCGGCCACCGAAGTGGCCATCGTCGAGCTGGCCCCGACCGTCGCCTCGGTGTCGGGTGAGCGCGTCCGCGACGAGATCGCCCGGATCCTGCGACTCGACGACACCCCGGCACGCGCCCTGGAGCTGCTGGAACGCGTGGGGCTGCTCGAGGTGATCCTTCCCGAGCTGGCCGCGCTGCGCGGTGTCCCGCAGTCCAAGGCCGTGCCCGGCGACGCCCTCGACCACACCCTGGCGGCGGTGGACGCCGCGCCCACGGCCGATGAGGCCATCGTGCGCTGGACGGCGCTGCTCCACGACCTGGGCAAGGCGACCACGCTGGCGGATGGGCACTTCATCGGCCACGAGTCGGTCGGGGCCGAGCTGGCGAGAACGGTCATGGAGCGGTTGCGCCTGCCGCGCGGAAGGACCGAGCGCATCGCGGGCGCCATCGAGCTGCACATGTACAACTACGAGCCCGGCTGGACCGATGCCGCCGTTCGGCGCTTCATCCGTCGCACCGATGACGTCGACCGCGAGCTGCTGTTCGCGCTTCGCCGCGCCGACAACGCCGCCTCCGGTGCGGGCCGGGCGGGAGAGGAGAACCAGGGCGAGCTGGAGCGGCGCGTCGGGGCCGCCCTCGAGGCGGAGCCGGAGCTGCTCCGCCACCGACGGCTCGCCGTGGACGGCAACGACCTCCAGGCCGAGCTGGGCCTGGCACCTGGCCCCGAGGTCGGCCGAATCCTGGGACGCCTGGCGGACTGCGCGCTCGACGACCCATCGGTGAACCGCCGGCCGACGCTGTTGGCGCTGGCCCGGGAGATCGCGGCGGAGCGGTGACGGCACGCACCGCCGCAGCGAGACGGCCTGGGCCGATGGGCTGACAGCGAGGGGGTGGCTGCTACAATCGGCCGTCCGGACCCATGTCTGGATCGTCATCATCTGTCGCCCTAGGCCGAGCGGAGGAACGCGCTCCGATGACTGCCAGCGTGCGTCGGGCCGTCCGGCTCGAGCACCGGCTGACCCAACCCACCGCGACGCTCGCCGACCTCGACGCGGCGGTCGCGCTGGCCGCGGAGCACGAGATCACCGCACTCACTGTCAACCCGTGGCTGGTCAAGGCCGCGAAGCGCCGCCTGGGACGATCGCGCGTGACGTTGGGGACCGTCATCGGATTCCCGCACGGCAGCCAGGTCCTCAGCGTGAAGGCGTTCGAGGCCTCGAAGGCGCTCGAGCAGGGAGCGACGCAGATCGACTTCGTCCTCAACGCCGGCGCGCTGGCATCCGGCGACGAGGAGACGGTCTTCAACGACATGCTGGCCGTGGTTGACATGGCGCACTCGGCGCTGGCGGCGGCGGGCGTGATCATGGAGCCCGACAGCTGCGCTCGGCGATGACCTCATCCGCAAGGCGTGCCGCCTCGCAGAGCGCGCAGGCGCCGACTACGTCGTCACCGGCCCCGGGCAGGCTTCGGCGAGCGCGACGGTGGCCCGCACCCGCATCCTGCGCGACAGCGTCGGGCCGCGCATCGGCGTGAAGGCCGCCGGACGATTCCGGACCGCTGACCAGGTGCTCGAGGCCACGCAGGCCGGCGCGACGCGGATCTCGACCCGGCTGACGGCGACGCTCGCTCGACTCGCATCCGACGACACGGAGCCGGCGACGGCCCGTACCGCGGCCGCACGTTGAGGGCGGGGAGGGACGTGGATTGAGGCTGCTCGTCGTCGGCGGCGCCGGTTACGTCGGATCGACCAGCGTCGAGCGCCTGGTCGAAGCCGGGCACGAGGTCGTGGTCTACGACAACCTGGCGAGCGGCCATCGCGCTGCCGTGCCGGAGGGCGCGACGCTCGTCGTGGGCGACATCGCGGACCGGGCGCGAGTCGGCGCGCTGCTGGCAGACGGCATCGACGCGGTCCTGCACTGCGCGGCCCGTTCGCTGGTGGGGGAGTCGATGGCCGATCCGGGACTCTATTACCGGACCAACGTCGCCGGCGGCGTCGAGCTGCTCGAGGCGATGAAGGAGGCCGGCGTGACGCGGCTGGTATACAGCTCGACGGCGGCGGTCTACGGCGAGCCGCGGCGCGTGCCGATCGCCGAGGCCGACCGGACCGAGCCGATCAACCCCTACGGCGCCACCAAGCTCGCCTTCGAGGGCGCGATGCGCTGGTTCTGCGCGGCCCACGACTTCCGGGCCATCAGCCTCCGCTACTTCAACGTCGCCGGCGCCACCCAGCGCAACGGTGAGGATCACGACCCCGAGACGCACCTCATGCCGCTCGTCCTGAAGGTCGCCGGTGGCGAGGCCGGCCACGTCCAGATCTTCGGCCAGGATTACCCCACCCCCGACGGCACCTGCATCCGGGACTTCGTCCACGTTCGCGACCTCGCCGACGGCCACCTGCTGGCGCTGGAGGCGACCGGCGAGGGCGATCCGTCGCTCGAGGTCTACAACCTTGGGTCGGCCGCCGGGTTCAGCGTGCGGGAGGTCGTCGAGGCGGCCCGTCGCGTCACCGGCCGGGCGATCCCGGCTCGCGTGCTCAGGCGGCGCCGAGGCGATCCGCCGGTGCTGGTCGCGTCGTCGCGGCGCGCGCGACGGGAGCTGGGCTGGCAGCCGAAGCACTCGAGCCTCGAGCAGATGCTGGCCGACGCCTGGGCCTGGCGCGAGGCGAACCCGGCTGGCTATGCCGGCCGCATCGGCGATGTGTCCGCGCGGGTCCCGGCCGAGCGGATCGCCGCCACCGCCGGCTGAGGATCAGCCCGCGGCGCGCTCCACCGCAGCCCGGCAGTCGGCGCACAGGCCGTAGAAGTCCATCCGGGCATCGTCGATGGTGAATCCCAGGTCGGCCGCGACGCGGTCGGCCACCGGCGTGATGTAGTGCTCGCCGATCTCCTCCACCCGTCCGCACCGATCGCAGGCCAGGTGGTGGTGGTGCTCGGGCCGGCAGGCGACGTAGCCATAGACGTGGCCGTCCTGCTCGAGCCGGCGGGCGACCCCGGCCGCCACCAGCGCCTCGAGCGTGCGGAAGACCGTCGCCCGGCCGATGCGCGGGTCGCGACGACGCAGCCGGTCGTAGAGATCCTGGGCGCTGATCTGGCGACCTACCGCCGCCAGGGCATCGGCCACGAGCAGCCGCTGCCGCGTGACGCGCTCCCCCGCGGCGGCCAGCCGGTCGGCCGTGGAGACGGGATCGAGCGTCGGCGTGCCCATGGGCAGAGGCTAGCACGCATTGACCGCGACCACCGGTGAGACGATACTGCGTCTCACCATGACGAAGGGCGGAACGCTCGAGCTCCACGACCTCGCCGCCGGTTACGACGGGCGCTGGGCGATCGAGGGTGTCGAGCTGCGGGTGCCTGCCGGACGGCTGGTCGGCGTCATCGGTCCGAACGGCAGCGGCAAGAGCACCCTGCTGCGCGCGGTGCTCGACCTTGTCCCGCATCGTCGCGGCAGCGTGACCCTCGACGGTGGTCCGGTGGATCGGCGACGCGTGGCGTACGTCCCGCAGCGCGAGCTGGTGGACTGGAGCTTCCCGATCAGCGCCGGCCAGGTGGTGATGATGGGGCGCTACCCGCGCATCGGGCCGGTGGTCGGCGGCAGCTCGGTCGACCGCGCGGCCGTCCACGACGGCCTGGCCCGGGTCGGCATGGACGACCTGGCCGACCGCCAGATCGGCGCACTCTCAGGCGGGCAGCAGCAGCGCGTCTTTCTCGCGCGCGCGCTGGTGCAGGGGGCAGACGTCCTCCTGCTGGACGAGCCGATGACCGGCGTCGACCGCGGCACCGAGCAGGCGATCACGGCCCTCATGCGCGAGCTGCGCGACGCCGGCACGGCCGTGATCTACGCCACCCACGACCTCGAGGCGGCGGCCGACGTCAGCGACCTGCTCTGCTTCATCAACGGCCGGGTGGTGGCCTATGGCCCGCCGGCCGAGACGTTTACGCCCGCCACGCTGCACGCCACCTTTGGCGGCGAGCTGATGATCATGGATGCCGGCGACCACGCCCACGTGCACGGTGGCGGGCACCACGACGTGCGCTCGCACCCACACGAGCACTGAGCGGATGGACTGGCTGACCGATCCCCTGGCCCTCGAGATCTTTCAGCGGGCGCTGATCGAGGTGGTGGTGATGGGCGCGACGTGCGGAGCGATCGGTGCCTACGTCGTCCTGCGCCGGCTCGCCTTCATCGGCGACGCCCTGAGCCATGCCGTGTTTCCCGGCGTGGTACTGGCCTACGTCGCCGGGCTGCCGATCTTCGCGGGGGCGATGGTGGCCGGCACGATCACCTCGGTCGCCATCGCAATCGTCAGCCGCGGCCAGCGGATCCGCGAGGACACCGCCATCGGCATCTTCTTCGCCGGGGCATTCGCGCTCGGCATCGTGCTGATCAGCACCCAATCGGGCTATCAGCGCGACCTGTCGGCCTTCCTCGTCGGCGACCTGCTGGGCGTCGGCTGGGACGACATCCTGATCAGCCTCGTGGCCGGCGCAGCCGTCATCGGCCTGCTGGTGGCCCTGCGCAAGGAGCTGCTGCTGGTCAGCTTCGACCGCACCTACGCCCAGGCGCTGGGCTACCCGGTCTTCGCGCTCGAGCTGCTGCTGCTCCTGCTGCTGACCGCCACGATCGTGGTCAGCCTCAGCGCGGTCGGCATCATCCTGGTGCTGGCCATGCTGGTCACGCCGGCTGCCACCGCCCGTCTGCTGGTCGACCGATTCACCCCGATGATGATCCTCGGCGCCGTGCTGGGCGCCGCCTACGGGGTGATCGGCTGGTACGTCAGCTATCACCTCGGGTGGAGCCCTGGCGGGACGATCGTGCTCGTCGCCACCGTCCTCTTCCTGGTGGCCTTCGTGCTCAGCCCGAGCCACGGGATGCTCGCGCATCGGCTTCGGCGCCACCCGCAGCACGACGCGCGCAGGGCCGCCGTCGACCCGCCGCCCGGGCACGCTCACGGTGAGGACAGGGGACCCGTGGTAGCATCGCTGGAGCGGCGCCACCCGCCGGGTCGCTGATACCCGCGCCGGTCGCGCACGACGCCCGCTGGCGCGCAGGTCGCCCGACAGGCGCCGCCGACCACATCCTTCTCCCGGAGTTCCGTTTGCCCGATCCCGACATCACCCGAGCCACCCGAAGGCGCGGCCGCCCTGGTCGCCGCGAGACCGACGCGGTCGCGGTCGAGGTCGGCCCGGATCCGTCGGCCGCCGCCTCCGGCCCCTCCGAGTTCGAGACGGCCGCATTGGCCGCCGCCGCCGGCTACCGCTTCGGCGACATCGAGGTGCCGGCAACGATTGCCCGCGCGATCGAGCGGATGGGCTTCGTCACCCCGACCGAGGTCCAGGCGCGAGGCATCCCGCCCCTCCGGCGCGGCGAGGACCTCATCGGCCAGGCGCAGACCGGCACCGGCAAGACGGCCGCGTTCGGCATCCCCATCGTCGAGAAGATCGACCCCGGCAGCTCCCACGTCCAGGCGCTGGTGCTGACCCCGACGCGGGAACTGTGCGTGCAGGTCACCGACGAGATCGCCCGCATCGGCCAGTTCCGCGGCGTGCGCACCGTGGCCATCTACGGCGGCTCGAGCATGGACCGCCAGATCAGCGGCCTGAAGCGCGGTGCCCAGGTGGTGGTCGGCACCCCCGGCCGCGTGCTCGACCTCATCCGCCGCGGCGAGCTGAAGCTCGACCGGGTCCACACCGTCATCCTCGACGAGGCGGACCGCATGCTCGACATGGGCTTCATCGTCGACGTCGAGACCATCCTGTCGCGGTGCCCGCGCGAGCGGCAGACGGCGCTGTACAGCGCGACCATGCCATACGCCATCCTCCGCATCTGCGACCGCTTCATGAAGCGCAACCCGGCGCACATCACCGTGCGCCCCGACCTGCGGACCGTCGAGACGGTGCGGCAGCTGGTGTACTTCGTGGCCGAGCAGGACAAGGTCGCCGCGCTCGTCGAGCTCAACGAGCACTACGGCTTCGATCGGCTGCTCGTCTTCCGCCACACCCAGATCGGCGTCGACCGGCTGGCGGCCACCTTGAAGCGCCGCGGCAAGAACGTCGCTGCCCTGCACGGCGGACTGTCGCAGCGCGAGCGCGACCGGACCCTCGCCGCCTTCAAGGCCGGTCAGATCCAGTTCCTCATCGCCACCAACGTCGCCAGCCGCGGACTGGACATCACTGACCTGCCGTTCGTGCTGAGCTTCGACATCCCCGAGGACGCCGACACGTATGTGCACCGCATCGGCCGCACCGGTCGGGCAGGACGCGAGGGCACCGCGATCACCTTTGTGGGGGAGTGGGACCTCGATGCCTGGGAGGCCATCAAGACCGAGGTCGGCGCCCAGGTCGAGGAGGGGCAGCTCGACCTGTATCACGCCGGCTGACGACGGCATCCCCGCGCTGTGTCGACGATCCTCCCGCAGCGTCCGACCCCGGTCCGCGCCGAAGTCGCCAGCGTCGACTGGCTGTTCGAGCCGTCCTGGCCGGGTGAACGCGTCATCGTGCGATGCGCCGAGGGCGGCGGTGATGCCTGGACCGCGCGAGGTGAGCCCGTCGCCGATGGCCGGGACCTGGCGGCCCGAATCGGCGCGGCGCTCCAGGTGGACTCCGCCACCCTGGACGGCATCCGCACTGAGTCTGGGGCGGTGGTGCTGGTCGACCTGCTCGCGCTCGAGGGCGAGCCGCTGCTCGAGGTTCCGTTCCAGGAGCGGCGCCGCCTGCTCGTATCGGCAGTCGTCGAATCGGACGCGGTACGCATCGGTCCGGTGGTCAAGCATCCGGTCGGCGGGTGGCTGGCCACCTGGCGCGCCGACGGCTTCACGCACTACATCGCCAAGCATCAGAACGCGCGGTATGCGCCAGGCGAGCAGAACGAGGAGTGGCTGAAGATCCCGATCGTGCTGGACTCCGGCGCCGGCTTCGCCGGGCGGCTGATCGGGTCGCGCGGACGGGTGCGGCGCATCGGCGACTGATGGTCATTCGGGGTGGCGACCCGCCCCACGAGTCAACGGACGCAGGAGCGGGACTCTGAGCTCGATGCACTCGTGCAGCGGGTCAATTGTCACCGGAGGGGGCCTCGGTCGCGGGCTCCGGCGTCGGTTGACCCGTCCCACGGGCCGCCGCACAGGGGGCGCGCCGGCCGGGGTTCCCGCGCGCGGTGCTACCCTTGAGACCCCCGAGCGATCACGCCGTCGCACGACGAGGAGGCACGTCCTGACGTCCACCACACCGGCCGCGCCGGGCTCCGCGCTCGACACCGACGGCCTGGCCGAGGTCCGGCGCGTCGGCAACGCGGACCTCATGGTTGGGATCCCCTCCTTCGGCAATGCCGAGACCATCGGCTACGTCGTGCGCGCCGCCACCGCCGGCATGGTCCAGTACTTCCCCGAGCTCAAGCCGATCCTCGTCAACTCCGACGGCGGATCGCCGGACGACACGCCGCGGGTGGCCGTCAGCACCGAGAGCCCGGATTACCTCGAGAAGGTCATCCTGGTCAGCCCCAAGCACAAGCTCCAGCGCATCTCGTTCACCTACCACGGCACGAGCGGCAAGGGCACCGCGGTGCGCGCGTTGTTCGAGGTTGCCCGCGAGCTGAAGGTCAAGGCCATGGTCATGGTCGACTCCGACCTGCGCTCGATCGTGCCCGAGTGGGTCGAGCTGCTGGCCGGCCCGATCCTCAAGGGCGGCTACGACTACGTCGCGCCGCTGTACAGCCGCTACAAGTACGACGGCACGATCACCAACAACATCAGCTACCCCCTGACCCGGGCGCTGTACGGCACCCGCATTCGGCAGCCGATCGGGGGCGACTTCGCCATCTCGGGCGACCTCGTCAACCGCTACCTCGAGCTCGACACCTTCGACGAGCTGAGCGCCCGATTCGGGATCGACATCTGGATGACGCACTCGGCCATCAACGAGGGCTTCGCCGTCTGCCAGGCCCGGCTCGGGGCGAAGATCCACGACGCCAAGGACCCGGCCTCCGACCTCGGACCGATGTTCCGCCAGGTGGTCGGCACGCTGTTCAAGCTGGCCGGTCACTACGAGGACCGCTGGCTCCGGGTCCGCGGATCGCACGCGATCCCCGAATACGGGTTCGAGCGGGTCGTCGCGCCCGAGGCGATCCAGGTCAACCACGCCAAGCTGATCGACAACCTCGAGCAGGCCCGGCTGACCCACGCCGACACCTGGCGCGAGATGCTTGCGCCGGAGCAGCTCGACCGCGTGATGGCGCTCGACATGCCCGACACGCCGTCGGAGTTCCACTTCAGCGCCGAGCTCTGGATCCGCTGCCTGTACGACACGCTGGTCGCCTTCCACCGACCCGGTGCCGATCGAGAGCGCCTGCTGGCGGCCCTCACGCCGCTTTACTTCGGGCGCACCGCCGGCTTCATCACCGACACGCTCGACATGACCACCGACCAGGCGGAGCGCGTGATCGACGACCAGGCGCGCCAGTTCGAGGAGCTCAAGCCATATCTCGTCGCGCGCTGGAAGGAGATCGGCTCGGCGAGCGGACCGGCAACGGACGACGAGGCCGCCGGCTGATGGCAGCCGCCCGCCGGAAGACGCCGTATCGCGTGCTGCTGCCGCTGGCCAACCCACGCACGGCGCGCGACCTGGTGCGCATCGGCGCCGGCGTCGCGAACGGCCGGCCGACCGAGATCACCGCGCTCGGCATCGTCGAGGTCCCGGAGGGCGTCAGCCTGTCGGAGGGAGCGACGCAGGCGCGAACGTCGCGGCGCCTGCTGCAGCGCGTGCTCGACTTCGGCGACGAGGAGGGCGTCGAGCTGCGGACGATGGTCCGCATCGGCCGCCACGCCTCCGATGGCGTGATCGAGGCCGTCGGCGAGGAGGGCTCCGACCTGGTGATCTTCGGCTGGGGCGGGCCGCCCACCGCAGCGCAGACCGCGCGGGCCGAGGCCGAGGCCACGGAGCTGGAGCTCGCCGGCGTGCATCCTCAGCCGCGCCCCGTGTTCAGCCCGACGATCGATGCGGTGGTGCGGGAGTCGCCGTGCGACATCGCCGTCGTCAAGCAGCGCGGCCTCGAGAACGTCACGTCGATCCTCGTACCCGTGCGGGGTGGGCCCCACGCCGAGCTGGCGATGCGGATCAGCCGCGACGTCGCGAAGCGGTTCGGCGCCAAGATGGTCGTCCTGCACGTCGTGCCCAAGGGCATCGGGGAGCGGGCGATCGCCCACGAGCAGACGGCGGTGGACGCCTTCGTGAAGGAGCACGCCGGCACCCGCCGCGCGACCGGCATGATCCGCGAGTCCACCAGCGTCCGGCAGGCGATCATCAAGGAGGCAGCCAACCACGACCTGGTCGTGATGGGCGCCTCGGCGCAGCCGTCGAACGCCGGCCCCGACGGCAGGTACCTGTTCGGGACGCTGGCCGATTCGGTCGCCAGCCGCGCCAAGCCCACCGTCATCGTGGTCAAGACCAAGCAGTCGCTGGGCCTCGCCACGTTCGAGGAGCTCCGCGCCTCGGAAGGCACGCTGGCCCACGCCGACGCGTTCGTCGAGCGCAGCCGCTCTCTGCCGGTCGTGGTCGACAAGTGGTTCGCCGAGAACACCTTTCACGCCCACGAGTTCAGCAACATCCGCAAGCTCGTCGACCTCAAGCAGCGCCAAGGCCTGACCATCAGCGTCGGCCTGCCGGCGCTGAACGAAGAGAAGACGATCGGGACGGTCATCAAGCGAGTGAAGTCCGCGCTCATGGACCGCGCGCCGCTCATCGACCAGCTGGTGGTGATCGACTCGGACAGCGAGGACCGCACTGTCGCGATCGCGACCGACCTCGGCGTGCCGGTCTTCCGCCACCCCGAGATCCTGCCGGAGGTCGGCTCCCACCGCGGCAAGGGCGAGGCGCTGTGGAAGAGCCTGCACGTCCTCGACGGCGACATCGTTGCCTGGATCGACACCGACATCAGCAACATCCAGCCGCGCTTCGTGTACGGCCTGCTCGGGCCGCTCCTGCGCGAGCCGCGCATCCACTACGTCAAGGGCTTTTACCAGCGCCCGATCCGGCAGGGCGACATCCTCCAGGCCGAGGGCGGTGGGCGCGTCACCGAGCTCATGGCCCGCCCGCTGATCAACCTCTTCTTTCCCGAGCTGTCGGGCATGATCCAACCGCTGTCGGGCGAGTACGCCGGTCGACGGGCGCTCCTCGAGCGGCTGCCGTTCTTCACCGGCTACGCCGTAGAGACCGGGCTGCTGATCGACATCCTCGAGTCCCACGGCCTGGCGGCCATCGGCCAGGTCGACCTCGAGCGGCGCATCCATCGCAACCAGCCGCTGCCGAACCTGTCACAGATGGCGTACGTCATCCTGCAGGGCGCCATCCGCAAGCTGGAGGAGCGGCATCGGCTCGAGCTGCTGACCGAGGTGGGTCGCGGCATGAAGGTGATCAACACCGGCAAGGAGCGCTTCAACCTCGAGGTCCTCGAGATCGGCGACGAGATCCGCCCGCCGATCAGCAGCGTCCCAGCCTACGTGGAGCGCCGCAAGGCGCTGAAGTCGGGCTGAGTCAGTCGTCCGGCCGATGACCGACGCCAGCGAACGCACCCTGCGCGTGGTCGTGGCGCCCGATTCGTTCGGCGGTGCGCTGGACTCGGTGGCCGTGGCGGCCGCGATTGCCAAGGGCTGGTCCAAGGTGCGCCCTGCCGACGAGATCCAACCGCGGCCGATGGCCGACGGCGGCGAAGGCACCCTGGCCGCAGTTGCCGTCGCGCTCGGAGACGCCGCCGTCAGTCGCAGCGTCGAGACGACCGATCCGCTCGGGCGTCCGATCGCCGCCGAGTGGCTCCTCCTCGACGACGGCCGCGGCGCGTTCGTCGAGATGGCTGCCGCCTCGGGATTGGCCCGACTGGCCCCGGAGGAGCGGACGCCCGAGAACGCGCGCCGCGCCTCGACCCGCGGCACCGGCGACCTCGTTCGGGCGGCGCTCGACGCCGGGGTGGAGCGGATCACTATCGGGCTGGGCGGGTCAGCCACCACCGACGGCGGCTCGGGCCTGCTGCGCGCCCTAGGTGTGCGGTTCCTCGGTAGGGACGGTGAGGAGCTGCCCGATGGCGGGGCCGCGCTGGCGAAGGTCGCGCGGATCGACTCCTCCGGCCTCGACCCGCGGCTGTCCGGGGTGAAGCTCATCGTCGCTTCCGACGTGACGAACCCGCTGGTCGGGTCGCGAGGTGCGGCCGCGACCTACGGTCCGCAGAAGGGCGCCGACTCGGCAGCCATCGCCGAGCTCGACGCGGCGCTCGCGAACTTTGGCAAGGGCATCGAGGCCGCCACCGGCCGGCTGGTGGCCGACCTGCCCGGCGCCGGCGCCGCGGGTGGCGCGACCGCCGGCCTGCTCGGCTTCACCACCGCGGCAGTTCGTCCCGGCGTCGGGGTGGTGGCCGAGCTGGTTGGCCTGGCCGAGGCGCTCGAGGAGGCCGACCTGGTGATCACGGGTGAGGGCCGCGCGGACGAACAGACGCTGCAGGGCAAGACAGCGATGGGCATCGCGACCCTGGCCCGCCCGCGACGCACGCCGGTCGTCCTCCTGTGCGGCGGACTCGGGCCGGGCGCGGAGGCGCTGGAGGCGGCGACGGCGCTGGCCATCGTCCAGCCCATCGCCGACCGCCCCATGGACCTGCCGACCGCGATGGCCGACACGGAGCGCCTGCTGATCGCCGCGGCCGCGCGACTGGCGCGAAGCATCGACGTCGGGCTGGAGCTCGCGCGCCCGTAGCGGCGCATCGGTCCATGGCAAAGGGCCCGAGCCCACAGAAGCGGGCCGCCGACCGGCGGAAGCGCAGGCGGCTGGCGGACGTCGTGCTCGAGCGGCTCGGGGAGCGCTACGACCACCCGACCTGGGCGGGGCCACGGGTGGACACCGTCAGCGAGCTGGTGCTCACCATCCTCAGCCAGAACACCGCAGACGTGAACTCGTTCCGGGCGTTCACCGCGCTGCGCGCGCGCTATGCCAACTGGGACGCCGTGCTGGCCGCGCCGACCGACGAGCTGGAGGAGGTGATCCGGCCGGGCGGCCTGGCACCCACGAAGTCGCGACGCATCCAGCACGTCCTGGCCGAGGTGCACGCCGCTACAGATGGCACCTGGGACCTCGGCTTCCTGGGGACATGGCCGCTGGTCGACGCGCGTGAGTGGCTCACCTCGCTGACGGGGATCGGCCGCAAGACTGCGGCGATCATCCTGCTGTTCGGCTTCGGGCGGCCGCAGATGCCGGTCGATACGCACGTTCACCGCGTCACGACCCGGCTCGGGATGCTCCCTCCGCGCACCCCGCTGCCCAAGGCCCACGACCTGCTGGAGGAGGTCCTGGAGCCCGACGAGATGTACCCCTTCCACGTCGAGACGATCCGCCACGGCCGCGATACCTGCCGCGCCCCGCGACCAATCTGCGGTCTCTGCCCGCTGACCGACATCTGCGCCTACTACGTCCTGGCCATCAAGGGCAAGGCGCCCATGGTGCCGATGCCGAAGGGCTCAACCGCGGACGGCCCGCCGCGCTACCACGACGAGCTCATCCACGGCTGGCGCGCGCCGGAAGCCGGCGCGACCCTGCCTGGCGACCCCGACTGACGCCCCTTCCAGGTCGGCCGCGCAGTTCTGAAATCAGCCGGAGACCGCCCCTTCGACGTCGCTGCAGGGATCGGATAGACTCGCCGGGCGCGGGCCGAAGTAGCTCAGGGGTAGAGCAACGGTTTCGTAAACCGTCGGTCGTGGGTTCGAATCCCACCTTCGGCTCCAGCTCCCCCGCTCGCCATCATTCGGGCTCGACGTTGCCTGTGGAACCGTCGACAGTGACGCGCATCCCGGTCGCGAGGCGGGCTGTGGCGTCTCCGCAACCGACGACCGCCGGGATGCCGTACTCGCGCGCGATGATCGAGGCATGCGAGGCGAGACTCCCGACGTCGGTCACGATGCCCGCAGCGCGAGTGAAGAGCGGCGTCCAGGCCGGCGCCGTGAGGGGCGCCACCAGGATCTCACCCGACTGAAGCTGATCGAAGTCCCGCGGGCCGCGAACGACCCGGACCACACCGGTTGCGCGACCCGGCGACGCCGGCGTGCCCGACACGAGGGCGGTCTCCGAACGGACGGCTCCGACGAGCCGCGGCATCTTGTCCCACAGCCACGTCATCATCCTGGTCATCCGGCCGACCATCAGCGGGGCCATGAGCGCGCCCTGCTCTTCGCGCCTGGCGCGACGCTCGACAACGTCGACGGTGGCGGCCAGGCTGGTTCCGTTGAGCGCGGACAGCACCTCGTCACGGGTCAGGAAGAAGACGTCGTCCGGATCGGCGGTGACACCACGGGCGACAAGCGCCTCGCCGATGCGCAGCACCGCTCGCCGCATGACTGGCCATGCGATCGTCAGGCTCGGCACCTGCTCTTCACGCAACTCCGCAAGGTGCTGGGCGTCGGCGAGCAGCTTGCGGAACGCTCGCAACCGGCGCGGTGATGAGGCGAGAGCCTGGAACGCAGCCTCCTCCGCCGCTCGGCGCGTCTCGACCACGGCCGCGTGCTGCTTGGCAGCCGATGCCGCAGTCTCCGCGAGCGGCGAGGGCGCGTGCCACCAATCGAGCGATACCACGGCGTGTGGCCCTGCATCCGCGGGTGGCGCGAAGCCGGCGACCAGCGGGAGATGGCTGCCGCCGAGTGAGCCGGCCAGGTGGCGGCGATAGAACCCGGCCAGGTTGATCTCGATCTTGAATGCGCCACCGGCCAGCGCGGCGATCGAGGTGAAGTACTCGCCGGCGAGGTCAGCCAGCTCATCGATCAGCCCGGGCAGCTCGGTGGCCGGGACCGATCGCACTCGCGCTTCGGCAGCCGCCACCGCCGCTCGGTAGCGTGGCAGGATGTCTTCGCGCCAGTCCCGCTCCAGGGGCGGAACGCTGTGTCGAACGGTCGCCGGGAACAGGCCCGCGATCCGGCGCGGATAGCGGATCAGACGCCAGAGCATGCCCGGCAGGTTGCGCATCTGTACGCCGGGCGAGAGCCAGTTGACCGAGTAGTAGTACCAGCCGTTGACGACGACGTGGTACGGGCGCGGATCACGCTCCCCGAGCAGCTCCGCGAGGAGGGAGTGCAGCCGCTCCTCCATCGCAGTCAGCAGCCAGGACTCGAAGAGTGGTGTGACGGGCTCGGAGATCCATTCGCCGAAGCGAAACGTGCGGGTAAAGGCGCCCCGTGCGGGTGGATCCCAGGAAACGTCGCGCGGCAGCGCCGTCATCGGCCTGGCCTGGAGGATCCAGAGCGTGCCGCCCCCGTCGATCGCCCACTCGATGTCCTGCGGAGCTCCACGGGCGGCGGCGATCCGCCGGGCCTCGCTCGCAACCTGGATTACCTGCCGACGATCGATTGCGTGCTCGGGCTGGCGGCGCGGAATCGCGTCTCCGCCAATGACGACCCATTCGTCACCGATGGCCTCACCGGATACCAATCGGTCGCCGATGCCACGCACGGCGGAGATGACGGTCGTGCCGCGGTCCCCGGTGATGGGATCCGCGGTGAGGACGACGCCGGCGCCGACCGGCGCGACCATGCGCTGGATGATCACCGCCAGGCGCCCGTCGGTACCGTTGATGGCCGGCGCGTATGTGGCGACGCGAGCGGTGCCAGCGCTGGAAATGCTTCGATCCGTCGCCACAGCGAGCTGATCTGCCGAAACGTTCAGCACCGTCTCGTACATGCCGGCAAAGGAGGCCTCCGCCCCGTCTTCCGCAACGCCGCTCGACCGCACGGCGAACGGTCCGGCGCCCAGCTCGAGGGCGGCGGCGCGCACCAGCGGCTCGCGCTCGTTCGCGGTCATCTCGGCGGCCGCGGCGGTGAGGACCACGCCATCCGGAACGCGCGCGCCTACCGCGATCAGCTCGCCCAGGCCGGCGGCCTTGCCTCCGACCTCGGCGGCATCGGCCATGCCCACATCGCTGAGCCGTCTGACCGCGGTGGAGGTCATGGTTCACTCCTCGTGCTGGCAGCGATGGCTGCACCGATGACCCATTCGACGTCGTTCGCCGCCTCCTCCACCGACGAGCCGAGATGGTCGCGCCACACCCGCAGCGCGGACGCGGAGACCAGGATCGTCAGCAGGCGTGCGATCCGGTCGCGATCGGCGGGCGCGAGCTTCGGAACGATCGAGTCGGCGATCCGGCGGCTCATCTCGAGCCGAGCGGGCATGTCGACGCGCCGCACCTCCTCGGCTGCCGGGCTCGCGGCCGCTGCCCGAGCGAGGTCGCCCGCCGAGTCGACGCGTTCGAAGAGGGCACGCACGCCCTGCCCGAGCTCGTCGATTGACCGTGGAGGCACGACCTCATCCAAGCCGGCACGGCGCATGACATGCGGGAAGACGGCGGCAAGGAGGTCGCTCTTCGTCCCGAAGTGGCGGTAGACCGTCGGCACCGACACACCCGCCTCGCGCGCGACCGCGGGAATGGACACGCTCGCTACCCCGCGAGCCATGACGGCGACGGTCGCCTCGAGGATCCGGGCCTGCGTTGCGACCGCCTGCGCCGCTCGGAGCTCGTTGTACGCTTCCATCGTGCCGGTGGCGATACGAGTCATATCGTGACTATATGACTCGTGTCAAGGCTCGTGCGAGTCCTAACTGATCAGGGCGCCGTTTCGAGCCACTCCTGGAGGTCGATCAGCGGCTGCTGGCTCGTCTGGATGAGACCCTCGGCTGGCCGATCGAGGTCGACGACGAGCCACAGGACGGCGCCCAGGGACAGGACGAGCACGAGCGCGATGGCCGGCCGACGCAGGCCGGTGAGGCCGGCGTTGTAGCCCACCAGTCCGAGGCTCAGGATCACGCCGAGCACGAGGAGCCACAGAATCGTGGGTGGCACCCGCGCGTAGAGGCCGGCCGCGATGCGCATCTCGTGGAGGTCGATCACCTCGTTCAGCGACTCGATGTAGAGCGCGGTCACGTCCGACGGGTTGGTGCGCGCCTCGTCCTCCGCGATGGCCCACATCTCCTCCTGGAGCTCTTCGGAGAGCTCGATGTTGGTGGCCAGCTGGGCCCTGTCCGGGGTGGAGATACGCAGCGGCGTGTACTCCCTGATCAGGATCTGCATCTCGGTCGAGTTCGGCTCCGACAGGTATCCCGCGCGAAGGTAGGTCGTTCCCAGGGCATTGGCCTCCTCGAGAACGAGGCCGCGGCGCGTGTCGTAGCGGTCTGAGGCCATGCCCATCGTGATCGCCAGCAGGAAGGCCATGAGGGCGAGGATCGAGCCCACGATCAACCCGGTCGGGCCGTCGTCGGCCTGCCCCTTCTGCTCCCCGGACCATCGGCCGATCCGGAAGCCGAGCTCGTAGGCGACCGCGTTGATGAGGATGAAGATCGTGATGAAGAGGAGGACGGGGATCTGGTCGAGTGGCTGCTGGCTCGGCATGGTTCGGCCTACCGTCCGCCGCGCATGATCAGCGCTCCGGCGTCGAGGGACCTGCAGGTGGCGTCCCCGCCGGTGGCACCTCCTGGATGTCGTCAGGCCCGGCCGGCGGCGGGACCTCGCCCGGCGGACCACCGTCGCCTTCCGGCGGCTCCTCGTTCTGCGCGCGGTACACCAGGAACGCGGCCAGCCCGGCGACGCCGAGCAGCCCCAATCCTGCGATCCAGCCCCACGGCACGTCTCCGTCCTCGCCGCTCACCTCACCACTCGGTGAAGGGCTCGGCTCTACCGATGGACTGGCACTGGCCGACGGTGAGGCCGATGCGCTGGCCGATGTGACGGCGAGGCGGTCGGTTCCTCGGTCGGCGTCGGTTCCTCGGTGGGGGTCGCGGTCGGCGTGGGTTCGGCCGTCGGCTGCTCGGTGGGCGTCGGTGAGGGTGGGGCGTCACGGTCGGCGTCGGTGTCGGCTCGGGGGTGGGCGTCGCGGTCGGTGTGGGCGTGGGTGTCGGCTCCGGTGTGGGCGTGGGCGTCGGCTCCTCGGTTGGCTCGACCGTCGGCTCGGCAGTCGGTTCGGCCGTCGGCTCCTCGGTTGGTTCCGCAGTCGGCTCGGCGGTCGGCTCCGAGGTGGCGGATGCCGGCGCGCTGGCCGCCACGCTCGCCGACGGCGCGGCGGAGGCATCCGGGCAATCGACCCTGCTGTCGGCGACGGCCGCCTCGAAGGCCCCGATCGCATCGGTCGCGGCCTGGACGAGGACCAGCGCATCGGCCACGGCCTCTGCGTCAGCCGATTCGATGGCACTGCGGAGCGCGTCGGTCGCGAGCGTCGTGGCGTCGAGCGCCGCCTGGAACAACGTGCGGACCACCGACCCCACCTGGTCACCGGTCGCGTTGTCGAGGGCTTCCTGTGCGTTCGCGACCGTCTGGTCCAGGGCGTCCACCGCGGCGAGTGCCGCGGCCTGGGCCTCCGACCCCGGTTCGGCGACGGCCGCCGGATCGAGGGCGGCCAGCTCGGCCAGGTCCGCCCGCAGCTCGGAGCCGTACGCCGTCAGTCCGCAGACGGCCGATTGCGCTCCCCCACAGGCGGCAAGCAACACGACGAGCGCGGGCAGCAGGGCCAGGGCTCGACGGGCGCCTGATCGCCGGGGGCGTGGGGGGATTGCGTGGCTCACCGCTCCCCGTACGAGGCGCGGCGGAGGCTCGGATTCGGAGGGACGCTCAGCGCGCGGCGATGAGGTCCGGGGTGATCTCGGCCAGCGAGCGTGCTCCCGCCAGCGCCATGGCCAGCGAGAGCTCGTCGCGCACGATCTCTAGGACGTGGCGGACGCCATCCGCCCCGTCGACGGCCAGGCCCCAGAGCACGGGGCGGCCCACGGCGACGAGGTCGGCGCCGAGCGCCAGGCTCTTCAGCACGTCGATGCCCCGACGCACCCCGCCGTCGACGACCAGGAGCGCGCGATCGCCGACGGCCGCAGCGATCTCCGGCAGCGCCTCGATGCCGGCAATTGCGGTGTCCAGCTGGCGCCCTCCGTGATTGCTGACCCAGATCCCGTCGCAGCCGAGCTCCACGGCCCGCACCGCGTCGTCGGCGCGCAGGATCCCCTTCGCCACCAGCGGGACCGGACACACCGACCGGAGCCAGGCGAGGTCGTCCCAGGCGAAGGTCGGAAGCTCGATGATGCCCCGCTCGTCGGTTGGCTGGTCCTCGGGCATGTGCGCGCCCATGTGCAGGACGAATCCGCTGCGCAGGTCACGCTCCCGGTTGCCGGGCAGTGGGAGGTCGACCGTGACGGCGACCGCCGCATAGCCCGCGGCGACCGCGCGGTCGACGAGGGCCTGGCACGCGTCGCGATCCGCGGGGGCATAGAGCTGGAACCAGCGGGGCGCGTCGGGAACCACCGCTGCCACGTCCTCCATCGGCACTGCGGAGATCGTCGACAGGGTCAGCAGCGCGCCGGCGGCTGAGGCCCCGCGGGCTGTGGCGCGTTCGGCCTCGGCATGGGCCAGGTCGTGGGCCGCCATCGGCGCGACGATGATCGGATGCGCCAGCCGCTGCCCGAAGGCCGCCGTGGTCAGGTCGCGCGAGGTGGCGTCGACCAGGACGCGCGGCCGCAGCCGAATGCGGTCGAAGGCGGCCCGTGCATCGGCCATCGAGACCTCGTCGCCGGCACCGCCGGCGTAGTAGTCCCAGGCCCCGGGCTCGATCATGGAGCGGGCAAGCGGCTCGTAGTCGAGCACGGTGATCGGTTGCTCGGCATCGGTCATGCAGACGGATGATGCCACCCGAATCCGATCAGAATGGGGACCATGCAGCGAACCGATGGACTGATCTCACGCGTGGCGGCGCCTCTCGCCGCGCTCACCACTATCGTCGCCCTCAGCGCCTGCTCCGAGCCGGCCTCGCCGTCGGCGTCGCCGACCGCTGAACCAACGGCCTCGCCGACGCCCGAGCTGAACGCCGATCTGCTGGACCAGCGCTGGACCGTCCTGTACCTCGGGACCGACATGAACACGACGCGCGAGGAGGACGGCCTCACACCGAGCACGGATGCGCTCATGGTGATCAGCGTGGCGCCAGACCAGTCGGAGGTGGCGATGATCTCGCTGCCGCGCGACACCGTCGACGTTCCGCTCCCCGACGGCTCGACGTACACCGGCAAGATCAACGCGCTCTACGAGGAGCAGGGAATCGAGGCGGTGGTCGGGGCCATGGAGGAGCTGTACCAGCTGCCGATCGACGGGTACGTGGTCCTCGACATGGAGGACTTCACCGCTCTCGTCGACGCGGTTGATGGCGTCGACGTCGACCCCGAGGTGCCGCTGGTGGACCCGATCGTCCAGCTCGATCTGGAGGCCGGGCCGCAGGAGCTGGACGCCTCGACGACGCTCAGTTACGTCCGCACACGCGTCGACCAGGATTACGGCCGGATGGCCCGCCAGCAGGAGGTGGTGGTCTCACTGATCGAGCGCCTGACCGATCCTGAGCGCGACGTCGACCTGGGCGAGGTGCTCGACGGGCTCGACTCGCTGGAGACCGATCTGCCGCTCGAGGACCTGGCCACGTTGCTGGAGGTCGCCAGCCGCGCGACCGATGCGGAGCTCAGGGAGCTCGTCATCCAGCCGCCGCTGATCGTGTCCGAGGGAGATCAGGGCGACGGCCGCGGCTACATCCTCGAGATGGACGTCGAGGCCATTCGGGCCGAGGTCAGCGAGCTCATCGGGGAGGATTAGGACTCGGAAGAGTCCTCCGTCGGGCCCTCGCCACCCTCGGCAGAAGCGCCCTCGCCCTCGCCCTCGGCACCCTCGCCCTCCTCGCCCTCGAGCTCCTCGCCCTCAGCGACGACCGGCTCCGGCTCCTCCTCGACCCGCGGCGGGACGACGGTGGAGACCAGCGTCTCGCCATCGGTGAGGACCTGGACCAGGTCGCGATTGAGGCTGAGGTCCTTCACGTGGATCGCCACGTCGAGGCTCTTGAGGACCGAGACGTCGACGGTCACCTCGTGCGGGATGTCGTTCGGCAGGGCCTTCACGTGGATCGCGTTGAGGTTATGGAGCAGCGTGCCACCGGTCTCCTCGACGGCCGGCGCCTCACCTGTGAACACGAGCGGGACATCGACCTCCATCTCGACGTTGAGGTTGACGAGGTAGTAGTCGACGTGGATGGCGGAGCCGCTCAGCGGGTGCCGCTGCACGCTCTTGATGAAGCCGCTCGTCGCGCGACTGGCGCCCGGAAGGCGGAACTTCACCACGCTCGTCTTGCCGGCGGCGCGGTACAGCGTCTCGAACGTCTTGGCCTCGACCTGGACGTTGGTCGAGCCCTCGCCCTTGCCGTACACGACGCCGGGCACGATCCCCTCGCGGCGGAGCCGCTTGTTCGCCTTGCCCTGCGCCTCTCGGGCGTCGAGGTTGAGCTCCAGGTCCATCGGTGGTGGTTGATCCTCTCTGAGCGCTTCGGGCGCCTCGGCCATCGCGGGCAGCGCCGAACTGATCGATGTGCAATCGGGTGCGAGGCGGCATGGTACCCCGGCACGCCGGGGCGGGCAAGCGACGCCAGGCGCCGGAGGTTGAGGAATCTTCAGGCTGCCGCAACCGATTGCGGCACGATGGTTCCTATACTCCGCGCATGCCCGGCACGATCATGATCGTGGAGGACGAGCCCGCCGTTGCCCGCGGCGTCCAGGTCGCCCTCGAGCGAGAGGGGTACGACGTCAGCGTGCAGCCGACCGGCGAGGACGCGGTCGCCAACTTCGCCGACGCCGCGCCCGACCTCGTGGTGCTCGATGTCCGACTCCCGGGAATCGACGGCTTCGAAGTGCTGCGCCAGCTGCGACGGGAGACGCGTGCCCCGGTGATTTTCCTCACCGCCCGCTCGGACGAGGTGGACAAGGTGGTCGGTCTTGAGATGGGCGCAGACGACTACCTCGTGAAGCCATTCAGCGTGCGGGAGCTGGTGAGCCGCATCAAGGCGCTGCTGCGGCGGGCCTATGGAGAGCTGGCCGACACCCAGACCGGCCGCACGATCCGGCGCGGCGACCTCGTGATCGACCTCGAGCGGCGTCGCGTGGCGCGCGGCGGCGACCGCATCGGTCTGACCACGACCGAGTTCGACCTTCTCCGCCATCTCGCGGCCCGGCCGGGCCGCGTCTACACCCGTGCCCAGCTGCTCGAGCTGGTGCGGGACTACGACGATGCCCTCGAGCAGGACGAGCGAACCATCAACGTTCACATCAGCCACATCCGGGACAAGATCGAGCCGAACCCGTCGCACCCGCGCTACATCCGGACGGTGAGAGGCGTGGGCTATGCCTTCGCCGAAGACTGACGTCGACGGCACCACCGCGGGACGCTGGGCGCGCTTCGACCCGTATGCGCCGCGGTCGCTGGTCACGCGCCTCAACGTGCGCCTGGTGCTCGCCTTCTCGGCGGTGGCCCTGGTCGGTCTCGTCGTGTCGGGCCTGGCGATCACGCAGATCCTTCCGGGGTACTTCCGCGAGCAGACCGCGCAGCGCGCACGCACGTCGGCCGCGTCGGCAGCGCTGATCCTCAGCCAGGAGGTGCTGCGCCGGGGTGAGGACCAGCCCAGCACGGTCAACGTGGCGGAGCTCCGCGACCCGTACGTGGTTCGACCGGTCGCCACGGATGCGGCGCGCATCTTCAACGCCACGGTCACGATCTACAACGCCGACGATCAGCTTGTGGCAGTCGCCGAGCCACCCAACATCGCCGAGCTCGAGGCGCAGGGCCTGCGCCGCGAGACGGACGTTCAGTTCCGGGCCAGCGTCGCGGTCGAGCTGCCCAGTGGGGAGCAGAGCAGGTACTCCGTCGTCATCAGCGAGCCGTTCTCGACGCGCGAGGAGACGCTGAGCCGGATCACCGATACGCTCGTCGGCGCCGGCATGCTCGCGCTGCTGGTCTCGCTCGTGGCCGGCGTCATCGCCGCGCGCTCGATCACGCTGCCGATCGGCCGGCTGCGCCGCGTCGCGGCGCGGGTGGCGCAGGGCGAGCTCGACGAGCGAGCCATCCCGTCGGGCGTGGTGGAGGTCGACGAGCTGGGGCAGCAGTTCAACGTCATGGCCGACCGGCTGTCGGGCACGCTGCGCATGCTCGAGGCCGATCGGGACCGCCTGCGCGAGTTCGTGGCCGACGTCAGCCACGAGCTGCGGACGCCGATCGCCGCCCTGAAGATGTACAACGAGCTGCAGCATGACGGCCAGGTCGACGAGACGACCCGGCGCGAGTTCAACGAGCGTTCCACCGAGCAGATCGCCCGGCTCGAGTGGCTGAGCACGAACCTCCTCGACCTGTCGCGGATCGATGCCGGCATCTTTCCGCTCGACATGCGCACCGGCGACCTGCGCGACCCGGTCCAGGCCGTGGTGCAGGCCCTCTCGGAGGTGGCGCTGGAGCGCGGCGTCTCGCTCGACAGTGCCGTGCCGGCCGCGGCTGTCGAGCTTCGCTTCGACCGCGAGCGCATCGTCCAGCTCATGACGAACCTGATCGGCAACGCGCTGAAGTTCACGCCGAGCGGCGGATCGGTCTCCGTCCGCCTGGACGAGGACGACGATGGCGTCCTGCTCGAGGTCGGCGACACGGGCCCCGGCATCCCTCCGGACGAGCTGCCGCACATCTTCGAGCGCTTCTACCGCGGCACGAACACCGGCGACGCGCGTGCGTCGGGAAGCGGGCTGGGCCTGGCGATCGTCCGCTCGATCGTCGAGATGCACGGTGGCGAGATCGACGTGGCCAGCGTGCTCGAGCAGGGAACGATGTTCCGCATCCGTCTTCCGAGGCAGCCTGCCCCCGCCGAGGCGGAGAGTGCGAAGGTGAACGAAACTTCACGCGGCGCGCATCCTGCACGCAATCCCGGACCCATAGCGTGACCCTGCCCGCCCTGCGAGGCAGCACGCAGCATAGGCAGTGACCAACTCATGACGCACGACCCGAACCGATCCACCGACCGCCAGCCGACCGAGCCGGTCGAGGTCCAGCACTACGGTCCCGCCTCCCCCGAGCGCGAGACCCCCCAGACCACCTGGGGCGATGCCCCGAGCTGGTCCAGCCGTCCGCCCGTGGCGCCGGCCCGCAACTCTCGGCCCCGAGGCCCGGGCACGGCGTCGATCGTTGCCATCGCCATCGTGGCGGGCATCCTGTCCGGGGCCCTCTCGGCGGTCGCGGTGACGAATCTCGTCGACCAGCCGTCGGGCAATGGTGACGGCATCGCGGCGGAGACCCCCGGCGACGCGACGCCCGTGAGCGAGGTCCGCATCGCCGAGTCCAGCGCGGTCATCGACGCCGTCAACGACGTCGCACCCGCGGTCGTCCTCATCTCGACCTCCGGTGGGCTCCTCGGCAGCGAGACCGGCACCGGCTCCGGAGTCATCTATGATGCGTCGGGCTGGATCCTGACCAACCGCCACGTGGTCGAGGACGCCGAGTCGCTGATCGTCGAGCTCAACGACGGTCGCGCCTTCGACGGCACGGTCTACGGGATCGATCCGCTGACCGACCTGGCGATCGTCAAGGTCGATGCCACCGATCTTCCCGAGGCCCCGATGGGCACCTCGAGCGAGCTCGAGCCCGGACAGATGGCAATCGCCATCGGCAATCCGCTGGGCTACAAGCACACGGTCACGACCGGCATCGTGTCCGGCCTGGGCCGAGAGATCACCGCGTCGGACGCGAGCCAGACCAGCGCCGAGAGGCTGCGCAACCTGATCCAGACCGATGCGGCCATCAATCCCGGCAACTCCGGCGGTCCGCTCGTGAACAGCTCGGGCCAGGTCATCGGCATCAACACCGCGGTCAACACGACCGCCCAGGGCCTGGGCTTCGCAATCCCGATCGACGTCGCCAAGCCGATCATGCAGCAGGCGCTGGACGGCGCGGAGCTGGCGCGGCCATTCATCGGCGTGTACTACACGGTGATCAGTCCGGCCATCGCCGAGGAGGAGAACCTCCCGGTCGACTACGGCGCCCTCATCGGCACCACCGATGGCGGGGACCCGATCATTCCGGGCAGTCCGGCCGAGGCGGCTGGCCTCCAGGCCGGCGACATCATCGTCGCCCTCGACGGTGAGCCGCTGACCGAGGAGAGCGACCTGGCGACGCTCATCCTGCCCCACGCCCCGGGCGACACGATCACCCTGCGCGTGCTGCGCGACAACTCGGCCACCGAGATCGACCTGACCCTGGGCGAGCTGCCGGCGGACTAACCGGCGCGGTGGCGGACGATCGCCGCCTCGACCGTCTCGAACGCGCCGTCGATGGGCGCCTCCGGCTTCCGGACGCGCACCTCGACGGCGCTCACGCGCTCCGCCGGTGTGGCGGCCAGCATGTCCTGAGCGATCCGGCCGGCGAGTGCCTCGATGAGGTCGAACGACCCGCCCTCGACGATGGCGCGGACCCGGTCGAACAGCGCCGCGTAGTCCACCGTCGCGGCGAGGTCGTCCCGCTCGGCCGCCGCGGCCAGGTCGGCGTGCAGAACGACGTCGACCTCGAACGGCTGCGGCGTCACCTTCTCCTCGGGCAGCACGCCGTGCCGGCCCTCGAACCGCATTCCGATGAGGCTGAGCCGATCCGGCAGGTCGGTCGGTGAGGTCATCGGTCGCTCATCGCCGGACGATGGCGTCCGCGATGCGCCGGGTGCGCGTCACGTGCGCCACGTCATGCACCCGGACGACGTCCGCGCCGGAGGCGATCGCCACCGCCACGCTGGCCGCGGTGCCCTCCACCCGGTCCTCCGGGCCGGCGCCGTCGAGCAGCTCACCCAGGAATCGCTTCCGGCTGGTGCCGATCACCAGCGGCAGCCCGCCGAGAGCGGCCTTGAGCTCGGCCAGCCGATGCAGCAGCTCGAGGTTCTCCGCGGTGCCCTTCCCGAAGCCGATGCCGGGATCCACCAGCAACCGGTTTCGGGAGGCGCCCTGCGCGAGGGCACCGGCGATCGCCTCGCGCAGCCAGCCCGTGACGTCCTCGAACACGCCGTTCGGATAGTCGACCTGCTCCTGGTTATGCATGAGCACCAGGTATGCCCCGGCCTCGGCCGCCGCCATCGCGGTCCCCGGATCTCGCCGCGCCGCCCACACGTCGTTGACCATCGTCGCGCCGGCCGCCAGCGCCTGGCCCGCCACGTCGCCCTTGCTCGTGTCGATACTGACCAGGACGTCGTCGCCGAAGTGCTCGGACAACGCGCGCACGACCGGTACGGCAAGCGCCGCCTCCGTCGTGGCGTCGACCTCGGGATGGTCCCCGTACGCGTTGCGCGGGCGCGTCGACTCGGCGCCAACGTCCAGGATCTCTGCCCCCGCGGCGACGAAGCCCCTCGCCTGCTCGATGGCCGCCGCGACGACCTCGTCGATGGTCCGGTCGGGGCGGGCGATACCGTCGCCGGAGAACGAGTCGGGCGTGACGTTGACAATGCCCATCACGTACGTCCGCTCACCCCAGGTCAGCCGCGGCGGCATCAGGTCTCCTCGCTCGTGCCGGTGATCATGCCCCGGATCTCGCCGACCAGGTAGAGGGAGCCGGCGACGATGACCGGCTCCACGTCGACCGCCGCCCAGCGCCTCGCGCGGCGTCGCAGCGGTCCGCGATTGGCCGCCGAGGCTGGCCCATGCCCGCGCCAGCTCGTCCGGCGCATGGGCGTTCGGATCGGCTACCGCTGTGAAGACGAAGCGCGGATCGAGCGGCGCGAGCGCCGACAGGACGCCGCGGACGTCCTTGCCCCGCATCGCGCCGAACACGATCGTCGGGTGCCGGAGCCCAAGGTCGGACAGCGCACGGGCGAGCGCCGCAGCGCCCGCCGGGTTGTGGGCACCATCGAGGAGGACACGCCCGGGAAGGAGCCCCGCTCCGTCCAGGAGCTCCAGGCGTCCCGGCCAGCTCGCGGCGGCCAGGCCATCGCGCAGTGCCGCCTCGGCGATCCGGATTCCCCACCGCTCACGCAAGGCGTCGAGGAGCGCCAGCGCCACGGCCGCGTTCTGCGCCTGGTGCGCTCCGAGGAGGCCGATGCGCATGTCGCTCAGCCGGCCGGCCGGGGTGCGTGCGTCGACGACGATCCCGTCCCAGCCGGACGCCACCAGCCGCGCCTCGTACGGCTGGCGAGGACCGGCGCGACGTAGCGGAACGTCGAGCTTGGCGGCGCGGTCCAGGATCGGCCGCAGCCCGCGACCCGAGGCACCGGTGACGGCGAGGTTGCCGCGCTTGATGATCGGCGCCTTCTCGCCGCCGATGGCGGTCAGGGTATGCCCCAGGTAGGCCTCGTGGTCCCGCTGCACGTTGGTGATGGCGGCCACGCCGAGGTCGAGGACGTTCGTGGCGTCAAGCCTGCCACCCATGCCGACCTCGACCACCGCCAGGTCGACCTCGCGTCGCGCGAGCTCGACGATGGCGGCGGCGGTGAGCGCCTCGAACTCGGTCGGCGGGCCGATGTCGGCGGCCACACGGTCGATGGCGGGAAGCACGCGGGCCACGGCAGCCGCGAATGCGTCGGGACCGATCGGCTCGCCGTCGACCGCCACCCGCTCGCGATAGCTCACCAGGTGGGGCTTCGGCATCGTGCCGACCCGGTAGCCGGCGGCGTTCAGGACGGCATGCGCCATGGCCACCACCGAGCCCTTGCCGTTCGTGCCACCGACCAGGGCGCCGCGCAGGCCCCGCTCGGGATGGCCGAGCTCGGCCATCAGGCGCTCGACCCGCTGGAGCCCGAGGCTGATGCCGAACCGGCCGCGCTGGGTCAGCGCCTCGACCGCCTCGGCATACGTGAGCCGCGGCGGATCGGTCACGGTCTCAGTCCGCGGCGTCCTCGAAGAAGACGCAGTCGTTGAACTGTCCGGTCAGGCACAGGTCGTTGACATAGCCCTGGTCGAGGTGCACGCCACCGCGCAGCTCGCATCGGGCGACCGTCCCCTCCTGCTTCATCAGGGTGCGCATGAGCTGGGGGGCCTGAATCGGGATGCGACCCTTCGAGCCGTGGGTCAGGTAGAAGTTCGGGCAATGGTGGCGTCGCGGCTTCGAGTAGCCGAGCGGCATGCCGCGTCGCCCGACGTGGACGGTCAGCGGCTCGGCGGCGCCGGCGAAGCGCTTCTCGGCGATCACGCATCGACCCGGCTCGCACTCCTTGTCGTTGTGGCAACACGCCCGCGCCGGACCGATCCCCTCCACCGCCCACAGCTCCCAGCACGGCCGGCGCAGGATGAAGGCCGGACAGCGATAGCGGATGGTGAGGTCGCAGTTCTCGACCTCCCAGCACATCGTGCGGCGGTCGCCCGAACGCCGATCGTCGGCGAACGGGTCCTGCGCCTGGCGGCGTTCCGCTCCCGCTCGGCGTTCGGTCTTGATGATCATTCGTGCTCGGGCAGCCTCCTGTTCCCCGGCGGAGTGTAGCGGCTGACCCGAGCGTGGGAAGCCTGACGATCGTGCCCCATCGGCGCGGACCCGCATGCAGCCGGCGTCAGGTCGGACGACGCTGACACATCGGCGACGCAAGGTCCCTAGGCCAGGAACTGGCTGAGCCGCTCCTCCATGACCTCCTGAGGCATGTACCCGACCAGGCGGGCGGCCTCGCGGCCGTTCTGGAAGACGATGAGGGTCGGGATGCTGAAGATGCTGTACCGCATCGCCAGCTGCTGGTTTTCGTCGGTGTTGACCTTGGCCACGCTCATCCTCTCGCGGTGCTTGTCGCCGAAGCTTTCGACGACCGGAGAGACGAGGCGGCAGGGGCCGCACCAAGGGGCCCAGAAGTCGACGAGGACGGGCTTGTCGGCGTTGAGAACCTCCGATTCAAAGGTCGCTTCGTCGACCGTGATCGGGGCGGTGGTTGCCATCGTGGGTGAGGAGAGCCTCCAACAGGACGAACGCGGGCGTATCGCGGCAATCCTAGCACCGGGCGCCGAGCGCCCGGACAAGGGACCGCGCCATGTCACGGTGCGGCGCTTGGCACCGGCGTCGGCGTGGGTGTCGGGACCGGGGTCGGCTCCGGCGTCGGGACGGGAGTCGGGACCGGCGTGGGCACCGGCGTCGGAGACGGGGTCGGCGAAGGGGTCGGCCCGCTGCTGACCACGAGATCGACCTGGCTGTCCGGCGCGACGTCGACGCCCTCGGACGGGTCACTGCGAATCACGGACCCGTCGGGGATCTCGGGATCGGGCTCACGATCGATCGCGCCGACCGAAAGCCCGGCGTCGTCGAGCGTCTGCCGCGCCTGGTCGAGCGTCTGGCCCCGCAGGCGAGGGACCGCCACCTCGTCGGCACCGGCCGAGACGATCGCCAGGAGGCTCGACCCCTCCTCCGCCTGTTGGCCGGTGGCCGGCTCGCAGCGGATGACGCGGCCTTCCTCGACGTCCTCCGACGGCTCGTCCTCGGTCTCCACGTCGAGGCCCAGCTCGTTCGCCTCCGACCGCAGGGTGGTGAGGGCCACGTCCTCGCAGTCGGGAACGGTGACGAGCGCGATGCTCGGGCTGGCCGACGCCTCGGGGTCGCCCGACAGGAGCTGGGCACCCAGGAAGCCGATGGCGCCGAGCAGCAGGATGCCCAGGATGACGAGGAGCCACAGCCACCACGGCTGGCCCTCATCCTCGGCCGTCGGTGGAGGCAGGCTGCGCGGTGGCGGTGCGACCGGCGCACGATCGGCCGGGGTGGTCACTCGCGGCGGGACGTACACGGTCGGCTCGCCCGCGGGTGGCGTGGCGGCGACAACGGCTGCCGCGCCGGCACCTCCGGCCAGCGCGACCGCTGCGGCCGGGTCGCGCCGCCAGACGCGGAGCGCCTCGGCCAATGCCCCGGCGTCGGGGAAGCGGTCCTGCGGCTCCCGGGCCAGCGTTCGCATCACGATGCCCTCCAGCCCGGACGGCACCGCGACGCCGAGCTCGGAGGGTCGGGGCGGATCCTCGTTGAGGCGCTTCAGTGCGACCGCCGCGGCCGAGTCGCCCTCGAATGGTCGCCGCCCGCTGAGCATCTCGAACAGCACAATGCCCAGGGCATAGACGTCGGATGCGCCGGTGACCTCGTCGCCGCGGGCCTGCTCGGGGCTGAAGTAGTGCACCGATCCGAGCGTCGTGCCGGTGACGGTCATCGAGGCCTCGGCCACGGCGCGCGCGATGCCGAAGTCGGTGACCTTCACGTCGCCGCCGTCGGTGATGAGGATGTTGCCCGGCTTCACGTCGCGATGGACGATGCCCTTGCGGTGGGCGACCTCGAGCGCGCTGGCAACCGCGATCGCGATCCGTACCGAGTCGTCGGTCGACAGCGCTCCGCGGTCGCGCAGGATGGTCGCCAGGTCACGGCCCTCGACCAGCTCCATGACGATGTACTGGTCGCCATCGTCGCCGTCGGTGCCGTAGTCGTAGACGCTGACGATGCTGGGGTGCGACAGGCCGCCGGCCGCCCGCGCCTCCTGCTTGAACCGGGCCGCGAAGCCCGGGTCGGAGCTGAACTGCGGGCGGAGGAGCTTGACCGCCACCTCCCGATCGAGCTGCTCGTCGACGGCGCGCCAGATCGTGGCCATCCCACCCTCTCCGAGGGGGGCGATGAGCCGATAGCGTGCGCTGATCAGCCGCCCGATCATTTCCACTTGGTCAGTCTCTCAGGTCGAGGCCACGAATGTAGGTGCGGAACTCGTCGGCGTCGTCGGACTCCAGGGCAACGGTGACGTTGGCCTTCAGCCAGCCCACCCGGGTGCCGGCGTCGTGGCGCGTGCCGTCGAACTGGTAGCCGAAGACCGGCTGCTCCCGGATGAGGCTACGGATCGCATCGGTCAGCTGGATCTCGCCGCCCGCTCCGCGACTGGTCTGCTCCAGGACGTCGAAGATCTTCGGGGTCAGCACATAGCGGCCGAGGACGGCGAGGTCGGAGGGCGCGTCGTCGACGGACGGCTTCTCGACCAGGTCGCGGATCTCGACCAGGCGACCCTCCTCGTGGAGCGGGTCGACGATGCCGTAGCGCGTGACGTCGGCGCGATCCACGCGCTGGACGGCGATCACCGAGCCGCGGTGGGCGATGTGCGCGTCGATGAGCTGCTTCGTCACCGGCTGCCCGGATCGGTTCAGCATCACGTCGTCGGAGAGCAGGACCGCGAACGGCTCCTCGCCCACGAGGTCCTTGGCCATGAGCACGGCGTGACCGAGCCCGAGCTGCTCGCGCTGATGGACGAACGCGACCGTGCCGACCTCGCCGATGCGCCGGATGGTCCGCAGCATCTCGATGTCGCCGCGCTCCTCGAGCCATCGTTCGAGGCTGGCATTCGAATCGAAGTGATCCTCGATCGCGCTGCGCCCGGTGGCGATGACGATGATGATCTGCTCGATCCCGGAGGCGGCCGCCTCTTCCACCGCGTACTGGATGATGGGCCGGTCGAGGAGCGGCATCATCTCCTTCGGAACGGCCTTGCTGGCCGGGAGGAAGCGGGTGCCGAAGCCCGCTGCCGGCAGGACGGCCTTTCTGACGCGCACGGTGATCAGGGAGCTCCTCGTTGCGGGGTTGGGCACGCGGCCGGAAGGGTGGCGTTCGAAGCGCGCAGCGTGGCCGCGTCTGGGTTCCTCACAGGGGACGGCAGTATACCAACCGTCGTTGCAGCGACCCGGCTCGAGCCCTGACGCTACACTGGCGCCGCCGATGTTCAAGTCGCTCGTCCGCACCTTCAAGGGCCCCAGCCGCGACCCGCGCATGACCTACATCAGCCGGCCGCTTCCGCGCGATCTGCCCGACGAGCAGGTCGTCGAGGCGCTCGAGATCGCCCTGGCCACCGACCCGAACCCGGCCTACCTGCCGGAGACCCTGCCGCCCGCCCTGCGGCAGGTCAGCGGGCGGGACTTCCAGGTGCTGGACCGCTCCGTCCGGGACGTGACCGGCGCCTTCACCAAGACCTCGGTGATGATCCGCGACGGCGACGTCGGGCGGTGGCCCGGCTACGACGCGATGTCGTACCCGCTGCTGGCGCCATCGGCCAAGGCCGAGGAGACGCGTGCCGCGATCGCGGCCGCGGACGCGCCAGACGACAGCGCGGCTGCCACTGGACCGAAGCCCGGCTGGGCTCCTCCGCCGCCGCCCGAGCGACGGTAGTGGGGCGCCAGAACGTCCCGCGCGACCAGTGGCTGGACATGGGCTACGAATGCCCGCGCTGTGGTGAGCAGATCTCCGAGGCAGACGTCTACTCCTGGCGGCCCGTGCCGGAGGATCCGAAGCTCCTCCTCCTGTTCTGCCCCAACTGCGGGGACCGCGTCGAGATCAACCACATCTGACCGATCCGGGCTGGAATGGATGTGGGGAGGCGGCTACCGAGCCGCTCGCCGCGCCTCGAAATCGGCGCGCCGCTCGGCTCGCACGCCGCCCAACCGCAGCCCGCGCAGGTCCGGGACGGTCGAGTCGGGCGGGGTCTGCGGCCGCGTCCACGATCTGCCTCGTTCGCCCGGCCTGCCGGGCGGAACCGGCAGGACCGGCTACCGAGCCCAACCGCGACCCGGCCAGGTCCGGGACGGTCGCTGATCACCCGAGAACCCTCCGCATCGGTGACCGTGCCGCCGCCGCGGCAGTGGCCACGTCCGGCGGTGGAGGGCCTATCCAACCGCTACGGGGCGAGGAGCCGCGTGATCTCGGTCCGCACCGACTCGCTCACCGCGTTCGGCCCGCCGAGGATCGTGACGCGCGACGGGTCGAGCCGCAGGAGCTCGTTGCGGACGGACGCCGGCAGCATGTCGGGGCGCACCAGGAGGAGCGGGGCGCGCGTCGCCGCGCCGGCCGGTCCCCCGGCCAGGCCATCGGGGAAGTTGGCGCCGGTGGCGATGAACACCCGCGAGGCCGATGCGAACGACGCGCGGGACACGTTGACCGCGGTCTCGTAGCGGTCGGCCCCGGCCCGCCGCTGGACCGGCGACGCGGTGTACGCCTGGAGCTGGGAGGCGACGAAGGCGTTGATCGCCGCAGTTCCGCCCAGCACCACGATCCGTTGGGGTCGCAGCCGTGACAGCTCGGCGCGCGTGGCGTCGGGGATGGAGCCGGGACGCACGAGCAGGATCGGCCCGCCCTCGATTCCCGCGGCCGGGACGGCGCCCAGCGCATCGGGGTAGTCGGCGCCAGTCGCGACGTACGCGACGCGGACGCCCGCCGCGAAATTGGCCCGGGAGATGGCCGCGGCCGTCGCGTACCGGTCGGCACCGGCCAGCCGCGAGGCACCGCCCGGCGCGAGGCTGCCGAGCTGGCTCGCGACCGAGGCCGAGATCGCGGCGGTTCCGCCGAGCACCACGATCCGTTGCGGAGCCAGGCGCTGAATCTCGGCTCGAGTGGCGGACGGGACGCCGGACGGGGAAACGAGCAGCACCGGTGCTCTATTGCGCGCGGCCCCGGCGCCGCCGGTCAGCGCGTCGGGGTACGTGGCGCCGGTCGCGACGTAGACGACCGGCACGCCTGGAGCGAAGGTGCGACGCGAGACGAGCGCGGCGGTGGCGTACCGATCGGCGCCGGCGTACCGCTCCACGACGACGCTGCCCGGCACGATCCGCAGCACGACGTCGTTGCTGCCGTTCGAGGTCGTTGCGTACAGCGCTCCGTCCGGCGCCTGGACGGCCGCGCGGAGCCGGCCGAACTCGCCGTCGAAGAACAGATCGGCCTGGCTCATCACCGCGCCGTTGGCCGATGGCACGAAGCGACGGACGTCCTGCTGCTTGAGCTGCATGACGACGGCGCTATTGCGCCAATCTGCCCAGTGGGCGTGGCTGAGGAAGGTCATGCCGGACGTCGCGATGGTGGACGAGCCCGATGCCCAGGCGGGCGCCAGGTACTGGTTGGCCGGGGCGCAGCCGGCCGGCGTGAACGGTGTCGCGGTCCCGGTGTAGCACGGCCAGCCGTAGTTGCCGCCCGGCTGGAGCAGGTTGATCTCGTCGTTCTCGTTGGGGCCGTGCTCCGAGGCGTATACCCGCCCGGTGCCGGGCTGGAATGCGATGCCCTGCGGGTTGCGGTGGCCCATGGTGTAGACCTGGCTGCGGCCGCCGGCTCCGGGGAGGACCGGGTTGTCCGCCGGCACGGTGCCGTCGCGATTCATGCGGAGGATCTTGCCGTTGAAGCTGTCAGGGTCCTGGGCGTCGGCGGGCTGCCGGGCGTCGCCGATCCCGACCCACAGGTGGCCGGAGGCGTCCATCTCGACCGAGCAGCCGTTGTGCTGGAACGCGGCCCGTGCGCCATTGAAGATCACGGTCCGCTCGGTGAGCGTCCGCTGGGCGGTGACCCGGTATCGCATCACCTGGTTGGTCCAGTTCAAATCGTTGTCGACCGGCTCGGTGGGAGCGGGGTCGACCGAGGCGCAGACATAGATGAACCGGTTGCTGGCGAAGTTCACGTCTACCGCGATGCCGTTCAGCCCGGACTCGTGCTCGGACCGGAGATTGGGCACGGTCGTCGTGCTGACGAGCGCGGCGCCCGGCGCGCCGCTGGCATAGACCCTGATGCGACCCGGCCGCTCGGTGACGAACATCGTGCCGTCCGGGGCGAACGCGAGATCCCACGGGATGACGAGCCCGCTCTGCACGACCGTGGCGGTCGGGACCGGGGCGGCGGCGAGCGCGGGCTCCCGCGGGCCAGTGGCCACGAGCAGGACGGCGACGAGCAGCGAGACGACGAGTCGCGAGGCCACGAGTGGGTTCTCCCCCTGCGCTGGGCTGGGTATCCGCGGCCACCTTACGGCATCGACGCGCATCGGCGAGCGGATCGATGGTGCCCCCAAGGGGATTCGAACCCCTGATCTCCACCTTGAAAGGGTGGCGTCCTAGGCCTCTAGACGATGGGGGCGCCGTGTGGACGGGCCGCCATCCTACCAGCGACCCCTCAGTCCACGAGGAACAGCAGGGCCAGGACGAAGAGCCCGGCGAGCGCGACGGCCGCGACCAGCGCCATGAGTCCCGCCCCGATGGCGATGAGCACCGCCTGCCCGGTATCGCGCTGTCGCGCCGCCCGAGAGCCCCAGACCCATCCCTGGCTGTAGAGGAACAGGCCAATGAGGGCGCCGATGATGCCGGCCGCCAGCAGGCCCAGCACGGAGAGGTTCGAGTCACGGCCCAGCAACGCCAGGGCCGTCAGCCCTCCGGCGATGATCAGGCCCACCACGCCGATCACGGTGTTGCGCAGCATCGGGTGCATCGGCGCGCAATTGTACGGGAGCGCGCGCACACGACCGATTTCGCGGGAATGACCGCCGCGGTACGCATCTTGCTTCCCTGCTCCGCCACTACGCACGGCCTCGGCCGAGCATCGCAGCACAAGGAGGCGCCCATCGTGTCGGAGCGAGGCAGTGCCGACCGGAATGGCACCACCGACAACGACGGCAACATGAGCGTCCGCGAGGCGGGGCGCAAGGGTGGTAAGACGACGCGCGCCCGCTACGGCCCCGAGTTCTTCCAGGAGATCGGCGCCAAGGGCGGCAAGGCCGTCAGCGAGCGGTACTCGAACGAGCACTTCCGCGAGATCGGCCGCAAGGGCGGCCGGCGCGTGGCCGAGCTGATCGAGCGCGCCAAGCGGATGGACGACCCGCAGGGTCAGCGCGAGTAGCGCTCTTCCTTCCACGGGTCCGCGTCGTTGTTGTACCCGTTGCGTTCCCAGAACCCGGGGTGGTCCTCCGCGGTGAACTCGACGCCGCGTAGCCACTTCGCGCTCTTCCAGAAGTAGGTGCCGGGCACGATCGCCCGGAGCGGATAGCCGTGCTCTGCCGTGAGTGGCTGGCCGTCGTACGACCACGCCAGCATGCATTCGGGCTGCATCGCGGTGGCCAATGGGACGTTGGCCGTGTACCCGCCCTCCGAGTGGAAGATCACGTATCGCGCCGCGTCGGTCGGCTGGGCGACCTCGGCGATGTGGCTGAACGCGACTCCCTCCCACGTGGTGTCGAGCTTCGACCAGCGCGTGACGCAGTGGATGTCGAGCGTGTGCTCGGTGATCGGCAGGTTCCGGAACTCGGCCCATCCAAGGCTGAAGGGCTCGGAGACCTCACCCCACACGCGGAAGTCCCAGCCGGTGAGGTCGCCGTAGGCTGGAACGCGGCCGAAATGGAGGACCGGGAACTTCTCGGTCAGCACCTGGCCCGGCGGGACGCGGGCCGCCAGCTCGGGCGGGACGTTGCGCTTCTGCCACGGAAAGACCATGCAGGAAGCATCGGCGCCTCATCGGCCGAGGTCAAGATCTGCTCCGTAGACTGAGCGCCATGCCAGCCGCATCCACGCCGTTCGCCGACCTCGCGGCGGTGGCCGCCTCGGTGGGATCGACCCGCAGCAAGCTCGAGAAGCGCGACCGGCTGGCCGCCTACCTGCGCGGTCTGCCACCCGACGACCTGGTCGCCGCCGCCGCCTTCTTCGCGGGCCGGCCGCTGCTCGACCCGACCGTGAAGCTCGGCCTCGGCTGGGTGCAGCAGGGAGCGGCGCTGGCCGCGGCCAGCGGTGCCGGCGACGCAGCGCTCCGCGCCGCCTACCTTCGCCACTCGGACTTCGGCGACGCCGCAGCCGAGCTGCTCGACCGTCCGCGGCCGGATGGGCCGCCGCTGCGCGTGACACAGGTGCGGGACGGGTTCGCCGCCATCGCGGACGCACCCAAGGCCGAGGCGCGAGTCGCCCTTCTGGCGGATCTCTTCCGCCGAGCCGGCGCCGACGAGGCTCGTTTCCTGGGCCGCATCCTGTCGCGAGAGACCCGGATCGGCCTGCGCGAGGGCCTGCTGGAGGAGGCGATCGCGGCCGCCTTCGAGACGCCGCTCGAGGCCGTCCGTCGTGCCCACATGCTCACGGGCGAGATCGGCGAGGCGGCGCTCCTGGCGCGTGATGGCCGCCTCGCCGAGGCGCGCCTCCACGTCGGGCGCCCGATCCGGTTCATGCTGGCCTCGCCGGTGGCCGATGCGGCCGAGGTGATGCGGCGCGTCGGCGACGAGGCCTGGATCGAGGACAAGTACGACGGCATCCGGGCCCAGCTGCACGTTCACGCGGATGGGTCAGTTCAGCTGTTCAGCCGCGACCTCAACGACGTCACGCGCTCCTTCCCGGAGATCGCCGAGGCGGCGACCACGCTGAGCGACGCGGCGCCCGTGGTCATCGACGGCGAGCTGGTGCCGTGGCGCGCCGGATCGGTGCTGGACTTCGCATCCCTCCAGACGCGCCTGGGTCGGGTCCGGCCCTCCGCGCAGCTGCTGGAGGAGGTGCCGGTGGTGCTCGTCGCGTTCGACCTCCTGCACCACGCCGGCACCGATCTGCTGGAGGAGCCCCTGCGTACCCGGCGTGAGGCGCTCGGGGCGCTCGAACTCCCCGATCGCAGCGGCGAGCGGCTGCTCGTGTCGCACCTCGGCGCGGCGACGTCCGCGACAGAGGTGGACCGCCAGTTCGACGATGCCCGCGAGCGCCGCAACGAGGGCCTGATGGTCAAGGATCCGGACTCCACCTACCAGCCTGGCCGGCGGGGCCTGGGCTGGCTGAAGCTGAAGAAGGCGCTGGCCACCCTGGACTGCGTGGTGGTCGGCGTGGAGTGGGGGCACGGGAAGCGCCGCGGGGTGCTGTCCGACTACACCTTTGCCGTGCGCGAGGATGGCGCGCCGGATGCGCACCTGTTGACCATCGGCAAGGCGTACACGGGTCTGACCGATGCGGAGATCGCCGACATGACCGAGCGGTTCAAGGCGATCACGCTCGCCGACCATGGCCGTTATCGGACCGTCGTGCCGGAGGTGGTGGTCGAGATCGCGTTCGACCGGATCATGCGCTCGTCGCGCCACCGCTCAGGATTCGCGATGCGGTTCCCAAGGATCGTGCGCATCCGCGACGACAAGACGCCAGGGGAGATCGACACGCTCCAGACCGTCGAAGC
Organism: uncultured Chloroflexia bacterium; assembly: GCA_963844265.1. Lineage (GTDB taxonomy): Bacteria > Chloroflexota > Limnocylindria > QHBO01 > QHBO01 > JACDBZ01. Next base: position 545,017 of record CAWJMZ010000006.1, on the reverse strand, counting down.
GCTCTTCGGCGAGCAGGCCTCCGGACGCATCCTGCTTGCCACCGGGGCGGGTGGCGAGACCGAGCGGATCGCGGCCACCGGCGAAGCCGAGGCGGGCGGATGAGCGAGTAGGATTCGCCGATGAGCGCGTTCGGAACGGAGGGATTCGCCAGCGTCGCGACCGTCGAGGTCGAGCTCTACACCGCCGCGTACCGCGTGAGCGGCGAGGTGCACACCCCGTTCCGGCGCGTGGCCGAGATCCTCAACCTGCTGTCGGGCGCCCATCTGACGATCGAGTCGGCGAGCATCATGGAGCACGCCGCTCCAGACGTCATCGCTCGGGCCTCGTCCGCCATCGTCACCGTCGACGAGATCCTCGTGCTCATTGCCGCTGACCTCGCAACCGATGGCCGCGCCGAGATGCGGATCCAGAAACAGGCCGCCCGGGTGCGGATGGCGATCCCGCCGCTGCGGCTGGATGGCGCGATTCACGTTCCCGTCGGCAGCCGCCCGATCGACGGGCTGCTGAACGTGCCGGACCGCTATCTGCCGATGACCGATGTCACGCTGTCATCGGCGGTGTATCCGTCGATCGACCGCGAGGTTCCGATCCTGGCCGTGCGCCGCAACGGCGCCCACGTCGTCACCTTTGTCGAAGCCGGCGACGACGAGGCGACGGAGGAGGAGGAGGGGAGCGGTTGGCCGGAGGGGGCGCAGGCGGCGGAGGGTGCCGCGGAGGGTTGACGGTGGGCAGGCTAGGGCCGGTCCATCGAGGCTCTGGTCGGCGCGATGCCCGAGGTCCGCTCCGCCCCGTCGAGGACAGCCTCCACGACCCGGGCGGCCTGGGAGGGATCGAGGCGCCGCACGCGCCCGATGGTGTTGGCCCACCACGGGGCGTTCTCGGCCGTGACGATCTCGTCCTCGGGCTCCTCGAGCACGATCCGCGAGTGGCTGAGAGGGAAGGCGACCGCGGGGCGGAGTGACATGTCGCCGAGCTCCCGATCACCGGCCCAGCGCACGAAGCCCTCCGCAAGGCTGACCGCGTCGAAGCTCGGGTTGGTGCGGCACCGAATCCACCCGCGCCGGCGGTGGGCGTCGAACTCCCAGCGGCGTCCGCGCACGCGGTAGCGTCCCTCCCAGTTGCGCGCGGTGATGACCCGCACGCCGGCTGGGCCGACCAGTACACCGTCCAGCCGCTCCGCGTCTCGGATCGGCAGCCGGGGGGCGACGAGGAGGGTGTACGAGTCGTCGAATGCCGGCGTCAGCAGGTCGATGAGGGCGGTCCCGAGGTCACGGGTCCGGTTGGGTCGCCTCACCCGCAGCAACCACGCGGTGCCGACGCCCAGCCCGATGGCAGCGGCGCCGGCCATCACTCCCGTGGCAGCAGGCGCCGGCGTCGCGAGCAGCATGAGCTGGCCGGCCAGGACTCCCACGGCGAGCATGGAGAGCGACAGCAGCAGCGCACGTCGCCGGCCGGCCGGGTCGAGGGCGCTGGGCCGGATCACGCGCATCGGCGGCTCATCCCCTGGGATAGGCTGGCGCCATGTCCACCAGCATCGTCGCCACCGTCGACCCCGCCGGCGGTCGGGTCGACGCTCGCACCGAGCAGGGGCAGCCGATCGTCATGGACGGCGACCCGCCGCACGGGGCCGACTCCGCCGCCGGCCCAAAGGAGGCCCTGTTGGCGGCGCTCGCGGGCTGCACCGCGATGGACGTCGCCTCGATCCTGCGCAAGAAGCAGCAGGCGGCGAGCTCGTACGAGATCGGGGTGAGCGCCGAGTCGGCGAACGAGCATCCGCAGGTCTTCACCGCCATCACCGTCGAGCACCGCCTGGCCGGTGAGCTCGACCCTGAGGCCGTTCGGAGATCGATCGAGCTGTCGTCGACGCGCTACTGCCCGGTCAGCGCCATGCTCTCGCGCGCGGTCACGATCGAGCACTGGTATCGGCTGAATCGCACGGACGGGGATCCGGTGCGGGCGCTGGTGGCGGTCACCGGTCCCGCTGGGCATCGCGTGCTCTGAGGCGCCCGCAGCGCTCACGACGCGCTGCGCAGCTCCCGCGCCCCGGCCAGCGCGACATCCACCGCCTCGCGGAAGGCGTCGATGTCGAACGGCTTGGCGACGACCGGGCCGAGCGGCTCCAGCTCGGCCAGGCGCTCGCGACTGGCGGCCGAGACGAACACGGCGGGGATCCCCGGCCATGCGGTGCGCAGCAGCTCGGTGATGTCGCCGCCGTCCCCGTCGGGGAGCATGACGTCGATCACCATGAGATGCGGCAGGGCCACGTCCATGAGGTCCCCGAGCTCGACGATCCTGGTGCACGTGATCACCCCGAAGCCCATCTCGCGGAGGAGATCGGCCTCGAGGGCGGCGATGTCGGGGTCGTCCTCCAGCACGTACGCGCGGAGGGCAGCGCTCGCGTCGTTCATTGCGGCCAGTTTCCCGCGGCGGCGAGCGTCGGTCTATGGCCCTTCGGCGTGGTACCGATGGGGTACCCATGGCGGGTGGTCCGGTTGCAGACCCGGTGTATGGTTCCCTTCCGCGTTCGGAGCGCACCGCAGGGCACGGCGGGGCACGAGCGCCGCAACAGGAGCACGGCACCGCACATGGCGCGATCGATGTGGCGGGGGGCGATCCAGTTCGGGCTGGTGACGATCCCGGTCAAGCTGTACCTGGCGACGGAGCAGGGAGGCATCGGCTTCAACCTGCTGCACGCGACCTGCCTGAACCGGATCCAGATGAAGGTGTACTGCCCGTACCACGACGAGGTCATCCCGCGCTCGGAGACGGTTCGCGGCTACGAGTGGAGCAAGGGAAAGTACGTCGTCGTCAGCGAGGAGGACCTCGACTCGGTCCCGCTGAAGACGATGCGCGCCATCGAGATCGAGCTGTTCGTCAAGGCGGACCGCGAGAACGCCGGGACCCAGTTCGTGAAGCAGGCGTACTACCTCGAGCCGGAGCAGATCGGGGCGAAGGCGTTCTACCTTCTGAAGTCGGTGCTGGCCGAGCAGGACAAGACCGCGATCTGCAAGATCGTGCTCAAGGACCGCGAGCAGCTGGGGGCGCTCAACCCGTTCAGCAAGACCATGCTGCTCACCACCCTGCATTGGCCCGATGAGGTTCGTGCCATCGACGAGCTCAGCCTTCCCGAGGACGAGATCGAGATCAAGGCCTCCGAGAAGAAGATGGCCGAGCAGCTCGTGGCCAGCATGACCGGCGACTTCAGCGCGGACGACTACGCCGATGACTATCGGCAGGCGCTGATGGCCGTCATCGAGAAGAAGGTCGCGGGCGAGAAGCCCGAGCCGGCGGCGCGGGCCGAGCCGACCAACATCACCGACCTCATGGCCGCCCTGGAGGCCTCGGTCGCGGCAGCCCGCCAGGATCGCCGCGCCGCGAGCGCCGAGTCCGATGGCAAGGCCAAGGCCGCCGATGCCGCCGAGGCCAAGGCGCCGCCGAAGCGTCGTCGCAAGACGGCCTGACGTCCACGGGCCCGTGCCCGGCGATCAGCTCGACCTCTCCATTCCGACCGCGCCGGGTGGCTCCCGGCTGCCTGCCCGGATCGCGCCGATGCAGGCCACGCCCGGCGTCGGACCCTTCGACGACCCGGCCTACCTGTTCGAGCCGTGGTGGCCGGGTGTCCGCGCACTGGCCTGGGTCGAGGGCGGCCGTCTCGTCCGGCTCCAGGCCGAGGGGCTGGCCGATGCGTTCACCGCGTTCGCGGAGCTGGCGGACGAGCTGCCCGATCGGCTCATGGCCGACGCGGTCGTCCTCGATGGCTGGCTGCTCGTGCTTGACGAGGGCGGATGGCTCGATACCGGGCTTCTCCGGCGGCGCCTCGGCGGAGATGCCCACGCCGGGCGTCCGGGCTTCGTCGCGTCGGACCTCCTCTGGTCCGAAGGCGCCGCCTGGGGACGCCGGGCCTTCTCCGCTCGGCGGAAGCAGCTGGAATCGGTCCTGCTCGACGGCGACCGCTGCGTCGTGTCCCACGCCCTGCGCGGCGAGGGCACGCTGCTGGCCGAGGCGCTCGCCCGATTCGGGCTCGACGCCCTGTCGGCGCGCCGGCTCGATGCCCGCTATCGCAGCGGGACGGCCGGCGAGAGCTGGCTGCGGGTGCCGATCGCGCCGGCGCTGAGCGTCGAGCGACCGCGCCTGGCCCTGATCCAGCGGTTGCCGTTCCCCGACGCTAGGCCGCCCGAGGCGCTAGGGCAGCGTCTGCTGCAGGGCCCACGGCCAGGCCGGCTCGGGCCGCGGGCGCATTCGCCGTCGAGGACCGAGCCCATCCATCGGGTAGCCGCGGAAGCTGGCGATGTCCCACGTGATCGTCGGCGAGCGGGCTGGCGCCGGTGCGGCTCGGGAAGGCGTGCCGCCACGGACCACCTCGGCGATCGCCTGCTCGCGCTCGGTCGGAGCGTCCCCAGTGGTCGCGAAGCGCGATCGCCAGCTCCCACGTGATCGACTCGGCCGGCGCGGCGTCGATCGCGCGTTCCAGCCACTCGTCCGCCTCCTCGCGACCTCGCCCCGCATGGCATGGGCCACCGCGCGCGTGCCCGGATCGGCGATCGTGTCCGGGTCGATCGGCTCGCCCATCGCCCACCAGCCCAGCAGCCGATTGAGCTCGACGATCGAGCCGAAGTCCTCCGGCAGCATGGCATCGCCGATCGGCGACGGTGCGCGGCCAGTCGATGGCCAGCGTCGTCAGGCGCTGGACGAGGATGGCGCGCGGAACGCGAAATCCGCCGCGTGCCGCCTGGCCCAGCTCGTCGTAGCCGAACGCCGCGTTCGCCGTCTCCGGCCCGCCGAAGCTGCCAGTCGCGACCGCACGCTCCAGGGCGGCCTCCTGGCAGGCCCGATCGCCGACGGCCTCGCAGGCGAGGGCAAGGTTCGCCAGGAGCTTGCCGTCGCCGGAGTTCCGGGCCACCGCCGTCTCGGCCGCGCGCGGGCGCAGGGCGTCGTCGCCATCCGCGTCCGCCAGCCACCGCCAGCGACTTCGGGATCGTCGGATGCCACGGGTCGATCTGCCTCGGCGCGCTCGAACCACGCCACGGCCGGCGCCCAGTCGCGCCCCGCATCCTCGTCGCAGCCCGATCCAGTGCGCCAGGCCCCGGCGTCCGACACCACCATGGCGACCAGCAGGGCGAGCGCCCGCGGCCGCGGCTGGAGCGGCGATCACGAGCCGACGGGCCATCGATCGGCGCCCAACGGACGGCGCGGGCATCGGTCAGCACCACCGCCACCAGCAGGATGGCGAGCAAGATTGAAGTTCGGCAGGAACGTCAGGTCCTCCGGCGAGCCCGCCGACGGCGAGCCCGAGCAGGACGAGCGCCGCCGCCCGACCGGTCGGCGTTCGCATCCGCCAGGGACCGGCGACCCAGGCCAGCGTGACGCACCACCACGACCGCCATGCCCAGTCCGAGCAGACCCGCGTCGCCGAGCACGCCGAGCGGCAGGTTATGGGAATGCGGTTGGCGCACCGGGAAGCTGAGGTCCGGTGCCGCCGCCTGGCGCGCGTAGGGCATGAACCCTGGCCCGATGCCGAGCAGCGGGTCGGTCGGCCACGCCCGCAGCGTGTCGCGCCACAGGCCGACCCGGTACAGGAGCGAACCCAGACAGTGAGGCGCGGGCATGACGAGCGCCAGCACCAGCAGCCCGAACAGCGCGCCGCCGATGGCGAGCAGCAGCGAGCGACCGCGCAGGTCTCAGAATCGTCCCGAGCCGACGGCGCCGCGCCCAGAGCCACGGGACACCGGCGACGATCGCCGTCACGCGATCGCCAGCCAGGCCGACCGCGAGCCAGACAGGATCGTGAGCGGGATGCCGACGGCGACCAGGCCGATGCGGATCGCTCGACGCCACGCGGAATCCTCGATGAGGCCGGCCAGCGCCCACGCCGGCCAGATGACGAACGGCGGCACGGCCACCGACCCGAACGGCGTGCCCTCGCTCTCCATCCGCAGCGGCGGCAGGCCGGGCGCGCCGACCAGGATCCACTCGATGCGTCGCCAGACGCATGACGGCCAGGGTCGGGATCTAGAACAGCAGCACCGGGACCGATGCCACGACGCCGACCCAGGTCGGCCGGTGCCGGACCGCGAGGAGAGCGAGCGGGCAGCGCCAGCGCGAAGGCGACGATCGACCCCATCGCGCGCAGGCTCATGCCGACGTTGAGGGCCGAGACGGTGGCGAGCGCGAGCGCAGCGACGAGCGCGAGCAGCGGCAGGTCGATCGAGCGTGCGCGGCATCGCGCACCCCGCGCAGGGCGGCCATGGCCAGAGGCCGACGATGGCGCCGACGGCGAGGAGGTGCAGGAGCAGCTGGAGGCGAGGATCCCACAGCGCGCTGTCCCATCCCACGTAGCCGAACACGGCCAGCCCGGCCGCCAGAGCGGCCAGCTCGACGGCCGACGCGGCCGCGCAGCCAGCGCGCGAGCCCCGCTCCATCAGCGGTCGCCGTATCGGAGGCGGGCCTCGGCCTCAGTCGCCATAGCGGGCGGCGGCGCCGCGGACGGCATCGGCGACCGACTCGCGCAGCTCCGGCGGCTCGAGCACCTCCACCCCGTCACCCCAGGAGAGGATCCATGGCCGGATCTCGACGATCCCGTTCACGGTCACGGCCATCTCCAGGCCCCCATCCGGCAACTCGGTCAGCTCCTGCGACCGATGCCAGACGGCCTCCCGGACGCGGTGCGCGATGGCGCCTTCGAACCGCAGCCGGATGCGGATCGGCGGGGTGCCGTCCGGCGACCAGATGCCCCAGGCGTCGGCAAGCCATCGGTCGGGGTCGAAGGTCTCGGGGATCTCGTAGCGGTCCTGGGTCAGGGTCGCCGAGCGGATGCGCTCGACCTTGTAGGTGCGCATCGCATCGGCTCCCTCGTCGTGGCCGATCAGGTACACGCTGCGCAGCGCGGCGTCCGGCTCGAGGAAGTAGGGGTGCACGCGGGTCCGCCTGCGGGGTGTCGTCCCAGGGTCGTAGTCGATCTCGACAACGCGGCCCTCCGCCCAGCCGCGGGCCACCGCCGAGAAGCTGCGGCTGAACGGCTCGTTGGCATCGTGCTCACCGATGGAGAGCATCGTGGCCGCCACGTGCCGCGCGATCGGCTGCGGGAGCGCGTCGGCGAGCTTGGTGAAGGCCGACACGACCGCGGCGTCGTACTGGTCCGACCACCTGGCGATGAGGCGCGAGGCGAGGAACAGGACGATCGCCTCCGGCACCGACAGCCGGAGCGGCGGCAGGAAGAACTTGCGATCGATCCCGTACCGGCCGCGACCCGCCTGGAAGACCGGCACGTCCAGCTCGTCCTCGAGGGCGCGGATGTCCCGGTACACCGTGCGCGTGGTCATCCCGGTGAGCCGCGCGATCTCGGTCACCGGCACGCCCGCCTCGGTGCTGCCCTTCGAATAGAGGATCGAGGCCACGCTCAACAGGCGGGCCAGCCGATCGCGCTTGCGGCCGATGCGGTCGGCCGCACCCTCGTCGTCCCAGCCGGCCCACTCGTCAACCGTCACGGGTTCGGACCCACGGCCGCCGGCCGCCCGGGATCCGACGACCAATGGCTCCAGGAGCCCTGGTAGAGGCGCGCGCCGGAGATCCCGGCAACCTCCAGCGCCAGGAGGTCATGCGTGGCGCTCAGCGAGGAGCCGCAGTAGGCCACCACCGGCCGCTCGCCGGCGCCGAGTGCCTCGTACCTCAGCCGGAGCGCCTGGGGCGGCAGGAAGTGGCCATCGGGGCCGAGGTTGCCTGTGAAGGGCGCACTCACGGCACCGGGGATGTGGCCGGCGCGCGGGTCGATGGGCTCCGTCTCGCCGCGGTAGCGCTCCGCGGCACGCGCGTCGAGGAGCAGGGTCGGTCCACCCAGCATGGCCTCCACGACGTCGGTGTCGACGAGGTCGTCGCGCGGAGCGCCGGGTGTCCAGGTTGTCGTCTCGTGGACGGGCTCGTCGGTGCTGAGCGGGAAGCCTGCCGCCTTCCAGGCCGCGATGCCTCCGTCGAGCACGGCGACGTGGCCGTCATGGCCGAAGTGCCGGTACAGCCACCACAGGCGCGCGGCGATGCTGCCGCCGGCATCGTCGTAGGCGACGACCACCTGCCGGTCGCCGATACCGCGCGAGCCGAGGACGGCTGCCAGCTTCGCCGGCGTCGGGACAGGATGCCGTCCCGGTCCGGTGCCCGGCGAGGAGAGCTCGCGATCGGCATCGATGAAGACGGCGCCCGGCAGGTGCCCGGCAGCGTAGAGCTCACGACCCGGCGGACCGGCCAGCGACCAGCGGACGTCGGCGATCCGGAGCTCGGGGTCGCGAAGGTGGGTCTGGAGCCAGTCGACGCTGACGATCGGCCCTGGCAGGCGCAACACGGCTCCGATGATAGGGCCCGGGTGCCGGACGGACCTTCAGCCGCCGCCGCTGGCGCTCGGGGACGGCGCCATTGAGCCGCTCGGAACCGGAGTCGGGGACGGCGCAGGCTCGCCGGGCAGGGCGGCGACGATGGCGCGGTTCACCGTGTCGTCGACGCCGATGAGCAGGAACACGAGGTCGCCACTCGACCAGGTGTAGATCATGGTGCCGGCCGCGGTGGCGTTGTCCTCGGGACGCACCCAGACCTGGTGGCCGCCGGCCTCGCCGAGCGTCCACGGCTCGCGGTGCAGGCCGGCGATCCCGACGTAGCGGCCGGCCGTGGGCAGGTGCGGCTCGAGATCCTCGGTGGCTACCGGCTCGCCATCCACGCGCATCGCATACAGCGTGGTCCGCGGCTGCGTCACGTAGGCGAGGACGAGCGATGCGAACCGGTCGCCGATGTCGCCGTACGCGATCGCGATGTCACCGGGCGTGAGTGCGAACTCGTCGAACGGCGCCACGACCACGGGTACGCCATTCGCCTCGGTCGGGATCAGGTCGGCGAGGGCCGTGTCGGGCTCGTTCGTGAAGCGCGGTGTCGGTTCGGGGGTGGGCGTGGGCTCGGGCGTCGGTGCCGGGGTCATCGACGGATCCTGGGCCGTGGCCCTCGCCGTGGGCGCAGTGGTCGGGCCTGGCCCGTCGGTCGAGCAGGCCCCGAGGACGAGGGCGGCCGCGAGCGCCAGGCCCACCGCCCCGGCCGGGCGCAGCGAGGCGAGGCGGGAGGTCGTCATCGGCGCCGGGATGATACCTCAGGCGGCGCCGCGAGCCTCGTGGCTGCCATCGGCCTCGCGTCGCCGCCGACCGGCGTCACGGCGCTCGTGCACGGCGACGGCCAGGGCGTCCAGCACGTCGTCGCGCCACGTCGCCGGATCCTGTCGGAGGGCCTGCAGCGCCTCGGAGCGGCCCAGCCCGCGGCCGCCGGCCTCGGCGACCAGTTCGTCGTAGGCATTCGCCGCGCCGACGACGTGGGACCCGGCGGGACCGTGGGGTGCCGACGCGCGTCGTCGCCGACGGCTCGCGCGGGCGACGAGCCGCCGATACCCGATGATGAGCTGGCCAACCTCGTGGAGCGATGGGACCCTTGCCAGCTCGCGGAGCCCGCCCTCATCGAGGGCATGGAGGCGCCCGGCCAGCTCGAGGTCGTGCTGCTCCTGCTCGGACATGCCCAGCTCGGTCGCGATCGCCGACGCGAGCCGGCCCACCCGGTCAGCGTGCCCGCGCTGGGCCGCGTCGCGGGCATCGAACGAGCGCGAGATGGCGAGCAGCGCATCGCGCAGGGAGTCCTGTCGCTCGTGGGCCGCCACGCCCAGCTGGCTGGCCCGCTCGACCAGGTGCTCGACCGTCGATGCGTCGTCGCCCTCGCGGAGGGCCGCGGCCAGCTCCTCGAGCGTGCCGCGCAGGTCCCCGACCTCGGTCGGCAGCCGATCGGCGCGCACGACGGCGTCCTCCCCGGAGCGCTTGCCGAAGTAGAGCGCCGTATCCGCGGCGCTGATCAGCGTGGCGCGGTCCACCGCGTCGATCGGGACGCCCGCGACGCCGATCGAGATGGTGACCGGGGAGGGGTCAGCGGCGGTCAGGCGCCCCACCGCGCGACGCACACGCTCCGCGACCCGGGCGCCCTCGGTCACGGTGGCGCCCGGCAGGATGAGGGCGAACTCGTCTCCGCCGTAGCGGTAGACCCGATCCACGGAGCGCGCGGCGCCGTAGATGGCGAATGCGATGCGATGCAACAGGGCGTCGCCGGCCGGATGGCCATGCCGGTCGTTGTAGGACTTGAACCGGTCGAGGTCCATCATCAGCAGGGCGATCCGTCGCTCGGCCGTGCGCGGCGAAATCCCGGCCGACTCGATGAGGATCCCGAGATCGCGCTGGAACGCGCCGTGGTTGGCGAGGCCGGTGAGGGCATCGGTCTCGGCCCGCTGGCTGACGGCGTGGTGCGCGTCGGCGTTGCTGAGCGCGATCGAGGCCTGCGCGGAGAAGAGCTGGACGAGCTCGAAGTCGCTGTCGCTGAAGTAGACCTCCGGGCCGCCGAGGCGGGAGACGTTCAGGGCCCCCAGCACCTCGCCGTCGGCGACCAGCGGGACGACGGCCACCGCCTCCGGGTCCTCGGGCGTGCCCGGGATCTGCAGCGCCCGCGGGTCGCTCAGCGCATCGTTGGCGAGGATCGGCTGCGCGTGCTGCACGGCCCAGCCCATGAGGCCCCGCCCGAACGGGATGACGTAGCGGCTGACCTGCTCGGCGTGCTGCTCGCGCGTGAGGACCGGGACCATGGTGCGAGTCGGGTGGTCGGCGCGGTAGATGGAGAGGTTGTCGTACGCGACCACGTCGCGCAGGCCGTCGGCGATCGTCTCGAGCACGTCGGCCTGATCGAGGGTCGACAGCAGCCGCTCGTTGATCTGGAGCAGCCGGCGCTGCGAGTCGGCGCGGCGGGCGAGCTCGGTCGACTTCGCCAGCAGCTGCTCGTAGGTCGTCGCGTTCGCCATCGCCTGTGCGGCATAGCCGGCGAAGATCGACATCGTCTGGAGGTCGTCGGTGGTGAAGCGGTCGAACCCGAGCTGCGACAGCACGATGACGCCGAGCGCTCGTCCCTCGTAGAGCATCGGCACGACCAGCATGGACTCGGGCACGTCATCGGTACCCTCGATCGTCTTCCCGCGCTCGTCGTCGAGCGCGTTGTTGATCAGGAGGGGTTTCCCGTGCTCGGCGACCCAGCCGGTGAAGCCCTCGCCCACCGCGACCCGCAACAGCTCCACCGCATCGTCGCCATCGGCTTCGATCATGTCGCGCGTGAACGCGATCGGATCGCAGCGTCGGAGCTCCCAGTCGACCTGGTAGATCCGGATGTCGTGGTAGTCGGCCAGGGTGATGGCCTCGGCCACGATCGCCTCGCCGATGGCCCGTACATCGGTCAGCCGGTTCAGACGTGCCGACAGGTCCTGGATCGACTGCATCCGGGCCGCCTGCTGCGCCACCGACCGGTACAGCCGGGCGTTCTGGATGGCGATCGCCGCCTGGTCCGCAAAGGCCTGGACCAGGGCGATCTCCTCGTCCGGCCAGGTGTGGTCGTCATCGTGGTAGAGGCCCAGCACGCCGATCGACGCGCCGCCGCTGCGCAGCGGGACGATGCAGATGGTCCGGATCCCCTCTTCGCCATACGCATCCCGCATCTCGCCGACGTCCCGGTTGGCGTGCGCATTCCGTGCCCAGCGCGGCCTGCCCTCGCGCATGGCCCTGACGCCGATGGTGCGGCTGTCGGGGGTGAGCGCCGCGCTTCGGGCGAGGAAGGTGGGGCTCAGGCCTCGAGTGACCAGAGCCACCGGGTGGCGGGTGTCGTCGAACTGCCACAGGCCGGCGCGGTCGGCTCCGAACAGCGTTCGCGTCCGCTCGATGATGTCGTCGAGCACGCGGTTCAGGTCGAGCTCACCGGCGAGCTCCTTGCTGACCGCACCCAGCGCACGGGCCCGATGCAGGTCCCGACGAGCGCGGCCCAGCAGCCGCGCCCCCGCCAGGGCGGTGGCTGCCGTCGCGGCCAGCGACTGAGCCAGCGGGGGTGGCATCGCCTCCGCGGTCGCCCGGTCCAGGAGCAGCAGCCCGACCGGCCCACGGCGGGTGGCGAGCCGAATGACGGCATCGGCCGCGTCGCCCTCGGGCTCGACCGTCGGGTCGAGGACAAGCGGCGGCGAGGTGGCGAAGCCGGCGTGCGCAACGAGCTCGACGCGGTCGTCAACCGTCACGTAGACGGCCACCCGCTCGGCGCGCAGCTCGGTGCGAACGGCCTCGACCAGGATGCGCGCGACCGAGGGCACGGTTGGCGTGGCGGCAAGGCCGGTCGCGATCCGGGTGAAGACGCCCAGCTCGCTGCGCGAGTGAGCGCCCGGGGCCTCGGCGTCGTCGTCGCTCGCGACGCCGTCCTCGACCAGTAGCCGGATGACCTCGCCACGGCGGAAGCGGCGGTCGCCGCGCGAGTTGATCCGATAGGCGGTCAGCCGCCCCGCATCGGTCCAGGCGCGGATGGTGTTCGGGTGCACGCCGAGCAGCGCCGCCGCCTGCGCGACGCTGAGGAGGGTCTCGCTCTCGGGGTCCGCCATCGATCCAATCCTTCCCCCGACCTGCCCACCGCGCTCCCTCTCGGCGAATGGAGCTTTCGGTAGGTCCCGTGCATCGGATGGTAGAAACGGGAAGTCGAGAGCACAGCCCCTCGATGGTCCCGTCCGACCCCGTACGGTTCGCGGGCCGGCCGGCGGGTCAGGCGACGACGGTGTCGAGCACGGCACCGATGACGCCGACCGCCACGAGCAGGATCCCGAGCCAGAGGCCGATGACCCCGGCTGCCGCGGCCCGTCGGTTTCGCCCGCCGAGGACGCGCATCGCGTCTGCCAGCGCCAGGTTCGTGACGAGGTAGCCACCCTCTGGCGGCTCCAGACGCACCCCTGCCGCGTCGTCCCCGATCGGCCGCGCCAGCACCAGCAGCCGGTCCGTGACGTTGATCGTTCGCGTGGTGGCGCGCGCCTCGGTCACCGGCCCGTATCGGTCGGCGAGCCGGGCGACCGCCGACGTGTGCGGTTCCTCCAGCTCGTCCGGGCTGCCGCGCCAGACCTGCGGAATGGTGATCAATGGCTCCGCGGCGCGTGCCGGATCCAGCGGGAGTGACCCGTCGTGGTCCCACAGGTCGAACGACCGGGTCTCTCGGGTCCGCTCGACGCTCCGCCACGTGCCGCCGATGCGGACCTCCACGTCGCGGTGGAACGCGACGAGCCGCTCGCCGTCGCTCGGCACGAGCGGATCGCGGCACCGGATCCGGCCGGCAACCCGCACCGGGCGTCCCGAGTGCGGCCCGCCGTCCAGCAGGCGGCCGACCGCGACCTCGGCCGGGCCGGCCAGCCGCCGGGCAAGCGCCGGGTTGGCCGCAGTCGAGCGCAGCACCAGCCAGGAGCCCGCCGCGATGGCGCTGCCGATGACGACGAGCGCGGCGAAGCCGATGCCGAGCGGCACGTCAGGCGCTGCGGGCTTCCGCCAGCTCGGCCACCTGCGCGCCGCTGGCCTTGACCAGGGCGCGTGGCTCGATCGGGAAGACCGCGTCGGGAAGACCGGCCGCCGCCCAGACCGTGTCGTGGGCGAGGAGGTGGGGATCGACCAGCACCGTCAGCGGCTCGGCGTGGCCGAACGGCGGCACGCCGCCGATCGCGTAGCCGGTGGCGCTGCGCGCCTCGTCACCGGTCGCGCGGCGGGTGGTCGAGGCGCCGGTTGCGGCAGCCAACAGTTCCGTGTCCACCCGATCTGCACCCGAGACGAGGGCGACCACGGGACGCCCGTCGGCCATGAAGACGAGCGACTTCACGATCTGGCCGACCTCGCAGCCGATGGCGCGCGCCGCGTCCTCGGCCGTGCGCGTGCCCTCGGGGAAGCGGCGAATCTCCAGGTCGACGCCGGCACCGCGCGCCGCATCGGCGACGCGCGAGACGTTGGGGTGCATCGGCCGATGATATCCACTAGGCTGGATGCACAACCCAAGAGACGACAGGGGAGCGCGACAGCGCTGAGAGTGCGGCCGCCGATGCGACCGCAGACCCTCGAACCTGATCCGGGTCATGCCGGCGAAGGAAGTCGAAGCAGCATGTGCCGCGGCGTACCCCATCGAGCCCTCGGGCTCAGCAGGTGCGCCGTTCGTCGTTTCAGCGGGTCGGTCACGCGAGTCGAGCGAGCGAAACGAGGAGGGGCCGATGCTGGTGGCAGTGGTCGCATCCGGCGACCTGGTGTCCGACGACGTCCGCTGGCTCGATCGTGCCGAGCTGGTGATCGCCGCGGACGGCGGTGCCACCATGCTCGACCGGCTCGGCCGCCGCCCGCACCGGCTGGTCGGCGACCTGGACTCGATCGAGCCGCAGCTGGTCGCGAAGCTCGAGGAGGCCGGCGTGCCGATCGAGCGGCATCCGGCGGACAAGGACGCCACCGACACGGAGCTGGCGATGCGCGCCGGAGTCGAGCTCGGGGCGACCGAGATCGTCCTGCTCGGCGCGCTCGGCGGGGACCGGTTCGACCACGAGCTCGCCAACATCCTCCTGCTGGCCGATCCGGAGGCCGCGCGCCTGCCGGTCCGGATCGTGCGCGGCGCGACCACGGCGCGCGTCCTGCGCGCGGGATCCCTCCCGCTCGAAGGTCGCATCGGCAGCCTGGTCAGCCTGCTGCCCATCGGGGTCGATGCAACCGGCGTGACGACCGCCGGGCTGCGTTGGCCGCTCGAGGGGGCGACCCTGAGCGTGGGCAGATCCCGGGGGATCAGCAACGAGGTCGTCGCCGCGCCCGCCTCGGTCACGGTGCGAGACGGAACCCTGCTCGTCGTCGAGACAGCCAGCCAAGGAGCACCTTCCCCATGACCACTTCTCCAAGGTCCGCCAATGGATGGCGCGTCGTCGACATCGTGGTGGCCGCCGTCATCGCCGTGGCGTTCGGCGTCGTCTTCGTCGCCTGGAACACGCTCTGGGCCGCGGCGACGCCGCTGTTCACGGCGCTCCCCCCGGCGCAGGCCATCATGTACGGCGTCTGGCTGCTCCCCGGCGTTCTCGTCGGACTGATCGTCCGCAAGCCGGGTGCGGCGCTCTTCGGCGGCATCGTGTCCGCCTCGGTATCGCGCCTTCATCGGCTCGCAGTGGGGCCTCGATGCGGTCTTGTCCGGCGCCGTCCAGGGCGGCGGCGCGGAGCTCGCCTTTGCGCTCGGGGGGTATCGAGTCTGGACGCTCCCGATCGCTGCTCTCGCCGGCGCGCTCGCCGGCCTCGCGGCCGCGATCCACGACATCGCCCTGTACTACCCCGCTACCGGCCTGGAGTACTGGGCCATCTACACCATCGCCACGATGTCGAGCGGCGCGGTCATCGCCGGCATCGGCTCGTGGCTCCTCCTGCGCGCGTTGCTCGCGGCGGGGGTGCTCGGGCCGTTCGCCGTGGGGAGGGAGCAGCGCGAGATCTGACCGCGACCGCAGACAATGCCGTCGATGACGACGGCATCGGCGGCAGTGCCAGTGGCTACGGCCCGGCCCACGCGGATCGAAGCGCGGGGGTGGGGCCTCCGCCATCCGGGGCGGCGTGAGTGGGCGCTGCGCGGCGTCGACCTCGTCGTCGAACCGGGCGAGCGCGTCCTCATCCTGGGACCGTCCGGCGCCGGCAAGTCGACGCTGCTGCTCGCCATCGCCGGCCTCGTCGACCCCCGCGGCGGCGGCGAGACGGAGGGCACGCTCCTCGTCGATGGGCTGGACGCGCGCGACGCGCGCGACCGCAGCGGGATGCTCTTCCAGGACCCCGAGGCCCAGCTGGTCATGGCCCGTGCCGGCGACGACGTCGCCTTCGGGCTGGAGAACCGATGCGTCCCGACCGCGGCGATCTGGCCGCGGGTCGGCGCCGCCCTGACGGCGGTTGGCTTCCCATACCCCCCGACGCGCCCGACTCACGCATTGTCCGGCGGGGAGCAGCAACGGCTCGCCCTGGCCGGCACGCTCGCCCTCAACCCCGGCCTGCTCCTTCTCGACGAGCCGACCGCAAATCTCGACCCCGATGGTGCGGGGGAGTTGCGCCGAGTACTCGACCTCGTCCTGGAGCGGAGCGGGGCGACGCTGCTCCTCGTCGAGCACCGGGTGGACGAGGCCGTTTCGCTGGTCGATCGGGTCGTGGTGCTGGAGGCCGGAGGCGGGGTCGTCGCGGACGGGGCCCCCGGGGAGGTCTTCCGCGAGCACGGCACATCCCTGGCCGACGCCGGCGTCTGGGTGCCCGATCAGCCGCCGGCCGCACCGCCTCGCCGCGAGCGACCGGGCTCCGCGGCCCTGGTCCTTGCCGACCGCGCCACCTTCCGCTATCCGGGGACGATCGACGATGCGGTCGCCAATGTCGATCTCCAGGTCCGCTCGGCCGAGGCGCTCGCGATCGTTGGCCCCAACGGGAGCGGGAAGTCGACGCTGGCGCTCATGCTCGCCGGGCTCCTCGCGCCGCGCAGCGGGTCGGTGGTGGCTGCGGAGGCGCTCCTTGCGGGCCATGGCCGCGAGGCGATCGCGCGCTGGCCGGCGCACGTGCTCGTGCGTCGCATCGGCACCGTGTTTCAGGATCCCGAGCACCAGTTCCTGACCGGGTCGGTGCGCGAGGAGCTCCTGCTCGGACCGCGGCGCGCGGGGATCGAGGAGGCGATCGCGCGGCGGCGCGCGGACGAGCTGCTCGAGCGCCTGCACCTCGGCCGGCTGGCGGAGGCGAACCCGTACACCCTTTCCGGCGGGGAGAAGCGACGGCTGTCCGTGGCCACGGCCCTCGCGACCGCCCCCGACCTGCTCGTCCTCGACGAGCCGACGTTCGGCCAGGACCGGCGCACCTGGACAGAGCTCCTCCACCTGCTCGCGGCGCTGCGGGATCGCGGTCGCGGCATCTGCTTCGTCACCCATGACCGGGCCTTCGCGAACGCCCTCGCCGATCGCACGTTCGCGCTTCCCGGGCGAGCGGGCTGATGCGCCTCGCCGTCCCACTCATCCCGGACGAGCGCGCGCCGTTGGCCCGGGCCAATCCCGTCGCCAAGCTGGCCGCCGCCAGCGTGCTGATGCTGGCCCTGTTCGCCTCGCTCGACTGGTTGACGGCGACGATCATCCTCTTGGGCCTGGTCGCCGCAGTGGCGTTGAGCGGCCTCCGCCCTTCGGTCCTGGTGGCGCGCGTGTGGATCGTGCTTTTCGCCGCGATCTCGATCGGTGTCTTCAACGTGCTCTTCGCCGCAGAGCAGGTCGGGCCGACGGTCGTGGAGCTCGGGCCGATCGCCATCGGCGCCCAGACGCTGGTCGACGGTGTGGGGCTGGCCCTCCGGCTGATCGCCATCGTGCTGGCCGGGCTGCTGGCGACCGCGACGACACAGCCGACCGACCTGGCGGACTCGCTGGTCCAGCAGCTGCACGTCTCCCCACGATTCGCCATCGGCGCGCTGGCCGCCCTCCGCCTCCTGCCGCTCCTCGGCCAGGAATGGCAGGCCGTGGCCATGGCCCGGCGCGCGCGGGGGGTCGAGGCCGGGCGCTCGCCGATCGCCGCCGCGCGACTCTTCGCCGGGCAGCTGCTGACGCTCCTCGTCGGCGCCGTCCGGCGGGGGACGCGGATGGCCGTGGCCATGGAGGCACGTGGCTTCGGCGCCGTGCCGTGCCGGACATCCGCGCGGATCCAGCGCATGCGTCCCGCCGATTGGGGCTGGATCGCCGCTGCGATCCTGCTCGCCGCCATCGCCATCGGCATCAGCGTCGCGCTCGGGACATGGCGACCGCTGGTCGGGTAGCGGCGCAGCGTCCGCTGCCGCTCGAGGTGAGGCCCCGGGGCAGCGAGCGTACCATCGGCAGATGACGCTCTCGGAGGAGCTGCGCTTCAGGGCCGGCGATGCCTCGCTGGCCGGGACGCTGACCCTGCCATCGGTCGAGGGCCGCGCGCCGTGGGCCCTGCTCGTGCCGTCATGGCTGCCTCGCAACCGGGACGGCGGTTGGGACACGGGGAGCCATCCGGGCTGGTTCGGACCGCCGACGCGTTCCAACCGAGGTCTGCTCCTCCGGCTTGCCGATGCCCTTGCCGAGCGCGGCGTGGCCAGCCTGCGCTATGACCCGAGGGGCTCCGGCGCGTCCGACGGCACGTGGGAGGCGACGCCATTCTTCACCCGCATCGACGACGCCCGCGATGCCATCGGCGCCATGCGCTCGCGGCGCGAGCTCGACCTGCGCCGGACGGCGATCGTCGGTCACGGCGAGGGGGCGGGGATCGCGCTCAGCGTCGCCATCGCCGATCCCGCCATCGGGGCAGTCGGCCTCATCGGTGCGTCCGCGCGCTCCCTGCGGAGCGTGCTTCGGCGAGGCGTCGCCATGCGCGGCGGCAGCGGCCGAGATCTGGAGCATCCACTGGTCGTCGCGCTCGACCGTGCCGCTGAGGAGCTCATCGAACGGACGGACCGCGGCGAGCCAACGATGCCATTGGCGGTGGGCGACGATCGCCTCACGCTCGACCTGGCGGGCTGGGAGCAGGCCATCCACACGCCACCGCTCGCCCTTGCGACGATGCTGCATCGTGAGGTGGTGCTCATCCACGGGTCGGACGACGTCTGGGCCGATCCCGAAGAGTCCCGGTTGCTCGCGGAGATCCTTCGCGCCGGCGAAAACGACCCGACCTTCGCGCTCGTCGACGGCGCCGATCACGACCTCGACCAGGCAGGCGACGCCGACATCGACGCCTTCGCCGATGCCCTCGTGGCCCGCATGCAACCGCGCGAGCTACCGCCGGTGCTGGTCGCGATCGAGCAGATGAGCAGCGGCTAGACTCGAGACCATGACGCGATTGAGCGCCGGCGAGCCGGCCCCGCAGTTCGAGCTGTCCGCGGATGACGGCGGCACCGTGTCCAGCGAGTCGCTGGCCGGCTCCCGTTACGTGCTGTACTTCTATCCGAAGGACGACACCCCGGGGTGCACGACCCAGGCGTGTGGGCTGCGCGACAGCTGGTCGCGCGTGGCGGAGACGGGAGTGGATGTGTTCGGCGTCTCGCCCGACAGCGTGAAGAGCCACGCGAAGTTCCGCGACAAGTACGAGCTGCCGTATCGGCTGCTCGCCGACGACGGGCATCGGCTGGCTGAGGCCTTCGGCGTGTGGATCGCGAAGAGCTTCAGGGGCCGCGACTACTTCGGCAACGAGCGGACCACGTTCGTGATCGGCCCCGACGGCCGCATCGAGGCGGTCCTGGCCCAGGTCAAGCCCGACGCGCACGTGGAGCAGCTGCTCGAGGCGCTGGCCGCATGAAGGACGAGCGGGAACCGGTGGCCGCCATGAGCATCATCGTCGCCACGTTCCTGCTCCTCGTGATCCTGGCCGTGCTGGCCCTGGTCACCGTGCTCGACCCGATCCCATGATCTGGATCGCGACGGCCATCACCCTCGTCCTATGGCTCGTCGGCGTGCTCCTGCGACTCGGCCAGTGGGTGAACCTCTTCCTCCTGCTCGCAGCCGTCCTGCTGGTGTACCAGGTGATCGAGGAGCGTCGCCCGCGGAGCGAGTAAGCGCTCGTCCGGAGCCCTTGGCACGCAATCTGCCACAGACCACCCAGATGGTGCTCTCGGGCGCTGTCAGGAGGGAAAGTAACGATTGAGGAGAACTCGATGCTCTGGACGATCATCGTCATTCTGCTGGTCCTCTGGCTTCTGGGCCTGATCGGCAACATCGGCGGTGGCCTGATCTGGCTGCTGCTGGTCGTCGCGGCCGTGGTGCTGCTGTTCCAGCTGTTGAGCGGCCGCCGCGCGGTCTGATCCGCGACTCCGCATGCCGGCCGACCGCGAGCTGACGCTCGCGCGGGGGGAGCGGCCGGCGTCAGCGCGATGGACCCACGGGCCCGCCTCGCGACCGATGAGCTGTCATGCCCATCGGCTACGCTTGGCGGGCCGTGTCGTCCCCCGCCTTCCGGTTCCTGCACGCCGGAGACCTCCACCTCGATAGCCCGATCACCGGCCTTGCGGCGATTGCGCCGCAGGAGGTGCTCGACGTCCTGAGGGCCGCGACCACCGATGCCTGGCGCAGCATCGTGCGGACCGCGGTGGACGAGTCAGTTGACTTCGTGCTCATCGCCGGGGACGTGTTCGAGGTCGCCAATCCCACGCTCCTTGGGCAGACGCGCTTCCGCGACGGGCTCGCCGAACTCGCCAGCCACGGGATCCGCTCGTACGTCGTCCACGGCAACCACGACCCGATGGATGGGAAGGCCTGGGTCGCAAGCCTGGAGTTCCCGCCCCTGGTCCATCGCTTCGGGACCGCTGCCGGTGAGGCGGTCGTGTTCGAGCGCGACGGCCAGCAGATCGCTCGCATTCATGGCCGGTCGTACCCGGCCGCCGCGGTCACCGAAAACTACGCGGTCGGCTTTCGAGCGGGGTCGGACAGCGTCTTCAACATCGGCCTGCTTCACACCAACGTCGGCGATCGCCCGGGCCACGCCAACTACGCGCCGTGCTCGGTCGAGGACCTGCGCGCCGCTGGCATGGATTACTGGGCGCTCGGGCACATCCACCAGCCCTCGGTCGTGCTCGCCGATCCGCCCGTCCTGTACAGCGGAATCCCGCAGGGGCGTGACCCTGGCGAGCTGGGCGAGCGCGGTTGCTGGCTCGTCGACGTGGACGAGTCCCGACGGGTGGATTACCGCTTCGTGCCGACCGACCACGTCCGCTGGAGCCCGCTGAGCGTCGACATCGCCGAACTGGCCACAGACGAGGCGTTGCGCATCTCCTGCCGCGAGGCAGTCGAGGGCGCGATCGCCGGCGCCGACGGCCGCTCCCTGATCATCCGCCTGCGACTGGTGGGACGCGGGCCGCTCCACGCGACCCTGCTGCGGACCGGCTACGTTGACGATCTGCGGACCCTTCTCAACGAGGAGCGGTCGCTCGGGGTGCCCTTTGCCTGGATCGAGTCGATCACCGATGACACGGTCCCCGAGATCGACATCGATGCGCGACGCACCGCGCAGGACTTCGTCGGCGACTTCCTGCGAACGGTCGCGGAGGCTCGGCGGTCTGAGCGCACCACCGATCCGGAGGCGCACGAGCATTGGCAGCGGCTCCTGCGCGAGACGATCGCGCCGTTGTACGAGCAGGCTCCCCGTGGTCGTCAATACCTCGTCTCGCCGACCGATGCGGAGCTGGCCGGCAGCCTGCTCGACGAGGCGGAGTCCATCGGCCTGGACCTCCTGGTACGGGCCGAAGAGGGTCGCGACTGAGTGCGGATCGAGCGCATCGACATCGATGGCTTCGGGCGCCTGGCGAATGCGTCGTGGGAGCTGCCGCCGGGCTTGAGCGTCTTCCTCGGAGAGAACGAGGCCGGCAAGTCCACGCTCCTGAACGCCGTCCGCGCCCTCCTCTTCGGGTTCGACTCGACGCGCAACGGGCGGGTCTGGTATCCCGCCGTGGCCGGCGGCAAACGCGGTGGCCGGCTGGCCATGCTCGATCGCGCCGGTGGCCGCTGGACCATCACGCGGCACGGCGAGGGCGGCGGCACGGGCTCACTGGCGGTCGAGGCGCCGACCGGCAACCGGGGCGGGGTCGAGACACTCGACCGCCTGCTGCACGGCGCCGACAAGGACCTCTTCCGCTCGATCTTCGCGTTCGGCCTGTCCGAGCTGTCCGACGTGTCCTCGCTCTCCGCCGACGGGATCCGTGGCCGGATCTATGGTGCCGCCACCGGTCTCGGCGGCGCGAGCGCGGTCGACCTCGAGGGCCAGCTTCGCGAGCAGCTCGAGGACCTCTTCAAGCCGAGCGGCCAGAAGCCGGCGCTCAATGCGATCTTCGCTCGCATGGACGCACTGAGGGATCGGATCGCCGCGCTGGCCCGCGCCCCGGAGGAGCACGCGACCGCGCACCGGGCGCGGGCGGATGCAATCGCCACAGCTGACCGGCTGCGTTCCGAGGCCGAGACTCATCGCGCCCGCATCGTGCGGCTCGAGCGCTCCCGCTCGGCGGCGCCGATCATCGTGGAGCTGACGGATGCCGAGGCACGGCTGGCCGCGATCGACCCATCACTGGACGAGCTCGCGTCCGATGCGGCTGCCGAGGCCGAGAAGCGCGCTGCCGCGCTCGAGGCGGCTGGCACGCGCATGCATGACGCCGATCGCGCGGCCGCGGATCTCGAGGTCGACCTCGGCATGGTGGCCGTCGACCAGGCGCTGCTTGCTGCGGCGTCCGACCTGCGGGCCCTCGAGGCCGATCGGGCGGCGCTGGCCGCTGACGAGGGCCGCCGGGCCGATGCCCTGGCGGCGATTGCCCGCCAGGACGCCACGATCGGGGAGCAGGTGGCCCGAACGCGGATGGGCTCCGAAGCCGCCCTGCTGGCCCTGGACGACTCGATCCCCGCGATGGACGCGCTGGATGGGCACGAGGCTTCGATCGAGCGGGTCGCGACGATGGTGACCGACACGGAGCGCCTGGTCCGGTCGTTACGCGACCAGGCCACCTCCCGCGCCGGCGACGCGACGAGGAGGGCGCAAGGCACGGACCTCGACGAGGCCTCGGCTGCGCTGCGCCAGGTCGCCGCGGCGCGCGGTGGCCACCGATCGACGCTCGTCCCGTCCGCGTTGCGGCGGATGCCGGGCCTCGCGGTTGCGGCGGCCGTCCCGCTGCTCATCGGCCTGCTCATCGGATCGGCGATGGGCAACTGGGCCGTTGGCGCGCTGGCCGGTCTCGCTGCCGGGATCACGGGCGCATTGGTGCTGCGATCCGGCCCCGAGCCCGCGGCGCTCGACCCCGCGCTGCTCGTGCGGGCCGGCCTGCCGCCCGAACCGTCGGACGAGGCGATCGAGCGGCGCAGGGAAGAGCTCGCGCTGGAGCGGGCTCGGCGCGAGCATGGCCTGGCAACCACGAGCGACGTCGAGCAGCGCCTCGCCGCGGCCGAGGCGGACGCCGTTCGAGCCACCGCCGATCGCGACGAGGTGCTGGAGCGATGGCAGTCGTGGCTGGCAGCTGCCGGCCTTCCCGCCGAGGCCACGCCGGCCGTCGCCCGGAAGACACTCGCCGCCGCGGGGATCGCGAGGCGCGCCGCCGACGACCGCCGCGAGCAGCTGACCATCGCCGACGGCGTGGGCGAGCGGGCGAGCGCGTTCGAGGTGCGGGCCTCCACGCTGCTCGACACGCTCGGGATCGCTCCCGGCGCGACGACGGCCGGCCGGCTCCAGTCGGCGCTCGATCGGCTGGAGGAGGCCATGCGCGCCGATGAGCGCCGCCGCGGCTTGATCGCGCAGCGCACGAAGCTTGCCGCCCAGCGAGCCGAGATCGGCACGGCGGTCGAGGACGCCGAGCGGGCGTTCGACGCGCACCTTGCCGCCACCGGCGTCGCCGACCTCGGTGAGCTCCGCGTCCGCGCGCAGGCCGCTGGTGAGCGCCGGGCAATCGCGGACCGGGTTCGCGAGCTGCGCGAACGCCTGGTGACGCTGGCGGGGAGCCAGCCAGTCGCCGATGAGCTGCTCCTGGAGAGCGCCACGCTCGACCTGTCGGCGGTGGAGATCGAGCACGGCGAGACGGCGGCACGGCTCGCGGCCGTCGAGGACGAGGAGCGAGCGGTCCACGCCAGCATCGGCGAGCTCACCGCCCGCATCCGGGGCCTGGAGGCCTCGGCCGACCTCGGCGCCGCACGCCAGGAGCTGGCAGCGCTCCAGGGCCAGGCGCGGGCGCTGGCGCGGAGCTGGGCCTCCACGGCCCTTGCGGGGCGGCTGCTCGCCGAGACGCGCCGCCGGTACGAGCGCGAGCGCCAGCCGGACGTGGTGAAGGCCGCCCAGGAATACTTCCGCCAGATCACCAACGGTCGATACGAGCGCATCACCGCACCGCCGGGCGACGCATCGGTTCGCGTCGAGTCCGAGACCGGCGAGCAGCTCCTGCCGTCGGAGCTGTCACGCGGAACCGTCGAGCAGCTGTACCTCGCCCTGCGCTTCGGGCTCATCGAGGAGTTCGCGCGCCATGCAGAGCCGCTGCCCGTGGTGATGGACGACATCCTCGTGAACTTCGACGAGGTACGCGCCGCGCGAGCCGCGGCGGCTATCGGCCAGCTGGCAGCGACGCACCAGGTGATCTTCTTCACCTGCCGCAAGGAGACCGCCACCGCACTCGACCCCGGTGGCGAACGGACCCGGGCGCTCGGATGACTCCCGGAGGCGGCTGCTAGGATCTCCGCGACCCGATGCCTGACGACAAGCTGCCTACCCCCGAGCGCGTCCTGGTGGTGGCCGCCCATCCCGATGACATCGAGTTCGGCGCCGCCGGCACGGTGGCGCGCTGGGTGGGGGAGGGCGCCACGGTCCGCTACCTGCTCGTGACACGTGGCGACAAGGGAAGCGACGACCCGTCCGCCGACATGGCAGCCCTCGCGCGCGTGCGGGAGGACGAACAGCGCGCAGCAGCCGCGGAGCTCGGGGTCGAGGGCGTGGACTTCCTCGACGAACCCGACGGCCAGGTCGAGCCCTCGCTCGCCCTGCGGGAACGCATCACCCGCGCGATTCGCGCCTTCCGCCCGGAGGTGGTGATGACCCATGACCCCACCGTCCTGTTCGTCAACAACGAGTGGGTCAACCACCCCGACCATCGGGTCGTCGGCCAGGCCACCGTGGACGCCGTCTTTCCGACCGCGCGCGACCCGTTGAACTTCCGTGCCCACCTCGACGAGGGCCTGGAGCCGTGGAAGGTGGCCGAGCTGTACCTGTGGAGCACCAACGAGGCGAACCAGCTGGTCGACATCGGCGCCACGCTGGAGCGAAAGGTCGCGTCGCTGGCGCGCCACGCCAGCCAGTTCCGGGCCTTCGACGACGTGGCGCGCTGGGTCCGGCGGCGGAGCGAGGAGCTCGGTGAGCGGGCGGGGTACCGGGCCGCGGAGGGCTTTCGGCGGGTGACCCTGGCGCGATGATCCTCCGGCGCGTGCTGCGCACCGCGCTCCTGTGCGCGCCGCTGACCCTCGCGGCCTGCGCGGCGGAGCCGACCCCGGAGCCGACCCCGGTTCCGACGACCTTCCCCGTGGCAGCACCCGAGGCTGCCGCCGAGCTCAGCCGCGCCTACCTCGACGCCTGGGCGGCCGATGACTACGCCGCCATGCACGCGATGCTCGACCCCGCCCTGCGCGAGGCGTGGCCGGTGGAGCGCTTCTCCGAGCTCCACGCCGCCTTCGACGACATGACGCGGGCCTCGGAGATGACCGCCTCGCTGGGTGAGCCGGCGGTGACCGCTCTCGCTCCGGAGGCAAGGCCGGCAGAGTTCCCCGCGCCGACTGCGACGCCAGTGCCCACCCCCGACCCATCGGCGACGGCCGACCCCTCGGCGACGCCGATCCCGACGCCGGGGCCATCGATCGACCCGGCGGCACCGCTCGCGGGTCCGGTTCCGGGGCTGTCGGTGCCGTTCGAGCTCGCCGTCGCGAGCGAGCGGTTCGGGGAGCTGGAGCTGGAGCGTGCGCTGACCTGGGTGCAAGGCACCGATGGGTGGCTCCTGCGCTGGAGTCCCGCCGTGATCTTCCCCGAGCTCGGCACGGACGGCGCCCTCCGGCTCGACCGCGAGCTCGGTCCGCGAGGCAGGATCGTCGGCGCGGGCGACCTGGTGTGGGCCGAGACCCGCGACGACGGCGTACGGGTCTATCCGCAGGAGGCACTCGCCGGGCAGGTCATCGGCTACGTCAGTGAGGTGACGGCGGACGACCTCGGCCAGCTGGAGGCCGAGGGCTATCGGGCCGGCGACGTCGTCGGCCGCAGCGGCCTCGAGGCCGGCGCGGAGGACCTGCTCCGCGGCACGCCGGGCTGGCGGCTGGTGGCGGTCGCACCGGACGGTGTGGAGACCGCCCTGCACGAGACCGAGATGGTGCCGGGCGCCGACGTCGCCATCACCATTCGCCCCGCCATCCAGGCCGCCGCGCAGCAGGCGCTGGCGGGGTACGGCCAGGCCGCGACGGCCGTCGTCGACCCGCGCAGCGGCGACGTGTGGGCGCTCGCCAGCCAGCCCGGGTTCAACCCCAATGCCATGACCCTGGGCACGACGCTCGGAGGCGTCGCGCTGTCCGCGCCCGGCCAGGCGCAGATCTTCAACAAGGCGGTGCTGGCCGCCTATCCCGGCGGCTCGGCCATGAAGCCGTTCGGGCTGATCGCCGCGCTCCAGACCGGCGTCGTCACGCCCGGGAGCCTGGTCACCTGCCCGCCCACGTGGCAGTACGGCGACTTCACGTTCCGCAACTACATGAACCACTCGCTGCCCGGGCTGGTCGGGCTGGCCGAGGCGATGGCGTTCAGCTGCAACACCACCTACATGCCGCTCAGCTTCGAGGTCTTCCAGGCCTCCGAGACAGCGCTGACCGATGTCCTGTTCGACTACGGCTTCGGGGCTCCGACCGGGATCGGGTACCTGGTCGAGGAGACCGGGCATCGTGCCCGACGACGCCTGGCTCTCCGAGAACGGGCGCGGAGGGTACTCGGGGTTCGAGCAGATCCAGCTGTCCATCGGCCAGGGCGCATTCCTCGGCACTCCGCTCCAGCTGGCCAACGCGTTCGCGACCATCGGCAACGGAGGGACGCTGTGGCAGGCCCGGATCCTCACGACGGCCACGCTGCCGGACGGCACGGTGGTGGAGGAGGTCGAGCCGACCGTCCTGCACGAGGTTGCGACATCACCGGGGGACCTCGCCTTCGTGACCGATACGCTCCAGGCCGTCGTCACCCTGCCGTACGGCACCGGTACGGCGGCCTTTTCCGGCTTCGGGATCCCGGTGGCGGGAAAGAGCGGCACCGCCGAGACCGGCACACCCGACCCGCACGCCTGGTTCCCGGCCTTCGCGCCGGCCGATGACCCGACCATCGCGGTGGCGACCGTGCTGCCCCACATCCCGCTGGGGACCGGCGGATCCGACGCCGCGCCGCTCGTGCGCCGGGTGATGGCCGCGCACTTCGCGAGCTGAGGGGCCCCCGGCGCTCGGCCACAAACCGCCGGGCGCGGCACTCGCCTTGCACGCCACGCTCGCGAGCGGGTAGCATCGGTCTCGCCGCTCCTTGATAGCCCCTGGCTCAAAGCCGCCCGGAGAGCGACAACGACGCCGTGATCTCAGATACCGCGATACCGCTGAGGTTCCAGACAGCCGAGGTCGGCGTCGACTGGCTTCAGTGCAACATCGAGTGCCAGGAAGGCTGCCCGGTCAACACGAACTGCCGCGGCTACCTGATGCTTGCCGCGGAGGGCCGGTTCGAAGAGGGCTACATCCTGGCCCGCGACCCGAACCCGGTGGCGGCGATCTGTGGCTACGTGTGCTCCGCCCCCTGCGAGAAGGCCTGCCGCCGCGCGGACATCGACAAGCCGCTCGCCATCCGGGCCATGAAGCGCTTCCTGGTCGACTGGCACTACGGCAACAACATGCCGGACAACGTTGTCGTGCAGCCGCCGACCGGCCGCAACGTTGCCGTCATCGGCGCCGGGCCGGCCGGGCTGTCGGCCGCCAAGGAGCTCGCCGGCTGGGGGCACGAGGTCCACATCTACGAGGCCCTGCCCTCCGGTGGCGGCACGACCCTCATCGGCGTGCCGGCCTTCCGTCTTCCCCGTGACGTCATCGAGCTCGACGTGAACTGGGTGGCGAAGCACGGCGTGCAGTTTCACTACAACGTCGAGATCGGGCGCGACATCACCCTCGAGCAGCTGAGCGCGCGGCACGACGCCGTCATCGCGGCCACCGGCTGCATGTACCCGGTGGCGATGAACGTGCCGGGCGAGGAGCTCGACGGGGTGATCTACGGCGTCGACTTCCTGAAGCGCGCCAACCTCGGGCAGCCGCAGTGGGTCGGCGAGCACGTCGTCATCATCGGCGGTGGCTACACCGCCATGGACTCCAGCCGCACCGCCCTTCGCCTGGGCGCCAAGACGAGCACCATCGTCTACCGCCGCGGGCCGGACGAGATGGTGGTGGACGAGGAGGAGCAGCACGAGACCCGCTTCGAGGGCGTGCAGTTCGAGTACTTCAGCTCGCCGGAGGAGGTCCTCGCCGGTCCCGACGGCCGCGTCAGCGGCGTGAAGTTCGTGCGCACCCGGCTCGGGCCCCCGGACGCATCGGGCCGGCGCAGCGCGGAGCCGATCCCGGGCAGCGAGTTCGTCATCCCCTGCGACATGGTCATCCCGTGCACCAGCCAGGCGTCGGACTTCAACGTGCTCGGGGAGTACGGCTCGAAGCTCAACAGGCACGTCGGCGTGACCGATACGCGCGACGTGCTGGAGGGCGGCTCGCTGTCCTCGTGGCGCACGGCGCCGCTCAACGGCACGACGCCAAAGGACGAGAGCGGCCGGCCGATGAACGAGCTGAAGTTCGAGTTCAACAGGGGCAAGCTCACCACCCACGCGGACACGTTCGCCACCAACGTCGACGGCGTCTTCGCGGTCGGCGACTTCGTCACCGGGCCGGCCACCATCATCGAGGCGGCCGGGCTCGGCAGGCGAGCCGCACGGGCAGTCGACCGCTGGCTGGCCGGCGTGCGCGGCGAGGAGCTCGAGGAGCTGCCGGTCATCAACCGCGCGGTCATCACCCAGAGCCTCGAGCACGACATGCCACGCTTCTACGAGGCGACCCATCGGCAGGAGATCCCGATGGCGCCGCCGGAGCTGCGCCGCGACTTCACGTCCCTGGTCGAAGTCGGCTACGACACGCGCGGTGCGATCGCCGAGGGCACCCGCTGCCTCCAGTGCAACCACAACATCAACATCGACGGACCGCGCTGTATCCTGTGCGGGCTCTGCGCCGACGTCTGCCCCGAGGGCGTGATCTACATGATCGACAAGGCGCAGGTCGGCGGCGACGACCCGGAGCAGGACTTCTTCCAGTCGTGGCCGCGCGGGATTGCCATGATCATCGACGAGGAGCGTTGCATCCGCTGCAACCTCTGTGTCGAGCGTTGCCCCACCAACTGCATCACCATGGACCGGCTCGAGCTCGAGCGGTTCACGCCTGACGGGAAGGTTCTGTTGGAGAGCTACAAGGACAACGTGCTGGGACAGGTCGGCCAGCAGGCCGGCATGGCGGTGGACCGATGAGCAACGGCGAGGGCAACCGCGTCACCCGCGCCATCAAGGAGTCCCAGGCCTGGCGCAGCCTCTTCCGCCAGCCGTACCCGACCACCAGCCGCACCCGCGCACTGGCGGTGATGAACAACGTGTTCCTGCACCTGCACCCGGTGCGGGTCAAGCGCCACGCGGTGCGCTACACGTACACCTTCTGCCTGGGCGGCATCAGCTTCTTCCTGTTCCTGGCGCTGACGGTGACCGGGCTGTACCTGATGTTCTTCTACGTGCCCTCGATCAGCCGGGCCTACCAGGACATCCAGGCCATCGAGGCATCGGTGGCCTTCGGCTCGTTCGTGCGCAACATGCATCGCTGGGCGGCGCATCTCATGGTGCTGACCGTCTTCCTGCACATGATCCGGGTCTTCTACCACGGTGCCTACAAGCCGCCGCGCGAGTTCAACTGGGTGATCGGCATCCTGCTGCTCTTCTTCACCCTGGCCCTCAGCTTCTCCGGCTACCTGCTGCCGTGGGACCAGATCGCGTTCTGGGCCATCACCGTGGGCACCCAGATGGCGACCTACTTCCCGGTCGTCTCGCAGGAGACGACCTTCATGCTGCTCGGCGGCATCCAGGTCGGCCAGAACACGCTGCTGCGCTTCTACGTGGCCCACGTGATCCTCTTCCCGCTGCTGGCCGCCATCCTGATGATCGTCCACTTCTGGAGGATCCGGAAGGACGGCGGCATCTCCGGGCCGGTGTAGGCTAGGAAGGGACCGATGACGATCGAGAAGCGACCGAACGCCACCGCCGACAAGAACGCGCCGACGCAGGCGCCGACGCGGCCGCCGGTCATTGCGCCGGGCGTCGGCCCCAAGCTGCCGGGCCCACCCGGCGTGCCGGGAACGGAGCGGTTCCGGCTGCTGGCCTACGTGAAGCAGGAGTCGATGGTCCGTGTCGACAAGCGACCGGACGAGACGGTGCTCACCTGGCCACACCTGCTGCGTGCCGAGTTCGTCATGGCGATGCTGATCACCGGGCTCCTGATCGCGACATCGGTCTTCATTCGCGCGCCTCTCGAGGAGATGGCGAACCCGGCCGTGACGCCGCACGTCGCGAAGGCGCCGTGGTACTTCCTCGGGCTCCAGGAGCTGCTGAGCTACTTCAACACCACGGTCGCCGGCGTGCTGGTGGTGCCGGTCTATCTCGGCGGTCTGCTGCTGGTCCCGTACGTCGACCGCAGCCCGTACAAGGCCGCGCGCGATCGCAAGTTCATCTGGGTCTCGTTCATGTGCCTCATGATCGGCGGGCTGATCATCACCTTCATCGGCTCCTTCTTCCGCGGCCCCGGCTGGAACTGGGTCTGGCCGTGGGAGGGCCTGTACTTCACGCTATGACCCACACCTCGTACGGCCCGGTGCACGGGCCACCCACCGGCGAGATCACCCGGCGCAGCTTCATGCGCCGCATGCTCGGCGTGGGCGTCGGCATCCTGTCGCTCGAGTTCCTGGGCGGCACGCTGGCGTTCCTGTGGCCGAACCTGACCGAGGGGTTGGGAGCCGACATCGTTCTCGGCACCGCCGAGGACATCAACGGCCAGTTCGCCCAGTGGGCCGAGGGCCGGCCGTACATCTACAACCAGGCGAACCTGTTCTTCGTCAACATCCCCGCCGCCAAGGCCATGGTCGCCGA
Source organism: uncultured Chloroflexia bacterium (assembly GCA_963844265.1). GTDB lineage: Bacteria > Chloroflexota > Limnocylindria > QHBO01 > QHBO01 > JACDBZ01. Next base: position 514,446 of record CAWJMZ010000006.1, on the reverse strand, counting down.
CGCCTCGGGCGGGGCGGTCCAGGCGGACGGCTCGCTGCCCGTCACCGATCCGGGCGCCGACGTGAGCGAGGACATCCCGATCGCCGATCGCTCCGTCGCGGCCTTCTGGCGCAAGTGCCCGCACCTCGGCTGCCAGATCCCGCAGGTGTGCGATGCCAGCCAGTGGTTCGAGTGCCTCTGCCACGGGTCGAAGTACACCGTCCTCGGCGAGAAGCGTGACGGCCCGGCCCCGCGCGGCATGGACCGCTTCGCGGTGAACTTCCAGGACGGCGCCTACGTCGTCGTCACCAGCGAGGTCATCTCCGGTCCTCCGGTCGGCACGGTCACGTTCGACGATCGTGCGCCGACCGCGATCGAGCATTGCGTCGGCTGACCGATGCGACTCAAGACGCTCGGGGTCCTGCTCGTCGCCGCCGCGGCCGTGTTCACCATGCTGTACTGGCTGACCGATGGCATCCGGCGCGAGGCGATTGCCGCCGAGCAGGAGGAGGAGCTCCTCCACTTCGGCGAGATCATCTTCTCTGACGATCCGTCGGAGCCGGCCTCCGCCGGCTGCGCCCGCTGCCATGGGCCAGAGGGAGAGGGCGGCGAGATCCCCAACGACCCCGACGGTCGCTCCGCCCCGTCCCTGCATACCTCGTCGCTGGCGGACAAGCTGCGGGTCAACCCGAATTACGTGCACCTGGCCGTCAGCTACGGCGGCGTCGTCGTCTCGGGCAACGTGAACTCGCCGATGCCGGCCTGGAGCTCCGAGGTCGGAGGGCCGCTCAACGAGCAGCAGGTCGAGGCGGTCGTCACGCTCGTGGAGTCGTGGGCTGCCGAGGCGGGCGAGGCTCCGGTGGAATCGGCGCCCGACACCCCGGAGGCGGGCGCCGAGATCTATGTCTCGGCCGGGTGTGCGGGGTGCCACGGCCAGGATCTCGAGGGTGGCACCGGGCCGAATCTCCAGACCATCGGCTCGGAGCTGGTCACCGAGATGCCGGTCCAGCCCAGCGACCTGGAGCAGATGCAGGCCGACTACGACGAGGATCCACGGGTCTTCCTCGAGAAGTGGATCCGCGACTCATCCGGCAACTACAACGGGGGCGAGCCGACTGGCATGCCGCCGTTCCCCGAGTCCGCCCTGGGCGACAGCCAGCTCCAGGCGCTGATCACCTTCCTCCTCACGCAGACCGGTGAGTAGATGAGCACCTATCCCGTCTACCGCCCTCGCGGCGCGTTCACCCGGCTCCTGAGCTGGGCGGATGACTTCATGAGCTGGTTCCTGTACGGCCACGAGACGTGGCTCGTCGCGGTGCTGAAGGCCCTGCCCATCTTCCTGTTCATGTACTTCGTGATCTTCTACGTCCCGAACTACATCTACTACCTGATCACGGTCGAGATCCCGTTCCTCCGCTTCAGCGACGACGTCGGCTTCCTCGTCGCGAACGGTATCGGCATGACGAACCTGGCCATCATCCTCGTGGTCGGCGTGCTCGTGCAGATCGGCCGCGGGCGGCATGGGTTCGGCTGGGGAGCGATCCGGATCTTCGTGCTGCTGACCTACCTGTTCACCGTGCTGCTGCTGATCCCGCTCATGGCCTTCAACCTGGCCGGCGGCTCCTTCTTTCCGGCGCGCTTCCCCCTGGTCGGCATCGGCTTCGGGATGATCGTGGCCGGCCTGGGGGCCGCGGCCTGCGTGTACCTGTACTTCGAGTACCGGCGGATCACGGCCCGCGAGGCCGAGCTGGCCGCGCAGCGCAGCGCCGCCCTCGCCCGACGCTGAGCCGCCTGCCACTGGCGCACCTCGCCTGGTGTGGCGTCGTCGTGCTGGTGGCCGCCGGGCTCATCGCGGCCGAGCTGACCGCGGAGTGCCCGCCGGGGGGACCACTCGCCTTCGGCGACTGCGACGTCGTGCGCCCATTCGTGGTGGCCACCGTGGCCCTCGCCGCCGCCCTGTACGTCGTCGGCCTGACGGCGGTTCGCTGGTGGACGTCGGGCCTCCGCGCACGTGGCGTTGCCGACGCCACGGCGTCGCGCGACTGGTATGTCCTGGCCGCCGTCCTCGGGCTCGGCATTGCGCCCCTGCTGGCATTCACGCTCGTGTCGGCCCTTCGCTAGGATGGGTCGCATGAGCACCGCCACTCCCCCCGACCTGCGCGCCCGGCTCGACGGCGTCGCCAGCATCGTCGCCGACGGGCTCGAGGTTCACGACGAGGACCGCCTGCGGGGGGAGCTGATGGACGAGCTCGTCGATGCGGCGGTGTTCGGCGAGGCCGAGGTGCGGGATGCGGCGCGATGGGTGATCTGGGCAGCGTCGCAGGCGATCGGATGTCCATCGGCGTCGATCCACGAGCTGTACGTGGCCCGAGGACGTGGCGAGTTCGATCCCACCCGCTTCACCGTGCCGGCCATCAACGTGCGTGCCGCCACCTACCTGACCGCCAGGCAGGCCTTCGCAGCCGCCCTCGAGCGCGACGCGGGCACCGTGATCTTCGAGATCGCCAAGAGCGAGATGGCCTACACCGACCAGCGGCCGGCCGAGTACACGGCCGTCGTCCTGGCCGCCGCCATGCGCTCGGGCTGGCGCGGACCGGTGTTCCTGCAGGGCGACCACTTCCAGTTCAACGCCACCAAGTGGGCCGGCGATCCGGCCGGCGAGATGGAAGGGCTCAAGGACCTGACCCGCGAGGCCGTTGCGGCCGGATTCCTGAACATCGACGTGGACAGTTCGACGCTGGTCGACCTGGCGCTGCCGACGGTCACCGAGCAGCAGCGGGTGAACGCCGAGAACACGGCCGAGCTGACCCGCCTCATTCGGACGCTCCAGCCCGACGGCGTGACGATCAGCATCGGCGGCGAGATCGGTGAGGTCGGCAAGTCGAACTCCACGGAAGATGAGCTGCGCGCCTACCTGGATGCCTACCGTGCCGCGACCGGCGACGCCGTGACCGGCATCAGCAAGGTCAGTATCCAGACCGGCACGAGCCACGGCGGCGTGCCGATGCCCGACGGCACAGTGGCCGAGGTGAAGATCGACTTCGACACCCTCGACCGGCTGAGCCGGGTGGCACGCGAGGAGTACGGCCTGGCCGGCTGCGTCCAGCACGGCGCCAGCACCCTGCCGGACGAGGCGTTCAATCACTTCCCGGAGCACGGAACGGCCGAGGTGCATCTCGCCACCGGCTTCCAGAACATCCTGTACGACGAGCCCGGCCTGCCAGCCGACCTTCGGACCGAGATGATGGCGTGGTGCCTCGACAACTGTGCCGGTGAGCGCAAGGACGGCGAGACCGACGAGCAGTTCCTGTACAAGACGCGCAAGAAGGCGATCGGTCCGTTCAAGGCACAGCTGTGGAGCCTGCCGACGGCCGCAGCGGACCGGATCGGGGCCAACCTGCGCGCGAAGTTCGGACACCTGTTCGACGAGCTCGGGATCGCGGGCACGCGGGAGCTCGTGGAGCGCCACGTGACCGCTGTCCCCGTTGCGTCGGCCGTTGCCCGCCTCTCTCGGCGGCGGGGGAGTGGCGGCGGTCACCGCCGGCGCGGCGGTGTTCGAGGACGACGGCTCGGGCGAGTAGGCCCTACCTGACGCCGATCAGCTTCTGGAGCACCGGCTGGTCGGCCAGAGCGATCAGGCGGCGGGCGGCAGCGGGCGGCAGCTTGGCCAGCGCGTCGAGCGCCCTCGCCATATCCTCGGGGCCCAGCTCGCCGAGCAGGCTCCACAGCCGCTCCGCGGTCTCCGGCTCGAGGCGGTCCAGCGCGGCGAATAGCCCTTCGATGGCCCGGGCGTCGCCGCGGACGAAGACCTCCACGCCCTTGTCGAAGCGGCGGACGAACTCGAGCAGACTCGAGAGCCGCTCGCCCAGCGCCGCGAGCTCAGGGTCGTCATGGCTGGCAGTCGCCGCGGCACGCGCGTCGTCGGCGCAGCGCGCGATCACCGGCAGCACGGGGTCGGTCTCACGCTGCTTGCGGGCGGCGGCCACACGCCGGAACCACTCCCAGTGATCGCCGACCACGGTCCAGGCCGCGGCGGCCGGTCCGCGCTGGCCCGAGCGGCGCGTCGCGTCGGCCCGCTCAATGAGGCCCCACTCCTCGCACTGCGCCAGCGCCAGGCTCGCGGCGCGATGGCTCATGCCCAGTGCTCGTCGAACCTCCGGCTCGGACAGCGGTCCGTCCGAGACCAGCAGGTAGCCCTGGACGGTGGCGGTGGACGGGGCGACGCCCCACGCGGCACCGATCTCGCCCCAGGCGGTCGCGAACGATCGACGGAGACCCTCGGCGGCGGACGCATCGGTAAACGTGCTACTCACGCAAGCATGTTACCCGTCGGGAGGGGGCGCGGACACGAGGAAGCCCCGGCGCGGCGCCGGGGCTTCCGTCGTGGAGGAGGAGCGTCTAGTGGGCGCAGCCGCCCGCCTTGGCGGGGGAACCATCGGTGTTGAACGAGGAGCCGCAGGCGCAGCTGCTCACCGCGTTCGGGTTGTTGATCGCGAAGCCGGAGCCCATGAGCGAGTCGACGTAGTCGATCTCGGCTCCGTCGACGTACTGCTGGCTGAACTGGTCGATGACGACCGGCACGCCGGCGTGGTCCTCGACCTTGTCGCCGTCGTTGACCTTGTCGTCGAACGCCAGCCCGTAGCTGAAGCCGGAGCAGCCACCGCTCTTCACGAACAGGCGGAGGCGCGCGTCGACCTTGCCCTCGCGGCTGCGGAGCTCGACGACCTTCTTGGCGGCCGCATCGGTCACCGATACGAGCAGGCCGCCGGTCGGCGTGCCGCCGGTGAGGGAGATCGGCTCCCGGGGGGTCTCGGACATCGTCATGTGGGTATCGCTCTCCTTGCGTCTCCGCGGCGCAGCGGTGGTGAAGTTCGCTCTGGAAAGTATAGCAGCGGGACCGCTTGCGCCGACAACCACCCATTCGTGCCGTCGCGGCGGCGGCATCGGTACACTACCCGTCCCGGGCGTATCTCGTTCCCCAAGCTCCGAGGCAGCTGTACGTGAAGCCAGCCACGCGCATGGATCGCATCGGCACCGAGACCGCCTTCGAGGCCGCGGCACGTGCCCGTGCGCTCGAGGCGACCGGCCGCGAGGTGATCCATCTCGAGATCGGCGAGCCGGATTTCGACACCCCCCGCAACGTGTCCGAGGCGGCGGCGGACGCCCTGCTCGAGCGGGGCGAGACGCACTACACGGCCGCCACGGGCATCGCCCCGCTGCGGGAGGCCATCGTCGCCGACGTCGAGCGCTGGAAGGGGATTCGGGCCACGCCCGACCAGGTGATCGTGACGCCGGGCGCGAAGCCGATCATGTTCTTCACCATGCTCGCCCTGGTGAACGAGGGCGACGAGGTCATCTACCCGAACCCCGGGTTCCCGATCTACGAGTCGATGGCCCGCTATGTCGGCGGCACGCCGGTCGCCGCGCCGCTGCGCGAGGCGAACGACTTTCGGATGGACGTCGACGAGGTCGCGTCGCTGATCACGCCGAGAACCAGGCTGATCGTCATCAACTCGCCGCACAACCCGACCGGCTCCGTGCTGGCCGATGCCGACGTACGTCGCCTGGCCGAGCTCGCCGTCGAGCACGACCTGGTCGTCCTGGCCGACGAGATCTACGGCCGCCTGCAGTACGAGGGCGAGCCGCTCTCGATCGCGACGCTGCCCGGCATGGCGGATCGCACGATCACGCTCGACGGCTTCAGCAAGACGTTCGCGATGACCGGCTGGCGCCTGGGATACGGGATCGTGCCGGACTGGCTGGCGCCCCACTTCAGCCGGCTGGTGATCAACAGCGTCAGCTGCACCAACGCCTTCGCGCAGTGGGGAGCGGTCGAGGCCCTGACCGGCCCCCAGGAGGACGCCGATGCGATGCGGGCCGAGTTCGTCGCCCGTCGCGAGCTGATGGTGGCGGGACTGAACCGGATCCCGGGGGTCAGCTGCGTCATGCCCCACGGCGCGTTCTACACCTTTCCGAACGTCGGCTCCTTCGGTCGTACCTCCGCCGAGATCGCCGACCACCTCCTGTACGACGCCGGTGTGTGCGGGTTGGCTGGCACCGCGTTCGGCCGCCACGGCGAGGGCTACCTCCGGTTCAGCTACGCCAACTCGCGCGAGAACCTGCGCGCGGCGCTCGATCGGGTGGCCGACTCGCTGGCCAAGCTGGAACGCACCGGGGAGCTCGTGGGCGCCAGCTCGTGACGGATCGGCCACGCGTGCTCGTCACCCGGGTCATCCCTGACGAGGGCCTGGATCCGGTCCGGGAGGCCTGCGAGGTCGACCTGTGGACCGACGAGCTGCCACCGCCCCGGGACGAGCTCCTGCGGCGCGTGGCCGGCGTGGATGGCCTGCTCAGCCTCCTGACCGATCGCGTCGACGACGAGCTGCTCGACGCGGCCGGACCGCAGCTCAGGGTGGTCAGCAACTTCGCCGTGGGCTTCGACAACATCGACGTGCCGGCCGTCACGCGCCGCGGCATCCCGGCCGGCAACACGCCGGGCGTGCTGACCGAGACGACGGCGGACCTCGCCTTCGCCCTGCTCATGGCGGCCGCTCGCCGCATCCCGGAGTCGGTCGACTACGTCCGGGACGGTCACTGGCGCACCTGGGGGCCGATGCTGCTGATGGGCGTCGACGTCCACGGCGCCACGCTCGGGATCGTCGGCTTCGGACGCATCGGCCGCGAGATGGCGCGCCGGGGCCGAGGCTTCGGCATGCGCGTCCTCTACCACGACGTCCACCCGGCCACGCCGGAAGAGGAGGCCGAGCTCGGCGCGCGCAGGGTCGAGCTCGACGAGCTGCTGCGCGAGTCCGACTTCATCAGCCTCCACGTGAACCTGACCCCGGAGACCCATCACCTCGTCGACGCGGACGCGCTGCGCGCCATGAAGTCGAGCGCGGTGCTGGTGAACACCTCACGCGGCCCGGTCGTCGACCCCGGCGCGTTGACCGACGCGCTGCGCGACGGGGAAATCTTCGCGGCAGGACTGGACGTGACCGATCCTGAGCCCCTGCCGGCCGACCATCCGCTCGTGTCCCTGCCGAACTGCATCGTGGTGCCGCACATCGCTTCCGCTTCGCGCGTGACGCGCGGGCAGATGGCGGCCATCGCGGCGGCCAACCTGCTCGCCGGCCTGCGCGGGGAGCGCCTGCCGACGCCGATCAACCCGGAGGTCTACGGATAGCGCCGTGCCGGACTCCAAGCTGAAGCTGCCGGACGCCTCGCGGCCCAACCGCTACGAGCACCAGCGCCCGCGCCGCCCGTCGCACCTGGCGAAGCGGCTGACCCCACCGCCCGAGCGGGGCGAGCCGCCCGATCTGACGCTGTTCCTGTACGCCGGGATCGTGCTCGCCATCATCGTCGTGATCCTGGCCATCCCGTACCTGGTCGCCTACGTGTTCGAGGTCGCCTTCTAGTCGACGTCGCTATGCCTGCGCCGTCCAGACCCAGACCCGCTCGTCCTCCACCTTGACGCGCGGTCGGACGAGGTCGGGCAGCTCGATCGGATAGGCGCTCGCGTCGCCGCGGTAGCCACCGGAGGCGCGCCACGTCCGGCGTCCGTTGGCGAGACGGCCGGTGAGGTCGAAGCTGGCCCCGTGGCATGGGCAGCGCAGGTCCTGCCAGTCGGGCCGGAAGTGCAGGGTGCAGCCCATGTGGGTGCACACCGACGACAGCGCTCGGATCGTCTCGCCGTCGTTGACAACGAAGCCATCGAAGGCCGCGGTGCTGAAGCGCACGGCCGTCCCGGCGGGGACCTCCTCGACCGACGCGACCTCGGCCCAGTAGCCCTCGCCCGCGACGAGCGGCGCGTTGCCGCCGAGCTGATCGGCGTCCTCGGCCCGCTCGCGCAGCGAGATGCCGACCAGTCCGGCGGCCAGCCCGGCGGCCGCCCCGATGCCCGCGCGCAGCACGTCGCGGCGCGACACGCGCCAGCGGCCGCTGCCGGCAGGTGCCGGCTGTGACCGCACCGGCGGAGGCGTCCGGACCGCGGTGATGCCCGCATCCGCCTCGCGCATGCGGCGTCGCAGCTGCTCGACGAACGCGGCATCGGGCGCAATGCCGGCCGGTTCCTGCGCACTGGCTGCCAGCTCGGCTGCCAACCGGGCCATCTCGGCCTCGTCGCGGTCCGCCACCGCGTCCGGCGACGGGCGGCCCTCGCCGAGCAGCGCCTCGAGGTATTGGTCGAACCGCGCGACGTCGTCGCCGCGCTCGTCGTCAACCATCGGTCGGCTCCCCGAGCAGCGCGGCGCGCCGCAGGGCACGGTACTGGAGGACGCGTGCGTTGCCGTTGCTGATGCCCATGATGCGGGCGGTCTCGGCCACGCTCTGTCGCTCGAGGAAGCGCAGCTCGAGCACGCGGCGGTACTGCTCCGGAAGGCGGCGCAGCAGCGCCTGCACGCGCGCAGCGGCGCGATCGTCGGGCTCCGGCCGCGGGCGACCGCTGTCGTCCACCGGCTCCCAGCCGGGGGCAACGTGATCGGCACCGATGACCGGCAGGCGATAGAAGGCCCGCCAGTGATCGGCCGTGGCGTTGTGGGCCACCCGGTACAGCCAGGCGGCGATCTGTCCGGGCTCACGGTCGGTGTCGAGCTGCTCGACCGCTCGCACGAACACCTGGGCCGTCAGATCCTCCGCATCGGGATGGTTTCCGACCCGGGCGTAGACGAACCGATAGATGCCGACGACGTGCGCGTCGTAGACCTTTTCGAACGGACCCGGATCGGTGGCCATGTCACCGATGCGGTACGCGACCGGTTACGCCCGGGGGCGTAGCGGGGCGAGCAGCGCGGCGACTTCCTCGAGGAAGCGCGCGTCGGTGTCGTCGAAGGCCTCGAGGTCGGTGCCGTCGATGTCGATCTCTCCCACCACGGCGCCCTCGACGAAGATCGGCACGACGATCTCGCTCTTCGTGCTCGCGAAGCAGGCGAGGTAGCGAGGATCGGCGCTGACGTCCGGCACGATCTCGGTCTGGCCCGATGCCGCCGCCGCGCCGCACACGCCGGTGCCGATCGGGATGCGGGTGTGCTCGGTGGGCTCCGGGCCGACCCACGGCCCCAGCACCAGGTCCGCACCGTCGACCCAGTAGATGCCCACCCAGTCGTAATGCGGGAACCGGTCGTGGAGCGTGTCGACCACGCGTTGCGCGGCGGCCTCCGGACCGGCGGCCTCGGCCACCACGGCGCGGATCGCATTGAGCGCATCGCCGTGGGCGGCGGGACGCTCCTCGGCCACGGGATGGCTCATTGGTTGGGCGCCCAGCGTTCCGCCCAGCGATCGATCCCGGCGATGGCTCTCCACAGGTCGGAGCCCTTCGGCGTCAGGGAGTACTCGACCCACGGTGGGATGGCGCTCACGGCGCGACGCGCGACCAGGCCCTCGTCCTCCAGCAGCTTCAGGCGCTGGGAGAGCGTCGCCGAGTTCGCCCCGCCCAGCGCGTCCTGCAGCTCGCAGAAGCGCTGGGTGCGGTGCCCGAGCTCGCGGACGATGCGCATCACCCACTTCTGCCCGAGCACGGTGAGCGCGGCGGTGGCGGCGCACTCGGCACGCTGCGCGGCCGCTCGCCGCGCGGCGCGGGAGCGGGGTACGGCGAGGGGCGGTTGCGAGAGCCCGGCGTCCATCAGGACGCGAACCCTAGCACCGCCCCCGGTGCCGATCAACCGAGGCTGAATCAGCCCTCGACGACGATCGTCATGTTCATATCCGGGTGCAACAGGCACGTCACCTCGTAGGTCCCGGCCTCGTCGAAGGTGACCTCCACCTCGTCCCCGGGGGCGAGCTGCTCGTTGAAGAACGGGTCGTCGGCGGCGACGCCATCGGCCCCCTCCGTCGCCGTGTGGGGCGCCGATCCGGCGTTGAGGAAGGTCACGGTCGTGCCCACGGCGACCGTGAGCTCGCCCTCGCTGAACGCGAAGTCGGTGAGGGTGACCTGGCGGCCGTCGCCGGCCTCTTCCGACGGTTCCGCGGCTTCCGACGGTTCCGCGGCTTCCGACGGCTCGGCCGCCTGCGATGCCGCCGCCGAAGCGGCTGGCTCGTCGGATGGAGCGTCGCTGGTCGCGCCACCACAGGCGACGAGCAGCAGGGAGAGGAAGGCGGCGAACGCCACGGATCGCGATCGAGTCATCGGCGGATGTTGCTCCTGCATGGTCGGGCGGGGGAATCACGTCGTGATACGACGCCGGTTACGGCGACCCTCCCGCGAGTTTGACGCCCCCTGCCGCGGACCGCATAGTGCCTGTGCCCACTTCGCCCCCCGCGTGTCGAGCATGCCGCAGACCACGATCTACGTCTCGCCCCGCTCCCTTGGGGCCCCCGACAGCCGTCCGCCGTCGGTCGTCACGACCGACCTGGCCCGTCTCTTCGCGGGCAGCCCGGCCCTGGCCGGCGTGTCCCTGCGGATCGACGCGGCGCGCACCGTCGCGGTGCTGGGCACGAACGGCGCCGGCAAGACGACCCTCCTGCGCCTGCTCGCGACCGCCATTCGGCCCTCGTACGGCCGGGCGCAGGTCGATGGGCTCGACGTCGGGCGCGACGCGGATCTCGTCCGCGAGCGCGTGGCGTACCTCTCGCATGCCACCGGCCTGTACGACGACCTGACCGCGAGGGAGAACCTCGCCTTCGCAGCCACGATGCTGGGCACGCCCGACGCCGCGGCGCGCGTCGAACGCGCTCTGGCCGATGTGGCGCTGGATGACCGGGCGGCCGACCGCGTCGGCGAGTTCTCGGCCGGCATGCGCAAGCGGCTCGCGCTTGGTCGCATCCTGCTCGGGCAGCCATCGCTCGTCCTGCTCGACGAGCCATACGCGTCGCTCGACGCCGACGGCATGGCCATCGTCGACCAGCTGCTGGTCGCGTGGCGCGAGGCAGGGGTGAGCGTGCTGGTCGCCTCCCACGCGACCGATCGCCTGGCGCCGTTCCTCGATGGCCGGGTCGTCCTCGAGCGCGGACTGGTTGCCGTCGTCGAGGGCGAAGGGTTGGCGGCATGGCCACCCACCCTTTCCGGCCCAGCGCCGGCCGTGGAACCGGTCCGATGAGCGCCATCGCACACGAGGCGCGGATCGCCCTGGCCATCGCGCGCAAGGACGCAACCGCGGAGCTGCGCGGCCGCCACGCGGTCGTCAGCACCCTGTTCTTCGCCGCCGTCGTGCTGCTCCTGTTCGGCTTCGCGCTGGGCCCGGATGCCGCCCGCCTCGCCGCTGCCGCGCCCGGACTCCTCTGGCTGGCGATGATGTTCGCCGGCATGCTGGCCGTGAGCCGGCTCCACCTGCTCGAGAACGAGGACGGGGCGCTCGAGCAGCTCGCCCTCTACCCGATCAGCCGGCGCGCGATCTACGGCGGCAAGGCGCTGGCCGGGCTGGCCGTGGTCGGCGTGCTGGGGCTGCTCGTGCTGGGGGCGGTCGGCGTCCTCTTCGCCGTCGACGTCGCCGCCGCGTGGGTGCCGCTGGTCGTGACCGTCCTGCTCGGCTCGATCGGCATCGCCGCGGTGGGGACGTTCTACGCCGGCGTGACCCTGCGGCTCCGGGCGCGGGAAGTAATGCTGCCGTTGCTGATGCTGCCAGTGCTGGCCCCGCTCCTGCTCGCAGCGGTGAAGGCCACGGCCGCGGCGCTGGCCGGCGATCCGCTGGGCGAGCTCGGTGCGTGGCTGCAGCTGCTCGTCGCCTTCGACGTGATCATGGTCGTGGCGGGCGCCGCGACGTACGGCTACCTGCTGGAGGACTGATGAAGACCCGCGTGCTGGGGTTCGTGGCGCTGGCTGCGGTAACGGTGATGACCGTGGTGGCGCTCTTCGTGGTCCCCGCGGACCTGAACCAGGGCGACGCGCAGCGGATCATGTACCCGCACGTGGCGTCGGCCTGGCTGGCCTATCTCTCGTTCGGGGTCACGGCCGTCTCCGGGATCCTGTGGCTGTGGCGGCGGGACCTGCGCTTCGACGCCGTGGCCCTGGCCGGCGCGGAGGTCGGCGTGGTGTTCACCGCGTTCGCGATCTGGGGCGGCATGATGTGGGGCCGTCCGATCTGGGGCGTGTTCTGGCAATGGGAGGACCCGCGCCTCACCACGACGGCGCTGCTGCTCGCCCTGTACATCGGCTACCTGCTGTTCCGTCGCCTGACCGATGACCCGGAGCGACGCGCCACCCGCGCCGCCATCGTGGGCATCGTGGCCGCTATCGACATCCCGATCGTGCACTTCAGCGTGGAGTGGTGGCGTGGCCTGCACCAGACCGCGACGATCGGCTCCCCAGACCGGGTGCTGGACCCCGCGGCGCCGATGGCCTTCGTCGGCACTCTGCTGGGGATGCTGGCCGCCTTCACCCTGACCTGGGTGTACCTGATCATTCGCCGCTACCAGCTGGCCCGTGCCCAGGCTGCTCGCGAGGAAGCCGTTCGGGTCGAGCGCCTGATGGCCGCACGGTCCGCGCCACCGGCCGGCTCGCCGACGGAGGTGACCCGATGACCGATGCCGGCTACGTCATCGCGGCCTACGCCGTCATTCTCGGCGGTCTGGGCCTGTACACCCTCAGCCTGTGGTGGCGCCTGCGGGCCTTGCCGCGCCGCGACGACGAGGGCCGATGACGGTCAGCTCCGCCCCCGAGCCCGTCCTGCCACCCCGGCGACGGCCATGGGGCGTCCTCGTCCTCGTCGCCGTGGTGGTCGCCGTGGTCGCCTATCTCGCATTCAGCAGCATCGGCAGCGCGCTCGTCTACTACCGGACCCCGACCGAGCTGGCCGCCATGGCCGACGCGGTCGGCCAGGCCATGCGACTCGGCGGCATCGTCAAGGAGGGATCGGTGGAGGGGCCGGCCACCGATCTGACGTTCATCCTGACCGACGGCGACGCGGAGATCGAAGTGCACTCGACGGTGGCCCCGACGCGTTCCTTTCGCGAGGGGTCCGGAGCTGTGGTTGAAGGGAAGCTGACTTCGGCCGGCGTGTTCGAGGCGACCCAGGTGATCGTCAAGCACGACGAGAATTACCAGGCCCCGGCACCCGGCGTCCTTCCCTCGGACCGCGCCTTCGACCCCGGGGACGAGTGAGCCGCCCGTGATCCCGACCATCGGCCACGTCGCCGTCCTGGTGGGACTGGCCGCCAGCGCCTACGCGGCCATCGCCTTCCTGCTCGCAGCGCGATCCGGCGATGCGCGACTGCTGGTCAGCGGTCGGCGGGCAATGGTCGGCTCATTCGTGGCGGCCGCACTCGGCTGCCTGGCCATGGTCGTCTCGTTGCTGGCCCACGACTTCAGCGTCCTGTACGTGGCGGAGAACAACGCCACGACCACGCCGGCGTTCATCAGCGCGATCAGCCTGTGGGCCGCGCTCGAGGGCTCGATCCTGTTCTGGACGCTCCTCGCCACCGGCTGGGCGTCGTTTGCCCTGTGGCGGCACCGCGACCGGCATCGGCAGCTGATGCCGTGGGTCGGCGCCACGCTCGCATCGGTGAACCTGTTCTTCTTCGCCGTCATGACCTGGTCCGGGAATCCGTTCCTGCGCACCACGCCGGTTGCGGCGGAGGGGCTCGGGCCGAACGCGCTGCTCCAGAACCACCCGTTCATGGCCCTCCACCCGCCGCTGCTGTACCTCGGCTACACCGGGCTGGCGGTGCCGTTCGCCTTCGGCGTGGCGGCGCTCGTGACGCGCCGGCTGGACGAGGAGTGGCTTCGCATCGTCCGCCGCTGGACACTCGTGCCGTGGATCTTCCTCACCCTGGGCATCGTGGCCGGCGCCTGGTGGAGCTACGAGGTGCTCGGCTGGGGCGGGTACTGGGCCTGGGATCCGGTCGAGAACGCCGCGCTGCTGCCGTGGCTGACCGCCACCGCCTTCGTCCATTCGGCCATGGTCGCGGAACGGCGCGGTGGCCTTCGGATCTGGACCAGCGCCCTGGTGGTGGCGACGTTCGTCCTCACCCTGGTCGGCACGTTCTTGACCCGGTCGGGGATCGTGGCCAGCGTCCACTCGTTCACCCAGTCGGCCATCGGGCCCTGGTTCCTGGCCGGGATCGTGGTGGCGCTCAGCGTCGGCCTCGGATTGCTGGTGTGGCGCCTGCCGGACCTGGCGGGCGGTGGCCGGCCGTCCCGCACGGTGAGCCGCGAATCCGCCTTCCTGCTGAACAACGTCCTGTTCCTGGGCATCACCTTCGCGGTGCTGTTCGGGACGCTGCTGCCGCTCCTCGTGACCGTGACGAGCGGCGACACGATCAGCGTCGGGGCGCCCTGGTACAACACCGTCACCGCGCCGATGATGGTCGCGCTCCTGTTCCTGATGGGCATCGGCCCGGCACTGCCCTGGGGCACCGCCTCCTGGCACAGCGTTCGCGAGCGCTTCAGCCTTCCGTTGGTGGCGGCGGTGGCCGTGATCGCCGTCGCGCTGGCGCTGGGGTTGCGCGAGCCGGGACCGCTCGGGATCCTCGGGCTGGCGGCCTTCACCGGCGGCATCATGCTCGACGAGGTGGTGCGCGGGGCCCGAGCGCGCGCCCGCGGACGGGCCGAGGACCCGGCCACCGCGACGTGGCGGCTGGCGACCCGCAATCGACGCCGCTACGGCGGCTACGCCGTGCACCTCGGGGTGCTCGTCATGGCCATCGGCGTGGCGGTCTCGTCAGGGCTGGCCACCGACCTGACGGTCACCCTGGCGCCCGGCGAGTCGGCCACGATCGCGGGCTACGAGGTCACCCACCAGCGCCTGGTGGTCGAGCCCCTGGCGAGCGATGCCCGGGTCATTGAGTCGCGTGCCGAGGTCGCGTACGAGGGCCGGCAGTCGGGCACGCTGGCGACGGCGCTTCGGGACTACCCCAACTCCCCGACCGCCATCGCGACGCCGGCCGTCCGGACGTCGCTCGCCGAGGACCTGTACGTGACCTTGCTGGCGTACGACACGTCGACCCAGGCCGTGACGCTTCACCTGTTCGTCAATCCGCTGGTGGTCTGGATCTGGATCGGTGGCGCGATCGTCGGCATCGGCGCAGCCTTCGCCATCTGGCCCGAGCGACGGGCGCGGCACGCGATCGTTGCGGAGCCCGCGGCCGCCCCCGTCCCGTCGGTCGAAGGGGCCTGACCGATGTCGGCGCTGCGGTGGCTGCTGGTCCCGCTGGTGGTAGTGCCGCTCGCGTGGCTCCTGGTGCAGGGGTTCGGCCGGGATCCGCGTGAGCTGGCCTCGCCGCGGATCGGAGCGCCGGCCCCCGCATGGAGCCTGACCACGCTGGATGGCGAGACGCTGACGAGTGCCGACCTGGCGAACACGCCGTACGTGCTGAACTTCTGGGCCAGCTGGTGCATTCCCGCCTGCGTCGACGAGCACCCGGTGCTGGCCGCCGCCCACGAGGACGGCGTGGTCGTGGTGGGCGTGCTCTACCAGGACGAGCCCGGAGACGCGCAGGGCTTCCTCGACCGATACGGGGATGCCGGCTACGAGCATCTCCTCGACGACCGCGGCACGCTGGCCATCGAGTACGGGGTGACCGGGCCGCCCGAGACGTTCTTCGTCGACGCCGGCGGAATCGTCCGCTCGCGCCAGTGGGGGCCGCTCACCGAGGCGTCCATGGACGAGCACCTGGCCGGCATCGAGCCGGCGGCGGCCCGATGAACCGCTGGCTGCCGGTGATCGCCGGAGGCACCCTCATGGCGCTCGCCGCGGTGCTGGTCGTGATGGCGGTCTCGCCGCGAGCTCCGACGGGCGCGGCCGAACGAGCCGATGCGCTGGCGGCCGAGCTGCGCTGCCCCGACTGCCAGGGCCTCTCGGTCGCCGACTCGCCGACGAGCTCGGCGCGCGAGATTCGCCGCCAGATCGACGAGCTGATCGCTTCTGGCGCGACCGACGAGGAGGTCCGCGCCCACTTCGTGGCGCGCTACGGGGAGTGGATCCGCCTGGCGCCCAGCGCCACCCTGCTGTGGCTCATCCCGTTCGCCGTGCTGGGCGTCGGCGTCGCCCTCCTCGTCGCGTGGCTGCACGGCCAGCGCCGGCCGCCCCCCAGCCGCGCGTCGGGGGTCAGTGACGACGAGCGGCGCCGGCTCCGCGACGAGGTGGAGGCGCTCGATGCCTGAGCTGGCGCTCCTCGTCGTCGGCCTGGGGGTCCTCGGGATCGTGGTCCTGGCGCCCGTCCTCCGGGCGCGAACCGACCCGGCCTCGCGCGGATGACGAGCGGGATGCCGCCGAGCTCCGGCACCGCGTGGCGCTGGAAGCGCTGCGCGACGTCGAGGCCGACCGCCGGGCAGGCTCCCTGGACGACGCGTCGTACGCCGTGCAGCTGGCCGACGCGGAGGTGCGCGCCGCGGAGACGCGGGTCGCGTTGGACCGGCCGGCCGTGCCTCCCGCCGCGGCCGGACGCCCCGTGCGAGGCGCCGCCATCCTCGCTGCGGCCGCAATCGGGGCACTGCTCCTGGCCGGATGGCTCGCCCCGCCGACCGGGATCGCGAACCAGACGGTGACGAACGACGCACTCGCCGCGGCGCAGGCGGCCGAGGAAGCCCGACAGGAGCGCATCGGCGATCTGCTTGAGGCCCTGGCCCAGGACCCCGATGACGTGTCGGCCCTCTCAGGCCTGGCGGATGCCTACCTGGCCGGCTCGACCGCCGAGGACCTGTCCCGGGCCGTCGTCACCCTCCAGGCCCTGCGCTCGATCGAGCCCGACCGGGCCGACGTGTACGACCGCATCATCAGCGCCTACCTGCGGGCAGGAGACGGCGTGAACGCACGTGCCGCGCTGGAGTCCTACCGCGAGATCGCGTCCGCCGATCCGATCGAGGTCGCCTTCCTTGACGGGCTCATCGCGCTGCGCACCGAGGGAGATGCGGAGGCCGCGATCGCCGCCTTCGAGCGATTCCTGGAGCTTGCCCCGGACGACGAGCGCGCCGCGATGGTGCGCGGCCTGCGCGACGAGGCCGCCGAGGGTCGCTGATCGGGTCAGCCCTCCGGGTCGAGGCGGGCGAGGATCCCACGCATCGACGCCAGCTCGTCGGGGGAGAGCCGATCGAGGAAGTGCTCGCTGACGCCGCGCAGGTGGGTCGGCGCCGCGGAGCGCAGCCGCACCAGGCCGGCATCGGTCAGCGCCGCCCACAGCCCGCGGCGATCGGTGTCACAGCTCACGCGCTCGACCAGCCCCTCGGCGACCAGGCGGTCCACCAGCCGGGTGACCCCGGACCGCGACAGCAACAGCCGATCGGCAAGGTCGCTCATCCGCAGCCGTCGGTCGTCGGCGGCGGCGAGCTGGACGAGGACGTCGTAGTCGGTCAGCGCCATGCGCTGCTCGGCCTGCAGCTCGCGCTCGAGCTCACGCACGACGCGCGCGTGGGCGCGAAGGAAGGCGGCCCACGTGGCCAGGCGGTGGTCGTGTCGCGTGATGGGCTGGGTCATCGGCACATGGTGAGTCTGCAGATCGGCGTATGGTTGCACCGTCAATCATACAACCGGTCGGTCGGCTACCGGAGCCCCGCTACCATGCGCGGATGCAGACCCGACTGAGCTACCCGCAGGCACCCACCGCCGACCAGGTCGACGACTACCACGGCGAGCGCGTCGCCGACCCGTATCGGCCGCTCGAGGACAGCGACGCGCCGGAGACCCGAGCCTGGATCGAGGCGCAGAACGCCCTGGCCGAGGAAGTCCTGGCAGGTGCGTCCGCCCGCGCGGAGATCCGGGAGCGCCTTGCCGAGGTCTGGGACCACCCGCGGGCCGGCGCCCCGTGGCGGCGGGGCGACCACTGGTTCCAGCTGCGCAACACCGGTCTCCAGGACCAGGACGTCCTGTGGGTCTCCGACGTCCCGGGCGAAGGGGGCCGGGTCCTCATCGATCCCAACCGGCTGAGCAGCGACGGGACGACGGCCCTGACGGCAGTCGAGGTCAGCGAGGACGGCGAGCTCGTCGCATACGCCACCAGCGATGCCGGCTCCGATTGGCGGACCTGGCGGGTGCGCCGCACGCAGACAGGCGAGGACCTGCCGGACCGCATCGGCTGGAGCAAGTTCGCCTCGGCAGCGTGGGCGCCCGATGGCGGCGGATTCGTGTATGGCCGCTACCCGGAGCCGCCGGCGGACGCCGCGTACGACGCCCCGAACCGCAACATGGAGCTGCGGTTCCACCGCCTCGGCGACGACGCATCGGCCGACCGCGTCCTGCTGGCGGTGCCGGAGGAGCCGGAGTGGGGCTTCGAGCCGACCGTGACGGCCGACGGCCGGCTGCTCGTCGTCAACGTCTGGCGCGGTACCGACCCCGACAACCGCGTGTTCGTGGCCGATCTCGCCGAGGGCGATCATGGCCGCTGCCACGTTCCGCCGCGTGATCCCCGAGCCGGATGCGAGCTACCTGCCCATCGCCGGTGTCGGCACGATGTTGTACCTGCTGACCGACCGCGACGCGCCGCGCGGCCGAGTGGTCGCGCTGGACACTGGTGATCCGGATTCCGAGCTGCGCGAGATCGTTGCTGAGGGCCCCGATGCGATCGAGCAGGCTCGGCTCGTCGGCGATCGCCTCGCCATCGTCACCCTCCACGACGCTCACCATCGGCTCGCGATCTTCGAGACCGATGGGCGCCACGTCGCCGACGTGGCGCTGCCGGAGATCGGAACGATTGCCGAGCTTGCCGGTCGGCGCGAGGATCCCGAGCTGTTCCTGACGTTCATGACCTTCGCCGCCCCGGCCAGGGTGCTGGCCGTCGCCATGGCTGACGGGGGCGTCAGGCAGGTGGCCGGAGCCTCGCTTCGCTGGGATCCGTCCGACTTCGTCACCGAGCAGGCCTTCGTCGACTCCGCCGATGGGACGCCGGTGCCCCTCTTCCTGACGCACCGTCGCGACGTTGGGCCCGATGGGCGCACCCCCACCCTGCTGTACGGCTACGGTGGCTTCCAGATCCCGGTCGGGCCGACCTTCAAGCCGGAGTGGCTGACCTGGATGGAGCGCGGTGGCCTTCTGGCGGTCGCCTCCCTGCGCGGTGGCGGCGAGTACGGCAAGGCCTGGCATGACGCCGGGCGGCTGGCGAACAAGCAGAACGTGTTCGACGACTTCGCCGCCTGCGCCCGGTGGCTGGCTGCGTCGGGCTGGACCGATGCGGGCCGCATCGGCATCAGCGGTCGCTCGAACGGCGGGCTGCTGGTGGGGGCCAGCATCACCCAGCACCCGGAGCTGTTCGGCGCAGCGGTCGCCGAGGTTGGCGTGATGGACATGCTGCGCTTCCATCGGTTCACCATCGGCTGGGGCTGGACGAGCGACTACGGGTCCGCGGACGATCCCGAGCAATACCGCTGGCTGCGTGCCTACTCGCCGCTGCACAACCTGCGCGAGGGGGTCGCCTATCCGCCGACGCTGGTGACCACCGGTGACCACGACGACCGAGTCGTGCCGGGTCACTCGTTCAAGTTCGCCGCGGCCCTCCAGGCGGCCCATGGCGGGGACGGACCCATCGTCATCCGGATCGACACCGACGCCGGCCACGGCGTCGGAAAGCCCGTCACCAAGCTCGTCGACGAACGCAGCGACGTCCTGGCGTTTCTCGAGCTGGCGCTGAAGAGATCCTGACCGCGGGCACCGCGGGAGGCGGGCGAGGAAGCGACCGCTCGATCCATCCCAGCCGTTATCGGCGTAAGGTCAGTGATTCGATGGCAACGCACGCACACGCAGTCGCGGACGACCCGCTGGTCTTCGGCGACCGCTTCTTCAACCGCGAGCTCTCCTGGCTCGACTTCAACGAGCGGGTGCTCGCGGTTGCCGAGGACCAATCGCTTCCGCTGCTCGAGCGGCTGAAGTTCGTCGCCATCTATGCCGGCAACCTGGACGAGTTCTACCAGGTGCGCGTGGCGACCCTTCGCCGCCAGCACGCGGCCGCCCCGGCGCTGCGATCCGCCGACGGGCTCGACGCGGCGACCCAGCTCCAGCTCATCGCGGAGCGCGCGGCAACCATGGCCAAACGGCACAGCCAGATCTTCACGCGAGACCTCAAGCCGCGGCTGGCACGGGCCGGCATCAAGGTGCACCGATGGCACCAGTTGCCCGACGAGGCGCGCGCGGCGCTGGACGCCAACTTCGTCGAGCGCATCTTCCCGGTGCTCACCCCGCTGGCGGTCGACCCGGGCCACCCATTCCCGTACATCTCGAACCTGTCCCTGAACCTGGCGGTATGGCTGCGCGATCCGGCGGACCGCCGCACGCGGTTCGCGCGCGTCAAGGTCCCGCCGCTGCTGCCGAGGTTCATGTCGTCGGGGGAAGAGACGACGTTCGTGCCCCTCGAGGACGTGATCGCCGCCAACCTGGAGCTCCTGTTCCCCGGGATGGAGCTCCTGGCGCACTACCCGTTCCGCGTGACGCGGGCCAGTGATCTCGAGCTCGACGACGACGACGCCGAGGACCTGCTCCGGGCTTTGGAGGCGGAGCTCCGCCGCCGGCGGTTCAGCCCGACCGTCCGGCTCGAGGTCGACCGCAGGATGCCGGGTCACCTCGTCGACCTCCTGGTGCGGGAGCTGCAGCTGCCCGGCGCGCACGTCCATCGCCTTGGGGGCCCGTTGGGCCTGATCGATACGTGGAGCCTCGTCGCGCTCGATCGGCCAGACCTGAAGCACCCGCCCTTCCAGCCGTCCTCGCCGGCCGCACTCGTGCGTGAGCCAGTGCTGGGCGACGTCGACATCTTCGCCACCCTCGATCGCGGGGATCTGCTGGTCCACCATCCGTACGACTCGTTCACGGGCACGGTCCAGGCGTTCATCGAGCAGGCGGCCGCCGACCCCGACGTGCTCGCCATCAAGCAGACCCTGTATCGCACCTCCGGCGAGAGCCCGATCGTCGACGCGCTCATCGCGGCCGCGGAGGCCGGCAAGCAGGTGGTGGTGCTGGTCGAGATCAAGGCCCGCTTCGACGAGCAGGCCAACATCGCCTGGGCCCGGATGCTCGAGCAGGCCGGCTGTCACGTCGTGTACGGCCTGGTGGGTCTGAAGACGCACTGCAAGCTGGCCCTCGTCGTCCGCAACGAAGCGGACGGGATCCGCCGCTACGTGCACGTTGGGACGGGCAACTACCATCCGACGACCGCGCGCCTGTACGAGGACGTCGGCCTGCTCACCGCCGACCCCGTCCTGGCCGCCGACGTCAGCCACCTCTTCAATCAGCTCACCGGCTACTCCCGCCGGTCGCCCTACGACTCGCTGATCGTCGCGCCCCAGGACCTGCGGCCTCGCATCGTGGCGATGATCGGACGTCAGGCAGAGGCGGCGCAGGAGGGACGCCCGGCTCGGATCGCGTGGAAGATGAACAGCTTGGTGGACGAGGAGGTGATCGAGGCGCTGTACGCCGCCTCGGGCGCCGGCGTGCGGGTCGACCTCCTCGTGCGCGGGATCTGCACGCTGCGACCGGGGGTGAAGGGCCTGAGCGAGCGCATCACGGTCCGCAGCATCGTCGGTCGATTCCTGGAGCACTCGCGCATCTACCGCTTCGGCGACGCCGAGGACGACGAGATCTGGATCGGAAGCGCGGACATGATGCATCGCAACCTCGACCGCCGAGTCGAGGTGCTGGCCCGCGTCGACGATCGCGCCAACCGCGCGCGTCTGCGGGAGATCCTCGACCTTGCCTTCACCGACCACACCGCCTGGCAGCTGGGACCGAGCGGCACGTGGCGCCAGCGACGCTCGCACGAGCGTGGCGCAGGCCCCCCGCTCCAGGAAACGCTGATGGCCCGGGCCGGGCGCGTCATCATCGACCGATGACGGAGCGCGAGCTCAAGCTCGCCCTTCCAGGACGGTTCGCGATCCCGCCACTCATCCTGGGGGACGAGTCGCTCACGCCGCTGAGCCCTGCCGGACCTCAGTCTGCGCGCGACGTATTACGACACCGCGGACCTGCGGCTCGCCCGGCACGGCGTGACGCTCCGCTACCGCCGCGGCGAGGACGGCGGCGCCACCTGGACCCTGAAGCTTCCCGAAGCCCCCGTCGGGCCGGTCCTGGCGCGGAACGAGATTCATCTCGACGGACCCGCGCGCGAGCCGCCGGCGCTGGCTCGCACGCTCACCACCGCCTACACGCGGGGGGCGCCGTTCGTCGCGGTGGCCACCCTCCGCACGCGTCGGCGCCGAACCCACCTCGTCGAACCGGAGACCGAGGAGCCGGTGGCCGAGCTGGCCATCGACGAGGTCTCGGTCGTCGAGGGCAGCCGCGTCGTGTCCCGCTTCCGCGAGCTCGAGCTGGAGGACCTGCGCGGCGACGTCGACCTGCCCGCCATTGCGGACCAGCTGCTGGCGGCGGGGGCGACCGTCGCCGAGCCGATCCCGAAGGTCGTGCGAGCCCTCGGCTCGCGAGCGACCGCGCCGCCCGACAACGCGACGCCACCGATCGAGGACGACGCGACGCTGGCCGATGCGGTACGCGTCGCCATCGCGGACGCGCTCCAGCGATTGGTCACCAACGATCCGCTGGCCCGGCTCGATGATGCCGAGGGCATCCACCAGGTCCGTGTGGCCGTCCGACGGCTGCGCAGCGACCTGCATACCCTCGGCGATGCCGTGGACGCTGACTGGCGCGCCGCAGTGGCGCCCAGGCTGCGTGACCTCGCGATGGCCCTGGCGGCTGCGCGCGACCTCGACGTCCTCATCGAGCGGTTGCGGTCCGATGCGCTCGCGACGAGCTCGACGTTGCGCGGGCTGTTCACCGAGCTGGAGCAGCGCCGCGGAGTCGCGCGGGCCGACCTGCTGGTGGCACTGGAGGCGCCGGACTACCCGGCGCTCCTGGACGAGCTGGTGCGAGCGGTGGGCGATCCGCCCGCCGGCACGGCCGGGGCAGGATCGGTGGCGGACGAGCTGCCTGCGCTGGCGATGGCCGCCTGGCGGCGATTCGAGCGGCGGGCGTCCCGCCTCGACGCCGAGGCGCCCGACGAGGCGTTCCACCATGCGCGGATCGGGGCGAAGCGCGCGCGGTATGCCAGCGAGCTCGCGGCACGGATGCTGGGCGGCAAGCGTGGCGACGCCGCAGCCAAGCTCGCCGCCCGCATCGCCAACGCCCAGGATCTGCTCGGCATCGTGCAGGATGCCTCGGTGGCTGAGGCGGCGATCCGCGAGTCGCTCGACGGCCGCGGACGTGGTGTCGCGTACGGATTCGAGGCCGGCCGGCTCGTCGAGCGCCAGCGGATGCGCGCGAGCGAGGCCCGGTCCGCCTTCCTCGCCGAGTGGAAGTCCCTCAGGCGACGCAAATGGCGCACGTGGGCTGAGTGAGCAGCGTTCCGATTCGCGCCGGTGGCGGCGTCGTGTGGCGTCATGCCGACACCGGGCCCAACGGCGAGGCGGGGATCGAGGTCGCGGTCATCCACCGCCCCCGCTACGACGACTGGAGCCTGCCGAAGGGCAAGCTGGCTGGGGGCGAGACCGACCTCGAGGGAGCCGTACGGGAGGTGCTCGAGGAGACCGGCTTCCACGTCCGGGTCGGCCGGCCGCTGGGGGAGACGACCTACGAGAAGAAGGGACCGACCGGCGTGCGGCCGAAGATCGTGCGGTGGTGGTCCATGCTGGCGGAGGAGGGCGCCTTCTCGCCGACGCGGGAGGTCGACGCCCTCGAATGGCTCACCCTGGCCGAGGCATCGGAGCGCATCACCCGCACGTCCGACCGCGAGGTGCTCGAGCGCTTCGCCCGAGGCGGAACACCCACGCGCGCGGTGCTGCTCGTCAGGCATGCCTCGGCCGAGCCGGCATCGACCTGGGCCGGCGACGATCGCGATCGGGAGCTGGACGACTGCGGCATCGCGCAGTCCGACGAGCTGGTTCGGCTGCTGTCGCGCTTCGAGATCGGCTCGATCATCTCGGCCGACGTCCGCCGCTGCATGGACACCGTCGCGCCGCTGGCGGACGCGTTCGGCCTCACCATCGAAGCGGCACCACTCCTGTCCGAGGCGGGATATCCGGGACGAGAGGACGAGGCGCTGGCCCTGCTGAGGAGCCGTGGCGATGCCGAGCATGATGCCGTCGTCTGCAGCCAGGGCGACGTCATCGGCGACCTGCTGGGCAGGTTGGCCGCCGCCGACGGCTATCCCCTCGAGGAGCCCGTCCGCAGGCGCAAGGGTTCCACCTGGGCGCTGAGCGTCGACCTCGACGGGCAACTGGTGGCCGCGGACTACCTCGAGGCACCCGTTCCGGGGCCGTGCCGGGCACCGGGCTGATCTAGGTCGCGGCCGGGACCTCGATCCAGAACGTCGAGCCCACCGCTTCTTCAGAGGACAGCCCCACCGCGCCGCCGTGTGCTTCGGCGATGTGCCGCACGATCGCCAGGCCCAGCCCGGCGCTGCCGCCGAGCCGTTCGGTGTCCCGCTCACGGGCTCGCGAGCGGTCGACCTTGTAGAAGCGCTCGAAGATACGCGGCTGGTGCGCCTCGGGCACGCCGATGCCATCGTCGGAGACGAGGAACCGGATGGTCGCCGCGCCCGGCTCCCAGCCGATCCGGACCTCGCCACCGTGATGGCTGTACTTCACCGCGTTGTGGGCAAGGTTGAGAAGGGCCTGGCCGAGCCGGGAGGGATCGGCCATGGCCGCACCGCCTTCGATCGGCGGGGGCAGCCGGCGAACATGGATCTCATGACGCTCGGCGACCGGGCCGATGCGCTCGACAGTCGCGGCGACCAGCTCTTCCGGGTCGATCGGCTCCAGCGCCAGGCGCGTCTCGCCCGACTCGATCATGGAGAGCTCCAGCAGCTCGTCCACCAGCTGCGAGAGGTGATCGGCCTCCCGCTCGATCTGGGCCGCGAAGTCACGCGTCGTCGCCGCGTCCTCCACCGATCCGGCGGCGAGCGTCTCGGACAGGAGCTTGATCGAGGTCAGCGGCGTCCGCAGCTCGTGACCGATATTCCCGACGAAATCGCGCCGGACGCGCTCCATACGCCGCAGCGCCGTGATGTCGTGGAGCCACACCACCAGCCCACCGTCGAGCGGGACCGCGTCGACGGCGAAGTGACGTGCGCCGAGGTGGCCGAGGTCGGCCTCGCCACTCGCCGGGCCGCCCGTGGCCACGACCTCGCGCGCGATGGCGTCGAGCGCCGCGGAGCCGAACGCCGCGATCAGGCTCATTCCCGGCAGCGCCGCGAGCGGTCGCTCCGCCAGGTCGGCCGCGCCGAGCCCGGCCCGAGCGATGCGCAACCCGCCGTCGACGACGAGGAGCACGTCGCCGCCGCGCCGCGACAGCAAGGCCTCGAAGGCGGCGGCCCCGCCGGGATCCATCACGCCGGACGTGGCGCGAACGCGTACCCGACGCCCCGCACGGTGCGGAAGTGGTTGTGCCCGTCAGGGCCGCGAAGCTTGCCGCGCAGCCAGCTGACATGGACGTCCACCGTGCGGCCGTCGCCGAGGTAGTCGTATCCCCAGATGCGCGCCAGGAGCTGGTCGCGGGTGAAGATCCGGCCCGGGGACGCTGCCATGTGAGCGAGCAGGTCGAACTCCTTCGTCGTCAGGTGCAACGGCTCGCCATCGACGGTTACCTCGCGTCGGGCAACGTCGATGTGCACGTCGCCGAACGTGAGGGTCTCCCGCTGCTCCGGCTCCTCGGGCTCGCGCCGCTGCCGGCGCAGCACCGCCTCGATCCGGGCCAGCAGCTCCGGGCGGCTGAAGGGCTTGGCGACGTAGTCATCGGCCCCGACCTTGAGCCCCACCACGCGGTCGATCTCGTCGCCCTTGGCCGAAAGGACGATCACCGGCGTGGTGACACCCTCGCGCCGGAGGACGCGCAGCACCTCGACGCCGCTCATGCCGGGCAGCATGACGTCGAGCAGGATGAGGTCGAGCCGGTCACTCCGGGCGGCGTCGAGGCCGGTCTCGCCATCGGCAGCGGTCGTGACCTCGTACCCCTCGCGTGCGAGGTTGAAGGTCAGCGCCTGCCGCAGGGTGGGGTCGTCCTCGACGAGGAGAAGGCGGCGCCGCATCGGTCGCCCCGCTAGGGGTTGAGGTCCTCCACCCGGCCGGTGGCCAGGTAGACGACGTCCTCGCCGATGTTCGTGACCCGGTCGCCGAGCCGCTCGAGGTGGTGGGCGGCGAAGAGCATGTGCGTCGCCTGACGAGACCGCTCCGGGGCCACGCTCATGAGCTGCATCGCGTCCTCGTAGACGCTGCTGTACAGGGTGTCGAGCTCGTCATCGCGCTCGCACACGCCGCGGGCCTCCTCTTCGCTGATATCGACCAGCGCCCGCATTGCCGCCCGCAGCTGCTCGCGGCAGATCTGTTCCATGCGCGGAATCTGCTTGAGGATCGGCGTCTCGGGCTCCGACGCGAGCTGTTGTGCCAGCTTCGCGATGTTCACCGCGTAATCGCCCATGCGCTCGAGCTCCGCCGCCGCGTGATACAGGGCGAGGAGCTCGCGAACGTCGCGCGCCACCGGTGCCTGGGTGGCGATGAGCGTCGTGATCTCGGTATTGATCTCGCGCTGGAGCTCGTTGACGGCAGCATCCTCCCAGCGCACCCGGTCCGCCAGGTCCGGGTCGCGTTCGACGAGCGCGCGACCGGCACGCTCGAGCGCCTCCTCGACCTTGGCCCCCAGGCGCAGCACGTCGTCCTTCACACCGTCCAGGGCCCGGTCGAACGTCGCCCGTGGCCCGAGGTGCTCTGCCACGATGTCTGCCCCTTCCATGGTGGCCTCCTCAGCCGAACCGGCCGGTGATGTAGTCCTCGGTCAGCTGGTTCGCCGGCCGCGTGAACAGCTCCTCGGTCGGCGCCATCTCGACGAGGTAGCCGGCCCGGTCCTCGCCCATGGTCAGGAAGGCGGTGACGTCGCTGGCCCGTGCAGCCTGCTGCATGTTGTGGGTGACGATGACGATCGTGTAGTTCTCGCGCAGCTCGCGCATGAGCTCTTCGATGCGGAGGGTGGCGATCGGGTCGAGGGACGAGCACGGCTCGTCCATCAGGATCACGTCCGGCTCGACCGCGATGGCGCGGGCGATGCACAGACGCTGCTGCTGCCCGCCCGACAGGGCGGTGCCCGGCTGGCGGAGCTTGTCCTTCACGTCGTCCCACAGGGCGGCGCGGCGCAGGGAGCGCTCGACCAGCTCGTCCATGTCGCCGTTGTAACCGGCGACCCGCGGCCCAAAGGCGACGTTGTCATAGATCGACTTCGGAAACGGGTTCGGCTTCTGGAAGACCATGCCGATGCGCCGCCGGACCTCGACGGGATCGATGCCATCGGCGTAGAGGTCGACGCCGTGGTAGCGAATGCTGCCCTCGATGTGCGCGGACTCCACCAGGTCGTTCATGCGGTTGAAGCTGCGCAGCAGCGTGCTCTTGCCGCAGCCGGACGGACCGATGAGGGCCGTGATCTGGTTGCGAGGCACCTGGAAGCTGATGTCGCGCACCGCGCGGAAGGAGCCGTACCAGCAGGACAGCCCGTCCAGCTCGAAGACGACCTCCTCGGCGGGGAACTCCATCGCCACCGGGTCGGTCGCCATGCCGGACGCGATCTGCTCCGACTCGTCGAGGGTCTGGGGCACACCCATGATCCGTATTGTCGGCCCTTGGCCGGCGATCTGCTCGTCGGTCTCCACGGTCACTCCGTCACCACCTCCGGTCGTATCGGTTGCGCAGGTAGATCGCCGCCGCGTTCACCAAGAGGATCACCAGCAGCAGCACGACGATCGCGGCCGCCGTCAAGGCCCGGAACGCTTCCTGGGGGTACCCCGCCCAGTTGAAGATCACGGTCGGCAGGGTCGTGTACCGCGAGCCCAGCTGGTCCAGCAACCCGCCGGCGAGGCTGAATGTCCCCGCGATCGCACCGACCATCAGGAGCGGTGCCGTCTCGCCGAACGCACGCGCCAGCGCGAGGATCGTGCCGGTGAAGATGCCGGGTGCGGCATACGGCAGGACGTGGCTGCGGATCGTCTCCCATCGGGTGGCGCCCACGCCGAAGGCCGCCTCGCGGATCGTGGTCGGCACGGCCCGCAGCGCCTCCGACGTGGTGATGACCACGATCGGCAGGACTAGCACGGCAAGCGTGAGGCCACCTGCGAACAGGCTGCGGCCCATGCCGAACACGGTGACGAAGACGGCCAGGCCGAGCAGGCCGTAGACGATGGCCGGCACGCCGGCCAGGTTTCGGATGTTCGTGCGGATGAACCGCGACAGCCCGGTGTCGCTGGCGTATTCCTCGAGGTAGACGGCGGCACCGACCCCGATCGGGATCGCGGCCGCCGCAACGAGCACGGTGATGAGCAACGAGCCGAGCAGACCCTGGACGATCCCGGCCCGTTCGGCTCGCGCCGACATCGGCGAGGTGAGGAACTCGACCGGCCGATCGGTGAGGACCGGCAGCGCCGTCGCAACGATGTCGGTCAGCAGAAGCAGGAGGACGCCCAGCGATATCAGCAGGGAGAGCAGAAGGGCTCCCTCCAGCACGACGCCGCGCCAGTCGGTGCTCCCGCCACGCAGGCGGCGAGCGACGGCCTCGGTCGTGCTCAGGTCCGCGCGCGTGACCGACCCGGCCATCAGTAGCGCCTCCGCACTCGCCGCACGAACGCATCGCTGATGACGTTGAGGACAAAGGTGAAGACGAACAGGAGCATGCCGACGAAATAGAGGCTCTCGAAGGTGAGCTCCGCCCCGCGCACCTGGTCGGACCCGATGGCAAGCGCCGTCATGGCCGCCGTCATCGTCTGGCCCTGGTCGAGTGGACTGAGGTTGAAGAGCGAGCCGCCGGTCGCGCCGGCGGCCATGGCCACGATCATGGTCTCGCCGATGGCGCGCGAGACACCGAGGATGAGCGACGCCACGATGCCGGAGACGGCGGCCGGGACGACCACGCGCATGCTCGTCGTCCCTCGACGGGCGCCCAACCCGTATGAAGCCTCGCGCAGGTACGTCGGCACCGCGTGCATCGCGTCCTCCGCGATCGAGGCGACCAGCGGGGTGATGAGGATGCCGACCGCGATGCCCGCCGACAGCATGTTGAACAGCGGGGCGCCGGGGAAGAGGGTCTGCACGATGGTCGGGCTCAGGAACGCCAAGGCGAAAAATCCGAGCACGACCGAGGGAATCGCCGCCAGTACCTCGAGGATCGGCTTCAGCGTCCTTCGGGCGCGCGACCCGGCATACTCGGACAGGTAGATCGCCGCGCCGATGCCGAGCGGGGCGGCCACGGCCATGGCGATGGCGCTGATCACGAGCGTGCCGGCCACGATCGTGGCGATGTCGTACATGCCGCGCCGCGGGAACCAGCCGTCGGCCACGAGCGCCGCCGGGTCGACCTGGACGACGAAGTTCACGGCGTTGCCGAGCAGCGTGAAGACGATCCCGGCGCTGATGACGATCGAGAGTGCGGACGCGGCCAGGAACAGGACCCGCACCACCGCCTCGCGACGACGCCGACCCGGCGCGATGCGCAGGTCGGCCGGCTCGAGCGCGTGCGGTGAGCGGGCGATGGCCGTCATCCGGGCCTCATCGTAGCGGGAGTGTCGGGCCGGGCGAGAGGGGCTCGCCCGGCCCGGAGCGGGTGGTGCTCAGCGTCCGTCCCACGCCGCGCGGGTCTCGTCGAGTGCATCGGCCGTCAACGGGACGTATCCAGCCTCCTCGACCGCGGCGATTCCCTCGTCGGACAGGTAGTAGTCGACGAACGACACGAGCGTCGCGTTCTCGGCGGCATTGTCGGTGTTCACGTAGATGAACAGGTCGCGGCTGATCGGGTACTCGTTGCTGGCGATCGTCTCCGCGGTCGGCGCCACGCAGCCGTCGCCGCCATCCACCTCCACCGCCTTCAGCAGGTCGGCACTCTCCTCGTAGAACGCGAACCCGACCCAACCAAGGGAGCTGTCGCTGCCTTCGATGCCTTCCACGATGACGTTGTCGTCGGCCGAAGCGGTGTAGCCCGGCCGGGCCGCCGGATCGACCTCGCGGATTTCGGCGATGTCCTCGAACACGATCTCCACGAAGCTGTCGTACGTTCCCGACTCCTCGCCGGGCGCGGTGACCTCGAGCGAGGCGTCGGGGTAGGGAGCGTGGGTCGCGCCGAACTCCTCGCCGAGCTCAGCGGCCAGCTCCTCGGCCAGGGCGTCCTGGTCGCTCCAGCTCTCATAGCCGTCGCCCTCGGGACCCATGAGCGCGTAGAGATCAAGGAACGACAGGCAGGTGACCGCGTCGTTCGCCGGGGAGGTGAGGACGGAGATGCCGTCGACTGCGATCTTCAGCTCGACCCACGCGATGCCGTTTTCCTCGCAGGTCGCGGTCTCCTCCTCGCTGATGGGTCGCGAGGCATCGCTGATGTCGGTCTCGCCGGCGCAGAAGCGCGCAAAGCCGTCACCCGTTCCCGGTCCGTCGACCTCGTATTCGAAGCCATCGTTCGCGGCGGCGAAGTCCTCCGTGACCAGCGAGCTGATCGGCTCCACCGTCGACGAACCGCTGATGACGACCGCACCGGCCGCTCCGTCGTCTGCGCCGGCATCCTCCGACGAACCGGGGGTCGTGACGCAACCCACGAGCGCGAGCGAGCCGGCGACGGCGAGCGAGAGGATCGGCCATCGGCCCCGGCGCTGGACGTTCAATGCATGTCCTCCGTGCGGTTGGCCCGCCCGCAACGCGAGGTCGGGCACACGTTCACGGACCCCAGCCTCGGCCTCGGCGCTTAACCGCGCCTTATCGCAGCGTCAACGCTTGGTTAAGCGCCGATGCGTGCGGGGCGGATCCTCAGCCCAGCAAGCGCTCGAGCACGAGATATGCGATGGCAGCCGTGATGCCGGCGGCCGGCAGCGTCAGGATCCAGGCCGTCACGATGCTGCGGGCGACGCCCCACCGGACCGCCTTCATCCGATCCGACGAGCCCACGCCCATGATCGCGGAGCTGATCACGTGGGTGGTGCTCACTGGCACGCCGATCTGCGAGGCGCCGAAGATCACGGTGGCCGCGGTCGTCTCGGCCGCGAACCCGTGGACCGGGTCCAGCTTCACGACCTTCGTCCCCATCGTCTTGATGATCCGCCAGCCGCCGGCGGCCGTCCCCAGGCTGATCGCGCTGGCCGCCGTGAGGATGACCCACAGCGGCACCTCGAAGGTGTCGATCTGGCCGGCGCTCAACAGGGCCAGCGTCATGATGCCCATCGTCTTCTGGGCGTCGTTGCTGCCGTGGCTGAACGCCATGTAGGCCGCCGAACCGACCTGCAGCCGCCGGAAGTGCGCGTTCAATCTCACCGGGTGGGCGCGCCGAAACATGTTGAACAGCAGCACCATTACGAGCAGGCCGACCGCGAAGCCGATGATCGGCGACCCCACGAGCGGCAGCAGGACCTTGGTCACGATGCCATCGATGTTCCAGGAGCCGAAGCCGGCGGCCATGGCCGAGGCCCCGAGCAGCCCGCCGATGAGCGCGTGGCTCGAAGAGGACGGGATGCCGAGCCGCCATGTGAGCAGGTTCCAGGCGATGGCCCCCACCAGCGCGGCAGCGATCACCGTCTGCGACTCGATGTCGGTATCGATCAGGCCGGTACCGATAGTCTCCGCCACCGCCGTGCCGGTCAGGGCACCAGCGAAGTTGGCCGTCGCGCTCATCGCGATCGCCCAGACGGGCGCCAACGCCCGCGTGCTGACGCTCGTCGCGATCGCGTTCGCCGTGTCGTGGAACCCGTTGATGTAGTCGAACGCGATCGCCAGGACCATGACGACGACCAGGGCGAGGGTCACGCCCTCAGGCATGCTTGACGACGATCCGCTCGATCACGTTGGCCACGTCCTCGCAGGAATCGATCGTGTCCTCAAGCAGGCCGTACATGTCCTTCCACTTGATGATCTCGATCGGATCGGTTCCGTTCGTGAACAGGTCGGCGATCGCCTGGCGCGCCACCCGGTCACCCTCGTTCTCCAGCCGATGGATCTCGATCCAGTGCGGCGCCAGGCCCTTGAAGCCGCGCAGCTTTTCGAGCGCCCGCACGATCTCTTCCGTCTGCTTCACCACGATCTCGGCCTGCGCAATGACCGCTGGCGTGGGCTCGTCGATCTTGTAGAGGATGCAGGTGTCGGCCACCTCCTCGATGAAGTCGATCACGTCGTCGAGGCGGCTGATGAGCTCCTGGATGTCCTCGCGGTCGAATGGAGTGATGAAGGTCGTCTCGAGCTTCTGGCCAATGTCGTGGCTGATCGTGTCGCCCCTGTGCTCGAGGTCGCGGAGCTGGCTGGCGATCCGTTCCCTCTGATCGTACGAGCGGAACAGCTCCTCGAGCAGTCGGGCGCCGGCGAGGACGTTCTGGGCGTCCTCGATGAACAGGTCGAAGAACTTCTCCTCGCGCGGAATGAAGGGGAGTCGCATCGTGGTCGGTGTCCGGTGCAGACACTCGCGGACGACGGCCCCTCCGTCGCCCGCGTGTCGTCCGTCAGGGTAGCGGCTCGCGGCCTCAGCCGAAACCGAGCAGGCGTGCGACGGCGGCCGTCGCCGCAGCAACGAGCACCACGAGCAGGACCGGTGCACGAAGCGCGATGGCCACGATCGCTGCGCCGAGTCCCAGGACGCGGGCGTCGACCACGAGCCGCTGCCCGTCGGCGAACGTGGCTGTCGCAACGAGGGCGGCCAGCAGCGCGGGCGCGAGCAGCGCCACCACCGCCTGCACGCGCGGCGGCAGGGGGCGGCCGCCGAGGAGCACCGGCCCGGCAGCCTTGATCGCCATGGTGCCGATACCGATCGTGCCCACCACGACCCAGATGTCACTCACCGGCGCACCAGCCCGATCAGTGCGGCGGCCCCGGCGGCCACGATGGGCACGCCCGGCGGGGTGACCGGCACGAGGGCGATCGCGATCGTGGCGCCGAGAAGCGCGGCCGCAACCGCGCGGCGCGAGCGCAGCTGCGTGGCGAGGAGCGCAAGGAACAGGGCCGGGAACGCCGCGTCGAGGCCAAGGGCTGTGGGATCGCCCAGCGCCTCGCCGCCGATCACGCCGATGACCGTACCGCCGACCCAGGCCAGCCACAGGGTGATCCCCGCTCCGACGAGGCGGCCGGCGTCGAACGCGCCGTCGCCGCGCGACGCGATTGCCCACGACTCGTCGACCACCAGCTGGGCACGGAGGAATCGACTGAACCGGCTCCCACCGAGATAGGGGGCCACGCTCACCCCGATGGGCAGGTAGCGGGCATTCAGCAGCAGCGCGGCGGCGATGGCCGCGATCGGCCCACCGCCCGAGCCGAGAACGGACGCTGCCGCGAACTGCGCCGAGCCGGCGAAGGTGGTGGCGCTCATCACCACCGCAGGCAGCGCGCCCATCCCGCCGCTCGTGGCGGCCAGCACGCCGAACGAGACACCGAACAGGCCGACCGCGATGGCGAGGGGCAGCGCGGTGATGGCGCCGGCGCGCAGCTCGAAGCGGATCGGCGGGGACGTGGGCTCTGACATGGGCCGCCGAGTCTACCGGCAGCGCTGGCCCATGACGGCGGGATGACGTAGGACAAACCCTGCCGTCCCGCCGACGACGCAGGCGCAGACGACCGCCACCCTGTGAGGGTGACTTCGACTCGCGCTGCGGTCGCAGGCGGGATCTCCCGCACCGACTTCGCCGCCCTCCTCTTCCTCGGCGCCGTGTGGGGTGGCGCCTTCCTGTTCCTGCACATCGCTGCGCCGCAGGTCGGACCGCTGTGGGCGGCCGAGTTCCGAATCGGCGGTGCGGCGCTGATCCTGGTCGCCGTGGCGGGCCGGCGCACGTGGCGCGCCACGCGAGGCCGCATCCTGCCGATCGCGTTCGTCGGCGTCACCTTCTCCGCCATCCCGTTCAGCCTGATCGCCTTCGCCTCGCTGACGCTGCCGACCGGCTTCGCCGCGCTGTTGAACGCGGCGACGCCCATCTTCACCGCCCTCGTCGGGGCGGCCTGGATCGGCCATCGGCTGACGGGGCGTGCCTTCGTCGGGATGGGGATCGGTGTCCTCGCCGTGCTCGTGCTGGTCGGCTGGTCGCCTCTGACGCTCGGACCGGCCACGATCGTCGCCGTCGTGGCTGCCCTGGGCGCCGCCCTGAGCTACGCGGTGGCGGGCACGTGGGTGCGACGGCGGCTGTCGGACATGAGCGGGATCGAGGTAGCAACCGGCCAGCTGGTCACCGGCGCGCTGGTCCTGATTCCCTTTGCCATCCTGTCGGGGCCGCCGGGCGTCCCGGGGCCGGATGGGATGGCCTCGCTGGTGGCGGTGGCCATCTTCTCGACTGCCCTGGCCTGGCCGATCTTCTTCCGGGTGTCGTCGCATACCACGCCCACCGCAGCCAGCACCGTGACCTTCATCGTGCCGGCCTTCGGCATTGCATGGGGCGCGCTGGTGCTCGGCGAGCACGTCGGCGTCGAACTCATTGCTGGCTTCGCGCTGGTGATGGTCAGCCTGGTGCTCGTGCTTGGCATCCGGATGCCGCTCGATGCGCTCGTTGCCCGCGTCCTGGCCCCCATTCGCGCAGCCGTCGGCCGCGGACCAGCGGCGAAGGCCACCCCGGCCTGACCAGCAAGCCGAGTAAAGAGCCGGCCTCCGCGACCGGCTCCACTTGACCGGCCTACATGAGGCCGATGACGTGGCCCTCTGGATCGGCGAACAGGGCGATCGTCGTCTCGGGCGCGATCTCGGTGAGCGGCATAAGCACTCGACCCCCGCGCTCCTCCACCCGCTGCAGCGTCGCGGAAGGGTCGTCCGCGTGGACGTAGAACGTCACGCGGCCCTGCTGTCCTTCGGCCGCCGGACCGATGCCGCCGGTCATCTCGCCCTGGCGGACGAGGCCGTAGCCGCCCGGGTTGTTGGTGTCGAACGTCCACCCGAACACGTCGGCGTAGAAGCTCTGGAGGGCCGTGCCGTCGTCACCGGTGACTTCGACGTGAATGATCTTGGCTGCCATCTCGGTTGATCCTCCTTGTGGCGGACCACCGATGGCCGCCTCCATCCATGACGACGAACGGCCCCGGTGTCGATCGACATCGGCCGACGAAACCGCGGGACTGGTGCCAGGACGCACCGACCCGGGGTTCAGCTCTGGCCGCATTGCGTGCGGAGTGGCAGGATGAGACCCTTCACCAGCCTGCACCCACCCCGAGGTGGGCGCCTCGCAAAGGATCACCAGGAGCTTCACTCATGCACCATCGCCTCATCCTCCGGCGCCGGCGTCGAGCCATCGGCATGGCCGTGGCCATCGCGCTGACGATGGCCATTCCGGCGAACTCCGTGGCGAAATCGCCCACCGGCTTCCGCACCGATGTCGAGGCCTACCTCTCGCCATCGTCGCCGAGCACCCAGGTGATCCCGCTCCTCACCGTGGGCGAGGACGCCGGCGTGGAGGGCTTCGTCTTCGAGGGCATCCCCGACGGCATCGGAATCGCGCCGGTCGCCGGCAGCCGGGGCCTGATGGACGTGTATGTCACGCACGAGCAGTCGCGCGTTCCCTTCCAGGGCGAAGCGGATCACCAGGACTCCTCGGTGTCGCGTGTCCGGGTGGACGTCAGCCGGCCCAATCAGCCGGTGATCGTCGGCGCGTCGGTCCCCCTCGGCCCGGAGGAGGGCTTCATCCGATTCTGCTCGGCCTTCATGGCCGGACCGGAGCACGGCTTCAGCGACTACACGTTCCTCGTCAACGAGGAATCGAACGACATCATCCCGGTGCCGGCAGGGGCGGTCTACGGATCCGACCCATCGGTAGCTCCGAGTCGGCAGGCCGGCTACGCCGCCTACCTCAACACCGCTACCGGCGCCTTCGATGCGCTCCCGAACCAGGGGCGCCACAACCACGAGAACACCGTGGTCGTCCCCGGAGGCTGGGACGCCATTGCGGCACTCAGCGGCGACGACACCTTCACCTCGCCCTCGACGCCCGAGCGGCCGAACCTGAGCCAGCTCTACATGGGCCTCAGCGACGACGCAGCGGCATTCATGGCCGACGACACTACGCTGTGGGCCTTCAGGGTGACCGACACCGGCGCGCCGGGATTCGACCCCGAGAACCCGATGAACGATGGCAACGACTATTTCGAGATCACACCTGGTGACTCCTGGACTGGTGAGTTCATCCAGGTGCCCGGCGAGGTGGCTCGCGGCGAGACGGCGGATCGGCCGCAGGACGCCCTCGAGGACTGGTCGAACGAGAACAACGTGTTCCAGTTCATCAGGGTCGAGGACATTGCCTACGACCGCACTGATCCCCTCGTCGTCTATGTCGCGGACACTGGGAACACTCGGCTCGTCGAGAGCTCCGAGACGGGGCGCCTGTTCCGTGCTGCCAGCGGAGGGCAGGGTTCAGACGGACGGATCTTCCGGCTCGTGCTCAACGCCGACGACCCGACCGTCGTCGACGAGTTCAGCGTCTACGCCGATGCGCTGGATGTTGGCTTTGCCAAGCCAGACAACATCGATACCTCCCGCAAGAGCCTCATGGTCCAGGAGGACAACAGCAACGCCAGGATCTGGCGACACGACTTCGAGGAAGGGACGTGGTCCGTCGTGGCCACCGTGAACGACCCGACGGGAGAGTCGAGCGGCATCGTCGACGCGTCGGCATGGGCCGGCCCCGGCTGGTGGCTCGTCGACGTCCAGGCTCATGGTCGCGACCAGCAGGTGTTCACCGCCCCCGGTGTGACGCCGGTCGTCAAGCGCGAGGATGGCCAGCTGCTGCTCATGCGCGTGCCGGGCAGCTGAAGCAACAATCGTCAGAACGCGTCGAGCCGCCCGGTCCGCCGGGCGGCTCTCGCATGAGGCAGGCGCGGTGAGGAGGGCGCCGCTGCTGTCAGCGGCTTAGGCGGCGCCTCCAGGCAATAGCTGTGGTCACCGCCGAAATGAGGACGAGAGACCCAAGTACAACGCTGACTCCCGATCCAGGATCGCCTGCGGCGGTGTCCGGAAGGCTGCCACCACCACCTCCACCTGGCGCGGGGACGGCTGTCGGGACCGCGGTCGCAGGAGCGGGATCAGGCGGTGCGACGGTGGGCGCGGCGGTTGGAGCCGCGACGACCTCGAAGTCGAACGTCTCCGTCGTCTCCGTCCCGTCCTCGTTGATGGTCAGCGATACGCCATCGGTGTAGCTCGTCGCCGCCGGAACGCCGGTGCCGATCGCGACCGTGAGGAACGTGAATCTCCCATCAGGGTATTGCTGTTTGAACTCGCCGAATGTGCAGAACGTTGAGTTGTTGCAGAAGCCACCGTCGTCGGTGGTTTGCCAGACGATCGTCTCGTCGTCGAGCACGTTGTCCTGCCAGACATTTGGCATAACCCCACCGTTGTAGACCAGTTCCACGGTGAGTGTCGTAAAGCCCGAGATTCCCCCTTCCCGGTAGCCGGTCAGGCGCAGCGATGGTGCGTCGGTTGCCACGCTCGTAGTCACGAATGTGCGCCATGCTCCGGCGGTCAGGTCGGAATATGGGATCCCGAGAGCATGCGTGACGCCGGCGAAGTCCGCGGTTGCCGCCGTGGTGAGCTGGAGGCTGCCGTTGCCCAACGTGCCAGGGCCGGGACCTGCGACCAGCTGCGCGCTTCCGCCGGGGGTGTTGTCGAAGCTCTGGATCCATCCACCGCCTGGGATGGTCGTTACCAGGGTGGTGGTGCCCCCGGCCAGCACGGCCGGCGCGAGCGCCGTGATCGCTGCCAGGCTGAGGATGGTCAGCACCGCCGCTGCTTGGGTGCGGGGGTGCCGGGGCGAGTGAGATCGCCGTAGCCGCTCGGTCATTGCCATCTCCCTTGGCAGCAAGGACCGCAGCGTAGTGCCCCGGACCGTCCCAAACGCAACCCGGACCTTTGTTCGGACAGTCGTGGCTCACGATGCCGGAACCTCCGTCGCCCACGACGTTTCTTCACCGAGGGGTAGCCGATTCTGACGATTTGGCTCTACCGGGGTATGCTGCGGCGCCGTGCGACTGCTCATCGTCGAGGACGAGCTCGACCTCGCCACCGCTCTGGCCACCGGGTTGCGCCGCGAAGGCTATGCGATCGACACCGCCGCGACTGCGGCCGAGGCGCGCGAGCGTCTCGAGGACACCGCGTACGACGTGGTGTGCCTGGATCTCGGGCTACCCGACGCCGACGGTCGCGAGGTCTGTCGCAGGCTTCGCGCCGGCGAGCTGACGCAGCCGGACGCCCCGCCGCCGCGCGTCCTGATGCTGACCGCCCGCGATGGCCTCGACGATCGAGTGGGAGGGCTGGACGACGGCGCCGATGACTACCTGGTCAAGCCGTTCAGCTTCGCGGAGCTCGCGGCTCGGGTTCGTGCCCTTGCCCGCCGCCCGACGATCAACGGTGGGGCGACGATCCGGCTGGGGACCCTCGGGCTCGACGCCGCGCGGCACGAGGCTCACCGCAACGACCAACGTCTCGACCTGACGGCCAAGGAGTTCGCGCTCCTCCGCTACTTCATGCTCCATCCGAGCGAGGTCCTGACGCCGGAGCGCCTGCTCGAGCACGTGTGGGACGATCGCGCCGATCCGTTCACGAACACGGTCCGCGTCACGATCAGCAACCTTCGCCGCAAGCTAGCCGAGGCGGGCACCGGGCAGCCCATCGAGACGGTCGTGGGGGTGGGCTATCGCCTCGCGGAGGGCGTCGAATGAGTCGCTCACCTCTCCAGCGTGCCGTGGCATTCGTTCGATCGGTCCGCTTCAGGCTCGCGATGCTGGTGACCGCCGCACTGCTCGTGACGGCTGGCGTGCTGGTGCTGGGCATGAACCTGGCCCTTGATACCGTCTCCGCGACCATCCCGGAGGAGCAGCCGACGACGCTCGAGGATGAGCTGCTGCGGATCCTGGGCATGGGCATCGCCGAGCTGGACGGAAGCGGCGAGCAGGGGGCAACCGACGCACTCCTGGACGTGGAACAGGCCGTCCGGGAGCAGACGCTGCAGACGGTCCGCGCGCTCTCCATCGCGGCGCTCCTTGCGCTGATACCGGTCGGCCTCGCCATCGGGTGGGCCGTCGCCGGCCGCGTCGTGCGGCCGGTGGGCACGATCGCCGGCGTCGCGCGCGAGATCGAGGCAACCGATCTCTCGCGGCGGATTCGTCTCGGTGGTCCTCCCGACGAGATGCGCGAGCTTGCCGACACGTTCGACGCGATGCTCGACCGGCTCGATCAGGGGGTACGGACCCAGCGCCGCTTCGTGGAGGATGCCTCGCACGAGCTGCGGAACCCGCTGGCGGTCATCCGGACGACCCTCGATGTCGCCCTTTCGGAGCCCGAGGACGCCGAGGGCATGCGCAACGCGGCTGAGGTGGCTCGTCGGACGGCCGACCGGATGTCGACCACGGTCGACGAGCTCATGGCACTGGCCCGCACGAGTGTCCAGCCGGAGCGACGAACGTCCGTCGACCTGGCCGAGGTGGTGGCCGAGGTCGCCCAGGAGTACGACGCGGAGGCAACGACGCGTGGGGTCCGGCTGTCCCGGCTCGCTCCGTCTGGCCTGGTCGTCGACGGAGACCGGTCCGCGCTGAAGCGCGCCCAGGCCAACCTCGTCTCGAACGCGCTCCGAGTGGCTCCCTCCGGCTCGGTCGTCCACTGTCGTGCCGGCCGGGCCGGCGGATGGCTGTGGCTGGGGGTACGTGATGTCGGACGCGGGATCGCGCCTGACGACCAGGCACTCGTCTTCCGCCGCGCCTGGCGCGATGGCGCTCCGACTGCCGAGGGAGATGCGCAGGGCCTGGGCCTGGCCCTCGTACGCCAGATCGCCGAGGCACATGGCGGCACGGTCAGCGTGGCCTCGGTGCCAGGGCACGGCGCAAGCTTCGTCGTGTGGCTGCCCGACCGATCGGCGAATGCGAAGCCGGTCCCGGTGGCCGAGCTCCGAGCGATGGCCGACCCGCTCTGGACGGTGGACGCGGCCTCCTGACACTGGATCTTTAGGTCGCCCTTATACCGTCCGAATGCCCACCTTAGCGGCCATTTCCTAGCCTCCGGATCAGTGGCCGGACCAGCATCGGTCCGACCTGCATCCGACCGTACCCGATCCGGAGGCACGCTCCCGTGGATGATCCCTTCTCCGGCGACGAGCGTCAGCACCGCAGCTGGCGCGACCTGCCGCCGACACCACCCCTCGTCTGGCCCAGCGCCCCACCATTGGCGACCGCGGCCGCCGGTGTTGGTACCGCCCCCATGCCCGCAGCCCGAGCCGCGAGGCGGCCCCGCCGCCGGCTCGTCGTCGGCACTGCGGTCCTCGTCGCGTCCATCCTTCTCGTCGGCATCGGGATCGTCGCCACCGGCAACCGCATCGGGTCGCTGCTGGCACTGGCCGGTGGCCCGACCGGGCCGAACAATGCGGCCGCGCTGCTCCCGGGCAGCGATGAGCCGCTCGCGGACACGGCCGCGAAGCTCCTGCCATCCGTGGTGCAGATCGAGGCCGACGGCGCCATGGGCTCCGGGTTCGTGGCGGCCGATGGGGGCCTCATCCTCACCGCCTCGCACGTCGTCGGTGGAGCGGAGACGGTCACGCTCCGGCTCCAGGACGGCACGACCATCTCCGGGACCGTCGTCGCGGTCGACAAGTCCATCGACACGGCCGTCATCCGCGCCGAGGAGACCGCCGCCGCCGATCTGAAGCCCCTTCCCCTCGGCGCCCTGGCCGATGTGCAGGTCGGTGAGATGACGATCGCCATCGGGAGCCCGTTCGGCCTGAGCCAGACGGTCACCACCGGCATCGTGAGCGCTCTCGGCCGCACGGTCCCGACGCCGATGGGCGAGCTGCACGACCTGATCCAGACCGATGCCGCCATCAACTCCGGCAACTCCGGCGGTCCGCTGATCGACCGGGAGGGTCGGGCGATCGGCATCAACACCGCCATCGCGAGTGCCTCGGGTGGCAGCGACGGGATCGGCTTCGCGGTGCCGGTCGACCAGGCCGCCCAGATCCTGGACAAGGTCAAGGACGGCACCTGGCGGCCCGAGGACAACAACCCTGCCGATAGCATGGACCCGCTCGGCGGGCTCTTCGACCAGTTCCTCGGTCCTGACGGGCTGGACGGTCTGGGCGAGCTGTTCGGGCTCGGGCCCGACGGTTCGCAAAGCCCAGGCGGCTCCGGCGGTTCGGAGATGGCCGATCGGCTGCTGCGCCAGCTGCTCGACGGGCTCATGCGCGAGCTCGACCCGGAGGCCCAGGCTCCTCAGCCGGCACCGGATCCCACACCGGATCCGGACGCGACACCCGCACCGGAGGGCCCGAATGCCCTGGGTGGCGACGCGATCGACCAGCTGATGCAGCAGCTCATGGACGAGCTGCTCAAGGGCCTGAACCCGGACGGGACGGATCCATTCGCTCCGGACGGCGGCACCGACGGCCAAGAAGGAGCATGACCGTGAGCATCGACCTTTCCACCACTCGCCTCGCCCAGGTCCGTCACGAGCTGGGCCGGGTCATCGTCGGCCAGGATCGGGTCGTCGACCGGCTCCTCGTCGCCGTGCTGGCAGACGGGCATGTCCTCCTCGAGGGCGCGCCCGGCCTCGGCAAGACACTGCTCCTGGCGACGTTGGCCCGGATCCTCGGCGGCTCGTTCAATCGCATCCAGTTCACGCCCGACCTGATCCCGTCCGACATCGTCGGGACCAGGATCTTCCGACCGTCGTCGGAGGCGTTCGACGTCGAGCCCGGGCCGATCCTGGCCAACATCGTCCTGGTCGACGAGATCAACCGCGCGCCCGCGCGCGTCCAGTCGGCGCTGCTCGAGGCGATGGCGGAGCGGCAGGTCACGGTCGGTGGGCGCACCTTTCCGATGCCGAAGCCGTTCCTGGTGGTGGCCACTCAGAACCCCGTCGAGTCCGAGGGCGTCTATCCGCTGGCCGAGGCGCAGCGCGATCGGTTCCTGATGCGGGTCCCGGTCGACTACCCGACGCCGACCGAGGAACGGGCGATCGTCGCCCGCATGGCCGACGAGCCACCCCAGGCCGCACGCCTGCTCGATGCGGCCGACGTGGTGGACCTTCAAATTGCGGCCCGGGGAGTCGCGGTCGACGAGGCGGCGATCGACTACGCGATCCGCCTGGTGCTCGCGACCCGCGACCCCGCGGCGCACGACCTGCCGAAGCTGGTGGGTCTGCTCGAGTACGGCGCGAGCCCGCGCGCGTCGCTGGGGCTGGTGCGGAGCGCCCGGGCCATGGCCCTGCTGCGCGGCCGCGAGCGTGCCGTGCCGCAGGACGTCTACGACGTCGCCTACGACATCCTCAACGCGCGTCTGGCACTGTCGTATCGGGCACTGGCCGAGGGGTTCACCATCGACGACGTCCTCGTCGAACTGCTCACCACGGTCCCGGCTCCCGGCTCGAACGCGTGGCCGCCAGTACAGGCGCTCGCGCAGCCGGCCCGCTATCCGCAGCCGATACCGGTACCGGTATCGGCTGTCAGCGCCTCCCCGGGCGTGCCCGGAGGTCCGCCGCCGCTGGTCATGCCGGGCGATCAATCGGTCGCGAGATGACCTCCAGTGCCGGTCCGGGTGCCGGTCTCGACCTGCCGGCACGGCTCCGCCGCATCGAGCTCGCGGTCAGCCACAAGGTCTTCGGCCGTCGGGATGGTCGCCATCCCTCGCTGGTGCTCGGCCACGGTGTCGAGCCGGGAGAAGCGCGACCGTACGAGCCGGGCGACGACGTCCGACGCATGGATTGGGCGATCCTTGCCCGGACCGGCGAACCGCACATCCGGGACGCGACCCAGGAGCGCGACCTCGAGGTCGCCGTCCTGGTCGACCGCTCCGGCAGCCTCGACTTCGGGACGGTCGGCTGGCGAAAGGCTGATCTGGCGGTCAACGTCGCATCGGCCGTGGCCGCGCTAGCGGTCCTCGGCGGCGACCGGATCGGCGCGCTCGTGGCGACGGCCGGCAGGCCACGGATCGTGCCGGTCCGCGGTGGTCGACGGCACCTGTCGGGTCTCGTGGGCAGCATCGCACGGTCTCCGCTCGGGGGAGAGGTCGATCTCGGTCGCGCCATCGACGGCCTCCGACATGTCCTGCGACGAGGTGGACTCGCGATCGTGATCTCGGACTTCATCGCGCCGGCCGACACCTGGAGCGCGGCGCTCGCACGGCTCGGCCGTCGAAGCGAGGTCATCGCCATCGAGGTCCTCGACCCGCGTGAGCTCCGCCTGCCCGATGTCGGCCTGCTCGTGATCGAGGACCCGGAGACCGGCCGCCAGCGAACGATCGACACCGGCGACGAGCGCTTTCGCGTCCGCCTGGCCGAGGACGCGGACCGCCGCCGCGCAATGCGGGCAACGGTGATCCGACGAGCCGGCGCTACCCACCTGCGACTCAGAACGGATACCGAATGGACCGGTCCGCTCGCGGCATGCCTCTACCGACACCGTCGCGCCCGAGCGCTGGGTCGACAGGCGGCGTCCCATCCCACCAACGGAGCTTCCCGATGATCCCGTTCGCGCCAGATCTCACGTTCCTCGCGCCCGAGCGGTTCGCTCTGCTCCTGGTGCCATTTGCGTTCGTCGTGCTGTACCTCGCCAGGCAGCGCCGACGCCGTGCCTACGTGGTCCGCTTCACCGATCCGGACCTGATCGACGCGGTGGCCCCTCGGCGCCCTGGCCTGCGCCGCCACGCCGTCGCCGCGGTGTACCTGACGGCGACAGCCCTGCTCGTCATCGCGGCTGCTCGGCCCGCAGTGGCGACCGAGGTCGCAAACGAGCCGGCGGTCGTGCTCGCGTTCGACACCTCGATCTCGATGGAGGCGACCGATGTCGCGCCCAACCGCATCGAAGCCGCGCGCGAGGCGGCCCATCGGTTCATCGAGGTCGTCCCCGAGGGTGTCCGGGTGGGCCTGGTCGCCTTCGACCAGACGGCGCGCGTCATCATCCCGCCGACCACCTCGAAGGTGGTCCTCGACCGCGCGATCGACCGGCTGTCATTGGGCCAGGGAACGGCGATCGGCGAGGCCATCTACACGTCGCTGGACCTGCTCGCCGCGGACGTGTCCGACGAGGCGCAGGAGCTCGCGGGGTCGGTCGTGCTGATGTCCGACGGTGAGACGAACACAGGGCGACCCGAGGGCCCGGCCGCACGCGAGGCGCAGCGGCGAGGCGTCAGGGTCAGCACCATCGCCTTCGGCACCGACGAGGGGTCGGTGACGGTGGACTTCATGCCGGTCCCCGTCCCCGTCGATCGCGAGGCGCTGCGCGGCATCGCCGAGACCACCGGCGGCAAGGTGTTCGAGGCCGAATCGGCCGAGGAGATCGTGTCCGTGTTCGAGGACCTCGGCGAGGGAGTCGGGACGCGGACCGAGCCGCGCGAGATCACCGACAGCCTCGCCATTGCCGCACTCGTGGCGGCAGCGGTGGCCGCAGCGGGCTCCCTCGCCTGGTTCGCTCGCATTCCGTAACGCCGGCCTGCGGGTGCATCGGAGGGCGTGCCGCCGGTGGCTGGCCCGGATCAGCCCGCCGGCTCGAAGGTCGTCAGCATCTGGAGCATCGTCGCGCCATCCTCGGCCTCGTTCCCGGCGAGCGAGAACCAGTTGACGTCCCAGGCCCGCGTTCCACGCACGATGACGGCCTGCTGGAAGAACACCTTGTCCGGGCCGTCCTCGTAGGACAGCGACAGGATCCGCACGTCGGTGCCATCGGCCAACGAGAACGTGTCGGAGGCCGAAGGCTCCACTCCGAAGTCCCGAAGCAGCGTCTGTGCGGACCAGCGGAACCACACGTCCGTGCTGGCAGCGC
Organism: uncultured Chloroflexia bacterium; assembly: GCA_963844265.1. Taxonomy (GTDB): domain Bacteria; phylum Chloroflexota; class Limnocylindria; order QHBO01; family QHBO01; genus JACDBZ01. The sequence goes on along the minus strand of CAWJMZ010000006.1, from coordinate 469,947 downwards.
CCTGGAGGTCGGGATACGCCACGACGTGGACCTCGTCATCGACCGGCCCGAGATAGTTGTCGGAGGCGAGGAATTCATCGGTCGCCGGGGCGTAGCTGACCGACCACTTGACCGGGTAGGCCATCCGGTAGCCGAGCTCCACCCCGACGCGCGTCTCCCAGGCGCCCTCTGGTGCGATCACCTCGACCTTGCGGGCGCCCCCGTCGAAACGGAATCGCAGGTCCATCGCCCCCTCGAGGGCATCGGTTCCCTGCATCCAGGTCGCTTCGAGGATGATGCCGGCCGGCTTCCCGTCATCCTCCGCGAGGAAGGCCAGGGTTGCTTCGAACTCGCTGAACGCCGGATCGGCAAATCCGAGCATCTCGGCGGTGATGTCCGGAGCCGGCTCCATCTCCAGCCGGTGAAGCCGTTCACCGTCGATCATCTCGGTCCCCACGACGGCCAAGCCGTCCGGCTCCGCGACCATAGCGGTCCACATCCCGCCCAATCCAGTGGCGCCTCCGGCGCCGGGATCGGCGTCGCTGCGGATCCAGATGCCGTCCTCGAGCGCGTAGCTGCCATCGGCGGTGACTATCTGCTCCGTCGTCTGCGGTTCCCCGTCGGGGGCGGTGATGATCATGCGCATGTGCGTGTCACCGCCTGCGATCTCCACCAGACCGGAGATCTCCCCGACTTGGCCCTCACCGACCTGGACCGTCCCGCTGATGTCGGCTCGGAACTGGGAAGCCAGGCGCATCTGAGCGGCGAACTCGCGCGGTATGTCGATCGGGGTGGGCACCGGCGTCGGGGCCAACGTGGACGGGGCCTCGGTCGACGTGGGCTGAACGGACTCCTGCGTGCCACCGGCGGCACACGCCGTCAGTGCGATGGCCAGAATGAGCACGGCGAGCGTCTTGGTAATCATCTTCCTGCACTCCGGGAACTGAGTGCAGTGACCGTATTGCGGCGCCCCTTCGGCTTGACTTCGGCAGCGCGTTCGCCGGGCACACACCGAGCCGGGTACCCGCCGCGTTGGTACGCGCCCCGCCTCACGCGACGGACGACCCGATGGAGTGATACGTCGCCTGAGGGTGTACCGCGCAGAATCAGCGCTTTGGCGGTCGTAGGTGACTGCGCCGCGCGGGAACGGAAATCACCGTCGACTTGGCGCTCGCACGCTGAGCGTCGACGTCACGCCATGACGACCGGATCATCACCAGCGCGCCGGCGGGCACTGGATTGATTGTGCTGGGGAATCTCCTCAGTGGGGACACCGACGGGGCGCGCGAGCTCGGGGTTGAGCACACCGCCTAGCGCCGGATCGGGTCGGACACGGCGAAGGGCTGCCGCGGCGCCAAGCACGATCCAGAAGGAGACCGATCCGCTCGTCTCCGCGGTCAGGAACATGTCTGTCACCAAGTGCCCCGCGACCGCGGCCAGGCACGCCGCCGCGAAGACCGTGGCACGCGGATCCGGCGCTGAGTGCGTGGCGGAAATCGCGCTGGTTGCAGCCGCACCGACCACGGTGAGGTATGCCAACAGCGCCGGCACACCGGCGCCAGCCGCGATTGCGAGGTAGACGTTGTGAGGGCTCTCCGGCCGGAAGAAGCTGAGGAGGACGGCCCGGTCCGCCGGGAGGACGTCGTCGCGATAGCCCTCGAACATCAGCACATACGTGTCCTGCCCCGTCCCGAGCAGCGGATGGTCAGCGACGATCGCAGCTCCAACCGCCCACTGGTCGAGGTGCATCCGGACCGAACCCTCTCGGAGGTCAGCAGTCTGAAGCGCGCGCGTCATGACTCGTTCGGCGACGGCGCGCACCCCCGGCGACGCCACCACAGCGGCAGCGATCCCGGCGGCGAGGATCGACACCACCACCACGCCACGACGGGAGAGAATCGGTTCGTGCCGGCCGAACCAGAGCGCGGTCACGAACGTCGTCCATGCGGCGGCGAGGCCAAGGAAGCCCCCACGGCTCAACGTGAACGCGACCGCTGCGAGGGAGAGGGCGAGCACGCCGGCGACAGCGACTGCCCACGGCCAGTGACGTCGAACGCAAAGCGCTGCCACCAACGGCATGGACAACACGAGGTAGGCGGCCAGCGAGTTCGACTGCCCGATGGTCGAGAAGACTCGGTCATCATTCAGCGTCGACCAGATAGGATCGAGGCCAGCGCGCTGGATGACGGCATACGCGGCGACGATCGCGGCCCCCACTGCGACGCAGCCAATGAGGATCGTCCGTCGCCGCTCACTGCGGACAGTGGCCCACGCCCCGACGAAAAAGACGACGTAGGCGAGGGTCACCACCAGGCCTTGGAACTGGAATTGCTCGCCGACGAACGCCTGCCCTCGGTCGACCGCAAATGCAGCGGCGAGGACGTTCAAGACCACGAATGCCGTGAGCATCACGCCCAGCACGGACGGGGGGGAAGCGGTCGCCCCGCCATCACCCACCGGGCCGCGAGCACGGCCGCAAGCATCCCGGCCAGCGCAATGGCCAGCGCCGTCTTCGGCAGCGCGAAGACGTCAGCAACTGCGATCGTGAAGATCAGTGGCACGGCGACGATGGCGCTCGCGACGAGGCTGAAGGCCGCCGTATCGAGGAAGGTAGCGGTTGCCGACAGGTCCGCGCGCTCGGCCGCCCGAATCGAAGATCGAGCGCGCGGGGTCACGTCAGATCGAGTGCGTCGGCTCCGCAAGTTGGCGCTGGCGGCGCGTCTGAGCGACTGCCACCGCCCCTGCCAATCCCGCCACCGACAGCACGCCAGCGAGCGCACCGCCGATCACCAACACTGGGTCGACCCGCAGAGCTCCGGCGAGCACGGCGCCGTCACCCGCCGGAGCGGCAACTGATCGCGAAACCGGCGGTTGGCACCCTGGCGGGCCCATTGGCTTGGACACGGCTGGCGGCTTCATTGGTGGTGAGACCGGCCCCGGGCCGCCTGGGTGCCCGCCCGCCACTGGGCAGGGCCGTGGACCGACAGGCGGTGGACCGACAGGCGGCGACACCGCCAGCCCGACGCCACTGAGCCGGACGGATCGGCTCTCGACGTCGTCGGTGCACTGGAGCGGGTCGCATGCGAAGGCAAACGCAGTGACGGCGACCTTTCCGCCTCGGAAGATGCCATCACCGCTGAACGCGGAGACGGTCCAGGGCGACGAGCATTCGGATAGGAAGGTGCCACCGAAGCCGGTGGTGGTAGACCGGCCGGCGCGCTGCACCACCTCCAGCTCCACGGCCGCGAACAGGACGCTGGGGGAGCACTCGATCGTGCCGGTGATGACCGATGCGCCGTCCTGCGTGAATCCTCCGGTCGGATCGATCGTGAGGTTGACCGTAGGCGGTGGCGGGGCGACGTCGACGTGCAGGACAAGCGAGCCACCACCGCCGGGCTCACCCACGAGGCCGAAACCGCAACACGTCCCGACGGCGATGAGGTAGGTCGTGCCCGCCGTGGCATCCCAGCTCACCGCCGACTGGAGGCCGCTCGAGTCGTCGACGCAGGCGATGACGTCGATCCCGCCCACGTCGTTCGGGGTGCCGACGTAAAGCGTGGTGTCGTAGTCGCTACCGAACGTATCGGCCAAGTAGAGGTCCGAGGCGTCCGGTGTGAACGAGTACCAGACGGTGGAACGGTCCGGCCCGACCGACGGATCGAAGCAGAACCCGGGATCGCTCGGTCCCGTCGTCGCCTCGGTCGTGTCGTATGGCCCGTCGGTGTACGGCAGGGCGCCGACGATGGTCGGGCTTGCAATGTCGTCGTTGCTCGGTGGTGCTGCCAGCGCCACCGATGCCCCAAGCGCGCTCCACAGAAACGCGACGGCGAACGCGATGGTTGCGCGCTTCATTGCTGGCTCCCTCCCTCAGGCTGAGCAGCGCTCAGCGGCTCAGCGGCGGCGTATCGCTCGGGCGGAGCAGACGCCAGGCCCGCATTCTCATCCGCGTCAACGGGCTTGTCCAGACCCAACGCTCGCCTGCGGTGCCGAAGTGCACCGGACGAACCGTTGCGGGGCTGCACGGCCGATGCTCAAAGGAGCTTGGCAAGATCGGGTAGCGGGTGGTGAGCGACGAGGCCACCGGGGACGTCGACTAAGGCGAGTTCATGGGCTCGAACCGGGCAGAGCCCGTCGGCCTCGGGCATGCCGGAGGCCACGTCGCCACTCCGAATGGGCAACGCGCTGCTCGAGGAGCGGGTGGGTCATGGCCCGGACCGCAGGCGTCGCAGCGCGTCAAGGACCTCAGCGGCGACGCGCGAGGTCGGCGCGAAGGACAGGTCCAGCCGAGTCCTCGCCGCCTCGGCGAGGCACGTGTTGTAGGGCGCGCCGCCGCCGGTCTGGCGCGGAAATCGGTCCGGACGAGCACGATCGGCTGCTTGCCGTATGCGTACGCCAGGGCTGAGGTTTTCATTGAGGGCCGTGTGGGATTCGAACCCACGACACGAGGATTAAAAGTCCCCTGCTCTAACCCCTGAGCTAACGGCCCACCGACGGGTCAGCATAGACCGATGCGCCGCTCAGTCGGCGACACTCTGTATGCTGGCGCTGGTCGCGTCCCGGATGAGCAGCACGCCGATCCAGACGCTCCACGCGGTCGTCAGCGGGAGCTTGAAGCCGCCCACGGCGAGGAGCGGGAGCCCGAATCCGAGCGCGGTGACGACGAAGTCCACCGCTGCCGCGACGCCCAGCACGAGAGTGAACCAGCCGGTCCGGGGGTGGTCGTCTCGGAGGAGCCATCCGACGCCCAGCCACCACACAGCGCTGAGGCCGATCCACCACGGCTCGAGGCGAGGATTCTCGAAGCCCACGCTCCACAGCAGCGAAGAGGCGACGCCGGCGGTGGTGGCGACCGCGGCGACGATCGGCCCTCGCGATGCCACCTGTACGCCGAGGACGAGGGCGGCCGGGATGATCAGGAGGTTCCAGGTGGTGATCGCCCAATCGGGCTGGTCCAGGATCGGCCAGTACAGGAGGTACGCCGCGCCGGACGCGATGGCGCAGGCCCCCGCGGCAATCGCCAGTCCTCGCATCATGAGCGCACCGCGCTACCTTGGTGTCAGATGTCGATCGGCCGGCCCGACGTCAGGGTCCGGCGCTCAGGCCGCGAACGGCTCGACCTCCAGCACCAGCTGCTGGCGGCCGACGACGCGGATGCAGGGCCGACCACCAGCCCTGGGCGTGCTATGCGAGAGGGCCGTGTGGGATTCGAACCCACGACACGAGGATTAAAAGTCCCCTGCTCTAACCCCTGAGCTAACGGCCCACGGACGAGGATAGACCGAAGCCTCGTTCAGACAGCGAGCGGCTCGACCTGCAGGATCAGCTGGTCGCGCCCCACGACGCGGATCCGGTCGCCGGTGTCGGCGCCCGCCTCGCAGCGTGCCTGCCAGATCTCGCCCTTGATCCGCACGGTTCCCTGCGGCTGGCATGGCGTCACCACCCGGCCACTGGCCCCCACCAGCGTCTCCGGCCCGACCTTCGTCTTCTGCCGCCGCGACCAGCGCCAGGTGACCACCGTCTCACCGAACTCGAGCAGGGCGGCGCCGATGATGACAGGCACGTTCCACGGCCACGGGATGACGAAGAGCGCCAGACCGATGCCGATGAGCAGGATCACCCCCCGATTGTCGCCGATCCGCGACCTGGGTCAGCCGACCTCCTCCAGCCAGCTCTGGATGGTTCCGCGCGTGAGTTCGCACGGGTCGCGACTCGGATAACTGGCGCCGCGGGCCCCATTACGTGCCCGGCAGTCGGGGTCATGAGCGCGGCCACGCTTGCGACGGCCAAGATCGAAGCGGATCGGCCACGTAAGGCTCCTGAATCGAGCGGTTATCCAAGTCCAGAGTCGGCGAGTTGGATAACGCGCAGCCGGAGGGACATCATCCTACTGGCCGAGGGTGGCCGCGACTGCGGCGATGGCCAACGACCTCAGCGCCGGAGCGCCGCGACTACCAATGCGTCGCGAGAATTCCAGCGGTTCCGTGCTAGCATCCGGTCACGGCCACCGATCGCGACGAACGTGACCCGTTCGGCCACCGAATCGGTCGCCATCGGCACTCGAGATCCTGTTGCGCAGACGCGTGCCCCGGTCTGGAACACGTATCTGGTGAACGCGAAAATGCGAGTTCTGCTGGTCGGGGTCGGCACGGTGGGCGAGGCGATCGCCCGCATCTCCGCCTCCGCCGATTGGCTGGAGACCATGGTCCTGGCCGACTACGAGGAGGCACGCGCCCGTGCCCTCTCCGACGCCCTCGGTGGCGCGCCGCGCTTCCCCTCCGCCCGGATCGACGCACGCGACGCGGCGTCGGTCGCCGAGCTGGCCCGCGCGCATCGGGCCGACCTGGTCATGAACGCGGTGGACCCGCAGTTCGTCATGCCGATCTTCACAGGCGCGCTCGAGGCCGATGCGCACTACATGGACATGGCGTGCAGCCTGTCGAAGCCTCACCCGGATCGGCCCTTCGAGGTCCCTGGGCTCAAGCTCGGCGACGAGCAGTTCGCCATGGACGATGCGTGGAAGGCACGCGGCAAGCTCGCGTTGGTCGGCATGGGGATGGACCCCGGCCTGACCGACGTCTTCGCCGCACACGCCGCGAAGCACGCGTTCGACGAGGTGCACGAGGTCCACGTCCGTGACGGCGGAGACCTCGAGATTCCCGGGTTCGCCTTCGCGCCGGTGTTCAGCATCTGGACCACCATCGAGGAGTGCCTCAACCCGCCGATCGTCTGGGAGGACGGCGACTGGCACACGACCGAGCCATTCAGCGGCCCCGAGTCATTCCCCTTCCCGGAGGGCATCGGCCCGGTCGAGTGTGTGAATGTCGAGCACGAGGAGGTCCTGCTCGTGCCGCGATGGATCGACACGGGCAAGGCGACCTTCAAGTACGCCCTCGGCGACGACTTCATCGACAAGCTGAAGACGATCCACGCGCTCGGCATGGACCGCACCGACCGCGTCTCCGTCAGGGGCGTGGAGGTTGCGCCGCGCGACGTGCTTGCGGCGATCACGCCGGACCCAATCAGCCTGGGCGACAAGTTCCGCGGCCGCGCGGTGGTCGGCACCTGGGTGCTGGGCACAAAGGACGGGAAGCCGCGCGAGACCTTCGCCTACCAGATGGCCGACGCGGAGGAGATCTGGTCCAAGCACGGGCTCCAGGTCGTGGGCTGGCAGACCGGCTTCAACCCGACGATCGCCATGGAGCTGCTGGCAACCGGCGCGTGGTCCGGTGCCGGCGTCCTGGGACCGGAGGCGTTCGACGCCGACCCTTATCTCGCACTGCTCGACCTCCGTGGCATCCACCACGCGACGGTCGAGATGGACCCCGGAGCGCACCGCCCGACCTGAGAGGTCAGTCCTCCGGCGCGATACGGGTGATGATCGCGTCGAGCCGCGCTCGCAGCTCGGCGAGCTCGACGAGCGAGGTCGCCTTCCACTCGGGCCCGGCATCGCCTGCCGGCAGCGGATGCTGGAAGGCGCGCAGCTGGATTTGATGCTGCGTGAGCTGGCCCTCGATGGACGCCCGCCAGGCGTCGATCTGCCCGCGCCAATAGGCCTCGGAGTCATCCGCCGCGAGCTCATCGGCGCGCAGACGGCGCTCGAGATCGACTCCGGCACGCCGGAGTCCCGCGAGCCGGGCAGCGACCTCGCGATCGGGCACGTCGCCATCGTACGCATCCGAATGCCGGCGACAAGACCCGGAGGTACCGGTGGCGGATACTGGAGGGCCACACACAGGAGGCAGATCGATGACGACGGTGGTGCAGGCTGCAGCGGCCAACGTGCTCGAGGGCATGCACGTGAAGCGGGTCTTCGGCGAGCCCATCGAACGGGACGGGGCCCTGTTCATCCCGGCAGCGAAGGTCCGTGGCGGCGGCGGCGGTGGCGGCGACACGGAGGGCAACGGGGGAGCCGGGTTCGGCATCACCGCGAAGCCGGCCGGCATGTACGTCATCCGCGACGGCACCGCGACCTGGCAGCCGGCCCTCGATCTGAACCGCGTGATCCTCGGCGGCCAGATCGTGGGCATCGTCGCACTCCTCGTCCTGCGATCGATCCTTCGCCGACGCTCCTGACGCTGTTTGACCGACGCTCGGCGCGTCACTACCATGGGAGGTCGCGGGGTGGAGCAGTGGTAGCTCGTCGGGCTCATAACCCGAAGGTCGGCGGTTCGAATCCGTCCCCCGCAACCACTCGACCAGCGTCATCGAAGCCGGCCTTCGGGCCGGCTTTCGTGCATCCCCTTCCGGTACAATGCGCCCGCCTAGACAGCCCTTGAGCGAGCCCGATGGAGGGTGAACGCGCCCAATGACGGTGACGGTCAACCGCAACCCGAAGAAGAGCCGTCCGTACGACGAGCCGCCGAAGCGCCGGCGCTCGTTCATCCCGAACCGGCCCGACAGCGCGGCCACCGGATTTTTCGTCGCGGCGACCGTGTGGCTGGCCGTGGCCGCCGGCATCGGGCTGCTGGCCGTCGCGATGCGGATCGTCCCGATCGAGTTCTCGTTCTCGCTCATCCTCTTCGACCTGGCCTTCAATCTCGATACGCGTCGCGTCGACGCTGCCTTCCTCAACGCCACGACGTTCGGCTGGCTGACGAATGTCGGGTTCGCCGCCATCGCATTCATGACGCCGCGTCTCGTCGGTCGGCCCATGGCGGGCGAGCGGCTGCTGAACGTGGGGATGGCGATCTGGAACCTGGCGCTGGCCGGCGGGATCGCAGCCCTCTACGTGTTCGACCTGGGGCCGAACTCGGCGCTGAGCGCGATGCCATGGTTCGTCGAGGGAGGACTCGCGACCGCGGCGCTCATCGTGACGGGCTCCTTCGTGCTCACCGCTGGCGCCGCCATCCGTTCCGCGTACATCAGCACCTGGTTCGCCGGAGTGGCGCTCCTGAGCCTGCTGGGCCTGCTCGGGCTGAACGCCACCGTCGGGCTTGTCGAATTGTTCATCGAGCTGCCTGACCTCACCGTCGCGCTCGTATCGGTCTTCGTGGAGCGCGCCGTTGTGACCCTGTGGCTGCTGGGCGTCATGTACGCCACGCTGTACTACGTCGTGCCGCGCGCCACGGGCCAGCCCCTGGCATCCGGTGGGCTCGCGATCCTGGCCTGGCTCACGTGGCTGGCGCTCGCCCCGCTGTCACCGCTCGCGACGCTGCGCGATCCGAGTATCCCGTACGCCATCACGTCGATCGGCGCGGTGGCAACGATGCTCCTCCTCGTGCCGGCGGCGCTGACCACCGTCAACCTCGCGCTGTCGATGCAGGGGCGCTGGAGCCTCCTGTTCGGCACCGGGACGCTCGCGTTTGCCGCCGTGTCGCTCGTGTTCCTGCTGGCCACGAGCCTGCTGGCGGCCATCGGCACCCTGGACTCGGTGCGAGCCGCGGTCGGCGGCACCGACTGGGAGACCGGCGTGCTGCTCTGGATCGCGTACGGCACCTGCGGCTTCGCGGGCTTCGCCATCGCCGAGCATGCCCTGCCCCGCATCCTGCGCCGCGCATGGGGTGGCGGATCGCTGGCCGGTGCGCAGCTGTGGCTGGCCTTCGGTGGGGTCACCCTGGCCGGGTTGGCGCTGATGGGTGGAGGGCTGGCCGAAGCCTCGCTACGGGCTGCGGGTGGTGCTCCGGATGCCGTCGCGTCCTCGCTGGTCATGTACCGGGTCCCGGCCTTCATCGGCGTGGTCCTCCTGGCCGTTGCCGCGCTGGCGATGCTCGCCAACCTGTTCCTGCTGTACACCAGCGCCGAGCCGGTGGAGTACGTGCTCCCCGGCCAGGCCGCCGTCGCCACGGGACACTGACGACCGATGACCGTGCAGACGCCGATCGAGTCCCGTTCCTCCGGGCTGCCGCGCTGGGCCATCCTGCTCACGCTCGTGCTGTTCCTGATCGGCGGCGTCTACCTGGCCGGCAACCTGGTGGGCGAGAACCCTCCGCTCGCCATCCCCGGCGCGAGCGCGGCCGTCGGAGGCGGCTCGCCCGACCCGGCCGTCGGCGAACAGCTGGTCGCGCAGGCCACACCCCAGTGCGCCTCGTGCCACGGGCCCGACCTGGCCGGCTCCGGCAGCTTCCCCAACCTCCACGGCGTCGAGAACGGCCCGGTCAGCGAGAACCTGCAGGACTTCGCGGCGGAGTACCCGGATAACTGGGCGCAGCTCTGGATCGCCGGCGGCCCCGAGACCGAGGGCATCGACCGCATGGGAATGCCCGCCTTCGGCGAACAGTTCACCCCGGAGCAGCTGGACTCGATCGTCGCCTACCTCGCGTCCCTGCCGTAGGCCGCATGCCCGATCCCGCGGCGCGCGTCGAGCGCAGCGTCCCCGTTCTGATCGGGGCCGATGAGATGGCGCGCATCGACGAAGCCGCGCAGGGCCTCGGCCTGTCGGAGGACGCGCTCATGGAGTCGGCGGGAGCCGCGGTGGCCGAGGTCGTTCATGCCGAGCTGGGCCGCCTGACCGAGCGCGTGGCCGGTCCCGGGGGGCCGCTCGTCCGTCCGCCACTGGTCGTGGTGCTGTGCGGGCCCGGCAACAACGGCGGGGACGGGTTCGTCGTCGCCCGGCGGCTTGCGGCTACCGGTCGAAGCGTGGTGTGCGTCCTGGTCGCCGACGCCTCCGGCATCGGCCAGGGCGCAGCCGGCCATGCCTGGGTGGTGCTGCAGGCGATGGCCTCGGCGGGCTCGCTGGAGCTGTTCGTGGCTCCCACGCCCGAGCTCCTTCTGCGCCTCCGCGAGCGGATCGCAGAGGCGACGGTGCTCGTCGACGCACTGCTCGGATCCGGTGCCTCCGGCCCGCTGCGAGAGCCGATCTCCACCGCCGTCGACCTGGTCAACGCGACTCGGGCCCATGCCTCGGCCGCCGGCCGCCCCTGCTCGGTGGTCGCCGTGGACACGCCGACGCGGGTCGACCTCACGGGCGGCGCGCGCTCCACGCCGGTGGTGAGCGCGGATGCGACCGTCACGTTCCACCGCGCCAAGGCCGGCTTCGCGCTCGACAGCGATGCGCGGCGGCTGGCGGGCCGCTACCTGGTGGCGCCCATCGGCATCCCGCTCGAGGCAGAGGAGGGGATCGTGCCGCCCGACGGGGAGTGGCCGCCGGCGCGCATGACCGAGATCACCTGGGAGGAGCCGGTGGCCCGGGCCGATGCCGCACATCGCCCCGGTGGTGGCGTGGCCGCCGGCCCCGGTCGCACGGACTAGCCCGACCCTGCGCGAAATTCGGTTAGCCGCGCTAACCTTTCCGCATGTTTGACTCCGCCGATGCCGCCGTCGAGGCGGCGATCGCCGCCGGCGCGCGCTATGCCGACGCGCGGGTCATGGACCGGCGCCACGAATCCATGTCGGCCCGCAACGGCGAGGTCGAGGGCCTGACGCAGGAGCAGTCGGTCGGCATCGGCGTGCGCGCACTCATGGGATCCGGATGGGGCTTCGCCTCCACCGCCGACCTCGACCCGGACGCCGCTCGCAAAGCCGGCGCCGAGGCAGCCGCCATCGCGAGCGCAAGTGCATCGGTCCCGGGCGCGGACCTGGAGCTCACACCGGTCGAGGCGCGCCAGGATCACTGGGAGAACGCCGTCGCCGAAGACCCTTTCCAGGTGACGCTGTCGGAAAAGGCGGACCTGTTGATCGGGGTCACGCGCACGATGCGCGAGCACGGCGCGGACGTCGCGAACTCCACCTACGACATCTGGGCCACCACGAAGTGGCTGGTGAGCTCGGAAGGTCACCGGATCGACCAGCGCATCATCGAGTGCGGTGCCGCGATGGATGCCACCGCCAATGGCGAGACGGAGACCCAGCGGCGCAGCTACCCCGGCATTCGCGGCCAGTACGGCACCCGCGGCTGGGAGCTCGTGCGCGAGCTCGATCTTCCCGGCAACGCGGCCCGGATCGCCGAGGAGGCGCGCGCGCTGCTGACGGCGCCGGAGTGCCCGAGCTTCGATGCCACCGATCTCATCATCGGCTCGGAGCAGATGGCGCTCCAGATCCACGAGTCCGTCGGTCACGCGGTCGAGCTCGACCGCATCCTCGGCTGGGAGGCGGCCTTCGCCGGGACCTCGTGGCTCGACCTCGCCCAGCTCGGGTCGCTCCGCTTCGGCAGCGACCTCATGAGCATCACCGCCGATGCGACGCTGCCCGGCGCCCTCGGCAGCTTTGGCTACGACGACGAGGGCACACCGGCCCACCCGGTCGATATCGTTCGCGACGGCACCTGGGTCGGCGTGCTGTCCGGGCGGGACAGCGCCGCGCTCGCCGGCCTGGCCGAGTCGGGTGGCGCGGTCCGCGGCGATGGCTACAACCGGCTGCCGATGGTGCGCATGACCAACGTCGGCCTCCTGCCGGGGAGCTCCAGCCTGGACGAGATGATCGCCGCGACCGATGACGGGATCCTGGTGGACACCAACCGATCGTGGTCGATCGACGACAAGCGCCTGAACTTCCAGTTCGGCTGCGAGATCGGATGGGAGATCAAGAACGGGCAGCGGGGCCGGATGGTGCGCAACCCGACCTATACCGGCATCGGCCCGCGCTTCTGGCAGAGCCTGGACATGCTCGGCAACGAGTCGGAATGGACCTTCTGGGGCACGCCGAACTGCGGCAAGGGACAGCCCGGCCAGATCGGCCACACCGGCCATCCGGCGGTGCCGTGTCGGTTCCGCGGGGTCCGGGTGGGGGTGCGGGGATGAGCGCGCCCATCGACCTCTGCGAGCGGGTCCTCGACCGGGTGGATCCCGGCGTGGAGGCGGAGGTGACCGTCACCACCGGCACCGACGCGTTGACCCGCTTCGCCACCGGCTTCATCCACCAGAACGTCGCCGATGCGGTCCGTCGCATCCACCTGCGCGTCGCGGTCGACGGTCGCGTCGCAGAAGCCGATACGACCGTGGCCGACGGCCAGGCCCTGGACGACCTGGTCCGATCGGCCCTCGATGCCGCCGCGCTCCAGCCGGTGGATCCAGGGTGGCCCGGCCTCGCCCCACCGGCCGAGGCGCCGCGCATCGACCACTGGGACGACGCGACCGCCACGGCCGCCCCAAACGAGCGCGCCGAGCGGGTCGGAAACTTCGTGGGCGCCGCCGATGGACTTGAGACCGCCGGCTTCTGCTCGACCGAGGGCATCGCGGTGGCCTTCGCCAACTCGGCCGGACAGCGGCTCACCGGGCGCACCACGTCGGCGCAGTTGGACGGCATTGCCCGGACCGATACGTCCGACGGCTCCGGGCGGACCGCGTCGGTCCGTCTCGCTGACCTGGACGGGACTGCGGTCGGCGCCGAAGCCGCGCAGCGCGCCCATGACGCCGAAGGCGCCACGGACCTCGAGCCCGGGAGCTACGAGGTCGTCCTGTCTCCCTCGTGCGTCGTCAACCTCCTGTCGTTCCTCGCCATCTACGGCTTCAACGGCCGCGCAGTCGAGGAGGGCCGATCCTTCGTCCGCCTCGGCGAGACCCAGTTCGACTCGGCCATCTCGGTGGTCGACGACATCACCCATCCGATGGCCGTTGGCGTCGGCTTCGACGCGGAAGGCACGCCGAAATCCCGCGTCGACCTCGTCCAGGGCGGAGTCACGACCTCGATCGTCCACGATCGCAGGACCGCCAAGGCGCTGGGCGGCCAGTCGACCGGCCACGCCGTGCCGGGCGCCGGCGCGTTCGGCGCCCTGCCCGCCAACCTCGTCCTCGAGCCGGGCAGCCAGTCCGCGGAGCAGCTCCTCGCCGGCGTCGGCCGCGGCCTGCTCGTCACCGACTTCTGGTACACGCGCGTCCTCGATCCGCGCACGATCGTGGTGACCGGTCTCACCCGCAACGGCGTGTGGTTGATCGAGGACGGCGAGATCGTGCGGCCGGTGACGAACCTGCGCTTCACCCAGTCCTTCGTCGATGCGCTCGCTCCCGGCGCGGTCCGCGGCATCGGTTCCGACCTCACCCTGGTCGGCGGTGCGACCTTCGGCTTCGGCGCTTATGCAGTTCCCTCGCTGCACCTGGCCGCCTGGAACTTCACTGGCGGCGCCAAGGGGTAGAGCCCTTCCAAGGTTGGTCTCGTCAGCTGACTAGGCTACGCCGCCGCCGCTGCCAGGCTTGCGCAGCGGCATGCCCGAGGCGCATAGCTCGCACGCGGCTGGCTCCCACGACGGGATCTCGAGCCGGCCGAGCGCATGCAGCGGGAAGCCGAGGTCGACCGGCGCCACCGAACGATCGACGATGACGGCGGCCGCGAGCGGCTCGACGCCCGCGGCGCGTACTGCCTCGACGGTCTCCACCAGAGAGGCGCCCGTGGTGAGGATGTCGTCGACCAGCACGACGCGCTCGTCGGTGGCCACCGGCCAACCACGGCGCAGCCCTCGACCGCCGTCGGCGACCGGCTCCGCGAATGCGGCCCGCACACCGCCTCCGAGCTGGCGAGCGGTCTCGAACGACAGCAGCACGCCTCCCGTGGTCGGCCCGACGACCAGGGTCGGCCGATTCTCCGCGAGCGCCTCGGCGAATCGGCGGCACAGCTCGACGCCAATGGCCGGGTGCTGGAGGACGAGGAACTTCTCGAGGTAGCGCGCGGCGTGCCGGCCGGACTTCAGGAGAAAGTGCCCGTCCAGAAGCGCGCCGGATCGCTCGAACAGCGACTCGACCGACGCGTCGGCGAGGGACGCATCGGTCATTCGTAGACGGCGCTGAAGTCGACCGCCGGATAGCGTTCGGCGAGGGCCTCGGTCACCCAGTGCAGGACGTCGGCGGGGTCATAGAACTCGGCGATCACCTTTGCCTCCGTGACCGCCAGGCCGGAGCGGCGCGGCTCGACATCGGCCAGCACCTCGCGCGGTCGATCCGACAGGTCGAGCGAGGTCTCGAAGCGGCCGTCGGCGCGCAGGACCAGGATGTCCTCGGTCTCCTCGAGCAGGGCCAGGTCGCCGGTCCGGCGCAGTACCTCCTCCGCGTTGGCGGCGAACTCGCGCAGGATCTGCGCCTGGGCGGCGCCGAGCTGGGCGCGATACGCGTCGGCCAACTGCCAGAGTCGCTGCGCGGCGAGCGTCTCTTGCTGCGTCGATGGCAGCTCGGCCTCCCAGTCGTCGCCATCGGCCTCGACCAGCTCCTCCTCGCGCGCCAGCTCATCGGCCGAGACCAGGTGAGCCGGAGGGTCCTGTGACGCCTCCCGGAACCAGGCCAGGATGTCCGCGGGGTTGTAGAGCTCGATCAGCTCGCTGATGGTGTCGACCAGCTGCTCCTGGTCATACCACTCCCCGTCGGCCGGGTCCTGGTAGGTCAGCCGCGTCGTCCACGTGTCGTCGACCGGGTGGTAGAGCAGGTAGTCCTGCTCGTCGTCGACCAGCTTGATGGGGCCGATCTCGCGCAGCCGTTCGCGGTTCGCGTCGAGAAAGCGACGGAGCTGCTCGGTCGCCTCGTACAGGAAGTCGCGACGCTCGAGATCCGCCTCGGCCGCGAGCTCGCGCAGGGCGACGAGGCGCGGCGAACCCGCGCTGCGCTCGGTCACGGCTTGTACATGAAGTCCGGACCCATCCGTTCGCGGAGGAAGATCGTGTGCTTCGAGTCGAAGATCGACTCCGCGATCATGTGCCCGATGCCCCGCGTGCGGGTATCGGTGTACAGCGCGTCGAGCACGGCGTAGTTCGGCAGGTCGAGGATCACCAGGTTGTTCCAGGTCGACCCCTCGGTCACGTTGAACCAGCCGACGAAGCGAATGCCGTACTCGCGCTCCAGCCGCCGCATCTCCTTCGGGAAGCCGCCGCGGGTCGGAAAGACGCCGCGCATCCCGCGCTTGAACATCAGGTCGCGGCCCTTGCGGACGTTGAAGAAGGTCACCATCAGCGGCACGGGTCGGTCACTCCGAGCGGGTTCTCAGGCATCGGGGCCGGGCTCCTCGTCCGATGTCGTGATCACGCGGGCCGGCTTCGCGACCCCGGTGGTCCGGCCCCGTCCCCGCCGGCGATCTGCGAAGAACACGCGCAGCAGGAACACGCTGGTCATGCTCACGAAGAAGAGCAGCACGAGGGCGATGAAGAGCAGCACCACCAGCAGCCAGACCGGCCAGTTGAACGTGAACAGGCCGACCGGGATGAGGAGCAGGATGAGCGCGAAGAGGATCGCCTGGGTGATGAAGCAGCCGAAGCCGGGACCCTCGTTCGGGTCCAGATCCTCGTTGTAGCGGACGGACACGCCATTCCTCGATCAGTCTGGGGCGAGCGGGCGGGCCAGATCGTCCCATATTGCGAACCACCCCGCGATGACCGCTCACGACCGATACGTGATCCGCCCGTTCGCCATCGTCAGGCGCACGACTCCGGGCAGCTCCATGCCCAGCAGGGGAGTGTTCCATGAGGCCGATGCGATCGCGTCGGCCTCAACTCGCCATCGGGCCGCAGGGTCGAAGACGACGAGGTCCGCCGGTTCGCCCGGGCCGAGGCCGCGCCGCTCCCCGATGATCGCGGCGGGACGCGTCGAAAGCGCCGCGACCAGATCGGACAGCTCCAACCGCCCGGCATGCACCGCGGCCAGGCCGAGCGAGAGCGCCGTCTCGAGACCGGTCATGCCCGGCGCCGCCTCCGCGAACGGGACGAGCTTGCGCTCGGGAGGATGAGGGGCGTGGTCGGTGGCGATGGCGTCGATCGTGCCGTTGGCGACCGCGTCCAGCAGCGCGGCGGCGTCCGCTCGCGAGGCGAGCGGCGGATTCACCCGGCAGCTGCCGTCGAACGCGAGGCCCGGCACGGTGCGGGGCTCGGACCAGGCGAAGGCGCGGTCGCCACCGACCCAGGTGTCCGCCAGGGCGAGGTGGTGCGGGGTCACGTCGCAGGTCACCCGCACGCCGGCCTCCCGCGCCCGCCGCACCGCCGCGATCGAGGCCGCCGTCGACAGGTGGGTGAGGTGGACGCGAGCTCCTGTGCTGGCCGCGAGCGCAAGGTCGCGCTCGACCACGGTGACCTCGGCCTCGGCCGGCCAGCCGGCCAGCCCGAGCCGCCAGGCGGACGGGCCGGCGCGCACGACGCCGGCTCCGGCGAGACCGGGATCCTCGGCATGCTCGATCAGGGGCAGGTCCAGGCCGGCCAGCGCCGCCATCAGCTCACCGACGAGGGCTACGGATGCAACCGATGCGCCATCGTCCGAAAAGCCGGCCGCCCCGGCTGCCGCAAGCGCCTCGATGGGAGCCAACCGCTCACCGGCACGGCCCGCTGTGGCGGCCGCGATGATGCGCACCCGGCAATGCGCGTCGCGGGCCGATTCGCAGGCGGCGGTCACGCGTGCCGGGTCGTCGATCGGTGGATCGGTGTTCGGCATCGCGCACACCGTCGTGAAGCCTCCGCGCGCCGCCGCCCGGCTGCCGCTGAGGATCGTCTCAGCCGCCGGGTCCCCCGGCTCGCGAAGATGCGTGTGGAGGTCGCACAGGCCGGGCGCCGCCACCAGCCCATGGCCATCGATGCGCGTTGCGTCGGCCGGCACCGATGCCGGATCGGCGAGCACGCCGTCGACGACACCGAGGTCGTGAATGTCATCGGTGCCCGACGAGGGGTCGACGACCCGCACGCCGGCAAGCAGCAGGGACGCCGGCGGATCGGTCAGCCGGCCGAAGCCAGCGCCGGTCATGCGACGCCGGCGATGAGCGCCAGCACGGCCATGCGGATCGTGACCCCGTGCTCCACCTGCCGGCCGATGAGGCTGCGCGGTCCGGACGCCAGGCCGGCGGTCAGCTCCACGCCCTCGTTCGTCGGTCCTGGGTGGAGCAGCGGCGCGCCGGGCGCAGCCAGCGCCATGCGCTCCTCGTCCACCCGCCAGTCGCGGACGTAGTCGGCCAGTGACCCGACGCCCTCGACGGCGCCGCGCTCGGCCTGCACGCGCAGGGTCATGACCGCGTCGGCACCGTCCAGGGCCTCCGGCAGCGAGGTGACCACCTCGACATCGCTCCACTCGTCGAAGCCCGCGACCCATGCAGGTGGACCGCCCACGCGTACACGGGCGCCCAGCGTGCGCAACGCGTGCAGGTTCGAGCGCGCGACGCGGGAGTGCGCCACGTCTCCGACGATGGCGATGCGGCGACCCTCCAGCGTCCCGAGCGCTTCCCGCAGTGTGAGCGCGTCGAGGAGTGCCTGGGTCGGGTGGGCGTGGATGCCGTCGCCGGCATTGATGACGCTCAGGTCGGTCTCTCTCGCGGCCAGGTATGGAGCGCCGGAGGACCCGTGCCGCAGCACCACGATGGTTGCTCCGACGCGGCGGAGCGTGCGCAGCGTATCCACCAGCGACTCGCCCTTGCCGGCGCTGCTGCGCTCCACGGCCAGGTCGACCACCGTCGCGCCGAGTGCCTTGGCGGCGAGCTCGAAGCTCACCCGCGTCCGCGT
Organism: uncultured Chloroflexia bacterium; assembly: GCA_963844265.1. Classification (GTDB taxonomy): domain Bacteria; phylum Chloroflexota; class Limnocylindria; order QHBO01; family QHBO01; genus JACDBZ01. The sequence continues at coordinate 451,646 of CAWJMZ010000006.1, read as the reverse complement.
CGAGGCCTCATAGAAGGCGAGCGCCACCGTCTCGAGGTCCAGCAGCGAGCGATGCGCCCGCGTCTCGCGCGACTCGCGCATCTCGTCGGCCAGCTCGAGGACGCGCTCGATATCGGCGCGCGACAACGTGTCGACGTCCAGGAGATGCCGATGCGTCCAGGCTCGAGTCGGCGCTCCGATCGTCACGCCGCGGATTCCGGCTGCTCGATGACGACCTCGTCGATCTCGTCGGTCTCGGTGACTCGCACGTGCACCACTTCGGTGGCGCTGGTCGGGAGGTTCTTGCCGACGAAGTCGGCCCGAATCGGCAGCTCGCGGTGGCCGCGGTCCACCATGGTGGCGAGCCGCACGGCCCGGGGCCGGCCGTGGTCGGTGAGGGCGTCGAGTGCCGCGCGCACCGTGCGGCCGGTGTAGAGGACGTCATCGACCAGGACGACGGTGCGCCCGGCGACATCGGCCTCGAGATCCGAGCGCTTGACGATCGGCGCGTGAGCGATGCGGGTCAGGTCGTCGCGGTAGTAGGTGATGTCCAGGGAGCCGACGGGGACGGCGATGCCCTCGTGCTGCTCGATCAGGGCGGCCAGGCGCTGGGCGATCGGAACGCCGCGGCTGCGGATGCCGACCAGCACAAGATCGGCCGCGCCGCCGTTGCCTTCCACGATCTCATGTGCGATGCGGGTGAGGGCCCGGCGCAGCTCATCGGCGCCGAGGATGCGGCGTTCGCTCACAGCTGTGTCTCTCCTTGGCGGCCTCGCCGGACCGCGTTAAAGGGCTCGCGGCACAGGATACCCGAGTGGCCTACTGGCCGATCAGCTCTGCCCACGCCTCCGGGGTGAAGACGGCCGGCCCGAACCACTGCTCCGGTTCGGAGCCGAGGACCTCCACTTCGTCCGCCACGTTGCCGGTGTTCCGCGTGACGAGGAACAGCTCGGCCTCGGGCGAGGACAGGTCGCCGGCGATCGGCTTGCGAGCGGTGAGGGCCAGGTGCATCCCCGTGCCGTCCACCTTCACGTCGACCACGCTGGAATCCTCCGGCACGTCCGCCACGTCGATGGCGTGGACCTCGGTCAGGCCGCGCGGATCGGTGGCGCGGGTGAGGTAGACGCGGCCGCGATCGGGGAAGGGAGCCTCGACGCCGAGGTCTTCGCCGGTCCAGGCGGCCTCCCACACGGCGAACGCGTCGCCGTCGGGGCCCCAGCGGATGGCGGCCGACTCGAACCCTGCCTCGCCGACGGGCACGTCACGGAACACCTCCCGAGCCTCCTCGAACGTGAACCCGCGCTCACTGTCCCGCCGGGTCTCCGCCAGCACGGGAGCGCCGCCGTCGACGAAGAGCCACTCGCCCTCCGGGCGGTCCATCCGGCCGGTCCAGTAGATCACGAGCGCGCCGTTCGGGCTCACGATCGGTTGGAACACGTTCGTGGTTGCCGGATAGAGCCCGTCCGCGGGGTCGACCGCAACGATCTCGTCCTGGTCAGCCTCGTGGAAGGATCGCAGATAGCTTCGTGGCTCTTCGCCGGCGGTGCTCAACCACAGCAACGGCGAGCCCTCCGTGGCCGGGACCCAGCTGCCCGCGTAAGCGTTCCCCACGTTCGTCAACCGGCTCACCTCGCCAGTTGCGGGATCGAAGATCCAGGCATCGGTGCTGGCGTCCTCTCGGTCCACGACGGTGAACGCCAGGTACCGGCTGTCTTGCGCCCAGAACAGGTGCTCGACGAAGGGCGACCCGCCGACGGAGTCTGCGAGCTTCACCGTCTCGCCGACCGCCACCGGCGTCTCGATCGGCGGCGATGCCTCCGGATCGTCAGACGGTGTGGCCTCAGCCACCCGGGTCGCGCGGATCTCGGTCTGGCCGCTCAGGCCGAGGTCGACAACGAAGGCGATCCACTGGCCGTCGGGCGAGAGCTCGGCGACGATCGGGACGCCGGTCTGGGCGCCGGTGGCGTCCGGAGGCGTCTCCACCTCCGCCAGGGTGGTGCCGGTCGTGGTATCGGGCGATCCCTCGCGCACGGTCATCTGCTGGTTGCCGGTCGGTCCGGTCACCGCGAGGAACGCCTCGGGCTCGGGCGTCGATTCGACCGGTGACGCGGTCGGGGACGGCTCGAGCGACTCGGACGTCGGCGCGAGCGACGCGGGCGGCAGCGTCGGTACTGCCGTGGCGGCGGGAGTCTCCAGCGGTGCGAGGGTCGGCTCCTCTCCTGTAGTCGGCGACGGCTCCACCGCGATCGACGGCGTGGGGCTGTTCCGACCCACCTCCGGATCGTCCGCCGGCTCGTCGAGCAGGACGAGCGCGAGCAGGGCACCGGCGACGACCGCCAGGCCTCCGCCAACACCGGCAAGGATCGCGGGCGGGCGCCGCCACCACGGGACGCGGCCCAGCGGCGCGCGGCGCTCGATGCCGGCCCGCACGCGGGCCCCGAGATCGCGCGGCGGGGGGACGTGACGGAGACCGCCCATGATCCGCCGCTGCTCGGAGAACGCGGCAAGCGTGTCACGGCAGCTCGCGCACCCGTCGAGGTGGGTGTCCAGGCGGCGACGCTCGGCATCGCTCAGGTCGCCGCGCAGCGAGGCGCTGATCAGCTCCTCGTAGTCGGGATGGCGATCGCGATCGAAGGTCATCGGGTCAGCCCTTCGGCGGCCAGCGCGCGGCGCATCTCACCCCGTGCCCGGCACAGCAGCGTGCGCACGGCGGCGTACGAGAGCCCCATGACCTCGCCGATCTGCATCGCGCTCATGTCCTCGAGGTCGCTGAGCAGCAGGCACTGCCGGTGGTTGGGTCGCAGCGTCATCAGCGCGCGCTGGACGCGCTCGTCGAGGGTTCCGGCCATGACCTGCGCCTCGGGACCGGGGCGGTGATCAGGGCGGTTGGCGATGATCGGCTCGTCGTCCCGCACCGGGCTCACCATGCGGCGACGGCGCATCTCGTCGATGGCCGTGTTGGTGGCGATGCGATACAGCCACGAGCGGGTGGCGGCGACGTCGGTCACGGTGTCGAGCTTGCGGTAGGCCTTGATGAACGTGTCCTGCGTGATATCCGCGGCGCGGTCCGCATCGGAGACCATGCGCAGCACGTAGTTGAAGATAGGGGCGGAATACTCCTCGAAGAGGCGCGCGAACTCTCGCTCGCGGGCGTCCTGCGTCCGGTCGCTCATCGCGGGGGAGCCCCACGAGGCACGGCCGGGCACCACCATCGAATGCACCTCGTCCTCCGCAATCCCTGCCCCCCGCTGGTTCGTTCCTGACGCACCGGGACCCCCGTTCTGTTACCGATGCAGGTGATCGCGCAGCACCTCGGCGGCGTACTCGGGTGCCGCCGGGTTCACCGCGAGGGCCGTCGCCCGCTCGAGACCGGCGATCACGCGGAGCCGGGGATGGATCTCCCAATGCCAGTGGAAGGTCTGATCCAGTCGCTCGCCGGCCGGCGAGGTGTGCAGGAACAGGTTGTACGGCGGGTCGCCGAGCGCGTCGAGCGCGTGGAGCGCACGCTGCAGTGTGGCCGTGACGTCGGTGATGGCCTCGTCGTCCAGCGTCGTGAAGTCGGCGGCATGCGCGCGAGGCACCACGATGAGCTCGAAGGATGAGCGGCTGGCGGCGGGTGCGAAGACGACCGCGTGGTGATCGGCGAAGACGAGCCGCTCCCCGCTGGCTTCCTCCGCCTCCGCCAGTGCGCACCACACGCATCGGCGGGTCTTGATCACCTGGCGGGCGCCACCGCCGATCTCTTCGGCCACCCAGTGCGGGACCTGCGGGATCGCGTACAGCTCGAGGTTCAGGTGCTGGCTGCGTGAGCCGGCCTGCATCCCGTAGCTCTGCACGACCTGGATGTACAGCGGCTCCGTGCGACCTTCGGGGTCCACAGGCCTCGGAGCGTCCCCGAGGTCGCGCATCGCGTCGCGTGCTGCGCGGAGCATGGCATTGGCCAGCTGCGGGCCGGCGTCGGCGAGGCGCTCATGGTGGTCGCGCGGGGCGACGAGGATCTCCCACGCGCCGGTCGCACGCTCCACTTCGCTCAACGACAGCTGCGCCGCCTGCGTCTTGGAGGAGTCGATCCGATGGAAGGCGTCCGAGCGCAGCGCGATGCGGCGGACGAGGTGCGGCGGCTCGTTCTCGGGGGCCTCGTCACAGTGGCGGCAATGCGTGCCCTCCACCGGCTGCGCCTGGATCTCGAACGCCTCACGTGTGAAGGCCCGGTCGGCGACGATCGCCGACCACCAACCGGTGACCGGGTCGCGGCGCAGCTCGAACACGGCCGCATCGTACTCGATGGTCTTCGCGATTCCGTGGTGCCCGAAGGAACCGACGGGGCCTGCCACCGGCCTCCGGGACGCGGCCCGGGGCGTAGAATCATCGGCCTTCGGTCTGGTCGCCCGAGCTTGCTTCGTTGGCGCGCCGGGCGATCGACGCCGGCGCTCCTGCCGGCTTACCTGGAGGTTGGTGGTTCATGCGAAGGGCATTCGTCGTGCTGCTCGCGGTCTTGCTGCTCATGGCGTCGTCGGTGTCGGTGACGGCCGCGGCCAGCGGCAACGGCAGCGTCGGTATCAACGTGGCACTCACGCGACCGGCATCGGCCGCGCTGCTGGCCGACATCGGTCGGTTCGGCCGGGTCCTGGACGTCTACGAGACCTTCAACGGGTTGACGATGAAGGTGCGCGAGGCGGACCTCGCTCGGATTCGGGAGCTCCCATACGTAGCCGCCGCCAACCAGGACGCGCGGCGGGTCGGCAAGCCGGTCCCGATCAATCCGGCGACGGGCTTCGCGGACGGCATCGGGACGTGGAATCTCGACATGATCGATGCCACCGATGTCGCCACCGACACGCGCCAGGTGTCGTTCGACGGAACGGGCGTCTACGTTGCGGTCCTCGACACCGGCCTGCTGAGCAGCTGGCCGTTTTACTACGGAGATGACCGCATCGCCGAGGAGTACGCCGTCGCCTTCGGGGGCGGTGGAGGCGAGCACGGGACGATCTCGACCCAGCCCAACAAGTGGCAGCTCGACCAGGACAGCCACGGAACGCACGTCACGAGCATCATCCTGGGCTACCAGGGGCTCGTCGGCGGGCAATTGGTCCACGTGAACGGCGTCGCTCCGGGCGCGACGGTCATCCCGGTCAAGGTGCTGGGCCAGAACGGCTCGGGCTGGTCGTCGACCACCGCCCACGGGATCGATTACATCGTCGGGCTCAAGCGGGGGCCGCTGGCCGGGAGCCCGGTCGTCATCAACATGAGCCTCGGTGGCCCCGAGCTGGATGCCGTCGAGAAGGCTGCCATCGACGCCGCCATCGCCGCCGGCGTCATCGTCGTGGTGGCCGCCGGCAATGACGGAGAAGAGGGGATGAGCTTCCCGGGCGCGTATCCGCCGGTCATCTCGGTGGGCTCCTCGGGCTGGACCGGCGAATGGCAGGCGGGTGGCAACGCGTCCCTCACCGACTGGTGGTGGAGCGACGACGTCGCGGAAGGCGACGCGGCCGTGGCGAGCCAGTCGTACATCAGCGACTTCTCCGGTCGTCAGCTCAGCGGGCAGCAGCTCGACCTCGCGGCGCCCGGCTCGTGGGTCGTTGGCCCGTACCAGAGCAATGGCCAGCTGAGCTACTTCTTCGTCGGCGGGACCTCGCAGGCCACTCCACACGTCACCGGCGCCGCAGCGTTGCTGGCGCAGCAGTCGCCCGGCATCGGTCATGCGGCGGTGGAGGCCAGGCTCAAGACCACGGCCACGCCCCTGGCGGCCGGCTGCCGGATGGTCGTCCCGCTCCCCGGCGTCCCGGCCGAGAACGTGTGCTGGGCCGCGGATGCGACCGGCGCCGGCATCCTGGACCTGAAGGCCGCCCTCGGGCTAGGCGACTGAGCCCGGTTCGGCGACACGAACGGCCTCGGCTTCGGTCGGGGCCGTTTGTCATGTAGCGCGAACGGCGTCGATGACGTCGTAGGGGTCGCTCCCGACGATGGGCGTGCCGTACAGCTCCATGGCGCCGATGTCGGAGGGGCGGATGGACGGATCGCCCCGATCGACCATGCGGACGATCGTCGGAAACTCCTCCCAGCCGGTGGGATCGGCTGTCAGTGGCGCTCGCCACAGGGCGAGGTTGAACGATCGGACCCGGAGCCGATCGCGGTACGCCAGCAGCGCCCGAGCGACGGCGGCCGCGACCGATGGCTCGCGTTCGTCGGTGCCGGGTGGTGCGACGATCAGCACCTCCCGGTCCTTCAGGGGCGTGAGGCTGGCGACCGTCGCGACGCCGTCCCGCCACTCGGCGAGGCCGAGCGCATCGTGGACGGCAACGAGGTCCTCGACCAACCCGGCACCGTGCCGTTGGCGGTGGCTCGCCATGTCGCGACGGAAGCGCTCGACGGCCGCATGGTGTCCACCGGTCCCGAGCAGGGCCTGGGCGTGGCCGTGGACGATCGAGCCGCCCGCCCGCCACAGGCAGTTCCAGATGAGGAGATAGCGCGTGGCCCCGGGGTCGGTCGCCTTCGCACGCTCGGCCCACGAGCGCCCGGTCGACAGGAGATCCGCGACCAGCGCGGCGTCGAATGCGAGAGGATCGTGTTCGTCGAACACGATCACGGCGTGATGCGCGTCAGCCAGAGCGGCGTTTGCGCCGGTCACCATTCGGCGTCCTCGGATGCGCCCGAAGGGGTCGGCCGGCGTTCCCGAGAGCGGATCGCAGAATGGGTCGCCCTGGGTGGCGGCGATCTCGGTGGCCAGGTCCGCGACCGGGGTCGGGCCATCGATCGGGCGGCGAGCCCGCAGCGGGGCGAAGATCGTTGCGTCGAGCGTCGCCAGGTTCGTGACGCGCACCAGCGACTGGTGCCGGACCGCCTCCACCGACCCGAAGTTCGTCTCCAACCACCCGTGGAGCGGCCGCGGGGGATCGGTCCAGCCCTCGATCGCTCGCACGTCGAGCAGCCGGTCGACGCGCTCACGCGCATCGGCCGCGAGGGCGTCGATCCGCGCCGGCAGATCGAGGATGCCCGTCAGCCGTCCTCCCACGCGCGTCGGTGAGGCAGCGCCAGCCATTCGTCGCGCAGGACGCTCATCACGTGCACGTCGACGTGCTCGCCACGCGTGAAGTGCGCGCGCCGAAGGGTGCCCTCCAGGCTGAAGCCAGCCTTCTCGTACGCGCGTCGGGCCCGGTCGTTTCCGGCGTAGACGTACAGCCCGATGCGCTCCAGGCGCAGCTCTCCGAAGCCGAAGTCGCAGATCGACCGGGTTGTGTCGGTCCCGTAGCCACGGCCCCACTCGGACTTCTCGCCGATCGCGATGCCGAAGTCCGCGGTGCCATTGGCCCGGTCGACCGCATGCAGGCCGGCGGTGCCGATCGGCCGGTCGTCGCCAAGGAGGCAGATCACGAAGTGGTAGTCCGTGGCGCCGTATGCAGCCGACATGCGCTCGAACCAGCCCTCCTCGGCGGCCTGGCTCATCGGCGCGAACATCGCCAGGTTGCGAATGACGTCGGCATCGTTGAACCAGCGCACGAAGTCTGGAACGTCCGCCCGCTCGGGGGCGCGGAGGTAGATCCGCTCGCCGCGGATGACGGGACGCCGTTCGGGTAGGCTCTCCATCTGGCCCGGAGTCTAGCGAAGGAGGTTCACGCCCTGATGGCCGCCACGCGATCAGCAACCATCACCTGGAGCGGGACCCTGGCCGAGGGGTCGGGGACCGTAAGCTCCGGGACGACCGACCTGTTCATCGACCTCCCGGTCTCATGGTCATCGCGCACGCAGGCACCCGCCGGCCGAACCTCGCCCGAGGAGCTCCTCGCCGCCGCTCATGCCTCCTGCTTCGCCATGGCGCTCTCCGGCGGGCTGGTCCGCGGTGGGACCCCGCCCGATCACGTCCACGTCTCGGCGACGGTCACCTTCGACCAGGTCGGCGATGCCTGGACCGTGACTCGGTCGGAGCTCGACGTGGTCGGCGTCGTGCCGGGCCTTGACGAGGACGGATTCGTCGCGGCTGCGGAGGCGGCGAAGGACGGGTGCCCGATCTCACGCGCGCTGAGCGGAAACGTCGCTCTGTCGGTGACGGCCGCCCTCGAGGACGAGCACGACTGAGGACCGGGAAACCCGAGGCCATCAGACGCTTGGGCTGAAACCTTCGGGCTCGCCACTGCCTCGATCAGAGTGAGGGCCGCCGTCAGAGGCGCCCCACCCGATTTCGAGCCAGTCCAGGGGAGCCCGATCAATGAATCCTTCATCGCCGATCCGCGGAGCCGCCATCGCCGTCGGCGGCCTGCTGGTGCTTGCCGGTGTCGCCCTTGCGACCGGCAACGGGCCTGCGACCGTCGCGAGCGCGTCGCCCGAGGCGACCACGCTTACGCTCGGCGGGACGACGATCCCCGATGCCAGCCCGACGGCCAGCGCCAGCCCGACGGGCAGCGCCAGCCCGACGGCCAGCCCGTCCCCGCCGCAGGATGCCTCCCCGAGCGCGGCAGCGACCGCCGGCGTCAACCGGCCGGCATCCGAAAGCCCGGAGCCGAGCGCATCGGCTGACGACGACGCGTCCGACAGCCCGGAGCCGAGCGCGTCGCCAGACGACGACGACGCGTCCGACAGCCCGGAGCCGAGCGCGTCGCCGGACGACCACGACAACTCGGGACCGGGCGGGGGTGACGACCACGACAACTCGGGACCGGGCGGGGGTGACGGGCACGACAACTCCGGCCCGGGCGGCGACGACGACGGTCGCGACGACTGATCGGCGCCGATGGCGACCGGCATGTGGGAGGTGGCATGGCACGATGGGCGCGTGGACGACCGCGCGCTCATCGATGCTCTGCTGTCCGGAGATCGCCGGGCGTTCGAGGTCCTCGTGGAGCGTGAGACCCGCACCGTCTATCGCGCATGCCTCCGCATCCTCGGCCGTCCGCACGACGCCGAGGACGTGACCCAGGAGAGCTTCGTGGCCGCCTATCGCTCCATCCGTACGTTTCGCGGAGAGGGATCGATTCGTGGTTGGCTGCTGCGCATCGCCACGAGACAGGCATTCCGCCGCCTGTCCCAGCGGCGCGCGACCGTCGACCTGGATGCGGTCCCCGAGCCGCGGCTGGCCGACGCCGCCGGCGAGCCGACCCGCGTGCTGATGGATCGTGAGCGGCGCGACGCGGTGCAGGATGCCGTCGCGACCCTGCCGGAGCCCTATCGGGAGGTGGTCGCGCTCCGGTTCTTCGGGGAGCTCTCGCTGGCCGAGGTGGCAGAGGCCACCGGACGGCCGATCAGCACCGTGAAGACGCATCTGCGACGCGGCCTGGAACGGCTGCGCCCGGCACTCGGGACGGAGGAGCCGGACCGATGAACCCGTACGAGCCCGGCGACGAGCTGGACAGGGTCGACCCGACGCTGGACGAGGTCGCCCGCCGCGTGGAGTCCTATGCGAGGCGAAGCGGGGGCGAGCCGCCGGCCGATCTCGTGAGCCGGATCACCGCCGTCCTCGCCGACGAGCCGATCCCCGTCGGTCGATGGGCGTGGCTTGGCCCGTGGAGAGAGCCGCTGCGCGCCGTTGCGGCGGTCGTCGTGCTTGCGGCGATCATCGGCGGGGCGCTGCTGGCGGGCACGCTCATCGATCGAGCCAGGAACGTCGGCTCATCGCCGACACCGGCCGTGCCCAGCGTGTCCGCTTCCCCGTCGATCCCCCCGACCCCCACGCCGACGGTCTCGCCGAGCTCGTTGGTCACGCCGCAGCCGACGATCTCCGTCACCCCGCTCCCCACCGTCTCTCCCGTTACGTTCCCGTCACCCGACGACGACGACGACGAGATCGAGACTCCCACGCCGAGTCCGACGGACCACGACAACTCCGGGCCGGGAGGCGGGGGCGGAAGTGGCAGCAGCGGCAGCGGGAGCGGCAGTGGTAGCGGAGGAAGCGGCAGCGGCAGCGACGATTAGACCGTGGAGAACATCGCCGGGTACACCACGATCCCGACCGGGAGCTCCCCTTCGGCGAGGCCCGGCCGGAGACGCGCCTGGAAGGCGTCGCCCACCCGGTCGTATGGCCCGCTGATGCCCAGCTCAGCCGCGGGGACGAAGCCGAAGCGCGCGTAGAACGCCGGCGATCCGACCACGATCGTCATCGGCTCCTCGCGAGCGTCGGCCGCCTCGAGGACCGTGCGCATCAGCGCCGTGCCGATCCCGCGGCCCTGGTGCGGCGGCAGCACAGCGATCGGCGCGAGCGCCAGGACGTCAGTGCGTGGCCGGCTCGCGTCCTCGTGCTCGATGACCACGCGGCTGACGAGGACGTGGCCCAGGACGCTGCCATCGTCCGTCGCCGCCACCAGCGACAGTTCCGGCAGGAAGTCAGGCCCGCTGCGAATCCCGTCGACCAGCTCGGCCTCGGCGGCGCTGGCGAATGTGGCCCGATGCAGCTCGTGGATCTGGTCGATATCGATCGGCTGTTCGGCCCGGATGGCCCATGCGGGGGTTGCGATCTCGTCGAGAGGACTGCTCATCACCATCTCCGTCCCACAGCACACCGTGGGCCAGTCACGGCGCCGCCTGGAGCGGATCCCCGGCCAGCGCCCAGGCATCGTCGAGCACGCCGTCGGTTCCGAGCCCACCGAAGAGCAGGACCCGCCCCCGACCGGCGTCCACCACCATCTCGGCGCCCGACCGACCCGGCGGTGTGCCCTCAGGAGTCAGCTGCGCCGCCTCGCCATCGTCGAGGAGCACCCAGAGGTCGTCCAGCCGGGCGCCGTCCAGCGACTGGCCGCCGAAGATGAGCGTGGCGCCCTCCAGCCGCGCACGGGCGTACAGGTTCCGCGCCGGCGGCCCGGTGCCGTCAACGCGAGTCCATCCGTCGTCACCCAGCACCCATCGGTCGTCGAGCGCCGTCAAGCCCGTCGTCTGGCCGCCGAACAGCGCGAGCTCGCCCGATGCCGTCCACCAGCATCCGTGGAGGCACCGGATCAGCGGCACCTCGCCGTTGGGGGTCTCGTCGGACCACGTGCCCGACGCGAAGTCGTAGGCACGGGTGTCCGAGAAGCGCGTGCCGTCGGAGGTGAACCCGTGGCTGATCCACAGCCTTCCGTCCGGGCCGATGGCGGCGCATGTCCCGTATCGCGCGACCGGTGCGGCGCCGCCGGACGGCAGGGCGCGCCAGGTCTGGGAGACCGGGTCGAACGCCCACAGGTCGTCGAAGAAGGTCGTCCCCGCCTGTCCGGCGAAGATGACGAGACCGACGTCCTCGACCCACGCCGCCTCGTGCCCGAAGCGGGGCGCAGGCCCGTCCCCCGCCGCGAGGGTGCTCCACTCGTCGGTGGCCAGGTCGAAGGCCCAAAGGTCGCCGTAGGCGGTCGTTCCGTCCCGTCCGCCGAACAGGTAGGCCGTGGTCCCATCCGCCGCGAGCGTCCAGGTGTGATCCTCACGGGGCGGCGGTCCCGCTACCTCGAGCTGATCCCACGCCAGCGGTGGCGGGGTCGGCGCGCTGGACGGCGCAACGCTCTCCGCCGGCACGCTGGCGGCTGGGAGCGCGCTTGTAGTGGTCGTCGGCGATCCACGATCCGAGGTCGCCGGTGACGGATCGGCCGGCGCGGCGCAGCCGGCGAGCAGCGCCACGGTCACGATCGTCCAAGGGCGGCTGACGGTGCGAGGCACGCTGGGAGCGTACATCGGGCGAGCGCTTCGCGACGAACGTCGCCTTCCGATGCCCGCCAGATGTCGGGTCCGGCGGCGGATCCATCGCGGGCCCCGGCGACGTCAGAGCGGCATGGAAACTCCCGAGCTCGTCTCGCTCATCGTCGTCCTGCTCGCCTGGATCCTCCTGCTCGGAACGCTCGCCCCCGACGGCTGACCGCGTCAGCGACGGAACAGGGCGAGCAGCTCCGCGGGCACGCGTGCTGGCCGGCCATCGGCCGCACGTACCCAGATCCACTCGGTCAGGACCTCGGTGGTCAACGCGCCGTCCGACTCGCGGTGAATCTCGGTCCGCCGCAGGCCTCGAACCCCGCCGATCTCCTGCGGCAGCGTGGTGACGAGCACGGCGTCGCCGTACTCCACCGGCCGGTGGTACGTCACGTGATGCTCTCGCACTACCCACGCGCCGCCCTGTGCGGTGGTCCAGGCCCGGCCGAAGCCCAAGGCTTCCACGTGGTCGATGGCGACCTGCTCCACCCAGTTCAGGTAGACGGCGTTGTTGACGTGCCCCAGCACGTCCAGCTCGTACTGGCGCACGGAGTAGCGGACCGTGTAACGCCACGGGTCGAGCCCTTGATCGCGGTCGGTCATCGGAGATTCAGGATAGCGGTGGGCGGGACGGACGACGTATGGCGCGCGCGACCCATGCGCGGGCAGGTGGCAGGGCGTTGCTCCGATGGCGACGAACCCACGTTCTCCGACGATGGCTGTGCTCAACCCCCAACACACGCATCGAGGAGCTCGCCCGATATGGATTCCGCCGTCACCTTCCACCTCGCCGCCACGCCGGCCGACCTGACCGCCTTCGCCGGCACGCTGCGAGGGTCGCTCGTGCGGCCCGGTGACGCGACATACGAATCGGAGCGACAGGTGTTCAACACCGCCCTCCAGGGAGCACCGGTCGCCATCGCGCGCGTCGCCGACGCCGCCGACGTCGCGACGACGGTCGCCTATGCGTGCCGGAACGGCATCGAGATCGCGGTACGGTCGGGTGGCCACAGCCTCGCCGGCCACAGCACCGGTGACGAGGTCATGGTCGTCGACATGCGCGACCTGCGCGGGCTGCACGTCGACCTGGACGGCGGAACCGTCTGGGCCGGCGCGGGACTCACCGCCGGCGAGGTCACCGGCGCCCTGGCGGAGCACGGCATGGCCGTTCCGTTTGGCGACACGGGCGCGGTCGGCATTTCCGGGCTGACCCTGGGCGGCGGCATCGGCTGGCTGGCGCGAAAGCACGGCCTGGCCATCGACGCGCTCCTGGCCGTCGAGATCGTCACGGCCAACGGGGAGGTGCTGACCGCATCGGCCACCGAGCATGACGACCTGTTCTGGGCCGTGCGCGGTGGCGGGGGCAACTTCGGGATCGTCACGCGCTTCCAGTACCGCCTCTCGCCAGTTGGCGAGGTGCTCGGCGGTGCGTTGTTCCTGCCGCCGACGCGCGACGTTCTGCGCAGCCTGGTGCCGATCGCCAGCAGCGCGCCGGACGAGCTGACCACGATCAGCTTCCTGATGCCGGTGCCGCCGGTGCCCTTCGTGCCGGAGGAGCATCATGGCCGCCTGGCGCTGATGGTGATGTTCGTGTACGACGGCGATCCCGCCGATGGCCAGGCGGCGATCGCGCCCTTCCTCGCCGTGGCCGAGCCGTACGCCGTCGCCGCCATGCCGATGCCGTACGTGGGCATCTACGAGTTCACGAAGGAGGGCGGCCAGCCGCACCCCAGCACCACGCGCTCGGTGTTCCTCGACGCTCTCGGCGACACCGCGGTCGACACCATCCTCGAGGGGCTCGAGGCGGCGCCCGATGGCTCCATGATCCAGATCCGCGCCTTCGGCGGCGCGATGAGCCGGGTGTCGGCTGACGCGACCGCCTTCGCTCACCGCTCGGCTGCGGCCCAGGTCACGATCATCAATGCGTTCGTGGATCCGGAGCACACCGACGAAGCGGTCACGTGGAACCGGGCACTGTTCGCTGCGCTAGCTCCGAATGCAGTCGGGGTCTACGTGAACTTCCTCGAGAACGAGGGAGAGGAGCGCGTGCGCGACGCCTATCCGCCGGCGACGTACGCACGGTTGGCCCGCATCAAGCGCCGCTACGACCCGTACAACGTCTTCCGCCGCAACCAGAACATCCGTCCCGCCTGAACGCGGGTCCGAAACGCGAGCGACGGCCCGGCGAGATGCCGGGCCGTCGTCGTTGTCGCCATACGACGACTACAGATGCGAGAGGCGGGCCACCAGCTGTGAGGTCAGGCGCGCGGCAGTCATGCGCCGGTGCGCCGCCTTGTCCTCGGAGACGAATCCCTCGCGACGCTCGCGCTTCAACTCGCGGATCTTCGCGGCCTGGTCGAGGTACTCGTCGTGCTTGTGGGCTGCGACCGAGTAGGTGACACGTGTTGAGCTGATCATCGGATCCTCCGTCAAACGCGATGGCGTTTCGAGTGGATCCGATCTTCGGCGGCATGCCGGCGATGCCGTAGCAAGCCGCCGACGCCGGGCGCGCCGTCTTCGGCACGGATCGGCTGTCCGTTCGACGACACGCGGGGAGTCGCCTGGCCGATGTGAAGGGGATGTGGAGCGGGAGACGGGGATCGAACCCGCGGCCTCAACCTTGGGAAGGTCGCGCTCTGCCAGCTGAGCTACTCCCGCCCGCGGACGAGGACGCATTCTACTCCACGGTCTCCGTAGAGCATCCCCCGTGGAGCATCCCCCGTGGCTCGGCGCGGACCCCTTGACGACGCGCGTCGGGCGGGAGAGAGTGATGCGGCTGTCCGCCATTGCCCACAGGGGAGTCCGACGTTTGATCGATCCGTCTCTGGCGGTCGATAGCCTGCGCCGGTGCGCGCTGTTCGCGCACGTCGACGAGGAGAGCCTGCGCGCGCTTGCCTCCCAGATGCGGCGTCGCCGATTCCGGCGTGGCGAGGTGATCTTCCACCAGGGCGACATCGGCGACTCGCTGCAGGTCGTCGCGTCGGGCGGCGTGAAGATCGTGCTCCCGTCGCAGGAAGGCGACGAGGCGATCATCGCCAGCCTGCACCCCGGCGAGTTCTTCGGCGAGCTGGCCCTGCTCGACGGCGCACCCCGATCGACCACCGCCACCGCCCTCGAGGCGACCGAGACCCTCGCCCTGCCGCGCGATCGGTTTCTCGCGCTGCTCGACGACGACCACAAGATCGTTCGCGCCCTGCTCCACGCCCTGGCCGAGGAGCTTCGCCGGCTCACCGGACACGTCGAGGAGCTGCACTTCCTCGATCTGGCCGGGCGGCTGGCGATCCGGCTGGTGCGGCTGGCCCGCATCGCGGACCAGGATGCGACCGGCCGCGTCGAGCTCGACTGGCCGTTCACGCAGTCCGACCTGGCGGCCATGATCGGGGGAACCCGTCAATCCGTGAACAAGCTGCTCAGCGGCCTGGTCGACGACGGCCTGATCGTGATCGAGCGCGACACCATCGTCATCACCGACCTCGCGGCGCTCGAGGGCAGAAGCGCCCGATGACTGTCGCGCAACCGACACCGATGATGTCGCCGGCCCGATCAGAGGATTGTCCTCGAGAACCATAGGATGGCAGTGACATGCGGTCCACCTGCCCTACCATGCAAGGAGGATTCCGTGGAGGATTACCGGCGGCGACCGCCGATGGAAGGCTTCTCCCGCCCAGGTTCCCTCGGCGGAGAGGCATGGGACGACGACGATTCAGTGGAGGGTCACATCATGAATGACGAGAAAACCCAGGACCAGGACACCGAGGGCCACGCCGCCCCCGCCAAATGGAAGGTCTCTGACGACGACACCGAGGGCCATGCCGCCACCGGCAAGTTCAAGGCGTCGGACGACGACGACACCGAGGGCCATGCCGCCACCGGCAAGTTCAAGGCGTCGGACGACGACGACACCGAGGGCCATGCCGCCACCGGCAAGTTCAAGGCGTCGGACGACGACGACACCGAGGGCCACGCCGCCACCGGCAAGTTCAAGGCCTCCGATGACGACGACGACACCGAGGGACACGCCAAGTTCCAGTAAGGTCTCGTCGTGGCGAACCGATCTTCGGGCGCCGCGCACGCTGCACTCGTTGCGGCGGCGCGGCGTTCGAGCGTCGCGCGGCGGATCGGCGGGGACGCGGAGACGCGGCTCCTGCAGAGCATCGTCGACGCGACCGTCAAGCTCTTCGACGCCGAGGCGGCGTCCATCGCGCTCTTCGAGCAGGATCCCGACCGGCTCGAGTTCCGCGTCGCGGCCGGTGAGAAGGGGGCCGGCGCGGTCGGCCTGACCGTGCCACCCACACAGGGAATCGCGGGCTACGTCTATTCGACTGGCCAGGCGCTCGCACTCTCCGACGTCGCCAGCGACCCTCGCTTCAACCGGGATGCCGCCCAGCAGACCGGGTACGTGCCGCGCTCGATCGCGGCCGCACCCCTGCTCGACGAGCACGGCACCGTCGGCGTCCTGCAGGTGCTCGACAAGCACAGCTCCCCGACCTTCTCGCTGCGCGACATGGAGCTGCTGGCGGTGTTCGCCGCCCAGGCCACGGTCGCCATCGCCGCCGCCCGGGTCCAGCGTGACACCGCGAGCCTCCTCCGCGGGGTCCTTCGCGAGCTCGCCCCCGACATGGATGACGCGGCGGTCGAGTCACTCGTCTCCACGACCACGGCGGGCCTGGACGCCGATGAGGAGACGCCCTTCTGGCGCCTGGTCGACCAGGTCGATCGGCTGCGCGGCCTGACCGACCGTGAGACGTCGATGGTCGCCGATATCCTCGCCGTTTTGGCGACGCACGCGGAGCAGAGCCGACGGGACCGCCGGGGTCGATGACCGACCCCGCGCTACCCGCCTGGTCGGAGCCGTTCGCCAGCCCCCGCCGCCACCTCCGCCGCTCCCTGCGCGTGCGCGGCGTCAGCCGTGAGTGGGCGTGGGGCGGAGCGACCGGCGCGGGCGTGCGGGTCGGGATCATCGACTCCGGTCTGGAGAACGCCCATCCTCGGCTCAACGGGCGCGTGGTCGAGAACGTCGCCGTCGAGATGACCGAGGACGGACCGCGCGTTGTCCCCGATGAGCCGATCGACCTCTTCGGGCACGGGACGGCCTGTGGCGCGATCATCCTGTCGCTGGCGCCGGAGGTCGAGCTCGTCTCGATCCGCGTCCTCGGGGCGGATCTGCGCGGCAAGGGAACGGCCTTCGCGGCAGGGCTGGAGTGGGCAATCGACCAGCGGCTGTCCGTCTGCAACCTGAGCCTGTCGTCCAAGAGCGAGTCGCTCTTCCCGATCTTCCACGATCTCGTCGACCGGGCCTACTTCCAGTCGACCGCCCTGGTGAGCGCGGCGAACAACGTCCCGGCGCCCAGCTATCCGTCGCTGTTCTCGTCGGTGATCTCGGTCGCCGCGCACGGCGAGGCCGATCCATGGCGGGTCTACTACAACCCTGAGCCACCGGTCGAGTTCGGCGCATGGGGCGTTGACGTGCCGATCGCCTGGAAGGACGGCGGCTCCACGGTGGCGACGGGCAACAGCTTCGCGGCCCCGCACATCGCGGGCCTGGTGGCGCTGATCCTGTCGAAGCATCCGGGCCTCACGCCCTTCGAGGTCAAGACGATCCTCGCCAGCGTGTCCGACAATCCCGGCCGCCGGCACCCGTGGCGGCATCGCAGGTGAGCCTGGTCAGGACGTACCTCGACCTCTTCCGCCGCAGCCCGGCGCTCGCGCGGTTGCTGGCCGGCGAGTTCGTGTCGGGCATCGGCGACTGGCTCTACCTCGTCGCCGTCCTGGTGCTCGTCTACGCCGAGAGCGAGTCGCCAGTCCTCCTCGGCATCGTGGGCGCCGCCCGCATCCTTCCCTACGTCCTGCTGTCGGTGCCGGCCGGCATCGTCGCCGACCGCTTCGATCGCCGCATGGTGCTGCTCGTGACCGACGTGGCGCGCGGGGTCCTGATGCTGGCGCTCGCCGCGGCCGTCGCCGTCGATGCGTCGATCCTGGTGGTCGTCGGCCTGTCGATCCTCGCCGCCTGCTTCTCGACGTTCTTCAACCCGGCGATTGCCGCGCTGGTGCCGACCCTGGTCGACGAGCGAGATCTCGGGCCGGCGAACTCGGCGTGGGCGACGCTCGACAACCTGGCCTTCATCATCGGACCGGCGCTCGCGGGCCTGCTGCTGGCTGCCGGCGGCGTCGAGATCGCCTTCCTCCTCAACGCGGCCTCGTTCGCCGTCGTCGCCGTGGTCCTGTGGCGCCTCCCGATCCGACCCACCGCCCCCGCCGCGACCGGTGATGGGCCAGAGGCAGCACCCGTTCCGGAGGGCTGGCGCCTCCTGGCCAGCCGGCTGGCCGGCCCGTTCGCGCTCGATTCGGCGACGAGCTTCGTCAGCGGCGGGTTGGGCGTCCTGACCGTCCTGCTCGCCGTCGACGTCCTCGATGCCGGGGAGGCGGGCACCGGCTATCTCAACGCCGCGGTGGGGGTCGGCGGCGTGGTTGCCGGCATCGCCGGCGGAGCGCTGCTGGCACGCCCGCTCCGCGTGCCCCTGGTCCTCGGTGGCGCGGTCGGCGCCGTCGGCCTGGCGTGGCTCGGGGTCAGCACCGTCTCTGCCGGTGGCGATGATCGCGATTGCCGTCGCCGTCGGCGGTCTCCTGCTGCTCGAGATCGTGACGACCACCCTCGTGCAGCGCATCGTTCCCGACGGCCTGCGCGGCCGCGCGGTCGGTGCCCTGCAGACGAGCTCGGCGATTCTCTATTCGCTCGGTTCCCTGCTGGTGCCCATCCTGGCCAGCTCCCTCGGCGTCGCGTGGGTGCTCGCCGGGTCCGCCGCGCTGGTCGTGCTCGGGGCGGTCGCGGCGCTATTGCTGAGCGGCCGGGGTGTCGAGCCGGTGGCGGTCGAGGCACGCACCGCCGTGCTCCTCGGGCACCCGATCTTCGCCGGCCTGCCGGCCGCCCGGCTGGAGGCCATCGCCAGGCAGCTGGTGACGGTCCCCGTGCCTGCCGGCGAGGTCGTCATCCGGCAGGGCGACCCGGCGGATCGGTTCTACCTCGTCAGCGAGGGGGCCCTGCGCGTCACGCAAGCGAGCGACGATGGGGACGTCGAGCTCAGACAGCTCGGGCCCGGAGACGTCTTCGGCGAAATCGGCCTGCTGCGACGCGTACCGCGCACGGCAACCGTCACCGCGACGAGCCCCGGCGTCCTGCTTGCGCTCGACGGTCCGGCGTTCGCCGAGCTCGTCGGCGCCGGTCCCGGCCTGAGCACCCGGCTGATGGACCTCTACCGCGGAGCGTTGACGCGCACGTGAGCGACCAGGCCCTGCTGATGACGCTGCTCGCCACGCTCTACACCTTCGATTTCTGGGTCGCCTGATCGGGGTCCGGTCCGAGGCGAGGTCCACGGGCGTGAACCGCGGCGTCGCTGCGAGGGTAGGCTCACTGATGAGACTCGCCCCCTCGCGCTCGTCCGCGGCCTTCACCCTCGCCGGGCTGCTCGCCGCATGCGGGAGCTTGCCGCCGCCATCTCCATCTGCCACGAGCTCTGGCTCCGCCGGCTCGGCCGCCTCGACGACGCCGTTCGCGAGCGTCCCGCTGAATCCATCGGACGTCGACATCGACCGCATCGGCGACGATCTTGCGGCCCTGCAGGCGGTGGCGGACGCTCACGGCGGGATCCGAGCCGCGGGAACAAGCGGCTACGAGGCATCGGTGGAGCATGTGGCCGCCGAGCTTTCGTCCATCGGCTTCGCGGTGGAGACGCCGGAGGTCGAGTTCACCGGCTTCCGCGACCTCGGCGGAACGCTCGAGGTGGGCGACCGCGTCTTCAGCGGGCCGGACGAGCTGCGCGCCCTGATCTATTCGCCGGGTGGGATGGTGACCGGGCCGGTCGCGGTGCTCGACGGCAGCGGCTGCAGCTCGGGCGACTTCGCCGGTGTCTCGCCCGGCGACCTCGTCCTGACCACCGAGGGCGGGTGCTTCCGGCGCGACCAGGCGCTGAACGCGGCAGCGGCCGATGCGGCCGCGCTGCTGGTCGGATATCCCGGCCGCGGGCCTGGCGAGATCTTCCGGCCGACGCTGCTCGACCCGGCGGGGATCTCGATCCCCGTCGTCAGCGTGACCGATGAGGCGATCGGCCTGCTCGAGGACACCGACGGGGCGGAGGTGCGCCTGGAGGTCGCCACGGAGCTGCCGCCGTCGACGTTCCGCAACGTGATCGGCCAGCTCGGCGATGGGCCGCGGGTGGTCATGGTCGGCGCCCATCTCGACTCGGTTCTCGACGGACCGGGGATCAACGACAACGGCAGCGGCGTGGCGGCGACGCTCGAGGTGGCGCGGCAGCTCGCAGCGGAGGGCATCCCGGACGGCTGGGCGGTCCGGGTCGGATTCTGGGGAGCGGAGGAGTTCGGCTCCATCGGCTCCCGCGCGTACGCGGGATCGCTGGGAGACGAAGTGGAGGCGTACCTCAACCTCGACATGGCGGGATCGGTCAACGGTGCCAACCTCGTCTACGACGAGCCGTCGGCGCCGCCCGGATCGGAGCGCATCACCGAGGCGTTCGTCGCAGCCCTTCAGGCTCGCGGCGAGCCCTTCGAGCCGGTCGACCTCGGAGGCTCGAGCGATCACTTCGGCTTCGTACAGGCCGGGATCCCGACCGGCGGGCTGTTCGCCGGCGCGTCGGCGACCGGAGGGGCAGCGCAGCCCGGCGCGGGGGGCGGCGGACCGGCGCCTGACCCCTGCTACCACATCGGCTGCGACGACCTCGACAACGTCGACCTTGCGCGGGTGGAGGTGTTCGCCGCGGTCACCCTGGATGTCGTGCGTGAGCTGACCTCGGCCGACTGAGCCCTACAGAGCGGAGACGGCGGCCTCGAGGCGGTGTCCCTCGGCGTCAGCCCGCCGCTCGCGCGGCCAGCTCACGGAGCGCCGCGGTGGGGCTCTGGCGCCAAGGCGGGTAGTGGGACAGCGCGATCGTGTCCACGTCGAGCGCCGCGAGGCGCTCGACCGAGGCGCGCGCGGCGCCGTGGTCGTGGCTGAAGAACGCACTGGCGAAGGTGAGCCGGCCGCGGTGGACCTGCAGCACGTCGCCGGTGAACAGGACGCGTGCGCCTTCCAGGTACAGGCAGATGCTGCCGGGGGTGTGCCCGGGCGTGTGAATCACGCGGAGGCCGCCGAGCACCGGCAGCAGCGCGCCGTCCTCGATCGGCGTCGGCATCGCCGGCGCGCGGGTGAGGTACTGGATGATCCGTCCGCGGCGTTCTGCGCGCGGTTGGGCGGGAGCGAGCGCCTCTCGCAGCGGGCGCTGCAGCCCGGCCAGGTCATCGGCATGAATGAGGACCTCCACATCGGTCCGATCCTTCACGAGCTCGGACAGGCCACCAATATGATCGGGATGCCCGTGGGTGCAGATGATCCGCTCGACCTCGTCGAGGCGGCGTCCCAGGCGGCGCAGGTAGCGCTCGAGCGCCCGGCGCGTGCCAACCATTCCCGCATCGATGAGGGTCAGCCGCTCGTCGGCCAGGAGGAACGTATCGGCGCCGATCAGGCGGACCTGGTGGACGCCCGCGGCGATCTCCATGGTGGCCGCGATTGTACGGCCGCTCAGCCAGCAAGGTCGCCGGTGAGCATGCGCCGATACGAGTCGTAGCGCTCCTCGGAGACCTGGCCGGCGCCGACCGCCGCCCGCAGGCCGCAGCGCGGCTCGTGCAGGTGCGAGCAGTCGTTGAAGGCGCAGCCTCCCAGGTGCGGGCGAAACTCCGGGAAGCACCAGGCCAGCTCGGATTGCGGGATCTCGAACAGCCCCAGCTCGCGGATGCCGGGCGTGTCCGCCACGTAGCCGCCCTGAGGGCTTTCCAGGGCCAGCAGCTCGGCATGCGTGGTCGTGTGCTTGCCCTTGCCCTCCTCAACCGACGAGACCTCACCGGTGGCCAGCTGCAGACCGGGCTGGAGCGCATTCAGCAGGGTGGACTTCCCGACGCCGGACGGGCCGGTCACGATCGAGAGGTGGCCGGCCAGGCGTCCCCGCAGCTCCTCGATGCCGATGCCGGCCTTCGCCGACGTGAACAGGACGTCGTAGCCGATGCGCTGGTAGGGCCCGAAGGCCGCGCGGGCCGCATCCGCGTCGAGGTCCACCTTGTTCGCGACGAGCAGCGCCGGGACCTCGTTGTACTCGGCCACGACCAGGAACCGATCGATCAGCCGGGGGTTCGGAGGCGGCCGATCGGTCGAGAACACGATGGCCACCAGGTCGGGGTTGGCGACGATCACGTCCTCCCGCCACGTGCCCCGTGGGCCGGGCTGGCGACGGCTGAATCGCCGGACGCGGGGCTCGACCGAGGCGATGGCGCCGGTGCCGTCGGCCAGCCGCTCGACCACGACCCGGTCGCCGATCACCGCGAGGTCGGAGCTCTGGCGCTCCTTCTTCACCCGGCCCCGCAGCCGCGCCTCGACCAGCTCCCCGTCGTCGGTGGCGATCGTGTAGAAGCCGGAGCGCGCTCGCAGGACGAGACCGCTCGGCCATGCTCATCCGAGTGCGCCGAACGCCATCCCGTAGACCGTGTCATCCCGCCGCGGAACCTGCGGCCCACGAGCCATCCGGCCGTCCCACGGTTCGACCTCGAGGCCGAGCCCGCGGAGCCAATCCGCGCCGGGCTTGTTGTTGGGGGGCAGGTTGAGGCGCAGGGCGTCGGTCGCGGGATGCCGTGCGAAGGCTTCGACGAGCAGTGTCTCGGCCACCCGCGGATCGTCCGCCAGCATGGGGCCGATGCGTGGCGGGTCTTGTTGGATGCACGAGTAGCCTTCCGTCACCTTATCCCGGTCGGCGACGACCACCCGCACGGACGGGTCGCCAAGCAGCGCGGCCAGGATCATCCGCCGATCGCCACCGAATCGAGGGTGGTCGTACTCCGCAAGGGAGTCGAGGTCGATGGGGCTCGCCTGGCGAACCGCGGTGGTCGGGTCGCGCGCCAGCGTCGCCGTGCGCGGGATGCGGGTGGTGGCGCTGGTCCCGATCGAGGCGAACCCATGGCGCTCGTACAGCGGTCGCCCCTGGTCGGTGGCATTCAGCTCGATGCGACGGCAGCCCGCGCGATCGAGGAACTCCGTGACCGCATCGAGGACGGCGGAACCGAGGCCACGGCGCCGATGGGCTTCGTCGACCACCATATTGCCGACGAACCCGAGCGGCCCGTAGGCGATCCCGGATCCCACCGCCACCGTCCTGGCGCCGTCGTCGACGACCACGCACCGGGCATGCGGCACGCCGATAACGGCGCGCAGCGCCCACCCTGGTGCCGTCCAGCCCACCGACTCCCGCAGTGAGCCGATGGCCGGGAGGTCCTCGCTCGTTGCCTCGCGAAGCGCGAGCCCGTCCAGAAGGGTCATCGGCGCGAGTCTATCCGAGGCGCGCGAGCGGCCGAAGCCGAACACCTTGACCGCTGCTGGTGTCTCGTAGGCGGCGGCCATCTTGGGAACGGCGGCCACCGCTAGCATTCGGTCGTGGCTGCAACGACCGAGTCGACCGATGTGCTGCTCGTGGGGGGTGGCGTCGCGTCGGTCCGCTGCGCGAGGGCGCTTCGCCGTGAAGGGTTCGACGGCCGGATCCTGCTGGTCACCGACGAGACGAGCGCCCCCTACAACCGACCGCCGCTGAGCAAGGAGCTGCTGCGCGCCGACCTGCCGGACGACCTCGTGCTGGCCGAGCCTGAGCGCTGGTACGAGCGCCGCCACGTCGAGCTCATCACCGGCCGCCGCGTGCTCGGCCTGGATCTCGAGGCCAGGGAGGCGACGCTCGACGACGGCGCCCGCATCGGCTTCGACCGTTGCCTGCTGGCAACCGGCGCAGAGCCGCGGCCCCTTCCTGTGCCCGGCGGCGACGACGTCATCCTGCTGCGCACCCTGGAGAATGCCCATCGCCTGCGGGCGGCGGCCGCGGCCGCGGGACGGGGAGGGCTGGTGGTGGTCATCGGCGGCAGCTTCATCGGCATCGAGGTCGCGTCGTCCCTGAGCGCCCTGGGCCTGCGGCCCACGATCGTCGAGCTGGCCGATCGACTGTGGTCCGGGCGCATGGGGACCGAGCTGGCGTCATGGGCTGAGGACCGCCTGGCGCACGCTGGCATCGGCGTGCGACTGGAAGCCGGTGTCCAGCGGATCGCCAATGGCGCGTGGCTGAGCGACGAGCACCTGCCCGCCGCGTTCGTCGTGGCGGGCGTCGGGGTTCGGCCGCGCGACGACGTTGCGCGGATCGCCGGACTGGACGTCGATGACGGGGTGGTGGTCGACGCGGGCCAGCGGACGTCGCACCCGGCCATCTGGGCGGCTGGGGATGTCGCGCGCCATGGGCCGGTGCGGATCGAGCATTGGCACGCGGCCCGCGAGGCGGGCGAGCGCGCGGGGCGTTCGATGCTGGGGCTCCCGGTCACTCCCGCCCCCGAGCCGTGGTTCTTCTCGGAGGTGGCCGGGGTGCCCATCGACGTCGTCGGCAGCGCATCGGCCTGGGACGAGGAGCGCTGGCTGTCGGACGGTCTGCTCGCCTACCTCGATGGTGGGACCGTGGTCCAGCTGGCGTCGATCGACTCGGCCATGGATGCGACCCGGATGCGCGAGATCGTCGCCGCCCGAGCGCCGGTGGAGAGCGTCACGTAACGATCGTACCGGTGGCGCAACGTCGACCACGGCCACGGCCCGAACAGGCGGTCTGATAGGCTCGGAGCCACGATCGATCCTGCTTCGAGGCTGCCCATGCGTCGCGCCACGATCCGTCTCCTCCGTGTGGCGATCGCGCTCGTCCTGGTCACCGCGTCGCCGCCCGCCGCGAGCCCCGCGTCGGCCGGCGCGGATCGGCTTCCCGATCTGCGAATGGCACCGCTGTCGAACTTCTACACCGAGAACTCCGGTGGCGAGCGGCGGCTGCGCTTCCGGACGATCATGACCAACGAGGGCACCGGGCCCCTCGAGGTGCGCGGCCGCCGTGACAACCTCAGCCAGCCGCACCTGCGCACGCAGCAGGCGATCCACGACGGCTCCGGCAACGTCCGGCTGGTCGACAGCCGCGCGTTGATGGAGTACGCCGTCGACGGCCACGATCACTGGCACATCCAGGGCGTGATGCTCTACCAGATGTGGTCGGCGAACGGCGCGGTCCGACGCGGCACGAAGGTCGGATTCTGCTTCCTCGACTCCTACCGCTACAACCTGGCCATGCCCGGCGCACCGCAATCGCCGGTATACCCCGGGAGCTTCTGCGGTGACCGGGGTGACCTCACCAACCGGATGGGCCTGTCGGTCGGATGGGGCGACGACTATCCCGCCAACTTCGCGTACCAGTGGATCGACATCAGCACCCTGCCGGCAGGCGACTACACGGTCCAGGCCCGCGCGGACGAGCAGAACTGGTATCTCGAGTCCAACGAGACGAACAACTGCGCCTACGCCCGGGTCCGGATCACGGCGACGAACGGGCCAGTGCAGGTCCTCGGCTCCGGGCGCACATGCCAGACGGCGCCCGCCTCGACCGCCCGCGTCGAGCGCCAGTACGGCAACAGTCGCTACGAGACGGCCGCGGCAGCCTCCGAGGACGCGTTCGCGCCCGGCGTCCCGGTCGCCTACGTCGCCACCGGCGCCAACTTCCCCGATGCGCTGGCCGCCGGGGCGGCGGCCGGGTTCCAGCGTGGACCGGTGGTCCTCGTCGAACGCAACTCGCTGCCCGCCCTCGCCACCACCGAGCTCGAGCGGCTCAATCCGCAGCGGATCGTGATCGTCGGTGGCACCAGCGTGATCGGCGACTACGTCGCGTCGCTGGTCGGTCGCTTCCACACCGGCGGTGGCGTGACTCGCGTCGCAGGCGCGGACCGCTACGCCACCGCAGCCGCGATTTCGAACGCATTCGCGCCCGGCGTTCCGGCCGTCTATGTCGCCAGCGGCCGCAACTGGCCGGATGCGCTGGCGGCGGTTCCACATGCCGCCCGTGCCGGCGGCCCGATCCTGCTCACCCTGCCAGGTGAGCTGCCGGGCGCCACGCGCAGCGCCCTGACGCGGCTCCGGCCCGGCCGGATCATCGTCCTGGGCGGCACGGCGGCGGTATCGGCCGGGGTGGCGTCAGCGCTCGACGCCTACGACACCGGCGGCGGCGTCCTGCGGCTGGCGGGAGCCGACCGCTTCGCGACGGCGGCTGTGATCTCGCGCCACCACCACCCGTCCGGCGCGCCGATGGCGTACGTTGCCACCGGCCTGAACTTTCCCGATGCGCTGGCTGCGGGCCCCGCGGCCGCCATCCGCGGTGCGCCCACCATCCTGGTGCGCGACGTCGGCGTGCCGGGGGCATCGGCAACGGAGCTCGAACGCCTGAATCCGAGGCGGATCATCGTCCTTGGCGGCCCGCGCGTGGTGGACCAGTCGGTCTTCAGCCAGATGGGTGCCTACGCCGACGGCTGAACGGCCTGACACCGCCGCCGATCATCGGACGCCTTCGGTTGACCGAACGGAGTCCCTGACGGACAATCATCCCGAACACCGACCATTTCAGTCGGGATTCGTGTGCAGACGGATTCCGGCAGACCCGCGAGGAGCGCATGGCCCTTCCGAATCCAGCTCTGACCCAGATCCCCGACAGCTACAAGTACGGCTGGCACGACACCGAGCAGCCCCGCACGACGTTCCCAAAGGGGATCAACGCCGAGATCGTGGAGCAGATCAGCCGCGTCAAGGGCGAGCCGGAGTGGATGACGAAGCTGCGCCTCAAGGCCTACCGCCACTTCGAGGCCCGGCCGATGCCGAAGTGGGGGGCCGACCTCGACGGGATCGACTTCCAGGACATCTACTACTACGTGACCGGGACCGACAAGGCCGCCCAGTCATGGGACGACGTGCCCGACTACATCCGCCGCACGTACGACAAGCTGGGCATTCCCGAGGCTGAGAAGAAGTACCTCGCCGGCGTCGGTGGGCAGTACGACTCGGAGGTCATCTACCACAACATCCGAGAGGACCTCGAGAAGCAGGGCGTCATCTTCCTCGGCACCGACGAGGCGCTGAAGACATACCCCGAGATGTTCCGCGAGCACTTCGGGACCGTCATTCCGGCGAATGACAACAAGCTTGCGGCGCTGAACACGGCCGTCTGGTCGGGCGGCTCGTTCATCTACGTACCGAAGGGCGTCCACGTCGAGCTGCCGCTGCAGGCCTACTTCCGGATCAACACCGAGAACATGGGCCAGTTCGAGCGGACGCTGATCATCGCCGACGAGGGCTCGAGCGTGCACTACGTCGAGGGCTGCACGGCTCCGACGTACTCCACCGCAAGCCTGCACAGCGCCGTGGTCGAGATCATCGTCAAGAAGGGCGCCCGCGTCCGGTACACCACGATCCAGAACTGGAGCCACAACGTCTACAACCTCGTCACCAAGCGGGCCGTTGCCCACGAGGACGCGGTGATGGAGTGGGTCGACGGCAACCTGGGCTCGAAGGTCACGATGAAGTACCCGTCGATCTACCTGGTCGGCGAGCGGGCGCATGGCGAGGTCCTGTCCATCGCATTCGCCGGCGACGAGCAGCACCAGGACGCCGGGGGCAAGATCATCCACGCGGCGCCGAACACGACCTCGCTGATCACCTCGAAGTCAATCTCCAAGGGCACCGGCCGCACCAGTTACCGCGGCCTGGTGAAGGTCTACCCCGGCTGTGCGAAGTCGAAGTCCACGGTCCGCTGCGATGCGCTGATCCTCGACGAGGAGGCGCGCTCGGATACCTATCCGTACATGGAGATCGACGAGGAAGACGTCACCATCGGCCACGAGGCGACGGTCTCCAAGGTCGGCAGCGAGCAGCTCTTCTACCTCATGAGCCGCGGCCTGTCCGAGGCCGAGGCCAGCGCCATGATCGTGAACGGCTTCATCGAGCCGATCGTGAAGGAGCTGCCGATGGAGTACGCGGTCGAGATGAACCGCCTCATCCAGCTCCAGATGGAGGGCGCGGTCGGGTGACGATCGCGGCCACCGCGACCTCGCTCGACGGCGACGCGATCGGGCGAATCAGCGACCACCTGGGCGAGCCCGACTGGCTGCGCGAGCTTCGCGCCGCGTGGTGGGAGCGGGCCTCGGCGACCCCTCCGCCCACCGGCCTGGAGGAGGAGTGGCGTCGAACCGACCTTGCGCCGCTGCCGCGCGACGGCGAGCTCCTGATCGACGCCCCGGCAGTCGAGGTCACCTTGCCGCCAGGCGCCGCTGAGGCAGGTGTCGTGGTCACCGATCTGCGGACCGCCATCCGCGACCACGCTGACCTGGTCCGACGCCACATCGGCCAATCCGAGGGCCTCGCCTCGCACGCACATTTCTGGGCGTTGGCCCAGGCCGCCTGGACCGGTGGCGTGTTCTGCCACGTTCCGCGCGGCGTCGCCGTGGACGGCACCATCGTCGTCCGCACCAGGCTCGAGCGCGCGGACGTCACCTACCTTCCCGTGACGCTCTTGGTGGCCGATGAGGGTGCCGACGTCACGCTGCTCGAGGAGGTCGCCTCGCCGGACGGGGCGAACGGCTGGTTTGGCGGAATCGTCGAGGTCGTCGCGGGCCAGGGCGCCCGGGTGCGCTACGCGAACCTTCAGCTGCTCGGCGACGGCGCCTGGAACATCGGCTCGCAGCGCGTGGTCGTCGGCCAGGACGCCGAGGTCACAACGCTGAACGCCGAGGTTGGCTCGAAGGTGACGAAGGTCGGCCTCGACATTCAGATGACCGGCAAGGGCGGCACCTCGCGGCTGCTCGGGCTGCTCGCCGCCGGCGACGACCAGCACATCGACATCAACTCCGAGCAGGACCTCCATGCCAGCTACACCACCAGCGACCTGCTCTACCTCTCTGCCCTCTACGACGACGCTCGTGCGGCGTTCTACGGCGTGACCAAGGTCCGCGCCGGCTCACGCCAGACCAGCTCCTACCAGGAATGCCGCAACCTGCTCCTCAGCCCGACCGCGGGCGCGGAGCCGATCCCGGTCCTCGAGATCGAGACGAACGACATCCTCCGCTGCGGCCACGGGGCCACGGCCGGCGCGATCGATCCGATCCAGCTGTTCTACGCCCAGACCCGCGGGCTCGACGCAAGCGCCGCGGAGCGGATGATCGTGCGCGGCTTCTTCGAGCAGGTGGTCGGCCAGGTCCACGACGAGACGATCCGTGAGCGCGTTCTCGCGGCGCTGGCGGGCCGCATCGGGTCCAGTGAGGAGGACGCGGCATGACGGCCCTCGAGCAGCCCGCCACCGGCTTCGTGACACTGGTCCGCGCCGGCGATGTCGAGCCCGGCACAGTGCGCGTCGTCGATGTCGACGGGCGCTCGCTGTGCGTCGGCCTGACCGAGGACGGCGAGTGGGGAGCGATCGACAACGTGTGCACCCACGACGGCGGCACGCTCGGCGAGGGCGAGCTGGACGACAACGCGGTCGAATGCCCCCGACACGGTGGCCGCTTCGACCTGTTCACCGGCCGCGTCCTCGCGCTCCCGCCGGTGCGCCCGGTGCGGGCCTACGAGACCGTCGCCGATGGCGACGAGATTCGCGTCCGGTTGGATTGAGACGATGAAGATCAGCACTCGCACCGAGTACGGCATCCGGGTTCTTGTCACGCTGGCGCGGTCCGAGGAGGACCGCTGCCTGTCGCTCACCGAGATCGCGAAGCGCGAGAAGCTGCCGCACGCCTACCTCGAGCAACTGGTCGGCGACCTGCGCCGAGCCGGCCTCGTGACGGCGACGCGCGGCCAGGCCGGCGGCTATCGGCTGGCCCGCCCGGCGGCCGAGATCTCGATGACCGATGCGGTCCGCGCGCTCGAGGGCCCGCTGCTGGAGATGCCGTGCGCCGGTGTCGACGACCTCGAGCACTGCGACCGACCACAGCCGTGCAGCGTGCACGAGGTCTTCCAGCGGGTGTACGAGTCGCTCAGCCTGTCGCTCGGGACGACCAACCTGGCCGAGGTGGCCGCCACCGCGGGTGGACCTCCGTACCCTCCAGCGGTCCGCCGCAAGATCGCAGCAGCACACTCATCCACGACGCAGCAGTCAGCAAGGAACGCATGACCGACGAACTCGTCATCTCCGGGCTCGAAGTGAGCATCGGGAGCAAGAAGATCCTCAAGGGACTCGACCTGACCGTGCGCCAGGGCGAGGTGCACGCCCTGATGGGGCCGAACGGCTCCGGAAAGACGTCGCTCGCCTATACGCTGATGGGCCATCCCGAGTATCGGGTCGACGCGGGCACCATCACCTGGGCTGGCCAGGACCTGCTCGCCGGCCCGACGCCGCTGGGCATGTCGCCCGACAAGCGCGCGCGGCTGGGCCTGTTCCTCGCCTTCCAGTACCCCAGCGCGATCCCTGGCGTGACCGTCGCCAGTTTCCTGCGCAACATCTACAACGCGGTGCATCACCCCAAGCCGGCCGACGAGACCGGCGAGCAGTCGATCAAGTACACCGGCATCCCGCTCGCCAAGTTCCGCAAGCTGATGGAGGAGAAGATGGCGCTCCTCCACGTGGACCCTGGCTTCGCGTCGCGCTACGTGAACGAGGGCTTCTCCGGCGGCGAGAAGAAGCGGCTCGAGATGCTCCAGATGGCCGTCCTCAGCCCGCGGATGGCAATCCTGGACGAGACCGATTCCGGGCTCGACATCGACGCCCTGCGGAACGTCGCCGACGGGATCAACGCGACGCTGTCGCCCGACATGGGCGTGCTGATGATCACCCACTACCAGCGGATGCTGAACTACGTGAAGCCGCAGTTCGTCCACGTCCTGCTCGACGGCCGGGTCGTGATGTCCGGCGGTGAGGAGCTCTCGCACCAGCTCGAGGCGAACGGCTACGACTGGGTGCGGGAGCAGGTCGGGTTGCCAGCCGGTGTCGGCGACAGCGCGGCGGCACCCGAGCCGGTCGCGCAGCGCTAGGCCGAGCGGACGGAACGACCGATGGCGATCGAGCAGGTACGCACCAGCGGCGTCTTCGACGGTGCCGCCCTGCGCGCCGACTTCCCGGTGTTCGATCGCCCGCATCGGTCCGGTCGTCCGCTGGCCTTTCTCGACTCCGCCGCCTCGGCCCCGAAGCCGCGCGCGGTGATCGACGCGCTGGCCGATACCTACGGTCACCACTACGCCAACGTGCATCGCGGCATCTACGAGCTCAGCGAGGACGCGACGCAGCGTTTCGAGGGCGCGAGGCGCGCGCTGGCGCGGTTCATCGGCGCCCCCAGCGAACGCGAGGTCGTCTTCGTGCGCAACGCGACTGAGGCGATCAACCTCGTCGCCTACAGCTGGGGGCGCACGAACGTCCACGCCGGCGACCTCATCCTGTCGACCGAGATGGAGCATCACGCCAACCTCGTGCCCTGGCAGCAGCTGGCGGCGGAAACGGGCGCTACGATCGAGTACGTCGGCATCACCGACGACGGCCGCCTGGATCTCGACGACCTTCATGCCCGCCTGGCGCGCGGCCCGAAGCTGGTCGCCTTCAGCCAGGTCAGCAACTCGCTGGGCACGATCAACCCGGTGGCCGACATCGCGCGCGCCGCCCGCGAGGCCGGTGCCGTGACCGTGCTGGACGCCGCGCAGAGCGTGCCACACATGCCGGTCGACGCGGCCGCGCTGGGGGTCGACTTCCTGGCCCTGTCCGGCCACAAGATGCTCGGCCCGTCCGGGATCGGTGCGCTGTGGGGTCGACGCGAGCTGCTCGACGCCATGCCGCCCTTCATGACCGGCGGCAGCATGATCACGCGCGTCACCCTCGAGGGCACCGAATGGAACGAAGTGCCCTGGAAGTTCGAGGCCGGGACGCCGGCCATCGCCGAGGCCGCTGGGCTGGCGGCCGCCGTCGAGTATCTCGAGCGCATCGGCATGGCCGATGTCCGCGCCCACGAGCGCTTCCTGTTCGAGCATGCATGGGCCGCGCTCGGGGAGCTCGCGGGCGTCCGTCGTATGGGCCCCGACAGCCCGAACGAGCATGCCGGCGTCATCAGCTTCGTGCTCGAAGGCATCCATCCGCATGACGTGGCCACGATCTTCGACGGCGAGGGCGTCGCGGTTCGTGCGGGCCACCACTGCGCACAGCCGGTGATGCTGCGCTACGACCTTCCGGCCACCACGCGCGCCAGCTTCTACGTCTACAACGACCTCGACGACGTCGAGCGCCTGACCGATGCCATCCGTGCGGCGCAGCGCGTGTTCGGGACCGCCTGATGGACAACCTGTACCGCGACTTCATCCTCGAGCACTACCGCAACCCGCACAACCGGGGCGTGCTCGACCCGCATGACCTCCACTTCGCCGACTCGAACCCCACCTGCGGGGACGAGCTGGCCATGACGATCCAGCTCGACGAGGAGAAGCGGCGCGTGGCCGACGTTGCGCACGACGGGCGCGGCTGCGCGATCAGCCAGGCGTCGGCATCCATCCTCACCGATGAGCTGCGCGGCATGTCGCTCGACGAGCTCCGTGCCATCGACCCTCGGGAGGTGGTGGAGAACCTCGGCGTGCCGATCGGCCCCGCGCGGCTGAAGTGCGCGCTGCTGTCCTACAAGGTGCTGCAGGGCGCCGTCATCGGCGCGGAGGCGCGCTGGCCCGACGAGGCCGAGGTGCTGGCCGGCGCCAACCAGGGGGGATCGGCCCCATGAATCGACCAACGACAGGAACCTGACCGTGAACAACGACCCGAACTTTCCCTTCCGCGAGGTGAGCACTGCCGAGGCGGTCGCGCTGGCCCGCGACGGCTATCGCGTGATCGACGTCCGCCAGCAGGACGAGTGGGACGCCGGCCACGTGATCGGCGCCACGCTCCTTCCGCTGCGCGAGGTCCAGAGCCGCATCGGCGAGGTCGCGCCCGATCGTGACGCTCCGCTGCTCCTGCACTGCGCGGTCGGCGCCCGTTCCGAGCGTGCTGCCGCCTGGCTGACGCAGATGGGCTACACGAACGTCGTCAGCCTGAAGGGGCCGATCAGCCAGTGGAAGGACCTCGGCGGCGAGTGGGAGGAGCCGGTCCAGCTGCTGACGCCCGCCCAGCAGCGCCGCTACTCGCGGCAGACGCTCATCCCCGAGATCGGCCAGGAGGGGCAGCGCAAGCTGCTCGACGCGAAGGTGCTGCTCATCGGCGCCGGTGGGCTCGGCTCGCCGACGGCGCTGTACCTCGCCGCTTCCGGGGTGGGGACGATCGGCCTGGTCGACGACGACGTGGTCGACGAGTCGAATCTCCAGCGCCAGGTGCTTCACGGCGTTGACCGGCTGGGGATGCGCAAGGTCGACTCCGCCGAGATGACGATTCGTGGCCTGAACCCCGAGACGACGGTCGTGAAGCACGTCGAGCGCCTCGGCGCCGACAACGTGGAGCGGCTGATCGCCGACTACGACGTCATCGTCGACGGCACCGACAACTTCGACACCCGCTACGTGCTCAACGACGCCGCCGTGAAGCTGCGCAAGCCGGTCGTGCACGGCTCGATCTACCGCTGGGACGGCCAGGTCACGACCTTCGTCCCGTTCGAGGGCCCGTGCTACCGCTGCATGTACCCGACCCAGCCGCCGCCCGAGCTGGCACCGGCCTGCAGCGTCGCGGGTGTGCTCGGCGTCCTGCCCGGCATCGCCGGCGTCATCCAGGCCAACGAGGTGTTCAAGCTCGTCCTCGGCGTCGGGGAGACGCTCGCCGGCCGGCTGCTCATGTTCGATGCGATGAGCACGACCTTCGACGAGGTGCGCGTCTGGCGCGATCCGGCATGCCCGGCCTGCGGCGAGGGTGCGACCGCGGAAGTCGACACCCGCTCGGCGCCCGCGGCATCGGTCGCCGGAGCCTGAGCCGATGAGCACCGTTCGCATCCCACCCGTCCTGCGCGAGAACACCGGCGGCAGCCGCTCGGTCGACGTCGAGGGCACCACCGTCAGCGAGGCCCTCGACGACCTGTTCGCCAAGCACCCGGAGCTGCGCGACCGCGTGACCGAGGAAGGGCAGCTGTCGAGCTTCATCAACGTCTACGTCAACGACCGCGACGTCCGATACCGCGACGGCCTCGGCACGAGCATTGGACCGGACGACACCATCATCCTCCTGCCCGCCATGGCCGGAGGCGCGCGCTAAGCCGATGCCGACCTCGGTCGGCCCAGCCGCCAGCGATCTGTTGTCGACGATCGGCAATACGCCGATGGTCGAGCTGTCCCGGCTCGCACCTTCCGACGGAGCGCGGCTGTTCGCCAAGCTGGAGGGCGCCAACCCGACCGGCAGCCTGAAAGACCGCATCGCGCTCGCCATGGTCGAGTCGGCCCGGTCATCCGGCCGGCTCCGGCCGGGCCAGACGATCCTGGAGCCGTCGAGCGGCAACACCGGAATCAGCCTGGCGCTGGTCGGGCGCCTGCTTGGCCACCCGGTCCGGATCGTGATGCCGGACAACACGACGCCAGAGCGCGAGCAGCTGCTGCGCCTCTACGGCGCCGAGATCGTGCCCTCTCCGGGGGCCGAGGGCTCGAACGGCGCCGTCCGACTTGCCCAGCGCCTGGCCGAAGAGGACCAAAGCGTGTTCATGCCGTACCAGTACGGCAACGACGCGAATCCCGGCGCGCACGAGGCGACCACCGGGCCGGAGATCCTGGCCCAGGTCCCCGAGGTCGACGTTTTCGTCGCCGGCCTTGGCACCGGCGGCACGCTCACCGGAGTCGGCCGCTTCCTGAAGCGCTCCCGGCCCGGCGTGCGCATCGTTGCGGCCGAGCCGCTGCCCGGCGAGCTGGTCCAGGGTCTGCGCTCCCTCGACGAGGGATTCGTTCCACCGGTGCTCGACGCATCGGTCCTCGACGACAAGATCCTGGTCAACAACCGCGACGCCGTCATCGGCGTCCGCCGCCTGCTCGACGAGGAGGGGATCTTCGCCGGCCTGTCGTCGGGAGCGGCGCTGGCGGTGGCGGTTCGTGTGGCGCGCGACATGCCGGGCGGGAACGTCGTGGTCCTGCTGGCCGACGGCGGCTGGAAATACCTCTCGACCGATCTGTGGACCCGCGACCTCGACGAGCTCGAGGACGAGCTCGAGGGCGCGCTGCTGTGGTGAGCGCCGGGCTGCGCATCCCGCCAACTGTTGCCGAGGAGATGCTCGCGCACGCGCGGTCCGAGGTGCCCAACGAGGCCTGCGGCATCCTGTCGGGCTCCCTGTCGGACGCCGCGGCCAGCGCCTACCACCCGGCGCGGAACGCGGAGCACAGCCCGTACGTGTACACGGTCGACCCCGAGGACCTCGTGCGCATCGTGTTCGGGATCGAGGACGCCGGCGAGGACCTGGTCGCCATCTTCCACTCGCATACCCACACGCCCGCGGTGCCGTCGGCGACCGATCGGCGCCAGGCGCAGTATCCCGACGCGTTCTACGTGCTCGCCACGCTGAGCGACCCCGAAGCCGATGCGTCCGCGGCGCTGCGCGCCTGGCGGATCCGCGATGGCGAGAGCAGCGAGGTGCCGCTCACCATCGGCTGAGCGTCCTCAGCAGTCGCTGGCGGTGAGGTCCTCGAGCCGGCTGGCGGTTGCGTCCAGGACGACGTCCACGCTGCACGACCCCTCCTCGTCGCCCGACCGATAGGCGAGCGCGAAGCCGGTGTCGGGCGGCGGCAGCCAGCGCACGGCGGTCAACGCGAGGTCATCGGGCAGGTCGTCGCCGGCTGCCGCGCGCGCCACGCTGTCGAGCGCGTCGACCCGGTCGGCCGGCACGGCGTGGAGGTCGGCCGACGCGACCGACACGGCGCCGGCCGCGGGCTGCACCTCGAAGACCCAGACATCCTCGCCGGCCGCGTCCTCCTGCGACCCGGCCAGCTCGAGCGTGCAGGTATCGCCGCCACATGATCCGCCGGCGGCGATCGCGTCCCACGGCCGACCGTCGAAGGTCCACACCAGGTCCGCGACCGCCGCCGCGATGGCATCGGTCCAGAGCTCCTCTGGCACGCCGCCCGGACGCCTGGAGTCACGCATCGCCTCCAGCACGTCGGTCGCGGTGAGTGGCTGGCCCGGAACCGCGGCTTCGCCCGAAGTCGAGCTCGCCACGGCGGACGAGGCGGGCGCGCTGGACCCGGGTGGCGGCGTGACCGTGCACGCTGCGAGGCCCAGCGCCGTCGCACCCATCCCAGCCAGGAGCCGGCGCACGGTCACGGTTTGCCGAGGGTCGCCCGCAGCTGGCTCACCACGACGTCCCCGATGACGGCGGTTCCGCCCGACAGGTAGCAGCGCGGCGGCTGAAGGCGAACGAGCTCGGATGCCACCGTCGGGGGCAGCCGATCGCGCTGGACGAGCAGCAGCGGAGCCCCGATGCGGCCGGCGGCCGGGACCGCCGAAAGGGCGTCGGGGAAGTTCGAGCCGGTCGCGAGGTAGGCGGCCGGCGGACGGGCGAAGAACTCCCGGGAGATGGCGACCGCCGTGGCGAAGCGATCGGCGCCGGCCAGGCGCACCACCGGCCGCCCGGTCGCCTGCGCGATCGCCTGCCGCACGCCCTCGCCGACGGCCGTCGTCCCGCCCAGCAGGTAGATCGTGCGCGGCGCCAGCCGCACGAGCTCCTCGCGCGTGGCCGCCGGCAGCTCGCCCGGCCTGGTGAGAAGCACCGGACCGCGTTTGACGACGGCGGCCGGTCCCGCGGCCAGCGCGTCCGGGAACGAGGCGCCGGTCGCCACGAAGGCGGCCTGCACACCCGGAGCGAACGAGGCGCGGCTGACGGCGACGGCGGTGGCGTAGCGATCGGCGCCCTGGATCCGCTCGACCGGCCCGTACGCCGCGAGCTGCTGCGCCACGCGCGCGGACACGGCCCCGGTGCCGCCCAGCACCACGATCCGGCCCGGCCGGAGGCGGGCGAGCTCGTTGCGGGTGACCTGCGGCAGGCTGCCGGGGTCGGTCAGCAGCACCGGTCCGCCGGCGATGCCCGCCGCCGGCCCGCCGGCCAGCGCATCGGGGTAGTTCAGCCCGGTTGCGACGTAGGCGACCGGCACGCCCGGGGCGAAGCTTCCCGCGCTGATCGCGGCGGAGGTGCCG
Source organism: uncultured Chloroflexia bacterium (assembly GCA_963844265.1). Classification (GTDB taxonomy): domain Bacteria; phylum Chloroflexota; class Limnocylindria; order QHBO01; family QHBO01; genus JACDBZ01. The sequence goes on along the minus strand of CAWJMZ010000006.1, from coordinate 415,074 downwards.
TAGCGGTCGGCGCCCGCGACCCGGATCGGCGTGCCGACGCTCCACTTCGCCCACGCCAGGCCGTAGCGCTCGGAGCTGGACTCGAAACGGGTGGAGCGGATCTCGATCCGCGCGGTGCCGGTGCGGGCCGCCGTGAACTCGACCCACTCGTAGTTGTTGTCGAGGGTGAAGGAGCCGACGGCGGACCCACCACCCGGCTGGACCACGCGGAGATCCAGGTCCGCCATCAGCTGGTCCGCCGAGGTGCTGCTGGTGCTGTGGCTGTTCCAGGAAACGACGACCTTCACCTTCTGCCCGGCGACGACCGCGACGTCCTGCGTCACGGTCTGCCCGGCGGCGGTGCTGCCCAGCCGATACCCGCCCCATGCGCCATCGCCGGCGTTCAGGATGCGGTTGGCCCACATGGCCGATGCGGTGCCGGTGCCCTCGTGGTCGGCGTTGGCCCCGCCGCCCGGCATCGGCGACCGGTTGATGGCTCCGGCCATGATCAGCGCGCGGGTGCCCTCGGGCCGCAACGCCAGGCTGGGGGCGCGCGCGATCAGCTGGGCCGCGATGCCGGCCACGATCGGCGACGCCACGCTGGTGCCGCTGGCGCCGAGCCCGTTCGCGGTGCGCACTGACGCGGCCGGGGCCGAGACGTTCGGCTTGTTGAAGTCGCCGTGCTGGTTCCAGGCGGTGCCCGCCGGATCGCGGTAGGTGCTGCCGTTCGAGCCGGGGTAGTACCAGATGCGATCGTCGCTGCGGCTCGCGGTGTTGCGGTCGTCGATGCCGCCGACGGTCAGCACGTTGTAGGCGGTGCCCGGCGACAGGATGTTCCAGTGGCCGAAGGTGACGTAGTTGCCCGCCGCGGCAACCGGCAGCCGGCCGTCGACGGCGGCCATGGAGTCGAAGTAGCGACGCGCCTCCTCCGAGCCGGTGGCGGTGTCCTGCCCGAGGCTGATGTTGACGACGTCGGCGTCGCCGCCGCTGGCGCTGGCCGCCCAGTCGGCCGCCGCGATCACGGCGCGGTCGCGGCTCAGTGACGCGCCGCCGCCACCGGTCGACGAGCTGACGATGAGCGCCCCGGGCGCGACGCCGGGGAAGCTGCCGCTGCGGCCGGCGATCGCCCCGGCCACCCAGGTGGGATGGTCGAAGGTCGGGCTGTACGCGATCGAACCGGTCGTGCTGCGCGAGGCAACGACCCGCCCCGAGAGGTCGCCGGTGTTGTGGACGTTGTGATACTCGACCACCGCCACGCGCACGCCCGCGCCCTGGTCACCGGATCCGCTGGTCCAGTTCGCCTGCACTCCCGGCCCGGCACTGGACATGGTGGTCGCCCATTGACGCTCCAGCCCGAGCGTCTCGACCGCGGCCAGCTCGGCAAGCGCCTCCACGCCATCGGCCGGCATGTCGACGTACACCAGTGGCGCGATGGTCGACGCGTACCCGATGCTGCCGCCGAGGGCCTCGACCTCGGTGCGCAGGCGGTCGACGGCCGCAGCCAGGGCGGCGTCGCGTGCCTGGGCCAGCTCGGCGCGGATTGCGCGGGCCATCACGAGGTCGTCGACGACCGGCCGGCCGCCGTCCCAGGTCAGCTCAGGGTGGCGGGCCTGGACCGCGGCCTCCGCTTCGGTGACGTCCACCGACAGCCACACGCCGACCGGGACCGTGGTGGCCGCGGAGGCGTCGGCGATCCGCGCGCCCGACCGTCGCGCCTCGACCGCGGCCTGCAGCTCCGCGTCTCCCTTGCGCTCCAGTGCCGGGCGGGCTTCGTCGGCGGCCTCGAGCTTCTGCGCGCGCAGGCCCGCACCGGCCACCGAATCGTCGGCGGCATCGCGATAGACGACGTGCACGGCACCCGAGCGCTGGTCGACGTACTTGCCGGCCCACAGGCCCGCGGCATCAGGAGCCGATGAGGTGCGCTCGTACACGAGCGTGTAGTCGTTGGGAGACCCACCGAGCGTCTCGGCAAGATGGCGAGCACCAGCGGCAGCGGCGGGTTCGGCCGCAACGGCGGGCCGGGCTGGCAGCACGCCGGTCGCGGCGAGCACCCCGACGAGCGCCATGGCCGAACCATGGATCAAACGACGCGGGTGGCGGTGCAGCATCGGCCTCTCAGAGCATGTATGACGCCGTCCGACAGTGTGGCACGGCGTGGGCTCCCAGCGTCGCCCGTGGTCGCAGCGACCGCAATGACCCATCGGTGTAGGCTTCGCCCATGACCACCGAAGCGCCCACCTCGGCACGCTTCACGCCCGCCACGCACCGCTCCCGCATGCGACGTGCCGCACGCGAGGCGGCCGATCGTGGACTCGATGCCCTGCTCATCACGCCGTCGCCGGACTACGCGTACCTGCTCGGATATCGCGCGCCAGCGATGGAGCGCCTGACCTGCCTGGTCGTTCCGGCCGATGGAGATCCCGTGCTGGTCCTCCCGCGGCTCGAGGAGCCGCTCGCGCTGCACGAGCTGGGCGAGCTCGCAGACGACATCGAGGTCGTTCCGTGGGACGAGATCGACGACCCGATTCGCGTCGTCCAGCGGCTCGTCGGCGCGGCGCTGCGGGTGGGGGTTCAGGACCAGATGTGGGCGCGCTTCGTGCTGCGCCTGCGGGCCGCCCTGGACCCGGCGCAGCTGGTGGAGGCGGGCCCTACGCTGAGCGCGCTGCGGGCCGTGAAGAACGACGAGGAGGTGGCCCGGCTACGGGCGGCCGCGGCTGCCGCGGACGATGCGATGCGCGCCATCTCGGCCGAGCCGCTGTCGGGTCGCCGGGAGGCCGACGTCAGCGCCCGGATCCGGGAGCACCTGCTTGCCGCCGGACACGACGAGGCCGGGTTCGCGATCGTCGCCTCGGGGCCGAACGCCGCCAGCCCGCATCACGTGGCCGGCGAGCGCCGCATCGAGATCGGGGACGCGATCGTGCTGGACATCGGCGGCGTGCTGGGCGGGTATTGCAGCGACACCTCCCGCACCGCCTTCGTCGGCGATTCCGACCCGGAGTTCGTGGCGCTGTACGAGGTTCTGCGCGAGGCGCAGCACGCGGCGTGCGAGGCGGTGCGTCCCGGCGTGCCGGCCGCGGCGATCGACGCCGTGGCCCGCGACATCATCACCGATGCCGGCTACGGCGATGCGTTCATCCATCGCACCGGTCACGGGATCGGCATGGAGACCCACGAGGAGCCGTACCTGGTGTCGTCCAATGAGGCGCCCCTGGTGGCGGGCAACGTGTTCAGCGTGGAGCCGGGGATCTACATCCGCGACCGCTGGGGCGCGCGCATCGAGGACATCGTGGTTTGCACCGAGTCCGGGGGGGAGCGCCTCAACACCTCGAGCACGGAGCTGCTGGTCGTCGCCTAGTTCGCCCTCGGTTCGGTCAGCGGCTCTCGCGATGGGAGCTGACGAGGGCGACGAGGACCTGGTCGATCGCGGCGTTGGCCTCGTGGAAGGCGCCCGTCACGTCGGCGACGTCGGCCGCCCGGCGGCGGAGATGGCCGGTGATCGCGTCGAGCACCGGCGAGCGGAAGAACAGGAAGGCCTCGACCGTCTCGGCCAGGCTGAGGCCCGCCTTCGACGCCTCGCTGCCATACAGGGCTCCCATCTTCTCGGCCTCCTCGAGCAGCAGCTGGCGCTCGGCCTTCTTCGTGGCGGCCACGTACTCGATGACCAGCTGGAACGTGCGCTGGCCCCAGCGGCGGAACTCGTCGCGCTGCTCGGCCGACAGGCGGGCCTGCCAGGGTTGCCCTGAGTAGCCGGTCCGGGCCATGCGCCGATGCAGCTCGCCAGCCATCGTCTGGGTCGAGTCTGGCAGGCGCTCCATGCCGTACCGATGCCGGCGCGGCGCGTTGATCATGGCCTCGAGGCTCGAGCGCAGGAAGCGGCGGTGGCCACCCGGCGTCTGGTAGCTCTGCACCTTGCCGGTGTCCGCCCAGCGGCGGAGCGTATCGGGCCCCACGCCGACCAGGCGCGAGGCAGCGCCCAGCGGCAGCCAAGGGTCGTCCGGATCGGTGATGGGCTGGGTTGCGGTCGGCACGGGGCGTTCGCGAATCTCTGGAAATCTCTGACGCGGGACACCGTAACGGTGCTGCCGCGGCAGCGTCAACCGGCTCGCAGCTCGTCGGCGCGCATGGCGCCAAGCTCGGCCCACAGGTGGACCAGCGAGGTCATCCCGTCGCGGAGGTTGCGGAGGCTCATCCACTCGTTCGGGGCATGGAAGTTTCCGGTCGGGTTGGCGAAGCCCACCATCAGCGTCTTCAGGCCGAGCGCTGCGTCCAGCGCGGCCACCACCGGCACCGACCCACCGGAGCGCTGGAACAGCGGCGCCCGGCCGAAGCCCGCCTCGAGGGCCCGCGCCGCAGGCCCGATGCCGGGATGGTCGAGTGGCGTGATCACCGGCGCGCCGCCATGGATGATGCGCACGTCGACCTCCACGCTCGGTGGAGCGATCGCCTCCAGGTGGGCCTGCATGGCACGCTCGATCGCGCGGTAGTCCTGGTTCGGCACGAGCCGGGTCGAGATCTTCGCGGCGGCCCACGCGGGGATGATCGTCTTGGCGCCCTCTCCGCTGTACCCGCCCCAGATGCCGTTGATGTCGAACGTCGGTCGGGCCGACAGGCGCTCGAGGAGGGTGTAGCCCTTCTCGCCGTCCACCGCCGCAGGCACGCCCGTCTCGCCCCGCCACGCGTCCTCCGAGAACGGAAGCTTGGCGTAGGCGCCGCGATCCGCATCGGTCAGGTCGACCACGTCGTCGTAGAAGCCCGGCACCGTGACCCGGCCGTCGCCATCCACGAGCGAGGCGAGCATGCGGACCAGGACGTTGGCCGGGTTGTCGACGCCGCCGCCGTACTGGCCGGAGTGCACGTCCTGCCGCGGGCCGCGCACCTTCACCTCCCAGTACGCGATGCCGCGCAGGCCATAGCCGATGGCCGGCGTACCGTCGTCGTCGAACGTGTCCCCGTCGCTCACGACGCACACGTCGGCCCGCAGCAGGTCCGCATGGTCGGCGATGAACTGCTCGACCGGCTCGGAGCCGACCTCCTCGTCGCCCTCGAAGAAGAAGCGCAGGTTGACCGGCAGCCGGCCGGCGGTCGCCATCCAGGCCTCGACCGCCTTGAGGTGCATGAACAGCTGGCCCTTGTCGTCGCCGGCGCCGCGTGCGTAGACGCGCTCGTCCTCGTGGCGCGGCTCGAACGGCGGCCGCACCCACTCCTCCAGCGGATCGGTGGGCTGCACGTCGTAGTGGCAGTACACCAGCACGGTCGGCGCATCCGGACCGGCATCCATCCATTCGGCGGTCACGATCGGGTGAGCACTCGTCTCGTGGATCGTGGCGCGCTCGACGCCGAGCCGAGTGAGCTCGTCGACGATCCATTGCGCGGTACGGCGCACGTCATCGACGCGGCCCGGGTCGGCGGAGACGCTCTCGATGCGCAGGAACTCGTCCAGTTGGGCGAGATGCTCCGCGTCGTGCTCGCGGAGATGGGCGACGGCGGCATCGACGGCCGCGGCGGTATCGGTCTGGCTGGTCATCAGTTGAATGATAGGCCCGGAAACCGATCGACGGCCGTCGGCGTCCTTCCCGCATGCCGAACCTCTTGCGTGCGCTCCTTGCCATGGTCACCGCACTACTGCTCACGGCCGTGCCCATCGCGACCGTCTCCGCCTGCAGCTGCGCCATGAGCGACTTCGACCAGGCCGTCGGCGAGGCGGATGTCGCCTTCGTCGGCCGCCCGATCTCGGTCGAGGCAGCAGCGCGCAACGACATCGGCGAGACGGTCCTGACCACGTGGGAGGTCGAGCGATCGCGGGATCCCATTCCGGCCGGCACGGTGGCGATCCGCAGCTGGGCCGACAGCGGGGCCAACTGCGGCATCTCGTTCGCCACCGACGAGCGGTGGATGGTCCTCGCCTACGCCAGTGAGGGCGCCCTCGAGACGAACGGCTGCATGCAGAACCGACGGCTCGACGGGAGCGATCCGGACGGGGAGGCGACCATCGCCTCCATGCTGCCGGTGGTGGCCACGCCGAACGCGGCGGAGGACGACGGATTCACCCTTCCGCTGCCGGTCGTCGGCGTCGCAGCAGCGACGCTGCTCGTCGCCGCTGTCAGCCTCCTGGCCTTCCGACGGCAGCGCGGCTAGCCGAACGCCCCGAACACGAACCCGAGGAACAACAGGACCGCCAGCGCGGGGACGACGCTGCCGATCCGGAGCGCCAGCGGCCAGCCCGGTCCGCCGGTGAAGGCGTAGGCGGGGATGGTGATCGGAAACAGCACGACGCCGGCCGACCAGCCGATCCGCCCCGCCGTGCCGAGGTCGGGTCGATCCTGCACGTCGAGCCAGTAGGCGGCGATCATCAGAAAGCCGCCCACGGCGAGCACCGCGAACAGGGTCCAGATCACCGGGAGCATCACGCGCCGATGCTAGCCGTTGCGGCGGCGGGCCACGTCATCGGCGCCATTGAGCACGTCCGTCAGGAAGGACAGCGGACGGCGGCGCGGCAGCCGCGGCTCCGTGCGGGGCAGCAGCTCGGCCACGGCCGCGCGGATCTGCGCTTCGAGCTCGGCGCGCGCATCGCGGCCACGGAGATCGGCGGTCGGAATGGGAGGTCCGAAGCGCACCTCGACCCGGCGCCGGAACCAGAGGTCCGTGCTCCCCACGATCGCGCATGGAACGACCGGCACACCGGAGAGGGCCGCGAATGCCGCAGCGCCCTCCTCGAACGGCAGCAGCTCGCTCTCGCCGAATCCGATACGGCCCTCGGCGAAGATCCCGAGCACGCCTCCCGCCTCGAAGACGCGGCGCACGGCTCGCACCGCGCTGGTGAGCGTCGTCTTCGCCGGGTGGTACGGGATCATCCCGCCGAAGAAGGCCATGACCCGGTTCTTGAAGCCGCGGCCGAAATCCGCCTCCTTCGGACCGAACCAGGTGATGCGCGGCTCCAGCGGCGTGGCGGCGATGACGAGCAATGGATCCCAGCCGTTGTGGTGGTTGGCGACCAGCTGGAACGGCGGCGCGGGCCAGTGCTCGAGGCCGGTGGTCCGGACGTCGAAGAGGGACCGGACCACGACCCGGACGAGACCCCACATCAGCCGATAGCGCCCCGTCACGGCCACGCTCAGCTCGCGAGGCCCGGTCCGCCGATCGCGCTCGTCCATCGGTCGTCAGGCAGCTGCCGGTACGGCGAGCTCGCGGCGGGTGGGGTCGACGCGCGTGAGCGCCAACGCCGAGAGCCCCAGGAAACCAGCCGCAACGGCCATCGCCACTCGGGGACCGGCCGGATCGCTGACGGCCGCGGCCACGAGATCCTGGATCGGGCCGGCCACGATGATGAAGACCGGGCCGGCCATTGCGGTGCCGGCGTTCAGGATGCCCATGTAGCGGCCCGCGGTCTCCTTGGGGATGACGTCCGCCATGAGTGCCCAGTCGGCGGACAGGAAGATCCCCATGCCGACGCCGAACGGCACCCACGACGCGACGGCGAACTCCGGGGTCGGTGCGACGGCGACCCCTAGCAGGCCTACGGCGGCGATGGCCGCGGCCGCCCAGATCACCGGCCGCCGGCCGAAGCGATCGGAGAGGCGCCCGCCGGGGATCGCGGCCAGGGCAGTCGAGACGCCGACGATGGCGGTGGCAAGGAAGACGGTGGTATCGGCGTCGTCGTCGCTCAGCCCGTGCGAACGACGGAAGTAGCCGATGGCGATCAGCGTGGCGTTGTAGGCGCCCAGGAACAGGAGGCGCACCAGGAGTAGCCACAGGACGTCGCGCTGCTTCAGGATGTCCCGACCCCACGCTGACAGTGCGACCTGCAGCCACGGCTTCGTGCGCGGCGGTCCATCGCGGCCCTCGTCCACCGTCAGGACGAGGATGACCATGGTGACGACCTCGACCACCCCGAGCGCCAGCGTGGCCGCGGCGAGGTTGTCCGTGAGGCCACCCAGGGTCGCGATCCCCACGCCGACGATGGTGCCGAGGGTCAGCATCAGCCCCATCAATCCGCTGGCGAGGCCGACCTGCTTCGCCGGGACGAGATCGGGGACGTACCCCTGGAACGGTCCCTGCGCGAAGTTCGAACTGACCTGGAGCAGGAAGTAGAACGCGACCATCGCCACGAAGGACTCGTTGAAGGCGATGCCCGCCAGGAACACGACGTCCAGCAGCGAGCCGATGACGATGTAGGGCTTGCGCCGCCCCCAGCGCGTGATGGTGTAGTCGCTGATGACCCCGACCGTCGGCTGGATCAGGATCGGCGCCACGGCACCGGCGAGCATGATGATCGCCAGCATCGTTCCCTGGGTGTCCCGGCTCAGGTCGTCCAACCGCCCGGGGATGATCGTGATGTTGAGGCCGCCCCAGATAGTCTGGATGCCCAGCCAGTAGATCGACAGGGTCAACAGCTGCGACAGCGGCAGGCGCTCGCGGAGACGCGCGGTGCTCGGGGCGGTCATCTGGCTTGGACCTCTCGACGTGCTGGCGGGGACTCTACGACTCCCCGCGTTCCGAGAACAGCCTGCCGCGCGTGTACTGCGGTCTCGCTGCGGTCACCTCGTCACGCGCTACGCTCAGCCCTCCATGACCACGGATGCGGCCGAGGGCCGGCGGATCGTCCTGCGCCACCCGGACCTGCGGCGCTACCTGGCCGGCCGCTTCATCGTCGCCATCGCCGCCCAGGTGCAGACCGTCGCCGTCGGCTGGCAAGTGTTCAGTGTGAGCGGGGATCCGCTCGACCTCGGACTCGTGGCGCTCAGCCAATTCCTGCCGTTCGTCCTTTTGATCCTTCCGGCCGGCCACGTCGCCGACCAGTACGACCGACGTCGCGTCCAGCTCATCACCTACCTCCTGCTGCTCGCCTGCGCGGTGGCGCTGCTGACGATGACCGTCTCGGGCGTGACGGCGACGGCGCCGATCCTGGTGGTGATGGTCGTGTTCGGCATCGCCCGCGCCTTCAACCAGCCGACGGGGCAGGCGCTGCTCCCCAACATCGCCCCGCCCGGCACGTTTCCCCAGGCGGTCGCGCTCAACTCCTCGCTGCAGCAGGTGGCGACGATCGCGGGGCCTGCGATCGGCGGCGTGCTGATCCTGGTCGGCCTGCCGGCCGCCTATGCGCTGTCGGTCGGCCTCATCCTGGTCGGGGTCGTGCTCATCGCTGGCCTGCGCGGCGGCGGAAGGGACGATCGCGATGTGCGCGAGCCGGTCTCGTGGGCCGCGCTGCTCTCCGGCATCACGTTCGTGCGGTCACGACCGATCGTGCTGGGCTCGATCTCGCTCGACCTGTTCGCGGTGCTGTTCGGCGGCGCGACCGCCCTGCTGCCGATCTACGCCGGGGAGATCCTGGACGTCGGACCTGCCGGCCTCGGAGTGATGCGGGCGGCACCAGCGGTCGGCGCCGCCGTCCTCGCCGCCGCGCTCACCGTCCGGCCCCTGCGCCGGCACGTGGGGCGCTGGATGTTCGGCGGAGTGGTGGTGTTCGGCGTGGCGACGATCGTGTTCGGCCTCTCGACGAGCTTCGCGCTCAGCCTGGTGGCGCTGGTGGCCATGGGCGCCGGCGACATGGTGAGCGTCTACATCCGGCACCTCCTCGTGCAGCTCGAGACGCCGGACGCGATCCGGGGCCGGGTGAGCGCGGTGAACTCGGTCTTCATCGGTGCCTCGAATGAGCTCGGCGAGTTCGAGTCCGGCGTCACCGCGGCGTGGTGGGGCGTGGTCACCGCGGTCGTGGTCGGCGGAGGTGCCACCATCGCCGTGGCGCTGATCTGGACGCGCATCTTCCCGGTCCTCTGGCGTCTCGACCGGTTCCCCGGTGCGGGCGATCCCGAGCGATGACCTCGACCCGGCCACGGCCCACCGACGGCATCGGCGCTAGAATCGCCCGGTGATCGACCCTGTCGCCTTCGAGATCGGTCCCATCCAGCTGCACTGGTACGGGATCATCATCGCCGGCGCCGTCCTCATCGCCGGCCTGCTGGGCACGCGCGTGGCGCGCTGGCTCAACGAGAACCCCGACGACGGCTGGTCGATGCTGCTGCTCGTCATGGTGCTGGCGGTCATCGGCGCGCGGCTCTATCACGTCATCCACCTGTGGAGCGACGTGTACTCGAAGGATCTTGCGCTCATCCCGCAGATCTGGAACGGCGGGCTCGGCATCCCGGGCGCCGTGGTCGGCGGAGCGCTGGGCATCTTCATCCACACCCGGATGCACGGGCTGAACACCGCGCGCTGGATGGACATCTTCGCGCCGGCGCTCCTGCTCGGCCAGGTCATCGGCCGGCTCGGCAACTTCGTGAACCAGGAGCTCTACGGCCCGCCGATCAGCGAGTGCGGCAACGGGACCTACCCGCCATGTCTGCCGTGGGGGATCCAGATCGACGCGGCGCACCGCGGCGGCACGCCTTGGACGATTGACCAGTTCCCGGTGGAGACGACCACATTCGTGCCGTTGTTCGCCTACGAGATGGTGCTGAACCTCATCGGCATGCTGATCCTGCTGTTCGTCATCCGCCGATACGCCCCTCGCCTCTTCGCCGGCGACGCGGTGCTGATGTACATCATGTGGTACGGCAGCGTGCGCACCCTGCTCGAGACGTACCGGGTCAACAACTGGACGATCCTGGGCGTGCCGACCGCGATGTGGATCGGGATGATCGGCGTCGTGCTCGCCGCCGGATGGCTGTGGTACCGGCATCGCCGAGGCTGGGGCTCACCCATGATCCGCCCGGCGGACGAGGCGGCCGCCGATGCCGGACGCGACGACCGCGCAGCCGGAGCCGAGCGCTGGCTGAACGGCCGGGCGGCATCCTGCCCGACATCACCGCGGCGGTCGGGCGCACGCCGCTGGTGGCCCTCGACCGACTGGCGACCGATGTGCGCCCCCGGATCGTCGCCAAGCTCGAGCACATGAACCCCGGCGGCTCGGTGAAGGACCGCATCGCGCTACCCATGATCGAGGCCGCCGAGCGGGCCGGGCTGCTGAAGCCGGGTGGCGTGATCGTGGAGCCGACCAGCGGCAACACCGGCGTCGGCCTCGCGCAGGCTGCCGCGGTGAAGGGGTACCGCTGCATTTTCGTGATGGCCGACAAGCAGTCCGAGGAGAAGCGGGCGCTGCTGCGCGCCTACGGTGCGGAGATCGTCATCTGCCCGACCGACGTCCCCCCGGACGACGAGCGCTCCTATTACCGGGTCAGCGATCGCCTGGCCCGCGAGACGCCCGGCGCCTGGAAGCCGGACCAGTACGCCAACGAGGCGAACCCGCATGCCCACCACGACACCACCGGGCCGGAGATCTGGGAGCAGACCGAGGGACGCGTGACACACCTGGTGGTCTCGCTCGGGACGGGCGGGACCGTGTCGGGCATCGGGCGCTTCCTCAAGGACCGCAACCCGGCGGTCCAGGTCATCGGCGCCGATCCCGCCGGGTCGGTCTACTCGGGCGACACGCCGCACCCCTACCTGACCGAGGGCATCGGCGAGGACTTCTGGCCGGCGACCTACGACCCGGGTGTCTGCGACGTGGTGATGCGGGTCGGCGACCGCGACTCGATGCTGATGGCACGGATCGCGACCGCCCGCGAGGGGATTCTGATGGGGGAGTCCGGCGGAACCGTGCTGTGGGCTGCCTTGCAGATGGCGCGCGATCTCGCCGACCCCGACGCCCTGTTCGTGGTCGTCCTGCCCGACAGCGGCCGCAACTACGTCGGCAAGCTGTACAACGACCGCTGGCTTCGCGAGAAGGGCCTGCTCGGCCCGTACGAGGAGGTTGGCGACTACGACTGGCGGGCGACATCGCCGTCGGTCGTCCTGCGCGGCAGCCAGATCCCGCGCCCGCCGAACTCCGAGACCGGCTAGGGAACGCGGGCGTCCAGCAGGCTCCAGAACTCCCGCACACCGTCGCTCAGCTGGTAGCGGTTCGCGGGCTCCAGAGCCCGCACGATCGCGGCGTAGCTCACCAGCTGGAATGCCGATGCAAGCGCGAGGACGCGCTCGCGCTCGTTTCGCAGTGCGTCTACCGGACCGATGGACGACAGCGCGTCAAGCCAGGCGGCCCAGCTGCTCTCGGGGTCGCCGGGTGCCATCGGATGACCGAACCACGGACCGATCTCGAGCAGCGGATGCGAGATCGCGGCATCCGACCAGTCGATGATCACCGGCTCACCGTTCCGCTCGAAGACGTTGAAGACGTGGAAGTCGCCGTGGACCAGGGTCTCGGGCAGGCCCACGGCGTCGAGCCAGTCGGAATGCCGGCGCACCCAGCCCACGACCGTCGCCAGGCGCTCCGGTGCCACCTCGGGCCCCTCGATCTCCGCAGGGGCGCCCATCGCCGCTGCAACATCGTCGGCAAGGCGCCGAAGCGGCCGATCCGCCACTCCGACGGCTCGCAGCTCCTCCTCGCGGCCGGCCATGCCCGCCTGGATCTGAACCAGCCGACGGATTGCGGCACCCAGCTGTTCGTCGGTCGCCGCGGAACCGACCGGCGCGGCGCCGACTTCGTCCAGCAACAACCAGCCGGCGGCCTCGTCGGCCGCGATGACATGTGGCACCGCTCCCGGAGCGGCGGTTTCCAGGAAGCGGGTGATGGCGACCTCGGCCCTGAAGGGCGGGAAGACGGCCTTGAACCAGGCGCTGCCGCCGTCCGCGGTCGGGACCCGCGCCGTCGCCGAGATGCCCCATAGACGGCGCATCTCGATCTCCCCGGCTGCGGGCCTTCCCGCCTCCTCGAGGGCGTCGCGGATCCAGGCGGTGGCGCGTTTGTGCCACCCGGGACGCGCCCATCGTGGGCGCAGTGGCGGCGGGTCGGCGTTGGTTTCCCACTCCTCCAGCCACGTGGCAGCGCGTGGGCCCACGCGCTCCGGGATCTCCCGCGGTGGCTGACCCCAGCGGACTCCCGGCGGAACGGTCCAGCTCGGATCCGGCGTGTCGAGGACGGCGAGGGCACTGTGGCCATCGGCGGAACCGTCCGGCGCGGGCGGCAGGTGCGTCTCGAGGACGACCGCGTCCAGGTTCCACGCCGATCGCAGCGTGCGATGGACGCCGATGACGAGCGTGTCCTCCTCCTCCAGGACCAGGTCCACGCGAGGAAGCGCCCCGTCGGCGTCGACGAGGACTGCACCATGGCCGGGGTGCGGCACGAGGAAGTGCGCGGGAATCGTCAGCATCGGCGGCAGCATGCCAGAAGGGCGCGGCAGACGTGCCGGGGGCAGGGGAGTATCGTTTGAGGCCAACGAGCAGGCCGCCGAGTGCGGAACGAAGGAGCGTCATGACGCACGTCGCGGAGCCGCCGGTCCCCGGTGGCGACCAGGCGACCGAGCTGGATCGGGTCAACCACTGGATCAACGGGGCCCGCGTGGCCAGCACCAGCGGGCGGCGGGGACCGGTCTACAACCCGGCATCCGGACAGCTGGCGCGCGAGGTCGACTTTGCATCGGTCGAGGAGGTCGACGCCGCCGTTCGAGTCGCCAACGAGGCCTTCACCGGCTGGCGGGCGACCAGCATCAGCAAACGGACCGAGATCCTGTTCCGCATGCGGAACCTCGTCGACCAGCATCGCGAGGAGATCGCGGCGCACCTGACCCGCGAGCACGGCAAGGTACGCACCGATGCCCTGGGCGAAGTGGCCCGCGGACTCGAGAACCTCGAGTTCGCGACGGGAATCCCGCACCTGCTCAAAGGCGGCTTCAGCGAGCAGGTGAGCTCAGGAGTTGACGTCTACCAGATCCGCCAGCCGCTCGGCGTGGTGGCCGGCATCACGCCGTTCAACTTCCCGGCCATGGTGCCGATGTGGATGTTCGGCAACGCGATCGCGTGCGGGAACACCTTCATCCTCAAGCCGTCCGAGAAGGACCCGTCCGCATCGGTCTATCTCGGTGAGCTCTGGAAGGAAGCCGGCCTGCCGGACGGCGTCTTCAACGTCGTCCACGGTGACAAGGTTGCCGTCGACCGCATCCTCGAGCACCCCGACATCGCCGCGGTCAGCTTCGTGGGCTCCACGCCGATCGCGCGCTACATCTACGAGACCGGCACGGCCCACGGCAAGCGTGTCCAGGCGCTGGGCGGCGCGAAGAACCACATGATCGTGCTGCCCGACGCCGACATCGACATGGCGGCCGATGCCGCCGTGTCCGCCGCATACGGCTCCGCCGGCGAGCGCTGCATGGCGATCTCGGTCGTCGTCGCCGTCGGTGACGTCGCAGATCCGCTGGTCAAGGCGATCGAGGAGCGGCTGCCGAAGATCAAGATCGGCCCGGGCCACGAGGAGAGCTCGGAGATGGGACCCCTCATCACGAGGGAGCACCGCGACAAGGTCGCCGAGTACGTGGAGCATGCCGCCAGCCACGGGGCGACGGTTCGTGCCGATGGCCGGGAGCACGTCCTCTACTCGGAAGAGGACGGAGGCTTCTACCTCGGCGTGAGCCTGCTCGATCACGTCACGCCCGGACATGGAGTGCTACCAGAACGAGATCTTCGGGCCGGTGCTCGAGGTCGTGCGGACGCACGACTATCCGGAGGCGCTGAAGATCGTCAACGACAACCAGTACGGCAATGGGACGGCGATCTTCACGCGCGATGGCGGCGCGGCCCGGCAGTACCAGTTCGACGTGAACGTCGGGATGGTCGGCATCAACGTGCCCATCCCGGTGCCGGTGGCGTACTACAGCTTCGGAGGCTGGAAGAACTCGCTGTTCGGCGACCTGCACATGTACGGGCCCGAGGGAATCCAGTTCTACACCCGGGGGAAGGTCGTCACTGCCCGGTGGCCGGATCCCGGCACCTCATCGGTCGATCTAGGATTCCCGCGCACGCGCTAACGACCAGGACTGCACGGAGGTCTCCGATGGCCAGACGCATCGCGCGCCCGATCCACATCGTCGTGGCCTGGCTGCTGGTCGCCGGCCTGCTGGTGCAGGTGTTCCTGGCCGGGATGGGCGTCTTCGACAGCTCGAGCGCGTTCGCCACGCATCGGGACTTCGGCTACACCCTGACGCTGCTCCCTGTCGTGCTGGTCGTGACGTCGCTGGTCGGCGGGTTCGGCCGAATGGAGACGATCGCCGCGGCCGTGATGTTCGGACAGTTCATCCTTCAGTCGGTCCTCGTCCTGCAGCGGGAGTCCTCGCCGGCGATCGCGGCCCTGCACCCGGTGAACGGCGTTCTCATCCTGCTGATCGCGATCTGGCTGGCGCGCGACGCCTGGCGCCGGTGGCAGGCGAGCGACGAGCCGGCGGCGGAGGCGGTCCAGGAGCCGGCACCATCCGACGCTGCCACCGGCTGACAGGCGACGGGGGGCGGGCATATGATCGGCGGAGTGGGCTGGCTGTCAGAATGACCGCTCCATGACCGACCGCACTGATTCGACCGACCGTTTCGAGACCCTCGCCGTCCACGCCGGCGCCGAGCCCGACCCGCACACCGGGGCGGTGGTGCCGGCCATCGAGATGAGCACCACCTTCAAGCAGGACGGGGTCGGCGGGCTGCGGGCCGGCTTCGAGTACGGCCGATCCGGCAACCCCACCCGCTCCGCGCTGGAGGCGGCGATCGCCACGTTGGAGAGCGGCACCCACGGGCTCGCCTACGCATCGGGCCTTGCCGCCACCCAGAACATCCTCTACCTGCTCGAGCCCAGCGATCGGCTCCTGATGAGCGACGACGTCTACGGCGGCACCTGGCGCCTGGCCGACAAGGTGTGGCGCCGGTATGGCGTCGAGACCGATGCGGCCGACCTGCGCGACCTCGACGCGGTGGCCGCGGCCTTCGCCGGAGAGCGGCCCCCGCGGATGGTGTGGATCGAGACGCCGTCGAACCCGCACCTCAAGGTGGTCGACATCAGCGCGGTCACCCGCCTCGCCGCCGTGGCGGGCGCGATCACGGTGGTCGACAACACCTTCGCCACGCCGTACCTCCAGCGCCCGCTGGACCTCGGCGCTGACCTCGTGCTGCATTCGGCCACGAAATACCTCGGCGGCCACTCCGACGTCATCGGCGGGCTGGTCGCGACACGGTCGGACGAGCTGGCAGAGCGCCTCCGCTTCCACCAGAACGCGGCCGGAGCGGTGCCGAGCCCATTCGACTGCTTCCTGGTCATGCGCGGCCTTCGGACGCTGGCGGTCCGCATGGATCGCGCCTGCGCCAACGCCCTGGTGCTGGCCCTGTGGCTGGCCGAGCGCCCCGAGGTGGAGCGGGTGTACTACCCCGGACTCGCCGAGGGCGACGCCGCCACGCTCGTCGAACGCCAGATGCGGCGTCCGGGCGCGATGCTCAGCATCGAGCTGCGCGGCGGCGAGGAGGCTGCGCGCCGGCTGGTGGCCGCGACGCGGCTCTTCACCCTGGCCGAGTCGCTCGGCGCGGTCGAGTCGCTCATCGAGGTCCCGGCGCCGATGACCCATGCCTCCGTCGCCGGATCGCCCCTGGCCGTGGCGCCGTCGCTGGTCCGCATCAGCGTCGGGATCGAGAACGTCGACGACCTGCGCGCCGACCTGGAGGCGGCGCTGGCCGAACCGGCGTCGTGACCGACGAGCCCGAGCGTCGCGACGGGCCCACCGAGCTGGTCGAGGGCGAGGACGGAGAGCTCGTCGAGCGCCTGTCCGGCGGCACCGCCACGCTCCTGCTGGTGTGGCTGATCGGGATCGGCGCGCTGTCCACGCTGCTTGCGGCATGGGCCTTCGTCTGGATGGTGACCGGCGAGCGCCTGGGACTCGGCGCGCTGTTCGGCGGCTTCGGGCTCTACACCGCACTCGCCGGCGCGGCGGGCCCATGTGTGCTGTGGCTCACCGGCCGCGCCCAGGGCCACTCGCTCGGCTGGTTCTCGTGGACAGCGGCGAAGATCGCGCTGGTCATGGTAGCGATCATCGCGCTGGCAGTGACGGCCATCACGCTCATCATGGCCGGGGCGCTGCCCGGCCTGCCTGCCGTGACGATTGCGGGGCTGATGGCCGTCATCGCCGTGATCGTCAGCCAGGTTTGGGCGCTCGCCACCTGGGGCGCGGATCGATGGATCGCGAGGGCTCGCATCGTCGAGGATGCGCCGTGACGCAGCTGACGGCGATCCCCCGCACGTTGGCGGCCGGCTAGATCTCGTAGGCGCGCGAGGGCTCGGCGATCTCCGCCTCGGCGCCGAAGGCGTCGGACGCCGCGGTGCGCGCCCAGCTGCCGTCGCCGTCGACCGGGAGGTGGGTCAGCATCAGGCGCTTCGCCCCGCCCTGCCGTGCTCCGGTGCCGGCCTCTTCCGGCAGCAGATGGCCGCGCCGCTCGGGAGGCTGCGCGTCCTCGTCCAGCGACCGCAGGGTGGCCTCGCTGAGGAACAGGTCCGCCCCGTCGGCGATCCTGACCACCGCGTCGCCAGGCCCGGTGTCGGCGGTGTAGCCGAGCAGGCGCGCATCGGCCTCCACGCGGAACCCCCAGCACGGAATGAAGTGCTCGGTCTCGACGGGCGTGAGTGACAGGCCACCGAAGGAGATCGGGGCCGACCCATCGTGCTCAGACAGGCGGAACGCATCCTCGAAGTGACGGGCGTTTCCCGCGCCACGGGCCAGGTCGAGCACCTGGTCGGCAGATCCGGGCGGCATCACGACCCGCAGCCGCTGGTCCCTGGGTATGCCGCGCCACGGATAGACATAGCGGAGCGTGACGAGATCGAGCATGTGATCGGCGTGCATGTGGCTGACAACGACCGCGCTCAGCTCGTCGGGATGATGGCGGCGCAGCAGCTGGGCGACGATCCCGGGACCGATATCGACGAGGACTCTGCCACCGCCGCCCTCGATGAGGTACCCGGCGCACGCCTCGCCAGGGTTCGGCGACGCGGGGGACCGGCCGAGGACCGTCAGGCGCACGGGCCGAGGACCGCAGCGGAGAGGAGGGTCAGTGCGCTCATTCAGCGCTGCCCGATCGGCACGTAGTCGCGGGCCGCCGGACCGACGTAGACCTGCCGTGGGCGTCCGATCTTCGTCTCCTTCGCGCTCAGCATCTCCTTCCACTGCGCGATCCAGCCGGGCAGCCGGCCGATGGCGAAGCAGTTGGTGAACATGTTCTTCGGGAAGCCGATGGCCCGGTAGATGAGCCCCGAATAGAAGTCGACGTTGGGGTAGAGCTTGCGGCTCACGAAGTACTCGTCGCGCAGCGCGACCTCCTCCAGGCGGCGCGCGACCTCGAACAGCGCGTCGTCGGCGCCGGTGGCGGTCAGCACCCGCTCGGCGGCGGCCTTGATCAGCGTGGCCCGTGGGTCGAAGTTCTTGTACACGCGGTGCCCGAAGCCGGGCAATCGGAAGGCATCGTTCGGGTCCTTCGCCCGGTCCACCCACTTCTGCACGTTGCCGCCGTCGGCCACGATCCGCTCGAGGGTGTTGATCACGTCCTCGTTGGCGCCACCGTGCAGCGGCCCCCACAGGGCGCTGATGCCGGCGCTGATGCTGGCGTACAGGTTGGCGTGGGTGCTGCCCACGAGCCGCACGGTGGAGGTCGAGGCGTTCTGCTCGTGGTCCGCGTGGAGGATGAGGAGCAGGTCGAGCGCCTCAGCCACCTTGGCGTCGACCTCGTACCCCTCCGACGGCACGGCGAACATCATGTGGAGCAGGTTGGCCGCGTAGCCGAGGTCGTTGCGCGGATAGACGTAGGGCTGGCCGATCGCCTTCTTGAACGACCACGCCGCCAGCGTGGGCAGCTTGGCGATCAGCCGGTTGACCGTGGTCTCGACCGCGTCCTCGTCGAAGATCTCGTGCGAGTCGGGATAGAACGTGCTCATGCCGACCACCCCGGAAGCGAGGACCGCCATCGGATGCGCGTCCGCGGGGAACGAGTCGAAGAAGTGCCGCATCTCCTCCCGGATGAGCGTGTGATGCGTGACCTCCCCGACGAACCGATCGAGCTGGACGCGGCTGGGCAGCTCGCCCCAGATCAGGAGGTAGGCGACCTCCAGGAAGGTGGAGTGCTCGGCCAGCTGCTCGATCGGGTAGCCGCGATAGCGAAGGATCCCCTCCTCGCCGTCGAGGAAGGTGATCGCGCTGGCGCAGGCTCCGGTGTTGGCATAGCCCGGGTCGTAGGTGATCAGCCCCGTGCTGCCGCGCAGCTTGCCGATGTCGATCGCATCGTCGCCGGCGCTGCCGCGGACGATCGGCAGCTCGGCCTCGGCCTCACCGATCTGGAGGCGTGCGGCGTCGGCCTTCGCGGGCGACTCGGCCGTCATGCGAGCAGCTCCTCCACTGCTGCGCGCTCCTCGAGCAGCTCCGTGGTCGTGGCCTCGATCCTGGACTGGGCAAACGCTGCATGCTCGATGCCCTGCACGATCTCCACGACGCCGGGCGCGGTGGCCCGCAGCGGATAGCCGAAGACCAGGCCCTCGGGGACCTCGTAGCCGCCGGAGGCGGGGGCCGGGACGGCCGAGCTGAACTGCTCGCCGGTGGGGTGTGCCACGTTACGGACGGTGTCGATCACGGCATTCGCCGCGCTGGCCGCCGAGCTCTGGCCGCGGGCCTTGATGATCGCCGCACCCCGCTGCTGGACGCTGTCGATGAACTCACCCTCCAACCAGGCGTCGTCGCCGATGACCTCGGGCGCCGGCCGCCCACCGATCGTCGCATGCCAGGCATCGGGGAACTGGGTCGACGAGTGGTTGCCCCAGATCGCCAGGTTGCGCACCTCGCGGACCGGCACGCCCGCCTTTGTAGCCAGCTGCGAGCGTCCACGGCTCTCGTCGAGCATGGTCATCGCGAACCACCGCTCCAAGGGCATGCCGTGACGTGCGGCAGCGGTGGAGCCGATGAGCGCGTTCGTGTTGCACGGGTTGCCGACGACGAGGACCCGGCAGTCGTCGGCCGCGTTGTGAGCGATCGCCTCGCCCTGGCCGGTGAAGATCCCGCCGTTGATCCCGAGCAGGTCCTTGCGTTCCATGCCCTCCCTGCGCGGAACGGCGCCGACGAGGAGCGCCCAGTTCGCCCCGGCGAACGCATCGTCCGTGTCGGCCGTGCACGTAATCGACTCGAGCAAGGGGAAGGCGCAGTCCTCGAGCTCCATCCGCACCCCGTCGAGCGCGGGGAGAGCCGCCTCGAGCTCGAGAAGCCGGAAATGGACCGGGGTGTCGGACCCGAAGGCCTGGCCGGAGGCGATCCGGAACAACAGGGCGTAGCCGATCTGTCCGGCGGCTCCGGTGACGGCCACGGTGACGGGCGAATCGGGCATCGGTCTCCTGTCACGTTGGGATCGGCCGGAGTGTAGCGCAGGGCGCCTGCCAGGCCGTCGCCAGGTCAGACCTGGCGAAGGAGGCGCTCGCGCCGGAACCCCCGCGAGGCGACGAGCAGCACGGTGGCTGCGGTGGCCCAGACCACCGCCCCGATCAGCACGGCGAGCCGCGCGTCCAGCACGATCGCGCCGAGCAGCTGCGCCACGAGCAGCAGCACCACCGGAAGCACGACCACCCCGCCCAGCTGGTAGGCCTCCTGGAAGCCCCGGACGCGCGCCGAGATGACCACGAGGATGGCGATGGCGAGAGCCCCGACCGCAGGCCCGAGCCAGAACAGGATGATGGCCCACAGCGTGGTGAGCGCCACCGGGCGCCCGACGTCCCCGGCTGCCAGGACGTTGACGATGACGGCATACACCGCCCAGCTGATCAGTGAGACGGCAATCGATGCCAGCCATGGGCCGAGCAGCTTGGCGACATACAGCTCGCGGTCGCTGGTCGGCGTGTACAGCAGCGCCTCCAGCGTCTTGCGCTCCTTCTCGCCCGCGAAGCTGTCGGCCGCGATCACCGCGCACACCATGAGCGGCACGATCAGGAAGAACGTCGCGAACTGGTACTCCAGGAGGTAGACCAGGATCTGGCGCTGCAAGGGTCCCGGACCGAGGAGCTCGGTGACGTCGATCGGGAGGTTGTCGATGAGCGGCCGCAGCTCGTCCAGCGCGTCCCCACCGGCACGGATGGCGAGCACACCGAGGATCGGGAAGAGCACGAAGATCATCGCCGGCACCACGACCAGCGGCACCAGGACGGCCTTGGCCCGCAACACCAGCCGCAGGTCCCGAAGCACGATGGCTCGGACGGCACGCCAGTTCACGCGTCCGCCCCGCCGTAGAGGGCCACGTAGGCAGCCTCGAGCGTCGGCTGCTCCGGGCTGACGCGGTAGACCGATGCGCCGCTCGCCACCAGCTCGGCGACGAGCTGCGGCAGGTCGTCGCGCCGCAGGCCCTCCACCCGGATCCGTCCGCCACCCAGATCGGCGGCGGTCGCATTCGCGCGCGCAGCGATCACGCGCAGCGCCTCGGCCACGTGCTCCGAGTCGACCTCGAGCTCCAGCCCGGTCGGCAGCGCGGCGGCGTCGGCCACCTCGGCCGGCGTGCCATCGGCCACCAGCCGTCCGTGTCGCAGGATCAGCACGCGGTCGCACAGCTCCTGTGCCTCCACCAGGTTGTGCGTGCAGAGCAGGATCGTCCGATCTCGCCCGGCGGCCAAGGAGCGCACCAGGTCACGGACGCCGATCGCGGCGATCGGATCCAGCGCAGCCGTCGGCTCGTCCAGGAACAGGACCGGCGGGTCGTGGATCAGCGTGCGCGCCAGCGCCAGGCGCTGCCGCATGCCCCGGCTGTAGCCGCCGATGCGGTCATCGGCCCGCTCCACGAGGTCGAATCGGTCGAGCAGCTCGGCGATCCGCAGTTCCACGCTCGCGCGGGGAACTCCCCACAGCTCGGCCCAGAAGCGCATCGACTCCCGCGCCGTCATCCGATCGTCCAGCGACGGGGTCTCGGTGAGGACTCCCGTCCGGGCGCGAATCGCCGGGCCGTCCGCGCTGGGATCCTGGCCGAGGGTGCGGGCGACTCCCGCGCTGGGCGCCAGCAGCCCGTTGAGGATGCGGATGGTCGTCGTCTTCCCAGCGCCGTTGTGCCCGAGCAGGCCGACGACCTGCCCCGCGGGGATGACGAACGAGACGCCGTCGAGCGCGACGACGTCGCCGAAGGTTCGCCCCAGGCCATCGGCCTCGAGGACCGCGGTCGCCGTCATCGTGGCGCGAGGGGGCCGTGCGCCCAGTCGGCGATGGCAGCGGCCATCGAGCCGAAGGCGATGCGGGGCAGCCACGCGGAGATGTCGCGGCGCGCCACCCAGGCGTGGTCGCTCGATTCGAAGTCGATCCGCACCGGGGCCTCCGGATCCGTCGCTCGTGCGCGGAAGACGGCGGTCACCGCGTTCGCCGGCGCCGAGTGATAGACGCCGGTCAGCTCGAGGAGCTCGACCTCCAGGCCCGCCTCCTCGCTCGTCTCGCGGATCGCCGCGAGCTCGAACGACTCTCCCGGGTCGAGGTAGCCGGCCGGGAGATCCCAGGCGCCGGCGCCCGGCTCCACCGCGCGGCGCAGCAGCAGGATCGCGACGTCGTCGGCGGCGGGGCGCTCCAGGAGGACGGCCGCCGCGGGGCGCGGGTTGGCGTGCCAGCGCCAGCCACAGCGGTCGCACACGATCGGCGCATCGGTCTCCTCGAGGCAGTGGGGGCAGACGGGGACGGCACGGCTCACCCCGCGAGGGTACCAAGCGGCCCTAGCCGGTTCGGGCCGGTACGTCGGCCTCGAGGATGAACCGACCGATGCGGTCGCGGAGATCGTCGCGCGCCGCCCGAAACGCCTCCAGGCGGCGTGCCTCGTCGCCCTCGGCCGACGACGGGTCCTCGACGCTCCAGTGCGCCTGCCGTTGCACGCCGGGGAGCGTGGGGCATGCTTCCTTGGCCTGGTCGCAGACCGTGACCAGCCAGCTGAACGGCTGGCCGAGGAACGGCTCCAGCGTCTTGCTGGTCTGCGCGCCGATGTCGATCCCGATCTCAGCCATCACCCGGATGGCCTCGGGCCGGACCCCCGTCGCCTCGGTGCCGGCGCTGACCGCCTCGAACCGATCGCCGCCCCAGGCGCGCAGCATGCCTTCCGCCATCTGGCTGCGCGCGCTGTTGTGGGTGCACAAGAAGAGCACTCGTTCGCGATCACCATCGGTCATGGAGCTTGATCCTACGCGCGGAACGTCAACTCGGCATCAATGTCCACCGTTGGGGATAACCTGTGGATAAGTGCCACGGGCGTGCGCAATGTGGTGGAGAACTGGGATTGCGCCGCCGATCCACGCGCCCATATGCTGCGCGCGTCCCGAAGGGGCAGCCAACGGCACCAGCGATTGCATCAACGGTCCGGCGGCGGTTCCTTCGGGACGTTTTCGCGTGCTGCGGGAATCAACCCTGCGGCAGGTTGCGCTGGAGGCGGCGCACCACCTCGGCAGTCTCGTCGTCCGGGCCATGCCCCGGCTCCGAGGCCGGACCGGCGAAGGTGCCGAATTGCCGGTCCCCCGCGTCTCCAAGTCCCGGGACGATGTAACCGCGCTCGTTGAGGTGCGAGTCCAGCGCCGCCACGTGAACGTCGACGTCCGGATGCGCGCCCGTCAGGGTGGCCACGCCCTCCGGCGCGGCGATCAGCGAGACCTGCTTGACTCGCGCGGCGCCCCACTGCTTGAGGATGTCGATCGTTGCGGCCGCGGAGCCGCCGGTGGCGAGCATCGGGTCGAGGACCAGGCAGACCTGCACGGTCGCCGCATCCGGCAGCTTGTTGTAGTACTCGACCGGCTTCAGCGTGCGCTCGTCGCGGTACAGGCCGATGTGCCACACCTCGGCGGTGGGCAGCAGCTCGAGCATGGCGTCCACCATGCCGAGGCCCGCCCGAAGGATCGGGATCAGGCCCACGCGCGGCTCGAGGCGCGCGGCGGTCATCGGCTCCAACGGCGTCTCGATCTCCTCGGGTGCCGTGGCGAGGTCGGCCATGGCCTCGTAGCCCAGCAGCCAGGTGAGCTCACGCACCAGCTCGCGGAACTTCTTCGGCTCGGTGCGCTTGTCGCGGAGGATGGCCAGCTTGTGGGCGACCAGCGGGTGCTGGCTCACGTGGAGGGGCATCGGCGCCGATTCTAGCCGTCGCCGGATCGGCAGAATGCACCGATGCGCCGGTCGCCCGCCCTGCTCCCCATCGCGTTCGGCGTATTCGGGGTCATGTGGGGCGCGTGGCAGGCCGTGCTGCCGGACCTCGCCCGACACCACGGGCTGACCAGCGGGCCGCTGGGACTGATCCTGACCGTCGGGTTCGCCGTCGCCCTGCCTGCGATGCTGCTGACCGGGCGGCTGGTCGACCGGATCGGCGCCGGATGGGGCATGGCGATCACGGCGGCGGCGATGGCCGCCGGCCTGCTGGTGGTCGCCGGCCTGGGGCCGGTCCCGGTGCTGGTGGCGGGGGTGATCCTGATCGCGGCGGGCAGCGGGGCATTCGACGTGGCGATCAACGGCGCGGCGATGGGCGACGTGGGGTGGAGCCGGCCGGCACGGCTGACGCTGCTGCACGCCGGGTTCAGCGGCGGTGGAGTCGTCGGTGCGTTGGCCGGCGGCGCCATCGTGGCCGGCGGTCTGCCGTTCCCGGTGGTGTACGTGGTGCTCGCCGCGGCGCTCGGAGCCACCGCCGTCCTGGCAGCCCGTTCTGGCTGGCACGCCCCGCCACCGGAGGGAGCAGTGCCGCGCGCGGTGCTCCTCGCCATGCTGCCGCTCGCCGCGCTCGCCGGCCTTGCCTTCCTGGCCGAGGGCTCGATGGAGACGTGGTCGGCGATCTATCTGCGGGTCGAGCTCGGCACAGCGGCGTTCATCGGCGCGCTCGGTCCGGCCGCCTTCCACGCCGCCATGCTGGTTGGACGGCTGATGGGCGCCGGAGTGGCGGGTTCACTGGGTGCCGCCGCGACATTGTTCGTGGCGGGCCTGATGACGCTGCTCGGAATGACGGCAGCACTGCTGGTCCCGACGCCGGCGCTGGCGATCGCCGGGATGGCGGTGGCGGCGCTGGGCGCATCGTTCGTGGTACCGGTGGTCGTCAGCCTCGCCGCGGCTCGAGCGGGCGGCTACGCGGGGCGAGCGGCGTCCTACGTGCTCACCATCGGCTACGCCGGCTTCCTCATCGGTCCGTCCGTCGTCGGCATCCTGGGGGAGCTGGTCGGACTTCGGCTCGCGCTGGCGGTGATCCCGGCGGCAGCGGCCATCATCGTGGTCGCCTCACGAACGTCGGTGGCGCGCGACTGAGCGTGATGGGCACGGGGCGCGACTGGTACGCGTCGTGCGGGGGGAGATCGGGGGAACTACCTCCGGAGGCAACATGCTGGTAGGCTATCGCTCCCTGCACGACCATATCGCGCACGGACCGTGCCCAGGCCGTCGCCGGACCGTACCTGAGGAGGTTAGGAGAGCATGGTCTTCGGATCAAAGCGTGAAACCAAGCCGGACAGCCTCTCGCGCGAGGACGTGGTCGGGAACCTGTATCCGGATAGTCTGACGAGTGAGGTCGACGTGGCACAGTCACCCAGCGAGTTCCCCCGGACCAGTGATCGCGGCAACGAGTCGGTGATCGACCCGCATGCCCGCTTCAACGGCAAGTACGTCAGCGACCGAGATCTGCGGATCGAGGGCGAGGCGCAGGGCGAGATCGAGTGCCAGGGAACCCTGATCATCAGTCCACAGGCGCGGGTCCGCAGCGCCATCAAGGCGCACAACGTGATCGTCAACGGCGACTACGAGGGCGACGTCGATTGCGGCGGCCGCTTCGAGATCGGCTCGACCGGTCGCGTGAAGGGCAACATCAAGACGCAGGTCCTGGTCGTCAAGGAGGGTGCTCACTGGGAGGGCGGCGTCACCATGACCCGCGAGCCCGGCGCGCGCCCCGCCGCGACGCCGACCGGCCCGGGCACCGGCGCGCAGCAGCCGCAGCGCCAGGGTGGTGGTGCCGCCAGCGGTGGCAGCATCTTCAGCAAGGGCGAGCGCCAGGGCGGCGACCAGCCTGCCGGTGCGGAGCAGCGCGAGGGCCAGCCAGCCGGTCAGGGAGGCCAGTAGCCCGACGGGCACCGCACGACGGCGCCCTTCGTCGCGAACCGGGACTCCTCCCGCGCTGGTCGAGGTCACCCGCGGAGGTCGCACCGAGTCGGTGCACCGCGGCGTGGTCGTCGTCGCCCGCCCGGATGGCGAGGTGGTCGCGTCCACCGGCGACCCTGACCTCTTCGCGTTCCTGCGCTCCAGCGCCAAGCCGTTCCAGCTGGCGCCGTTCGTCGCGTCCGGTCGCTTCGACGAGTACGGGCTCGGCACCGATGCACTCGCGATCATGGCCGCCAGCCATTCGGGCGAGGACCGGCACGTGCGCCTGGTGCAGGAGATCCTGCGTCGCGCCGGCCTGACGAGCGCTGTCCTACAGAACCAGGTCCATGCTCCCTACGACACCGAGACGGCGCATCGCCTCCTGCGCGACGGTGAGAAGCCGACCGCCCTGCGTGGCAACTGCTCCGGCAAGCACGCCGGCATGGTGTTGTTCGCGAAGGCCTCCGGCTGGCCGCTCGACAGCTACTGGCACCGGGATCACCCGGTCCAGCGCCTGGCCCTGGAGACCGTGTCCGCCGTGTCGGATGTGCCGATCGAGGACATCGAGACCGCGGTCGACGGCTGTGGCGTCATCACCTTCGGAATGCCCATCCGCGGGCTGGCCGTCGCGTTCGCCCGGCTGGCCGACCCATCGGCGGTCGCGGATCCCCCGTTGCGCGGGGCGCATGACGCGCATTCGCGACGCGATGATGGCGCACCCCGAGCTCGTGGCCGGCGAGCGGCGACGCATCGACACTGCGCTGATGCGCAACTACCCGTCGCGCATCGTGAGCAAGGGCGGCGCCGAAGGCGTCCTGGCCATGGGCCTGCCACCCGGCGCGCTGACGGCGCCCGGCCCGTTCGGCGACGCGCCGATAGGCATCGCCGCCAAGGTCGAGGACGGCAATCTCGCACGCCGCGCGGGCGATGTTGTCTCGGTGGCCGCGCTGCGCCAGCTCGGCCTCGTCGGCGATCCGCTGCCCGGTGCCCTGGAGGAGTTCGCCTCGCCGCCGATCCTCGACCCGCGCGGCGATCGGTCCGGTGAGGTGCGCGCGGTCTTCCGGCTGGCCTGACTCGATCCTCGGGTCAGTTCAGGGCGGTGCGCACCGCATCGGCGACCCGGATGAAGATCGGCGCCAGCACGAGCGCGGGGAGGAAGTTCGCGACGCGAACGGCCTTCAGCTCCAGCAGGCGAAGCGCGACACCCAGCAGGATGATGCCGCCAGCCGCGCCGATGGCCAGGACGGTGGCCGGGTCCATCACGTCGCGCACCAGGAAGGCGGCTCCCGCGATCGTGCCCTGCACGATCAGGACGGTGAGAGCGGCGAGCGCGACACCCGGCCCCAGCGCGGCCGCGAAGGCAATGCTCGCCACCCCGTCGAGCAGCGACTTGATGGCGAGGAGCCGCACGTCGCCGGTCAGGCCGTTCTCGAGAGAGCCGAGGATCGTCAGCGGCCCCACGCAGAAGACGAGGCTGGCGGTGACGAAGCCCTCGGCAATTCGACTCGGGCGCTCGTCGCTGCCCAGCCGGCGCTGAAACCAACCTCCGAGCCACTCGACCCCGTCGTGAATACGAAGCAGCTCTCCGACGACCACGCCGACGAGGACGGCCGCCAGGACCGCGAGGTCGTCGCCCGGCCGCGCGGCCGGGTCGGTCAGGATCCGCAGGCCCATGCTGAGGGCGATCAGGGTCGTGAACAGGCCGAGGCCGATGGTCAGGCTCTCCTGCATTCGCGGGGGCATCCGCCTGCCGACGAGCAGCCCGATCATCGTGCCGGCCAGCACGGTCGCGACGTTCAGGAGAGTGCCGGTGAGGAACACCGCGATCAGGGAGCGATGGCGTCGAGCGCCAGCGTTTCGACGATGGCGCCGGCGCTGAGCGTGGGCTCCGGGCCTCCCAGCAGCACGTACGCCAGACCCTCGACGACCGCCGCACCGTGACCGTGGTGGGGCTGCCCGAGCTCGGGCAGTGTCATGACCGTCCCGTCGGCGGCCATGCACTCGACGGTGGTGTACGCACGATCGGGCGCCTCGCCACCGGTCAGGCATGCCCCGACGCCAGCGACGTGGAATGCGGCCACCCCGCCCCGCGGGGTCGGCAGACCGCCGAGCAGCTCGATGCTATCGCCCTCCACCAGCTCGACCGTGCCCAGGTTTCCGTTCAGGCCACCGACTCGGCCACCCATCAGCCACGTCCGCCCGGCGAGGTCCGACGTCGCCGCGAGGTGCTCGCGCGGCTCGGCCAGGACCCCGATCGCCTCCCAGCCATCACCGGCCAGGCGTAGACGTCGCCGGCCGCAAGGAGGGCGGTCGAAGCGGCGCCGGCGCGTGACATGCGATGTAGGGTAGCCGCGCGATGCGAGTGCGCGCCATGACGCTCGTCGTGCTGGCTGTCATCGGCTCGGGCTGCGGGCCGGCGGCGCCCGGCGCGGCGTCGACGACGGGGGAGGAGGCACGGGTGAGGTACGTGGCGCTGGGCGACTCCTACACCATCGGCACCTCGGTCGCAGAGGCCGACCGCTGGCCGAACCAGCTCGTGGCCCGGGTGCCGCAGGTCGAGCTGGTCGGAAACCCCGCGGTGAACGGCTACACGTCGGCAGACGTCATCGAGCACGAGCTGCCGCTGCTGGGCGCCCTGGAGCCCGAGCTGTTGACCCTGCTGATCGGTGTCAACGACGTGGTGCAGGAGGTTCCGGAGGGCACGTACGCTGCGAACGTGGCCGTCATCCTGGATGCCATGCTCGACCACGTCGACGCAGGACGGATCGTATGCGTGGCCATGCCGGACTACACCCGCACCCCGCGGGGCGCGGACTACGGGGACCCGGCCCTGCGAAGCGACGCCATCGTCCGGGCGAACGCGATCCTGCGCGAAGCCTGTGAGCTGCGTGGCATCACGTTCGTGCCCGACGTGTTCGAGATCAGCGAGCAGGCGAGCGTCGAGCCCGCGCTGGTCGCGAGCGACGGTCTCCACCCGTCCGGGGAGCAGTATCGGCGCTGGGTCGACGTGATCGCGCCGGTCGTGCAGCAGCTGCTCGGCTCCTGACGCCGTGCGTCGCGGCCAGGGAGTGCAGGCCGCCGGCGTCGAGTGAGGCGATGACCCGGTCCAGCTCCGCCTGGTCGACTGTTCCGGGAAGCAGCCGCTGCTGGTCGAGCTGCACCAGGGCCAGCTGCAACGGCACCTCGAGCTGGCCCCAGGCCTCCCGCGCCTCGCGGTAGCGTCGCTCCGCGTCAGGATCCGCGGCCAGCGCGGCAATCCCTGCCTCCATCGAGCGGCGTGCCGCATCGGCAGCTCGTCCCCAGCCGCCGGGCAGGGTCAGCTCGGCCAGCGCCGCCGCCGCCGCGTCACGATCGCCCTGCCACAGCCGGATCCGGACGGCGAGGGCCAGCTCGTGGAGTGGCAGGTTCGGAGCATTCGCGATCGCCTGGTCGGCGAGCCCGCGAGCAGCACCGAGGTCCTGGTCGAGGAACGCGGCCCACGCGCGGGCCAATCGCACGACGGCGACGATCTGCGTGTCGGTTCCCGCGGGCAGGGGCTCGAGCCGTTGGAGGTTGCGACGAGCGCTCGGCTCGCCGCGAAGGGCACGAATCACGCCCGAGACCGCACTCAGGACAAGTCGGTACGAGCCGTCGGTGCCCTGATCGGAGAGCTCTTCGATCGTGGCAAGGGCCCAGTCCCAGTTGCCCGCCTCGAGCGCGGCCGTGCAGGCCAGGTCGGCCAACGGCACCAGAAAGTCGCCGATCCCCATCTCGATGGCCAGTCCGAGCCCCTGGCGGGCGGTCTCGCCCGCCGCGATCGGATCGTCGCCGAGCAGCCCCCAGGCCAGGTTGTTCCTCGCCCGCAGCTCCGTCCGCAGCATCTCGCCGTCCTGGGCCTCGCGGATGGCCGCCCGCAGGTCCGCCAGGGCGGGCTCCGACTCACCCAGTGCCAGCTGCGCGGTCGCCCGTGTGATGCGCAGCTCGGTCGCCACGCCGCGCAGGTCCAGGCGCCGTGCCGCGGGCAGGGCACGATTCGCCCAGCGCAGTGCATCGGCATCGTCGCCGAGGACCGAGCGCGCCCGTGCAAGCTGTGCGACGAGCTCGATGCCGGCCGGGTCGCGCTGCCAGCGGCGGATGCCGCTGATTGCCGTCTCCAGCTCTTCGAGCGCCGGCTCGTTCGCCTGCGCCGCGAGGAGAACGCTTGCCAGCCGGGCGCGGGTGCGGGCCGCTCCGGTTGCGTCGCCAGCCTCCGCCTGGACCAGGGCCAGGTCGCGCAGCAGCGCCGCGGCGCGATCCAGGTGGCCGGCCGCCCTGGCGGCGTCGGCCGCATCGGCGAGGACGGTCGGGCGCACGGTGTCGTCTGCCAGCCCCAGGGCGTTCTCGAGCAGCTCGAGTGCACGCGACGGAACGTGAATGGCCATCGCACCGCGAGCTGCACGCCGCAGCGCACCCACGGCCCGGTGGCCGATCCGCGCGGCATCACGCGGTTGTGGCGCGAGGCGATACGCCGCGACGAGGTGAGCGGCGAGGGCCTCTGGAGCGTCGACCTCGGCAGACTCGAAGTGGCGCGCGGCCTCCAGGTGCAGGGCGCGCCGCTCGGTCCGCGCCAGGGTCTGGTAGGCGACCTCGCGGACGAGGTCCTGGACGAAGCCGAGCTGGCCGCGACCCGGCGAGCCGAGATCGTCGTCCAGCGTGAGCATCTCCCGGCGGACGAGCCCGTCGAGGCGGTCGCGCAATACGGAACCGTCGCCTCCCACCATCGCGTGGAGGACCTCGGGGCGGAAGCGGTTGCCGAGGACCGATGCCGCCATGAGCAGCCGGCGCTCCTCCTCGGGAATGGCGTCGAGCCGCGCGGCGATCACGCCGTGGAGCGAGTCCGGCACCTCTCCCTGGGCCGGTGTGACTGCGCGTGCCGTGCGACGGCGCGGCGCCGCAGCACGATCCATGAGCATCCGGGCCACCTCGACCGCGTACAGCGGGACGCCGCCCGCGCTGTGGAGGATGGGATCCACCAGCCGCGGTTCGAGGTCGGTCGCCCGGTCGGCGAGCAGCTCCCGCATCGCGTCGTCGGGGAGTCGCTCGAGCGTGATCGCCGTGAAGCTTCCGACCCCGGAGCCCCAGGTCGGCCGGGCGTCGAGCAGCTCCGGGCGCGAGAGGACGAGGAGGAAGATCCGCCTGGTGCGGGACCAGGTCGCCAGGTATTCCACGAAGTCGAGCAGTCCCGGGTCGGCCCACTGCAGATCCTCGAAGATCATCACCACCGGAGTCAGCTCGGAGACGCGCTCGAAGAAGCGCCGCCAGGCCGCGAACAGCTCGTCGCGGTCGTAGCCGTCGGCCACGTCCTGGATCAGCAATGCCGCCAGGCGCGGCTCGATCCAGCGTCGTTCCGCCTCGTCGCGGATGAGCTCGGTCAGTGCGGATGCCAGCTGCCGGCGAGCCAGCTCCGGTGGGGCCGCCTCGTCGATCCGGGCCCGCCGCCGGACCATCTGCGCCACGGCCGAGAAGGCGACCCCCTCTCCATAAGCCAGCGCGCGGCCCTCGTGCCAGGCGATGTCGTCGGGGTGGGCGTCGACCCAGCGATCCAGCTCCCATGCGAGGCGGCTCTTCCCGATGCCGGCGATCCCGGTCACCGACACCAGGCGTCCACGGCCCTCCTCGATCACTCCCTGCATCAGGTCGGTGATCTCGCGCATCACCCGATCGCGGCCGACCAGACGCCCGGCGTGCGACGCGCCATGGACCGTCTCGACCTGGCGCAGCCCCGTGGCGCGGAACGCCTCGAGGCGCGCCGTGCGCCCCTTCAGGGAAAGGGAGCCGATGCGCGCAAAGGCCACGGTCGCGCCGGTGGCCTCGCGCGTCGCCCTGTCCGCCACGACGGCGCCGGCGGGAGCGCGGCCCTGGAGCCGCGCCGCGATGTTGACCAGATCACCGGCGACGAGGCCCTGGTTCACCGCCCCGACGGTCACGGCCGCCTCGCCGGTCGCCACCGCCCCGTGCGCGCGCAGGGCGCGGCCGGCGGCTGCGCCGCCGATCCGGTCGACGGCGTGAACGATGGCGAGCGCCGCGCGGACCGCGCGTTCGGCGTCGTCCTCGTGGGCGGCGGGCGCACCCCACACGGCCATCACCGCGTCGCCGATGAACTTCTCCAGCGTCCCACCATGGGTGGCGACGATCAGGCGAGCGACCTCGAAGTAGCGTGCCTGCACGGCTCGAACTTCCTCGGGATCCATCGACTCCGCGAGAGAGGTGAAGTCGACGAGATCGACGAAGAGCACGGAGACCCGGCGTCGCTCTGCCCGACCGACCGAGTCGGGTACGAGCGCGGTAGCCGGCGTGGGCGCTGCTTCCGCCACGGCGTCCGGGGCGACGTCGCGTCCACACGCGGGGCAGAAGCGACGGCCGGCCACCAGCGGTGCGCCACAGCCGGGGCAGCCGCTGTCGGCGAGGCGCGTGCCGCAATCGACGCAGAATCGAGCGCCGTCAGGGACTGGCGCACCGCATGACGGACAGCCTTCCATGGGGCCGGCTGAGGCGCTGTCGCGCATGCGGTGCGGGTCGCGCTCCTCCTAGGCTTCCTCGGGATGCTGGTGCTGCTTGTAGATCAGCTGGCCCGCCTGCTTCCCGTCCTCGACGACGACCGCGAACAGCTTGCGAACCGCGAGCGTCCGCTCGTGGTTGATCACGAGGGTCGAGATCTGGACATCGTTCGGATCGTCCGGGAAGCGCTCCACCCGTCCCTCGACGCCGTCGATCTCCCCCGCCATGACGCGATGCGGCTCGTGGATCATCCACTCGGACTCGCGGGTGCTGCTCTTGAACAGTCCCATCGAGACGGCGAAGGGCGCGTTGACAAACGCCTGGAGCAGCGGATCCTTCAAAGCGTCAGTGGTGAAGTTGGCCCGGTTGTTCACCCAGACCCAGCCTGACGGCGGAGGCGGCGGATCGTCGTCGTTGTCCACGTCGCGGGGAAACTGGTCGTACAAGTCGCCAGGGTTGAATCCATTCGCCGACATGAGTCGGGACCTCCGTACGTAGTCCGCCGATGATAGGAGGGGTGGGGTGCGGTGCCTACCCCTCAGCATCGGCTGCTAGCATCGGTGCATGGACCAGCAGACCCGCGTGCGAATGGCGCCTAGCCCCACGGGCCCGCTCCACATCGGGACGGCGCGCACCTCCCTCTACAACTTTCTCACCGCTCGCCACGCGGGCGGCACCTACGTGCTGCGCATCGAGGACACCGACGTCGCGCGAAGCACCGCCGAGTTCGAGCGGGACATCATCGACAACCTCCACTGGCTCGGCATCAGCTGGGACGAGGGTCCGCAGGTCGCCGGTGGCGAGGACGTCGGGCCACATGGGCCGTACCGCCAGAGCCGACGAATGGACCTCTACGCGCGGGAGGCGCAGCGCCTGCTCGAAGGTGGAGCAGCGTATCGGTGCTGGTGCACGCCCGAGGAGCTGGACGCCGTCCGCCGTCAGCAGGAAGCGGCCAAGGAGCCGCCGCGCTACAACCGGCGCTGCCTGAGCCTGACCGATGCGGAGCGCGCCGCCTTCGTGGCCGAGGGCCGGCCATCGGTCATCCGCTTCAAGGTCGAGCCCGAGGTGATCCGCTTCGACGACCTGATCCGCGGCGAGGTCGAGTTCGACAACGGTCTGCTGGGTGACTTCGTGATCGTGCGCGCCGATGGCGTGCCGCTGTACCACTTCGTGGTGGTCGTCGACGACCAGGCGATGGAGATCACCGACGTCATCCGCGGCGAGGACCACCTCTCGAACACGCCGAAGCACATCGCGCTCATCCGCGCGCTCGGCTACCGGGAGCCGCGGTTCGGTCACATCCCGCTCATCCTCAACCCAGATCGCACGAAGATCAGCAAGCGCAAGAGCCAGACGGCGATGACCGCCTACCGGGAGGAGGGCTACCTGCCGGAGGCGATGGTGAACTTCCTGGCCTTCCTCGGCTGGTCGCCGGGCACCGAGGAGGAGATCTTCACCCTGGACGAGCTCGTCGAGCGATTCGACATCACGAAGGTGCACAAGGGCGGCGCCATCTTCGACGAGGATCGCCTCGATCATCTCAACGGGGTCTACATCCGCGCGCTGAGCGACGAGCAGCTGGCCCTGCGCCTGCGCCCATGGATCCCGGAGGCAATCGCCGATGCCGACCTGGTCCGCATGGTCCCGCTGGTGCGCGAGCGGCTCGTGAAGCTGGCCGACGCGCCCGAGCTGCTCGGCTTCGTGTGGGAGCCGGACGAGGTCGTCGCCAGCTGGTACGTGCCGGAGCTCCTGCATCCGAAGAAGGGCGGACCGGACGAGGCGCGAGCGGCGCTGGGGCGTGCCGTGGAGCTGCTGGCCGAGCTCGACGAAGCGGACTTCAGCGCCGAGGTGCTCGAGCAGCGATGCCGCGCGGCAGCCGAGTCGCTGGGGATGAAGGCCGGCGACTTCTTCACTCCGATCCGGGTCGCCGTCACCGGCCGCACGGTGTCCCCGCCGCTGTTCGACTCGCTCGAGCTGCTCGGCCGCGACCGGGCGCTCGCTCGGATCCGGGCGGCCCTGGACAAGCTGGCGGCGGTGCCGGCATGACGATGGACGAGCTCAGGCCCGGCGCCGACGCGCCGCGGCTGGATGCCCTGATCGACGCGGAGCTGCTCGTCCCGATCCGCTCGTCGTCGGGCGAGATGCCGGATGCGCTGCGCCTCGACGTGGACGCCTTCCGCCATGGCACCGACGAGGATGGCGAGCGCTTCATCGCCGCGTTCACCGCCCCCGAGACGCTGGCGGACTTCGGCCCGCCCGGCAGCGACCATGTCCGCATGCCCGCCCGCGACCTGTTCGAACGCGCGGACGCCTCGCACGAGAAGGTCGTCGTCGATCCAGGCGCCCCGAGCCAGGTCGAGATCGCGACCGGCGTCCTGCCGTTCCTGGCGGCCGGCATCGATCCGAACCGGCCCGACGCGCTCCGCGCACGTCGACCGATCGGCGAGCTCGCCACCCTCGAGGCGCCCGAGCAGGTTCCCGACCCGTTCGGTCGGGAGCTGAGGGCCGCGCTCGAGGACATGCCCCAGGTCGAGCGCGCGTGGCTGCTCAGGGCCGGCAAGGCCTGGACGGCCGGGATCCAGATGGTCCCCGATGCGGTGCTGGGCGACTTCGACGCGGTGCGCAATCGGCTCCACGCGGTCGCCACCGAGCACCTCGGGTCGCGGCGGCTGCTGGCGGTCACGGACCTGCGCGCGCCGGCCCTGCGGGACATGTACGACGCGACCGCGGCGCCGTTCTTCGTGCGCCAGGGGCAGCAGAAGGGCATCCTCGGTCGGCTGTTCGGCGGCTGACGCCGAATCAGGGAACGAGCACGATCCGGCCCTCGACCTCGCCGTGCCGCAGCCGCCGGTGGGCTTCCGGCGCTTCGGCCAGCGGCATGCGGTCCACCGACCAGCGCAAACGGCCACGGCGGGCCAGCCGGACAGCGTCACGCAGGTCCTGCGGCGCCCCCCACGCAACGGTGGTCAGCCAGGCCTCGATCGTCGGGCGTTCCATCCCGAAGTCGAGCCGGCCGCCCGCCTCGCCGACCAGCAGCACGACGCCGCCCGGCGCAACGATCTCCGCGGCGTGAGCCAGGGTGCCGTCGGTGCCCACGAAGTCGAGGACCACGTCCGGCCGCCCGCCGAGGCCCTCGATCGTCAGCTCCGGCTCGACCGCCAGCAGGCCCACGTCGGCGCCGAGCTCGGCCGAACGCTCGAGGCGCGCCGGGTCGAGCTCGCGGACGGCCACGATCAGCTCGCGTCCATCGGGCGGCACCAGGCGCAGGAGCTGGAGGGCGAACTGGCCCAGCGCCCCAGCGCCGATGACGAGGACGCGCGACCCGGCGGCGAGCCATGGTGCGGCCCGGCGAATGGCGCGGAGCGGCGTGATCGCGGCATCGGCCAGCGGCGCGGCATCGGTTGGGTCCAGGTCCTTCAGCGCCACGAGGTGGCGTGGGTGGGGGACGAGCATGACCTCGGCGTACCCGCCGTCGGCCTGGAAGCCGGGCGCCGTCGAGAACTCGCAGCGCTGCTCGTCGCCCGATCGGCACTGCACGCACTCGCCGCAGCCCCAGCCGCCGTACACCACCACCGGATCGCCGATGTTCAATCGCGAGCGCCGCAGCGGGCCGGACGCGTTGGGACCGACCTGGTCGATCCATCCGGCCACCTCGTGGCCGAGCGTGCGCGGGAGCTCGACTCGAGGCTGGGTGCCATCGACGATGTGGAGGTCGGTGTGGCAGACCCCCGCACCCGCGACGCGGACGCGCACCTCGGTCCCCTCCGGTTGAGGCAGCGGCACGT
This sequence comes from uncultured Chloroflexia bacterium, assembly GCA_963844265.1. GTDB lineage: Bacteria > Chloroflexota > Limnocylindria > QHBO01 > QHBO01 > JACDBZ01. The sequence continues at coordinate 378,929 of CAWJMZ010000006.1, read as the reverse complement.
CCTCGAGGAGCAGCTCCTCACCGGGCGCGTGGAGCCGGACGGCGCGCATCGGCTCCGCTCGACGTTCAGCCTGGGGTGGAGGCGCCTCCGGTCACGGCCGGAAGCGGCTCCGACAGGGCGCGGATGGTGAGGTCCACCAGGGCGTCCGGCTCGACCGGGTCGAGAATGAGGCGGAGGAATCCGTCGGTGTCGACGACCAGGGCGACGGGCCTGGCCACGTTCACGTTCTCGCCGGCGGCGGCCGTCTCCACGCCCAGCAAGCTGACCGCACTGAGTCGCTCGTCGCAGAGGAGAAGGAACGGCAGCTCGTGCTTGGCCGCGAAGTCCGCCTGCTGACGCTCCGAATCGGTGGTGATGCCCGCCGTCGCGATGCCGGCCTCCCGCAGCCTTTCGTGGCCGGCGACCATGGCCTCGACCGTCTTCAGCCCTCGCCGCTTGGCGGCGCCGGTGGCGGTCGGGGCCGCGAAGAGGACGAGCACCGCCGGTTGCTTCGTGACGAAGCTGCGGAGGTTGAGCAGGTACCCGTCGGTGGCCCGCAGCCCCACGGACGGCAGGGCGTCGCCGACGTCGACCTTCAGGCTCATGGGTCGATTGTAGCGGCGCCCAGCCGCAGCTCGCCGCCGGCCCGATGGACCAATCCGTCGCGCTCGAGCCCCACGACGACTTGCTCCCACCCACGATCGTCGAGTGCCGGGCCGATGCGCGTCGCGTCGTGGTCGAGACGCTCACGCGCCGTCGCCGCCGGGAGGCGGTGGCCGGGAGTGCCGGTGAGATCCCGAAGCACGGCGCCGCGATAGGCGCGCTGCGATCCGAGCAGGGCGGGCTGGCGGGCGACGCCGACCGAGGCCGCACGCCCACGCGACCGGCAGCCGCGTGCGATGGGGCACACGTCGCAGCGGGGCGCGCGGGCGCGGCAGATCCGAGCGCCGAACTCCATCGTTGCGTGGGTCCAGTCGTCGACGCGTGCGTCGGAGGCCGCGGTGGCAAGCGCATCGGCCGCCTCCTGCAGCGCGGCCGGCCGATCGTGCACGCCGAGGCGACGGATGAGCCAGCGACGGACGTTCGTATCGACCACCCCGACGGGCTGCGCGAACGCCAGCGAGGCGATCGCTCGCGCCGTGTAGGGCCCGATGCCCGGGAGTCGCTCCAGCGCGCTGACGTCGGCCGGCCAGCCGTCGCGCTCCACGACCGCCGCCGCCGCCTGCAACGCGAGGGCGCGCCGGTTGTAGCCGAGCCCGCTCCACTCGGCCAGCACGGCCGCCGGGTGGCGCCTGCGCCAGCTCGCGAGACGTTGGGAAGCGTGCCAGGAAGCGCGGGAAGCGCTCGACGACCCTGGCCGCCTGCGTCTGCTGGAGCATGACCTCGCTGACCAGCACGGCGTATGGGTCGTGGGTTCCGCGCCACGGAAAGGCCCGGTGGTCGGCGTCGTACCACGCCAGCAGGCGAGCCCGGATCGAGCGAAGCGTCCGGCGTGAGGGCGGCCCGGGCATCGGCGGAGCGTAGCAGGCGAGTGCGCTACCGTTGCACGCCATGAGCTACCGCCTGCTGTGCCTGGATGCCGGCTTCACGCTGCTGTCGCCGCGGCGCACGCTGGCCGAGGCGCTGTCGGACGTGCTGGCCGAGGACGGGCGCACGATCACCGAGGAGGAGATGCGGGCCGCCTGGGAGGAGGGGGATCGGTGGTTCTGGGACGAGTACCACCGGCCCGGGAACGACACGTGGGCCGATGACGGCCGGATCGAGGACTACTGGCGCCGCTACCACACCGTCATGCTCGGCCAGCTCGGGCTCGAGACGCATCGCGAGATGCTCGACCGCATCCTGGCCAGCCAGTTCGCGGCCGACTCGTGGGAGCCGTATCCGGACGTGGAGCCGATGCTGAACGCGGTCCGCGATATCGGCGACATCCGCATCGGCGTGGTCAGCGACTGGGGCTCGAACCTGCGCGGGATCCTTGCCGACCTGGGGCTCGACCGCTACCTCGACTTCGTCCTGCCGTCCGGGGCCGTCGGGGTGGCGAAGCCGAACCCCGCCTTCTTCCGCCTGGCCCTCGACGAGGCCGGCGTCGAGCCCCACGAGGCAGTGATGGTCGGCGACTCCTACCGCGCCGACATCGTTGGCGCATGGTCGGCCGGCATGGACGCGGTGTGGCTTGACCGTCGCGAAGGAATCAACATCACGCCGGACGACGAGCCGATTCCCAGCGATGTTCGCCGCATCCACGGCCTCGACGAGCTGGCGGAGATCGTCGGCGCTGGCGGCCCGCTGCCGCGCGGTGAGGGGATCGCCCTCGACGCCCGCGAGCCGGCCTGAGCCTCGCCACCGTGGCCGCTCCCTCCGACGAGATCGTCGTCGACAAGTTCGGCGGATCGGTGCTGCGCCGGCCCGAAGACATCGCCGCGGCGGTGGACGTCGTGGCGCGTCAGCGCGCGGCCGGGATGCGGCCCGTCGTCGTGGTGAGCGCATTCGAGGGGGTCACTGACACGATTCTCGGCGCCGCCCGCGTCCTGCTGCCCGACGGTGGCGGCTGGCTTCGCGAGCCCGGTCACGCGGCCGGATCCGGCCTGGCGCGCGAGACCGATCGAGCGCTCGCCACGGGCGAGGCGCTGTCGGCGGCGCTGTTCGCGGTCGGACTGCAGGCGCGGGACATCCCGGCGCGCTCCTTCTCCGGCGCCGAGGCCGGCATCCGCACCGCAGCCGCGCACCTCGGTGCAGAGGTGCGGCGCGTGCTGTCGCGCCCGTTGCGGGCGGCGATCAGCGAGGGCATCGTGCCGGTGGTCGCCGGCTTCCAGGGCATCGGCACGCATGGCGAGCTGACCACGCTGGGGCGGGGAGGGACCGACCTGTCGGCCGTCGCGCTCGCGGTCGCCCTGCGTGCCGCGCGGTGCGAGCTGTTCAAGGACGTCGGCGGGATCCTCGAGGCGGACCCCCACCTCGTCCCCGCCGCGCGCTTCCTCCCCGCCGTGGATGCCCTCCAGCTCGAGCTGCTCGCCGAGATGGGGGCCGAGGTGGTCCACCCGGTTGCCGTGCGGCGCGCCCGCCGCGGCCGGCTCAACCTCGTGGTGCGGGCTCTCGAGGACGACGCGCCCCAGACGATCGTGCGGCCCTCGTCACGCGACGACGACGGCGTCCTGATGCTGGCGATCGACCGCAAGGAGCGGATGGCCCGGATCAGCCTCGTCGGACCGGCCGCCATGATGCCGGAGGTCCTGCCCCTGCCGGCGCATGGGGAGGGAGCGTTCGACGAGGGTGGCATGCGCGTGGTGTGGGCCGAGGTCCCCATCAGCTGGGCGGCATCGGCGGCTCAGTCGGTCCACGCCTCGTTCATGCTGTCCGGCTCCACGCTCGCGACCGACGGCCCCCGGTGATCGACGCGGTGCCGCATCGCACCGCCAATTTCGGCCCGGATGGATCAGAGGCGGGTCGACTCGTCCTCGGGCCCCCGGCAATCCCCCGACGCCTCCGGGTCCGAGATGAGCGACGGTTCGAGGAAGAAGTGGGTCTGGACCTCGCCGTCGCGCACGAACACGAGCAGGGTTCGGTCGCCTGACGGATCGCCACCGATGACGCCCCACTCGAACCCGAGCTGGTCGTCGACGTCATCCATGCTGGCCTGGGGCGGAAAGACGCAGACGCGGTCCCATTCGAACGGGGTGACGTCGGCGAGCAGGGGATCGTCCTGGCGCGCGGCGAGGCGCACTTCCTCGGCCAGCTCGATATTGGGGAATCCCTGCGTGGCGCGGGCGGCGATCCCCAGCCCGGTGACGAGCAACGCTCCAAGCACGAGCGGTCCGAAGACCCACACCAGCGGGAAGCGCCACCCGCGTCCGTAGTCATCGGTGCTGAACACGGTCCGAGTCCTCCCGCTCGTCGGTGGCGATCGCCTCGTGCTCGGCCGGCACGCCGGGCCGCAGCTGGAGCAGCACCGCCGCTCCAAGGATAAGCGCGCCGCCAACCAGCTGGATGGGAGCCGGCCGTTCGGCGAGCAGCCAGGCCGCCAGGCCGACGCCGACCACCGGCTCCAGGGTGGCGATGATCGCCGCCTGCGACGGGCCGAGCCGGCGGATGCCGGTGATGAAGGCGACGGTCGGCACGCCCGCGCCGACGATTCCGGCGAGCAGGACCGGCACGAGCGCCTCGCGGCTCGATAGCGGGCTTGCCAGCGACCCGAGCGTGCCGAGTGCCAGACCGATGACCAGGTACAGGGTCGCGGCTCCCGCCATCGTCATCGTCGCCGCCTGTGGGCCCGGAACGTGGGCGAAGCCGTGGCGGGCGGCGAGCACATAGAAGACCTGCGCCATGCCGGCCACGAATGCGAGCCCGACGCCGATGAGGTCGACGTCGCCGAGTGATCCGGCTCCGGCCACGACGAGGACCATGCCGCCCAGGGAGACCGCCAGGGCGATCCATCGGGTCCGGTCCAGCCGTTCGCCGAACCACAGCATCGAGGCCAGCGCGACGCCTGCCGGGTACAGGTAGAAGACAAGCAGGGTCAACGCGATCGTGATGCGCCCGAACGCGATGAAGGCGGCCAGGTTGAGGATGGTGTTGGCAACCGCGGCCGCGAGCATGAACCAGCGGTCGCGGACCGGCAGGGAGCGAAGCGCGCGCGGCCGGATCCCGGCCACCGCGAAGCGGAGGCCGATGAACAGCCCGACCACCATTGCGCCGAGCGCCGCGCGCCACGTCACCAGGGTCAGCGAGTCGACCCCCGCCTCGCCCGCGAAGCGGCTCAGCGGCCCGAGCGTGCCGAAGCAGGCGGCGGCCAGCGCCACCAGTCCCGCGCCGACCAGGTCGGCCCGGGGACGGGTGCGTCCCGCGCTCACCGCGCGGCCAGTGCGGGATCCGCCTCCGCCGAGGCCAGCTCGCCAGCCAGGCGTTCACGCTCGGCGGCCAGGCGACCGACGTCGTCGCGGAGCGCGTTGTGGCGCTCCACCAGGCTTCGGACCAGCGTCGCATCGGCGTAGATGGCGGGGTCGGCCAGGCGGACGGTCAGCTCCTCGAGCTCGCGGTCGGCCGCAGCGGACTCCGCCTCTGCCGCGGCCAGGGTGGCTCGCAGCTCGTACGTGCGCCGATGCCGCGCGTTGCGCTCCTCGGCCTCACGACGCTTGCGATCCGCCGCGGCACGGGCCGACTCGCGCGGGCGAGCGGTCGGTGCGACCACGCCGCGTGGCGTCGAGCGCGCGCCCTCCACCGCGCCGCGCTCCTCGATGTCGACGCCGCGCTTGGCGGCGTAGTACTCGAAGTCGCCCGGATAGACGCTGGCCTTGCCGTCGTTCACCTCGACGATGGTGTTCGCCACGCTGCGGATCAGGTAACGATCGTGCGTGATGAGCACGATCGTGCCGCTGAAGGCATTCAGGGCGTCCTCGAGCACGTCCCGGCTCTGGATGTCCAGGTGGTTGGTCGGCTCATCCAGGCACAGCAGGTTGGCCGGGTCGGCCAGCAGCTTGGCCAGGGCCAGGCGGGTCTGCTCCCCGCCCGACAGGATTCGCACCTTCTTGTCGACCGCGTCCCCGCTGAACAGGAACGCCCCGAGCAGCTTCCGCATCTCCGACGAGCTCATCATCGGCGCCGCGTCGTTGAGCTCCTCGAAGACCGTGTTGGCCGGGTTCAGCGCCTCGATCTGATGCTGCGCGAAGTAGGCGACGCGGACATTGGATCCCAGCTCCCGCGTCCCGCCGTCGATGTCCAGCACGCCGGCCAGGATCTTCAGCAGGGTCGACTTCCCGGCGCCGTTCGGGCCGATGAGCGCCACGCGCTGCCCGCGCTCCAGCTGGAGGTCGAGATCGCCGCGATAGACCACGGTGTCGTCGTAGCGCTTCGCCACGTCCGCCAGGGTGATCACGGTCCGGCCCGATCGCGGCGGCTCGGGGAACCGGAACTTCACGCTCTTCGCGCGTCGCTGCGGCTGGGCGACCCGCTCCATGCGCTCGAGTGACTTGATGCGGGACTGGACCTGCCGCGCCTTGGACGCCTTGTAGCGGAAGCGCTCGATGAACGCGGTGGTGTGGGCGATCTTGCGCTGCTGGTTCTTGGCCGCCGCCTCGAGCTGCGCCATCCGCTCGGTTCGCTGCTCGACGAAGTCGGCGTAGTCCCCGACGTACTCGGTGGCGCGGCCGTCGTGGAGCTCGATCACGCGGTTGGCGATCTCGTTGATGAAGTCGCGGTCGTGGCTGACCAGCACGATCGCGCCGGCGTACTGCGCGAGGAAGCCCTGGAGCCACTCCACCGATGCGAGGTCGAGGTGGTTGGTCGGCTCGTCCAGCAGCAGCACGTCAGGGTTCTGGAGCAGCAGTCGCGCCAGCGCCACCCGCATCATCCAGCCTCCGCTGAAGGTGCCGATGTCGCGCTCCACGTCGTCATCGGCGAAGCCCAGCCCGGCCAGGATGCGCCTGGCCTCGGCCTCGAGGCCGTAGCCGCCCATGGCCTCGAACCGATGCTGGAGCCGCCCGTACTCGTCCATCAGCTCGGCCAGCTCGTCGTCGTCGGCCGCGTCCTCGAGCTCCAGCTCGATGTGGCGCATGCGCCGTTCGATGCCGCTCACCTCGCCGGCCCCGCCGAGCACCTCGGCCAGCGCGCTGCGGCCACGGATCTGGGCGACCTCCTGCCGCAGGTAGCCGATGACGGTGTCCCGGGCCCGGGTGATCGTCCCCGAGTCGGCCTCCTGATCCCCGGTGATCAGCTCCAGGAGCGTGGTCTTTCCCGCGCCGTTGGGTCCGACCACGGCCACGCGGCGGCCGGCGGCGATCTGCACGCCGACGTCGCTGAACAGGTGCTGCGCGGCGTGGCTCTTCGACACGCCCGCGATCGTCACGAGGCTCATGGGGAGCGGCCATGGTACCGCCGGGCCTAGGATGGGCGCGTGACGGGCGAAGGGTCGGTCCTCTACGACGTGTACGTGCTCGGCCAGGCGGTCAACGAGCTCCTCGCCGACGGGCTGGCCGATGCACCGCTGACACCGTCGGAGTACGCGGTCTACAGTGCGATCGCCGAGCGCGGCACCTCGACGCCATCCGAGCTGAGCCATGCCCTGGGAATGCCGGCGCAGACGATGAGCGACTGGCTCGTCCTGCTTCGTGATCGACGCCACGCCGAGTCGCGACGAAACCCGCGCGACGGGCGCTCGCAGCTCGTCAGCCTCACGTCCGCGGGCCGGCGCGCGCATCGGTCGACGAACCGATTGTTCGAGGTCGTCTACCGCCGCTTCCTCGATGAGCTATCGCTGCCCGAGGAGGATGCGCGGCGGCTGCTGGGTGAGGTGGTGAACGCGGCGCGGGTCGCCCTCGGCGAGCGTGGCCGGGATGCGTCCCGAGCGAACCGCGCTCAGGGCGCGCTGAGCACCGCGTCCAGGGTGGCGTCGACGCCGCCGAAGTAGTCCTCCGACCGATGCGGCACGGCGAGGTCGGGCTCGATGGTGAGGCGCGGGTCCTCGGCGAAGCTCTTCTGCCAGTACCGCGTGCTGATCCCAACGGTGAGCGGAATCGGCAGGTTCACCAGCTCGACGAACTGCACGTCGTCCCAGAAGTTGAGGCCGCCGCCCATCGCCTCGCCGGCGAACCGGGCGTCGGTCGTCTGCTCGATCTCGGTTGCCAAATTCGAGGCGGCCGAGAACGTGATGCGGTCGGTGAGCACCCAGAGCGGCTGCTCGATGTCCCGGATGGTCTCGAGCAGGAGCGGGTAGGTGGTGTTGTCGCCGCCCGGGTTGTGGCGCAGGTCGAAGATCACGCGGGACACGTCAGGGTCCGCGACCGCGTCCCGCAGCTCCGCCAGCTCCGAGGTCGGCACCGCCCGCACCTCGTCCAGTCGGGCGTAGACGACGCCCTCGTCGAGGCGCTCGACCCGGAGTTGCGGCTCGTTGACCGTGAAGCTGAGGCCGTCGCGCTGCGGCAGGTGGAGCAAGCCGAACGGTCCGGCCCAGCTGGCGAACTCGTCGAAGGGAATCGTGGCGAGCTCGACGTCACGCTCGGTCCCGTCCACTTCGACCCGCAGCGCCACGCTGGCGTCGTCCTCGAGGAGGCCCAACCCCTCGAGAACGTCGGCGCGAAGGAGGAAGAACGGGCGGAACGCCGGAACCGTGGCGGGGGAGTCGCGGGGCACCAGCGGCTCGAGCGCGGCGAGCACGTCGTCGATCGGCCGTTCCGCGACCGAGAGGATGCGGGCGCCGACCAGGTCAGGATCGAGCGCGTCGGTGACGAAGACGCCGTCGCTGAACTCGAAGACCCGGATGGGGAGCATGGGTCCGCCGTCCGGCGGGAACGCGATCTGGTGGCCGTCGCGGCCCTCGCGGCTGAGCAACGCCACCAGCTCCATCACCGCCACCATCGTCGCCTCCGGAGTGACGTCGGGGAGCGCTGCGCGTACCTCCTCCAGCCGGGCCAGCCAGTCGCTGCGCGCCACGCTGTGGAACGGCTCGGGGTGGATCGCCTCGAGGAGCTCGAGCAGAAGATCCAGGTCGCCCTCGGCTCCATCGAGATCGGCAGCCGTCGGCGGTGGCGGTGGGGTCAGGGCTGGCGTGCCGGCGACCGAGGAAGGAGCCGTGGTCGGCGTGGCCACGGGGACGGAGGGCGACGCCCCGGTCGAGGTACAGCCCGTCGCGATCATCAGCCAGGCAATGACCGCGATCGGCTTCCTCACGCGCCCGATGATAGTCCGGGACCGGAGTATCTGTCCACGGCGGCGCGCCGATGGATCAGTCGGCGACCAGCTTGGCTCCCGACGTGTCGAATCGCAGGCGGGTGGCCATGCCCGCGACACCGGCCGCGTTCCAGGCCTTCTCCACCGCGTGCGCCGACGCCGGCGAATCGCAGATGGCGAGCACCGTCGGACCGGCCCCGGACAGGCACGCGCCGGCCGCGCCGCGTTCGTAGGCCAGCTCGATGAGGTCGCGCGCACCGGGAAGCAGCGGCAGGCGGAAGGGCTGGTGCAGCTCATCGGTCATGGCGGTCCGAAGCAGCCCCGCATCCGACGTCATCACCGCCGTGGCCAGCAGCGCCGTACGGCCTGCCTGGCGCGCCGCCGAGGCATGCGTGACGGTGGCCGGCAGTGCGGCCCGCATCTCGGCCGTGAGACTCTCCCGCTGCGGGATGAAGGCCACCGGGATCCACGCCTCCGGCACCCGGAACCGGCGCAGGGTGACCCGGCCATCGGTCTCGGTGAGGGCCACCGTGAACCCGCCGTAGAGGGCGGCCGCGACGTTGTCCGGGTGGCCCTCGAGACGCGATGCGAGCTCCAGCAGCTCGTCGGCCTCCACCTGCCGGCGGCCGACCGCGGCCCCCAGGACGACGCCCGCCACGATTGCGGCGGCACTGGAGCCGAGGCCCCTGGCCGAAGGGATCATGCTCGAGACGTCGAGCCGCCAGGCGCCGGCGCCGGGGGCGGCCGAGGCGCGCAGGCCCTCGCGGAAGGCGCGGATCAGGAGGTTGTCGTCCGCGCGTTCGTCGTCGCGCGGTGCGCCCTCGCCGCGGGCATTGAGCGTGATGCCTGCGTCATCACCGTGCCACAGCTCGGCGCGCAGCTTCAGGGAAAGGGCCACCGCGAAGCAGTCGAAGCCGCTGCCGAGGTTGGCGCTCGAGGCCGGAACGTCGACGCTGGCGATGGGCGGCATGCGGGCCGAGTATAGGAGCGCGTCTACGTCATCCGGCCGCAGTGCGCCCCCGCCAACGTCGGGTCGCGACTCGCGACGTCTCGCGCTGTGATCCCGCCCCGCCCACGCCGACACTCGGTCCATGCACGCACCCGTCCACGCCACCGCCGGGACGCAGGCGACCGCCGAGCGGTCCACGGCCAACACCGCGCTCCGCGAGGATCCGGTCGTCTGGCTGAGCTCCGTCCAGCGCGACGGCCGCCCGCACCTGGTCCCGGTCTGGTTCCACTGGGACGGGGAGCGGATCGTTGCCTTCTCGAAGCCGCACGCCCGCAAGGTCGACAACCTGCGCGAGCAGCCGTACGTGATGCTGGCGGTGGGCACCCCCGGACCGGAGTTCGAGGTCGAGCTGATCGAGGCGACCGCCGAGCTGCCCGACCGGTCGGCGGCAGACCTGATGCCCGAGGGGTTCGGCCCCAAGTATCGCGAGCTGCTCCGGCGCGCCGGCCTGACGGTGCAGCGGTTCGCGGAGGTCTACAGCCAGCCGATCGTCCTGCGCCCGACCCGCTTCCTCGGGTACGGCGGGCGCGGTTGGGAGAGCCAGGGCGCGTTCGCCACCTGAGCCAGGCCGTCAGGCGGCCCCACGGGCCCCGATACCGTGGCGGAAGCAGTCGACGACGTGGTCGTCGACCATCCCGGCCGATTGCATGAACGCGTAGCAGATCGTCGGCCCCACGAATCGGAAGCCGATCCGCCGAAGCTCCCGCGACATCGCCTCCGACGCGTCCGTGCTGGCCGGGATCTCCGCCATGGAGCGCCAGGCGTTCACGACGGGCCGGCCGTCCACGAAGGACCAGAGCAGGCCGGCGAAGTCGTCGATGGCCAGCATCGCACGCGCGTTGCCGATGAATGCGTCGACCTTGGCCCGATTGCGGACGATCCGCGCATCGGCCAGCAGTCGTTCGCGATCCGCATCGGTGTACGCGGCGATGCGCCGTGGATCGAAGCCGTCGAACGCCTCGCGGTAGCCCTCGCGCTTGCGGAGGATGGTGATCCAGGCCAGGCCCGCCTGGGCGCCCTCGAGGCACAGCAGCTCGAACAGGTGCCGTTCGTCCCGGATCGGCACGCCCCACTCCGTGTCGTGGTACGCGATGTACAGCGGGTCGCTGCCGGCCCACTCGCAGCGGACGATCCCATCGTCCTCGGCGCCGCTCATTCGCCCAGCCCGAGCACCACGGACGCGAACAGGAAGTAGATGACGAGGCCGGAGGCGTCGATGAGGGCGGTGATCAGCGGGATCGACATCACGGCCGGATCGAGGCCGATGCGCTTCGCGACCAGCGGCAGGGTCGAGCCGATCAACGACGCCAGCGTGCATGCGGTCAGCAGGGTCAGCCCGACGACCAGGCCGATGGCCGGCTCGACGAGGAGCCCGATGGGCACCGCGGCGACCACGGCGAGCACGGATCCGAGCAGCAGTCCGGTGGTCACCTCGCGCCCGACAACCGGGGCGAGGTCCTCGAGACGGACCTCGCCGACGGCCATGGCGCGGGTGATGGTGCTCGCCGACTGCGCGCCGGTGTTGCCGGCCGTCCCGATGACCAGCGGCACGAAGAAAGCGAGGGCGACCACCTCGGCCAGGCTCGACTCGAATGCGGCCAGGACCTGGACGGTGATGGCGCCGGCGCCGATGAAGACGAGCAGCCAGATGATCCGGCTGCGCGCGAGCTGCAGGATCGAGGTCGCAAGGTAGGGCCGGCGCAGGGGCTCGGCGCCGCCGGACCGCGCGACATCCTCGGTCTCCTCCTCCTCGAGGACCTCCATCGCGTCGTCGACGGTCACGATCCCGACCAGTCGGTCCTCGCTGTCGACGATCGGGAGGGCGAGCAGGTCGGCCTCCAGGATCAGCCGCGCGACCTCCTCCTGGTCGGCGTCGACCCGCGCGGAGTAGACGTCGGGGTCCATGAGCTCGGCGACCGGGGTGTCGGGATCGGCCAGCACGAGGTCTCGCAGACCGAGCGCGCCGATCAGCCGACGGCGGTCATCGGTGACCGGCAGGGCGTAGATCGTCTCGGCTGAGCGGCCCATGCGGCGCAGCCGCTCCAGCGCCTGTGCGGCGGTCAGGCCCACCGGAAGGCTCGCCACCTCTGGCGACATCAGGCGGCCCGCCGAGTCCTCGGGGTAGCCGAGCAGCGTGGAGGTGAGCTGACGCTCGGCCGGGGACAGGCCGGCCAGCAGCTGTCGGGCGACCGTGGCCGGCATCTCCTCGGTCAGCCGCGCTCGGTCGTCGGGGTCCATCTCCTCGAACAGCCGGCGGACGTTCGCGTCCCGCAGCCCATCGAGCAGCTCCTGCTGCACGGATGGGTCGAGCAGCTCGAAGACCTCGAGCGCCCGGTCCCGTGCCAGCAGGCGGAACGGGATTGCGCGCCGCTCCCGGGGCAGGCGCGAGAGCTCCTCGGCGATCTCGACCGGATCGGCCTGGGCGAGCCAGCGATCCATCAGATCGAGGTCGTCGCCGAGCAGGATCTCGTCGACTTCCACGGCGGGAACCGCGTCGGGCGTGCCGGTGAGCGTCGGTCGAGTCACGCCGGGCAGGATAGTCCGCCGCGTGTCGGGCACGACGACGCCCGGGCCGCATGGCCCGGGCGCATCGGCGCGGGGAGGTCGTTGTCAGGCGCGGGAGCCGGCGTTCCCCAGTCGGAGGATCCGCAGCGGCCACGCGCGGGGCACGGCCGGCTCGGTCGCCTTGCGCCGGGCCGCCTCCGCCCGCAGGCGTCGGTGCTCGGCGTCACGACGCTGCGCGGTCTGCAGTGCCTTCGAGAGCGATATGGCGGTGGCGGGGTGCATCGCCATCTCCTTCTAGTACGGGTAGCGTGCGCTGACCCGTGGCATCCACGGGCTGGCATCGGAGCTCATGGCAATGCCGATCTCACGGCGGAACGCCCGAAGGGCGGTCCGGATCACGCCGGTTCCCCCGTCGGTCCTCCGTGCCGGCCGAGTCGGCCGATGCGGAGGCTGCTCCCGGAATGACGCGTCAGCGAATGCCAGGACGAGTGCGCTGGCGGGCATCATGTGCGGCCTCCGTTTCATTCAATGTGCGGTGGTTGTCGATGGCCCCAGTGTCGACGCGTTCGGGCCTCGAGGCGACGGCCGCGGGACGCAGGCCCGCGGGCGATCTTCCGCCGACCGCGGGCTACGTCATTCCGCCACGGGCGCTTCGAAAGCGTGGCCGTATCCTTGGGAGCATGGAAGGCCTCGAGACCCCCACGTCGCACCTCACCTTCCTGTTCGCCGATGTCGAGGGCAGCACCCGGATCTCTGAGCAACACGGGGCAGCCGCCGGCGCCGCGCTCGTCCGCTACCACGATCTCGTGGCGGGCTCCGCGACCGGTCACGGCGGCCGCATGTTCGAGCGCATCGGCGACGGCGCCTACGCATGCTTTCCGGCCGCCGACGACGCGGTGGCTGCCGCCGATGCGCTGCAGACCGCGATCGCCGACGAGGATTGGGGGGAGATCGGCCGCCTGCGGGTCCGGATCGCCATGGTGACCGGTGACGTCGAAGTCCAGGGCGACCGCTACTACGGCCCGCCGCTGTTCCGCGCGGCCCGGCTGCAGGCGCTGGCGAACGGCGGCGAGACGCTGCTGGCCGGCACCACGGTCGACGAGCTCAGCGGCGGCCCGCCCGAGGGCACAGTGCTCCGCGACCTGGGCACGCAGCGCCTGCGTGACGTCGCGGAGCCGGAGCGGGTGTTCGCGCTGGTGCATACTTCCCGCGCGCGCTCCTCGGAGCCGTACGAAGAATCCGAGCAGAGGCAGGGGATCGAACGCGTGAGTGACGAAGAGGGCCCGATTCGCGTGCTGCTGGTGGACGACCACGCGGTCGTCCGAAGGGGGCTGCGCGGCTTCCTGGAGCTGCTGAAGGACTTCGATGTCGTGGGTGAGGCGGAGAACGGGCGCGAGGGCGTCGCTGCCGCCGATCGCCTGGTGCCCGACGTCATCCTGATGGACCTGCTGATGCCCGAGATGGGTGGCTTGGAGGCGATCGGCGCCATCAAGGAGGCGCACCCGGAGATCGAGATCGTCGCCGTCACCTCGTTCATCGAGGAGGAGAAGGTGACCTCTGCCCTCGAGGCGGGCGCCTCCGGATACCTGCTGAAGGACGCGGAGGCCGAGGAGGTCGCGCAGGCCATCAGGGCCGCCTACAACGGCGAGGTCCACCTGGACCCCGCCGTGTCGCGCCTGCTCGCTCAGCGGCTGCGCCAGCGCAAGGATGCCGAGCCGATCGAGCCGCTCACCACGCGCGAGAAGGAAGTCCTCTCGCAGCTGGCCAAGGGAGCCTCGAACAAGGAGATCGCCTACGAGCTCGGCATCACCGAGCGGACGGCGCGCACTCACGTGTCGAACATCCTCGGCAAGCTCGGCCTCGCCTCGCGCACCCAGGCTGCCCTGTACGCGGTCGAGCACAAGCTCGTCTGACCCGCGGCTCGCCCTCGGGATCTCGGACGTGGCTCGTCCGAGGCGCTGCTTTCCTCTCATACGTGCACCGGTGGAACGTTGGCACCACCTCTGCGTGGCCCTGACGCTGCGATCGACGAGCTGGTGAGCGTGGGCAGAGTGTCCGAACCGATCGTCCGCCGCTTGGACAGTGGATGACGTTCCCGCGGTGGGCATTTGATCGAGAATTGACCGCCGGCCAACGGAGAATCCTGCCAATTCGTCCCGTGGCGACGACTAGGCGAGACGAAGTGTCGCCCGGCCCGGAGGGCCGAGCGTGGGGGACCCATCGGACAGTGTCGAACCGGCTCTCCGTGACGATCTGGCAGGGAATTCGCGGCTCGAACGGGCCTAGCCGTCTCCCCGTGACGATCTGGCAGGAACACCGGTCGTCGAAGGCGCAGGGGAGCGACCGAGCGCCAGCCGCCACACGCCCCGAAGAATCGGATCACCGGATCGCGTTGTCGAGCGCGGGCAGTGGCCAGGGCAGGGGTGCGGGAGGAGAAGCAGAAAGGCGGGCCGGTTTCCCGGCCCGCCTCGGTGCGGAGTGGAGAGGTTCTAGGCGGCCGTCGGGCGGAACCGCGCCGGGAGGACCGGCGAGAGCGACTCGAGGGCGGTGCGGACCAGGTTCTGCGGGCTTCCGTAGACGCGGAGGATGTCCAGGGCCAGCACGGCGATCAGCGTGACCTCGATACCCTTGGCGATCCAGCCGAGGGTGAAGTACGGGCCCATCACCAGGTATCCGGCGATGGTCATGGCTGCGTAGCCCATGAGCGCGACCCGCGGGAACCAGCTGAAGCGCTTGACGATCGGAGCCCGTGCAGCCGCACCGATCACGATCAAGCCCGCCAGGCCGATGTAGCCCAGGCCATTGAGCGTGAACAGCAGGCCGCCGAGGCCGAGGTGGATGTATGCCGTCGCGAGGGTGAGCCCGACGATGACGGCGGTGACCACGAAGCCGGCGGTGCGGCTGCGAAGCATGGACACGGCAGGGAACCTCCGAAAGTTCGTTGGGTGGTCGACGCCGCCGACCGGCATCGCGTTCGTCTCGATGTCGTCAGTCTCGGTGCGCGCCGGCGGCATCGAATCGGACAGAGGGGCGAGGAGCATCCGCGACAAGCGCGGCGGACGCATCTCGGCCGGATGACGTAGAGCACATCGGCCATGCGCCGGGTGGGGACCTCCGCGCGCGATGGCGTATGCTCACGGGCCGATGACCCGCGCGCCTTCTCGCCGGCGGCCCGCCAGCCCGCCGCCGGCCACCGAGCAACCCGAGACGCACGCCCTGCTGGGCCGCGCCGTTGAGGAGGCCGCGCGCCTCCTGCAGGCCGATGGCGCGATGGTCTACCTCGTGGACAGCGAGGACCAGATGCGCTTCGCGGTGGATGCCGGCATCCGCAACCCGGAGGCACAGCAGCTGATCCGCGACCTGACGCTGCCGGTCGGGGTGGGCCTGTTCGGGCACAGCGCCGCGACGGGTGAAGTCGTCGTGTCGGCCGACTATCGGCGCGACAAGCGCTTCCCGCACTCCGGCACGGCCGACCGGATCGCGTCGATCGCCAACATGCGCTCCATGGCCGCCGCCCCGCTCATCGCCGACGGCAAGGTGCTCGGCGCGCTGGGGGCGTACTCGTCGCGCATCGACGACTTCGACGAGGCCGAGGTGGCGCTCCTGCGCGCGCTGGCCGACCACGCGGCGGCGGCGATCGCCAACCAGCAGCTGATCGAGCGCCTGGCACGCTCGCAGGACGAGCTGGCGCGCCGCGTCGACGCGCAGCGCACGCTGGCCAAGATCAGCGCCTCGATCGCCAGCATCCGCTCGCCCGACGCGGTGCTCCGCGAGGTGGTGGAGGCGGCGCGCCGGCTGCTGGGCTCGGACGGCGCGCATCTCACCCTGATGGACGGCAGCGGGGAGTACCTGCGTCCGACGGTCGTCACCGGCGGCAACGAGGCCTGGACCGAGGAGTGGCTGGCTCAGCTCAGATTCCCGGTGGACGGCGGCATCAACGGCCTCGCCGCCGGCAGCGGCACGGTGATCTGGACCGAGGACTACCTCGTCGATCCACGGATCCCGCACGAGCTCAGCGATCAGTCGGTGGCCGAGCGCCTGGCCCTGCGCGGAATGGCGTCGGCGCCGCTGCGCGGGACCGACGAAGGGGTCATCGGCACCCTGGCGGTCTCCTTCGACGAGGTCCATCGGTTCACCGACGACGAGCTTGAGATGCTGAGCGGCCTCGCCGACCAGGGCGCCATCGCCATCGCCAACGCCCGACTCCTCGAAAAGCTGTCGAGCTCGGAGGGTCGGTTCCGGCACCTGGTGACCTCGTCACCGGACCTGGTGTGGGAGACCGATGCCGAGGGCCGGTTCACCTTCCTCTCGCCGCGCCTTGCAGAGCTCACCGGCTGGGGGCCACAGGATCTCGTCGGCAAGGCGTGGCCGGCGATCGTCGATCCGGTCTCGATGCCCGACGCGCAGGGCACCTGGGAGCTGCTCCGCGCCGATCCGGCCCTCGTCCGCAAGAACCGCTTCCTGCTCCGGCGTCGTGAGGGGGAGCCGATCCCGGCCGAGGTATACGCCATCGGCAGCGAGCGCGACGGCGTCTTCGCCGGCGCACACGGCTCCATTCGCGACCTCACCGAGGCGGAGGAGCTCACCGCGCAGCTGCAGCAGCAGACCGACGAGCTGGCCCATCGGGTGGAGGCCCAGCAGACCCTGGCCGCGATGGCCACCCAGCTCACGTCGCTGCGCGACCCGTCCGCGGTCCTCGAGCAGACGCTGATCGCGGCGGTCCGTCTACTGAAGGGGCACGGCGGCCAGATCGGGATGATCGCCCCGGACGACGAGGGGGTCCTGCGCTGGGGCCACGGGCACTCGCTCGTCAATGACCGGCTGGTTCCGTTCACCGAGGAGGACTACACCACGGTCGAGGAGGGCGTCTCAGGCAGAGCGGTCCGTGAGCGACGGGCGACCTGGACCGAGGACTACCTGGTCGATGAATCGTTCCCGCACGAGCAGAACGCGGACCGCGTGGGCAAGCAGCTCGGTATTCGGGCCGTCATCGCCGCACCGCTGCTGGCGAACGACGAGCCGATCGGCGCAATCGGCGTCTTCGCGGGGGTCCCCGGCGTGTTCGACGCGGATGATGCCGAGCTGCTCGGACTCCTCGCCGACCAGGCCGCCATCGTCCTGACCAACGCGCGGCTGTACGCTGAAGCGGATGTCTCGGCTCGCCAGCTCGCTCGCCGCGTCGAGGCGCAGCGCTCGCTGGGGGAGATCGCTGCGTCCATCACCTCGCTGCGCGACCCGTCCGCGGTCCTGCGTCGAACGGTGGCGGAGGCCAAGCGTCTGCTGGGGGCCGAGCACCTGGTGATTCACCAGGTGCGAGCGGGAACCCGCGAGCTCGCCGACTACCGCGAGCAGTTCAACGCCGGAGCCGACACGCCGCCGGTGGACGAGGTCACGGTCAGCATCGGCCAGGGCATCGCGGGGCGCGCCATCGAGAGCGGCGACGTGACCTGGACCGGCGACTACCTTGGCGACACGTCGTTCCAGCACACACCCAGGGCCGACGAGTGGATCAGCCGCTACGGCTATCGATCCCAGATGAGCGCGCCGCTGATCGGGGAGGCGGGTCCGCTCGGCGCCATCACGGCCTACTCATCCGCCCAGGACGCATTCGGCGAGGCCGATGCCCAGCTGCTCGGCGCGTTGGCCAGCCAGGCAGCGATCGTGCTCGGCAACGCGCGCCTGTACGAGGAGCTCGAGCGGCGAGTCGAGGCACAGCGTTCGCTCGGCGAGATCGCCGCACGCATCACCGCCATCCGCGACCCGGGTGACGTCCTGCAGCGCACCCTGGACGAGGCGGTGCGCCTGCTGGACGCCGATGGCGGTCGGATCGAGCTCGTGGCCGACACCGGCGGGCTCCACTGGGCCTTCGGCCACTCGGCCATCGACCTGCCCATCGAGCGCGACGAGGCGGTGGACCCGGTGCAGATGGACGAGGGCGTGTCGGGCCGCGCGGTCATCGAGCGCCGGGTGATCCGCACCGGCGACTACCTCGCCGACGAGCAGTTCACCCACGCCGAGGCGCCGGATCGCTACATCCGCCAGCACGGCATCCGCTCGGTGATGAGCGCGCCGCTCATCGGCGAGGACGGCGCCATCGGGTCGCTGACCGTCCACTCCCAGACGCGCGACGCCTTCGACCAGGCGAATGCCGAGCTGCTCGAGGTGCTCGCCAGCCAGGCCGCCATCGCGGTCACCAACGCCCGCCTGTACGAGCAGCTGCGCGAGCGAGTCGACGCGCAGCAGGCCCTCGCCGCCATCAGCGCCGAGATCGCCGCGCTTCACGACCCCGCCACGGTGCTCCAGCGCACCGCCGAGGAGGCGCTGCGGCTGCTGCGGGCCGACACGGCCATCATCAATCCGCTCGAGGACAACGACGCCCTCCTGGGCTGGCCGATTGCCTACGCCCCGGCGGACGGCACGGCCGACGACATCCCCGTCCGCATGGGAGAGGGCATCAGCGGACGGGCCATGTCGGAGCGTCGCGTCATGCGCACCGGCGACTACCTGGCCGACACCGCGTTCGACCACACACCGGATCTCGACGAGTACATCCGCCGTCGGGGGATGCGCTCTGTGATGACCGCGCCGCTGATGAGCAGCGCCGGGGCGCTCGGGGCGCTGACGGTGCAGGCGAAGCGCGCGAACGCCTTCGACGAGGCCGATGCCGAGCTCCTGCGCGTTCTCGCCGACCAGGCGGCCATCGCGATCACCAACGCACGGCTGTACGACGAGCTGGGCGAGGAGTCGGCGGCGCTGGCGCGCCAGACCGACTCGCAGCAGCGCCTGCTCCAGATCAACGAGCGGCTGCTGCGCACCCTCGATCCGGCCTCCGTGCTGGAGCTCATCGCCGACGGCCTCAAGAGCGTGGTCTGGTACGACAACTTCAGCATCTATCGCGCCGACGACGAGATGCGCATGCTCAACCCGGTGCTCGCCCGCGACCGCAACGCGGAGGCGGTGCTCGAATTCCCGATCGAGCGCGGTCAGGGCCTGACGTGGTGGAGCATCGAGAATCGCGAGCCGGTCCTCCTCAACGACGCCCTCAACGACGAGCGGACGATCCATATCCCGGGCACCGTCGAGGAGGAGGAAGCGATGATCATCGTGCCGCTCATCAGCGGCGACGAAGTCATCGGCGCGATGAACATCGCGCGCTCCGGCGGTGCCGAGGTCTCGTTCACCGATGCGGACTTCGAGCTGGTCCAGCTCTTTGCCGGACAGGCAGCGGTGGCGATCACGAACGCACGCCTCGTCGAGCAGCTGCGCACCCGGGTCGACGCGCAGCGCAGCCTGGCCGAGATCGCGGCCCAGATCGCGTCCCTCCACGAGCCGCAGACGGTGCTCGACAGCGCCGTGGCCGATGCCGCCCGCCTGCTGGGCGCCGACCGCGCTCAGATCAACCTGCTGGGCGAGAACGCGACCCATCTCGACCCGCCGATCACCGCCGCCCCGATCCCGCCCTCGCCGAAGGACGTGCCGGTGCCGCTCGGCTCGGGCATCGCTGGCATCGCGGCGTCGGAGAAGCGCGTCTGCTGGACCGGGGACTACCTGGCCGACCAGGGGTTCCCGCACGACGAGGGCGACCGCTGGGTCGAGGTGCAGCAGATCCACTCGATGATGGCCGCCCCGCTGCTGGGACCGGACCGGCTGATCGGCACGATCACCGTGCAGTCGACCGAGCGCGACCAGTTCGACGACCAGGACGCGGAGCTGCTCAAGCTGCTGGCGGACCAGGCGGCGATCGCCCTGACCAACGCGCGCCTTTACGCGGAGGTCGAGGAGTCCGAACGCCGCTATCGGCACCTCGTCGACAACTCGCCGGACATCGTGTGGAGCCTCGACGCCGACGGGACCATCACCTACCTCAGCGACTCGCTCGAGCCACGCACGGGGTGGAAGCCGGAACAGCTCATCGGCCAGCCCTTCACCGTCATGATCAGCTCTGAGAAGCCGGGTGCAGCCGGGGCGTGGGAGGCGATCCGCCAGCGGCCCGAGGAGGAGCATCGCCTGCGGACCGAGATGCCGCTGCCCGACGGCCGCCGTGCCCAGGTCGAGGTTGCCATGACCGGCACCATCGTCGACGGCAGGTTTGCCGGCGCTCACGGATCGGTCCGCGACATCAGCGCCCGCGAGCGGCTCGAGGGCGACCTCCGCGACCAGGCCGGCCGAGCTCGCGGCCAGCCAGGAGCGCGCGCACCTCGCCCGCGAGCTCCACGACTCGGTCACGCAGGCGCTGTTCAGCATGGGCCTCACGCTGCGGACCCTGGAGCTGCTGCTCGCCACCGACCCCGATGGCGCTCACGAGAAGCTCGCCGAGCTGCGCGAGCTCCAGAAGGACGCCCTGGCCGAGATGCGCACCCTGATCTTCGAGCTCCGGCCGTCGAGCCTCGAGAACGACGGCCTCGTGCAGGCCCTGCGCACCCACGCCACCGCCGTTCAGCGTCGCACCGGCCTCGCCATGGTCGTCGACGCCGAGCCGATCGATCGGCTGCCGCTCGCCGCCGAGGAGGCGCTGTACCGCATCGGCCAGGAGGCGCTCCACAACGTCGTCAAGCACGCGAACGCGTCGAACGCCACGATCCGCATCTGGCGAGATGGCGGGCGGGTCCAGCTCTCGGTCACCGACGACGGCGCCGGCTTCGATCCGGACGCCGTCCCTCGAGGCCACCTCGGCCTGATCGGGATGCGGCAGCGGGTCGACCTGGTGGGTGGGGAGCTGCGCGTCGAGAGCCGCGCCGGCCGGGGCACCACGATCGCGGCCAGCGTCCCGGCCGACGAGGTGGCGGAGCCGGATTCCACGCCGGTGGCCTCCCGATCGGCGGAATGACGTAGGCACGGCTGATCCATTTCGCCAATCGTCGCCGGCCCGTTCTCGTCGTACTCTGAGCGCATGTCGCTCACGCCGCGCCCCGTGCCACCCTCTGCTCCGAGGGTGGTGATCGTCGACTCCGATCGTCGGGTGCAGCAGAGCATCGCCGATCTCCTCGGCATGACCGGGCAGGTCTCGGTGGTTGGCCGCGCGGGCAACGTGCGCGCCGCCCTCGAGGAGGTCGAGCGGGTCCATCCGGACGTCGTGCTCGTGGATCCGCGCCTGCCGGACGTGGAAGCGGGCGCGGCCCTCATCGCCGGCATGACGCGCGCATGGCCCGAATTGCGGATCGTGCTGACCGGCTGGAACGACACCGAGGGCCATCTGCAGCCGATGACGGCCGACGCGCGCTACGTGAGCAAGGGCGGGTCGCCCGAGGACTTCGTGACGGCCATCGTCACGGCCTGCGGCTGCCCACCCGACGCCCTGACCTAGAGCTCCATCGCCTTCCGGATCGCACCGATCTCGGCTGCGATCGGGGTCAGTGTTCCCTCTTCGGCCTGCACGGCGTCGGGATCCTTCAGGCCATGGCCGGTGAGGACGCAGACGACGGTGGCACTCGTGTCCAGCGTTCCTTCGGTCACCAGGCGGCGCACGCCGGCCACACCGGCCGCGGACGCAGGTTCGCAGAAGATCCCCTCCAACTGGACGATCATGCGCTGCGCCTCGAGGATCTCGTCGTCGGAGACCGCCTCGATCAGGCCGCCCGACTCGTCGCGCGCGCTGACCGCCCCCTGCCAGGACGCCGGGTTGCCGATGCGGATCGCGCTCGCCACGGTCTCCGGTGAGTCCACCGGCTCGCCACGGACGATGGGTGCGGCGCCCTCGGCCTGGAAGCCGAGCATGCGCGGGAGCTGGCCGCCGTTGAGGCGCCCGGCATCGTCGTAGCGGCGAAAGCCGCGCCAGTATGCGGTGATGTTGCCGGCGTTGCCGACCGGCAGGGCCAGCGCGTCGGGGGCACCCCCGAGCGCGTCGATGACCTCCCAGGCCGCTGTTTGCTGGCCCTCCAGGCGATCCGGGTTGATGGAGTTGACCACGACGGCCGCCCCCTGGTCGCCGAGCTGGCGGACCGCGTCGAGCGCCGCGTCGAAGTTGCCGTCGACCATCACCAGCCGCGCGCCGGCGGCTAGTGCCTGCGCCAGCTTGCCGCGGGCCACCTTGCCCGCGGGCAGGATCACGTGGCAGGGCAGCCCGGCTGCGGCCGCGTACGCCGCCGCCGAGGCTGACGTGTTGCCGGTAGATGCGCACACCACGGCGCGCGCCCCGGCCGAAACCGCCCGGTTGACGGCCAGCACCATGCCGCGGTCCTTGAAGCTTCCGGTCGGGTTGGTCCCCTCGAACTTCAGGTGCAGGTTCCGCAGGCCGAGCTCCGCGCCGAGCCGTCGGGCGTGGATCAGCGGCGTCCCGCCCTCGCCGAGAGTGACCGCAAAGGTCTCACCATCGCGGGCCAGCAGATCACGGTACCGCTCGAGCAGCGGGGCGGTCGCGGTCGCATCGGTCACGCCGGCGAGTATAGGAGTGAAGCGTGGGGGCCTGGTCCTTGAGGGCTGGGTGTGCGCGCTGTCAGGCGTTATAGCAGTAGTGCTATATCCGTTGACAGCGGCGACATCCGGCCGACCCGCCGCCGAACCGGATGTGGTTACCCGGCGACGAGCCGCCCTCCAGCGACTAGCGCTCGGTCAACGCCTCCCGGACGATGCGCGCCTGCTCCACGAGGTGGGCGGTGGGATAGCCCTCCGCCGGTCGCGAGCGTTCGGGTCGGCTGATGTCGCCGAGCGGGATCTTGTACGGCACCAGGTGCCGGATGCGGGGCAGGACGAACTTGCGGGCCCCCATGTTCCGCGGCTCCTCCTGCACCCACGCGAAGGATGCGATCTTCGGATAGCGGTCCAGCACTTCCTGGAGCTCCTCGCTGGGGAACGGGTAGAGGCGCTCGACCCGGACGATGGCCACCTCCGAGGCCTTCCCGAAGTGCTCGGACCCGACGAGGTCGTAGTAGATCTTGCCGCTGCACAGGAGCAGGCGGCGAACCTTCGTTGCGGCCCGCGCGTCACGCTCGAAGCGCGGGTCGTCGATCACCGACCGGAAGGCCCCGCCGGTGAGATCGGCTGGACGGGAGGCGGCCTGGGGCAGGCGCAGCAGGGACTTGGGCGTCATCACCACCATCGGCCGCGCGTCGGGGTGCAGCGCCTGGCGCCGCAGCAGGTGGAAGTACTGCGCCGGTGTTGTCGGGTACAGGACGCGGATGTTGCCCTCCGCACCGAGGGCCAGGAACCGCTCCAGGCGCGCGGACGAGTGCTCCGGCCCGGATCCCTCGTAGCCGTGCGGCAGCAGCAGCGTCAGGCGTGACGTCTGCCGCCACTTCGCCAGCCCGGCGATGATGAACTGGTCGATGATGATCTCCGCCCCGTTCACGAAGTCGCCGTACTGGGCCTCCCACAGCACGAGCGCCTCCGGTGCCGTGACCGCGTAGCCGTACTCGAACCCCAGGGCCGCGTACTCGCTGAGCGGCGAGTTGTGGACCTCGAATGCGGCGGCCGCCTGCGGCATGTGCTGGAGCGGGACGTAGCGCTCGCCGGTGCCCGCGTCCCACAGCGCAGCATGGCGCTGGCTGAACGTCCCGCGCACGGTGTCCTGCCCCGTGAGCCGGACCGGGCGCCCGTCGGCCAGCAGCGAGGCGAAAGCGAGCAGCTCGGCGTGGCCCCAGTCGACCCGCGGCTCGTCATCGGCGTCGAGGGCGGTCGCCCGTCGCTCGAGCTGCTTGAGCAGCTTCGGGTGAACGGTGAACCGCTGTGGGACCTCGCTCATCACGCTGTTGAGCTCACGGAGCCGATCCAGCGTGACTCCGGTCTCGGGCTCCGCGGCCTCCTCCTGCGGAATCGCCTCCGAGCCGCGGTCGAGCTCGGCCTCCGGCTCCTCGGCGCCCTTGCGCAGCGCCGCCTGGACATCGGCCAGCTCGCGCATGGCGGCCTTGACCTTCTTCTCGGCCGCATCGGCACCGATGACCCCGTTCTGCACCAGCTGCGCCTGGTACAGCTCTCGGACGCTCGGGTGCTCGGCGATCGCGGCGTACATGGCCGGCTGGGAGTACGCGGGCTCGTCGCCCTCGTTGTGTCCGTAGCGGCGGTAGCCGACCAGGTCGATCACCACGTCGTGGCCGAACTTCTCGCGATACAGCATCGCCAGGCGGGCGGCGGCCAGGCACGCCTCCGGATCGTCGGCGTTGACGTGGATGATCGGGGCGTCGAAGCCCTTCGCCAGGTCCGACGAGTAGTCGGTCGAACGACCCTCGCGCGGGCCGGTCGTGAACCCGACCTGGTTGTTGGCGATGAGGTGGACCGTCCCGCCGGTGGCATAGCCGTCGAGGCGTGCCAGGTTCAGCGTCTCGGCCACCACGCCCTGGGCGGCGAATGCCGCGTCGCCGTGGATCAGCAGCGGCAATGCGACGGCATGGTCGACCGCGACCACCGGTCGCGCGCGGTCGGACTGGTCGGCGCGCGTGCGTCCCTCGATCACGGGGTTGACCGCCTCGAGGTGGCTCGGATTCGGCGAGAGCGCCACGTGGACGACCTCGTCGTCGCCGATCAGCACGTCGCCGTCCGCACCGAGGTGGTACTTCACGTCGTCCGAGCCGCCTTTCGGCGCGGTCGGCGCCTCGGCTCCGGCACGGCCGGCTTCGAACTCGGCCAGGATCGCCTCGTAGCTGACGCCGACCACGTGGGCCAGCACGTTGAGCCGCCCGCGATGGGCCATGCCGATCAGGATCCGCCGAGCACCGTGGTCGGCGGCGTCGCCGATCACGACGTCGAGCATCGGAACCATCGTGTCGAGGCCCTCGATGCTGAAGCGCTTCTGGCCGAGGTAGGCGCGATGCAGGAAGCGCTCGAGCGCCTCGACGCTGATCAGTCGCTCGAGCAGCGCGACCTGGTCCTCGGGCTCGAGCGTGCGCCGGTGCTCGCCCGACTCGATGACCTGGCGCAGCCACACGCGCTCCTCGTGCGACCCGATGTGCTCGACCTCGTAGGCGATCGTCCCGGCATATGTCTCCTTGAGGCGAGGGAGTGCCTCCGCCAGGCTGGCGCCCGGGACATAGATGCGCAGCAGCTCGGCCGGCACCTGCGCCATGAGCTCCGGTGTCAGACCGAGGGGCGCCGGATCGAGTGCCGGATCGCCGGGCGGCTCGGATCCGAGCGGGTCGAGGTGCGCGGCCATGTGCCCGAAGTGTCGGTATGCCTTGACCAGGGCCATGCCGGCGGCGACGGCCTTCAGCAGCTCGTCCGATGCGGTCGCGGCAGGCGCCGCGGGCGGTGGCGCGCCGATCGCCTCCGCCGGCGACGGCACCGGCTCGTCGGTCGTCACGTCGGCAGCGCGGGCGCCGACCGAGGCGAAGGCATCGGCGTAGAAGTCGTCCTCGCCGGAAAGCAGGCGCTCGACCCGCTGGAGGAAGAGACCGGATTCCGCCCCCTGGATGATGCGGTGGTCGTAGGTCGAGGAGATCGTCATGCGCCGGGCACCGCCCACGTCCCGGATCGTGCCGGTGGCGACGATGGTCCCCTGGTTGGGCATGAGGCGCGGCACGCTGGCGGTCGTGCCCAGCGTCCCTGGGTTGGTGAGGGTGATCGTGGCGCCGGTGAAATCGTCGGGGGCCGCCTTGCCGGTGCGGACCTTCTCGACCAGCTCCTCGTAGCGGGCGTGGAAGCCGGCAAAGTCCATGTCGTCGGCCCCTCGGATCACCGGAACCATGAGGAAGCGGGTTCCGTCGCGGCGCTCCACGTCGACCGCCAAGCCGAGGTTGATGGCGCCCGGATCGACCCGGTAGGGCTGCCCGTCGACCTCGGTGAAGGCGTGGCTCATCGAGCGCTGATCAGATGCGGCCCGCACGATCGCCCAGCCGATGAGGTGGGTGAAGCTGACCTTGCGCGGCGCGATCTGCTGGTTCAGCTCGCGGCGGCGCGCCTCGAGGGTGGCCACCTCGATCTCGCGGAAGCTGGTCGCCGTCGGCACCGCCAGGCTGGCCGTCATGTTCTGCGCGAGGCGGGCCGCTGGACCCTTGATCGGCGTCGATCCCTCCGGTGCGGCTGCTGCTGCGGCCGCGGGCTGGGCCTCGGCCGGGCGGTCCTCCGCCGCGGCCGTCGGCGCTGATGGCCTATCCGCCTCCTGCGCGCTGCCGTTGCCACCCTCCGCCGTCGCCGGGACGGCCACCGGCTCGAAGTCGCCGGCTCCCGAGTCGAACAGGGATCGCCACTCGGGCTCGACGCTGGTCGGGTCGCGCCGGTACTGCTCGTACAGGTCGGCGACGTACCCGGCGTTGACCAGGTTCAGCTCATCGGTGGGGTCGTTCGAGGGCATGTCACCCTCAGGATACGGCGGTCAGGGCCGTTCGGGCTCGCCGCGCTGGAGAAGTCCGCGGGCCAGGATCACCACCCCGATCCCGATCACGAGGACGGGGAGGGCCCACTCCGGGATCGGCCATGGTTCGCCGCTCAGGCCGATGACTCCCTCGAAGAAGAGGAACCCGACCGCGAAGAGGGCGAGGCCGCCGAGCAGGCCCCAGGTGCCGTTCCGGACGTCGGCGGCATCGCCGCTGCGGATGCCCCACAGCGCCAGGCCGAGGCCGCTGGCGGCCGGCCCGACAAGCGCCCACGCGTAGGCCCAGCTCGCCCAGTATCCCGTCTCGTTCTGGTAGAGCAGCACGAGCCCCACGGTGGTGGCGACCGTGCCGCCCACGACCATGCCGCTCTCGTTGGCGACCAGCAGCCCGATCAGCAGGATCGCCACGCCGATGCCGATGACGATGAACGGCCAGCCGAGGTCACCGAGGCCGACGTCGAGCACCTGGCCGGCGAGCAGGATGGCGCCGAGGACGACCAGTACGGCTCCGAGCGCCGCGGCGGGTGGCCCGCTGCTGGAGCCGGACGGCTCGATTGCGGATTCCGCAGGCGGTACCGGGGCCGGTTCCACAGAGCCTTCGATCGGCTGCTCGACGCGCTCCTCGGGCGGCTGGTCAGCGGGTGGCGGTGTCGGTCCCATGCGTCGATCGTACGCGTGCCCCACAAGTGCCCCCCGTACCATGTCGTTCGCCATGGATCTCAACGCCGACCTGGGTGAGTCGTTCGGTCATTGGACACTCGGCGACGACGAGCGACTGGTGCCGCACCTCACCAGCGCCAACCTCGCCTGCGGCTTCCACGCCGGAGACTTCCGCGTGATGGAGGCGACCGTCGCGCTCTGCCGTCATGCCGGCGTGGCGGTGGGGGCGCAGCCGGGCTACCCCGACCTGATCGGCTTCGGCCGCCGGCCGATGCCCTTCGCGCCGGACGAGGTCGAGTCCCTGGTCCGCTACCAGATCGGCGCACTCGAGGCGTTCTGCCGCGCCGCCGGCGTCGAGATGCAGCACGTGAAGCCGCATGGCGCCCTTTACAACCAGGCGGCCGTCGACCCCGCGCTGGCCGGGGCGATCGCCCGAGCCACGGCCCGGTTCAGCCGCAGCCTGCTGCTGTTCGGGCTCGCCTCGTCCGATGCGATGGCCGCCGCGGCCGCCGACGCCGGCCTGCGGTACGTGCCGGAGGCCTTCGCCGATCGGCGCTACCTGCCCGACGGCACGCTCCAGCCCCGCACCGAGTCCGGCTCGGTGCTGACCGACCCCGACGCCGCGGCTGCGCAGGCGGTGGCGATCGCCGCGGGCTCGGTGACGGCGGCGGACGGCTCGACCGTGCCGCTGCGCGCGGAGAGCATCTGCTGCCACGGCGACACGCCCGGGGCGGTCGAGATCGCGGCCGCCGTGCGGCACGGCCTCGAGTCGGCCGGCGTCACGATCGCCCCGCCGTGACCGTCGTCCGACCGTTCGGCGAGGGCGCGTTCCTGGTCGAGGCGCTGAGCTCCGGGATGGCGGGGCGGATGCGCGACGCGCTGCTCCGCGCCCGGACGGCCGGCGTCGTGGCCCTGGTCCCCGGCCGCTCGTCACTGCTCGTCGAGTTCGACCCGCTGGTGGCTGACGCGGAGCGTCTGCGGCAAGCGCTCGAAGGGACGCCTTTGGAGCCGGGGGCCGAGGAGGAGGGCCGCCTCCGGCAGATTCCGGTGGTGTACGGCGGCGAGTTCGGGCCGAATCTCGACGACGTCGCCGCGATTGGCCGGCCTCACTCCCGCCGAGGTGGTCGCAGGCTCACGTGGCGACCGAGCTGCGGGTGCTGTTCTGCGGCTTCGCGCCCGGCTTCGCCTACCTCGGCGACGTCGCCGATCCGCTGGCAGTGCCTCGGCTGCCCACCCCGCGGGCGCGAACGCCGGCCGGGTCGGTCGCCCTGGCCGACGGCATGAGCGGCATCTATCCCGCCGACCTGCCTGGCGGGTGGCGGGTTATCGGCCGCACGCCCGTCACCCTGTTCGATGCCCACCGGGATCCGCCGACGTACCTGGCTCCTGGCGACCGGGTGCGGTTCACCCCCATCGATGCCGGCGACTGGGACGCGCATGCCGAGGGAGCCGCCGACTGGTGACGATCGAGGTCGTCGAGCCCGGCGCGCTGACCAGCGTCCAGGACCCGATCGGCCGCCCGGGTTGGCGGCATCTCGGGGTTCCGGCCGGCGGCGCGGCCGACCCATGGAGCGCGATCCTGGCGAACCGGCTGGTGGGCAACGAGGACAACGAGGCGGTGCTGGAGATCACCCTCATCGGTCCGACCCTCAGGGTGCTGGGTCCGACGGCCATGGCCCTGGTCGGGCGGTTCGAAGCGACCGTGGACGGCCTGCCACTTCCCGATGCCACGGGTCGGTCTGTCCACGCCGGGTCATTGATCCGGATCGAGGGCGGCGACGACGCGCGGGGCTACGTGGCGGTGGCCGGCGGGTTCGACGTCGAGCCCGTGCTTGGATCCGCCTCGACCGACCTGCGCAGCGGCTTCGGCGGCTTCGAGGGCAGAGCGCTTCGGGCCGGCGATCTGCTCGGGATGGGACCGGCATCCAGCGCGCGACCGGCGCGCTGGCTGGGCGCGCGTCCCTCTGGACCGATTCGGGTGGTCGCGGGGCCGCATGCCGACCGGTTCCCGGCCGATGCACTCACCAGCGGCACCTGGCGCATCGGAGTTCTGGCCGACCGGACCGGCGCGCGGCTCGAGGGCGCGCCTCTTCCAACCGACGTGCGCGAGGTGCCGTCGATGGGGCTCCCCGCCGGCGCCGTGCAGGTGCCGCCGGACGGCAATCCGATCGTGACACTCGCCGATCGGCCCGTGACCGGCGGCTATCCGGTGCCGGCCGTCGTCATCGGCGCCGACGTGGGGAGGGTGGCGCGCTTGCGGACCGGCGATGAGCTGCGGTTTGCATCGGTCGCGCTGGACACCGCCCTCGAAGCTCTGCGGGACGCGGCGGCTGCGCTCGACGCTCTCGAACCCATCGGGGACGACGACGAGACTGCGTGGGCCGGCGCCCACGGCTGACTCAGCCGCCCGCGGCGAACTCCCAGCCGCTCCACGCCTCCACCCGGATCCGGATCACCGGCCCGTCGATCGGGACGTCGGCGTACTGCGGGTAGCGCTCGCGCAGCAGGTCCTGCGCTTGGCGCAGCGAAGTCGCGTCATGCAGCACCTCGGCGGTGCCATCGGCGCGTGCCCACCACAGGCGCGACCAGTCGTCGTCGTACGCGTCCACCAGGACGGCAACTCGCGGGTTCGCCGCAAGATTCGCGAGCCGGCGCAGGGCCGTCGAGCGCTTCGGCTTGTGGTCCACGGCGGAGAGGATCTCGTCATCGGTGAGGGCGAAGGTGATGGGCACGAGGTGCGGGACGCCGTGTCCGTCGGCGGTGGCCAGTCGGGCGATCCGGGCTGTCGCGAAGCGGTCGCGCGCCTCCCCAGGCGTCATGGCGGAGAGGGCTCAGGGTCCGGCGAGGACCGCGCGCAGCACGTCCTGGCTGACATTGCGGCCGGTAGTGACCACGGCGACGCGTCGGTCGGCGGCATCGATGCGGCCGGCCCGCAGCGCGGCGATGCCGAGCACGGCACTGCCCTCGAGCAGGATGCGTGGCACCTCGAGTGACCAGCGCAGCGCATCGGCGATCTCGTCTTCCTCGACCAGGACGACCTCGTCGACGTGCTGGCGACACAGCTTCCAGGTGAGGCTGTCACGCTCGATGTTGCCGGCCACGCCATCGGCCAGCGTTGGGGCGATCGGCATGGGGTCGGTCGATCCCGTCTCGAAGTGGGCATACATCGGCGGGGAGGCGGCGGGCTGGACGCCGATGAGGCGGAGGCCGGGCTTGAGCGACTTTGCCCACAGTCCGATGCCGCCGATGAGGCCGCCGCCGCCGATCGGCACGACGATGGTGTCGACGTCGGGCCAATCCTCGAGGATCTCGACCGCGACGGTGGCCTGGCCGGCGACGACGTCCGGGTCGTTGTAGGGCGAGATGTAGATCGCGTGGCCGGCGTCATCGCGCCGGCGACCCTCGGCCTCGGCGTCGTCGGTGTCGTTGCCGATCAGCTCCACGGTGATTCGCCGCGTCTCGAGCCCGCGGAGCCGCTCGAGCTTGGCGGGCGACACCGTGCGGCCGACCAGCACGGTCAGGCGCATATCGTGGCGAGCGGCCGCCGATGCCACCGCGATCCCGTGGTTGCCGCTCGACGCGGTCACCAGCGCCGCCTCTGGCCGGCCCTCGGCCAGCAGCGCCACCTTGTTGGTGGCGCCGCGCAGCTTGAAGGCGCCCGTGGGCTGGACCTCCTCGCGCTTCAGCCGCACGTCGGCCGCGCCTGTCTCCTCGGCCAGCGCCACGCTCGGCTCGAGCGGGGTGTGAAGCGCGATGCCCCGCACCCTGGCCCGCGCGGCCACGACATCGGCGAGGGTGGGCATGCGTGGCATGCCCGGAGTGTAGGACTCCTGATGGCCGTGCCTCGCATGAGGTCGGGGTTCGCCGCTCGACTCGGATAATCGGACGCCGGGAGCGTGTTACCGCGCGGAGTCCGCCGTTCCGGGATGCTGCCACGCTCCACGCCACCTCGAAGGACTGTATCCGTGCGGCCAACGTGCGCAGGGGAGCGCATTATCCGAGTGCCGCGCTCCACACTTGGATACTGCGCCAGAACTGGCATGTAATCCGACCAGCGCGGCGGCGTGGCCTAGCGACGCGGACGACGAGCGTCACGCGGCGGGCAGAGGCTCCGGTGCGGTCGATCCCGGCACGGGCGGTGGAGCGTCTCGCACCTCACGCAGCCGCATGCCGATTCGCATCAGCGAGCCGAGGCGATCCTCGACGCGAGCGCGCTCGACGGGCGTAGCCCAATGCCGCAGCGTGTAGTCGATCTCATGCTTGTGCCGCGTCGCGGTGGACAGCAGGTCCTCGACGCGGCCGCGGACGGCGTCCTCCGGGCGCTGCGCCAGGATCGCGCGCTGGGATTCGAGGATGTCGACGTAGTACGACGTCGCCAGCCGGTCAAGGTCGCGCTGGGCATCGTGCTCCCACGGTTCCGGAGGACCCCCGAACCCGTATCGGCGCCACTCGTGCGGCTGTGGCTGCTGCATTGCTTCCTCGCGTCAGGGAATGCCGTCGAAATGTGGACCCCCCTGGACCTGCGACGGTATCCATTGATTGCCCGCCCGGCGAGTGGCCGGAGGGACTATGGGCGGCGTTACGAACGGCGGGCCACCGATGAGCACCAAACCCGTGCCGACTGGCACGCCCCACACCGGACTGCCTCGAGGTCGCGAGCGTGGTAGCGTCGCGGCCGGTATGCCGACCGACGAGCTCTGATCACGCGACCGATGCGTCACGCCGTCGAGATCGCCTCACCTTCCCGATTGGGAGGCGGGTTCCGCTGGCTCCTGGCCTCCTCGTGGCTCAGCAACCTGGGCGACGGCATCTCGATCGCCGCCGGCCCGCTGCTGATGGCCTCCCTCTCCGACGATCCGCTGCTCATCGCCTCCGCGGCGCTGCTCCAGTGGCTTCCGCCCCTCCTGTTCGCCCTGTTCGCCGGCGCCCTGTCCGATCGGCTCGACCGCCGGCGGCTGGTGGTGACCATGGACCTGCTGCGAGCGGCGATCCTGGCCGGCATCGCCGCGTCGATCGTCACCGGCACGGTGTCCATCGGCCTGGTGCTGGTCGCGCTCTTCCTCCTCGGCACGGCGGAGGTGTTCGCCGACAATGCCTCGCAGACGCTCCTGCCGATGCTGGTCCGGCGCGACGACCTCGCCATCGCCAACGCCCGCCTCCAGACCGGGTTCGTCACCCTGAACCAGCTTGCGGGCCCGCCGCTCGGTGCGGCGCTGTTCGCCATCGGCATGGCCCTGCCGTTCGTGGGACAGGGAGTCCTCGTGGCCGCCGGGGCGCTCCTCGTCAGCCGCCTCCGACTCCCGCCTCACGCCCGCGAGCCGTCGGAGGTACGCCACATCCGGCACGAGATCGCCGAGGGCATCCGATGGACCAGGCACCACGCCGCAGTGCGCACCCTGGTGCTGACGATCTTCATCTTCAACATCACCTTCGGCGCGGCCTGGTCGGTGCTGGTCCTGTACTCGAGCGAGCGGCTCGGGCTGGCCGAGGTCGGCTTCGGCCTGATCACGACCGTCTCCGCCATCGGTGGCCTGATCGGCACCGCCTCGTATGGCTGGATCTCCCGTCGCCTCAGCCTCGGCAACATCATGCGGATCGGCCTGATCATCGAGACGCTGACGCACCTGGGTCTGGCGTTGACGACCACGCCGTGGGTGGCGATGGCGATCTTCTTCGTGTTCGGCGCCCACGCCTTCGTGTGGGGCACGACCTCGATCACGATTCGGCAGCGCGCCGTGCCGACCGCGCTCCAGGGCCGGGTCGGCAGCGTCAACTCGGTCGGGATCTACGGCGGCCTCGTCATCGGCTCGGCCATCGGTGGCGTCCTGGCGCAGGCGTTCGGCGTCACGGCCCCGTTCTGGTTCGGCTTCGCCGGATCGGCCGTCTTCGTCGTGCTGATCTGGGGCGAGCTCCGCCATATCGCCCACACCGACGAAGCGACGTCTCCGGAGGAAGCCGACGACCCCTGAGCTGAGCCTCAGCTGCCTGCTCGAATTGGCCCGCACTGGCGATCCCGGATACAATCGCCGCCAGTCCGCGGAGCTCACTGGGGAGTGGCCAAGCGGTAAGGCGCCTGACTCTGGATCAGGAGACCGAAGGTTCGAATCCTTCCTCCCCAGCCAACCTGCTGTCGGCACCCTCAGCGGCGCAATCGCGACCGACGTTGATGGCGATCCGGCGTCTCCGTTTGCCCGAGGTTCCGCGACCGGCGGGCGGTTGATACGCAGTCAGGAGTGCGGTGCCGCCGGGGATGAGGTCTTCTTCCGCTTCTGCGCCAGCACCCAGAGAAACCTGACGTCGCCATCCGGCTCGCGGGTCACAAGTTCCTCGTCAGTGAGGAGATCGAACCCGGCGGCGCGTAGGAGATATCGATTGGTCTCGGCGTCGTAGCTGCTGAAGAACATCGGCTCCCCGAGCCACTCGCCCGTCCAGTCCGGGCTATCGATTGCTCCAAG
Organism: uncultured Chloroflexia bacterium; assembly: GCA_963844265.1. Taxonomy (GTDB): domain Bacteria; phylum Chloroflexota; class Limnocylindria; order QHBO01; family QHBO01; genus JACDBZ01. The sequence continues at coordinate 345,424 of CAWJMZ010000006.1, read as the reverse complement.
CGTCGTCAGGAACAGGCCGCCAGGCACGAGCCAATGGTGGATGCGCGCGAACAACTCCGCATGCTCTTCACGAGGCACGTGGGAGATTGCGTACAGAGCCACTACGCCATCAAAGGATTCATCCGGCATGTGGAGCGCGGTTACATCGGCTTCGATGAATTCGGCATCTGGTACGTTTCGCCTGGCCATCTCGAGTTGGGCATGTGAGATGTCGACGCCCGTCACGCGGAAGCGTCGCGCTAGCTCCAAAGTGGATGGCATGCCCGCGCCGCATCCCAGCTCCAAGACTCGTGCCCCGTCGAGAAGGCGCTCGGCGATCAACGCAACCATGTCGTTGCGCGGATCGTCTTCGATGCCGCGACTCCACTCCAGATAGCGTTGACTCACTCGATCGTAGCCCTGCGCGACGACTCGCTTCCGTGGATCCATTCGGGAGATCGTATCGATCAGGCAGTTTCCTGGCCGCGCAGGAAGCCGAGCACCTCGCGGTCGAAGTCGGCCTGCTTCTCCCACATCGGGATGTGGCCCGCGCCGGGGATGACCACCAGGCGTGCATCGGTCACGTCGGCCGCGATCTGCTGGCCGATGCGTGGGTTGCAGATGCGATCGTGTTCGCCCCAGACAACGAGGGTCGGCGCCGTGATGGCTGGCAGCTTGTGGCGCCAGTCCTTGCGGAGGACCTCGGTCGTGGCCCTGGCCATCCGAACGGGGCCTGATCGCAGGACGTCGCGCAGGAGGGTCGGCAGGATCGTGGGTGAGGTCCACGGCAACGTCCGCAGCGGACCGGTGACGCGGTGCCGCCATGTCGGGTCGAGCGACAGGAATCCGGCATCCACCAGTACGAGCCGATCGACCCGCTCGGGGTGGTCGGCCGCCAGTCCCCCGGCCACCAGGCCGCCCATCGAATGCCCCATGACGTGGGCACGCTCGATGCCCAACTCGCCGAGGAGCGCGTCCACCTGGGCTGGAACCTCATCCAGGATCAGGCGCGCGTCCGGATGGCTGGAGCCGAATCCCGGCAGGTCGATGGCCGTGACCCGGAACGCGCCCGACAGCGCGGGCAGGTTGCGCTTCCACCAGGCGCCGGACCCGCCGAGGCCATGGAGCAGGACGAGCGGCGGACCGCTCAGGCCGGCTTGGAACGCCACGACCGGGCCATGTCGGGGCCGGCTGCCCACGATTAGCCTTTGCTGGGCGTCAGGAAGATGCGCGCTCGGCCCGGGGCTGTCGGGTCGTCGACGATCGGCCGATCGGCCATCCAGCTGCGGACGACATTCGCCAGCTGCTCGGGGTGCGAGTAGTTCATCGCATGTGCAGCGCCGTGGATGGTCACCCCGGTCACGTGGGGGAGGCCGGCAGCCCGTCGCTTGATCCATCGCTCGCTGACGAACGGGTCGCGACTGCCGAGGACGACGAGGGTCGGCAGCGTCAGCTCGGCGATCCGCTCGGTCGTCGGGTAGGCGAGCATCGAGCGGATGAGGTTGAACACCGCCACCGGGCCGTAGGCGAGATAGTCGGTGACGACGAACTTGCCCATGCCGGGAGGCTCGCGCAGCGTATCCACGATGAGCTGCGAGAGACCCTTGGGAAGCGGCTGGTTGTACAGCCCACCGGCGGGTGATACCAGGATGGCCCGCTCGGCCCGGTCCGGGAAATGGTCGATGAACTCGCCGATGATGGGGCAGCCGAGCGAATTTCCGAGCAGCGTGGCGCGCTCGACGCCGACCTTGTCCATGAATCGCGCCAGGGCATCGGCCAGCTGCGGGATGTCGTAGGGACGCGGCGGGCGCTCGCTGCGCCCGAAGCCCGGCAGGTCGGGTACGTAGGTTCGGAACTCGGGGGCCAGCCGCCAGGCCGCCGGCATGAGGTACCGGCCCGAGATGGCGAAGCCATGGACGTGGATCAGGACCGGGGCGTCGGCCGGAGGCGGCGACTCGGCATTCGTCCGGTACAGCAGGCGCCGACCGTCGAGCTCGAGCCAGGCGTCGCGGAGGCTGATGGGGTCACCGCTCATGGCGCGAGACTAGCGGATCGGCCACCGAGACGGGCACCGGTCGGCACGCGGACGTGGACTCTGCACGTTGCACAGGCATCGGTCCTGCTGCCCATTTCCGGCGAGCGGAAGCCTACGAAGCGCCTGGTGCGCTTCGGTGAGGCGGTCAGATCACACAGACGAGGTGAACCATGGCTCCCACTGGCACCGAGGGACGAGCCCATGGTGATCCGCCGCGCCACGAGCCCACGCAGGGCCTGTACGGCTGGATCACCCACACCGAGCTGCTCAGCTCCGATCCGGACGCGACGAAGGCATGGTGCGAGCGGGTGGTGGGCTGGAATTTCATGGCGAGCATGCCGGCCGACGGCGGTGACTACCACCTGTTCGCGTATTCCGATCAGGGAGGCGGCGGCGTCCGGCCCATCGATCCATCAGAAAGCCCCGGCAGCATCCCATTCGTTCACGTGGAGGATTGCCGTGCCGCATTCGAGAAGGCGGTCAAGGCCGGCGCCGAGAAGGTCACGGAGCCGACCAGGGTCATGGAAGGGGTGACGACCGCCGTGGTGCGCGCGCCCGGCGGCGTCCAGATCGGGTTCTCAGGTCCCTAGGCGGAGCTGAAAGGCGGCCGGCGCTCTCAGGCCCGCCCCATTGCCAAGCGAGCGACTCTCCGCGCTCGGCTCAGCCTGGGTCGCTGCGGTAGGCCGACGGCTCGGTGCCCATCGAGTCGTCGAGGGGGTAGAGCTCGTACTCCGGCGCCGTGACCCACTGGATACCCATGCCGATCACGGCCAGCGCGATCCACACGACGGTCCAGAAGAACGATGTGCCGATCGCACCGGCGACGGCGCCCGTCCCGAGCGTCTCCGGCTCCACCTGGTTGAAGAGCACCAGCACCCCGCCGATCACCGCGGCGGCGCCCCACAGGGACGTGATCACGACGATGAGCGCGCGCGGCAGGTGGAGGAGGATCGCCGCAACGGCCAGCACCGATCCGACGGCCAGACCGAGCAGGAGGGCCAGGAACTCCGTGTCCAGCCCGATGGCCGGAAGGATGGCGTAGCCGAGCGCGAAGCCCAAGCCGCCGAGGGCGATCACCACGCCGATCCACCACAGGGCGTAGGCCACGAAGGCGAGGGCGATGCCGAGCAGCACGCCGAGCCCGATCCCGAGGATGCCCTCGAGGAATCCCTCTCCGAGCCAGTTGGCGATGAATCCGGCGCCGGCGAAGAAGCCGACGACGAAGCCCCAGACCGGCAGGAGCAGACGGAACAGGCGGTAGCCGACGACCAGGGCGGCGAGCCCCACGAGCGCAACGAGGATGGCAACGAACAGGTCCACTTTCGGCAACCTCCGACCGAACGGTTCCTCAATAAGCGACCGAACCGTACACCATCCGCCCTCGAGCACGGAAGGCGATCCGGCGCGCTCTAGACTGCATTCGGGCCGGTCGGCAGCCCGCGTACGGGAGGCACACGATGGGCGAGCGCGTCCAACAGCTGATCCGAAGTCTCGATGCGTGGGCCCTGCGTCGACGCTGGACTCGGGTGGCGCGTGCCGCCGTCATCGGATTCTTCGAGCACGACACGCTCCAGTACGCCGGCAGCATGGCGTACTTCGCGATGCTCTCGGTGTTCCAGGTGATCGTGCTGGCGATCGTGTTCCTGTCGTCGCTGCTCGGGGAGGGCACGGTGCGCGAGTTCATGCTCGACCGCATCGACGAGGGCTCGGCGCTCGACACCGAGGTCGTCGCCGACATGATCGACGCGACCCTCGCCTCGCGCGGCAGCCTGACCATCATCGGCGTGGCGGTCCTGGCCTGGAGCGCCCTCGGGCTGTTCGCTTCGATCTCCCGTGGCGTCAGCCGCGTGTTCGACACCGAGCCCCCGCAGCTCATCATGTGGGACCAGTTCCGCGGCCTGCTGCTGATGGTTCTGACGGGGCTCCTCGCAGTGGCGGCGATCGCGGTCGGCATCGTGACCGGGGCCGTGGAGCGGTTCGCCGCGGACGCGCTGGCGGGCCTTCCGCGAGCTGCCGCGGCCGTTTCGCTCATCGGCCTGTTCGTGCCGTTGGTCTTGATCTTCGTCGCCTTCTGGGTCCTGTATCGCGTCGTGCCGCACCGAGCCGTGGGTGCCCTCGACGCCCTGTCCGGCGCGATCCTGGCGACGGTCCTGTGGACCGTGCTGCGCCTGGGATTCACGTTCTACACCACCAACATCGCGCCGCAGGACCCGCTGTTCGGCGCGGTGTCGACGGCGATCACCTTCCTCCTCTTCCTGTACCTGGGCAGCGTGGTGCTGCTGATCGGCGCGGAGTTCGCGCATGCCAGCTCGGCGGATACCGCCAAGGACTCCACCGCGGCGGACCGCCCGCCGGCGGTATCGTGACGGCATGACGATCCAGGTCACGATGCGCGGCCGATGACCCACGTCTCCCGCAAGGCCGCATCGTTCACCGAGTCGGTGATCCGCGAGATGACGCGCCTGGCGATGGCGCACGACGCGGTCAACCTGGCCCAGGGATTCCCCGACTTCGCCGCGCCGGCCGAGCTGAAGGAGGCGGCGAAGGCGGCCATCGACGCCGACATGAACCAGTACGCCATCACCTGGGGCGCCCGCGACTTCCGCCAGGCGATCGCGGCCAAGACGAGCCGCCACTACCCGGACTGGCCGGTCGACCCGGAGACCGATGTGACCGTCGTGTGTGGTGCGACCGAGGGAATGATCGCGGCGATGATGGCGATCCTCGACCCCGGCGACGAGGTGGTGGTCTTCGAGCCGTTCTACGAGAACTACGGCCCCGACGCCATCCTGTCGGGCGCCATTCCACGCTACGTCACCCTTCACGAGCCCGACTGGGCGATCGACCCCGACGAGCTGCGCGCGGCGTTCGGCCCGCGCACCCGCGGCCTGGTGCTGAACTCGCCGCACAACCCGACCGGCAAGGTGTACTCGCGCGATGAGCTGGCGCTGATCGCCGAGCTGTGCGCCGAGCACGACGTGGTCGCCTTCACCGACGACATCTACGAGCACATCGTGTACGCGGGCGAGCACGTCCCCCTCGCCACGTTGCCCGGCATGGCCGAGCGGACGGTGGCGATCAACTCGCTGTCGAAGACCTATTCCGTCACAGGCTGGCGCGTCGGCTGGATCGTTGCGCCCGCCGCGTTGACCGCCGGCATCCGCAAGGTCCACGACTTCCTGACCGTCGGTGCGGCCGCGCCGCTCCAGGCCGCCGGGGCGGTGGCGCTGTCGCTTCCCGACGCGTACTACACCGAGCTGGCGCAGGGCTACCGCCATCGACGCGAAACCCTGCTCGCCGCGCTGGCGACCACGTCCCTGCGACCGTTCGTGCCCGACGGGGCCTACTACGTGATGGCCGATATCGGCGACGTCACCGACGAGGATGACGTCACCTTCGCCCGCCGCCTGGTCGTTGATCCCGGCATCGCGACCGTCCCGGGCTCGTCGTTCTACTCCCGCCCCGAGCTGGGCCGGACGAAGATCCGCTTCGCCTTCCCGAAGCGTCCGGAGACCCTGGCCGAGGCGGCGGCGCGACTTGGGCGGCTCACCCCCGCCGGCGGCGCGTAGGGATTCCGGGCGGCCTCAGGGCGCCTCGAGTCCGTCGCTGGTATCCGCGCGCCGATCGAACAACGGCCTCGACCCGATCCGCGAGTTCACCACGCCGATGCCCCCGATGACCAGCGCCGTGCCGATCAGCAGTCCGGCGTGGATCGGCTCCTGGAGGATGAGGGCGCCCAGCGCGATCCCGACGATCGGCAGCAGGTAGGCGACCATGGACGTCCTGGTCGCGCCCCAGTCGCGAAGCAGGCGGAAGAAGACGAGGTAGGCCAGCCCCGAGCCGAAGAGCCCGATCCATGCGACGGCGAAGGCGGTTTCCGCCGTGATCGGCGCCTCGAACGGGCGTTCGAAGAGGAAGGCCAGGACCGTGACCATCACGAAGGCGAATGCCACCTGGAACATCGCGGGAATCATCGGCCGCAGCCCGCGCACCATCCGGCGGGCGTAGACGCCACCGATGGCGTACGAGGCGGTGGCCCCGACGAGCGCCAGCTCCGCCGATAAGGCTGCCCCCGGCCAGCGCTGCCGGGTCGAAGCCGACGAGGACGGCCACACCCAGCAGCCCGATGACGACGCCGACCAGCTTGTTCATCGTCAGCGGCTCGTCTCGGAGGAACATCGCGGCGAAGGCGATGACGAACAGCGGGACCGCGGAGGTGATCGTGGCGGCAATGGTCGAGTCCACGCTGAGCTCGGCCCAGGTGATCAGGGTGAAGGGAATGGCGACGCTGAACGCGCCGAGCACGGCGAGGTGGCCGTAGATCCGCCAACCGCGCGGCAGTGGCTCACGTGCGAGCGCCACGACGGCCACCAGGATGGCGAGGCCGATGAGCAGGCGCAGGCTGATGAGGACGAATGGCGTCAGCCCGCCTTCCACGCCGATCTTGATGAAGACGTAGCTGCTGCCCCACATGATGCCCAGCAGGACGAAGAGCAGCCAGTTGATGCGCGAGGACACGGGGCCTCCGGTGCAGCGGTGACGTGAGCCCCATCATCGCCGAAACCGGCTCAGAGAAGGGGTCCGGTATCGGCCCGGGCTCGGGGTCCAGTCGGGCTCAGGCGGGAAGCACCGCCACGTCGATGACCGGTGTGGTCTGCAGGTCCCCGATCCGAAGTCGCTCGCCAGGGACGATGCGCGGCATCTGCTGCTGCCAGCCGCTGGCGGTCCATGGGATGCGGCGATCGGTAGCGGGGAGCCGGCACCACTGCACGCCGGGCTCGCTGACGGACAGGACGTAGGTCGAGCCGGATTTGGTGGTGACGATCACGACCGAGCGCATGGGCGGGCACCCCACGAGAAGTGCCCGCATCATCCGCCCTGCCACGCACGGCCGTCAACGGTGGGCGACCTGACTAGAATCGGTGGGCCACCCCACCGACACGGAGGACTCCGCAGCGATGCGCGCCCACCAGATCACGATGCTGGGCACCGGCCTCATCGGCGACTTCTACACCGCCACCCTGCACAGCCAGCGCGGGCGCGACCGGGTGCGGGTGGTGTATTCGCGCTCGGAGGAACGCGGCGCGGCGTTCAGCGAGCGGTGGAACATCCCGGAGCACACCACCAGCATCGAGGACGCCGTGCGCCACCCCGAGACCGATGTCGTGGTGGTCGGCGTCCCGAACTTCCTGCACGAAGAGGCCGTCGCGGCGGCGGCGGCCGCCGGCAAGGCGGTGCTGGTGACCAAGCCGCTGGGCCGGAATGCCGAGGAGGCCCAGCGCATCCTCGAGACCGTCGAGCGGGCCGGCGTGTTCGGCGGCTACCTCGAGGACCTGTGCTACACCCCGAAGTCGCTCAAGGCGGTGGCCGCGGTGCATGACGGGGCTGTCGGCGACGTCACCTGGGTGCGCTCGCGCGAGACCCATCCCGGCCCCCACTCGGCCTGGTTCTGGGACGGCAGGCTTACCGGCGGCGGGGCGATCATCGACCTCGGCTGCCATTGCATCGAGATCATCCGCAACTTCGTGGGCAAGGGAAACCGGCCACTCGAGGTGATGTGCCACACCGACACCCTGGTCCATCCGATCGCCGACGAGGACAACGCCATCGCGCTCATCCGGTTCGAGTCCGGCGCGATGGGCCAGTTCGAGGTGAGCTGGACGTTCCGTGGCGGGATGGACCTGCGCGACGAGGTGGCCGGAACGCACGGCACGATCTGGCTCAACCACTTCCTGCGCACCGGATTCGAGATGTTCACCGCCGGCGGCTCGGGCGGCTACGTGGCCGAGAAGGCGGAGACCAGCGCCGGCTGGCTCTTCCCTGTGGGCGACGAGGTCAGCGAGCTCGGCTACGTCGACATGTTCAGCGACATGTTCGACGCCATCGATGATGGACGCGCCCCGCAGGAGACCCTGTACGACGGGTACGTCGTGAATGCCGTCATGGACGCCTGCTATCGGTCGGCGAAGAGCCGCCGATGGGAGCCGGTGGAGCTCTTCGAATGGCGTGGTGGCGAGACGGCCCGGATCGCGGGCACCCACGACGACTACGACGGCAAGGTCGTGATCAAGCGCGAGACGCTGCCCGACGGCCGGGTGAAGATGATCCTCAAGGATCCGGCTTCCGGTGACTTCGCCGACGTTGTCGTTGACGGCTGACTGCCTCAGGCGCTGAGGTCGGCGGGGACCTCGCCTCGGCCGACCCAGCGCGCCAGGGAGTCGCGCGAGAAGAGCTGCTCGAGCACCATCGCCGACGCCCCGACCACGCCGGCCAGCGCGCCGAGCGACGAACGCTGCACGACCAGGTCGCGGGTGGCCAATGGCAGGGAGCGCCGGTAGACCGTCTCGCGGATCGCGGCCAGCAGCTGGTCCCCGCTCTGCGCCACCCCGCCGCCGACCACGATCAGGGACGGGTTGAAGAAGTTCACGATGCTGGCGAGCATCAGGCCCACGCGGTGGCCGGCGGACTGGATGAGGCTGACGGCCAGTGGATCGCCGAAGGACGCGGCGCGCGCCACGTCTTCCGCGGTCACGCGGCCGTGCAGGTCGAGCGCGACCCGCAGTCGCTCGCTGCGGCCGGACTGAGCAGCAACCTCACCGTCGCGGGCGAGCGCACCTCCGCCGGCGAGCGCCTCCAGGCAGCCGACGTTGCCGCAGCGGCAGACGATCGACGCGGCGTCCACGACCTGGATGTGACCGACGTCCCCGGCGGCGCCCTGCGCACCGCGGTGGATGCGGCCATTGGAGATGATCCCGGCCCCGATGCCGGTGCCGATCTTCACGACCACCACGTTGTCGTGCCCAACCGCGATGCCGGAACGCCACTCGCCGAGCGCCAGGATGTTCACGTCGTTGTCGATCCAGACCGGCGCTCCGTAGCGGTCGGCGAAGCGCTCGCGGACCGGGTAGCCGTCCCAGCCGGGCATGATCGGCGGCGAGACGGGGCGACCGGATCGGAACTCGACAGGTCCCGGGACGCCGATGCCAACGCCCCACAGGCGCCCCGGCAGGTCGCGGGTGGCGGCGGTGAGCTCGCCGAACAGCTCCTCGATCCGCGACAGGCATCGCTCGGGTCCGGCGGACACGTCGGCGGGCTCGTCGCGGTGGCCGAGGATGCGGCCGTCGAGGTCGGTGATCGCCACGTCGATGCTGGTGGCACCCAGGTCCGCGACCAGCAGGTGCCCGGCATCGGATCGGAACGAGATCCGGCGCGGCGGACGCCCGCCGGTGCTCGGCCCGACCTCACCCTCGCTGACCAGGCCGAGCTCCACGAGCTCCGCAACGCGTTGCGCGACGATCCCTCGGCCGAGCCCGGTGCGGGCGACGAGCTCAGAGCGTGAGCGGGAGCCGGCCGAACGGATCTCGTCGAGGATGGTGACGAGCGCGTCGAGCGCCTCGTCGGCCAGCACCGCCGACGCGCCTTGCTGCGTCTCGAAGGTGGAGGCGGTTCCACGCCACCGATGATAGGCCTACTGCGCCCGCAGCGCGAACTTTTGCGCTTGACATGCCAAAGTACTATCAGTCTGTGCAATTGCCGCCCACCAGGCCCGATCGATCCCGGCCCAGGCCGTCTAGACGTCTAGACAGCGGCATTCCGGCCACGTGAGGCATCCGAGCGAGATCGGAGCCGCCGTGATCGGCAGCGGCTTCATCGGCACCGTCCACATCGAGGCGTTGCGACGCCTCGGCGTCCAGGTCCACGGTCTGCTCGGCTCGTCCCCCGAGCGCGGCGCCGCCAGCGCGAAGCGCATCGGCGTGCCGAAGGCCTACGACAGCCTCGCCGACCTGCTGTCCGACGACCGCGTCGAGGTCGTGCACGTCACCTCGCCGAACCACCTCCACCACCCGCAGGTCAAGCAGATCCTCGCCGCCGGCCGCCACGTCATCTGCGAGAAGCCCCTCGCCATGACGTCCGAGGAGTCCGGCGAGCTGGTGGACCTCGCAGCGGCGAGCGGCCGCGTCTGCGCGGTCAACTTCAACATCCGCTTCTATCCGCTCAACCAGCACGTCCACGAGCTGGTCCGTGACGCCGGGGTCGGCGACGTCCGGCTCGTCAGCGGCCACTACTTCCAGGACTGGCTGCTGCTGGACACCGACTGGAACTGGCGACTGGAGCCGCAGCTTGGCGGGTCGCTCCGGGCGGTTGGGGACATCGGCTCCCATTGGCTTGACCTGGTGGCCTTCATGACCGGCCTGCGCATCACCGAGGTCATGGCCGACCTCCACACCTTCATCCCGATGCGCCGCCAGCCGGCGGGCCCGGTGGAGACCTTCTCCACCGATCGCGCGGCGGAGACGGTCGAGCGCGAGATCGGCACGGAGGACACTGCCGTGATCCTGCTGCGCTTCGAGAACGGTGCCCGCGGCACGGTCGCCATCAGCCAGCTGAGCGCCGGGCGAAAGAACTCGCTCGAGTACGAGATCGACGGCTCCACCGCGGCGGTGGCGTGGGACTCCGAGCAGCCGGACCAGCTGTGGATCGGTCACCGCGAGACGCCGAACGAGATCCTCATCCGCAACCCGGCGTTGATGGGCGCCGCGGGCCAGGCAGCCGCGGCTCTACCGGGCGGGCACGTCGAGGGCTTCGCCGACACGTTCCGGGCTCTCTTCCGTGCCGTGTACGCCGATGTGGGGGCCGGCCGGCCGACCGACCGACCGACGTATCCGACCTTCGCGGAGGGCCATGACGAGATGCTGGTGGGCGACGCCGTCGCCGCAAGCTCCCGGACCGGGCGCTGGACGGCCGTCGACCGCGAACCTCGGATGGGCGCCGCGCGCACGAGCGATCAGCTGGAGGAAGTCGCACCATCATGAGGCTGGGCTTCCTGACCGCCCCGCTGCCCGACCTCCCGCTGGAGGACGTCGCCGCCTGGGCGGGCGCGAACGGCTTCGAGAGCCTCGAGATCGCGTGCTGGCCGCCATCGACCGGGTCGGCGCGCCGCTACGCGGGCACCAGTCACATCGACGTCACCGATCTCAGCGACGCGCGCGCGACGGAGATCGTCGACATGGTCGCCTCGCACGGGCTGACGATCTCAGGGCTTGGCTTCTATCCGAACCCGATGCACCCCGATCGCGAGGTGCGGGACGCGGCGATCGGGCACCAGAAGCTGGTGATCGAGGCTTGCGCCAGGATGGGGGTGCCGTTCTTCAACACGTTCATGGGTGGCGACCCGTCGCTCCACGTCGATGCGAACTGGGAGCGTGCGCTCGAGATCTGGCCGCCGATCGTGGAACACGCCAAGGCGCATGGCGTGAAGATCACCATCGAGAACTGCCCGATGATCTTCAGCGTCGATGAGTGGCCGGCCGGCAACAACATCGCCTGGTCGCCCTACATCTGGCGCCGGATCATCGATACCTGGGGCGACACGATCGGCCTGAACTACGACCCGAGCCACCTGGTGTGGTTACAGATCGACCAGGAGCGGTTCATCCGCGAGTTCGGCCCCCACATCCTGCACGCGCAGGCCAAGGACGTCGAGATCAACCGCGATGGACTCTACGAGCGGGGCACCTTGTCCGGCGGCATCGGCTGGCAGGTCCCGCGGCTTCCCGGCCTCGGCGAGGCGCCATGGAACCGGATCTTCGCCGCCCTGTGGCGAGCCGGCTACGACGGCGACGTGATCATCGAGCACGAGGACCGCGACTTCGAGGGCAGCGAGGACCTCGTCAAGCGCGGCTTCCTGCTGGCGCGGGACGTCCTCCGCCCGTACATCAAGTGAGCGACCGCCCATGACCTTCACCGTCCACACCGTCACCGAGCGCCAGCTGGCGAAGACGATCGACCACAGTCTGCTGAAGCCGGAGCTGGATGACGCGTTCGTCGAGGCGGGTTGCAGGCTGGCGGCGGAGTACGACGTCGCATCGGTCTGCGTTCGGCCGCTGGACGTGAAGCGCGCCGTGGCGATCCTGGACGCAACCGAGGTGGCGGTCGGCACCGTGGTGGGATTCCCGCACGGCTCATCGACGACGGCCACCAAGGTGTTCGAGGCGCGGGACGCGCTGGGCAACGGCGCCACCGAGCTCGACATGGTCATCCCGATCGGTGCGCTGCGATCCGGGCGCGACCAGGACGTGCGCGACGACATCGGCGCGGTGGTGGCTGTCGCCACCGAGCGCGGCGCGATCGTCAAGGTCATCCTCGAGAACGCGTACCTGAACGACGACGAGAAGGAGCGAGGCTCACGCCTCGCCGAGGCCGCGGGCGCTGCCTTCGTGAAGACCTCGACGGGCTTCGCGCCATCGGGCGCCACCCACGAGGACCTGGCGCTGATGCGTCGGGTCACGTCGCCACACGTCCAGGTCAAGGCCGCGGGCGGGGTACGGACGCTCGACGATCTGCTGGCGGTGATGAACCTGGGGGTGACCCGCATCGGTGCCACCCAGACGAAGCCGATCCTCGATGACTTCCGCGCCCGGCGTGCCGGGGCAACACCCGTCGCCGCCAGCGCGCGCGACGACGGCGGGTACTGATGTGATGACCGCCGCACCCTCCACCATGCGCTGGGTGGCCGAGGCATCGGCCCTGCTCGAGCGCGTGGCCTCGACCCAGGACGCGGCGATCGAGCGCGCAGCCGGCTGGTGCGCCGATGCGATCGGAGCCGGCGGCCTGGTCCACCTGTTCGGCACCGGGCACTCACGCATTCCCGTCGAGGAGATGTTCCCGCGCTACGGCTCGTATCCCGGGTGGAATCCCATCGTCGAGCTGTCCATGACGTTCCATACGCAGGTGGTGGGGGCGAACGGGCAGCGCCAGGCGATGTTCATCGAGCGAACGCCCGGCCTCGCCGAGGTCATCCTCGACAACTTCAGCTTCGGACCCGACGACGTGATGATCGTGTTCTCGGCCTCCGGCCTGTCGGCGGTGCCGGTCGAGATGGCGCGTGGCGCGCGGGCGCGTGGCCTTCGCGTGATCGCCGTCACCTCGGTGGCGCAGTCGATGTCCACCGAGCCGCCTGCCGAGCTCGGCACGCGGCTGCTGGACGAGGCGGATCTCGTCATCGATCTCTGTACGCCCCACGCCGATGCCCTGTGCGAGGTGGAGGGCCTGGACACGCCGGTCGGCCCCGGGTCCACCATCACCGCCGTGGCCATCGTGAACGCCCTGAAGGTGCGGGTCGCCGAGCTCCTCGTGGAGCGCGGCGCGATGCCTCCCGTCATCACCCGATCGTCGGTGGTGGGGGAGGAGCGATCCCGCGAGCTTTTCGACGAAGCCTATCGAGAGCATGCCCGGCGCATCGCCCGTGCGATCGACCAGCGAGCAGGAGGTGAATGACGAAGCTGAGACCGATGCACCGCGCCCGGACGAGGCGCAGTCGGCCGGCAACCCCAGGCGGGGCCGGACCCCGGAGTAGAGGAGTCACGAACGGAATGAACGGACTGAAGCGCAGCAGGATGCTGGTGGCGGGATTCGCCGCCACCTTCGTCATCGCCGGCTGCACAGGCGGGGGCGACGACGGGTCGCCGGCTGCCAGCGGCGGCGGCGATGGGGAAGGCAGCTATTCCATCGGCGTGTCGAACACGCTGACCAACAATGGCTGGCGCGAGGAGATGATCTGCTCGATCAACGCGCAGTCGCTCGTGTCGGGCGAGGTGGCGGAGCTGACCGTCAACCATCGCGACACCGATGCCGCCGGCCAGCTGGAGGACCTTCGCAACCTGATCGCGGCCGAGGTCGACGCCATCATCGTGAACCCGGTGAGCCCGGATGCGGTGAACGAGGCGTTGGGTGAGGCCATCGATGCCGGCATCCATGTCATCGCGGTCGACCAGGCGGTCACCCAGGAGGGTGCGTACCTCATCGCCAACAACCAGGAGGAGTACGCCTACCTGGGCGCCTCGTGGCTGTTCGAGCAGCTCGGTGGCGAGGGTGATGTCGTGTACATGCGCGGCTTCGCCGGTCACCCGGCCGATGACGACCGCGACGTCGGGTTCCAGCGAGCGCTGGACGAGAATCCCGGCATCAACGTCGTGTTCGAGGAGCACACCGGTTGGGATCAGGCCACCGGCGTGCAGCAGATCAACGACTTCCTGGCAACCGGCGCCAACTACGACGGCATCTGGACGTCAGGCATCGACAACGTCATCGTCGAAGCCCTCATCGAGGCCGATGCGGAGCTGGTGCCGATCGTCGGCGCCGACAATGCCGGCTTCGTCCAGCAGCTCCTCGAGGTCGAGGGCCTGGTCGGCGCGGCCGTCACCAACCCGGCCTCGGTCGGCGGTGCTGGCGTGACTCTGGCGCTCCAGCTGCTCAACGGCGAGGAGCCGGAGAGCACGGAGGTGCTGATGGAGCCCGTGCTGTGGGCGAATGACACCGACGAGGGCATCGCCGCTCTCGAGGAGGCCAACGATCCGGACATCGATCCGACGTGGCCGCTCGGCATCACCATCGAGGGCTGGACCGACTACACCAAGGAAGAGATCCTCGCCTGCGAAGGGCCGTAACCTTCGGAGAGCGAACCCGTTGATGGCGGGGGTGCCGGCGCCGTGCCGGCACTCCCGCACCGCCACCACGTCCTGGACCGGAGGCGATGACAGAGCTCCTGCTCGAGGCCACCGGCGTCGAGAAGCGCTACGGCGCGGTCACCGCGCTGCGCGACGCCTCGCTTGCCATCCGCCCCGGTGAGATCCACGCCCTGATGGGCGCGAACGGCGCCGGCAAGAGCACGCTGGTCAAGGTGCTCACCGGCGCGGTGAAGCCGGACGGCGGCACCGTCCGCCTGCGCGGCCAGGAGCGCATCGTCCACTCGCCGGCCGAGGCGCGTCGCACCGGCATGGTGTCGGTGTACCAGGAGCCGGCCATCATCCCGGACCTCACCGTCGCCGAGAACCTGGCGCTCACCGAGACGCCGATGGCTCCCTTCAAGGAGCGCATCGCCGACCTCGGCATTCCCAAGCTCGACGTGCGCGTTCACGCGCGCGACCTGCCGTTGGCCACCCTTCGCGTGATCGACCTGGCGAGGGCCCTGGCAATCGAGCCCGATGTCCTGCTGCTCGACGAGATGACCGCCGCCCTGCCGGCCGACCTCACTGCCCGCGTCCTCGACGTCGTCGCCGGTCACCGCGGCACGTCTCGATCGGTGATCTTCATCTCGCACCGCATGCTCGAGGTCGCCGGCCTGTGCGACCGCGCGACCGTCCTGCGCGAGGGCAGCACGGTGGGCGTGGTCGACATCGCCCCCGGCTCCGGCGCCGAGGAGGAGATCGTCACCCTGATGCTCGGCCCGGCCGCGTCCGAGGGCGCCGTGGCGCCACCTCCCACGACCGCCGCGCAGCCGAGGTCCGCGGACGCCGTTCCGAGGCTGTCGGCGCGCTCGTTGGGCGCGGCGCGCAACCTGAGCGACGTGTCGTTCGACCTGTACGACGGCGAGGTGGTCGGGCTGGTCGCGCTCGAGGGCCAGGGCCAGGACGAGCTGTTCGACATCCTGTCCGGCCAGGCGCGAGCCGGAGCCGGCGAGCTGGTCGTGGACGGCACGGCCATGCAGTTCCGGCATCCCGCCGATGCCATCCGCGCCGGGATCGTGCTCGTCCCCGCCGATCGCGCCTCGGCGCTGCTGATGCAGCGATCGGTGCGCGAGAACATCGGGCTGCCCGGGATCGCCCCGGCGCGCCGCTGGGGTCCGATCGATGTCGGCGCCGAGAAGCGGCGCGTCACGGCCGCCATCGGACGGCTGCAGATCGACACGCGGGCGCAGTCCGAGGCCCGTCGGCTGTCGGGCGGCAACCAGCAGAAGGTCACCATCGCGCGGTGGCTGGAGAGCGGCGTGCGGACCTTCCTGTTCTACGACCCGACCCGGGGCATCGACATCGGCACGAAGCGCGAGATCTACGAGCTGGTGCGCGAGCTGGCGGCCGCGGGGGCCGCGGTGCTCCTGCTCACGTCGGAGCTGGAGGAGATCCAGCGCGTCTGCGACCGGGCCATCGTCGTGTTCGGAGGCCGAGTCGTGGACGAGATGCCGGCCAGCCGCGCCGACGAGCCGACGCTGCTGCGCGCGGCCCATGGCCTGCGCGTCGCTGCCGGAGACGCGGCATGACCGAGTCGACCGACTCGGCCGTCGTGGCCGAGCCGCTTCCGGAACGGATGACCTGGCGTGACCGCGTGGCCCGCGCGATGGGCGGCGACGCGTGGACCATTGGCCTGGTGGTGCTGTTCATCGCCCTCTACGCCTTCACGCTGCTGATCCGGCCGGGCTACGGCCTGGAGGCGCTCGCCATCGCCTCGCTGCCCGTCGCGTTCGCCGCGGCGGGGCAGGCGATCGTCGTGATCTCCGGCGGCATCGACCTGTCCATCGGATCGGTGATCGCGCTCACCAACGTCATCTCGGCGGTCCTCCTGCTCGGGTCGCCGGAGCTGTCGGTGCCGATCGTGCTGCTGGTGCTGCTCATCGGCATCGCCGTCGGCCTGCTGAACGGTGCGCTGGTGGTCATCAGCCGCGTGCCGGACATCGTGGTCACCCTCTCGATGCTGTTCGTGTGGGCCGGTGCGGCCCTGCTCGTGATCGAGACGCCCGGCGGCGGATCGGCGGACTGGCTCGGCGAGCTCATCGGCGGCGGGATCGTCGTCGACTTCGTGCCGCGCGCGCTCGTCCTGATGCTCGCGATCATCGGCCTTGTCTGGGTTCCGCTGCGCAGATCGCGCCTGGGGCTGTCGCTCTACGCCATCGGCTCGAACCAGCTGGCCGCTTTCCGCAGCGGCGTGAACGTGGCGCGCACCAGGATCATCTCGTACGGCTTCGCCGGCTTCTTCGGTGCGCTTGGTGGCCTGGCCCTTACCGCCAGTACCGGCATCGGCACGCCCATCCCCGGCCCCTACCTGCTCCTCAGCGTGGCGGCCATCGTCCTCGGCGGCGTGAGCCTGGCCGGCGGGCGTGGCGGCCTGCTCGGGCCGATCATCGGCATCTTCATCCTGGGGCTGATCCGCGCCGATCTCACGTTCATGGGCGTGGAGCCAGCCTTCTCGACGGTGATCCAGGGCGTCATCATGGTCGTGGTCGTCATGCTGGGTGCCTACGTGACCCTGCGGCGGAGGGCCGCATGACCGCCGAGGCCGCGCCGATACGGCAGCGGTCCTCGCTCGCCACGGCGCGAGCCTGGATGCGCGACCGCCCGCTCGTGCCCCTGTTCCTGCTGCTCGGGCTCCTGGTGCTCGCGCTGCAGATCGTGCAGCCGGGGATCGTGACGCCCGACTGGATCGCCCAGACCATGCGCTTCGCCATCCCGCTCGCCATCATCGCCGCCTGCCAGACGATGACGATGCTGACCGGCGGCATCGACCTGTCCGTCGCGGTCGTTGCGTCGATGAGCGCCTACGTGATGGCCACGAACCAGTCGGACTTCGGATGGCTCGGCGCGTCGCTCATCGCCCTCGTGCCGGCGGCCGTCGTCGGGCTCGTGAACGGCATCGGCGTCGGCCTCTTCCGCGTCCACCCGCTGATCATGACGATCAGCATGAGCCTGGTCGTCTCCGGCGCGGTGAACGTGTACTCGCGCGCGAACATCACCGGCGGGACTCGCGTGCCCCCCGAGATCACCTGGCTCGGCGGCACGTCCCTGTTCGGCTTCCTGCCCAACAGCCTCCTGCTGTTCGTGCCGCTGGCGGCGCTCATCCTGTTCGTACTCAGTCGCTTCGGCTACGGCCGGCTGCTGTACGCGGTCGGCGACAACGAGGTCGCCGCCCGGCTGGCCGGCGTCCGGGTGGGCTGGGTGCTGGTGGTGCTGTACCTCATCTCGGGCATCCTGGCCGGCGTGGCCGGGCTGCTGTTTGCCGGCGTGATCGGCAGCGCACAGGGACGCCTGGTCGACCCGTTCCTCCTGCCATCGGTCGCGGCGGCCGTGATCGGCGGCACCTCGATCTTCGGTGGGCGCGGCGGCTACGCGGGGACGATCGTCGGCGCCCTGATCCTCACCGTGCTGACCACGCTGCTGACGGTGCTGGCCATGCCGCCGGCAGTGCGGCAGATCCTGTTCGGCGCGATCATCCTGGCCGTCGCGGCGGCGTATACCCGCATCACCGAGGAGTAGTGACCACCTTGGCCGCCGCGGAGTCATCGGCCCACCTGGGGCTCGACCTCGGCGCCACCAACGTGAAGTGGGCCCTGGTCGAACGAGACGGCGACGCCTGGTCCGTCGGCGATCGCGGTCAGTTCCCGACGAATGCGGTGGATGGGGCCGATGCGGTCCTGGACCGGATGGCCGATCTCGGCCGGCACGTCCTTGGCGATCGTCCGGGCACGGCCACGGTGGGGGTCGGGCTGCCGGGGCTGTTCGAGGCTTCGACGGGGATCGCGACATTCCTGCCCAATCTGCCTCCCGACTGGGAGCGTCGGCCGATCGTCGGACCCCTCCGCTCCCGGATCGGGCTGCCCGTCACGCTCATCAACGATGCCCGCGCGTTCGGCCTGGCCGAGCTTCGGCTGGGAGCTGCGCCGTGGCTGCCGCACCATGGTCGGGCTCGTGCTCGGCACCGGCGTCGGAGGAGTGGTGGTCGTCAACGGCGAGGTGCATTTCGGCCACGACGGCACCGGCGGCGAGGTTGGGCACCAGACGCTGCACCCCGACGGACCGCCGTGCACCTGCGGCAACCGGGGCTGCCTGGAGGCATTCGCGCGGGCCGATGCGGTCGCCGCGGCCTGCGGCAGCGCGACCGCCGAGGAGGCAGTGTCCGCCGCACGAGCCGCCGACCCGCGGGCAGTGGCCGGGATGGCCGAGGTTGGCCGCTGGCTCGGGATCGGCATCTCCAACCTCATCGTGGTGCTCACCCCGGACCGGGTCGTACTCGGTGGCGGGGTGGCCGGCGCCGGCGACTTCCTGCTGGAGCCGATCCGGGCCGAGGTCCGCGCGCGCGTGCACGTCACCGACCTCGACGCTGTCGACATCGTCCGCGGCGAGCTCGGGACATGGGCCGGCGCCATCGGCGCTGCGGTGCACGGGGCCGCGGCCGCGGTCCCCGAGCCGGCCGTCCGATGACCGCCTCCTACCTGCCGCGCTACCGCACCATCGAGCAGGCGCTGCGCGAGCGCATCGCCGCCCTCCGCCCGGGGGATGGTCTGCCGTCGGACAGCGAGCTGTGCGCCGAGTTCAACGTCAGCCGCATGACGGCCCGCAACGCGATGCATCGGCTGGCCGAAGAGGGCCTCCTGGTGCGGCTGCCGGGTCGCGGCAGCTACGTCGCGGAGCCGCCGGCCCACCGCCGAGCGGATCGGCTGATGAGCTTCAGCTCCGAGATGACGCGCCGTGGACGCGTGCCCAGCTCGACGATCGTGGCCCGCGAGATCCGACCCGCCTGGCGGAGCGCCGCCAGCGAGCTGCATCTCCACGAGGGCGAGCCGCTGGTGTTCCTGCGACGCGTGCGAAGTGCCGACGGGCAACCCATCGCCGTGGAGACGACGCTGCTGATCGGGAGCCTGTCGCCGGTCGTCATGGCCGCTGACCTTCGCCACGATTCGCTGCACGCCGTGCTGGCGGGCGCCGGCTGGGGGCTCCGGCGCGGGTCGGCAACGGTGACGGCCGCATCGGCCACCAAGGAGGACGCGAGACTGCTCGGGGTGACGCGCGGCGACCCGATGCTGGTCGAGCGTCGCGTGATCCTCGACGGCCAGGGGCGTCCGCTGGAGGCGACCGAGACGCGCTACGCGGCGGACCGCTACGCCATCGACGTGCGGTTCGACGTCGAGGAGGCACTGCCGCCGTCGGTCATGCCCGCGGCTCGCTGACGCTCCAGCCTCCATCCACGGCGATCACCTGGCCGGTGATCATTCGAGAGTCGCGGCTCAGAAGGTGGAGCGCGACCGGCGTGATCGCGTCGGCCTCGATCGGTCCGCCGGCCAGCGGCTGCTTCTCGCGCAGGTAGGCGAGGATCTCTGGATCCGACTGGGCGCGCTCGCTCATCGGCGTGGCCACCAGGGCCGGTGCAATCGCGTTGGCACGGATGCCCTGCGGCGCGTAGGTCGCCGCCACCGCGCGCGTCAGCGACTCGATGCCGCCCTTGCTGGCGGCATAGGCATGGGTCCCGAAGTGGTCCGACGTCGGGTGCCGTGCCAGGGCGCTCGACATGAACAGCAGCACGCCGCGTGAGCCGTCGACGTCCGGCTCCTGCTCCAGCATCTGGCGCACCGCCGCGCGGGCGACCAGGAACGGACCGGTCAGGTTGGTCGCCAGGACGGTCTCCCAACCCCCCAATGTGGCTTCGTGGAGTGGCCCGTCGCCGTAGCGACGGCCGCTGATGCCGGCCACGGCGTACACCGCGTCCAGGCGACCATGGCGCTCGAGGCAGGCGGCGACGGCCGCGTCGGCCTCCTCCTCGCGCGCCAGGTCGGCGGCAACCCAGCCGGCATCGAGCTCCTCGCCGAGCGCCCTGGCATGGTCCGCCGTTCGCGAGGCCACGAAGGGCCGGGCGCCCTCGGCGGCGAGCGCCCGGGCCGTGGACGCGGCCATGCCGGTCGAGCCGGTCACGAGCACCACGCGTCCGTCGAATCGGTTCACGGTGCCCCCGCAGCGGCGACCGCCCGCACGATGGCACGACGTGCCTCACGGTCGGCTCCGGTGAGCCCGCTGCCCACGCCGACCGCTGAAGCGCCGGCTTCGAGGAAGGCGGCCGCGTTCGCCGCGTCGATGCCCCCGGTCGGCACGAGCTGCACGTCGGGCAACGGACCGCGGAGCTCTCGGACGAAGGCTGGCCCCACCGCAGACGCGGGAAAGAGCTTCACGAAGGTCGCCCCGCCCGCCCAGGCCGTGATCACCTCGGTGGGACTCATCGCACCGGGCACGAACGGCAGCCCTGCTGCGAGTGCCGCCTCGAGCATGCCGGCATCGAGGAGCGGGGACACGCCGAAGTCCGCCCCGGCTGCCAGTGCGTCCTCGAGCTGCCCGCGGCGGAGGACGGTGCCGGCGCCCACGATCACGTCGCGTCCGCCGAGCCGATCGCGCACCGCGGCCAGGTCGTCGCCGGCCGACGGCGCGTCCATGGTGATCTCCAGGACCCGCACGCCGTCCTCGACGAGCTGCTCGACCAGCTCCAGCAGCCGCTCACGCGGCTCCACCCGTCGTAGGACCGCGATGAGCCGGGTGGCGCGAATCGCATCGGCCACCGGGCCGCCGCGGGTGCCGTTCGCCGCGTGCGTCACGCCGGCACCTCGGACGGCATCGGCTCGAGCAGAGCGCCTTCAGCGTGCAGGCGGTTCCGCAGCACGTCCGAGCTGACCGCGCGGGGCACGTTGCCGTGGCGAACCGCCGTGGCCGCGGCGGTGCCCGCCGCCTGGCCCATGGCCATGCAGGTGGCCATCGAGCGGGCCGAGGCATGCGCGTCGTGGGTCGAGCTGAAACACCGACCGGCGACGAGCAAACCCTCGATCCCGGCAGGCAGCAGGCAGCGATACGGGATGCCGTAGACACCCGACTCCCCCACGTACTGCCACGCCGTGTCGCCGCCCGCGTGATGGTCTTCGATCGGCGCGCCGCACAGGGCGATCTCGTCCTCGAAGCGCCTACCCTCCAGCACGTCGTCGCGGGTCAAGACGTAGTCGCCGTGCACCCGGCGCGACTCCCGGATGCCGATCGCGGGCGACGTCGCCACGACGACCGAGTCCTCGAAGCCGGGAACGCGATCGCGGAGGAACCTGGCGTACTCGACCACCTGGCGACGGCCCGCCACCTCGGCCCGAGTGAGCTGCTCGGGATCGGTGGCGTCCACGTTCGGGATGCGCGTCATGTGGATCAGCACGACCCCCGGGAACGGCGTGCGGTGCCACGAGCCCTCGACGCGGGGCAGGTCGTAATCGCCCGATGCGGCTGCTTCGCGCATGCGTTCCCAGAGCTCCGCCTTCTTCACCGATGCAGCCCGCTCGACGTCCACGTTCGCGAGCTTGAACAGCGTGGACAGCGACTGGACCCGACCCTGCTGCGCCGCGTTGTCGTGAGCGACGCCGGCCAGCGCGGCCACGTCAGCATCGCCGGATGCATCGATCACCGCATCGGCCTCGACCCAGCGCTCGCCTCCCTTGTTCCACAGGCGTACAGCGCCTATCCGCCCATCCGCAACGCGCGCCCCTGTGGCCCAGGTGTGGAGCAGCAGATCGACGCCGGCATCCGCCGCGAGCTCCTCCCACAGCACCTTGAGCATCTCCTGGTCGTAGGTGACGCCGGTCCCCGCGCCGTACGTGTTCGGCCGCTCGAAGGCGACGCCCGCGGCGGTGAGCCGCTCGACGACCTCCCACCCCAGCCCGCCGACCACCCGGCGCGGCGCCTCGCCGGGCGTGTAGAAGGCGTAGAACGTGTCCAGCACCGCGGTCGAGGTGCCGCCCATGAACGCCAGCCGGTCGACCAGCATGGTCCGGGCGCCCAACCGGCCGGCGCTGATCGCCGCCGATGACCCTGCCGATCCGGCTCCGACGACCAGGACGTCGTAGCGGTCGCTCATTCCGGCACCTGGACGCTGAAGGCACGCGCCGGGTTGGCGACCAGGATCGCGTCGGTCGCGCCGTCGCCGATGCGGCTCCGGACGCGGGGCACGAAGCGCTCCATGAGGTAGCGCATCCCCGGACCGCCGCCGTAGGCGCGGAGCATCGAGCGGCGTCCGATGTCCTGGCCGAGCAGAAGCCGATCACCGTGCCCGGCGGCCACCACGCGCTCGATGAGGCCGAGCAGGTCGCTGTCGGGGCGGTACTTCGTGCGCCCCATCGTGTCGTACTCGAGGTAGACGCCGCGCGCCGCGATGTCGATGTGCAGCTCGTGGTCCGGGTTGCGATCGAGGTGGGCGAGGATGATCCGATCCGGCGCCATGCCGAATCCGGTGAGCAGGTCGACGATCTCGTGGCCGAAGGTGCCGATCTCGGTGTGGACCAGGACCGGAACGCCTCCGCGCACGCTCCCGATCGCGCAGGCCTCGAGTCGCCGCCGCTCAGCCGGGCTGGCGCGGTGATACGAGGCGCCGGCCTTGATCGCGCCGGCGCACGCCGAGTCGGGAGCCGCGTCAGGATCGCCCCAATCGGCCGGATGCATGCCGGACTGGAGATCGCGCAGGACCCGGTCGGCGAGCGTGTCGACCGATGCGTCGTACACCCAGTGCCCGTCGGGGTAGTGGGCATCGCGGTGATAGCCGGTCGCCCCGATGACGTGCAACCCGGTTGCATCGGCCACCGCGCGCAGGAGGTCAGGCCGCCGACCGAGCCCGATCGGCGTCATGTCGACGATCGTGCGCAGCCCGCTCTCTCGAGCCTCGGTCGCCTCGGCGATCGCCGCATCGAGGTCGTCGAACTCGTCGCCGGGCAGCGCGGGGGTGCGCAGGAACAGGTGATCGTGGGCGTCCACGACCCCGAGCGCGGATGCGCCCACGGGGCCGCGAACGGTCATCACCTGGGGCTCGGGCATCGGCTCATGGTAGCCGCCCGAGCCGGCCGATCAGGACTGCGGATCCGCCTCCGATTCGGGCGGGATGTTCGCCTCGTCCTGGTCCGTCATCTCCGGGTCGTACGCCTTGCCCTCGTCGGGTGGTGGCGCGTGCGTTGGATGCGTGACGCTGGTCGCGTCCGGGTCTTCGTTCTGTCGATCGGTCTCCATCGGCTCCTATCCGTTCTCGCCCGCTCGGCGGACTTCGTCGTCGCTCGCCTGGCCGCCCGCGCGGTGCCCGTGCGGCCAATCGTCGTCGCTGGCGGTGGCGCCGGACTCGTTGTTCGTGACCGCCACGCGCTCCGCCCCCTCGTCGAGCTCCTCGCGCACGCGCTCGGTGTTCTCGTCGGGGCGCTGTCCGATCCATGCGCCGCCCTCGCGGCGCTCATCGGGTTCCGTCACGTCATGCCTCCGCTATGGATGGATCACCTCCATGCAAGGCGCGCGCCGAAGTGGTCCGGCTCCTGCTCAGCCGGTGGCCATGACCGAACCTCTGGACCGCGAGGCGCGGGATGCGGCCCTGGCCGAGGCCGGGTCGCTCGACGACATGCGCGACCTCGCCATTGGCTGCCGCGCCTGCGATCTCTGGCGCCGTGCCACGCAGACGGTGTTCGGCGATGGTGCCGAAGGGGCGCGGCTGCTGATCGTCGGCGAGCAGCCGGGCAACAGCGAGGACCTCGAGGGCGCCCCGTTCGTCGGCCCGTCGGGGCGGATGCTGGATCGCGCCATGGTGGATGCGGGCATCGACCGATCGACGGTGTATGTCACGAACGTCGTGAAGCACTTCAAGTGGCGTCGCGCTCCGTCGGGGAAGCGGCGCATCCACCAGAAGCCGGATCGCGCCGAGGTCGAGGCCTGCTTCCCATGGCTCGAGGCCGAGGTGGAGCGCGTGGGCCCCGAGCTGATCGTGTGCCTGGGGGCCACCGCGGCGCAGGCGCTGCTGGGGGCCTCGTTCAGGGTCACGCGCCAGCACGGGGAGGTCGTCGACTCGCCGCTCGGCCCGGCGCTGGCCACGGCTCATCCGTCGGCCATCCTGCGGGCGCCCGACGATGCGCGCGAGGAGGCGTACCGTGGGATGGTCGACGACCTGCGCGTCGCGGCGCGACGATTGGGCTAGGGCGAGCTTGCCCGTCCTGCAACTAACGACGAAGTTCGATCCCCTGACTCGCCGTTCGTCGCCGTACGTTGCTTGCCCCGCAAGTTCTGGCCAACATCGGACATTCCGGTGCCCCAACTTCGCCGTTGGTTGCAGCCACAGCAAGTGCCGGTCAGGAGAACGACGCCACGGGCTACTGGTTGTAGGCCGACATGATCCGATCCTTCGAGGCCGACTCGTGCTCGGGATCCGTCTCGTGGAGGCTCGTGTCGCCGGGCGTGGGAACGGCGGACGCGATGTCGACGCCCTCGGCCACCAGCAGCGCATTCACCGCGTCGATGTAGGCCACCACGCTGGCCTGGAGCACGTTCTCGTCGACCGCGCCACCCTCGTGCACCGGAGCGTCGGCCTGATCGCGACGCTGCACGCCGAGCGTGACCGACGCCTGTGCCTCGTGACCGGCCCGGGCGGCGTGGACGTCGAACGAGACCAGGGTCACGCCGTCGCCGAGCAGGGGCGCCAGGGCGTTGTCGGCCGCGCGCATCAGCGCGTCGATCGCGCCGTTGCCATCGGCGTTGGCGCGCCAGCGATGGCCGCCGCCGGCGATCACAAGATTCGCGCGGCTGCCGCGCTCGCTGCCCGACGATGCGGCCCAGCGCTCGAGGTGCAGGCCGCCGGCGGTCGAGGCGGGTTGGGTGTCGGCGGGGGACAGGGTCATCGGGAACATGCTCCTCTGGAGAACCGGCCTATGCGACCGGGGTGAGCCAGGATGCGTAGCGCGGATCGGTCCCGCGCACGGCCGCGAAGTAGCGGCGCTGGATGTCGAGGGAGACGGGGAACCCGTCCGTGCCGACGGGCCGGTCGTCGATCGAGGCGATCGGGGCGACCTGCACGCCGGTGCCGGTGAGGAAGACCTCGTCGGCGAGGTAGAGCTCGGATCGGTCGATGCGGCGCTCGACCGCGTGGTAGCCCGCATCGGCCGCGAGCTGGAGGATGGCGCCGCGCGTGATGCCGGACAGGACGTCGTCCACCAGCGGCGGCGTGGCGACTTCGTTGCCGGACACGACGAAGAGGTTCGCCGCCGACCCTTCGGCCACATGGCCGTCAGCCGTCAGCAGCAGCGCGTCGTCGTAGCCGGCGGCGTGCGCGTCCTCCGCCGCGAACGCCGCGTTCACGTACGAGCCGCTGATCTTGCCGCGAGCGGGGATGGCGTTGTCGCTGACCCGCTGCCAGCCCGAGACGGTGACCCGGATGCCGCCGGTCGGCAGGTAGTCGCCCAGCGGCATGGTGAAGATCGCGACCCGGTCGTCGAGGCCGGTCAGCTGGACCCGGATATTGGCCGCCGACTTGTAGATCAGCGGCCGGATGTAGACGTCGCCGCCATGCGCGTTGCGGCGCAGCAGGTCGAGCGTGATCTGCAGCAGCGCCTCGGCGTTCTCGGGGACCGATGCGCGCAGCAGCCGAGCGTTACGCAGCAGTCGCTCGTAGTGCTCTCGCCCGAACAGGAGCGCGGTCGACCCGTCCTCCTGGAGGTACGCCCGGATGCCCTCGAAGACGGCGGTTCCGTAGTTGAAGGCATGGGTCGCGATCGAGACCGATGCCGCCTCGATCGGCACGACGTCGCCTTCGAAGTAGGCGAATGCGCCGATGGCGGTCGCGGCCGAAGCGGCCTGCCGCGGCTCGACCGCGGTCACGACGGGGCCTCGGTGGCCGGCTCCGGCGCGCCGCGACGCGCGGCGGCTTGGCCGGCGCTGCGCTCGTCCCGGCGCTCGGGCTGGGCATCGAGCCGCCAGACCGCGTACTCGAGAGAGTCGTGCAGCGCCGCCAGGGAGGCGGCGATGATGTTCGCATCGGCTCCGGCGGTGATCCACGTCCCGGTCTCGTGGCCGGTCTCGATGATGACCCGCGTGCGTGCGCCGGTGGCCGCCTCACCATCGATGATCCGCACCTTGTAGTCGACCAGGTGCACGTGGTCGAGGGCCGGGTAGAAGGCGGCCAATGCCTTGCGCAGCGCGAGGTCGAGCGCGTTCACCGGGCCGTTGCCGTCCGCCGCGGTGTGGAGCACCTCGCCGTCCACCTCGACCTTGACGCTCGCCTCGGCTCGCGCCGCCGCCACGTCGCGGCGCTCGACGATGACCGTGAAGTCCACGATCCGGAACGGCGGGACGTAGTCGGGATGGCGCCGCCGCACGAGGAGCTCGAACGAGGCGTCGGCGCCCTCGAAGCTGGCGCCCTCCGACTCGAGCTGCTTCACGAGGCGCGACAGCTCGGCGGGGTCGAGGCCCTCGGTGGCCACCGCGCCGAGCTGACGGACGCGCCAGCCCGCGTTGGCCTTGCCGCCCAGCTCGCTGACGACCAGGCGCGATGTCCCGCCGACGACAGCGGGGTCCACGTGCTGGTAGGCCTGCTCGACGCGCACCGTCGCCGCGCCGTGGACGCCCCCCTTGTGCGCGAATGCGCTGGTGCCCACGTACGGGGCGTGCGCATCCGGCGCGATGTTGGCGACTTCCGCCACGAACCGCGACAGCTCAGGCAGATGCGTCAGGTCGTCGGCGGCGGGCACCGTGGCGAGCCCCATCTTCAGTGCCAGGTTTGCCCAGATCGTGACGAGGTTGGCGTTGCCGCAGCGCTCGCCGTACCCGTTGATCGTGCCCTGGACGTGAGTAACACCGGCCTGGACCGCGCCGAGGGAGGTAGCGACGGCCAGGCCGGCATCATCGTGGACGTGGATGCCGAGGGTCACGCCCCGACCCAGTTCGGCACCCACGCCCCGCGTCATCGCGACCACCTCGTCGGTGAGGCAGCCGCCGTTCGTGTCACACAGGACCACCGTCGTGGCGCCAGCGGCGGCCGCCTCGCGCAGGGTGGCCATGGCATAGGCCGCATCGGCCTTGTAACCATCGAAGAAGTGCTCGGCGTCGTAGATGACCTCGCGACCCGCGGTCCGCAGGTGCGCGACCGAGTCCCCGATCATCGCCAGGTTCTCTTCCGGCGTGGCGCCCAGGACGTCGGTCACGTGGAGCAGCCAGCTCTTGCCGAAAATGGTGGTGACCGGCGTCTCGGCCGCGAGCAGGGCCTGGATGTTCGGGTCGTCGTGCACCCGGTTGGACCGGTGCCGCGTCGAGCCAAAGGCCGCCAGCTTCGCGTGCCGGAACGTCATGCCCCTGGCGGCGGCGAAGAACTCCTCGTCCTTGGGGTTCGAGCCGGGCCAGCCGCCCTCGATGTATGGGAAGCCGGCCTCGTCGAGGCGGCGCGCGATCTTCAGCTTGTCGGCAAGGCTGAGGACGAGGCCCTCGCGCTGGGTGCCGTCCCGCAGGGTCGTGTCGTACAGGAGGATCGGTGTCGCTGTCACGCCGGCACCTCCATCTCGGCGCCGATGCGGTCCAGCAGGAACTCGGCGACCGCGCCGGTGCCGTCCGACCCGCCCAGGTCGCCGGTCCGCGGCCCATCCTCGATCGCGGCCTCCACGGCCATGTGGACGGCGTCGGCCGCGTCGGGCTCGCCGAGGGACCAGCGCAGCAGCATGGCGCTGCTGGCGACGGTGGCGATCGGGTTTGCCACTCCCTGGCCGGTGATGGTCGGCGCGCTGCCGTGCACCGGCTCGTACATCCCGAAGCGGCCCTTGTCCGTGACGCGCGTCCCGAGGCTGGCCGACGCCATCAGCCCCAGCGAGCCGGCGATGGCCGCGGCCTCGTCCGAGAGGATGTCGCCGAACAGGTTCTCGGTGACGATCACGTCGTAGTGGCCGGGCTGGGTGAGGACCAGGTACGCGGTCGAGTCGACCAGCGCGTGCTCGACCCGAACGCCCGGGTAGCGCGGCGCCATCTCGTCGACGACCTGGCGCCACAGTCGCGACGAGGCGAGCACGTTCGCCTTGTCGACGCTGGTCAGCAGTCCCCGGCGCTCGTCCGCCAGCTGAAAGCCGAGCTCGACGATGCGCTCGATCTCCGGGCGCGAGTAGCGCAGCGTGTCGACCGCCGACTCGACGCCGCCATCGGTCGATCGGCCCTGGGGACGGCCGAAGTAGAGGCCGCCGGTCAGCTCGCGCAGGATCAACATGTCGGCGCCCTGGCGGACCTCAGGCTTCAGCGGCGAGGCTGATGCGAGCGCGTCGTACGCCCGCACCGGGCGCAGGTTCGCGAACAGCTCCAGCTCCCGACGCAGGCCGAGCAGCGCGTCCTCGGGACGCGTCGCGGCCGACGGGTCGTCCCAGGCCGGTCCGCCGACCGCGCCGAGCAGCACGGCGTCCGCGCCGCGGCATGCCGCGAGGGTGGCCGGCGGCAGCGGCTCGCCCTCGGTCTCGATGGCCGTCCCTCCGACCGGCTGCTCGTCCCAGGCCACCTCGAACCCGAAGCGGGCGCCGGCGGCGTCCACCACGCTGCGTGCGACGTCACACACCTCGGGGCCGATGCCGTCACCGGGCAGGAAGGCGACGCGATGCTGCCTCACGCGCCACTCCCCGCCTTGGCCGGCTGCGAGCCGGAGGCGCGACGCTCGCGGGCGGCTGCCACCGCTTCTGCGGCAACTGGGTGCTCGGCGATCAGCTTGTTCACCGCGGCCAGGTAGGCGCGCAGGCTGGCCTCCACCACGTTCGTCGATAAGCCGTGGCCGGTGAAGGTCTCCGGCACGTCGCCGTTGGTCGTCGGCCCGGCGATCTTCACGGTCGCCTCGCCCTGGGCGTCCTCGCCCTGGCCGATGCTCTTGAGCTGGTAGTCGAGCAGCTGCGGACGGCCCTGGATGATCTGCTCGAGCGCGTTGTCCACCGCGGACAGCAGCGCGTCCACCGGCCCGTTGCCGCCGGCGAAGGCGCGGAAGGTGCGCCCCTCGTAGAACAGCGAGACGTTGCCGGAGCTCGACTCGCCCTGGCGCGAGGCGGCCGCCCAGTGCTCGATCTGGACGAGCTGCGGGACCGGGTCGGCGTGCTGCTCGGCCAGGGCGAGCAGGTCCGCATCGGTCACCTGCTTCTTCTGGTCCGCCAAGCCGATGGCCTCCGCGTACAGCGTGTCGAGCGTCTCGGGCTCGACGTGGATGCCGAGCATGCGCAGCCGCTCGTCGAAGCCGGCGCGACCCGAGAGCTTGCCCAGCGTGAGGGTCGAGCCCGACAGGCCGACCGAGGCCGGCGTCATGATCTCGTAGGTCAGCGGGTTCTTGAGGAAGCCGTCCTGGTGAATGCCCGACTCGTGGGCGAAGGCGTTGGCCCCGACGATCGACTTGTTCGGCTGGACGGCGATGCCGGTGAGGTAGCTCACCAGCCGGCTGGTAGCGGTGATCTGCTCGGTTGCCACCCTGGTCGTCGCGTTGCGGAACTGGCCGGGGCGGGTGCGCAGCGTCATGACCACCTCCTCGAGGGAGGCGTTGCCGGCCCGCTCACCGAGCCCGTTCACCGTCACCTCGACCTGCCGCGCCCCGGCCTGGATGCCGGCAAGCGTGTTCGCGGTGGCGAGGCCGAGGTCGTTGTGGCAGTGCGTGCTCACGATCGCGCGACGGCCGCACAGCTTTGCGACCTGCCGCACCAGCGACGCGAACTCCTTCGGCTCGGCGTAGCCCACGGTGTCCGGCACGTTGATGACCGTCGCTCCGGCGCCGATGGCGGCCTCGTAGGCCTCCAGCAGGAATGCCGGCTCGGTGCGCGACGCATCCTCGGCGCTGAACTCGACGTCGTGGTCCGGCCCGACCATCTCGCGCGCCTGCGCCACGCAGCTGCGGATCCGCTCCAGGACCTCCTCGCGTGTCGAGCGCAGCTTGTGGGTGATGTGGATGTCGGACGTCGCGATGAAGACGTGGAGCTGTCGCTTCCGTGCGGGCTCGAGCGCGGCGGCAGCGACCGTCACGTCGCCCGGGACGCAGCGAGCCAGCGCCGCGATGGCCGGCGACCCCTTCGAGCCGCCCACGTCCGCGGCGATGCGGCGCACCGCCTCCGCCTCCCCGGGCGATGCTGCCGGGAAGCCGGCCTCGATCACGTCGACCTTCAGCCGGGCCAGCTGCTTGGCGACGCTGACCTTCTCGTCGACGGTCAGCGCCGCACCGGGTGTCTGCTCGCCGTCGCGCAGGGTGGTGTCGAAGATGCGGATCCGCGGCATCAGGCCACCCCCTCGGCGCCGGATACCTCGGCCTTAGCCCCGCTCGACGCCCAGCCGTCGGGAGCCGACTTCGGATTGATGAAGGCCATGTGGCTGCGCAGCTCCGACCCGACCTGCTCGATCCGGGCGTCCGCGTTCTCCGCGCGCAGCCGCTTGAACTCCGGCGCGCCCTTCCGGCCCTCCTCGATCCAGCGACGGGCGAACGAGCCGTCCTGGATCTCGGTCAGGATCTGCTTCATCTCGGCCCGGGTGGCGTCGTTGATGATGCGCGGCCCGGAGACGTAGTCGCCGTACTCGGCGGTGTCGCTGATCGAGAAGCGCATGTACTGCAGGCCACCCTGGTACATGAGGTCCACGATCAATTTCAGCTCGTGCATGGTCTCGAAGTAGGCGAGCTCCGGCTGGTAGCCCGCGTCGACCAGTGTCTCGAAGGCGGCCTGCACCAGCGCGGTGGTGCCGCCGCACAGCACGGCCTGCTCGCCGAACAGGTCGGTCTCGGTCTCCTCGGCGAAGGTCGTCTCCAGGATGCCGGCTCGTCCGGCGCCGATGCCGCGCGCGTAGGCCAGGGTGCGGGCGCGAGCCGTCCCGGTCGCGTCGCGGTGGACCGCGTACAGCGCCGGAACTCCTCCGCCGCCCTCGTACAGCCGCCGCACCAGGTGGCCCGGGCCCTTCGGGGCGACCATGCCGACGTCGATGCCGCCTGGCGGATCGACCTCGCCGAAGTGGATGTTGAAGCCGTGGGCGAACATCAGGAGCGCGCCGTCGCGCAGGTTCGGCTGCACCTCGGCGTGATAGACCGATGGCGCCGCCGTATCCGGCACCAGCATCATCACCACGCTCGCCTCGGCCGTGGCCGAGCCCGCATCGGTGACGCGCAGCCCGGCCTCCCTGGCGCGCTCGGCCGATGTGGATGACGGCCGCAGCCCGACGACCACGTCGACGCCCGACTCGAACAGGTTGCGCGCATGCGCCTCGCCCTGGCTGCCGTAGCCGATGACCGCCACGGTCTGGCCGTCGAGCGCCGCCGCGTCGATGTCGGCGTCGTAGATGAGCTTCGTCATTCCGGGTCTGCTCCGTTCGTGGTCGAAGTGGGGTCGGGGTTGGTGGTCATGGCCACGGCGCCGGCGCGCACGAGGCGCCGCAGGCCGAGCGGCCGCAGGGCGGTGAGGGCACGGTCGATGTCGGCCGGCGCCGCGGTCAGGCGTGCTCGCCAGGTCCCGTCGGTGGTGGGGATCGGCTCGCCGCCGGCGGCGGCAAGGGTCTCGCGCAGTCGGGCCTCGGCCGCCGGATCGGCCGGCGGCTCGACCTCGAGCAGCGCCAGCTCGAGCTCGACGTGGGGGATCGTGGTCAGGTCATGCACCTCCAGCACGTCGATCACCCGCTCCAGCTGGGCGAGGACCTGGCGCAGATGGCCGTCGTCGCCGCGGATGGCGATCGTCATGCGCGACTTGCCCGGCTCGTGGGTCGTGCCGACCGTCAGCGACTCGATGTTGAAGCTCCGGGCGCGCAGCAGCCCGGAAACGCGATTCAAGGTTCCCGGCCGGTCGACGACCAGGGCGCTGACCACGTGGCGGCGATGCTCGGCATCGGGCTCGCCCGCCGGAAGGGTCTGGCGACGTGGCGCCGTCGCCATCATTCGCCGGCCCCCTCGACCATCTCGGACAGGCCCTTGCCGGGCAGCATCATGGGATAGACGTTCTGCGCCTCGTCGAGGTGGAAGTCGATGAGTGCCGGGCCGGGAGCCTTCCGGGCCTCGGCGATGACCGCATCGACCTCGTCGGGCTTGGTGGCCCGCCAGGCGGGGATGCCGTACGCCTCGCACAGTCGCACGAGGTCCGGGCCGAGCAGCTCGGCGGAGTGGTAGTTCTCGTCGTAGATGATCTCCTGCCATTGCCGGATCATCCCGAGCCGATGGTTGTTGAGGACAGCGATGCGCACCGGGATCTGGTCCTGGACCAGCGTCGCCAGCTCCTGCATCGTCATCTGGAAGCCACCGTCGCCGGTGATCGCCCACACCTCGCGCTCGGGTGCGCCGAGGGCGGCGCCCATCGAGGCCGGCACGGAGTAGCCCATCGTCCCCAGGCCGCCGGAGCTCAGGTGACGGAACGGATGACGGAACCCGAAGTAGCGCGCCGCCCACATCTGGTTCTGCCCGACGTCGCTGACCAGGATCGCCTCGTGATCGGTGGCGTCGCCGATACGATCGACGACGTAGTCGGCGGACAGCCGGCCCTCGCGCCAGGCGCCCGACCCGTGCCACGAGCGGCTCTCGCTGACCTTGCGCCATTCGGCGATCTGCTCGAGCCACGGCGTCCGAGGCGCGTACTGCGGCAGACGGGCGAGCAGGGCGGTCAGCAGGTCGCCCGCATCGGCCACGATGCCGAGGTCGGTCCGGACGTTCTTGCCGATCTCGGAGCGGTCGACGTCGACGTGCACGATCGTCGCGTTGGGAGCGAAGGTCGACGTCTTGCCGGTGATCCGGTCGTCGTACCGGCAGCCGATGCCGATCAGCAGGTCGCACTGCTGGATCGCCTTGTTCACGTGCATCCAGCCGTGCATGCCGGCGTAGCCAGCGCTCAGCCGATGCGTCTCGTCGATGTTCCCGATGCCGAGCAGCGTGTGCGCGACCGGAACCTCCGAGCGCTCCGCGACCTGGCGCAGCAGGTCGGTCGCATCCGCGATCTGCACGCCGTGCCCGGCGAGGATCAGCGGGCGCTCGGCGCGCGCGATCAGCTCGGCCAGCTCATCGGCCTCCGGCACGTCGCCGCGCACCGGGCGCAGCAGGCCGGGGAGGCGCAGCTCGTAGGGCTCGGGGTGCGGTGCGCTGGTCTCCAGCTGCAGGACGTCCTTCGGGAAGTCGAGCAGGACCGGGCCGGGGCGGCCGGAGCGCGCGATCTCGAATGCCTCGGCCACCGCCAGCGGCACCTCGTCGGGGTCCATCACCACCGTCGCGTATTTCGTGACCGGCAGCGCGATCCCGACGATGTCGGTCTCCTGGAAGGCGTCCTTGCCGAGCAGCGCGCGCGGCACGTTGCCGGTGATGGCCACGAGCGGGACGCTGTCCATCATGGCCGTGGCCAGCCCGGTCACCAGGTTGATGGCTCCGGGGCCGCTGGTGGCGATCGCCACGCCCACGCCGCCGGTGGCGCGGCTGAAGCCGTCGGCCGCGTGCGCTCCGCCCTGCTCGTGGCGGACAAGGATGTGGCGCAGCGGGAACTCCCGCAGCACGTCGTAGATCGGCAGGACCGTGCCACCGGGGTAGCCGAAGATGGTGGTGGCGCCCTCGCGGACCAGCGCCTCGCATACGGCGCGGGCACCGATGCGGGGAGCAACGGTGCGCGACGGCGACGGCGACGGCGACGGCGCCTGGTCGTCCGGGAGTCTGAGGGCTGTCATCGGCTCGGAATTCCTCTCTGACACAAGAAATCCCGCCGGGCCTTGCGGCTGGCGGGACTCGGGTTTCGCTGCGTCGGTTGCCTTGCGGCTGTCCTAGGCGCGTCCTCCATCCCGCCATCCAAGGATGACGAGCCGAAGAATCGCGAGTACGAGGAGCATGCCGAGCATTCCGGCCGATGCCGGACGCACGCTCGGGCCAGCGGCGCTCATGCCGCGCTCCTGTGGCATGGGTCGAACCCTAGCAGCGTTGTCAACCCTCGCGTCCCCGGACCATCGGCGGCGCTGGCTGCCCGATGAGGTTCGCGGTCATCCGCGCACCCGTCGTGACGGCTCCCTCCGAGGCCGACGACACCAGCGCCGCGTACTTCGCGAGCACGCCGCCCGTGTAGCGCGGCTCTGGCGCAGACCACGCCTCGCGGCGTCGGGAGAGCTCGGCCTCGTCGACGACGACGTCCAATCGCCTGGCGTCGACGTCGATGACCACCTCGTCGCCCTCCTCGACCAGCGCGATGGGTCCGCCCAGGGCCGCCTCGGGCGCCACGTGCCCGATCATCAACCCGTGCGTGCCGCCGCTGAAGCGGCCATCGGTCAGGAGCGCCACATCGCCACCCAATCCCTCGCCGACCAGAGCTGCGGTGACCGACAGCATCTCCTGCATGCCTGGTCCGCCCACCGGGCCCTCGTAGCGGATGACGACGACATCACCCGCGCCGATGCGCTGCGCACGCACCGCGTCGTAGCAGGCGTTCTCCGAGTCGAACACCCTCGCCGGTCCGCGGAACTGGCGCATCTCGTGCCCGGCCAGCTTGATGACACATCCGTCGGGCGCCAGCGACCCGCGAAGGATGGCCAGCCCGCCGGTCGGCTTGATGGGGTGCTCGATCGAGACGACCACCTCCTGGCCGGGCGTCTCGACCGTCGCGTCGGCGATCTCGGCCAGGGTGCGGCCGTCGACGTTGCGGGTCTGGCCGTCGACCAGCCCGCCCTTCACCAGCTCTCGCGCCACGAGCCCAACGCCGCCGGCCTCGTGGATGTCGAGGGCCGTGAACCGCCCGCCGGGCATCAGGTTGGCCACGATCGGCGTCCGCTCGGCGATGCGGTCGAAGTCCTCGAGCTCCAGCCTGATCCCGAGCTCGTGCGCGATGGCGAGCAGGTGGAGGACGCCGTTGGTCGACCCGCCGGTGGCAGCCACCGATGCGATTGCGTTGTCCAGCGCGGCACGGGTCATGATCGATGATGGGCGAACGCCGCCGTTCACGAGCTCCATCACCAGCCGCCCGGCCTGCTCGGCCGCATCGAGCTTGTCCGGGTCGGTCGCAGGGATGCTGTTCAGTCCGCCCGGGCTGATGCCGAGGAACTCGAGTGCCGTGCTCATGGTGTTGGCCGTGAACTGGCCGCCGCAGGCACCCGGCCCCGGGCAGGCCAGGTCCTCGATCTCCCGTAGCTCCTCGAGCGAGATCTTTCCGGCCCGATACGCCCCGATGGCCTCGAACACGGTCACCACCGTGGCGTCCCGCTTTCCGCGGATCACGCCGGGGTTGATCGTCCCGTTGTAGAGCGCCAGGCCCGGCAGGTCCAGGCGGGCCAGCGCCATCGTGGCGCCGGGCAGCGTCTTGTCGCAGCCGACCAGGCACACCAGCCCGTCGAACAGGTGCCCGCGGGCCACGAGCTCGATGGAGTCGGCGATCACCTCCCGGGACACGAGCGATGCCTTCATCCCCTCGGTTCCCATCGACACGCCATCGGAGACCGATATCGTGTTGAACTCCATCGGCGTCCCACCCGCCGCACGGATGCCGGCCTTCACCCGCTCCGCCATCTCGCGCTGGTTGTAGTTGCACGGCATCGTCTCGATCCACGTCGTCCCGACGCCGACGATCGGCCTGGACAGATCCTCATCGGTGAAGCCGATGGCCTTGAGCATCGCCCGCGCCGCGGCGCGGTCGGGGCCGTCGAGCAGGATGCGCGAGTGCTCGCGCGGATCGTACGGAGCGGAGGCCTGGGTCATGGCCTCGAGTCTATCGCCCTCACGAGCGGACCTCTCGCATGAGCGCCGCGACCAACGTCGTCGGGTTGTACGCGTCGGTGTTGACCAGGACCGCAATCACTGCCCCGGTCTCGCCGTCGGCGTAGAGAACCGACGAGAACCCCGGCAGATTCCCGCCGTGCCCGACACCGTCGAGGCCCTGCTCGCGCAGCAGTGCGCATCCGAGCCCGTAGTCAGCCCCGCTCGGAGCTGTGACCATCGCGGTCAGGGACGCATCGGACAGCACGTGGCCGCCGTACAGCAGGTAGCCCCACGTCGCCAGGGTTGGCGCGTCCGAGGCGATCGAGCCCGCGGTCCAGACCGCGCTGGAGAGGGCCCGGCTCGGGAGGAACCCACCGCCCGTCTCCAGCGACTCCGCACCGGAGGGCAGTTCCGGATTGCTGGCGTAGAACGCGCTGAGCGGCTCCGGCGGCGACTCGGCGTCCTGGAGGGCCATGCGGGCCAGCTCGGGTGGCGCCAGGACACCGTCGCGCAGGATGGCATCCATCGATCGGCCGGTAGCCGCTTCGATCGCCATGCCGAGAAGCAGGTAGTTGACGTTGGCATACACCGTCCGCTCGTCCGGCGGGAAGGCGCCGGCGGGGCTGAGGACCGCGACCGCCTCTTCCGGCGTCCAATGCCGCTCGGGATCCTCGATGAGGGCCGTTTCCAGACTGGGGTCGACGTGCTCCTGCAGGCCGGTCCGCATGCCCAGCGCGTCGCGCAGCGTGGCGTCGTTCGTGACCTCCGCGATCTCCGCGGGCATGTGCTCGGCGAGCGGGTCGTCGAGGTCGAGAGCACCCTCTTCGGACAGCTTGAGTGCCGCCGCGGCGATGACGGTCTTGGTGATGCTGGCGACGGCGAACACCGTGTCGGTCGAGACGGCCTCGCCTTCAGGCGTCGTCCCGGACGTGCCCTCCCAGCGTCCGATGCCGGGCAGGATCAGGCTGGCCGAGATGGCCGGCGCTTCGTCACGCTCCACCACCGCGTCGAGCTGCGCCTGGAGTCGCCCGGCGAGATCCGCGGACAGCGCCGCGTCGGTCAGCGGCGGGAATGAGCCCAGCTGTTGGGGGGCCTGCGAGGGGATCACGGAGTTGGACGGTGCACCGGAGGCCGACGGCGCCGCCCCGCAGCCGGCGATCGAACCCATCAGAGCGATCGCCGCGAGTCGACTCGACAACCGGCTGGCGGTCACGCGGTGGCGCTGACCGGTGCGATCGACTCCGCCCAGGCGTCGAGCGGCTCGGCCCGGCCGCGAAGGTCGAGGCGCCGCGCCTCGAGCCCATCGGTCGCTACGCCGGCAGCCTCCACGGTTGCCCTGCTGAAGAGCACCTCGCCCGCAGCGGCCTCGGAGCCGAGCCGGCTCGCGACGTTCACAGCGTCGCCGAGCGCGGTGAAATCCATGACGTCGTCGATACCGCCGACGAAGCCGACCCACGCGAGACCCGTGTGGACCCCGATCCCGACCGGCACGGCCACATCGCGGAGAATCTGACGCGCTGCCTTGACTGCCGCGCCGGCGTGATCGCCTCCGACGAACCCGGGGACGAACAGGGCCATCACCCCGTCGCCCAGCAGCTTGTCGACGATCCCGCCCGGCTCCCGGATGGCGTGGCTCGCGGTACGGACGTACTCGTCCACGGCCGCGGAGTAGGCGGCCGGTGCCATCGACTCGGCCATGGCGGTGGATCCGCGGATGTCGGCGAAGAGCGCGCTGACCTCCAGCTCGGCGCCGCCGGGATTACTCACCGCACCCTTGAAGCAGTTGTTGCAGAGCTGTGGGTTGCGTGGGTAGCGACCGAAGCCGAAGAGCTGCACGATCCGTCCGCCGAGGCCGGCATACGGCGACAGGCACAGCTTGCAGCGCGGATCGGTCGGGATGTGTCGGAAGATCCGGCGCATCCGAACAACATCGGGATGGACGCCGAGCAGGAGGTCACGCCATTGGGCGTTCGTCTCGCGCTGGGGCTGGTCGTCCATGCTCGGCAAGCGTATCGCAGGCGACCGCTTGACGGATCGGCTAGGGTCGCAGGCACCGATGAGAACTCCGACCCCCGACCACGCACGCCCGCAGCCGAAGACGATCGTCGAGAAGATCTGGGACGAGCACGTCGTCGCCACGGGCACCGACGGCGCGCCCGACGTGATCGCCATCGACCTGCACCTCGTCCACGAGGTGACCAGCCCGCAGGCCTTCGACGGGCTCCGCGAGCGCGGGATCGGCGTCCGGCGCCCGGGCCAGACGGTGGCCACGGTCGACCACTCGATCCCGACGACCGACCGCAGCCTGCCGATCGCGGACGAGGTCGCGGCACGCCAGGTCAGCCGGCTCGAGGAGAACTGCCTGGAGTTCGGCATCCCGCTGCATGGCATCGGCTCACCGCACCAGGGAATCGTGCACGTCATCGGTCCGGAGCTCGGCCTGACCCAGCCGGGAATGACGATCGTGTGCGGCGACTCGCACACCGCGACCCATGGCGCGTTCGGGGCGCTGGCCTTCGGCATCGGCACGACGGAGGTGGAGCACGTGCTCGCCACGCAGACCCTGCTCCAGCGACGCCCGAAGACGTTCGAGGTGCGCGTCGACGGCCAGCTCCATCCCGGCGTCACCGCCAAGGACATCATCCTGTCGCTGCTGTCGCGCATCGGCGTCGGAGGTGGCAACGGCCACGTGTTCGAGTACCGCGGCTCGGCCATCCGCTCGCTCGGGATGGAGGGCCGCATGACGATCTGCAACATGAGCATCGAGGGCGGCGCTCGAGCCGGACTGGTGGCGCCCGATGACGTGACCTTCGACTACGTCGGCGGCCGTCCGCATGCGCCGAGCGGCGCCGACTGGGACGCGGCCGTGGAGCATTGGCGCGGCCTTCCGACGGACGATGGGGCGGCGTTCGATCGGTCCATCAGCTTCGACGCGGGCGAGCTGATCCCGATGGTGACCTGGGGCACGAACCCCGGCATGGGCTTCCCGATCACGTCGCGCGTCCCGGACCCGGAGCGCATGACCGATTCCAGCCAGCGCGACTCGCTGCGTGCGGCGCTGGAGTACATGGCGCTGGCACCGGGCGAGCCGATCCTGGGGCGCGAGATCGACGTCGTGTTCGTCGGCTCGTGCACGAACTCGCGCATCAGCGACCTGCGCGAGGCGGCTCGCATGCTCCGCGGCCGCCACGTGGCCGACAGCGTGCGCATGATGGTGGTCCCCGGCTCGACCGAAGTGAAGCGCCAGGCCGAGGCCGAGGGCCTGGCGGACATCTTCCGAGCGGCAGGTGCCGAGTGGCGCGAGGCCGGATGCAGCATGTGCATCGCGATGAACGGCGACCAGCTCCAGCCCGGCCAGTACAGCGTCTCCACCTCGAACCGCAACTTCGAGGGACGCCAGGGCAAGGGCGGCCGCACCTTCCTTGCCTCACCGCTCACCGCGGTCGCGTCGGCGGTGACCGGCCGTCTGTCCGATCCGAGGGCGATGCTGTGAGTGCGCGCGAACCGTTCGCGTCGGTCACGTCGGCCGTGGTGCCGATGAACCGTGGCGACGTCGATACCGACCAGATCATCCCGGCCCGCTTCCTCAAGACCGTCAACCGTGCCGGCCTCGGAGAGCAGCTCTTCCACGACTGGCGCTACCTGGCCGATGGCTCGCCCAACCCCGAGTTCGTGCTCAACCGGCCGGAGATGTCCGGCCGCCAGGTGCTGCTGGCTGGCGACAACTTCGGCTGCGGGTCGTCACGTGAGCACGCGCCATGGGCCCTTATGGCATGGGGCGTCCGCGCGGTCGTTTCGAGCAGCTTCGCCGATATCTTCCGCAACAACTCCCTGAAGAACGGGCTCCTGCCGATCGAGGTGCCGCCGGAG
The DNA here is from genome assembly GCA_963844265.1 of uncultured Chloroflexia bacterium. GTDB lineage: Bacteria > Chloroflexota > Limnocylindria > QHBO01 > QHBO01 > JACDBZ01. The sequence goes on along the minus strand of CAWJMZ010000006.1, from coordinate 305,577 downwards.
GAGCTCGGCCGGTTGTTCGCCCTGGTCGACGCCGAGCCCGACGCGCAGGTCACGGTTGACCTGGAGGGGCAGGAGCTGCGGCTGCCCGACGGCTCGACCATCGGCTTCCACGTGGACGCCTTCGCGCGCCGCATGATCCTGGACGGAACTGACGAGCTCGGGTACCTGCTCAGCCTCGAGCCGCAGATCAAGGCCTACGAGGCGGCCCATCCGCCGCGCGTCTCCACCCTGGCCTGATCGCCCGGCGATGCTTCTCGGTGGGTGCGCATCGGCGCCTCGTGCCCCCAGCATGCTCCCCGAATGGAGCAGGGGGCGCTCCGGCACCCTAGCGCGCAGCGTCGCGGGTGCCATGCCGGACCTACGGCTCCCTAACGCACCATGACGGATGCAGCCGTCTTCGCCCTCCGCGGGGTGGAGGTGCGGCGTCAGGGGCTCACCTTGCTCACGGATGTGGACCTCACGATCCACAGCGGAGATCGGTGGGTGGTGCTCGGGCCGAACGGCGCGGGCAAGACGACCCTGGTCCGGATCCTCAGCACCTACCTCATTGCGTCGTCGGGAACGGTCGACGTGCTCGGGCAGCGCATCGGGCACACCAACGTTGCGGACCTTCGCCCCCGCATCGGCTACCTCAGCCCCGCGCTGGCGCACGAAATCCCCGAGCAGCTGACGCCGCGCCAGATCGTCGACGCCGCGCAGGCCGGGGCGATCTTCCCGTGGTACGTCGAGCCGTCGCGCATGGACCGGGGCCGGACCGAGGCCGCCCTGGGCCAGGCCGGGATGGCCGGCGCGCAAGTGCGGCCCTTCGCCACCTTCTCTTCCGGCGAGCAGCTCCGCATCCAGCTGGCCCGCGCACTGGTCACCGATCCTGCCGCCCTGCTCCTCGATGAGCCGATGGCGTCGCTCGACATCGGCGGGCGTGAGACCCTCGTGTCCACGCTGGCTCGGGTGGCGGACGGTCCGATCGGCGCGGTGGTGGTCGTGCTGCACCGGGTCGAGGACATCCCGCCGGGGTTCACCCATGCCCTGCTCCTGCGGGAGGGGCGGATTCATGCAGCCGGTCCGATCGACCGGATGCTCACCGACGAGCCGATGTCGACCTGCTTCGGCACCGCGTTACGAGTCCGTCGCGTGGGCGACAGATTCACGTCAGCCACGTGACGCCTCCGCGGGGCTGCCCAGCGCGCTGAATGCATCCGCCGGCGCCCTACGTCTGGGGAAGTGGCGCCTGCGGCGTGTAGACCCAGAGCAGCTTGAGCGGCGTGGTGCCGGTGTTCCTGTGTTGGTGATGGACGCCCTTTGGCACCCACATCGCCTGGCCCTCGACGAAGTCCGCCTCCTCGCCCTCGGAGACAAGAATCCCGGATCCCTCGAGAACCAGGTTGATTTCCTCGGATTCTGGATGGACGTGATAGGAGCTCGACTCACCGGGCTCGAAGACGGTGATCCCCGCCATGAACTCCTCGGAGCCGATGTCCGGTGACACGAAGCGAAACGCCTTTCGGCGCATCCCGGGTTCGTCGAGGCCGATCCAGATCTGCTCCGCGTCCTGGAAGGGCGAGATCAACCGGACCTTCATTCGTGTGCCTCCTGTGAGTCGGGACCCGGAACCGCCGCCCCGTCATATTCCGCGGCGGTCGGGTCGATCATGCGCATCGGCCGTTCGCGAGCCTGTTCTTCCACGAAGTGCGCCGCCAGCCCGAAGCTCCGGGCGATGGCAAAGAGAAAGTCGCCATACGCCGGATCCAGCCTGAGCGCCGTAAGTGCGACGGCCAGCGCTCCGTCGATATTGACCGGGACTGGATTGCCCGCGTGCCGGCTGACGCGTGCGGCCAGCGCCCGAACCGCTGTCTCATGCCGCCCGTCGGACCGACCCGACGCGACGTCGAGCAGGCGTTCCGCGCGGAGATCATGGTGGTGCCAGCGGTGCCCGATGCCGGGCAGGCGCCGTCCTGCAGCGCGCTCCTGCTCGAAGACGGCGTCGGCCCATGCGTCGAGGTCGCCTTCAGCCGGAGCGCCGGCAAGGATTCGCATGGCGCGGCTGACAACCGCGCCATGCAGTTCGCCGAAGGCGAGGATGCCGCCGGCGAGCCCGCTCATGGGTGCTGCTCGCGTCGAGGCGATCGTCCGGGTGACGAGCGCGGACGGGGAAAGCGGGCCGTGATCGATGGACGCGACGAGACACGCGCCCATCAGATCCGCCTCGTCGTCCGTCACAGCGTCGCCGCGCCACAGCCGAAGCAGCATCGCCGGGAACGAGTCGCGCCCGATGGCGTCATCGAGTGCCACACCGCGCACGAACACGCGTTCGTCGGTCGTGGCCGTGATGGCCGTGGACCATCCTTCGGCCCGGTGTGCCTGACCCGCGCCAGATCCCCGGTGGGCGCCGCCGCTCTCCGCGGTCACTGCGCCACCTGGTAGATGCGCTCGATGTCCCACTCGCCGGGGGTCATGACCGGCGTGTTGCGCATCGGCACGTCCAGCACGGTCGGACGCCCGGACTCCCGAGCGGCCCGCAACGCCGGCTCTAGCTGGTCGGCGCGTTCGATCGCCACTCCGTCTGCGCCACAGGCGCGCGCCATGGCGGCGAAGTCCGGCGTGTACGCGTGGCCATCAGCCACGAACTCGCACCCGTAGCCGCTGCCGTAGTGCTTGCGCTGGAGACCCGCGATCGTGCCGAACGCGGCGTTGTTCATCACGACCCACAGCGGCGCGACGCCCATCTCGACCGCGGTGGCGACCACGCTCGGATTGGAGCCGAAGGCTCCGTCGCCGACGAGCGCTACGGCGGGTCGTCCAGTCGCCGCCGATGCGACCCCGATCACTGCCGCCGGCCCGAAGCCCATGGTCGAGAATCCGCCGGGCGTCAGGAAGGAGTCCGGGCTATCGACCGGGTATTGCTGTCCTACCCCGTTCTTGTTCCAGCCTACGTCGGTCACCAGGATCGCGTCCGGGATGGCACGCCGAACGTCTGCCAGGATCCGTTCCGGCAGCATCGGGAACTCGTCCGAGGTCGCATTCGCGGCGCTTGGCGCCAGGAAGGCGTCCCGTTGCGCCCGCAGGTCCGCCCAGTCGTAGCCTCGTTCGGGCGTCGCGTCCCCATATGCTTCCGCGATCGCGCGAAGGCCGATCGCGGCGTCCGCCGTGGCGGCGATGGCCGTGGGGTAGTTGCGGCCCGGCTCGGTCGGATCGATGTCGAGGTGGATGAGGCGGGTGGGCGGGATGCTGAACGTGACGCCCCGCTCCCAGCTGCTGCTGTCGGTCTCCGGGAAGCGGGTCCCGACCGCCAGGATGACGTCTGCCTCGCGCGCCAACCGGTTCGCGCTGGGCGAGCCCCAGAAGCCGATCATGCCGAGCAGCTGGGGATGGTCCGGCGGAAGCACCCCGGTGCCCATGAGCGAATGTGCGACGGGCAGACCGGCGCGTTCGGCCAACCGCCGCACTTCTTCTGTCGCGTGTCGTGTCCCGCCGCCGGCGAGGATCAGCGGCCGCGCTGCCCGCCGGAGCTCATCGGCGATCGCCGCGGCCGTTTCCGGTGCGAGAGCCGGCGGCTCCAGTGGCGACGCCGGGATCACGTCCGCCTCGAAGACCTCGGCGGTGATGTCCATGGGCAGCGAAACCAGCACCGGGCCGGGGCGCCCCGCAAGAGCGAGGTCCCACGCCCGCGCAAGTACCCGCGGGACCTGGTCTGCGCGCGAGACGCGCCATGTGCGCTTGACGAACGGTTCGTAGACGGAAACCTGGTCGGCGTCGCGACGGAGGTTGAGTTCCTGGTGAGGCCCGCGACCCTCGTAGTAGGACGGAACGTCGCCGGCGATGACGAGGAGGGGGACCGAATCGAAGGCGGCGGTCGCCACGCCGGTGGCGGCATTCGTGATGCCGGGACCGACATGGAGCAGGACCACGCCCGGACGACCCGAAGCTCGCGCATACCCGTCGGCGGCATGCGCTGCGATCTGCTCGTGGCGGGTGGTGATGAATTGCGGTGCCCCCTGCCGCTCGAGTGCCGCGAGCAGGGAGATATTGGTGTGGCCGCAGAGGCCGAAGACTCGGTCGACTCCACGAGCGCCCAGGAACTGTGCGACGTGGTCGGCAACCGTGGGTCTCATGCCACCTCCCTTGGGGACGGGGTCCGCACGGCGACGGCCGGGTGCAGATCAGTTCCACATATCGGACCCTGGAGTCCGTTATCAGGAACCTAGCGGCCTCCGCCGCGCGGTGTCAAGTGTACCGCTCCGCGGGACCTTGACAGCCCGAGCGACCGATCCTACGCTCGTCATGGTTCCCGAACAGTGGGCTACCGGTACGGAATAGTGGAAACCAAGCGCGCGGCATCCGACGGCGCGCCGGGAGACGCGATGGCCCCTCGACCGATCACCCCCGAAGAGTCTGCACACGTTGACGAGCTCGTTGCCCGCGGACGCGCCGCGGTCCACGAATTCGAGGACGCCACCCAGGAGCAGGTTGACCGGCTGTGCCGGGCGATGGCCTGGGCGGTGGCCAACGAGACGACATTCACCCGGCTGGCGGAGATGGGAGTCGAGGAGAGCGGCATCGGCGATCCGGAGAGCCGCGTGGGAAAGCGCTTCAAGGTCATGGGGATTCTGCGCGATGTCCTGAGGCAGAAGAGCATCGGGGTCATTGAGGAGCTTCCGGAACGGGGAATCGTCAAATACGCGAAGCCGGTGGGGCTGATCGCCTCGCTGGTGCCGACGACGAACCCGGAGCTCACGCCGCCTGGTGTGGGCCTGTTCGCCATCAAGTGTCGCGACGCCGTGATCTTCTCGCCGCACCCGCGCAGCAAGAACACGACACGCGAGACCGTGGAGATCATGCGGCGCGCTCTGGCTCGCGAAGGCGCTCCCGTCGACCTCATCCAGTGTCTCGAGCGTCCAAGTATCCCCGCGGCCCAGTACCTGATGAGCCGGGCCGACATGGTCCAGGCGACCGGCGGGCGCGACATGGTGAAGGCCGCGTACAGCTCCGGCACGCCGGCATACGGAGTCGGCGCCGGCAACTCGACGATGCTGATCGACGAGACCGCCGACGTCGCGCAGGCCGCGAGGAACACCCGCATCAGCAAGACGTCGGACTTCGGGTCGGGCTGCTCCGCCGACGGCAACCTGATCGTCGAGACCGGCGTGTACGAGGGGCTGCGCGACTGCCTCGTCGCCGAGGGCGGCCACCTCGCCACCCCGGAGGAGGCCGACAAGCTGCGGGCCATCTACTGGGATGACGATGGGCATCGAACCGCCGACACCATCGCCGTCTCGGCGCAGACCCTGGCCGAGAAGGCCGGGTTCCAGATCGCGCCGGATCGACGCTTCTTTGTCACCGAGCAGACCGAGATTGGCGCGCACAACCCGTTCAGCTCGGAGAAGCTCGGTGTCGTCCTCTCGATGTTCCGCTACTCGGGCTTCGACGACGCTCTCGAGAAGGTCGCCGCGATCTACGAAGTCGGCGGCAAGGGGCATTCGTGCGGCATCTACTCGTACGACGACGATCACATCGACCGTCTGGCCCGCCTTGCGCCGGTGAGCAGGATCATGGTGCGGCAGCCGCAGTCCAAGGCCAACGCCGGTGCCTTCGACAACGGCATGCCCATGACCTCGAGCCTGGGATGCGGGACGTGGGGCGGCAACATCACATCGGAGAACATCCACCTCAAGCACTACATGAACACCACCTGGGTGAGCCGCCCGATCGCCGAGGACCGTCCGCCTGAGCAGGAGCTCTTCGGCGAGTTCTACGGGACACCCGTCGACTGATGTCGGTCCTCGGAAAGGCGACGCAGATTCTGGACCTGGTTGCGGAAACGCCTGACGGCGCAACGCTGACTTCGATCGCGCAGCGCCTCGGTCAGCCTCGTTCGTCGATCCATCGCCTGCTTTCCGAGCTCGTCCAGCTCGGACTCCTGTTCCGCATCGGTCCGGCGAACTACGTGCCCGGGCCGCGCCTGGCCCGCTGGGGTGAGGCTGCCGGTGGCGTGACGGACATCGTCCGCCTCTCGAAGCCGACGATGGTCCGGTTGCGCGATGCCGTCGGTGAGAGCGTGCACCTCTACGTGCGTCAGCGCGACCGGCGGGTGTGCGTGTCAGCCGTGGAAGGCAACTACGAGCTTCGCCATTTCACCGAGGTCGGAAAGCCTCTGCCGCTTTCGGTCGGCGCCTCCGGAAAGCTGTTGCTTGCCTTCGCCGATCCCGCAACGCAGGCGCAGGAGCTGCGACGCGTCGCACGCGAGCCGCTCACTCCTCGCGCGCCGACCGTCGAGCAGCTCACCGCGCAGCTCGAGTCCATTCGCGCCACGGACTGGGCCGTCTCGTTCGGCGAGCGCGAGGAAGGGCTGGCCGCGGCCGCGGTGCCCATTCGGAGCCAGTCCGGCGCGGCTCAGGCGGCCCTCTCCATCTCCGGACCGACGGCTCGCCTCGATGCCCGACGTCTCAACGCGCTGCGCCCGCAGCTCACCGAGGCAGCGGATCAGATCAGCTCCGCCCAGGGATGGGTGCCACCATCGGCGCCGCCGCTCGCGGCCGCCGGCGTCAGTCGTTGATCAGCCCCGCTTCAGCAGCGCGCTGACTTCCGCAGCACTGGCCTCGAGGGGCTTGCGCATCTCCTCGAACCGCTCCGCGCCGAGCCGCGTGGTGGGGGCGGAGATGCACAGAGCCGCGACGACCCGGTCGCGCGAGTCGACGACGGCAGTTGCGGCCGCAGACACACCCTCCTCGCGCTCTCCCATCGAGGTCGCCCAGCGCTCCGTCCGAATGCGCTCCAGCTGCTCCCCAAGCCGCGGCCCAGGCGCATTCGGCATGATCGGGGCGTCCTCGAGCGCGCGCTGCAGCTCGAGCTCCTGCACCTCGTCGTCCGCAAACGCCAGCAGGAGCTTGCCAGCCGCACCGACGCGAAGGGGAAGGGGCCGGCCGAGCTGGATGAACGGCCGCAGCTCGTGGCGTCCCTCGACCGCGGCGATGCAGATTCGGGTGTCGTGCTCTCGCACGTACAGGTGCACGCTCTCGCCGAGGTTGTCGCGGAGCCGTCGCATCGGCTGGTCAGCCACCGCGCGCAGGTCGAACGTGTCCGCGGCCGCCTCTCCCCAATAGAGCAGCCTCGGCCCGAGCGAGTACCGGCCGTCTTCCGTTCGGCGCACGATCCCGAGCGCCGCCAGCTCGTTCAGCAGGCGATGAGTCGACGACTTCGGCATCCCGAGCGCCTCGCGCACGTGGCCGAGCGTGACCGGCTCCCCCGCCTGACCCAAGCAGTCGATGAGGTCGCTCGCCTTCTCGAGGACTGACATCTCAGGTGCTCCGGCTCACAGTCCGATCGCCTCGGGTAGCCACAGGGTCAGTGCGGGAACGTAGGTGATGAGCAGGAGCACGATAAGCATTGCCGGCAGATAGAACGCGGCACCGCGAAAGACCCGCTCCACCGGAATGCCCGTCACCGAGCTCAGGACGAACGCGACGCCACCCATGGGCGGCGTCAGGAGGCCGATCATCAGGTTGAAGATGATGATGGACCCAAGCTGCACGGGGTCGATGCCGTACTGCACCGCGACCGGGAGCAGGATTGGCGTGATGATCAGCAACGCCGACGTGGGCTCGAGGATCATCCCGCAAACGATGAGCAGGACATTTACGATGAGCAGGAAGACGACCGGGTTGTCGGTCAGTCCGAGCAGGGCCTCCGCGACCGTCTGCGGCACCTGCTCGCGGGCCAGGATCCAGCTGAGCAGCGTGGACGCCCCGATGATGATCATGATCTGGCCGCTGATCACCGCCGTGTCGCGGAAGATCAGGGCGACGTCGCGCATGCGCATCGTGCGGTATGACAGTGCCAGCAGCAGCATGTAGAGCGCACCGATGCCGGCCGCCTCGGTCGGCGTGAAGAATCCGCCCAGGATGCCGCCGAGGATGATGATCGGCGCACCCATGGGCGGAATGGCTCGGATAAGAGCGCGTCTCGTGGCCACCCAGCTGTATGGCTGGCCGACGAGATCGGGACGGCGCCTCGACCACAGGAACACGGTCACCACCAGCGCTGTCGTCATGAGCAGCGCGGGGATGATGGCGGCGGCGAACAGCGCTCCCGTCGACACCGCTGCGACCGAGGCGTACACAACGGCCGGGATGCTCGGCGGCATGATCGGGCTGATCAGCGCCGAGCTCGCGCTGAGGCCGACCGAGAATTCAGCCGGATACCCGTTCTTTCGCATGTGGCCGACCTCGATCGCGCCGATCCCGGCCGCGTCGGCCAAGGCCGCGCCGCTCATCCACGAGAAGCCCAGGCTCACGGCAATGTTCACGTAAGCCAGGCCGGCCCGCAGCGGGCCGAGGAGCAGGAGGGCCGCGTCATAGAGCCGGTCAGCGATCTCCGATCGGGTGGCCACGATCCCGACCATGATGAACAGCGGAACCGCGAGCAGCGGCCAGCTGTTGATGCCCTGCATGATCACGCGGACACCCAGGTGCAGGGTGTAGTCCTCGACTAGCAGGTAGATCATCGATGGCCCGAGGATGGCGAACGCCATCGGGACGCGAAGCAGGAACAGGGCAAGGATCGCGATGAGCAGCAGCGGGAGACTCATGCGGCCGCCTCGGGGCTCCGGCCGAGCACGCCTGGGACGTCGACCAGCACGATCCCGAGAACTGCGCGGAGCGCAACCAGCGAGAACCCGATGATCGGCACCGCGTTGACATAGAGCAGCGGAAGCTGTGCCGCGGCCGTCACCTGGCCGATATCGCCGGTGACGAGCTGGTACGTCGCGTACACCATCGCGACGCTGGTCGCGAGCACGATGACATTTGCGACCAGCTTCAGCGTCGCGAGCGGGCGACCGGCGAGGACAAAGTCGACGACATGAATGGCGATGTGGCGGTCGAATGCGGCGAGGTATCCGGCAATCACGAAGGTGGCCCACACCATTGCCAGTCGGGCCACCTCGCCGGTCCACGGGAATGAACCCGGAACGTAGCGCTGTGCGACCTGGGCCAGTACCAGCACCAGAACCACGAGCATCAGCAGGGCGCCGACGACCTGCTCGCCGATGCCGATGCCGTGCACGATCGTGCGCCATGGCTCCCGCCGGGGCAGGAGCTCGGGGTTCGACTCGCCCCCGAGGCTCTCCGCCTCCGCTGGGGGACGATCGAGGCTCTCTGCCTCCGCCGGAGGACGATCGGTGGCGTCGTGGGCCATCAGAAGCTCACACCTCCGAAGACATGCTGGGCCGTCCCCCGTTGATCACGTGGCAGTCGGGCGCCGCGGTGCCCGTGGAGGACTCGGGCACCGCGGCGCAGAGATTACTCGTCCGCGACGGACCGAATGGCGTCCAGGACCTCGACCTGCTCGGGCGTGAAGTTCTCGCGCAGGTACGGCTCGGCCATCTCGCGGAAGGCGTCGCGGTCGACGTCGTCCACGATCTCGATGGCGCCATCCGCCTCCCAGGCTGCCAGGATCTCTTCCTCAGCGGTAGCGGCGCAGATCGGCTCCTCGACCATCGCCTCGGCGACGGCTGCGGTCAGCGCATCCTGCTGCTCCGTGCTCATCTCGTTCCAGACCGGACCGATGATGACGAGGTTGGAGCTGAGCTGATGGGCGGAGAGGCTGATGACGTCCTGCACCTCGATGAGGTTGTTGGCATCGATATTCGTGATCGGGTTTTCCTGGCCGTCCACGGTTCCCTGCTCGAGGGCGAGATACAGCTCTTCGAACGCGACTTCGACGGGCTCGGCACCCATTGCCGCGGCGTTCATGAGGAACTGCGGCGAGGGCGGGAACCGCATGCGCAGGCCTTCAAGATCAGCCGGCGATCGAATCGGGACGTTCGCGGTGAACTGGCGGGCGCCGGTATTCCATCCGCCGAGGATGTGCACGCCGGTCTCTTCCTCGAAGCCCTGCTTGAGTGGGTCGGACGCCTCGGTTGAGAAGTATTGATACATGTGTTCGCTGTCGTCGAAGACGAAGGCGCCGTCGACGGCGCTCATCGGCTCGTAGACCGCGGCGAGGGCAGACGCGCCCTGGATGTCGATATCGATGTCACCGGCGATGACCGACTGGATTCGATCCGCATCCCCGCCAAGCTGACTGGCGCCGAAGATCTCGACGTTGACTCCGACATCGGCCGCCTCGACGTTGTCGCGGATGATGTTGGCGCCGCAATCGACCTGGGGCTGTCCGTCCTGGTAGCTGTGGGCGAGGGTGAGATCGAACTCCGCCTGGGCGGCTTCAGAGGGCGCGGATGACTCCTCGCTTGCAGCCTCGCTGGCGGCAGGCTCGCTGGCAGCAGGCTCGTCGCTGGCCGTGTCATCTCCGCCGCCGCAGGCTGCCAGCACGAGGACCAGCGCCAGCGTGAGGAGGAAGGTCGGGGTTCGCCTCATGGTGTCTCCCTTCGTTGCTCAGTACCGACGAATCGGGCCCTGCTGGGCCACCGGGCCAACCGTTCCCGCCGGCGGTCGCAAGCCGGAGCGCGGTGCGGAGCATCGTTCCGCATAGTTGGACACAGGTCTATGATACGGGACGGCGTTCGGCGCGGTCAAGACTTCTCTGCGATCCGGATCCACGTCTTTCCAGCGGCCGACGAGCTGCCCTCGAAGGCGGCCTGCGCGTCGGTGAGGGGGTGCTCGTCGCTGACGATCCGTCCGGGTCCGAAGCCCTCCCCTGCCACGATCCGAATGGCCGCCTGGAAGTCCGCCGGATGGTCGTACGTCAGGGACCCCCGCACGACGGCCTGCCGCCGGACGATCGTTTGCGCCGTGACGTCCCACGGTCGGTTGTCGAGACCCAGGATGAGCAGCGTCCCGCCCACCTCGAGGCTTCCGAGCGCACTCGCGACAGACCCCGGCGAGCCGACGGTATCCACGATCAGGTCGAAGCGTCGCTCGTCGGGATCCGATGTCGCGGCGGTGGCGCCCAGCTGCAGCGCGAACGCGACGCGATCCGGGTTCACGTCGCGAACCTGAACGCCGAGGCCCCGATCGAGGAGGGCCAGCGACATCAGCAGGCCCTGGGCGCCGACCCCGACCACCAGGACGGACGCAGGGAGGGGCTCCCCGAGACGCCGGAGGGCTGCCGTCACGACCGCCATCGGCTCGACGCAGACGAGGTCGGCCGGCGGAACGTCCTGGATCGGCCATGCGAATCGCGCCGGGACGACGAGCTGCTCGGCGAGCGCGCCCGGGCGGTTCATCCCAACGGACTGTCGCGCCACGCAGGCCGACGTCGCCCCGCGGCGGCACTGCGCGCAGGTCAGACAGGCGATGTTCGGCTCGACCACCACGGTCTGGCCGATACGAGCCGGATCCACGCCCGGCCCCACGGCGTCGATCGTGCCGAACGCCTCGTGGCCCATGACCCAGGGATAGGAGGGCGCAGCCCAGGCGCCGCTGAAGACGCTGAGGTCCGATCCACACAGGCCGACGCCTCCGACCGCGATGCGCACCTCATCGGGTCCGACTCCCGGCTCGGGAACATCCTGGACCGCGATCTGCCCCGGCCGGATGAGCAGCGCTGCTTTCACGCGGCCACCGCGAGCAGCCGGCTGGGATTGTGGACCAACATCTGATCGATGGCATCGTCGGGGACGCCGGCATTCCGGAGCGCTGGCAGGATCGACCGCGAGATCGTGTCCATGCGCCACCGCGGCGCCGCACGGGTCCGCCAGGACGGCGGTGTGACGTGGCTATAGAACGCTGCGTCGTGCGAGATCACGATGCGATCCGCGTAGCCCTGCTCGAGCAGGGCGAGCAGTGTGTGGATCCGCCGATCGTCGGGAAGGACGTGCTCCATCCCGAATCGGTCCATGCCGATCGTCGATCCGTTGTCCATGAGCTCCCTCAGGTAATCGAGGTCCTCGCTGTCGCCCGAGTGGCCGATGATGATGCGATCTGGGGGGACGCCGCGCTCGCCGAGGAATGCCTGCTGGAGTAGGCCGTTGCGCGACGCGGGGTGTGAGTGCGTCGTGATCGGAACGCCGGTCTCCTGGTGGGCCACCGCGGCCGCGACCATGACCCGCGCGACGTCGGGGGTGACGCCCTCCTCACCGGTCATGACCTTCAGCATGGCTGCCCGGAGGCGTGTGCCGGCGATCCCCTCGGTGAGATCGCCGACGAACAGCTCGATCAGCGGGTCGACGCGGTCGACAACACGGCCGGGTCCGTGGAACTGGAAGAACGTGGGCAGCACGTTCGGCGTGTACCAGCCGGTTGAGGCGAGGAGGTTCACCGGCACGCGTTCGGCGACCTCCGCGACGAGGCTCGCGTCCCGCCCAAGACCGGGAACGGTGAGGTCCACCACCGTCCGGATCCCCAGCCCATGCAGGTCCGTCAGCCCGCGGACGGCCTGTCCGATGGCTTCCGGACGGCTCCACTCGCCATCGGGAAGGTTCGTCTCGAGCTCCGGATTGCGGACAAAGATGTGCTCGTGGATCAGGGTCGCGCCCAGATCTTCCGAGCGGACGGGTCCTCGGTACGTGTGAACGACTCCCATGCGCGGGTATTACCGGCGGGCTTCTGACGTCCGACGCTCATCCTTCGAGTCATCGGTTCCCGCGTGGCGTCCACGAACAGCATCGGTCGATGCTCCCAGGCTCTGGGCCAGCGGCGGGATCCGGCCTGGCGTCCGTCCGAGCTTTGGCACGACCCCGGGGACGAGCAGCGGCCGATCGAGCCGATCGTCATCCACCTCGACGATCATGTCGCGCTCTCGAAATTGAGCGTCCGCGACGATGTCGGCGATGCTGTTGATCCGGCTGACCGGCACCTCTTGCTCCCGCAGAACGGCAACCACCTCCGCAGCAGTTCGGGTGCTCGTCCATGAGCCGATAGCCTCGTCGAGCTCGTTGGACCGCGACACACGGCCCTCGTTGGTGTCGAGGGACGTATCGGCCAGCAGGTCATCTCGGCCGATGGCTTCGAAGAGCTTCCTGAAGAGTCCCGTCGTGTTGGCGGCGATGCACACCTGCGAGCCATCCGAACACGGATACGCGTTCGTCGGCGCCGAGTTGTGCGCGATGTTGCCGGTGCGCTCGCGGATGGCGCCGAGGTAGCCGTACTCGGGCAGGATCCCCTCGAGAACCGAGAAGAGAGACTCGGTCAACGCCACGTCCACGATCTGGCCGCGGCCCGATGCGGCTCGCTCGTGCAGCGCAATGAGTGCGCCGCTGAGGGCGTGGAGCGACGCGATCGAGTCGCCGAGGCTCAGGCCGACGCGGGCCGGCGGCAGACCCGGTTCTCCGGTGATGAATCGGAGCCCGCCGGCCGCCTCCGCGATGGTGCCGAACGCGGGTTGGCCGCTCATCGGCCCGGTTTGGCCGTAGCCCGAGATTCGTACCACGATGAGCCGTGGGTTCGCGGCCATCAGCTCCTCCGGGTCGAGATTCCACTTCTCCAGCCGTCCCGGACGGAAGTTCTCGATGAGGATGTCGCTCTCGATCGCGAGCTTTCGGACAAACGCCTGGTCGTCCGGTCGGTGGAGATCCGCTGTGACGGACAGCTTTCCGCGCGACTGCACCAGGTGCCAGAGCGAGTCGGCTCCGTTGCCCGCCATTCCCCACGTTCGGAGTGGATCGCCGCGATCGGGGTGCTCGATCTTGATGACCTCTGCCCCGAAGTCGGCGAACATACGACCGGCAAATGGCCCGGCGATCAGCGTCCCGAGCTCGAGAACCTTCAGGTCATCGAGCGGTCCAATACGCATCATCGTCCCGAAATGTTGGACACGAATCCAGCATATGGACCGGCATTGGAGAGGTCAAGGATTCACGCAGCGATCGCCTCTGCCATCGCCGACAATCTCACCTGTGAGCGACCGCTACGCCGTGATCGGCAACCCGATCCGGCACTCCATGTCTCCCGAGATCCACCGGGCCTTTGCGCGGGAGACGGGTGACGACATCGAGTACACGGCCATCGAGTGCCCACGGGATGGATTCGCCGATGCGGTGCGCGCCTTCCGCGAGGGCGGTGGTCGTGGACTGAACGTCACGGCACCGTTCAAGCTCGAGGCGTATCGACTGGCCGATGAGAGCAGCGAGCGGGCGACGATCGCCGGATCGGTGAACACCCTGCGGTTCGACGGACCGACGGTGCTCGCCGACAACTTCGACGGCGTCGGGCTGATCCGAGACATCCAGGACAACATGGGATTTCCCATCGAGGGAACGCGCGTCCTCCTGCTTGGAGCGGGCGGCGCAGCACGCGGCCTGCTCAAGCCCCTGATCGACCAGGGACCATCCCAGGTGTTCCTCGCCAACCGCTCCCCGCAGCGAGCTCGGGCGGTCGCCGACCTGGCCGGGCGTGACCACCCGGTGCGCGGTGGCGGCTATGACGAGATCGGCGAGGCCGCCTTCGACCTGGTGATCAACGCAACCTCGGCCAGCGTTGAGGGAGCGTTGCCGCCCGTGGCCGCGACGAGCTTCGCGCCGGGCGGCATCGCGTACGAACTGGCATACGGGCTCGGCGTCACGCCATTCCTGGCGCTGGCACGGACGGCCGGGGCTGGTCGCATCGTGGACGGCGTGGGTATGCTCGTGGAGCAGGCCGCCGAGGCATTCGCGTGGTGGCGTGGGACCCGGCCCGATACGCGTGCCATGATCCAGACGCTCACCATCCCCCTGGTCTGAGACCGGAGACGCCAGTCCATGAAAGTCCTGATCCTGCACGGCATCAACCTCGACATGTTCGGGAGGCGCGATCCGGCGAGCTACGGAACGATGACGCTCGCGGAAATCGACGCGCGCCTCCAGGGCCTCGCATCGGAGCTGGGGATCGAGGTCGAGACGTTCCAGACGAACCACGAGGGCGCCATGTGCGAGCGGATCCATGCCGCACACGAAGCGGACGTCGACGCCGTGGTGATCAATGCGGGCGCATGGACCCACTACAGCTATGGCATCCGCGACGCGCTGGCCATCCTCTCGATCCCGATCGTGGAGGTGCACCTCTCGAACATCCACGCCCGCGAGGAGTTCCGCCACACCTCCGTGTTCGCGGATGTGATCCGTGGGCAGGTCGCCGGCTTCGGGGTGGACAGCTATCTCCTCGGGCTGCGTGCCGCGGTTGCCGCGGCCTCGAGCGACGGCCCGTAGGTCAGCCGGCGACAAACGAGCCGAGCACCCGCATCGATGTGGTGTGGGCCCGCATCTCGGCCAGGGCGGCGCGCAACGGATCCATCTCCGCGTCTCCGGCGACCTGGATGAGGAACCGGTAGCGCCACGGTCCCTCGCCTGACGGCCGAGACTCGATTCGCGAGAGGTTGATCCCCGCACTCGCCAGAACCGCCAGCACGCGAACCAGGTCGCCCGGCTTGTGGCCGGTCTCGAACGTGATCAGCGACTCCCACAGAGCATCCGACGATCCTTCTGCGGCGCCTTCCGGGCTGCGGTCACGCTCACGCGGAGTACGGGAGATGACTGCGAATCGCGTGACGTTGTGGGAAGCGTCTTCGATGTCGCGAGCCACGATCTCGAGGCCGTAGAGGTCGGCGGCCCGTTGGGATGCAATCGCGGCGACGTGCAGATCGCCGTCGAGCGCCAGTTGGCGCGCCGCACCCGCGGTGTCGGCCGCTGGGATCAGGTGCCAGCCGTGCTGCGACAGGAATCGGTGGCACTGCGACAAGGCCTGCCAATGACTCATCACGTGCTCGATGTCCGGGACCGACACGCCGGGCAGGACCAGTAGCTGGTGATGAACCGGCTCGAGGACTTCCCCGATGACGGTGAGGGATCCTGTCGCGAGGGCGTCGAGTGCGTCGCCCACCGTCCCGGCGAGGGAGTTCTCGAGGGGAAGCACGCCCGCATCGGTCACCCCCGTTTCGACCGAGTCGTACACCGCCGAGAAGGTGGGCATCGGGCAGGCCTCGACCTGCTCAGCGGCAAAAAAACGAAGGCCCGCCTCTTCGCCGTACGCACCAGGCTCGCCCTGGTAGGCAACTCTGATCACCCCTGGAGCACCTTCATCCCGATCGCGACTTCGGCGTCGCTGACGTCGTTCACCTCCACGACACGACCGATCTCCATGGGAAGGATCCATCGCTGCCGGCCTGCCTCGCGCTTCTTGTCACGACGCATGGCCGTCCGAACGACGGCCTCGTCGAAGGCGTGGTGGAGCCGATAGCCGAGCGTGCTGAGCAGGTCGTCCAGTCGCGCTGGAAGGGTCGGGTCAGCCCCCCGCCGCGCGGCGATGGCGGCCACCGACCGCATGCCCAGGGCTACGGCTGCCCCGTGCTTCAGGCGGTACCCGCTCTCGATCTCGAGGGCGTGCCCGATGGTGTGTCCCAGGTTCAGCGTGCGCCGTTCGCCGGTCTCGAACGGATCCCGCCCGCAGATGGCCAGCTTCAGCCGTGCGCTTCGCTCGATGATGGCGTAGCGGCTGGCCTCGTCGCGGCGGAGCGCGGCTGCACCGTGTTCCTCGATCAGGCGCCAGAGCACCGGATCCCCGATCATCCCGGTCTTGATGCATTCGGCCATCCCATCCCGCCTGGAGCTGATCGGCAGGGTGCGCAACGCGGCGAGCTCGGAGAAGACGGCGACCGGTGGCCAGAAGGCGCCGGCGGCGTTCTTCGCCTGGCCCAGGTCAACCGCGACCTTGCCGCCGATGGCGCTGTCGGCCTGCGCCAGCCACGTGATCGGGACGTGGATCAGGGGCAGCCCTCGCGCGTAGAGAGCGGCGGCAGTCCCGACGAGATCGCCTATGGTCCCGCCGCCGACGGCAATCAGCGGGGTCCCTCGTTCGACGCCCGCCCGTGACAGCTCCTCGAGAATCCGCTCGACGCTCCGAAGCCGCTTGGCACGCTCGCCAGAAGTGACGGCGAGGACCGGTTCGGGAGACAGTGCCGACATCACTTGCGGCGCGACCTTCGCGAGCCGTCGATCGACCACCGTGAATCCCTCGAGGTTCGCCGCCGACAGGTGGTCGACGCCCATCACCAGCCGGGTGTTGTGCGGCCCAACCGGATGGTGACGTGGCACGTCCCCGTCGAAGAGCCGCTTGCCCGAAGGACGGGGCCCGACCAGGCCGGCCAGCTCGCGCGCAACCGCAGCGGGCGTGCCGGAGGCATCGATTCGGACGTCGGCGGCTCGATACGCGAACGTTCGGTCGGCAAGGGTGCGTGCCATCTTCTCCCGCCGGTAGGGCTGGAAGGTCGGACGTGGGACCGGGTCCGCTGCCAGCCTCCGCACGATGCGGTCCGGAGGAACATCGAGCCACGCGACCGTCCCGTGCTCCCACAGCGACCACCGATTCATCGGGTCGAGGACCGTTCCCCCTCCGGTCGCGATGACGGCGTTTGGAACAGCGATCGCTTCCTTGACGGCCTGCGCCTCCTCGTCACGGAACGCGCGTTCGCCGCGCGAGTCGATGAAGTCCGGTACGGACACGCCGAGTCGCTGAGCCACGAGGTCGTCGATGTCGACGAACGGGCGGTCCAGTCGCCGCGCGAGGATGCGGCCCACGGTGGTCTTGCCACTTGCCGGCATGCCGACCAGTACGACCTGATGCGTCACCGCCGAGCCCTCCGCTCGGTCCTGCGCCGGCGCCGCGCGACCGCCGCGCGCAGGTCGGCCATCGCGTCCCCGCCGAACGAAACGAGCAACTGGTCGGCGAGCGTGATCGCCACCATCGCCTCGCCCACGATTCCCGCGCGGGCGAGCACGGTCACGTCGGTGCGCTCGATGTGCGCGCGGCCCGACTCGCCGGTCGTCATGTCGACGCTCGGCAGCGCCTTGCGCAGCGTCGATACCGGCTTCTGCGCCGCGCGGACGACGATCGGCTCGCCGTTGCTGATGCCGCCCTCGATGCCGCCGGCGCGATTCGATGCCCGCCGCCAGCCGGCGTCATCGGCGGCGTCGATCACGTCGTGCACGGTGCTGCCGCGCCGATCCACCACCCCGAAGCCGAGGCCGATCTCCACGCCCTTGACGCCGGGAATGGCCATCACAGCGCCGGCCAGCAGCCCGTCGAGACGGGTGTCCCACTCCGACGAGCTGCCCAGCCCAACCGGGACGCGCTCGGCGACCACCACGAACGAGCCGCCGATCGAGTCGCCCGCCTCCTTGGCGCGGTCCACCTCCTCGAGCATGCGGGCTTCGGCGTCCGGGTCCGGACAGCGAAGCGGCGACGGGTCGCGCAGATCTCGATCGGGCCAGTCGGCCGGGACGCAGCTCAGCGGGTCGTCGGCGTCGGGGTAGGCGCGGACCGGACCGAGCTGGTCGACGAACGACCAGATCCGCACACCGACGGCGCCGAGCAGCTGGCGGGCGAGCGACCCGGCCACGACGCGCGGGGTGGTCGACCTGGCCGAGGCACGCTCCAGGACGTCGCGGACGTCATCGGTGCCGTACTTCAACGCTCCGGCGAGGTCCACGTGGCCGGGACGGGCGCGGGTGATCGGCTTCGGGCGGCGATCGGCCGGGATTGGCTCCACCGACATCCGATCGGTCCAGTTCTCCCAGTCCCGGTTGTCGACCGCGAAGCCGATGGGGGACCCCAGCGTGCGCCCGTAGCGGATGCCGGCGATCCAGCGAACCCGGTCGCGCTCGATCTGCATGCGGCGGCCGCTGCCGTAGCCATGCTGACGCCGCTTCAGGTCGAGGTCGACCCGGCGCGTCGAAACCCGCAGCCCCGCCGGCAACCCCTCGAGGACGCCGACCAGGCCCGGCCCGTGGGACTCGCCGGCCGTCAGCAGGCGCAGGCGTCTCACGCCGTCACCTGGGCCAGGTCAGACCAGAACGTTGGGTAGCTCACGGCCACGCACTCGGGGTCGTCGAGCTCGACGGCCGATGCGATCCCGGCCAGCGCCGCCACGGCGAACGCGATCGCGATCCGATGGTCGCCGTGCGTCGTCACCTGGGCCTCCCGGGGCGCACCCGGAGCGACGCGCCAGCCGTCAGCCAGCTCCTCCACCGATGCGCCGATGGCCGCCAGGCCGGCGACCATGCTCGCGATCCGGTCCGACTCTTTCAGGCGGAGCTCGGAAGCGTCACGCAGCTCACCGCCGGCCACCGCCATCAGCACCCCGACGAGGGGCAGCTCGTCGATGAGCTCCGCCGTCCGGCTCCCGGTCACCTCGATCGGTTGGAGGTCTCGGCCGCTGCGGATGCGCAGCTCGCCGATCGGCTCGGGGCCGTCGCCATCGGTGATCGTGGCCGTGACGTCGGCGCCCGCATCGCGCAACAGCTCGACGAGGGCGGTGCGCGTCGGGTTGAGCCCGACCTCGAGAATGGTGAGGTCGGCATCGGGGTGGAGCGCGGCGGCGACGAGCCACGGGGCAGCCGACGAGACGTCGCCGGGCACGATCACCTCCAGCGGGTCGCGGCCGGGCGGGTCCGCGCAGCGTGGTGACCAGCCCGTCCCGGCGGATGTCGATGCCCGCCGCCGCCAGGATCCGCTCGGTGTGGTCGCGCGTCGGCCCTGGCGAAGTGATCACTGTTTCGCCGTCGGCGGCCAGCCCCGCCAGCGCAGCCGCACCCAGCAGCTGCGCGCTCGCGACCGGAAGGTCATGGCGCACGGCCTCCAGCCGCTCGCGCCCAATGATCGTCATCGGTGGCCGGCCGTCGGTCGTCGTGGCGTCGGCTCCCGCCGCGCGCAAGAGGGCCGCGACCCGCTCCATCGGCCGCGACCGCAGTGACGTGTCACCGTCCAGCGTGAGCCGCAGCGGGAGCCCCGCGAGGGCGCCGGCCAGCAGGCGCATCGTGGTGCCCGAGTTGCCGCAGTCGAGGACGGCGTCGCGAGATGGCAAGCCCTCCAGCGTGAATCGCACGAGCGGACCGTCCACCTCTTCGCTCACCGCTACGCCGAGGTCGCGCAGACAGGCAACGGTGGACCGTACGTCCTGTCCGGGCGAGCGGACCGAGACGGTCGACGGTCCGCCGGACAGCGCCCCCACGACATGCGCGCGGTGGGCGATCGACTTGTCGCCGGGCACCCGGAGACTTCCCCGCAACCGAGGCGCGGGGCGGACCACCGACGGAGCCGGCGCCACCGTCACCGACCGTTTCCCGCCGCTTCGTCCTCGGCAAGGACGACGGACTGCGCGTGCCGTCGCTGCACCGAGCGCGAGGCGCGCAGGATGGCGTCGAAGACCATCGTCAGCTCGACCGGCGTCATCGGTCCGGGGGTGCCATTCGCCGCACGCTCGAGGAGATCCCGCTCGCGCTTCACGTCGTGGCCGTGGACGTGCGGATCGCGCCGGCGCTGCACCTCGAGCGCAAGGGCGGCTCGCTCCTGGACGAGGTCGGCCAGGCGGGTGTCGGTGTCGTCGATCCGCTCGCGCAGGTCCTCGAGACCAGCGGTGACGATCGGCCGCTCCTCCGGAGCCGGTGGCCGCCCGTCGGTACCGGCACGCACGAACGCGAGCCTGCGGAGCTCGTCCATCAGGGCCCCGAACTCGTCGAAGGCGAGGGACTGGTCGCCGTCCGATCGCGCGTTGGCCGGATCGGGGTGGACCTCGATGAGCAGGCCATCGGCGCCGACGGCCGCGCCGGCGAGCGCCATCGGTCCGACCAGGGCCCGGGCCCCGGTGCCGTGCGAGGGATCCACGACGATCGGCAGGTGTGTCTTCTGGCGGAGGACGGGGACCGCGGAGAGGTCGAGCGTGTTACGGGTGGCGGTCTCGAAGGTGCGGATGCCGCGCTCGCAGAGGATGACGTTCGAGTTGCCGGCAGACAGCACGTACTCGGCGGCGAGCAGCCACTCCTCGATCGTGGACGACAGCCCGCGCTTCAGCAGTACGGCCTGCCGGCTCTGTCCGACCGCCCGGAGCAGCGAGAAGTTCTGCATGTTGCGCGCGCCGACCTGCAGGATGTCGACGTGCTCGTCGAAGACCTCGACGTCATGCGGATCGACGACCTCGCTGATGATCGGCAGGCCCGTCTGATCGCGCGCCTCGGCCAGCATCGCCAGTGCGGGCACGCCCAGGCCCTGGAACGAGTACGGGCTGGTCCGCGGCTTCCAGGCGCCGCCGCGCAGGATGCGCGCTCCCTCGCGCGACACGCACCGCGCCGTCTCGAGGAGTTGCTCGCGCGACTCGACCGCACACGGACCGGCCATCACCACCAGCTCCGACCCGAGGCCGATCTCGACCGGCCCGACCCTGACGCGCGTGCGCTCGCCCGGTTCCTGGATGCTCGCCAGCTTGTACGGGGAGCTGACGCGGATGACCTGGTCGACGCCCGGCAGCGTGCCGAGGTGGCTGATGCGCTCGACGTCGCCGACGACGCCGATCACGGTCCGCTCCTCGCCGACGGACAGGAACGCCTCGAGGCCGTTCTCCTCGATGCTTCGCTTGACCCCGTCGATCTCCTGCTGCGTCGCCGATGGACGCATCACCACGATCATCCGATTGCCGCCTCTCCGATCCGGCCCCGCCCCAGCGACCTGGTCCGGGAAACAAAAAACGCAGGAGCTTTCGCTTCCTGCGTCTGCGGGCACGAGTGCCTGCGCCGGCGAGATCTACTCGCCTGCCTCGTACCCGCTAGCCGTAAAACCACGTATGGAACATTGGTGCGCGGACTCTACGGCCGATGCGCGCCGTGGTGTCAACGATCGCGTTGCGTCGGCGGCAGAGAGGATCGTGCGGCCGCCGTCGACGGTCCACACGGCGCCGGTGACGTAGCTCGCGCTCGGGCCGACCAGGAAGCCGATCACGGCAGCCACCTCCTCCGGGGTTCCCATCCGCCCGAGAGGGACATCGGTGCGGTGATCCGACGGCAGCAGCCGCTCGTCGAAGTCGGTGTCGATGGCGCCGGGCGCCACGACGTTGACGCGCACGCCGTCGGGCGCTCCGATCACCGCGAAGGAGCGCGCCAGCCCCTCGATGCCCGCCTTGGCCGCGGCGTACGCAGGTGAGCGCAACGAACCCTCCAGGGCGCCGACGATGCTGCCGACCAGCACGGCCGAGCCGCCCGCTGCGACCAGCGCCGGCCAGCAGATGCGGAGCGCCTCGTAGGGAGCGGTCAGGTCGACGCGGAGCACCTCGTCCCAGTGCTCGCGGCCGTCCCACGGTCCGGACGGTGGAATGCCGGCAGCGCAGACCAGGGCCTGCACCGAGCCATCACAGTGCTCCACCGCGTCGCCAAGCACCGATGCGTCCCCCGCGTCGCCGATGAGCAGCTCTCCGCCGGAGATCGCGCCGCCCGATCGGTCGATGCCGACCACGTGCCAACCCTCGCGCACGAGCAGATCGGCGGTGGCTCGACCGATGCCCGCCGCGGCACCGGTCACGATGGCGGAACGGTTGGTCACGCGGCGGCCTGGGTCAGCGCTGCGTGCAGGCGGCCCACGCCCTCGTCCACCTCGTCGGCCGTGATGTTGAGCGGCGGCACGAGTCGGAGCGTGGTGTCCCCGGTCGCGTTCACCAGCAGCCCGTGCTCGTCGCGGGCGATTGCCATGGCCTTTCGCGCGATCGGTCCGGCGGTCTCGAGGCCGATCATCAGGCCGCGGCCCCGGACCTCGGTGGCCAGGCCATCGGCCACGAGCACCGCGAGGCCCTCGGCGAAGCGCGCGCCCATGTCGCGGGCGTTGTCCATCAGCCGCTCCTCGTCGATCACGCGCAGGGTGGCCAGCGCCGCCGCCGCGGTCAGCGGGTTCCCGCCCAGCGTGGTGCCGTGGTCGCCGGCATGGAAGACCGATGCCGACTCGCGGACGAGCATGGCGCCGATCGGCACGCCGCCACCCAGGCCCTTCGCGATGGTCACGACGTCCGGCACGACGGGCGTCTGCTCGAAGGCGAAGAAGGTGCCGGTGCGACCGATCCCGGTCTGGATCTCGTCGAGGATGAGGAGCGCCCCGACCTGGTCGGCCGCCTCGCGGGCCGCCACGAGGAACTCGTCGGGTAGCGGATGGATGCCGGACTCGCCCTGGATCGGCTCGAGCAGGATGGCGGCCGTGTGCTCGGACACCGCCACGCGCAGCGCCTCGGCATCGCCAAGCGGGACGTGGAAGAAGCCCTCCGGCAGGGGAGCGAACGGCTGCTGGTATTTCGGCTGACCGGTGGCGGCCAGCGAGCCGAACGTGCGGCCGTGGAACGAGTTGGTGAGCGACACGATGCCGTAGGCTCCGCGCTCATTGCCGGCCCGTCGGGCGAGCTTGATTGCCGCCTCGTTGGCCTCGGTGCCGGAGTTCGTGAAGAAGGCGCGGTCGAACGGTGAGCGGGCGATCAGCGCATCGGCCAGCTCCAGCTGGGGGAGCGTGTAGTACAGGTTCGAGGTCGTGACCAGGGTGCGGGCCTGCTCGGCCAACGCTTCGGCCACGGCGGGATGGGCGTGGCCGAGCACGTTGACCGCGATCCCGGCCACGAGGTCGAGGTACCGGTTGCCGGCATCGTCCCAGACCCAGCAGCCCTCGCCCCGCACGATGACCAGCGGCTGGCGGGCGTAGACCGGCAGGTGGACGCGAGCCTCGTGGTCGATCACCGAGCTCCGATTCATTGCCACCATCTCATCGTATATACCCGATATACGTTTGCTCCCGGAGAGCCACTATCCATCCTCCCCAGCCCGCAGCGCCTCGAACTGGGCGCGGATGCGCCGCAGCGCATTGCGGTCTCGGCATGCGATGAAGATCGTGTCGTCCCCGGCGAGCGTGCCGACCACTCCGTCCAGCGGCAGCAGGTCCACCGCGCGGGCGATGGCATTCGCCCCACCCGGCGAGGTGCGCAGGATCAGCAGCGGCGGCGCCTCGTCGATCATGAGCGGCAGGTCGAGCAGCAGACGGCGAAGCCGATCGGCGGCGCCGGGATCGCGGGACGACGGGAGGTCGTCGGAGGCGAGGTACACCGGTGAGCCGTTGCGCACGCCGCGCACCACCCCCAGCTCGGCGAAGTCACGCGAGACGGTGGCCTGGGTCACTTTGAGGCCGCGACGAGCGAGCTCGGCCACGACCTGCTCCTGGGAATGGATCTCGCCGGTCGCGATCAGGCGCCGGATCAGCTGGCGTCGCGCCAACGGCTTGCGAAGGTCCTCGGTCATGCCGCCGTCACCATCGTCCCCGCCGGCTCGCCGTGCAGGGCGCGGTCCAGCTCCGCTGGCGACCGCCCGTCCACGATCCGCACCTCGCATCCCGCCCTGGCGGCCACCATCGCCGCCCGTAGCTTGGGCCGCATGCCGGCCGATGCGGTGCCGTCGTCGAGCATCCGCTCCGCGCTCGCCGGGTCGAGCTTGTCGAGCACCTGGCCATCGAGCTGGACGCCCGGCACGTCGGTGCACAGCAGCAGCAGCCCGCCTCGTTCCGCGGCAATGGCGCCGGCCACCTCGTCCGCGTTGACGTTCAACAGCTCCCCGTCGAGCACGCCGACCGACGCGACCACTGGCAGGTCGCCCGCCTCGATCAGCGTGTCGAGCAGCGACGCATCGGCGCCGATCACCTCACCGACCTCCCCCAGCGACGCATCGCGTCGACGGAGGTGCAGGAGAGCGCCGTCGGCCCCGGTCAGCCCGACCGATCGGCGGCCCTCGAGGTCCAGCGCCGCGACCAGCCGGGCGTTCACCAGCCCTGCCAGCACTGCCACCACGACCTCGAGGGTCTCCGGATCGGTGACGCGCAGCCCCTCGTGCGTGCGTGGCTCGAGGCCGAGGCGTCGGCTCCACTCGGCCACCTCGTTGCCGCCGCCATGCACGATCACCGTCTCCGGCGGTGCCGACTTCGCCAGGAAGGTGAGGCTGTCGCCGTGCTGCCCAGCCACCCCGCCGATCTTGATCGTGACCGGCCGTCCGCTCACGTCCGATACTCGCTGTTGATCGCCACGTACTCGGCCGACAGGTCGCAGCCCCACGCCATGCCGGCTCCGCGCCCGAGCCGCAGGTCGAGCCCGATCCCCACCACCTTGCCGCGCAGCGCCCGCGAGGCGGCGCGCTCGTCGAAGTCCGTTGGTGCCCCGTCGTAGACCGTGATGGAGCCGATGCGGATCGCGAGCCGATCGGGATCCAGCCGTGCGCCGGAGCGGCCCGCGGCGGCTGCGATGCGGCCCCAGTTCGGGTCCGCGCCGTGGACCGCCGACTTGACGAGGCTGGACGCGGCCACCGTGCGGGCCATGAGGCGCGCCTCGGCATCGGATCGAGCGCCGATCACCGACACGTCGATCCGGTGCTGCGCACCCTCGCCATCGGCGGCAATCTGCTCGGCCAGCGAGCGGCACACCGCCTCGAGCCCCTCGGCGAAGGCGTCCAGCGACGACCCGCCCAGCTCGGCGCCGCCCTCGGCGCCGCTGGCCAGCAGGACGACCGTGTCGTTGGTCGAGGGGTCGCCGTCGACGGTCACCTGGTTGAAGGTGCGGTCCACGACCGCCCGCAGGGTGTCGCGCAGGGCCTTCGGAGCGATGGGCGCGTCGGTGGTGGCGAAGGCGAGCATGGTGCCCATCTGGGGGTGAATCATCCCCGAGCCCTTGGCCATGCCGCCGACGTGCGCGGTGCGTCCTCGGCCCAGGTCCACCTCGACGGCCGCCTCCTTGGGCACGGTGTCGGTGGTCATGATGGCGCGGGCCGCATCGGTATCCGCCCGCCGGCCCGACGCCGGCGTCAAGGAGGGCAGCACCGATTCGATCCGGTCCACCCCCAGCCGTGAGCCGATGAGCCCGGTCGACGCGGTCAGGACGTGGCGTCCGGCCACGCCGATGCGATCCGCGATCAGCGCCTGGACTGCCTTGGCATCCGCGAGCCCCTCGGCCCCGGTGCCGGCGTTGGCGCAGCCCGCGTTGGCGATGACGGCCGCCGCCTGCCCGCGCGATGCGCGCAGCGACCGCATGGCCAGCTCGACCGGTGCGGCGCGCATGCGATTGCGCGTGAACGTTGCTGCCGCCGAGACCGGCCCGCGCTCGCTGACGAGCAGCATGACGTCCGGTCCCTCCCCCGACCGAAGCCCGGCGCGGCCCGCCGCGACGCGGAATCCGCGCGGCGTGGTGACGCCGCCCTTCGTCGGCCGCACGCTCACGGGTAGATGCCGACCGACGTGAGCCCTGCGGTCTCGGGCAGGCCCAGCGCGACGTTCATGTTCTGGACCGCCTGCCCGGCCGCGCCCTTGCCGAGGTTGTCGATGGCACCGACGACGACGGCCCTGTGCGGCGCCGTTCGCGCGGCGAAGACAAACGCGTGGTTCGAGCCCGAGGCCAGCTTCGATGACGGCGGCTTGGCCGCCGGATGCACGAACGGCTCGTTGCCGTAGGCGTCATCCACGATTGCGCGGAGGCGATCGTCGTCAAGGTCATCGGTCAGCTGGAGGTAGCAGGTCGCGATGATGCCGCGCACCTGCGGAATCAGGTGGGGAATGAAGGTCAGGCCGATATTCGCGGCCCCGCTGGCGGCCAGCCCCTGCGCGATCTCAGGCGTGTGCCGATGGCGAGGGATGCCGTAGGCCTTCGTGCCGCCCTCGAGCTCGGTGTACAGGAAGTCGGCACCGGCGCTGCGTCCGGCGCCGCTGACGCCGGACTTTGCGTCGACCACCACCTCGCCGGTCAGGACGCCCGCGCGCGCGAACGGCGATAGCGCCAGCAGCGCCGCAGTCGGGTAGCAGCCCGGGTTGGCGATCAGCCTCGCCCCAGGGAGCCGATCGCGGGCGAACTCGGTGAGCCCGTAGACCGCATCGGCCAGGGCGTCCGGTGCCGGATGGTCGAAGCCGTACCACTCCGGGTAGGCCGCGGGATCGGCGAGGCGGAGGTCCGAACCGATGTCGACCACCGTGGTGCCGCCGGCCGCAAGCCGTACGGCCAGCTCCGCCGACGCACCATGCGGAAGGGCCAGGAACGCGACGTCCACCGAGGCCGGCTCCGGCGCACCATCGACGAGCCGCAGGTCCAGCGGCCCAAGATGCGGGAACTCGTCGGCCAGGGGCGCGTTCTCGCGACCGCGGGCGTAGAGCGCCGCGATCTCGACGCCGGGATGTCCGGCAAGCAGCCGGATCAGCTCGGCGCCGGCGTAGCCGGAGGCGCCGACGACGGCGACGCGAACGGGGGTGCTCACCTGCATAGAGTGCATGAGAACTGCATGATCATGCAATCGATGTCAGCCGGTGTGCTGCAGGCCGGCCGCCACGCCGCTGACGCTCAGCTGGAGCAGCTCCTCGGCCGCCCGTCGCTCCTCCGCGCTCGGCCGTTGCGGAGTGCGGAGCAGGCGAAGCGCGTGGAGCTGCAGCTCGGACAGCACGTCGACGTACGGCGTCCGCAGGTCCACGCTGCGCCGCAGCCGGGCACTGCGCTCCAGGAGGCCGCGGCCGGTCAGAGCGGTGAGCTCGTCGACGGTCCGCCGCCGCTCGTCCTCGATCGCGGCGGCGATGCGGCGCATCGGCTCGTCATCGCCGGCCAGCGCGCCGTAGCGTTCGGAGAGCCAGGGATCGGCGATGGCGAGCCCGAGCTCGATGTTGTCGATCACCGATCGGAAGAACTCCCACTCGCGGTATGCGTCGGCCAGCCGCCGGCGACCGCCGCGATGGCCGCGGGCGTAGGCCGCCAGCGATGACCCCACGCCGAACCAGGCGGGGAGGTTCGTCCGGCTCTGCGACCAGGCGAACACCCAGGGGATGGCACGAAGGCTCTCGAGGCTGGGAGCATCGGCGCGTCGCGCGGGGCGCGACCCGAGCTCCATGCGGCTGATCTCGTCAATCGGGGTCGCCGCGCGGAAGAAGTCGACGAAGGACGGTTCCTCCCAGACCAGTCGGCGGTAGGCGGCTTCGGCGAGGTCCGCGAGCTCGGTCATCACCGGTCGCCATCGGTCCGCCTGCTCGGCGGTCGCCCGATCGTGACCAGGCCGGCTGCTGAGGAGCACGGCGCTGGCGAGCTGCTCGAGGTGGCGCTGGGCGATGGTCGGGGACGGATAGCGCTCCGCGATCATCTCGCCCTGCTCGGTCAGCGCGAGCCGCCCGTCAACGCTGCCCGCCGCCTGGGCGAGCACCGCTCGATTCGCTGGCCCGCCGCCACGGCCGATGGTGCCGCCGCGCCCGTGGAACAGCGTGAGCTCCACGCCGGCGTCGCGTGCCGCCTCCACCAGCTCCTCCTGCGCGCGATACAGGCTCCACGCGGCGGCCAGGTAGCCCACCTCCTTGTTCGAGTCGGAGTAGCCGAGCATCACCTCCTGGCGGCGCCCGCGACGCTCCAAGTGCGGCCGATACGCCTCGTCCCTGAACAGGGCCCGCAGGAACCCGCCGGCGCTGGACAGGGCATCCCGGCTCTCGAGGAGCGGAACGATGTCCAGGTCGAGCGGCCCGGCGCCGGGCGAGGCGAGTGAGTCGAGCTCGAGCACGGCGGTGACGTCGGCCGGGGTGCGCGTGAAGCTGATGACGTACCGGGGCAGTGCGTCCGGCCCGAAGGTCGCCTGTATGTCGCGAGCGGTGCGCAGGGTGGCGAGCGCCTCCCGAGCCTCTGTGGACTCTGATCCGGCGCGCAGGGCGCCGAGGGAGGCGGCATGAACATCCGCGTGCTGGCGAATCTCGAGCGCGGCGAGGTGGAAGCCGAACGTCTCGACCTGCCAGACCAGGTCCTGCACCTCCCCCCAGGCGACGCGCGCCGCGCCATGGGAGTCCAGCGAGCCCTGGATCGCCCGCAGGTCCTCGAGCAGCTCGCTTGGCGAGGCATACCCGCTGCGCCGATGGCCCTGGGTTCCAGTCAGTCGCCGTCGGGTGCGTTCGAGGCGCTCACCGATCGCGCCGAACGCCTGGCGGTAGGGCTGGCCCCCGAACCGTCTTCCGAGGTCGTCGCGCAGGTCGGGGAAGGGGCGCAGCCATGCGTCCACTTGCCGGGCGAGGTCGCCGGAGACGGCCGCGCGCTCCGATGAGACCGCGATCGTCTGCTGCAGCCGGTCGGCGACGTTCCGGTAGCCGCGCAGGATGTGGTCGGCCTGGATGCGCAGCGTGGCGCGGGTCACATCGGCTGTGACACCGGGATGGCCGTCACGGTCACTGCCGATCCACGATCCCCATCGCAGGAAGGCGCGCGCCGCCGGCAGGCGGCTCCCACTCCGATCCTCACCACGGCGGTCGAGGAGCGCAGTGTCCAGTGCCCGGTACAGCTGCGGTGTGACGCGGAAGAGCGTCTGGTCGAAGAAGACCATCGCGGCGCGCACCTCGTCGAGCGGCGTCGGTCGCTGGCGGCGGCCCTGGCTGGTCTGCCACAGCACCGTGATCTCCTCGCGCATCCGGCGTCGGAGGTCCCGGTCCTGGCGCCGGGTCAGTCGAGGGTCGTCGAAGCGATCGAGCAGCCGATACAGCCGGCGTTGTGCAACCAGGACGGTGCGGCGTCGGGCCTCCGTCGGGTGGGCCGTGAGCACAGGTCGGAGCAACAGCCGATCCAGCAGCTCCCGAAGGCCGGCGGTCGTCAGCCCGGAGCGGTCCAGCTGCGTCAGCGCTTCGGCAATGCTCTCGGGCAGGACGCCGGCACGTTCGCGCTTCCGGAGCGTTCGAACCCGATGCTTCTCTTCGGCGAGGTTGATCAGCAGAAAGTACGCGGTGAACGCCCGTGCCACCGCCAGCAGCTCGTCGAGGGGCCGGTCCGCGAGCACTGGAGCGGCATCGAGCGGGGACTGATCGTCCGACGCCCGGCGACGAATGGCGGTTCTGCGGAGCTGCTCGACGAGCTCGAAGAGCGGCTCGTCCTCCTGCTCGACGATGACCTGGCCCAGCAGGGCACCGACGAGCTTGACCTCGCGGGCGAGGGGATCACGAGCTCCCGCGCTGCCGATGCCTCTCGGCTCGGCGCGGCGGGCGCTGGATGCGGCGCGCGGTCGCGGCACGCGGTCCTCCGGCTCAGCCGAGGGCCGCGGCGACGCCTCCGTAGTGCGGCCGCTCGGCGCAGGCCACGATACAGCCTCGTGCGTCACGGTCTCCTCGGCCTGAGAAGTGCCACCACGTGCCGTCGTCGCGCCGCTCGAGGCGGCATCCGCAGGCGACGCAGGTGACCGGCGCGAGGCGCCCTTCACGGACGCTGAAGGCCGTGAAGTCACGATGGACCGCAATCGGTTCCGAGAACTCCATGCGCTCAGGCTATGGCGCGATGATCGGTGCGTCAGCGCCGCATCGGTCACGCCTGCATTGCGGTCCGGTTGCAATGGGGCGGAGTCTTGACGGGCCACTTGGGCGGGCCTAGGATGCGGCTCCAACTTCAGACGGCGTCGACCGGGACGAGTACCCGTCGCACGGCCACCGCAGCGAGCCGGAATGGTGCAAGCCGGCGTGGCACGACGAGGGTGAATGGACCCGCGAGCCTCGCTCCGAACGGGCAGGTGGGTCGACCGTATATCGGTATATACGATCGGCGCAGAGCACCAACTAGGCAGCGACGGGAGGCCCCCGTTATCGACGGCCGGCGCATCGGCTCCCAGAGCCCGTGCGTGCGAAGCGCGGACCGCATCGGTCCGAACAAGGGTGGCACCGCGGAAGACGCCTCCGTCCCTCGAGGATGGAGGCGTTGTCGTTTTTCACGGAAGCCCAAGACCGATGACCACCGCAGTCCCGCCTCTAGCGCCGATCCACAGCCTCGAGCTGGCGGCCGATACGCTCACGCCCGTAGCCGCCGCCCTGCGTCTCGGGCCCCGATGCGCGTTTCTGCTCGAATCGGTCGAGGAGGGCGCGCGATACGGTCGTTACTCGCTGGTCGGGGTGCACGGCCGGACGCTCGAGGTCCGGGGTGAGCGCGCCGTCCTGTTCGACGCGGAGTCGGCGGAGGAGTTCAGCGCACCGGATCCGCTGGAGGCGCTTCGGCGCGTGCTGCCGCATCGCTCTCCGCCGGTCGGCGACCCGGCCTTCAGCCTGTCGTCGGGCGTCGGATACCTCGCATACGAGGCGATCGCGCGCTGGGAGCGCGTGCCGATGCCGGCCGCCGATCCGCTCGGCCTGCCCGACGCGGTCTTCCATCTGCCCTCGGCGATCATCGTGTTCGACCATCTCCAGCAGGTGGCCCGCGTCTCGACCCTCCGGGACGGGGCGGCCGATGCACGACTGGCCAATGTCGCCCGTGCCCTCGGGACGCCCGTCGCGACGGAACGCCCTGCCAAGGTGGACGGCGGAGTCGTGCCACCGGAGCACGACGAGGCGGCACGCGCCCGCTACGAGGCCGGCGTCGCGCGGCTGGTGGAGGACATCCACGCCGGCGAGATGCTGCAGTGCGTCCTGGCGCGACGCTTCACCGTTCCGACCAAGCGATCGGCGATCGAGATCTATCGGTCCCTGCGGCGCATCAACCCCTCGCCGTACCTGTTCTACCTCGACCTCGACGGCGTCGCGCCCGGGACGGCGCTCGTCGGGGCCTCCCCCGAGCTGCTCGTCCGCGTGCGAGACGACGAGGTCGTCACTCGGCCGATCGCCGGGACGCGGCCGCGGGCCGAGGATCCTGTCGAGGATGCCGAGCTGGAGGAGGACCTGCGCAACGATCCCAAGGAGCTGGCGGAGCACGCGATGCTCGTCGACCTGGCCCGCAACGATGTCGGTCGGGTGGCCACGCCGGCCAGCGTCGAGGTCACCACCCTCCGTGCGATCGAGCGCTACCGGCACGTGATGCACCTCGTGTCGGAAGTCCATGGCACGCTGCGCGACGACCTGGATGCGTTCGACGCCGTTCGTGCCGTCTTCCCGGCGGGCACGCTGTCGGGCGCCCCGAAGGTGCGGGCCATGGAGGCCATCGCGGAGCTCGAGGGCGAGCGACGCGGGCCGTATGGCGGGGCGGTCGGCTATTTCAGCCCGCATGACGTGGAGTGCGCCATCACCATCCGCTCCGCGGTCATCCATGACGGGGAGGCCACGGTCCACGCCGGGGCCGGCGTGGTTGCCGACTCCATCCCGTCCCGCGAGGCTGCCGAAGTGGCGGCAAAGGCGGCCAGCATGCTGGCCGCCATCGGCGCGGAGGTCCCGGGATGAGCGGTCAGCGCGTCTTCGTCCTGGACAACTACGACTCGTTCACCTTCAACCTGGTCCAGCTGCTCGGCCGGATCGGCGCGGAGGCGACGGTCGCCCGCAACGACGAGCTCACCGTGGCCGAGGTGGCGGCTCAGCGGCCCGACGCGATCGTCATCTCGCCCGGTCCGTCGCGTCCCGAGAAGGCGGGCATCAGCGTGGCGCTGGTGCGTGAGCTGGGGCCATCGGTGCCGATCCTCGGCGTCTGCCTCGGCCACCAGGCCATCGGGGTGGCGTACGGGGCCGAGGTGATCCGCGTGCCGCCGGTGCACGGCAAGGCCTGGCCGGTCCATCACGCGTCGGCAGGCGCGTTCGAGGGCCTGCCGTCACCGATCAGCGCCGCCCGCTACCACTCGCTGGCGATCGCACGGGACTCGCTGCCAGCCGAGCTCGAGGTGACGGCGTGGTCCGAGGACGGCCTTGTGATGGGCGTGCGCCATCGGTCGCACCCGGTCGAGGGCTTCCAGTTCCATCCCGAGTCGATCCTGACCGAGGACGGGGAGGCGTTGCTGTCGGCCTTCCTCGCTCGCACGGCGGTGCCGGCATGACCGATCAGGCGACACCGATGCGTCCGGCGGTGGAGGCGGCCGTCGAGCTGGTCGCCGGCGGCGGGACGCTGCCCGCCCCATTGGCGGAGGCCGCGATGGAGGAGCTGATGGACGGATCCGCACCGCCCGTCCAGGTCGCCGCGCTGCTCGCGATGATGCGGGTGCGCGGAGAGACGCCCGAGGAGGTCGCCGCCTTCGCACGCGTGATGCGCTCCCGAGCGGTCCGCGTGGAGGCCCCCGAGGACGCCGTCGACCTGTGCGGTACCGGCGCCGACGGGCTCCACACCTTCAACATCTCGACCCTGTCCGCCTTCGTCGTGGCCGGTGCGGGTGCGGCGGTGGCGAAGCACGGCAACCGGGCCATCACCTCGCGGTCCGGGTCGGCCGACCTGGTGGAGGCGCTGGGCATCGCGCTCGATCCCGGGCCGGAGACGGTGGCCCGCTCGATTCGCGAGACGGGCTTCGGCTTCATGTTCGCGCCCGCCTATCACCCGGCCATGAAGCACGCCATGCCGATCCGCCGCGAGCTGCCGATGCGGACCATCTTCAACCTGCTCGGCCCGCTCTCGTCGCCCGCCCAGGTGCGCCGCCAGCTGCTCGGCGTCGCCGACCCGTCGCTCGTGCCGCTCGTTGCCGGTGCCCTGAGCCGGCTCGAGGCCGTCCGGGCGATCGTGGTGCATGGGGCCGACGGCAGCGACGAGCTGTCGCTGGCCGGCCCGAACCAGGCACTGCTGGTCGAGGACGGCACGACCCGCGAGATCGTCGTGGACGCCATCGACCTCGGCCTGATGCGGGCGCCGCTCGCCGCGCTGGTCGGCGGCGACGCACAGATGAACTCCGCGATCGCGCTGTCCGTGCTCGGCGGAGAGCCGGGACCGGCCCGCGACGTCGTCCTCCTCAACGCGGGCGCGGCGCTGTTCGTCGCCGGGCGCGCGGCGGACATCGGTGATGGCGTGGGCCTGGCCGCGGAGGCCATCGACACCGGTCGCGCGGCCGACGTCGTGACAGCGGCAGCGAAGGTGGCGGCCTCATGAGCGTGCTCGCCCCGTTGCTCGAGGCCGCGCGCGCCCGGGCTCGCCACGACGCCCGCATCACGCCCATCGCCGAGCTGCGGCGCCAGGTGGCGGCCATGCCGGCGGCTCCTCGCTTCGAGGCGGCGCTCCGTTACGCGGACCGCCTGGCGATCGTGGCCGAGGTGAAGCGGCGATCCCCATCGGCCGGGGAGTTCGCGTCCGTGGCCGATGGACCTGCGGCGGTGGCCGAGCTGGCGCGCGCATACACCGACGCCGGAGCAGCAGCGCTCTCGATCCTGACCGAGCCGACGCGCTTCGGTGGGTCTGACGACGACCTGGCGGCGGCCGCTCATCTCGGTCCGCCGGTGCTGCGCAAGGACTTCACGGTCGACCCGGTCCAGGTCTGGCAGGCGCGTGCCCTCGGCGCCGGTGCGGTCCTGCTCATCGCGCGTGCCCTATCCGACGACGAGCTCCGCGCCTGCCTCGCGGCCGCGGCGGAGGCGGGGATCGACGCACTCGTCGAGGTGCACGACGAGTCGGAGCTCCACCTTGCCCTCGCGGCGGACGCGACCCTCATCGGCGTCAACGCCCGCGACCTCGACTCCCTCGAGGTCTCGCGCGATCGCGTGCTCGACCTGCTGAGGGCCGCGCGGGGGAGTGGCGCGACGCTGGTGGCCGAGAGCGGCATCACCGATGACTCCCACCTGTCCGACGTCGCTGCCGCAGGGGCGCACGCCGCCCTCATCGGCACCGCGCTGCTCGAGGCCCCCGACCCGGCCCAGCGCCTGCGCGAATTCGTTTCCGCGGCCCCTGCGCACGCATCGGTCGCGGTGCCGCCGCACCCAAGCCGCGCCGGGGTGAAGGTCTGCGGGCAGCGCGACGCGGCGGGGGTCCGAGCGGCGGTGGCCGCCGACGCCGACCTCGTGGGATTCGTCGTGGCGCCCGGCAGCCAACGCCGCATCGAGCCGGACGAGGCCGCTCGCCTTGCCGAGGCCCTCGGCACGATCCGCCCCATCCTCGTCTTCCGCGCTCCCGATGCGGCCGAAGTCGATGCCGCCACGGACCGCTATGCGGCGGTGCGGGGCGCAGCGCCGGGCATCCAGCTGGCCGGGTTCGACGGGCCGCCGCCTTGGCTGGCCGAGCGCGCGGGGCGGCTGCCCGCCGTGATCGGCGTGATCCACGAGGCGTCGTCGGTGCGCGCGGCGCTCGGGGTGGCGGAGTCGTGGCTGGCGGCTGGGGCGACCGACCTGCTGCTGGAGGGAGCGCCCGCCGCCCAGGGCGGCGGCGTGCGGGCACCCGCGCCGGTCGACGTGGCGCGGAGGCTGAATCGGATCGTCCCGATCGGCATGGCCGGCGGCCTCGATCCGTCGAACGTCGCCGGACTGGTTCGTGCCGCGCGCCCAGCCTGGGTCGACGCCGCCTCCGGCCTCGAGCGCGACGGGTCGCCGGATCCTCGGCGCATCCTGGCGTTCGTGCGTGCGGCGCGACGCGAGCCGACCGGCGCCGACCGGGTGGATCGCCGCGGGCGCTTCGGCCCGTACGGCGGCCGATTCGTCCCCGAGACGCTGATCCCGCCGCTCGACGAGCTGGCCGCCGCGTGGTCGGCGGCGCGGGGCGACCCCGCCTACCGCGACGAGCTGGCCCTTCTTCAGCGCGACTTCATCGGCCGACCCGACGCCGCTGTTCGAGGTGTCCGCACAGGCGCTGGCCGACGGCGCACGTGACGACGTGCGCGTCTTCCTCAAGCGCGAGGACCTTGCCCACACGGGCGCACACAAGATCAACAACGCCCTCGGCCAGGCCCTGTTGGCGCGGCGCATGGGCAAGCCACGCATCGTGGCCGAGACCGGGGCCGGACAGCACGGCGTGGCGACCGCGGCGGCGTGCGCGCTGCTCGGCATGGACTGCGTCGTGTACATGGGTACCACCGACGTCGAGCGCCAGGCGCCGAACGTGCGTCGCATGCACCTGCTCGGCGCCGAGGTGCGGCCGGTGGCGACCGGCAATGGCACCCTGCGGGACGCGCTGAACGAGGCGCTGCGCGACTGGGTCGCCAACGTCGAGACGACGGCCTACATCCTCGGATCGGCGGCGGGCCCGCACCCGTATCCCGACATGGTGGCCGAGCTCCAGTCGGTGATCGGCCGCGAGGCGCGGGCGCAGCTGCTCGAGCGCATCGGCCGGCTGCCGGACGTGGCGGTCGCATCGGTGGGCGGGGGCAGTAACGCCATCGGCCTGTTCCGGCCGTTCCTCGACGCGCGAACCCGCCTGGTCGGCGTCGAGGCCGGTGGACGAGGCGACGGCCTGGGCGACAACGCCGCGTCGCTCGGCCTTGGCCGGCCGGGCGTGCTGCACGGCGCCTTCACCATGCTGACCCAGACCGAGGAGGGCCAGGTCGTCGAGCCGCACTCCGTCTCGGCGGGCCTCGACTATCCCGGCGTAGGCCCGCAGCTGTCCGCCCTGGCCGCGGTCGGCCGGCTGGAGGTGGATCGGACCTCCGATGCCGATGCGGTCGCGGCACTCCATCGGCTCACGCGGCAGGCCGGCATTCTGCCGGCACTGGAGCCGGCGCATGCGCTGGCCGCTGTCGCGCGTCTGCTCCCGGATCTCGACCCGGGAAGCACGGTCGTCGTCAACCTGTCCGGGCCGCGGCGACAAGGATCTCGACATCGTCGACCGGTTCGGGTCCGGCTCGTGAGCCTGACGCCCGGGGCGCAGCGCGTGCGCGACGCGTTCTCGCGCGCCGCGGACGACGGGCGCCGCCCGCTGATCGCCTACCTGATGGCCGGCTATCCCGACCCGGTCACCGGCATCGAGGCTGCCGCAGCAGCGCTGGAATCCGGCGCGGACCTGCTGGAGATCGGCGTGCCGTTCAGCGACCCGGTGGCCGACGGCCCGGTGATCGCCGCGGCAGGTCACGCTGCCGTGGCGGCGGGAGCCGGAGTCCATACGGTCCTCGAAACGGTGAGAGCGCTTCGGGAGCGCGGCCACCGCCAGCCGATCCTGGCGATGGGCTACCTCAACCC
Source organism: uncultured Chloroflexia bacterium (assembly GCA_963844265.1). GTDB lineage: Bacteria > Chloroflexota > Limnocylindria > QHBO01 > QHBO01 > JACDBZ01. The sequence goes on along the minus strand of CAWJMZ010000006.1, from coordinate 269,140 downwards.
GATCGTGACCCGCGGCAGGACCCGGACGCTGCACGAGCTGTGCGAGGCGGGCGTCGACGCGCTCATCGTGCCTGACCTGCCCGCCGGCGAGGACCCCCTGCTGGAGCGCCAGGTCGCCGACGCCGGCCTCGGGATCGCGTTCCTCGTGACCCCCAACAGCTCACCCGCGCGCCTCGAGAAAGCGATTCGCTCCTCGACCGCATTCCTGTACGTGGTGCCGCTGTACGGGGTGACCGGTGCCCGTGACCGCGTCGCCGCGACCACGATTCCGCTGCTCGAGCGCATCCGCGAGGCGGTGGATGGCCGGCTGCCGGTGGCGGTCGGCTTCGGCATCTCCAGGCCCGAGCACGTCCGCGAGCTGGCCGCTGCCGCCGATGGCGTGATTGTTGGATCGGCCGTTGTCGCGGCCCTCGACGAGGGCGGTCCGGCGCGTGTGAGCCAGCTCGTTCGCGAGCTCGTCGCGGCCACTGCGAGGAGCGCAGGCGTAGCGCGTTGACGGCGCGACCCGTGACCTGCATCCTCGGCGTCTGAGTCGTCGGGAGGCACGCGAGATGTATGTCGAGCCGTGGTCAGCGTGGACGTTCGCAATCACGGTCGCACTTGCCGTCCTGGTCGCGGGATGGACCGCGCGCGTCAGGCCCGAGCCGCTCCCCATGCTGCCGCTCGCGCACGTTGCGTCGGCCGCGCTGCTCGGCACGCTCGGCTGGGAGGCGCTCAACATGCTTCCTGGCACGATCACGGGCCTGTTCCTCGCCACGACCGGGATCCCGGAGCCGCGGGGTGCCGAGGCAAACCAGGCCTTCGCCGCGGCATCCATCCTCTTCGTGGTTGCGTGTGCGCTGGCCATTGCCGGGATCCTGCGGCGCCGGATCTGGGGAGCCGTGCTCGGCATCGGCGTCGCGCTGGTGCGCGTCGCCGTCGGCGTCACGGTGCTCATCCAGTGGCTGCTGCTCAGCGGGGAGGTCGTCGGCGACAGCAATTACATCCCCACGGCCATGAGCATCATCGGCATGTCACTCGTCCCGCCACTGGTCGCCGTGGGGCTCCTGGCGTGGCCGCTCCTGCGGCCCTCGTCCGCCGCGGCCGTCCCACCCGGCGCAGACGAGTGGACGCCCTCAGCGCCCGAGCCCGAGGCCGGCAGCTAGCCCGTGTGCGGCCGCTTCAGCCAGGGCGAGCCGTCGAAGCGCATCAGCGACTACTTCGGCGCCTATCCCGACGACGACCTGCCGGACGGGCTCTGGAACGTCCCTCCCACCGAGCGCATCCGCATCCTCGTCGACCGCCACGGTGAGCGACGCCTGGCCGCCGCCCGCTGGGGTTTCCAGCCGTTCTGGGCTGAGGGGGATGCCGGGCGCAGCTGGATCAACGCCCGTGCCGAGACCGCCTGGGATTCGCCGGCATTCGGACCCGCGCTGCGTGCGACGCGCTGCATCATCCCGGCCGACGCCTTCTACGAGTGGGACCGGACGGCCTCGCCGCGCCAGCCCTACGCCATCGGTCCCGCCGACAGCGGGTCGATGCTGGCGATGGCGGGGATCTGGAGCGCGACCCGGCACGCGGCGCCGACGGTCGCCATCCTGACGACCGCCCCCAACGAGCTCGTGTCCCGCATCCATGACCGGATGCCGGTGATCCTCGACCGCGACCTGCTCGACGCGTGGCTGGATCCGGCCGCGTCGCCCGCCGACCTGGCTCCGCTGCTCCTCGCCGCGCCGGAGGAGACGCTGACGATGTGGCCGGTCAGCACCGCCGTCAACCGGGTGCAGGCCGACGGTCCGGAGCTGCTCCGCCCGGTCGAGCTGTCGCCGACGCTCGGACTCGCCTAGCCGGTGCCGCGCCCCGCCAGCCGCCAGGCGGCCGGCAGCAGACCCGCAGCGAGCAGGATCTTCAGGGCGTCTCCGACCAGGAAGGGCGTCATGCCCACGCCGATCGCCTCCACCAGCCCAATGCCGAGCGCCTGCGCGAGGTAGGGAACACCGATGGCGTAGATGACGAGGTTGCCGGCGACCATGGCAGCGATGGTTCCGCGGAATGTCCGGTCGGCGCCGCGCCGCGCGAGCCATCCGACCAGTGTCGCCGCGACCACGAACCCCACGACGTAGCCGAGGGTCACGAACCCGAGTCCGCTGTTCTGCTGCGCGAACCACGGAACGCCGGCAGCGCCGGCGACGAGGTAGAAGCCCATCGACAGGCCGCCGCGGAGTGGCCCGAGTGCCGCGCCGGCCAGCAGGACGGTGAGCGTCTGAAGCGTCACCGGAACCGGCAACAAGGGGATGGCGAACTGCGCAGCGACACCGGTGAGCGCCGCCGCTCCGACCACGAGGACGACGTCGCGGACGAGCCCACCGGGAACGAGATCCGCGAGGACGCGCCGGTCGGTCGTCGCTGCCGCGGTCGTCATTGGCCGAATCCTACCGCCTGCTCAGCGACCGAGGCCGGCCAGCGCCGCGAGGGCCGATCCGCGCGCACCGGCCATGTCCCGATCGGGGACGAGCGCGAACTCCGCGATGGCCGCCTGCTCGTCCCGCAGGACCGTGTGCGCGCGCACCCGTTCGAGGAACCAGCTCGAGAACTCCGGCGCCGCCTCCACCACCCCGCCCCCGACGAAGTAGGCGTGCGGATCGGTGAAGTTGGCCGCGACCGTGAACAGCCGCCCCAGCACGGCTGCCTGCTGCTCGAACAGGTTGCGCGCCAGCTCGTCGCCGGACTCGCCGTAGGAGCGAACGGCCTTGGCCGCATCGGTCAATGGCAGCCCGGCCAGCGGGTGGTTCGGGTAGCGGGTGAGCCAGTAGGGCAGCAGGTTGCGCACGATCCCGGCCAGTGACGCGACGCTCTCCACGTCGCCCGGGTTACCGCAGGCGCAGATCGGCGGCGGCTGGTCGTCGGCCAGGATGCCCTCCATCGCCACCCGAACGTGCCCGAGCTCACCCGCCTGGCCCGATGCGCCCCGCACCACCTGCCCGCCCTCGATGATGCCGCCGCCCAGCCCGGTGCCCACGATGGCCGAGATGGAGGAAGTGGCGGCGCGATCGCCGAAGTGAACGTGGTGCGCGTACAGCGCGGCGGCATTGCCGTCGTTGTTGTAGGTCACGGGCAGGCCGATGCGCCTCTCCAGCCCGCCGCGAATGTCGAACCCGCGCCACGCCGGCTGCGAGAAATTTGTCGCGCCCTTGGTGCTGATGACGCCTTCGGCGCTTGCAGGCCCCGGCGTGTCGAGACCGATCGCCGCCACCTGTCCGGCTTCGGCGCCGGCGTGCGTGAGCGCCGCATGCATGGCGTCCACCATGGCCTCGATCGCGGCGTCCGGTCCCTCGGCCACGCGGCTCGGCACCTCGAACATGCGATCCACGAGGAAGCGGCCGTCGAGCGCCAGGACCGTGGCGTTCGTCTTGGTGCCGCCGTTGTCGATGCCGACGACGACGTCGTCGGGGCGCGACGTGCTGCTCATCCGCCGGCGATCGTACCGCGCCGGATGGCGCCGCCGGTCACTCCTCGACGGGCTCCAGCCATCGGGTCGCGCCGAAGTTCAGCGCCAGGTGCCGGACCTCGGCATCCTCGGAGGCGCCGTGCCAATGCTCCTCATCGGGCGGAGCGTAGATGACGTCGCCGGCCGCGATGCGTTCGACGGACCCGTCCCGCGTTCCGACGCGTCCCTGGCCATCGGTGACGAATAGCACCTGGCCGCCGGGGTGGCTGTGCCAGTGCGTCCGCGAGCCGGGGTGGAACCGGACGTGGAACACGGTCCCTTCGGGGTACTCGATGGCGCCGTAGTCGCGGCGCGCCACCGGCCCGCTGAAGGTGGTGGCGTCGAACGGCTCTTCCGGGGCGTCCGTGGGTCTGGTGATTCGCATCCTGCCAGCCTAGCGCCGTTGCCTGGCCGCGCGGTAAACGATTGCCGTGCGGTTGCGATGAGGGCCGCGATCGTTCCCCGATCGCACGGCAGCCGCAACGGCGCCGCTGCCGACATGTCGCGGCGCGCCCGGCAAGATCGAGGGGCGAACCGCACGAGGACGGCCCGCGATGCCGGTCGAGCGCCTGGAGCCCATCCCGGCTCCGCTGTACGACCCCCGCCACGAGCACGACGCGTGCGGCGTCGGCTTCGTCGCCGACACCGATGGACGCCACGCGGCACGGGCGGTGCCGATGGCACTCGAGGCGCTCGCCGCCCTTGCGCACCGGGGCGCTCGCGGCGCCGACGACACGACCGGCGACGGGGCGGGTATCAGCATCCCGATCTCGCCCCGTTTCCGGCGTCGGCTGCTGGCGGAGGCCGGCGTCGAGCTCGGACCGCGACGGCGTGTCGCGTTCGCCATGTGCTTCCTCCCGCCCGATGCAGTCGACGCTGCGACGGCGCTCATCGCAGAGCGGGCGGGCCGCGCAGGCCTGGCCGTCGCCGGCTGGCGCGACGTGCCCGTCGACCGCGGCCTGGTGGTGGGACGTCGGGTGGGGGAGACGCCGGAGGTTCGGCAGGCCGTGCTCGTGGCCCGCGGACGGCTGTCCGGCATCGGCTTCGACCGCACGCTGGCGCTCGCACGTCGCTCGATCGAGGCATCTGCCGCCTCGACCCCGGGCCTGGCGGAGCTGGCGATCGCCTCGCTGTCGGACGCGACCATCGTCTACAAGGGGCTGTTCGTCGGCGACGAGCTCGGCCGCTTCTACACCGATCTGGGCACCGGCGACCTCGACGCGAGCTACGCGATCTTCCACCAGCGCTACAGCACCAACACCTTCCCGTCGTGGCGGCTGGCGCAGCCGTTCACCCGGCTGGCGCACAACGGCGAGATCAACACGATCCGTGCGAACCGCGAGCACATGCGGGGCCGGAGCCACAGGCTCGGCGGTGGCCGATGGGCTCGGCGCCTGGCGGATGCCGGACCGCTGGTCAGCGTGGACGGCTCCGACTCGCAGTCGCTGGACGATGCGCTCGAACTGCTTGTCCTGGCCGGGATGGGGATCGACGAGGCGATGGCCACGCTGATCCCGGCGGCGCCCGGATTGACCGGCGCCGAGGATCTGCCGCCGTCGAGCATCGAGCCGTGGGATGGTCCGGCCGCGATCGTCTTCGGTGATGGCCGGCGGGTCGGCGCCCTGCTCGACCGAAATGGCCTGCGGCCATTGGCCATGGCCCGAACCGATGACGGGCTGGTGGTCGTCTCGTCCGAAGCGGGCAGCATCGATCTGCCCGATGCGCGCATCACGCACCGGCATCGGCTTGGCCCCGGTGAGCTGGTGGTCGTCGAGCCTGGCGCCGCGCGGGTGGTCGGTCCATCCGTGCCGCCGCACGCTCCGGGCCTGCGGGCAATCGGTCCCATGCGACCGACCACGGTTCCCGCCCGCGCACCGAGCGGCCCGCGGCAGCGCGTCGCGCTGGGCCTCGACGCCGAGATCGTTCGCCAGCTGGTGAAGCCGATGGCTACCGAGGCCAGGGAGGCCACCTGGAGCATGGGCGACGACACCCCGATCGCTCCGCTCGCCACCCGCCCTCGGCGCGTGACCGCGCACCTGCGCCAGGCCTTCGCCCAGGTCACCAACCCGGCGATCGACCCGGAGCGCGAGCGCGCGGTGATGTCCCTGGGGCTGGCGATCGGTCGCCAGCCGGGCCTGCTCGACGACACTGGGGCGGACGTCGCCGTCCTCGACGGCCCGGTCCTCGACGCGGATGCCTGGGCGGGCCTCCTCGAGCGATTCGCCGGGCGGACCGTCACCCTCGACGCGACCTGGCCCGCCGACCGCGGGCCGCGCGGGCTGGCCTACGCCCTCGGGCGGCTCGGACGCGAGGCGGCCGCGGCCGCCCGTCGTGGCGCGGCGCTGATCGTGCTGACCGACGATGCCCTCGGCCCACGGCGCGTCGGCGATCCCGACGATCCTCGCGGTCGGCCGGGTCCATGCCGAGCTGCTCAGCGCTGGGCGCCGCGGCTCGACCGACGTCGTGGTTGCGTGCGGCGACTGCTTCGACGTCCACGACGTTGCGATGCTGCTGGCCGCAGGCGCATCGGCGATCCATCCCTGGCTGTTGCTGGAGCTCGCCGCCGAGCAGGCCGGCACCCGCACGGCCGAGGATCTCGAGGCTGACCGGGCGCAGGCGAACCTCGTGGCCGCGCTCGAGACCGGCCTGCGGAAGGTGCTGGCCCGCATGGGGATCTCCACGCTGGCGTCGTACCGCGGCGGTCAGCTCTTCGATGTCCTCGGCCTCGAGGCCGGGCTGGCACGACGCTGCTTCCCCGCGGCCGGCGCCTGGGCGGGCAGTCTCGACGCCGACGCGATCGGCGCCACGCTCGTCGCCCGTCATCGCCACGCCTGGCGTGGCGAGCCACCGGCGCTCGAAGATCCCGGCCTCGTCCGCTTCCGGGGCACGGGCGAGTCGCACGCATTCGCGCCACGCGTCGTCAAGGCGACCCAGGCGCTCGCCGAACCGGACGTCGAGACGGACGCGCTCCTGTCGTCGTATCGCCAGGCCGTCGCCGAGGGCGAGCCGCGTCAGCCGCGCGACCTGCTCTCGATCCACCCGGTCGGGCCACCGGTGCCGCTGTCCGAGGTCGAGCCGGCTGTGCAGATCGCGCGCCGCTTCGTCAGCTCGGCGATGAGCCTCGGGGCGCTGTCCCCCGAGGCGCATCAGGCGATCAGCATCGGCATGGCCCGACTGGGCGGCAGCGCGAACTCGGGAGAGGGCGGCGAGGACCCGGCCTGGTATTCCCCATCTGACAATGGCGACCGACGCGACGCCGCGATCAAGCAGGTGGCCTCGGCGCGCTTCGGCGTCACCGCCGAGTACCTCGCGCGGGCAGAGCAGCTCGAGATCAAGATCGCGCAAGGCTCGAAGCCCGGCGAGGGAGGGCAGCTGCCCGGCAAGAAGGCGACGGCCTTCATCGCAGGCCTGCGTCGTGGGCAGCCGGGCATGACCATGATCAGCCCGCCGCCGCACCACGACATCTACTCCATCGAGGACCTGGCACAGCTCATCGGCGACCTGCGGGCCGTGAATCCGCGGGCGCGCATCGGCGTGAAGCTGGTGGCCGGCGCCGGCATCGGCACCATTGCGGCCGGGGTGGCGAAGGCGCACGCCGACTACGTGATGGTCTCCGGTCACGCCGGAGGCACCGGAGCCTCGCCACTGAGCTCCATCAAGCACGCCGGCCTGCCGTGGGAGCTCGGCCTGGCCGAGGTGCACCAGGTCCTGGTCCGCAACCGGCTGCGGGATCGGGTCGTGCTGCGCACCGACGGTGGGCTGCAGACCGGGCGCGACGTGGTGATGGCCGCCGTGTTCGGTGCCGAGGAGTACGGCTTCGGCACGGCGGCACTGGTCGCGATCGGCTGCGACATGGCACGCCAGTGCCACCTCGACACTTGCCCGACCGGGATCGCAACCCAGCGCGAGGATCTGCGCGCGAAGTTCACCGGAAGCCCCGACCAGGTGGTCGCCTTCTTCACGGCCATCGCGGAAGACGTCCGCCGCGAGCTGGCGGCATGTGGTGCGCGCTCACTGGACGAGGTCATCGGCCGCGTCGATCTGCTCGAGGCCGATGCGGCGGCCCTGGAGCTCGGGCCGATCGTGTCCGGACCCGTCTGGCGTCGCACCGAGGCGTCGACCCTGGCGCCGAAGGACCGGCCGCTCCGGTCGGACCGGCCGCCGGCCGGCGCCCCGTTCGAGACGGAGGCGCTGGACGGCGCGCTGGGGCGGGTCGAGGCCGGCCGGCGGGTGACGCTGCAGCGGAGCGTGACGACGCGGGACCGCAGCATCGGCGCGGTGCTGGCGGGCGCGCTGTCGCGCCGCCCGGAGCCCAGGCAGCTGCCGCACGTGCGCTACGACCTGGCAGGATCGGCCGGCCAGTCGCTCGGCGCCTTCGCGGTGGCCGGCATGCGCATCACGGTCACCGGTGAGGCGAACGACTACGTCGCCAAGGGGCTGTCCGGCGGCACGGTCATCGTTCGGCCGTCCACTCCGGGTGGTGCCTCGCACGCGCTGGCCGGCAACGTCTGCCTGTTCGGGGCAACTGGCGGCGCACTCCACGTCGTCGGGCGCGCCGGGATGCGCTTCGCGGTGCGCAACAGCGGTGCGCGGGCGGTGGTCGAGGGCATCGGGGCGCACGGCTGCGAGTACATGACCGGCGGCACGGTGGTCGTGCTCGGCGAGGTCGGACCGAATTTCGGCGCCGGGATGACGGGAGGTCGCGCGTTTCTCCTCGACATGCCCGGCCTGGAGGACCGGCTGAACGCCGTCAGCGTCGCGGCCCGCAGCGCGGACGAGGGCGAGCTGCGCCAGCTGCAAGAGCTGCTGGCGGCCCATTCGGCCGAGGGCAGCACCCTGGCCAGTCGGCTGCTCACCGACGGGCAGCCCGATCGATTCGTCGTGGTCGAGCCGCGGCTGGCTGCTGCAGAGCGAATGCAGCCCGCTACGGAGGCGGTTGCCCTGGCTCGATGAGCCGGTAGCCGATGGCGCGCACGGGCGACGGCTCGGCCGCGCCGGCATCGCGCAGCTTGGCGCGCAGGCGGGCCAGGTGCGGCTTCACCCACAGCGGGTCCGGGTCAGGCTCGCCGGGCCAGCCCGACGCGAGGAGCTCGGCATGTGGCACGAGGTCGCCGCGCGCTGCGACGAGCGCCTCGAGCAGCGCGAACTCGATCGGCGTCAGCTGCAGGAGATGCTCGTTGGCCCACGCCTCGTGCCGTCGCCGGTCGATGCGCACCGATCCCTGCTGCGACTCGTCCGGCTCGTCCCGCCGCCGGCGCGTCACGGCCCGGATGCGGGCGAGCAGCTCGTCCTTGCCGAACGGCTTGGTGACGTAGTCGTCGGCGCCGGCGTCGAGCGCCTCGACCTTGGCGGCTTCCTGGCCCTCGCCCGAGAGGACGATGATCGGCGTCGCGCCCCGCTGCCGGAGCTCGGTGCAGACGGTGACCCCGTCCATGCCCGGCATGGCGAGGTCGAGGATCACGAGATCGGGGTGCTCGTCGTCGTAGTGGCGCAGCCCCTCGGCGCCGTCATAGGCGGCGCTCACCCGGTGCCCCACGCTCCCAACCAGGGCGGCGACCGCGCCGACCATGGCCGGCTCGTCGTCGATGACGAGGATCCGCAGGCGGTCGGGCATCACTCCTCCGCCGCCGGCAGCGCGGTGACGAACTGGCTGCCGCCGGCAGGCTTGTCCTCGATCCACAGCCGCCCGCCCATCGCTCCGGCCAGTCGCCGCGCGGCGAACAGGCCGACGCCGGCGCCGGGGCGCCCGGTGTCGTCGAGGCGGACGAACGGCTCGAACACGCTCTCGCGCAGGTCGGGCGGGATGCCGGGTCCGTCGTCGCCAACCGCGACATGGACCTCCGCCTTCTCTGTCCAGTCGGCCACCACGATGGTGGCGCCGGGCGGCGCGTACTTGGCGCCGTTCTCGAGCAAGAGCTCGAGGATCTGGGCGAGCCTGGCCGGGTCGCCGATGGCGTGTCGCGCACCGTCGGTGTAGCGCTCGAGCCGATGGCGGCGCAGGAGCGGAGCGAGCCGGGTGAGCACCTCGTCCACCACCGGGCCGATCTCGAAGCGCCGCACGTCGACCGTGAGCAGCCGGTCGGCCCGCACCGTGTCCAGGATGGCGCTCACCAGCTCGTCCAGGCGCTGCACCTGGCCCGTGGCGGCCTCGTGCCAGTCACCGACCTCGGGGTGGTGGGGTTCGGCCGTCTCGGCCAGGAGGTCCAGGTAGGCGCGCACGACGGCCAGCGGCGTCCGCAGCTGGTGGGTCACGACTGCGATCAGCTCGGCCCGCGCGTGATCGATGCTGCGCAGGCTGTCGAGCTGAGCCTCGGTCTCCAGGTGCAGGCGACGGCGCTCGACCACGCCGGCCAGCAGGCTGGCGATGGTCGACAGGCGTCGGATCTCGGCCGGTGTGAAGTCGCGGCGCGCCTCGGTCTTGACGTTCAGGACGCCGATGACCGAGTCGCGCACGCCGAGCGGCACGGCCAGGATCGAGGTGAAGCGCTCGTGGTCGACGCCGCGGATCCAGGCGCAGCGCGGGTCATTGGCCAGGTCGGTGCTGACCACCGGTGCGCGCGTCTCAGCAGCGAGGCCGGTGATGCCCTGGCCGATCGCCAGGCGCGCAACGCCGATGTGCTGCCGGTCGACACCGTTCGTGGCGGCCAGCGTCATCCCCTCCCGGTCGCGGTCGACCAGGTACAGCGAGCACACCTCGGCCCCCATCGCGACGGTCGAGCGGTCGACGATGAGCTGCATGAGCTCGTCCCAGGTCGGCGCGGTCGTCCCCAGCTGCACGATCTCGCGCAGCGCGGCGAGCTCCTCCCGATCCTCGGCGGCGGCCACCACCGCGCCGGACGGGTCTGCGTCCGTCGGGTGGATCGTCGTCATCGCTGCCTCGTCAGTGTTCGGGTGTTGCCAGCAGCTCGACGAGCAGCGCCTGCTGGACGTAGAGCCGGTTCTCCGCCTGGTCGAGCACGACCGAGGTCGGCCCGTCGAGCGCCTCGTCCGCGATCTCCTCCCCGCGGTGGGCGGGCAGGCAATGCATCACCAGCGCACCGGGCGCGCGGGCCAGCAGCGTGGCGTCGACCCGGAAGCCGGCGAAGCGAAGCCGGCGGAGATCCGCCTCCGACTCGGCCCCCATGCTCGTCCACGCGTCAGTGTAAACGGCGTCCGCGTCGGTCACGGCATCGGCCGGATCGCTGGTCAGTCCGACCGATCCGCCGCTCTGCGCCGCGGCGTCGGTGGCGGCGCGAACCACCTCTGGATCGGGCTCGTAGCCGGGCGGCGTGGCCACGCGGAGATGGAGGCCGGCCAGCGAGCCCGCCAGCAGCAGCGAGTGGCAGACGTTGTTGCCGTCACCGACGAAGGCGAGCGTGCGACCGCGCAGCTCACCGAGATGCTGACGCAGGGTGAGCAGGTCCGCGAGCGCCTGGCACGGGTGCTCGTGGTCCGAGAGCGCGTTCACGACCGGCACCGATGCGGCGTGGGCCAGCTCCAGCAGGGTGTCGTGCGAAAAGGTGCGGAAGACGATCCCATCCACCCATCGGCTCAGGTTGCGACCGACATCGGTGGCGGTCTCGCGGCGCCCGATGCCGACCTCGTCCGGCCCGAGGTAGACGGCGCGGCCACGCAGGGCGGTGATGCCGACGTCGAACGTGACCCTCGTCCGGAGGCTGGGCTTCTCGAACAGCATCGCCACCTGCCGATCGGCGAGCAGCGGCGGGACGCGGCCCAGGCGTCGCTGTTCGCGCAGCGCGGCCGCGCGCTCCAGCAGCCGACCCTGCGATGCCGCATCGAGGTCGTGCGACGAGAGCAGGTGGCGGGGCGGCGCGCCGAGTGCCGGCTGCGGAGCGGCACGAGCGGAGGCGGTCACGGGCGCAGGACCATGGCGGTGTTCCAACGCCGGCGGGCGACGCCCGAGGTTCGGTCGGCGTCGAGCACCTCGGGCACCTCGTCCCAGGCGATCTCCTCGAAGCCGTGCAGCGCGAAGTAGCCGGGATTGGCGGTGAGCACGAACAGCTGGCCCATGCCGGCGTCGCGCGCGTCCTTCACGATCGACCGCACCAGCATCTCGCCCATGCCGCGGCCCTGGGCGGCATCGGCCACGGCCAGGGAGCGGAGCTCGCCGATTCCGTCGCCGAAGTCGCGGAGAGCCGCGATGCCGACCACCTCGCCATCGAGCTCGCTCACCCGGAACGTGCCGATCTGCTCGGCGATCTCGTCGGGCGTGCGCGACAGCAGGATCCCGCGCCGCGCGTACCGCTCGTTGATCGTGTGGATCGCATCGAGATCGGCCATGCGTGCGCGCCGCTGGAACGAGGCTCCGGCGGTCAGCGACGCCACCACGCGCGCGGGCTCGGTGGGCGGGGCCACCATCCGGGAGGCGGGTGCCGCCGCCACCGGTTCGCCTGCCGGCGTCTCGACCCGGGTGCCGTTGCGGCGGACGGTGGACAGGCGTCCGATGAGCGGCTTCTCGTCGGGATCCTCGAACGGCCCGCGGACGGCGGCCTGGGTTCGGACCGGCAGGCCCCAGATGCTGATGAACCCGACGGCGGCTTCGTGGTCGAACGTGTCCTCGCCGCCGTAGCTGGCCAGGGTGAGGTCGTACAGCGAGTGCGGCGACCGGCGGCCCACGACCGATGCGACGCCGGGCGCGAAGCGCATCCGGACCTCGCCGGTGACGTGCTGCTGGGTCCAGCGAACGAAGGCGCGCAGCGCCCGGGCCAGCTCGCTGAACCACAGCCCGTCGTAGGCAAGCGTGGCGAAGCGATCGGCGACCTGCCGCTTGAAGGCCAGCAGCTCCCGGGACAGCGTCAGCCCCTCGAGCGCGTCGTGTGCCTGGTGCAGCACCACCGCGGCCGGAGCCTCGTAGATCTCGCGGCTCTTGATGCCGACCAGCCGATCCTCGACATGGTCGATGCGGCCGATCCCGTACGACCCGGCGATCCGGTTGAGCTCCTCGATCAGGGCCACGCCGTCGAGCTTGCGGCCGTCCAGGCTGACCGGCACGCCGCTGCTGAAGCCGATGACGACCTCGGTCGCCTGGCGCGGCGCATCGGCCGGGTTGACGGTCCAGGCGTAGGCGTCCTCCGGTGGGCTGGCCCACGGATCCTCGAGGACGCCCGCCTCGATGGACCGTCCCCACAGGTTGTTGTCGATCGAGTACGGCGAGCCTGGCCCGAGGTCGATCTCGATGCCGTGCGCCTTGGCGTAGGCGACCTCCTCGTCGCGGTTCATGCCCATGCCGACCCGCATCGGCGCGATCACCGACAGCTTCGGGTCGAGGGCGGCGACGGCGACGTCGAAGCGCACCTGGTCGTTGCCCTTGCCCGTGCAGCCGTGGGCCACGCTCGTCGCGCCGGCCTCGTGCGCCACCTCGACCAGCAACCGGGCGATGAGCGGCCGGGCGATGGCCGTCGCCAGTGGGTACACGCCCTGGTAGCGGGCGCCGGCCTGGAGCGTGGGCCACACGAACTCGGTGACGAATGCCTCGCGGGCATCGACCGCCAGTGCCTCACGCGCCCCTCCGGCCAGCGCGCGGCCGAGCACGTCCTCGGAGGCGGCCCCGGCCCCGACGTCGACGGTCAGGGTGACGACGTCGACGTTGCGGGTCTCGCGCAGCCACGGGACGGCGACGGAGGTATCGAGCCCTCCGGAGTAGGCAAGGACGACGGTCTCGGTCATGTTCGCTGGATCCTTTCGCGGGCTTCGGCGAGGGCGGAGCGCACGCGAGCGGGCGCGGTCCCTCCCGGGAGGTCGGCGGCAGCCACGGCCTCCGCCAGGGTGGGAACGATGGGGTCGAGCTCAGCCAGCTCCGGCAGGGCGGCACGCAGCCGGTCCACCGGCAGCTCGGTGAGATCGCAGCCGGCCGCCTCCGCCTCGGCGACGAGCTCGCCGACGCGCCAGTGAGCGTCGCGGAACGGCACGCCGGCGCGCAGCAGCCGCTCGGCGAGCGCGGTTGCCAGTGCGTGGCCGGATCCGGCGGCGGTAGCCATGGCATCGGTGTCGAATGTGACCCCGCGCAGCATGTCGTCCATCGCCGCGAGGGCCAAGTCCAGCGAGGCGACGGTGCGCTGCATCGGTGCCCGCGTCTCCTGGAGATCCCTGTGGTAGCCCAACGGCAGGCCGGTCTGCACGGCCAGGACGCTGCTGAGATCGCCAAGTGCAGCGGCAGCGCGCGCCCGAACCAGCTCGGCGACGTCGGGGTTGCGCTTGTTCGGCAGCATGGAGCTGCCGGTGGCGTAGCCGTCGCCGATGCGGGCGAAGCGGTAGTACGGGGTCGACCACGCCACCAGGTCGGCAGCCAGGCGCGACAGGTGCATGAGGGCCGTGGCGGCGGCCGAGGTCAGCTCGACGGCATAGTCACGATCCGAGACCGCGTCGAGGCTGTTGGCGGTGACGCCGCCGAAGCCCAGCCGCTCGGCCACTGCGTCGCGGTCGATCCCCAGGCCGCTCCCCACCGCGGCGCCCGAACCGGCGGGAGAGGCGTCGACGCGTCGGGCGGCGTCCGCCAGGCGAGCCCCGGTCCCGATCCAGCATCTCGACGTGCGCCAGCAGGTGATGGGCGAGCAGCATCGGCTGAGCTGGCTGCGTATGCGTATGCGCGGGGAGGATCGCCTCGACATGCTCCTCGGCGCGATGGAGCAGAGTCTCCTGGAGGCCGCGCAGGCCGGCGTCGAGGCGGACGACGGCAGCCTTCACCCACAGCCGCTCGTCGGTCACGACCTCCTCGTTGCGGCTGCGCCCGGCCTGCAGCTGGCCGGCCAGCTCGGGGCCGACCGCGTCGCGCACGGCGGCCTCGACGTTCATGTGGACGTCCTCGTGTCGATCGTCCCATGCGAACGTGCCGGCCTCGATCTGCGCCTCGATTCCCGCCAGGGCATCGTCCAGGCGCTCGAGGCCGTTGGCATCGATCACGCCCAGCCGATGCAGCTCGTGCAGGTGCGCACGGCTGGCAGCAAGGTCGTACGGCGCCAGTGGCCGATCGACGTCGGTCGTGCTCGACAGCTCGACGGCGACGGCGGTCAGTGGTGCCTGGACGCGGCTGCCCCACAGGGGCCGGCCGCGGGATGGTGTCTGGGTCATGGACGCATGATCATACGGTCTGACCGCATGATCATGCAACGGTCGCGTCTACACGCCGGCGATGGCCACCTCGTCGACGACATCCTCCACGCCCGGCACGTCGCCGACGATGCCGAGGATCTCGTCGAGCACGTCGACCGACTCGACGTCGCCTCGCAGCACGACGGTCGATCCGGCGGCCGAGACCCGGATGTGGTCGCCGGCCGGGACGTCCGATGCACGCAGGGCCGCAACGACGTCGGCGGTAAGCGCGTCGTCGCGCGCCATCCCGCCTTCGGGTGCCTGGATCAGGTCCTCGCGCCCGAGCTCCTCGCCCGGATCCAGGCCGACGCCCGCAACGTCCGGCCCACTTACTCCTGCGGTCGGACCGATCACCCGGTCGGACGGCGGGTCGTATGGGACGCCCTCCTCCTGTGCCACCAGGAAGTCGTCGGTCATCCCCTCGCGCGGCTCCTCGACGAGGTCGCCCTCGTCCTCGGATGGCAGCGGCAGTCGGTCGTCTCGCTGTTCCATGTCGGCAGGACGCGCAAGTCGCGTGCCGTAGGATGCCGCCCATGTTCCTCGTCGAGGCCCTCCACGCGATCGTCGGCGACCAGCACTGCCTGGTCGACGAGGGCCTGCGCGCCACGTACGAGACGGACTGGACGAGGCGGTTCGGAGGCCACGCGGTGGCGGTGGTCCGTCCGGGTTCGGCAGAGGACGTCGGGGCCGTGCTGCGCGCGTGCGCGGATGCCGGTGTCGGCGTCGTTCCACAGGGCGGCAACACCGGCCTCGTGGGCGGCTCGGTGCCACGAGGCGGCGAGGTGGTGCTCTCGACGCTGCGGCTCTCGGCCCTCGAGGATGTCGATGCCGACGCGGGCGAGATCACGGTTGGCGCGGGCGCCACGCTGTCCGCGGTACAGGCGGTCGCGCGGGGTGCCGGCTGGGACGTGGGCGTGGATCTCGGCGCGCGGGATTCCGCCACGATCGGCGGAATGGTCGCCACCAACGCCGGCGGCACCAACGTCCTTCGCCATGGGCCGATGCGCCGCCAGCTGCTCGGCTTCGAGGCGGTCCTGGCCGACGGCTCGATCGTGCGACGGCTGCCGGGCATGCCCAAGGACAACACGGGTTATGACCTCGGCGGCCTGCTGGCCGGCTCCGAAGGGACCTTGGCGGTGATCACGCGGGTCCGATTGCGCCTGGTGCCACCGTTGGCGCAGCGGGCCGTGGCCGTCATCGGCTTCGCGGATGCAACCTCCGCGGTCGCGGCGGCCGGCCGGCTGCGGCGTGAGCTCGCATCGGTCCTGGCCCTCGAACTGTTCACCGATGCGGGCCTGGAGCTCGTCATGCGCCACGCCAACGTGTCGGCGCCCTTCGCGGGGCGTCGACCGGTCTACCTGCTGGTCGAGGCTGGCTCCGATGCCGCCGACCCGACCGACGAGCTCCTCGCGGCGCTGGAGACCATCGGCGTCGATGACGACGCCGCGGCCGTGGCCACCGATCCGGGCGGCCGGCATCGGCTGTGGCAGCTACGCGAGCGCCACACCGAGGCGGTCAACGCCGAGGGCGTGCCGCACAAGCTCGACGTGTCGGTACCTGCTGCGCAGTACGCGGAGCTGGTCACCCGGGCTCCGGAAGCGGTTCGCGCGGTGGATCCCGATGCCCGCACCATCTGCTACGGCCACGTCGGTGACGGCAACGTGCATGTGAACGTCATCGGTCCCGCACCGGACGACGAGCGGGTCGACGACGCCGTGCTGGAGCTCGTGCTCGCCCTTGGCGGCGCCGTCAGCGCCGAGCACGGCATCGGCGTGGCCAAGGTCGCATGGCTGGAGCGCGACCGCGGCCGCGAGGCCGTCGCGGCCATGCGCGCCATCAAGGCCGCGTGGGATCCGGCGGGAATCCTGAACCCGGGCGTCCTGTTCGCCAGCGATTCCTGACACGCGTCGGCAGCCTCTCGCCCTAGGCTTCAGCCCATGACCGAGTACCTCGAGACGAACGGCGCGCGGATCGCCTACGACGTCAGCGGCAGCGGTGAGGCCGTCGTGCTGATCCACGCCGGGGTGGCGAACCGGCAGATGTGGGACGACCAGGTCGACGCGCTCAAGGACGCGTACCGGGTCATCCGGTACGACACACGCGGCTTCGGCCAGACCGAGACCGATGCGGTGTCGTTTTCCAACCGCGCCGATATCGCCGCTTTGCTCGACCACCTCGGGGAGGCCTCTGCGCACGTCGTCGGCCTGTCGCGCGGCGGGCAGATCGCGCTCGACTTTGCGCTCGAATTCCCCGATCGCGTTCGCTCACTGACCGTGGTGGCCGGGGGCGTCGGCGGTTACGAGTCTCCGGCAGAGCTGCCGGCCGAGACGTGGGAGCCGGTCGAGGCGATGTGGAAGGCCAAGGAGTGGGAGGCGCTCACCGATTGGGAGACCGCCTTCTGGGCCGATGGGCAGGGCCAGCCGCCCGAACGCGTGCCGGAGGTGCGGCGCCGGGTGCACGACTGGGTCCTCGAGAACTACCTGGCTGAGAAGGAGGAGGGCGAGCCGCAGCCGCTCGACCCGCCCGCCGCTGGCCGCCTGGGCGACCTCAAGGCGCCGCTGTTGGTGATGCTGGGAACGCTCGACGACCCGGGCACCGTGGACTCGATGCGCCACCTCGCGAAGTCGGTGGACGGGGCGCGGCTCGAGGAGTTCGAGTCGGCTCACATGGTGAACCTCGAGCATCCCGATCGCTTCAACCGCGTCCTACGCGAACACCTGGATGCCGCCAGGCAAGCATGAGGCGACCCCCGCCGTCGCGACCGATGAGTCTCGCGGCGCCGTCGGGTCGTACTGAGCAAAGCACACCTTCACTGGAGGAGACCAGATGCCGCCCCTGTATCCGTGCCTGTGGTTCGACGGCAAGGCCGAGGAGGCCGCGACGTTCTACACCGAGCTGGTGCCGGACAGCCACATTGACCGCCTCTTCCGCTCCCCGGCTGACACGCCGAGCGGACCGGCCGGCATGGTCCTGGTCGTCGACTTCACGCTTGCCGGCCAGCATTTCCAGGGTCTGAACGGCGGCCCGGACTTCCGATTCAACGAGGCAGTCTCGTTCGTGATCGAGTGCGACGACCAGGCCGAGGTCGATCGCCTGTGGGACGCGCTCACCGCCAACGGCGGCGAGCCCGGGCCGTGCGGATGGCTGAAGGACCGATTCGGCCTGTCGTGGCAGATCGTTCCGCGCGAGCTCAATGAGCTGATGGAAGACCCTGATCCCGAGCGGGCGCGGCGGGCGACCGAAGCGATGCTCAAGATGGGCAAGATCGAGGTCGAGGAGCTGCGGAAGGCGGCCGACGCGGCGTAACCCCGCCACGCGGGCGCCGGATGGTACGCGGGGCTTGCCGTCGCTAGAGTCGGGGCCCATGAGCGAGATCGACGCGGTCCTCGATGCCGCACGGCGGCTCCAGGCCGCCGGTGAGCCTGTCGCCCTGGCAACCGTCGTGTCGGTCCGCGGCTCGTCGTACCGGCGTCCGGGAGCGCGGCTGCTCGTGCCGAGGGACTCGTCGCCGATCGGCCTGATCAGCGGCGGCTGCCTGGAGGAGGAAGCCGCCCGCCTCGCACGACGGGCGATCGACGAGGACGCGCCGCTGCTGGTGACGATCGACCACTCGGCGGAAGGCGACGAGCTGTGGGGCCTGGGGCTCGGCTGCCGGGGCGTGATCGAGCTCCTCGCCGAGCCTCCGACGCTGGCGGCGGCGACGCTCGACGCCCTCGTCGCCGCCCGGAGCGAGGGCCGCGCGACCTACCAGCTCACCAGCCTCGACGGGACGCGGCGCCAGCTCACCGCGACCGAGGCCGCGTCGCTCGGCGAGCGGTCCGTGCTGGCAGTCGCACATGGCCGGCCGACGGTCATCGGCGAGAGCATCCTCGATCCGATCCTGCCACCCCTCCATCTGGTGGTGTGCGGCGCCGGTCCGGATGCCGCGCCGCTGGTGGAGGCCGGACTTCGGCAGGGATGGCGGGTCGATGTCGTCGACCCCCGCCGCTCGTGGCTGCGTGAAGAGCGCTTCGCTGGAGCGCGGTTGCTTGATGCCGATCCGGCCTCGGCCGCGGACGCGACCGGTGCGGGCGAATGGACCGCGGCGGTGGTGATGAGTCACGACTATCTGCGCGACGCGGCCTTCGTCGGCGGATTCCTGGGCCACGGGCTCATCTATCTCGGCATCCTCGGGCCGCGCGATCGGACCGAGCGTCTCCTCAACGAGCTGCCCGCGTCTCCATCCGAAACCGACCGGGCCGCGATCCACGCGCCCGCCGGGCTGGACATCGGCGCGGACGGTGCGGAGCAGGTCGCCACCGCGATCGTGGCCGAGATCCTGGCGGCTGTGCATGGCCGCTCGGGCGGCCCGCTCCGGGAGCGACCCGGCCCGATCCACTCCTAGCCGCCGATGAAGCTCATCTCCACCTTGGGAAGTTCGACGGTCTCGAGGGTGCGCAGCTCGGAGTAGCGGTCGTCGCGACCGATCCAGATTGCGCGAATTGCGTCCTGGAGCTGTTCGTCGTCGGCGCCACCGCGCAGGATCCCGCGCAGGTCGTGGCCGGTGGTGGCAAACAGGCAGGTGTACAGGTGCCCATCGGCCGACAGCCGGGCACGCGTGCAGTCACCGCAGAAGGGCTGGGTGACGCTGGAGATGACGCCGATCTCGCCGGCGCCGTCGCGGTATCGGTATCGCTGCGCCACCTCGCCGCGGTAGTCGGAGTCCATCGGCTCCAGCGGCCAGCGCGCGTCGATGCGCTCGGCGATCTCGGAGGCCGGCACGACGTCGTCGAGCCGCCATCCGTTGGTGTGCCCAACGTCCATGTACTCGATGAAGCGCACCACGGTGCCGGTCCAGCGGAAGTGCTGCGCAAGGTCGTGGATGGCGTGCTCGTTGAGGCCGCGGCGCACCACCGTGTTCACCTTGATCGGCCCGAGCCCGGCGGCTTCTGCCGCGGCCATGCCGTCGAGGACGCGCGCGACCGGGAATCCGACGTCGTTCATGCGCATGAAGGTGGCGTCATCCAGCGCGTCGAGGCTGACACTGACCCGGTGCAGGCCGGCATCGGCCAGCGCTTGCGCCTTCGGGCCGAGGAGCGAGGCGTTCGTCGTCATCGTCAGGTCGTCGATGCCGGGCACGGCAGCCAGCATGGCGACCAGCCGCTCGAGGTTGCGTCGGACCAATGGCTCTCCGCCGGTCAGGCGGACCTTGCGCACACCGAGCCCGACCGACGCGCGGACGACGCGCTCGATCTCCTCGAAGTCCAGGATCTCGGCACGCGGCAGGAAGACGTGATCTGAGCCGAAGACTTCCTTCGGCATGCAGTACACGCACCGGAAGTTGCACCGATCGGTGACGCTGATGCGCAGGTCGTGCATCGGCCGGCCAAGCGTGTCGAGGACGGTATCAGGGGCAGGCATCCGGGCTCGATCGTGGCACCTCGGGCGGGGCGCCGCAAACGATGGGGCACCGTCCCGGCGAGGCACCACCGATTCGAGATTTGCATCTGGTGGGACTAACGGCCAACTTGGGCTCGATATTCGCCTCGTCCTGCCCGCGGTTTGCTGCTGCCGCAAAGCACAGCCAATGTGGCGCAGATTCGTGGCCGTTAGTCCCGAGGGATGGGAATCCTCGCACCCGGGCGCCGCAGGTTGGCCGTTAGTCTCGCCGGGTGGGAATCCCGATGTTCGTCGCGACCGTCACGGCGCCAGGGCGCGCACCGCCTCGTCGAAGGCAGCCATCGGCATCTCGCCGGTGAACCGACCGGTGACGGTGCCGTCCGCGTCAACGAACACGAAGCCCGGGAAGCTCGATACGCCGAGCGCGGTCAGCCCACCGCTCGCCGCATCATCGACCAGCGTCGGGACCGTCCACCCCTCGCGCTCCAGCCACGAGGAAGGCGGGTAGTTCGGGCGAGCGGGATCGATGGCGGTCGAGACGCCGACGAGCCGAACCCCATCGGGCATCCCGGTCGTCGCAAGGTAGTCGGCGAGCAGCGGCACCTCGGCCTGGCAGTGCGAGCACCAGTGGGCCAGGACCACGATCGCCATCGGTCCATCATCGGGGCCGACCGTAATCGGATTGCCGTCCACGTCGGTCCCCACCAGGGCCGGGATCGGAAGGCCGACGGCCGCATCGTTGGCGGGGTCGGAGAGTTCGGGGAGGGCCGTGCCGGACACGGAAAGCGGCGTGTCGGCCGGCTCCGCCAGACCGGTGGGCGGCGTGGCGGAGAGGCCCACCGCACCGACCGCGGCGATCGCCAACAGCAGGACCACGGCGCCGCCCATCAATAGCGGCGCACGGGATGGCCGGCTCGCGGGCTCCACGCGGCTGCGGCGGGGCATGCCGCGCGTTCGATCGGCTCGGGTCGTCATTCAGAATCCTCCAGGGGTTCGGGCCCGCGTCCCGCGAAGGCGAGCAGCAGGGTGATGATCAGGAGAAAGCCGGCGAGGGCCATGACCGGGATGGTGATGAACCCGAATCGCTCGACGTAGATCAGGTCGCACGGCACCGCCAGCGAGCATGAGCCGGTGGGAAGGCCGGGCAGCCGCTCCACCGCGATGTGGTACAGCGAGATGACTGCGCCGATGCCGGCCAGGGGCACGGCGTACGCACGAGCGCCGGTATCGCCGCGCCACCCCGCAATTCCGAGGATCAGGGCCAGCGGATACATCGCGATCCGCTGGTACCAGCACAGCGTGCAGGGCACGAAACCGGCGACCTCGCTGAAGTACAGGCTTCCCGTAGTTGCGATCACCGCGACCAGCGCCGCCACCCACAGCGTGCTGGGCCCAACGGCCGGCAGCAGGGACCGCCGATCGGCCAGCGCCAGGATGACGGTGACCGTCACGATGGCGAAGGCAACGATTGCGAGGATGGCGAGGAATGTGGCGACCGCCAGGACGCTCACGGGGTCGGCTCAGGCACGCTGACGATCAGAACACGGAGCCATGGCGCGTCCGCAGTGCCGAATGTCCCGCGCCGCGCGGGCCAGCCGGCAGGCTTTACAGTCCGGCGAGCCGATCGATCCCGATCACCATCCCGACGACGATGGCGGCCTGCCACCGGCGCGCTACTCGGGCAGGGTCAGCAGAAGGTTCCGCAGGGCGTCGAGTGGATCGTCCGAAGTCGCTTCAGCGCTCAGTCCGTCAGTGCGAACGGCAACTGCCCGCCAGCCGTCGTCGCGCTGATGGCTCGAAAGGCCAGTCGACGTGCATCTGAGGCCGTCCAGCGTCCATTCGGCCGGCAGGGCGGCCTGGGTTGCAATCCATGCGGCGGTGAGGTCGTTCATCAGGCGGATTCGCCGTGCCCGTGCGGGTGCTCGACCATCCGTGCTGCCATCGCGGGCAGTGGCCGCGGATCCGGGCTCGGCTCGTACTCGTCGGTCTCGTCGGCGACCGCATACGTCCAGCTCGGGCCGTCGGCCGCGATCGTGCGCAGGGCATCGGCGAAGGCGTCGACGTCGGCGCGGGTCGAGCCCAGGCCAAGGCTCATCCGGGCGGCGCCCGGCAGGCGCTCGTGGTGGCCGGCTCGGGTCTCGTCGATCAACCGATGGGCCTCGGCATCGTCGACGTGGAGGAGCCGCATCATCAACGGGTGGGCGCAGAAGCAGCCGTGTCGGATGCCGATCCCGTACTCGGCGGAGAGCACCGCGGCGAGAAGGTCGTACTGCACGCCGCGCAGGTTGAAGGTCAGCAGGCCGACGCGCGGGTGCTCGGCGGGCCAGACCCGGTAGTGCTCGAACTCGGGGATCGTGGCCAGCACCTCGCGGGCATGGTCCAACAGCGCTCGCTCCTCGGTGGCAATGCGATCCATCCCGACTGATGCGAGCGTGTCACACGCCACGCCGAGGGCGACGGCGCCGATCACGTTCGGTGAGCCGGCTTCCTGGCGGTCGGGCAGCTCGGCCCACACGGTGTCGTCGAGCGTCACCACCTTCACCGCGCCACCGCCACGCAGGAAAGGATCGCCGGCACTGAGCCAGTCGCGCTCGCCGATGAGCGCGCCGGCGCCATATGGGGCGTACAGCTTGTGGCCCGACAGGGCGAGGTAGTCGATGCCGTCGCGCACCATGTCGATCGGCGCATGGGGGGCCAGCTGCGCGGCGTCCACCAGCAGGCGTGCGCCGTGGTCATGCGCCACCCGGGCGATCTCCGCGACCGGCCAGATCTCGCCGGTCACGTTGCTCGCGCCCGTCACTGCCACGAGGTGCGGATCCTCGCAATGCGGCAGGTCGCGAAGCGTTGCGGCCAGTACGTCCAGCATCTCGGCCGGCGAATCGGGTATCGCCAGGTAGCGCACGCCGATCCGCTTCCACGGCAGAAGGTTGGCGTGGTGCTCGCCGGCGAAGCACACCACGTGCGTGCCCTCGGGCAGCGTGCCGGACAGCAGGTTGATGGAGTCGGTCGTGTTGCGCGTGATGATCACCGCGTCGTCGGGCCGGGCGTTGACGAAGCGGGCGATCGACTCGCGCGCACCCTCGTACGCCGCCGTCGAGGCGCGCGACTTGAAGCCGGCCCCGCGATGGACGGAGGAGTACCAGCCGAGGAGCTCCTCGACGGCGTCGTGCACGGCCTGCAGCGCCGGGGCGGAGGCCGCGTAGTCGAGGTTCAGGTACCGCGCCGTGCCGCCGGTGACGAGCGGGACCTCGGTCTCAGCGCCGACCAGGCGCAGGGCCTCGCTGCCATGGGCCGAGGACGCCGGCTCTCGGGTCGCCGTCATGCCGCCATCCTACCGCCGGGTCAGGGGAAGAAGACCAGCTTTCCGGCCGCGATCACCAGTACGACGGCCAGGGCGCGACGCAGCCCCAGGACGCTGTAGCGAGCCGCTCCCAGCCACGAGCCGATGAGCCCGCCGGCGACCACCGCGGCAATCCAGACGGGGAGAGCGCTCGGCAAGGTCACGCCTCCGCTCGCCAGGCCGGCCAGGCCGGCCAGCGAGTTGGCGAGGATGAACGCTCCGGACAGCCCGGCCGCGTCGCGCGTGGCGGCCCAGCCAGCGAGGACAAGCAGAGGCGTCAGGAAGATGCCCCCGCCTGTCCCGGTGAGGCCGGCCAGCAGGCCGATAGCCGCTCCGGCCAGGATGCCGGGCAGCAGCGGCACGCCGGTCGGGACGTCCTCACCGGCCGCAGGCGCGGTCGCCAGCCGCCACGCGCCGGCCAGCAGCACGATCGCGACGAGCGGACGGTAGATCTCGCCCGGCAGCTCGATCCCTCCCCCGATGAACGCGGCCGGGATGGAACCCAGGACCAGCGGCAGCAGTTCGCGCCAGGGAAGGTGACCGGCGCGCGTGAAGCGGACAACGACGATCCCGGCCACGAACAGGTTCAGCACAAGCGCTGTGGGGCGCATGACGTCCGGCGGGAGCCCTATCAGCGCCATCGCGGCCAGGTAGGCTGATGCGCCGGCGTGACCGACGCTGGAGTAGAGGAGCGCCGCCGCGAAGAACAGCGCGGCCAGGAGCAAGGTCTCGGTCACGAGCGGAAGCCTACGACCCGGGGAGCCGGCCCGGGTGCGGCACGGATCGTGCCGGGTCGTGGGCCATGAGCACTCGTCGGTCCGCCGCGCGCGTTGCCGCCATGGTGCTGCTCGGGACCGCGCTGGCGGCGTGCGGGCCGCCCGAGGATCCCGGCGCCGCAAGCGAGTCCGCTGCCACAGACGTCCCGGCCGACGCGGATGCCACCGTCACGGTGCGCGACCTCGCCTTCGATCCCGAGGAGATCACCGTCGCGGTGGGGGACACCGTCGCCTTCGTCAACGAGGACGGCGCCGGCCACACGGTCACCAACGGTGAGAATGGAACGCCGGACGCCGATGCGGTGTTCGATGAGCCACTCAGCGCGGGCCAGACGGTCGTCATCACGTTCGACGAGGCGGGCACGTTCCCGGTCACCTGCACCGTGCACACGGACATGCAGATGACGGTGATCGTCGAGGAGTCCTGATCCCCGTCGCCGGTCAGCCGGGGACGGCCGCCGGGTCCTC
Organism: uncultured Chloroflexia bacterium; assembly: GCA_963844265.1. GTDB lineage: Bacteria > Chloroflexota > Limnocylindria > QHBO01 > QHBO01 > JACDBZ01. The sequence goes on along the minus strand of CAWJMZ010000006.1, from coordinate 244,623 downwards.
GCGCCGCAGCAGGATGCCGAGGTAGGCCTTCCAGGGACCGACCGCCGCGTCGTGGCTTCCAGCCAAGCCGGCGAAGATCTGCGAGACGTGGTCGAGATCGTGGACGGCCCATGTCGCGATGAGCTCGCGAAGCGTCACCTCTCCGAGGCTGGGGTGCATGCCGCGGCGGTCGAGGTCCGCATCGGTCGCCAGCTCGTCCAGCCGGGCCAGGTTCTCGGCCCGGAGCGTCGCGAACCGCTCGACCAGCCCGTCGAGCGTGGCATCGATGTCGCGCTCTTCGTGCGCGAAGCGCTCGAACCGATCGAATGGCACGGCCGTGCCGTGCTCGAGGATGCGCTGGGTGCGCTCGATCCAGTCGGTGAGCTCGCCGGTGATCAAGTGCCCGACGACGTCCCGCGGCCGCCAGCCGTCCTCGGGGACATCGGTCGTCTGGGTCCAGTCGTCCGGCAGGCCAACGAGGAGGGCGCGGAGCAGCTCCGGCGTCCGCCGCAGCAGGTCGGTCGTCGTGCCGATGCCCTCGCTCACCCCACGATCGTACAACCGCGGGCCGGTGCTCAGCGGCGGAGATCCCGGTCGGCGTCGATGAAGGCGGTGCCGAGCACCCGAGCGACGGTGGGAAACGCGTGAATCGTGTCGGCCAGGATGTCGAGCGGCACACCGGCACGAATGGCGAGGACGCACTCGTGGATGGTCTCCGACACGCCCAGCCCGGCCAGGAACGCACCGACCAGCACCCGCTTCCTGCGGTCGACCACGATGGTGCAGTGCCCGCCCGACTCGGTCACGTAACCCTTGGCCGAGGTACCGATGTCGACCGTGTACTCCACGGCGTCGATGCCGCGTTCCCTGGCCTGCTCGAGCAACAGGCCGACCGAGGCCACCTCCGGCGTCGTGTAGGTCGAGCGCGGGATGGCCTCGAGGGCCGGCCGATAATCGTCGTCGCCGAGCGCGATCCGTGCCGCCGCCTCGCCGGTGTAGTGCCCCAGGTGGGTATGAAGCTCCGGACCGGCGACGTCGCCGGCCACGTACACGCCGTCCGCGATCCTCAGCCGCTCGTCCGGTGCCAGCCGCCCGTCCGTCGGCGTGACGCCGATGGTGTCGAGCCCGAGGCCGTCGAGCGGCAGGTCCCGGCCGATGGCGAGCAGGATCTCGTGGCCCTCGACCGTCTCCCCGGTGCTCAGCTCGACGCGATGGGGGCCGCCGCGCGGTGCGGCCTCGACGCGCACAGCCCGGCAGCCGAGCCGCAGCCGCACGCCCTCGGCCTCGAGGGCGGCGCCGAGCAGCTCGGACGAGCGGCGATGCTCCCGGTCGTGGACCCGGTCGCGGGGATGGACGAGCGTGACCGGCACGCCGTAGCGGGTGTAGACCTGGGCCAGCTCGACGCCCGTCGGTCCGGCACCCAGGATCAGCAGCGACTTCGGCAGCTCGCGGGTGCCGGTGCCCTGGACATTGGTCCAGGGCTGCGCCTCGTCGAGCCCGGGCAGATCGTGCGGCACCCGGCTGACCGAGCCGACGGCGAGCACCACCGCCTCGGCGGCGATGAGCTGATCGCCGATGCGGACCTGGTGCGGCCCGGCCAGCGACGCGGAACCACGGATCACGGTCGCATCGGCTGCCTCGAGCGACCGGACGTGGCCCGAGTCGTCCAAGGTGTCGCTGTCGGTGCGGTTGATCATGTAGTCCCGGAATTCCGACGCCTTCGACCACGGGTAGTCACCCCCGCCGTGATGGACCGCCGCGGCATGCAGCAGCGCCTTCGACGGCATGCAGGCAAAGAAGGGGCACGACCCGCCGAACAGCCCGCGGTCGATGACCGCCACCGAGGCGCCCTGGGCGAGGGCGTAGTGCGCAGCGGCCTCGCCGGCTGCGCCGGCCCCCACCACGACCAGGTCGAATCGGTCCATGGCGCGCAGTGTCGCACGCGGGCTCACGCCGGACGGACCTCCACACCCGCGATCCAGGCGCGGAGCGGTCGAACCGAGCCGAGGTGCAGGGCAAATGCCCCTTCATGGTCTGCATCCCATGCCACCAAGTCGGCCGGCGCGCCGGGCTCCAGGCGCCCGAGCCCAGGGATTCGCAGCGCGGCGCCACCTCCCGCCGTGGCCGCGGTCAGGGCTTCGGTGACGGACATGTCGAGCAGGGTGGCGCCGAGGCCGACGACGAGCGGCATGGCGCCGAACGAACCGAAGGTCCCTGCGTTCGCGTCGCTGGCCAGCGCGACCGTGGCGCCCGCGTCGAGCAGAGCGCGCGCCGGCGGCATTCGGTCGCGCAGCACGATGGCCGGCGCCGGCAACAGCGTGGCGACCGTGTCGAACGAGGCCAGCGCCGTCACCCCAGCCGTGTCGAGCTGCTCCAGGTGATCCACCGACGCGGCGCCGAGCCGCGCGCCGAGCTCGGCCGCGCCGGTCCGCGCCAGCTGCTCTGCGTGGAGGCGCACGCCGAGCCCGGCCGCGCCGGCGGCCCGAGCGATGCGTTCGGTGGCGTCGAGGTCGAAGAAGCCCGCATCGGCGAAGGCGTCGACGAAGTCGGCGAGCCCTTCGGAGGCGACCGCCGGGATCATCTCGTCCACCACGGCCGCCGCGTAATCGGCCATCGAAGCGGCCTCGGGCGGGACGGCGTGCGCGCCCAGGAAGGTGGTGACGACCCGGATCGGGAGGCGCGACGCGACGCGGCGCAGGAGGCGCAGGTGTCGCAGCTCCTCGTCCAGCGACAGGCCGTATCCCGACTTGCACTCGACCGTCGTGGTGCCCGATGCCAGCGCAGCGCGCAGCCGTCCCTCGATCAGGGTCTCCAGCGTGTCGTCGTCCGCGGCACGCGTCGCACGCATCGTGCGCAGGATGCCGCCCTCGGAGTACGGCACTCCCTCGAGTCTGGCGGCGGCCTCGTCGGCCCGATCGCCGGCGAACACCGGATGCGTGTGGCTGTCCACCAGACCGGGCGTGACGAGGGCATCTCCGACATGGAAGCGGTCGTCATCTGCCGCGTCAGCCGCATCTCCGATCCAGGCAATGCGGCCCTCCTCCACCCGGATCGCCCATGGCGATCGGCCCACGGGCGCCAGGCGGCCGGTGCCCGAGAGGAGCATCGCTCAGGAAGTCCTTCGACCGCTCAGGAGGCGAGGGGCGAGATTCGTCCACGGCATGGGCGGAGCGTAGCGCAGGCGGCGCTACACTCGGCGGCATGGCGGCCAAGCCGGCGATCCTGGCGGTGGACGACGATGCCCAGGTCCTTCGATCGATCGAGCGCGATCTGCGCGCCCGGTACGGGGACCGGTTTCGGGTGCTCGCCGCGGCAAGCGGCGCCGAGGCATTGGACACGACCCGCGAGCTGACGCGCAGGGCGGACCCGGTGGCGCTGTTCGTGGTCGACCAGCGCATGCCCGAGATGACGGGCATCGAGTTCCTGCGCGAGGCACTCGAGATCCAACCGGATTCGAAGCGGATCCTGCTCACCGCCTACGCCGATACCGAGGCCGCCATCCAGGCGATTAACGACGTCCGGCTCGACCAGTACGTGCTGAAGCCGTGGGACCCGCCGGAGGAGCGGTTGTACCCGATCCTCGACGACCTGCTCAGCGACTGGACAGCCTCGTATCGGCCACAGTTCGAGGGACTGCGCCTGCTCAGCGGGCGCTGGGCGCCGCGGGGCCACGACATCCGTGACTTCCTGACGCGCAACCAGATTCCGTACCTCTGGCACGACCCGGAAGCGGACGACGAGGGGCGGCGCCTGAGCGCGACGCTCGACGACGCGGTCGACCCCGGCGTGCCGATGGTCCTCTTCGAGGACGGCAAGATCCTGCGCGACCCGACCAATCGCGAGCTGGCCACGGCGCTCGGGCTGGCGACACGGCCGACGCTGCCCTTCTACGACCTGGTCATCGTCGGAGCAGGCCCAGCCGGACTGGCGGCCGCAGTGTATGGATCGAGCGAGGGCCTGAAGACCCTGCTCATCGAGCGCGACGCGCCGGGTGGCCAGGCCGGGACGACCAGCCGCATCGAAAACTACCTCGGCTTTCCAAGCGGCCTGACGGGAAGCGATCTCGCCCGACGGGCCGTGGCACAGGCGCGCCGGCTCGGGACCGAGTTCCTGTCGTCCGAGGAGGCGGCCACCCTCCGACGCGAGGATCCGTACCGGGTCATCGTCCTGGACGAGGAGGACCAGATCAGCTGCCAGGCGGTCGTCATCGCCAGCGGCGTCGAGTATCGACAGCTCGAGGTGCCGGGAGCGGCCGAGCTTGCCGGGCGCGGGGTCTACTACGGCGCTGCGACGACCGAGGCCGTCCTGTACCGCGACGACCCGGTGGCCGTCATCGGGGGCGGGAATTCGGCCGGCCAGGCCGCCGTGCACCTGGCCCGCTACGCGAGCGGGGTGCACCTCGTGGTCCGCGGCCCGGACATCGAGGCCACGATGAGCGCTTACCTGGTGGAGCAGCTTCGGGCGCTGGAGCGCGTGCAGATCCACGTTAAATCCGAGTCGCGAGCCTTCCGCGGCACCGAGCATCTCGAGGGCGCCACCTTCTCCTCGCCGGACGGTGACTTCGAGCTGCCGATCGCGGCCGCATTCGTGTTCATCGGGCAGCAGCCGCGGACCGACTGGCTCGACGGCGTGCTTGCTCGCGACGATCGCGGCTTCATCCTCACCGGGCCGGATATCAACGCGGAGCTCGGCTGGAACCTCGACCGTGATCCCTACCTCCTGGAATCGAGCATGCCCGGGGTGTTCGCCGCCGGCGATGTGCGCCATCAATCGGTGAAGCGGATCGCCAGCGCGGTCGGAGAGGGTGCGATGTCGGTCCAGTTCGTGCACCAGTTCCTCGCCCAGCTGTGAGCGACGCCGGCCACCAGCATCTCGATCGCGAGGCCATCGTCGAGCGGCTGCGTGCCACGCCGCTGTTCGGTGGCCTCGACGACGGGCTCCTGCACCGCCTGGTGGACATGGCCGAGATCGTCGACCTCGCCGCAGGCGCGACACTGATCCAAGAGGGTGACCAGGCCGACTCCCTGTACGTCGTGCTGTCCGGGGAGATGGACGTTACCAAGCGGTCCGGTACCAGCGACATTCCGGTCGCGCACGTGGGTCCCGGCGCGCTGCAGGGCGAGCTCGCCGCGCTCGAGGGCGGGCGGCGCCTGGCATCGGTCACGGCGACCGAACCGGCCGAGGTGCTGCGCATCCCGGTGACGGCGGTGCGCGAGCTGCTCGGCGCGGGGCCGGACGTGGCGCTGGCGGTCATCCGGACGGCGGTCAGCCGGCTGCGGGGCATGGAGTCGATGCTGCGCGAGCGGGAGAAGCTGGCCGGGCTGGGCACGCTGGCGGCCGGGCTGGCACACGAGCTCAACAACCCGGCCGCGGCCGCCATGCGGGCGATCGACGGCCTCGCCAGCGCGGTCGCGAATGCCGAGGCGCATCCCCATCCCACGCCTCCGCCCCGGCCGCCGGTGGACGCCTCGCCGCCGCGATCGACGCTGGATCGAGCGGACCGCATCGACGAGATCGCTCGTCTGACCGGCGACGATGAGTCCGCCAGCGCACTGGTGGACGCCGGGTGGACGGTGCCGAGGCTGGAGGAGCTACCGGCCGAGGTGCTGCCCTGGCTGGCGGCGGACGCATCGGTCCATGTGCTCCTCGGAGAGCTGCGCATGGCCGTCGGGCGCATCAGCGAGATTGTCGGTGCGGTGAAGGGCTACGCGTACCTCGACCAGGCGCCGGTGCAGCGCGTCGACGTGCGGGCCGGGCTCGAGCAGACGCTGGTGATCCTGCGTCATCGGCTGCGCGACGGGGTGGACGTCGTCCGCGAGTTCGACGAGGAGCTGCCGGAGATCGAGGCGTTCGGGTCCGAGCTGAACCAGGTGTGGACCAACCTGGTCGATAACGCGATCGACGCGATGGAGGGACGCGGGACGCTGACGCTGCGTGCCGAGTCCGATCCCGAGGGCGACGGCGTGCGCGTCACGGTGTGCGACTCGGGATCCGGCATCCCTGACGAGATCCGGGCACGGCTGTTCGAGCCGTTCTACACGACCAAGCCGCCCGGCAAGGGCACCGGCCTGGGCCTCCACATCTCGCACAACGTGGTCGGGCGCCATGGGGGCCGGATCGAGGTCGCCTCGGAGCCCGGCACCACCTGCTTCGTGGTCAGCCTGCCGGCGTCACTGCCAAGCTGATCAGCCCAGCTGGGGCTGGGCCCGCCGCCACTGTCGCGGGCGCACGCGCAGGGTCGTGACCAGCAGCCCGACCAGGATGAGGCCGACGCCGAGCAGCTGCCCGACCGACGGCGCCTCGCCCAGCAGCCAGATCCCCAGCAGCACCGAGCCGACCGGCTGGAGGGTGAGCACGACGGAGGTGATCGCCGCGGGCAGGCGCGGCAGGCTGATGCTGATCAGCAGCCAGCCCACGACCTGGACGCCGAGCGCCAGCAGCAGCAGCCAGCCGTGCGCCGGCCAGCTCGGGACCAGGTCCAGCGTGCCCAGCGGCAGGCCGATGAGGAGTGAGCAGGCCGCCGCCGACATCGTCGCATCGAACAGGGGCCCGGCCGGCCGACGGTGATCGGCATTGGCGCGACGCTGGACGAGCAGGAACCCCGCGTAGGCGATGCCGGTGCCGATCCCGAACACGACGCCGAGCACCGGGTCCTGCCCGTAGGCATCCCCGCCGAGCACGCCGGAGATGAGGACCACGCCGAGGAGGACGATCGGCACCGAGATCGCGACGCGTGCGCCGGGACGCTCCTTGAGGATGAGCCACGCCGCGATCGGCACGAACACGACCTGGGTGTTGCCGAGCACGGTCGCCAGGCCCGCCCCGACCTGCTCGATGGCGTAGTGCCAGAGCACGAGATCCGCCGCGAAGAAGGCTCCGGCGATCCACGCCAGGCGTCTCTGGCCGGGCGCACGCGGGCCGTAGCGGCGCCGCTCGGACCAGGCGAGCAGCGCCAGCGGCGGCAGGGCGTAGGCGCACCGGAAGAACGCCGCCGTGACCGGCGTGACGTCGGCCAACCGCACGAAGATCGCCGAGAAGGCGATCGTCAGCGCGCCAAGGACAGCGGCGAGCACCGGTCGGTTGGCCAGCACGCTGGGGACGGAGAGCATCAGCGCAGCCTACCGGCCACTTGTCGCTTGCGCTGGCCGGACCCTCGGCCGCAGACTCGGCACCGCAGATGCCCGATCTCCCGACCGGTACGGTCACCTTCCTGTTCAGCGACATCGAGAGGTCGACCCGCCTGGCGACGGAGCACGCCGAGGCGTGGCCGGCCATCCTCGAGCGCCATCGAGAGCTGCTGCGCACCGCCTTCGGGGCGGCAGGCGGCGTCGAGGCCGGGACGGAAGGCGACTCGTTCTTCGTCGTGTTCTCCGCGGCGCCGGACGCGGTGGCCGCGGCAGTTGAGGCGCAGCGTGCGCTGGCGGCGGAGCCCTGGGCACCCGACACCGAGGTCCGCGTGCGGATGGGGATGCACACCGGCGAGGCGAGCTTCTCGGCGAAGACCTACGCCGGACTGAACGTGCACCGCGCCAGCCGCGTGGCCGGCGTTGCCCACGGCGGGCAGGTCCTCCTGTCCGATGCGACGCGGGGGCTGGTCGAGGGAGCGTTGCCGCAGGGCGTGTCCGTGCGCGACCTCGGGCCGCACCAGCTCAAGGACCTGGATCAGCCCGAGCACCTGTGGCAGCTGGTGATCCCGGGGCTCCAGGACGCATTCCCGGCGATCGCCACGGCCGGGATCACGCCGAACAACCTGCCGACGCGGCTCACGACATTCCTCGGACGCGAAAGAGAGATCGGCGAGGTGCTCGACCTGCTGGGACGCAGCCGCATGCTGACGCTCACCGGCCCGGGCGGCACCGGCAAGACGCGGCTCAGCCTGCAGGTTGCGGCCCGATCGCTGGACGAACATCCCGACGGCGTGTTCTTCATCGAGCTCGCGCCGATCACCGAGCCCGAGCTCGTCACCGCCACGATCGCCCAGCAGCTCGGCCTGGCAGACCGGGGCGGTCGCACCGCGGCAGAAGGGCTGGCGGAGCACGTGGCCAATCGCCGGATGCTGCTCGTCCTCGACAACTTCGAGCAGGTCATCGCCGCCGCTCCCGCGGTCTCGGATCTGCTCGCGGCGGCGCCGAACCTCACGGTACTGGCGAGCAGCCGCAGCGCGCTGCGCATCTCCGGCGAGCAGGAGTACCCGGTTCCACCGCTCGGCCTGCCGGACCCAGCGCACCTTCCGCCGCTCGAGAGCCTCTCGCAGTACGAGGCCGTCGCCCTCTTCATCGAGCGCGCGCGATCGGTGAAGCCGGCCTTCGAGGTGACCAATGAGAACGCTCCGGCGGTGGCGGAGATCTGCGTCCGCCTCGACGGCCTCCCGCTGGCGATCGAGCTGGCGGCGGCGCGGATCCGGATCTTCACGCCGCAGGCCATGCTGTCGCGCCTCGAGAAGCGGCTCGGCTTGCTCGAGGGCGGCGGCCGCGACCTCCCTGCGCGGCAGCAGACCCTGCGAGGGGCGATCGCCTGGAGCCACGACATGCTCGATACGGCCGACCGCGCGATGTTCTCGTGCATGTCGGTCTTCGTGGGCGGTGCCTCGCTGGCAGCCATCGAGCGGGTGTGCACCGAGGAGGTCGACGGCGACCCGATCGAAGCGGTCACCTCGCTGGTCGAGCAGAGCCTCGTGCGCCAGGAGGAGGGTGTCGACGGGGAGCCGCGCTTCTCGATGCTCGAGACGATTCGCGAGTTCGCAATGGACCAGGCCGTGGCCGATGGGAGCTGGGATCGGCTCCGCGACCGTCACGCTCACCTGTTTCGGGAGCTGGCCGAGGAGTCGGCGGGCGAGATCATGGGCTCCCGCAAGCGCTCGTGGCTCGACCGGCTCGAGGAGGAGCACGACAATCTCCGAGCGGCGCTGGTGTGGGCATCGGAGGTCGGAGCTGCCGAGGTCGCTCTCCGCACCTCAGCATCGCTGTGGCGGTTCTGGCAGATGCGTGGCTACCTCGCCGAGGGACTCGAGCGGGTGACCCAGGCGTTGTCGATTCCGCACGCTGCGGACCATCCCAGGCAGCGTGCCGACGCGCTGTCGGCCGCCGCCGGCCTGGCCTACTGGCAGGCCGATTCGGCCCGCTCCCGGGCCCTGTACGAGGAGGAGATCGAGCTCCGCCGCGAGCTCGGGGATCGCCTGGGCCTGGCCGAGGCGGAGTACGGCATCTCGTTCACGTGGGCGATCATCGATCTCCAGTCCCCGTCGGCCATTTCCATGGCGACGAAACACGTCACCACAGCGCTCGCGATCTACGAGGAGCTCGCCGACGCTCCGGGAATCGGCAAGTGCGAGTGGGCGCTGGCCAACGTCGCTTGGGGCGGGAAGGACATCGATCGGGCGCGCGCTCACGGGCTCCGCGCCTACGAGGTCTTCAACTCCATCGACGACCGGTTCAACCTTGGCTGGGCAACCTACACGCTCGGCCTTGGGGCGTTGGCGGAGATCCATCGCGACGGCCTGCAACAGGCGTACGTCGAGGAAGCTCGAACACGCCTCAACGAGGCGCTCCTCATCTTCGCGGAGGCGCAGGACGTCACGGGCTATGCGCTCGTCCTCGACGCGTACGCGGTCCTTGCCTTCCAGACTGGCGACCTGGAACGGTCCGCGCGCCTGTCAGGGGCGGTCGACGTGATCGAGCGGAACACTGGCACCGGGCTGAACGACTGGAACCGGGCTGTGCTGGGCTTCGACCCGGAGGTGCTGCGGACCGATCCTGAATTGGCCGGGGCATGGGCGGCGGGCGAGGCGCTGACGGCCGAGGAGGCGGTCGCCTACGCCCTCGAGGGCTAAAGGCCTCAGGCAGGGGCCGCGAGGTCGCGACGGGGGAACACGACCAGGGCGTACACCAGCGGCACCAGAAACGCGATGCCACAGATCACCAGGTCGATCGGGTCGAGCGAACCCTCGAGGATCTCCGTCGGCTGGAAGTGATGGAACAGCGAGTACTCCTGCGTCCAATCGGCCTCGCGCCACAGTGAGCCGAGGATCTCGAAGAAGTAGTTGGCCAGCAGGTACGCCAGGGTGATACCGATGGCTGGCCCGGGTCGGTCGAAGCTGACCGATGCGGCCAGCCCGAAGGTCGCGAAGGCGCCCCACAGGAGGAAGCCGTTCAGCCAGACCAGCGGCAGCTGTTCCGGCGCGAGCTCGTCGAGGACTCCCTGCACGGCCGCGCCGGTCACGAACCCGCCGAGGAGGGCCAGCAGGACGACGGCCACCACCAGCAGCAGTGCGAGGAGGACGCTGAGGTACATGGTCACGCGCGAGATCGGCCTCGCGAGCAGCACCTCGAGGGTGCCGCGCTGGCGCTCGCCGGCGATGGCGGTGGCGGTGGCGCCGACCGCGAACACGCTGAGCATGGCGATGGCGAGGGGATGCTGCGTCCCGAGGGTGATGGCACCGGGCAGGGTGAACAGGGACCCCGAGCCGAAGTTCATCAGCTCGTTCGGGAGGGCGCCCGATTCGGCAAGGTCCTTGAAGGCATCGGCGAACGCGACGTAGATCACCGGGATCAGCACGCCCCAGCCGAAGATGGCGATCGTCACGATCAGCCATCGCCCGCGCTGCCAGGCCAGGGTCCGGCCGAACAGTGGGAGGTTCATGAGCCGTCCGCGGCGTAGTACTCGAGGAAGGCCTCCTCGAGGCTGGCCGGCTCGATGGTGAGGTCCTCGAGGGACGGCGACGCGATGGCCCGCACGAACTCGGAGACGTCTCCGTCGAGCGTTGCGAACAGCCGATCGCCATCGACGACGACGTTGCCAAGGCCGGGGATCGTCCCCGGATCCGGTGCCGCGCCCCGCCAGCGGATCGACACGCGGCGACGGCGGCGGGAGAGGAGCTCGCGTACGTCATGGACGGCCATCAGGTGCCCCTGGCGGATGATCCCGACGCGATCGCACACGCGCTCCACCTCGGACAGGATGTGGCTCGAGAAGAAGAACGTGCGGCCCTCGGCGCGCAGGTCGGTGAGCATGGAGTAGAAGGCGTGCTGCATCAGTGGGTCGAGGCCCTCGGTCGGCTCGTCCAGGATCGCCAGCTCCGGGTCGTGCTGGAGTGCCTGGATGACCCCGATCTTCTGCCGCATCCCGCGGGAGTAGTCGCGCACCTTTCGGCGCAGGTCCTCGTCCGGCATCTGCAGCCGTTCGATCAGCTCGGCGCGCCGATGTGGCTCCCGACCCTGCAGGTCGGCCAGGTAGTCGAGGACCTGGTGGCCGGTGAGGGAGTCGTACAACGCCACGCCGCCGGGAAGGTAGCCGGTGAGGCGGCGGATCTCGACCGATTCCTGCGCCACGTCCATGCCCAGCACGCTGGCCCGGCCGCTCGTCGCGTGCAGGAATCCGAGCAACGTCCGAATCGTCGTCGACTTGCCGGCGCCGTTCGGTCCGAGGAAGCCGAAGATCTCGCCTCGCCCGACGTCGAGGTCCAGGTCCGTGAGCGCCTCGATCGAGCCGTAGTGCTTGGTCAGCCCACGGGTGCTGATGACGGCGTCGCTCGGAGTGCCCTCCATGCCGCTGATCGTACTCGCCGCGACCGATCGCCGGGCGAGCCCGGCGGCACGTCAGGCCAGGTCGGCCACCGCGCGAGCGAACAGGTCGTGGGTCTCGTCGCTGAACAGGACGAAACGCACGACCTCGATTGGCGTGTCGCCTTCGAGGTGGGACACCACGGTCGTCGTCGCCACCCGCGCGCCCTCCGGACCGGGATAGCCGTAGATGCCCATGCTGATCGCGGGGAAGGCGACGCTCTTGGCCCCGAGCTGGTCGGCCAGCCGCAGGCAGGACCGATACGCCCCGGCCAGCAGCTCCGCCTCGCCATGCTCGCCACCGCGCCAGATCGGGCCTACGGCGTGGAGGATCCATCGCGCCGGCAGGTCGTGGCCGGCCGTCTCCACGGCCGTGCCGGTCGGCGTCCCGTTCGGGTAGCGCTCACGAAGCTCCGTCAGCAGCCCGGGTCCGGCGGCTCGGTGGATTGCGCCATCGACGCCACCACCTCCGCGCAGCGCCTCATTCGCCGCGTTGGCGATGGCGTCCACCCGGGCCCGGGTGATGTCGCCGCGCTCCAGCTCCAGTCGGTGTTCCCCTCGGACGGTCAGCGTCGTGTCGGTCACTCGCTCACCATAGCGGCGGCCCGCATCGCTCTTGGGGTCGCTCAGCGGGCGACGCGGGTGGCCCGGAGCACGGCTCGAATCCCGACCCGCTGGCCGTAGAGGAGCACCCCGGCGCTGTAGATGCGCGCGGCGAACCAGATTGAGGCCGCCAGCGTGACCGCCAGCAGCACGAGAGCGAGGCCGACTTCCCAGGCCTCGACGCTGGAGAGCAGCATGCGCGCCGGCATGAGGTACGGGCTGAAGAAGGGCACCAGGGACGCGAGCTTGACCCAGGTGGCGTCCGGGACGTTCATCGCGAAGAACGAGACGAAATAGCCCGCCATGGCCAGGTAGATCAGCGGCCCCACCGCCTGCTGGACGTCGTCGACGCGACTGACGAGCGACCCGGCTGCGGCATACAGGCTGGCGTACAGCACGAAGCCGAGGACGAAGAAGATGGTGAAGGCGACGAGCCACATCGGCTCCAGCTCCGGCAGGGTGAACGGCAGCTCACTGCCCACGCCGAGCGCGTTGGAAATCGGCCCGTTGATGAGGAAGCCGATGACCACCGCCAGGATCATGACCAGGTACTGCGTCAGCCCGGCGCCGCTGGTCCCGAGCACCTTGCCGGTGAGCAGCTGGCGCGGCGTGGCGGCGGTGATGAGGAGTTCCATGACCCGGTTGGACTTCTCCTCGGCAACGCTCTGGGCCACCCAGTTGCCATAGGTCAGGATGGCCATGAAGGTGAGGATCACGACGACGTAGGTGAGCAGGATGGCGCCGCCGAAGTCCTCCTCGTCGCGGGCGTCGTCGGGATCGGCGGCGTTGGCGGTGAAGTCCGGCGGAGCGAAGATCTGCGCCTGGTCTTCCTCCGCGACCCCGGCCCGCTCCATGCGGTCCGCGATGGTGAGTGCGGTGGCCGCCTGCGTCACGAGGATCCGCGTCTGGTCCGTGGGCGACGCATCGGTCAGGTACTCGAACGCCAGATCGCCTTCCGCGTTGCGCGTGACGGTCAGCAGCCCATCGAGCTCCTCATCGCGCACCTGCTGCGCGGCGGCCACGGGATCGTCCACGCGGGTGACTACCGGTTCTCCGCTGTCGTCTTCCGGCGCGGGGGCCTCTTCGCCCGATGCCCCTCCCGGATCGATGCCGGTCGACAGCGCGACCTGGATGGCGGCAACGGGATCCTGGCTCAGGTCGTCCGCATCGACGTACACGGCCACCTCGGCCGGATCGCCGACGCCGAACGCGCCGAGAAACGTGGGCAGCAGCGTCACCGCCGCCACGGCCACTGCCAGGAGTGCGGTGGTGATCAGGAACGTGCGCCCCCGCACGCGGAACAGGTACTCGCGACGCGCGACGTGAATGGCGTTCGGGAACAGCGAACCGCTCATTGTTCGCCCTCCGGCACGGCCCGCGGCATCGGCGCATCGCTTCCAGTGCGGGCGAGGTGCTCTTCCTCCTCGTCCACCGCCCGCCGGCCGACGTGCTCGATGAACACCTCCTCCAGGCTGGGGTCGCTGATCTCGAACCGGGTCACTCGCTCGCCGCGGTCGAGCGCGGTCCGCAGGATCGTCGCCGGGTCGCGATCGGCCGGGACCTGGAGCTCGACGTAGTCGGCGCGCTGCGCCACCACCGACACGCCGGGCAGCTCCGCCAGCCAGCTGGCGCCGTCCCCGTCGCCGTCGATGGCGAGGCGCACGACCTGCCGATTCATGCTGCGCTTCACGTCTCGCACCGCGCCGCTGATCACGACCCGGCCCTGGTCCACGATGGCGATCGACTCGCACAGCTCCTCGACCGTCTCCATCTGGTGCGTGCTGAAGATCAGGGTCTTGCCGCGCTCGCGCATCTCGAGGAAGGCTTCCTTCAGGAGGCGCACGTTGACCGGATCGAGGCCGGTGAACGGCTCGTCCATGATCAGCACATCGGGGTCGTGGAGGATCGCGGCGATGAACTGGATCTTCTGCTGGTTGCCCTTCGAGAGCTCCTCCACCTTGCGGTCGAGGTAGTCGGGGATCCGGAACCGATCGAGCCATTCGACAATCTCGCGCTGCGCATCGGCCTCGGGAATGCCATACAGCGCGGCGAAGAAGCGCAGCTGCTCGGCGACCTTCATGCGTGGATACAGGCCGCGCTCTTCCGGCAGGTAGCCCCAGGTACGACGTGCCAGGGAGGTGTTCTCGACGCCCTGCCAGGTGACGCGGCCGCTGTCCGCGCGAAGGATGTCCAGCACGATCCGCATGCTGGTCGTCTTGCCGGCGCCGTTGGCCCCGAGCAGCCCGAAGATGCGTCCCGGCTCGACGGTGAAGCTCGCGCCGTCGAGCGCGACAACGTCTCCGAAGCGCTTGGTGATGGAGTCGACGACCAGGGACATGAGGCGGCGGCGATCCTCCGGGGTCGGCGTCCAGCCTAGCCGATGCTTGGGCCTTGCGAATTGCCGCGTGGCCCCATCAATTGGTGACCAACGGCCCGATCGGCTCCCGGGCGCTCGCCTCCGGCCGTCGTGATGCCGGTATATCGCGGCAGACGAAAAGAGGCGGGGCGCGTGCCGCGCCCCGCCTTCCATCCAGAGCTAGCTACCCGAGCAGACCGTTGAGGATGCCCAGCAGATTGTTCAGAAGGTTGCCGATGGGGTTGGGGCCGTCCAAGAGGCCAGCAACCGCACAAAGCAGGTTGCCGAGCAGGTTCCCAGCGCCAGAAACGGCGTCAATGTTCAAGCTGATCGGGGACAAATTGACGACAAGCCCAAGCAGGTCAAGGTCGATCGCCCCGATATCGAGCTGGAGGATGTCGCAAACTCCACCGCCCACGTTGAGCAGGCTGAGGGGAACATCGGTGAAGCTCTGAACGACTTCCGTCACGACAGTGCCCTGTGTCACGGTACCCGTCAGCTCACCGGTTGCCTGGAGAACCCCGTTGAGAATCCCCAGCTCCGTAATCGAGAGGAAGCCCTCAAAGGTCCCGCCGCCCGGCAATGTGCCCTCGACCGGAATGTCGTTGAGGTCAGTGGCTGTCGGCTGTGCCGGTCGGGCGGCCGCGACGGCAGGGGCCGTGAGCAGCCCGATCACGCCGACAAGCGTGAGGATCAGCGTAAGTCTTCGTAGCATGGTTTCAGCTCCTAGTCGTTGAACGCAGGGGCTGGGTTCGACCCCCTGGAAACGTTGGAATCAGAGGCCTTGCAGCGCCCGTTCCAACCGAGGCGACCGTTCGAGTGGGCGCTCTCCGACCGCTGAGGTGGGTGCAACGCGACCGTTCGGATGGGTGCACCACGACCGCTCGGTCGGGCGGCGACGTGACGATCGGGCCATGGGCGATGGTCCCGAGCCGATTCCGCGAGGCGCCGGCGGGACTGCTACACTCTGGATCCCGAACCGCCACGCGCCTGCATCAGAGCTGCGGCGGTTCGTTCGTGAATGCCCCGTCCGAAGAGAAGCTCACCCTGATGAAGATCGCCGTCCCGCGCGAGACCGCCGAAGGCGAGACGCGCGTCGCCCTCACGCCCCAGATCGCCGGCCAGCTGGCTGGTGACGGCGTGGAGCTGCTGGTCGAGTCGGGCGCGGGAGAGGCGTCCGGCAATCTCGACGAGGCCTATCGCGAGGCCGGGGCCACCATCGTTCCCGATGCGGCGACCCTCTACAGCCAGGCCGACATGGTCCTGCGTGTCGGGCGGCCCTCCGACGAGGAGGTCGAGATGCTGCGCGAGGGCACGATCCTCATCGGCACCCTCGGAACGCTTTCGCGTCCCGAGTACGCGCAGACGCTTGCCAAGCGCGGCGTCACGGCCATCAGCATGGACGCCATCCCGCGCATCACGCGGGCGCAGTCCATGGACACGCTCAGCTCGCAGGCGACGGTCGGCGGCTACAAGGCGGTGCTCATCGCCGCGGAGCGGCTGCCCAAGTTCTTCCCGCTGCTCACCACCGCGGCCGGCACGATCCGTCCGGCGCGCGGCATCGTCATGGGCGCCGGCGTCGCCGGCCTGATGGCGATCGGCACAGCCCGCCGCCTCGGCGCGGTGGTGGAGGCCACCGACGTGCGCCCCGTCGTGAAGGAGCAGGTTGAGAGCCTTGGCGGCACGTTCATCGAGGTCGAGATGACCGACGAGGAGAAGGCCCAGGCCGAGACCGCCGGCGGCTACGCCCGCGAGATGAGCGACGACTACAAGCGTCGCCAGGCCGAGCTCATCGCCGAGCGCGTCAAGGAGGCCGACTTCATCGTCACCACCGCCCTGATTCCCGGTCGTCCCGCGCCGAAGCTGGTGACCGAGGAGATGCTGAAGTCGATGAAGCCGGGATCGGTGATCGTCGACATGGCCGCCGAGATGGGTGGCAACGTCGAGGGAACCGAGGCCGGCAGGGAGGTCGTCAAGCACGGCGTGCTGCTGGTGGGGCACACCAACCTGCCCGCCACCATGCCCGGCTCGGCGACCCAGATGTACGCGAAGAACCTGCAGACCCTGATCAACCACCTGATGGCCGATGGCAACGTCCAGCTGAACTTCGACGACGAGATCACGAAGGGCGCGACGATCACGCACGGCGGCAAGGTCGTGCACGAGGCGACCGCGAAGGCGCTCGGGCTCGACGTCGAGCCCGCCCCGGCCACGCCCAGGACCGATGCGGCCGAGCCCGCGTCATCGGCCCAGCCACAGACGAAGGACGCCTGAACCGATGGAGCTATCCGCCTTCGAGCTGCTGTCGGCGCTCTTCATCCTCGTGCTCGCCGCATTCGTCGGCTACGAGGTCGTGTCGAAGGTGCCGACCATGCTTCACACCCCGCTGATGAGCGGTGCGAACGCCGTGCACGGCGTCATCGTGGTGGGGGCGATGCTGGTGGCCGCCACCGCGGACACCGCGATCGCCATCATCCTCGCCTTCCTGGCGGTGATCCTGGGCACGATCAACGTCGTCGGCGGCTTCACGGTGACCGACCGGATGCTCGAGATGTTCAAGGGCCGGGGCGGGGACCGCCGCTAGATGGACACGCTCGAGATCCTGACCTACCTCGTCTGGCTCGTCGCCAGCGTCACCTTCATCCTGGCCCTGAAGTTCCTCGCCAGCCCGAGGACGGCACGCACCGGCAACCTGCTCGGCGCTGCTGGCATGGCCCTCGTGGTGGCGTGGACCTTCTTCACCACCGAGGGCATGCTCGACAACTGGTGGATCGTCGTCCTTGGCGGCGCCATCGGTTCCGTTGCCGGCTGGCTCGGCGCAAAGCGCGTGGCGATGACCGCCATGCCGCAGATGGTCGCCATCTTCAACGGCGCCGGCGGTGGTGCGGCGGCGCTCGTCGCGGTCGTCGAATTCACCCGCGACGTCGAGCTCCATCCCGGTGAGCTCCTTCCACTCGCCTTCATCATCGCCACGCTGCTCGGCGCGGTGATCGGCTCGGTATCGCTGACCGGATCCATCGTCGCGTTCGGCAAGCTCCAGGGACTCATCGCGGCGCGGCCGGTGAAGTACCCCGGTTCGCAGCTGGTGACCGCGGCACTTGCGCTGGCGCTCGTCGCCATCGGCGTGTACCTGGCGGCAGTCGAGCCGTCCACGCCGCTGTTCCTCCTCTTCGTGGGACTTGCGCTCGTATTCGGCGTGCAGCTGGTCATGCCGATCGGCGGCGCCGACATGCCGGTCGTCGTCTCGCTGCTCAACAGCTACACCGGCATCGCCGTGGCGGCCACCGGGTTCGTCCTCAGCAACTACGCGCTGCTGATCGCCGGCACCCTCGTCGGCGCGTCCGGCGCCATCCTCACGCAGCTGATGTGCAAGGCGATGAACCGCTCGCTGTTCAATGTCCTGTTCGCCGGCTTCGGCACCGGCGGTGGCGTCACCGCGGCCGGTGAGGAGGGCGAGGAGGAGCTGCGCGAGACGAACGCGGACGACGCCGCGGTGCTCATGGCCTACGGCAAGCGCGTAATCATCGTGCCGGGCTACGGCATGGCCGTGGCGCAGGCGCAGGGGCCGGTCCGCGAGCTGATGG
The DNA here is from genome assembly GCA_963844265.1 of uncultured Chloroflexia bacterium. GTDB lineage: Bacteria > Chloroflexota > Limnocylindria > QHBO01 > QHBO01 > JACDBZ01. The sequence goes on along the minus strand of CAWJMZ010000006.1, from coordinate 226,543 downwards.
ACCTGCTGGTCGCCAAGGGCGTCGACGTCCAGTTCGCCATCCACCCCGTGGCGGGGCGCATGCCGGGCCACATGAACGTCCTGCTGGCCGAGGCGAACGTGCCCTACGACCGCCTCAAGGAGATGGACGAGATCAACGACGACTTCGCCGATACCGATGTCGCGCTCGTCATCGGTGCCAACGACGTCGTCAACCCGGTCGCCCGCGAGGAGGGCTCGCCCATCAGCGGCATGCCGATCCTCAACGTCGACGCGGCGCAGAACATCGTCGTCCTGAAGCGCGGGCGCGGGGCGGGCTTCGCCGGCATCCCGAATCCGCTGTTCAGCAACGAGAAGACGAGGATGCTGTTCGGCAACGCCAAGGAAACGGTCGAGGCCCTGGTCGCCGGAGTCAAGCAGTCCTGACGGCACCGCTCTTGCGAATGGGTTGAGTGACAACCCAGCGCAAAGAGGTGGACCCGATGGTCTCGACGAACAACACACTGCTCGACAGCCTTCACCAGGAGCTCTCCGACGAGCGCATCCGCAAGATCAGCGGGCGCATCGGTGCGGATCCCGACCGAACGCGAACGGCGATCGACGACGCGCTACCGATGCTGCTCGGTGCGCTCGGAGCCGAGGCGTCCGATCCGAACGCACGGCCTGGCCTGCAGCGTGCCCTGGAGGAGGATCACGATGGCTCGTTGCTCGACGAGCTCGACGACTACCTCGGGGGCAACGTCAGCGGCCGCCGCGCCGACGGCACCGGCATCCTGAACCACGCGTTCGGTGACCGGCGCGCCGCCGCCGAGGAAGCGGTCGCCAAGAAGAGCGGGCTCGACCTGAGCAGCATCGGACCGTTGCTGACGACGCTCGCGCCGATCGTGATGAGCCTGCTTGGTCGCAAGCAGCGGCAGAGCGGCGGTGGCTTCGGCCTCGACGACCTGCTGGGCGGCGTCCTCGGAGGCCAGACCGGCGGCTCCACGGCAGACCGGGACGCGAAGCCAGTCGCAGGGCCTCGATGATCTGCTCGGCTCGCTCCTCGGAGGGTCCACGCGCTCCAACCGCTGACCGACCGGCGGCGGGGCGCGGCGCCTCGCCTGACCGTCGCTCGTCTAGGATCGGGCGATGACCGAGCGGTGGGTGGTGCTCGACGTCGGGGAGACCCTCATCGACGAGACGCGGGTCTGGTCAACTTGGGCCGATGAGCTCGGCGTGCCGCGCCTGACGTTCCTCGCCGCGCTGGGCGCCATCATCGCGCGCGGCGGCGAGCACTCCGAGGTGTTTCCGATGTTCGGCGCGGACGACTGGCAGCTGCGGCTGGAAGCGGTCGAGGCCAACTACGGCGGTTTCTCGGCCGACGACCTCTACCCCGATGCTCTCGGCGCCATCGACCGCCTTCGAGCCGATGGCTACCGCCTGGCGATCGTGGCCAACCAGCCGGCTGCGCGCGCCGACGAGCTGCGCGCCATCGGCGTGGACGCGGAGGTCATGGCCATGAGCGAGGAGCTGGGTCTGGCCAAGCCGGAGCCGGCCTTCTTCGAACGGACGCTCGAGCTGATGGGCGCTCCCGATCCGGCATCGGTGGCGTACGTCGGCGATCGGGTCGACAACGACGTGATGCCGGCGATCGACGCCGGCATGCGGGCGGTCTGGCTGCGGCGCGGCCCGTGGGGAGTGATCCAGCGGATGCCTCCGAACGTCTCGCCAGCCCTCGTGGTGGACAGCCTCGAGGAGCTGGCGCGGCGCATCGGCGAGGCGTGGACGCCGACCTCAGGAGCGGCGGCGTGACTCCATGATGGCGGCCGCCTCCCGGTCGCTGACACCGAACCGCCGGAGGGCGTGGCGGACGAGCTGGTTGCCGACCTCCCGCTCCGCGACGACCACCCGGGCGACCCCCAGCCGGCGCAGCTCAGCCTCCTCGGCCTCGGTGTGGGCGCGCGCCACGATCTCCACGCGGGCATTGCGCGTGCGCGCGTAGGTCACCGCCTGGCGCGCGGCCAGGGCATCGGGGATGGCGACGATGAAGGCGTGGCAGTGGTCCACGAGGGCGCGATCGAGAACGGCGGGGGAGCCGGCCTCGCCGTAGATCACGCGACCGCCCGCGAGGGTCCCCTCGCGCGCCACCTCGTAATCGCCGTCGATCGCCACCCACGCGAAGCCGCGGGACTCGAGGACCCGGGCAACCGCCCGTCCCACTCGGCCGTAGCCGAGGATGACCGCGTGGCGCCGCAGCCCCTGGGCGGTGGTGTCCTCCTCTGCGTCGGTGAGCATGTCGACCAGCCGGTCGAGCCGGTCGCCGAGCCAGCGGGCGCCGCGGAGGAGCGGCTGTGCGGTGAGGATCGAGATGACTACGGCACCCATCGCCAGGCTGAACGTGTCCGGCCGGACCGCGGCGAGCGAGAGCCCGGCCGAGGCCAGCACGAAGCTGAACTCGCCACTCTGTCCGACCAGGGCACCGGCGCGCGTCGCCGACGAGGGGAGCTGTCCGTCAAGTCGGGCGAGGATGGCGACAGGGATGGCCTTGCCCAGCGTGATGATCAGGAGCAGTGCCAGGACCACGGGCCAGGCCTCGATGATCGCCAGCGGATCGAGCAGGATCCCGATCGAGACGAAGAAGAAGGTGCTGAACAGCTCGCGCAGCGGCACGATCTCGCCCAGCACGCTGGCGGTGAGGTCGGAGTCTGAGAGGGCGAGACCGGCGACGAAGGCCCCGAGCGCCACGCTGACACCGAGCGCACTGGCGGCAAAGGCCGTACCGATCGAGATGACGGCCACGCTGATCACGAACAGCTCGCGCGACCGCAGGCCGGCGACGATCCCCAGCAGGCGCGGCAGCACCCACGAGCCCGCCACGACGACGAGTGCCACGAACCCGAGCGCGATCCCCGCGGTCACGATCGCCGAGAGCGGCGTCGTCTCCTCCTGCCCGCCGATGGCCGTCAGCGCCACGACGAGGACGATGGTCACCACGTCCTGCACGATCGAGACGCCCAGCGCGGCTCGGCCGTAGGCGGTGGTGTGGAGCGCCGCCTCGCCCGCGACCTTCACCAGCACCACGGTCGAACAGACCGATACGGCCGCGCCGATGAACAGCGCCTCGGGCAGCTCCCATCCCAGCGCCAGCCCGGTGCCGGTGCCCAGGGCCATGGTGATCGCGACCTGGAGCGGCGTGCCGAGCAGGATCCGGGCGCCGATCGATCGGATCTCGTGCAGGCTGAACTGGAGGCCGATGCTGAACATGAGGAGCGCCACGCCGATGTCGGCGAGGGCCAGCACCTCCTCGCGATCCGCCGTCGGCCCGGGCGTCGCGGGCCCGACGACCAGCCCGGCGACGATGTAGCCGATCATGGGCGGCAGGCCCAACCGATGCGCCACCGCGCCGAGAGCCAGGGCCGCGACAAGTGCGACCAGCAGCGTCAGGCCGAGGCTCTCCATCGGTCCCCTGTGAGGCGGTGAGCGCGATGATAGCGGGCCACCCCGATCGGCTAGACTTGGCCGGCGATCGTCGCTTCGCGACGATCCGGGCAGGGCGCTGCACCCGTATCGCGGCGCCAAGGTGGAGGCTGCGCGAATGCATGGCCTCCTGTTCGTTGCCGGAGCGAGGCGAGATGAGTCAGGAACGCACGCCGGAAGCGATCACCCTGGGGACGCCGATTGCCGAGGCGGACGAGCTCCTCCAGATGACGGAGGTCGTCGTGCTCGCGACCGCGAGCCTTCGGGAGGTAGCGGAACGTGCGGTGCTGAACACCGGATGCCGAGTGATCGCCGTCGCCGATGACCGCGGGCGACTGCTGGGCGTGCTCCCCGTCAGGGCGCTCGTGAACGACATCTTCCTGAAGATCGTTCCCGAAGAGTTCCTCGGGGAGATCACGGATCTTGCGGGCGTCATGAGGTACGCCGGCCATATCGGGGCCCGGACCGCGGGTGACGTGATGCTCCCGCCGGTGAGCGTGCATCCCGACGAGACCGTGCGCGACGCCTTCGAGCGGATGCACACCAGCCACTTGAACGGGCTCCCGGTCACCGACGCCGATGAGACCGTGGTTGGCTACGTCGACCAGCTCGAGCTCCTCATGGTCTGGGTGGGCGCGAGCGGCCCGGCCGCGATGCTCGAGCCCCCACCCGGGTCCGCGACCAACAAGTCGTGACGTTCGAGGCGATCGCCGGGCTCGCGATCTTCGCGGGCACCTACGTCCTCATCGCCACGGAGCGAGTGCACAAGACCGTGGCGGCCCTCGCCGGCGGCGTGCTGATGATCCTGCTCGGCGTCGTGAGCCAGGAGCAGGCGTTCGAGGAGATCGACTTCAACGTCATCTTCCTCCTGGCCGGCATGATGATCCTGGCCGGAATCATCCGGACGACCGGCGTGTTCGGTTGGCTTGCCGTCCGCGCAGCCCGGCTGGCCGGCGGCGAACCGTACCGCATCCTCGTCATCCTCAGCGTCATCACCGCGGTCGCGTCGGCGTTCCTCGATAACGTCACGACCGTCGTCCTGGTCGGACCAATCACCCTGTTCCTCGCCGCAAGGCTGGGGATGAATCCGTTCCCGTTCCTCGTCAGCGAGATCCTTGCCGCCAACATCGGCGGCGCGGCAACGCTGATCGGAGACCCGCCCAACATCCTCATCGGCAGTGCGGCGAGCCTTGACTTCACCGAGTTCCTATTGGTGATGACTCCGCTGGCGATTCTCCTGCTGGCGGTCTACCTCGTCGCGGCGCGGTGGCTGTTCCGTGGCATGCTCGAGGTGGATCCGGAGCTGCGCACGAGCTTCCTCGACCTCGACGAGCGCTCGATGATCACGCGGCCGGCACTCCTTCGGCGGTCGCTGGTCGTGATGGGGCTGACCCTGTTGGGCTTCCTGGCCCATGGAGCCCTGCACCTCGAGCCCGCGACCATAGCGCTGGCCGGAGCAGTGACCCTCATGCTGATCGCCCGCGAGAACCCGGACGAGATCCTGCGCGAGGTGGAGTGGCCCACCCTGTTCTTTTTCATCGGCCTGTTCATGCTCGTGGCCGGCGTGATCGAGATCGGCCTCATCGACGCTGTCGCCAGCGGGATCGAGGCGCTCACCGGGGGTGAGCTGGCGCCGACGTCGTTGCTGATCCTCTGGGCCTCCGCAGGCCTGTCGGCGATCGTGGACAACATCCCATACACGGCCACGATGATCCCTGTGGTCGGCCAACTGTCGGAAGGACAGGCAAGCGACGCAATGTGGTGGGCGCTGGCGATGGGTGCAGACCTGGGGGGCAACGCGACACTCATCGGGGCGAGCGCGAACGTGATCGTCGCCGGAATGGCGGAGCGTGAAGGTCATCCGATCACATTCGGCCAGTTCCTGCGCTTCGGCCTGCCCGTGACGATCGGGACGATGCTGATCGCCACGGTCTACCTCTGGGTCCGGTTCCTGGTCTGAGCTGATGGATCACGTCGCCGAGATCCTCGGCCAGCTGTTCGTCATCCTCCTGGCCGCGAAGCTGGGCGATGAGCTGTTCAAACGCATCGGGCAGCCGCCGGTCGTCGGCGAGATCCTTGCCGGCGTCATCGTGGGACCGGCGGTGCTGGGGTGGTACGAGATCAACGCGGAGACCACGCTATTCGCGGAGATCGGTGTCGTGCTGCTTCTGTTCCAGGTTGGCATCGAGACCCGCCTCCATGAGCTGTTGCGCGTGGGCGTCACCGCTCTGGCCGTCGGCGCGCTCGGCGTCATCCTGCCCTTCGCCGGCGGGTTCCTCGCCGCCGAGCTCGCCGGCGGCGACCTGGCCCAGGCAATCTTCCTCGCCGCCGCCCTGACGGCCACCAGCGTCGGCATCACCTCCAACGTCCTGCGCGACCTCGGAGCGCTGGGCACGCGGTCCGGCCGGATCATCCTCGGGGCCGCGGTCATCGATGACGTGCTGGCCATCATGATCCTGTCCGTCGCTTCCGGCGTGGCGGCCAACAGCTTCACCATCGAGTCGGTGCTGGTGCTTCTGGTCGTTGCGGCCGCGTTCATCGGCGTTGTCGTGATCGGTGGCACCCGCATCCTCCGCCGCCGCCGCTCCCTGCTCACCGATCCGGAGTTCGCCGAGACGCCGTTCCTGCCGGGGATGATCGTCATGCTCGGCCTGGCGGCGCTCGCATCGTTCATCGGCCTGGCGGCGATCATCGGCGCCTTCCTGGCCGGGATGGTCGTGGGCGAGTCGAGCGAACGGCGCGCGCTCGAGTCGGAGGTGGCCCCGGTGGCCGCGTTCTTCACGCCGTTCTTCTTCGGGTTCATCGGTGCCCAGATCGACCTCGCCGGCCTGGCGAGCCTCGAAGCCGTCCTGCTCCTCCTCGGCATCACGAGCCTGGCGATCGCCACGAAGTTCGTCGGTGCATTCCTCGGGGCCATCCGCGAAGGCACGGCGCCGGCGACGTTGATCGGATGGGGCATGGTGCCGCGGGGCGAGGTCGGCATCGTGGTCGCCGGCCTCGGGCTGTCGCAGGGAGCGATCGACGGGGAGATCTACACCGTCGTGGTCGGGATGGCGATCCTCACCACCCTCGTCGTGCCGCCGCTGCTGCCAGTGCTGGTCCGACGAGCGGAGCGCGGGGAGTGCAGTCGCCGGAGCTCGACCCACCTCCCCGATGACCCCGACGTCGACGCCCGAGAAGTTCTGACTCCCGCGCGGCGGGCAAAGGGAAACGCCCCTCCCCGCCGAGGCGGAGAGGGGCGCCATGGAGGCGATGAGACTGGATCGGCCTACTCGCCGCCCGGGGTGACCTCCACCTCGGACTTCTCGAAGTCATCACCGGTGGTGTCCCCGTCCAGTCCCGCCAGCGCCGCCTCCGCAAGGTCGGTGCGGTAGGCGCTCGCCGCAGGCTCCTCGGTGATGATCTCCGAGTCGAGGCTGATCTGGACCGTCTGGTCCCACAGCCCTTCATCGAGGATGCCGATGCCGTCGGGGGACGGCCAGATCAACGCATTGATCTCGTTCATCATCCAGTGCTGATGCCCCTCGCCCAGGATGGTTCCCTGGTCCAGGACGATACCGACGCACTCGTCAGGATTGTCCCGGCAGTGCATCCAACCCTCGAAGCTGGCGCGCAGGAAGCACGTGGCGATCTGCTCGTTCGCGACGCCGTTCGTCTCCTCGGCCAGCCATGACTCGCGGGCGATGATGTGGTCCTGGAGCATCGCCGTCCCGACTTCGTTGAAGTCGATGATGTTCATGTCGTCGAGCTGATAGAGCTCGCCGGTTTCCGGGTCCTCTGTCTCGAGCACCTGGGCGAGCTCGTTGTAGGTCATCGCCTCGGCGGCGTCGAGCTCACGGTTGAGGAAGGCGACCATGTCGAAGTTCTGCGTGACCATCTCGAAGTCCTCGCCCGGCTCGAGCCCTGCCTGGCGGGCGGCCGCGACGACCTCGAACTCGTTGCCGAAGCCCCATGCGCCGACGTTCATGCCGGCCCAGTCCTCGGGCGAGGTGATGCCGCTGTCAGCCCAGCTGACCTCCACGGTCCCCGACCGTTGGAAGACCTGGGCAATGTTGACGAGGTCGGCACCCTCTTCACGGGCGACCAGGACCTTGGGCACCCAGGCCTCGCCGAACTCCGGGCCGTCGGACGCTGCGACCACCTGCTGCGGCGCAATGTCCGGGCCACCGTCGAGAAGGGTGACCTCCAGCCCGGCCTCCTCATAGAAGCCCAGATCATTCGCGGCGAAGTAGCCCGCAAACTGGGCCTGCGGGACCCACTGGAGCTGGAATTCGACTGGCACTGGCCCACCCAGCGCCTCTGCCCCGCAGTCGTCCGCCGCCGCTGCTTCGGAGGCAGCGGGCTCCGAGCCGGTGGGCTCGGAAGCGGCTGCGTCTTCGGACTCCGCCGGTGGCTCCGACTCGTCCGTGCCGCCTGTCCCGCAGGCCGCCAGAACGAGTCCGAGCACCACGATGAGAATGCTCAACCGCCAGGAAAGCTTGTTCATGCCCCTCCGTCCTCCTCGATGGCCGTGACTCGCGACACGGCCGTGTGCAGTGCTACCGATGCTGGACCTCGCACGTTCACCTCCGTCCCCCGCGCTCGCTCAGGAACTTCCCCGGACCGATGGATGCCATGGCATCACGACGCGCTCGATGGCGATGATGATGAGGTAGAACCCAATGCCGAGCGCAGCCGCGATCACGATGGCCGCCCATGCCTCGGCGAACCGAAGGAAGGATGCACTCTCGACGATTATTCGGCCGAGCGCAAGGGTGGCGCCGCCGAAGTACTCGCCCACCACGGCACCGATGAGGCTGAGGGTCGCGCCCACCTTGATGGCGGTGAAGAAGTACGGCAGCGCGGCCGGGATCCGGAGCTTCCGCAGAATGTCTCGCTCCCCGGCGGCGTAGCTGCGCATCAGTTCGAGCGACGATGCGTCCGGGCTCGTGAGCCCCCGCACCGTGTTGATCATCACCGGGAAGAACACGAGCATCGCCACGATCATCATCTTGCTCACGGGGCTCGTGATCCCGAACCACGAGTTCATGATCGGCGCGAACGCGATGATCGGGATCGCGTTGGCCGCGATCGCGAACGGCATGAGAGCCCCACGGGCAAGCGCGAATCGAGCGGTGGCGAAAGCCACGATCAGCCCTGCCACGGTACCGATGATGAAGCCGCCGACGGCCTCGATGAGCGTAGTCCGTCCGGCCTCCAGGAGGTCGCCCCAGTTCTCGACGAGCGCGCCGGCGATCGCTGACGGCGCCGGGAGCAGGAAGCGCTGGATCTCCAGCCCGCGGACGAGGAGCTCCCAGGCAAGGATCCCGCCGAGGAACACGGCGATGGCGGGGAGGTAGTAGCGCAGCCGCCGGCTCATGCTCCCACCTGGGCATCCACCGGCTCGGTCGACGCGCCGCCGTGGCCGGCGCGAAGGGCTTCGCGGACGGCGGTCACGAGCTCGAAGTACCGCTCCGTCTCGCGGCTCGCATCGGTTCGTGGACGCGCGAGATCGACGTCGATGACGTCGGTGATCCTGCCGGGTCGGGCACTCATTACGACGACGCGGCTGGAGAGGAACACCGCCTCCGGGATCGAGTGTGTCACGAACACGATTGTCGTTCCGGTCCTCTCCCAGATCCGCAGCAGCTCGTCGTTCATCCTCTCGCGGGTCATCTCGTCGAGCGCTCCGAAGGGCTCGTCCATCAGCAGCAGCTGCGGCTCCAGGGCGAGCGCGCGCGCGATGGCGGCCCGCTGCTGCATGCCACCCGACAGCTGCCAGGGATGATGGCGCCGGAAGTCGCCGAGCTCGACGAGATCGAGCATCCGTTCCGCGCGCTCGCGCCTCTCGGCCCCGGACACGCCAGTGATCTCCAGCGGCAACTCGACGTTGGCCTGGATGGATCGCCAGTCGAACAGGACAGGTGCCTGGAACACCATTCCGTAATCACGGTCGCGACGCGCTCGCGCAGCTGGCTTGCCGTTGACCTGGACGGTGCCCGCGGTCGGGCCGGTCAGGTCGCCGATGATGCGAAGCAGCGTGCTCTTGCCGCAGCCTGACGGCCCGATGAGGCTCACGAACTCACCGGCATGGATATCCAGGTGGATGTTTGAGAGCGCCGTCGTGGCGCCCTCCTCGGTCTTGAACACCTTCTCGAGGTCGCGCAGCGCGACAACCGGCGCCGGACCGCTCATGCGTCCACGGGTCGCTGGCGGCCGCGCATGACCAGCATCTCAGCCAGCCGCACGATGACGAAGAAGGCGATACCCAGCGCGGCGCAGGCGATCACCGTCGCCCACAGCTTCTCTGGACCGGTGATGTACTGCTGGTTGAACTGAATGATCGCGCGCCCCAGGCCGCCCTGGATCCCGGTCGGCGCCTCGGCCACGATCGCGCCGACGATGCTTGCCGTCGCGCTGATCTTCAGGGCGGTGAACAGGTAGGGGACCGCCGCCGGCAGCCGGACCTTCCACAGCACGCTTCGCCAGTCCGCGGCATACGAGCGCATGAGCTCGAGTGCTCGAGGATCCGGTGACTGCAGCCCGCGAATTCCGGCGATGGTGACCGGGAAGAAGGTCAGGTATGCGCTGATGAGGGCCACGCTCGGCCAGTCTCGCCCGACCCAGAGCACGACCATAGGTGCCAGGGCAATGATCGGAACGGTCTGGCTGGCGATGACATACGGCACCAGAGCGCGCTCGAGCAGCCGGCTGTGCACGAAGAGGATCGCCAGGGCGAGCCCGAACACCGCCCCGAACACGAATCCGATCGCCGCGCCGCGCCACGTGAAGATCGCGGCGTCGAGGAGCACGGCCCCGAGGGAGAACTCGCTGCGCCGGGTAGCGGGCTCGAAGAAGGCGCCAACGACCTCCCAGGTGTGTGGCAGGTTGACGTCGCTCAGCTGCGTGATCCGAAACGGCGGATCGTGCGGAGGATCGAGCGGGATGCTGCCGATCTCCCGCCACGGCACTCCGCCGATCCACTTGGCCGTCTCCCACATCAATCCGATGACGAGGACCACGGCCACGAAGGCCGCCACGGAGAGCAGAGCGCGGCCGATGCCCATCGTCGTACCGGCGCCCACCGGCGCCCTACGGCCCAGGGTGGTGCCCGCGACGGTCATCGACTGCGCCGAGCGACTCGGTCAGGCGACGGCGGCATCGGTGATCTCGAGGGCGCGATCGATGATCTCGAAGCCCTCCGCCATCTCCTCCTCGCTGATGACCAGCGGCGGATTGGTGAAGAAGTAGTTCCAGCGCACGAACGTGTACAGCCCGTCCTCGCGGAAGCGCTTCCCGAGGGCGGCCATCTCGTCCGAGGTGCCGTTGAAGGGCGCCATCGGCTCCATCGTGTCGCGGTTGCGGACGAGCTCGACGATCCCGAACAGACCGATGTTCCGCACCGCCCCGACCGATGGGTGCTTCGCCGCCAGCTGCTCGTGATGCACCCGCATCCGCTCGCCCATCCGGGTCGCGCGCTCCAGCAGCGCCTCCTCCTCGTACACCTCGATCGTGGCCAGCGCGGTCGCGCATGCCAGCGGGTGCGAGTTGTAGGTCAGGCCGCCGTAGAACACGTTGTTCTCGAAGTGCTCGGCGTACTTGCGTCGCATCCCCAGCGCCCCGAGCTGGACGTAGGCGCTGGTCAGGCCCTTGGCCATGGTGATGAGGTCGGGGACCACGTTCCAGTGGTCGACCGCGAACCACTTGCCGGTGCGCCCGAAGCCGGCCATGACCTCGTCGGCGATCATGAGGATCCCGTAGCGGTCGCAGATCTCGCGCACGCCCTGCAGGTAGCCGTCGGGCGGGACGAGGATGCCGTTCGTGCCGACCACGGTCTCCAGGATGAAGGCGGCGATCGTGTTCGGGCCCTCGAGCTGGATCGTCTCCTCGAGGTTGGCGAGCGCGACGTCGGCCGTGTCCCAGCCACGCTGGATGCCGTGGTACGGGTCGAGCACGCGCACGACGCCGGGGATGCCGGGCTCAGCCGCCCAGCGGCGGGGGTCGCCGGTGAGGCTGATCGCCCCGGCCGTGCCGCCGTGGTACGAGCGATAGCGCGCCAGGATCTTGTGGCGGCCGGTGACGAATCGGGCCAGCTTGATGGCGTTCTCGTTGGCCTCGGCACCGCCATTGGTGAAGAAGAACGTGTCGATGTCGCCTGGCGTGATCTCGGCCAGCTTGGCCCCCAGCCGCGCGCGCGGCTCGGTGGCCATGAACGGGTTCGCATAGGCGAGGGTCTCGGCCTGGCGTTTGATGGCCTCGATGACCTTCGGGTGGCCGTGGCCGATGTTGGTGCACATCAACTGGCTGTTGAAGTCGAGGAAGCGCTTGCCCTCCGGCGTCCAGAAGTAGCAGCCCTTCGCGCCGGCCACGGGGATCGGGTCCACCTTGGACTGCGCCGACCACTCGAACAGGGTGTGTCGCTTGGTCAGGGCGACGATCTCGTCGCCGGTCATCGCTCCGCGTTCGGTATCGATCGCCATGGGTGGTGCACGCTCCTCGATCGGTCTCGCCCCAAGAGCCCGATTACACCACAGCCGGCAACGCATGCCAGTGATGGACGGCGGGCGTAGCATCGATTCATGGCGCTACCGGCGATGGCAGCACGCACGCATCACAGCGAGGAGGCCGATGCCGTCTATGGCGTGGTGATGGCCGTCACCGCGGCTAGCGGCGCCATGATCGCCATGTTCGACCTCGTCAACGGCCGCCTGCCCCTCACCGCGGCACCAACGGTGGTCCTGCTCGCGGCCCTCGCCCGTCGCTCCGTTCCGCTGGCCGCATGGGCCGGGGTGGTCACCTGGGCGGTCATCGCGCCGCTCGGCGACGGGATCGCCATCCTCGCCCCGGCCACGATGGCGGTGGCGTGCATGGCGTTTGCGGTGGGGCCGGACCGCATGCTCGACTGGGTGCGGGACGAGTGGATCGGTCGCGACGACGATGACGCGACCTCGGCCGTTGGCTGGATCGAGGACGATCGGCCCGTCCGTTGACTGCCGCGCTGTCGGCTGGCCGACTGACGTAGCAGCCGCCGGGTCAGACGCCTGACGACGCGACGCCCCGTCCGGCGTACAACTGGGTCGTGACCACCTTCGTATCGCAGCTCAGCGTCGTCCAGCCGTTGCGGATCCGTTCGTTCCGCATCGTGTGGATGGGCGAGACCGTCTCGATGTTGGGCGACCAGTTCTACCTCGTCGCGCTGCCGTGGCTGGCCCTGGCGCTGACTGGTTCGAGCCTCGCGCTTGGCCTGGTCCTCATGGCCGCCGCCATCCCGCGTGCGGCGTTGATGCTCGTGGGAGGCGCCGTCAGCGACCGATACGACCCGCGCAAGATCATGATTGCATCGAGCGCGGTACGGGCCGCCCTGGTCGCCGTGCTGGCGACGCTGGTCTGGACCGATGCGGTGCAGATGTGGCACCTCTACCTGCTCGGTGCCGGATTCGGCGCCGCCGACGCGTTCTACCAGCCTGCCGCCCTGGCGCTGGTGCCGCGACTGGTGCCCGAGGATCGGCTCGAGGCATCGAACGCCCTCGTCATGGGCAGCATGGCGGTGACGGGCATGATCGGCCCGGCCATCGCCGGCGTGGCCATCGCGGCAACCGGCTCGGCGCTCGGCTTCGGGATCGACGCGATCACCTTCATCTTCGCGGCCGTCACGCTCCTGCTCATCCGGCGGCCGCTGCCTGCCGCCACCCACCAGACAACCACTGACGGCACCTTCGGCGCCATCACGGCCGGGCTGCGGTACGCGATGGCCGACGCGCAGATCCGCACCGTCCTCCTCGCCGTGACCGTGATCAACCTGGCGGTTGTCGGCCCGTTCTTCGTCGGCCTCCCCGTCCTGGTCGACAGCTTCGACGCCGGCCCGCTGGCCTACGGCATCGTGCTCTCCGCGTTCGGTGGCGCCGCACTCGTGGCTGCAGTCGCCGCGGGAACGCTCGGGGCCCGCGCACGGATGTCGATCGTCGTGCCGGCCACCGCGGCGGGCCTCGCGTTCGGGATGATCCTCATCGGCCTCGCGCCGAACGTCTGGGCGACGGCGGTCGCGGCCGTTCCCCTCGGCGCGGGGGTCGGCGTGCTCCAGGTCTCCGGCATGGCATGGCTGCAGCGGCGCAGCGAGCCCGCCTACCTGGGCCGGGTCATGAGCCTGGTGATGTTCGCGATCATGGGCCTGACCCCGCTCTCGTACGCCGTCGCCGGGGCGGTCGCCGAGTCCGGGCTGACGACGCTCTTCATCGGCGCCGGGATCGGGATGGTCGTGCTGGCCGTCACGACCTGGGTCATGCCGGTGCTGCGCTCCGATGCGCCGGCGCGAACCTCGTCGGTGCCATCCATGGGCATGCCGGCCTGATCAGGCGTCGGCGGCGCAGCGCAGGATCGTCGCCGCGGTGCGCTCGATGTCGGCTTCGGTGGTCGACCAGTTCGACACGCTGATGCGCATGGCTCCCATGCCGTGCCACGTGGTGCCGCCCATCCAGGCCTCGCCATCGGCCTGGACGCGGTGGATCACCGCGCGGGTGTGGGCGTCGATGTCGCCCCCGATGCGGGGATGGAACCGGACGAGCACCTGGTTGAGGACGACGTCGTTCAGGATCTCGACGCCGTCCCCCGCGCGCAGCCGATCGGCGAGCATGGTCGCGAGGTCGCAGCAGCGCTCGACCAATGCCTGGACCCCTGACCGTCCGAGGGACCGAATCGCGGCGTACAGCGGGAACCCGCGGGCGCGCCGCGAGCTGTCGAGTACCCATTCCCAGTTCTCGCGGTCCTCGCCCCGCATCAGGTAGGACGCGCTGGTCGCCATGGCCGCACGATGCGCCTCCGGCTCGCGGACCGCGACGAACCCGCAGTCGTAGCCGACGTTGAGCCACTTGTGGGCGTCGGTCGACCAGGAGTCGGCGCGCTCCACGCCCTCGACGAGGTGGCGCAGGCGGGGAGAGGTGGCGGCCCACAGGCCGAAAGCGCCGTCGATGTGCAGCCAGGAGTTCGGCCGGGTGGCGAGCGCGTCGGCGATCGTGCCGACCGGGTCGAAGGCGCCGGTGTTCACGTTGCCCGCCTGCGCCGCCACGATCAGGGGTCCCTCGATGCCCAGGATTGTCGCCACGACCTCCGGCGCCGACATCCGCCCTTGGTCGTCGGTGGCGATGCGGACCACCCGATCGCGACCCAGCCCCAGGTACTGAAGCGCGGTGAGCAGGGTGGCATGCGCCTCCTCGCCGATGACGACCGTGATCGGCGGGGCGTCGTACAGGCCCCGGGCCTCGACGTCCCACCCGGCGCGCGCGAGGACCGCATGGCGCCCGGCGGCCAGACCGACCGTGTTGCCCAGGCCGGCACCCGTCGGCAGGCCGAAGCTCGCATCGGGGGGCAGCCCGAGCAGCTCGAGCATCCACTCGCCGGCCACCTGCTCGGCCGCGGCGGCGGCCGGGGACAGCGCATGCACGACCGCGTTCTGACCCCACGCGGTCGTCAGCCAGTCGGCGGCCGCTGACGCGGGCAGCGCTCCGCCCACCACGAACCCGAAGTAGCGCGGCCCGGCCGAGGCGACGAGGCCGGGGTCGACAGCCGCGGCCAGATCCTCGATCACGGCCACCGGGTCGGACCCGTCCTCCGGCAGCGGTCCACCCAGCCGGGCGGTCAGCGTGGCGGCATCCGCGCGGGGGCCGACGTGCCGTTCCGGCAGCGCCTCGACGAAGTCGAGGCCGAGCTCTGCGGCGCGTCGGAGCGCTCGGGTGCGGTCGTCCATCAGATGATCCTAGAGCCCTGCGATGAGGCCACCGTCCACCGCGATCAGCTGCCCGGTGACGTAGGACGCCCGCTCCGAGGCGAGGAATGCGACGAGTGCGGCCAGCTCGCCCGGGTCCCCGTAGCGCGCGGCGGGAATGGTGGCGATATGGAAGCGCCGCACCTCCTCCTCGGTGGTGCCATCGCGCTCGGCGCGACCGGCGTCGATCTCGTGGATGCGAGGCGTCTCGAGCCGCCCCGGCATCACGCCGTTGACCGTCACCCCCTCACCGGCTACGGCGCGTGCCGTCGTCTTCATCCAGGCGGCCAGCGCCGAGCGTCCAGCGTTCGAGTACACCAGCTCGGGGATCGGTTGGCGGACGCCGCTCGAGAGAATCGCCACGATCCGGCCCCATCCTCGCTCGCGCATGCCGGGAAGCAGGCGTGTTGCGAGCTCGATCGGTGTCTCCGCCAGCAGCTGGAACGCCCGTTGCCAGCCGGCGCGATCGGTCGCGGCGGGGTCGACCGTCGGGGGACCACCGGCGTTCGAGATGAGGATGTCGACCTGCCCGAGTGCCGCGGCAGCCTCGGCCACGCGAGCGGCCGCCTCGGGATCGATGGCGTCGGCCGCGACCGATGCGACCTCGACGCCGTGCGTCTGGCGCAGCGCGTCGGCCAGCTCCTCCAGTGCATCGGCCCGTCGCGACCAGACCAGCAGGTTGCAGCCTTCGGCGGCGAGTGCCTCGGCGGTGGCGCGGCCCAGGCCGGAGGTTGCGCCCCCGACCACCGCCGTTCGGCCCCGCAGCCCGAGTTCCATCAGTCGTGCTGCAGCTCGAGCGGCCGAAGCTCGCCGAGCGACTCGGCCACCACGACGGCGTCGTCGCCCGTCTGCAGGCGGAACTCGGCGGGAGGATTCGTCATCGAGCGGCCGTCGCGGGTCACGGCCAGCAGGGTGGCACGGTGGTCGCCGCGCAGCTTGGCGGACAGGTCGTCGATCGAGAGGCCCGCGTACTGGTCCGGCAGCGCCACACGGTACAGCTCCGACCCCTCTCCGCCGGAGACGATGTCGGTCACCAGCTCGGAGAGGCCGGGGTAGAGCGCGGACCGCGCCAGCAGGTGGGAGGCGAGGCGCGAGGTGACGAGGATCTCGTCCGCGTCGGCCCGTCGGAAGTGGTCGACGTGCATCGGGTTGTTCGCCTCGACCACGGTCCGGACCTGCGGCGCGACGGCTTCGATCGCCATCACCGCCAGGATCGAGCGCATGTCGGCCTCGTTGCTGCGATCGGAGGGGAAGACGATGGCCGCGTTGGCCTCGCGGATCCCGCAGCGCTCGAGGTCATCGGTGCTGGTGATGTCGCCGCGGACGAAGTACACGCCGTCGCCGGCAGGGTTGCGCTCGGCCTCGTGCAGCAGCACCACCTTGGTCTCGAACTCGTCTCCCTTCAGCTCCTCGATGAGGTCGCGGGCGGTCTCGTTCCAGCCGCAGACGACGATGTGATCGCGGTAGCCCGCGGCGCCCATGCCCTGACCCTCCTTGAGCAGGAAATCGATGACGAATCCGACGACCGCGCCGGTGATGGCGGCCACGATCGCGACCCCGAAGAACGCGAGCAGCCAGCCGACCACGAACCCGCCGGGCGAGCTCACGTAGCTGGCGTCGCCGGACCCGATGACGGTCGTGATGGCCCAGTAGAAGCTGCTGCCCAGCCCGCCGAAGCTGCGCTTCTCGTCCTCGAGCAGTGTGACCGCCGCGGCCGCGATCAGCACGAAAGCGATGACGCCGGTCAGGAGCGCCGTGAAGAAGTGGCGGTCCATCTGGCCGCCGATGCGCCTCGCGTGGAAGCCGATGCGCCGCAGCAGGGGGGCGGCGAACAGGGCCTTCAGCGGGTTCGGCAACTTGGACGACCCTCCGTGCAGCATGATCGACACGCTCGGACAGTGTCGGCGGTCGCATTCTGCCAGCGTCGATGACGGCTGCCTAGCGTCATTTGGCCAACGGTCCGTCGCCTGCCCTGCCGAGGTTTGTAGCCCGGATGCATATGAGTCTTTCGGCCCTAGCCGGCCAGAGGCGACGCCCCCGAGGATTGGAACCCGATGCCGCACGCCGGAGAGAATGGAATGGACGAAGAGGGAACCATGGGGCGCCTGCGCTTCTACAACGTGGGCATGGGCCTGCTGCACGCGGTCCAGGGAATGGCCGTCCTGCTGCTTTCGAACGACTTCGCGCTGCCCGTGACCGCCGCGTTCATGGAGGGCCCGCCGGGGACGCCGGCGTCGACCGAGGAGCTGTTCACGCTGCCCCTCGGCCCTGCGGTGGCGGCCTTCCTGTTCATGTCGGCGTTGGCGCACTTCGTTGTCGCCGGCCCAGGGTGGGGCAAGTATCGGCGGGACCTCGCGGCGCATAAGAACGAACAGCGCTGGATCGAGTACGCCTTCAGCGCATCGCTCATGATCGTGCTCATCGCGATGATCACCGGGATCGCCGACATCGCCGCGCTCGTCGCGCTGTTCGGCGTGAACGCCGCCATGATCCTGTTCGGCTGGCTGCAGGAGCGCCACGAGGAGCCCGGTGGTGGAGGCTGGTGGCCGTTCGTCTTCGGCTGCATCGCGGGGATCGTGCCCTGGGTCGCCATCGGCATCTACCTCATCGGTCCGACCGCCGAGATCCCCGGGTTCGTCTACGCGATCTTCGTGTCGCTGTTCCTGTTCTTCAACTCGTTCGCGATCAACCAGTTCCTCCAGTACCGGCAGGTCGGGCCATGGCGGGATTACCGATTCGGCGAGGCGGTGTACGTCGGGCTCAGCCTGGTCGCCAAGTCGGCGCTCGCATGGCAGGTGTTCGCGAACACGCTGGTCCCCAGCTGACCGATCGAGCGCCTACGCTCAGCCGAGTGGGGCGCTGAGCTGACCGTCGACAAGCGGCTCGCCGACGATCGCCGCAAGCCGCTCGCTGATGGACCACCAATCGAACTCGGCCGTCACGTGGCTAGCCGGGATGCTGAGGCATCGGTCCGGCTCCAGGTAGACCGGCAGGATGCGATCGAGGATCGCCTCGATCTCGTCGCGGAAGGCGTCGGAAGTGGACCGGACGCCGTCGGCGAGGAGGCCCACGTCGGGAAGCAGCCGGACCGATAGGTCGTACGACGTCGCCCACCGTCGGATGAGCGGCTCGACGCCGAACGGGTCCTCGCCACCGGTGACGCGCAGGTAGTACGCGAAGTTGTCGACCACGGAGCGGTCGGTGACGAGCACCTCAGCGCGATGGGCGAGCTCCAGCTCCTGCTGCACCTGGGCCATGAGCACCCACAGCTGTGCCTCGGCCGTGGCGCCCTCGTTCAGGCCGAGCGGGTTGAAGCGGACGACCTCGCGACCCACCTCGACCGACCGACCGGCCCGGCCGACTGTCGAGGCGAAGGCATGCACCGCGTTCGACTTGCGCACCGAGTGGGAGCCGATGAACGCGATCTTCGCCGAACGCTGCCAGGGCATGCAGTGAGCCTACAGGCAGGAGCCGGTGTCGACGGCCGACGTGGCGCCGATGTACGGGCTGAGCCGCTCCACGGCCTCGTCGGAGCCGATGGCGTAGCCGACCTCCGGGTTGATGCGCGAGGCGCCGAAGATGACGCCCCCCACGATGCCGGGCTCGACCACCAGGGGCCCTCCGCTGTTCCCGCGGCGCACCTCTGCGCGCAGCTCCACGACGCTTCGTCCATTGGCGCCCTCGCCGTAGATGTTCGGTCCGACGACGTCATGTGATGCGGTCACACCGGCCGGGGTGACGGTCAGCGGGCCGCCGCCCGGGAAGCCGATGGCAACCCCGGTCGCGCCGCGCGTCGGCGAGGTCTGGGCCAGCGCCAGGGCCGGCGCTCCCGCACCGGGCACGTGGAGGAGCGCCAGGTCGGCGCCCGAGTCGAAGGCCACGACGATGGCCTCGAAGTTCTGGCCGCCGAGCGTCACCGACGTGGCCTCGCTGCCGGCCACCACGTGCGCGTTCGTCACGGCGTGCGTGGATGACACGAAGAAGCCGCTGCCGACCGACAAGCCCGCGCCGCAGCCGCTGGCCGTGATCCGGGCCGTGCTCGCCAGCGCGGACTGCGCCAGCGCACGCGCCTCGGCATCGGCCGGAAGGTCGACCGGATCTGCCGGCAAAGGCTCCAGCCCGCCGAACAGCGGTGGCAGGTCGGTCGTGTCGAGCAGCGCCAGGAGCTGCCCCGCGACCGTCATCGGCGGCGGCAGCCGCTCGGTCGTGACGCGGACCGCCACCGATTCGTGCGCCAGCGTGCCCAGCGACGGGGCCATGCCCATGGCCACGATGCCGCCGAGCAACCAGACCAGCAGGACGATGTGCGCCGCTCCCACCAGCGCCCCGCCCAGGGCATCGAACGGCCGGAACGGGCTGTGACGGAGGCCGTGGCTGAGCCGCGCCCCGACCGCTGCGCCCAGGGCCTCGCCGGCCAGCACGAACGCACCCAGTCCGAGGATGGTGACCAGCGCCCGCATCGGCTGCTCGATCGCTGCCAGCTGGTCCCGGAGAATCGAGGCCAGGAACAGAGCCACGCCGAACCCGGCCACCGCCCCGACCAGTCCCAGCACCGGCCCAAGGAAGCCGGCCCGCGCCCCAGCCACCGCCGCAAGGACGAAGAGCAGGATCACGAGGCCATCGAAGAGGTTCATGGGCCGCGAAGCCTAGCGGTCCGCCTGGATCAGCGCCGTCGGAGGGGCATGGCCTCGGGTGTAGAGTATCGGCTTCCCATCAGACGTCAGCGTGAGCCGAGAGGCTCGTTCGAGGAGGGTCGACAGCACATGGCGCGGATCGTGCGCGCGGCGCTGCTCCAGGCGGAGTGGACCGGCGACAAGGAGTCGATGATCGAGAAGCACGAGAAGTACGCGCGCGAGGCCGCGGCCCAGGGCGCGAAGGTCATGTGCTTCCAGGAGCTCTTCTACGGCCCCTACTTCTGCCAGGTCCAGGACCCGCAGTACTTCAGCTACACCGAGCACATCCCCGACGGCCCGACCACGAAGCGCATGCAGGAGCTGGCCAAGGAGACCGGGATGGTCCTCATCGTGCCGATGTACGAGGAGGATGCCCAGACCACCGGCATCTACTACAACACCGCGGCCGTCATCGACGCCGACGGCACCTACCTCGGCAAGTACCGCAAGACGCACATCCCGCACGTCAAGGGCTTCTGGGAGAAGTACTACTTCCGCCCGGGCAACACCGGCTACCCGGTCTTCGACACGGCGGTCGGCAAGGTCGGCGTCTACATCTGTTACGACCGCCACTTCCCGGAGGGCGCCCGTGCGCTTGGCCTGAACGGCGCCGAGCTCGTGTTCATCCCGTCGGCCACCTCCCGCGGCCTGTCGGAGTACCTGTGGCGCGTCGAGCAGGTATCTCATGCCCTCGCCAACGGTTACTACGTCGGCACCATCAACCGCGTGGGCATCGAGCCGCTGGGCGACGACGACTTCTACGGCCAGTCGTACTTCGTCGACCCGCGCGGCCAGTTCGTCGGCGACGTCGGCGACCCGCATGACGAGGAGCTCATCGTGCGCGACCTCGACCTGGACCAGATCGAGGAGGTCCGCCAGACGTGGCAGTTCTTCCGCGACCGGCGCCCCGATGCCTACGACGACCTGGTGAGGCCGTAGCACCCGGGCTCGGGCTTGCGTGGGGCGCAACTAGCGGCGAAGGAGAGGCTGTGCACACCTACATTCGAGCCTGCCGCCCGCAAGAATCACCCAGAAATACGCAGATCACGCCTGTGGCGAGGGACCGAACTCCGCCGTTCGTTGCCTGGGGGGCAACTCCGGCTACGGGACACCGTCGATGAAGTTCGGGATCACGCTCAGACCGGATCACCCGTACAGCCGCAGCGTCGACCTGGCGCAGCGGGCGGAGGCGAACGGCTTCTCGTACGGCTGGATCTTCGACTCGCACGTCCTGTGGCGGGATCCATATCCGCTGCTGACGCTAATCGGCGCCGGGACGGAGCGCCTGCGTCTCGGGACGTGCGTCACGAATCCGGCCACCCGGGACATCACCGTCACCGCCAGCCTGCTCGCGACCATGAACGAGATCACCGGCGGCCGCATGGACCTCGGCATCGGACGCGGCGACAGCGCCCGCCGGGTGATGGGCAAGAAGCCGACGACCGTGGCCTACATGGAGGAATGCTGCCGCACCGTCCGGGCCCTGACCGCGGGGGAGAAGATCACCCTGGACGGGACCGACATCCAGATGCCATGGGTGACCCACGGTCCGGTGCCGATCTGGGTGGCGGGCTACGGGCCGATGGCGCTCTCGGCCGCGGGCCGTGTCGCCGACGGGATCATCCTGCAGCTGGCCGACCCGGACATCATCCGCTGGTGCATGGGCTTCGTCCGGGCTGCCGCCGAGGAGGCCGGCCGCGATCCCGATACGATCGAGGTCATGGCCGCCGCACCTGCATACGTGTCCGATGACGTCGCCACCGCTCGCGACAGGGTTCGCTGGTTCCCCGCGCTCGTCAGCAACCACGTGGTCGACCTGATCAACAAGTATCCGAAAGAGGAGCTGCCCGAGGCCCTGTGGAGGTACGTCGAGAACCGCGAGGGTTACGACTATCTCCACCATGCCGAGGTCGGCAGTGACAACGCGCGGTTCGTCAGCGACGAGATCACCGATGCGTTCGCGATCGTCGGGCCAGCATCGGCGCAGCGCGAGCGCCTTGCCGCCCTGAGGGAGGCCGGCGTCACGCAGTTCAATATCTACCTCATGAACGGCGATGAGGAGGACCAGCTCGACCTCTACGCGCCGATCATCGAGCGTGAAGCCGCCCTCGAGCGCACCTAATCCATGCCCCGCATCGAGTCCCGCGTCGAGATCGGCGCCCCGCCAGCGACCGTCTTCCCGTGGCTGGTCGATCCGGACCGGCTGAGTCGGTGGATCAGCGGCTTCGTCGGATCCGAGCCGATCGGCTCAGGTGAGGTTCGTGTCGGCTCGCGCTCGCGCGACATCATCGAGGCAGAAGGTCGTCGCATCGAGGTCGAGACGGAGATCGTCGCGCTCGTCCCTGGCGAGCGCCTTGCCGTCCGCATCACGTCGTCCAGCCACGACCAGTTCGACGGCTACGACCTCGCTGCCCGCGATGGCGCGACCGAGCTCACCTATCGGTCCGAGATGCGTATGCGAGGCCTCACGCGCCTGCTCAGCCCGCTGATCGCACGCCAGCTCCGCGCTCGCGCCGTCAACGACCTGGCGACGCTGAAGCGAGAGGTCGAAGCCGACACGGCCAATGCGTGACGACGGCTACGTCGAAGCGCCGGGTCTCCGGTAGGTCGAACGCGGTGCGCCTTCAAGCGCTCGGGGCTGTCTCATACGGCGAGCGGCGTCGCCTGGACGCCTCACCGATGAGTTGGAGAACCCGATGCGATCCGTCCTCAGCCTGGCGGCAGTCCTGATCCTGGTCGGCGCGATGATGCCGGCGACGGCCACGGCGGCCGCGCCGTTGCGCGCTTCGTCGGAGCAGTCCGGCATCTTCTGCGAGTACGAGACCGAGCTCGGAGACGTGCTCGTCTGGGTCCAGGACTTCGACGGTGCGCTGTTCGCCACCGTCCTGATGTGGGCCCCTGAGGCCGGGCCTGACGACAATCCCATCATCGCCTCGTTCGCCGGAACCGCGTCGATGACGTCGGAGTCGGTCGAGGCGAACCTGGACCTCGGCTTGATCCCTGGCGACGAGACGACCGAGCCCAAGAAGGTCGGAACGGCCTACCTCACCGGGACCTTGACCGATAACGGGAAGCCGGAGGAGTTCGTCTCGGAAACGAGCCGAGATGGCAACCGCCGGATCGACTTCCAGATCACGTCGCAGGCCCGCTCCGTCAGCGGCACACTGACGATCGACATGGTCGACGGCTCGAGCGTGAGGCGCTCCCTCGAGACCTGTGACGCCGGTTCTGTCGTGCAGACCCGGTTCGTGACCAATCCGAACGCCTACATCCTCAGCACGCACGCGCTGTACGTCTCGTGCTCGTGGATGACACTCGGCGGCATGGTGAACCTCGTCGCCATCGTCAGTGACTTCGAATTCGGAACCCAGATCGTGATCGCCGATGCCGATCGGGTCGCCTTCGGGTTCGCCGATCCGGCACTGACGGACGAGTCCTTCGGAGCGACGTACTCGCTCGTCGACCCCGCGGTCGGAGACGTCGGCACGGCCGTGGCCGATGCGGATCTCACGGGGACCGGTGAGCGCTTCACCGACGTCGACTGGTTCGACACGAATCGGTTGAGCGTCATCGGCGAGCGCCTCGCCGTCGACGGGACGCTGACCATCACCATCGATGGAGCGATCACGCAGCTGCCGATGGATGATGCGTCGTGCGAGGCGGGCGACGTGCTCGTCCAGCAGATGGAGAAGATCGCACGACGGTGACCTCCTGATGAGCCGCGCCACCGATCGCCCTGGTCACTCGCAGGCCGGGGCGATCGAGCGCGACTTCGTGGCCGCTTGGTGGCTCCTGGCGGAGGCCGGCGGCGCGGAGCTCCACGATGAGCCCGGGCTGCGCTGGTTTGCGTCCGGCCTCGACGATCCGCACCTCAACGCAGTGATCGAGACGGGCCTGGACGAGGCTGACGCCGATCGACGAGTCGAGGGCCTCGTCACCGAGCTCCGACGCCGCCGGGTCCCGTTCCTGTGGTGGGTCAGGCCGAGCTCGCGCCCTAGTGACCTGGACCAGCGCCTGACCCGGCTCGGCCTCGTGCCCGAACCGCCGTGGCCGGCCATGCTGCTCCAGATCGATCGGCTCGTGGCCCCGCCCGCCGTCCCCGGGCTCGAGATCCGCCGCGTGACGGACTCCCCGGTCTATCGCGATTACGAGGCCGTCTACGCACCGATCCTCAGCACCTCGGCCGACTTCACCACGCTGTTCGCTGCGGCGTCCCAGCGCATCGGGTTCGCATCCGATGCCCCCGAGGTGCACTACGTCGGGTACCTCAACGACGATCCTGTGGCGACCGCCTCGCTCATCACCGCCGGCGGCGCCGCGGGCATCTACAACGTGGCGACCGTCATCGCCGCGCGAAGGCGCGGGATCGGCGCGGTGATGACCGCGTGGGCCGTTCGTGCCGGCGCCGCCCGTGGCATGCAGGTCGCCACCCTCCAGGCATCGAACATGGGACGGCCGGTCTACGAGCGCCTCGGCTTCGAGTTCGTCTGCGACTTCGTCCCGTATCGGCCGGCCTAGAGGCGCGTTGGCCTACCATCGGTGGATGCAGATCTCCTTCGTCGCCGGCTTCGGCCCGATCATCCGCGACCCCGATGAGGCGCACCGCTTCTGGCGTGACGGCCTCGGCATCGCGTTCGAGGAGCCTGCGCCTGGCTACTTCACCAACGACGACCTCGACGGCGTGAAGGCCTTCGCGATGTGGCCGCTGACCCAGGCCGCGGAGGCAACATTCGGAACGCCCGCCTGGCCCGCCGACCTCCCGGTCCCGCAGGCCTGGCTGGAGCTCGACGTCGCATCTCCCGAGGCGGTCGGCGCCGCGATCGAGGAGCTGCGCGGCGCCGGGCACCGGGTCCTGCGCGAGGCCCACGAGGAGCCGTGGGGCCAGACGACCGCTCGCGTGCTGTCGCCGGAGGGCCTGCTGGTCGGGGTCACCTACACGCCGTGGATGCACGAGGGATCACCGCCCAACGAGTGATGGGGCAGCAGCCACCCGGTCAGTCGGTCGCCTCGGCCCACACCTCGTCGATCGTGGCGTGCACCAACTCGGGCTGGGTGCGGAATGCGTCGTGCCCGGCCCCAGTGGCGCGGACGAAGCGGCCGCCATCGCCGACCGCGGCCAGCTGCTCCACGACCGCGGCCTCCCACGAGTCGTCGCAGCCGGGAGCGCCACCGCATTCGTCGTAGATCACCGCGTACGGCATCGATGCTGGCAGAGGATCGGTGAGCATCGATTCGTTCGACCTGAAGTCGATCTGCTCGGGGTTCCGCCCGCTGAAGTCTGCCACCGCATCGCCCAGGGGGATCTCGGGAAATCCGATCGCCTCGGCCGCCGCCACCCAGGTGTCGAATGGCGGGTTGCCATTCATGGAGACGAATCCCGCGACCTCGTCGGGGTATGCCTGCGCGAACATGAACGTCACGACCGCGCCGCCGGACTGTCCGATCAGGAAGTAGGGCGCCGGGACCTCGGCCATCGCCAGGATGTCGTGCACCTCCTGCACCACATCGTCGACCGGACGCGGCAGGTCGGGTGGCGCCCCGTTCTCACCGGCGCCCGGGCGGGCGAATGCGCAGACCATGGCGTCGGCAGCCATGTGCTCTTCGATCCCGCTGAGATCGTCCTCGCCCCCGCCGTTCCCGGATTGGAGGATGACGACGGGCTCGCCCGGTTCGCGGTCGCCGGTGCAGTGGCCGCGGACCGCCAGGCCGTTGACGGTGACCTCGAAGGCACCGTCCTCGGCTTTCGCCGATCTCGAAGGCGGCGCCATCGACGGCTCGACACTCGCGGGAGCCTGCGTCCTCGGAGGATCGTCCGGGCCACTCGTGCCGCCACTCGGGCTGGCCGTCGACGAACCAGAGCAGGCCACCAACATGAGCACCAGCGCTGCGAGCAGTCCCGAGGAACGGATGGCGGAGGTCATGGGCGTCTTCCTTCCTGGAGTCAGCTCAACCAAACAGCCCGCAGTACTGGTCGAACGGCAGGTCGAAGCCCGGATGCGGTCCATTGATCTGGACGTCGACGTCCTCGATGAACAGTCCGCCCGGCTCGTCGTCGCCCTGGGTATCGAACAGGTAGGTATGGCGGATGACGCCGCGATCGCGCAGGATCAGCGTCCCGTCGGCGTCGTAGATCGCGAACGGCTGTCCCGCTTCGATGGATGTGAAGTCGAAGATCGAGCCCTCGATCCGCATGGCCTGTGGCTCGTTGTACAGGGAACTGCCAGCGAGGGTGATGGACGTTCCGTTGGCGGTATGGACCTCGCGCCACGTCACGCGGCTCAGCAGGAAGAACGCAGTCTCGTCGGCGCCAGTTCCTTCGCGGATGCGGTACTGCCCGTCCGCGACGCCGTCGACAGCCACGTCGAAGCCGCAGTCCGAGAAGGTGTCGGAGAACTCGTCGTGGAAGCTGCCGCGCTCGGCGATGGTCGCGCTGGCCTGGGCCGGGACCATGATGCCGATCAGCGCGATGGCAAGCAGCACCCTGCTGCGAGGCGAGATCCGGGGATGCATGGTGGGTTCCTTTCGTGCGTCGATCTGCTGCTCCTGAGGCGCACGGCCGGGACCCGTTCGTTCAATCCTGCTGGCCGATACGGAACGTGGCGAGCAATTCCGCCGCCTCGCCGTCGACGAAGGTCGCCGGCGCTTCGTGGAAGGCGGTCACGGCCACCACGATCACCCCGTCCGGCCCATCGAGCAGATACAGGCGCACGAGGTCGAGCGAGCTGACCCCCAGGCTGCGCGTCACGCCGGGCTCCTCGGCATAGCCGAGGGCCGCGGTGCACAGCACCTCGGGCTCGTAGCAGTCGGTCGCACGTCGCAGCGGCGAGGGCTCGCCGTGGAGGTCGACCTGGAGGCCGCTCAGGCCGCCGAGGGTCACCGCCGTCGGAGCGGACACGCTGAGATCCTCGCGCTGCGCGAGCCAGTCGGCCACCGATGCGGCGTCCGGGAGCTCGACGTCGACCGGGTCCCCCACCGGGTCGACGCCGTGCGGATCGGTGAAGACCGTGATCGCGCGTCGCGCGTCACGCCCGATCTCCACCTGGAAGGCGCCCGGCGTGTCGCGCGTCACCAGCCATCGGTCGCTGGCCGTCTGGAGATCGATCGGTTCCTCGAGGCGGGCCGTCGCGTACCTGGCGCCCTCGACGAGCGGGAACTCGCACGGCGCGGTGGGGCACGCGATGCGGATCGATGCGGCATCGGCGGAGGGCGTCGGCGAGGGATCCCCGACCCGTCCCAGTCCGGCGAAGACCAGTGCCCCGGTCAGCCCGACGAGCAGGATGAGGACTGCCGCAGCCGCCAACCGACTCCACGGCGCCGCCTGCCGCTGGTCCAGGTCGTCGACGCGCGCCGCGACTGCGTCGAGGATGCGGTCCGGGGCAGAAGCCGGGGCCCGGGAGGCGAGCCAGTCGCTGAGCGCGTCGGTGAATTGGTCGTTCATGAGGCATTCCCTCGGGCGTCGGCAGCCAGTCGCTCGTCCGCCTCCAGCGCCGCTCGCAGCGCGCGCTCGGCGTGGTGGATACGGGATTTCGCCGTCCCGAGCGGAACGCGCATCGCATCGGCGATATCCGGCACGGTGAGGTCGAGAAAGTGCCGCAGCACAATCGACGTCCGGTGCTCGACGGTGAGTCGTCGAAAGGCGCGGTCCAGGACGTCGCGCTCGAGCATCGTGGATGATGGATCCTCGGCCACGTCGAGCGCGTGCAGCGCGGTGGACGACACGGACCGGCGTCGGCGGCGTGCCTCGTCATAGCAGGCGCGAACGAGGAGGCGTCGGAGCCACGCGCCGACGCGCGTCGGATCCCGCAGCGCGGGCAGATCACGCCACGCGCGGATCAGCGCTTCCTGGACGGCATCCTCGGCGAGTGCCCGATCGTGGAGCACGAGAGTGGCGGTCGCGTACATGCGATCCAGGTGGATCGCCGCCAGGGCGTTGAATGCCTCCCGGTCGCCGGCGCGCGCACGCTCGACCAGGGCGCGTTCAGCCGAGTCCATCGCACACGCCGGTCACGGGCACGCGTCTCCGCCGGCGGCGCAACCGATGACCATCCCCGTTGCGGTGCCCCATCGGTGCATGCTCGCCCTCCAGCCACGCGGATCGGCCCTACCTTCCCTAACGGCGCGTTTGGCGGCACGTTTCGTTCAATCGCCGCTGCGGCCGACCTCGAAGACGGCGCTCGGAGGGCGTCGCACGCCGATCACGGCGACCGCGCCACTGGCCGGATCGCCCTAGCCGTCGCGGCCTTCGTGCTGCGCCCGGAGCTCGGCCTTGTGAGCGCGCTTCGTGGCCTGGTAGGCGGCCAGGGCTTCCGCTGAGTCGACGTCGCCGAGGGTCGGATGGCTGGGCAGTCCGTCCTTGGCGCCGGGAAGGTCGATCCCGAGCTGTCGCACCAGGACCGCGTAGAGCGAGGCCACCTTCATGTCACCGAAGCCCGGGAGCGCGGCGATGCGCCGCTTCAGGTCACGCGCGTCGGACGCATCGGTCCAGAGGCGCGCTGCATCGCCGTCGTAGGTGTCCCGGACATAGGCCGCCAGCTCGCGAACCCGTTTGGCCATGGCGGACGGGAAGCGGTGGATCGCCGGCGGTCCCTTGGCCGCAGCCTGGAGCGCACCCTCGTCCACGCCGGCGAGGTGCGTCGGGTCGATGCTGCCGAGTCGATCGAGCAGCACCTTCGGTCCGGAGAACGCCTTCTGCACGGGAACCTGCTGGTCGAGCGCGAAGCCGATGAGCAGCGCCATCGGGTCGGAGGCGAGCAGCCGATCGGCGTCGTCGTCTCCGGTGAGGTAGAGGTGGTCGACGCCCTGGATGGTCATGCCATCGATCGTACACCGCCGCTGCACGCACCTCGCTCGAAGGCCAATGGCTACGAGAAGGGCTTGGTGACCATCAAGAACACCAGCGCGGCGACCACGACGCCGAAGACGGCGCCGACGCCGAAGAGGACCGGGATCAGGCGCGCGAGCCGGCCGAAGGCCGCGCCGGCAGGTCGAATGGCGGCGGCATCGCGACTCCGCGCGATGCGATAGAAGAGCAGGTCTCCACCGCGGCGAACATGGACAGGACATGCAGGACCACGAAGATGCGCACAGTGATGCTCGGAAAGGGATTCCTGCGTGCATCGTCGTCGCGGATGTCAAGGGGCGTGCACAACGAGCGTCGCAGCCACTGCGGATGCGACCCTACCGAGCCTCTTCGACCGCGGTGAGGATCTGCTCGAGGACACCGGCGGGGTTGTCGAAGTCGATGTCGTGGCCTCCCTCCAGCTCCACCTGTGTCGCGTCAGGACTCAGTGGTAGCCAGAAGGCCTGGTTCTCGACGTCCGAGGCCCCTGAGGTGCCGGTCACGACGGTGAGCGGGGCCTCCATTGGCTCGGGATTCTGGGCGAACCGAGTCTCGAACTCCGGGATGACGTCGACACGCTCCCGGTTGGCGGGATGGTCCCACGCGATCTCGGGGATCTCCTCGAGCGTCAGTGTGTCGGTCGGGGCTGGGACGTCGAGCAGCACGACGGCCGCAACGTCCTCGGGCTCGCGTGCCGCGTAGTAGGTCACGATGAGTCCGCCAAAGGACGAGCCCACGAGGACGAACGGGCCTGCTTCGCCGGCCGCAGTCAGGAGGGCTTGGAGGTCGTCGACGACATCGTCTGCGGTGCGCGGCTCGAAGGGCGCAGGATCGCTGTTGCCCGAGCCGGCCCGGTCGTAGGCACAGACGCGAGTCTCCGCTGTCAGGTCGTCCCAGATCGGACCCCTGCTGAACCGGATGACGCCGCCCGTCTCCGATGGATGACCATCCTCCAGTAGCACGGTCGGCGTCCCCTCGCCCTCGCACAGCAACACGAGCTCGCGGCCGTCTTCTGCAACCGCGAATCGCTTGGCGGTGGCGGTCTCATCGGGCGTGGCCGACTCTGGCGCGGCGCTCGGCGCTGGCTCCACAGATGCGGCGCCAGGCGCCTGGCTGCAGGCGGCCAGGACGACAAGGAGGATCATCAGGAGCGGCGTGGAGCGGTTCACCGTGTGGCCTCCCAGGCACTCGGGTGTCCAAAGCGCAGGGTGAGGAGGCTGCTGCCGTCTCGTTAGACGAATCATGGAGCGCATGTCAACGCGCGGCCTCCACGGTACCTGCGTCGCACAGCGGCGCGGAGATCGTTCGAGGACTGAGTTTCCAATCACTCAAGCGGGTCTCGCGCCGGTACGATTGACGTCCTGATTGATCCACGACCGGAGGTATCGATGCGCACGCTGATCAAAGGCGGAACGATCGTCAACGCCGATGCCACGACCGTGGCTGACGTCCTGGTGGACGGGGAGCGCATCGCGCTCATCGGCCAGTCGCTCGACGCGAGCGCGGATCGGACGATCGACGCCACCGGCAAGTGGGTCATCCCTGGTGCGATCGACGTGCACACCCATATGGAGCTGCCGTTCGGCGGGACGTTCGCCAAGGACACCTTCGAGACCGGCACTCGCGCGGCGGCCTTCGGCGGGACGACGACGATCATCGACTTCGCGGTGCAGGGCAAGGGACAGGCGCTGCGCGAGGGCCTGGATGCCTGGCATGCCAAGGCCGAGGGCAAGGCGACCATCGACTACGGCTTCCACATGATCATGTCGGACGTCACCGATGAGACGCTGAAGGAGATGGACACCCTCGTCGACGAGGGCGTGACCGACTTCAAGCTGTTCACCGCCTACCCCGGCGTCTTCTTCTCCGATGACGGCGCGATCTTCCGTGCCATGCAGCAGACGGCGAAGAACGGCGGGCTGATCCTGATGCACGCCGAGAACGGCCTGGCGATCGACGTGGTGGCGGCGCAGAACTTCGAGGCCGGCAACACCGATCCCTACTATCACGGCACCTCCCGCTCTCCCGTCATGGAGGGAGAGGCGACGAACCGGGTCATCCGCCTGGCCGAGGTGGCCGGCGTGCCGGTGTACATCGTCCACTTGTCGGCCATCGAGGCACTGAACGAGGTCCGCCGCGCCCGCGACGAGGGGCTGCCGGCGTACGCGGAGACCTGCCCGCAGTACCTGTTCCTGACGCTGGACGACATGGGCAATGGCTTCGAGGGCGCAAAGTTCATCTGCTCTCCGCCGCTGCGTCCGAAGGAGCACGCCTCCGAGCTGTGGAAAGGGCTCGCCAAGGACGACCTGCAGGTGGTGTCCACCGACCACTGCCCGTTCGACTTTCACGGCCAGAAGGACCTCGGCAAGGGCGACTTCCGCAAGGTTCCCAACGGCCTGCCCGGCGTCGAGGATCGCGTGAACCTCCTCCATTCCGGCGGTGTCGTCGGTGGACGGCTGACGCCGAACCGATGGGTGGAGGTCATCAGTGCCGCGCCGGCCCGGATGTTCGGCCTCGAGGGACGCAAGGGCGTCGTCGGGGTAGGCGCCGATGCCGACGTGGTCGTCTATGACCCGCAGGCGCGAACCACGATCAGCGCCAAGACGCACCACATGGACGTCGACTACTCGGTCTACGAGGGCCGCGAGGTCACCGGCGGGGCGGAGATCGTGCTCAGCCGTGGGAAGGTCATCGTCGACGGTGACGAATGGCTCGGCGCGGCGGGGGACGGCAAGTTCCTGAAGCGCACGCCGACCGGCGACGTGCTGGCCCGCGGCTGATCGGAGGGCTAGACTGCTCGCTCCGAGCATTCCAGGTCATCCGGAGGTTGCCCCCGTGAACCGAAGCCTCATCCTCGTCGCGATGCTGGCCATCTTCCTGGCCGCGTGCGGGACGGAGCAGACGAGCGAGTCCCAGGCCGTCGTCACACCGGAACCGACCCCCGAGGCGACGCCGGATGCGCCCGAGCCGAGCGAAGAGCCCGCGCCGAGCGATGAGCCCGCCGCATCCGAGGACGACGGCGGCGGAACCGGCTCGCTCGATGACGTGATCCCCGACGAGCTGAACGGAGTTGCAGGAAACCCGATTCCGGGGATGGACCAGATCCTGGGGGCAGCGCTCCAGGGGCAGGGCCTCGATGCCGACGACGCCGAGTTCGCGTTCGTGACCTACGGCTCAGGGCGCCGATGCGACGGTTCTCAACGCCTTCCGCATTCCCGGCATGACCGACGTCGCCATGGAGCAGCTGGCCAGGGTGATGAGCGGTGCAGGCGTGGGCCAGGATGTCGACGTCGAGACGCTGAACGTCGGCGGCAAGACGGTGCTCAGCTTCTCCGGCGGAGCGACCGACGGGGTCGATCTACTTCTACGTCGCCGACGACGTCGCGTTCACCATCGCCGGCCAGAACGAGGGCCTGGTCGAGCAGCTGGTCACCGAGCTGCCCTGACCGACGTTGGCAACGCGGACATCGGGAGCTCGAAACCGAACGGCGCCGGTTGGGCATCTCACGGCCGGGCGGCTATCCTGCACGGGCTGCCAGCTCCTCAAGAGGTCCCCATTTCGTGAAGCGCATCTCCATCCTGCTCGTCGTGCTCACGGCGCTCTTCGTCACGGCATGTGCGAGCGAGGAAGGCGCATCGGACGCAATCTCCGAACCGCCGCCCACGGTCGAGCCGACTCCGGAGCCCACCGAGGAGCCCGAGCCATCCGGCTCGTCCTTCGCTCTGCCGTCGCTCGGCTTCGACGGCGATCCCGAGCTCGCGTCCCGGTTCCCCGACACGGTCGGGGGCATCGCGCTCGAGGTGCAGAGCATCAGTGGCGACGCCTTTGCCGCCCTGGGCGGGTCCGATCCGACCTTCCAGACCTTCCTCGACTCCATCGGCGCCGAGCTGTCCGACGTGTCGG
This sequence comes from uncultured Chloroflexia bacterium, assembly GCA_963844265.1. GTDB lineage: Bacteria > Chloroflexota > Limnocylindria > QHBO01 > QHBO01 > JACDBZ01. Next base: position 193,956 of record CAWJMZ010000006.1, on the reverse strand, counting down.
TTGCGTTCGGCGGAGCCGCGGATCCCAGCGACCCGACCAGCGTTCTCAGCGTCGGTGCCTTCCGCGTTCTGGGCGCGGCGGAGGATGACCTCGAGCGAGAGTTCGTTGCGGCCAGCGAGCAGGCGGGTGACGTCACCGGCCTCGAGGCGGCATCGATTGCTGGCAAGGACGTGCTCACCGCCACCGACCCGACCGGCGAGACCGACCTGCGAGTGTTCATCTACACCAAGGACGACACCCTGTACTTCCTCACCGGGACGGAGGATCAGGCCGCCGAGATCCTGGGGGTCCTCCCGTAGAGCGCACGGGCGCCGCCATCTTCCTGAACGAGGGGGCCGGCACCGCGCGCACCGATCGTGTCCGGCGCGCCGTCGAGCTGGCCCGCAGCGCGCTGGACGCCGAGCTCCATGTCGCCGACACCCGGGACCCGGCCGAGCTCGAGGCGTTCCTGACCGAGCGGTTCGGCAGCTACGGCACGGTGATCGTGGTGGGCGGCGACGGCACGCTGGGCGTGGCCTACAACGTGGCGGCCGGCGCGGACGGCCCTGCCGTGGGCTACATCCCGGCCGGGTTCGGCAACGCCTCGGCTCATCTGCTGAACCTGCCACGCGACCCTGAGTCGCTGGCCGAGGTGCTGCGGGCCGGCGACGCCCGCCCGGTGGACCTGGTGCGGGTCGACAGCCGGCTGGCACTGTTCGCCGGTGCCGGCTGGGACGCGCTAGTGGCGGGCCGATACGCGGCGGCCGGTGCGCACCGGCTGCCCGGCTGGGCGATGGCCGTGGCTCGGTCGGTGCCCGATCTCTGGCGCCGCGCGGCCGTCGAGGTCCGCGCAGACGGCTGGGTCGTCCACCGGGGCCCGATCGAGCTGCTCGTCATCGGGACGACTCCGTTCTACGGGCGCGGCCTGCGCGTCAATCCCGGCGCCCGCCCCGATGCGGGCGCGATGTCGATGCGCGTCTATCCCGGACCGGCACCCCGCCTGGGCATCGAGGCCGGACGATGGGTGCTGGGGATGGCTCCGCGCGCCCGCCGTGTCGCGGCCCGACACGTCGAGGTGCGGACCACCGACGCCAGGCCGCTTCCAGTGCAGGCCGATGGCGACCTGATCGACGCGCGGCCGGCATGGACGTTCGACCTGGAGCCCGCGGCGGTCCGGATCATCGGTCGCTGGGGCTGAGTCTCCGCACCGCGTCCAGCGCAGCGAAGGCCGCGCGGCGAAGGCGCTGCGGTCCGGAGCCGTGGATCCGCAGCTCGGTCGTCGGCATGGCCACCGCGCCGCTCAGCGCCACTCGGACCCGGCTGCGACCGTGCGTGTCCTGCGGCAGGAGCGAGAGCTGGATGGCGACGTCGGCGATCGGCGGCCCGCTCGACATGCCGGCATCGAGCACGCCTCCGACATAGCTCGCGGCGCCGTCGACTTGCGCCGCGCCCGAGAGCACGGCCAGCAGCGCGCCGCCGGTATCGGCCTCCCAGCTGGCAAGCGTGGTGACACCCAGGCCCCCGAGGCGAGTGAGCGCGGCCGACGCGAGGTCTTCATGGTCGCTCCCGTACGCCGCCTCCCCGAGTACCTCGACTGACCGCTCGACGAGTCCATCGAGCGCCGCGGGGTCCCCGCGGGTCGAGAAGCGAACGTGCACGCCGTCGTCGCGCGCGTAGATCCCGGTTTCCACGCCCGGAGGCGGCTCGACCAGCAGGCTGCCCAGGCGCTCGGCCATGGCGGACTCACCGATACCGAAGGCTTTCACCGTGCGGATCGCCAGCGGCGCGAGGTCGAAGCGCGCCTCGAGGCGCGGGCGGACCTGCTCGCTCCACATCCGTCGCATCTCCGACGGTACGCCCGGCATGAGGGCCACGATCACCCCGTCGCGGTCGACCCACCACCCAGGCGCGGATCCGATCGGGTTGGGAAGAACGTCGGCCGACGCGATGCGTGTCGCCTGGCGACGGTTCGCCACCGGCATCGGCCCGTAGGCCGCGAATCGCTCCTCCAGATCGGCGATCAGGGCCGGATCTTCGGCAAGGGTCTCGCCCAGCGCATCGGCCAGTCCCTCGCGCGACAGGTCGTCGTGGGTCGGACCCAGCCCACCGGTGGCCAGCACCACCGCCGAGCGCGTCCGCGCGAGGGTGAACGCGTCGCGGAGTACATCGCGGTCGTCGGGCAGCATGCGGACCCCGCCGAGGGGCATGCCGAGCTGCGCCATCTCGCCGCCGAGGAAGGCGGCATTGGTGTCGACCGTCTCGCCCAGCAGCAGCTCGGCGCCGATCGAGAGCAGCTCGGCGGTGACCATCGGCCACGAGTCTAGGGCTACACTGGAATTCAGAGCGCAATCCCGCACCGATGTCGGCGCTGGCATCGGTCCTGCCCACCTGGAGGACTCCGTGACCGACCCTGCCCTGACCGTCGAACCGGTCATCACCGACGACCTGCGCGACTGGCTGATGGCCAAGCTGCGCTTCCCGGTGCTCGCCGTCCTGACCGGCGACGGGGCGCCGAACCAGTCCGTGATGTGGTTCGACCTTGACCCCGATCACCCCGACACGATCCTGATGAACACGAGGGTCGGCCGCGCCAAGGAGCGATTCCTGCGCCGCGATCCGCGCGTCAGCCTGTGCTTCGAGGAGGAGCTGACCTGGGTCGCGCTGCAGGGGACCGTCGAGCTCGACGACGACCGCGAGGCCTCCATGCGCGACATCCTCGCCCTGGCCGATCGCTACCGGTCCACCGCGCAGGGAGTTCGGCGGCCAGGAGCGAGTCACGATCCGCATGAAGGTCGAGAAGATCATTCGCCACGACTGAAAGGAGCCATCATCGACCGACTCGATCAAGCTGGGCAACGATCGCTGGAACCAATGCAGTAGCCAGACACCGCGGGCGGAACTCATGGGGGCGGATTGACAAGCGCCGCACCGGTTCCACACTCGCCCGATGGCGCACGAGATGCTTGGCCGGGCAAATGAGCTTGCCGTCGGTCGACGCTTTCTCGTGGCCGCCGGCAACGGCCCAGCCTGCCTGGTCATTGAAGGGCAACCCGGGATCGGGAAGACGATGCTGTGGCAAGTCATCGGCGAGGAGGCGGCGGCTTCCGGCATGCGGCTCCTGGTGAGCCGGCCGTCGGAGCTCGAGATCGACCTCCCGCACGTCTCGCTCGGGGACCTCTTCCAGCCGGTGGCCGCCGAGGTGCGGTCGGAGCTCCCCGCAGTCCAGCGTCGCGCCCTCGACCTTGCGCTCCTCAGCGGCGAGGAAGACGCCCAGGACGCGGACCTGCGAGCCCTCGGCACAGCCATCCTCACGTCGTTGCGGCACCTCGCGGCGCGCGCACCGGTCGTCGTTGCCATCGACGACCTGCAATGGGCCGATCGCGCGACCGCCGGCGCATTGAGCTTCGCCGCACGCCGCCTGAGAAACGAGCGCGTCGGGTTCCTGCTGGCGCGGCGGCCCGCCGCCCTCACGCCCGAGGTCGAGGCGCTCGAAGCAGCGTTCGCGAACTCGTGGCGGGAGGCGTGCGCACTCCAGCCCATGAGTCTCGGCGGCCTGCATCGGCTGATCGATGGGCGGTTCGGCGTTAATCTCTCGCGTCCGTCACTGGTGCACCTTGAGCGCGCCACCCTCGGGGTGCCGCTCTTCGCGATCGACCTCGTCGACGCGCTGCGCAGAGATGGGCAGCCGATGACGCCGGACGCGATCGTGCCAGCGCCCGTCGCGATCGAGCGGATGGTGGCGCGACGTCTCGAGCCGCTGGCCGCCGACGCGCGGCGTGTGGTCGAAGCGGTCGCGGCAGTCGGGCGACCCAACCTCGCGCTGCTCGAGGCGCTCAAGGGCGACGGCGTGGAAGCGGCACTGGCGCCGGCCATCGAGCATGGCCTTCTGGAGCGCGAGGCCGATCGCGTTCGGTTCGCGCATCCGCTCTATCGGTCGGTGGTCTACCGCGCCCTGCAGGACGACCAGCGCCGACGGCTCCACCTCCGCATCGCCGAGTTGGTCGATGATCGCGGTACGTCGGCGCTGCATCTGGCCATGGGAACCGACGCCCCGGACGTCGACGTCGCAAGGGTCATTGCCCACGAGGCGGCGACGGCTGAGCAACGCGGGACAGCGGCATCCGCGGCGGTGCTCTTCGAGCACGCGGTTCGGATCACGCCGTCCGACGCGGTCGGGCCGCGTGCAGACCGCATGCTCAGTTTGGCACGGTTGCTCTGGGAGCTGGGTGAGGTGGAACGCAGCCGGGTGATCACCGACGAGATCGTCCGCATTGCGCCGCCGGGACCGAGCCGCGTACTGGCCAGGCTGCTCGAGGGCACGCACGCGCTGTGGACGGTCGGCGCCGCTCCGGCGATCGACGCGTACTGCGCCGCCCTCGTCGACGCGGCCGGCGAACCCGAGCTCGAGGCCGCCGTGCACCTCCGCATCGCGTACGTGGCAGACCACGACCTCGCACTGGCCATTGAGCACGCACGGAGGGCCGCCTCACTGGTGGAGGGACGGCCCGGCGCCCTCGACCTCGCCGCCTGTGCCCTGCTCATGCTGGCGGAGTTCGAGCTCCTGCTTGGCCGTCCTTACGATGCCGAGGGCGCAGAGCGCGGGCGTGCGATGCTGCGCGGCTCGTCGTCGCCACGGGGTGCTCGGTCGTTCATCGACGCGCAGCGGATCGCCCGCGAACGGAGCTGGCTCTTGCACGCGGCGACCGACGATCTCGAGACGGCCCGAGCGGAGCTGGTCGCAACTCGGCGCGCGGATGAAGACGATGGTATCGACCGTCCCGCCCCGATCGCGTACCTGGACCTCGCCGAGCTGAGCTGTCAGCTCGGGGACGCGATGGCGGCACGGTCGTACGCGGAGCTGTCGGAGCAGTTCGCGGCGCAGACCGGGAACCTCCCGTACGCGGCCGCCGGGGCGGCATTGGCCGGGGCGCTGGTTGCCGAGCACGTCGGGGACCTCGAACGCGCCGCGGTGCTCGCACGCCGAGCTCGGGACGCGGCTGCCGAGCTCGGCGACGGCCCGATGCTCGACAGGGTTGCGGTCGTGGAGGCGCGGCTGGGGCTGGCGCGACAGCGTGCACGGCGCGCGGCGGAGGTGCTGCTCGAGGTCGAGGCGAACGTCGAGGCATCGGGGATCCGCCATCCCGGCGTTCACCGGTTCCGCGGCGAGCTCGTGGAGGCGCTCGTCCTCGCCGGCCGCCTCGAAGAGGCGCGCGGCCGGGCGGCGAGCTTCAGCGCGGCGGTGGACGCCTCTCCGACGGCATGGGGGCGGACGGTCGCCGCCAGGTCGCGGGGGCTCGTCGCGGCCGCGTCGGGGGACCTCGAGTCCGCCCTCGTCGAGCTGACGGAGGCGGAGGCGGAGCAGGCGGCGCTCCCGATGCCGGTCGAGCGAGGTCGGACGCTCGTCCACCTCGGCCGGGTGCACCGACGACGCCGAAAGAAGCGATCCGCCCTGGACGCCTTCGATGCTGCCTCCAGGGCGTTCGACTCCGCTGGCGCCGCGGGCTGGGCGCGAATCGCACGCGCGGAGGGGGAGCGGGCGGGCTCGCGAATCGCCGGCGTGGACGAGCTGACCACCACCGAGCGCGAGGTCGCTCGTCTCGCGGCTGGCGGGCTGACGAACCGTCAGGTGGCCGATGCCATGGTCATCAGCCCGAAGACCGTCGATGGCGCGCTGACCCGCGTGTACGCCAAGCTCGATATCCACTCCCGGGCGGAGCTCGGCGCCTGGATCGCGAGGGAGAACCCGCGAACGCAGGGGTGATCACCCCTTTCCCATCCCTTCGATCGTCCGCACGGTGGACGCACACCTCGCCAGATCCGAAGGGAGACTCCATGCACCGCCGCCTTATGGGCGTGGCATCCGCCATGCTCACTCTCGTCATCACCGCATGCGCCGGCACTGCGGGCAGCGCCGAACCATCCACCGCCGCGTCGACCACGCCACCGACCTCGCAGCCATCGACCTCGTCGGCAGCGCCGTCCGCGACCGCCGAGCCGGCCGATCCGAACCTCGTCGCCATCGGCGACCGCTCGCTGTGGCTCGAGTGCACCGGCGAGGGAAGCCCCACGATCGTCATGGAATCCGGCCTCGGCGGCGACCACCGCACGTGGGAGCGCGTCGCACCCGAGCTCTCGTCGTCGGCACGCGTGTGCGTCTACGACCGAGCCGGCATCGCCGACAGTGATCCGGCACCCGGCACGCGGACCGCGGCCGACGCGGTCGACGACGTTCGCGCCCTGCTCGGCGCCGCGGGGATCGCGCCGCCCTACGTGCTCGTCGGGTTCTCGTACGGCGGGATCATCACGCAGCTGCACGCGTCGATGTACCCCGACGATGTCGCGGGCATCGTGCTCGTCGAGTCGAACCATCCCCTCGAGGCCGCGCAGTTCGCGGACGTCCTGACGCCCGAGCAGGTCGAAGCGGATCGGGAGGCAGCACTGGGGAATCCTGAGGGCCTCGACGTGTTTGCCGGCATGGACGAGGCCGCGGCCGCCGGTCCGCTCCCGGACGTTCCGCTCGTCGTCGTCACCGCCGGCATCTCCGAGGGATGGCCGCCCGACTTCGACGCGGAGACGCTCGACGCGTTGCGCGCCGCGCAGCAGGCCGACCTCGCGACGTTCACGAGCCAGGGAAGCCAGGTGATCGCCGAGTCGAGCGCGCATCACGTCCCGTCGCAGGAGCCCGGGACCATCGTGCGGGCCATCGAGCAGGTGCTCGATTTGATCGGGGGCTGAGGGAATGCCGTCCTATCGGATCGAGGTCTACTGGCCGGGGGTGACCCACGAGGACGTGGATGACCTCGTCGTGCGGACGGTCGGCGCCACGAAACGTCCCGAGGCCCGGGTGACCTACGTCGGATGCGAGGTCGCCCCGCACGATGAGACGATCTCGCTCCGGGTGACGGCCGGCGACGAGGCGGCGGTCGCCGCCCTCGCCGTCGGCCTCCACCTGCCAGACGCTCGAGTCGCGGCCGTCCTCGAAGTTCCGTCGCCGGAGCGCGGATAGTCGACGTGCCCGCGTTCCGCGCAAACGCCGCCGATGAGCGAGGCGGCTTCCTCGGAAGGCCAGGCGCGGGGAGCGTCCCGTCCCCGTGGCCTGTTTCGTCTACGCTCCGCCCATGGAAGACGTGAAGTTCGGCGCCAATCACTGGAACCAGTACTCCGACTGGTCCAGCTTCCGCGGGGCCGGCATCCGCGCCGACCGCTTGGGGTACGACTCGATCTGGACGTGGGACCACCTCTACCCGATCGTCGGCTCTGACGAGGGACCGATGTTCGAGGGATGGCTGTCGCTGGCCGCGTGGGCCGAGACGACGGAGCGCGCCCGCATCGGCCTCATGGTCGGCGCCAACACGTTCCGCAACCCGGCCGCTGGTTTCGAAGATGGCCACCACGCTGGATCACATCAGCGGCGGGCGCGCGATCCTTGGCATCGGCGGCGCCTGGTTCGAGACCGAGCACCGCTGCCTTCGGGCTGGAGTTCGGCTGCGTCGCCAGGCGAGCGCCTGCGCTGGCTGGAGGAGGCGGTCGGGATCATGCGCGGCATGCTCCACGGCGAGGAGCCGTCGGGCTCGCGCTACTACGCCGCGCAGGACGTTCGCAACGATCCACCGCCCGTTCAGGAGCGGCTGCCGATCCTGATCGGCGGGGGAGGCGAGCGCAAGACGCTGCGGATCGTGGCCCGCTATGCGGATGCCTGCAACGTTGGCGGCGGCTTCGAGAACGTCAAGCGCAAGGACGAGATCCTGCGTCGCCACTGCGAAGAAGTCGGCCGCGACGAGTCGGAGATCGAGCGGACGGCCGGCATGGGCACTGCGTTATCCGCGACGATTCGCCCGAGGCGCAGCGGGCGGCCAGACGAGCTCTTTGCGCGCAACGGCAAGGCTGAACCCTGGAAGAACCAGCTCATCGGCACCCCGAGTCGGTCACCGAGGCGATGCGCCCCTACCTGGAGATCGGCTTCCGCCATTCATCATCGGCTTCCCCTCGCCGTATGACGACGAGTCGATAGAGCGGCTGATCAGCGAGGTCAAGCCGGAGGCCGAGCGCGGCTGACATCAAGCGGTCCCGGCCAAGGATTGCCACTCGGATACAACATGCCCCGGGCACACTTATCAGACTCGGTGACTCCGGACTCGGACATCTGGGCGCACGGCGCGCGTTACGGGGCCGAACGATGCGGCAAGGGTCACTACTGAGCGTGACCACGCGGTCGCGGCGCGCTCTCCGCCGCGTAATGTGTACGTGGCGGCCAGTAATCCGAGTCAAGGGACGTCAGCCCGGCGGTACGCTGCGGTCATGAAGGTCGCGCTCCTCGCAGGCGGCACGGGCGGGACGAAGCTGGCACACGGCTTCGCCATGCTCACGTGGAGCTGACGGTAATCGCCAACGTCGGCGACGACCTCGACATGCACGGCCACCTCGTCTGCCCCGACCTCGATGCCCTGCTCTACACGCTGTCCGATCAGATCGACACGGAGCAGGGCTGGGGCGTCCGCGGCGACACGCACACGGCGCACGCGATGTTCGATCGCCTCGGCGAGCCGACCTGGTTCCGGATCGGCGATGCCGATCTCGCCACGCACTCGCACCGCACCCGTCTGCTGCAAGAGGGCCTGCGCCTGACCGATGCTGTGGCCGCCGCGAGCATGGCACTCGGCATCGGCACTCGGCTGCTGCCTGCCACCGACGAGCACTGGCGGACCCTGCTGGACACCGACGAGGGACCGATGGAGTTCCAGGAGTACTTCGTCCGCCGTCGCCAGGAGCCGGAGGTGCGCGCCATCCGGTTCGAGGGCGATGCGCGCCCCACGTCGGACGTGCTCGAGGCGGTTGCCGATGCGGACCTCGTCGTCATCGGTCCATCCAACCCGTTCGTCAGCATCGGTCCGATCCTTGCCCTGCCGGACGTGGCCGAAGCCGTGCGGGCGAGGGCGGCCTCGGTGCTGGCCGTCAGCCCGATCGTGGCCGGCGGCCCCCTGAAGGGCCCGGCCGATCGGATGCTCGTCAGCCTGGGTCACGAGTCGTCGGCGCTCGGCGTCGCTCGCATCTACGCCGGGACCGCCGCGACCTTCGTCATCGACGAGGCCGATGCGTCCCTCGCGGCGCACATCGAATCTGCGACCGGCATGGCCGTGATCGCGCTTCCTACCGTCATGCGCAGCGACGATGATCGGCGCGCACTGGCGGCTTCTTTGATCGCCGGCGGCTAGGCTCCCGGCTTCGCGACCATCAGCCAGACGATGACGATGATCGCCAGCATGAGGATGGTCGTTGAGATCACGCCGCGGCGATCGTGGATGGCGGCTGTCAGTGCCGGCGAGGGCGCATCGGTTCCGCTCTGGTCCGCGGCGGCTGCCATCCGCACGGCCCACGGGCCGCCGACGAGGGCACCGGTCGCCATGGCGATGGCGAAGATGATGTACGCGCCGATGAGCCAGGGCTGGAAGAAGTCGAGCTCGCCCGCCCAGGCGGCCAGGAGCCCGAAGACCAGCCCGGTCACGAACAGCAACGGAATGATCCTCCCCACCCGGGCGGTCAGCGGAAGGTAGCCTCGCAGGGCAAGCACGTCTCCACGGCGCGCGATGGCATGCAGCCAGATCTCCGGCACGAAGGCGGCGGCCACGGCCGCGAACATCGTGAGAATGTGCAGGTACTTGAACAGGACGAACACTCGGGTCCCCTCAACGGTGTTTCGGACACGGTACGGGGACCGTCAAGGACGCACGCGATATGCTGCTCGGGTGTCGACCCGGATCATCGTTCCGCACCGTGGGCTGGAGGCTGCGAAGACGCGCCTTGCCCCGAGCCTCGACCCCGAGGAGCGGATCATGCTCGCCAGCCAGCTCCTCCAGCGGGTCCTCCACGTCGCGCGCGAGGTCACCGACGACGTGGTCGTGATCACGCCATCTCGACCGCTGGCCGAGATCGTCGAGGCCGCGGGTGCGCGCATGGCGGTCCAGCGCGGCATGGGCCTGAACGAAGGGCTGGACCAGGCCAGATCGCAGGCGATCCTGGACGGGATCGACACGCTGATCGTGCTGCACGGCGACCTTCCCAACCTGCGTCCGGGCGACATCCAGACCCTGGTTGGTGGGCTGCCGGCGGACGGCAGCCCGGGAGTCGCCATCGCGCCGGATCGCGCCGGCACCGGGACGAACGGGCTTGCCCTGCAGCCCCCGGGGGTCATCGGCTTCCGTTTCGGCACCGGCTCCTTCGCCGCCCACGCCGCCGAGGTCGAGCGGGCCGGCGTGCCCTGCGTCGCGGTCAACCGCGCCGGCCTGGCATTCGATCTCGACACACCGGCCGATCTCGCCCGCTGGCTGGAGCTCGGGGACGCGGCGTGAGCTCGCGCCTCGAGCTCATTGCACTCGACGGCATCGGCGAGATCCAGCCCGGCGACGACCTGGCCACGGCGATCGCGGGCGCAGCGGCCACGACTGATGTCGCGCTGCGCGACGGCGACGTCCTGGTCGTCACCCAGAAGATCGTCTCCAAGGCCGAGGGACGGCTGGTCGACCTCGAAACCGTCGAGCCGTCCGCCTTCGCTCGCGACTGGGCCGAGCAGTGGGACAAGGACGCGCGCCAGGTGGAGCTCGTGCTGCGCGAGTCGGCCTCGATCGTGCGGATGGCCCCAGGTGGGCTGATCATCAGCCGCACTCGCCGCGGCTTCGTGTGCGCCAACGCGGGGGTCGACGTCAGCAACGTCGGCGGCGGCGAGGTGGCGTCGCTGCTGCCGGAGGACCCGGATGCCTCGGCGCGAACGATTCGCGACGGCCTGCACGAGCGGACCGGCACCTCCCCGGCGGTGATCGTGAGCGACTCGTTCGGTCGTCCCTGGCGCAACGGCATCGTGAATGTCGCCATTGGCGTGGCCGGGCTGGAGCCGCTGCTGGACCTCCGCGGAGAGCCCGACGCCGCCGGTCGTCCGATGCAGGCCACGATCATCGCCGTGGCGGACGAGCTGGCCTCTGCCGCCGACCTCGCGGGGGGCAAGGTGGACCAGCGCCCGGTCGTCGTCGTGCGGGGATACGCCTGGCGTCCGTCAGCGGACGGCGCCTCGGTCCTCGTGATGGAGGCCGAGCGGGACCTGTTTCCCTAGGCATCCGGCTTGCATGTCCGTAGAACGCCCGCCGGGCGGGCAAGCATGAACGACCAGCGCATTCTCGACCGCTACCGGCTCGTCGAGCGCCTCGCCGCCGGCGGGAGCGCGGAAGTCTGGCGTGCCGTGGACGAGCAGCTCGATCGGCCGGTGGCGATCAAGCGCCTCCACCCCCATCTCTTCGCCGACGAGGCGTCGCGAGCACGCCTGGCCGCGGAGGCGCGGGCCGCGGCGCGGCTGTCACACCCGGTCATCGTCGGCGTGTACGACGTCGACGCCACCGGCGAGGCGCCTGCGCTGGTCATGGAGCTCGTGAACGGCGAGTCGCTCGCCACCCGGCTGGCCCGGGAGGGACCACTGCAGGAGCGGGCGGCGGCGGAGCTCGTCGCCGACCTGGCCGAGGCGCTGTTCTATTCCCATCAGCAGGGCGTCATCCATCGCGACATCAAGCCCGGCAACGTCCTGCTCGATGCCGATGGCCGGACGCGGCTGGTGGACTTCGGCATCGCCCACAGCCTGGCCGATGCGTCCGCGCGGCTGACCGTCACCGGCACCGTCGTCGGCACGCTGCGGGCGATGGCGCCCGAGCAGCTCGCCGACGGCCCGATCACCCCACGTACCGACCTCTACGGCCTGGGCGTCGTGCTCCACGAGGCACTCACCGGCCAGCCGCCCTACCCGACCGGATCGCCGCTCGCCTTGGCGGCTGCACAGCAGTCGGGCCCGCCGCAAATGCCCGGCGTCGACCCCGCCCTCGCCGCCGTGTTGGCCGGGTGCCTCGCCTACGATCCGGCGGACCGGCCACTCCATGCCGGGGCGGTGGCCCAGGCGCTGCGCTCGTGGCTCGCCGGAGACGCCGCGGCTGCCCTGGCGCTGGCCCCGGTGCTCGCGGTCGACACCGATGCAGTCACCCAGCCGGTGCCCGTCACCCCTCCGCCCGCGCCACCGCCGACACCGATACACCCCGCTGCGCCACCCCCGGCGAGCGGCGGGCGACGACCGATCAGGCTGCTTCCTATCCTGGCGGCCGTGGCCGCGCTGCTCGTGGTCGCGGTGCTCGCGGCCTTCGCCACGGGCCGGCCGGATGCCACGGCCGACCCGACCCCGTCGGCGTCGCCTCCCTCCGCCGCGCCCACGGCGAGCCCACCACCGCCGGAGTGGCTGGCAGGGCTGGTGGACAAGGTCGCCAAGGACTGCGGCGGCGAGGCGGCGACGGCGGCTGAGTCCGAGATGGTGGCGATGGCCGAGGACGAGGCGAAGGAGTACGCCGACGCCCGCATCGAGGAGTGCAAGGACCAGGGCGGCGGGGGCGGGGGCGGCAACGGGAACGGCCGTGGCGGCGGCAACGGGAACGGCAACGGCCGAGGCAACGACGACTGAGCGTCGCCCAGCCTAGTTCGGGGTCAGGAAGAGGCTGACGATCTCGCCATTCTCGACGCGGAAGTTTGCCTCGACGTGCATCGGGTCGATGCCCGGGCGCATCACGGTCACGTCGGCCACGTAGCTGGCGCCCATGTTGCGGCTGTCGTTGATGAACATCCGGAAGCCGTCGCCGGCGCGCGTGAACCAGCCACCGACCTTGTCGCGGCCGCGCAGGTTCGTGCGCTCATCGGACCCGGGCACACTGATGCCCATGACGGCATGCTCGGCCAACAGCTCCACGGCCTTCTCGCGATGGTCGTCGTTGATGAGCTCGAAAAACAGGTCGACGGTTTCGGTGGCGCCCATATCGGTGGCAGTGTAGGCGGAATCTTCTTCTGGGCGCGAACGTATATACGGTATATACGCCCGGCGTCAGGAAGCCAGCATCTAGACTGGCCCGATGGATCGCCTGCGCGTCGGCCTCATCGGGTGGGGGACGGTGGGGTCCGCTCTCGGCCAGCTCGTGCTCGACGGACCCCTGCCACTGACGCTGGCCAGCGTCGCCGTTCGCGACGAGGGCCGAGCCCGAGACCGAGGCCTGCCGAAGGACGTGCCGGTGGTCGAGGCGACGGATGCCCTTGACGCCGATGTGGTGGTCGAGCTGGCGGGAGGAGTCGACGGCCCGCGCGACTGGGCCCGAGCGGCGCTCGACCGCGGCACGCCGTACGTGACGGCCAACAAGGCCCTGCTCGCGACGCACGGCGGTGAGCTCGCCGAGCTGGCGGAGCGGCGTGTCGGTGCACTTCTGGCAAGCGCGAGTGTGGGGGGCGGGACGCCGATGATCGAGACCGTCGAGCACCTCGCCGCCACCGGCGAGATCGTCCGGCTTCGCGGGCTGGTTAACGCCACCACGACGTTCATCCTTGGCGCCATGGGCCGCGGGCAGTCGTACGACGACGCCCTCGCCGCGGCGCAGGAGGCCGGCTACGCCGAGGCCGATCCGAGCTTCGACGTCGACGGCCGCGACGCCGCCCAGAAGCTCGCGATCCTTGCATCGGTGGCGTGGGGCCGGTGGCGCCCCGAGTCGGACGTCGAGACCACCGGCATCACCGAGGTGACGGTCGAGCCTGGCCAGTCCGTGCGCCTCGTGGCCGACGCCGCGTCCGACGCGCTGAAGGTCGCACCGGCGAGCCTCGACGACCACGATCCACTGTCGGTCCTCGATGGCGTCGAGAGCATGCTCGAGATCGTGTCCCGTGACGGATCCACCGTACGGGTGAGCGGTCCGGGCGCCGGCGGACGCGTCACGGCCGGCGCCGTGTACGCCGACCTCGCCCGCCTCGTCAATGGAGAGCGGCCGGTGCTCTTCGGCCATCGTTGAGCGCGTACGGTATCGTCCCCTCATGAGCTCCTGGCCCACTGTCGGCGTCGCCGGCGCCCGTGGCGTCGTCGGCGGCGTGTTCTGCGACATCCTCGCCGATGCCGGCCTGCCGCCCGAGTGCCTCCGGCCCTATGGGCACGAGGAGGGCAACGCGATTGTCTACCGCGGCACCTCGGTCCCGGTTCACGTCCTGACCGACGACCGGGCGCGTGAGCTCGACGTCCTGTTCCTGGCGGTGGACGCCGTGCAGAGTCGCGAGATCATGGCCGGCCCCGGACGGCTTGCGCCACTTGTCGTCGACAACTCAAGTGCCTTCCGGTTGGCCGATGACGTGCCGCTGGTCGTCCCCGAGGCCAACGCCCATGCCGGGAAGTCGCGCAGCGGCAACCTCATCGCCAACCCGAACTGCACCACGGCCGCGGCGGTGGTCGTCTTGGCGCCGATCCGCGACGCGGCGGGCCTTGCCTCCGTCGATCTCGCCTCCTACCAGGCGGTGAGCGGCGCCGGGCGCAAGGGCCTGGACGCGTTCGATGCCGAGCGCGGCACGGAGCATCGCGACGCTGCCGCCGAATCGCCGTTCCATGGCCGCATCGCGGACTCGGTCGTGCCGCAGATCGACGTCCTGGCGGACGACGGCTGGACGGGCGAGGAGCGGAAGATCCATGCCGAGCTGCGCAAGATCCTGGACATGCCGGAGCTCGACGTCGCGGCCACCACGGTCCGCGTGCCGGTTCACACCGGCCACTCGGTCGCCGTCCACTTCCGCACCGAGCGAGACTCGACCGTCGAGGAGCTTGAGGCCGTCCTGCGTGCCGCCCCGGGCCTCGAATACCGTCCCGCCGACGGCTCGGAGCGCCACCCGATGCCGCTCGACGTCGAGGGCCGCGACCCAGTCATCGTCGGCCGACTGCGCGCAATCCCCGGTCGTGAGCGGGGATTCGCACTGTGGCTCAGCAGCGACAACCTCCGCAAGGGTGCCGCGCTGAACGCCATCCAATGCGCCGCGGCCGTCGACCCCGAGCGTTACGGCCGGCTCCTCCCGCCTCCTCGGTGAGCGAGGCGTCCGGCCTCCGACCAGGAATCGGCTTCGTGGGCTTCAGAACCAACCGGTTCGACGAGATGGTCATGCTCTTCCGCGAGCGCATCGGCCTCGAAGTGATCCGCGAGGCGCCCGGTGCGACCTGGTTCCGACTCGGCTCTGACGCGGAGCTCCACGTCTACGCGGACACCGATCCGGACCACGCCTTCTTCACCACCGGCCCGGTGGTCGGGCTGCGGGTCGACGACCTGGAGGCCACGCGCGCAGTGCTGGAGGCCGACGGCCTCGAGATGCTCACTGACGTCGAGCGGACGGCCACCGCGGCCTGGTGCCACTTCCGCGCGCCGGACGGGACGGTGCTGGAGATCATCGGCCCGGGCCGATGAGCTCGGACGTCGACCCGCACCCGCGCGCCGCGCGCTAGGCCGACCGCTGATAGCCGCGGAAGGCGCGCGTCGCGAGTGCGACGCTCACGAGCGCCACCACGAGGAGGCCGCCGATGCGCGGCAGCATGAACGACCAGTCCGGGCTCGCCAGCAGCGCCTCGCGGCCCGCCTCGACGGCCCAGTTGATCGGGTTGTACTTCGCCACCGACTCAATCCAGTCGGGCGCCAGCGCCAGCGGCAGGAACGCCGCAGACAGGAAGGTGAGTGGCAGCGTCAGCATCGTGTTGACCCCGATGACCGACTCACGCTGGCGCAGCGTCAGCGCCATCCCGCATGACAGCGAGGCGAAGGTGAACGCCACGAGCACAGCGATCCCGAGGAGCACCGCGAACCCGAGCGGCCCGCTCGCGAATTCGGCCCCCAGCATCCATGCCAGTCCGCCCATGATCAGGCCCTGGACGACGAGGGCGATACCCTCGTAGCCGATCCGTCCCACGATCAGCGAGCTGCGATGCGTAGGCCCGGCCAGGAACCGGTCGAGCAGGCCGCGATCGATGTCCTCGATCACGCCCATGCCGGACCAGCCGCTCGCCATGAGCGCGGTCATCACGATGATGCCCGGCACCAGGTAGTCGAGGTACGTGCCGCCCGAGCCGAAGCCCGGGATCTCGGTCACGCTCCGGAAGAGCGAGCCGAACAGCAGCAGCCAGATCACCGGCTGGATGAGGGTCATGGCCACGAACCACGGCTGCCGCAGCAGCTGGCGTGCGTGACGCTGGGTCATGAAATAGGACTGCGCGATGGCGGTCATGCGAAGGACTCCTCGGTATGCCGGAACGACCGGCCGGTATGTCGGAGATAGACGTCGTCCAGCGATGGACGGCTGACGGTGACCGATGCGACGCCGATGCCGGCGCCCTCGAGCGCCGAGAGCACCGCGGGCACCGCCGAGGCACCGCGATCGACGCGGGCGCGAAGCGAGCGGCCCTCGACGAGTGACTCGCCGATGCCGGGCACGCGTGTCAGGACGGAGATGGCCCGCTCGTCGACGGCGCCATCGGCCAGCTCGACGACAATCGCATCGCCTCGCAGCTCGGCCTTGAGCTCGTCGGGCGAGCCGGTGGCCACCACCCGACCGTGGTCGACGATCGCCACGCGGCTGGCGAGCCGATCGGCCTCCTCGAGGTAGTGGGTGGTGAGCAGGATCGTGAGGCCGTCCTCGCGCGTCAGCCGCTCGATCTCGGCCCACAGGTCGGCGCGCGCCTCGGGATCGAGGCCGGTGGTCGGCTCGTCGAGGAAGAGGACGCGAGGCCGATGGATGAGGCCCATCGCGACGTCCAGCTTGCGCTGCATGCCGCCCGAGTAGGTCCGTGCGATCCGATCCGCGGCGTCGGCCAGCCCGAAGCGAGCGAGCAGCTGATCGATCCGCCGGGTAAGCTCCGCTCCCTTCATTCCGTGGATGCGGCCCTCGAGCTCGAGGTTCTCGCGCCCGGTGGCCTCGGGATCCACCGCGATCTTCTGGCCGACAGTGCCGATGACGCGACGGACGCGCTCGGGTTCGGCGAGGACGTCGAGCCCGGCGACCGAGGCACTGCCCGCATCCGGGCGGGAGAGAGTGGTGAGGACCTTGACCGTCGTCGACTTGCCGGCTCCGTTCGGGCCGAGCAGGCCGAAGATCGTTCCCGCCTCGACGGAGAAGCTCAGCCCGTCGAGCGCCGTGACATCGCCGGGATAGCGCTTCTCGAGCTCATTGGCGACGATCGCTGGTGTATCATGCATTGGCATTCTTGCCTCCTGATTATCTTAGTTGCTAAGATATCGACATGATGAAACAAGACCGATGACCATGTCAAGCTCCGAATCTCAGACGCGTGCACTCCGCCGGCTCATCACCGAGGCCATCGGGACGCACGAGACGGTTGCCGCAAGCCTCGGCCTCAACCCGACCGATCTGCGCTGCCTCGAGCTGGCCGCCAGCGAGCCCGAGATGACCCCCTCGCGGCTGGCCGAGCTGAGCGACCTCACCAGCGGCGCGGTGACCGGCGTCCTCGACCGGCTCGAGCGCGGCGGCTTCCTCCGCCGCGAATCGGACCCCACCGACCGCCGCCGCCTCCTGGTGCGACTCGACCCCAAGCGCTGGGCCGAGCTCGAGGAGCGGTACATGCCCATCATCGAGCGGGCCGTCGCCGCAGGCTCCGCGGTGAGCCCGGCGATCGCGCGCGAGGGCGACGCTCACCTCCGCGCGTTGGCCGACGCCCTCGCCCGCGACGCCGACCGGCTGCGCGTAGCGACCTACGGCGGGATCCTGGATGACGCGTATCAGGTCCCGATCGGCGAGGTGGCACGTGCGCGGCTGGTGCTCCACACCGGCGCACCGCGCCTCAATGTCGGCGCTGCGGCCTTCGGCCAGCAGGTGCGGATGGTCGCTGAAACGGCCGCGACCCGGCTGGCGCTGCGCGCCGCGAAGCCGGACGGCGAGCTGATCCGCGCGTCCTTCGTCGGCCCGCCGCCGGACGTCCGGACCAGCGACGGCACGGTGACGATGCGCTATCGCCGCCGAATGATGGACACCCGCAGCCGCGAGGTCGACGCCGCGCTCCACCCCGGGGCGGCCTGGGCCGTCGAGATCGAGAATGGCATCACCGACATCGATGCAGACCTCCGAGAGCTTGCGCTTCTGGGCCTGACGGCGAGCGGCGGCGTCAACCACTTCCGGCTGCGCCTGCCACGGCCCAGCGGGACGGTGCGCATCGCGATCGCCGGCGGCGTGAGCCAGGGACGCATGACACGGCCGGCGGGCGTGCCCGTCCTGATCGTGGCGGGTGGCGGCGTGTCGCGCCTGTCATTCGATGGCCAGCGTCGCGAGTCGTCGGGCGCGGGCCTCCGCGTCAAGTCGCGTGCCTACGACCGGGCGCCCGATCGCTACGAGCTCGAGATCGGCGGCGGGATCAGTCGCATGACCATCGACGAGGAATGAGCCTGCTGCACGATCCGTCTACACTTGATGACCTCCCGAGCGCGATGCAGGAGGTTTCCGCATGCCGTCGTTCCGCGAGCTGGCCAACGAATTCCTCGACGCTGAGTTCGACGACTCGCCCGTGCGAGCAAGCAGCCTCGGCCTGACGGAGTACGACGACCGGCTGGACGACCTCTCGGCAGGCGCCTTCGATCGTCGGCGGCAGGCGGATGAGAGCTGGCTCGATCGGTTCCGAGGGGTCGACCCCGACGATCTGACCTTCGACGAGACCATCGACCGGGACCTCGTGGTCAGCATCCTGCGCGGGCGCCAGATCGTCGAGGACTGGCAGGTCTGGCGCCGGCAGCCGGACGTCTACCTCAATCCCGGCATGAGCGGCATCTTCGGCCTGTTCCTGCACCAGCTCCGGCCATTGGAGGAGCTCGTCGACGCGGCCGTGGCCAGGATGGGCCTCATCCCCGGCAACCTGGAGGACGGGAAGCGGAACCTGCGCCCCGACATGGTGCCCGCCATCTTTCTCGATCGTGCCGCGAACCAGGCGCGGGCGGGCGCGCGCTACCTTCGGGAGATCCTGCCGGCACAGATCGACGAGGGCCCGCTGCGGGCGCGCCTGGCGGAGGCGGGCGAGGCCGCCGGATCGGCATACGACGGATACATCGCCTTCCTCGAGGAGATGCGCCCGAACGCGACGGGGGAGTGGGCGCTGGGGGAGGATCGCTACAGCGCACTGCTGCGCGAGAAGGAGCTGCTCGGATTCGACGCGCGCGAGCTCCGCGAGCGCGGCCGACGCGCGTACGACGAGCTGGCCGAGGAGCTGACCCGCTGCGCCCGCGAGCTGCGCGGCACCGACGACTGGAAGGCCGTGCTCGACGAGCTCAACGAGGATCACCCGCGCACCCCCGAGGAGATGCGCGTCGGCTACGAGGAGTGGACCGAACGCGCGCGCCAGTACCTGCGCGAGCATCGGCTGGTGAGCTTCCCGGAAGGGGAGGAGTGCGCGGTGGTTCCGTCACCGCCGTTCCAGCGGCCGGTGCTGGCGGTCGCCTCCTACATGCAGCCGCCACCGTTCAGTGACCGGATGCTGGGCCACTTCTTCGTGCCATTCCCACCCGACGGCGCCCCGGAGGAGGAGGTCCAGAAGCGGTTGGCCTCGAACTCCTACCCCGGCATCCCGACCACGGCCGTGCACGAGGCCTATCCCGGCCATCACTGGCACCTGGTGATGATGAAGGCGAACCCGAGCCGCGTGCGCCAGGTGTACCGGACCCCGTACTTCAGCGAGGGCTGGGCCCTGTACGCCGAGCGGATGATGCGCGAGCAGGGCTTCTTCACCGACCTGCGGCACGAGATGAACCAGTACGAGGCCACCATCTTCCGCGCCGCGCGCATCGTGGTCGACACCTCGCTCCACCTGGGCGAGATGAGCTGGGACGAGGCCGTCGAGTTCATGACGTCCCGGACGGGCCTCACCGAGCCGACGGCCAAGGCGGAGGTGACGCGCTATTGCGCGTGGCCCACCCAGGCCTCGTCGTACCTCACCGGCTGCCTGGAGATCGTCCGCATCCGCGAGGCCTTCTTCGCGAAGCGCGGGGCTTCCGACACCGATGCGCTGCGCGCCTTCCACGACGGCATCACATCCAGCGGCGGCCTGCCGATCGCCCTCGCCGAACGAGCGGTGCTGGCCACGGCCTGAACGCTTGGCATCAGCTCGCCACGCACCCGTCCGGCGGGTCAACGGACCGGGTCAGCCTAATGGCGCCTCCGGCGTCGAACGACTCGCCCCACGAGTCGATGCGCTGGAACGCGCTCGTGGGTCCGTAGACCGTGGCGTCACGTCAGTCGTGGTCCAAGGCCGGGCGCGGCTCGATCAGCGGAAGAGGCGGTCCGTGATCTCGAACATCTCGTAGAAGTGATACAGTGTCGGTATGCGCCCACGTCCGGTCCGGCAGCAGCGGCAGATCGGTCCCGAAGCGCGCGTTGAAGATGATGCGGAAGGCGTTCACCGGCGTGATGGCATCGTGGAAGCCCTCGGCCTCCAGGTCGGCGCCCGGCACCCGCATCGCGAACAGGATCCCGAACTTCTCCTCGAGCTCGGCATCGGTCGCGTCCCTCCACTTGAAGCCCCATTCGTCGTCCGCGTAGTGCGCCGGGAACGGCCCCTCATCGGATTGCAGCAGGATCACGGCGCTCGGATCTGACTCGAGGATGTGGTCGATCAGGGCCAGGAGTCGGCTGTTCGCATAGGTCAGCTGACGCCGGTAGCTCTCCGCATCCCCGAGCCGTCTGACCTGCGCTCGACCGGTGAACGAGCCGTCGGCGTTGTGCACGTACGGGGGATGGGTCGTGACGAGGTGCGCAAAGACGTACTTCGGGCCGGGCAGGTCGGGGATCTCGTCGAGGCGGTCCAGCGCGTAGAGGTTGTTCTCGCGCATGACCGGCCAGTCCCAGGGGTCCTCGGGAGCAGCGTTCGGATCGCCGAACGCACGCAGGAGGGTCGTCTGCGCAAGCACGGACGAGAACTCGTCCTGGCCCTCGTAGCGGAACACGCGGTCGGCATCGACGTTGCCCTGGGTCGGCGTCCACCAGTTGGCGACCTGGAGGTACTGGTAGCCGAGCTCCTTCAGCGCGGCAGGCACGACGAGGTGCTCCTGCAGCATGCGATGGATCGGCTCGCGGTCCTTGCCGCTCTCGGCCTGCGCCTCGAGCGCCTCGGTGTCCAGGAACTCCATGTTGAGCGAGCTGACCAGCGAGAGCGGGGTCTTGATGTAGTTGGCGTGGGCACGGCGCGCGACGTGGAAGCCACGCTCCTCGAGGGCAGTCAGGAACGGCTCGTTGTCGAAGTCATAGGCCTCGTTGAGGCCGGTCGGTCCGCCGTAGCGGTCCGGGACGATGTAGTACACGTCGGGCAGATCGGTCGGGTCTTCGGGTCTCAGCTCGAGGTCGCTCAGCTCGCCGGGTGCCGGGTCGGTCGCGCTCCGAAGGCCACCATCGAGCTTCCCAGGCTCCAGACGTTGGCCGCGACGAGCACCAGCGCCACCAGGTTGAGCGCTCGCGTGACTGGCACGACCGCGCGCTTCGCGGACCACGCCAGATTGAGCCCGAGCACGATCAGCAGCAGCCACGCAACGATCAGCAGCCACTGGGTCGGGAGGAACGATGACGCAGCATTCCAGACGTGGCCATAGCCGAAGAAGCCGATGACGAGCACCGTTGTCAGCAGCCCGGCGCGCTGCCAGTCACTGAGCAGGAGCCCCAGGATGATCAGCGTCGCGGTTGCGGCTCCGACCGACAGCAGGAGGGGCACCCATAGCGGCTGCGGAGTGATCTGGTCCGCAGCGTTCGTGGCGAACAGGAACAGCACTGGATACGCGGCGGCCAGGATAGGGTGCAGCGGGAGGCCGGTCGGATCGAATTGGCGCTGACCCGCGCCTGCGGTTAACATCCGCCTAACAGTATCCGAGGCACTCGGTCCATGCCATTCCTGTATATCGATCCCGGCTCGGGAACGCTGCTGATCCAGGTGATCCTGGCCGGCGTCCTGGCCGTGCCGTTCTTCTTCCGCCGCGTCATCGCCGATGGCTGGCGCCGCATCCGCGGCGAGGACACCACCACGTCGAGCAGCTCGACCACTTCCTCGACCGAACCGGAGGACTAGCCGACCCTAGGTCGCTGCGATGCCGGCCGGCTCGACCGAGCGACGCAGCACGTCGGCAGCCCAGTCCTGGTCTACATCGAGGACGAAGTTCTCAGCGCGACCAGGCGCGATGAAACCGCCCTTCACGGCCCCCAGCACAGCGCTGCTCGGGATGTGCCGTCGTACGACTTCCGCGGTGCCGGCATCGGCGAAGAGTGCCCGCAGCTCGTCCGCTCCGGCCGCGGCTGAAGCCTGACCGAGCGCGTCGACGATGAGCCCCGCCCGATCGGGCCGCGATTCGGCAACGGCCACCAGCAAGTCGGGCAGGGTGATGCTGCAGGCAATGCCATGGGGCAGCCCCAGCTCGGCCGTCAGCGGGTACGAGATCGAGTGGGCCAGCGCCGTGCGGGTGCTGCTGATGGCGAGGCCCGCCAGCAGTGAGCCCTTCAGCAGCGCCTCGCGTGCGGCCGTGTCGTCCGGGGCCGCCACCACGGATCGCAACGCGGCGGGAATGAGGCGGATGGCGCCACTCGCGAGCGCGTCGGACACCGGGTTGGCGGCGCGATTCCAGATCGCCTCCATCGCGTGCGAGACGGCATCCAGCGCGGAGGCGACGGTGGTCTCGCGGGGGACGCTCAGCGTCAGCTCGGGATCGAGGAGCGCCGTCTCCGGGTAGAGCGCCGGGTGCGAGATCGAGTGCTTCCCGGCCGTCTGCTCGTCCCAGATCGTGCCCCACATCGTCACCTCGCTGCCGGTTCCGGCCGTGCTCGGAATGGCGATGATCGACGGGGGCGCGAACCGGGGCGCGAACGGCTGCCCCTCGCGCAGGTGGCGGGCGAGCCAGCCGGGAGTCGACGGATGGGCGCGCTGGGCCGCGACCGCCTTGGCGGTGTCGATCGAGCTGCCGCCGCCGAGCGCGACCAGCACCTCGGCGTCGGTCCCCGCCAGCGCCTCCGCCGCACGGCTGGACGAGGCGACGGTTGGATTCGGCTCGACGCCCGTGAACGACGCCGACAGTCGCCCACCGAGCGCGGCCTGGATGTGGGTCAACGTCCCGCGGCGCGCCATGCCCTCCGTGGTGATGATGGCGCAGCGCCGGTCACCGACAGCGTCGCCGACGGCGTCGATTGCGCCCCATCCGAAGCGGATGCGCACCGGGTTCTGGAAGGACTGCACGCGCGGATCCGTCAGCGTGCGAACCAGGCCATGAACTGCTGCTTCACCTCGACGGGCCTCAAGCCGGGCCGGCCGAGGTCGGCGGCCGACCCGATCGCCACCTTGGTGTGCACCAGGTTGGGACCCTCACAGCGGATGGCGTCGGCAATGGCCGCCTCGAGCGCGTCCGGCGTGTCCGCGCGCCACACGTTGCGATAGCCGCAGCCGGCGGCAATGGTGGCGAAGTCGATGCCTCCCGAGACGGTGGCCTGGCCCCCGGTCGACTCGTGCGCCTCGTTGTCGATGATGACGTGGACGAAGCGGCGCGGTGCCGCCGTACCGATCGTGGCCAGGGTGCCCATCTTCATCAGCGCCGCCCCGTCACCGTCCAGGACCACGACCGGCCGGCGGCCATCGCCTCCGAGGTGGATGCCGAGGGCGATGCCGGATGCGCAGCCCATCGAGCCCACGACATACAGCTGATTCGGCCGATGGCCGAGCGTGTACAGCTCGCGGCCGATCTTGCCCGTCGTCCCGACCAGGGCCGTATCGTCGCCGGCCGCGTCGCGCACGATGCGAATCGCGTCGAGGCGCGGCATGCGCTCATCCGTTCGGCGCGTGAAAGTACCCTGGGGCGCAACCGGGTCGGGAGCCTTCAGCTGCGGCCGCTCTCGGAGCGGATATGCGTCGACCGTTCCCTTGGCCATGACGAAGGCGTACGGCTGCCCGGACTCGGCGATGGCCGCCTCGGCCCGCTCGAGGGCGGGAAGGACCGCGTCCGCCTCGCTCGGAAACGGCTCCCACGGGATGCGCATCGCGTCCAGCAGCTCGCCGGTGATCTGGCCCATCAGCTCGTGCTGCGGCTCATCGGCGAGGCCCGGCGCCCCGCGATGGGTGGTGATGAAGAGCGTCGGGATGCGGAACGTGTAGTTGAGCGAGGTGAGGGGGTTGACCGCGTTGCCGAGCCCGGAGTTCTGGCAGATGACGACCGTCTTCCGGCCGGCCAGGTGAGCGCCGGCGGCGATGCCGAGCGCCTCGCCCTCGCTGGCGGCGCCGATGTAGTCGAGGTCAGGGCTGCCGATGACGTAGTTGATGAACGGCGTGAGAAACGAGCACGGCACCCCCGACCAGAAGGAGTAGCCGCGCTCCAGCGCCGGCTGGACGAACTGGTCCGCCTGGATCACGAGGCGATGTTCCGCCGCCCCTTCGGGTCGTACCACTGCTTCGTCTCGCCGACCACGCGGCCGAGGTTGTCGGCACCGGTGGCGAGGATCCGCGAGAGCTCCATCTGGCCGTCGCCGGTGATGCGGCCGCCGATGCGCAGCACGAGGAGCCTGGCCCCCGTGCCGCGGAAGGCATGCGCGACGCTCGGCTTGAGGTACGCCGAGTCTCCCGGTTGCAGCGTCTCGACGTGGCGCGCACCGTCGATCGTCCAGCCGAGGGCGACCGGCTCAGATCCGACGTTGTAGAGGTACTGGTGCAGGCCGGCGCGCAGATCGGGCTCCGGTTCGCCATCGCGGAGGACGTTGAGCTCCAGGCCCTTCGAGAACGGCATGCTGCGCACCGGAGTCAGCTCGACGATCTCGTAGGCGGGATCGTCGGCCGGGTACTTCCATCGTCGTGCGTCCGCATACGACTGCACCAGCACCGCGTCCTCGCGCACCTCCGGCACGGTCAGGTCGCGTCGGCTCACGCGCAGGCCCGCCGCCAGTCGGTCGACATCGTCGGCCGATGGCTGCTCGGTACCCGCTTCGAGCCGCTCGATGCGCTCGCGGTCGATCTCCGAGCGGTCGGCCAGCTCGGCGGTCGTCAGGCTCGCGCCGTCGCGGTGGAAACGGAGCAGCGAGCCGAAGGCACGTGTCGCATCGGTGAAGTCGAGAGCCAGGCCCGCGGCCAGCTCAGCGCCCAGGGCGGAGACCTCCTGGCGGGTCTCGCCCCCGAGCTTGTCGCCATAGGTCAGGGCCATGATCACGCCCAGCTCGCCGTCGGGGTTGCGGCGTGACGCGAACGAGTGCGGGACGAACGGCGAGATGTACATCGAGTCGCCGGTCTCCATCACGGCCACCTGCTTGGTGCCGTCGCTGCCGCGGTAGTAGAAGTTCACCGGCCCGACGAAATAGGTGAACTGGTGGAGGAAGTGGCCGTTGTTCCACTGCACCGCGGCGTTCTCGGGATCGTTATCGTCGACGATGCAGAGCTCCTTGATCCACTCCGGGCGGAACTGGGAAAGGGAGCTCATGGCGGTGTCCCGGTACTCGTAGTAGTCGGCGCCGGCCCGGCTCATGACCCGGCTGCTGCGTTCCGAGTCGGCCGCTCGATGGATGCGGACCCCGGTCGGCGCGTCGTCCTCCAGGAGGTAGAAGTCGCGCGGGCTGACCGGCCAGGTGGCGATGGCCTTCTCCACCAACGCCGGCGGCAACGACGTCCGGCCGCCGATGATCTCCTCGATCTCGGGGAGCGGCACGCCGAGCTCTGTCGCGGCGTCCTCGGGGCGCCGCTTCAGGTCGTTGAGGATGGCCCGGAAGTTTTCGCCTGAGCGCACGTCGGAAGTCACTTCGCCTCCAGCATTGCGGAAGTCCTCGATGGTGTCGATCTCGCGCCAGCCGCCCTCGATGGTGACCGGCCGGACCTCGTGGCCGCGATCGATGAGCTCCTGGAGCATATCGGTCAGGTAGGCGACCTCGAATCGCTGCGCGGCCTGGAACGGCCGCCCGCCATGGCTGCGGGTGAGCTCGGCAAACGTGCTCCGGACCAGCCCGGCAGCGTCGCGCGAAAGGCGCAGGAGGCCGATGAACTCACCGTCGGCCTCGTCCGCGCTGAGGTGCTTGCCGATTCGGCAGATGCGGCCGTTCTGGATGACCACCTTCTCGGCCTGGTCCAGCGGATGGTCACGGCGTCCGACGTAGGCGTCTTTCCAGGCGGCGTCGCAGACCGCCAGGATGTCGCCGTCGGCATCGAGGAGCCGCTCCGCGACGGAACGCTCGTAGACGATGTCGGAGTAGCTGACGACGACCTCGTCGTCGAGCACGTCCTGCGCGTACATCAGCGAGTGCAGGATGTTGTTGCTCGCCCAGTCGTCGTTGTGCCGCGTTCGAACCCCGGCCAGCTCCAGCATCTCGGCCCGGTAGCCGGTGACGATGGTGATGTCGTCGATCCCGAGCGCGCGGAACGTGTCCAGCTGACGATCGATCAGCGAACGGCCCTGGATCGTGAGCGTCGTCTTCGGCCGATCGCGCGTCAGGTGGCGAAGCCGGCTGCCGCGACCGGCAGCGACGATGATCGCCTTCACGCCACGCTCACCGGTACTGGCCGCTGCCGTCGAAGTTCGACGCTGCCACGACATCGTGCATGTCGTCGACGTCGAGCCAGTGGCCGCGGACGTAGACCACCTCGACGTCCTTGCCGTTGGCGATGAGCAGGTCGAAGACGTCGGCCATGCGCATGGTCCGAAGCTGCGAGTCCGAGACGGAGTCCCCGAGCTGGCGCAGCTGCACGACGCCCTCGCCGGTCATCTTCAGCAGCCCGATCCACTCGCCATGGATCTGCTCCTCGGGGATCGCCGTGCTCATCTGCACCAGGCGCGTCTGCTGGTCGAAATCGCTCCACTGGAAGGCGCGGTCGCTGGTGACGAGGTCCCGATAGCCGTTCTCCGTCGTGTCGATCTGGTCCCTTGGCTCGACCGCGATGCAGAAGTCGGAGTCCGACTCGAACAGGTGCATCGGAATGAACTTCTGGAAGAGCACGTCGCCGTAGGCGACCAGCACCGGACCCGACACGCCCTCGAGGCCCTTGAAGAGTGAGAACGCCTCCTGCGTCGTCTCGTGCTCGTCGTTGTCGACGTAGGTGAGACCGGGAAGCTGCACCGCCTCCTTGTGGTAGCCACGCACGACGGTGATGTCCTTGATGCCGATGCTGTGCAGCGTGTCGACGGTTCGCTCCAGCAGTGGCTTGCCGGCGATCTCGATCATCGCCTTGGGCCGGTCCTCGGTCAGGACTCCCAGCTCCTTGCCCCGGCCGGCGGCGAGAACGATCGCCCGCGGGGTCTCGACCTTCGGCGGCAGGTATCGCTTCTCCGCTTCCTCGAGCTCGCCGGCGCCCTGGAGGCGGAAGACCTCCTTGACCGTGACCAGACGGTCCTCGAGGTTCAGGAGGCTCTCCTCCTCGCGCAGCTGCTGCGCCGTCTGCTGCATGGCCGTGAGGGCGCTGCGCATCAGATGGTTGGCCCAGATCACGATGCTCACCCCCGCGTCGCGGAACGCATCGGTGGGCGTGTCGTAGTAGGTGGTCGGGACGATGACCACCGGGCAGCGCCCGGCCCACTCGTCCATGAACGCCAGGATCTCGTCGGGTCGTGACTGCTTGGAGTGGATGAGGATCGCATCGGCCCCGGCTCGCCGATAGGCTTCGGCGCGCTTGAGGGCCTCGCCCAGCCCCCAGCCGGCGATGAGCGCCTCCACGCGAGCGACGATATTGAAGTCGTCGTCGCGCTGAGCATCCTTGCCGGCCTTGATCTTCCCGCAGAACTCGTCGAGGTCGGCGAGCGGCTGATTCTCACCGATGAAGCTGTTCGTCTTCGGAAACAGCTTGTCCTCGATGCACACGCCGGCAACGTGGCGCGTCTCGAGCTTCTGCACCAGGCGCCGCATGTTGTTGAAGTTGCCGTAGCCCGTGTCGCCGTCGAGGAGCAGCGGGATGGCGACCGCGTCGCTCATGAACTCCAGCAGGTCGAGGACCTGCGTCCAGCTCATCTCGTTGTTGTCGCGGACGCCCATCGACGCGGAGATCGAGAGCCCGCTGCCCCAGAGTCCCTCGAAACCGGCTTCCTCGGCCACCTTGGCGCTCATGCCGTTGTGCGCTTCCATCAGGAAGCGGAGCCGATCGCTGGTGAGGAGCTCTCTGAGGGCCTTCGCCTTGGTCGCGGTCATGTACTGGTCCGTGCTTGGGCGTCCGAGTGGGGCGCATCGGCGAGGCGTGCCACTTCAGCGGCACCGACGCTCGCACTGCGCCCAATATTGTAGACAGCGCGCTCCCGCGCTTCGCGCAGACGCACCCGGAACGCGTCGGGATCGCCGCACAGCTCCTCCACCAGCGGAAGCGCTGCCGAAGGGTCGCCAGGCTCCACGATGGCACCGACCTCGGTGCGAATCGACTCCTCGATGGTTCTGAGCCCGATCCGTTCGTACTCCGGGTTGTTCACCTTCTTCGGCATGTCGACGAAGAGGACCGGCCGCTCGAGCCCGAACGCGTACTCCAACGCGGCTCCCGACCAGTCGCCGATCATGAGCTCCGCCTCGTGGAGCGATGCCTGCTCGCGCATGTCGGTTTCCACGCGGAAGGTGCGGTCGCTGAATCGCTGCGCAAGCTCGGCGGGAAGCTTCGGGAAGCGGCGCACGGTCATCGGGTGCAGGCGCAGGGCTACCTCGTGCCCGGCATCCAGCAGCCGGCCGATCAGCTCCCCCCCGACCGGTGCCTCGATGAACGAGCAGTCGCCCCACGAGGGTGCCAGCACCAGCTTGCGGGGGCGGCCCGCTTCGGCCGAGTTGGCGCGGCGCGGGGCCGCGCTGGCCAGGATCGCATCGAGGCGCGCGTAGCCGTGCGGCACCAGCGCCTTCGCGGACAGGCCATACACCTCCTCGGTCCGCCGGATCTCCGCCTCGTGATGCGGCCCCACGCACAGGATCGTGTCGTACGCGTCGAACGCGCCCTTGCGATAGATCATGTGCGTGCTGACCATCGAGTGGAACACGTACACGTAGTGCACCGGATGCACCGACCGCTTGAGATGGAAGGTCTCCAGGTCCGGGAGCGTCATCACCAGCACGGTCGCGTCCAGCAGCCGGAAGAAGGTGGTGCGCGTCGAGCCGTCGCCCACGTAGAACGCGCGAATCCGCGGACTCTCGGCGGCGAGCAGCGGATCGGCCTCGTCCGAGGTGACGTAGCAGACGGAACGGCCGAGCGGCCCGGTCAGCTCCTCGAGGATCGGCCCCAGGTGCGGCCAGTCGGCCCGGCTCTCCGCGTAGAAGACGATCTCCCGATCCGCGCGATCGAGCTTGTTGAAGCGGCGCAGCGACGACCACGCGCTGAAGATGCTGCCGAGTGGACTCATGGGTCCGCAGAATAGGTGGCGTGAACCGACAGCGCATCAGCTGGCTGATGGACATGGACGGCGTGATCGTGCGCGAGGACCACCTCGTGCCCGGCGCCGACGCCTTTGTCGCCCGGCTGGCGGAGACCCACCACCCCTTCCTCATCCTCACCAACAACTCGATCTTCACGCCGCGCGACCTCGCGGCGCGGCTTGTCCGCATGGGACTGGACGTCGCGCCGGACTGCATCTGGACGTCGGCGCTGGCCACGGCCAAGTTCCTGGACGACCAGCGTCCCGATGGCAGCGCGTTCGTCATCGGCGAGGCCGGCCTGACCACGGCCCTGTACGAGGCCGGCTACACCCTGGTCGAGACGGATCCCGATTACGTGGTC
The DNA here is from genome assembly GCA_963844265.1 of uncultured Chloroflexia bacterium. GTDB lineage: Bacteria > Chloroflexota > Limnocylindria > QHBO01 > QHBO01 > JACDBZ01. The sequence goes on along the minus strand of CAWJMZ010000006.1, from coordinate 164,462 downwards.
CTCGGCGAGACGCGCACGTACAGCTTCGAGCGCATCGCGAAGGGCATCCAGCTGATCAGCCGCGGGGCCCGATTCATCGCCACCAATCCCGATCCGACCGGGCCCAGCCCGCAGGGCCCGCTGCCGGCGACCGGGTCGGTGGCGGCGCTCATCTCGGCCGCGACCGGCGTGCAGCCGTACTTCATCGGCAAGCCGAACCCGCTGATGATCCGGTCCGCGCTGCGGCAGATTGGTGCCCACTCCGAGTCGACGGTGATGATCGGCGACCGCATGGACACCGACATCGTGACCGGCCTGGAAGCTGGCCTCGAGACCATCCTCGTCCTGACCGGCATCACCGAGGACGAGAGCCAGGCGCAGCGCTTCAGCTATCTGCCGACTCGGATCGTCGGCTCGGTGGCCGAGCTGATCGACGAGATCGAGCCGATGGAAGAGATCGCGGCCGATTCCTGACATTCGGTGGCGCCATCGGCGGCGCACACTGACCGTATGTCGGACCTTGAGATCCTGCCGCTGACGCCGGCCCGGCTGCCGGACCTTGCCAAGCTGTTCGGGCAGGGCGGCGATCCGAAGTGGTGCTGGTGCTCGTGGTACCGGCTACGCAGCGTCGACTTCGCGGGTGCCACGCCGGCGTCCAATCGGCGCATCCTGGAACGGGCGGTCGCGACGACAGCATCCGAGGATCGCGCGCCCGGCCTGGTCGCCTACGTCGGGGAGGAAGCGGTGGGTTGGGTGAGCCTTGGACCACGCGACGACTACGAGCGTCTGCGCCACTCACGGGTGCTCGCCCCGGTCGACGACCAGCCGGTGTGGTCGATCGTGTGCTTCGTGGTCGGGAAGAAGTCGCGCGGCCAGGGGATCGCGACCGCGTTGCTGGACGCGGCGATGGCCTACGCCGCCGAGCACGGCGCCACGCTGCTGGAGGCGTATCCGGCGGACACCGACGGCGGGCGCATCCCGGCGGCCCAGGCCTTCAAGGGCACGCTCTCGATGTTCGAGCGCGCCGGGTTCGCTGAGGTGGAACGCAGGCGGGCGAATCGGTCGAGCCCGGTCCGGCCGATCGTGCGGCGCTCCCTTGCGCCCTCGGCGTACCATGGTGCCGCGCCCGGAGAGGCATCGCGACCGCGGCCCCTCGACAGCACTGTAGCCGGAGCACGTAGGCGGAAACGCCGGAGCACGTAGGCTCGGTCCAATCGAGGAAGCCGCCGGATGAGCGGGTCACTCCGGGCGCCTACGCGCCCTCAGCTTCCGCGGGTGTAGATGCCTGTGAGCTGCGCCTCAGCCCTGCTGTGGTCCGCCAGCGCTCCCCGTACCTGGTCTGCGCTCGCGCCCTCGCCGAGTTCCAGCGGAGCGTCCAGTGCGTAGAGCGTGAAGACGTAGCGATGCTCACCCGATGGCGGGCACGGGCCGGCCCAGCCGGTGCGCCCGAAGTCGTTGTGGCCCGGCATGCCGACGCCGTCGCCCTCACCGGCGGCGATCTCCCGCCTGTCGCCGGGAATGTCGGTGAGCACCCAGTGGACGAAGCCGCGCGCGTCGGGGTCGTCAACGATCAGCGCGAAGGCGGCCGTGCCGTCCGGGACGTCCGACCACGCCAGCTGGGGCGAAGTATCCGCCCCGTCACAGGTGTGGTCGGATGGGATGGCGGCCGCCTTCGTCGAACTCCTCACTGCTCAGACGCATGCCGGTTGCCTCCTGGCTGCTGCCGGCCGGCGCCGGGGTGCAGGCGCCGATGACCAGCATCATGGCGAGGGCTGCAGCGGGCGTGCCGGATGGGCGCATGGTGCTAGCCGGGGACGCTGAGGTCCGCGACGGTCGCACCGAGCCGATCGACCAGGTCCCCCGGCGACAGGTGCAGGTTCACGCCGCGCGCGCCTCCACCGATGGCCACCGTGTCCGGCTCCAGCGCCGCCGCGTCGAGGAGCACCGGCCACGCTCTCGAGGCGCCGAACGGCGTGATCGCGCCGCGCTCGTAGCCGGTAACGGCCTTTGCCTCGTCCGCGTCGGGCATCGAAAGGCGCCGCACACCGAGCTGCTCGCGCAGCTTCGGCCAGTCGAACCGTCGCCCACCGGGCACCAGCACGAACAGGTAGTCGTCCTCCTCGCGCCGTACGACGATCGTACGCAGCAGCGACCCGAGCGGGATGCCCTGGAGCTCGGCGCTCTCCTCCGCGCTGGACGCCGGCTTTGTCTGGACCACGTGGAAATCGAGCCCGGAGCCCTCGAGGGCACGCAGCGCGGGCGTGTCGATCATCGGCTCAGGCGTCCGTGACCTCGATCCGGATCCGCTTGTTGATCCGTCCCTTGCTCTCGTAACCGGTGACCTTGACCTGGCCGATCTCACCGGTGTGCGCGACGTGGGTGCCGCCATCGGCCTGGAGGTCGAGTCCGACGATCTCGATGGTGCGCACCTCGGCAATCCCCTCGGGCAGCAGGTTGATCTTGGTGCGGATCAGGTCGGGGATGGCGAAGGCCTTCTCACGCGGCAGGACCGCGACCCGGATCTCGCGATCGGCATCCACCTCCTCGTTCACCCGCCGCTCGATCTCGTCGACGAGCTCGCCGGACATCGTCTCGAACTCGAAGTCCATCCGCCCGCTGAGCGGCTCCATGTTGCCGCCGGTGACGGAGGCCTGGTGATCTCGCCACACGACGCCGCACAGCACGTGCAGCGCGGAGTGCGTCCGCATCAGCCGGTGACGCCGCTCCCAGTCGATCTCGACCGAGACCTTCGTGTCGGCCGCCGGCAGCTCCTCGGCCTTCGTCGATCGTGTGCCAGATGTCGTCGCCACGCTTCTTCGCGCCGATCACCCGCCAGGTTCCGCCGGAATCGCCCACGAGCTGCCCGTGTCGGCCGGCTGTCCGCCTCCGCCGGGGTAGAAGACGGTCCGGTCCAGCAGGACGGCATGCGTTTCGGCGTCGGTCTCGACGACCACGGCCTCGGCCTGGCGCGCGTAGGCATCGGTGTAACAGACGTTATCGCTCACCGACGCGAAGGCTAGCGCAGGATGCGCGGTCGAGGCGCACCCGACGAAGATTGAACGTTCCGGGTGGTCCCGCGCCTCATACAGGACAGAGGCGGGCAGATCCGAGCTGCCCGCCCACTTAACTCGGAGGGGTCACCATGCGCGATCGCGCTACGCCCACCGCTGCCCACCGCCCATCGCGCCGCTTCGCCGCGGCGTTGTCGCTGGTCATCATGCCTCGCCGTGACGACCCCCGTCGCAGCGGCGCCATCGGCTTCCGGGGCGAATGCCGCGGTGATCACGAACTGGAACCAGATCGCAGTCACCACCCTGGCGAATACCGTCACGCCTCCCGGGGGCAGCCCCACCCACTTCATCTACTTCGCGTTCACCCACCTGGCCATGCATAACGCCGTCAACGGCATCACCGGCGAAGTACGAGCTCTACCAATGGGATCGAGCACGCGAACCAGAGCGCGTCGCCCGAAGCCGCAGCTGCCGCCGCGGCGCATCGGATCCTGAGCTTCTACTTCCCGGCGCAGGCGGAGACCTCAACACGCACGCTCGCCACGTCGCTGGCGGGCATCCCCGACAACAAGCGCAAGGAGCAGGGCATCACGTTCGGCGTGCGCCGCGGCGAACCACATCATCGCGCTCCGCACGAACGACGGTCGTCACGCGATGGTGTCCGTCCCGGCGGCCGTCGAAGCCGGCGACTGGAGTCCGACTCCTCCTGGCTTCGTCGGCTTCGGCTCTGCGTGGATCGGCGGTGTGCGGCCGCTCGCCTCGACTCGTATGACTCAGCTTCGATCCCGGAGCGCCGCCAGCGATCGACTCCGCGCTGTACCGTCGAGGAGTACAACGAGGTGAAGGCGTACGGCGAGTTCGACAGCGCCGCCCGTACGGACGAGCAAACCGACCGCGCGCTGTTCTTCTCCGACGCCGGCATCGGGCCGATGCAAGAAGGGCTGCGGAAGCTCGCCACGGATCGAAGGCTCGACATCTCCGACAGCGCACGGCTGTTCGCCGCACTGGACACGACCATCGCCGACAGCGCGGGGACGATCTGGAACGCCAAGCTCCAGTACATGTGGTGGCGGCCGGTCACGGCCATCCAGATGGGCGAGTTCGATGGCAACGACCTCACCGAGGGACGATGCGACTTGGGCGCCGCTGCATCACGACCCCGCCGTATCCCGACTGGCCGAGCGGTCTGTGCGGCGTGGTGGGCGCGCTGACCACAGTCTCGAGCAGCTCACAGGCGAGGTCGACCTGACATCCACTCGAACGCCAACGCGGGCCGGCAGACCCACTACTTCGCGCAGCAAGGACGTCATCGACCGGACCGGCGGTCGACGCGCGGGTGTGGTCCGGCATCCACTTCCGGACGGCCGACGAGGTGTCGATCGACATCGGCACCAACGTCGCCGAACTACGTCCTGGATCGGTACTTCGCCGGCCCACGGACTGACTCGGAGCTCGCTGATCCCGAACTTCCCCAAAGCCGGGCGGACCGAGCATCCGCCCGGCTTTTCATTTGGCGGAATTTGAGCCAGTCGGCGCTCAGGGCTCCCCATACGGGCATCACTTCCCACTTTTCGGAGCCCATTTCGATGACACCCCGAGCTGCGGCGCTGTTGGCGCTGCTGCTGATCACCATCCTCGCCGCCTGCCAGGCGGCGCCCGAACCGTCGGACATCCCACCCTCCGCTGAGCCGGAACCGACGCCCGTGACAGCGTGGACCAATTTCACGAGCGAGCGGTTCGCCTACACCATTGACCACCCCGCCGACTGGCGGGCCGTCGAAGGCGCCGGCACGGCGAACGTGTCAGAGCTGCGGCCATTCACAGGCGGCAGCGACATGATCACCAGCCAGGAGGCTTATCGGTTCAAGCACCGGCAGGGCCTGCAGGTCGCATCGGTCGAGCTGGAGCCCGGCCAGACCCTGGAGGAGTTCACACAGTCGGTCCACATGCCGTGCGGCGGCTCGCATGCCCATGAGGAGACCGCGCTGGACGGCGAGCCGGCCGTGCATCGGCGCTTCCGCTGCGATGGCAACCACCCGGTGTACCTGCAGGTCACCGCTCTTCACGAGGGGCGCGGCTACGTCCTGTGGTTCATGACCATCGAGCCGCCGCTTGCCTTCGAGCGTCCCGAGTACGCCTCCATGCTGGAGTCGTTCGCCTGGACGGACGGCGCCTGCCGGTCGACGGCTGTCAGCCGGACCTTGGCGATGCCGACCCACCGATCGGGCCGACCGTCGACGACCTGGCGGCCGCGCTGGCCGCGCGGCCGGGCGTCACGTTCGGGCCTGTCGACGTGACCCTCGACGGATACTCCGGCCAATACCTCGAGATCACCGGCCAGGGCATCCCGGGCGGCAGCTGCTTCGATCGGACCCAGTGGGTCGTCGATGGTCCGACCGGCCCCGTGACGCGGGGCTCGCTGTTCATGGAGCGCGACCTCATCTGGATCCTGGACGTGGGTGGCACGCGCGTCGTCGTCGATGCCTTCTGGCAGGACGCGGTGACCGAGGAGGATGAGGCCGAGGCCCGCCGAATCGTGGAGTCACTCGACCTGGAGCCGGAAGCCGCCCCCTGAGATCGGGCCGACACGGCTCGCGACTTGCGCCCTGGCCGAAGATTGAGTCCTGCCCTCGCCGATGCGCCCATACCCAGTGAGCGGGCCGGCCCGAGCGAACACCGGCCCTGCCGCGGAAGAGGGCATGGACACCGATCTCGTGACTCGAGCACAGCGTGGCGATGAAGAGGCCTTCGCGAGCCTCGCCGTGGCCGCGGGCGATCGGCTCCACGCGGTTGCGCATCGAATTCTGCGTGACCTCGACCTCGCCGAGGACGCCACGCAGCAGGCGCTGCTGGCCATCTGGCGAGACCTCCCGCAGCTGCGCGACCCGGCACGCTTCGATGCCTGGTCGTATCGGCTCCTCGTGCGCGCCTGCTACGCCGAGGGCCGCCGTTCCCGCACCTGGACTCCGAACATGCGCCTGCTTCCGTCCGACGGACCGAGCCAGGCGGACGGCTCCAGCGCCGTCGCCGACCGCGACCAGCTGGAGCGTGGCTTCCGACGACTCTCGATCGACCATCGCGCGGTGGTCGTCCTGCACCACTACCTCGACATGCCGCTGGACCAGGTTGCCGAAGCGCTCGGCATCCCGGCCGGAACGGCTCGATCAAGACTTCATCACGCGATGCGTGGGCTGCGGGCGGCACTCGATGCCGATGCGCGGCCCCCGGCTCGGGAGGCGGCGCAATGAGCACCGATCGCGATACGACCCGCATCGTTCGGTCGTGGCTGGAAGACGGCGTCACCCAACTGCCGGGCAGCGTCCTGGACGGGGTGCTCGACCAGCTTCCCGCGACCCATCAGCGTCGCGCCACGTGGTGGCGGGCGCGGAGGCCCTTCGAAATGAACAAGACTACTGGCGTTCAGCGCCGCGGCGGTCGCGATCGTGGTCGTGGCGATCGTCGGCATTGGGCTCTTCGGCCCGACCGGCCCCAATTTCGGAGCCCCGGATGAGACTCCGATCGTCACGCCCACGCCCGAAGCTCAAGTGCTGACGGTGGGCGCCGAGGGCCCAGGCACGTTCACCACGACCCCCGGCGGCGACAATCCCGATGAGAACCCCCCTCGAATCAGCTTCGACGTGCCGGAAGGTTGGTCCGCGGTCCAGCCATTCTTCATCAGCAGCGAATCGGGAGGAAACCTGTTCTTCCTCCAGCCAAGCGGCCTGTATCGCGATCCGTGCCTGGCGAATTCCGGGCCCCCCGACATCTCGGTCGGATCGACAGCGGACGATTTCGCAGCTGCTCTCACGGAGCACGCGTCATACGACGCCACAGCAACGAGCGACGTGGTCATCGATGGCCACGACGCGATCCGGATGGAGCTGCTGACGCCGTCCGACCTCGACTACACCTTGTGTGAAAACGGCCAGTTCTGGGTCTGGGACGCCCCGCTGTACAGCCAGGTGCAGAGCCGGTGGACTGTCTGGATCATCGATCTGGATGGCACGACCCTGGTGCTGCTCTCGGACATCACCGATGCAACCGTGGAACAGCAGAGCCCGACCGAACAGATCGTGCAGACGATCCGGATCGACCCCTAGTCGGCGGACTCGCGCCCAGCCTCCGAAGGCGGTCGCACAGGCGGCCGTCTTCGACAGGCGGCCACGTCCCTGGAATCGCACTCGGACTTGACACCCTTGGTTCCATAGAGAGGTAACCCCAGCCGTCCGAGCCTCCGGCGCACCCACCTGCTCGTGGAGGACTCCTGCGATGAGCAGCCCCGCTCGACGCTCCCTTGGTCTCGTCATTCTGCTCACGCTCCTGCTTGCGCTGTCGGCGTTTGTCGCCCCCGTGGCCCAGGCCCGCGGACCGACCTCGACGACCGTTGCCGGCATCGACGTCGACGCGACCACGATCCCGGAGCTCCAGGCGCTGATGGACGCGCACCGCCTCACATCGGTCCAGCTCACGCAGTTCTACCTGCACCGGATCAACAAGCTGAACCCGCAGCTCAACGCCGTGATCACCGTCAGCCCCACCGCGCTGGCCGATGCGCGAGCCGCGGACTCCCTTCGGCGCCAGGGCGACGACCGGCCACTTCTCGGCATTCCGATCATCGTCAAGGACAACATCAACACGACCGGCATGGCGAACACGGGCGGGTCCTGGTTCTTGGATGGCAATGCACCGGCCGATGCAGACATCATCGAGCAGCTGAAGTCGGCCGGCGCGATCATCATCGGCAAGGCCAACCTGTCCGAGTGGGCGAACTTCCGCTCCATTCCATCGTCGAGCGGCTGGAGCGGCATCGGCGGCCAGACGAACATGGCCTACGTGCTCGACCGCAACCCCTGCGGCTCCAGCTCCGGCTCTGGCGTGGGCGTCTCGGCGGACCTCGCCGTCGCAGCTGTCGGAACAGAGACCGACGGCTCAATCGTGTGCCCATCTGGCGCTAATGGCGTCGTGGGCATCAAGCCGACGCTGGGCCTCCTCAGCGGTGAGGGGATCATCCCGATCTCGTCCGAGCAGGACACCGCCGGACCGATGGCGCGCAACGTGACAGACGCCGCGGTCCTCCTCGGCGCGATGTCAGTCACGCCGACCGACTACACCGCCTTCCTCGACGCCGGTGCGCTGAACGACGCCGTCATCGGCGTCTGGCGCGACGGCACCTACATTTCGGAAGGCGAAGTCCTTGACGCCGATGTCGCCGCGATCATGGACGACACGGTCGCCACACTCGAGGCCGCCGGCGCCACCGTGGTTGAGGTCGACGTCGCCATCGAGGACGCCTTTGGCCCTGAGTTCGATGCGCTGCTATGCGAGTTCAAAGCGGACCTGCCAGCGTACTTCGCGACCTACACCGACGCGGATCCACCGTCCACGCTGCAGTCCGTGATCGACTTCAACGTGGCGAATCCGGACCTGGAGGGACCGTGGGGCTCGGAGATCTTCGAGCTGGCCGAGGCGACCGGCGGACGCGACGACGCCTGCACCGCCGTCCGCGCCGAAGCGGACGCGATCGCCGAGACGGCCCTCACCGACGCGCTGGCCGGGCTCGACGCGATCATCGCGCCCACCAACGGGCCGGCGTGGCTGACCGACCCGGTCGGCGGTGACCTCAGCGACGGCTCGCCGTTCATCGGCTCGTCTACGCCGTCGGCGATCACGGGCTGGGCCAACGTCACCGTTCCCGCCGGCTACGTAGACGAGCACCTGCCGATCGGCGTGTCGTTCATCGGCGGCGCCTTCGCCGAGCCCGAGTTGATCTCGTTGGCCTACGCCTTCGAGCAGATCACCCAGGTCCGGGTGCCGCCCTCGTTCATCCCGACGCTCGGCGGTTCCTGAGCCTCAGACCCGCACCGACGCGACCCCGCGGCGCCTGACGCCGCGGGGTCGTCCCCTGCGCTCGATCCTTGAGATTGAACAGTTAGGCTCCCCCGAACGCTCTCAATGGTGACGGTCCACCATGGGCCGACCGCCACGGGTGTGGAGGGATGAGTGCAGGAAGAGCTGGTCCGCCTGGCGCAGCAGGGCGACGCGGAAGCGTTCGACTCCCTGGCGCGCTCGGTGGGCGACCGATGCCTGGCGATCGCGGTGCGGATCCTCCGCGAGATCGACCTGGCCGAGGACGCCGTCCAGTCCGCCTTGATCACGGCCTGGACCGAGCTCCGAGCCCTGCGCGACCCGTCTCGCTTCGAACCGTGGCTTCACCGCATCCTCACCAACGAGTGCTACGCCGAGGCCAGGCGTCGCAAGCGAAGGTATGAGGGCCCGAGGATCCTTCCCGTCGCGGGCGCGTACGAGCCCGACGACTACCTGACCGTGGATGACCGCGACCTGCTCGAGCGGGCCTTCCGGAGGCTCACCCTCCAGCAGCGCGCCGTCCTGGTCTTCCACCACTACCTCGGGCTTTCGATTTCCGAGGTGGCGGCACGAACCGGAATTCCTGTCGGGACCGCGAAGTCCCGCTTGCACCACGCCACACGGGCGCTCCGGGCCAGCATCGAGGCTGACGCCCGGGGCACCCCGCCTTCCCAGGAGCGATTGGCATGACCGCGTCCCGAGATCCCGACCGCCTGATCCACGGCTTCCTCCTCGAGGGCGAGGAAGAGCTGCAGGACCAGGTCTACGACGCGGTCCGTGCCGAGATTGAAGACAAACGACAGCGGGCCGTCTCCGGCCTGTGGAGAACACCCACCATGAACAAGTTCGTCACCATCGGCCTCGGCGCCGCCGCCGTGGTCGCCGTGCTCATCGTCGGTATCCAGCTCTTCGGTTCGCCCGGCGGCGTTGGCGGACCAGGTGATGAGCCGAACTTCAGCCCTGAGGCATCCGTCTCGAGGCCGTCGGTCGAGCCTTCCGTCGCCGAGCCAACGAGCTCGGCGGATGGGGTCCTCCCCGAGGGTCCGATCCTCGTCTATGACCCGCCAACCGAGGGCGCGCCCTCGATCACCATGACGATTCAAGCATCCGGATGGACCTACGTGGCCGACATCGGCGCGCTCGAAAAGGGCGAGTCAGTTGCGAACGTCCCGGAGGCCGTGGTGCTGCCGGAGTCGCTCGCTCCCGGGACGGGGCTCTACGTGTATGGAGATCCGTGCCGGTGGGCGTCGACCATGCCGGACAGTCCAGCCACCACCGTCGATGAGATCGTCGCCGCCCTGGCCGCGCAGGCATCTCGCAATGCCTCCGAACCGCTCGACGTCACGGTCGGCGGGTACGCCGGGAAGATGATCACCCTTCATGTCCCTGACGACGCCGTGTTCTCGGAGTGCGAGGCGGGGGCACAGGGACCGGAGTTCGGCAGCTACCAGCTCGAGGCCGTCCAGGAGAGGCCATCGCGGTATCACCAGGGACCGGGCCAGATCGATGATTTCTGGATCGTTGACGTTGAGGGTTCGATCGTGATCATCGATGCGATGTATCGGCCCGACACCCCACCCGAGACCATCGACGAGATGCGGGCCCTCGCCGAGTCCGCCACCTTCGAGTTGCCCTGATCGACCACCAGAGCCTCCGATGCGCCCATGCTTGGCTCCGTGCTCGGCTCAGGTCCGATGCGAGTCAGCACCGTTCCGCCGAATGGCTCCCAATCGCCTCGCTGCTCCCTGAGCGTCAGTCGGTCGCCACCTTGGTCATAGACGAAGGTGAGGTCGCCAGCGCCGAGGATGTTCCCGAGCGGGACGTCAGCCCATTCCAGGTCCAGCTGGGTGCCAGCCAACCGTCCGCTGGCGACGCTCGCGAACCCGAGCTGGCCAGTTGTGCCAGGCTCGAGAACCACAAGCGACGCGCGCCCGCAGCGTCCGATCACGTCCATATGCGTCCTCGTCCTCGGGTGGCGGCCACATTGGCCGGACGGAGGCGAATTGGCAGGGGAGGCCCGGATGAACCCGGACCTCCCGTGGCGCAGCTACTGCCCGAGTTCGAGCTCACCCTCGATGGGCCTTCCGTGGTCGCCGATCCCCTCGGCGAACATGGGATCGCCGAGCAGGGTGTCGATGTACGCCGCGCAGCTTTCCGCAGGCGCCGGGACTTCGTCGGTCGCGAGCACGTCGACAGCCCACACCACCCGCACCGGTGTGCCGGGCGCGAGCGCAAGCACCACGTATGCGCCCTCCGCGATGAACTCCTCGTACGTGGACTCGGTTACCTCGCCACCGATCATGAGGAAGCCCTCGTCGGTGGTTCGCGCACACTGCACGTCGACCGAGTAGGCGCCGTCTCCGCCTGCAGGGTTGGAGATCTCCATCGTGCCGGAGACGTCGTCGCCGGTGCGGGTGGCTTCGATGTCGACCGCCTCGCCGAACTCATTGAGCGGGGCGGTGAAGGTGCCCGACGCGAGCGTGACCGCGGTCGACGTAGGGATCGGGGTCGGGTCCGGCCCTCCGACCATGTCGGGAAGGAACCTCACCCCCAGGAGCGCCACGGCAACCACTGCCGCCGCGACGAGCCCGATCTTGAGCGCGTTTCCGTTCATCAGGTTGGTCCTCCGCGCCAGCCAGCCGGCGTGGCGCTGGTTCGTTCGTGCAATCTCGTTGAGCGCTGCGTCCAGCGCGGGATCAGGCAGCTGCTCCGAACCCAGCGCGACCCAGGCACGGACGGCCCGTTCGAGGTCGTGGTCGGTTCGCATCACAGCGCCTCCGATCGTGCGGGGCGGGCGTCGGCCTCGAGCGCGGCCCGCAAGCCCAGGAGCGCATAGCGCAGGCGCGAGCGGACCGTCCCGACGGGGATCCCGAGCATCTCGGCGATCTCCGTGTGGGGCAGGTCGAGGTAGTAGCGCAGCACGACGACGACTCGATGGTCGATCGAGAGTCGCCGCGCCGCTCGTTCAAGCTGGTCGCGATCGATCACGAATGAGGTCCCGTCCGCCGCGTCCGAAACCAGTGCACCGGGTAGGACATGGAGGGCCGGGGACCAGCGACGTTCCCGGCGACGCTCGGCGTAGCATGCACGCACGAGCACCCGGTACGACCAGGCATCGAAGCGTGCCAGGTCGCGCAGCTGGCGAAGGTCTCGCCAGATACTCACCAGCGCCTGCTGGGTCGCATCGGCGGCGAGCTCATCGTCACGGAGAATCCGGGTGGCCACCGCGAACAGGCGGTCGCCCAGCGCCACCGCGAGCAGCCCGAAGGCCTCCCGGTCTCCCTGCTGAGCCCGTTCCACCAGCTCGCTGTCCACGGTTCCTCCGCGCATTGGACGCGCCGGCCACTCCGGCACGCTACCCATACGGGGCGCTTGGGGACCTCGATTGCACAATCTTCCCAGCCGCCCGGGTGAGGGCGACTGCAAATGGACCCCCGCAGGACGTCGTCGACGAGCTCCGGTCGATCAGCGAGGCGATCACGTCGTGGCGTTCTGACCGGTTGTCGCACGGGTCCGCTGCGCGAGCCGCCGGAGGGTGGCTCGCGTCGTCTACGGAGTCGGCGTCGCGCCCGGCGTCGCGGAGGACGTTGCGTCAGGCTGGATGCGAGTGAGCACCGTGCCACCGAAGGGTTGCCTTCCCCCTCGTTGCTCGGCGAGCGTCAGCTCGCCGCGCTCTTCGTCGTAGATGAACGTGAGGCCGCCGCCGTTGACGGTGTTGCCAAGGGGAACGTCTACCCACTCGAGGTCGACCTGGGCGCCGACCATGCGCCCCGTGGCGACGTTGGCAAAGCCGCGTTGGTCGCTCGTGCCGGGCTCGATCTCCTTCACCTCGGTCCCGAACCACCACACGCAGTCGCCGACCTGGCGGATGTAGTACACGCCGGTGTCGTTCCCGTTCCAGGCGCCAGTCAGCTCGCCCTCATCGGCGGGATCGTCCGCTGCGCATCCGATGACCGATAGGTCGGTGATCGCCATGCCGGTGCCAGCCGCGGACGGGATGGCCGTCGGGGATCCGGCGGGTGCGGACGGGGTGGGCGCATCGCTGCCGCAGCCAGCGACGGCCAGCGTCAGGAGCAGCATGACCATCGCCTTGGGCGCGGTTCGGGGAAATCGGGTCACATCCGGAGAGTGTCCTATTGCTCGGTGCCCACACCAAGTGCGGCGCCTGGAAATTGGACGGCAGGATACCTCCGCCCGACACGCCTGAGGCGGCCTACTGCGGACGTCACTCCGGAAACCATCGGCGCGGCGGTGGTCGGATGGGCATACCCAGTCCGGACCGGGTTCAACGTGTACGGAGATCCGTGCCAATGGTCCACGACCGTGCCGATGTCGTACGAGGCGCCGGGTGCGACGCGAACCAGACCGATGTACGGGGCGGTCGACTTGGGCCGCACCGGTTTCGCGTGGTCGCGGGCCAGATTGAACCGATAGGCTGCCCCGGGACTCTCATGTCCGATCACGCTCAGATCGGGCGCGACGAGAACCTCGGCACGGAGGGGTGGGTGGACGCAGAGCTGGTGGCCCAGGCGAAGCAAGGCGATCGAGAGGCCTTCGATTCCTTGGCGCGCCTGACCGGCGACCGATGCATGGCGATCGCGTTCAGAATCCTGCGCGACTTCGACCTTGCTGACGACGCCGTGCAATCGGCACTGCTGACCGCATGGCGCGAAATTCGCACCCTGCGGGACCCCCAGCGCTTCGAGCCATGGCTTCACCGGATCTTGACCAATGCCTGCTACGCCGAGGCCAGGCGTCGCCGGCGGGGATTGGAAGGGGTGCGGCTCCTGTCCGTCGAGCCTGTGCACTGGCCCGACGAGTACGCGACTGTCGATAATCGCGACCAGCTCGAACGTGCCTTCCGGCGGCTCACCGTCCAGCAGCGCGCCGTCCTGGTCTTCCACCACTACCTCGGCCTTCCGTTGCCCGAGGTGGCGGTTCGCATCGGTATCCCCCTCGGGACCGTGAAGTCCCGCATGCACCACGCCAAACGGGCGCTCCGGGCCAGTCTCGATGCCGAGGCTCGGAAGCCCCCGACATCCCAGGAGCGAATGGCATGACCGCGCACAACGACCTTGATCGACAGCTCAACGACTTCCTTCGGGACGGTCCGACCGAGCTGCCCTACGAGTCGTTCGACGCGGTCCGCGATCGCACCGAACAGACACGACAACGGGTCGTCCTCGGCCCGTGGAGGTTCCCCGAGATGAACAAGTTCGTCACCATCGGCCTCGGCGCCGCCGCCGTAGTTGTCCTCATCTTCGTCGGCGCTCAGCTCTTCGGTTCGCCGACCGACGACACCGGCTCGGTGGCCACGCCATCAGCCGAGTCGACCGCTACCGCCGAACCGACGGCCACCCCCGAACCATCACCGTCGCCGTCTCCCATTGCCGCCCCGCCGTTGACCCAGACCTTCACGTCGACGCAGCACGGCTATACCGTTTCGTATCCCGAGGGGTGGATGGCTCAGGCGGCGACAGAACCTTGGACGGCGAGCACGCTTGCCCGCCTCTTTGGCGACCCCTATGCAGATTTCCTGTACGACGCGACCCTCACGGACCACCTCTTCCTGACCATCGCCTCACAGCCGATCGGCGACTCCACTCCCGAGGATTGGCTCGCCGCGCAGATGGCGGACGACGAAGGATGCTCCGCGACCGAGCCGATCGCCGTGGACGGCGCCGCGGGACTGATCGGGGCCGATGACTGCGATGTCGCGGTCGTCACAACGGCAGGCCGCGGCTACATCATCACGCTCCTTGCGTCTGACGACGACCCAGCGGCCGTCGCTCCCTACGACAGCGCATGGTTCGAGGAGGTGCTTGCCACGGTGCAACTGCATCCCGAGGATGCCGTCGACTGAGGGTCGTCGCCCTCAGCAAGCTCGTCCCTCAGCACCTTCCGATGTTCCTGGTCCGGACCGGAGGGCGGGCGGCCCTGCGGCCGCCCGCTCGCTTTCCGTGACCGGGATTGAACAAACCACCCGCGGGCGGCGCTCTGAGTAAGTACCGGCCCCGTCTGCGCGGGACCGATTCACGAGCGGCCCGACGGCCGCCGACGATCCTTGCAGGAGGTAGCACATGCTCGCATCACGCAGGAGGTTCGGCGGGACTTCCTCAGCACTCGCTGTGCTCGCCTTCCTCAGCGGCTGCGCCTTGGCTGGCACGAGCTCCATGACGTCTTCGTCGTGCTCGGTCGACGACGCGCCGGCGCCGACGACCAGCGCTGGGGCCACCGGCTCCGATGGAGGTGACCTCGTCATCGTCGGCCGGATCGTGACGATGGACGAGCCGGCCGTGGCGGAAGCCCTGCTCATCGAATCGGGCCTCGTGACCTGTGTCGGCACGCGTGACGACGTGATGGCTCTGGCCGGCGACGATGCGCAGGTCGTCGACATCGGCGCGAACGTGGCGTACCCAGGGTTCATCGATGCGCACTCTCACTGGATCGGAGATCGGGACTACTACGGCCTCGCCTCCGCCGAGGAGGCATTGGATGCTGCCCTTCAGCGTGGCTGGACCTCGATCTCCGAGCAGTGGGTCAACCAGGAGCGCCTCGACGAGCTGAGGGCGCTGGCCACCGACGATGCCCTCCCGATCCGCGTCGACGCCTATCTGGCCCTGAACTTCGACAAGGAGTTTTTCGGCGACTGGTACACCGATCACGAGCGGGGGCCGGTGGGAGACCGCTTGCGAGTGCAGGGGCTCAAGATCCACCTCGACGACGGAGCGGGCGAGATCATCAACTGGGAGCCCGCAGATCTGACGGCGACCATCGGCCGGGCGGACGAGGCAGGCTGGCAGGCCTCGGTCCATACCGTCAGCACTGAGGCCATGGACATCGTTCTCGACGCGTACGAGGCGGCGCTCGGCCCGAGCGGTCCGAACCCGCTTCACCACCGCATCGAGCACGCCATCGAGGTGAGCGACGAGCAGCTCGCGCGCATGGTCGCCATGGACCTGGTCACCGTCATCCACCCCGACGGCGGCTCGGTCGACTGGGTGCTGTGGAATGACTACATGGGCCAGGGCGCCGACTATCCGCCCGAGCAGATCGGCTGGCTCACCCGATTGCGCGACTTCGTCGACGCCGGCCTGCACGTCGCCGCCGCTACCGATGCGCCCTGGTTCTTCCCGGACCTCACCCTGACCGATGACATCGGCAGGCCCGTGGACCAGATCGCCGGCGGCATGGATGGCCGCGGTCGGGAGCATCCCGAGACCCCGGACTGGATCCTCGAGCAGCTGTTGACCGCCGAGGAGGGGTTGCGCGCCATCACCGTGGAGGCGGCGTACGCCCTGGGCGACGAGGCGCGCCGCGGGCACCTGGCTCCCGGCACCCTGGGCGACGTCACGATCCTCAGCGGGGACGTGACCGACGCCACGGCCGACGAGATCCGGGCCATGGAGGTCATCGCCACGATCGTGGACGGCATCGTCGTCTACTGCTCGGATGGCGAGGTGTGCGGAGGCGGCTGAGCGCGTCGAGCGCCGCGCGATCCGAGGCCAATTGAAAAAAACCGGTCCGGTTCCGCCCATACCGGTTGTAGCGTCGGTATGAACCGACGCGGCAAACGTTGGAAGGGGACATGGACACCGATCTCGTGACCCGTGCACAGGGCGGCGACCAGGAGGCATTTGCCGACCTGGTCTATGCCATCGCGGATCGGTTCCTGGCGGTGTCGCACCGGATCCTGAGCGACATTGAGCTGGCCGAGGACGCCACGCAGCAGGCGCTGCTGAGCGTCTGGCAGAACCTTCCCCAGCTTCGTGACCCGGCCCGCTTCGAGGCCTGGTCGTATCGGCTCCTCGTGCGCGCCTGCTACGCCGAGGGCCGGAAGTCCCGTCGTTGGGCGCCGAACCTGAGGCTGCTGTCGGTTGACGAACCGATGGTGGTCGATGGCACGAGCGCGGTCGTCGATCGCGACCAGCTCGAGCGTGCCTTCCGGCGTCTTTCCACTGAACCATCGGACGGTGGTGGTCCTGCACCACTACCTGGACCTGCCGCTCGATCGGGTCGCCGACATCGTCGGCGCGCCCGCTTGGGACGGTGGGATCGAGATTGCATTACGCGACGCGGCAGCTGCGCTCGGCGCTCATCGCCGACGCGCAGTCGACAGCTCGGGAGGTGGCACGATGACCGACTTCAAGACCTCCGACCGGGACGTCAACCGCGCCATCCGGTCGTGGCTCCGCGAGGACCGGCACGAGGACGCTTCCCGTCTCGCGGGAGCGGTGCTGAGCCAGGCGGAAGCGACCCCACAGCGCCGCACCCCGTGGTGGCCGGCGCGGAGGACACCCACCATGAACAAGATGCTGACCATCGCCCTCGGCGCCGCAGCCGTGGTCGTGGTTGCTCTCATCGGTTTCCAGCTCATCGGTTCGCCTGACCCCGGCGGAACCGGCGCCGGAACTACGTCATCGCCAGAGCCGTCCGTCGCCGAGCCGACGCCCGATCCAACGCCGGAGTCGTCGGCCGAGGCAGGCCTTCCCGAGGGTCCCCATCTACTGTTGACTGGCGAGGGCGAACCCTCGGATGTCCTCATCCCTCCGCTCACGGTGACGATTCCGGGGCCTGGTTGGGATGGCGATGTCGGCGCGGGGATCCTCTTCAGGGACGTGGACGAGCCGGTCGAAGACGCCGGAATGATCGTCTTCAGCCGGGAGGAGTACCTCGTATTCGCCGATCCATGTAGCTGGGAATCAACGACTCCCATCACCGTCAGGACGGTGGATGAGTTCGTGGCCGCGCTCACTGCCCAGCCAGAGCGAGATGCCTCTGAGCCGGTCGACGTCACGATTGACGGGTACACGGGAAAGGCGATCACGCTCCATATTCCGGAAGACGCCGACTTCAGCGAGTGCGATCAGAACACCTTCGGTACGTGGGACTGCTACGGCCCCGCCGCTCCTCAGCCTTGCGGGTTCACTGGCGGTCCCGGCGAAACAAGCGTCGACTACATCCTCGATGTCGACGGCGCGCTCGTGGCCTGGCACACCGGCTACCAGGCCGGAACCCCTGCCGATATCGTGGCGGAACAGGAAACGCTGGTTCTATCGGCCACCTTCGGTCAGTAGGCGCGATGCACGGACGGCCCAACACGGGCCGTTCGTGGTGCCTTGGCCCGTAAACGATTGAACACTTCGGGCCTCGGGATGCTCCTTAGTTGATTGTGGTGCGCCCATCGGGTTCGGTAAGGAGTGATGTGTTCGATGTGACCGCCGTCTATGGCGCCTCGCGCGCCCGGATGGCCGCCGTGGTGGCGGTCGTGGCCGTAGCGCTCGTCGCCGGTTGCTCTCTGACTGGTGAGGGCTCTCCCGTGCCGTCTGAAACGAGGCGCGGCGCCGCGCCATCGTCAGCAGCACCCGTCGGCGGCTTGTTTGTCATCGTTGGGCGGATCGTGACCATGGGCCGGTGGACCAGATCGCGGGCGGGATGGACGGCCGTGGCCGGGCAAACCCGGAGACGCCTCCATGGGTGCTCGACCAGCTGATGACCGCCGAGCAGGGATTGCGCGCGGTGACCCTGGACGCGGCGTACGCGCTGGGTGATGAATCCCGCCGCGGCCACCTGGCGCCTGGAACCCTGGGCGACGTCACGATCCTGAGCGGCGACGTCCTTGACGCCACGCCCGACGAAGTCCGCGCCATGACGGTCATCGCCACCATCGTCGGCGGGACCACCGCGTACTGCGCCGACCTGGAGATCTGCTCCCAGCTCGAGGACTAGCCTGGAGCTCCTACCATCGCTCCTCGTGGACGAGCTCCGCCAGCTCGACCCGCCCGCCAGGACGGTTCGGTGCGCTGAGCTTCGCCGGGTCGGCCGGGTGGCCGAACGAGAGCAGGAAGTCGCAGCGACGATCGTCGGGCAGGCCCAGCAGGCGTGACACCAGCTCGTGGTCGTACACCGTCGCCGGCACGCTCCCGATACCCGAGGTCCCACGCAGCGAGAACCATGTTCTGGGCCGCGCGCCCGGCGTCCCACATCACCGAGTTGTTGTAGTGGCCCAAGGCGTCAGGCGTGACGATCGCGATCGCGATGGTCGCGCCGGCAAGATGGTCCGCGTAGTGGCCGACTGCCGCGAGCTCCTTCAGGTGCTCCCGGTCGCGGATCACGATGAACGCCCAGTGCTGGTCGTTCTTCGAGCTGCCCGTTCGGCGAGCGGCGTTGAGGATGCGCTCCAGGTGCTCGTCCGCGATCGGCTGGTCGCTGAACTTGCGCACGACGCGCACCCCGTTGATCGTCTGCCAGGTCTCCATCGATCCTCGCTCACTCATGCAGGTAGGACGTCGACTTCGTATGCACCGAGCGCGCGGTTGCGCGACACGATGAGGGCCTCGAGCCGTTGTGCCTGTGCCACGAGCATCCTGTCGAACAGATCTCCGTGATGCATCGGTAGACTTGCCGCGCTCACCGCATCGATCGCGGTGACCGGCAACGTGTCCATGCCGGTCTGCCGGATGGCATCGAGCAACTCCATGGGTGCTCGCAGCCGTCCTGCCACTCGCTTGGCTTCGATCTCCCAGATCGTGGCGGCCGAGACCAGGATGTCATTCGCCGGATCCGCGATGGATCGCGAAGCGGCTGAGTCGAGTTGCGGATCGTCCGCCAGCCACCACAGGAGTGCGTGGGCATCCAGCAGGAGGATCACCCGCCCAGTGCCTGTTCGAAGTCCGGCAGGGGCTCGTCGAAGTCATGACCAATCGAGATCTGGCCCTTCCATAGACCCGCATGCCGTGGCTCCTGCCGCGCGCGGTATGGCACCAGTCGCGCTACGGGGCGCCCGGCGCGCGCCAACGTGATCTCCTCGCCGGCCTCGACACGCTCCACGAGGCGCGAGAGATGCGTCTTTGCCTCGTGGATGTTGATGGGCTTCTCCACGCATGGACAGTACAGGACTTAGTCAGACTTAGTCAATCGCTCGGTCAACATTGAAGGTGGACACGGTGCCGCTCGCCCATACCGTATGAACGCACCGGTCTGAACCAGTGCGGCCAAACGGAAGAGGCCGATGGATACCGATCTCGTAGTCCGAGCCCAGCGTGGTGACAAGGAGGCGTACGCCGACCTTGCCGCCGGGATCGCGGATCGATACCTCGCCGTGGCGCGCAGGATCCTGCGTGACCTCGACCTTGCCGAGGATGCGCTGCAGCAGACGCTGCTGAGCATCTGGCGGGACCTTCCGCAGCTTCACGACCCGGCCCGCTTCGAGGCCTGGTCGTACCGCATCCTCCTCCGCGCCTGCTACGTGGAGGGCCGGAAGCAGCGTCGCTGGGCCCCGAACCTTCGCCTCCTGTCCTCTGACGAGGGGACTCGGGGCGACGGCATGAGCTCCGTCGCCGATCGCGACCAGCTCGAGGGCGGCTTCCGCCGCCTTTCCCTCGACCACCGAACGGTTGTGGTCCTGCACCACTACCTCGACATGCCCATCGACCGGGTCGCCGAGCTGCTCGACATCCCGGTCGGGACGGTCCATTCACGACTTCACTACGCGATGCGCGGACTGAGAGCGGCACTCGACGCCGATGCTCGGCCCACGACGCAGGAGGCTGCCCAATGAGCACCGAACGCGATACCTCGCGCATCGTCCGGTCGTGGCTGAGAACGGAGGAGAACGAGTCCGCGGACCGCGTCCTCGGCATCGTGCTCGATCAGCTCGACATGACCCAACAGCGCCGCGTCACGTCGTGGCCGGCGCGGAGGCTCCCCGAGATGAACAACACAGCAAAACTCGCCCTTGGGGCGGCGGCCGTGGTCGTTGTCACGGTACTGGGCATCAACTTCCTGCTCCCCGGCGGCCCGCGGATCGGCGGACCCGGATCCACGGCTGATCCGACGGCCGCTTCGCCCTCGGTCCCGGCATCTGGCCCACCTCGGGCACCTGCCGAGGGCTCCGCGATTCCTGCCGGCACATACGTGATGGCTCCGTTCGATGGACCGAACGACGCCATCAGATTCACCGTCACTGTGCCCGATGGCTGGGTGTCCTTACCCGGCCATAGTGGACTCGCGCCAGCGGCCCCGAGGGGCACAGAGGCGCCAGAAGGAATGGGGCTCGTGTTCATCATGGTGAACGGGCTCTACAGCGACCCGTGCCACGACAACGCAGCTGGCGAAGAAGACGTGCTGGTCGGCCCGACGGTAGAAGATCTGGCGGCCGCGTTACAGGAGCAGTCGGCCTACGAGGCAAGCGCTCCCACCGACGTGGCGCTGGGTGGTTACTCGGGGCTCCGAATGGACCTCCAGCTGCCATCCGATATCGACTTCGCCACGTGCGATGAGGGTCAATTCTGGGTTTGGGAATCCGCTCCCTACGCCCAGGGCCCCGGCAATCAATGGCATCTGTGGATCCTTGACGTCGAGGGTACCCGCGTGGTGGTTCTCGCCGAGGACTTCGCAACGACTCCCGAGGAGGATCGCGCGGAGATGCAGGCGATCATCGACTCGATCGAGATCGAGATCGAGGGCTGATCCACCTGCGGCGGCCGGCGGTGGCGTTCGATGCTCGCCACCGCCGATTCGCGCACCACCCGGCTGAAGACCGATTGACAGAGGCCCGCGCCGCAGGCGATGCCTTGAACGCACGGAGAGCAAGCACACGCCATAATGCCCGCCGGCGAGCACGGGTCCCGTCCACCGTAGAGCGTCGATAGAGCGCCTCCATCCACCGTGATGAGGTTCGACCCGGGCAACCGGCAACGGAGGATGCCGCCAGTGACGGCGGATGCGATGGACTTTCGCCTTTTGGGCGCACTCGAGGTGTCCGCGAACGGTGCGGTCGCCGAGCTCGGCCCGCCCAAGCAGCGGGCGCTGCTGGCGGTGCTGCTGCTGCACGCCGGGGAGATCGTGCCGGTCGATCGGCTCATCGACCTGCTATGGGGCGAGCACCCACCGCGCACGGCCGCACACTCGATCCAGATCTATGTCTCGGACCTCCGACGGGCGCTGGAATCGCTCGGTGGCCGACAGGTACTCGCCACCCGCCCTCCGGGCTACCAGCTCGACGCGGACCCCGAGACGATCGACGCCCGGCGGTTCGAACGGCTCGTCGAGGAGGGGACGCGGCACCTTCGCGACGGGGACCTCGTCGGAGGCGCTGAGCAGCTTCGGAGCGCGCTGCGGCTGTGGCACGGGCCGGCCCTGTCGGACTTCGCCTACGAGGAGTTCGCGCAGCCGTACATCCGGCGCTTCCACGACCTCCACCTCGATGCGATCGAGCAAGTGGCGGCGGCCGAGCTGGAGGCCGGGCGTGCCTCGGAGGTCGTGCCCATGCTGGATGCCGCCATCCGCGACGACCCCCTGCGCGAGCGGTCCAGGGAGCTGCTCATGCTCGCCCTGTATCGCAGCGGGCGCCATGCCGAGGCGCTGCGAACCTACCAGCAGCTGCGCACCGCGCTCGTCGAGGAGCTCGGCCTCGATCCGTCGCCCCCGCTGCAGCGCATGCAGGAGCGCATCCTGCTGCACGATCCGTCGCTGCTGCCGAAGTCCGATGAGCCGGCGATGGAGCCCTCACAGCGCAATCCCTACAAGGGCCTGCGACCGTTCACAGAGGCCGATGCGACTGATTTCTTCGGCCGCGACGCGCTGGTGGAGCGACTGATTCGCGCCCTGGACTCGAACTCACACCTCGTCGCGCTCGTGGGACCGTCCGGATCCGGCAAGTCGAGCGCAATCGCCGCCGGCCTGATTCCTCGGCTGCGGGAGGGCACCATCCTGGGGTCGGAGCGCTGGCTCATCGCGCAGATGGTCCCGGGCACGAACCCGTTGGCCGAGGTCGAGGCAGTCGTTTCGGCCGCGGCCGGCGTGCCGACCGGCCTCGCCACCCTGCTCGATAGCAAGGATCCATCGGCCGGATCGCCGATCGGGCTGCGGGTCATGCCGGCGGGCGGCCGGGTGCTGCTCGTGATCGACCAGTTCGAGGAGCTGTTCACGATCACCGATGAGGTTGCCCGTCGCCGCTTCCTGGATGCCATCGCCCGGGCGGTGTCGGAGCCCGACACGCAGCTGACCGTCCTGCTCTCGCTGCGCGCGGACTACTACGACCGGCCGCTGCTGCATCCGGAGTTCGCCAAGGTCTTCACCCCAGGCGTCGAGAACGCGTTGCCGATGACGGCCAGCGAGCTCGAGGCAGTCGTCGTCGGCCCCGCCGAGCGCGGAGGTGTCGACGTCGAGAAGCCACTCCTCGTGGAGCTCGTCGCCGATGCCGCCGACCGGCCGGGCACGCTCCCGCTGCTGGAGTTCGCCCTCACCGAGCTCTACGACCAGCGTTCCCGCTCCGCCTTGACCCTCGAGGGCTATCGCGCGCTGGGCGGGATTCGCGGGGTGCTGTCGCGCAGCGCCGAAGCGATCTACACCGCCCTCGGCGCCGATGAGCAGCGGGTGGCGATGCAGCTGTTCCTCCATCTCGTCCAGCTCGGGGTGGGCACGAGCGAGTCGCGGCGCCGGCTGCCCCTGGCCGATCTGATGGAGCTCGATCTGGATCCAGTCGCGCTGTCGGCCGTGCTTGAGGCATTCGGAAGCCGTCGCCTGCTGTCGTTCGATCGTGAGTCGACGACGCAGCAGGCCACGGTCGAAGTGGCTCACGAATCCTTGTTCCGCGAGTGGGACCGGTTGGCCGAGTGGATCGATCGGCATCGGGCCGCCCTGCAGCGTTACGAGGCGCTGATGGCCGCCAGCGACGAGTGGCAGGCCGCCGATCGTCATGCCGACTACCTGCTGACCGGGACCCGACTGGCCGAATTCGAGAGCTGGATCGACGACGCGACGGTGCATATCACCGCCCGCCAGCGGGAGTTCGTGGTGGCAGGTCTCGAACGACGCGATGCCGAGCGCTCGGCTGAAAGCGAACGCATCGACGCACAGCGCCGCCTCGAGCGGCGAGCGCGAACCCGGTTGCTGGCGCTGGCGGGCGTGATCGTCCTCGCCATCGGTGCGGTCGGCGTCGCCACGTGGGCAGGCGTGTTCGCCGACACGATGCACGTCAGCCTGCTCCACACCGGGATCACCGAAATCGATGGTATCTCGGAACAGGGGTTCGATCGGGCGGTATCGGAGTTCGGCTTGGTCGGGGAGGAGATGCAGTACTTCGAGTCCTCCGGAGAGGGCAATCGGGAGCTCCGAACCCTTTCAGACGGAGGTGCCGACCTCGTCGTCATCGCGGGCGGCGTGCCGGCCGCCGAGGAGATCGCCAGCGAGCACCCGGAAACGCGGTATGTCTTCAACTCCCCGGTCGACGGTCCGGAAAACGTCTCGTACTTCCAATTCGCGGACAACCAGAGCGCCTATCTGGCGGGGGTCGCCGCGGCGCTCAAGTCGCAGACCGGCACCATCGGCTTCATCGGTGGGATCGACTCGTGGTTCATCTGGACGTTCCACGGGGGGTACGAGGCGGGTGCGCGCTCAGTCGACCCGGACATCGAGATCCTGTCCAGCTATCTGGCCGAGTTCCCCGACTTCTCCGGCTTCATCGATGCCGCGCGCGCCGAGGACGCAGCGCAGGGCATGTTCGAAGCCGGTGCCGACGTCGTGTTCCATGCCGCCGGGGACTCGGGCGTCGGGGTCTTCGAGGCGGCGACCGAGCTATCCACGGCTGACCGTCACCTCTGGGCGATCGGCGTCGACAGCGATCAGTACGACTCGGTCCTGCGTCTGTCCGGCGCGGTCCACCCGGAGGAATGGCGCCAACACATCCTGACGTCCGTGATCAAGCGCGTCGATCTTGCCGTCTATGAAGTCGTGTCCGACTTCACGCGCGGCGAGCTGGCTTCGGGCCAGATCACGTTCGATCTTGCCTCCCGCGCCGTCGACCTCTCCTTCAGCGGCGGCTACCTCAACGGCTTCTTCGGAGAAATCAGCGCAGCCCGAAAGCAGATCAACGACGGCACCGTCATCGTGCCGTGCTATCCGACCGACCGTGCGCAACACGCCAACGAATTGCCCTCCGAGGACTTCTGTTGGCGGTGACGGAACTGTCGCTCGCTGGATAGAGCGCACGTAGAGCCGGCATCGACGCCGCATCGACCGCCTTCCGGGATCGTGCTCTCGCCGTCGTACCGCAGATGCGGAACCGACAGGCCACCGAGCAAGGAGCACGAACGTGGCAGCACCAATCGTCGCAACCCCAGCCCGATCTCGCACCTCCCCGCAGGTCAGCATGTTCGCGGTGGTTCTCGCCATCGTGGTCGTGGCCAGCGTTGCCCTGATCGCCGTCGCGGCATCCCGCCTGGCGATGGACAACGGCTCGACGGTCGAGCATCCGGGCTACGGCATCGGCTACCCCCAGCATGGCGGCCTCGCCGGCCCGAGCCGGCTGTCGGCCGTCGAGCATCCGGGCTACGGCGCCGGGTACCCGCTCCAGGGCGGACTGGCTGGCCCGAGCCAGCTGTCAGCCGTCGACCATCCCGGGTATGGCGCGGGCTACCCGCTCCATGGCGGACTGGCTGGCCCCAGCCGGGTGGAGGACGGCCGCTGATTCGCCTCCGTCCCAACCAGCTCCTGAACGACGGCCGCACCTCGCGGCCGTCGTCCGTCGTACGCGTTGCCCTACCCGGGCCGATTGAACGCTCAACGAGCAGGCGCCCTCATACTCAGTGACCGACCGCGATCGCGGCCGGCACCATAGTGGGTGAGGATGTGCGAGAGCTCGTCGAGCGAGCGAGGCACGGAGACGAAGAGGCGTTCGACGAGCTAGTCGGGCGCATCGGTGACTCCCTGCACTCGGTTGCGCGCCGAATCCTGCGTGACACCAGCCTCGCCCAGGACGCCACCCAGCAGGCGCTGCTGGATGCCTGGCGGCATCTCCCGCAGCTCAGGGATCCCGATCGGTTCGAGGCCTGGACCTATCGGCTCCTCGTCCGTGCCTGTTACGCCGAGGCACGCCGCGAACGGCGTCAACGCGGCAACCTGTGGCTGCTCCCGGACGCACGCGATGGCGTACCGGACTCGACATCCCGCATCGCCACCCAGGACCAGCTCGACGGCGCCTTCCGGCGTCTCAGCGTCGAGCACCGGACGGTCGTCGTCCTGGTCCACTACCTGGGTCTGAGCCCCACCGAAGCCGCCGAGCGGATGGGGACGCCCGCCGGCACGGCACGCTCTCGTCGACTCGATCCGGCTCGGTGGCCCGTAGGCCCTCGCGGCCACCAAGCCCAGTCCACCAGTAGCGGCGGCCGCACGACGCGGCCGCCGTTCGACGTTCCGCCACCTCATTCCGATTGACTTCCGCGCCGCCGGACTCATACATGGCAGGCGGACCCACTCCGGGACCGCAACCGAGGCAGGGACGTGGAGCCGAATCTCGTGCGACGGGCGCAACAGGGCGACCGGGGAGCATTCGATCTCGTCGTCTCAGACGTCACGGATCGGCTCTACTCGATCGCCTACCGCATCCTGCGGAACGGCCCGAGCGCCGAGGACGCGACGCAGCAGGCGCTGGTCGACATCTGGCGCCATCTGCCGTCGCTTCGCGACCCTGATCGGTTCGACGCCTGGGCGTACCGGCTGCTGGTGCATGCCGCGTATGCCGAGCACCGACGTCGCCGTCGGGAGGCTCCTCCGGGAGCGCTGACCGATGGCGCCACCGACACCGACCCGTATCCATCGGTCCACGATCGAGATCAGCTGGAGCGCGGGTTCGCGCGACTGACGGCCGAGCAACGTGCCGTCCTCGTCCTGCAGCACTACCTGGACATGACACATGACGAGATGGCCGAGACGCTCGGCATCCCGGTCGGCACCGTTCGATCGCGACTTCATGGCGCCCGCGGAGCCATGCGAGCCGCGCTCGAGGCCGATGCCAGGCCGGCAGCGAAGGAGTTGTCGGCATGAACGAGCACTCCTTCGACCAGCTTCTCGATGCGTGGATGGACCTCGGCCCGACCAATGCGCCGGACCGGGTGGCCGATGCCGCCCGCCTCGAGGTTCGGACCACGCGACAACGGCCCGCCTTCCTGAGCCGGTGGGCCACGCGGAGGTTCCCCGAGATGAACAACACGATGAAATTCGCGCTGGCCGCCGCGGCGGTCATCGCAGCCGTGGTGGGCCTTGCCTACTTCGTCACACCCAACGTCGGCAGTCCCGGACCCGCCGATCCGTCACTGACAGTGCAGCCCGATCCGGCATCGACGCAGGCAGTGCTCGATCAGCAGGAGGGACTCCTGGCCGCGGGTTCCTATCTCATCGACAACGTCGACCCAATGCGGATCACCGTCGCCGTACCAGAGGGCTGGCAGAAGAACGCCGTACCGGCGGCGGTCTGGACGCCCAACTCCGAGGCGCACATCGGATTCGCAACGGTGGACAACGTCTTCGCCGATCCTTGCTCATCGGGTTCGGGCCTCGCCGATCCGGCAGTCGGGCCGACCGTCGATGACCTCGTCAGCGCCCTCCAGGGCCAGGCGGGCATCGAGGTCACGGCCCCGACGGATGTGACCGTGGACGGGTTCTCGGGCAAGTCGCTTGAGCTCACGGCCCCCGACGACACGTGCGCCGAGTCGGCGCTATGGATCATCCAGCCCGCGAACGAGGCCATGCCACTGGAGGCCCACGCGCAGGTGTGGATCCTCGACGTGGACGGCAACCGGCTGGTGATCACGGCGCAGGACCGACCGGGAGCGGTGGCTCTCAACGTTGAGCAGATGCACGCCATGGTGGACTCGCTGCAGATCGAGCCCTAGCCCAGCCCTTCTCGCAGGTGGACCGTGTCGGCCGTCGGGATTCCCCGGCGGTCGGCCCCTTCATGGCACCATGCGCTCCATGACTTCGAGCTTCTCCGAGGCGCAGGACGCCTTCTTCGCCGACTTCTTCGGCCGTTACCCGATCCACGCGACCGACGCGGGCAACCACGAGCACGACCACGAATGGCCGGACCTGACCGATGCGGGGCGCGATGAGCGGCTCGGCTGGTCGGCCGATGCGCGCGCATCCATCGCGGGCCTCGAAGGGCTAACCCGCGAGGAGGAGATCGACCGGCGCGTCCTGCTGGCCACGATCGACGAGCTCCGCTTCGACGAGGAGGATCTCGACGAGCTGTCGTGGAATCCGATCGCCTACACCTACCTGCTGGGCAGCGGCCTGTTCGCGCTCCTCTCTAGGGAGTTCGCTCCGGTGGAGGAGCGGCTCGCCAGCGCCGCTGCACGGATGGAGGGCATCCCGGCGGTGCTCGATGCGGCCAGGGCCAACCTGACCTCCGGGCGAGGCCGCGCCGTCGCGCGGTTCCACACCGAGAAGACGCTCGAGACGATGCCAGGCATCTCGGACCTGTGCCGGACCGCCGCCTCGATGGCGGCCGACGTTGATGACTCGCTGCGCGCGCGCGTGACGAAGGCTGCAGAAGAGGCAACGGATGCGGTCGAGGCCTTCATCGGCTGGCTCCGCGACGACCTGCTGCCGACCGTCGACGGCGACTTCCGGCTCGGCCGCGATCTGTACGAGCGCAAGTTCCATCACGCCCTCAAGGCGACGATCACGCCAGAGGAGCTGGAGCGCCGCGCCGTAGCGGCCTACGACGAGGTGCGCGCCGAGATGCTGCGCCTGGCCAGGGAGCTGTGGCCGACCTGGATCGGCGACGAGCCGATGCCCGACGACCCCGACGCGCTCACCCGTCGAGTGCTGGACGCCATCGGCGCCGATCATCCGAAGGCCGAGGAGCTCCTCGACTTCTGCCGGGAGGAGCACGAGCGCATCCTCGCGTTCGTTCGTGAACGGGACCTCATCGGCCTCCCGGACGACCCGCTCCAGATCATCTGGACCCCGCCGTTCCTGCGCGCCTTCGGCGGCGCGATGCTCATACCGCCCGGGCCGTTGGACAAGGGCCTCGATAGCTTCTTCGCCATCACGCCGCCACCGGAGTCGTGGACCGACGAGCAGGTCGAGTCGATGCTGCGCGAGAACAACGGACGTTCGCTGAAGGTCCTGACCATCCACGAGGCCACGCCCGGCCACTACCTCCAGCTGGCCTGGTCGAACCGATGCGAGTCGCTGGCCCGTGCGGTCTTCGGCTCGGGCGTCTTCGCCGAGGGCTGGGCGGTGTACGTCACGCAGGTGATGATGGACGTCGGCTACGCCGACGACGACCCCGCCCTGATGCTGGCCCATTGGAAGTACTACCTGCGCGCCTGCACGAACACGCTGATGGACATCCGCATCCACAGCGGGTCGATGACGGAGGACGAGGCGATGTCGATGATGGTCGACGGCGGCTTCCAGGAGCGATCCGAGGCCTCGGAGAAGTGGAACCGGGCCCGCCTGTCGTCGACCCAGCTGTGCTCCTACTTCCTCGGCGGCCAGGAGATGACCGAGCTCGAGCGGGAGGCGCGCCGCCGCGCCGGCGACGGCTTCGTGTGGCGACCGTTCCTGGAGTCGGTGATCAGCCACGGCACGCCACCGATGCCGGTCATCAGGGACATCCTGTTTGGCGACTGACCCCGCCAATCCGACGGCGTAATTGCAGCCCGTGGGACTAACGGCCACGCAGCCCGCCCTCCGTGCCTACGGTTCCCATCCGGAGCAAACGGCAGCCAGATTGAGGCCGAATTCGGGCCCAACTTGGCCGTTAGTCCCGCCCCGTGAAAAGGACCGGGGGGGGGGTCAGTGGCCCTCGGCGAGCTCGAGGAGCGACTGGCCTGCACCCGGATGGGCGAGCAGCATGCCGCCGAGGTCGACGTGGCTGCGGTTCACCAGCAGCGCGATGGTGAGCCGCTCCTTGGGCACGTGATAGAGGAGCGTGGTGTACGTGTTCAGCAAACCGGTGTGCCCGTAGCCATTCGTGTCGCCGACCTGCACCTTCTGGACCCCGAAGCCGTAGTCGTTGTCGTTGAGCTCGAGCATCGCGGCGCGGCTTTCGGGCTCCAGCACGTCCCCGGCATATAGCGCGTCACCCCAGCGAGCGAGGTCGGCGGCAGAGGCGATCATCGCGCCGGATCCCCAGAAGATCGAGGTCCACGCGGGCTGTAGCGGTCCGCCCCTTTCGGTGCCATCAAGGATGCGGGTGGACCCGAGCGCAAGCGGTTCGGTGAAGCGGCGACTCAGCTCGTCGGCGAGCGACGCTCCGGTGACTCGCTCCACCACGAGACCGAGGAGGTAGTAGTTCGTGTTGGCGTACGCCCACCCCTCGCCCGGCTGGTACCACGGCGCGTGCAGGCTGCCGAGCACCTCATCGGTGGTCCACGCGTGCTCCGGGTGCTGCTCGAGGCCGGCCCGGGTGGTGTCGTTGAACACGTCCGCCAGCCCGCTGGTGTGGTTCAGGAGCTGCGCGATCGTGATCTTCTCACTGATGAACTCAAGCTCCGGGAGATGACGCCGCAGCGGATCGGTCAACCGCAATCGACCCTGCTCCGCGAGCTGGAGGATCGTCGCGGCCACGTACGTCTTGGTGACTGAGCCGATGACGAGCGGGGCTCCGGCCTCGAGCGGGGTCTGCCCGTCGCGGGCGCGCCCGCTCTCCCCGGCCCACAGAAGGTCGCCGTCGCGGACGGCGGCGAAGGTGACGCCGTAGGCGCCGCCGGCGGCGCGGGCCGCCTCGAGCGCGGCCTGGAACTGAAGGGCGTCGGTTGTGACGGCCGCCGCGGGGGGTGCCGGGGGCGCGGGCGGCGCGGCGGGCCGGGCGACCGAGATGACGTCATCGATCAGGGCTGCCGATGTCCGCCCATGTGAGGCGGCGTGCGCGGCGTCGCCGGCATCGAGCGGGACGGCGGCGGTCGTCGGCTCGGAGGCATTCAGTGGAGCGAGCGCCAGGGTGGGGGACAGGAACGCCAGCGTCGTCAGCAGCAGGGCCGCCATGGGCGTGCGCATCCGGGGACGGGATCGAGGGTTCCGGTCTCCCTCGCTCGGGATCGCTCGGGCCTGCATGCGTGCTCGATGGATCGGCACATCTTGAAGTATCGCCCGTGGGTCTGGCAACGGGACGTCAGTTTCGGACACATCTGGGGTTGAGGGAACCGCCGAAATTTGTTAACATTGCTAACTAATGACGATCACCGAGCTGCCGCGCCGCCTGCGCGACGCGCTCCCGACCCGGACCCCATCCGAGCGCCGCCCCGACCCGGCGGCGTCGTTGCCGCCTGCCCGCGGCAGCGGCTTTGCGCGGGGCTTCGTGGCCATGCGGCATCCGAACTATCGGCGCTATTGGTTCGGCCAGATCGGGAGCCTCGTCGGGGCGTGGATGCAGTCTGTGGCGCTGCCGTGGCTCGTCCTCCAGCTGGGTGGATCGCCGCTTCAGCTCGGCCTGGTCATGGCCTTCATGTTCGGCCCGTCGCTCTTCCTCGCGCCGCTCGGCGGCGTCCTCGCCGACCGCCTCGACAAGCGCCGCACCCTGCTCGTCGTCAACGTCGTCGCCATGGCCCAGGCCACCACCCTGTTCGTGCTTGCCGCCACCGGGGCGGTCGAGATCTGGCAGGTCTACCTGCTTGCCCTCGTCGCCGGCTTCGTGAACGCGGTCGAGATGCCGGTGCGCCAGGCGTTCGTGGCGGAGCTCGTGCCGCGCGACGACCTCGTGAACGCGATCGCCCTGAGCTCCACGTCGTTCAACCTGTCGCGCGTCATCGGCCCGGCCATCGCGGGCGTCACCATCGCGGCCTTCGGCGTGGCCAGCAACTTCGGCGTCAATGCGCTGAGCTACCTGTCGGTCATCGTCGGGCTGCTGCTGATTCGGACCGATGCGCTACACCGTGCGCCCCGCCCGGTCGTCCTGCCCTCCATCCGGGCGAGCCTGGCCGAGGGGCTGCGCTATGCCCGAGCCACGCCGACCGTCCTGTGGCCGCTGGTGCTGCTCGGCGGGGTGGCTGCGCTGGCCATGAACTTCCAGACGCTGCTGCCCATCTTCAGCCGGGACACCCTCGGTCTCGATTCGGGCGGCTACGGCGCGCTGTTCGCCGCCATGGGTGCGGGATCGCTGGCGGGCTCGCTGATGCTGGCCTTCGCGACGAGCCAGCGCCCGCTGGTCAAGCTCATCCTGGGCGGCGGCGCAGCCTTCCTGGTCATGCTCTTCGCGTTCGGCTTCGTCCGCACGCCGTCCGCGGCGTTCGCGCTGGTCGTCGGCATCGGCTTTGCCTCGATGCTGATGGTGAACACGATCAACGTCACCATCCAGAACTCGATCCCCGACGCGCTCCGCGGCCGGGTGATGTCGCTGTACGTCACGGTGTTCGCGGGGTCCGCCCCGATCGGCGGCCTGCTGGCCGGCGCCATGGCCCAGGCCTGGGGCGCATCCGTGGCGTTCAGCGTCGGTGCGGCCCTCGCCGCCGGCGTGCTCGGCCTCGTGGCATGGCAGCTGCGTGGTGTGGCGATGCCGCAGGTTGGACAGCGCGCGATCTCGGTGCAAGGTGATCGACCGCGTGAGGTGACCAGCACGGCGGCGTGACGCGCCCGTGCCCGGTTGTTAGCATGGGCAATCACCTGGAGAGCTGACCGATGGGCGACGACCTTCCCACTGGCACGCGCGCCGATCAGCCACGTCCCCTGCCGTTGCGCGCAGCGCGCGGCGGCCTGAAGCGCGGATTCGCCGCGCTGGGTGTCAGGAACTACCGGCTGTACTGGTCCGGCCAGGTCGTCAGCCTGATCGGGACCTGGATGCAGCAGGTGAGCCTGCCGTGGCTCGTCCTCGCGCTCGGCGGGTCGCCCATCCAGCTCGGCTTCGTGGCGGTCCTGCAGTTCGGACCGTCGATGATCCTGGCGCCGTTCGGCGGCGTCGTGGCCGATCGGATCGACAAGCGGCGCGCGCTGATGGTCACCCAGGCGGCCGCATCGGGGCAGGCCTTCGTCCTGTTCCTCCTGGCCGCCACCGGCGTGGTGGAGGTCTGGATGGTCATGGTGATGGCCCTCTGGCTCGGCCTGGTGAACGCCGTCGACATGCCGCTCCGCCAATCGCTCGCCGCCGAGCTGGTGCCGCGGCACATGCTGGCCAACGCCATCGCCCTCAACTCGATGGCCTTCAACGGCGCCCGCGTGGTGGGCCCGGCGCTGGCGGGCGTGATCATCGCGGTCGGCACCAGCGTCACCGGCTCCAGCACGGCCGGCGTCGCCGTGAACCTCGCCGTGAACACCGTGACCTACTCCGGCGTGCTGGTGGGGCTGTGGCTGATGGACCCGACGAAGATCCGCCGCGCCGAGATCCCGGAGCAGCATCCGCCGGTCCTGCACAGCCTGCGCGAGGGCATCGGCTACGCGGTCCGAACACCGCTCGTGCTGTGGTCGCTCGTGCTGCTGGCCGGCATTGCCGGGTTCGGGTTCAACTTCCAGATCCTGCTGCCGCTGTTCGCGACCGAGGTGCTCGCTCTCGATGCCGACGGCTATGGGGCGCTGTACGCGGCGCTGGGCATCGGCTCGCTGTCCGGAGCCCTGACGCTGGCGTTCATGCGCGAGCGTCGGGCGATCCGGATCATGCTCGTCGGAGGAGCGCTGTTCTGCGTCGTCCTGCTGGGCCTGGCGTTCGCGCGGACGGTGTGGTTGGCCGCGCCGCTCATCGTGGCCAGCGGCTACTTCGCGATGCTGATGATCAACACGGTCAACGCGACGGTCCAGGCCAACGTCCCGGACGCGCTGCGCGGTCGGGTGATGGCCCTGTACGTCACCGTCTTCGCCGGATCGGCCCCGCTCGGCAGCCTGTTTGCCGGTGCGGTGGCCGAGGCGTGGGGGACGCCGGCGGCATTCCTGGTCGGCTCGGCCCTCTCGGCCGTCACGGTCGCCGGCGTTGCGCTCGGGCTGCGGGCCGCCCGCGCGCGGGGCCCACTCGGGGTGACCGTCATCGACAGCTCCTCGCGGCGGCCGGAGGCGAGCGCCAGCCGTCCGGAGACGCGCCCCGCGTCAGCGACGCGCTGAATGCTCGGGGAGCAGCACCTGCAGCTCCTCGAGCGCGGCCGCCAGCGCGGCGCGGTGGTCCTCGGGCACCGGCTCGAGCAGCTCGTGGGCGGCCTCCAGCAGGTCCCGCCGCATGGCGCGCGCGCGACGCCGGCCGGTGGGGGTCAGTGCCAGCAGCACGGCCCGCCGGTCACTTGCATCCGGCCGGCGCTCGACGAGCTCTGCATCGACCAGCGCCGATGCCAGCCGGGTGACGACCGGCGCCGTGACCATCAGCCGGCGCGCGACTTCGGCCTGCGCCTGCGGCCCCATCGTGTCGATCATGCGCAGCACGTTGTACTGCTGGTAGGTGAGCTCGCTCCACGCACGCCGCCGGCGCGCGTGGGCGACCAGGTGGCGCATGACCGGGGCGACGGTGGCGATGAGACTGGCCTCGAGGCTGGGCGCCTCCTTGCTCGGCGTCGCGCGGATGCCGTTCTTCGACGTCGCGGCACGGCGAGCGGGTGAGGTTGGCATCGCAGGTGGATCGTAGCAGTCCGTCCTCGCGAGCCGGGCTGACGCTCCTGCTGATCGCGGTGGCGCACGCCGCCATCCACGCGCAATCGGCGCTCATGCCGCTCGTGTATCCGCTGATGAGCGAGGAGTACGGGCTGGACGCCGGCGACATCGGCATCTTCATCGCCATCACCACCGCCGTGGGCGGCACGATGCAATTGGCCTACGGCTTCCTGACGCGCGTCATCGCGCGCCCGGCGCTGCTGGCCGGCGGGCAGGTCCTGTTCGGGGTCGGGCTGTTGATCAGCGGACTCACCCAATCGGTCGCCCAGCTCCTGGCGGCGATCAGCGTCGCCCGCATCGGCGCCAGTCCGCAGCACCCGGTCGGCAACGCCCTCCTGTCGGACATCTACCCGGCCGAGCGCCGAGGCTTCGCGATCAGCGCCCACATCGCCGGCGGCAACGTGGGGACGGTGGTCGTGCCGTTCGTCGGCGGCGCCCTGTTGCTGGCCCTGGGCTGGCAGACCACGCTCGCCCTGTTCGGCATTCCCGCCCTCGTGATCGGCCTGCTTGTGGCGCTCTTCGTGCGCGAGCGACACGCGGACTATCGCGAACGAGCACGCGCCTCGGGATCGGTGTGGTCCCAGGTCCGGGAGGTGTTTGGGCGGCGGGACCTGCGCCTCATCCTCGGCGCCTCGCTGGTGGCGGCGGGCGGCCGAGGGCTCGACATCGTGGCGCCATTCATGGTGCTGTACCTGGCCGGGCCGCTGGGCCTCGACGACTCGACCGTCGGGATCCTGTACGCGCTGCTGCTGGTCGGCGCGGTGGTCGGACCCTTGCTGGCCGGCATCCTGTCGGACCGCTTCGGGCGCCGTCGGACCCTGGTCGCCTACTACGTGCTCTCGGCGGCCGGCATCATCGCGTTCACCCTGGCCGGCGCGAACCTGGTGTTCCTGGTGCCGCTGCTGCTCCCCTTCGGCACCGCGGTCTTCAGCGAGTCACCGGTGCTGCAGGCCTACCTCGCGGACCGAGCCGTCGGGCCGCTGCGCGACGTTGCCTTCTCGGTCTACTTCACCTTCGCCTTCGGCATAGGGGCCTTCTGGGCGGTCGTGATCGGCCAGGTGGTGAGCGCCTTCGGATTCCCGGTCGCGTTCGGGGTGATGGCGGCCTCGTACCTGGTCGCGGCCCTCATGCTCGTCGCGGTGCGCGACGTCCGTCCGCCATCCGGGCTTCCGGACACCGCCGACTGAGCAGGGTCAACAGATCGGAACGCCCTCGCAGATCTCGTCCAGGCGCTCGTCGAGCGCGTCGATCCGGGCGAGCACGTCGTCCAGGCGGTCGAGGACCTCGTCGTCGCCCGTGCCGCCCCCGGCCGGGGTGCTGGCGTCAGGGTCGAAGCCGTCGGCGCCGGTGGCGATCAGCCAGTCGCGGATGCCCGACTCGAGAACCTCGAGCTCCCGAACGAGGTCGTCGGGCGAGACGGTCTCGATGGTCTCGACCCTGGCCTGAAGCGCGGCGACCTCGTCCCTGGCCTGACGCAGCTCGTCGCGCATGGTCATCGACTGCAGGACGACCAGCAGCATGACCGCGACGGCGGCCACGCCGACGATCACGAGCACGATTCCGAATGGAGAGCGCATCGATGCGAATGAGAGCACGATCCGAGCCGGGGCGTCAGCGCGCCAGCACGCCGGCGAGGATCAGGGCGCCGGCCAGGGCGAACAGCACGGCCGAGCCGATCCGCACGGCTCGGGGCGACAGCCGCGTCCCGAGCTGTCGCCCCACGACGACGGCCACGAGATTCGCCGAGACCTCGCCGATGACCGACCCGATCCACGTCGCCAGCGCGCCCTGCGAGGCGGCGAGGGCGAACGTCGCCAGCATCGTCTTGTCGCCGAGCTCGGCGACGACGAACGTGGCCGCCACGGTCAGGACCAGCCCGATGCCGGCCCTCGGCGCGGAGGATCGGGCCGCATCGGCCTCTCCGTCCTCGTCCTCTCCACCCAGGACGGTCCAGGCGGCGACGACGAGAAAGGCCAGCCCGCTCACGATCGCCACCAGCTCCGCCGGAAGCATCGCGCCGACGGCGGCCCCGATCACGACGCTGATGCCCTGGATGACGGAGGCGGCGAGCACGAGGCCCAGCACCACCGGCCGCCATGGATAGCGGGTGGCGAAGGCCAGGATCAGGAGCTGGCTCTTGTCACCGAACTCGGCGATGAAGATGGCGCCGGCCGCGATGGCGACGGCGCCGAGGAAGGGGAGCATCGGTCGCTGATGCTACCGGCGGGCACCGTTGCCGGTGCAACTTGCGGCCCATGGGACTAACGGCCACGTTGGGGCCGAGTCGGCGCCCTGGTTGGTCGAAAATTGCGCTCCGGAGCAACGGACGGCCAAGATGCACCCCAGAAATGCATCAAGTTGGCCGTTAGTCCCATCGGGCGCAATCCCCGGCTTGGCCCGGGACGCCTGGTGCCGGCACCACGACGAGCCCTGGAATCGGGGCAGGGCGCGCCAGGAAGCGAAAGGCCCGGCCGCACCATGGCGGCCGGGCCTCCCCCTTGACAGGGACGTTCAGCCGGCCAGCGCCCCTCCCCGGCGGGCGTCCTCCGGCGTCGTGGTCGTCTTCTTCGCCTCGGCTTGCTCCTGGTAGCCGCCGACCTCGTCCCAGATGCGGGTGTCCTTGGTCTCGCGGATCCAGAGACCGCCGATGATGAGGGACATCACCGCGACGGCGATCGGGTACCACAGCCCGACGAACGTGGCGCCCCCCGGGGTGATCGCTGCCAGGCCGGCGAACATGCCACCCGCCGTGGCCGCGGCCACCATCGCCGTGGCGATGAACGGCAGCCAGCCGCCGAACTCACCGTTCCCGAGGTGGTACGGCAGCGACAGCGACGTGTACCGCACCTTGGTCGGGAAGAACTCGACCAGGAAGGCGGCGATCGGCCCGTACACCATCGTGACGAGCACGATCATGATGAAGACCATGGCCGCCAGGCCGAACAGGTTCGGGTCCTGCGCGATCATGGTCGCCGGCGTCGCTGGATCGGTCTCCTCGATCGGGTTCGCGAAGCCCTGCATCGCGTTGAAGATCGGGAAGTAGGCGATGGCGGCGAGCAGGCAGCCGCCGAGGATGATCGGCTTGCGGCCGATCCGGTCGGACAGCCAGCCGAAGAAGATGAAGAACGGCGTCGCCAGCGCGATGGCGATCAGCATGACCGTGTAGGCATCCACGAAGCCCACCCCGAGGGGGCCGGTCATGAACGACAGCGCGTAGAACTGGCCGGTGTACCAGACGACTGCCTGGCCGGCCGTCATCCCGAACAGCGCGAGGAGGATGAGCCTCCAGTTGCGGCGATTGCCGAGGCTGTCCTTGAGTGGGGATTCGGACGTCTTGCCCTGCTCCTTGGCGCGCGTGAACAGCGGCGTCTCCTGCAGCCGGATGCGGATGTAGAGGGCACCGATCACCAGCACCGCGGAGAGCAGGAACGGGATGCGCCAGCCCCACTCGGCGAAGGCTGCGTCGCCGAGCGTAATGCGGAAGAAGAGGATCACGGCGAGGGCCAGGAAGAGCCCAACGGTTGCCGTCGTCTGGATCCAGGACGTGTACTGGCCACGCTTGCGATCCGGCGCGTGCTCGGCGACATAAATCGCCGCCCCGCCGTATTCGCCACCGAGCGCGAGACCCTGGAGCATGCGCAGCGTCACGAGGATGATCGGCGCGAGGATGCCGATCTGCGCGTAGCCGGGCAGGAGCCCGACGAGGACGGTGGCTCCGCCCATGATCGCGACGGTGAGCAGGAAGGCCACCTTGCGGCCGGCCTTGTCGCCGATGCGGCCGAAGACGATCGCGCCGAACGGCCGAACGGCGAATCCGGCGCCGAAGGTCGCGAGTGCGCTCAGCACCTGTGCGGTCGGATCGCCGGGGAAAAAGATCGGCGCCAGGAAGGTGGCCAGCACGGCGTAGAGGTAGAAGTCGTACCACTCGATAACCGTGCCGATGGCCGAAGCGCCGATGACGAACGGGATCTTGTAGTCGTAGGTTTGCGCCTCGGACCCGACCTGGGGCGCGACAGTAGTCGCCAAGATCCTCACCTCCAACTGCAGCTCGGGCCTCGCGCTACGACCCAGCAGAGTGCGTGCCGGAACCGGCGGCGGCGGCCTGTGGTGGCGGTCGGCTGTCGCGTCCAAATTGCTGCCCATGGGACTAACGGCCACGTTGCGACCGAATCCGACCCCTGGGTGGCCGGGAATTTCGCTCGGTGCAAAGGACGACCAAGATGCACCTCAGAAAGGCGCCAAGTTGGCCGTTAGTCCCGCCGGGCGGAAACCAGGGCATGGCATGGGAAACGCGTGGTACCAGCACAGTCACGAGCCCTAGAATCGGTCGATGACCACTGAAGACCGTGCCGCCGCGACGATCGAGAACCTCCTGCGCGAGGACCGCACGTTCCCGCCGCCGAAGGACTTCGTCGCCAACGCCCTCCTGAGCGACGAGGCGATCTACGAGCGAACCGCATCGGAAGAGGGGTTCCGCGCGTTCTGGACCGAGGAGGGAAACCGCCTCGATTGGATGGAGCCGTGGTCCGACCTCTACACCTGGGAAGCGCCGTACACGAAGTGGTTCATCGGCGGCAAGCTCAACATCAGCGTCAACTGCCTGGACCGGCATGTCGCCGCCGGACTCGGAGAGCGGGTGGCCTATCACTGGGAGGGCGAGCCGGGCGACACGCGCACGATCACCTACCAGCAGCTGCTGGACGAGGTGTGCCGCTTCACCAACGCGCTGCGCGGACTCGGCGTCAAGAAGGGCGATCGGGTCGCCATCTACATGCCGATGATCCCCGAGCTGCCCGTCGCGATGCTGGCCTGCACCCGCATCGGGGCGCCGCACTCGGTCGTGTTCGGGGGGTTCAGCGCCGATGCGCTGGCGGACCGCATCGACGACGCCGACTGCACGGTCGTCATCACCGCCGACGGTGGATATCGCAAGGGCGCCACGGTGCCGCTGAAGAAGAGTGCCGACGACGCGATCGCCCGGACGTCATCGGTGCAGCACTGCGTGGTGGTGAAGCGCACCGGCGACGATGTGGCCTGGAGTGAGGGGCGCGACCGCTGGTATCACGACCTGGTGGCCGACCAGCCGACCACCGCGGAACCGGAGCCGATGGACTCCGAGGACCTGCTGTACCTGCTGTACACGTCGGGCACGACCGCCAAGCCGAAGGGGATCATGCACACCACCGGCGGCTACCTGGCCGGGGTGAGCACGACGCATCGGTACATCTTCGACCTGCACGACGACACCGACGTGTACTGGTGTATGGCCGATATCGGCTGGGTCACCGGGCACTCGTACATCGTCTACGGACCGCTCGCGAACGCGACGACCGGGATCATCTACGAGGGCGCCATCGACTACCCGGACAAGGACCGGTGGGCGCAGATCGCGTCGAAGTTCCGCGCCACGATCCTGTACACGGCCCCGACCGCCATCCGCGCGCTGATGAAGTACGGCCACGAGGAGTTCGCCGATGACGACCTGTCGTCGCTGCGCCTGCTCGGCAGCGTCGGCGAGCCGATCAACCCCGAGGCGTGGGCGTGGTATTGGAAGTACATCGGCGGCGAGCGCTGCCCGGTGGTGGACACCTGGTGGCAGACCGAGACGGGGATGATCATGATCACCCCCCTTCCCGGCATCACGACCCTGAAGCCCGGCAGCGCGACCTTCCCGTTTCCGGGCGTGGAAGCCGATGTTGTCGACGAGGGCGGAACCTCGGTCCCACTCGGCTCGGGTGGCTATCTCGTCCTCGAGCGACCGTGGCCGGCGATGCTGCGCGGCATCTACGGCGACCCCGAGCGCTACGAGCAGACCTATTGGTCGCGCTACCCGGGGCGCTACTTCCCCGGTGACGGCTGCAAGCGCGACGAGGAGGGCTACTACTGGCTTCTCGGCCGGGTCGACGACGTGATGAACGTGTCCGGCCATCGGATCAGCACGACCGAAGTCGAGTCGGCGCTCGTGTCGCACCCCTCTGTGGCGGAGGCGGCGGTCGTCGGACGGACCGATCCGATCACCGGCCAGGCGATCTTCAGCTACGTGATCCTGCGCTCCGGCTTCGAGGCCTCGGATGAGCTCGGTGGCGAGCTGCGCGAGCACGTTGCCGACATGATCGGGAAGTTCGCGCGACCCAAGCAGATCCTCTTCACGCCGGACCTGCCCAAGACCCGATCCGGCAAGATCATGCGACGCCTGCTACGGGATATCGCCGAGCAGCGCGACCTGGGCGATGTGACGACGCTCGCCGATGCGAACGTCGTCAGCACCATCCGCGAGCAGTCCGGCTCCGGCGAGGACTGACCCGCGAGATCAGGTCCTCATCCGCAGCCAGCGACCGTGGCCGACCAGGCGTACGCCGAATGGGCATCGTTGGAGGTGTCCGCGTTGACAGTGACTGCAGTCGGCGTATTGAGCGGGAACTGTCCTTCCTGATACCCGTTCGCGGTCAGCTTGATCCAGGCCATCGCACCACCCGCGGCCGGCGTGAGCTTCAGGCTGTCGCGGTTGTACTCGGAGACGATGCTGCACTGCACGACATTGGCGGAGCGATACTCCTGCGTGCCGGTCGCGTTCTCCACCACGCTGGCGTTGATGCAGCCGTTACCTCCATCGGTTGTCATCATCGAGACGATGGTCCACAGGTTGCTCGCCTTCCGATCATCCTGGGGACCGCCCACGAGGACCGATGGATGAAGGATCACCGGGTCCTTGACCTGGCTCGAGATCGAGTTGTTCGGACTCGATCCGGGCCGCAGGCGGAAGAAGCCGCCCTCGGCCACGGCATGCCCGCACGCGTTGGCTGAGAGCTCGGTGCGAATCACCGCACGGCCGTCGGACCCGACCTGTGCCGAGAAGCAGACTTCCTGGCCCATGCCGCGCTGGAGCTCGATCACGCCGAGGGCGAGGTCGCTGAACGCAGCCACGGGCACGGCCAGGTCCCCGATGTGGAGGGGGTCGTGGGGTTCAGGCGATCCATCCACGACCTCGAACACCGGTCGTCCGACGGTGCCGCACCGAATCAGGGTCGGATCGTCCACGAGCGTCTCGAGGAACGGCTCGGCGACCCAGCCGCTCGACACCCAGCCGGCCGCGCCACCGAGCGATGCGATGCGATACCAGTTCGCACCATCCACCGAGGTCGGGCCCTCTGCCACGTTCACCGCGGCGCCCTCCACGAGTCGGTAGACGGATTCGCTGCCGCTGCCCGCAGCTTCTCGCACGTTGAGCTCGCCAATGGTCACGGTGGCCCAACCCCCGACGGCCACCTCGGCAGGCGGGCCGGTGGGTGTCGGGACGGGCGTCGGGATGGGCGAGGCACTGGGCTCGGAGGTGGGTGTGGTCGACGGATCGGCGCCGGGGGCGAGATCAACGGTCGCTGAGGCGGTCGGCACCGCAGCGGCGGCCGGGTCCTCCGGGCGGAGGAGCGATGCGGTAATGAACCCGCCGAGGGCGAGGATGCCGAGGCCCATGACGCCAAGCGCGATCATCTGGCGACTGGGTCCGGATGGACTGGCCGGGATCGGCTCGACTCGGTCGAAGTCGGCCAATGGCGGTGGGCGCATCGGTCGGTTCGTGGTCGTCGGCGGTGATGCGTTCACCGGCGGGTTGGGTACGACGGTGGCGTCGAGATCGTCGGTTGATGGCTT
Organism: uncultured Chloroflexia bacterium; assembly: GCA_963844265.1. Lineage (GTDB taxonomy): Bacteria > Chloroflexota > Limnocylindria > QHBO01 > QHBO01 > JACDBZ01. The sequence goes on along the minus strand of CAWJMZ010000006.1, from coordinate 122,610 downwards.
GGAGAAGATGGACGGTCGCTCGGGTCGGTTCGGGTCCATGATTGGGTCTCTCCCCGGTGATTGATGCCTTGGGCGGCCTCGTTTGGCGCAGCATCGGTCAGGACCCCTGCGGTGGCACTGCGGGAGGCCTCGGGAGACCGCGCTTGGCTGCTTGCTGCCGGGTGTAGATTGGCGCTGCTGCCCAATCCCAGCGCACCGGAGGGGACCCATGACCCGGCGAGTCCCGAGCCTCGCATTGCTGGTCGCGCTCGCCCTGAGCGCCCTGCTTCCTGCCGCCGTCAGCGCTGCCGACCTTCCGGTCCCGTCCTCCATGGCCGCCGTGGGGGACTCGATCAGCCAGGCAGCCAGCAGTGCCGGCTCGCTCGGGGCCGATGCGCCGCAGAACTCGTGGTCGACCGGCACGAGCACGACCGTGAACAGCCACTTCCTGCGGCTCCGTACGCTGAACTCGCAGCTTGTCGCCTACAACCGTTCGGTGAGCGGCGCGAAGGTCGCCGACCTGAACGCGCAGATGCAGTCCGTGGCGGCGATCGAGCCGGACCCGGGCTACCTCACCGTCCTCATCGGCGGCAACGACGTCTGCACCGATACGGTCGCGCAGATGACGTCGGTGGCCGACTTCCGAGCGCGCTTCGCCACGGCCATGCAGACCATCACGAACCAGTCGCCCGGAACGTCGATCTACGTCGTCAGCATCCCGAACGTGTACCAGCTGTGGGACCTGTTCGACGGGAACTTCTGGGCGCGCTTCATCTGGGCCACCGCCGGCATCTGCCAGTCGATGCTCGCCAACCCGACATCCACGCAGCAGGCCGATGTCGACCGCCGGGCCGCGGTGCGGCAGCGGAACATGGACTTCAACGCGCAGCTGGCACAGGTCTGCGCGCTCCACGCCCAGTGCCGGTTCGATAACAACGCCGCCTTCAACACCTCGTTCACGACGGGCGACGTGTCCGGCGACTATTTCCATCCGTCCGTCGCGGGCCAGGCCAAGCTCGCATCGGTCAGCTGGACGGCGGGCTACACGTGGACAACTACTCCGCCGCCACAGAACGCCGCGCCTTCCGCATCGTTCACGAGCAGCTGCATCGGGCTGACCTGCTCGTTTACCGATACGTCCACGGACGCGGACGGCGCCATCGTCGGCCGCCAGTGGTCATTCGGTGACGGCACCGGGTCCCCGCTCGCGAACCCGAACCGGACGTACACCGGCGCCGGAACGTACCCCGTGTCGCTGACGGTGACCGACGACGACGGCGCGACCGCATCGGCCTCAGGGTCCGTGACGGTGACAGCCCCGCCACCGCCAGAGCCGACGCCGATGTGGGTGGGCGGTCTCTCTTCTACCACCGCCAGTTCGCGAAATGGATGGACCGCGAGCGTGACAATCGCGGTGACGGATGGCGCGTCGCCCGTCTCGAACGTCGCGGTGACGGGGACATGGTCGGCAGGTAGCGGTGCGACCGGCTGCACGACGAGCGCACAGGGGACGTGCACCGTCACGGCGTCGCTGAACAAGAAGACCGCCAGCACGACCTTCCGCGTGATCGCGCTATCGAGAAGCGGATGGGAATACCAGCCGCCCTCGAACCCGGTGACCATCACGGTGGCCAAGCCGTAACGGCGGGGTCGGGCGAGGGCTCCCGGACGGAGGGGCGGCTAGAATCGAGCGCATGGCACAGACCACCGTCGGGGAGCCGACCGAGGCCGCCGCCGAGTACCTGATGACCATCCGGTACATGCACGGCGAGGGGCAGCCCGTGATCGCCGCTCGGCTGGCGGAGCGCCTAAGAGTGAGCGCCGCGACGGTGAGCGAGATGGTGACCCGGCTCGTCCGCGAGGGTCTGCTCGCGGTCGACGCCGATTCCCGCCAGCTCAACCTGACCGATGCCGGCCGCACCGCGGCCGAGCGGACGTTCCGCCGCCACGCGCTGTCGGAGTGGCTGCTGACCGAGGTCGTCGGCCTGGGATGGGCCGAGGCCGACGAGGAGGCCCATCACCTCCAGCACGCATTCAGCGACCGGGTGACCGACAAGATCGACGAGCTCCTCGGCCGTCCGCCGACCTGCCCCCACGGCAACCCGATTCCGCGCGACGGCCATACGCCCGAGCGCCCCGCCGGGATGCCCCTGTCGTCCGCAACCGCCGGCTCCGACGTCACGATCCTCCGGGTCACCGAGGAGGCCGAGGAGGATGCGCGCCTCCTGACCTTCCTCCAGGAGAACGGCGTGCGGCCGGGCAACGTGTTCGCAGTGGTTGACGTCGCCGAGCACATCGGCACGATGACGTTGCGTCGGGTCGCTGCCGGCGCCCAGGACGGCCACGAAGTCACCCTCGGCCTCAGTGCCGCTGCGAAGCTCCGCATGCTCGAGGGTCGGGCCGATCAAGGGCTCTTCCACCGCGTCCCGGAGCGTGCCCGGCTCGCGACGGCCGTCTCATAGCGACCTGCTAGGATCGCCGACATGGTTCGAGATCGTGGCCGGCGAGCCATCATCGCCGGCGTGGCCACCGTCGTCTGGCTCGCCTACATGGCCATCGGTCTTCCCGTCATCAACACCCTTCAGCCCACGGTGGGCGGGCAGGGCCCGGAGGGTACAGCGGCCTTCATCGGGCTCATCTCCGGCGTGGTCACGGTGGGCCTCATCATGTGGGCAGCCTCCGACTGACGGCCATCGGGCATATCCGGCTCGATTGAACGCTCCGCACCCCGGTCAGCCGTTCGGACTCCCGCCGGAAGACCCTCTGGCCTCCCTTCGCTATCATTCGCCGGTGAGCCGTGTACCCAGCGGGGTCCGCGAATGAGCGGTCCATGGGACCGGCCGTCCCCGGATCCAGGCGCCGACTGGCCAAGCGAGGACCTCGACTCCCCGCGATCGGCCGAGCCGCGCGAGCCCGAGGGCGACGCGTGGGCTTCCGGTGACCTGTGGTCCAAATCGCCCCGCGACGCAGGGTCGGACTGGGGCGACTGGCCAGCACCCGCACCGCCATCGGACGAGTACGTCGTCGACGAGCCCCAGCCCACGCTGAGCGATCCGTGGGCGGAGTCGTGGAGCGACGAATCGGCCGATGCCATCGCGCCACTCGATGGCCCGTGGGAGGACCGCCCAGCCGCCGCCGTCGCTCGTCCAGAGGAGCCGCCACGCCCGGCCGCTCAGCCCGAGGTCGCGGAGCCGGCAATCCCGGAGCCGATTCCGGAACAGCCTGCCTGGTCCTCGCCGCCGATACCCGCGGAGGCCACCCTGGAGGTGGTCACGCCGGAAGCGGTCACGCCGGAAGAGGTCACGCCGGACGAGGTCGCTCCGGAGCCCGAGGCTCCGACGGTGCAGGCCTGGGCCGTGGATACCGACCCATGGGGCCCGGCCGCGCCCGCAGAGGAGCCTCTGCGCGAAGCCGCGGTCGAGCCGCCCGCCGCGCCGACCCTTCCGGACTGGCTCGTCGAGCCGGAACCCGAACCAGAAGCCCAAGCATCCCAGCCCGCTCCGGCATGGACGCCCGAGCCCTCGCCCCCGCCGGAACCCGAGGCGGAGCCCGAACCCGAACCGCAGGCCGAACCGGCCGCTGGTGATGAAGCGGCGGCAGCATCAGCGCCGGACGGGGAGCCCGCGCCGGACGCCGGAGCGTCATGGCGGCGGTTCGTGCCGTGGGCGGCATCGGCAACTGCGCCGGCGGTCACCCCGGATGCCGACGTCACCGATGCAGGCCCTGCCGCCGGCCCGGATCAGGCGGAGCCCCAGGCCCTGGCCGAGGCCGAGGCCGAGGTCGAGCCGGAGGCCCGACCGGAACCCGACGTTGCGCCGGAGGCGGAGACGGACGAGTCGGTCGCTGAGGAAGCGTCCGCGCCGTCGCGGCTTACGCCGTGGGCAGCTGCGATGGCTGCGGCATCGGCGACGCCGGAGCCCCACGCCGCCGAGCCAGAACCTGCGGCCGAGAGCGAGCCGACGCCGGAAGCCGAGCTGGTCGCGGGCGCCGAGCCCGAGCCGGCGTCCGCCGCCGCTGCCGATGGAGAGTCCGAGTCCGCGTCCGCGGAACCGGCGCCGTTGGAGGCCGATGCCGTCACCGAGGTCGAGTCGTCACCGTGGCAGCGCATCGCCCCCTGGCTGGCGGCGTCTGCCGCATCGGAGCGCACGTCGGAGCCTGAAGCCTCCGCAGCCAGAGGCCGCGCCGGAGGTCGCAGCGGGCTGAGCCGAGCCGCGGAGGTCGTGGCCGAGGTCCAACCCGAACCCGAGGCGGAGATCGCGGCACAGGCGCAACCGGAGCCCGCCGCCGACGAGGTCGCGGAGGGAGAGCCGGCCGTCCCGCCGGAGGGGACCGACCATGGAGATTCGACGTCACCGTGGCGTCGAGTCGCACCGTGGGCTGCCGCCGCGGCAGCAGGTGCGACGGCGGGTCCCGTGGCCGGTGCCGCGGCCGCGACGCCCGACCCGGGAGGCCGCCGAGGCGGACGAAGGGACCGGGGCCGACGCTGACACCGACCCGATCGCCGCGCTCCGCGCCGCCTCGCCGTGGACGGAGCCCGAGGTCGTCGAGTCACCGGCGGAGCCCGAACCGGCATGGAGCGCGGCCGATGCCTGGGATGCATTGGCGGAGCCAGAGCCCGATGTCGTCGAGGCGGCACCGCAGCCCGAGCCGAGTGGCGAGGGCGTGCCGGAGTCGACTCAGGTCTTCCCGACATCGTGGAGCCCTCCTCCGCCACCTCCGTCGGCGGAGACCTCGCGGACGCTGGAGCCGGTCGCCGGCGACGTTCGGACCCGCCTGGGGACGCCCGAGCCCGATCTCGACGAGGACCTCGAGCCCGAGGCGACGACCGCTGAGCAGGCGGTGCCGTGGCTCATCGGCTTCATCCTGCTCCTGGCCGGCATGGTGATCGTGCTGCTGGCGCTGATCTTTGCGGGCGACCAGTCGCTGAGTGCGGGGCTGATCGATCCGTCCGCGTCTGCCTCAGCCCTGCCGAGCGTGTTGGCGACCGCGGTGCCGTCGCGTTCCGCGGCGCCGAGCGCGACGGCTGCCCCGAGCGCCAGCGAGGCGGCCAGTCCGACGCCCGTTCCGGCTCCCGAGTACGGAGCGCTCGAGATGATCTACCAGGGCCGAGCTGCGGCCCTTGCGCCGATCTACCTGTTGCGGCATGACTTCACCACCGAGGAGGAGCCGGTGACGCTGGCGCAGGACCCCTCGCTGGACGTGCGCCGCTTCGCGTGGGCGCGGGACGGCACCATCGGCGCGGGACTGCTGGCTGACGTCCTCGTTTCCATCGAGGAGGGGCAGGAGAAGCGCCGGCTCGGCGACGGAATCATGACGATCACCTTCGGGGAGGACGCATCGACCGTGTACGCCGTGCGCGTCACCGAGGACGGCGCGAACGACGTGGCCACCGTGCTCGCCGTCGACTTCGCGTCCGGCGACACGACCGAGCTCGCCAGCATCAACTACCCGCGCCCGGACATCGCCGCCGAGGAGGGGCTGGCGGAGGCGCAGTTCGCCGACGAGGGAGGCGCGGTCCGGCTGTTCTGGATGGAGGACGGGATGCTGCGCCTCTGGGCGCTCGGCGCCGGAACCTGGGAGATCGCTCCCGATGACGGGGCGGTCACCGACCTCGAGGAGGCACTGCCCGTCCTGTGGTCGCCGAACGGAGATCGTCGGGTCACCGTCGAGGAAGAGGGCGGAACCTCCACCATCACCGCTCGTCGACGAGGACGGCGATGCCGTGGCTACCACGACCGCCGAGGGTCTCGTCAGCCACCTGCGCTGGTCGCCGGGCGGGGATCGGGTCTCGTTCACGCTCGGGCGCTCCGCATCCGGTGGCGGGGTCCTGCAGAACCTGTATCTCTGGGACCTCGGCGACGGAGAGTCGCCGACGCAGCTCACGAGCACCGGCGCCGCATTCGGCGTCGAGTGGCGCGGAACGTTCGCGCTGTGGCGGGACTGAGCGTGCGGGACATCGTCAACCCCATCGGGGTCGAGCTGGACGAGACGGCGCGGCGGATGCGGATTCGCTGGGACGACGGCCACCTTGGCGAATGGTCGTGGCTGACGCTGCGGCGGTCGTGCCCCTGCGCGCTGTGCTCCGGCGAGGGCAACCTGCCGGGGATCGTGACCCTCGAGACGGCCTTCACCGAGGACCAGACGCACATGAACGAGGTGCGCTGGATCGGCCGATATGCGCTGGCGCCGATCTGGGCGGACGGCCACGACACCGGACTGTTCACCTACACGAAGCTGCGCGAGCTGTGCGAATGCCCGGAGCACGCCTGAACCTCGCGGACGGCTTCACCCTCGCGCTCGGCGGGGGCGGCGCACGCGGCTGGGCGCACATCGGCGTTGCGCGGGCGCTGGCGCAGCTCGACCTGAGGCCGCAGCGCATCGTCGGGACCTCGATGGGAGCCATCGTCGGTGCCGGCATGGCCGCCGGACGAAACCCCGAGCAGCTGGAGGCGGCGGCGCGGCGCATATCGGTCTATCGGCACATGCGCCGGCCGGGGCGCCTGGCTCTCTTCGACGCCCGAGTACTCCTCGAGCGGACGGTGCGCGAGCTGGGCGATCCGCGCATCGAGGACCTGCCGACGCCGCTCGGCGTCACCACGTACGACCTGGTCGCCGGCCGTCCGCGGCTCATCACCGAAGGGCCGCTGGTCGATGCGCTCGAGATGAGCATCGCGGTCCCGTTCTTCCTGCCGCCGCGCCGACGGGCGGATGGCGTGTGGTGTGACGCCGGGCCATGGGAGGGCGTCCCCGTCACGCTGGCCCGCGCCTGGGCGCCGGACCTGCCCGTGGTCGGCGTGCTGGCCGACATCCCCAAGCCCGCCTTCCTGGCCAGCCCGATCGGGGCCGCGATCCTGCGCCGGGCATCGGTCCGGCTGGCATCGCGGAACGGCGGTCATCGCCTCACCGCACGGCGGTACCTGTCGCTGCTGACCGCGCGATGGGCCGATCCGGTGGTGGTCGAACCGCCCGACCTCATGATCGCCCCGCGCCTGGGCCGGATGAACGCGCTCCAGTTCGGCCGGGTCGGCCCGGCGATCGCGATCGGGGAACGCGACGCGCTGGCGGCACTCGCTACCATCGGCTCCTCGGCCATACGCGAGGAGGTTCCGAGTGCCTGAGGTCCAGGGCGGCGTCCTGTTCGTCCACGCCCACCCCGATGATGAGTCGATGGGCACCGGAGGCACCATGGCGCGTCTCGTTGCCGAGGGCGTTCGTGTGGACCTCGTGACCTGCACGGACGGCGCCGAGGGCGAGATCCATGACCCTACGCTGGATCCGGAGGAGGCGCGTCCGCGGCTGGCCGAGATCCGAGCCGCCGAGCTGGCGTGCTCGGTCGACGCGCTGGGCGGCGGGGCGATCAACCATCACCTGCTTGGCTATCGCGACTCCGGGATGATGGGCACCGATGCGAACGAGCACCCCGAATCGTTCTGGAAGACGGACGTCGCGGCCGCGACAGACCGACTGATCGAGATCGTGCGGGAGGCCCGTCCCGCGGCGATCGTCAGCTACGACGAAAACGGCAACTACGGGCACCCGGACCACATCAACGCCGCGAGGATCGCGCGCGACGCGTACCACGCCTCGCAGGGCACCGACTGGGCGGTGGCGCGCTTCTACGAGATCGCGTTCCATCGCGACGCCTGGCTCGGGTTGATGCGTGACATGAAAGAGCGCGGCATTGCCCTGCCATGGGACATGGACGCGGTCGCCGATGCGCCCCCCGCGGACGAGCTGAACCCGACGAACGCAGCCGCCCTGGGCCAGGTCGCCGATGCGATGGAGCAGCCGTCGGACGCCGCGTCGTGGGAGGACAGCTTCGGCCGCGCCGACGAGGAGGTGACGACTCGCGTCGACGTGTCCGGCCAGCTCGATGCCAAGCGCCGCTCGATGGACTGCCATCGCACGCAGCGGCAGGACCTCGGCTGGCTCCTGGAGCTGCCCGCAGACCTTGCCGACCGCGCGACGTCCACCGAGTACTACGTCCTGCGCTGGCGGTACGGCGACGAGGTGCCGGCGACGCACCGGGAGGACCGCCTGCTTCCGTAGGCGCCGCGGTACCATGCGGCGGCCATGTCGAACCGCACGCTGAACCTCACTGACGACCTCGTCGACTACGTCCGCCGCTACGGCGTGCGCGAGCATCCCGCGCTCGCGCGCCTGCGGGACGACACGTCGAGCATGCCGATGGCGCAGATGCAGATCGCCTCGGAGCAGGGAGCCTTCATGGCGCTCCTGGTGCGCCTCATCGGCGCCCGGCGCATCCTCGAGATCGGCACGTTCACCGGTTACAGCTCGACCGCGATGGCGCTCGCGCTTCCGCCCGACGGGCGGATCGTGTGCCTCGACGTGAGCGAGGAGTGGACCAGCCGCGCGCAGGAGGCGTGGGCCGAAGCCGGCGTGGCCGATCGGGCCGAGCTGCGCATCGGTCCGGCCGCCGAGAGCCTGGAGACGCTGGACGACGACTCGTTCGACCTCGCGTTCATCGACGCTGACAAGACCGGGTACGACACCTACTACGAGGGCTGCCTGCGGGTCGTCCGGCCCGGCGGCCTGATCCTGATCGACAACGTCCTGCAGGGCGGCCGGGTGGTCGATCCATCCGCCGATGACGAGAACGTGCAGGCCATCCGCGCGCTCAACGAGAAGATCGCGTCCGATGAGCGGGTCGACATGACCCTCCTGCCGGTGGCCGACGGTCTGACGATGGCGCGCATCCGCTAGTTCCGGATGTCGCTCGAATCGCCACGGCCGGGGGAGCCCTCGCCTGCCGAGTTCGCATCCGGCGCTCCCCGCCGACCCTCCCTCTGGCGTCACCGCGATTTCCAGAAGCTGTGGTCGGCCCAGACGATCAGCCAGTTCGGCGACGAGATCACGCAGCTGGCCCTGCCCCTGGTCGCCATCATCACGCTCGGCGCGTCGCCGATCGAGATCGGCATCCTGGGGACGTTCCAGTTCCTGCCGTTCATCCTGCTCACCATCCCGGCCGGCGTGTGGGTGGATCGGATGCGGCGCCGGCCGATCCTCATCGGCGCCGACATCGGCCGCGCCATCCTGCTGACCTCGATCCCGATCGCGTTCGTCGGCGGCTGGCTGTCGATGCCGCAGCTCTACGTCGTCGGCTTCCTGGTCGGCTGCCTGGAGGTCTTCTTCGACGTCGCCTACCATGTCGTACCTTCCCGCGGTCGTCGAACGCGACCAGCTCCAGGAGGGCAACGCGAAGCTGGAGCTCTCGAACGTCGGCATCGGCGGTCATCGGCCCGGGCCTGGCCGGGTTCCTGGTCCAGGTCTTCACTGGCCCCGTTCGCGATGCTGTTCGACGCGCTCAGCTACGTCGGCTCGGTGGTGCTCATCTGGCTCATCCGACGGCCGGAGACGTTCGAGGCGCCGGCGCGGCCGGAAGGGGAGAAGCGGCCCTCGATGCGGACCGAGGCGGCGGAGGGCCTGCGCTACGTCCTCGGCCACCGCTACCTGCGCAACATCGCCGCCTGCACCGGCACGATGAACCTGTTCGGCAACATCGGCGGCGTCATCCTACTGCTCTACATCGTCGACGAGCTGGGCATCAATCCGGGGACCGTCGGGTTGATCTTCGCCATCGCCAACATCGGGGTACTGCTCGGGGCGCTGACTGCGGAGCGACTTGCAAGGAGGATCGGGATCGGGCCCACGATCGTGTGGAGCGCCTTTCTGAACGCGTTCTCGCTCGTGGTGGTCGCCGTCGCACCACGAGACAACCCGGTGCCGTTCCTTATCGCTTCCGGGGTCATCGGCGCCGGCACCAGCGTGATCTACAACGTGAACCAGGTCAGCCTGCGGCAGGCGATCACGCCGGAGCGCATGCTGGGGCGCATGAACGCGACGATGCGCTTCATCGTGTGGGGCACGATGCCGATCGGATCGCTCGTCGGCGGCTTGCTCGGGGCGGCGATCGGCCTGCAGGCGACGATCTGGGTCGGCGCCATCGGGTCGTTCCTCGGCTTCGTGCCCGTCTTCTTCAGCCAGGTCCGCGGCCTGCGCCGCATCCCGGATCCGGATCCGGAGCCGGCGTGACGCTCGAGGCGCCGATGCGCTGCTCGGCGCTGGCCGACGAGCTGGGTGAGCCGATGATCGGCACCGTCGACCAGCGGGTGCGCTGGCTGCTCGTCGAGGATCGCAGCGCGTGGGGCTCGCATGCCGTGCGCGACGTGCTGGGCGCCGAGCTCGACGCCGCCGCCAAGGTGCGCCGCTTGCGGCTGCTGCTCGTTCGGCGGCGCGAGGGCGACCCCGCCGCGGACGTGGTGCGGCGGGCGTTCCTGGTCGACACCGAAGCCGCCGCCATGGCCGTTCGGACCATCGAGGACGTGGGTGAGCTCGCGGCGCTGCTCGATGTTGAGGTGGCCGACTTCGGGGCGCCGCTCATGGATCCGCTCCTCCTGGTCTGCACCAACGGCAAGCGCGATGCGTGCTGCGCCCTGCGCGGTCGTGCGCTGACGACGGCGCTGGCGGACGAGCACGCGGAGCGGACGTGGGAGTGCACCCATCTCGGCGGGCACCGCTTCGCCGGCAACTTCGTCTGCCTGCCGCACGGCATCGTGTACGGCCGGGTCGGCCCCGCCGATGGCCCGCGCCTTGCCGACGCCTACCTCGCCGGCCGCCTGGACCCCGACCTGCTGCGCGGTCGATCCGCCTGGCCCTCACCTGCCCAGGTGGCGGAGCAGATCCTGCGTCAGCGCCTCGGCCTGCTGCGAGTCGATGACGTCTCGCTGGTGGACGTCGCGGTGGATCCGGACCACGCCAGGGTGGTGCTGACTGGGGGCGGGGTGGAGCATCGGTTTACGCTCGTTGCCGAGCGCGGAACGCCGCGGCCGACGAGCTGTCGCGCCGACGAGCTCGAGGAGCCGATCCATTGGGTGGTCACCTCGGAAGGCTGATGACCCGCCCCACGGGTCTACGGATGCGCCACCGCCACCTCGTGCACGTTCCACCCACAGCTACGGGTCATCCGATGCTGGAGGAGCCGACTTTGCGTGCTCCGGCAGCCGTTGACCCGCCCCGCGAGTCGCCGCGGCGCAACAATGGGGCGTGACGGATCCGATCTTCAGCGCGGAGTGGCGGGCCGCAGCCACACCATGACGCTACCCGCCGCCCAGCTGGTCGCGGCTGCCCAGCGGTGGGGAACGCCACTCTACGTCACGGACCTCGATGCGGCGGCTGCCCGCGCGTCCGCCTGGCGCGACGCCCTTCCGGGAGCGCTCGTGGCGTACGCGGTCAAGGCCAACCCCGACCCCGCTCTGCTGCGACGGCTCGCGTCGGACGGCTTCGGATTCGAGGTCGTGGGTCCGGTCGAGCTGGCGCTCGCCATCCGCGCCGGCGCAGCGCCCGACCGGATCGTCGTCAATGGCGTCGGCCAGACCGATGCGGACCTGCGCGACGCGCTCCGCAGCGGCGCCCTCGTCAACGCGGAGTCCCTCGGTGCCCTCGACGCGCTCCTGCCCGGCGGGCCTGGCCGGATCGGGCTGCGCATCAACCCCGGCATCGACCCCGCGACGCATGCGCACCTGGCGACGGGAGGTGCCAGCTCGAAGTTTGGGATCGCGCTGGACGAGCTGCCGGAGGCAGTGCGACGCCTCCGAGCGGCTGGCGCTCGGCTGGCCTCGATCGGTGCGCACATCGGCTCGGACATCTCCGACCTCCAGCCGTTCGGTGAGCTCGCGCGCATGCTCGGCGGGCTGGCCGACGAGCTGGGCGCCGATGGCGTGGACCTGGGCGGGGGCTGGGCGGGTCCGCCCGCGACGTACGCCGCGGCGGTGCGTCCGCACCTGTCTGCGACCAGGGCCGTGGTCGTCGAGCCCGGGCGCGGCCTCGTCGCTGACGCGGGCTGGCTGCTGACGAGCGTGGTGCGGGTCCAGGATCGCGGACACCTGGTGGCCGACGCGGGCATGACCGAGCTGCTCCGGCCGATGCTGTACGGCGCCCGCCACCCGGTCGCGGTGCTCACCCCGGGAGCCGGGGTTCTTCCGGATCGGCGCTGGACGCTGGCGGGGCCGATCTGCGAGGCGGGAGACCTGCTGGCCGATGACCTCGACCTCGGGCCTGCCGCAGGCGAGGGCGCCCTGCTCGCGATCTCAGGCGTCGGCGCCTACGGACTGGCGATGGCCTCGAACTACAACGGCCGTCTGCGACCCGCCCAGGCCGTGATCGAGGGCGGCGGGGTTCGTCTCAGCCGCCGTCGCGAGACGCTCGACGACCTCGTGGCGCGGGACGTCTGAGCATCACTCGACCGGCGCGAAGCCGTGACCGCCCATGATCCGCCAGCGCAGCCCGTCGTGGGTCAGCCGGTACAGCGCCGGCATCGGCATGGCCATGTGGAAGTCGTAGCCGATGCCCGGCTCGAGCGCCTGGAGGATGAGGCTGATCAGGTTGCCATGGCTGCCGACCACCAGGCGGCCCCCGTCCGGATGGCGTGAGCGAAGGAGGTCGAGCGTGCCGATCGCCCGACGCTGTGCGTCTCGGCCGGACTCCGCGCCGGGAAGCGCGAACGCGGCGTCCGACCAGGAACGCGCCAGCGTGTCGCGCCATGCGTCGTGCGACTCGAGCGACAGCCGGCGCTCGCGCAGATCGGCGAGCAGGTGCAGTTGCATGCCCCGCCGCTCGGCGAGGATCGTCATCGTCTCCACCGATCGCGCGTAGGGCGAGGAGTAGATCGCGCTGATCTCCCAGTCATCGAGCTCGGCGGCGAGCTCCTGAGCTGCGGCTCGGCCGTCCGCTGTCAGCGGGCGATCATCGTCCGCGACGTCCTGCGTGCCGAAGGGCATCGGCTCCGCGTGGCGGACGAGGATGACGTCGAGCGGCGCCAGGGACGAGGTCACGCCGGGGAGTCTACCGACGTCGACCGGGACGATCGGCCCATTGGTGCGTCCAGTCACCGCCGACAGGATGGAGCGTGATGACGTCGCTCCGGGCCCTGATCGCGCTGCTCGCGCTCCTCCTCGGTGCGTGCGGATCATCCGACGCCTGCCTCGACCCGTGGCGCCTCGGTCGCGCCTTCGTCGACCGCCCGCCATCGTCCACTGCTCGGCCCTCGGCGAGCTGCCGATCCGGCCCAACCTCCGGCGATGGAGCCGCCCGAGGGCCGGACCTGGTTCGGCGTGAACCCCGACTGGGCCGACCAGACGGCTGCCGATGTCGGCGAGAGCCTCGGGGTGACGCCGGCCGTGTGGGTGCAGTTCGTGCGGTTTCCACTCGACGACGGGGCGCGCGCCAACCTCGACGGCTTCTTCGAGCAGGTCGCCGGCATGCAGGCGTACGGGCTGATCACGCTCGAGCCGCACGATGGCCTCGCTGCCGTCACGCCCGAGGCCGCCGAGGAGCTCGCCGCGCTGCTCGCGACCGCGTGGGAGGTGTACGGCGTGCCGACCTTCGTGCGCTTCGCCCACGAGATGAACGGCTCGTGGTACCCGTGGGCGCAGCAGCCAGAGGCGTTCGTCGGCGCATTCCGAACCGTCGCCGACGCGGTCCATGCCGGGGCGCCGGCCTCGGCAATGGTGTGGGCGCCCAACGATGGCGCGGGCTACCCGTTCGCGGGTGGCTCGTTCGGCGCCGCCGAGGGATCCGCGGAGGCAGCGGCGCTCGACACCGATGGCGATGGCGCCCTGACCCGCACCGACGATCCGTACGCCCCGTACTGGCCGGGCGACGACGCGGTCGACTGGGTCGGCATGAGCGTCTACTTCTGGGGTCTCGAGTACCCGTGGGGCGAGAACGAGATCGCGCCCGATGGCCGCTTCGCGGCCCAGCTGACCGGGCAGCTGACGGGCGCGCACGCCGGCGAGGTGACCGTCCCCGACTTCTACGCGACCTATGCCGACGGCCACGACAAGCCGATGGCGGTCACCGAGACGGCGGCCCTGTACGACCCAGCCGGCGGCGGTCCCGATGAGGCCGATGTGAAGGGCGCCTGGTTCCGCCAGGTATTCAGCGACGCGACGCGCCAGGCGTTCCCGCGAATCGGGATGATCAACTGGTTCGAGTGGCGCAAGGACGAGCCCGAAGTCGGCGGCATCATCGACTGGCGGCTCGGTGCGGACCCGACCCTGAGCGAGACGCTGCTCGCCGAGGTCCCGCCGGGCTGGCTGCTGTACGCCCCGATCGGTTCCAACGCGGCAGGGGACTGAACGCCGCGCGACCGGGCGCAATCCTCTCAAACGCGCACCACCAGAACACTAGCCGGCCTGTGATTTCGGTCTAACCCCGCAAACCTCGGTCGCGCCGCGCGCGAGGCGCGCAGCCGGTCTCTCCATGCTCGTTTGATAGGGAATCTCGCCCGGTTCCTGAGCTATGGGTCCCCGGGTGCGCGTATGAGATGGACTCACTGCGCGGCGCCTACCCGTCTGCGACCGCCTCGGCGGCCCGCATCACGCGCAGGATGTTGCGTCCGGCGAGGCCGGCGAGGTCCGCATCGGTCCACCCGCGCGCCAGCAGCTCGGCGAACAGCACCGGGTAGCACGACACGTCCTCCAGTCCGACGGGCCAGATCAGGCTGCCGTCGAAGTCGCCGCCGATCCCGACGTGCTCCACGCCGGCCACGCGGGCCACGTGGTCGACGTGATCGGCCACGTCGGCGACCGTCGGCCGCGGGACGTCGATTCCCTCCATGACCTCGTCGCGGATGGCGCGCAGCCGTCCAGGGTCGGCGATGCCGGCCGACCGTCGGCTGATCTCCGCGTGCGCCGGCACGATCGCGGCAGCCGCGGCGGCGGACACGAAGCCGGCCACGAAGGTGACCATGCACAGGCCACCGTTCTCCGGGAGCCGACGCAGGACGTCGTCGGGCACGTTGCGCGGCACGTCGCACACGGCCCGCGCCGAGGAGTGGCTGAAGATCACCGGGGCGGTCGCGACGTCGAGGGCATCGGCCATGGTGGTCGGCGCGACGTGTGAGAGGTCGACCAGCATGCCGATGCGGTTCATCTCGCGCACGATGGCGCGCCCAAGATCGGTCAGTCCGCCGTGCACCGGTTCGTCGGTGGCGGAGTCGGCCCACTCGGTGTTCCGGTTGTGGGTGAGAGTGAGGTAGGCGGCGCCCAGGTCGCCGAATGCACGCAGCGCCCCGAGCGAGCCCTCGAGCACGTGCCCGCCCTCCATGCCGAGGAGGGAGGCGATGCGTCCCGAGGCGATCGCCCGCTCCACATCGTCAGCCGTTCGGCACAGCGCGAGGTCGTCGGGGTAGCGGGCGATCATGCGCCGCGCCAGGTCGAGCTGCTCGAGCTGCATGCGGGCGTAGCCGCCGCCGACCTCGGCGGGCACGTACACGCTCCAGAACTGGCCGCCCACGCCACCGGCCCGCAGGCGCGGCAGGTCGGTGTGCCCGGGCGTGCGCTGCGTCAGGTCGTAGGCGTCGAGGTCGCCGCCGCCGTCGGTGTGCTGCCGGATCTGCCACGGAAGGTCGTTGTGGCCATCGATGATCGGGTGCTCGCGCAGGAGCGCGCGTGCACGATCGAGCAGGGTGGGATCAGGCTCGGGCATCGGCACAGGATAGGTGGGGTTGGATCCCCCGAGCGCGAAACGGGCCGGCGTCGCCGCCGGCCCGCATCGGTCCCTGCCGAGGGATCAATCCTCGCCGCTGGCGAGGCCGATGAAGTAGGCGGTCACGATGGACTCGCCATGTGCGGCGAAGAAGTGATCGATGCCCTGCCCATCGGCGGCCTTGCCGCCTTCGGTGAAGGCCTTCCCGTTGGCGCCGATCGTGATCTTGCCGGTGAAGATCGTGACGTCGGCGGGCACGCCCATCTCGAGCGCGGCGTCGAGCGCCACTTCCTGCTGGCTCTCCGAGAGCGCCTCGGTGACGCCGGGGATGCCGAAGAAGTGAATCTCGGCGAACAGACCGGCGACCGACTCGGTCGACCAGTTGGCCGAGTGCGTCGCTCCGGCATTGCCCTGCGCCGAGCGTGAGGCGTTGAAGCACTCGTGAGCGAAGGTGGTGCCTGCCGTGAGGGCGACGAGAGCGGCCGCCAGAACGCTGGCGCGCGCAGCACGCTTGATCATGAAGTCCAGGGTCCTCCCCACATGAACGAAGAGCGGCGGAGAGCACCCGCCGCTGATTGACCCGCTCAGGATGGGGATCGCGGTCCGCCTCCACCACGGCGTGACGTGGGGCGTCGGTCTGCGTCATTCGGCCGATGCGGTCCCCGGTCGGAGTGCGGCACACCACACCCGAGTGCACCGGGCTGCACGATGTGGCGGCGCCGGCCGGACGTGCTAGGGTCTCGCCGATGCCCGGGCCTGGCCGCCGAGTGGCCAACCTCTTCCTTCTCGCCGCCCTCGTTGGGTGTGTGCCGTCGGTCGCCGCACCATCGAGCTTCGAACCGCCGAACGCCACGCCCACGTCAACACCCCTGCCTGCGCGCTCGCCAGCCGAAAGCGGCAGCGCCAGCGCTGCGGCGATTCCATCGGCCACCCTGCAGCCGACCCCGCCCGCGACGCCGGATCCATCGACCCTCGAGCTCGAGGCGACGAGCTGCGACGGTGGCGTGGTGCTGGGCTGGTCGGCAAGCGTCGATCCCACGTTCCATCACTACTCCGCGCTGCGCAGCCCGGATCGGGAGATCGCGCCGGACTATCCGCCGATCGCCCCCGCCGTGGACTGGGGCGACACCTACGCGACGGACCGCTTCGTGACCTCAGCGGTCGACGCCAGCATCATTCCCTCCGAGACGCGCTGGTACTACCGCGTGATGGCGTACGACGCCGAGGGAGCGGTGGTCGGCGCCTCCCCGGTGCGCACCGCCCGACTGCTCGAGGTCGACGACCTGGGTGACATCGAGGCGGCGACCGAGGATGCGCGTGACGCGCCTGGAATGGTCCGCCTACGGCGGGTTCTCCGGCTGCTTCAGCAGCTATCGGGTCCTGTTCGGCACGGGCGCCAGCCCGACCACGGTGCTGGCCGTCATCTCGGACCAGGGAGCCACCGCCTTCGAGACCGATGCGCTCCACCCCGGCACGACGTACGTGCTCCGGGTCCAGGCGGTCCGCGCCACGACGCTGGGATCGTTCGTGGCCGGCCAGACGGGCGTGGCGACCTATACCGTGCCCTGAGGCTCCGGCGGCGCGGCTTCGCGGTGCGCTAGGCGACCTCGCGCGCCGCGACCTTGACCTCGTCGAGGGCTACGGGGCGGCGCTCGACGTACGCGCGAGTGGCCGCGATCGCGATGCGGTGTGCCTCGAGCCCGTCGCGGGCCGTCGAGGACGGCGGCTGCTCGCCGCGCGCGGCGGCCAGGAAGGCCACCAGCTCGTTGCGGTAGGCCGTCTCGAAGCGATCGAGATACCCCACCCACCCGTCGTCGCCTGCGGCTTCCTGCCAGTCGAGGTGGATGGCCGGCGTCCGCGGCGAGAGCCCCATGGTCAGGGCGGCGCGATCGGCGACGAGCTCGACGCGGCTGTCATACCCGCTGGGATGGAGCACGGTCGACTCGAGCACGGCCAGCGTGCCGCCCGAGCAGCGCATGGTCACCACCGCGGTCTCGATGCCGCGCGGGTCGTCTGGTCGCGCCTCGTCTCGGCCACTGCCATCGGCACTGACCTCGACGACCTCCTGCCCGCTCATCCAGCGCACGAAGTCGAAGTCGTGGATCGACGAGTGGAGGAACAGCGGCGCCGTCTCGCTCGGCGTCGACTCGCTGGGCGGGCGCGGGTCGACGCGCGGGTCGAAGGCGGTCAGGCGCAGCAGGTGGAGCCGTCCGACGCTCCCGTCCGCCATCCTGCGCCGCGCCTCGGCGTAGGCGGGATCGTGGCGGCGATGGAAGCCGACCTCGACGTGCGCGTTGGCCCGCTCGACCCGTGCAACGAGCTCGGCCGAGGTGGCGGCGTCGTCGGTCAGGGGTTTCTCGCACAACGCCGGCATACCGCGGGCGATGGCGGCATCGACGGTCATGGCGTGGAGGTGGGCCGGGGTGGCGATCACGACCGCGTCGGCCTGCTCGAGGGCCGCATCGTGCTCGAGCGACCGGCCGCCGACGTCGCGCGCCACCTGCGCGGCGCGCTCCGCGACTGCATCCACCACCAGGACCTCGTCGACTCCGGGCAGGCCCGCCAGCAGCTGCGCGTGCTTGCCGCCCATCGAGCCGGCGCCGATGACCGCGACCCTCATCGGTCGTGCTCCCGAATCGCCCAGCGCAGCACTCGGCTGCCGACGGCGGCGGCCTCGGCCGGCGCCAGCCACGACGAATCCTGCTCGACCATCAGCCATCCGGCATAGCCGATGCGGTCGAGGGCCGCCACCATGCCCGCAACGTCCAGCGCCCCATTCCCGAGCTCGGTGAAGATGCGCGCGCGCACGGCGGCACCGAAGCCATCCAGCTCGCCGCCGCGCATCCGGTCCAGCACATCAGGGTCGACGTCCTTGGCGTGGATGTGGGTCACCAGGGAGCCGTAGCGGCCGATCGCCTCCACCGGATCGCCGCCTCCCACGAGGTAGTGGCCCGACGTCGAGGCACAGCCCCGCGCCGGTGTCCGTCAGCCGATCGGCGATGGCCTCGACCTCGTCGGGCGCCTCGATCCAGGTGGCGGTATGCGGATGGAAGGCGACGCGCACATTCGACGGCGCCGCGGCGGCCAGCTCGTCGAGCAGTGCGGCCAGACGGTCGAACGCGGCATCCGGCCAGCGCGGCGCATCGGCCATCGAGCTCACCCGGCCGCTGAGCACGTCGCGATCGGGCGATCCGTCGCAGGCCACCACCAGCACCTCGCCGTCCGCTGCAACGAGACGCTCGAGGTCGCGGCGCGCGATCGCCTCGGCGTCCTCGGCCAGGCCATCGGGCCCGGCCGGCAGTGCGGAGTACAGCTCGGCGAAGCGCAGGCCGCGACCGCCGAGCAGGTCGGCCAGCTCACGCCCCTCAGGGAATCCGCGACCGTGCTGCGTCCCGGCGTACCCGAGCCGAACGTAGGTGTCGAGGATCTCGTCGACCGGCGCCAGTGGCGCCAGCTCGGGCTGGTCCGCGTTGTTCCACACGATCGGCACGCAGCCGATCGGGTTCGACAGCAGGCTCATCGGTGCTGCTCCTCGGCTCGCCCGGCCAGCTGGTCCTCGTACACCGGGCGGCCCTCCGGCACCGGCACGTCCCACCAACCGGTCTTGTCGGGTCCTGCCGTCGCGAGGTCGCGCTCGACCTTGACGTGCACGAGCGACGGACCGCCGCTGGCCAGCGCCCGCTCGACGGCGGGGCGGACCTCGTCCGGCCGCTCGGCGCACTCGGCGTGGATGCCGAACGCGCGCCCGATGGCGGCGAAGTCCGGCGAGTACGGCTTGCCGTCGCGCACGAAGTCGGTGACGGCGGTGCGGCCGAAGTGCGTCTGCTGCCCGCCCTTGATGCTGATCCAGCCGGAGTTGTCGAGCACGACGGTGCAGACCGGCGTGTCGAGGATGGCGGCGGCCGAGAGCTCCTGCATCGTCTGCAGGAAGTCGCCGTCGCCGCACACCGCGACGACCTGAGCCTCAGGACGCGCCAGCTGGGCGCCGATGGCCGCCGGCAGCGTGAAGCCCATGGTGCTGAACCCGCCGGAGGTGATGTGGGTGCGCGGCTCGCGCGTGACCCAGCGCTGCTTGACCATGCCCTGCGGCAGGCCGGCGCCGGTGACCACGATCGCCTCGGGGCGTGTCGCGGCCTGCACCTCGCGCACGGCACGTGCCATGGTCATCGGCACGGCATCCGATCCGGACTTGGCCTCGACCTGCTCCTGCCAGGCGGCACGGAGGCGCTCCATCTCGTCGCCGTAGTCCGTGGCCGGCGCTCCCGCGTCCAGCGCGTCGAGCAGGTCGCGCAGGCCGGCCCGCGCGTCGCCGACCAACGGCACCTCGACCGGATAGTTCTTGCCGATCTCACGCTCGTCGATGTCCAGCTGGATCAGCTTCGTCGGGGGGATGGCGAACGTGACGCCCTTCCGCCACGAGCGACGCGGACCAGTCGACGAACCGGTTCCCGACGCTGAGCAGGACATCGGCCGACGAGGCCAGCGAGTTCCCGATGGTCGAGCCGGTGTCGCCGATGGTCTGGCCGGCCAGCGCATGGGTTTCGTCGATCGCTCCCTTGCCGTTCCAGGTGGTGACCACCGGCGCGCCGAGACGCTCGGCCAGCCCTCGCAGCTCGGCGCTCGCGTCGGCGGTGATGGCGCCGCCGCCCGCCACGATCACCGGGCGCTTCGCCTCGCGCAGCAGGCGGGCCGCGCGCTCGACGGAATCGGCGTCGGGCCGCGGGCGTCCGCGGGCCTCCCGCGTCTCGGGATCGGGGAGGGTCACCTCGGCGGACTCGGCCTGGACGTCCATCGGCACGTCGAGCAGGATCGGCCCCGGCCGGCCGGTGGTCATGGCGTTCCAGGCGCGGTGCAGGACGAACGGCAGGTCATCGACCCGCGACGGCTGCCACCACTCCTTCACCACCGGCTCGAAGATGCGGGGGTTGTCGGCGGCGTGCCGACGCTCGAGCTCCTGGAGCAGCCCGTGTCCCCGCATGTACGTGTGGGGCGAGCCGGTGAACAGGGCCACCGCCGTCGAGTCCACGTAGGCGGTGGCCATGCCGATGACGGTGTTGGTGGCCCCCGGGCCGATGGAGGTGAAGGCGAGCATCGGCCGGCCCGTCGCGCGGTAGTAGCCGTCGGCGAGGTGGACCGCCGATTGCTCGTGCATGACCTGCACGGTGCGGATCTCGTCGGCCCGGTCGAGCAGTGCATCGGTCAGCGTCCAGCAGCCGTGGCCGGGGATCCCGGCGGCATGGCGCACGCCCTGCCGGACCAGGTAGTCGACGACGATCTCGGCGCCGGTCAGGCTTCGGGGTGGCATCCGACGATTCTATCTGGGCCGACGTGTTCGCCCATCGACGACGTATCGACATCGCGACAGCGGCCCGGGTGGCACGGAACGGCACGGGCTACCATCGGATCAGACATGGCCATCACCCTCACCGACACTCCACTCGGCCGCACGGTCGCCGACACCCAGACGGACATCTGGAACGACAGCTGCAACGTCGACGAGCTCGCCTACGCGGTCGAGTTCGGAGCCGTCGGCGCCACCGCCAATCCGACCATCGTGGTCGACAACTGGCGATCCGATCCCTCGCAGTGGGCGACCCGCGCCCGGGTCCTGGCGGGTGAGAACCCGACGTGGTCGGAGCGCGAGCTGGCGTGGGCCATCGTGGCCGAGATGAGCACGCGTGCCGCCCCGCTCCTGATGCCCGCCTTCGCCGCGTCGGGCGGCCGCGCCGGGCGCCTCTCGATCCAGACCGATCCGACGTTGTGGCGCGACGCGGACGCCCTGGTCGAGCAGGCCATGGCCTTCGACGGGCTGGCGCCGAACGTGGTCGTCAAGCTGCCCGCCACGCGAGCCGGGATCGCGGCCATGGAGGAGGCGACGTACCGCGGCGTGAGCATCAATGCCACGGTCAGCTTCGGGCTGCCGCAGGCGCTGGCCGCGGCCGAGGCCGTCCAGCGCGGTCTCGATCGCCGCGATGCCGAGAACCGGGACACGACCCGAATGGGCCCGGTGATCACGATCATGATGGGCCGGCTCGAGGACTGGCTGCGCGAATCGGCCGATGCGGACGGCGTCACCATCCATCCCGCCGCGATTCCGTGGGCGGGGGTGGCCGTGGTCAAGCGTGCGCACGCCGAGTGGCGGTCGCGCGGCTTCCGCGCCCGCCTGCTGGCGGCCGCGATCCGGCACCACCTTCACTGGTCGGAGCTCATCGGCGGCGACCTGATCATCACCCTGCCGCCGGCCTGGCAGCGGCGCTTCAATGCGTCGTCGGTGGAGGTCCGCCCGCGGATCGACGATCCGGTCGACCCCGAGTACCTGGCCGAGCTCCAGCGCTTGCCGGACTTCGTCCACGCCTACGAGCCCGACGGGCTGACGATCGACGAGATCGACCAGTGGGGTCCGACGCGCAAGACGCTGCGCACGTTCATCGGCTCCTACCACGAACTGCTCCATCTCGTGGCCGAGGCGCAGCTCGGATGACCCATCTGCCGCGCGGGGCCGACGTGACGCCGGACCGCGCGGGATGGCGCTACCTGTCGTTCTCCATCCAGCACGTCGTCGGGCGACTGCGCGTCGGCGGTGGTGGGCACGAGACGGCGGTGGTGGCGCTGGCGGGTGGTCCGCTGCGGGTCGGCGACCTGGCGCTCCCCGGACGCGAATCCGTGTGGGAAGGCCTGCCTTCGGCCGCCTACCTGCCGCCCGGCACGACAGCGGAGGTCGAGCCGGAACACGGGACGGTGACGGTGGCCGTGGCTTCGGCCCCGGAGTCCGGAGCGGAGACGACGTCGGCGCCGGTGGCGATCCTTCCCACGGACGTCCGCGTCGAGGTGCGTGGCGCGGGGAACGCGACGCGCCAGATCAACCACATCATCACCCCCGACTTCCCGGCGGATCGCCTCGAGGTGGTGGAGGTGTACACGCCATCGGGCAACTGGTCGAGCTGGCCGCCGCACAAGCACGACACCGATGACATGCCGCGCGAGGCGGTGCTGGAGGAGGTGTATTTCTATGCCTTCCGCCGGCCCGAGGCATGGGGCATCCAGCGCCTGTACGGCGGATCGGTCGACGCGCTGTACGCGGTGCGCGACGGCGACACGGTGATCGTGGCCGACGGCTACCACCCCTTCGTCGCCACCCACGGCGACGACGCGTATTACCTGAACGCGTTGGCGGGTGACATCCGGACGATGGCGTGCTCGTTCGACCCGGCCCTGGACCACGTGCGCCAGACCTGGCCGAGCCTGGCGCCGGACCCGCGCGTGCCCCTCGTCGGCTGACGCGAGGCGATACCGCCCGTCGTGCGGCCGAAGAGGAGGTCGTTCGCCGCCTCGCCGGCCTTCAGGAGCTCGAGAGTGCGCAGGAGAGCCATGCGCCGATGCTGCCGCTGAACGAGTGGGAGTGCATCGGCGCGGAAGCGTCAATGCCCTGCGACGTGTGACGTAGGCGCATGTGGGTGGCGGATTTGACGGTGTTTGCACCTGGCGCACGCAATGGATACGCAGGACGGCAAGGCTGGCCCGTTCGTGCATTGCAGGCAAACCAGAGACGAGTTCGGCACCGATTGCCGCACGAACCTGGCGCTTGTGTGCACCAGCCACAAGTGCATGTTCGGTGGCGCCATCGCCCGCCGGTAACGGGCCGATAAGCGGCCGATGTGGGTCGACCCTGATCATCGGCCGATGCCAGTCCGCACTCACCTTATCGCGAGCGCCCGCCTCCGAGCGACCGCACGTCGCCAGGAGCTTGGAGGCGATGTCCGACGTGCGCGCCTCGCGTCCGGGGTGCGCCAAGTGGACGTCGCCCGCACCATCGGCAAGTCAGCGGCATGGGTCTCGAGAGCCGAGCGTGGCCTGCTGCCCCGAATCGGCGTTGCCGACCTGGTCGTCCTCGGAGCAGCGGTCGGTGTCAAGGTGTGGATGACGACCTATCCGTCAGCCCGCGTGATCCATGACGCCCCACAGGCCGCGCTACTTCGGCGCTTCCGAGCCCGGGTCGGTGAGGGATGGCGATGGCGCTTCGAGGTCGTGGTGCCGATCCCCGGCGATCAGCGAGCGGCTGATGCGGTCATCGATCGCCCCGGCGTGCGGATCATGGTCGAGGCGTTCACTCGGCTCGCTGACGGACAGGCGCAGCTGCGATCACTGCTTGCCAAGGCGAGGGATCTTGAGGTGTCACGGATCGTGGTGGTCGTGGCCGCCACGCGGACGAATCGGATTGCCCTGGCCGAAGCGCAGGGCCTTCTCGCGGGCGAGTTTCCACTCGGAACGCGGGCAGTCCTGGCCGCCTTGGCCGACGATCGCGATCCCGGATCGAACGGCGTTGCGGTGATCTGACGCTGGGGCCCGGCTTGCGGCACATGCACCTAACGGAGAAGCAGGGGCCGGTGCCGGCGCCCCGGCTTGCGGCACATGCACGCAACGGAGGAGAACGACGCCGACGTTGGTCTGGGGTTGCGGCACATGCACGCGACGGCGATCCGCAGCCGGATGGAACCGCCTTCTTCGCCGTTGGTTGCACCAGCGACAAGTCATGCGTGCCGCGCGCGACGGTAGGCGCGGTGGCCCCCGCGTCAGGCCGGCTCGGCGGCGGCCGTTACCGATGCGGGCCGGCCGCTGACGCCACGGAACAGCAGCAGCGAGATCACCGCCGCGACGAGGACGATGCCGGCGGCGGCCAGGTACACGGATCGAATGCCGATCACGTCGCCGAGCACGCCGCCGATGGCCATCGAGGCCACCGAGGCCGTCGACAGCGATGCCTGGAGGAGCGAGACGACGCGCCCGCGGGTCGCATCCGTCGCGGTGGTCTGCACGATCGTCTGGAGCATGGCCTGCAGCGGGGTCACCATCCAGCCGACGACGAAGAGCAGCAGGATGACCTGCCACACCGCCGACACGCCGGCCATCAGACCGATGCACGCCCCGATGCCGGCGAGGCCGAGCGTGATGATCGTCGTCGGGGCGAGCCGCCGAACGAGGAACGCCACGGCGCCGGCGGCGAGGATCATGCCGGCCGTCTGCGCCAGCTCGATGCCGGCCATCCAGGTCGCATCGACGTTGAGGTCGTTGACGATGAGCGGCACGAACAGCACGTTCACCGCGCCGAGCCCGAGCATCGAGGTGGCCGCCGCGATCAGCGAACCGCTGAGCGCCCGCGATCCGCGAACGATGCCGATGCCCTCGCGCATCGAGCGCAGGACGTCCTTCCGCTCGCCGTGCTCGCCGCCGCTCGCGATGCGTCCCAGCCTCCGACGCGATCCGCGAGATGAAGACGAAGGAGACCAGGAAGGTGGCCGCGTCGATGGCGAAGCCGGCGACGCCCGAGCCGAAGGTGCCGAAGATCAGGCCGGCGATGCCGGCGCCGATCACCCAGCCGATGACCTGGGATGCCTGCGCCAGCGAGTTCGCCGCCGGCAGGCCGGCGGCCGGCACGATTCGCGGCAGCAGCGCGCCGCGCGCCGGGCGGAAGAAGGTCGACACGCTCGACTGTGCGAAGGCCAGGACGTAGAGCAGGGGCACGATCCCGGCGCTCGCGGCGAAGGCGAAGGACAGCACGATGCCGGCGCGCAGGAGGTCCGCGGCCAGCATCACGGTGCGCCGGTTCCATCGGTCGACGTACACGCCGGCCACCAGGCCGACCGTGAAGTGGGGGACCGCCTCGGCGATGGCCATGAGCGCCAGCGCCGCGGTCGAGCCGGTCAGCTCGTTGATGACGAGCAGGAGCAGCAGCAGGGTGATCCCGTCGCCGATGTCGGAGATCGCCTGGCCGGCGAACAGGTTCCGGTAGCTCGGGATGCGCAGGACGTCGCGGACGCCCATCGGCTGCGCGGACGGAGTGGTGGCGGTCGCATCGGTCATGAGTGGCCGTCCTTCGCTGCACGGGGATAGAAGCCGACGATCAATCCGTACTCGTCGCCGTCGGCGTCCTGGTTCTTGTCGATCTCGCTGAGCTTGTCGATGAGGCGCATGACGCGCTTCACGCTTGCCGGGGACAGTCGCGCATTGGTCGCCGACAGGCGCATCTGCTTCCGCTTCGGGTCGTCGGAGTCGGGCTGGATGGCGCCGGAGTGGATTCCGGCCAGGATCTCGCTGCGGGCCTTCTCGAACATGGCGTCGATGGCGCCGCTCACCGCCGTCTCGCCGCCGGGGCCGGCGAGCAGGGAGCGCTCGACCCGGTAGCCGTGGGCCGTCGCCTGGTATCGCTTCTCGAGGATGCCCGACACGACCCGCGTCTCGCCGACGCGGATGAATCCGTGCTCCTCCAGCAGGCCGAGGTGGTGGTAGAGCTTCGTCTGCTTGGTGGACAGGTGCTCCGCCAGCTCCTTGGCCGTCCAGCCGCGGGTCGGGTCCTCGGCCATGACCTCGATCAGCTGCAGTCGCAGCGGCTCGCCGATGACCTTCAGCTGCTCGACATCGGTGAGCACCATCTCGTCCGCGGGCTGTTGGGAGCGCTTCGGCATTCAGTCTCTACCAATCATTCATACAATCGTGAATGACAAGATACCGATGAAAGGCACCACGTGTCAAGGGCCTTGCTCGCCTCTGGACCGATCGCCCGCCCATCGCGTAGGCTGCCGGTCACGCACCGGGGACCCGATGGCGATCATCGTTTCGGTCCACTCCTTCCGCGGAGGGACGGGGAAGTCCAACACCACTGCGAACCTGGCATCGGTCGTGGCCGGCGCCGGGCATCGCGTCGGCGTGATCGACGGCGACATCCAATCGCCGGGCATCCACGTCCTGTTCGGGCTCACCGGCGACCACGTCCAGGCATCGCTGAACGACTTCCTGTGGCACGGCCGGCCGATCGCCGAGGTCGCCCACGACGTCACCGATCGGCTCGACGCCAATATCGCCGGCCGCCTGTTCCTGATCCCGTCGAGCATGCAGCCCGGCGAGATCACGCGCGTGCTGCGCGAGGGGTACGACGCCCAGCGCCTGACGGCGGGCATCCGAGAGCTCGTCGACGCGCTCGACCTCGACGTCCTGTTCATCGACACGCATCCGGGGTTGAACGAGGAGACGCTGCTGTCGCTGGTGATCTCGCACGTCCTGCTCATCGTGATGCGCCCCGATCGGCAGGACTTCGAGGGCACCGGGATCACTGCCCGCGTCGCCCGCGAGCTGGAGGTCCCGAACGTCCAGATCGTGGTGAACAAGGCCCCGGTGCAGCTGGATCCGAGTGACGTGGCCGAGCGCGTCACCACCGCCTACGGGGTCCCGGTCGCCGCCGTGCTGCCGCACTCCGACGAGCTCATGCAGCTCGCCAGCGAGGGCGTGTTCGTCCTCCGGCATCCGGACGATCCGCTGGCCGAACGGTATCGGCGGCTCGCCGCGCGGATCGTCCCGAGCCTGCTGCCCCAGCCCCTCGACGACCCACCCGTCCCCGTCTGAGCAGGGGGCGCATGACGGATCGCATCGGAGGCAGCGACCGCGCGCCGCTCTTCGACCGCGCCGAGATCGAGCGCGGCCTGCCGGCTCGGCGGGCCAGCGGGGTCGTGTTCGCCATCGAGGCCCATACCGCGCGGCTCGTGGCGGGCTCGCGGATCAGCCGCGCCACCTTCGTCGGGGAGCGGGGATCGGCGGAACGCGAGCAGGCCTTCCTCCAGGCGATGGCCGCCGGTCGCGACCTGCCGGTGCAGCCCACCGTCCAGGACCTCGAGCGCTTCGCGCCGCAGTGGGCGGAGCTGGTGCCCCAGGGCGCGGAGGCGCGGGCGGCGGTGGCGATCCTCATCTCGGCGAAGTACCGGCTGCTGGAGCGCCGCGTCCCGCGTCTGCGCACCGTGCTCGGCCTGGACACCGCGGAGGTCGCCGCGGCCCTGGCCCGGCAGCTCGGTCCCGGCCGCAGCCTGTACGTCGAGGCGCCGACCTGGCGCGAGCGGCTGGCCTGGCGTCGCGCCGCCTTCGCCCAGCGCATCGAGGCGCTGCCGCCGTTCTGGGTCGCCTACTCCCTCGCGCTGACCGAGACCATCACCGAGGGCATCCTCATCGTGCCGGTGGCGGTCGCGGGCATCGGGCCGGCGGCCGGAATCGTCGTCCTCGTGGCGCTCGGCGTCATCAACCTCGTCACGCTGGGCGCCATGGTCGAGGCCATCACCCGCAACGGATCGATGCGTTACGGCGCGGCCTACCTGGGCCGCCTGGTGGACGATCTGCTGGGCCGCCCCGGATCGGTGGGCATGTCGGTGGCGCTGGGGGTGTTCAACGCGGTCGTCCTGCTGGCCTACCTGCTCGGCTTCGGGTCGGTCCTGCACGGCGCGACCGGCATCGGCGAGGAGGTGTGGGTCGCCCTGCTGTTCGCCGTCAACGTCTGGATCCTGCGGCGGGGGACGCTCGACGAGACGGTCGCCACCGCGGTCGTCATCGGCGCCGTCAACATCGCCCTGATCCTGGCGATCACCGGCATCGCCTTCGCGCACGTCGATCCGGCGAACCTGGCGACCCGCAACCTGCCGCTGTTCGGCGGCTCGGGGCTCGAGCCCGCCATGCTCCAGCTCGTGTTCGGCGTGATCATCGTGGCCTACTTCGGCCACACCTCGGCCGCGAACGCCTCGAAGCTCATCCTCGGACGGGATCCCAGCGGGCGGTCCCTGCTGTGGGGCAACCTCGCGGCGCTGGCGACGGTCATCGGCCTGTACAGCCTGATCGTGATCGCGATCAACGGCGCGGTCGGCGCCGAGCCCCTGATCGAGACGCGGGGGACCGCCATCACGCCGCTGGCCGAGGTGGTCGGCCCGGTCATCGACGTGCTCGGGTCGGCCTACGTCGTCCTGGCCGTCGGCCTGGGGTCGCTGTACTGCTCGCTGGGCCTGTACAACCAGGTGATCGAGTACCTGCCGGCGCGCTCCCGGCGGACCGAGGGTGGCTGGGCGGCACGGCTCGCGACGGGGCGAGGGCGGCTGCTGGCGGGCATCGCACCGGTGGCCGCGACGTTCCTGGTCCTCGAGTACCTGCTCGTCACCGACCAGGACTGGTTCGCGCGGCCGGTCGCGGTGATCGGTGTGCTGACGGTGCCTTTGCTGGGCGGCATCTTCCCGATGCTGCTGGTCCTCGCGGCACGGCGACGGGGAGAGTACGTTCCGGGCACCGTCATCGGCGTTATCGGCCACCCCGCCACGGTGGCGGTGGTGTGCGCCATCTTCCTGGCGGGGATCGCCCTGCACGGCCTGGTGATCTGGACCGATCCGCTCGAGCGCGCGGCCGCGCTGGTGGTCGCGGGACTCACCGCGGCGCTCCTGATCTGGATCCTGCGTGGCCCGGCCTTCCGGCGTACGGCGGCGATCGAGATCCGCGATGCGCAGGGCGGCGCCAGCGTCGACCCGGGGTTCACCGTGACGGTCGGCGGGCGGCCGCTCGCGGCGCATGTCGAGCTGGAGCACCGGGATGGACGGACCGACCTGCGAGCCGCAACCGGCGCGCTCGCCCTCGACGGCCTGCGTCGCGCCACGTTCACGCTGGATGACCACGGTGCGCAAGCCGTGACCGTCTGGGTGCACCGCGTCACGCTCGAGGGAGAGTCGATCGGCATCCCGGCCGACGTCGAGCTCCACGACGGGACCGATGCGCCGCCGCGGCCCATTCGCTCGCAGGGCACGCTCGGACTGGACCTGGGTCGCGGCCCGGCGCGGATCGCCATCACGTTCGCCCCGCGCTCTGGCCTCGGGGGATCCGGCGAATGACCCGTCCGGCAGCGACGAGCCGACTCCGCACTCCGGCCATCCTGCGCCGTAGCCTTCGGGCGCGGCTGGTGGCGTATTTCGTCCTGCTGGCGGTCGTGACGGTGGCCCTGCTCAGCCTGCTGGTGAACGCCCGCGCCACCGAGTACCTCGGCGGCGCCGTTGCCGAACGGCTCGACGCGGCGGCGGCTCTGAAGGTCGACGCCGTCGAGGAGTGGCTCGAGGAGCAGCGACGCAGCGTGATCTTCACTGCCGGACTACTGGGCGGGGCGACGAACGACAGCGACGCCATCCGAACGCTGCTGCTCGACGAGGGCAGCGCGGCGGAAACCGAGGAGGCCACCGCCTCGGTCCGCGACATGCTCGCCTATGTCGCCGACCAGAGCTCCGACTCGGAGGAGCTCGCCGTGCTCGACGCATCGGGGACCATCCGCGTCTCGACGGTCCCCGAGCACGAGGGCACCAGCCATGCCGGCGAGACGTTCTTCGACCGCGGACGCACGAGCACGACGGTGGAGGGCGTCGTTGAGTCGTCGCTCACCGGCGAGCCGACGATCGCGGTCGCCACGCCGATCTTCGACTCCAGCGGCGAGCGCGTGGGCGTGCTGGCCGAGTTCCTCGACCTGGTGCGCCTCGACCGGATTGCCCGCGAACGCACCGGCCTCGGTGCCACCGGGGAGGCCTTCCTGGTCGATGGCGACGGCCGCCTCATCTCGAGTGCCATCGGCGCCGTGGCCGGCGAGGAGATGGGCACCGCGGGAGTGAGCGCCGCGCTGAGCGGGACGGACGGGGAGGCGCGCTACGACGCCCTGTCCGGCACGCCGGTGATCGGGGCGTGGCGGTGGGTCCAGGAGCTGAACGCAGTCCTCGTCGCCGAGCTGACGGAGCAGGAGGCGTTCGCTCCGGCCCGCGAGCTGGCAGGAACCATCGCGCTGGTGGGCCTCGCCGCCGTCGCCGTGCTCGGCCTGGGAATCGCCTTCGTGTCGCGCGCCGTGACCCGTCCGATCCAGCAGCTGGCTGCCACCGCGACCGAGGTGGCCAGCGGCAACCTGGACGCGACCGCCCCCATCACCTCGGAGGACGAGGTGGGAGCGCTCGAACGCGCCTTCAACGCCATGACGGCGCAGCTCCGGGAGAACGTGGCAACGCTCGAGCACCGGGTCGAGGAGCGCACCGCCGAGCTGCGCCAACGGAACACCGAGCTGGCCATCGTCAACGAGGTCGGGCAGGCCCTGGCGAGGCAGCTCGACTTCAATGCCATCCTCGAGGCGGTCGGCGAGCGCGCCGCGGAAGCCCTGTCCGCGAAGGGGCTCTCGATCGCGATGAAGGATCCCGAGACCGGCATCGTCACCTTCCACTACTGGATCGACGAAGGGAAGCGGAACCGGCAGTTCGAGGGGACGATCCTCAACGATCCGCTCACGGCCCGGATCATCGAGACCCGCACGCCGATTCGGATCGGCTCCGCCGAGGAGGCCGAGGCAATGGGCGCGCCGTTCAAGGTCGGTGGCACCGAGTCCTACCTCGGCGTCCCGATCCCTGCCGGCGACAAGTCGATCGGCGTGATCGCCATCGGAACCCACGAGGCGAACGCATACAGCGAGGACGACGAGCGTCTGCTGATGACGCTCGCCACGAACATGGGCGTCGCCCTCGACAACGCCCGCCTGTTCGGTGAGCTGAGCGCGGCCCTGGCGGCAAAGGGTGAGGCGGAGATCCGGTACCGACGTCTCGTCGAGGAGCTGCCGCTGACGCTGTACATCGACCAGCCCGACGAGCGGGCGAAGTCGATCTACGTGAACCCGACAATCGAGGCGATGTTCGGCTACCCGGCGGAGCGCTGGTTCGAGGACGAATTCTTCGAGGAGATCATCCACCCCGACGACCGCGAGGAGGTGCTCGCGAACCACGTCTCGGTCTTCGAGCGCGGCGACGAGCGCTGGACGTGGGAGTACCGGCTGCTCCACGCCGACGGGCGGACGGTGTGGGTGCACGACGAGGCGGTCATCGTCCGCGACGAGGCCGGTACGGCCCAGTACGTCCAGGGCTTCCTGATCGACGTCACCGAGGAGCGCGAGGCCAGCGCGCGGCTGGCCGAGGCGAATGCTGCGCTCGGTGCGGCGGAGGCCCGATACCGCCAGCTGGTCGAGGAGCTGCCCCTCGTCCTCTACATCGACCGCGCGGACGGCACGGCGACCTCGACCTACATCAGCCCGCAGGTCGTGCGACTGGCCGGCTACCCAATCGAGCGCTGGCTCGAGGATGGCTTCTTCGAGTCCATCGTCCACCCCGACGACCGCGATCGGGTGATGGAGGAGCAGACCAGCATGTTCCGCGAGGGCGAGGGCGAGGGCGACGGCGACGTCGAGGACCGATTCTCGACCGACTATCGGCTCACGGCAGCCGACGGCCACACCGTCTGGATCCGCGACGACGGGCGGCTGATCACGACCGAGGACGGCGCACCGTCCCATGTGCAGGGATTCATGCTCGACATCACCGAGGAGAAGGAGGCGGCAGCCGAGGTCCGGCGCCAGAAGACGTACTTCGAGGCCCTCGTCGACGCCAGCCCGGTCGCGATCGTGGTCATGGACCGCGATGAGCTTGTCACCGCCTGGAACCCCGCCGCCGAGCGACTGTTCGGCTACGCCTCGGCCGATGCCGTCGGCAACCACATCGACGACCTCATCTTCAGCGAGGAGCACCGGGCCGAGGGTGCGATCACCACGACCGAGGCGCGGGAGAAGGGTCGCTCGCAGCGCATCGGTCAGCGCATGCGGCAGGACGGTCGCATGGTCGACGTCGAGATCGTGGTCGTGCCGCTCATGCTGGACGGCGAGCACGTCGGCTACTACGCCATCTACCACGACATCAGCGAGGTGGAGGAGGCTCGGAAGGCGGCCGAGGAGGCCAACCACGCCAAGAGCGCCTTCCTGGCCGCGATGAGCCACGAGATCCGCACGCCGATGAACGCGATCATCGGCATGAGCGGCCTGCTGGTCGACACCCCGCTCGACGACGAGCAGCGCGACTACGCCGAGACGATCCGCAGCTCCGGCGACGCGCTGCTCACGATCATCAACGACATCCTCGACTTCTCGAAGATCGAGGCGGGCAAGGTGGAGCTCGAGGAGGCGCCGTTCAGCATGCCCGCGGTGATCGAGGGCGCGCTGGACGTGCTGGCTCCCGCGGCCGCCGCGAAGGGAATCGAGCTGGTCTACTCGGCCCCCGAGGATGTGCCGCCGCCGCTCGTCGGCGACGCCGGGCGGCTGCGCCAGATCCTGCTCAACCTGCTGTCCAACGCCGTGAAGTTCACCGAGACCGGCGAGGTGGTCCTGGCGGTCTCGGGGGCACCGCTGCCGGATGGCCGATGGGAGGCGGCGATCGAGGTGCGCGACACCGGCATCGGCATCCCGCCCGATCGGCTGGGGCAGCTGTTCCAGTCGTTCAGCCAGCTCGACGCGTCCGTCTCGCGCCGCTACGGCGGCACCGGGTTGGGCCTGGCGATCAGCCGGCGCCTGTCGGAGCTGATGGACGGGTCGCTGATGGCGACGAGCAGCGGCGTCGACGGCGAGGGCAGCACGTTCCGGCTGCGATTCCGTGCCGCAGTGGCCGACGTGGTGCCGGCGGAAGTACCCCACGCCGCGACCGGGCTGCTGGCCGGCCGCCGGGTGCTGATCGTCGACGACAACGCCACCAACCGGCGGATCCTGGTCGCGCAGACAGGGCGGTGGGAGATGCAGCCGCGGGACGCCGCGTCCGGGGAAGAGGCGCTGGCATGGGTCCGCGACGGCGAGACCTTCGACGTGGCGCTCCTGGACCTGAACATGCCGGACATGGACGGCGTCGCCCTGGCGCGGGCGCTGAACGACGGCGCGCGGAAGCGGCGCATCCCGGTCATCGTCCTGTCGTCCGTCGGCAGCCACGACCTGAAGGACGCGCCGGTCGTCGGGTCGCTCACCAAGCCGGTGAAGCCGTCGGCCCTCCACGACGCCCTCGCCGATGCGCTGGGTCGCGCCGTCGCGGCCGCGGGTACGTCCCGAGCCTCGGCCGACAGCAAGGCCGGCGACGAGCATCCGCTGCGCATCCTGCTGGCCGAGGACAACGCGGTGAACCGGAAGCTGGCGCTCAAGCTGCTCGAGCAGCTCGGCTACCGCGCCGACAT
This sequence comes from uncultured Chloroflexia bacterium, assembly GCA_963844265.1. GTDB lineage: Bacteria > Chloroflexota > Limnocylindria > QHBO01 > QHBO01 > JACDBZ01. The sequence goes on along the minus strand of CAWJMZ010000006.1, from coordinate 89,283 downwards.
CGCGGCGAATGGGCTCGAGGCGGTCGAGGCGGTGGAGCGCGGGCCGTACGATGTGGTCCTGATGGACGTCCAGATGCCCGAGCTCGACGGCCTCGAAGCGACGCGACGCATCCGCGCCGCCGACCTGCCCCACGCGCAGCCGCGGATCGTGGCCATGACCGCCAACGCCATGGCCGGCGACCGCGAAGCGTGCCTCGCCGCCGGCATGGACGACTACCTGTCGAAGCCGATCCGGCCGCCGGAGCTGGCAGCCGCCCTGGCACAGATCGCCGTGGTGGCCCATGGCTGACGTGATCGACCGCGCCGCGCTTGACGAGCTCGTCGCGATGACCGGAGGCGACCGCGCGTTCCTGGTCGAGCTGATCGACACGTTCTCGACCGACGCGGCGGGCCTGCTGGCGGACCTGGAGACGGCCGCGGACTCGGGCGATGACGCGGCCATGATGCGGCCGGCCCACTCCCTGAAGTCCAACGCGGCCAGCTTCGGTGCCCACCAGCTCGCGGAGCTATGCCGCTCGGTCGAGCACGACGCACGGAAAGGCGCCGTGCCGGACGCCGACGCACGGGTTGCGGCCATCCGCGACGAGCTGGTGGCGGTGGAGGCCGCGCTCCAGGCCGAGCGGGAAGGCGGATCGTGAGCGGCGGGCGCGTCCTTGTCGTCGACGACGGCGAGCTCAATCGGCGCGTGCTGGTCCGCGCGCTGGAGGCCGAGGGCCATACGGCCGCCCAGGCTGCCGACGGGCGGGCCGCGCTGGGCCTGCTGCGCGATACGCCGTTCGACGTCGTGCTGCTCGACTTGGTCATGCCCGAGATGGACGGGTACGAGACGCTCGCCGCCATCAAGGCCGATGAGACGCTCCGTCACCTGCCGGTCATCGTCATCTCCGGGGTCGACGAGCTCGACTCGGTGGTGCGCTGCATCGAGATGGGCGCCACCGACTACCTGCCCAAGCCGTTCAACGGCGCCGTGCTCCGCGCACGGGTGGGCGCCTCGCTTGCCGGCAAGCGGCTGCGCGACCTGGAGCTCGAGTACCTCGAGCAGGTGGGACGCGTGACCGATGCGGCCACGGCCCTCGAGGAGGATCGGTTCGAGCCCGCCATCCTGGAGGCGGTGGCGGCGCGCGAGGACGCCCTCGGTGTGCTGGCCCGTTCCTTCGCCCGCATGGCCGGCCAGGTGCGAGCTCGCGAGGATCGCCTGCGTCGCGAGGTCGCCGAGCTGCGGATCGAGATCGACGAGGCGAAGCAGGCCCAGCGGGTTGCCGAGATCACCGGCTCCGACTACTTCCAGGAGCTGCGGGGTCGGGCATCGGAGCTTCGGCGCATGGTGGACGAAGAGGGGGCGACCTGAGCGCAAGGCTGCTTGCTCGCGTGCGCTACGCTGCCGCGAACGGAGGACTCTGAGATCCCGCGATGACCTGCCCCGGGTGTGGAACCGAGAACGAGCCGGGTGGTCGCTTCTGCGAGGCGTGCGGCACCCCCCTGGCCTCGACGTGCCCGTCATGCAGTGAGCCCGTCAAGGCCGACGCTCGCTTCTGCCGCAATTGCGGTTTCCAGATCACCGGCGACGCGCCCGCTACCACGCCGACCGCCGCGCCCCCTTCATCGGCTCCGGTTGCCGAGCGCCGGCTCGTGTCGGTGCTGTTCGCCGACCTCGTCGGCTTCACGACGCTGGCGGAGGACCGTGACCCCGAGTCGACCCGCGAGCTGCTGACGCGCTACTTCGACGTCGCACGCGACGCGATCGAGCGCCACGGTGGCACGGTCGAGAAGTTCATCGGCGACGCGGTCATGGCGGTGTGGGGCACGCCGGTGGCCCACGAGGACGACGCCGAGCGCGCGGTTCGTGCGGCGCTCGAGCTGGTGACCGACGTCTCGACCCTGGCCGCACAGCTCCAGGCCCGGGCCGGGGTCCTGACCGGCGAGGCGGCAGTGACGTTGGGTGCCACGAACCAGGGCATGGTTGCCGGCGACCTGGTCAACACAGCGGCCCGACTCCAGGGAGTCGCCGAGCCCGGCACCGTGCTGGTCGGCGAGCCCACGATGCGGGCCGCCGAGCGCGCGATCATGTTCGAGGAAGTCGGCGAGCACTCGCTCAAGGGCAAGCTGGCGCCGGTGCCTGCCTGGCGGGCCGTCCGCGTGGTGGCCCAGCGCGGCGGACAGCTGCGAACCGATGCGCTGGAGCCGCCGTTCGTCGGTCGGGACGAGGAGCTCCGATTGCTCAAGGATCAGCTCCACGCCCCCGGCCGCGACCAGCGAGCGCGGCTCGTGTCCATCACCGGCCCCGGCGGCATCGGCAAGAGCCGGCTCGTCTGGGAGCTCGAGAAGTACATGGACGGCGTCACCGAGCTCGTCTACTGGCACCGCGGCCGCTCGCCGTCCTATGGCGAGGGGATCACGTTCTGGGCCCTCGGCGAGATGGTCCGGCGTCGCGCCGACCTCACCGAGGACGATGACGAGCCCACCACCCGCGAGCGGATCCACGCCACGGTGGAGGAGTACGTCGCCGACTCCGACGAGCGCGCGATCGTCGAGCCGGCACTGCTCGCGTTGCTTGGTCTCGGAGACGCGGGGGGTGGCGGTCGTGACGCACTCTTCCCCGCCTGGCGCACGTTCTTCGAGCGGATCAGCGAACGTGGCACCACGGCCCTCATCTTCGAGGACCTGCAGTGGGCAGATTCTGGCCTGCTCGACTTCATCGACCACCTGCTCGATTGGTCGAAGTCTCGACCGATCCTCGTCGTCACCCTCGCCCGCCCGGAGCTGTTCGACATGCGGCCCGATTGGGGCGCCGGTCGGCGCGCCTTCACCTCGATGGCGCTCGATCCACTGGGCGACGACGCCATGCGCCAGCTGCTCGAAGGCGTGGTGCCCGGCCTGCCCGGGAGCGCGGTTGCCACCATCGTCTCGCGCGCAGAGGGTATGCCGCTGTACGCGGTGGAGACGGTGCGTGCCCTGCTGGCGGAGGGAAAGATCGAGCGCGACGGCGACGTCTATCGCCCGGTCGGCAACCTCGAGCAGCTCACCGTCCCGGAGTCGCTCCGGTCGTTGATCGCGTCGCGTTTGGACGCGCTGGATCCGGCGGATCGGGTGCTGCTGCAGGACGCATCGGTCCTGGGCCAGGTCTTCGACCTTGCCACCCTGTCGATCGTCACCGGCGAACCGGAGGCCGCCCTCGAGGAGCGGCTGCGAGACCTCTCTCGGCGGGAAATTGTCGAGCTCGAGACCGATCCACGCTCCCCGGAGCGCGGACAGTACAAGTTCGTCCAGGCACTGATCCGTGAGGTCGCGTACGGAACGCTTGCCCTCCGGGATCGCCGCAGCCGCCATCTGGCGATTGCCCGTCATTACGAGGCGCAGGGGGACGACGAGCTGGCCGGTGCGCTCGCGAGCCACTACGTCGCGGCACACGAGGCGTCGACGGAAGGGGCCGAGGCCGATGCGGTGGCGGCACAGGCCCGGATCGCACTGCGAGCCGCCGCGGATCGTGCCGCATCGCTCGGCGCCCATGCGCAGGCCGTCTCGCACATCAAGCGCGCGCTCGGAATCACCGTCGAACCCGCCGAGCGCGCCGAGCTGCTGGAACGCGCGGCGCTGTCGGCGATTGCCGCGGCCGACCCGGACGCGGAGCGATACGCACGGGAAGCGCTGGCGGCGCGTGAGTCGATCGGGGATCCCGGCGGAATCTATCGAGCCGCAGGTCTCGTTGGCCGCGTCCTTCTCGACATCAGCGAGCTTGAGGCCGCGACCGAGGTACTCGAAGGTGTGTTCTCTCGCGGCCTGCCGCCTCCGGAGCCGGAGATCGAGGCGGAGCTTCTCGCTGCGATGTCCCGCGCGTACATGCGCAGCAACCGTTCGACCGAGGCCCTCGAGGTCGCCGAGCGCGCGTTGACGATTGCGGAGCCGCGAAACCTGGTGCGAATCGTCGCCGACGCCATGAACAACCGTGCGGCCGCCTTGAACAACTTCGGGCGCCGCCGCGAGGCCACCGCGCTTCTCGAGGCCGCGGTCAAGCTTGCTGCGGAGGGAGGGTGGACGGACCTCGAGCTCCGGTTGATGAACAACCTTGCGGTCACGCTCACCGATGACGATCCGCAGCGGGCCACGCAGATCGCGCGCGAGATGCGCGACATCGCGGGGAGGATCGGCGACGTCCACTGGTATCTCACAGCGACGTCCAGCGCGGCGAGCGGAGACCTGATGGAGATGCAGGGTTGGCCCGAAGCCGCGGCCTCGCTGGAGGACGCGGCGTCGCGGACCACTGCCGGGACGCCCGGGTGGGTGCCGCTGGTAGGGCAGGCGCTGCAGATCCGTACGGCCCTCGGCGACGATGCGACTGAGCTCACGCGTCAGATGGAGTCCTTCGAGTTCACCGGCCTGACGAACTGGATGGCGCAGACCGCCATAGCGGATGGGCTGGCCATCGTCGGCGACAACCGGCGCGCGGTGGACCTGGCGCGCGATGCCCTTGCGAGCGGCCTCTCGGAGTTCAACGAGCCGTATCTCCTGCAGACGATGACGCTGGCGCTCCTTGCCCTGCGGGATGGGCCGGGAGCGCGCGAGGCCGCGGACCGCATCAGGGACGGGGTATTCCAGGGACTGCTATCAAAGGCGAGCGCCAAGATCACCGATGCCGGCGCGCTGGCGCTCGAAGGCCGTCAGGCCGAGGCGAGGGCGCGCTTCACCCATGGCCTGGATGAGCTCCGCAATCTCGGACAGCTCTACGACCTCGCGCGCTGGGAGGTCATGGCGGTGTCGCTCCTTCCTGACGCGCCCGAAGCGGCCGCCTGGTCGGCCGAGGCGCGCGGGCTCTTCGAGCGCGTCGGCGCGCGACCGTTCCTCCAGCTGCTGGACGAGCTTCGGGGCGACGACCGTCCTCGCGCTCCGGAGACGGCAGGCCGCCTCGAGGCAGTTCCCGAAGTTTCGTGAGGGCTACGCGGCCGTGGCGACGCCACGCTCCGCGTTGATCCGGTCGCGCCATTCGAGGAACCCGCGGCCGTTCTGGACCGGCCAGTTCGGACCGCCGAAGCCGAGCGTGAACTGGGTGAAGCCCAGCTCGAGGTAGCGGTCGGCGTCCTCGTAAAGGAACCGATCGACGTCGTCCGGCTGCAGGCCCACGCTCCACTCGATCTCGTACGGATCGCGCCCGATGGCGTTGCAATGGCCGATCAATGCCTCCACCGCCGGCGTCACCTCCTCGATGGAGTCCGGGAAGAACGCGTGCCACGCGTCGGCGTGGCGGGCGACGATTGGCAGCGTCAGCTCCAGGCCGACGCCGGCGATCAGGATCGGCACGCGGCGCAGCGGCGGCGGGTTCAGGGTCGCAAGGCGCTCGATGATGATCGGGGTGTCCCGCCCCAGCGCTCGGATGCGCGACGCCTTCGTGCCGAACTCGTAGCCGTAGCGCTCGTAGTCGCGCCGGAACCAGCCCGCGCCGATCCCCATGATCACGCGCCCGCCGCTGATGTGGTCGACCGTCCGGGCGATGTCGGCGTGCAGGTTCGGGTTGCGGTACGAGTTGCAGGCCACCAGCGGCCCGAGCTCGATGCGCGAGGTCACCTCGGCCCAGGCGGCCAGCATCGACCAGCACTCGAGGTGCTTGCCGTCCGGGTCGCCGTCGAGCGGAGAGAAGTGGTCCCAGGTGTAGAGGATGTCGTAGCCGAGCTCCTCGCTGCGGATGGCGGCAGAGCGGATGTCGCGCCAGTCGCCGTGCTGCGGATGGAGCTGCGCCGCGATCCGGATCGGTCGCGTGAGGTGCTGTGGTTGCGTCATGTCCGAATGCTTGACCTTCCCCCAGAGGGAAAGTCAAGGTATGTCTGCACATGTTCCCGATCGGCCAGTTCGCCCGCCTCGCCGGCATCAGCGCGAAGCAGCTGCGCGCCTACGACGCGCTGGGCCTGTTCCGGCCGGTGTGGGTCGACCCGTCCAGCGCGTACCGCTATTACTCGCCGGCCCAGCTGCCGGAGCTGCGGCGCATCCTCGCCCTGCGCCAGCTGGGGATGCCGCTCGACGAGATCGGGGGATTGGTTCGCGGCGGCGACCTGCGGGCGGCCCTTGACCGCCGCCGTGCCGAGCTGGAGCGCGAGCGACGCCTGGCCGAAGAGCGTCTGGCCGCCCTGGACATCGCCGTCGGCGAGACGGACATCGTCGTCCGCCCGGTCGCCGTGGAGCCGGTCGCCGTCATGCGTATCGGCGACGACGTGCAGGCCGCGTTCGACCAGCTCGAGACGCATGTCCGTGACGTTGGCCGCCGGGCGCATCGGCCGCCGGGCGCGATTCCATCGCAGCGCGAGATCTTCGTGCCCGTCACCGGTCCCGTGCCGGCCACGGAGGCCATCGACTATCGCCGGCTTCCCGCAGCGCGAGTCGCATCGGTCATCCAGCGCGGGCCGTACGGCGGGGTCGCCGCCGCGCGACGAACGCTGCTGCGCTGGGTGGCGGCCGCTGGCCTTCAGCCGGCCGGACCGATGCGGACCATCTACCTCCAGTTCGGCGCCGATGCCGACCTGCGGCTGCCGCCCGGCTGGGTGGTGGAGCGCGACGCGGACTTCGTCACCGAGCTCCAGCAGCCCGTACCCTTCTTTTTTTTTTTTTTTTTTTTTTTTTTTTTTTTTTTTTTTTTTTTTTTTTTTTTTTTTTTTTTTTTTTTTTTTTTTTTTTTTTTGTTGGTTTTGTTTTTTTGTGCGTTGCTTTTGCGCTCTTCTTCTTCGTCTTCGGCTCTCTTCGGCTCGTCTCGCCGTGCGGCGCCGCGTGGGCTCGCGCTTTGGCTCGGCTTTCTCTTCGTCGTCGTGACCTGCGTCTCGCGATCCCCCACGGCCGTCTGGCGTGCTCACCGCGGCGTCACGTTGATCACGTCCACGTCATGCGGCGCTCGTGCGTTCGGATGCGTCGCTGCCGTGCCGTCCGCACCGGCTGACGTGACCAAGGGCCCTCGCCCGCCGTCACGTCGGCGGCGCTGGCGACATGACCAGCGAGAACGTGCTGGTGCCGACCAGCCCGTCGAGGCGCGCGCGTTGAGTGCCGCGACGGTTTCGAGTCGCGCTGTGTGGGGCATGCTCTTCCTGCGCCCGCTCTCGCCATCGGGATGCAGATGCTCGTTGCCGCCGGGTTCGGCTTGGCCATCGCAAGCGATCCGTGGCTCGCCGCGGCCGACTGGTGGCTCGCGTGGTTCGGCCTCGTCGCGTCATCAACCTCGTGTTCTTGCGTGCACTCCTCCACCGCGAGGGCGGCGGCTGCGCGACCTCTATCGGTTCAGCGCGACGACATCGGCACCGACCTGCGCTGGGTCGCTCTCGCATTCGTCGTCGCGTACCAGCGCCATGGTGCCGAACCTGGTGCTCAGCCAGTCCTCTGGGGCTCCGGACGCGGCGCGCAGCTCACATTCCGTGCGTGCCTCTCATCGCGCCGCTTTCCTGCTGGTCGCCTTCCCTATCTTCCACTCCATGCCTAGCTGCCACTTACTTCGTTACGTCATGCCTCTTCTTGCCACCATACCGCTTCGCTGTGCGCCATCGTCTTGCCGCGCTCTTGCTGTCCGCTCAGCACATGCGCTGCCGCTGCTGTTCACTGCTTACCTCGTCTGCGCTACTGATGTTCCTGCCCTTCGCATCGCTCATCACTTCTCATCCACCGCACCACACCCTGCCTTACCTTCTCACCACACCCTGCTCTACCTGTCGCTACCTATCCTCTTCCTTCTTAATCTTTCTACCTCTAATGAACTCATACTCTCTCACTCAACCTCTCGCTTCACCTGCTCATCCTCACGCTTCTCGCCATCAGCGCCATCCCGCGCTATCTGTGTCGTCCCACCATACCACTCTAGTGCTCAATACGCCTTTCACTACTGACTATCCCACCATCTCTCTCACTTCTATCCGTCGCTGCCGTACTTTCTTCTCTTCTCTTTCGCCATGCCCCCCTCCCTCCTCTCGCTCCTCCCATTCTCTTCTCTTTAATCTCTGTCGCTACCCTTCATCCACCTCTCTTCCTCCTCCTCTCTACCTTCTCCCCCCCTCCCTCCTTCGGAATGAGCCGCTGCGAGGCGAAATTCCCCACCACTGGGACTAACGGCCAACCTGGCGCGTAAATGTCGCCTTCCTTGGCCGCGGGTTGCGCCAGGTGCAACTGACGGCCACGAAACGCACCGGAAACGGCCCAACATGGCCGTTAGTCCCACCGGGCGGGAACGCGGGCGTGAGCAGCAGATGACCATTGGCCGCTTGCCTCCATCGGGTACGCTCCGGACGATCCCCACGGAGGGCCCTGTGTGATCTGCGCGTCGTGCGGCACCGAGAACCGCACGGGAAGCCGCTTCTGCGACAACTGCGGCGCCCCACTCGCTTCGAACTGTCCGACCTGCGGCGAGCCCAACCGCGCCGATGCGCGCTTCTGCGCCAACTGCGGCTCGGCGCTGGGCGGCGACGCACCAACCGCCAGCGCCCCGACCGCAGCCACCGCGCCCCCCGCGACGCGCTCCTCCGACGAGGCGACCGCCGAGCGCCGGCTGGTCACCGTCCTGTTCACCGACCTCGTCGGTTTCACGACGCTTGCCGAGGATCGTGACCCGGAGGCCGTGCGCGACCTGCTGTCGCGCTACTTCGACGCCGCCACCCAGGCGATCACGCTGCACGGCGGGACGGTGGAGAAGTTCATCGGCGACGCGGTGATGGCGGTGTGGGGAACGCCGACCGCGCACGAGGACGACGCGGAACGCGCGGTCCGGGCCGCGCTCGAGATCGTCGCCACGGTGCCGGCCCTGCATCCCGGCCTCCAGGCCCGCGCCGGCGTCCTCACCGGGGAGGCCGCGGTGACGTTGGGGGCGACCAACCAGGGCATGGTCGCCGGCGACCTGGTGAACACCGCCGCGCGGCTTCAGGGCATCGCGGAGGCCGGCACCGTGCTCGTTGGCGACGCCACCCGGCGCGGGGCCGAGCGCGCGATCGTGTTCGAGCCGCTGGGCGACCACTCGCTGAAGGGCAAGACGAGCCCGGTCCCGGCGTGGCGTGCCGTCCGGGTCGTCGCGCAGCGCGGCGGGCAGGGCCGCGCCGACGCCCTCGAGCCCCCGTTCACCGGCCGTGACGAGGAGCTGCGCCAGCTCAAGGACGTGCTGCATGCCGTTGGACGCGAATCCCGGCCCCGGCTGGTCAGCATCACCGGGCCCGGCGGCATCGGCAAGAGCCGGCTGGTCTGGGAGCTCGAGAAATACGTCGACGGGGTCAGCGAGCTCATCTACTGGCATCGGGGCCGGTCGCCGAGCTACGGCGAGGGCGTCACGTTCTGGGCGCTGGGCGAGATGGTGCGGCGCCGCGCTCGGCTGACCGAGGACGACGACGAAGCCGCCACCCGCGAGCGGATCGCAGCGACGCTCGACGAGCTGGTGGCGGACCCCGGCGACCGCGAGAGGATCGGTCCCGCCCTGCTCACCCTGCTCGGCGTCGAGGAGCCGCCGCCCGGAGGGCGTGACGCGCTGTTCCCGGCCTGGCGGCTGTTCTTCGAGCGCATCGCGGAGCACGGCACCACCGCCCTCGTGTTCGAGGATCTCCAGTGGGCCGATACCGGCCTGCTCGACTTCATCGACCACCTGCTGGACTGGGCGCGCGGCCTGCCGATCATGGTCGTCACGCTCGCACGGCCCGAGCTGTTCGATCGCAGGCCGGACTGGGGCGCCAACCGGCGCCACCTGACAGCCCTGGCTCTCGAGCCGCTCACCGATGGGGACATGAGGCAGCTCCTCGAGGGCCTCGTGCCCGGCCTCCCGGGCGATGCCCTGGCCGCCATCGTCGGTCGGGCGGAGGGCGTCCCGCTGTACGCGGTCGAGATGGTGCGAGGGCTGCTGGCCGATGGGCTGATCGAGCGCCAGGCCGACGTCTACGTCCCGATCGGCGATCTGTCGCAGATCCGCGTGCCCGACTCGCTGCGCTCGCTCATCGCGTCGAGGCTCGACGCGCTCCAGCCCGAAGACCGCACGCTGCTGCAGGACGCATCGGTCCTCGGGCAGGTCTTCAGCGCCGAGTCGCTGGGCGCAATGACCGGGAGCGAGCCCGATGCCCTGACTCCGCGACTGCGCGACCTCGTGCGGCGCGAACTGCTAGACGTGGAGACTGACCCCCGATCACCGGAGCGCGGCCAGTTCCGGTTCGTCCAGTCGCTGATCCGCGAGGTGGCCTACGGGACGCTCGCCCGGCGCGAGCGACGCAGCCGCCACCTGGCTGTCGCCCGCCACTACGAGGCGGAAGGTGACGACGAGCTGGCCGGGGCGCTCGCTTCGCACTACCTCGCCGCCCACGAAGCCTCCGATGAGGGACCGGAGGCCGATGCGATCGCCACGCAGGCCCGCCTCGCCCTCACCGGCGCCGCTGACCGTGCGGCCGCGCTCGGCTCGCACGACCAGGCCGTTACGTACCTCGAGCAGGCGCTGGCCATCACGACGGCCCCCGGTGAGCGAGCCGCCCTGCTGGACCGCGCGGCTCGGTCGGCCGCGTCGGCCGCGCGCACCGACGCGCAGGTGTTCGGCGAGGCTGCGATCGAGGCCTACCGCGCCATCGGCGACGAAGTCGGGACCGTGGCCGCCACCGCGCGCTTCGGACGCGTCCTGATCGACGCGGCCGAGCTCGATCGGGCGAAGGCCACGCTCGAGGCGATCATTCCGACCGCCGAGAAGCTCGACGACCCATCCGCGCTGGCAGCCGCACTTGCCAACCTGGCGCGGGCCCGCATGCGTCTCGCCGAGAGCGGACCGGCGATCGCGGCCGCCGATCGGGCCCTGGCGATCGCCGAGCGCCTCAACCTCGAACCCATCATCGCCGAAGGCCTGGTCAACAAGGGATCGGCGTTGAACATGGAGGGTCGGAGGCGCGAGGGGGGCGCCCTCGAAGCCGTGGCCCTGGAGATCGCGCAGCGCATCGGCGACCGCAGCCTGGAGCTGCGGATTCGCAACAACTACGCCAACTCCCTTAGCGATGACGACCCTGTCGGCGCAACGCGCAACCTGGCCGAGGCGGCCGATGTGGCTCGCGACGTCGGCGACCGTGGCATGTACAACTGGCTGGTCGGCATGACGGCGGTGTGGCAGATCGATGAAGGCAGGCGCTGGGACGAGAATCTCGCGGCGCTGAAGGAGGCGTACGAGAGCGCACTGATTCGAACGGACAGGCTGCGGCTGCGCATCTTCATCGGGCTCATCGAAGGCGCCCGCAGGCAAAACCTCGACGAATACCTTGCCGACATCACCGAGCTATCGACCGGTGGCGCCAGCAAAGATGACGAGTTCGCGCTCCTCATGACGCAAGGTGAAGTTGCCATGCGTCGGCACGCGTACCTCGACGCGTACCGCGTTGCAATGGAATGCCACGCCGGCGAACCGCAGAACCCGGAGATTCCGCTCGGGCTGGCACTCGCTGGCGCCATGCGCTCGCGCGATCCCGAGGCGATGCGCGACGTCGCCGCCAAGACGGAGCTGCTCGCCGGGTCCGGCGCCCTCACCGCCGTCCAGAAGCGAAGCGCTCGGGCTGCGGCCGCTGCCGCCGATGGGCGGATTGCCGATGCGGTCGCGGGATTCCAGGAGGTCCATGCCGAGCTCGTCCGGCTCGGCCAGATGTACCGGGCCGCGACCTTCGCCATCGATGCGACCGTCCTCCTCCCAGATCAGCATCCCCTGCGCGAGCTCGCCCAGGCCGGCCGACCGCTGCTCGAGGAGCTCGGTGCCGTCGCCGATCTCGAGGTTCTCGATGACGCCCTGGCCTCGGCTGCATCGGTACCGGAAGGTCAGCCTGCTACGGCGTCGGCTCCAGCACCACCACCGCGATAGGGACAGGGACCTTCGGCGACGTCACCCCGGACCATCGGGATGTGCCTCGTCGCCCCTCCCGGCCGTACGGTGGCCGTCCACCGGCCCCGGTTCGAGCGGGGCCTTTGCTCGAGGAACGTCCAGGGTGGGACTGGCCACGCAGGTGACGGCGCCGATGCGTCGCTGGCGAACTCGCGATCATGCCGCGCGCACGGCGCTGATCGTCGGGGCGCTCGTGGTCCTCGGCTACTTCCTCCTCCCCAGCCGAGACCTCCAGGAGTTCGCCTACCAGGTGCCCGGCATGCTGGCGGTGGGCGGTGTCCTTGCGGGCGTCGCCATCCATCGGCCGCAGCGTCGTGGCCCGTGGCTGATGCTGGCGTTCGGGTTGGCCTTGACCACCACGGGCGACTGGACCTGGGTGCTCCTGGAGCGCGTCTACGGCATCGAGCCATTTCCGTCGCTGGCCGACGCGTTCTACTTGTCCGGCATTGCCGTCACCGGCGGCGCCATCGTGTGGATGGTCAGGGGCCGCATCCCCGACGGCGATCGCGCCGGACTGCTCGATGCGCTGATCGTTGCCGTCGGTGCAGGCCTGCTGAGCTGGACCTTCCTCATGGCCCCGATCGTTGCCGACGCCGAGGCGACGCTGGCCGAGACGGCCTTCGCCCTCGCCTATCCGCTGCTCGACCTCGTGATCCTGGCGGTCCTCGTCCGGATCGCCCTGGCGCCCGGTCAAAAGGTGCCGTCGCTGACGCTCCTGCTCGGCGCACTCGGCGCACTGATCGTGTCGGACGTCGGGTATGCCGGGCTGGCGCTGGCCGGCGGCTACCGGACCGGCCATCCGATCGAGGCGGGCTGGCTCATCAGCGCTGTCCTCTACGCCGCGGCCGCGCTCCACCCCTCGATGCGCGAGGTCGCCGCGCAGGTCGACGACGGTGAGGGCCGCCTGAGCGCCTGGCGCCTGATCCTTCTTGCCGCGGCCTCGCTGATGGCTCCCGCCGTCCTCCTGATCCAGTGGCTGGCCGGGGCACAGATCGACGTGCCGGTCATCGCGGCAGCCTCGGTCGTGCTGTTCCTGCTCGTCATCGCGCGTCTCGGCAGCGTGGTCGCCGACCTGCGCGCCAACCTTCACAAGCGCCAGGCCCTCGAGGCCGAGCTCAAGCAGCGCGCCTACCACGACCCGCTCACCGGCCTCGCCAACCGCACGCTGTTCGCCGATCGGCTCGGTCGGGCGCTCGCCCAGCGTGACGAGCCGGTGGCGGTCCTGTTCCTGGACCTCGACGACTTCAAGACGATCAACGACACCCACGGGCACCAGGCCGGCGACGAGCTGCTGGTGGCGGTCGCCGCCTCGCTGGCGAGCAACGTGCGCGCGGAGGACACGGTGGCGCGCCTGGGCGGCGACGAGTTCGCCGTGCTCGTCGAGCGCAGCGCGACGGAGGGCATCGCCCGCCAGCTCGCCGATCGGCTGCTGCGTGGCCTGCGCCGGCCGGTGCGCGTCGCGGGCCGTGATCGCAGCGTCGGTGCCAGCATCGGCATCAGCCTCGGCCGCAGCGGCGTCGCCAGCGCCGAGCAGCTGATGAGCGAGGCCGACATCGCGATGTACGTGGCCAAGGGCGAGGGCAAGGGCGGCTCATCGGTCTTCGATCCGCGCACCCACGCCTCGGTCGTGCGCAGCATCGGCCTGCGCGACGATCTCGAGCGGGCGATCCGCGAGCACCAGTTCGAGCTCCACTACCAGCCGATCGTCGACCTCGAGACCGGCGACCTGACCGGGGTCGAGGCCCTGGCCCGGTGGCGCCACCCGACCCGTGGCCTGCTGGCTCCGGCCGACTTCATCGGGGTGGCCGAGGCGACCGGCACGATCATCACCCTCGGCCAGTGGATCTTCACCGAGTCCTGCCGCCAGGCCGCCGCGTGGGCGGACGGCCTGCTGGCCGGCGGCCGCTTCATGAGCATCAACCTGTCGACGATCCAGATCACCTATCCGGGCTTCGTCGAGCTCGTGACCGATGCGGTCGCCCGCAGCGGCGTCGACCCGACGCACCTCCTGGTCGAGGTCACCGAGTCGGCGAACCCCGATCCCGAATCGGTGTCCGGCGCCCTGCTGCGGCTGCACGGCCTCGGCATTCGCCTCGCGGTCGACGACTTCGGCACGGGCTTCGCCTCGATGGAGCAGCTGGCCCGCCTGCCATTCGCCGTGATCAAGATGGACCGCGACCTGGTCGCCCTGGTCGATACCGATCCCCGCGCCGAGTCGGTGGTCACCGGCGTCACCGACCTGGCCCGACGCCTCGGCGCGATCACCATCGCCGAGGGCGTCGAGCGCGCCGAGCAGCTCGCTCCACTCCGCGCCATGGGCTGCCAGATGGCGCAGGGCTTTCACTTCGCGCCGGCCCTGCCACCGGCCAACCTCGAGGCAATGCTCGGTGCCGCCGATCCCGGCACCGCCGTCTTCCTCCGTCGGGTTCCCCGCACTGCCCCTTCTTGAGGGTCCTCCGAATTCCCACACGGCGGGACTAACGGCCAAGTTGCCGCCGATTCGGACCCCTGCGTGCCCACCGTTCCCACCGCAGGCAACCAGCCGCCAAGCTGACGCCTCAAGTTGGCCGTTAGTCCCACGAGGCGGAAACGAAGCGACCGGCCCTACGTCGCATGCCGCAGCGGGTCTCGCACCCGCGGCCGATGCCGGCGCGCGCGACATGCCAGATTCTGAGACGCATGAAGCTGCGCCTGCTGGTCGTCGTCCTCGCCCTGGCGACCCTGGTGGCGTGCACGGGGCAGCCAGGCCCATCGGTCGAACCTTCGGTCGCGCCGAGCGAGGCGCCGGTCCCGTCCGAGAAATCGTCGATCGCTCCCTCTGAGCAGCCCTCGCCCACCCAGCTCCCGCCCGTGGTCGGCTGGGAAGCGGCCACCGTGCCGAGCTCCGACGCCGCCAGCGCCACGCTTCAGATCGTCCCCGGCGGTGAAGGGCTGATCGCCATCGGCTTCGACGGCGCCTTCGGCTCCATCCTGTGGACCTCCGGCGACGGCGGTCGGACCTGGACAGACATCACGCCGGCCGAGTTCGCCTCGATCGGCATCGCCAGCGTTGTGGAGTTCGACGGCATGCTGGTGGGCGTCGGCCGCGGCGACACGATCAACGTCGATGCGCAACAGGCGGCGGTCTACCTCTCCGACGACGGCGTGGAATGGCGAAAGGTCGGGACGGCCGAGCAGCTCATCGGCCAGATGATCGACGTCGTCGCCACCGACGACGGCCTGTTCGCCGCAGGTGGCGTCCCGGGCGCCGATGCGGCCGGCGTCTGGCATTCGACCGACGCCGAGACCTGGGAGCGCGTCGGCGGCCATCTCGAGCACGCCTTCCTGTGGTCGATTGCCGAAGGTGGGCCCGGCCTGGTCGCCGTCGGCTGGCGACGGAACCCCGATCCCGACCTCGCGGTCTGGACCTCAGCCGATGCCGGCGTGACCTGGGACATGGCTCCCGACCCCGAGGGCTTCGCCGGCTTCGAGGCCACCGATATCGCGGCCCTGCCTGATGGCACCCTGGCCATGGTCGGCAGCGCCTTCGACGGCTCCGGTGGACGGATCTGGACCTCCCCCGATGGCATCGCCTGGACGCTGACGGTGGACACCATGAGCGGCGTTTACGCTCGTTCCCTGGCGCTCACCCCGGCCGGCCTGGTGGCCGTCGGGGGCGGCGACGACATGCAGGGCCGGGCCTGGCTCTCCGCCGATGGCACCGAGTGGTCGCCGCTCGGCGAACCGTTGCCCGAGGCGTTCTTCACATCGGCCTATGCCACCGATGACGGCCTCCTGGTCACCGGCGCCACGCAGACCGGCACCATGGAGACCGGGATCGACGCCCGTGCAGGTGCCTGGTTCGCGACCACCGGCGACTGAGCCGTTTGCGGCTAGCGCTCGCTCGTCGGGAAGGCGAGCGCGGGTTGCAGGTGACGGCACGGCCGCGCGCCCGTATGATGCGGCGCTGCCCAAGACCCGAGCACCAAAGGGAAGCTGACCTTCCATGACCCCCGAGCGCACCACGGCTCCGGCCGCCTGGGCGATCACCGCCCGTGACCTCTACCTGGTGGCGATGGCTGTCTTCCTCGTCACGATCCTCATCGGCATCCTCAACGGCACCGATGCGGTCGAGTTCGACCGGAACGCCATCCTCACCCACGTCCACTCGGGCACCGTCGGCTGGCTGTCGCTGACGATCGTGGCCTCGACGTTCCTCCTGTTCCGCGCCGCCGACCGGCGGCTGATGCTCACCCTCGCGGTGCTCGTGCCGATCTACGTCGCTCGCCTTCTACACCGGCAACTTCGCGTTCCGCGCCATCGCCGGCACCGCGCTGCTGGCGGCCATCGTGTGGCTGCTGTACTGGGCCTGGATCACCTACCTGGCCGGAGCGCACGCTGCCGCGGCTGGCGGTCGCCCTCGGCCTGACCTCGTTCGGCTACGGGGCGATCGTAGGCGTGCTGATCCAGGTCGCCCTGGCGCTCGAGATCACGATCCTGCCCGGCGACACGGTCGGCGCGCACGCATCGGCCATGACGTTCGGATACCTCGTCCTCACCGCGATGGGCTTCATCGAGTGGCGCCTGCTCGGCACGCGCGGCATCCCGACCCTCGGCGCGGTCCAGGTCGGCGCGCTGTTCCTGGGCGGCATCATCATCTCGGTCGCGCTGCTGGCCGGCGCCGAGCAGATCGGCGGCATGCTCTACCTGCTGGCCGAGCTTGTCGCCGTGGTGCTCTTCGTGATCCGCATCTGGCCCGCCGCCCTGCGCAGCGGCCTGGCTCGATGCCTCGCCCCGTCGCCATTTCGGTGCGGCCTCGATCTGGGCCGTGGCCGCGCTCCTGCTGTTCATGTACCTCGTGTTCTCGTTCATCACCGCCGAGGACCCCGGTGACGCGCCGACCTTTCCGCTCAACGTCCTGATCGCCAGCGACCACGCGGTGTACCTCGGCGTCATCACGAACGTCGTGCTGGGCCTGCTGTCGCTGCTCTTCCTGCGCGGCCGCGCGCCGGCGTGGGTGGCACACGTCATCTTCTGGGGCGTGAACCTCGGCCTCGCGATCTTCGTGTTCGGCCTCATCGTCGACACCGCCGAGATCAAGCGCATCGGGGCGCCGCTCATGGGCGTCACGCTTCTCATCGCGCTCGCGTTGCTGGCGGCGCGGACGTGGGGGAGTGAGCCAGCCGTCTCGGACCTCGACGCCGCGACCTAGATCGAGGACTCAATTACCCGGCGCGATTACCCTCGAACGAGGTTCGCGTTCTTGCGCGTCGATGAGGCGCGCTGTGCCGGACCGTCTTCGCCGCCTTCCTCCCCGGAGGACGGGCCTGGCCGCGCAACGCCATCGGCTGGGACGGACGGCGCGACCTGATAAGCGCCACGACACCGATGACAGTCGTGAGCACCAGCGCCAGCCGGGCGAGCAGCATCCCGGCCAGCGCCACGCCGGACGCGATCCCCAGCGCGGTGAACAGCACCGCCAGGACGCCCTCCTGGACGCCGAGTCCGCTGGGCGTGATTGGCACCGCCAACGTGAGCCTCGCCACGGCCAGCGCGGCAAGGACCGGCATGACCGGCGCGGTGGGATCCACAGCCAGCACAAGCAGGCCGGTAAAGCCGATCGCCGCGGCGTGGAAGACGAGCCCGGTTGCGATCCCGATGGCTGCGCCACCACCGAGTTCGCGCGGGGCTTCCGAAGACCCGCCGACCAGTCGGTCGCGGAGGCCGCGAAACGCTCCGGGCGCCGCGACGAGCAGCCAGGCCGCCACCGCCACCAACACAGCGACGGCCGCGCCGGCCAGCGACATGCCCGCGGCCATCGGTGCCCGGACGGCGAGGAAGGCGGATGCCGCGATCGCAACCGCGCTCAGCGCCAGGTAGCTCGTCGCCCGCTGGACGAGAAGCGGTGCGACCGCCGCCTCCCATTGCTGACCGGACTGGCGGAGAGCCGCCGCGCGGTGGAAGTCACCACCCAGATTGGCGGGCGTGATGCCGCCAATCGCCTGGGCCGCATAGAAGAGAGCGATGGTCCTCCGCCAGGGAAGCCATTGACCGCTCGTCCGGCCGTGGATCGCCCGCCAGCCGGCGGCCGGGACAAGATGCACGGCGGTCAGGCCGATCACGCCGACAAGGACCAGGGTCGCATTCGCATTCGCGAGGGCGGAGCCCACGGCGGCCGGATCGACGCTGACCAGCACGATGAGCAGAACGAAGACACCAACCCCGATGCGCCAGGCCCGGAAGAGGTGACGGGTCATGCCCCGAAAGCACCCACCGCGGCGGGGCCCGTGCTCGGCACCGGAGCCATCATCGGCACCGTCGCTGCAGATCGCCAGTCACAAAGGAGCGCATCTCGGAGTGCGGCGAGCACGGCGGGAGTCCGGGCCGCAACCGGAGAACGTCCGCGCTCTGCGAGCCAGCGGGCGGTCTTCTCGGCATAGGCAAGCGGCACCAGGGGCACCCCCGCGCGCTCGGCGAACAGCATGCCGTGATACCGCATCGCCACCACGGCAGTCAGCTGGGTGAACGCGGCGAGCACGATCGATGGATGCGACGACTCGTCGACAACGGCGAGTCGCGGCTGCATTGCCCGCAACCGTTCGGCAAACACGAGATCGTCGTGCTTAATCACCGACGGATGGCGGCTCATCGGCAAGAACACGAACTGGACGCCCGGCAGGGCGTCCATCGCTCCCGCGACGGCGGCGAGCGCATGGTCGCCGACGGCAGGCTGTACCCCGGTCAGCGCCAACCCCACGACCGGCCGTGATGTATCGATACTCGCGGCGCGAAGCAGCGCGCGGCCGTCCCCAACAGGTGCCATTGGCATCCAGTTGGACAGGTCGGGCGCGAGGTCGGCGCTCACGCCCCAATTGCGCAGAACCCCGATCGATCCACGATCGCGGACGCTGACGTGTGCTGCACGCCGCATGAGCGTCGGCACGAAAAGCCGAGCGCTGGGCGACAGCTTGGCGTCGATATCCACGCCCTCGATCAGCACCTGCCGCCCCAAAGCCCCCGCCAGCAGCCCGAAGGCCGGCAGAAGACGGCCGATGGCGCCCATGTCCCTCCCGAACAGACCGCCGCCGCCAATGATCAGCGCGCGGTGTCGTCGCAGCGCACCCGCCGCCTCTCTTATGCCCATCGCGTCGACGGCGTGCAGGCGCCGAGTTCCCTCCGGGTCACGGCTGACGACGCTCATCTGCCGGTCCGTGAGTCTCGCGAGCAGCCCCGCCAGGATCGCCTCGTCGCCGACGTTGCCGTACCCATACCCGCCGATGACCAGCACCGGCTCCGCCATCCGTTCCAGGGCCATGCTCATGACCCGGCTTCCTTCTCGCGGGTTAGCACCCGGTACGGCCCGAAGGAGCGGGCCTCCTCGAATCCGAGTGCCTCGAGTCGCGCCTGCCGGGCCCGGTACGAGGGATCGGCGGCGTAGAGGAGCGCGGCCCCCACGTCGTAGGACTCAACCAGCTTCGCAGGTTCTAGAAGGCCGAGGCCGACCGACGCATCACCGGCGGTGAGCGCCGTGACAAGGAGGTCGATCCGGCTGGTCGATCCGCTGTCCACCTGGAGCCCTCCATCCGGGGTGGCCCACATGCGTGCGTCGGGTTGTGCGGCACTGATCCGGACGCATGGCGCGGTTCCGCCGAGGTCGGTGAAGCACGCCACGGCCTCGCTGTCGACGATCTCGACTGTGGTCATGCTTGTCCCGAATGCGGGTGACAGCACGGTCGTGAGGCGATGCCCCGGCGCCCGCTGGAGGAGTCGGATCGTCGTCCCCTCGGCGTATGTCGTGACGGTCTGGGTGAACGAGAAGCCATCCGCTCCCGGGCGCTCCCATACCGTCCGCAGGCTTGCCTCGCGCTCCGTAGAGTGCTGCGCCATCCTGACCGGAACGAGGTCCTCGGCCGTGACATCCGGACCATTGGACTCGATCGACGTTGCTCGGAGAGGCACGCGAAGGACATCGACGAACTCGCCGCCGTGGTTTGTTCGAATCAGCAGGTCGGCCGGCACGCGCAGTTGCGACCCAACCGAGTCGATGAGCAGGCCCGTGACGTAGCCGCTCGTCAGCGTCTCGCTGGACCGCAGGAGGGCGTCCGCATCGGCACTGCGCTGCCACTCCGTCGGCCGGAAGGCGTAGCGCACCGGTTGGCTGAACAGGGCCTCGCGGCCGGTCAGTCCTTCGAGCCACTTGCCATCGCGAACCTCGGTGAGGACCGAGCGACCCGCCGCGAGGTTGGCGTCCACCCACTCGACGGCAGCCGTGAGCGAGGTGGCCTCACGTGGTTGGTAGGTGGCGACCTGGCGCTCGTATCGGGCCGTCGTTATCGGGGCTGCAGCGAGGATCGCGAGCAGGAAGACCGCCGGTGCCAGCCGTCCGCGAAGCAAGCGCGGTCCGTGCCCTGCCATCCATCGGTCGAAGACGTGAACGAGCCATGTGAGCGAGGCGCCGGCCGAAATGGCCAGAGGTGCGATGAGGAGGGTCGCGAACCGCGGGTAGTCGGTCGCCGCGCCCGTCGCGATGGAATACGCCAGCGCGCCCCATGTGACGACCATCCAGGCCGAGAGGTACAGGAATCCGCCGATGCGTCGACGCGCCAGATCCGTTGCCAGCCCCGCAACTAAGCCTGCGGCGCCGACCGCGACGACGGCCGTCGTCGGCCAGTACGAGAAGAGCGCGGTGAACAGTCGGTCTGGCCCCCGGTACGCGAGGCTGGCGGGGTTCGTGAGGTAGTCGCCACTGGCGGGAATCAGCACGACCAGCCAGTAGACCGCGACGCCGGCAGCCGCGACCATCGGCAGCAGCAGGGCCCGCGCCAGGGGTTGCCACCCGAGGCGGCGCAGAGCAAGCGCGGACAGACCGGCCGCGGCCATGCCCGCCGGGACCGCGATCGTGCCCGTGCCGACGTGGGTGAGCGCCGCGAGCGCCATCATCGCCGTTCCCAACAGCCACCAGCGCAGGATGATCCGCGGTTGTCGGCCCGCCGCCGCGAAGGCCCCGACCGACAGGCAAGTGCACAGCATCGATGCCACCTGCAGCAGACCGCCGAATGCAAACAGCTCGAGGAACCGATCCGTGACGAGCAGCGCGATCGCCGCGCTGAAGGTCCCGACCCATCGGTTGGCAAAGGTGAGTGTCCCGCCAAGGTAGAACGCCGCGCCGATGCCGACGAGAAGGCCGGCCGTGACCGCGTGCAAAGCAACGATGGGGTCCGGCACCAGCAGCCGCACGCCGGCAATGAGGCCGGGAACGATCGGCGGAAGGGCGGTGATGGTGCGGTAGTCGGGGACGTCCTCGCCGAGGTAGTAGCGCGACGTCATCAGCCACTGCCCGTAATCGCCGCGAGCTGCGATGGGTGACAGCAGGGACATCACCGCCAGCCCGGCGAGAAGGCCGACCGTGACAAGAAGGGGAAGGAGCGGGCCGATCTCCGGCCTGGCGAGCCGGGGTAGCCAGCCGCCTCGCAGGCCGGCCGCGAGGGTCTCGCCGCGAGGCGGATCCGTCACGACCATCGCAGCTTCCTCACCGGCTCCCCATCTTCGCTCTCGGCGAGCAGCGCGCCGTAGATCTGCTCCATGCGTTCCGCGGCAGCGTTCCAACTCCGTCCGGCTCCCGTCTCCGTGGCCGCATCGGCCATCCGCTCCAGCCGTGCGGGGTCACCCAAGAGTTCGCCGATGCCCCGCGCCAGCGCCGCGGGTGTCGGCTCGACGATGAGCCCGTCGATGTCGTCGCGGACGAGGTCCGTTGCGCCGTTAAACGGGCTGCGCACAACGACGGGCACCGCTCCCGCGGCTTGAGCCTCTGCCACCGCCATTCCAAACCCCTCGCGTAGCGACGGCATGACGAGGATCCGCGCCGCTCGAAGGTACCGGGCCACGTCCTGTTCGTCCACGCGTCCCAGGAAGCGGACCTGACCGCCGAGCAGGCCGAGCTCTGTGGCACGCGATTCGAGGGCTGTCCTCTCCGGTCCGTCCCCGACGATCGCGCACCGCCCGTCGGCGAAATCCCCCGGCAGTTCCGCCAACGCCTCGAGCAGGAGGTCGACCTGCTTCTCATCGATCAACCGCCCCACGAAAAGGATCTCTGGGCCATCGGGCATCGGCTGCGCGTTCGCAATCGCCTCGGTGTCGACGCCGTTGCCCGCCACCACTAGCCGTGGGCCGTCCGCCATGCGCATCGCGCGTGCGGTGAAGTCAGAGACCGCCACGACCGTGTCGCCGATTCGTCGCCCGCCCGACTCCAGAGCTGCCGCCGTGCGCGCGACGATCCGCCGATTTGGGAGGTACTCGTTCCAATGGCTTCCCCAGAACTCGTGCCATGTCGCGACCAAGCCGCCGCCGCGACAGGCGCCGCGCCAGCGCGGCGGAGTAGAGCGGCACGTACGGCGTGGCCGAGCAGTCGATCACGTCGAACCTGTTCCGCAGCAGGAAGGGCAGCAGACGCGCGGAGAACGCGACCGCCTCTCGCACCGCTCCGTTTGCCGTCCGATCCGTACAACTGCGGAGCCCGTCCGAGGCCGTGGAGCGTCATCCCGTCGCGCTCCACCGTGGCAGGCCCGTCCCACCACTGCCAGCCGACCATGTGCACCTCGTGGCGCCCCGCCAGCCTGCGGCCGACTTCGTGGAAACGGCGCTCGGCACCGCCGGCGACCCATGGATAGATCGCGTCGTAGACGAGCGCGATCCGCACGCTACTTCGCCTCGCGCCCAGTGTTGCCTTGATCGGCTGCCTCAGCAGGCGTGTCGACCGTCACGACGAGGAAGGCGGCTAGCCCGAGCTCGGCGCCGACGATCATCAGCGTCTGCGCAAGCGCCGCCAGCGCGAGCCCGTCCACGGCAACCGCGCTCGTCGTCCAGGCCCCGAACAGGAAGAGCTCCATCACGAGTCCAGCCACGAACAGGATGGCGGCAAGTATGAGCAGCGCCTCAAGCCGGAACCAGCGTCGATACAGGGCGGACCATCGGTCCTCGCGCACGAGGCCGTGGGAGACGCCGTACAGCTTGGCGATGACTCCGAAGAGCATCGCGTTCACGCCAATGGCGAGGCCGATCGTCCCCGCGAACACCGGCCGCCATGTCAACGGACCAACGATGATGCCCTCTGGCGCCGCCAGGGAGATTGCCGTCGCGGCCAGCCCCAGCAGTGCCAGTGCAGCGCCAGGGAGCGTGAACAGGAAGTCGGGCGCCGCCAGCAGCAGATAGCGGAGGTGCCGCCACCCGTCGCGTACGGTGCTGAGCTTGCTCTCGCCGCGGCGTACGGCATATGGCGCCGGGACCTCGGTGATCGTCATCCCGGCGCGCGATGCCGACACGATCATCTCGGACGCCAGCTCCATGCCACTGGATCGAAGGCGCAGCCGTTCGGTGACGCCACGCCGGAATGCCCGCAGCCCGCTCTGACTGTCGCCGATGCGTGTGCCGAAGAACAGGCGGATGACAAGGTTGATGATGGGCGAGCCAATATACCGATGCGCCCAGGGCATCGCCCCTGTGGCGATGCCGCCCGTGAACCGGTTACCGAGCACCATGTCCGCACCATCGTCGAGCGGGGCGACGAGCGAATCCAGGTCGCTGAAGTCGTAGGTATCGTCCGAGTCGCCCATGACGATGTAGTCCCCCGAGGCTTCGGCGAAGCCGCGCAGGTAGGCCTGGCCGTAGCCGCGCCGCCTCTCGTGGATGACTCGAGCTCCGGCACCCTCGGCAATCTCGACCGACCGGTCGGTCGAGCCGTTGTCCACGACCAGCACTTCGCCTGGAATTCCGCGGCGCTCGAGCCATCCGACGGCCTTCGTCACGCACGCGCCGACGGTCTCCTCCTCATTGAGGCACGGCATCACGATGGACACCGATGGGTGGGTCGCCTCTGCGGCTTTCACGCCCTTCGCGACCCTGGCGCTTCCCGCACCGATGCTGTCGACGGTCAATGCTCGTCTCCCGCTGCGTTCTCCGAAGACGCCGATGGCGCCCGCGGGCGCCATCGGCAATCGGGGTTCGCGTAGTCCGCGATCGATTACGGGCAGTCCCCGTACTCGTCCGGAAGGACGTCGCCGTGGCGCATGTGCGCGTCGAGCGCGTTGCCGCTCACGTTGATCTCAACGTGCTTGCTGCCCGCGACGTGGCAGATGTCGACCTTCTCCGCCTTTCCCTGGGCCATCACGCTGCTCACGGCGAAGACCGTCAGGATGAGCGCGGGTACGACGATGACGACGAGTAGGTGTCTCAGGTACTTCATCTGGCTTCCTCGTAACAAATGGCCCCGGTTGCTCGGGAGCGCACCCACCTTGCCCGGTGTCACCACGGGGCCACAACCCCGGACCCGCCCGTACCTTTGCCCCCCGGTTCGTACGTCATGGCCCGAATCGGATGGCCCGATCCGGAGTGGCCCGATTGGGCCTGCACGATGCCATCCGCGCTTGCTGGCCCGCCATCTCGTCTGCGTGGGCCGGTACCCCGCTGGCCCGAATGTCTGACGCAGCTATCCCGCGGGGTACCGCTCCGGCGGCGGTCGGAGGCGTTGCGCCCATCGGCTACGCTCCGCCAAGCGAGAGATGCCGCGGAGGGGCATTGGATGCGCTGTGACTCCTGTGGAAACGAGAATCGGCCGGGCAGCCGGTTCTGCGACCGATGCGGATCGGCGCTGTCCGTGGCCTGCCCGAGCTGCGGCGAGCCGAATCGAGGCGACGCCGCCTTCTGCGCGTCGTGCGGCGCCGCGCTGACGACCGCGACCGCAAGAGACACCGCCCAACCTCCGACCGCCGAACGCCGGCAGGTCACCGTCCTGTTCGCCGACCTCGTCGGATTCACCACCTTCGCCGAGGGCCGCGATCCCGAACGGGTGCGAGCCGTCCAGCAGCAGTACTTCGACGCGGCCAGCGAGGCGATCGCGCGCCACGGCGGGACGGTCGAGAAGTTCATCGGCGACGCCGTGATGGCGGTGTGGGGAACGCCCATCGCCCGCGAGGACGACGCCCAGCGAGCCGTGCGCGCCGCGCTCGAGGTGGTGCAGTCGACCGGCGCCCTCGGACACGACCTCACCGCGCGGGCCGGGATCGTGACCGGGGAGGCGGCGGTCACCATCGGCGCCTCCAACCAGGGCATGGTGGCCGGCGACATGGTCAACACCGCCGCGCGGCTGCAGGCATCGGCGGCGCCCGAGCAGGTCCTGGCGGATCACGCGACGGTGCTTGCCACGGAGTCGGCCATCGTGTTCGAGCCGATCGAGCCGCTCGACCTCAAGGGCAAGGCCGCCCCGATGGCTGCCTGGCGAGTGGTGCGCGTGGCGTCGGGCACGGCCGACCTGGTGGCGCCACCCTTCGTCGGCCGGCTCGACGAGCTGCGCCGCCTCAAGGAGCTGCTGCATGCCACCGGTCGCGAGCAACGCCTGCGGCTGGTATCCATCATCGGCCCCGCCGGCATCGGCAAGACGCGCCTGGTCGAGGAGCTGGGCGAGTACGCCGACGGCATCACCGAGCCGATCTACTGGCACGCCGGTCGGTCCCCGTCGTACGGCGAGGGGCTGGCATTCTGGCCACTGGGCGAGATGGTTCGCCGGCGGGCCGGCCTGGCCGAAGGGGACGACGAGCAGGTCACCCGCGAGCGGATCGCGGCGACGGTCGACGAGTACGTCGACGACGCCGATGAGCGCGCCTGGATCACCGCGGCGCTGCTGGCGCTGCTCGGCATCGGTGAGTCGGGCCAGGGCGAGACGCTGTTCCCGGCCTGGCGAACCTTCCTCGAGCGCATCGCCACGCGCGGCCCGGTGGTGCTCGTGTTCGAGGACCTCCAGTGGGCCGATGCCGGCACGCTCGAGTTCATCGAGCACCTCCTGGACTGGTCCCGCGCCCAGCCGATCCTGGTCCTGACGCTGGCCCGGCCGGAGCTGCTGGACGAGCGCCCGGGCTGGGGGTCATCGCGGTCGAGCGCCACGGCCATGCCGCTCGCGCCCCTCCCCGACGAGGACATGCGCGCCCTGGTCGGCGCCATGCTGCCGCAGCTGCCGGAGCCACAGCTCGACGCCATCGTCAATCGCGCGGAGGGCATGCCGCTGTATGCCGTCGAAATGATCCGGGCGCTCCTTGGCGCGGAGCGGATTCGGCCGGCCGGGGCGGCCTTCGAGCTGACCGGCGCCATCGACGAGCTGCCGATTCCCGCCAGCCTCCGCTCGCTCATCGGCTCGCGGCTCGACGCGCTGGACCCGGAGGACCGCGGCCTCATGCAGGACGCCTCCGTGCTCGGGCTTGCCTTCGGCGCCGATGCGCTCGCATCGGTCTCCGGTCGCTCCGAGGCCGAGCTCGAACCGCGCCTGCGCGGCCTGGTCCGGCGCGAGCTGCTCCAGATCGACGCCGACCCCCGTTCGCCGGAGCGCGGCCAGTACCGCTACGTCCAGTCGCTCATCCGCGAGGTCGCCTACGACACGCTGGCCCTGCGGGAGCGACGCACTCGACACCTGGCCGCGGCGCGCCACCTCGAAGCGGGCGAGTCGGACGAAACAGCGGGTGCGCTGGCGAGCCACTACCTGGCCGCGTATCACGCCTCCGATGAAGGACCGGAAGCCGATGCGGTCGCCAGCCAGGCCCGGGTCAGCCTGAGGGCCGCGGCCGAGCGGGCTGCGAGCCTCGGCGCCCATCAGCAGGCCGTCCGCAACCTCGAGCACGCGCTCGAGATCACCACCCAGCCCACTGAACGTGCCGCACTGCTCGAGCGAGCGGCGGCCTCCGCCATGGCAGGTGCCCTTGCGGAGGCCCCGCCGCTTGCGCTCGAGGCGGTCCAGACCTGGCAGACGGTCGGGGACCGGGAAGGCATCGCGCGAGCGACGGCCCTCCATGCCGATGCCCTGACGGACGTGGGGGAAGTCGGATCGGCAGCCGCCGTTCTCAAGGACGCGGTGGATGCCATCGAGGCGTCCGTGCCGGCCGACCAATGGGGCGAAGCCGAGGCGCGGTTGTTCGCGATGCGATCCCGGGTGCTGATGCGCAACGACGCCAACGAGGAGGCGCTGCTCGAGGCGGACCGTGCGCTGCGCATTGCCGAGCACGGCAACCATGACGTCGTCGCCGCCATGGCGATCGTCAACAAGGGCTCCGCACTCGCGCAGCTGGGCAGGCGACGCGAGTCGGAGGCGCTCCTCGAAGCTGGGGCTCGCTTCGCCGGCCGCCTTGCGCTCCCGCACCTCGAGCTTCGGGCACTCCGCAACCTGGGCGTCATCGCCAGCGACGACGAGCCGCTTCGGGCACTGGAGATCATGCTGGATGCCATCGAAAGCGCACGCCGCGCGGGCGACCAGAACGCATTCGCCTCGCTCGTGAGCGTTTACGGCGAGGTCGCCTTCCAGACGGGGTCGACCGAGGTCGGGGATCGAGTGGTCGGCCTCATGGACGAAGCGTCCGAGCTGCCGATCGCCGCCGTCGACCAGAGCGGGATGGCCGCATATCGGATCGCGGACGCCATCCGGCAGGGCAAGGACGTCGCCGACGAGCTCGTCGCCGCCGGACAGCTCGCCGAACGGGATCCGGATCCACGCAGCGCAGAGCTTGCCAACATCCTCCTGGCCGACGCCGAGCTGGTCGCGGGCAGGCCGCGGGAGGCCATCGCCGTCGGGCGCGCGGCCATGGAGCGCGCGGTGGATGGAGGCACGTACTCCGAATCCACGATCGTCACGGCGGCCATCCTCGCCGCGGACCTCGAAGCTCTGGCCTGGCTCGACGCGAAGAACGACGGCGTTCCCTTCCATGGAGCGTCGTCAGAGGCGATCCGGGCCCAGGTGCGGGCCGCCCGCGCCGCCGTCGAGGGAAGGTCCGCCGACTCCATTGCGGCCTTTACCGATGCGGAGCGGGGGTTCGAGGCGGTCGGCCTGCTCTACCTCTGGGCCCGCTGCATTCTCGACGCTCTGCTGGCCATGCCTGGCGAGCCGCTTTTCGCCGCGCGCGCGCCCGAGGCCCGCGCGGTCTTCGAGCGCATCGGCGCCACGCCGTTCATCGCCCTTCTGGACAATGCCGTCACCCGTGCCGCCGCACGGCCGGCCGAGCCTTCGGCGACCGTCCCGTCAGCCAGCGAGGTTTCGTAGCAGTCCCTCTCCGGGCGACCCTTGACGCGAATTGCACCCGGCGGGACTAACGGCCAACTTCGCCCTGAATTTGGCCCCCTGCGTGGCTGCCATTCCCACAGCACGCAACCCGCGGCCATGTAGCAGCGCCTTCTTGGCCGTTAGTCCCACCCCACGCAACTCGCCCAGGCGGCCAGGACCGACTGAAGGATTCCACGCCGCCGGGCGCCATACTCATCAGCGCGGCAGGTGACCCGCGCACAGGTCGAGGCGACCGATGAGCGCAGACATGATCCGGCGTGCCCAGGCAGGCGACCACGAGGCATTCGAGTCGCTCGTGTCCGCCGCCTACGAGCGCCTGTTCGGGATCGCGTACCGGATCCTTCGCAACCGCGAGGCCGCCGAGGATGCCACCCAGGACGCCATCGTGCGCTGCTGGCGCGACCTGCGCGGGCTTCGAGAGCCGGACCGATTCGAGGCCTGGCTGCATCGGCTTCTGGTCAACGCGTGCCGTGACCTGGCCAGGCGCGGCCGACGCCGCCCACAGCCGGCATTCGGGGACTCGATCGACCCGCCGGCGATGACGGACGACTACCGACGGCTTGCCGATCACGACGAGCTGGAGCGGGCGTTCGCCGCCCTGCCGGCCGATCAGCGGATCGTGCTCGTGCTCACCCATTACATCGGCTACACCGCGCCAGAGCTGGCCAGGATCCTCGACGTGCCCACCGGCACGGTGTACTCCCGACTGCATTACGGCACGCGGGCGATGCGCGAGGCGCTCGCAGGATCCGCCGCCGCCACATCCACAGCCTCGGAGCCAGTCCGATGACGCAGCACGACGACGACCGCCTCGCCACCTGGCTGGCCGCTGAGCCGATGCTGGGCACGACGACGAGCCTCGAATCGAGCGCTGCGCGCCGCTCGTGCGACGCGCCAGCGGCCCGCATGGCTGGTCGCCGCAACGGGCGGCACCATCTCGGCGGAGAGGACAAACCGGTCGGCCGGACTCGCCTGGGCCGTTGTCGCGGCGGTCGCTCTCATCGGCCTGGTCATCGGCGGCCTCGTCGTTGGAGGCTGGCTGCGGCCGCAACCGGCACCGGACGTGGTCCCATCCACGACGGCGTTCCCGTCACCCACCGCCGATGCATCGGAACCGAGTCCTGACTCGCCGCTTGGCGGCGGACCGATCCTCGTCCATCTGCCTCACGAGTCGCCGAGTCCGTGTGGTCTGATCTCGTTTGCCCCGTTCGATCTCATCAGCCTGGATGCCGGCACGGGGGCGCAGACACTCCTCGGGACGACTGGGGCGGACTGCTCGGCCAGAGGGCTCAACCTGCAATGGGCACCCGACGCAGCACGCATTCTCCTGACCGATGAGTGGGGCCAAGGGACGCTGACACTCGATTCACCAACCGCCGCCGCTCGCGACCTGACATTTGTCTGTTGCGACCTGCCGACCGACGTCCAGGAGGGTGGCGGCTCAGCGTTCCATGGCTGGCTACTCTCGCCATCCGGCGATCGCGTCTCCGCGATTCACACGTCCGTCCTCCAGGTGCCCGGCACCGAAGGCGTCCAAGTCTCAGACGGGATCGTCGTGGCAAATGCCGACGCCAGTGGGCTATCGACCCTGTCCCTTCCCGCCGGCGCCGCCATTCGGGGCTGGGCCTCCTGGGCGCCCGATGAATCCGCCCTCGTCGTCGCGGCGTGCAATCCCTGCAATCACGCTCAGCTTGGGCAGCCAGCCACGGCCGCGAACCACGAGCATCTCTATGTCGTCCCGGTTGACGGTTCCCCGGTGCGAGAGCTCCTTGACGACACCACTGGCTGGATGTGGACCCCGGCGTGGTCGCCGGACGGCTCGACATTCGCGACGCTGAGGAGGGAGTGCCGGTCGGTGTGGGTGCCGCTCGAGTGCGGCGGCGAGCTGACGTCGTCTTTGGTGCTCGTGGACGCCGAGGCCGGCAGCCAACGCGAGATCATCTCCAGTGAGCAGCTTGGGGAGGGCCTGGAGGTTGGGCCGCCTGTATGGTCCAGCGACAGCTCACGCCTCGCATTCACGGCCTTCTCCGCGATCGGTGACCCAGTCCGAGTGTTCGTGGTCGATGCCGATGGGACGAACCTGGTCGACATCGGCGAGGGAAGCCTGGTCGACTGGTCACCCGACGGCGAGTGGCTCCTGGTCACCCGACCAACTGACGAAGAGGGATTCATCGACCTCTGGATCATGCGCGCCGATGGCAGTGACGCACGTTCACTCGGAATCTTCCTCGGGTCATTCTTCGCGGTGGCGGCCTGGTGAGCGAGCCCGGACCGGGATGGTCGACTCACCTGCCCATCCCGGTGGCCCTGTTGGCCGTCCTTCTCGCGGGCTGCACGACCGGTGCAACGACGACACCCGCTCCTTCGGGTAGATCGTCCGACCCTTCGTCCCCCGCGGCGGGCGGCTCCGTCGCATCGCCGGTGGCGGGCGAGTCAGTGGCCGCCGCTGATGTGCCAGCAGGGCGCATTCTCTTCCATCGAGTCGCGGCGGACGGCGCGCTCGAGTATTTCACGATCAACGCGGACGGCACCGACCAGCAGGCCCTCCCAGGGATCGGCGACTGTGCACCATGCGTTCGCTGGTCGCCGGACGGGACGCGCATTTGGACGATGGGCGCTACCCCTGCGGGCAGGTTCTCGTTCTCCACTCTGATGCCGGATGGCAGCGATCGCGAGGTGATCAGTCCACCGATCGAGACGCTCAACCTCGGTCCCGGGACACCCAGCGTGGATGGCAGCTGGATCGCATTCGATGGCTGGGATGAGACGGATCCCTCCCGCAACGGTGTGTACCTTGGCTCGCCTGACCTGACAGACCTCCGGCTAGTGACGCCTCTCCCCGAGGGAACAGTCCGCACGGAACCGTTCGGTGTAACCCCAGACGGGTCGCGGATCGTTTTCTTCGCCGACCGCGGGGAGACCGAACATGCCGAGGGCGACCTGTACATGGTCAACGCCGATGGAACCGGTATGCGCCAGCTGAATCCGCCGGGGACCACACACAACTTCACGGACGTCGCGCCCGGTAGCCTTTCGCCCGACGGTCGCCAAGTTGCATTCGCGGTGGATCAGTCCGTCTTCGTCGCGGACGTCGATGGCGGTGAGCCCCGGCAGGTCACCGATCGAGCCGGCCATGCGTGGGCAGTGTCGTGGTCACGGACCGGTGAGTGGATCGTGTATACGCGCCAGCACCGGACCACCTCCGTGATCTCTTTGGTCCGGCCAGACGGGACCGACCATCAGGAGATCTCAGCAACCGATGGATCCAACGAGGCGGCCGGCGCCGTCTGGTCGCCGAGCGGGGATGCCCTGCTGGTCCTGCGGCGATCTGAGCGCGGAGATGATCTGTGGATCATGGACCTCGAGGGCAATTTCATCGCCCAGGTGACCGACGACCTATCGACGTACGGCTCGTATAGCTGGGCATCCGCGCCCTAGGTTTCGGCCTGGGCTGCGGCCGTCGCCGCCCTCAGTCCTCCGGGATCGGCTGCCAGGCTGGGTCGTGCGGCATGCCCGGCGCGTACTGCGCCTCGGATCCGTCGGCTCGCAGCAGCATGAGACCGGACTCGGGGTCGCGCTCCTCCAACACCGCGCCAAACGCGATCCACTCCCCGTCCGGCGACCAGACAGGCAGCCCGAGGCCGTAGAGCCGGTCGGTCTCATAGATCCGCGTCGGCTCGCTGCCGTCGATCGCCGCCGTCCAGAGCTCAAAGGTATTGGATCCGATCGGGTTTGTGTTAGGCGCCGCAAGGTACGCCACCGTCGCCGAGTCCGCCGACCACGTCGGGAATATCGGACCGTAGTCACCAAACCCGGTGGCAAGGGCGCGCACCTCGGTCCCGTCCGCGCGAACGACCACGATGCCCGAGCCGGGCTGGCTGATCGCCCCAGCCTGGCTGCGAACGTCGCCGTCGACGCCGAGCCCGCCGGTCTGGGTATAGGCGATCCATTCCCCGTTGGGCGACCACGCCAGGTAGTCTGCCTGCACGATTCCGTGCAGCAAGGTTGGGCCGCCGACGGTGCCGTCATCGATGCCACTGACGTCGACGAGATACACACCCGACTTCCCGCCGATCATCGACAGGGCGATGTGGCTGCCATCCGGCGAGAACGCCGCGCCGCCAGTGCCGGGCCGTCCCCCGGGGAGGTCGATGCGGTAGGTCTCCCCTCCGTCGACCGCGACCACGGCCAGCGCATAGGTGCCGGAGCCCGGGTACGTGATGTATGCGACGTGGGATCCGTCCGGCGAGATGTCCACTCCGTCGCAGTACTCCGAGCACTCCGTCACCTGTCGCGTTTCCCCAGTGGCCGCCTCGTAGACCCAGACGCCGGCTTCGTCAGCCATCCCGAGATCGGTCTGCGCCGCCGCGAGGTAGGCG
Source organism: uncultured Chloroflexia bacterium (assembly GCA_963844265.1). GTDB lineage: Bacteria > Chloroflexota > Limnocylindria > QHBO01 > QHBO01 > JACDBZ01. Next base: position 57,008 of record CAWJMZ010000006.1, on the reverse strand, counting down.
AGGCGGCTGCCGTCGGACGACCAGGCCGGTCGCAGCGCCGAGTTATCAAAGTCGCATTCCGTCGACGCCGCAACGACCTCGCGGATCTCGCCTGACGTCGGATCGAGAGAGACGAGCTGGCCACAGCCGCCGTTGGCCATGATCACCCCGTTCTCGTACGTCACGACTTCGGGGATCGGCACCTCTCGGTTGAGCCAGGCGCCGACGGCGATCGTGCCGCCCAGGGCGGCGAGCAGCAGCGCCGTCGCGATCAGCGCGAAGCCCGGGGTGAACAGCGTCCGCCGCGGGGCCATCTCGAGCTCAACGGCCCGCGCAACCGCCTCGTTCCACAGATTCGGCGTGGCGACCCGATCGAGTCGTCGGAATCGGCGCTGAAGATCATCCATGACGGTCACCCAACAACAGCTTGAGGCGCTTCCGGCCGCGGCTCAGGTTCGCTCGCACGGAGAGCTGAGACATGCCGGTCCTCCGCGAGATCTCGCGGACCGGGGCATCGGCGTAGTAGTGAAGGACGACCGCGGCGCGCTGCCCGTCGGACAGCTGGGCGAGGGCCGCCAGGAGCTCGGTGTCGGCCTCGGGGTCGAAGTACGAGCTGTCGGGGATCACGTGCACGCTTCGGGATCGCAGCTTCAGCTCACCGGACGCGATCTTGAACCCCGACTTCCAGACCCAGGCACGCGGATCGCGAATGGCGGACCCGCGCCGGATGGCCTGGGCGAACGACTCGGCGACGGCGTCGCTGGCGATCTCGGCATCGGCGGAAAACGCGAACAGCGCCCGCCACATCTTGTCCGCCTCCTGGCGGTAGAGCGCCTCGATCGTGACGGCCGGCTCGACCGCCGTTGCAACGGCTTCCATCTGCCCTACAGGGACGGATTTGGCCCGAAAGGTGACAGGTTGCGGGCTCCGGGTCGAGAGATATTTTGGGTGTCACCTTTCGTCCGACCCGGGCTCCTGTATGGGCAGAACCACACCACGCTGGCCCGAAGGAGCCCACTACCGATGATCCGCACCGCTCCCCGCACCGATGTCACGCGACCAGGCCTCGTCCTCGCCCTCATCCTCGTCGCCGGCATGACCGTCGGCTTCGTGGCCGGCCAGGTCGCGCCCGACATCTTCGGCACCCTGTTCGGCAACTCGGCCACCCTGGCCACCAGCGCCCCAGCGCTGACCCAGAACGCCGACTACGGCATCCGGCACATCGCGGTCACCGCGCCGCTGTCCCAGGCCGATGACTACGGCGTCCGCCACCTCAGCGTCACCACCCTGACCGAGGCCGATGACTACGCCACGCGCCACATGGTCACGACCCCGCTGACCCCGGCCGACGATTACGGCGTCCGCCACGCGAACCAGCCGTAGATCCTCGAGACCGATGACCTCGGCCGGGTTGGAGACCTGCATCCCTCCAGCCCGGCCACCCTTCGCAGCTCCGGCCGCCTTCGTGCTGCGACGCTCCGCGCGACCGTTTGCACCCCATGGGACTAACGGCCAACTTGGCGCCGTTACGGCCCTCTTCTTGGCCGCCCTTCCCACCCGGTGCAAACCACGGCTAACCAGCAGCCCCTTCTTGGCCGTTAGTCCCACCCCACGAAACTGTCGCCACGCAACTGCGCCGCGCAACCCCCGCCAAAGGCCCGTGGATGCAAATCGCCCGGCTCCCACTTCGGAAACCGGGCGATTGCACCCCGTGGGACTAACGGCCAACTTGGCGCCGATACGGCCCTCTTCTTGCTCGCCCTTGCCGCCCGGAGCAAACCACGGCCAACCAGCAGCCCCTTCTTGGCCGTTAGTCCCACCCCGTGCAACCGCCGCCACGCAACTGGCCGACCCGCACCGCCGCCAACCGCCGCCACCCCCGGGGATGCAAATCGCCCGGCTCCCTGATTGGGAGCCGGGCGACTGGTCGTCAGAGCGCGTCGCTCACATGGTGTCGGCCGGCGGCACGTCAGCCTCGCCGAATGCCGCCTTCACGTCGTCGCTGTTCATGTACAGCAGGATGAAGGCGGGCAGGAGGGCCATGGCGAATCCGACGCCGGTGCCTGGGAACTGGAAGAACGCCAGGACCGCCTCGAACAGGCTGAAGCCTGCCACGATCAGCGCCGAGAGCCGAGCCCACGGCTGGAGTGCCCAGAGCCCGAAGGCGACGAGCACCCACACGAACCCGGCGAAGACCGCGAACCATCCCCAGAGTCCGACGGACTCGTATTGCGGCAGATCGCCGAGAACGCCGAACCAGTCGAAGCCGAGCAACCCAAAGCCATAGAACAGGAAGCCGAATCCGGCGAGTAGCGCGAAGAAGCCGATGACCGATACCAATATCGGTGGGTTCCGCATCTGTAAACACCCTCCGTCGATGCAATTCACGTCAGCAGGCAAGCGCCTTGCCGCATCCTACCCCGGTACTGCAACTCGACAGGCCCGCTTCTCGGCGGCAGGCCGGGCCGTGGCGAGCAGCCTCACCCTCGCCCGCATGGTCGAGCAGAACGGCAGACAGCGACGAGCCCGGTCCATTGCCGGACCGGGCTCGCTGTCAAAAGCTGAAGGCTCAGCTGCCGGCCGCGACCTGCTGCTCGGTCTGCTCCAGGGTCTCCTCCGCCTTCGTTGCCACCTCGTCCACGGTCTCGCGGACCGTGTTGACGACCTGGCGGGAGGCGTCGCCCAGGAGATTCTGCTCGTGCGGCGTCTCAGGGATGATCGACCCGGCGAGCGCGCCTGCGCCGACCGCGATTGCTCCGACCGCCAGCGGGCTGGCCTGCATGAAGCGCTCGAAGCGCAGACCGACCTCGTCGGCGGCCTCGGTAGCGCCCTGGGCGACGTTCGAGACCGCCTCGCCTGCGCCTTCCCGGACGGTCCCGACGGCGCTGCCCACCGTGCTGCCCATCTCGCTGAACTTCTCACCAGCGCCCACATTCGAGCGATTGCGCTGTAAGCGCCGGACCGATACTGGCCTGCGCGCGTTGCCGTTCGATCGGTTGATCCACAGGAGCGCCAGTCCGGCGCCGGCCAACGCGGCCGGGATCGGATTGCGCTTGATCGTGTCCATGACCATGTCTGACATCCCCCTTGCGGTCTCCTCGACTCGACCGATCGTCGCGTCGCGGACGTTGTCCTTCGCCTGATTCATGAGATGGCCCGGCTCGAGTCGATCACCGAGCTCGTTCAGCGTCCCGCCCATCTCCTCGCGGGTCTCCTCGATGTCGGCCCGGATATCGGCGGCCTCGGCCCGCTCCTCGTCTGTCAGGGAGCCAGCTTCGGCATCGTCGATGTCTCCGTCGAGGCGGTTGTCGTCACGTTCCGTCGTCATTTCACCTGCTCCTTGACGAACTCGACGTTCTCGCGAACCGTCTCGACCGTCTGCTTCGGGGCGATCTCCGTGTCGCGGATCTGCTGCACGCCCATCGAGGTCACGACTGCGCCGATCCCAAGGGCCACGGCCCCGACGATCAGCGCGGCCAGCCACGGATCGAGGCCGGCGTCGATGAGCAGCAGCACGATCGCGATGAGGACCACGAGCAGCCCTGCGTAGATCAGGGCCCCGCCCCCGGCGGTCATCGCCGCGCCGCGGCCCATCCGGCTCAGGCCCGAAGTGATCTCGACCCTCGCAAGGTCGATCTCCTTCCGGACGAGCGTGCTGACCTGGCGTCCGAGGTCGCCGAGCAGGGTGCCGATGCTGCGGCTGTCCTCCGGCTCCTGCATCTCAGAACTCCTTGCGGCCGTCCGGGCCGGTCGCAGACCAGTCGTCGCTGCCCGAGCCGCGGCTGGTGCCTGTGTACCTCGCGGAGCCGTGTCCGTTGCTCGCGTGATACCCCGAGCCCTGCGCTCGGACCTGGCCCTGGTCGCCACCGGCGGCCTTGATGAACCGCGACGTGACCATCCCGAGAAGGAATGCCCCGCCCACGAAGAGGAGCGGCTGACGTCGGGCGAAGTTCTCGACGTTGTCGATCATCTGCCGTACGTCGGTCTCGCGCAGGTAGGTGGCGAGCGCTTCGGCCTGGTCGGCCGCCGTCGAGGCGAAATCGGCGATCTGCGGCTGGTCGGTTTCCATGTCGAGCGAGACGCGGCGGATGCTATCTGCCACGGTTGCCGCACCGCTGGCGGCAGCATCCAGGCCGCGGTCGGCCTGCTTCAGGCCGATCTCGGTCCCGCGCTCGAGAAGCTGGCCGGCGCGCTGACCGGCTTCCCTGCCGGTCTCGGTCAGCGGATCGGTGGTCTCGCCTCCAGTCGCCCCGGCGTCGTTGCCGGTGGTCTGTGAGTCGAGGGTGGTGGCGGATCGGTCGTCGATCATCGGGATTCCCCCCTGCGGTTGGTGATTGGCTGTGCTCGAATGCATCCGTCATGCCACTCGGCTCAGCCGCCCGCCGGGCGAGGGATCGGTCTGGATGTATCCTTGACCCTCTGCGCCCACGGAGGATGCGATGCCTCATGTCACGGTCGTGAACGACAACCCCGAGTTCCTCGATCTGGTCCATGACATCCTCGAGGGGGACCGGTACGACACGACGCTGGTCGACGGAGATCGTCCCGACGCGCTCGACCTCATCCGTTCGTCTCGCCCCGACCTGCTCATGATCGACGTGCGGCTCGGCGTGGAGGGGGACCACGGCTGGGAAATCGCACAGGAGGTTCGCAGCGAACCGCAGTTCGAAGAGCTGCCTGTGCTCCTTTGCAGCGCGGACACCCTGGCGCTTCAGGAGCTGGAAGCGGGCCTTGCCGAGACTCGGCGCGTCGCCACGCTCGCCAAGCCATTCGCGATCGAGAGCCTCCTCTCGACCATTGACGAGCTGCTGGCGGACCCGGCCGTTCGCTAGCCCGGATTGCGCTGGGCCCGGCCGCTCGCGCGCGTGCCCTAGTCCACCTCTGCGTCCTCGCCGGCTGCCGCTGAGGTGAGCTCGCGGACAGCCGCGTCGAAGCGCTGGTGCGCCTCCGTCGGAAAACCGGCGTCGAGCTGACCGCGCAACCGCTCGAGCAGCATCAACCCGCGGCGCGCGGTCTTGACGGCCAGGTCCGGGCGTCCGACCTTGTTGTTGCTGGTAACCGCCGCACGCGCGCTGACGGTGATCGTGCGAATCGCCAGCAGCAGGTCGGATTCGTTCCCCACACGCGGTCCCACTTGCACCCTGTGTGCCGCACGGCGGCGTTGGCCGCGAGAGACCTTCGAGCGATTCCCACCCACTGGAACTAACGCGCCAACTTGGCGCCGATACGGCCCTCTTTTTGCCCGCCGTTCCCGCCGGGAGCAGCCGGTGGCCACGAAGCAGCCGCTTCTTGGCCGTTAGTCCCACCCTGCGGGACCGGGGACGTCGCTATCCGCCGCGGCGTCCGCGTCGTCGTTGGCTTGGACAGGCCGCGCCCGGTAGACGCGACGTTTCCCGCTGATGCCCTTGAACGCGCGGTCGCCGAGGTCGACGAACTCGATCCCGGCACCGATCGTCAGTTCGCGCGTGGTCCCGGAAACCAGCACGGTCCCTGGATCGGCCGCGTCCATGATGCGAGCCGCCAGGTGCACGGCGAGGCCACGAATGTCGTCGTTGGCAAACTCCACCTCCCCGGTGTGGACGCCCGCCCGGATGGCGATGCTCCAATCGCTTCGCGGCTTCCGCGAGCGCCAGGCCATACCGAATGGCCCGGCCAGGTGCGTCGAACACGGCCACGAAACCATCGCCGGTCGTGTTGATCAGCCGCCCGCGATGGTGGGTGATCAAGGTGCGTGCATCCTCGTCGTGGGTAGCGAGGAGCCGCTTCCAGGCCGCGTCACCAAGGCGCTCTGCCGCGACCGTCGACTCCACGATGTCCGTGAACGCGAGGGTCGTCAGCAGCCGCTCACCGGGTTCGGGCGGCTTCGCCCACCCGACCACTCCCTGGAGGTCGATCGTGGTGACCGGCTCGTCGCCGACGACCCAGGCGTCATGTCCGGGCCCGACATCCACCACCTGGCCGGCGAACACGTCGTGCGTCTCGCCGTCGCGCGTGAGGATGCGCATGTGGCCAGAGATCTGAAACACCGCATGGTGGAACTCGCACCACTCGGTACCCACGATCGGCTTCACGTGCTCCGACCACCGCCAGCCCGGCTCCGCAACTTCGTAGCCGATCGTGATCGATCCGACGGTCACGATCTTCACGTGGCCCCGTTCATACGTCACCGTCTCGTCCGGCGCGTCGAACGTCTTGGCCTCGACGGACATGCGCCCGAGTGTGGGGACCCTCTCGAGCATCGTCAACGACTTCGTTCGAGCTGGCGTCTAGCCGATGGGCGACGCAGGTTCGAGCGCATTGGGTCCGCCAGCAGGTAGGTCCTCGGCATGCCGGTAGAGGACCACCCGCCACGCGCGAATGCCGCCGTCGTGAATGTTGCGGTAGCCGGCAGCGGCCATCCATCGCTCGAGCTGCGCGTGCCGATGGATGAAGTAGCGCGCCGGGCTGCGCCGAACGGCCGCCATCACGTTGTACAGGCGCATGAAGGACCGCATCCACCAGGTGTCGCGCGGATAGGTGATGCCGACCAGCCGGGGCCGGGTCCGCGTCGCCGCCGCCAGCATGGGCTCCAGGTCCGGGTAGCAGCAGATGGCCGAGTCCATCGTGACCACGTCGACCTCCGGCAGCTCCCCGCCGACCATCACGACGTCGCCAAACCGATACTCCACGCGCCCACCAAGGCCTCGCCGCTCCGCCTCGGCCTGCGCCGTCGCCAGGTATTCGGGCGACGCATCGACGTCCATGGCGGTCGCCGCCCCCGCCTCCAGCAGCTCCACGTGCACGGCGCCGACCCCAGCACCGATGTCGAGCAGCCGTGCGCCCTCCACGCCCTGCGCGCGGACGACCTCGATCAACTCGCGCGTGACCGGGTTCAGCCCTCCTTCGCGCCACCGCTGAAGGTCGGCCTCGGCGTTGAGGCCGTCGTATGCGAGCCGCGCCAGGTCCTCTTCGCAGCAGAATGGTCGGCCGGACGTCGCCACAGACCGATGGTCCGCCGCCCGTCAACCCACTGGCCGCGACATGTGCCATTGGTCGAACAATCGGTGGCCAGCAGAGGGACGTACAAGCGGGGTCCTGAGCTCCCGACCGTACGTAACGCCTCGCCACGGAGGATCGACGGCCACGCCGCCCTGGCAACGCGGATCGAACTACCGACGCGGGCCGATGAGCAGGTACGCGCGCAGCGTGCGCCTGCCCTTGACCTCGATCTCGCCGCGATCCTCGAAGTCGTATCGGTCGCGCAGCAGCCGATGGGCGTGCTCGCCGACCTGGATGCGGCCGGGCAGACCGTGCGACTCGAGCCGGCTCGCGGTGTTGACGGTGTCGCCCCACAGGTCGTAGATGAACTTGTGCCGTCCGATGACGCCGGCGACCACCGGGCCGCTGTCCATCCCGATCCGGATCGCGAGCTGGAGCGCCGAGCCGTTCGCACAGCGTCGCCATCGCGGCCTGCATGGCGAGCGCCATCTCGGCCGATGCCTCGGCATGGTCGTCGCGCGCCTCGGGCAGGCCGGCGGCGACCATGTACGCGTCGCCGATGGTCTTGATCTTCTCGAGGCCGAACCGGAGCGACAGCGCGTCGAAGGCGCTGAAGATCTCGTCGAGCAGGCCGACGACCCGGCCCGGCTCCGTCCGCGCCATGAACGGGGTGAAGTCGACGACATCGGCGAACAGGACCGTGACCGTCGCGGTGCGCCTCGGCGATGACGCCCTGGCTCGCGCTTCAGCCGCTCCGCGATCGCCCGCGGCAGGACGTTGAGGACAGCCCCTCGGACGATCGAGGGCCTCGTCCCTGGCCCGAACCGCGTACTGCAGCAGGACGTAGGCGGTCAGCGCCACGCCGCAGACGTTCAGCACGAAGAAGGCGGTGCGCACGCCATCGGGGATCGCGGCCGGATCGGCGGAGACGATCGGCTCCAGCATGCCGAGACAGACGGTCAGGACCACGAACAGCGGCGAACCAGGGATCGACTCGGAGGCGGTGAAGAAGAACAGCGTGCCGATCGCACGCGACGAGCGCCCACAGGCTGACGGCGCTGGACGCGACGTACCCGCCCAGCGCCCACTGGAGGAGGAACGGGAGCGCGGTCATCATCGCGGCCTGGCTCAGCCGGAACACCTGGTAGCCTCTTCGTGCGAGCGAAGAAGATCAGGCTGCCGACCGACGCCACCTGGTAGCCGAACGGGATGAGTGCCGCTGCCGGCAGGCCGAGGGCCCAGTTACGTCCCGACCCACACCACCGACAGCGCCGTGACGATCATCGACGAGAGGGTCAGCGTCACCTTCTGCGATCGCGTGGCGTCGTCGTCCGACGGCGCTCACGCCGATGGTGGCCAGGGACCGAATCAGACTGCCGCCGAAGGGGACCCGCATCGCGCTGCGGAGTATGCGCCCCGTGTGGCCGGCTACTCGAGAAACGCGCGTACCCAGCCGGCGCCGACGAGGTTGCCCTTCTGCTCGTACAGCGCAAGTGCCTCCAACGCGGTGGCCTCTGCGTCGGGGTCGCCCTCCGCACGCAGGATCTCCGCTAGCGTCAGCCGCGCATCGGCGGCGCGCTCCAGGAAGTCGGTTCCCGAGTACAGGTCCACCGCTTGGCGGGCCAGCTCCTTCGCCGCCACGAGGTCGGCGCGCGCTGCGCGAAGCTTCGCGCGGAGCAGCGCGACGTGTGCGGTGCTCTCGACGTCGTCAGCGACACTCATCTCATGGCCGAGCTCGCACAATCGCTCGGCCTCGTCGAGTGCGTCTTCGCGGAGCGCCGCCTCGGCGAGGTCTCTCACGATCTCCGAGAGGAATGCCTTGTTCCCGGTCCTCTCGAGCAGCTCATACGACTCGCGCAGCTTCTCCTTCCCATGCAGCACGTCGCCCGACCACCCGCAGACGTCCCACACGCAGCCGGCAGTCACGGCGTACTCTCGCGCCTTCCCGAGCTGGCGCAGGTTGTCGCGATACGTGCTCAGGGCATCGAGCGCACCTTCGAACTCGCCGAGCCGCGCCCGCATGTGAGCATGGAGGTGAAGGGCGAACTGCTGCACGCCTGGAACGTGACCGAGCCGCTCGACGAGCTCCTCGGCGTACCGCACTCCATCGTCGACTCGGCCCGGGCCCCAGATGAAGTCCGGTGCCCGCATCACGGCGAGCTGAACCTCGAGCGCGAGATCGCCCGACGCTCGAGCGTGATGTAGCGCGCGCTCGAACGCGTCGAGGTACGCGTCGGTCTCGTTGCGCCAGGAATGAACGGCAGCGATCCGGCCCCACGCAACGGCGAGCACCTCGTGGTCCTGCATCGGCTCGCGTGCATGGACGGCTGCGGTCGCCTCGTCCACCATGCGGTCCAGGGCGCCCTCCGGGTCCTGGAGCAGCTGGGTGCGGGCGAGCCAGACCCTGCCGAGCCACTCGGCATGCCCGTCGCCCGCCGCCTGCGCGAGCGCGACACCCTCCTCGAACGCAGCCCGTGCTCGTTCGAGCTCGTCCGCCTCGCTCAGCGCTTCGCCGAGACGGACGGCGAGCAGTGGGCGGGCCGGGGCGTCGGGAGCGAGCTCAAGCGCACGGTCGAGCAGGTTCACGGCGGCGGCGATGTCCTGTCGCGCCATGGCCGCCCGCGCCGCGGCTGCGAGCCGATCGGCAGCGCGAGCCCCGGTGCGCGCATCGGGCGAGCCAAGCTCCGATTCGTACCGATAGGCCTGCTCGAGGTGGTAGCCGACGATCTCGTCGGGGGCGTCCTCGCCGAGCCTCGCTTCCATCCACTCCGCGAAGCGCTCGTGGAGTGCCGCTCGCTGGCGCTTGGGGATCGCCTCGTACGCGGCGTCGCGGATGAGGATGTGCCCGAAGCGAAACGCGTCGTCGCCCGGCAGCACTGCCCGATCCGGCCGGATGAGCTCCTTGCGGACGAGCGACAGCAGGTGCGCGCCGACGTCGGCCCGATCGCGCTCCGGAAGGAGCCCGGCCACGGCTCCGCGATGGAACAGGCGCCCCTCGACCGATCCGCGTTGTGCAGCCGCGCGCTCCTGCTCGCCGAGGCGGTCGATGCGCGCGGCGAGCAGCGCCTGCAGGGTCGGCGGCACCTCGAGGATGTCGCCGTCCTCGGCTTGCATCGCGACCAGCTGCTCGACGAACAGCGGGTTTCCCTCCGCCGCCTGGATGATGCGCTCGCGTGTCTCCTCCGGGAGGTCGCGGAGCAACCCGACCAGCGCTCCGCTGTCGTCCTCCGACAAGGCCTGCAGCGTGACGAGCGTGGCATTCGGCTTCGGCGACGTCCACGTCGGCCGCAGCTCGAACAGGTCGGGACGCGCGGTGCACAGGACGAGCAAGGGGACGTCCTGGGCGAACGAGGCCACGTACTCGATGAGATCCAGGAACGCCGGCTCTGCCCAGTGGATGTCGTCGAAGACGGCGATCAGTGGCTCCGAGTTCGCGATCGCCTCGAGCAGCCGGCGGACGCCCCAGGCGATCTCCTCGGGCGACACCGGCGTGTCCGTCACACCGAGCGCCGCCTCGAGGCGGATCACTGCGAGCTCGCCGTCGGGAGTTCCGTGGAGCGTGCGACGGAGATCGCCCACCTGGGACACGATCTCCTGCAGTGGCCAGTACGTGATCCCCTCGCCGTACGGGAGGCAGCGGCCGACCGCGACGCGGGTTCGTGCGCGGCCAAGGAGCTCGCGTGCCAGGCGCGACTTTCCGATGCCCGGAGCTCCGACGATCGTTGCCAGCTGCGGACGTCGTGTCTCGATGGCCGTGGTCAGCGCGCGCTCGAGCTGCGCGAGCTCGTCTCGGCGCCCGACGAACGGCGCGTCGATCCGGCGTGTGAACGCCGGCACGTCCTCGCCCAGCCGGAGCAGCCGATACGCGTGGACCGGCTCCTGCTTCCCCTTGAGCGAGAGCGGCTCCAGCGCCTCAGTGAGCACGGCGTCCCGCACGAGGCGCTCGGTGAGCGACCCGATGAGGATCTCGCCCACCGCGGCGGCTTGCTCGAGGCGGGCGGCGACGTTCACGGCGTCGCCGGTGGCAAGCGTCTCGCCCGTGCCCGCGACCACCTCCCCCGTGTTGATGCCGATGCGTACCTCGAGCCCCAGGCTCGCGACCGCCTCGCGCATCTCCACCGCGGCCCGCACCGCGCGCAGGGCATCGTCCTCGTGCACCTGCGGGAGGCCGAAGACGGCCATGGCTGCGTCGCCAACGAACTTCTCGACGGTTCCACCGTGGCGCTCGAGACAGGCGCGCAGCTCCGCGTGGTAGCGAGCCATGACGTCGCGCAGGATCTCCGGGTCGGTGCGCTCACCGAGCGCGGTCGAGCCGACGAGGTCGCAGAAGACGACCGTCACCGTCTTTCGGACGTCAGCCTGGGTGTCGGGCGCGAGCACTGCGCCGCATGCCCCGCAGAACCTGAAGCCGTCCGGGTTCACCTGACCGCAGGCCGGGCAGATCATCCCGGAACTCTCCACCTTCGTTGCGCGGGAATCAAGCAGGCCGCGTTGGACTGTCGGTGGATCAGCAGCGGCCGCGGCGGCACGGCATGACCAACCGGCACCCGTTGACACCGACGCAGGCGACCCACCCGTTCGCGCCTCCGAACCGCAGGCACGCGCCACCTTCGAGGCGGTCGGTGCGACCGCGTGGACGGCGCTACTAGACAGCGTCACCGGCACTGGGGACTCGACCGCTCCGACCGCGTCTGTGGGGAACAGTGCACCGACGACGGCCTAGCCGCCGATCATCTGCGCTCCTCGCACCGCGCCATGCGCTGCTGTGCCATCGCTTGCATCACATGGGACTAACGGCCAACTTCGCGCCGATACGGCCCTCTCCTTGCCCGCCGTTCCCGCCTGGAGCAACCCACAACCACGCAGGGCGGTCTCCGTGGCCGTTAGTCCCACCCCGTGCAAATCCCGGCAAGCACCGCCGCCCTCCACACCCCATCCACACGGAGCTGCCACCTATCCACATTGACTCCACACGTGTCACACAGGCGACAGACGCCGCCACCACATCTTGTGCACCGGGGAACCGAGGTACCACCAGATGTTGTGGTTTTGGCCTTGACGCGGGTTGGCGTGCGTATTACAGTTGTCGTCCTGAAAACACGGCGCCGGCCACGGCGCCGGACCGCCTGGAGGGGCATCGCTCGACCGCACGGACCGAGGGATCCGTGTCCTCTCCGACGGCCGAAGAGCATCGAAGAGGACCCCAGGACCGATGGCTCGCACCGCCTCCCAGACCAAGCCCGCGAATGGCACGACCAACGGCCACGAGACCCACGAGACCCACGAGGGCAACGGCCATGGTCATACTGGGAATGGAAACGGGAAGGCGAAGGTGACGAAGAACAGCGGCTACGTCCAGCGGACCGAGGGCCACAAGCCGAGCTGGAAGGGCCTGACCATCGAGCGGCGCTTCACCCGCCCGGACGTCCACCCGTACGACACCGTCGAGTGGGACCTGCGCGACTCGGCCATCACCAACGAGCACGGCAAGACCGTGTTCGAGCAGAAGGACCTCGAGTTCCCGAAGTCCTGGAGCGCCGCTGGCCACCAACGTCGTGGCGTCCAAGTACTTCCGCGGCCACCTGGGCACCCCCACCAGGGAGCGAAGCGTCAAGCAGATGATCGACCGCGTGGCGGACACGATCGCCGACTGGGGCGTCAAGGACGCCTACTTCGCGACCGATGAGGACGCCGATGCGTTCCGCAACGAGCTGAAGGACATCCTCCTCAAGCAGCGCGCCAGCTTCAACTCGCCGGTCTGGTTCAACGTCGGCATCGACGAGCACCCGCAGTGCAGCGCCTGCTTCATCAACTGCGTCGACGACACGATGGAGTCCATCCTGACCCTGGCCAAGACCGAGGGCATGCTCTTCAAGTTCGGCTCGGGCGCCGGCTCCAACCTGTCGACCATCCGCAGCTCCAAGGAGACCCTCAAGGGCGGCGGCGAGGCCTCGGGCCCGGTCAGCTTCATGAAGGGCTTCGACGCCTTCGCCGGCGTGATCAAGTCCGGTGGCAAGACCCGCCGCGCGGCGAAGATGGTGATCCTCAACGTCGGCCATCCGGACGTCGAGGAGTTCATCGACTGCAAGCTCAACGAGGAGAAGAAGGCCTGGGCGCTGATCGACGCCGGCTACGACGGGAACTTCAACGGCGGCGAGGCGTACGCATCGGTCTTCTTCCAGAACTCGAACAACTCGGTGCGGGTGACGGACGAGTTCATGGAGGCGCTCGAGAAGGACGCCGACTGGACCACCCACGCGGTCACCAGCGGTGAGCCGGTCGAGACCGTCAAGGCCCGCCACCTGATGAACAAGATGGCCGAGGCGGCCTGGGTGTGCGGCGATCCCGGCATCCAGTACCACGACAACATCAACCGCTGGCACACGAGCGCCAACACCGCGCCGATCAACGCCAGCAACCCGTGCAGCGAGTACATGTACCTCGACGACTCGGCCTGCAACCTGGCCAGCCTGAACCTGATGACCTTCGTCAAGGACGACGGCGAGTTCGACGTCGAGGGCTACAAGCACGCGGTGCGGATCGTGTTCACCGCGCAGGAGATCATCGTCGACAACGCGAGCTACCCGACGCCGAAGATCGGGGAGAACAGCAGCGAGTTCCGGCCGATCGGCCTGGGCTACGCCAACCTCGGCGCGCTGCTCATGAACCGCGGCCTGGCCTACGACTCCGATGGCGGCCGTGCCTACGCGGCGGCGGTCACCGCGCATCATGCAGTCGGAGGCGGCGCTCCAGTCGCGCCCGCATCTCACGCGACCAGGGCGGCCCGTTCCGCGGCTACGCCATCAACCGCGAGCCGTACCTGAAGGTCATGAACCAGCACCGCGACGCGGCGTACCGGATGGATCGCAACCTGATCCCGACCGAGATGCTCGACGCGGCGCTCACCGGCTGGGACGAGGTCGTCGCGCTGGGCGAGAAGACCGGCTTCCGCAACGGGCAGCTGAGCGTCCTGGCGCCGACCGGCACCATCGCCTTCATGATGGACTGCGACACGACCGGCGTTGAGCCGGACATCGCGCTCATCAAGTACAAGCGGCTCGTCGGCGGCGGCTACCTGAAGATCGTGAACCAGGGCGTGCTGAGCGCGCTGCGCAAGCTCGGCTACACCGCCAAGGAGGCCGAGGGGATCGTCGCCTGGATCGACGAGCACGAGACGATCGAGGGCGCGCCGCAGCTCAAGGACGAGCACCTCGAGGTCTTCGACTGCGCCTTCAAGCCGGCCAACGGCACGCGCTCGATCCACTACAACGGCCACCTCAAGATGATGGCCGCGGTCCAGCCCTTCATCAGTGGCGCGATCAGCAAGACGGTCAACATGCCGGAGCACTCGACCGCCGATGAGATCGCCCAGGTCTACGTCGACGGCTGGAAGCTGGGCCTCAAGGCGATCGCGGTCTACCGCGACAACTCCAAGCGCTCCCAGCCGCTGAACACCAAGAAGGAAGGCGGGGATGCGGTCAAGACCGATGCGGCCGCTGGCGAGCCCCAGGTGCAGACGGTGTACAAGCCGCTGCGCCGGCGCCTGCCCGACGAGCGCGCCTCGATCACGCACAAGTTCAACGTCGGCGGCCACGAGGGCTACCTGACGATCGGCCTGTACGAGGACGGCACCCCCGGCGAGATCTTCCTGCGCATGGCGAAGGAGGGCTCGACGATCAGCGGGCTGATGGACTGCTTCGCGACGGCCGTGTCCCTGGCGCTCCAGTACGGCGTGCCGCTGAAGGACCTGGTCAACAAGTTCAGCCATCTCCGCTTCGAGCCGGCTGGGTTCACGACCAACCGGGATATTCCGATGGCCAAGTCGCTCGTCGACTACATCTTCCGGTACATGGCGACGAAGTTCATGTCGCAGACCGATAAGGATCAGGTGGGGATCATCAATCGGCAGCTGACACTGTCCGATGCGCCAGCTAGTGAGTGGGGAGGCGGCTACCGGCCCCGCCGCGACGCGCCGCAACGGCGGCCGCGCCGTCGGCGCCGCACGCCGCCCAACCACTGACGGACGGCAGGTCCGGACAGGTCCGCTGGTGGGGATGAGTCCACCTCAGCCTCTCAGCCTGAGGCGGATACTGCGGCCACGGGTTCCGAAGCGGCAGCGGAGTCAGCCGCGGACATCCCGATGGGTGGGGAGACCGTCTCCGCGAAGGATGAGACGGTTGCCAATGGGCTGTTGGATGGGCTGAAGATCGTGGCGCAGAACGTGGAGCAGAAGGATCGGGCGGAGCGGCTCGCGGCGGGCCAGGCGCCCGTGGTGTTCGACACCGCGGACTCGCCGGCCTGCACCGACTGCGGCTCGATCATGGTCCGCAACGGGTCCTGCTACAAGTGCATCAACTGCGGCGCGACGAGCGGGTGCTCGTGACTCGCCGTGACCACATCGGAGCCGGATGACCCGGTAGGCGAGGTAGATTGGGCAGGTCTCATAGCAGAGGCGGACCGCACGTGCGGTCCGCCTCTTGTGATGGAGATCCATCACGGCCGTGCCGGTGACGGCGGATCTCAGGCCCAGAAGATGGAAAGTGCTGGTCAGCTTTACGCGGTGAAGCTCGCCAACAACCCGCAGGGCACACGGGTCTTGTTCAACGAGCAAGTGGTGGGGCGCCTTGCCCCACTCGTCGGAGCTCCCTGTCCCGCCTGTGTCTGTCGCACTGGTGCCGAAGCCACTCCTCGACGCATCAGCCATCGGATTCGGCGAGACGTCCTCTGAAGGAGGCGCCGCGCACGCAAGCACCTGGACGCCAGACTGTTACGACTCACGGTCGATGGACCACCTCACCACCAGAAACACCGAGCGCCTGACTCGCCTTGCGGTGCTATTCTCGATCGTTCCGAACAGTGATGCGCAATGGCTCTATGAGACCGCAGAACCCCACCACGTGTATTCCGTTGACCACGGCCACACGTTCCCCGGTGGACCGGACTGGACCATCGAGTCTCTCGAGTCACACCCGACTGTCACGGCCCTTTTCGACTTCGGGGCTGCGACCGATGCCGCGGCGCTGGCAGACGCGCGGTCATCGCTCACGGTGATCACAAACGAGGACATCGCATTTATGGTTGCCTGCGTACCGCCCGCGTCGGAGATTTCGGACGACGAACGCGTTGCGATTGCAACGTTCCTGCGCCGCCAGATCGATGGCGTCGTGGCGCTTCTTGAAGAGACATGACACTGACCTCCGCGGTGTCGCAATACAGCGTCATTCAATACGTGCCCGATCCCATTCGCGATGAGCGTGTAAATATTGGTGTAGTCCTCATCTGCCCCGACCTACGGTTCGCGGACGCACGAATAACGACTTCGTTGCGGCGCGCCCGCCAGTTGGCGCCGGATCGGGACGTAACGTTCCTGTCGGCGGTGAGGCGGGATCTTGAGCGCACCCTCGAGGAGTTTGCTTCATCGGGCACTCAGCCGTCGCTCCCGTGGCATCCGCCAGAGCAGGCCGCCGAGTTACTTCGCTCCATGAGCGGGCAGTTCGCGAACTCAGTGCAGCTGACGGCGCCTCGGGGGGCTCTGCACCCAGATCCTGCAGCCCTACTCGATCGACTACACGCCCAGTATGTTGGGGCGGCTTCCGCAAAGCCCCGCGCTGCAGACCGGCGACGCGTCCGTCGCGCTGTCCGGCGCGAGTTGGAGATAGTCGGTCTCGGTGCACTAATTCGGACCGACTTGAGAGTGGAGGGCAAGCACGACGAGTATGCCTTCGACATCGGGCTGGTCAACGGCTCACCAAAGCAGTTGGTGACCGCCATGTCTCTTGTCAAGGATGACAAGGCGGCCGTACGAAACGATCTCTACTCTCACGCTTGGCAGTTTGAAGACGTTCGCGATGCCGGTTTCCGAGGTTCAATCGCGCTTGTTGCCCACGCGACGCAAGGCCGAATGGACCTCATCAAGCTCGGTAAGAGCATCATGAGGGACATGGGCGGGGAACTCGTTGAACTGCCCGAGGCGAAGCAGTGGGCGGAGCTCGTAGCTATCCGGATTGCAGCTGCGCCATAGGTGTCCCCACGGGCCGCATGTGCCACCAGGACTTCACCAGCGCGAATGCGACGCCGTTCTTACCCAGCAATTTTGATATGGGTGGTGTCCCACCCCGATCCTCAAGAAGGCTCCGCTTCCTCAAGCCCAACACCGGCGCCGCGGTCGCTCTCCCGGCCATACTCTGAATCCGTCGGCATCGCCGTGGCCTTCGCGTCGTGCACTACAGGCGCAAGGTCAGAGGCAATTTGCGCAAACTGCTCCAGCGCGGCTTCAGGTCCTCGACGATCTCGGCGGCGATGACGTCGGGGGCGGGCAGGTTGTCGGTGTCCTCCAGGCTCTCGTCGCGCAGCCAGAAGATGTCGAGGCTGGCCTTGTCGCGCGCGACCAGCTCGTCGTAGGTGAAGCGCGCCGGAAGCCGCTCGCGACTCCGATCGCGCTCGTGGCGGTTGGCCGGGCTTGTAGCAGGCGACGAAGTCGTCGAGGTCGGTCGCGGCGCAGCGGGTTCGTCTTCAGCGTGAAGTGCTGGTTGGTGCGCAGGTCGTAGATCCACAGCTCCTCGGTCCACGGCGTCTCGCGCGCCGGCTTGCGGTCGAAGAACAGCACGTTGGCCTTCACGCCCTGGGCGTAGAAGATGCCGGTCGGCAGGCGCAGCAGGGTGTGGACGTCGCACTCGTGCGAGCAGCTTGCGGCGGACCGTCTCGCCGGCGCCGCCCTCGAACAGCACGTTGTCGGGCACGACCACCGCGGCGCGGCCGTTGATCTTCAGCAGCGTCTTGACGTGCTGCACGAAGTTGAGCTGCTTGTTCGAGGTCGACGCCCAGAAGTCGTCGCGCACGATCGTCAGGCTCTCGCGCTCGGCCTCGCCCTCGGCGTTGACGATCGTGACGCGACGACTTCTTGCCGAACGGCGGATTGGTCAGCACCATGTCGAACCGGTCGCCGGGGTCGGCCGCGCAGGCGTCGTCGACGTGGACCGGGCTGTCGGACTCGTCGGCGCCGATGCCGTGCAGGAGCAGGTTCATGGCGCACAGGCGGGCGGTGTTGTCGACGATCTCCCAGCCGTGCAGCGCCTCGTAGCGCAGGTGCCGCTTCTGGTCGGGGTCGAGCGTGCGTGGTGTCGCCGCGATGTAGTCGTACGCGGCGAGGAGGAAGCCGCCGGTGCCGCAGGCCGGGTCGCAGATCGTCATGCCCGGCTCGGGCTGCATCACGTCGACCATCGCCCGGATCAGCGGCCGCGGCGTGAAGTACTGGCCGCGCCGGTCTTGGTGTCCTCGGCGTTCTTCTCCAGCAGCCCCTCGTAGGCGTCGCCCTTCACGTCGGCGTCGAGGCGTCATCCACTGCTCGCGGTCGATCAGGTCGTCGATCAGCCGCCGCAGCTTGGCCGGGTCCTGGATCCGGTTCTGCGCCTTGCGGAAGATGACGCCGAGCATCCCCGGCTTGCTGCCCGAGCTCGTCGAGGATGTGCGCGGTAGTGGGCCTCCAGCTCGTCGCCCTCGAGCTCGAGCAGCGACGGCCAGTCGAGCCCGTCGGGCACGATCGGCGGTCGATTGAGCGGCGGCTTGCGTCTGCTCGTCGGCCATCTTGAGGAACAGCAGGTAGGTGAGCTGCTCGACGTAGTCGCCGTAGGACAGGCCGTCGTCGCGCAGGACGTTGCAGTAGTTCCAGAGCTTGTCGACGATCGCCTTGGTGTCGCTCACGATGCGCCTCGCCTTCCGGGTGCGCTTGGTCGGTGGCCGCAGCCGCTCGGCCCGGATGCGTTCGAGCAGCACCGACGCCGGCTCATCGTCGGGTCCTGCGGTACGAGCTCGCCGGAGAAGGCGCGCTGCGAGGATCGAGCGGCGCAGGGACGGCTTGCGGCGCTTCGCGTGGATCTGCGCGGTTCGTCGAGGTCGGCGATCGACCCGTGCAGCGCATCGCTGATGCCTGCTCATCAGCGGCGGCAGCGGGAACTCCGCCGTCTCGAACCTGACGGCAGCGGCCGATAGCGTCGCTGATACTGCGAATCCGGGCGATGCTCGAGCGAAACGCGAGGTCGGGACGTCGATCCGCTCGAACGCATGAGGCGTTTGTGAATGCTGAACATCCGGTCGGGAGGCTCCATCGGTAGATCGCCGCTCCGGCGCTCGTGCGATCGACGCGGCTCGTTCGGAGCGAGTACTCGCGTCGACAGCGACGATCCCGCTCGACGATCGTCCGATCCGATCGAACTCCTGGCTTGAAGACGTCGTCGATGCGTCCTCAAGCTGACGTGACTTTTCTCGGCACTCGCAGGTCGGCGCGTCTGCTCCGTCGCCGCTCGGGGTCGCTTGGGGAGCCGCTGCGGATCGGTTGCCGCTGCCGGTCGCCGACCGTGATTGATCTCCTAGCCGAGCTCGATGCGGTGAGCTCGTGAGTCGGCATGACGCTTGCCGCAGCGCTGCTCGACGCGCGCCGAGGCGGTCGCTGAGCGGCGCCAGCGCGGCGTCGAGACGGGAGAGGTGTTCCTCGATGGCGGCGACGATCCGCTCCTGCTCGGCTAGACGGGGGAGCGGTACCGGCAGCACTTGCATTGGCGATGTTCGCTGACTCCGGCGATCGTCAGCTGACCTGCTGACGAAGTCGCCGAACGTCGACGTCGAGCGCAGATCACGTGGCAGAAAGTGCGGACTCGGATGCGACGCCGGGGGGACGAGCGCGACGGTATCCGGGATCTGCAGGCGCTCGCCAGCTCGCGAGCTTTCGCCGTCCTCGCAGGCGGACGACCGCACCGTCCTGGCGAGGACCGTGTCGCTTTTGCGCCGTGCTCGGACGTCCCTGTCGCTTCAGGGCTCGGCTCGACGTCGTCGATGCTTGGCCATCGCACGACGCTCGTTGCCCTAGTACGGATCGTGCACCGCTCCGGTCGTCGGTCCTTCGGCTCGATGCGTCGTCCGCGAGCTTCAGCTCGCGCGACCTCGCCGATCGTCGTCCACTCCCAGCCCGGCGGCAGATCGCTCATGCCGCGACACCTCGGTCAGCTCGGCGAGCAGGTCGTCGAGGTCCTCGCCGAAGAGCTCGCGGCCCGGCCGAGACCGCCGCGCTGGCTGAAGGGCGGGTCGAAGTCGCGCGGCTCGATGCGAGGCGGGCGAGGTGGTCGCGGATGAGGCCGAGCCAGTCGAGCTGCTCGGCGGTGAAGGTGCGGCCGGCGGTCTCCTGCTGGAGCAGCCAGCCGTCGAAGCGTTCGTGCACCTGTTCGGGGAACGGCGCCAGCTCGTCGTCCTCGCCGAGGGTGAAGCGGACGAGCGAGACGATGTTGGTGAGCACGGTGCCGGCCGAGCCGCGGACCTTCGATGCGTCGAGGGTCTCGTAGGCCTCCCACAGCCGCTCGGGGGTCCAACGGTGCGGTGGCCGCCCGATGGCTTCGGCCAGCTCCTTGACGTCTCGAAGGTGAGGCGCTTCGCGTAGGGGCGGCTGTAGAGCACCTGGAGGGCGGTGATCTCGTCCTTGTGCTCGTCGAGGAACGCCTTGAACGACTCGACGGTCGCGCGCGCGCGGGCTCGGGCGTCGACGCGAACTCGGCTCGGGTGACGCGTGTCGATGCTGATCTCGTCGATCGACCTGGTCGAAGCGCGCTGCACGTTCGACGAGCTGCTCGCGCAGCTCGGGGTTGGCGGCGAGCGGCTGCACGCGCCTCGGCGAACATCGCGCTCGCGGCCTGTTCGACTCGGCGTCGCTCGGGCTCGGACCGCCCGGTGGCGATCTGGGCGGCGGCGAGCTGGCGGTCGGGGTCGATGGCCTCGACGAGCGCCGTGCTCGATCGAGCTCGAGCGACTGCGCCGGCGACGGCTTCGAGCTTGTCGCGATCGGTCGGGGTGAGCGGCTGTCGATGCGGGCCAGGCGGGAGGCGAGGGTGGAGACGAGGTCCTCGCTGACTGCCGAGGGCGACCTGGTGGAGGAGCTTCTCGAGCGACACGCCGCGCTTGCGTTCCAGCGGGGTGGTCTCGATCAGCTTGGTCTCGGTGACGCCGACGGCGTCGACGAGCACGAAGCGGTCCTTGTGCGTGGCGTCGGGCGTGACGCCCTGCAGGTCGCTGTCGGTGATGATGCGCACGCCGCGGCCCTTCATCTGCTCGAAGAAGTTCGCGGCTCCGCACCATGCGCATGAAGAACACGCATCTCGATCGGCTTCACGTCGGTGCCGGTGGCGATCATGTCGACGGTCACGGCGATGCGCGGGTTGTAGCTGTTGCGGAAGTCCTGCGAGCAGCTCCTCGGGCTTGGCGCCGGTGGTCTTGTAGGTGATCTTGGCGACGAAGTCGTTGCCCTTGCCGAACTCCTCGCGGACGATGCGCACGATGTCCTCGGCGTGGCTGTCGTCCTTGGCGAAGATCAGCGTCTTGGGGCACCTCGCGTGCGGTCGGGGAAGATCTCGGGACAGCTTGTCGCGGAAGGCCCGGATGACGGTGCGGATCTGGTCCTTGGCGACGACGTTGCGGTCGAGCTGGCTTGGCGTCGTAGGTGAGGTCCTCGTCGACCTGCTCCAAGCGCTCGTGCGCGGGTCTCGCGGTCGCGGAACGGTCGACGAGTAGCCGGCCTCGATGGTGGAGCCGCCCTCGCGTGATCGCGGTGCGGATGCGGAACACGTCGAAGTCGACGTTCACGCCGTCGGCCACGGCCTGCTCGTGAGCCGTACTCCATCACCAGGTTCTTGTTGAAGAACCCGAAGGTCTGCTTGCCGGGCGTGGCGGTCAGCCCGATGAGGAAGGCGTCGAAGTACTCGAGCACCTGGCGCCACACCCCGTAGATCGAGCGGTGGCACTCGTCGACGATGATCACGTCGAACGTCTCGATCGGGAGCGCCGGGTTGTAGTCGACCTCCACCGGCTCGGTCAGGGCGGCGCGGCCTCGTAGCCGGAGTCCTCGTCGAGCTCCTCGGGCGAGCTCGGCCTCGCCGCGCAGCATCGAGTACAGCGCGCTGGATGGTGCCGATGCACGACGCTTGGCGCCGGGTCGAGCTTGTTCGAGCTGCAGGTGCTGGACGTTGTAGAGCTCGGTGAACTTGCGGCCCGTGTCCGGGCGTGCGAACCCCTGGAACTCCTTGAGCGTCTGCCGGCCGAGGTTGCCGCGGTCGACCAGGAACAGGATGCGCTTGGCCTCGCCGTACCTGATCAGCCGCTAGCAGATGTTCGCGGCGGTGAACGTCTTGCCCGACCCGGTCGCCATCTGGATCAGCGCGCGCGGCCGGTTCTGCGGCCAGCGACGCTTCGAGGTTCCGGATCGCCTGATCTGCGCCGGCCAGAGGCCGTCGGTCATCAGCGGCGGCAGGTCCTGAGGCGGCCCGGAGCGTGTCGCCTTCGGTGTCGGCGCCGGCAGCTCGGCGACGCCGGCAAGGCGCGCCGGCTCTGCTCGTAGCCGGCCTGCTCGAGCCACTCGCGATGCGTCTCCGGCCGGTGGAAGGTGAAGACCTCGCGGCTGCGCGGCTCGGGATCCAGCCCGTTGGTGAACTGCGTCTCGTCGCCGGTGGACTCGTAGAGGAACGGCAGCGGCCGGCGGTAGGCGGGCAGGGTCGGGCAGGCCCTCGCTGTACGCTTGCGACTGGGTCTCGACGCCGGTGAGGGTCCGGCCCTCCGGCTTGGCCTCGACGGCGCCGACGGCCGCGCCGTCGACGTAGAGCAGGTAGTCGGCCGGCCCGCCCTTAGCGGGAACTCCCGACGGCCACGCCAGCTCCGGCGCTCAGGTTGGCGGCGCCACGGTCCTGCACGATCCAACCAGCGTCGGACAGCATCCGGTCAATACCTTCGCGTGCCAGAGCTTCGGGCGCGAGTGGACTCACCCGGGATCCTCATGGGCGCCATGGGAATTTCGCCCGCGACGTATGCCGCTTCGACAAGCGCGTCCTGGACGGCGCGCGCCCGATCGGCTGCAGCGGCAGCGAGTCGCTCAGCGTCCTGCGCAAGGGTAATGGCGCGGAGAAGTCTCGCGCCCTCTTGCTTGGGCAACAGCGGGATTTCGAGGTCCCTCAAGTCCAAGCGGGCATACCCATATGTCGTCCCTGCCACGAACCGCCGGTTGCGTGGGCTCTGAAGGAATGCCGCCGCGAGCTCAGGGGCAATCCAATCACCGCGAATGCGAAGTGCCTGTAACGGACTCGCAATCACGTTGCCTCCCGAATGATCGACTACCGCTCTTTGAACACCTCCGCCAGGCGAAACAAGGATGTCGCCAGGTTCCGTCAACCGGAGGTTTGGTCCGACGGCCTCGGCCGCGAGGAAGCACGGTTGCGTGGCGGTCGAGAGGCCTTCGGCAACGTCTCGAGTACGCACGACGCGGATTCCGTCGGGCGCGCAATCTTCCTCGCGGAACTTGGTTCCTCGGATGACTTCTCCCAGATCATCGGCCACGACCTTACGCACACTGACCCAGGCGGAGGAAGTGGGCCACCCATCTCCAATCTCGTCGCCGACCGGTGCGAGCGCTGCGAGAGATTGCCTTCCCTCGTCAAGAGCGCTTGTTAGGTCGACGATCTCCTGCGAATCTCACCCGCGCTACGTGTCGGCGTCGGGTGAACCCAGCGCGAAGGAAGGAGATTTGTCTCCGAATCGAACACTTCTAACAGGGGAGCGGAAGCTGCGATCCGCATGTCATCCCGCGTAAGACGGTGCGACGTGCGCCATCTGTTGAGCAGCTTGGCCAGGTCGGATATGCGCTGACGATCTAGGGCGCGGTTGCCGCCCCGTTGGCGGTTGTATCCACGAACAGAATCTGTGCGCGATTGGCATCGGCACGCGGAGGCCTGACACCCATAGGGCCAACGGCACTCCGGTGCGCTCGGCGATCTTCTGCGGCAGGCCGATTACTGCTTCGACGGCCCCGCGGCGCACCATTTCTCGGCGCATGTCGGCTTCGCGGGCTCCGCGATACAACGACCCGGCGGGGAGGAGCACATACCCGCGACCGCTTGGCTTGAGGTGGGAGACCACATGCTGAAGCCATGCGTAGTCGGCGGTCTGAGCGGTCGGCAGGCCAAAAGACCATCGGGGATCCGCAACATCGAACGTGCCTGGATCAACCCGGACCCCATAGGGCGGATCGCAATAAACCACATCGGCTCGGAGCATTGGGAACCGATCGTGACGGAGGCTGTCACCCAGTTCCAATCGGCCGGTCGCGTCATGAACTATGAATCGCTGCTTGGCGCTTCGCAGAGCCGACTCGTTCAGTTCCTGGCCATAGACCTCAGTGGAGCCCGTTTGCAGTGCGCGAAGCAAGAAGCCTCCCTCACCAGCGGCGGGATCGAACACGACAGGGCCATGATCAAGCTCTCCCATCAGATCGATGAGAACGTCGGCCGAACGCGTCTCCACGAATCGATCACGCCGCGCCAGAAGCCACTCGAAAGACTGTCGAATCTGAGGGCGATCGAGCTCAAGCACGAGGCCGACGAGCCGATCGGCAGTGTGAGGCGGGAGATCAAGCACGGGCTGGAAAACACCGGCATTACGGGGGGCGTCGACTTCCGCTTGGTGCACCAGGGATGAGGTGTCCGCCACTGGGATCCGCAGACCCGGATCGCGATGGTGGTATGCGAGCGCCAGCGCAGCGCACACCGCTCCGATCAACTGATCCGAACTCGTCTCTGAGCGGACGATGTCCGCAGCCCTGAACAGGAGGCCCTCAGACGATCCAGCCTGGTCCAGCCGCTCGTTGAGCCGGAGCCACTTCTCAACTGCATCTAGCGCGTAGAGGTCGCGACCTCCGGGTGCGCTGCTCACGGGAACGGGAAAGTCGGCAAAGCGCTTTCGCCAGTTGCTGACTGCTGATGGGCCCACGTGTGCGAGCTGGGCGATCTGGGAGAGCGTCACCAGCGCTTGGTCATTGGGGCCTTGCAGTCGATCCATCAAGCCACCATCACGGTGAGCGCCGGCGTTCGGTGGTCGTGTGGGCTGATGAACCGCACGTCGCTCACTGCGAATGCGAGTCGTCGCGCAAGCGCACGTGGTCGCGATACCACAGTCACAGCGACCCCTTGTTGCTGGAGCCAGGCACAGGATTCAGAGAAGATGCCATCACCGGAGGCCACAACGATACGAGAGTAGCGGCTGGCGGCGTCTTCGCTATCGATGACATCGAGTAGCGCTAGATCCGCACCGTTTGCCCCGGATCGGACAAGCCGGCGGGCCCGAGGCCACCCAAACCACGCAGCCGCCGCACAGAAATGACTCGAAGCAACCACGAAGTGGTCGACTGGGCCGAGGGGAACCACTTCGTGATACCTCGCCACCAAATCGGCCACGCACTCCGTCTCGAACGAGGTGCTTCCGAGGAGATTCTCCACGTCGATGAGGTGGAGAGATCGGTCTTCAATTCCGGTGGTTATCAGCGCCCGTTGGGGCCGGCTGGCCGCCGGGATGAGGTCAAAGTTCTTGTCCACCCCCGCATTGTGAACGGCCGTCTGCGATCTGTCAAGTGTGAATTGATTTCACAGGTCCCATGCATGTGAGACTCGTGACACTCAGGTACCGCCGACAAGGAGTTCACAGTAGCCCGCGGCAGTCCCGGTTGATCGCGCGGAGTGGCGGCGCTCCTGCATCGGTCTTCCATGAGCACCGAGTGTCTGCCGAGCAGCCATTGCTGGTAGCCGCCGACCTGGACCGATGGGTGGACGACGGCCGGAAGCTGCTTGCCGATGTACAGCTCGACGCCGTTGTCGGCGGTGGACGGACCGATGCTGCCGTCGCTCCATTGCTTGAGCTCGACGACGACCGCGTTCTCGGCGCTGGTGGGGAGTGGCCGGTCAGCATCGCGTCAAGCCGGCGGCTGGTGTTGCCGAGCTGGTACTCGAGGATGACGCCGTGGTCGTTCAGCTCGGCCTGGTCGACCAGCATCGACAGTGCCATGAGGCTGTTCTGCCAGCTCGCCACCTCGGACGGCGCCGGCCGATGCCCGATCTGGGTCGTGTACTCGGCGCGCAGCTTCTCCGCGATCCGATGCATCCGCGCATCGGCCCGAAACTGCTCGGTCGTCCCGGCGTACAGCTTCACCGCTGGCTGTGGCGTCCGCGGAGCCCGTCAGCGAGGGCGGGCGAGCGGCGGTCGAGCGCTAGGAAGCCGAGCGCCGCCGCGATGAGGGCGAGGCCGGGCTGCGGCGAGCAGCAGGGAGCCGGCGATGACGAGCAGGACGAGGGTCATGGCGTCGCGGGTGCGCCGGCGGCGGTGCGACGGGCAGTGTCGGGATCGGTCCCTCCTTGGCAAGTCTTGGGCTGGGCTTGCTTGCGGGAGAGGCTACCACCGGCGTCCAGGCCCGGGTTCGGCCCTGATGAGCCTTGGGGTGCTCAGTCAGATGCCGCAGAATGGGCAACCATGAGCCGACCGGACGGTGCGCGCGTGGCTGATGTCGTCGTCGTCGGTGCGGGACTTGCGGGGCTTGCGGCCGCCCGCGAGCTGTCGGATCGATACGACGTCGTCGTGGTCGAGGCACGGGACCGCGTAGGCGGGCGCACGGTCGGGCACACGTTCCCGAACGGCGTGACCGTTGAGATGGGTGGACAGTGGATTGGCGCCACGCATGACGAGGTGCTGCGCCTCGTCGGTGATTTGGGCCTCGAGACGTTTCCGACCTACGACGATGGGGATGGGTTCACCGTGCTCGATGGCCAACGGCACCGATGGGACGGCGGCTCCTTCGGCCTGCCGGCGGCGAGCGAGGCCGAGATCGAGCGGCTCCACCAGGAGATCCAGGCGCTGGCGGAAGACGTTCCACTCGATGCGCCGTGGCAAGCGCCGAATGCGGTGGAGCTCGATCGCCATACGGTGGAGTCATGGCTCATCGGGGCGACAACCGACCGGATCGCGCAGAGGTATTTCCGTGTGATCACGCCGGCGGTCTTCGCCGCTGAGACCCACGAATTGCCATGGCTGTGGTTCCTGTTCTACGCGCGGTCCGGAGGCTCGCTCGACTTCCTCATCGCGACCTCGGGGGGTGCGCAGGAACTGCGGGTCGTCGGTGGGTCGCACCGGATCGCGGAGGCCATTGCGGCAGCGCTACCGGCCCAGTCGCTCATCCTCGGTTCGCCCGTCCACACGATTCGGCAGATCGATGATGCGGTGCACGTTTGGCATGCCAGCGGCGAGGTCGTTGCTCGCAGGCGATCGTGACCCTGCCTCCGGCGATGGCTGGCCGGCTGACCTACGAACCCGCACTGAGCGGTCCGCGGGGACGCGCTGACTCAGGCGTTCCCGATGGGGAGCGTAATCAAGTTCCAGGTCCTCTATGACGAGCCGTGGTGGCGAGCGCAGGGTCTGAGCGGGCAGGTCGTCAGCTTCGAGATCCGATCTCGACGACGTTCGACAACTCGCCACCCGATGCGAGCTCCGGCGTGCTCCTGGCGTTCGCCGAGGGCGACCACGCACGACGGCTCGCCGCTCTCGACGACCGCCAACGTCGGCTCACGGTCCTCGACTGCCTGGACCGCTTTCTCGGACCATCGCCGACCGTCGTCCGCGGGTACGCTGAGCTGGATTGGACGACGGAGGAGTTCTCGCGGGGCTGCTACGGAGGTCGTCCGGGCGCCGGCGTTCTGACCAGCTTCGGCGGCCAGCTCCGACAGCGGACGGGTCGGATCTGCTGGGCTGGCGCTGAGACGTCCCCCGTATCGTGCGGGTACATGGATGGTGCCGTCCGCTCCGGTCTGACGGCGGCTACCGAGATCGCCGCGGCGCTCTAGGTGTGGTCGGGTATTCGGCGCGCAGCTTCTCCGTGATCCGATGCATGCGCGCATCGGCCCGAAACTGCTCGGTCGTCCCGGCGTAGAGCTTCATCGGCGATCGTTGCTCCGGAGCCGTTGGAGATCGCGGGCGGCGGATTCGATGTGTCGAAGCGCCTCTGCGAGCCTGGCCTCTTCGTCATCGGTGAGTTGGACTTCACCGACCTCGACGACGTCGCGCCGGGCGATCGTCTGCGTTTCTGCCGCCATCCGCTCTGCGATCTCGATCATCGCCGTCACCGTGGCGTGTTGCCGCTCGGTCCGCTCAGGCATGCCGTGTCCCTCCAATCTTGGATGCCATCCACGCAGTCTAGGGACGCGGTAATCGGCGGGTGACCGGCCGCGCGCAGCGTTTCCGACCAGACCCCGGAATCAGCGCGCAGACCACATTCGCCACTCGTCGGGAACGCCGTTGAGTCGATGGCTGCCCCGATCGTCGAACGCGATCCCGGAGCCAGCCACGAGGTTCCGCACCGTGTCTGACACGAGCACCTCGGACGGGCGCGCAAGGCACCGATGCTCGCCCAGCGTGTAGCCCGTAGACGGGCAGGCCGAGCGTATGCTCTGACGATGACCGCTGACGCGCGTGACCGGCTGGTGCTCGACGCCGAGGAGGGCATCGTCCCGGAGATCGGCCGCTGGCTCGCCGCGATGGAGGACGCTCGCCGCGACACGCTCGCCAAGCTCGAGGGGATCACCTCCGACATCGTCGATGCCCGTCCGCCCGGGAGCGAGAACTCGATCGGGACGTCGCTGTACCACGTCGCGATCATCGAGGCCGACTGGCTGGTCGACGATCTCTTTGGGCGTCCCCTGGAGACCACCGAGCTCGCGCCGTTATTCCCATACGATGTCCGCGACGAGCGCGGGATTCTGCAGGGCGTCCTCGGGGTCGGCTTGGGGGACCATCTCGACAGGCTCGCGCAGGTGCGTGCCATGCTCCGTCGGGAGATCGGCGCGTTGTCGCTCGATGACTTCCTCGTCGTGCGCGCCCGCGACAGATACGACGTCTCGGGCGCTTGGGTGGTGCACCACCTCCTCCAGCACGAGGCCGAGCACCGCTCCGAGATCGGCTGGCTCCGACGCCACGCCCAGCGGGCGGTGATGGCCTGACTGCGGCACCGGAAGACCTCGGTGCGTCCACTGACAGCCCGGTCGCCGCGACGCGCCATCGGGACTGCCGTCTATCACCATAAAGCGGATATTCGCCCCGGCGACCCGCATGCAGACCCCTCGCGGGCGATCTCGCCTTCTACGGCACGTCGAAAGTGATCGATTGGACCACCGCCTCGAGTTCGGCGCGATCAGCGTCGGAGGCACCTGGGAAATCGACCGCGTAAACGATGAGCCGCGTACCGTCGACCTCGAGGATGGTCATGACGGCGTGCTCACCTGCTGTGAGGTGCTTGCGGTCGCCGCCTGGGGTGCTCCACGCGTAGGTGTCGCCACCGCACCCCACGACATCCCCCGGTGCCGTGATTTCCATCTGCTTTGCCGGCAGGCCGGCGAAGGTGACGTCGGTGGCTTGCGTCACCGTGAAGAAGGACAGGTCCTCGAGAGCGGCCGCCAGGTCATCGACGGATGGCCCGACGGACGGAGCGAGCTCGCCTAGGGAAGGCTGGCATGGATCGACGAAGACGTTGTCGGCGATCCAGAGACCGAACCCAGTTCTGCACGAGCCTTGTCGACGCCGGTGACGTCAGGGCAAGCGCCACATCGTCCACGCGTCCGGCGTGGTCACCGTGACGCGGACCGGGAACGGATCCCCGATGGCGTAGGTCCCGGCATCGAGACCGGCTCTACCGGTCTGGCCCGGACGCCGTTGACCGCGGCATGTCAGGCGACGGTCAGCTCTGGGCGAACCGATCGGTTGCCTCAATGAGGACCGATGTCATGGCCGCTGCGCCCGCATGGCCGGCTTCCTCCACAACGATGAGCTCGGACCTCGGCAGGCCCTTGGCGAGATGCCACGCTGTCGACAGAGGACTGCCGATGTCGAGCCGACCGCGCACCAGGACGGCCGGGATGTGCGCGATGCGGTCGAGGTGACCCGTAATCGCGTCGTCCGCCAGAAAGGCAGCCGCCGCAAAATAGTGGGTGACGATCCTGGTGAACGCCAGCCGAAAGCTGGGATCCTCGAAACGCAAATTGCGCGGGCTGCCCTCGAGACTGACGAGCGCGTCCTCCCAATCGGCCCAGGCCAGCGAGGCACGCTCTCGCACCTCGGGGTCCGGCGAAAAGAGGAGCCGGTTGTAGGCGGCGGCGAGGTTCCCGTCGCGATCCTCCGACGGCACGCCTGACACGAAGCGCTCCCACTGCTCGGGGAAGACGTGGCCCATGGTGCGCGTCAGCCATTCGATCTCGTGCACCCGCGTGGTGACGACCGCGAAGAGGCAGAGCTCGCTCACGCGCTCGGGATGGGTGACCGCGTAAGCGAGGCCCAGCGTCGAGCCCCACGAGCCGCCCAACACGAGCCAGCGGTCGATCCCGAGGTGCTCGCGGAGCAGCTCCATGTCGGCGATGAGGTGTGGCGTCGTGTTCGTCGACAGATCAACATTCGGCTCGCTCGCGTTTGGCAGGCTGCGCCCGCAGTTGCGCTGGTCGAACAGGATGACCCGGTATCGGTCCGGATCGAAGTGGGTCGTCCACCAGGGTGTCGCGCCCGAACCCGGGCCGCCGTGCACCACGAGCGCCGGCTTCCCAGAGGGGTTGCCGCAGACCTCCCAGTACACCCGGTGCCCATCGCCGACGTCGAGCAATCCGTGGTGGCGGGGGGTCGCCTCCGGGTAGGCGCCGTCCGTCGACCGATCCACGGCTGCAGGCTACCGCAGGGCGGCAGTCGGCGATCCGCCGAGGAACCTCGAGCCTCGTCTGGGAACTGGCCGGCTCGTAGCCGGCGCGAGCGTCGACGGCCTCGTTCGCGGCGATATAGGACGTTTTGCCCATTTCTCGAGTCGTGGCGTCTGCCATCCTCTTGACAAGTTCTGTATCGTTCCAGATCCCGAAGTTAGGAGCTGCGCTTCGTGGAGCTGACAAAGGCGTTCTATTCGCCAGCCGAAGTCGCTGCCATGATCGACGTGCACCCCACGACGATCTTGAACTACATCCGGGGCGAGAAGCTGTACGCGATTCGCCTCTCGGAGCGCACCATTCGCATCCCAGCCCGCTCTGTGCAGAAGCTGCTTGCGCCGGAAGACGTCCGCGCCCCACGCCACGTGGAGCGTCCGCACGAGGACGTCCGTGATGCCGTGACCGGTGAACAGCGCGCCAACGACCCGGTGCCTGCTTGATCTGGGTTTCGGAGGGGGATCTCAATCAGCGGGTGGTCGAGATGACCGCCCGCTTCGATCGTCTGGGAGAAACGACGATCCGAGATGCCGGCGGCGCGACGGACTACCGATGGATCCAGTGGATCGCGCGCTGCCCGTATCCCGAACGCGAGATGGCGCGGTTCCAGTACGACGAGTACTACGAGCGGTCCGAAGCTGGATGGCTGATGGTGAAGTACGAGTACGACTTCCTCGAGATGAACCGCAGTTCGCGGCTCGCGTTTCACCTGCATCCCGTCGCGGTGTCTGCCCCGACTCCCCACGCACACTGTGAGCCGAAGCTCGGCGATCCGGAGCACGAGCACTATCGGTACATCGAGCTGTCCATCCACGAGGCCCTGGAGGAGCACGAGAGGTGGTGGGCGACCGATACCGATCTCTCATGCGAGCTTCTGCGGCCGCTGCTCTAGACGGATTCGCGCTACTCGCCGATGTCCTCGTACCCAGATCTCGGGGTGCGCGGCGATGAACTCGTTCATGAGGTCGACGCACTCCTGCGAGTCGAGGTTGATGACCTCGACGCCCGGCGTTCTCGAGCGCATCGGTCTCGCCGTGCCTGATCGCGCGCCCTCGCTCACCCTGGAATGTCGCCGCACGTCGGGAAGCCGGCGGGGTTGACCGGGCTCGTGACGATCGTCACCCAACCCGCCTCCGAGGACGCCGTCAGGTAGCTGATGGCGCTTGACGCCATTGGGGTCGGAGTGTCGGCGAATACCGACGCCATCTCTTCCGCCTTGGCGCGGTCGACGTACCCGCAGCGACCGGACCGGACCGGTTCCCCGAACTGGGCGGGGTCCCCGAGTACGTCCAGTTCGTCAATCGAGGGAGCCCCGGCGGTCGGTGACCCGGCCTCGACCCAGATCCAGACGAGGAACTGTTCCGCGTCATACTGGTCGGCCGCGTCTCCCACGACGCATCGGTGAAGAAGTCGTGGCCGAGCATGAGACGTCGCGCCAGCTCATCCAGAGCCTTCCGCTCGGGATCCGGAACGTAGTACGCCGACTCCTCCTCGTCGCCGAACCAGCTGACGGACGTGACATGCACGCGATCGTCCGGCGCACCCAGCGTGAACTGGAAGACGCACAGGCCGTGACCCGGAGGATCACCTGCGTCGGCGCGGAGCTCGGGGCGGTACTCCGCGCTTCGCTGCAGGGCCGGGTGCTGCGCAATCGTCATCAGGTCTGAGAAGGCTTCAGGTGTCAGCCGTCCGGTCTGCCAGCCGCCCTCGTCGGGGCCGGACGTGGTGATGACGTCGCGGTCGGCGGTCACCGTCAGGGCCGGCGGCACGAGAGGTGGAGCCACGTCACACACGTACTGGAAGCGGAACGCCAGTTCGGAGCGTTCCATGTCTGGGACGGCCACGATCCACCGATCCTCGGAGTCGCCCGTGGCCACCCAGCCGTGGCCGTAGGGCCCTTCGACCTCGAACCAGGTGTACCCGTCGGACTCCGTCGGTCCGCCGACGACCACGGCGGTCATGTCCCTGGCCATCGCACTGGTGATTCCCGTGCCGGTACCCGGATCCTCTCGGAGGTTGACCGAGTCGGCGACGACCTGGATCACCGTTCCCACCGGGTAGGGATACCCGTCGCTCTCCGAGGCCGATGACTCGACCGACGGAGATGGGCCTGCGGGCACGGGTGTTGCTGATGTTGCGGCCTCGGGAGACGCCGACGTGCGGGGTGCGGAGGACGTGGGCGGTTCGTCTACGCCGGTCGCGCCGCAGGCGGCGGTGGCAAGTACCACTCCCGTCGTGAGTGCCCGGCTGACGATGTTCAGTCGCATGTCGCGACAATACGCACCAACGCCTGCGGCAGAACTGCGGCCTGCGACCATGAACCCGCGGGCCTTCCGGCGTGGCCCGGATTACCGCGGCAGGGGGTTCGGGCCCGTGGCAGTGACGAGCCGCTGCGGGACCCAGCCCTCGACGTGCTGGAAGCCGTTGAACGTCCTGCCCTGGAGCTCGACGACCTCGCGAAGCGCGCGGCGGTGGAACTTCACGTGGGTGAAGTCCTCGAACAGGATGTAGTACGGCTCGTTAAGGCCGGGTACTGGGCCTTGGAACTGCTGGCCGGTCAGGACCGGCCGGTGTGTGCGGGCGAAAGCGTCAACCTCGTCGCCGATGACGACGCCGAAGTGCTCCATGCCCATCTTGTAGACCCGCTGGTGGATGGGTGGGATGAGCTCGATGACCGGGATTGTCTGGCCGTCGAGAACGCGGAGCGGCTCGGCGAGGAGGATCATGGACATCGGCCGGCCGTTCCAGACGCCCTCGACGTTGGCCGTCGCGTGCCGTTCGAGGAGCCCTCTCAGGTGGACGTACTGGTCCCATTCGGGGACGCGGAAGGCCAAGTGGCCCAGCTCGTATGGCGCGATGTCGATGCCGCGCTCGGCGATGCGGTCGCGCTGCAGCGCCGTGAACGTGCGGTAGTCGCCGATCAGGTCCGCGATCGGATCGATCATCGGGTCACCTCCGGCGTCATGGTACCCGGCGATTGCCGGTCAACCGTGGTCACGGTCTCCCAAGTCCAGGCGGGCGCCTATCGAAACGGGGCGATCGGCTCGGTGACCATGCAGCCGCGCGATACCGGAAGGTCGGGCTCGGCCGGAAGCGGCCGTTCCGCATGCTCCCGGCCGACACGATATGACCATCGAGGGGCACAACCTTGCCACGCTCCGATGACACTGCCGACCCCACCCTTGCCGCGCCGCGCGAGAATGGCGCCATGGCGGACGAGACGAGCCTTGACGGATCATCCGATGTGGAGCCGTCGCTGGCCGAGCAGGGACGCGCTGCGTTGGTCCGGCATGCCTGGGGAGAGGCCCTCGAGAAGCTGACCAGGGCCGAGGCCGAGGGCGGCCTGTCAGCCCCGGACCTCGACGCCTATGCGGATGCGGCATGGTGGAACGGACGGCTCGAGCAGGCCATCGAGCTGCGTGAACGCGCCTACGCCGCGGCGACCCAGGCGGGACAGCCCGAAGCAGCGGCAATGGTCGCCATCAAGCTCGCCCGGGACAACGTCTATCGCAGCAGCGACGCGCTCTCTGGCGCCTGGCTCCAGCGGGCGGAGCGCCTGCTCGAGGGGGTCGATGAGAACCCCGGCCACGGGTGGCTGGCTGCGACCGCTGCATTCCGTGCGGCCGTCACCGGGGACGTCACTCGCGCGATGGCCGAGTCCATCAAGGCCGAGGGCATCGCGGCTCGCACCGGCGACCGCAACCTCGCGGCGATGGCGCAGTCCGAGCATGGCTTCGCCCTCATCGCCGAGGGCAACGTGGCCCAGGGCATGGCGATGGTCGACGAAGCGAGCGTCGCGGCGGTCGGCGGGGAGCTCGAGCCGGACACGGCCGGCGGCATCTGCTGCACCACGATTGGGGCATGCACGGTGCTCGGCGAGTGGACCCGGGCCGCCGAGTGGACGGATGCCCAGGATCGGTGGTGCAAACGGGAGGGCATTGCAGGGTACCCGGGCATGTGCCGGCTGTATCGGTCCGAGATCAAGGAGTTCCGCGGCCAGTGGCTGGAAGCAGAGGCCGAGGCTCGGCAGGCATCGATCGAGCTGGCCGGTTTCATACCCGCCGCGGCCGGCATGGCGCTCTACCGGATCGGTCAGATCCGCCTGCGTCGAGGCGACCTCCCGGAGGCGGAGGAGGCGCTCCTGCGGGCCCACGCGCTCTCAGCGCACGTCGAGCCGGCGCTGTCGCTCCTGCGGCTCGCCCAGGGCCGTGTCCAGGCTGCCGCCGAGGGGATCCGCGAGGCCATCCAGCGCCCGCCCAGGACGCCAAGCTGGCACTCGCCGCCGGGCTCCGCGCTCTATCTGGTGCCGCTGCTGCGGGCGCAGGTCGAGATCGCGCTGGCTGCCGGAGACGATGCGACGGCTCGCAGCGCCCTCGAGCAGCTCGAGTCCATCGCGGACCGATTCGGGAGTGCCGCGATGACCGCAACGACGGCCGGTGCCCGCGGGCTGGTTCAGCTCCGCGCGGGGCGGATCGTCGAGGCCGCCGGCTCGCTGCGCGACGCGGTCGAGGCGTGGACGGACCTCGACGCCCCGTACGAGGCGGCCCGCGCACGCCTGGCACTCGCCGAGGCCCTGGTGGCCGGCGGACAGGGCGATCGCGCCGGGATGGAGCTCCGCGCGGCCCGATCCACGTTCGAGCAGCTCGGAGCGGTGCTGGAGCTCCGTCGTGCCGACGAGATCGGCGCGTCAATCGGCATCGATCCCCAGGCGGCCCCGGCGTCGCAGCCAGCGGCGAGAGAGACCATGGCGTTCGCCTTCACCGACATCGTCGACTCGACCCGGCTGGGCGAGGCGCTCGGCGACGCAGCCTGGCACGCGGTCCTGCGTCGGCATGACGAGACGGTGCGATCCGTCGTCGCCGAGCACGGCGGCCAGGTGGTCAAGCACACCGGGGACGGCTTCTTCCTCGCCTTCGCTGATCCATCCGGCGCGATCGAGGCGATGGTCGATCTTCAGCGCCGCCTCGCGGCCCATCGCGAGCGGGAAGGGTTCGCGCCAACCGTACGCATCGGCGTTCACGCCGCAGAGGCCAGCCGCTCCGGCACCGACTACGTGGGGACGGGCGTCAGCATCGCCGCCCGCATCGGTGCCGCGGCGGATGGCGCTGAGATCCTGGTCAGTCGAGCAACCATTGACGCCGCGCGTCGGTCGTTCCCCATGACCGCGGAACGCACCCTGGAGCTCAAGGGCATCGCGACGCCGACCGAGGTCGTCCGCATCATCTGGTAAGGCTTGTGCGGCTTCGCTGTTCTGGTACACGGTCGCGATGATCATCGGTTCCATGTTGATCATGGTGGTCAAGCCGCTGAGCTGAGGCCGGCGTAGATTTCAGGACTCTCCACTGAGCACGACGGCTAGGGCTGTCGGTTACGCCGTGTCGAATCTGAACCCGCACCTGCAATGGGTGTCCGGCCTTTCGGCGGGTCGCGCGCATGGGGAGAATCGACGCGTCATTCCACCTCAGAGGAGCCACGATGCCATCACCGACTCCCGATGCGGCGAAGCCCGCCTCCCGCCACGACTCAGCCGAGCCGGCCGCCTGGCAGCATGACCCGCGCTCCGTCCAGATCCTGAATGCCGAGCATGCGAGCCTGTCCTCGACGCGGTCGCTCGTCTATAACGAGGCCTTCACGCGAGTCGGCGTCTTCCTCACCTTCATGTCGATGTCGTTCGTGGCGCTGGCGCTGCTCTCACCTGCGATTCCATCCGGCTCGTCGTTCCTGGGCGTCACAGCGGTCGCGCTGGCCTTCAACTTCATTGTCGGGCTGATGACGCTCGGACGGATCCTTGGGACGACCGCGGACGACTTGCGTGCGGTGCACGCCATGGCTCGCGTCCGGCACGGCTATCTCCAGGTGAGGCCGGAGCTGCGGCCGTACATCACCACGCCGACGCATGACGACCTGGCGACGGTGATGGGGGACTACCGAGCGCCGGGCGCGGGGGTCGGCGGAGTCCTCTACAGCCTGACGACCTCGACCGGCACGGTCGCGGTCATCGACGCCCTGCTCGCCGGCGTGCTCGCCGGCGTCCTCGCACTGCTGGTCGGTGCCAGTGGAATGGCCGCTGCCGTCATCGGCGTGGTCGGCGGAGCCGTGGTATTCGCTGCCATCGCTGTCGGTGCCGCGCGGTTCTTCGTTCGCGACCAGGCCAGCCTCGAGGCCGTGTTCCCCTCGCCCGGGGCAGCATCATCCACATCTCCGTAGACGTGCGCTGAGGCTTCGTCTCAGGGCCGCCGGTATGATCGGCGAGTGGGAGGGATCGGTCGCCTGGTCGTGCGTGTGCTGGGCATGGCCGACGCCCCCTCCGATGATGACGATCTGCGGCTCAGAAAGCGGATTGGCGTCGCCGCGGGCATCCTGACCGTTGTCTCGCCGATCTCCCTGCCGATCCAGGCCCAGGGGCATCCCCTGAGCTTCGTCCTCGCCGCGGCGCTGTCGGTGTTCAGCATCGGCAACCTGGCGGTGCTTGCGCTCACCGGGCGATTCGATCGGTATGTCGTCGCGCTCATCGCGGCGGGGACCGTCTGGGTGCCGCTCGCCAACATGGTCGGCGGTGGCATCACCGGCTCGAGCCCGGGCCTGGTTTGGGCGTTCTTGGTTCCGGCCTACGCGATCCTGGCGTTGGGACCGCAGCGCGCGGTGCCATGGTTCTTCGCCTTCCTGGTGAGTCTCGGGCTGATGGCGGTCACGGATAGCTGGGCGCAAGAGACGTTCGGGCCGGCGCCGTATCCGCTGGTGGTGATCGGCTGGGTCATGAATGTCGCACTGCCGCTGGCCATCGTGTTCCTGCTGCTCCGCTACTCGGACGTCCGCCGCCGGGCGGCGGAGGCCCGCGCCGATGCTCTGCTTTCGAACGCCATTCCGGCGTCGATCGCCACGCGACTCAAGCACGGGGAGGAGCGAATCGCCGAGACCTATGCGGAGACGACGGTCATGTTCGCCGACATCGCCGGCTTCACGCCGTGGGTGAACCGAACGGATCCCGACATGGTCGTCGGCCTGCTCGAGGACCTCTTCACGCGCTTTGATGCCGTGGCGGCGGACTGCGGCGTCGAGAAGCTCAAGACGGTCGGCGACGAGTACATGGCGGTCGCTGGCGCCCCGATCCCACGGGAGGACCACGCTGATGCGGCCCTGCGCGCCGCAAAGGACCTGCTCGCCGAGTCGAACCGGTGGCAGCAGGCCCATGGGCTCGACCTTCCGATCCGGGTCGGCCTCGCCAGCGGCCCGGTCGTCGGCGGCGTGATCGGTCAGCAGCGCATCCTATTCGATCTCTGGGGCGATACCGTCAACACTGCCGCTCGGATGCAGGCGACGGGCATCCCCGGCCGTATCCAGATCTCGGCAGGCACCATGGAGCGCGCGTCCGGTCGGTTCACCTTCGAATCGCGCGTGGTGGAGGTGAAGGGACTAGGGTCATTGACGACCTATCTCCTCGTGCCCTAGCGGTTGATCCAGGGCGTCACCCAGATCCGGCCGACTCGGTCGATGTCGGGCGGCGTGACGGGCGTCGCCGTGTCGAGCCCGAGTGCGCTTAGGGTGGCCCTGGCCGCTATCCAGCCCGGGTGATCGGCTCGGTGACCATGCGGCCGAGCGATACCGGCAGGTCGGGCTCGGCCGGAAGCTCGCCGCCAGACGCGCCGGACGCGGCGGCGGCGACCACGGACTCGAGTGCCGCGAAGTCGCGCATGATCGTCGTGTTCAGCATCGCCACCAGGTTCTCGGCCGCCGCTCGGTCCTTCTTCGCCCTGGGGCGGGCGAGCCGGAACTCGAGGCGCGTGCGGCCGACACCAACGTCGGACAGCTGGAAGGTGTTGAGCAGCTTCGGTGCACCGGGCACCGGCAGGAGCGATCGATAGGTGACGTGGTCGATCGGTTCCCAGTCGACGACCTCCTCGACGATCGCGTCCTTTCCGTGCATGCAGTGGTTGACCGTGCCGATCCCGCGTCGGCCCGCAGGTCCGGCCTCAGCCAGTACGGCCTCGACGCCCAGCTGCCACGCCGGACGTAGTGCCGGCGAGGTGAGGTGCTCCCAGACGAGCGCCCGCGGCGCATCGAAGGTCGCGTTGTAGACGGCCAGCGCGTCTTTGGCTTCGACCACGACTCGCGAACGCTCGAGTTCGGCCGCCCACGCCGCCCTCAGGTCGACGAGCCAGCCGCCGATCTCGCCGACGTCATCGAACGCTTCCTCGTGCCGGACCATGCCCGCTGTGGACGGGTCGTCCAGTGCCATGGCGGCCACGCAGGCATCGGTGTAGAGCGCGTACGCGGCGATGCCGGTCGCCTCCGTGACCCCGTTCTTGAGAAGCCGGTGGACGACGATGACGTCGCTCCCGACGAGCTCCTCGGACGTGCCGATGCGCTGACGCACGACCTGCCCGTGATGGAGGACGTACTTCAGATCGAGCGCGGGCACCAGGATGCAGGCGTTGCACTCGCACGACGAGGCCTGGCGGATGTCGCGCAGGCGCCGTTGGAAT
This sequence comes from uncultured Chloroflexia bacterium, assembly GCA_963844265.1. Lineage (GTDB taxonomy): Bacteria > Chloroflexota > Limnocylindria > QHBO01 > QHBO01 > JACDBZ01. The sequence goes on along the minus strand of CAWJMZ010000006.1, from coordinate 17,998 downwards.
GCGAAGTACGAGCCTTCGATCGTGTCCTGGAGGACCGGCCCATCGATCGCATCGGTGATGACGTAGACGAAGACGGCGTCACCCTCGAGCTTCGCCAGGCGGAGGGTGGGCCGGAGGCTCGTCACCACGGTGTTCATGAGATCGGCCAGGATGTCCTGCGCGTGGTCGAGCTCGCTCCCGCCGAGAAAGCGGGTGTACCCGGTGATATCCGCGATGGCGAGGCAGGCAGACTCAGGTCTGAGCATCAGGTCAGGTCGCACGATACTCCCGCGGAGCAAGCGTGCTCGCCGCGCCCGTCACGTGCGTGCGCCCTTCAATGGGCAGCGAGTTCCGGCCGGTGGAGGTTCCGGTTCGCGGCGGGCGGACGGCTCGGTCGACACTGTGGATCGGTCGGATACCCCCACCTGAGGGGAACTCGGTCGAGGGGTCGGCCACCGGTCCGTCAGTCGCGGGCGTTTCGACGTGGCCCGTGCTCCGCGGCCAGTGATCGAGCCGCCAGCCGGCGGACCATGCCGCGGAAGATGAGTCCGTGGATGGGGTAGAGGACATACCAGTACGCAAGGCCCGGCAGCCCCTTTGGCTCGAAGAAGGCGGTTTGCTCGAGGCGGCTGCCGCGGCTCGTCTCGGTCACCTCGTACTGAAGCCAGGCTCGCCCTGGGACGCGCATCTCGGCCCGGAGGCGGAGCAGGGTGGGACGTTCCACGGCCTCTACGCGCCAGAAGTCGAGCGCGTCGCCGACCCGTAGATCGGTGGCAGAGCGGCGCCCGAGCCGCATGCCGACGCCGCCGACGAGCTGATCGAGCATTCCGCGGATGCGCCACAGGCCGTTGCCGTACGGCCACCCGGCGCGACCGCCGAGCCGCTCGACCTCGGCAAAGAGCCGATCCGCCGGCACCGAAACGACCTGCCGGCGCCGCTCGATGATCATCCCTTCGTGCGACGTCATGATCGGCAGCTCCTCGCGACCGGGCGCGTCGAGCGAGTCGAACCACGTGGACTCCACGACGTGCCGATCGGTCCGGTCGATGGCGCGCTGGAGGGCGGTTTCATATGACGCCGGTGCCAGGTCAAACGCGGCGGCGGGGCCCGGATCGCGGACGATGACCTCGTTGCGCAACCCTTCGATCAATGGCCGTGCGATCCCCGCCGGCACCGGGGAGACGAGGCTGACCCAATAGGAGCTCAGGCGCGGCGTCAGGACGGGGACCGGGATCATGATGCGCCGAAGGCCACGGAGGCGTGCGTAGGTGCGCATCATGTCGCCGTAGGAGAGGATGTCCGGCCCGCCGATCTCGACGACACCTGTGATCTGCGGATGGTCGAGCGCGCTTACGAGGTAGTCCAGGGCATCCCGGATCCCGATCGGCTGGCAACGGGTGCTCACCCAGCGCGGCGTGATCATGATCGGCAGCCGCTCGGTGAGGTGGCGGAGGATCTCGAAGGACGCGCTCCCAGAGCCGATGATGATCGCGGCCCGGAACTCCGTGACCGCCACGCCATGGGCGCCGAGCTCCTTCCCCACCTGCTGTCGGCTGGCAAGGTGCGGCGACAGCCCGGCGGCCTCGTCACCCAGCCCACCGAGGTACACGATACGTCGAACGCCGGCCTGCCCGGCCGCCGCCGCGAAGTTCCGCGCTGCCGTCAGATCGCGATCGGTGAAGCCACGTTCACCTGAGCCCATCGAGTGGGCCAGGTAGTACGCGACCTCGACGCCATCCAGCGCGGGAGTGAGCGACGAAGGCATCAGGAGATCGGCCGCCACCACCGCCGCCTGGGGAAATCGCCCGGCCAAGGGTCGCGCATCGCGACTCATCAGCGTGAGCTCGTGCCCGAGCGAGGAGAGCACGGACGTGAGGCGGCCACCGATGTAGCCACTGGCGCCGACGACGAGAATCCGCATCGCCCAAGCCTACGTCAGCATGCCTGACCGCACTCCTCGCCGGTCCGGATGACCGTCCGTGCGGCGTGAGCTGGTGGCTCGCGGTCGTTGACCCACTCGCCGTCGGCATTGAGGGTCGCAATCGTCGCGACGGCGTCCGCGGTCACAGCTCGAGCGCCGAGGGCGACAGTCGATCGATCATCAGGGATGCGCATGGCGGTGTCCGTGGTGATGGACGGCTCCGCGCAGCCGCGGTCGGAATCGCGAACTGACGGGCGGGACCAGGGGGAGAATGGGCGCGTGACGCGTTCTCTCAAGGTCGGAGTGCAGCTTCCGGAGGTCGAGCGTGTCGTTCGCTGGCCGGAGCTGGCCGAGATGGCACGCACCGCCGAAGCGATCGGCCTCGACTCCCTCTGGGTGGGAGATCACCTGCTGTATCGCGACCGCGGGCCGCAGCCGGTCGCGCCGTGGGAGGCGTGGAGCCAGCTGGCGGCGCTCGCGGCGATCACGACCCGCGTCGAGCTCGGCCCGCTCGTGGCCGCCACGAGCTTCCACAACCCCGCGATGCTCGCCGCGAAGGCCAACGCGGTCGACGAGATCAGCGGCGGCCGGCTCATCCTCGGCCTGGGAGCCGGGTGGAACGAGGCGGAGTACCGAGCCTTCGGCTTTCCGTTCGACCATCGGGTGAGCCGCTTCGAGGAGGCGTTCACGATCATCCGCACGCTTCTACGCGAGGGCCGCGCCGACCTGCGTGGCGCGTATTACGCCGTGAGCGACCTGCCCCTGCTGCCGCCGCCGCATCGTGCCGGAGGTCCGCCCCTCATGGTCGGATCGATCGGTCCGCGGATGCTGGAGATCACGCTTCCACATGTCGATGCCTGGAATGCGTGGCACGCGTGGTTCGGCAACTCGGTCGAGGGCTATCTGCCCCTGCGCGATCGTGTGGACGCCGCATGCCGGTCCGTTGGTCGCGACCCCGCCGAGGTCGAGCGGACGCTGGCCGTGCTCGTCGGATTCGAAGCAGCGGTGGGTCGGCCCGCCGGCGACGAATCGGAGCCGGAGTCGGCCCCGATCCCGGGGACGACCCCGAGGCTCTCGCCGCGACGATCCGCGACTTCGCGGCGGCCGGTGTGTCGCACCTTCAGCTGGTGCTCGACCCGATCACGGTCGACTCGATCGGCGCCCTGGAGCCGATGCTGGCCGCCCTCGACCGCTGACGTCCAATGCCGGGACCTCGCGGTAGCATGGGGCGCTGCCGGGGAGACGGAGGGCCTGGAGATGGCGCGCCCATCATCGGCGGACGACGGTGCCGTCCTCGATCTCGCCGTGGTCGGCGGTGGTGTGGGTGGCGCGTTCGTCGCGTGGCGTGCCGCGGACGCACGCCCTGAATGGCGCATCGGTATGTTCGAGGCGTCACGGCGCATCGGCGGCAGGCTGCTCTCGCTGCGCGTGGACGGGATTCCGCGCGTGCGTGCGGAGCTTGGGGGGATGCGCTTCCGCACGAGCCAGCCACTCGTCCGCGGCGTCGTCGACGCCCTCGGCCTGGAGACGCGCGCGTTTCACACCGTCCTCGATGCCAACCGCTACCTGCTGCGCGGGCATGCCTGGACGGCCGGGGAGCCGGCGCGCGCTGCATCGGTGTATGGCCTTCCGTCGGACCTCGCGGGGCTGACGCCCGCGGAGGTGCTGGTCGATGCGTTCGAGCGCATCGTGCCGGGTGCCCTCGAGCTGACCGATGCCGAGTGGACCGAGGTGCGTCGCTCGTTCGCTTTCCGCGGCCGGCTGCTGCGCGACTGGTTGCTCGGAGACGTCCTCGCCGCCGTGCTCGCCCCGGAAACACACCAGTACGTCGTCGACGGGTTCGGCTACTCCACCGTCCTGGCGGATCGGAACGCGGCCGATGCGATCCCGTGGGTGCTCATCGAGGCGCGACCCGAGGCGGAGAACCGTACGCTCGTCGAGGGCATGGAGCGGTTGCCGCGCGCCATCGGCGAGGCGTTCGTGGCGCTGGGCGGCACCATTGGGTATGGCCATCACCTTCGCGCGCTCGCGCGCGTCGACGGCGACGCGAATGGACCGGTGCGTCTTTTGTTCGATGGCCAGTCGGATGTGCTCGCCCGCCAAGTCGTTCTGACGGTGCCGCCGTCGGCCATGGGCAGAATCGCCGGCGAGCTGGCACCGCACCGTGAAGGCGAGGCACTTATCGGCTCGGTGACCGCCACACCCGCGTCGAAGCTATTCCAGGTGTACGAGCGGCCATGGTGGCGGACCGATGGGTTCGCGGGCATGCGGACCGTGAGCGACCTGCCGCTGAGCAAGACGTTCTACTTCGACTTCGAGCGGGATGGCCCCACCGCCGCCGATGGCCCGGCCTTGCTGTTGGCGAGCTATGCCGATGGCCCGAACCGGGAGGCCTGGGTCGCGCTGGCGGAGCCCGCGACCGCGGAGCACGATGCGCCGTACGACGCCGTCGAGCGATGGCATGCGCATCCAGCCAGTCCCGCGCAGCTGGCCGCTGCCGCGGAGCAGCTGGCCGCGACGCACCCGACGATGACCGTTCCGCCACCGGTCCGTGCGGCGTTCGTCGACTGGTCCGAGGGCGCCTGGCATACCTGGAACGTGGGCGTACGGTCTGACGAGGTGATGGAGCGTCTGGTGCAGCCCCATCCCAATACGCCGATCTGGGTGTGCAGTGAGGCGTTCTCCGCCTCGCAGGGCTGGGTCGAAGGCGCCCTGGAGTCCGCCCAACGGGTGCTCAATCGGCTCCTCGCCTAACCTCAGCGACCGACTGGCGCTCGCGGCACTGTCACGTTTGACCCACGCCAAGCGGCATAGACACCAGAACGGAGGCGGGCGATCATCGCGGTCACAGGGCCGCATGACAGGGACTCCGTTGACTGCACCGCCAGATCCCCACGGCGCTGCCGACTCCGCTCTCGACCAGCTGACGGACGAAATCAGGAGGTACGAGAGCGCGCTCGACGGACTCCCTGTTGCCCCAGCCGTGTCTCCACACCAGATCCGAGAGCAGTTGGCGCGGTACGACTTTGGCGGCCCGATCCCACTCGACCAGCTGGTGGACGAAGTCGCAAGCCTGCTGCGGCGTTGGTCGCTGCACGTCAACCATCCCCGCTACTTCGGGCTCTTCAACCCGACTGTCAGGCGTGCCGGTGTGGTCGCCGACGCCCTCGTGGCGCTCTACAACCCACAGCTCGCGGCCTGGCCACACGCCCCGGTCGCCAACGAAATCGAACGCCACGTGCTCGGATTCTTCATGGGCGCATTCGGTCTTGATCCCGTCACTGGCTTCGCCAACTTCACGAGCGGTGGACAGGAGGCCAACCAGACCGCCGTTACCGTCGCCTTGACCAGGGCGTTTCCAGAGTTCGGCGAGCGCGGCGCCGGCGCCCTCGGAGCTCAGCCGGTGCTCTACCTCTCTGCTGAAGCGCACCACTCCTTTCTGAAGATCGCTCACCTGTCGGGCATCGGTCGGGCAGCCGTGCAACACGTTGAGGTTGACGCCGACTTGCGGATGGACGTGCAGGCCCTCGGTCGCAGGATCGCGTCGGACCGGACCAATGGCCGCTTGCCCTTCATGATCGTGGCAACGGCGGGCACCACGGCGGCCGGAGCGATCGACCCACTTCCGGCGGTCGCCGAAGTTGCACGGCGCGAGGGTCTGTGGCTTCACGTTGACGCGGCGTGGGGCGGGGCCGCCGTTCTGTCACCGACGCTGCGCCACCACCTGGCGGGCATCGATCTCGCTGATTCGATCACCTGCGACGCTCACAAGTGGCTGTCCGTACCCGTGGCGGCCGGGATGTTCTTCACGCAACACCCAGACCCGGTCCGCCAGGCATTTCGGGTCGAGGCTTCCTCGTATGTACCGCCAGCAGTCGCCGATACGATCGACGCCTATGTAACGACGATCCAATGGTCACGCCGGTTCATCGGTCTCAAGCTCTTCATGACGCTGGCCGAGCTGGGTTCGAGCGGCATGGCCGAACTCATCGAGCATCAGGCCGAGATGAGCGCGGTCCTCGCTAGGCGTCTGACCTCGAAGGGCTGGACCGTGGTCCACCAGTCCCCGCTCGCGGTTCTGTGCTTCACCCACCCGCATATCGAAAGCGGTCGCACGACGGTCCCGCAGGTGGTCGATCGAGTTGTGGGCAGCGGCCGGGCATGGATCTCACAGGTTCGGCTGAGCGGGCCCACGCCCACGGCACTGCGCGCATGCATCACGTCACATCGAACGCAGCCAGCGGACATTGACGTTCTGGTCACTGAGCTCGAGCAGGCACTCGAACCGGCGTAAGCTCCGGGGGCGTTCGCGACAAGCCCGTACACCTCGTTGTCGAGTACTTCTTGACAATGATCAAATGCCGGGCGTAGCGTCGGACGCCAACACGGATCCTCGCCGATCGGTTGGGGGCAAGGGTGTCGCGAACCGTTTCCGAGCCGCGATCCCGTCGGGCACTGAAGGCGCCCCCTGACCCGGATGCCCTCGAGGCAGAAGCGAGCCAACGTTGGAGCGGCGCAGGCTCACGACACCGGCTCGGGTTCGGAGTCCCACACGGATGAACGTCCTTACGGAGTTCATCACTCCATTGCTTCGCGGTGTGCTGGGCGGGGCGGCTATGCACTGGTCCTCCTTGTGGAGGTCGTAACTGCTGGGCGACCGAGGGTCGCCGGAGGGGACTTCACATGGCGAATGCGGCGGAGCCAACGAATGCTGAGCTGCCGATCATCCTGGTGCGCGGGTTCGGCGGCCTGGACGTCAGCGACGAGAAGAAGCTGACGTACTACGGGTTCAACGACGGCACTGTCTACCCACAGAAGCGCGGCGAGAATTACATCTACGAGGGGATGATCCTTCGCTTTCTGAAGTCGGCGTGGCGGTACCAGGACGCGACGAACGTCGTCGGCTACTACGGGCGCCCGATCACCGCGGGCCAGGAGATCCCGAAGGAGCTGAAGGACTTCCCACGCGCCTTCTTCGTCGACAACAAGATCGTCGTCGACCCCGCGATGGCGCTGGCGCTTCGAAAGAACCCTGATCCGAGGCGGACGCTGTGGGTGTTCAGGTACTACGACCTCGACAACCGCACTTCGGAGAGTACGGCGCGGCGCTGAAGCGCCTCATCGAGCTCGTCCGTGCCCTCGTTACGCTGAAGACCGGCGACGAGCAGCCCAAGGTGAACATCATCGCCCACTCCATGGGCGGGCTTATCGTGCGCCGCACCCTGCAGTCCGAGTACGCCCCCGGCGAGGCACCCAAGTCAGTGAACAAGGTGGTGACGCTCGGGACACCGCACCAGGGAATTCCGTTCCAGCGGCTCAGCAACCTCAAGTGGCTGCCGATGCTCGATGCGGCCGACGAGCTCGAGCAGTTCAACGAGGAACGGCAGAAGGACGCCAAGGATCCGATGAGCTTCAAGCGCCTCGAGCGGCACTTTCCGCTCGAGCGGTTCCTCACGGTGATCGGGACCAACTACCGCACCTTTGGCGTCGGCCCGGCGACGTTCCTGAACCGCCTGTTCAGCGTCGAGGGCGAGTTCGGCCTCAATTACAACCGGAGTGACGGACTCGTGAAGATCGACTCCGCCGGGATCCCGGGAGCTCCACGTGCGTTCGTCCACAAATGCCATGGCGGGCCCGACTCGCTCATCACATCGCGCGAGGCGTTCGAGATTGCGACGCGGTTCTTTCACGGCGACATCCATGCGCGTCTGCGGCTCGTCGACGCCCAGATTTCGCACGGGCGCGACTGGATCGGTAAGAGCGAATTCTTCATCGGCGTCGCGCTCAAGCCACGCGGCGTCGACTTCGACCTGTTCCACCAGAGCAAGGAGGCCGAGAACTGCTACGGCCCCTTCAACAGCGAGAAGCTCGACGACAAGGAGGTTCGCTTCGATTGGCTGGGGCCCGACCGCAACCGTCGCCTGATCTACCAGGGCTGGCTCGACTCAGGTGCCGCTCCTGCCGATGCGGACGACCTGGTCATGCGGATCGAGACGTACGTCGGCGAGCGAGACCTCTTCGGCATCGGCTTTTCCGACAACCTCGTCTATCACGGCCACTGCTACGTGCAGGCCAGGCTCGAACCGAAGCTGCGGCTCGCGAAGCACATGGGCGAGCTGTTCACCGATGACGGCCTGGAGCTGAAGCAGAAGAACGGGGAGTGGCTGCTGCCGATCGAGGGCGAGGGCTTTCGGGCCACCTTCGGCATTCAGCTCGAGTTCATCAGCAAGGAGGGGGCGTAAACCGCTCGCCTAGGCGCCTCGAGCCATCATGGAGCGGGCGCGCCCCGGCTGAGCTCGAATCGCAGGTCTTCGTCATCGTGCAGGATCAGGAGCACGCCCTCTTCCCGGGCCCATCCGTCGTGCACGAGCAGGAATGTGCCCTCGTGGTGGTGCAGGAGCCGCAGCCCTTCGTAGCGGTAGCTGTCGTCCGCGAGCCGCTCCTCCGTGACGCCAGGTGCCTCAAAGCCCAGGGGTCGCATGCTGTGCACCACGACCGCCGGCCGTCGGTCGATGCCTGCCTCGACCTGGTCGGCTAGCGCCAGTCCGCGGCTCTCCGCCACGAGCGTGATGGTCCAGAACACGCTGAGCAGGACGAGCATCGCCAGCAGACTGCGGTTCACGTCTGTGCGCCACGTGCGCTCGGTCTCGACGCTGCCGCGGCGGCGTTCCAGGTCCCGGCTTAGGCTGACGCCATGCGCCGTCAACAGCGCTCCAAGCCCGAAGCTCAGGGGAAACGTCAGCTGTCCGACTCCGAATCCGACCAAGACTGCCAGGGCCAGCGCCGGCAAGAGGAGCCATGACCATGTGAGGACGGTGATGCCACGCTGCAGGACCGGCGCCCAATTCGGATCGTCGAGCCGACGACGGACGAGTCCGTCGGCCCACATCCACCCCACGCCGACCACGGCCGCGACGGCCAGTGGAACGAACAGGGAGTCGACACTGCGCAGCAGGTAATCGCGAGTCGAAAGACCAAAGATCGTTTCGTCGAGTCCGAGCGCTCGCGCCTGCACATCGGATCGCTTCCAGCCGAAGTACACCAGCAGCGCGGTCAACACCGTCACGTTGGTCACAAAGGGCAGGACAGTGCGAAGCAGCGCGTCCTGCGAGGCCGGGCGGGCGGGTGCAGCGGTCTCCGCAGGTGGCACCCTGGCCGCCATCAGGGGGCGTCTGTCGTATCGGCGGCGTCCGATTCACCGGCTGTCGCTGAAGGGTCGTCCGACGGAGTCGCGTCGTCCGTCGCATCTGCGTCACCGTCGTCCGGATCCCCATCGTCGGCGAGCTGGAGAGTGCACGCTCCCGCGTTGGGATCCAACAGGTGCGCGACGGTATCCCACACGGTGCAGACGACTGTCTGCGTCTCGGCATCCTCGGCATCCTCATTCCATGAACCCAGAGTCACCGCCGCTGCGAAGGCCTCCCGCGCGGCCGTTTCGTTGCCGGCACATAGATGTGCTCCCGCCGTATAGAGAAGGCGTGTTCGGTCGCCCGTCACGAAGTTGAGTTCCGTTGCGCCGACAAGGCTGACCACGACGTTCCCGACTTCGACGCCCCCGGCGAAGAGCGCAGCGCAGCGGCTGGCGTCTGCCGGCTCCAGCACCTTGTATACGTGGATCTCCAAGGTGTCCGGGATATCGGGCCCACTCGGCAGCGACGGCCAGACGATGCCTCCGTTGCCGTTGCCGTTGCCGTTGGCGTTTCCATTCCCGTCATCGGCAGTTGCCGTACTGCCAGGTGGAGCTGAGGCGGTCGACGGCGTCGAGTCCGAGGAAGCCGGGTCGATGCCGCCGCATCCCCCAGCGACCAGGATCAGCCCGATCAGCGCGATCGCGGCCCGAAACAGCCCAGGCTGAAAAGCAAACGCGCGGTTGATCATCGTCTGCCCCCTCTCGATATGGCGACGCTGGTGTGGAATCCCCACCCGCTGAGCGCCGCCGGCACGTGGCTTCCCTGGGCGGCTCCGTGATCGGTGCAATCAGCGAACGCGTGGCTCCACCTCGTTGGTCCTTCCACGCGCGGACCGGTTGATCCTGGGTGTCCAGTCCCGCGACATCGACGAACGCGAGCGTTTCGACGGCCAGTGACAGCAGGTCCCCACCCAACGAGGGCCGCAGTTGCGGCATCCATGGCTCCACTATCCGCCTGACGTCAACTTCTTCCGTCCGTGGTGGCCATTAGAACTTGACCATCGGCGTACGATCCATGAAGCCCTAGCAGCCGCCACCGAGACGGCGGGCAGAACGCGGGGGGACCGTGATTCTGTACGGAAGTCGTCGCGCCCCGTCCTCGGAACACCGAGGCAGAGGGCCGATGCACGTCGCGGCGGTGACCCTCGCGACCACTGCCCGTTCTGGCGTTTCGCCAGCGAGTCACCGCAACCAGGCGCGTTCCCATCGGAGCCAGCGCACTTCTGGACTCCGTAATCGTGGACCTGGACGGGTACCGGTCACACGCCCTGAGAGACGGCTACTCGACGCCCCCGGTTGTGCGGCATCGCGAGGGCCACGTTCCCGATGCCGCCCTGTCCTGGGGGCACGGCCGCGAGTGATTGGGTGAAGGGCGCCTGCGAGCCGCAACGACCTATAGGAGGAAAGCTCTCATGGCCAGAAAGCGGACAGCTCAGCCCCACAAGGCCGAAGCCACTCCCGCGTCAGCTTCGGACATTCCACCGCTGGTACAGAAATTCCTGAGGGAACCGTCGACCGCTAAGGGATCCCGGAACCCGAAGCCGCTGAATCTGGGGGACCTGCGGAGGCGCCTGAACGAGACCGACGTGGCGCTCACGGTGCCGGCGGAAGAGGTGCTAACCAGCGTCAACCGGATCAAGCCGGCGCGCACGCCGGTCGAAGAACTGCCCGAGGACGTCATCGAGTCGCTCGATACATTGAAGCCGCGACTCAGGCGCTTCCACGGCATCAAGATCCCGATCTACTGGTTCCCCCTTCCACAGATCAGTTCGACCTGTGCGGATCGGTTTGGATACATGTCCGCGAATTCCGTACGCGCGTCGACCCGATTGCCGTTCAGCACCACGTCGCGGTCTCTTCTGGGCAGCTCGGCAACATGATGGGCGACTTTGGCCGCGAGCCGAATCCCGATTCTCAAGACCCGGCCGACGCCGGCGTCTCTTCGGTACCTTCAGGATTTGTGTACTTCGGTCAGTTCGTCGACCACGACATCACGTTCGACGTCTCGTCGACTCTCGACGCCTCGGTCGACGCCAACGACATCAACAACATGCGCAGCCCGTCGCTGGACCTCGATTCGCTCTATGGCCGTGGCCCTGGATTGGACGCCTTCCTCTACGCGTTTCCGTCCACCGGGCCTTCCACAGCGATCAAGTTCGAGTTGGGTACCAACACCAACGTAGGACCCGGCGGACCCAGCGGCAATGGCACGCCCCGGCGGCATGGCCACCCAGACGAACTTCGACGTTCCGCGCATATCGAGTACGAACACTGCCGTTATCGGCGACCCGCGCAACGATGAAAACCTGATCGTCGTTCAGTTTCATCAAGCGATGCTGCGGTTCCACAACGCTGTCGTAGACCTGCTGCTGGCCGCCTCGTTCGCCGGCGACATTTTCGCCGAGGCGAAGCGGATCGTGACGCACCACTATCAGTGGGCAGTCGTGAATGACTACCTGAAGCGGATCTGCGGCGTCGCGACCGTGGACGCTGCGATGGCGAGCGTCACCGCTCCCGTCGGCTCCCCCTTCCGCATGCCCGTGGAATTCGCGGTGGCCGCGTATCGCTTCGGTCACAGCATGATTCGCGACAACTACTGGGTGAACTTCAATTTCCCGAACGCCACGCTCGGACAGGTGTTCGAGTTCAATCGCAACCCTCGGCTGCCGGTGTTCTCGAACTGGGTGGTTGACTTCAACGCCTTCTTCGATACGGGCGTCCCCGTGCCGGTGAACAACAAGGCGCGCAGTATCGACAGCGTCATGGCCAACGGGTCTGGAATCACTGCCCGGGCTCACAGGAATGATGGCGATTCTCGCCACGCGAAACCTCCGCCGGGGCCTGGCGCTCGGGCTGCCAAGCGGACAGGGCATGGCGAACTCGTTTGGTATCGCGCCCATGACCGCAGCGCAGCTGACGTCGGGCCTGCCTGCAGCCGAGGTCGCCGTCCTGAACTCCAACGGCGGGCTGCTGCTCAACAAGACCCCGCTCTGGTATTACGTGCTCCGGGAAGCCGCGGTCCTCGGCGGGGGTAATCAATTGGGTCCGGTTGGTGGAAGGATCGTGGCCGAGACGTTCGTTCGCATCCTGAAGCGCGACGCAGGTTCCTACCTGAACGTGCCGGGCACATTCAGCCCGATGTTGCCCTCGGCCACGGCTGGGGACTTCACAGTCGCCGATCTCGTTCGTTTCGCCGGTGTAACGCAACCGTAGGGAGGGCACGGCCTACCGCGACGGCGTCGCGCTACTCGCCGATGTCCTCGTACCAGATCTCGGGGTGCGCGGCGATGAACTCGGCGTGAGGAGTCGGGCTCCTGCCTCAGCGCTCATCGCCGTACGGGGTGGTGATGATCTCGAGGATGTGCCCGCTCGGGTCGTCGAAGTAGACGCCTCGACCGCCGTCGTGCGTGTTGATCACGCCGGGCTGGCGGTGGCCGGGATCGGCCCAGTGCGGGAGCCCGCGTTCAGTGATGCGGCCGAAGATCGCGTCGAACTCCTGCTCGCCGACCAGGAAACAGTAGTGCTGGGGCGAGAACTCGCCATCGGCATCGAGGTAGTCAAGCGTCACTTCGTTGGCCAGCTTGACCGTGACGAACGGCCCCCAGACCGATGCGGGTGGGAGGCCGAACAGATCGGTCAGGAACTCCGCGCCCTTCTGCTTGTCGCGGGAGTACACGATCGTGTGGTTCAGCGCGATCGGCATCGTCGACCTCCGGTGCAGGCCGCCGTGAATGGCGGTCGATGGCTCTCAGTAGACACCCCGTGACAACGTGGGAGCGTGCCGCAATCTGTCTTGCGCCTGCCGTTCATCATGCGCACGTTCGGGTCTCCAGCTCAGCGGTGGCTTTCCGCCGTCGCGACGGGAGGAGTGGGGGCCGGGGACTCGGTACGACGTAGACGACGGGCGCGAATGAGCCGCCACGAGAGCTCCGCAGCACCGCCGGCGATGACCACGAGGATCGCGACCGGCCGCCAGTCGAACGGGCTGGCCGGGACCCCCGTGCGCGTGGCGACGATGCTGCCGGCCTGGTCCTGGGAGATCTCGACCGTCGCCTGTTCGCCGTCGGCGCTGAACGTGACGCGCTGCTCGTGCAGGACGCCGGCGCCGTCCACGGTGACCCGCGCGAACTCGTTCGACGACAGGGGAACGAGGTCCACCCACGGTGTCCGCGGCTGGCGCACCGCAAGCCCGTCGTCGGTGGTCTTGACGAGGAAGGTGACGGACTCCGCCTCGTAGGTGCCCTCGAAGTCGGCGGGCTGTCCGCCGACCTCGGCGACGGGCTCAGCCCGTCCACCGCGGCGGCGATCCGCGCGCGGTACGCGGCCGCGAGGTTCGCGGCCGGTCCGTTTGCCGGGAAGAGCTCGGACAGCTCGTAATCATGGACGCCCTGACCGAGCTCCTGTGCCAGGTCGAACGTGACCTCGGTCGTGAAGTCATTGAAGTAGAAGAGATGGATGACGGCCGCCTGGAGGTCGTACACGGTCGAGTACACCGTGTTGACCGTCCCTTCCTGGTGCGTCGCATCCATGACCTCGCGCATGAGATCGACCGAGAACGACTCCGCATTGGACAGCATCGAGGTCGCCGCCACATAGCGCTGGTCGGTACGGTCCGCCTGGGGGATCTCCGACTGGAAGAAGTTCGTCGCCACCTGGAAGCTGCCGCTCTTGGGGATGACGGTCAGCGGCTCGATAATGGCGGAATCGCCGTATCGGTCACCAAAGAGGACCTGGCCGTTCCAGGTGCCCGGCGCGCTGAGCGCGCCATACCGTTCGAGGACGCAGGCGACCGAATCACACTCGGCCAGCAGGTCGACGAACAGGTTCTCACCGGTGTACGTCGGCTTGCCGGGCTGCGCCTGGACCTCCACCTCCCGGACGCCGAGGCCGTCGAAGAACAGGCCAGCCTCGTTCATGCCGCCCTGGATGACGAGGTCGTCGTAGCCGACATAGGCGCTGCCGTACGCGCGGCCCTCGCCGGGGACGAACCAGATGTTGGTCAACGGATTGACCTCGTCCTCGTTGTTGCCGGCGAACGCTCCGGAGTCGTCTGCTGCATAGGCGACAGTGCAGTTAGAGGGCTCGTCGTGGGCGGCGGCGAGCGGGGATCGGCCCGAAGCCGCTCCGGGTCCGGTGAGGGTTGCGGCGACGAGCAGCGTTAGCGAGGCCAGCAGTGCCGCAGTGGCGACGCGCGGCCGGACGCTGGCGAGGTGCACGGTGACCTCCTTGGGCGACAGTCAGCGTGCTGCCGCCGATCCCCTATGCCGGGACCGCCTCGCGCCCGATCAGGGCCTCTTCGATCGTTGGGACGACGGCATGGGGCTGGGCCCGTTCAGAGAACCGCAGGTGCAGGTATCGGAATCCGAGCCATCCGAACAGCGCGCGTACCGGACGTGGCAGGTCCGGCACGTCCGCCGGTGTCTCGAGTACCGGCTCGTCGAGCTCGAACCGGCGATCGCCGATCAGGAGCCGGCAGCGCCCTGAAGCCAGGACGTTGCGCGCCCATTCCGATCGCTCGCCGACGGGCACGATGATCCGGAAGCCGTCCATGATCGGCATCGGGTGGATGGGGGTCAGCCGAACGATGCCGGACCTCCGGCCCACGTGCTCGATCATGCCGAGCTCGCCATGCGAGCCGCTGATGAGACCGTGGCGCTCCAACCACGGGTTGATGATGGTGTTCACGTAGTCGGCGCCGGCGCGTCGGTGCTCGCGCCACCATCGAGCGGCGGCGTAGAGGCCCAGGGCGGTCGCGGCAAGGAACATGAGCTTGCGCATGCACAGTCCCTCCAATCTGTTATCAGATTGGCCTGCCCGCCGCCAGTCGAGGTAGTGCCGAACGGACCGCATCCGCTCGGCCGTTGGGCACGACCGCGCCCGACCTGGCGGCACTGCCCGCCCCCGTCCAACTCGATGACGGTGGCGAGCCGCAGGGATACACGAGCCCTAGCCGGTGCGGAGCCCGGCCAGCCGCGCCTCCACCTCGGCCTCGGTATCGGCGTCCTCCAGCGAGGCGAACTCCTCCTCCAGCGACGACGCGGCCACCTCGGACATGCCGCGTGCCATGGCCTCCTCGCGACGGATGCGCTCCTCGAAGCGGTTGAGCTCGGAGGTCGGGTCCATCACGCTCACGCTCGCGCACGGCCTCCTGGACCTGGCGCTGGGCGGCGGCCATCTTCGCGCGGCTGACCAGCTCGTCGCGCTTCTGGACCAGCTCCTCGCGCTTCATGCGCAGCTTGTTGAGGCCGTCCTTCAGCTGATCGGTCAGCTCGGTCTGCTGCGTCGATCTGGGTCTTGAAGGTCGTGACCTGGTTCTCGAAGCTGATCTGGCGCCGGATGGCGATCTTGGCCAGCTCGGTGAAGCGGTCGGCCTCGGCGGTGTTGCCCGCCGCCCGGCTCCTCATCGGCCTTGCGGGAGGCGGCGCGCGCCTTGTCACCCCAATCCTGCTGCGCCTGCTGGGCCTCGCGCTGGTCGTCCTCCAGCAGGCGCAGGTTGCCGACCGTCTGGGCGACCGCCTCCTCCGCCTCGGCGATGTTGTTGGTGAAGTCGCGGACCAGCTGGTCCAGCATCTTCTCCGGATCCTCCGCGCTGTCGAGCATGGCGTTGATATTCGCGCGAACCAGCTGCCCGATCCGCCCGAGGATGGTCGTCTGTGCCATTGGTCTCCTCCTTGTGACTTCCCCGACCGGCCGTCTGGCCGCCGGTCCGATTGTTGCCTACCAACCCCCCCCGCGCGAGCGGCCCCCTCCGCCACCGAATCCCCCGCCGATGCGCGGCCACCGCCGCCCGCAAAGCCGCCTCCCCCACCGAATCCGCCGCCGACGCCGCCGAAGCCGCCACCCCCACCGACCCCAGCCGCGGCCTCCGCCGGACAGGATGGAGCCGATGATGCCGCCGATGATCGCGCCGCCCATGTCGTTGCCCCAGTTCGCGGCGCCCGTCGGATACGGCTGGCCGCCGATGACGACCGTGCCGCCCCGGCCCGTCATTGCATCGGTGGCGCCGAAGTCGCTCCGCGCGCGCTCGTAGGCGTCGTTCGCGAGCTGCGCCGCGCGCCGGCGTCGGCGAGCGCCGCCTGCGGATCGCGTCTCGCAGGCTTCCGTGCCCGGCTCGAGCGCGGCGTCCGCCTCCGAGAGCGCCGTGCGGGCCCGGCGGCCGATGCCGTGGCCACGGCTGCGCGATGAACTCCTCGGCCCGATCCGCGGACAGCTCCGCCGCGCGAAGCTCGGCGTCCACCGCGGCCAGCTGCCGGCGCGAGTTGCTCCTCGCCCTCGCGGACCGCTGGCCACCACCTGCCTCGGCGGCCGACTCGGCCTCGCGGGCCAGCCGGTACGCGAGCACCAGGTCTCGCGGCGTTGCCGTCGCGTCGCCGCCTCGGCAGCATCCAGTTTCGCACGAGCGCGCGCCAGCTCGTCCTGCTGGTCCGTCTCAGTCGGACCCGGCCACCGCCGTGCGCGCCGCGTCCAGGTCCGCGTCGGGCGCGTGGCCAGCGCCGTCGTCGAGGCCCTCCGTGCCTCGTCCAGGGCGGCGCCCTCGCGCTCGATCGCATCCAGCAGCGCCGCCGCCTGCGCCAGCGCATCCTGCGAGGCCTTCGCGGCCCGTGCGGCCGCTCCGCGGTCGCCGCCCGTCAGCGCTGCCATGCCATCGGTGGCCGCCCGGCCGGCGATCTCGATCCGCTTGCGCGCTTCGGCTGACGTTGCCCTGGACCGCCTGCGAGCTGCCGCTGCGTCGGCGCGCAGGACCGCCAGGACTCGCTCCACCGCCGGGAGCCGGTCCTTCGCCTCCGCCACGCGCCGCTCCTGCTCGGCGAGCACCTCGGGCGCCCGGCGCTCCAGGTCGCGCAGCTCCTGGAATCGGGCTGTCTGCTCCGTCGACCAGCTCGTGCGCCTTCTCGCAGCGCGCCACGATCTCGGTTGAGCATCTGCTCGCGCTCGGGGGGGTCTCCGGATCGCCGTCGTCCAGCTGCTGGCGGATGCGGAAGGCGGCCTGCAGCTCGCTCGCGCGCGGCCGCCAGCGCCGCCTGGAACGGCGCGGCCGCCTCGGAGCCGAACTCCGCCTCCACGAAGCCCAGCTCCTGCGCGTTGTGACGCAGCAGCTCATCGGTCTCGATGAGCAGGGCGTTCGCACGCTGGGCCAGGCCGCGCAGCCGCCGCTCGCGCTCCCGGTCGTCCTCCTCGGCCGCGCTCCGGCCCGCGAGCCGCTCCACAGGATCCAGCCACCGATGCCGATCGCGCCACCGCCAGCGAGCACGAAGAGGAAACTCGGGCCTCGCCGTGACGTCCGCGGGATCCGGCTCTCCCTGCCCCGGCTCTTCAGGCTCGGGCTCCGCGCCGGGATCCAGTGCCTCGGCCAGCCCCGCCGCGGCGCCGGCGACGGCCGCCCCCCACTCGCCATCGGCGAGGGCGGCTCGACCTGCTCGGCCAGGATGCGGTCCAGCTCCTCGTCGCTCGCCTCGTCCAGCAGGTCGCCGACCCAGAGCGCGTCACGCCGGTCGTCGACGGCCACCACCAGCAGCGCGTCGTTGCCGCCCAGCCCGTTCTCCGCGGCGACGGCATCGGCGAAGTCGGTGACCGGCTGTCCCCCGGTGGAGTCCACGAACAGCGCCCAGAGCTGGACGTTGTTCTCGTCCTGGAGGTCCTGGATGGCCGACTCCGCCTCCTCCACCTGGGCGCTCGACATCACCCCCGCCTCGTCGACCACGCGGTCGTCCAGGGTCTGGGCAAGTGCCGGGCTCGCGCCCACTGCGAGCAGCAGTGCGATACCGATCGCGGAGGAGATCCGCGACAGCGGACGGACGGACAGCATCGGTCTCAGGATAGGCGTGCGCGCCCGAATCCGCGCATGCCGGATGGCCTGTCCCTCCCGGGCCGAAGGGATCGGGCTTGTGCAGCGGTCGTCACGCCTCGCG
>CAWJMZ010000005.1:0-254950 GCA_963844265.1 uncultured Chloroflexia bacterium | reverse complement strand
GGCAGGCCAAGGGCGGCTTATGGGGGAGCGCCTAGCCGCTCCAGGATCCGGCCCGCCTGGGCGCGGTGAGCTCGTGACGCCTTTAGGTCGGCGCGGCTGGCTGCCCACTCGGCGGCCGCTCGAGCCTCGTCGGGGCGGTTGGCTGCCTCCAATACGGTCGCGTAGTCCAGATATGCCTCAGCTTCAAGGTCGAGCGTCTGCGAATTCCTGACGATCTCGGCGGCTTCCCCGGCGTGACGCACCGCCGCATCATGCTGTCCGCGGTGGGAGGCCAGCAGTGCAAGCGGCTGTCGCCAGAGGGCTTGCGTGCCCGGATCGAAGGTTTGCGCCGTCCTTGCCGCCTGCTCACAGAGGGTTTTGACCTCCGCCTCGCGGTCTGGAGTGAGTCGATCTACCTGAAGCGCAATCGCCCTCGCCAGCATGCCGCGCATCGGGCACAGGTGCCATTCATCTTCGGCCGACTCGAGGATTCCCAGTACCGGCCGCAATGCCTCCTCGGTCATCCTCGGGTCGCCGATGGCAAAACCGACCATGCCGACTGCGGACGGCCAGTCGGCAGCCAGGAATGGCATCACCTGGCCGAGCGCCTCGCCCTCGGCGCGCGCGTCCACAAGCCGCGAGTTGGCTTCCTCGATCCTCAGGTCGTGAGCGGCGAGGACCGCGGCGGCAGTGAGCAGCAGGATTCGTACGGCCGGCTCCGTTTCGTGCTGCAGCATGCGTCGGACTTCGCGCTCCGCCTCGGGACTGGGGATCGGAGCGAACTGCAGCCGGTTGGCCACGAGGATCCGCATTGTCCGAATCGCCTGTTGGTCGTCGGCCTGTTCGGTCAGCGTTAGAGCACGGCGGAGCAGATCCAGCTCGTCGAGGAGACGGCCTTCATGCACGAAAATGCCGCCGAGCAGCTCAAGCGCCCATGCCATCGTCAGTTTGTCGTCGTCTCTTTCAGCTTCGTGCAGGACCGCCTCCGCCACCTTCTGGAGTCGTTCTCCTGCACCCGGTTCACCCCGCATGAACGGACCGCTGACCCGTACTGCCCCCACCGTCGCTTCAACTTCTCGTCGTCGGATAGCTCGACGAGTTCGGAGACTTCCCCCAGTAGCCGTTGTTCCGTCTCGGGATGCCCGAGCTCGAAGTGGAGGCCGGCAAGGAAGTACACGTCCCAGGCTCGCTCCGGATCGAGCCGATCGGCGAGCCGAGCTGACCGGTCCAGCAGGGAGGCGGCGGCGGCAAGGTCATCGCGGTTTCGGGCCGCTCTTCCCGCCGCACGGAGTTGGGTGGCCGCCCGAAGCTCGAGCGCCCGCGTCAGTGCGTCCTCGAGTCCGAGCTTGTGCTGGTACGAGGCCGCCTGCTCGAGGTGATAGGCAACGACCTCGATATACTCGCCGATCCGGCCGCCGGCGACCTTCTCCAGCCACTCGGCGAAGCCTTCATGGAGCGATGCCCGCTCAGCCTTCGGCAGCATGGCGTATGCAGCGTCGCGAATCAGGATGTGGCGAAACCGATAGGCCTCGCCGGCGGTGAGCTGAGGTGAGTCCGGCAACAGGAGCTGCCGCTCCACGAGTGCGAGCAGGCGAGCGCCGAGGTCCGACGCAGCCTCAGGAAGCAGCTCGACGAGGGCATCGGATCTTGAATGATCGGCCGACGACAGTAGGCTCGTGACGTCGTTGTCCGCTCACCCGTCGGCAGGTGGTCGAGCCGCGCACCCAGGAGAGCCGTGATCGTCGGCGGCACGTCCAGGTGATCTGCCTGGCCGTTGAAGGACCAGGCGTTGTCCTGCTCTCGAAGTGCGCCGATTTCCCGAAGCATCGCCACCATCTCTTCGACGTAGAGCGGGTTGCCCTCGGCCGCCACCAGGATCCGTTCACGCAGGTGGGCGGGGACTGCCGTGCCGCCCGCCTGGCCGAGCAGGAGCGCGTCGGTGTCGCCTCCCCCGAGCGGCTGGAGCTCGAGCCGATGATGGTTGGCCGTCCCGCTCCCCCACCCCGGCCGGGACTCGATCAGCTCCGGCCTCGCGGTCGCGATCAGCATGAGGTCCGCCTTGGCGCGATCACCCAGGAACTCGAGCAGGTCCAGCAGCGTCGGCTCGGCCCAATGCACGTCCTCGACGATGAGGACGGTCGCGCGCCGGGCAGCAATGAGTTCGAGCGTGCGACGCACCGCCCAGAAGATCTCCTCTCGGGGTGCCGACTCATCGCTGAGGCCGATTGCCGCTTCCAGCCTCCGCCGAAGGATTGGTGCCTCCGGATCACCCGCAACGATCCGTCCAAGCGCGTTGCTTGCATCGTTCGGCGAGTCGGCTTCGGTCACACCGGCGAACGAGAACAGCGCCTCACGGATCGGCCAGTACGTGATGCCGTCCCCGTATGGCAGGCATCTGCCCTTCACCACCCGTGCATCGACCGCATCGGCGAACTCCCGCACCAACCGGCTCTTGCCCACGCCCGCGGTTCCGACCACGGTGACGGAGTGGATCTCGGGTTTGGATCGTCCGGCAATCCATCCTTGCTGCAGCTCGCGGAGTTCGTCAGTTCGGCCCACCATCGTCGCATCCAAGTCCCTGCGCCGACCGACATCACCCAGGACGTCGTGGATCGGATGGGCCTCAACACCGGCCGACTTGCCCTTGAGCTGCAGCGGCCTCGGTCGCCCCGCCGAGACGGCGTCGCGAATCAGCGCGTGCGTCCGCGGACCGACGAGCACTTCCCCGATGCCGGCCGCCTGCTCGAGACGCGCCGCAATGTTGACGGCATCCCCGGTGATGAGCGTCTCGCCATGGCTCGGATTGCCCGCGACGACCTCCCCTGTGTTTATGCCAATGCGGATTCCAAGCTCTGCGATCGAGCCAGTCTCCGCATTGAGCATCGCGACCCCTTGCTGGATCTCAAGAGCCGCCCGCACCGCGCGCAACGCATCATCCTCATGCACCCGGGGGATGCCGAACACGGCCATCACCGCGTCGCCGATGAACTTCTCGACCGTGCCGCCGTGGCGTTCGAGAATCCTTCGAGCGTCGGCGAAGTGGCGGGCCAGGAGCGTGCGCACGGCCTCCGGATCGAGGCGCTCCCCGAGTTGCGTGGAGCCGGCGATGTCGGCGAACAAGACCGTGACCACTTTGCGCTGCTCATGCTGCCGCGCAGCAGTCTCGTCGGCCGCCGAGGCGCCACACGAGGCACAGAATCGAGCCTCAGCAGCAAGCGCAGATCCGCACTTCGCGCATGTCGGCCCCGATGCCATCGGCTCCCCGCCGCTTCGACTTGCCTCGCTGCGCATCATGGCGGACGGCGTCAATCACTTGCTCGCTGACGCGTGCGTGGCGTGCGATGCGATGCTGCCGACGTGCTCGCGACTGGTGGCTTCACCCAGCCGCGACATTCGACGCGAGTGACACGCCAGATCGATTCGGCCCGCCGAATCGATGCCCCTTCAGACGATCTGGGGAATGCGGGTGCTCGCGCTCCCGGGACTCCATCGGATGATGGTCGGGCCGTCGCGCAGCAACGTGACCACCGGCGACTCCGATTGGCGGGGACTGACGGCCTGACGCGCGCGGCAACGGCAGAGCTCACGGGCGGTCCGCAGGATCCCCAGTGCGCTCGGCCCGGGCGTCCATGCTCGCGGGCGACTGCTTCGAGCTCGGCCTCGTCGTACTCGAACCATCCCCCGAGCGACAGCACCACGTTGCCGTGTCGCCAGAGGTACATCCGGCTCTCGACCGGATCGGTCGCGTCCCTCCCCCCGAGCTTCGTCGTCGCTCCGGTGAAGACGGTGCCTTCGTCGCCGAGGTCGACGGGCTCCCCGCTGCCGAGGCCCCAGCCTTCGTCGCCGCCGAGCTCATCGGCGATCAGGCTATAGGCATCACGCGCTCCGCCCACGTCGGCGAAGACGGCGCCCCAGGACATGAAGACGGCATCCACGCCGGTGAAATCGGTGTAGCGCGCACCTTCGAGCGACGCGAACGCCGGGTGTTCAATCCAGGCGGCGTCCGACATGGAGCGCGCGGGAATGGCAAGGACTGCGTTCGGGTTCGAGACGAGGTTGTCCAGGTGCCAGGTCGGCGGCTTCGTGTCCTCCCACACCAGGATGGCGTCGAGGTCCTCGGCCACGAAGACGCGGGATTCGGCATCCGGCTGACCGACATTGCGCGCGGCGAGCAACGTCACGATGACCACCGCCAGCAGGACGACGCCGACCACCGCGATCGGCCGCAGCATCGGCACCAGCTGGCCGAGCAGCGAGTCGACGCTCGAACGCCACCGCGGCCGCTGCGCCGTCTGCGCCGCACGATCGATGACCTCCCAGACCGCCGCTTCGCGCGCTCGGTCGGCCCCGGGCTCGAGCCACTCGCGCAGTCGCCGGTCCAGGTCGCTGTTCGTCATCGTGCCCTCACCTCGGTGATGGTCGGAGCGGCCTCTGCCTCGAGCGCCGTGCGGAGCGCGCGCCGGGCGTAGTGCAGCCGCGAGCGAACGGTCCCGATCGGGATGTCGAGCGTCGTCGCGATATCGGCCAGCGACAGGTCGCGGTAGTAGTGGAGGACCACGACCGCTCGGTGGTCCGCCGAGAGCGTCGCGAACGCCCCTTCGAGCTCCTGGTGCTCGCCGAACCTCGCCGCCGGATCCTCGACGTGTGCCTCGTCCGGGAGAAGCTGGAGCACGCGTCCGGTGCGGCGGCTGTGGCGCAGGCTGTCCTGGCAGGCCCGGACGAGGATCCGCGCCGCCCACGCCTCGAGGGCATCGGCCTTTCGGAGGCTCGGCAGGTCCTTCCAGATGCGCAGGAGCGCCACCTGGAGCGCCTCCTCGGCCGCGCCGTGGTCGCGCAGGATCCGATGCGCCAGTCCCATGAGGCGGTCACTCAGCTCGAAGGCGATGGAGGCGAACGCATCCAGATCCCCTCCCTGCGCTCGTTCCACAACCGCTCGATCCACCTGTCGCCACAGCCTACTCAGCCGCCTGGTGCGGCGCGAACGTCCATACCGGCGGCGATGTCCTCGAACTGCTCCAGATCCATGGAGCCGCCGAGGGCCATGACGACCGGACCGGTCCGCCAAACGCAGATGGTCTCCTCGCCGATGGGGGTCGCAACCGGGCCGCTGGCGCAGACCCCTTCGTCGCCCCAATCGGCCGCCTCACCGCCGTCGAGGCCGTAGCCGTCCTCCGATTCCAGCTCGTCCAGGTAGAGGCTGAGCGCCGCGCCGGCATCAGATGCGTCGTCGAAGACCAACGCCAGCGAGAGCACCGCCCCCGACTCGCCGCTGAAGGTTCGGAAGTGCCCGTCCACCAAGCCGGCCAACGCCCGAAACTCGGCGTCGCGGCCTGAGGCGACGACCTCTGTCAGCGCGGACTCTCCCTCGCCGGTCCCGTCGAAGCTCATCCCGGGCGGAGCGGCGTCGGCTGCCAGGGCGATCTCACCTGCGTCCGGCACGTCAGCGCCGTCGATGCTGCCGCAGGCGGTGAGGACCAACGCCAGGGCAGCCGCGGGGAGCCTCACGGCACGCCCCCTCAATAGCTCAGCCATCCGTCGACCGTGCCTTCCACCTCGCCGGTCAGGAAGTTGATGGTCCCGCTCAGGCTCCAGACGCCGCTCGCATCGGCCATGCGTCCCGACCCACCGGTGACCGTATGGGTGATGGCGAAGGTCGCGATTCCGCCGACCGGAGCGTCCTGGATCCCACTGGAGACCGTGGTGACGGTCGATCCATCGGCCGCTGTCAACGTCGTCTCGCCGTCCCAGATGGCGACCGCGGACGTCGCAAGCGTCGGCTCCGTGCAGTTCGACCCGGTGCCGGTCAGCCTGCCGAGGTGGCTGGCGACGCCGGAGATGGCGAAGCCGATGGTCAGGGCATCGGAACCACAGCGCTGTGCAACCGGTAGGACCGTGGCGCTGAAGCGACCCGTCATGGGTCGAGCGTCACCCCCGGCGACCGGCCCGGACCCGACGAGCGCGAGGACGCTGGCAACGACGATCGCGATTCTGATGGCGCGCATGACGCCTACCTCCGTGCATTCCAGCGCACACAGCGCCGGTATCGGGGTGTAGGCGTCCGCCCGACGTGATTGGGTTCAATCCGTGTCACGCATCAGAAGTCAAGGGCGCCGGGTGTGTGGGTGACATCGCCGGATTTTCGTGGGGAGGGACTAACGGCCAACTTGGGGCGTCTCCGTGGCCGAGAGTTGCTCGGGGTGGGAACCGTGGCCATCCAGACCCTCGATTGACTGCCAACTTTGCCGTTAGTCCCGTGGGCGGGAAATCGCGGCCGGCACGAGGCGCGCGCATCAGCCGCGTCGGACGTGAACTCAATGGTTGACGCCGGGCCCCAGAATGACCGCACCGTCAGCGGAGGTCCCGAGCCGTGATCCGCACCGGCCACCGTTCCCTGCGCCGCGTTCCGCACGTCATGGCCCTGAGCGTCGCCCTGGTCCTCGCCGCCTGTGGCGACCAGACGACGCCATCGGCCTCGGCTCCGGCAACTGCATCGGCGGCTGACTCGGCGGAGCCGAGCGCATCGGCGGCCGCATCATCGGGTCCGATCGGATCGGCCTTCGCCGGCGCATGGGTGGACGCGACAGCGGAAGCCATCGGCGAGACCGCGGAGTACACCAACCGCGTCGAGCTGGCCGACCTGGACGCGGACGGCGACGTTGACATCCTCTTCGCCAACGGCGGCGGATACGAGGCGCCGGAGGAACCAGAGGCGAGCCGGGTCTTCCTCAACACCGGGGACGGCACGTTCGAGGAGGCCACGGACGCCGTCATGGGCGACCTCGTCGGCATTGCCCGTGTCGTCAAGGTGGCCGACCTCGACGGCGACGGTGGCAACGACATCCTTCTCGGCACGACGTACGAGACACAGAGCCAGCTGTTGCTGAGCAGCGACAACGCGACCTGGACGAACGCAACAGCGGACCACCTGCCCGCGGTGGATCTGAGCGTCGGCGACCTGGAGCTCGGCGACGTCGACGCCGATGGCGACCTCGACGTCATGCTCGCCCACTGGGGCAACGGCGGGTCGCCGTTCGAGGTGACCGGCATCACGCAGCTCTGGCTGAACGACGGCACCGCGCATTTCACCGATGTCACCTCCGAGAAGATGCCTCAGGTCGAGATCGGCTTCTCCTGGGACCTTGACCTCGTCGATGTCGACAACGATTGGGACCTCGACGCCCTCGTCTCCTGCAAGGTCTGCGAGGGCAGCCGGCTCTACCTCAATGACGGCACCGGCACCTTCACCGATGCGACGGAAGGCAACCTTCCGGCGTTCGTGAACAACTACGAGTTCGCACCGATCGACCTCGACGCGGACGGGTTCCTGGACCTGGTCACGATCAACGACGGCCCGGATACGGGCCGAGGGCTCAGCGAGCACGTCTTCCGCAACGAGGGCGGCACCTTCACCGATGCGACCGATGCCTGGTGGCCGCCCGATGCCAACGTCGGATACGACGACGCCACGCCGGTGCCGCTCGACATCGAGTCCGACGGCGACGCCGACTTCCTAATCACATCGCTCGACGGGCCTGACCGTCTGCTGCTCAACGACGGGACGGGTGCGGTCAGTCTCCTGGACGACGTCTTCGCGAGCGACGGCTTCACCGCCGGCACGCTGGCGATCGTGTTGGCCGACCTGAACGGCGACGGTCGCCTCGACGCGGTCGAGGGCCAGGGCGAGGTGCCGGGCTACGAGGATGAGCACGTCTACGTCGGGACCGAGGTTCTCCCGCCCGATGCCGCAGCCGCCCGTCGTCCGCACCGACCTTCCGGCTTCACCCACCGGCGAGACCGTCGTCCACGCGCGGGTCCACGACAACGACGCCGTCTACGGCCCGCACCTGTGGCAGTCGATCGAGCTGCGCTGGGACGGCGGCAGCGCCCCGATGCGCTGGTACGGCGAGTTCCTGTTCGTCGCGCAGGTTCCGGCCGACGCCGGCGCCGGGGTCCAGGTCTGCGCCGTAGACGCCGCGGGCAACGAGACCTGCGTCGCGGGGGACTGATCCCGCGACGGTCGGCGCGTCGTAGGGGTCACCATCGGCTCGCGTCGAGGCCGTTAGGATGATGCACATGCACGGCGTATCCTCGGTGCGCATTGTCACCGGCTCGACAATCCAACGGTCGCCTCGGTGTCAGGACATCGGGTTACCGCGGCCGTAGGGTCAGCGCAAGAGGTGCATCAGGCACCGCGGGCATCGGTCCTAAGTGGAGGCAACAGATGGCTACCGAGTACGCATTGCAGTTTGAGGCCGCCGAGCCGGGAGGGAAGGCAATCGCGTTCGTGCCGGACGACCCGCGGCTGCAGGAACTCATCAAGGGACGCGGTGACACGAAGGTCCGCGTCGCACCAACGGATGAGGGCGACAGCGAGGGACATGCCCTCAGCACCACGGTCAGCGTCCGAGCCATGCTCGGCGACGACGACACCGAAGGGCACGCAATCAGCCTCAACTTCCCGACGCGGCAAGACGCCGATGCCTTCCGACGCCGGCTCCTCGCCGCCGGCGTGCTCACCGGAGCGATCGCAGTCGGCACCATCGGTGCGGTCGGAGTGGCAAACCTGCCCGCTGACCAGAGCGCCACGGGCGCGGGGCAGGCAGCCGTGAGCCAGGCGGGTCCGATGGACGCCCACGAGGCTCCGGCGTTCCAGGCCGGCGCAGCGGCGACCCAGGCCGGACCGATGGACGCCCACGAGGCTCCGGCGTTCCAGGCCGGCGCAGCGGCGACCCAGGCCGGACCGATGGACGCCCACGAGGCTCCGGCGTTCCAGGCCGGCGCGGCGGCGACGCAGGCCGGACCGATGGACGCCCACGAGGCTCCGGCGTTCCAGGCCGGCGCAGCGGCGACGCAGGCCGGACCGATGGACGCCCACGAGGCTCCGGCGTTCCAGGCCGATCAGTCCTCGGGCGAAGCCGACGAGGAGAGCACAGGAGGCCGCGGCATTCAGCCTGAGTGACGCGGCTACGTTGAGCCCGGGGAGTCACCTCGACTCTCCGGGCTAACCTCGCGTCGCGAGGGCGTTCGCCTCCGCAGTCGTGCCGCAGGGGCGTCGGCCTAGTCTCCGCGCATGAAACGACATCCGAGCCGATTCCTTCCGGTGCTGGCAGTCATGCTGATGGCGTGCGCGGCCGCCCCGACAGGCGGATCCCCCACAGGTGAGCCAACGACGCCTTCGCCAACCCTGCCGAGCGACCCATCACCGTCCGCGACCGCGACGGAGGTCGCGACGCCAGAAGCCTCACCGTCCGAGTGCAGCAAGCCAGGGGATTCCAGCCGACGCGATCGTCACCGCTCGGGTGGACGGGCTCCGCGTCCGGGCCACGCCGGGCCTGGACGGTGAGGAGCTCGGGACCCTGGCCGCCGGGTACGAGTCGCTCGTCGTCGATGGCCCGGAGCTGGTCGACGGCCTCGAGTGGTACCTGGTGAGCGGGCTGGGCTTGCCCCCCTCCTCAGGGTGCGCGACGGGTCCGGACTCGACCAACCCGTACACGTGCGCGGTATGGCTTGGCTGGGCAGCGCGCGCCTCAGCGGACGGATCGACCTGGTTGGAGGAGACCGAGCCTGAATGTGCCGATCCGAGCGGGCCGCTCGATGACTTTGCATTCCAGCCTCGCTACCTGTACATCGCGTGCTACGGCAACGAGCCAGTGACCCTTCGGGGCTACCATCTCGCCACTCCAGGCATCGTTGACTGCCCGGGCGTGCCGGAAGATCTCTACTGGCTCGGCTGCGTCGGCCCGCTCAATCAGCTGGTCAGCGCCCCGGACGTCACCATCGGCCTGGCGATGACCATCGGTCCGGACGGCTCGTTGCCGGACGACCTCGGCGAGCTCTGGGTAACAGGCCACTTCGACGATCCGGCGTCCGCCGAGTGCGCCTACGGCGACGAGCCGCAGATCGCGGTTCTCACCTGCCGGTCGCAGTTCGTCGTCGACTCGGCGGAGAGCGTCGCACCGTAAGCCGCGGCCAGCGCACAGCTCCGTGGACGGCGGGCACGTCCCTCGGCCCGCCGGCCTGCCGCCTCAGCCTCGTCGGAGCGGGAGGCCCGCCGCTCGGAGCTCCGCCACGTAGGCGCCGGCATCGGCCCAGGAAGGCCAGCTCGGAGTGCGAGGCCGATACCCGGCTCGCTCCTCCTCGATCCCGCCCATGCTGCCGACGACGATCGCCCGGTCACCTGCCGCCAGCGCCAACCGTCGATCCGCCGTTGCGATGTCGGCATCGAGCGACAGCGCCAGGGCCAGATAGGCGGCATCGTATGCGGTGAGGTCATGGCGCTCGACGAGGTCGATCACCGCCAGGATCATGGCCCGATCGGCCTCGATGGTCTCGATGCCGAGCGAATCGAGCCCATGGACGGCTTCGATCACCGCCGCCCCCGACCAACCGTGACGGCGGGCCAGCACGTTGGCGATCTCGAGCCAGAAGAACGTTGGAACGCAGGTGCGCGTCGCGTCGGCCACCGTTCGGAACGCTGTGTCTCGTCCTTCTTCGACACGGACGAGCTTCAGCCCGGCCGATGCGTCGAGGACGACGGTTGACGGTCGCTCAGCCATGGTCGCCGTGGCCGGAGTCGCGGTCCTCGCGGACGAGCGCCGCGCTGTCCCGTTCCGTGGAGGACTCCACGCGCGCCATCCGCTCGCTGAACGCGGCCAGCCGCTCCAGCGCGCGCGCCATACGCCGTGCCCGTTCCTCCGCGCTCTCCTCCAGGCGAGCCGCGTCCTCCGGCGTGACCAGCACCGCCAGGGGCCGATGATCACGCTCGATCAGGATCCGCTCCCCGGCCGAAGCCCGGTTCAGCGCTTCCCCGAGACGCGCTCGCAGCTCCGTCGCTGTCATGACTCTCATGGCCAACCATCATGGTTGACCCACATGGCTGCGTCAACGTCACCGCTGGTGATCGACGATGACCACCCCGTCCACGATCTGAAGTACGACGTGGTACGAACCGCCACCGAACTCGTTCGTCCACTCAGCTCGGGAGGTCAGGTGGACCTGGAACGCGTCCTCGCCAATCGTCAGCGCATGCTGCGACGAGGCGAGCTTCGCCTCCATGACGAGCTTGCCAGACGGGTCGTACAGGGTCTGCACCTCGCGCATGTGAACCGAGGCGCTCTGGCGGCCATCGGCCGTCGTGACGATGCGGACGTCGCCCGTCACGTCGAACCAGTACACGTGACCATCCGGCTCCTCGTGCGAGGAGCGGCTGTCGAGCGGAAACGACTCGACGGTAGCGCCGGCGCCCGCAACGCTCGAGACGCCGATGATGAGGGTGAGCGCAGCGGCGGCCAGTGCCGGCGTTGCGCGCTTGAGGGGGGTCATGTTGTCGATTTCTCCGGTGTTGTTGCGTGAGCAATCAGCTCACCAACAGCCTCGGGCCCGGCGGAGGTCCGGACATCGGGCGGGCAGCACAGACGCGATCGGCGGTTCGACGTATGCCTGCGTCACACCTTCGCTACGGGCCCGACTGCTCGGTCGACCTCCCTATGCTTGGGCCCTGACTGATATCTCGGACCAGGGAGCTGACATGAAGCCGACCGTTGTCCTGGCGGAGGAATCCACCCACCTCGCGCTCTACGACGTCAAGTTCCGATGGGGCGTGGGGCACGGAGCAGACCGATGGCGCCCTGTCGCTCCTGGAAGTCACCATCCCGCCGCGCACGCTGATCAAGCCCCACGCCCACACCAGGGAGGACGAGTTCTCGCTGGTGCTGGCCGGCCAGATCGGGGTGCGCACCGGCGACGACACCGTCGAGGAGGTTCCCGCCGGCAGCTGGCTGATCAAGCCGCGCAACGTGCCGCATGCGATGTGGAACGTGTCCGATCAGCCCGCACGCATCCTCGAAGTCGTGACGCCCGGCGGCCTCGAGCACTACTTCGAGAAGATCGCGCCGATCCTGAAGGAACACGGGCCGGAGTGGACCGCGCAGTACGACGCGGCCGCGGAGGAG
The DNA here is from genome assembly GCA_963844265.1 of uncultured Chloroflexia bacterium. GTDB lineage: Bacteria > Chloroflexota > Limnocylindria > QHBO01 > QHBO01 > JACDBZ01. The sequence continues at coordinate 243,020 of CAWJMZ010000005.1, read as the reverse complement.
TACGGCCTCGAAATCCTCAACGACTGGAGCAACGAGCTCCAGGCGAAGTACGGGATCACGCTCTGACCGCGTTTGCCTCCGCCGGCGATACGGAGTCGCCGACGGCAACCCGTCCGGGCCGGAGTACGTCGGCATAGACGCCGAAGTCCAGCTTGCGGCCCTCGCGCAGACCGCGGTACTGCCTGATGACGTGCAGTGTCGGGAAGTCGCGCTGGCCGGTATCGGGGTCCTGCGTCGTGATCACGCAGCGCGCGTCTGGCCGGGTGACGCGCACTTCCACCTGGCCGATGTGGACCTCGCGTCCCAGCCACGCGTCCTCCTGGTGCGGCCTCTCGGCGCCGGCAATCTCGATCAGCATGCGGAACCGCCGCGCATCGACGGGCCGGCCCTCGTTCCCCTGCCGAGCCAGCTCCTCCACCGATGCCTGCGAGACGATCGACACCGGGAATCGGTCCTGCTCGTGCGGCAGCCGTTCGGACCGGAACAGCTGCAGGCGCCGTCCTGCCCAGTCCGAGACCGCATCGGCCCACGGACCGATGACTGGGCGCGCCGTGAACAGGCGGTCATAGACGTCCAGCCGCATCGGCTCCCCGAGCGCAACCTCGCCGTCGATCACTTCGCCCGAGGGCATCTCGAGGGTCAGGCGATCGCCACCGTCGACAGCTTCCAACTTCGCGCGGATCTGGACGAGCGGCCCGTGCTTCGTCGCATCGAAGATCCGGCCGTCCTCGGTGTGGAGCGAGTAGCGACGGTCATCGGCCACCCCGTTCGGGCCCAGCTCGATGCTGTCGGGATGCTGGAGCGCCATGCTCCGCACCGGCGTGATCGAAAGCCTCGAGACGGTGAGCACCCGGCGACGATAGCGCGCTGATGGGAAGCGACGGCGTTCGGCTGCTAGTGGCGTTGGGCGTAGGCCTTGCGCGCTCGCTCGTCCCGGCGCTCCTCGTCGAGCTCCATCGGCACAGCGGCCAGGAGCACCAGGAACGCGAGCCCCGTGAAGAGCAGCACGATGATCTCCGCCATCCCCGCACGATGGTCGCGCCTTGGGACGTTCGCCATGGGCCGATGGTCATGCGGGCAGGGACCCTTCGCCGAACTTTGCGCGAGGTGGGACTAACGGCCAACTTGGGGCCTCTCCATGGCCGATTGTTGCTGGGGCTGGGAACCGCGGCCATCCAGACGGTCATTTGGCAGCCAACTTGGCCGTTAGTCCCGTGGGCAGCAATTCCGGAGCGGGACGCGGCGCCCGCATCGGCGAGCGGGCCGGACGCTGATCACGGGCTGCCGCGAATGATCGGCTGGCGGTCGCGCGCGAGTCGCTCGAGCAGCCCGACCGCATGGTCGACGCCGGGAAGCGCAGCCATGTCGGCGGCGAACGCGCGAGCTGCGGTCTGGTAGGACGGATCGGCGAGGACCTCGCGCAGGCGGGTTCGGATGACGTCGGGTGTGCGCTCGTGCGGTCGGACTCGACGCCCGAGACCGAGCGCCTCGACCCGCTTGGCCGTGTACGGCTGGTCCGCCGCGATCGGGATGACGACCAGCGGAATGCCCAGCGACAGCGCCTCCTTGGTGCTGTTGAATCCACCGTGGGTGATGAAGGCATCGGCTTGATCCAGGACAACGAGCTGCGGCACGAACTGCTCGATCCGCACGTTGTCCGGCGGCCGGCCGAACCTGGCCGGCTCCTGGTCTTGACCGATGGCGGCCACGACCTGGATCGGCTCTCCGTCGACCGCCTCGAGAATGGCCTCGAAGATCCCGGCCTCGGCGTGATGGATCGTTCCCAGGCTGGCCAGCACCAGCGGCCGATCCCGAGGCTCGTCCAGCCAGTCGGGCCGCGGCTCGCGGCGAGCGCGGGGATGCTGGTATCGGATGAAGTGCGCCGTGGATGGATGGTCGCCCTTGTCCCAGCGGGGCGGCGTGAACACCAGGCTCAGGTAGCGGAACACCATCTGCGCCGATGGATCCGGCGCCAGCCCGAGCTTCCCGCGCCAGCCTTCGAGCACATCGGCGGCCACGAAACGTGCCCGGTCGACAGCGCTGTGCGACCCGGTCGCAACCGATGCGTGCGGGAGCCCCAGCCGTTCGGCAACCAGGCAGCCGGCGAACTCGGCCGACTCGCGCACGATGATGTCGGCCCGCCAATCCCGGGCGTGGCGCTCGAGGTCCGGCAGCATCGCCTCGACCGCCCTGGTCCCGAACGCCACGCGGTGCGCCCAGCGCAATCGGCCAGGGTCGGATCGCGGCGGCGCACCGACGAACAGCTCTTCGAACGTCTCGGCGCCGCCGGGGAAATGCTCGAATCCTGCCGCCTTTACCTCCCGCGCGAACGCGGGCGTGCAGCACACGGCGACCTCGTGGCCCGCATCGGCCACGGCTTCGGCCAGCGGCAGCAGCGAGTTGTAGTGTCCCGTCGCGGGCAGGCTGGTGAAGAGGACCCTCATCGGTGGGGATCATGCGCCCGCGGCACAATCTTCGGAATTTCCCGCGGGCGGGACTAACGGCCAACTTGAGGCTTCTCCGTGGCGGTGAGTTGCACCGCATGGGAACCGCGGCCACGCAGACCCCTATTCGGCTGCCAACTTGGCTGTTAGTCCCGCTGGGCGAAAAATGCGGAGTGCCCCTCCCCAGGGTCTGCGGGACACGTCGTGGCGACCGATGCGGCGGCAAGTGACGTGCGCGCCCTTGCCACGCGGTGTGCCGTACTCGAAGGTCTCAGACCGCGTGCGTCAAGTCCTCCGCTCGAAGATGAGGTCGAAGTCCTTGCGCCAGGTCTTGCCCGCGTCCTCGGACGCCTCGGTGCGCGCGTCGATGCGGTCCGCAGTCACCGTCCCGACGATGCGCTGGTGGAAGTCGGGGTCGGTACGCTCCATCAGCAACTCCCCGTCGTCGAGCGTCATGCGGAAGACGCGGCACACGCCGCGGTCGTCGTGCGAAAGGACGGTGAGCTGCTCGTGTGGGTCGCTGCGGCCGATGACCCAGCTGATCGTCGAGTCGTCCTCCCAGGTCGAATGCAGGTAGAGGAATGCCTCGCCGAGCCACTCGACCGTCGCCTCGCCGCGGACCTTGATGTCCGGGCTGTCGAGGAACCAGGCATCGGTCATCGTCAGGTCCCATGTGCCGACGAGCCCCTCGAGCTTCGCCAGTGCCTCGTTCTTCATCGGTTCGGTTTCGCTCCTGTGCGTGTCGTGAGATGAGACCGCCGAAAGGCGCCTCAGGCCTCACCGATCGAGGAGCCAGAACGCGGCCTCGCGTCCCCTGCCGAGATGGCCGGCCATCAGGTTGACGTCCTGCTCGCCAGTGACCGATGCGACGAACGCGTCGCCCTCCACCACCTGCTCCCAGGCCTCGCCGTCAACTGTCCCCCACACCCCGTGGTTCCACGGCAGCATCGCGCAGCAATGGTTGTTGGTGAGCGTGATGAACAGTCGGCCATCAGCGCCGGCGGCAAGCATGGCGCCACTGATCGAGTCCTGCTCGAGCCCGCGACCAGTCTTCGGGCCGTCGGCAGGCGTGAGGTCGTTGACGTCGAGGACCGGCGTCCAGTCCAGCCCGTTCTCGGAGTGCCAGACATTGATCGTCTGGGTGTCGTCCTGCTGCACGAGACCTGTGGCGTACCAGTCAGCGGCGAGCGGCGCGACGTCGAGCACGTACGAGGCGAATTCGCCTGACTCGAACCACGTCACTCCATCGGACGAGGCGAGCGTGCCGGGCGTCATGCCCTCCTCCGTCCACCGCACCGCGACGAAGCCCTCGTCACCGGCGGCCGCGTCGCTCACGCCCTCGGCGGTCATCGACCAACTCTCGCCATCCGGCGAGAACCACAGGTCGTTGCCGGCAACCAGGACGTAGCCAAGCGCGCCGCGGTCGAAGGCCATCACCGGACCGGACATCGGCATCTCGATCGGCTGCCAGTCGACCGCGTCAGCGGAGAGCCAGGCGGCCGTTCCCTGCGCCACCGGGCTCATCGGCGAGCCCGTCTGGCCCACGAGCATGAACTGACCGTCCTGTCGAACCTCGATTCCGATCAGAGCAACGACATCAATCCCAAGGTCCGGCTGCTCCTCGGTCCACGTCACGCCATCGGCCGAGCGCCAGATGCGCGGCGATGGATCGCTGACGACATTGGCATCGGGCCGGACGTGGCCGATCGCAACGAGTCCGCCCTCCGCCGCGACATCGGTGGCGACGACGGATCCGGGATCGGCGGCGACGCTGTGCGTCATCGTCCACGACCCGATCCCGGATGGTGCCTCGGCCTCGGCGCTCGGTGCGGCGGAGGCAGCCGGGGATGCGGATCCTGGCGCCGATGCCAATGCGGTCGGATCGGCTTCCGCCGAAGCCGACGGGGTGGCACCGCTAGAGCCGGAAGCACCCGGGCCTCCGCAGCCGGTCACGAACAGGATGGCCGCGAACAGCGGGCCTCGGTAGGAATGTCGCACTCGTGTTCCCCTCTCGATCCCCGCCGATCCCCCATCGGCCCGGCGTGGGCTGACGTTCAGACGACGTGCCTCCGGTGCGCGTTGCAGCCTGAAAGCACAGTCGGCTGATGTATGCGCGCAGCCTACCGACCCTACCTGCGGCGGAACTGCGGCGCAGCCCACCAGCTACCGATGTCGCTCGACGCTCGGATTCCGCGGAGCGGGACTAACGGCCAACTTGGGGCGACTCCTTGGCCGTGCCGCCGGCTCGAACGACGCAAGCCGCTCGACGATCGGCAGGTAGGACGCCTCGGGCATGCCGGCGATGATAGGTTGCCCGGTGTCCGGTCAGTACTCGAGGACCAGGGCTCCCTGCCGCGCGAAGTCGGGCCGGTTACGGGTCACGATCGTGGCGTGGAGGCCGCGTGCCACGGCAGCGATGAGGGCGTCGCCGAGGCCCAACCTGCCCCCGTTTCGGCGACGCTCGAGGCGGGCCGCACCGGCCGCGCGCGCCGCATCGGGATCGGTCGCAACGTAATCGAGCGGGCTCAACAGCCGGCCGATGACGGCGCGCTGCTCGTCCGAGCCGCCCGACAGGGACTCGCAGACGACGACGTCGCAGGTGAACAGCTCGCCACCCTCCTCGTACAGCCGATGCAAGAGCGTCGTGGCGGGCTCGTAGCCGTTGGCGTGGTCGATGATCAGCGTCGTGTCGAGCAGGTATCGCATCGGTCAGGCGAGCTCTTCCGTGCGATCGGTCTCCTCGGAGCGCAGCTCGTCAACCCAGCGCCCGACCTCGTCTGGGCTCATCCAGCCCGGACGGCCGACCATGGCGCCTGCCGTCTCGCGGATCGCGGCGCCCAGGGCATCGCGCCGCACGCGCTGCGCGACTGCCTCGGCGACGTACCGGCTTCGGCCGCGCGGCCCTGCGAAGCGGTCGACCTCCTCCAGGAGGGCGGCCGGCAGGGTCACGTTGGTGCGCGCCAGGGCTTGGGACCGTGAGTGTGCCATGTCGTGTGCAATCCTAGCACACTTGGCATGGGGAACGCCGAAGCGGCTTATGGCGCGGGGTTGTCGTCGACGGCGTTCACGAAGTAGAAGAAGCCCTGCGACTGGGCGTTGGAACCGCCGGACTTGCCGGTGGACCAGTCGTAGACGTCCTTCACGCACAGCCATCCGTTGTCGTTCTTGTCGCGGCCCTCGAGCTGGCCCTCGAGATCGGCGAGCGTGTAGACGCCATCGGCGATCGCTAGAGCAACGGTCGGATACTCGGCCGCAAAGGCGGCCGCATCGGCGTCGACACCGACCTCGAACGCGTGGAATCCCTGGCCGTTGCTACAGCCGCCGTCCACGCGGGCTGTGACGGGCAACGCCAGGGCTGAGACGGCGAGGGCAACGGCGAGGGACAGGGTGATGCGTCGCATGTGGGCACCTCATGCCAGCAACGGGTCGGGTTCGCCAGTAGCTCGACGCAGTCCCCCGGCGGCCATGAATCTGGGCCCGCGCGTCATCGCTCCCCGCTGCGGCGAACCATACCGATGCGGTCCACCGTTGGCTACCCCGTTCCGGTCGTCGCTCTTCGGATTTCGCGGGGTGGGACTAACGGCCAACTTGGACCATCTGGATGGTCATGAGTTGCAGGTGGTGGGAACCGCGGCCATCCAGACCGTCTTTTGGCGGCCAACTTGGCCGTTAGTCCCATGGGCGGCAAATTCCACGAAGTGCGAAGGGGCGGCCTCTCACCGCAGCACGGACTCTTGCCCTCGGCGGCCGATGGGTGCAGGCTGTGGGTGCGTGCCCACAAGGTCAGGAGGGGAAGATGACCACCTCTCGGCACGCCGCGCGGCTGAGCGCCGCGCTCCTCGCCGCCACCGCGGCCACCGTCCTCGTCGCCGGCGCGGTCCTCGCGCACCCCGAGTCGGAGGGCGACCACCCGAGCGGCTGCATCGTCACTGTCTCGCCGGCATCGGTCGGCGTCGGACAGCAGTTCACGGTGTCGGGCAACTTCGGCGGAGCCTCGATCTTCATCGTGGCAGGCGCCGATGCCTCCCCAGCCGAGGACGCCACGGCGGACGCCACCACGCCGGAGGGTGACTCGTTCAGCGTGACGTTCACCGCCGAGGAAAGCGACGTCGGCGAGCACACCGTGTTGGGCACCTTGCCGGAGTCGGAGTGCGGAGACTCCGATGACCTGACCGTCACGACAGTGCCGAACACCGCCGTGGATGCGCCGTCGACGCAGGCGCTCCTGGGCGGGCTCGTCCTGCTGCTGGCGGCGCTGGCCCTCGCTGTCGATCGGGTGCTCGCACTGCGTCGCGTGCGCTGACGCAAGCGTCGACCCGCGAGGGGATCGGCTCAGATGTTCGGCTTCGGCTTGGACGTCCAGGCCGGGTCGGCGCCAGCGAGCCATTCGGTGTCGAACCGATGGGCGGCGTGGATGGCCACCAGGCGCAGCTCATCGGTCCCGCTGTTGATGAAGCCGTGTGCTTCTCCGGGCGGGCTGACCACGATGTGGCCGGCATCGACCTCGAGGCGCTCCTCGCCGATCTGAAACGTCGCCCGGCCCGACTCCACGATGAAGACCTCGGCATACGGGTGCCGATGGAGCTTGGGGCCAATCCCCGGCCGCGAGTGGACGAGGATGACCGAGAAGGGCACGTCGCCGTGATCGGCGCCCACGAACTCGTGGGAGTGCGGCTCGTGGGGCAGGTCGTCGAGATCGATGATCGCGGCCACGGCTCCTCCGCGTGATTCGGGTCGATCGCCAGCCTAACGCCCCCGCTCGACGCTCGGATTCCCATGGGGCGGGACTAACGGCCAACTTCGGGCGTCTGCATGGCCGTCAGTTGCACGGGCTGGGAACCGAGGCCATCCAGACCCTCGTTTGCGGCCCAACTTGGCCGTTAGTCCCTGTGGGTGCAATTTCCCGTCAGCCCCAGCTCACGGATCGCCGATCGGCAGCTCCGCCCTGACCCGGAATCCGGTCGGGGTGGGTCCCGCGCTGAATGTGCCGCGGAACAGCGCGACCCGCTCACGCATCCCCACCAGCCCGCGCCCGTCGTGTGCCGGCTCGACCGGGGGCGCGACATCGGCGCCGCGCTCGTCATCGATCGAGACCGAGACCGCGGCCGGCTCGTACCGGACGGTGACGTGCGCCCGACCGCTGCCACCGGCGTGCTTGAGCGAGTTCGTCAGGCTCTCCTGGATGATCCGATAGGCCGATGTCTCGAGCTCGGGTTCGAGCACAGGGCGCTCACCCTGGATCGACAGCTCGACCGCCAGGCCGGCCGATCGAACCTCCTCGAGCAGGTCACCGAGCCGGTCGAGCCCGGGCGTCGGCTCATCGGTCTCCTCGCCGAGCATCTCGAGCATGCGGCGCATGTCGGCCAGTGCTCTGCAGCCGCTCGCGTCGACGGCCTCGAACGCGGCACGGGCATCCTCGGTCCGGCGGGTCATGGCGCCTTCGACACGCTGAGTGGCGCGATTCTAGACCCGGGCCGGTGTGACGCCTAGGCAAGCGCTATGGATCGCGGTGCAGCAGTCTACGCTCGCCCTTCGAACCAACCGATCGACTGGCGGATGCCTTCGTCCACGTCCATGGCGGTCGCGCCGAACGTCGTCCGGAATTTCGTGTCGTCCACGAGCCATGGCCGCTCCCACTGGTAGAGCGTCTCGCGCAACTCGCGGAGGAGCGGCATGAAGATCCCGAGGGCGGCGACCATCGGCCGCGACACTGTCGACGGCTTCACCGATCGCCCGATGACGCGGCCCGTGCGCTCCGCCCATTCCGCGCCGGTGAGCGCCGGGCTGACCGGGAGGTGCCAGGCCTCGCCATCGGCTTCCGGGCGCTCGCCGAGCGTCACCAGGCCGGCCGCGATATCCGGCAGGTAGGAGAGGGCATGCGGCTGGTCCGAGCGGCCGAGCCAGCGCGGCGTCTTGCCTGCGGCCACCGCGGCGAAGAACTGGTCGCCGACCGCGGAGTTCGTGGCGCGCGGGCCGTAGTAATCGGACGCGCGACCGATCGCGACGCGCAGGCGGCCCATCGCATGGCGCTCGAGCAGGTCGCGACTCAGCCGAGCGCGGACGCTCCCCTTCTTGCCGGTGGCGGCCATGGGCGTGGACTCGGTGATCGGTCCCGTGGTCGGCCCGTACATGTACAGGTTCTCGATGGCGACGAGCTTCGCGCCGGCTGCCTCGGCGGCATCGGCGACATTCGCCTGGAGCTGCGGAAATTCCTCGGCCCAGCGCGTGTAGGCCGGCATCGCGCAGTGGTACACGACCGATGCGCCGGCGACGGCACGCATGGCCTGGTCGCGATCCATGACGTCGGCGGTCACCTGCTCCACCGACGCGTCCATCTCCGTCGTCCGGCGCGCGACGCTTCGCACACGGTGCCCGCGCCGCACGAGCTCGTCGACGACTGCGCCACCGATGGCGCCCGTCCCACCGATCACGACGTGCAGATCGGCGCCTCCTGAGGTGTTCATTCGATGGGTTTCCTTCCGGTGTGAGTGCTGTATCTTGTCAGTGGTAAGATCACATAGGATCTAGACACTGTCAAGTTGGAGGGATCGTGGCGCGACGGAGCTATCACCACGGCAACCTTCGGCGGGCGCTGCTGGACGCGGGCCTGGAGCTCCTGGCCGAGCGCGGGATCGATGGCTTCACCCTGCGCGAGGTGGCGCGGCGTGCCGGCGTCAGCCACGCGGCGCCGTACCACCACTTCCCCCACCGCGATGACCTCGTGCGCGCGATCGTGGCGGAGAGCTTCGACCTTCTCGGCAATGGGCTGTCCACTGCGGCGGCAACGGCGGGGAGCGAGCCGATGGACCGGATCGCGGCCATGGGTCGCGCCTACGTGAGCTTCGCCCTCGACCACCCCGAGCGCTATCGGCTCATGTTTCGCACCGACCAGAGCCGATCCGACGACTCGCCGGCAGCCACCGATGCGGACGAGGCCGGCGCCCGCGCCTTCGGCACGCTGATGTCGGCATTCCAGGAGGCCGCCGATCGCGAGCTCCTGCGCGACGGCGTGGAGGCGGGCACCGCGGCGATCACGGCGTGGTCATCGGTCCATGGCCTGGCATCGCTGGTCCTGGAGGGGTCGCTCGGCATCCGTCCCGAGCAGCGTGAACGAGCCGGCCAGCTCATCGACGAGGTCGTCCGGCTGGTCCTCGACGGGGTGCGCCGCTGACGGCCGACCCCGCTATCGTGAACGCGCATGGTGAAACTGCAGCGCCGCGAGCTCGGCGAGCCGGACAGCGTCCGCGAGATCCCGTTCGGGCGGCTCGAGACGTACGACCTCGGTGAGTACCGGTTCGGCCGCTCCGTGCTCCAGCCCGGATGGCGCTGGAGCACATCGATCAAACCGATCGCCCGCACCGAGTGGTGCGAGGACCACCACGTCGGCTACTCGATCTCCGGGGCGTGCCGCGTCCAGATGCGCGATGGCGCTGAGCTGCTTGTCGGGGCGGACCAGTTCTACGAGATCCCGGCCGGGCATGACTCCTGGGTCGACGGTGACGAGCCGTGGGTAACGATCAACTGGCAGCCCAGCACCACGCTCGCGCGCCACGAAGGCGGCGACTACGACCGCGTCGTGGCCACGCTGCTCGTGACCGACATCGTGAACTCGACCGCACGCGCGTCGGAGCTCGGCGATGGCGCATGGCGCGATCTGCTGGCCCGCCACAACCTGGCCGTCCGCACCCGGCTCGACCGATTCCGGGGCCGCGAGGTCGCGACCACTGGCGACGGCTTCATCGCGATCTTCGACGGCGCGGAGCGCGCGATCCGAGCAGCGCAGGAGATCTGCCGGGCGGCGTCGGACCTCGGCCTGGAGCTGCGCGCCGGCGTCCATACCGGCGAGCTCGAGTTGGAGGGCGACAACGTCCGCGGTGTCGCGGTCCACATTGCGGCCCGGGTTTCGGGCCTGGCCAGCGCCGGCGAGGTCCTCGCCTCGTGGGCGACGCGCGAGCTGCTAGCCGGATCGGACATCGGCTTCACCGACCGCGGCCTCCATGAGCTCAAGGGCCTCTCCGAGCCACGCCGCATCTATCTCGTCGAGCCATGAGCCGATGCGCCGCTGGTCGTTGACCGCTGACCGCGCCGATGAAGCAGCCGAGGCGCTTGCGCGCGCGTTCGCGCCGCACGACCCGCTCCGTACGTACCTCGCGCCGGACCCGGCCGATGGCCCGCGAGTGAACGCGGTGATGTTCCGGCTGAGCATTGCCGCCGGCCTCGCCGACGGCCGGGTCGACGTCTGGGGCGATCCGATCGTCGGCGTTGCCATCTGGCTACCGCGTCCCGCCATCGGTGAGGGTGCCCTATTGCCGGCGCCACCCGTTCCCGGCGCGTACGAAGAGTTCGGGCCGGAGGTCGTGGAGCGGATCGGCCGCGTTCGGGAGGTGATGCAACGATTGCGCGCCATCGCACGACCTGATCGCCATGTGTACCTCGACGAGGTCGGCGTCGTCCCGGAGCACCAGCGCCATGGCGTCGCCACGGCCCTGCTCGAGGCTGGCCACGACTGGGCCAACACGCTTGGTCTGCCGTGCGCGCTCGACGCCGACGTCGAAGCGAATGTCGCCTTCTACCGGGGCCGAGGCTACGAGGTGATTGCGCGCGAGCGTGTTCCCGAGTCCGTGCTGACGATCACTGCGATGCGCCGGCCGTTCGGCGGAGCCGGTTGACCGTCCGCCCGAGCCAACGCGCCGGCGGTGGATTACCGGATCTGGCACACGCCGGCGTCTATCGGGGGCCTGCGTCTGGTGATGCGATCGGCGCGTCCGGCCGGGATGACTCCTCTCCGATCCTTACGTGTGCGCGGGCGCGTGCCATCAGCCGGTCGACCACGAAGCCCGCGTCGCGGCCCACGCCGCCGATCAACGATGAGGACGCCGCGTACTGGAACGGCAGCCCGACGAAGTAGAGGCCTGGCACAGAGGCGACGACGCCCCGGTCGTGGGTCGGCCAGCCATCGGGCCCGATGACCGGCAGCCGGATCCATGGGTACTCGTGACGGAAGCCGGTGGCCCACACGACGTTGCGCACGTCGAGCACCTGGCCGTCGTCGAGCAGTGGCAGGCCATCGGTCACGCCGACCGTTCGGCCGACGACCCGCTTCACCCCGGCGGCGGCCAGGTCCTTCGGTCGGATGCGCTCCAGCGGGCCGCCATGCTGCTGGAGCATCGGTCGGGCCTTGCGGCCGATCGGCGTGCGAACGGTCACGACGTGATGGATAAAGGGCCAGAAGGCGTGGTCGACCAAGCGGGCCACCCGGCCGTTTATCTCGAACGGCATCTGGCCGGTGTCGCGGCCCGACAGCCAGGTCTCGTGACCCTCACGGGCCGCGCTGTGGGCGATCTCGCCGCCCGAGTTGCTGGCACCGACCACCAGGACGCCGCCCGGCTGGAGCTGCGCAGCACTGCGGTACTGGCTCGAGTGGAGCTGCGTAATGTCCGCGCGCAGCTCCGAGGCGAACTCCGGGATGCGAGGCTCGCTGTATCCGCCCGTGGCGATGACGACCTGCGCCGCCTCGAATCGGTCCGCGCCGGCAGTGACGACGAATCCGCCGTCATCGGTGCCTTCGAGGCTGTCGACGTAGATGCCAGTGCGAATCGGCAGGTCCATGCGAACGGCGTAGGCCTCGAGGTAGTCGGCGACCTCATCCTTCGTGGGGAACGTGTGCCCTGGCGCGGGGAACGGCCTTCCGGGCAGGCCGTCGTTGCGGGCGGGGGTGAAGACGCGCAGGCCTTCCCATCGGCGCCGCCAGGATTCGCCGATCCGGTCGTGGGCCTCGAGAATGACGAATCGGGCTCCGTGGCGCGCCAGGTGGTGTCCGGTCGCCAACCCTGCCTGTCCCCCACCGATGACGATGACGTCGAATTGCTGCGCGCTCATGCGACGGACCGTAGGCATCGGCGTTAGCGGCGAGGAAGTTCTTTCGGAGAACTGGTGCCCGGTGAGACAATCGGCGCATGCAGAGCGACAGCGACTTCTGCTCGTACACCAAGGCGGTCGAGCACCTCGGCGACCGATGGATGCTCCTGATCCTGCGCGAGGTCGGGCTGCATGGCCCCATCGGGTTCAACGCACTGGTGGACAGCCTGCCGGGCGTCTCGCGATCGGTCCTGGCCAGGCGCCTGCGCAAGCTCGAGATCATGGGGCTCATCGCCCGCGCACCATCGGTCCGCGGCCAGCCCGCGCCGTACCGCATGGCGCCCGCCGGTCAGCAGCTCGCGCCGACGCTTATCTCATTGAGCCAGTGGGCCGAGCGCTGGGTCCCCGAGGATCCGGAGGCCGCCAATCACGACCCCGACGTGATCACCTTCTGGCTCACCCTCCGAGCCGATCCGGCCGGTCTGCCTGAACGGCCGGCGGTGCTCGTGTTCGACACCGGCGACCGGCACGTGCCGCAGCAGTGGCTGGTGCTCGAACGCGGCTCGGCGGCATCGCTGTGCCTGGAGGACCCGCTGCTGCCCGATGAGCGGTACATCTACGTCGAGGCCGGATCCGATGCGCTCTTCCCGATCGCACGCGGCCTGCGGGACTGGAGCGCTGCCGTGGCGGACCGGTCCGTGCGGCTCTTCGGCGACCCCGGCCTCATCCACGAACTGCCAACGTGGTTCCTCCCAATCGCTTCGCCGACGGCCAGCGACCCCGTGCCGGCTCTGAGAGCCGTATAGACCGCCAACCGCGGATCGGGCTCCGCAGATTCTCCGCAGTCCGCTGCCGATACTCTGCGCGCATGAACTGCCTACGCGCCTCCTCGCTCGGCCTCGTCGCGCTTCTTCTCGTCGCATGCGCCGCCGCTGATCCGGGCGCGTCGGCTACTGGCACGTTGCCGCCCAGCGCCACCGAGGCGCCGAGCGCAGCAGCGTCACCAATTGCCACCGGCAGCCCATCAGAGGCCGCGGTGCCAACGGAGCCCGCAAGGCCGGCCACGGCGGAGGAAGTTGTCATTGAGGCTCCCCCCGATCTCCTGCCGCCCGGCAGCCTTGCCCGTGTCACGGCAGACGGCCTGCGAGTTCGGGGTGGACCGCCCGGCACCCCGGAGCACGATGAGGTTCGCGCCACGCTGAACGCGGGCGACGAGGTGCTGGTCGACTGGAGCCCGCTCGCCTACATTTCGCCGTCGGAATCGCCCGACGGCCGCGGCTGGTACAGCGTCCACGTCGGCGGCTCGTCGGTCATGTCGTACATCGACGGCGGGGTGAACGGATGGGTGGCGGCGGGCGACGAAGGGCTCGAGTTCTTCGAGCACGTGCCGCCCCGATGCACTTCCGAGCGGAACTTGGAGCAGATGATCTACCCGATCTTCACAGGGGGCGACCAGGAGGAGCTCACCACGCCCTGGGAACGCCTGGCCTGCAACGGGGACCGGGCGCTGGAGCTGACCGGTGTCTTCGACTACATCTGCCCCGAGGGCGGCATCTCTCCATATCACTTCGATCCATACCTCGCCGCGCCGCAGTGGTGCACCGCGCTGTTCATCGACGCGATCGACTCCGACGGGAATCCTCCGCTACGACCGAGGGCTGGTCGTGCGATTCCCGGACTTCGCGCCGTCCGACCTGGCACGCGGCGACGTCCTCGAGTCCGGGGCCACTTCGACGATCCGCAGGCGACCTCGTGCTCGGCCGATACCGATCCTGCCATCGTCGCCCGGGCGGTTGGACGTTCCGTTCCTCGTGCTGTTCTGCCGCGAGCAGTTCGTGCCCGAGGAATGGAAGCTCGTCGATCATCGAGAACTTGCCCCCGGCCCTTAGTTCCGCTATGCTGAATCAGCGGATGCCGCCGGGAGACCAGATGCGACACGGTGACCGCAGAGGGACCGAAGATCCCCCAGGGCAGACTGCCGGCATGGTTCATCGGCTGCTCACCTGGCTCTTCTGGCTCGCAGCGAGCGTGATCGCTGGCCCTGGTGTGGCTGTGACAGGCGATCCAGGTTTGGACTCCAGCAGCGCCGTGGACGGGCGGCAACCCGCCGTTCGGCGTGAGCGGCTTGCGGTGATCGCGGTCGCGGCTGCGATTGCGCTGGCCGCCGGGACGCCGCCGGCGGGCGCCGCCGTCCTGGCGATCATCGGGGTCGTGATCGTGCTCGCCGCACGCTGACGAGGGGCGTGGCGGCGCATGGTTTTCACGGAGCGGGACTAACGGCCAACTTGAAGGGTCTGGATGGCCGGGAGTTGCAGGTGTTGGGAACGGCGGGCATCCAGACCCACATTTGACGGCCAACTTGGCCGTTAGTCCCTTGGGCAGCAAATCCGGCCACGTCGGGTGATCGCCGAGCCGAGAGGCGCCGAGGGTCAGGCGGCTGCGCGCTCCATTGCCTCGACGTTCAGCTGCGCCTCGAGCATGGTCGAGCTCAACCGGCGATATGCGTCGACCCAGGCCAGGCGCGTCTCATTCGTGAACGCGTCGCCGAGGCCCTGCTCCAGGGTCCAGATCAGCGCGGCGCCCACCGTGGCGTAGTGCTCGACCTCCACGCCGTAGCCGGCATGGCGTCGGCCGAGTGCCTGGACGGCCGGAATCACCTGGTCGAGGCGGCCGATGTTGGCGACCACGACGGCAAGGGTCTGGACCAGCAGCTTGCGCTGCTTCTCCATGTCGGTGTGGCGGAAGAGGTCCTGGGTGCTCGGGTCAAGCTCGAAGAGGCGGCCGTAGAAGATCTGGGCGGCCCGGTCGGCGATCGGTTCGACGCCGCTCCAGCTCGAACGGATCAGCTGCTGCTCGGTCGGGGTCATTGCGAGTGATGCTCCTGGTATCCGTTGCGCTCCGGTGTCCGGAGCGCTTCGAACGCAGGGTGCATGGCCGATGCGCCGATCGGAACCGCCAAATGGCCAGAACGACCTTGGACATATGTCCCCCTTCGCGCCGTCGGCAGTCCGAAGTCAGGCGCGGGGCAGCGACGTGATGCCCGCCCAGGCGCGGCCGAGCGGATCGGCGCCGGGGGCCTGCGGGGGAGGCTGGCGAAGCACACGGACCCTCCCCTGCCTGTTGAGCACGCGGTACCTCGTTTGACCACGCGCAGTACGCTCGAACTGCAGGTCGATTCGCGCGTCGCCGACACGCACACCCGCGAGTCGCAGGTCGGGCAGCCAGTCCGGCAGATGCGGATCCACGACCAGGAGGCGGAGCGGGGCTACCGCCACCATGCCGAGCAGCGCCTGCACCAGGATGGCCACCGCGCTCGCCGACCATCCCTGCGGCTCGCAGCTCTTGGCATAGATGCCGGGGTGTGGATGTTCGTCGTCGCGTTGGATGCCGCTTACGACCTCCGGCAGCCGATGCTCCACGAACAGGCCGGCCATCTCGAACACTCCCTTGGCGAGCCGATCGAGCTCCTCCCAGCACCCGTACCGTCCGAATCCGAAGCCGATGGTTCCCTGCTCGACTGGCCACACGCTGCCGCGGTGGTAGCTGAACGGATTGAACGCTGGGTGCGCGCTCGACAGGGTCCGGACGCCCCAGCCGCTGAACATGTCGGGCTCCATCAACCGAGCCGCAAGGCGTCGCCCTCGATCAGGCAGCACGATGCCCGAGGCCAGCAGGTGGCCGTCATTGGATCCGATGGTCCGGATCGGTTGCTTGTCGGGATCGAGGCCCATGGCAAACACGCCGCGGTCCTCCAGCCAGAAGACGCGATTGAACCGATGCTTCAGGGCGCGCGCCTTGCCGAGCAACTCGGCGGCCCAGCCAAGGTCGCCGGTTGCCGCTGCCGCGAGGGCGACCTGTTGCAGCCCGGCGTACCAGTACGCCTGGATCTCGCTGGCAGCGATGGGGTTGGGCACGATCGCGCCGCGCTCGTCCACGACCGCGTCGTCCGAGTCCTTCCAACCCTGGTTCTTCACGCCCTTGGTGGAGTGCGTGTCGTACTCCAGGAACCCGTCGCCATCGGGGTCGCCGAATCGCTCGCACCAATCGACCGCGTCGCGCGCTGCGGGCAGCAGGTCGCGGATCGTGTCGACGTCGCCGGTCCAGGCGAGGTACTGCCCCAGCATGATCAGGAAGTCGGGAGGCGTGGCCCAGTCGCCGTAGTAACGGCGGAACGGAGTGATCCCGAGCGTGGCGAGCGGCCCATTCTGGGCCTGGTGGATCATCTTGCCGGGCTCCTCGTCCAGCCAATCATCGATCCGTTTGCCGCGCCAGGCGGCGTTCGCCCGCAGCGAATCGGCAAGCAGCCGTGGTGTTGCCAACAGCGACTGCCAGCCGATGGTCAACGCATCGCGCCCGAAGAACTGGAGGTAGAGAGGCAGGCCCGCCATCGGCATCGCAGGCCCGTCGGGGAGGCCGTAGGGCATCGAGGCCAGGTCGCGGGTCGCCGTCTCCCACGCACGCGTCACGATGGCATTCGTCGATACCAGCCGCGGCATGTCGTCGGCGATCTCGCTGCGCAGGAGCTCCGCCGGGGCCACGGCGGCAGTGAAGGAGGCACGCGGGGTGCAAATCAGGCGGCGCCCGGCGATAATCGGATCGGTCGCCAGCTCCACCACCGCTGACCCACGTGGTGGCAGCTCGACCGGGACGACGATGGCCTCGCCGGTCCAGGTCGGGTCACCTGGAGCACGCACGACGCTGACGACGGTGCCGAGCTCCAGGTCCGGATGGGAATACCGCAGATGCAGCTCCCGCTCTCCGATGCGCCACTCGGCCCCGACGTCGGCCGACTGATCTCGCTCCCCGCGCTCGGCCTCGTCGCTATCGGCGTAGTCGGCTGCCAGCGCAATGGCCAGCTCCAGGCGCACTGCTGTCGGTGCGTAGCTCCGCAGGCGCAGCAGGGTCCGCATGCCCTCGCCGATGAAGTGCGCGGTCTCCAGGTAAGCCGATTCGCTTCGGAATCGCATCGGTCGCCGCCAGCTCCGCGTACGACAGGTACGCATCACCGCCGACGGGACTGGCGGAGATCGGCCGCGGCGCCACGCCATCGGCGTTGACCTCGAACCGGGAGAGGACGCGCGTGTTGTCGACGTACAGGCCAAGCGGATCTTCGGCGCACACCCGACCAGCGAGGTCGGTGATTAGGACCGAGCGGCCCGAGTAGGCGAAGTGGTGCTGGTACCGCGCCCGCAGCTGAACGCGATGGACCACCTCAGCGGCCGATGCGCCGAACCAACGCGATCGCGGCGAGGAGCAGGGCGGCGGCGACGACCCGCTTCCGCTCCGGATGGAGCTCCAGGTGGGTGGTGTAGAGGCTGGTCGCCTTCGAGTCGCGCCCGAACTCGCCGGTGGTCGAGCCGGGACCGGTGCTCGGCTCGAACAGATTGTCGCGCGCGTCGTCGGGCCTGGCGGTCTGCTGCTGCTTCCAGGCGCGCGCTCCCTGGAGCATGTAGCGGTCGAGCAGCGACGGGCTCAACCCCTGGGCGACCGTCAGCAGCTTGCCCCAGCCGCCAACGACCACCTCGCGGCCGCCGTGCTCAGCGGCGTGAAGAATCGCCTCTGCCACCACGCGCGGCTCGTACACCGGCGGCACCGGCATCGGCTGCACGCCGAGTTTGGACCGCGCGAAGTTGAACAGCGGCGTGTTGATCGAGGAGGGCTGGATGAGGACGACGTCGATCCCCGTCTGCTCCTCCATCATCTCCAGTCGAAGGGCCTCGCTGAATCCGGCCACACCGTGCTTGCTCGCCACGTACGCCGACTGCAGCGGGATCGCTCGGTCTGACAGGGCCGAGCCGACGTTCACGATCGTCCCGCCGCCCTGCCGCCGCATGTGGGCGATGGCCGCCCGGCTCCCGAACATCTGGCTCAGCAGGTTGACCCGCACCAGGCGCTGCATCTCCTCGGGCTCGAGCTCCTCGACGGTCGCGTAGATGCTGACGGCCGCGTTGTTGACCCAGGTGTCGATGCGCCCGAACCGCTCGATCGCCCGTGCTGCGAGGCGCTCGATCTGGTCGGCCTCGGCGACATCGGTGACCACTGGCTCGGCCTGCCCTCCGAGGCGCTCCATCTGCCGCACGAGCTCGGTCAGCGCCTCCTCGTTGCGGGCGGCGGCGACCACGGCCGCGCCGCGCTTCGCGAGCTGCAGCGCCGTCTCGCGGCCGATCCCCTGCGACGCGCCGGTGATGACGACGACCTGCTGGTCGAGCGGGCGCTTTCGCGGAGTTGTCGCCACAGTCGGGTTCATGTGCCGACAGACCTTTGCTGCGTACTCGACGCTCTGCAGAGCCGATGCCAGTCCATGCCCGCCAAAATCACCGATCCCGAGCGTGCACACTGCGCCTGTGAACGAGGCGCTGGTCGGGGAGCTGCTGGGGTCGCCGGTCGTGAACCAGCGCAAAGCCAGCGGCGGCTACACGCCGGCCGAGCGGTGGGTGGTCGAGCTGGCCGATGGCCGATCCGCGTTCGTCAAGGTCGCGGTCAACGAGCTGACCGCCGAGTGGCTGCGCAAGGAGATCCGGATCTACGCGGACGTGCGTGCGCCGTTCATGGCAGAGCTGCTCGGATCGGCCGACGATGGTGACCGGCCGATGCTCATCCTCGAGGATCTGGGCGCGTGCTTCTGGCCGCCGCCCTGGACGGAGGAGCGCATCGGTTCCGCCCTCGCAATGCTCGAGCGGGTGGCCGCGACGCCGCCGCCGTCCTGGCTGACAGCATCCTCAGAGGCGCGCTGGATCGCCGATGGGTGGTCGCGGGTGGCCGATGATCCCGAGCCACTGCTGTCGACCGGCATCGTGTCGGCTGCCTGGCTGGACCAGGCGCTCCCGCCCCTGATGGCCGTTTCCGGTCCATCGGTCATTGCCGGCGATCAGCTCTGCCACTTCGACGTGCGCAGCGACAACATGTGCTTCCGCCCCGATGGGAGCGCGGTCTTCGTCGACTGGAACCTCGCCGAGATCGGCAACGCTCGCCTTGACGTCGCGTTCTGGCTGCCGAGCCTGCTGCTCGAGGGCGGGCCGGAGCCCGATGCAATCCTGCCCGATGCGGCGCCGGAGGCCGCAGTCGTGGCCGGCTTCTTCGCGTCGCGCTGCGGGCTGCCGCACATCCCGGATGCGCCGGGTGTGCGCGACTTCCAGAAGCGTCAGCTGACGACCGCCCTCCCGTGGGCGTGCCGGTCGCTGGGCCTTCCGCAGCCGCCCCGGCGCTAGCGAACGATCGCTCGCGCCAGGTCGGCGGTTCGGATCAGCTGCAGGTTGGTCCCACGGACTCCTGCTTGAGGACCGATTGGCGTCAGCCGAGCCGGAGGCCGCGTTCGTCCACGAGGAATGCCCCGGCGAATGCCGCGAGGCCGGCAGCCAAGAGGCTGATGCCGCCGATGCCGATGCCGATCGCGGCCAGCACGAAGCAGATCACGGCGATGAGAAGCAGGAGCGAGCGTCGCGTGAGCTTCATCGAAGTCCCTCCACCAGATGCGGGCAGGACTGCCCGCGCACCCGTTCGATCCTAGAGGTCGAGAGCCTCGAGGTTCCGGGCCTGGTCACAGTCGCCGCAGATCCACGCGTCACCGTCGCGGGCCGGCGGAAGGCCGTCGGACCACAGGGCGCGCCCGCAGATCGCGCAGGTCGGTGGCTCGTCGGCGTCGGGCATCGGCGCATCCGTCATCGGAGGGTGAATTCGTACGGAAGGCTGAGCTCGTCCAGTCGCAGGCGGGCGTGGCTGGTGGCCGCGGAGTCGCCACGGTACGCGGCCGCAAGCGTCTCGATCGGCGGCATGGTCGGGTCGATGTCGGGCCGATCCATGACCAGCGCATGCGCGAGGGTGGCGAGCGCGATGTCGTCGAGCGTGAGGCTGGTCTCGATCGTGTCGAACCCAAAGTGGCGCTCGACGCCGGGTCCCCACGATTGCGAGCGGATCACCGCACCTGTGCCCGTCGGCTCCAGCCAGACCTGCGCCGTGTCCTCGCCCGCTCGCCCGCCGAAGAGCAGCCACCTTGTCTCGATCATGGCCGGATGATGCGCGCAGGTCGTGACAGATCGGCTGTCGCGAATGGACCGCGACCCTCAAGCTGTCGCATGCAGCCTCCATGATCGACCCGATGACGACCGCGACGACGCTCCCACCATGCCCCTCCTGCGGCTCACCCGATGCCATTCGCATCGTGTACGGCTACCCCGGCGCCGATATGTGGAAGGCGGAACAGCGCGGCGAGCTTCGGTTGGGTGGCTGCCTGGTGGGACCGGAGTCACCCGACTTCGAGTGCCGAGGGTGCGGCACGGCGCTTCCGTGGGTGGCCGAGGATGACGATGAGGATGAGGATGACTGAGGCGTCAATCGGCCAGACGCGCGCGGCCGTCTTCGGCCATCTGGTGGGCGACGCGATCGGCGTGCCCTACGAGTTCGGCCATCACATCGAGCGCGTCGAGCTCCGCGGCCATGGCACGCACAACCAGCCGGCAGGCACCTGGAGTGACGATGGGGCGCTCATGCTCGCCCTGCTCGACTCGCTCCGAAGCGTCGGCTTCGACCCCGAAGACCAGGGACGCCGGGCGCTGGCGTGGTGGGACGAGCGCGCCTACACGCCCGATGGCGACGGCGCCTTCGACATCGGCGGCGCCACCGCCGCGGCGCTGCATCGGCTGCGGGCCGGCGTTCCGGCCGTCGACGCCGGCGGCCCTGCCGATTCGGACGACCAGGGCAACGGCAGCCTCATGCGCATCCTGCCGGTCGCGCTGGTCGACCCGGCCGATGACGACGCCGAGCTCGTGCGCCGGGCTCACCTTGCGGGTCGCGTCACCCACGGCGCGACCAGGTGCCAGGTGGCGTGCGCTCTCTACGTCCTCGTTGCCCGCATCCTCCTCGACCGTCCCGATGGCGAGCCCGAGGTCGCGCTCGCCCTGGCGACCGATCGGCTGCTGGCGGCCTACGCAGGCGACGCGGTAAACGCATCGGTCCTGCGTGAGCTACTGGCCCATCGGTCGACCGTTCGCAAGCCGGGCGGTGGCTGGGTGCTCGACTCGTTCTGGTCGGCGTGGGAGGCGGTTGCCGCGTCCGGCTCGTACCGCGAGACGATCGAGCGCGCCGTCGGCTATGGCAACGACACCGATACCACGGCCGCCATCGCCGGTGGCCTCGCCGGCCTGCGCTGGGGCATGGACGAGGAGTCCGGCGGCATCCCGGTCGAGTGGCTGGATGCCCTCCGCGGTCGCGACCTCGTAGATGGGATCCTGGGCGGCTAGGAAGGCTCGGCGGTCTCGAGAACCGGCTCGCGCTCAGCCGCCGCCGACTCCGTGGCGGAGCCCTCGGTGCCGGCGTGGCGCTCTAGATGGGCCAGGTATGGAGCGGCGTTGAGGCGCTCGAGCACCGAGCGAGCGACGTCGATTTCGGCGCGGACCTCGGGCGCATCGGTCCCCAGCACCGCGGCCATGTCGACGGCATTCAGCGCTCGGTCGACCACGACGCCCAGCTCCTCGAACTCGCGCGCCGCTCGGACGAAGCCAGCGAGGGACTCGCGGCGGCGCCCCTCGAGCCCGTCGACGGCGGCGTGCATCGCCCGCCGCAATGCGTCGACGTACCTCCCGCGGGAGGGAGCCTGTCGCAGGCTGGTCTCAATACGGTGCACCGCCTCGGCGTCGCGTTCCCAGGTGGCCGCGTGCCCCGCAACCACGAGCAGGACCGCGGCGTTCAGCGGGTCGAGCGCTGCGAGCTCCTCCGCCATATGGCGCGCGTCGCTCAGCCGGTTGTCCATGAGGTCGACGTACACGCGGAGCTGCTGGACGAACTGGACGTTCTCTTCGTCGTCGATCGACAGCTCGTCGAGCCGCGCAAGCTCGGCCGGCTCATGCGTGCCGGTAAGCACCCGCAGCATCAGCCCCGCGGTCAACAGGATGAGCAGGTCGGACCCGCCGACGTCCGCGGCGAGATGCTCGGCCATCGTGGCCCTGGCCCACTCCCATTCGCCGGTGGGGATGGCGAATTCGACGCCATTGGCGGTGAGGATGTCGTTCCGCACGCCAACCCGCTCGGCGAGGGCCATGCCCTCCTTCATGAGCTGGACGCCGGCCACGGGATCGTCGCTGGCCATGAGTAGGCCGATGTTCGCTGATTGCGCGAAGCTCGAGCCACCCCAGGTTCAGTCGCCGTGCCATGTCTCGAGCGGCGGATTCGAGTGCCATGGCCTCGAACGGACGGCCCATCGTCCCGAGGGCCGAGCCCTTGGTGATGAGCGTGTCCGCCAGCACGGCGCTCAGGTCGAGCTCCTCGGCAGCAGCCAGTGCCGGCTCGGCGACGGCCAACGCCGACGGGAAGTCCGACACGAACATGTGCGCACGGGCGAGCTGGCCATGCATGGCAGCAACGCCCGGCTCTCGCGGATCGGGGAACTCACGCATGGCCTCGGTCAGGAGGGCACAGGGCTCGCGCGAACTGTCGATCGTCAAGCAGAGCCTGGCCCAGACTCGCGATCGACTCCGCGATTTCCGACCGATCGCCCACGGCGCGGTTCAGCTCGATGGCGCGCTCGAGCAGCTCGGTCGCCTCCTGGTGGCGCGCAGCCCTCGATGCCGACCGACCGGCCGCGCCGACCGCAGCGGCCTCCTCGACCGGGTCGGTGATCAGCGGCAGGGCCTGACGCAGGTAGGTGACGGCCTGCACGTGCGCCCCGAGCGCGATGGCGCGATCGGCGGCCGCCTTGAGCGCGATCCGCGCCTGCGCCGCGATCGCATCGGCCTCCGCGCCTTCGTCGGCGTTCTCGTGTGCCGCCAGGTAGTGGACCGCCAGTGGCCCGGCCATCTCGTGGCTGTCGAGCGATTCGAAGTGGCGGGCGGCGGCGAGATGGCGTGCCTTTCGGTCACGCTTCGCGATCCCGGCGTACGCGACCTCGCGGATGAGCGCCTGCACGAAGGCGTACTGCCCCTGCTCCGGCGATCGGGGGTCCCTGTTCTGGACGAACAGCTCGCGCCGGACGAGCTCCTGGGCCCGATGCTCGAGCGCCGGTGCGTCCTCTCCCGCCACCGCGGCCAGCCCCGCCAGGGTGAAGCTCTGCCCGAGGACGGCGGCGTGACTGACGAGTGTCCGCTCGTCGGCCGGCAGCGCGTCGAGCCGGGCGGCGATGAGCGCGTGCAACGACTCCGGCACGGCGATGGACGACAGGTCGCCGGTGGGCACGTACCGATCGCCCTCCAGGCCGATGCGTCCCTGCGCGATGAGCGTCCTGACCGTCTCGACCGCATACAGCGGAATCCCGTCCGCGCGCGTGACGATCGCGGTGACCGCCGATGCCGGCAGGCCCGGCACGAGCCCGTTGAGCAGCTGCCGCATCTCGGCCTCGGACAGCGGATCCAGGTACAGCGAGCTGAAGTTGCGCTTCGCCGCGCCCCAGTCCGGCCGGCGCTCCAGCAGATCAGGGCGCGCGAGCGTGACGATGATGATGGGGCTCTGGCGGCTCCACTCGAGGATGTGCTCGATGAAGTCGAGCGTGCCCGGGTCGGCCCAGTGCAGGTCTTCGAACACGAGCGCGACGGTCCCGGTCTGGGCCATGCGCTCGAAGAACGTCCGCCAGGCGGCGAACAGCTGCTCGGAGGAGTGCGCCTCGGCGCCGATGCCGAGCAGGGCCAGCAGCGCGGGCTCGATCCAGCGCCGCTCGCTCTCGTCGGGCACGTGCTCGCGCACCTTTGCGGCGATGTTCTCGCGAGTGGTCGCCTCGTCGGCGTCCGCGGTCAGCCCGGCGCGGCTGCGGATCATCTCGCCCAGCGCCCAGAACGAGATGCCCTCGCCATACGATGGCGAGCGGCCGTTGTGCCACCACACGTCCTCGGTCACGCCGTCGACGTACTTCAGGAACTCCCATGCCAGGCGGCTCTTGCCGATGCCCGCCGCGCCCATGATGCTGACCAGTCGTGCTCGCCCTTCGCGCCCGGTGGCGTGGAGCAGCTCCTTCATCAGGTGGAGCTCGTCGGCACGGCCCACGAAGGGCGCCTCGATGGCATCGGATCGTCCACGACCGCCGCGCTCTGCGACGACCCGGGTGGCGCGCCAGGCGGCGACAGGCGCCGACTTGCCCTTGAGATCCTGGGCGCCGACCTCGTCGAACACGATCGCCGCGCTTGCGGCGCGCATGGTCGCCTCGCCCACCAGGACCGTGCCCGGCTCCGCCACCGACTGGAGCCGCGCGGCGACGTTGACGAGATCGCCGGCGACCATGCCCTGGTTCGTCGCGCCGATCGTGACCGCCGCTTCGCCGGTCAGCACGCCGGCGCGAGCCTCGATGCCGGGTCCCAGGCGCTGGACGACCTCGACGAGCTCGAGCGCGGCCCGGACGCAGCGCTCCGAGTCGTCCTCCTGGGCGACCGGCGCTCCCCAGACCGCCATCACCGCGTCGCCGATGAACTTCTCGACCGTGCCGCCGTAGCGGTGGATGACCTCCGTCGCCAGGTCGAAGTAGCGCGTCAGGGTCTCGCGCACCTCCTCGGCGTCGCGGTCCTCGGCATAGGGGGTGAAGCCGACGATGTCGGCGAAGAGGATCGAGACCAGGCGGCGCTCGGCGACCGGAGCCGGGGCCGGTGTCGTGATCGAGATGTTCGCCGCCGGCTGAGGTGGCGACGCCGCATCGGCATTCTGCGCGAACTCGGTGCCGCACTCGCTGCAGAACTTTCCCGTGCCGACGCGGGCGACGCCGCACGAGGAGCAGGCCTCGGCGAGGCGGGTGCCACAGTTATTGCAGAACCTCGCGCCGGCGGGATTCTGCTCGTGGCAGCTCGGGCATGTCACCGGCGGAGGGTACTCGTTCTCCCCCTGCCCCGTCGACCTCTCGCATTCTCGCCTGAACGTCGTCCGGGCGATCGTCGACCAGCGTGCGGGCACCCTGCCAAATCGTCGCCCCGAGACGACTAGGCCCGTTTGGGGCCCGGAATCCTGCCAGATCGTCTCGCGGCGACGGGTTCGGCAGGTTTCTCGGCGGCTTCCGCGCTCGGCCGGCCGCCGCGCCGTTTGAGTCAGTCGACCTAGCCGTCGTCGTGAGACGAAATGGCAAAAAACCGCGGTCCGACCCTATCGCTGCCGTGGGGTCTTCGGCCTCAGCGGCGGCGTTCGCCCGGCAGGCTCGACCATCGCCCGGCATCCGACCGGTTGCCGATGCTCGATCCTGCGCCTCTTCGTCGATTGGCACGTGATGGGCGCGGACGGCGGCTCGGGCCCTGCTCGCGGACCGCCCTGGAGGTGGGTCGCGCGTGGCCCCGTCCCCCGCCCTGGCCGCTGCGGAGCTTGATCGGCTCCGGCCGAGCGCTCGGGTCGGGCTCGAAGCCCGGGATGACCTCGGTTGGAATCGGCGCACCCAGCAGCCGCTCGATCTCTCTGAGCAATGGCCGCTCGTCGACGCACACCAGCGAGACCGCGTCGCCGGTGAGACCGGCGCGACCGGTACGACCGATGCGGTGCACGTAGTCAGACGGCACCATCGGCAGCTCGTAGTTGACGACGTGCGGCAGCTGCTCGATGTCGAGGCCGCGTGCCGCGACCTCGGTTGCGATGAGCAGCGTGACGCGCCCCGCCTTGAAGTCGGCGAGGGCCTTCACGCGCTGCGGCTGCGACTTGTTGCCATGGATCGCGGCGGTGGCGATGCCGTCCTTCCACAGCGCCTCGGCCAGCTTGTTGGCCCCGTGCTTCGTCCGGGTGAACACGAGCGCCTGCTCGATGGCGTGCGTGCGCACCAGGTGGGTCAGCAGCTCGCGCTTGCGAGACCGATCCACCGGGTGCACGACCTGCTTCACGAGGTCCGTCGGCGTGTTGCGCGGGGTGACCTGCACCGATGCGGGCCGATCGAGCAGGCCCTCCGCCAGGCCGCGGATCTCGTTGGAGAAGGTGGCGCTGAACAGGAGGTTCTGGCGTCGATCCGGCAGCAGCGCCAGGACCGAGCGGATGTCGCGGATGAAGCCCATGTCGAGCATCCGATCGGCCTCGTCGAGGACGAGGATCTCGACGCTGCGCAGGTCGATCGTGCCCTGTCGGGCGTGGTCGAGCAGCCGCCCGGGCGTGGCGACCACGATCTCGACGCCGCGTCGCAGGGCCGAGAGCTGCGGGCCCATGCCGACACCGCCGTAGATGGCGAGCGATCGGCGCTGGTTGTTGCCGTAGTCGCGCACGCTCTGCTCCACCTGGATGGCGAGCTCGCGGGTCGGGGTGAGGATGAGCGCGCGGATGCGCGGCCGGGCGGGTGCGCCATTCGGCTGCGTCAGTGACAGGCGCTGAAGCATGGGAAGGACGAACGCGGCGGTCTTGCCGGTGCCGGTCTGGGCGCCGGCGAGGAGGTCCCGGCCGGCGAGGACGATCGGGATCGCCTGGCGCTGCACGGGGGTGGGATCGGTGTAGCCCTGTGCCTGGACGGCACGGAGCAGTTCGGGCCGCAGCCCGAGATCAGAGAAGGACAAGGAATCAAGCTCCTGACGAGGCCCTCCCGCGCTGTCGTCAGACAGGGTGGGGTCCGGTCAGGGCTGGGGAATTCGAAGATCGGGGCAGTGGCAGCGGGTGCTCCACCGCGGCGCGGACCGGTGCGCCAATCGAACGTCTTTTCTAAATGGTATCAGGTTTGGTATTCACGTGCCAGCCAGCGTATATCGGTATATACGCTGCGCCAGAAGTACCGCCGGACGCGGGATCGCCGTCAGATCTCGCGGTCGACGTCGCGCTCCGGGCCGGTGTGCAGGTCGTCCGGCAATCGCGGCGGCTGCTGCCACCCGGTCGAGTCGATCTCG
Source organism: uncultured Chloroflexia bacterium (assembly GCA_963844265.1). GTDB lineage: Bacteria > Chloroflexota > Limnocylindria > QHBO01 > QHBO01 > JACDBZ01. Next base: position 215,974 of record CAWJMZ010000005.1, on the reverse strand, counting down.
CCGTGGGCCAGGTTGAGATGGACCTGGTCGCTATCGACCATCCCGATGGCCGAGGACGGCACGTACAGATCGGCCGAGAAGGGGCCCGCCGCGACCACCAGGAAGTGCTGGCCCACATCCTTGATGTGGCCGAGCCGATGGCCGTCGTTGGTGAGGACCACCCAGCCGGGCCTGAGATCGTTGATCCGCATGCTCGAACAACCTGCGCGAGCGCCCAGCGTAGCGGACGCAGTCCCGCCGAACGAGGGTCATGCCGGCTTCAGCCGGCGGGTGCGGTCGCCATCTGGCTCGCGTAGTACTCGAGCGCGGCGCGCGTCTTCGGCTCCTGTGCGCCGCCCAGGTCGATGCCCTTCGAGGTGAGGTAGGCGCGCGCGGCAGCTGCGACCTGGAACGCCTCGGCCGGCGTGGCCTTGGTCGACAGCTCGAGGATGCGGGAGCCATCGGGATAGAGCCACATCTCGACCACGACCCTACGGCCGAGCTCCTTCGGATTGAATTGGCCCTTCAGGATGAAGGTCGGGCCGAGCGGCACGAGGCTGTCGAGGTCGATCCCAGCCGGCGCGTGCTCGCTGAAGAACAGGCGCTGGGCCTTCGAGAACAGCTTCCGGATCGGCCGATCGCCGGCGACGGCATCGCGCACGGCCTGGCCCTTCGACTTGCCCTTGAAGGACGCCGAGCAGACGAACCCGCCGGGAACGACGTCGACCTCGGTCTTGAAGGCCGGATCGGCGCGGAGGTCCTCCGGCAGCTCGCTCGGCACGACGGGCCGGAGCTTCACCACGGTATCGGCTCCCCCACCCTGGATCCGCCGAGCGCGAACGATCACGCCCGCGTTCTGGAGCGCGAGGTCCGGGGTGTCGAAGAAGAACACCTGGCGCGGCTCCGCCTCGACCGGGTCGATCGGCAGGCCCTGGATCGTGGCGCGCTGCGCAGTCGTCGGCACGGTGAGCTTGAGCTCGACACTGTCGGCGTCCTTGATCAGCTCGAAGACCTTCGCGAGATCGGCATCGGACAGGCGTGGCGCCGAATCGATCTTTGGCGCCGCGGAAGCCTTGGCCGGCGGGGCCGCCGGGGCCTTGGCGGGCGCCGCATCGGTCACTCCATCGGGTGATCCATTCGTCGAGCCACCGGCTGCGCCGGCGGTCGCTCGGCGGGTGGAGGCAGCGGCCTTCGGCTTCGCCGATGAGGCCCGACGGGGCTTCGGCTGCGCATCATCGGTCGTCATCGGGGTTCTCCGTTCCTCCGCGCCAAATCGTTCCAGCAGGACCCCGTGACGCAGGCCGCGGTCGCTGACGGTGAGTGAGTCGAATCCGAGCAGGTCCATGACCGTGCGGACGATGCAGGCGCCGGCCAGGATCACCTCGGCGCGGCCGGGCTGCAGCCCGACGATCGATCGGCGGCCGGCCGCATCGGTCGAGCGGTACAGCTCGATCTGGCGGTCGATCTCCGCCGTGTCCAGGCGCGCGCCGTGGACCTTGTCTGGGTCGTAGGCTTCCAGTGCCAGGGCGACGGCAGTCATGTTCGTGAGTGCGCCCCCCATGCCGATGAGGGCCTTCGGCTTGTCGCGCCCGTTGAGCGTGGCAAGGTCCGCGGCGATGGCCGCCTTCGCTTCGTCGACCGTTTCGGGCGACACGGCGCCGGCAAGGCCGAAGCGCTCGGTGTAGCGGACCGCGCCGACGTCCAGGCTGAACCGCTCGGCGACCTTGGTGCCGGTCCCGAAGGTGAACTGGCTGCTGCCGCCGCCGGTGTCGAAGACGGCCAGTGGACCGGTCGGCGCGATGCCGGCCGTGACCCCCACGTACGCGAGGCGGCTCTCCTCCTCGCCCGAGATGACCTCGAGCTGGATGCCGCCACGACGCTGGAGCTCCGCGACGACGGTCTCGGCATTCTTCGCGATGCGCAGGCCGGCGGTTCCCACCGCGGCCACGGCGATGGCGCCCGTGCGCCGCGCTTCCTCGACCATGCCGGCAATGGCCGCGGCCGTCCGGTCCAGCGCCTCGGAGCCGATGGTGCCGCTCTCCCCCAGCCCTTCTCCCAGCCGGGAGATCACCGCCCGGTCGATGACCCGATGCCACTTGCCATCGGCCGAGCGCTCGGAGACGTGAAGCTTGACCGAGTTGGTCCCGACGTCGATCACCCCGTAGCGCGGCAGGGCGTCCGTGATCAGGGCGGTCAGGCCGCTGGCGTAGTTCCGGTTGAGGTGCGCCCCGAGCCCGATATCGCGCACCGCGGTGATCACCTTCTCCGGATCGGGGTCTTCGATGGCGATCGTCATCGTCTTTCGGCCCTCGACGTCGACCTCGCTGCGCTCGGCGGTGCAGCCACCGATCGTGTACCGCACCCGGCGCTTGTGGACCGGGATGGGCCGCACGCCGGAGTCCGGCGTGACGAGGATGGCGAGCAGGTCCTCGAGGGACGTCCCGTCCTGAGGGCTGTCAGGGGGCGGCCGGCGCAGGGCCGCGAAGGTGTCGGTCACCGCTTCGGCCGACAGCGGGAACTCGGCCTTCATGATCGGGATCCATTGCTCGAGCCCGGCGGCATCCACCGCGCGCAGGCTCTTGACGTCCATGAGGCCACCGCGCAGCTTCACAATGTCCGCGCCGGGCGCGAGGACGTACAGCTCGTCGCTCTCCTGGACGCCCGTGGCCTCCATGGCGTCGATGCGCTTGTCGGCCTCGCCGAACGAGGAGCCGAATGTGCGCCACTCCCATCGCGGGGTGATCGCTTCCATCACACCTCTCTCACGTCTGCGGACGTCGTGGGCTCCCCGTCTCCCTACGCCGCAACCGGCCGCGGCGGTTTGAGCGCTCGGTCGGTAGTGAGTGTAGATCGGGATGCGGGGACAGACGCGGCGCCCTTCCTGTGGCGCGTATATCCGGTATATACGCTCGCGTTGGAAGGCCGTTCGGCGGCGGCTGCGCGACGGTTATCGGCGCAGCGGGAGGCCCTGCTCGTCGCGCATGCTGCCGGTGGCGATCGAGATGAGGTCGATCAGCCACCAGATGCCGAGGCCGCCAAGAGTGACGAGTTTGAGGATGCCGAGCCCGGTCTGGCCGAGGTAGAAGCGGTCGACGCCCAGGTAGCCGATGAAGAACGAGAGCAGCAGGGCGACAACCCATTCCTTCTCCGAGAAGAGACCCGGGATCTCGCCGGCCGAAAACCACGCGCTGTCGCCTCGCCGCACCACGGTTGATGTCTTCACAATGCCGCCGCGGACCTGCTCCTGGAGTGCGGCGAACGTGTACGGCCCGTCTTCCGACCCCATCCGCTGCACGGTGAAGGTGTCGTTGGGTCCGACACCGGGATACGCGGTCATGCCTTCTCCTCCGTTGGAAGGACCGATGCTACGCGCATCGAGGCGGCAAGGGCTCGCCCGGGTGGACGCGTCCGCATCGGTGTACCGTGGCCCGGTGACCCGCAGGAAGACGGACGACGATCGCCTGCCGTCGCGGCCATCCGCCGGCGAGGTGATCGGCGGCATGCTCGCCGGACTCGAGCACCAGGTCACCGGCCGACCCAAGCCGCCGGCGCAGATCGAGGAGCAGTACCGCGAGCCGTGGGCGTCGGCCGACGGGATCACCGTTGAAGGTCTCGACGACCCGATCGACCGGCCTGAGCTGCCGGATCGGTCCGGCGCGAAGCTCTGACTGCATTCCACGATGAGTGCGGAGCGGGCCCCTGAGGCGGACGCCGCGGACGAAGCCCTGTACGACGGCTTCGCGGCTGACTACCGCGACTGGTGGGCGCCGGTCATCGCGCCATCGGCGATCCGGCTGCTGGACCTGCTCAACGGCGTGGTGCTCGAGGGGCGACCGGCCACGCTGGTCGACATCGGCACCGGGACCGGGACGCTGGCGCTGGCGGCGCTCGAGCGGTGGGAGCAGGTCCGAGTCGTCGGGGTCGATCCAGCCCGCCGCTTGCTCGACATGGCGGAGGCCGATGCGCGCGAGGCCGGCGTCGGGGATCGCCTGACGACGATGGTCGGGGAGGCCGCGGCGCTGCCGGTGCCCGACGGGGACGTCGACGGAGCGATGAGCAGCTTCGTGCTGCAACTGATCCCGAATCGCGCGGCCGCCGTGCGGGAAGCGCTCCGCATCCTGCGGCCCGGAGGCGCGTTCGCATCTCTCACCTGGCGCGCGGAGGAGGAACCGTTCGAGCCCGAGGACGTCTTCGACGATGCGCTGGACGCGCTGGGCATCGAACCGCCCACCCGGTCCGAGGGTGTCGGCCACTCGTATCCGTCGCCAGAGGCCGCGGCCGCGGAGATGCGGCGTGCCGGCTTCCGATCGGTCCGCGCCACCGAGGAGTGGCTGGTGCATCGGTTCACACCGGCGTCCTACCTGGACGTGGCGGAGCACTGGACCGAGGACGACACCTTTGCCAGCCTGGATGAGCCGATGCGAACGCGGCTGCGGGCCGAGGTCCGACGCCGCCTGGAGCGGCTCCGCCCCGACGACCTGGTGTGGAGGCGGCCGCTGGTCAGCGTGGTCGGCATGCGCCCCGGCTGACTCGGCCTCGAGCGGCGGCTGCGGGAGGTCGCGAGCGCTCGCTGGGCGGTCCGGCGAGCGCTCGGTGGGTGCGTGCAAAGAAATCTTGACGGTGCCATCCCGAGCGTGGGCTGGCATCCCGTCTGCGGCCCTTCAGGGTATCCGCACAAGAGGGGAACCGTCCCCATGACGCAGACACCGAACCTGACAGTCATCGAACTCTGGACCTTCCGGGATCTGGACACGTGGGCTGGCATGGACATCGCCGGCTTCAAGGTCGAGGCGCTCGACGGCGGGATCGGCAGCGTCGACGAGGCGACCACCGAACACGGTGGCAGTTACATCGTCGTCGACACCGGCCCGTGGATCTTCGGCAAGAAGGTCATGCTGCCGGCCGGCGTGATCGACCGGGTGGACCTCCAGGATCGTCGCGTGTTCGTCAACCGGACAAAGGACGAGATCGAGAACGCGCCCGAGTTCGACGAGTCGAGGTACGCCGGGGTTCAGTACCAGTCCGAGCTCAGCAACTACTACGGCGAGGGCGGGACGGGGTATCGACCGTACGCTCCGTGACCACCTCCACGGAACCGCCGCGGGTCCGCCCGCGGCGGTTTCTTGCTGTCACGGGGGTTGCCCCCGGAGCCGGATCGGCGCATGATCCGCCCGCCAACAACCACGCACGCAGCTCGAGGAGGACACGCGGTGTCAATCGCCATTGCCGTTCCTCCCGGCCGGCCGGAGCCCGCCTGACGACCTCGCCTCCCTGAGGCGATCGGCGACCTCGGCGCTCCTGATCGGTCGGGACGACCCACTTTTTCTGTCCCCACCCACTTCATCGGGAGCGCCTTTCGTGTCCACGACGACGCCGACGCGCGCGTTCCTCGCCTGGCCCGACGGCGAGCCATACGAGGACGTCGCACGCGGCACCCTCAAATCCGGCAAGGAGGCCGAGATCTTCCTGGTCGAGCGCCGCTTCGAGCGGAGCGGGCCGCGCCTCCTCGCCCACAAGCGATATCGCCTCCGCTACCCCGGCAAGGACGAGCTTCGGCTCGAGGGATTCTCGAACTCGACGTCGTTCCGACGCCACGCCATGTACCGCGAGGGCTGGAACGTCGACGCGCGCGACCGGCGCGCAATGGCGGCCGGCAACAAGAGCCGCCACGGGCAGGCGCTGGCCGCCGACCTGTGGCCGATCCAGGAGTGGGCCATCCTGCGGCGCGCCTGGAGCGCCGGGGTCGGCGTCCCCTACCCGGTCCAGCAGACGGATGATGGCCTGCTCATGGAGTTCATCGGCGACCAGGCAGAGATGGTCGCGGCGCCGAAGCTGGTGCAGGCGGGGCTGGGAGCCGATGCGCTGGCATCGGCCTGGCATCAGCTGCTGGGAAGCCTGATCGCACTGACCATGGCCGGGCTCGTCCACGCCGACCTGTCCGCCTACAACCTGCTGTGGTGGGAGGGCCGGCTGGTGCTGATCGACCTGCCGCAGGCGGTCGAGTTCACCACCAACCCCGACGCCTTCGAGCTCCTGCACCGCGATGTCTCGAACGTCGGCGAATGGTTCGGCCGTCGAGGCGTGGCAGTTGACGTGGAGGCGCTGTACGCGGAGCTGGTCAGCGTGGCGTGGTTGGGCTGAGTCGTGGCGTTGGTGTCCCCGGTCAGGGGGTTGCTGCGACGGCAGCCGTGAAGAAGTCGCGGACCCACCCGGCGTAGGCGTCGGTACAGACGTCGATGACAACGCCGTGGCCAGCGCCGTCGCACCATTGCAACGCGATCGGAAGGCCTGCGGCCGTGGCATCGGCGAAGAATTCTTCCGTGCGCTCCGGCAGGTCCTCGTCGTCGGCCGTCCCGTGGGTCAACAGCAGCGGGCGACTGCCGAGCTCCGGGATGGCATCGGTCGGATCGGCGCTGCCGAGGTCCAGGCCACCGGTGCGCAGCCAGGAGCCGATGAAGATCGCCCAGGTGCCCGGGTACGGCGGGTGCCCCGAATGCTGGAGTCGCTGCTCGAACTGATAGGACAGGCGAGCGTGCATCGAGTCCAGGGCGAGCGCCTGCACGCGTGGATCGGTCCGCGCCTCCGTGATGGCGGTCGCGGCACCCATTGAGTTGCCGAGCACGCCGATCCAGGTCGCCCCCTTCTCGCGTTCGATCCAGTCGATCACCGCTCGGAGATCCTCCTGCTCGCGCACTCCGTACGTCGTCTGGGTCCCGGTCGCCCGGCCGCCATTGCGCTGGTCGAACGCGACAAGGTTGAACGACTCGTGCAGCCCGGCGCCGTACGGCAGGATGTCGCTCTTGTTGGCGGCGTAGCCGTGGACCAGAACGACGGTCGGCGCCTCCGGGCCGGCACCGTTGGCGGCGGGCACGTACCAGCCGGCGATGCGCGTGCCGTCATCGGTCACGATCGCCTCCCCCGCAGCCGTCCCCTGTGAGGCGCAGTTCGCCATGTCCGGGTTCGCCGACTTCAGCGCCTCGTCGTCGGCGATGTCGTAGTTCACGGCCTCGTAGGTCCATCCCATCAACACGTCTGGGGTGCGGCAGTCGCGGCTGCGGGCATCGTCGACGTTCACGGCCTGGCGGGAACCCTCGTAGCCGACATACGCCGTGTAGCCGATGGCGCCGAGCAGCGCGAGCACCAGGATCGCGGTCAGGAACCCACGCATTGCGACATCCTCCGTACGGGCGAATCGAGTCGATCAGCGCCACCATGGAGGTCGGTCACTGCGGCCCGACTGCGGAGCTCAACCAGTCGCCAGGCGAAGATCGCGTCCGAGGGTGCTCAGCCGTGCCAGTCCGGCGGCAGCATCGGCGGACTCTCCGCCGGTGGCCTCCGCCGCCTGCCGATAGAGCACATCGGCGCCGTGGCGGTCGCCGCGCTCCTCGGCCAGCTCCCCCAGCATGATCAGCACGTTCACGTAGCGCTGGCGCAGCCGATCGCGCGTCGGCTCGACCTCGGACGAGTCACCGAAGAACGGACAGTCGTCGAAGTACTCGCCGCCGTACAGGCGCCGCGCCTCCTCGAGAGCCATGGCCTTCACGAACCGATCACCACCGCCGTATGCCTCCTCCACTGCGGCCTCGAAGGCGCCGTAATCGGTCCAGCTCACGACTCCGGCCTCCAGCGTGTAGCGGTCGTGGTCGAAGCCGATGACGCTCTCGCTCAGCGACGCGAGGCCCGGTTGGAGCGTGCGACGCAGGCCGCCCAGGGTCCGATGGAACGCGAGGTCCGCGGCCTCGATGTCCATCTCCTCCCAGATCATCTCGACCACCTCGTCCTTCGTCACACCACGCGCGCCGCGGTCGAGGAGGAAGGCGAACAGTGCCTCCGCCTGCCGGCGACCGGCCTTCGGACCACCGAGGTTCCGGAGCTGCTCCCCGTCCCGCTCGATCCGCATGCGCCCCAGGGCGTGCACCGTGATTCGGCCGACATCGGCAATCACCGCAGCCGACAGGATCGCCGGTTCCGGGCGAGCTCCGGACAGCGGGGACAGGCGCTCGCTGAGGCACGCGGCGCCGAGCGCGTCGGCGCGCGCCCGCACGTCCTCGAGCATCTCCCTGCCCCGCGAATGACGGACTCGATCGAGCATCAGCTGGCGAGCAGCGTGATGGAGGGCGTAGGCGGCCTCCAGCGGACGAGCGGCGCGATCCCATGCCTCCGCCTGTTCGATCCATGACTCGGCGGTGGCCGTGCCAGCGGCGCGTGCGAGCTCCGCCTCGGCGAGGCGCGCCATGGCCACCCAGGACGGCGCCTTGAGGAGGTGGGGCGCACTCGCGGTCTCCTCGCGCAGTGTGGTGGCCAGCCGGTCGGCACGCTCGCGTGCCTCGCTCTCCCGCGCTGAGTTCGCCGAAGCCCGCGCCTGCTCTGCTTCATCCCCTTCGGCCATGAGTCCGAAGACCACGGCTCGGGCGTGGGCCGGCCCGAACGGAGCGGTCGGCGGCAGCTCGGCCAGCTGGTCGATCGCCGCACGGGCCGAGGCGAGGTCGCCACGCCAAGCCGCATGCTCCGCCTCGGCGGCGAGGAGCTCGACCGCGTACTCAGTAGGACCGTTCGCCACCTCGAAGGACCGCGCCTCGAGCAGGTCCTCGCTGGACTCGGCCCACGCCGCCCGCAGCGTACGCAGCCGGGCCCGGTTGATGCGCGGCCAATGGGCAGGTCGCCCCACACGTCGAGAGGTTCGGCGTCCTCCACCCGATCCTCGACGTCCAGCCGGTTCTGCGCCGGGCGAGCCGGTGCTGGCCTCGCTCCCGGGTCCATCCTCGTGCTCCAGGGCCTGCGCGACATCCGCATCGGCCGGATCCCAGTCGCCGAGTGCGATCCGGGCTCGAGCCGCGTGGCCGAGCAGCACGCCGCCATACGTCCGCAGCAGCCCCATCTCGACGACTCGCTCGTACCCGGCAATGGCCGCGTCGCGGGCGTCCTCGTCGCGTCCCAGCCACCATCGCATGTCGGAGATCAATGCGCTGCCGAGGGCGAGGCCGGTCACGTCGCGCGAACGTGCGGCGACCGCAACCGCCTCATCCAGGTTCGCAAGCCCTTCGTCGACATCGCCGCGGACGACGTGGATCCAGCCCAATATGCCCAGCGACTGGCCGATGTCGGCGAGCGCATCGGTTTCCCGCGCGACCGTGAGGGCGCGCTCCGCCGTGGCCATTGCCTCGGTCGGTTTCCCGGCGTGCATCTGCGCACTCGCCATCTGGGCAAGGATGCTGGCAAGCGCCCGGGACGGCGGATCGGTGGGGATGAGCCGAAGAGCCTCTTCCGCCGAGGCCATTGCGCCCCGCCGGTCACCGGCATCCCAGAGGTACCACCGCAGGCGCTCGTGGTATGCGCCGGCGCGAGGTGAATCGTCGGCAACCAATGCGATCGCCTCCCGACCCCAGGCGATGGCCTGGTCATGGTCGCCGGCGAAGTACGCTTCGTCAGCGGCCCGATGGAGCAGCTCCCCACGGTCGACCCCGGCCGCGCCGATGGGATCGACCCGATCGGTCAGATCCAGCGCTCGCTCGGCATGGTGGACCGCCGCACTCCAGGCGTACAGCCGCTCGGCCTCGCGCGCCGCCTCGATGTGGGCGAGGAATGCCCGCTCCCACTCTTCGGCGGCCTCCCAGTGATGCGCCAGCTCCGCAGACGTTCCCTCGCGAAGGCCGGTCTCGGCGATGGCGCGTTGGTCGAGGGTTTCGGCCGCGGCGCGATGCATGCGCTTCCGCTCGGCGAGCTGGAGCCCCATGTCGATCACCTCACGGAGCAGCGCGTGCCGGAACTCGTAGCGCACCACGCCTCCGACGGCGACCGGCGCGAGAATGCCCGCGCGGACGGCCTCGGCCAGGCCGGCTTCGACTTGCTGGGCGTCGAGGCCACTCACCACCGCCACCAGCGAGTCGTCAACGCGTCGGCCACACGCCGCGGCGACGCCCAGGACGGTCCTACCGGCCGGGGACATGCGGCGGACCCGCACACGGACGGTATCGGTCAACGTCGGAGGAAGGGTCCCAGACACCTGGTCGACATCCACCAGCTGCTCGACGACGAAGGGGATGCCGTCTGAGCGGTCCGTCAGGCGCCGCACCAGGCCTGACGACGGTTCCGAGCCGGTGAGCTCGCTGGCGAGCGCACGGACCTCCCCCTCGTTGAATCGCGGCAGCTCGATCCTCACGGCCCCGCCGACCCGCGCCATCTCGGCGGGAAAGCTCGATCCTCCGCCGCGCGACGGCTCGTCGGTGCGCATGGTGAGGACCATGAAGACAGGCGAGCGACGCAGGCCGCGGACGAGGAACCGCAGCAGGTCGCGAGAGGCAACGTCGGCCCAGTGGACGTCCTCCAGCGCGATCACGATCGACCGGCTGGCCGCCGCGCGCTCGAGGAAGCCGAGCAGGTGCTCGAAGAACCGGGTGCGCGCTTCCCGTTGCGCGGGCGGTGGCGATCCGGGCGTATCGGCCGCGAGCTCGGGCAGGAGGCGAGCGAGGTCGCCCCGAGCAGGCCCGAGGAGCGCGTCGAGCTCCGCTGGAGGCGTGGCATGCACGAGCTCGTGCAACGCATCCACGATCGGGGCGTACGGGAGCGTGGCGGACTCCAGTGGGAGGCAGGCGCCCGCCAGCACGAGGACGTCCTCACGTCGGGCACGGTCGAGGAATTCGTCCAGCACGCGGGTCTTGCCGATGCCGGCTTCGCCCGCCAGGAGGACGAGACGAAACTCGCCACTCCGCGCTGCTCTTAGATTCGCATCCAGCTGGTGCAGCTCAGCCACGCGACCGATGAGAGCTCGGACCATCGACGCGCACTCCTTGCCGGGAGTGTCTATGCCACGCGAGCAGCGCCGTCAACGGCAATATGACTTAGGCCGGGCAGCCCTGACCGCGGTCGGCAACGTCAGCGCCTGCGTGGACGCCCGCCGCTGAACGGCTCCTCCGCGGACTTCAGTGGACGGAAGCGGAGTGCCGACCACGTGTCATCGAGCGCGATCTGGGTGATCGGGCGCATGCCGGTGCGATCCGCCACGATCGGCCACAGGCTGTCGCGGTTGAGGTCGCTACGCCCACCCTTGGGATAGGCGAACCACACGTACGCGGGATGGTCGAGATCGGCCGCGTGCGCCGTGAGCACATCGTCGAGATCTTCGGCGTCGCCGGCGAAGAGGACGGCCGTCGTCGCATCCGCCGGTCCGTCGGCCGCGGTCACGCCATCGGGCAACGGTCCCAACAGCGCTCGGTGCTCCGCGTGCGAGACCCAGACCGACGTGCGCGGCTTGATGAGCAGCTTCTCGGCGGCTGTCTTCGATGCCATCCACCCGAGTATGCGCCCGGGGTTCAACGCTCCCAGGTGATGGGCGCTCGCGGATCCGGCGTGTACGAGCAGTACGTGCCGGTGTGGACCGTGACCTCGAGGTGGCGGGCCAGTCCCGGGCTCTGCGCCGCAAGGCGATCCAACGCACCGCGGATGGCGCGCGTCACGCTGACCCGCGCGCGCTCGCTCGACGATGCGGTGGCCGAGCGGTCGCGGCCTCCGAGACCCACGGCGCCCGACAGCTGCGCGACGAGCGCGTCGAGCTCCTCCCGAGCCCGGGCTGCACGCTCGGAATCGTTCCACTCCTCCGCCTGCGCCAGGTCTGCCTGCAGTTCCGCCATGCGTTCGCGGTAGGCGGCCTTGGCTGCGGCATCCAGCGTCGGGCCCGCGCCGTCATCGGCATTGGGTCGAAGGCCGTCCTCCCGAGCGGCCGCGCCATCCCCATTGCCGCCCACGCCAACGAGGTCGAGTGCGTGGAGCTCGGTGCCCGGCCGCTCGAGCAGCCGCGAGAGATAGGCGAGGCCCTTCGTGTGCTTCATGCGAATGGCATTGCCGTCGAACGCGATGACCCAGTACTCGCCTTCGCGCCGGAAGGTCCCGGTGCCCGCATCCAGGGCGGGCGCACGAGGCGGCGCCTGGTCCGCAACGATGCGCGTCTCGAGGGCAGGCATGCCGAGCGCGCGGGCGGCCGTCAGGGCGTCGGCATCGAGGTCGGCAGCTCGTGTCGCGTCGCCCGGCGCGTTGCGCGCTCGCAGGACTGCGGCGAGGTCGTGACGGCTGTGCGCCGTCCATGGCCGCGCGCCCATCCGCTCGTTGATGTGGACCGCGTCCTCGAGGTGGCGCGCGGCGTCGTCGTGGCGGCCGAGTGCGGAGGCCAGCAGCCCCAGGTAGCGGTCGACCGCGCCAACACTGCCCTCCGCGTGGCCGATCGCGTGCCGGCCCGCCAACGGCGCGAGCTGCCGATACAGGATCTCGACCGCGTCGGTGACTTCGAGGCGGGCGGCTGCCTCTGCGGCGAGGCTCGTTCCGAGCAGCCACTCGTTGTCCGGATACAGCGCGCTGAAGTCGTCGCGGGCCAGCTCGTCGAGAGCCACTCGCGCCTCGCCCTCGCGGCCAACATCCATCAACAGGCACACCAGCGCAGCCCGGTGCAGCGGATACCACGGGACCTCGTCCAACGAGGCCCGGACATTCGGCTCTTCCTCGGCCAGCCTGCCCTGCTCCCTGCGAAGCAGGAATCGGTGGAACCTGGCGGCCGACACGTTGTCGAGCGCCAGCGTGAAGTGCGCTCCGGGATCGGACTCGTCGCCGACCAGGGCCTCGGCCTCCGCGAAATCGCCCTCCATGAGCGCCATCAGCGCCCGTGGCGCGATGCCCAGCCACAGGTGTCCGGGCTGGCGAAGCTCCGCCACGAGGCTGACCATCTCGGCCGCCTCTCGCCGCGCGGTCGTCATGTCCGCCAGCTCTGTGTGGCTGAGCCACAGCATCATCTGCGCGTCGATCAGCCGCTCCCCGTCGCCAAGGCCGGCCGCGATCTCGTTCATCTCTCGCGCCAGGACGAGGCGCTCGCTCGGGTTCTCGGGCCACCAGATCGCCCAGAACCGACCCGATAACGCGTACGACAGCGAAGCCGGATCGTCCAGCGTTCGTGCGAGCTCCACCGCCTGGCGGCTCAACGCGTCGGATTGCGCGCGCTGCTCAGGTGTGCTGCGCCACGCGCACGCGAGGCGGGTCAGGAGCCGAACGCGAAGGGCGTCGTCGGCTCCCCCGAGGTGCACCAGTGCGTCCTGCAGCAGCGGGATGAGCCTCGTCTCACGGCCCGGCCGGGCCCACGGAAGCCGGCCCCCGACCCCCAGCGCCGCTCGGGCCATCTCGCGCGCTGCCCCGAGCGAGAGCGCAGTCTCGTACGCCTCGAGCAGTGTCGCGCGCGCGCCGGGCACCTCGCCACCGCGGTTGAGGACGTCGCCCAGCGCGAGGAGCAGGTCCAGGCGCGCCTGCGGCTCGCCCTCCCCGGATCGGTCCAGTGCCGCGAGCGCCATGCGATAGAGGCGCGCCGCGTCCTCGAACGCCAGCGAGCGCTCAGCCTGGGCGCCGGCGCGGCGGGCGTACTCGACCGCGCGGCGATCCGTCGACGCGTCGCGCTCGGCCTCGTAAAAGTGGTGAGCGAGCTCGGCGAGGTGGCTCTCCGACGCTTCGCCGAGCACGGCCTCGAGATGCTCGGCGACCATGCGGTGCAGCGACCGCCGTCGAGCCGGCAGCAGCTCGTCGTACAGCGTCTCGCGCACCAGATCGTGCGAGAACCGATACCGACCCGGCGATCCACTGACCTCCACCAGGAGCCCCTCGCCGACCGCCTCGTCGATTCCAGCGGCCGGGTCCGGTGCCTCGGCTTCCGCGAGGCGCCCCAGGATGCCGGCGTCGAACTCCGGCCCGATGACCGCACCCACCGCCAACGCGGCCTTCGTCTCGGGCGCCAGTCGCTCGAGGCGTCGACCGATCACGGCCCGCACTCCGGGCGGCACGGCGAGGTGCGTCGACGTCCCGCGAGCGAGGTCGCCGAGGCGACCTTCGGCCGACAGCAGGCGCAACGCCTCGGTGGCGTACAGCGGATTGCCCTTCGTGCCATGCGCCACCGCGGCGACCATCTGCTCCGCGGCCTCGATCCCCGCCGTGGCCCCGATGAGCTGCCTGAGGGCATCCCGGCCGAGACCGCGCAGCACGATGGTGCGAGTCGCCGGCTCCCTCGCCAGCTCGGCAACTGCCGCTGTGAGCGGGTGCTCGGGCGTCAGGTCGACGTCGCGATAGGTGCCGATCACGAGCACTCGCATCTCGGCCACCTGGCCTGCCAGGAAGCGAAGCAGACGCAGTGATGACGGATCGGCGAACTGGAGATCGTCGAGCACGACCAGCAGCGGACGGTCCTCGCCGGCGGCCCGCAGGAACGAGCTGGTGGAGTCGAAGAGCTGGAAGCGGGCTGCGTCGGAGTCGGAGCGAGCCTGGGCGGTCAGGTCGTCGAACAGATCCCGCAGCTCCGGCAGCATCTGCACGATGTCGGCGGCCCCGGCCCCCAATCGGCGACGCGCGACGTCCGCATCGGTCTGGCGCAGGTAGGAACGCAGGACCTGGACCCATTGCCAGTAGGGTGGCGCGCCGGCATCTTCCCAGCCTCGACCCCACAGGCTCACGAATCCACGCTGTCGCGCGTGGCCCGCCACCTCGTCGGCAAGTCGGCTCTTGCCGATGCCCGGCTCGCCGCCCAACAAGATGAGCCCGCCCGCTCCCGCCTCCGCCGCCTCGAGGCCGGCGACCAGCACGGACAGTTCCTCGTCGCGTCCGAGGAAGGGCGCCTTCGATTGGGTGCCGCTCAGATCATCACCATCGCTCGGGTCCGTCGGCGTGAAAGGCTTCATGAAGGATACCGCCGCGTTTCGGTCGTTCCGCGCACGCAGCGATGCCGCCCGCTCGGACGGCATCGCGTTGGTCTGGCCTGGATCAGTCGCCGTCGCCGACGAAGTAGCGCGTCATCCAGCCATCCACCACCTCGGGCTCAGGCTTCAGCAGTGCTGCGGCCCAGCCATCCACAACCGGCGGCTCGGGCTTGAGGTAGCGGGCTGCCCACCCATCGACCGTTCGGCTCGCCTCGGCGGCGCTGCGCTCTCGACTCGCGGCCGAGACGGCCGCCATCCAGCCGTCGATCGTCTCGCCCTGCGCTGCGACGGTCGCTTCCGGGGCGGCAACCCGCGAATTGAAGGCGAATGCCGCTCCCACTCCGCCGATCAGGACGATCGTGCCGATCGCGGCTGCGGCTATGACGCTGAGGGAAACCGCGCTGCGTTCCGGGGCGATGGTCGGGGCCGAGGTCAACTCCTGGTACCGGGTCATCGGACTGTCTCCTTGTCGAGTCTTCTGGGCGAGCGCCCCGGTCTCGGGTCGCATTCGCTTCTGCTGACAAGGCGTGACGTCGCATGGAACGGCCGTGCGTTCTACGTCTTCGGACGACTGAACGATCGGTCGGTCTCGTCTGGACGACGGGGCCGACTCAGCCTGGCTGGGAACCGACGCGAACCGATACGACCTCGGTCGCCCGCTCCTTTCCCTTCAGCTCGAGCATCCGACGCTCGAGGCGCAGGGGAAGGTCGGACTGTGCGGCCGCGTGACTGGAAACCAGCACCTCGCCAGTGGTGGCAAGGGACGCGAGGCGGGCCGCCACGTTGACCGTGTCGCCGACCGCGGTCATCTCGCTGTGGCCGCCCTCGCCGACCACGCCGAACCAGGCGCGACCGGCGTGCACGCCGGCGCCGACCGGCACCCATGGACCATCCGGATCAGCGTGACCGGTGGCGTGCAGCAGGTCGATGGCGGTCGCCACCGCCCGCGCCACGAATCGCTCCCCGGTCAGGAGCGGGAAGAACAGCGCGACGAGCTCGTCGCCGACAAACTTGTCCACGAAGCCGTCGTGCTTGAACACCACGCTGGTCGCCGCTGCGAAGTATCGGTCCAACAAGGCGTGGTACTCGCCTGTGGACATCCGTTCCGCAAGCGAGGTGGAGCCACGGATGTCGGCGAACAACATGGCGCCATCGATCTCGGCACCACCGTGATGCTTCGACATGAAGTTGAGGCACGTGGTGCACCAGTTCGGATTCGAATCTGACGGCCGCTTCCCCATCAGCCGCATCAGCGGCGCGCCCGGGCCCTTGAACGGCGACGCGCACATCTTGCAGCGCGGATCGGCCGGGATGCGCTTCAGCACGCGGCGCCCGATCCCCTTCCAGCTGTCGCCTCCCTCCTCCAGGAACCGGCGCCAGAACTCCTCGTCCTTCGTGGTCACGGGCGTCCCCGTCAGCGGTCGACCGCGCGCGTGCGCATCGCGCGCCGCAGGTCGTCGTTCCCCTCGGCCAGAAGCCGCCGAAGGGAGTCGTCCACGTCGCCGGAAAGCGCCAGGTCCACGCGGTCGATGGTCGACTGCGCGACCACCTGTTTCGGGAAGAGCGTGACAGTCATCCCCCACGCCGCCTCTGATGGCCGCGTGCGCCAGATCCCAGGAAGGGCGTCGAGGATCGGCTCGATGTACGGCGCGCACAGCTCGAGCTGCTCCGGATGCCAGAAGTGCTGAGTGATGGCGTGCAGGATGCCGACCGATGGGGCCTCCGGGGCGACGATGGCCTCCCACGCGGCCGCCTTGGCTTCCGCGGTCGGCAGCAAGGTCCGTGCTGCCGTCGCCAGCTGCTCGCCGTTCGAGGTGGGATCGCGCGCGAGCTCGGCGGCGATGTCCGCTTCACCCACGCTCCCGATGGCGGCCAGGGCACGGACCACCAGCCAGCGCAGCTCCGTATCCATCGCGAGCCCCGGCGGCACATCCCGCCCTGCCAGCCAGCCGCGCAGTCCGGCCCGATCGGCCTCCGACGACGCGGCGCCGGCGAAGGCGCGCGCGTAAGCGAGCTGAAGGTCGCTGCCCGGCTCGGAGGCCGTCATGAGATCCCGGCACGTGGCGGCGAACTCGGCCACGCGGTCGAGGCGCGCCTCCGAACGCCCCAGGATGTCGATGGCCGTGCGCGCCCGCCTCAGGATGTCCTCGACCAGCGAGATCTGCCGTTCCGTGCCGATCGACTGGTGAACCAGTCGCAGGTAGTCCCCGACGGGCAGCTCGGCGTCGCGGGTCATGTCCCACGCCGACGCCCAGACGAGCGCGCGCGGCAGCGAGTCGTCCAGGCGGGAGAGCCAGCCGTCGCGCACCGTTGCGAGCGAGCGCTGATCGAGTCGGATCTTTGCCCAGGTCAGATCGTCATCGTTGAGCAGCAACAGATCCGGCACGCGAACGCCGGCCAGCGCAGGCACTTCGGTCCGAGGGCCGACGACGTCGACCTCGACTCGGTCGCGGCGGACGAGTCGATCGCCTGAGGCGTCGTAGAGGCCGATGGCGATCCGGTGCGGGCGCAACGTCGGATGATCGACCGGCGCCGTCTGGATGACGGACACCGACCCGTACGCGTCCCCTTCGGAGGTCGACTCGGCGCGGAGGATGTTGACGCCCGCGGTCTCGAGCCATTCGCGGCTCCACGAACCCAGGTCGCGGCCGCTCGCCGGCCCGAGTGCAGCCAACAGGTCGGCCAGAGTCGTGCTGCCGAAAGCGTGGCGGTCGAAGTACGCACGCAGCCCGGTCATGAAGGCATCGAAGCCGACCCAGGCGACGAGCTGCTTGAGGACGCCGGCCCCCTTGGCGTAGGAGATGCCGTCGAGGTTGAGCAGCGCGGCCCCGGTGTCCGGCGCATCGGCCGCAATTGGGTGGGTGGTCGGAAGCTCGTCCTGGCGATAGCCCCACGCCTTGATCGATGCGCAGAACCAGGTCCATTGCGCGGTGAAGCGGGTGGCCTCAGTGGTGGCGAGTGTCCCCATGTACTCCGCGAACGACTCGTTCAGCCACAGGTCGTCCCACCAGCGCATGGTGACGAGGTCGCCGAACCACATGTGGGCCATCTCATGGGCGATGACCGTGGCGCGCAGCGCGCGCTCGTCATCGGTGACGCGCGATCGGTAGATGAACTTGTCGTCGAACTTCACGCAGCCCGGGTTCTCCATGGCGCCTACCTCGTATTCGGGGCAGAACACCTGGTCGTATTTCCCGAACGGGTACGGCACCTCGAAGAGGCGGTGGTAGAAGTCGAACGACTGGCGGGTGACCTCGAACAGCTCGTCGGCGTCGAGATGCTTGGCCAGCGATCGACGCACGTGGAGGCCCAGCCGGATGTCGCCATGCGTCTGGTGGACGCCGTGGTATGGGCCGGCCACCACGACCATGAGGTAGGTCGCCAGCGGCGGCGTGGCCGGAAACTCCCACGTCTGTCCGTCATCGGCCAGCGTTCCGGGAGCCGTCGACAACACCGTCCACCCATCAGGAGCACGAACCCGGAGCGTGAGGGGCGCCTTGAGGTCGGGTTGGTCGAAGCAAGCGAACACCCGGCACGCGTTGTTCACCATCGTCTCGGTCCATGTGTAATGCTCGCCGTCGGCAGGATCCACGAAGCGATGCATGCCTTCGCCGAGCTGTGAGTACGGCATCGTGGCCGTGACGATGACCTCGTTCGAGGCCCGGAGGTTCTCGAGCTGCACCCGGGCGGGGCCGATGCAGGACGCATCCAGTCGCTCCCCGTTGAGCACAACCGAGTCGACCTCCGCCGCGACCAGGTCCAGGAACGTCCCGGTGCCGGGGTACTCTCCATCGAAGCGCACGCGGGAAACCGAACCGAACTGCTCGTCGCCGCGGGTCAGGTCCAGCTCCACCTCGTACCCGCGCACGCGCAGCACGCGCGAGCGCTCGGCTGCCTCCTCGCGACGCAGCGTCTCCATGGTTCGCGAACGATAGGTCTCGGGAGCCCGCCGGACAAGGGAGTTGCGGTCCGGCGGTATGGTGCGGCCATGCGTGCGTCGATCAGCGAGGCGACGGCGACGTTCCTCGAGGTCGCCGGGGAGGACCTCCAGCGACAGCTCGGCGCTGCCGGGATCGTCGAGGCGATGCGAACCGACCCGGCGCCGGATGGTGCCACCATCCTCGTGGCAGTCGTACGGATCGGGACAACCGCGGTCGAGCTGATCGGGTCCGGCGACAGCCTCGTGAGCGCCTACGGCGACCTGCATCAACGCGTGGCCGAACCCGTGCTCGCGGCGGCCTTCCGAAACTACCTCGTGACGCGGGTGAAGCTCTAGCGCGGCGGAAGCTGCTGGACCGCCCAGGTGTTGCCGTCGGGATCGGCGAAGAAGGTGAACGAGCCCCACGGCATGTCCTGGACCTCGCTGGCCTGGACACCTCTGCCGATCAGCTCGTCGCGGCAGGCCCGCACATCGGCCACCACCAGCTGCACCCCCTTCTGCGAGCCGGGCGCCATCTCGGTGATGCCCTCGCCCAACGTGATCGAGCAGGCTGAGCCCGGTGGCGTGAGCTGCACGAATCGCAGCCCCTCGCTCACGCGGTGATCCTGGTCTTCCACGAAGCCGACTTTTTCGACGTAGAAGGCCTTGGCGCGATCCACATCGGTCACGGGGATGGCGACCAGCTCGAGCTTCATGTCCATCGGTGCGTACCTCCTGATCGGCATGCTCCCACCGGTTCCTGTCACGAAGCGTCAGGTTTGCCGCAAAGGCGGTGCTTGCTCGGTCGGCCGCCGTGCGTCCCATCGAGATCTGGGACGTTCGGGCCATCGGGCACGGCGGGCGCGCGGGGTACCGTCCGGGCGACGCAGCCCTCCACCATGAGAATCAATCGACGCCTCCTCCTCGTGGCGACCTGCGTCGTGCTGCTGCCCACGGCGACGCCGGTTCAGGCTGCGAGCTGCAAGGGCAAGTCCCACGACATGTCGCTTAGCGCAGGCAGCGTCGCGCCCGGGGTCGGCACCACCTCGACGGCGTTCCGCTTCAGCACGGTCTACACCGACAACGCCGCCTGCCCGCCCGTCAGCATCACCGTCACGGTCTCCGGCGTCGGCACCTTCCCACTTAGCGCCACTGGCACGATGACCTCGAGCGGCGAGGTCTACGCCCGCTCGATGGCGCTGCCGGCCGGGCGTCGAACTTACTTCTTCGCGGCGACGTCCGGCGAGGGCGTCAGCCGAGGTCTCGTTCCAGCTGCCCAAGGTCAACCCGGTCGAGGTCGTGATCACGGCTCCGACCCCGACGCCGCCGCCCAAGCCCGCGACGACGGCCCCCACCCCTCCGCCGGCGACCCCGACGCCCGCGACACCCGCTCCCACCCCGAAGCCGGCCACGCGGGCGGCCACACCCCAACCGGCCACCCCGGAGCCGACGCCGGCAGCCGCAGCGCCGACCGCCACGCCCACGGGTGATGAGGGCCGTGGCTCGGCCGCGCCGATCACGAGCGGCGAGGCGGAGCCATCTGCGAGCACTCCGGCGTCTCAGCCCACGGACAGCCCGATACCAGGTGGTGCGCCGATCCTCCCTGGTGACGGCGACGAGCCCTTCACCGCGCCTGGCGGGGGCGGACCATGGGCCGCGCTCGTCGTCGGACTCGCTGGGATCGGCATCGTCTTCCTGTTTGCCATTCGACGCCGGTCCGACGAAGACTCCGGTGCGACAGCGACGGTCACCGCCTCGACGAACGCCGAAGAGATCCCGGCCGTCACGCCGCTGCCGCCGATGCGCGATCTGGTGCCTCCGGTCGATCCGCACCTGCTGGACGAGGGAGGCGACGCTCCCCCACCGCGAGCCGACGAGGCCGGCGTGCCGCGCTGGCTACGCCCGAGCGTGCGAGAGGCGCGCTTTCGCGACGACCGCTCCTACGGCCCTCGACTCGACCGCTGGAACTGACCGTCCGGGGGCTTCTCACGCAGGAGCGGCAGGCGTACGCTGACGGTTCATCGGCCCACGCCGCTGGGCCGCCCGAGCAAGGCCCTTCCGAGGAGGCATCCGACCATGGCCGACCACCCCAACGCTGCCGCCGTCCGCGCCGCGCAGGAGCGCTTCGAACAGTCCGGCGACCCGATGTCCGCGATGGACATGCTGGCCGACGACGTCGTCTGGCACGAGATCGGGAGCGAGGAGCCGATCCGAGGCAAGCAGGCCGTCATGGAGCGGTTCGCGAGCATGCCGGAGGGCGCCGACATCAAGGTCGAGACACACGACGTCGTTGGAAACGACGAGCACACGATCCAGCTGGTCACCGCGACCGCGACGCTGGGCGACCAGGAGCTCGTCTATCGGACCGCGGAGATCTATCACATGCGCGACGGCAAGGTCACCGAGCGCTGGGCCTTCTCCGACGACACCGACCGGATCAATAAGTTCTTCGGCGGGGCCTGACGGTCGGGTTCGGCCTCCGGGCGGGTCAACGGACACGGAAGACGGTCGTCTTGCGCTGATCCGCCCGCTCCGAGGGTCGTTCCACCCGCCAGGCGCGCGTCGGATGGCCTCGTAACTCCGTAGACCCGTGGGGCGGGTGCGGCGTCAGCGCGCACCCAGCCGTTCAGCCCTCCCGCGCAACGAGACTGAACAGCGGAATCTGGCGCTTCGTGCGCTGCTGGTAAGTGGCGTACAGCCGGAAGCGAGAGACGACCATCGCCCACAGCCGATCCCGCTCCGCGCCATCGGCGACCTCGCGAGCCTCGACCTCCCAGGTCCGCTTGCCCGCCTCCACGGTCGCGTGCGGGTGCGCGCGCAGGTTGTGCACCCACGCCGGGTTGCGCGCCGAGCCGCCCCGCGAGCCGACGATCACCAGCGCGTCGCCGTCCTCCCAGGCATAGAGCGTGGCTGCCCGGCGAGCGCCGGTGCGGGCGCCGGTGGTCGCGAGGCGGATCAGCATCGGCCGATCATCGGTCAGGAAAGCCGGACATGCGAATCGGCCCCTCGGGCGGACCGAGAGGCCGATGGCGTGTGCGGGGCTCGATGCCTCAGAGCTCCATGCGCTCCATCCTCCGGACCGAGAAGGCGACCAGGGCCGTCAACGTGATGGCCCATGAGAGTGGTGTCACGAATCCGGCCCCACCCTCGATGCCTGTCACGATCGACCACTGCAGGATCGACATCGGCAGGAATTCCGCGCTCGGGACGATGAGCCCGAGCAGTTGCGGCAGGAACATCGCGCCGATGGCGATCGCGGCCACCGCGGCCTGGCTGGTGACCACCGTAGAGGCTGCAAGAGCGATTCCGACGAAGAGCGCGATCGCCATGCCGGTGCCGGCGGCCATCAGCACAACGGGAACGATCGGCAGGCTTCCGTACAGGACGACGACCAGGGCCACCGTGGCGATCACCGGCAGCACGCCGGCGACGATCCACAGCACCGTGGTGGCCGACGAGAACTTCGCGAGCCAGATCCCGGTGCGCGAGACCGGCTTCGAAGCCGTCCACGCCAGGATGCCGCTGTCGCGTTCGGCGACGAGGATGCCCATCACCGCGAAAACCGCCACGACGACGAAGATCTGGCCGGAGACGGCGCCGACGAGGATCGTCATCGGGTCGGTCACCGACGGGGCCCCCTCGGTGGCCTCGGCGGGAAGCACCGTCTGCAGCCACGCGTTCAACGCCGTCAGGGTCATGAACATCGCGCTGACCAGGAAGGCCACCCAGGTGCGGCGCCCGCGGCTCCATTCCATGAGCTCCTTGCGGACGAGACCGCCGAAGCCCGGCAGGGCTCCGACGCTGGGAATAGGGGCGACGGCGGACCCATCGGTCCGTGGCGTCGAAGTCGAGACGGTCATGCTGCACGCTCCTTGGTGTCCACCAGGCGCATGAAGACGTCCTCCAGGCCCTCGCGGACGAGGCTGTTGTCGATCACAGAGAGGTTGGAATCGGCGGCGAGGCGGGTGACGCCACGCTGTACGTCGGCGCTGGCATCAGGTGCGATGCGCAGCACATAGGCTCGCGACTGCTCGTCGCGCTGTGTGGGCTCCACGGACACGACGCCCGGGATCGCGGCCAGGGAGACGGCGGTCGCATCGGTCGCGAAACCGAGGACGACGCGCATCCGGTCGCGGCTGAAGCTGGACAGCAGCTCGGCCGTGGGCTGGGCTCGCACGAGCCGGCCGTGGTCGAGGATGGCGACGTGGTCGCTGACGCGCTGCACGTCGTCGAGGATGTGGGTGGAGTAGAAGACGGTGACCTCGCCCTTGAGCTCGGTCATCAGCTCGAGCACTTCGCGCCGACCGATCGGGTCGAGCGCGCTGACCGGCTCGTCCAGCAGGACGACCCTCGGACGCGCGACGATGGCCTGGGCGATGCCCAGCCGCTGACGCATGCCACCGGAGTAGGTCTTCGAGGGCCGATCGGCCGCAGCGGCGATGCCGACCAGGTCGAGGACTTCCTGGACGCGGGCCGCATTCGGGCGCGCGTCGGCCGGGTACAGCGAGCCGACGTACTCGACCACCTCGCGGCCGGTCATCCAGCCGTAGAAGCGGGGCTCCTGGCCGAGAAAGCCCACCGCCTGGCGGTAGGCGGCCCCGGCTGAAATCGGGATGCCCGCCACGGCGGCGGTGCCGCTCGTCGGCCGGGTGAGGCCGGCCAGCATCTTGAGGGCGGTGGTCTTGCCCGCCCCGTTCGGTCCCAGGAAGCCGTAGATGCTCCCCTCCGGGACCTCCAGCGTCAGGTCGCTGAGCGCCTTGACGCCGGGGAAGTGCTTGGTCAGTCCGGCCGTTTCGATGGCCGCCTGGCTTGTCATGAGGTATTCCTCCGAAGTGAGTGCGAACCTTGTCGTTCGCTGATTCGAAGGGTCGCCGCGCGCGGCGCCGATGTCGTCCATCGACGGTCGCGATCCGCGGCGCGATTCTTGACTCGCCGGACTACGTCACGACCGATACCGTGGTATCGGTCACCGCTCATCCCGCGGGCGATCGATGCCGGCGTCAGGTGGAGCCGGGGCGGACGATGCCCAGCTCGTAGGCCAGCACCACCAGCTGCGCCCGATCGCGTAGGCCGAGCTTGAGCAGCAGGTGCGAGACGTGAGTCTTTACGGTCGGCTCGGCGAGCACCAGACGCTCGGCGATCTCGCGGTTCGACAGCCCTTGCGCCACCAGCTTCAGCACGTCCCGCTCGCGATCGGTGAGCTCGCGCATACGCTCTGCATGCGACTCGTCCGCCGGAACCGATAGCTTTGCGAACCGATCGAGCAGGCGGCGCGTGACCGATGGAGCGATGAGCGCCTCGCCCGACGCAACGATCCGGATCGCCCGGACGAAGTCGGGAGGCGGCACGTCCTTGAGCAGAAAGCCGCTCGCGCCGGCCCTGAGCGCTTCGACCACATGCTCGTCGGCATCGAACGTGGTCAGGATCAGCACCCGCGGGCCGGGTGCGTCGGCCTCGCCCCGCAGCCGACGCGTCGCCTCGACGCCGTCCAGCACCGGCATGCGGACGTCCATCACCACCACGTCGGGGTCGAGGCTGGACGCTGACTCGACCGCCTCCTGCCCATTCGCCGCCTCACCGACGACCTCGATCCCCTCCTCGTCGGCCAGGATCATTCGAAACCCGGTCCGCACCAGCTCCTGGTCGTCGACGAGCAGGACCCGGATGCTCACGAAGCCGATGCCCCAGCATCAATGGGCAGGTCCGCGGTGACGCTGAACCCGCTGGCCGTGGACTCTGCGGCAAAGCTGCCGCGCAGCATCGCCACCCGCTCGCGCATGCCGAGCAGGCCGCGGCCCTGATGAGCCGGCTCGACGGCAGGGAGCGGCTCTGAGCCTCGCTCGTCGATGACAGCGATGTGGAGCGACACAGTCCCGTAGTGAACCGTCACGCGAGCGCGACCGCCGCCGGCGTGTTTCAGCGAGTTCGTCAGCGCTTCCTGGATGATGCGGTACGCCGACAGCTCGAGGCTTGGATCGAGCGCTCGTGGCTCTCCCTGCAGCGACAGCTCCACCGCCAACCCTGCAGCTCGCACCTGCTCGATGAGATCCCCGAGCCGATCCAGCCGCGGCATCGGCCCGAGCGCCTCGCCCTCGCCGAGGACGCCGAGCATGCGGCGCATGTCGGTCAAGGCATGGCGGGCGGTGGCATCGATGGCTTCCAGCGCGGTCCGCGCATCCTCCACGCGCCGATCGAGGGCGCGCAGGGCCCCGCCGGCCTGGATGACGATGACGCTGACGTGGTGCGTCACGGCGTCGTGCATCTCTCGGGCGATGTGCTCTCGCTCCTCCACGATCGCGCGCCGCTCGCGCTCCAGGCGCTCCTGGGCGAGCAGCTCGGTGGTTCGCTCCAGGCTCTTCGTGTACAGGTGGCGGATCCGGACCGAGTCGCCCACGAACCATGCCGCCGCGAAGAACAGCTCCGTCTGGATCAACGGCTGGATACCTGCCGGCAATCCCGTGTGCGCCACCAAGAGTCCTCCAACGATGACCAGCGCGCCCAGCAGCAACGGGATGGCGGTCCGGCGCTCGAGGCGTTCGCCAAGGGTGTACAGCGCCACGAGCGGTCCGCCTCCCGCGCGCAGGTCCGCGCCGGGCGGAATGATCAGGAGCTGAATGGCGATGGAGCCGAACACGATGAGGAAAACGGAAATCGGCGCGATCCGGCGGACGGCGAGCGGGATCGACTGCAGCAGCAGCAGGGTGACGTTGAGGATGCCGTCGGGACCGAGGTCCGGCGCACCGGCGAACACGGCGACGAGCGACATCAGGGTCAGCCCGACCGCGATTGCCACGTCGATCAGGAGGCCGCGGATCGTCACGCCCGGCGGGAGGCGCCGCATGCGCTCGGCGACGGTCATCGCCCTGAAGCGTACGCGGTCGTCAAGCCATGGGACATCCACCAGCGGAATGAGTATCAGGCGATACCGGGGTATCGGTCCCGGCCGGTGGTGGCGCACCGAACGTCGCATTGCAGATCGGGACTGAGGCCCGACGACGCCGCGCGTCTCGGTGATCAGGCTGACAAGTATGCGGGTCGCCTGACTCGCGACATCCGAGCACAGAGGTCCGGTTCAATGCAGTCGTTCGCCCAGCGTCATCCGATCACGTTCTTCCTGGTCCTCGTGTACGCCATCGGCGCGGCCCTGTTCGCGCTGCCGCTGTTGGCCACCACCGGCCTGGGGGTCATCGACCTCGAGCTGCCGGGCGTCGCCCCCTTCGTCCTGGTGTCGGCAATCTCGCTCACGGTCGCGGCGTTCGTGACCACCCGCCTCGCCGAGGGAAGGGAGGGAACGCGCGAGCTTCGCCGGCGCGTGTTCCATTTGCGAGTGAGTCCCGCCTGGTATGCGCTCGCCCTCGTCCTGCTGCCAGGCGTCGCGTTGGCCACGGCGGTCCTGCTGGAGGGTACCGATGTCCTCTCCGAGCTGGCTGCCTCACCCGATGTCCTGATCAACACCGTGCTGGTCGGCGCGATCGTCGCGTTCCTTCTCGTCAACTGGTGGGAGGAGGCCGGCTGGACGGGCTTCGCCCTCCATCGGCTCCAGCCGCGGATCGGTCCCGTGGCCGCGAGCGTGGTGACCACCTGGCTGCAGGCCTTGCTGCATCTGCCGCTGGTGTTCATCGCCGGCGGCGTGACGGACGGGCGCGTGCCTGCCGACCAGGTGCCCACCTACCTGGCGGCGCTGTTCATCCTGCCGATCTCGGTCCGCATCGTCATCACGTGGCTGTACAACGCCACCGGCCACAGCGTTCCCGTCGTCGGCCTCTACCACGCCGGGCTGGGCGTGGCGACCGGCAGCGGGTTCATCCCGGTAATCGCACCGGAGATGAACACGATCATGGTCTATGCGGGGTTTGCGGTCCTGGCGGTCGCCGTCCTGGTCGGGACCCGCGGGCGGCTGGGGTATCCCGCGTCGCCAAGGGCGATGCCAATTCCTTCGACCGCGTAGATCGGCCTTGTCCAGCCCGGTCCGGGCGGCTTCGAAACATCCTCACCGCGGCGTAGCCTCCACCCACGACCCGGGGTGGAGGCTTCGTCACGCCCGATGCAGCGGATACTCCGTCCGGGCCGACCGCGTCAGGGGGAGAGGATGAGGCAGCGCCGCTCGGAGGAAACCGAGGGCTGAACCCCGGCCGCCCCGCGCGGGTAGTGGCTGATGATGAGACGCGTCCCCGTCCTGGTCGCCGTCGCTGCGTCCCTGGCGCTGGCGGCGTGCGGCGGTACGACCCCGTCGGAGGAGCACGTGAACCCGACTCCGTCCCCCACCGCCACGCCGAGCGACAGCGTCGCGCCCTCCGCCGATGCGTCGGCCGAAGCGACTGCCCTTGAGCCGTCGGCGACCTCCCTACCTCCCGGGCGTTACACCCGCGAGGGGTTCGCCCCGCCGATCACGCTCGCGCTCGACGAGGGATGGCGGGCGGTCCAGTTGTTCGACGGATTCTTCGACGTCCAGCAGGACGTGGGCAGCCCGCACGTCATCGCCATCCAGTTCGCCAACGTGCGCGGCGTGCATGGCTCCAACAATTGGTCCGAGGATGTGACGGACGCGGCGGCAGCGGTCGAGACCCTCGGCGCGCATCCGGGCCTGGACGTGGTCGAGTCGAGCGAGTCGCGCATCGGCGGCTTCACGGGCCAGCAGATCACGGTCGAGAACGCCGGATCAGCGCACGCCGAGGTGATCGATGTCCCGCCCGGTCCGCTGGGCATCGATCCCGACAGGCGCCTGTGGATCGCCTTCTTCGACACCGACGACGGCCTGCTGGCGATCATGGTCGGCGGCTCGGTCGAGCGCTGGGACGAGGCCCTCGCCGCCGCCGAGCCGGTGCTCGAATCGGTCGAGATCGGCGCGGGGCCCTGACCGTCGGCGTGACTCGCGTCCGGCTCCACGCCGGTGCATGATTGGGGCATGGCGGACGAGGCAGCCCCGGTCTCCGTGCTGACATGTGCGAACTGCGGCGCAAAGAACAGGATTCGACCCAACCCGAACGGCGTTCCGACGTGCGGCCGCTGCGGCCAGGCGCTCCCGTGGCTGGTGAACGCGACCGACGCAACCTTCGATACGGAGGCCACGGCTGCCACGCCCGTGGTCGTCGACCTGTGGGCGCCGTGGTGCGGGCCGTGCCGCTTCGTCGGCCCGATTCTGGAGGAGCTCTCGCGCGACTATCGCGGCCGGCTGAAGGTGGTGAAGGTCAATGTCGACGAGAGCCAGGCGACGGCCGAGCGCTTCCAGGCGTACTCGATCCCGACCATGGTCGTGATCAAGGACGGGAATCCGGTCGATCGCATCGTGGGCGCCATGCCGAAGGAGCAGCTGGTCGCGCGCCTTGCGCCCTATCTCCAGCCAGCCTCGTCCGGCGACCGATGAGTTCGACGCCCGAGCGGCGTCTGAACCGGCAACAGAGCACCAGCACCGGAGGAGCGGCCCGATGGCGTCCGCATCGACCACACCGACGACCCTCGACGACCTGCGCGCCAGCGTGGCGGGCCGGGTGATCACGCCCGACGACGCCGACTACGAGCAGGCACGCACCGTGTTGATCGGCGGCTACGACCACCTGCGCCCGGCCGCGATCGTTCGCGTCCGCGACGCACGGGACGTGGCCAACGTGGTCGACTACGCGCGGGCCACCGGCGCCGAGCTCGCGGTGCGGAGCGGCGGTCACTCCGGCGCGGCACACGGGACGACCGACGGCGGCGTCGTCATCGACCTGCGTGACATGAAGGACATCCAGGTCGACCCGGAATCTCGCACCGCGTGGGGGGAGACCGGCCTGACGGCGGTCGAGGTCACGACGGCGGCGGCCGAGCACGGCCTGGCGGTCGGATTCGGCGACACCGGGTCGGTGGGAATCGGCGGCATCACCACCGGCGGTGGCATCGGCTATCTCGTCCGCAAGCACGGCATGACCATCGACTCGGTCCTGGCGGCCGAGGTCGTCACAGCGGACGGCCAGATTCGCATGGTCGACGCAGCGCACGAGCCCGACCTGTTCTGGGCCATCCGTGGCGGCGGCGGCAACGTCGGCGTCGTGACCCGGTTCCAGTTCCAGCTCCAGCCGTTGGATGGGGTGGTCGGTGGAATGCTGATCCTCCCCGCCACGGCCGAGACCGTCGAGGGGTTCATCGCCGCCTCACAGGCGGCCCCCGAGGAGTTGTCGACGATCGCGAACGTCATGAACTGCCCGCCGATGCCCTTCGTCCCGGAGGAGCTCCACGGCAGCCTCGTGATCCTCGGCTTCCTGTGCTACGCCGGCGAGGCCGAGGCGGGTGAGGCTGCCATGGCGCCCTTCCGCGCACTTGCCGAGCCGATCGCCGACATGGTGAAGCCGATCTCCTATCCGGAGATGTACCCGCCGGAGGAGGGAGCCGAGGACTACCACCCGCTGGTGGTCGGCCGCACCTTCTTCATGGACCGCGTCGGTCGACCAGAGGCGGAGGCGATCATCCGACACCTCGAGGCCTCGGACGCACCGATGCGCGCGACGCAGCTGCGCGTCCTGGGCGGCGCCATGGCACGGGTGCCGGCCGATGCGACGGCGTTCGCGCATCGGTCCAGCCCGATCATGGCCATCTGTGTCTCGTTCCATGAGGGTGGCGACGACCAAGCCAACAAGCAGGCGTGGGTGGACGGCTTCGCGAACGAGCTCGATCAGGGCCGCGAGGGCGCCTACGTCAACTTCCTCGAGGCAGACGACCCGGGCGGAGTGCAGCGCGCATATCCCGGCGCCACCGGGCAGCGGCTGGCTCGGATCAAGGCCCGATACGACCCGGACAACCTCTTCAGGCGCAACCACAACGTCGCGCCAGCCGGCTGAGGCCGATGCGCACGGGAGGGGGCCTGGCGCGGACGCTCAACAGGGAGACCATCCCGCTGACGTTCGACCGCTGGCGGATCGCGATCCCGCCGGGGGCCGCGCTGCTGACCAAGCCAGGCGAGTGGACCGATTGCCTTGTCATGGTCGAGTCGGGCACCATCGAGGTCGTCGGCCAGGCCGGCAGTCGAGGGCGGTTCGAGTCCGGCGACTTGCTCGCGCTCACCTGGCTCAGCGTGTGCGGGCTTCACAACCCCGGCCCCGAGGAGGCGCGCCTCGTCGCCGTCAGACCGTTGCGAAGGAGTGATACGCCGATGAAGTTCCTGACCGTCATCGAGCTGGGCGGCAAGACGGCCACCGGGTTCCGCGTCCCCGAGGAGGTGGTCCAGGCGCTCGGATCGGGCAAGCGGCCGGCGGTCACCGTCCGCATCGGTCCGCACACGTACCGCAGCACCGTGGCTGCCTACGGCGACGTCTACATGCTTCCGCTGAGCGCCGAGAACCGCGCAGCCGCCGGGCTCGCGGCCGGTGACGAGGTGGAGGTCGAGGTGGAGCTCGACACGGCTCCCCGCGTGATCGAGGTTCCGGAGGATCTCGCCGCCGCCCTGGATGCCGATCCCGCGGCGCGCACCACGTTCGACGGTCTCTCGTACAGCAACCAGCGGTATCACGTGGAGTCGGTGACCGGCGCGAAGACGCCGGAAACGCGACAACGACGCATCGAGAAGTCGGTCGGGATCCTGCACGAGGGACGGCCTCGATGACCCTGACGCGCGTCCGCGACCGATCGGGGTAGCATGGCCCAGATGACCGATACGATCGCCCCGGAGACCCGGGAGGCGCTCGAGGGGCAGCTCGAGCAGCACCGTACCGAGCTCACCGGCTACGCCTATCGCATGCTCGGCAGCGCATTCGAGGCCGAGGACGCAGTCCAGGAGACCATGGTCCGCGCATGGCGCTCGCTCGACCGCTTCGAGGGCCGCGCCCAGCTGCGTTCCTGGCTGTACCGCATCGCCACGAACGTCTGCCTCGACATGCTCGGCTCGCGACAGCGGCGCGCGCGACCGATGGACCTCGAGCCGGCCTCCCACGCCGACCGACCGCTCCCGGCGCCCCTGGTCGAGACCGTCTGGGTCGAGCCCGCGCCGGATTCGCTGGTCGTCCCGTCCCATGGCGACCCGGCCGATGTGGCGCTGGCCCGCGAGTCGGTCCGGCTGGCCTTCATGGCGGCGCTCCAACACCTGCCGCCCAAGCAGCGTGCCGTCCTCATCCTGCGGGAGGTGCTCCGCTGGCGGGCATCCGAGGTGGCGGAGCTGCTCGACACCTCGGTTGCATCGGTGAACTCGGCGCTCCAGCGAGCGCGTGCCACGCTCGACGAGCTCGGCGATGGCGCTGATCCGCAGCCGCTTGACGAAGCGTCGAGCGAGCTGCTGACGCGCTACGTGGCCGCATTCGAGTCGTACGACATGGACGCCCTCACCGCGCTGCTGCACGAGGACGCCACCTGGAACATGCCGCCGTACGCGCTCTGGCTGAACAGCCACGAGGACATCGTGGCCTGGTGCCTCGGTCCTGGCATCGGCTGCCAGGGCTCTCGGCTCATCCCGGTCGTCGCGAACGGCTCGCCGGCGTGGGGGCAGTACAAGCCCGCTCCCGATGGCGGCTGGGAGCCCTGGTCGATCCAGGTCATGGAGGCGCGCGACGGCAAGATCAGCGGCCTCACCTTCTTCCTCGACACCGAGCGCTGGTTCCCCCTGTTCGGGCTCCCGCCTCGTCTCGACGCCTAGCCGCCCGGCGTGGGGTCGCCCTTTCGCGACGCGACCCAGTCGCCCCCTTCCACCACCGCACCCAGATCCCTCGGTTCCGACGCGTACCAGTAGGCCCAGGCCTCGTCGACCGGCCCGTCGACGACCGTGACCCGGCGCCGCACGTACTCGGACCCCGCCTCGTCGGCCGGAAGGTAGCCCTCCAGCTCATCCAATCTCCGGAGCTGCGCCGGATCGGCCAAGCGGTAGAGCTCGACACGAACGCGGCCGACAGGATCGAGCACCAGGGCCGGATAGGTGTACTCCCGGTGCGGCGCGACCGGCATCTCGTGCAGCGCTCCCTCGATCCAGCCCTCGCCGAGGAACCAGGCCCCGCGCAGGAGCCGATGGTTGCGCTCGCCCCGGCGAAGCGTCCCGTACACCGCGACAACCTCCATGGCGCAGTATGGTGGCGAACCGATGAGTTCCGCCGCTGGGCATCGTCCGACGGGTGAGCACCTGGCGGATGGCGCTCAGCGCTCGTCGCCGTCCGTCGCGGCGAGGCCCGAGGAGACCCCAGCATGTCGCATCCGAAGGTCGTGTACCCGCCGCCCGCCCACGTCGGCGAGAACGGCCTCACCAACGCCTGGCTGCGGCGCGCCGATGACGAGCCGGACCTGACCTACCGCTCGGGCGGGACTGCCCATTACCTCGCCACGCGTGAGTCGACCAACGGGCAGTACGGCCTGTACCGCTGGTCCATGGCCGCGCAGCCGAGCGGCCCCGAGCCGCACTTCCATCGATCGATCTCCGAGGCGTTCTACGTCCTGTCCGGCACCGTGCGCCTGTACGACGGGCGCGGCTGGTTCGACGGCCAGCCGGGCGACTTCCTGTTCGTGCCGGAGGGCGGCGTTCACGCGTTCCGCAACGAGTCCGGCGCCCCCGCCTCGATGCTGATCCTGTTCGCCCCCGGCGCCGATCGGGAGGACTACTTCGAGACGCTCGATCGCGTCGGGCGCGGGCTCGTGCTGAGCGATGAGGAACGCGCCGCGTTCTTCGTGCGCCACGACACGTTCTGGCTGCCGCAGGAGGACGGATGACGGGTCCGATGCCGGCGGCCGCCAAGACGGTCGAGCGAACATACCTGGCTCTCACGCTGCTCACCACCCTGGCGGCCTCGTTCATCTGGGGGGTCAACACCCTCTTCCTGCTCGATGCCGGCCTGAGCAATGCGGAGGCCTTCGCGGCCAACGCCTTCTTCGCCGTCGGCCAGGTGATCTTCGAGGTCCCGACGGGCGTGGTCGCCGACACCCGCGGCCGCCGATTCAGCTTCATTCTCGGCGCGGCGACCCTGCTGGTGTCCACGCTGCTCTACCTGTGGATGTGGCAGATCGAGGCGCCGTTCGTCGGGTGGGCGCTGGCATCGGCACTGCTCGGCCTGGGCTTCACCTTCTTCTCCGGCGCGACCGAGGCATGGCTCGTCGACGCGCTGACCGCGACCGGCTACCGGGGAGACCTCGAGACGGTCTTCGGGCGGGCGCAGGTGGTGGGAGGCGGCGCGATGCTCGTGGGCTCGGTGGCGGGCGGCGTGATCGCGCAGGCCACGGATCTCGGGGTCCCGTACATCGTCCGAGCGTCCCTGCTGGGCGTGACGGTGGTCGTGGCATGGCTGTTCATGCGTGACATCGGCTTCACCCCCGAGCGCGACGCCTCACCGATCCGGGCGGTCCGGACCGTGGTCGCCGGCGCGGTCGACGGCGGCCTGCGCAACCGGCCGGTCCGCTGGCTGATGTTGGCCGCGCCGTTCACGACCGGCGTTGGGTTCTACGCGTTCTACGCGCTCCAGCCGTACCTGCTCGAGCTGTACGGCGACCCGGACGCGTACAGCATCGCCGGCCTGGCCGCGGCGGTCATCGCCGGCGCGCAGATGGTCGGCGGCTGGTCGGTGCGCTTCGTCCGCGGACGGTTCGCACGGCGCACCGATGCGATGCTGCTCATCGGTGCCATCGGCGTCGTCGCGCTCTTCCTGCTGGGCGTGATGCCGGCGTTCGTCGTCGCCGTGGCGCTGCTCGTCGCCTGGGCCCTGGCTGCCGCAGTGGAGGAGCCGATCCGCCGCGCCTTCCTCAACGGCCTCATTCCGTCGCAGCAGCGCGCGACGGTCCTGTCATTCGACTCGCTGATGGGATCGGCCGGTGGCGTCGTGATCCAGCCGGCGCTCGGCCGCGTGGCGGATGCGTCCGGCTATGCCGCGTCGTACCTCGTCGCCGGCGCGGTGCAGGCACTGGCGCTGCCGTTCATCTTCCTGGCGCGTCGCGAGGATGCGCACTCCGACCCGATCGTCGCCGAGGCGGTCGCCGACTGACGCCCTCCGCGGCCGCTCAACCTCGCGGCCTGGCCCGCCATTGGCGGACGAGGACGAACGCGCCGGCTGCGGATGTCATCCCGCCAAGCACGATCCACCCGAGCCGGCCGACGCCCCCGCCGCCGCTCGACCCGTCGTCGTCGTCGTCCTCCGGCAGGGCCGACCCCGAGGCGCTCGGGCCGACGGAGCCGTTGGTCGCCTCCGGATCCATGCTGGACGCCGGCCCGCCGCTGGGCTCACCGGCCGCCTGGGGCTCGCCGGACGTCGCTGCCTCCGACGCTGGCGGGTCGCCCGGAGCGGTCCCTGGGGTTGCCGGTGCCGGAGTGACACCCGGAGGCAGCGGAGTCGGACGCGGGGTGGGTTGCGGCGTCACGCCGGGCGGGAGCGGCGTCGGCGCCGACGTCGGGCGCGGGGTGGCGGTGGCTGCCGAGGTCGGTACTGGCGTCGCGGGAGGCGTGGGCCCCGGCGTGGGGGTCGGCCCGGCAGTGACGACGAGAGTGGGGCCGGCGAGCGAAGGTGGATCCTCGCCCTGCGCGATGGCTGCGAAGACCAGGTCCCAGGCGCCGGGCGGCAGCATGGTGGACGTCCGCCACGTCCCGTCGGTGTCGCTTCCCGATACGAGCGTCATCGGGCTCGGACCGCCCAACCCGACGATCTCGACCGTGACGGACACCGCGGGCCTCGCCTCCGGGGCGCTGACGTAATTCACCGAGATGACGAACGTCGTCGCCGTCGTACCGGACGACGGCGTTGCGGCGCCGTTCAGGAGCTGCGTGGCGGCCAACGCCACCGGGATGGGCCGGGACAGCGCGATCAGCGCCGTCGCCAGCACCACGGCGACAGCTGCGGCAGCGAACCCCCGCGCCACGGGTCGGATGCGTGCGGGCACGCTTCTCGGCATCCTCGCTCGGTTCGGACCCCGAATCTTCCCATCGGCGGGCAAGTGACGGGTATCCTCGACCCGCCATGCCGAACCTGCCAGCGGGGACCGTCACGTTCCTGTTCAGCGACATCGAGGGGAGCACCACCCTCCTGAAACGGATCGGCGACGCCGGCTACGCCGAGCTCCTGGCAACGCATCGGCGGCTGATGCGCGAGACCTTCGCGGGCCATGGCGGCACCGAGATCGACACCCAGGGCGACGCGTTCTTCTACTCGTTTCCCCGTGCGCGCGACGCCGTGGCAGCCGCCGTCGCGGTGCAGCGCGCGCACGCAACGGGCACCTGGCCCGACGACGTCGCCGTGCGGCTGCGCATCGGCCTCCACACCGGCGAGCCGGCTGTCGGCGATGAGGGCTACACCGGCCTGGACGTCGTTCGCGCGTCGCGGCTCGCCGCCATCGGCCGTGGTGGGCAGGTATTGCTGTCGGACACCACGCGCGCCATCGTCGCCGACGACCTACCCGATGGCGTCCGGATGCGATCGCTGGGCGAGCGGCCGCTGCGCGATATCGAGCGGCCCGAGCCGCTCTCGGAGCTGGTCATCCCCGATGTCACGGTCACCGAGGGTCGCGGGCAGGGATCCGGGGTAACGGCGAACGGCCCATCGCCCGCGCCGCCCGACCTCCCGAGCTGGATTCCCGGGCCCGCGAAGCGGTTCCTGCCCGGGGGCGACCGAACGAGCGACCTCATCGAACGGCGCGTGCTCGACGCGATCAACCAGGCCTTCGACGAAAGTTCCGCGCGGCGCACCGGACGAAGGGCTGAGGCGAGCGGTGAGGACGCGCGGGCCGCATCGCCGACCCCGGCGAGTGCGGGCTCGATGGCCGACGAGATCGATCGGCTGCGAGCGCTCCGGGACGCCGGCGCGATGACCGACGAGCAATATGCGAGGGCGGTCGACCGGATCGTCGGCGGAGCCTCG
This sequence comes from uncultured Chloroflexia bacterium, assembly GCA_963844265.1. Lineage (GTDB taxonomy): Bacteria > Chloroflexota > Limnocylindria > QHBO01 > QHBO01 > JACDBZ01. The sequence goes on along the minus strand of CAWJMZ010000005.1, from coordinate 180,581 downwards.
GACGGCGACTAGCGCCGGTTCGGACCCTTGTCGGCCGGAGAGCGCGCCGGTAAGGTGACGCGGCTGCCCTCCCGGGCTCCTCAGGCGGTACGAAGCCTATGGCCGATCAGCTGGAGATCCTCGCTCACGGGATCACCGCCATCCTGGCGACGTGGCTCGGCCTGCTCGTGCTCACCCGCGCGTCACGGTCGCCGGGTGCGCCGATCTTCAGCCTGTTGTGCCTGCTCCTCGTTACGTGGTCGATGGCGATCATCGTGCAGCGGCTCGGCGACCCGGACCTGCGCCAGCCGGTCAACCTCATCGAGGATACGGCCGCCTTCCTGCTTCCGCCCGTGACGGCGCACCTCGCCATCTCGGTCGCCTTCGAACGACGGTACAGCGGTCTCGCCACGGCGGTGCTCGTCGTCGGCTACAGCGTGGCGGTGCTCGCCATCCTGCAGGCGGCGCTCGACCCGGCGCACGAGATCGGCTTCTCGGCCACCTCGTTCGCGCCGTTCGGGCTGCCCGCCGCGGTTGCGGGCTGGACCTTCGCCGCGCTGCGGCTGGGCGTGTGGCTGGCGGGGATCGGCTTCCTCGCCGCCGGGCTGCGGGAGTTCGGGATCGACCGGGTCCGGCGCAGGCAGCTCCAATTCGCGATCGCCACCATCGCCCTCGGCGTGCTGGGCGCCACGGCCCGCATCGTCCCGCCGGAGATCGGAGGCCCACCGTGGGTCGGCGTCTCGCTCGTGGCCGTCGCGATGATGATGGCAACGTACGCCGTGGTCGCACAGCACCTGTTCCTGTCGGCCGATGTCGCCGGCCGCGCCGTGCGGTGGTCGGTCTTCGGCGGCCTGGCGGTGGCGGCGTACGTCGCCATCCTCGTGGTCCTCGACCGAGCGGCTGCATCGGCGTTGGGCATCGACCTGCCGATCGTCACCGCGCTCGCCATCGTCGTGACGCTGGCCCTGTTCGAGCCGATCTCCGCCTGGGTGCAGGGCCGGATCGCCGGGACGAGCGCGGAGGCCGACCGCGCCCGCCTGATCCAGGCGCTCGGCGGAGATCCGCTGGTGGCGCAGCGGCCCGAGGAGGCCATCGGTCCGGCGCTGGCCCGCCTGGTGCGCGCGTTCGAGCTGACCGGCGCAGAGCTGGTCGACGGCCACGGCGCGCTCCGCGCGTCGACGGGGGCGGTGGATCGCCAGGATTCGCGCGTCGTGCAGGTCGCCCTCGTGGGTGCCGACGGTGGTCCCAACGGGGCGGCGCTGTTCGGTCGGAAGCGGTCCGGGATGGCGTTTACTCCCGCCGACCGCGAAGCGTTGGAGCTGGCCGCCGACTATCTGGGCTCGAGCCTGCGGCTCGCCGAGCACCAGGACGAGCAGGTCTCTGCCATCGCCGACCTGCGTGCGGAGCGAACCCGCGTCGAGACCCGCGGGACGGCACTGCTCGACGCCCTCGACGAGGCGGGGGCACCGTCGATCGGACTCGAGGTCCATGCCCTCGGCTCCCTGCGCGCCACCCGCAACGGCGAGCCCGTGCGACGCTGGGGAGGCGAGAAGGCCGGCTCCCGTCAGGCTGAGGGCATCTTCGCGTTTCTGCTCGACCGCGGCGAGCGCGGCGCCAGCAAGGACGAGATCGTCGAGCTCATCTGGCCCGACGTCGACCTCGACCGCGCGGACGTCGCCTTCCATCGCACCATGCTGGGCCTGCGCTCGATGCTCCAGCCCGGCCGCCGCGGCCGCGGGGGGACGGCGTCCATCACGTTCCACAACGATCGCTACCGGCTCGATCCCGCAGTCGTCGGATGGAGCGATGTGGCCGAGTATGAGCGGCTCATCGGCGATGCCGGGCACGCCGCGGGTGAAGACAGCCTCCGCACGCTGGAGGAAGCGCGCGCCCTCTACCGGGGTGACTACCTGGACGACTGCCCGTACTACGGCGACAGCGCCGACGTCGAGGACCGCCGCCGCGCGCTGCGCAGCCGCCACGTCGACCTGCTGGTCGAGCTCGGGCGTCGGTACGCGACCCGCGGCGATCGCCCTGCGGCGGCGGCCTGTTACCGGGAGGCCCAGACGATGTCCGACGACGAGCTGCCCGAGGTCGTGGATGCCCTCGCCCAGCTGGGCGGAGCCCCGCGCTCGGCGGGAGCATGATGAGCGGCGCATGATGCGGTCATGAGCCGCGACTGCTGCCGTCCGGATTACGACGCGCTCTTCGACGATGGAGCCGCGCGCAACAAGCTTGCCGCATATCGACGCAACGGCCCGCAGGGCACGACCCGCACGCTGCTCGACGCGATCATCGCGGAGGGCGTCATCGGCGCCAGCGTGATGGACATCGGCGGAGGCGTCGGCGTCATCGGCGTCGAGCTGCTCGATGCCGGGGCGTCGAGCGTCATCAGCATCGACGCCTCGAGGCCCTACCTCGCGGCAGCCCGCCAGGAGATCCAGCGCCGCGGGCTCGGGGAGCGCGCAACGTTCCATCACGGAGATTTCGTGGGGATGGCCGCGGACGTGCCCGACGCAGACGTCGTGACGCTCGACCGGGTCGTGTGCTGCTACCTCGACTGGGAGGCGCTCGTGGGCCGCTCGGTGGATCGGGCGCGCCGCCTGTACGGGCTCGTCTATCCGCGGGATCGGTGGTGGATGAGGTGGTCCAGCGGCCTCGTGCGCGCGGTGAGCGGCCTGTTCGGCCGCGCCCGGCCGTTCAGCATCCATTCGGACCGCCGGATCGACACACTGATCCGCGCCGCTGGCTTCGTCCCGGTCCTCACCCATCGGGGTCTCGCCTGGCAGACCGTGCTCTACCGCCGCGAAACCTGACCGCGTGGCCCGGCACGCCGGATGCTTTCCCGGCAGGCATGACCACGACCCAGCGACCACAGGACCCGAAGACCAAGCACCCGCAGCCGCCGTTCCCGAAGCAACAGCAGGAGCCACCCGGCACCGAAGCGGAGATGCGGCCGAAGGCCGATCACGGGGTGGAGAGCTACCGCGGCGCAGGGCGCCTGAAGGATCGGGTGGCGCTCATCACCGGCGCGGACTCGGGCATCGGCAAGGCCGTCGCCATCGCCTTCGCTCGCGAGGGTGCTGACGTCGCTGTCAGCTATCTCGGCGAGGTCGAGGCGGAGGACGCGGCCGACACGCGGCACTGGGCCGAGGAGGCCGGCCGTCGCGCCCTCGACCTGCCCGGGGACATCCAGGACCCCGAGCACTGCCGCTCCATGGTCGAGCGCACGGTCGGTGAGCTCGGCCGGATCGACATCCTCGTCAACAACGCAGCGTGGCAGGACTGTGGCGATCAGATCGAGGAGGTCACCGTCGAGGAGTGGCGACGGATCTTCGCCACCAATATCGAGGCGATGTTCCACCTGTCCAAGGCTGCCATTCCGCGCATGGAAGAAGGCGGAACCATCATCAACACGGCGTCGATCCAGGCCTACTCGCCGTCCCCCGAGCTGCTGCCGTACGCGACCACCAAGGGTGCAATCGTGACCTTCACGAAGGGCCTGGCGCAGGACCCGGGCGTGCTCGAGCGCGGCCTGCGCGTCAATGCCGTCGCGCCCGGCCCGATCTGGACGCCGCTCATCCCGTCGACCTCGCCGACCGAGAAGACGGCGAAATTCGGCGAGAACACGCCGCTCGGACGCCCGGGCCAGCCGGCCGAGGTCGCACCGCTCTTCGTGTTCCTGGCGTCAACCGAGTCGAGCTATATCACCGGCGAGGTGATCGGCGTTACCGGCGGCCGTCCATTGGGGTGACCGGCTAGTACCTGCGCCCGCCTTGTGGCCCGGATCGCTAGCCTGACCCCGTGCATCCCTTCCGATTCGCGGTCCACAGCGGCGGTGGCAGCGAGCCCGCCGCCGACTGGTCGGGCTTCGTGCGGCGGGCCGAGGAGCTCGGCTACGCGGCGGTGTACGTCATCGATCATCTCGGCCGGCAGCTGGCGCCGATCGCCGCTCTGGCGACCGCCGCGGCGGTCTCACCGCGACTCCGTGTCGGCTCCTACGTGTTCGCCAACGACTTCCGCCATCCGCTGCTGCTGGCGCGCGAGGCGGCCACCCTCGACCGCCTGAGCGGGGGCCGGCTCGAGCTGGGTCTGGGTGCGGGGTGGATGCCGACCGACTATCGCAAGCTCGGGATGCCGTACGATCCACCGCCGATCCGGATCGACCGCCTGACGGAGGCGGTGGGTATCGTCAAGCGACTTCTCCGCGGCGAGACCGTCACCCACCACGGCGCCCACTACCGGCTGGAGGGCGCCCACGTCGGGCCGCTGCCGGTCCAGCAGCCGCATCCGCCGATCATGCTGGGCGGGGGTGGGCCGCGGCTGCTGCGACTCGCCGCGCGCGAGGCGCAGATCGTGGGCCTCGCGCCGCAGATGACGGTCTCGGGCCGCCCCATGCTGCGCTCCATCAACGACGAGGCGGTGGCCGGACGCGTGGAAGTCGTGCGACGGGCCGCCGGCGAGGGGTTCGAGAGCCTCGAGCTGAACGCGTTCGTGGCCGACGGCGGCGTCGTGCGTGCCGATGGCGCGATCCGCCCGTCGCTGGCGGCGCTGCTCAAGGCTGCCGGGCCGTCGGCCGTGGGTGGGTCCCCGTACCTGCTGTATGGCACGGTCGCTCAGCTGCGCGAGTCGCTTATGCGTCGCCGCGATCGGACCGGCATCAGCGCGTACGGCATCCCGGCCCGCCGGATGGAGCAGTTCGCCCCGCTGATCGAGGCGTTGGCCGGCCGCTGAGCCGGTCCTAGCGCCCGATCCGCTCCCAGGTCGCGGCTCCGATGCGACGGCCCAGGCTCACTGCCGCTCGCATGCCGCGGGCCGTCAGCTCCGCGCCGCGGCGGCCGAGCCACGCGTAGGTCGCGCCGATCGTGCGGAGGTCGGCGGCGAGGTCGCCATCGGCCAGGTCCGCCTCGGCAAGCACCGCCCTGCGTTCGGCCAGCGGCAGCCCGGCCAGGGCGATCTGCAGGCTCATCAGCACCGCCGCGGCGTCATCGAGCTGGCCGGCGACCGGGATGAAGCCCGGGACGAGATCGATGGGCGAGACCAGGTAGGCCGCCGCGGCCAGCAGCGCGGCGCGACGTGGTGCGCTGACCCGGTCCGAACGCCCCAGCCGCCAGGCCAGCCGCCCGTAGCGCGGCAGGCGGCCGATGAGCGCAGTGAATCGGTCCTTCGGGAAGGGGTCGACCGGCTCGGCCATCAGCGCGCGTAGCGAATGCGGCCCGCGCGTCGCTCCTTGTTCAGCCGTCGGTTGAGATGCAGACCCTCGAGCACGAACTCGGTGGCCGACGCGACGCCCGCCGGCGATTCGCCGGCATCGAGGCGCGCGATGGCTCCCCGCAGCTCGGGCACGGCGTCGGCGAGCTGGCCGTGCACGGTTGACGGGACGGACTCGCCGACCTCGACCTCGAGGCCTTCGTCCTCGAACCGTTCGACCAGCGGCAGGAGCTCGGACAGCGCGAAGTGGCGGTTGAAGACGTTGACCACGGCCCGGGCGACAAGCTTCTCGACCACCCGGTCCTCGCGCGTCTCGTCGCCCAGCGTCTCGAGCTCGATCTTCCCGGCCGTCGACGCCACCACCGCCGGCAGGTCGCTGATCCGCGGCGCGGCCGTCGGCTCCCCGAGCCGCACCGCTCGCTTCAACGCCGCCGCTCCCAGCGTCTCGTGGTTGGCGATCGTGACACGCACGCTGACTCCCGAGCGCTGGCTGACCTCGGACGAGCGACGCGCCAGCTGCGAGAGCTCGGCGACGACCTCCTTCATAAAGCCCGGGACCTGGATCGGCAGGTCGGCATCGGCGTCGGTGAAGCTCACCGCCTCGGCCTCCATGATCGCGATCTCGGTCGACGCCTCCTCGGGGTAATGCGTCCGAATCTGCGCGCCGAACCGGTCCTTCAGGGGCGTGATGATCCGGCCGCGGCTGGTGTAGTCCTCCGGGTTGGCGCTGGCGACCACGAACAGGTCGAGCTCGAGACGCACCCGATAGCCGCGCACCTGGACGTCGCGCTCCTCCATCACGTTGAGCAGGCCGACCTGGATGCGCTCGGCCAGATCGGGCAGCTCATTGAGGCTGAAGATGCCTCGATGCGTGCGCGGCAGCAGCCCGTAGTGGATGGTGAGCTCGTCGGACAGGTATCTCCCCTCGGCCACCTTGACGGGGTCCACCTCGCCGATCAGGTCGGCGATGCTGATGTCCGGCGTGGCGAGCTTCTCGCTGTACCGATCCTCCGCGGCCCACCATGCGATCGGCGTGTCGTCCCCTGCCTCGGCGACGATGGTGCGCGCGAGGGGCGAGACGGGCCGGAGCGGATCGTCGTGCAGCTCGGTGCCGGCCACGTAGGGCAGCCACGGGTCGAGCAGGCCGACGAGGGCTCGCGCGATCCTGCTCTTGGCCTGCCCCCGCTCACCGAGGAGGATGACGTCCTGTCCGGCCAGGAGCGCGTTCTCCAACTGCGGCAGGACGGTCTCGTCGTAGCCGAGGATGCCGGGCAGGAAGGGATCCCCTGCGCCGATCCCGCGCAGCAGGTTCGAGCGCAGCTCTTCCTTCACGGTCCGCGAGCGCCAGCCGGCCGCGCGCAGCTCCCGGAGCGTCGTGTCGGCTGGTCGCGGGGTCGTGGCCATCGTCGGTCGAGCCTACCACCCGGTGCGCGGAAGCGTTCCAGGCCCAACCAGCGCTGGCACTGCTGTACCGCGCCGACGCGACGGGCCGCGCCGCCGACGGATCGGCGATTCGTTCACACGAGGCAGTGCTCCTGTCGTTTATCGGTCATGCGTCGCCGAGTAGTTCACGCCAGCAGCTCGATCGGGGGGTTCCGGTGAAGAGTTCGCCGATCCATGCTCCACCGAGCGGCCGATCAGGACCTTCCAGAGCCCGCTTGCCCGTGTGATGCACACTGCCCGCATGACGTGCGCGAGCTGCGGCGCCGAGCTCGCAGCGGGAGCCCGCTTCTGTCCGAGCTGCGGCGTGCCGGTTACGACCACAACGTGTGCCATCTGTGGTGCTGACGTTGCTGCCGACTCACGGTTCTGTGCTGCATGTGGCACCGCCGTCCCCGCCTCGGTGGGATCCGCGTCGGCTGCCGAAGGTCGCGAACGCAAGGTGGTCACGCTGCTGTTCGCGGACCTCGTGGGCTACACGAGCCTCAACGAGTCGCACGATCCCGAGGTCATCGAGGCAGTGGTCGGCGCGGCCTTCGATCGGCTCAGCGCGGAAGTCACCCGGTACGAGGGACTGGTCGAGAAGTTCGCCGGTGACGCGATGCTAGCGGTCTTCGGCCTGCCGAGCATCCACGAGGATGATCCCGAGCGCGCGGTGCGCGCCGGCCTTGAGATGCAGCAAGCCATGGCCGACCTGCGTGCAGGCGCCGAGAGGGACGGCCGGCCCAGCCTGGGACTCCGGATCGGGATTGAGACGGGAGAGGTGCTGGCCAACCCGGGTCGCGCTCAGAACGAGCGAGACCGGATGGTGATCGGCGATGCGGTGAACATGGCCGCTCGCCTCGAGCAGGCGGCCGGACCCGGGGAGGTCGTCGTCGGACCCGGCACGTGGGCGGCGACCCGCGATGCGGTCGAGTTCGCGGACATCGGGCCGATCTCCGTGAAGGGCAAGTCGCTGCCCATTCCCGTATGGCGCGCCGTTCGCGTTCGCGCCGGCCGGGGCGGGAGGCGGGCGAAGCTTGGGCTCGAAGCGCCGCTCTTTGGTCGCGACGAGGAGCTCACGATGCTCAAGGAGACCGTGCGCCGCACGGTCGTCGAGCGGCGTCCGCACCTCATGACCGTGCTAGGGAGCGCCGGGGTCGGGAAGTCTCGGCTGGCGTGGGAGCTGGAGACCTACCTCGACGGCCTGCCGGACCTCTACCACTGGCGCAAGGGGCGCTGCATGGCCTACGCCCAATCCAGCTACTCCGCGCTGGCCGATGCGGTCGCCGCCGACGCATCGGTCCTCGACGACGACGCCGCCGACGAAGCCGCCGCTAAGGTTGCGGCGCGCCTCGCCGACCTGGCCGGCGACACCGTGCCCGATGGCCTGGCCTCGGCATCCCGCATCCTCCTCGGCTCCGAAGCGGCCCGTGGCCTGTCCCGAGAGGATCTGTTCGAGGCGTGGCGCGCGTATCTCGAGCTCATCGCCCGCCGCGCGCCGCTGATCCTGGTGCTGGAGGACATCCACTGGGCTGACGAAGGCCTGCTCGACTTCATCGAGTTCGCGGTGCGCTGGTCGGAAGGGCCCGTAATGCTCCTGTGCCTGGCGCGGCACGAGCTGCTCGAGCGCCGACCGGCGTGGGGCGGCGGCTTGCCCAACGCAACGTCCATCGTCCTCGAACCGCTCAGCGCCCAGGAGAGCACCCGCCTCGTCGGCTCCCTTCTCGGCGGCACGCTGCCGTCCGAGCTCGAACGACGAGTTGTCGACGTCGCCGACGGCAACCCGCTCTTCGCAGAAGAACTCGTGCGCCTCTTCGTCGACCGCGGCGACGTCCGGCACACGGCCGCCGGTTGGGAGCAGGCCCGTCCAATCAACACGATCGACATCCCCCGGTCCATCCATGCGTTGCTCGCCGCGCGGCTCGACAGTCTTCCGGCCGAAGAGAAGCGGATCAGTCAGGATGCCGCTGTCGTTGGGCGGATCTTTTGGGATCGCGTCCTCACCCACCTCGCCGGCCAGTCGCCGGCGAGCACGGTCCGCATGCTGCGCTCCCTGCGGTTCAAGGACCTCGTCGTCTCGCGGGAGCCGTCGAGCCTTTCCGACGCGCAGGAGTTCGCCTTCCGGCACGTCCTGATCCGAGATGTGGCATATGACTCGTTGCCAAAGCTCGAACGCGCCCGGAAGCATCGCGACGTCGCAGAGTGGGCAGAGGAGCGGCTGGGCGATCGCGCCGATGAGATCGTCGAACTGCTCGCCGCTCACTACTCGCAGGCTCTCCGCTACGAGGAGGAATTCGGTACCGACCGAGGGGCGCTCGACAATCTCCGGCGGCGCACGCTCGACTGCGCGCGGGCGGCCGGCCATCGGGCGCGCGACGTCAGCCAGTTGGAGAGCGCCACGGCTTGGATGCGCATCGCCGTCGACCAGGCTCGCAAGCTGAGCCTTCCAGCGCTGGAGTTCGCGGACCTGGTGGTCGACTACTTGGACGTTGGCCTCTTCCACGAAGACTACGAGCTCCAGCGTGCAGCGGCATCGGAAGCGATCGAGCGCTTGACTGCCGTTAGTGGGCCCGACGCCGATTCGCGAAAGCTGATCGCGCGTCTCCGCGCGGCGGAGGCATACGCGCGCTTCCTCGCGTCCACCCGTCCGGACGACGACGCCAATGCGATCATGGCGGACCTGCGCGCTGCGCTTACCGGGCTTGACGGCACGGGCCATTCCTCCGAACGAGCGGAGGCGCTCCATCGGCTCGGCTGGGTATCGTGGCGGTCGGGGCTGGTCGAGGACGCATTCGCCCCCCTGCGCGAGGCGATCGACGAGGCCGGGGCGGTCGGGGACGAACGAGTCGTGCGCCTAGCCACCCACGACCTGGGCATCGCGCTGACCCTCCGCGGTCCGGACCCGGAAGGGCTCCGCTTGCTCGAGGAGAGCATGATGCTCGCCCGCGAGGCGAACGACGTCACCCTTCTCTCACGGTGCTACATCAACCTCCATGCCACCCTGCCACAGTTCGGCCGTTTCGAAGAGTCAATGGCCATCGCCGAAGAAGGCGTCGCACGCGCCCGGCGGTCGGCCGATCGGTTCACCCTGGCGTTCCTTGGGAGCGCCCTCTCCGAGACGTATGCCGAGCGGGGCAGACTCGCTGACTCGCTGGCCCTCCATGAGGAGGCCATCGCTGCCGGTCGCACCATCGGGATGCGGGCTGGATCGGGCCTGGATGGGCTGGCTTGGACGCTCCTCTACCTCGGGAGGTTCGATGAAGCTCGCGACGCCTGGCGGCGGGCCAACGAGGCCGAGCCGATTCGCGAGCCACAATCTCGTGCCGGCGCCACGGTCCTCGACGCGATCTTCACGTGGGCGGAAGATCCGGCACGAGCTGTTCAGCGCCTACGCGACACTGACGACGCCCAGCTGTCGGGGTGGCCTGGAGCCGCGTCGCTGGTGATGACCACGCTTGGCAGAATGGCGCTGCGCATTGGGGACGCCGACGCCGCGCGACAGGCTGCCGCGATCATCCTTACCGCCGAGTCGACGGAGGCCGGGGCGCTTCGCGACGCCAGCATCGCCTGGAGCGGAGGGCTCATCGACGCAGACCCCGGTGCCGGCGCACGCGCGGTTGTCAGTGCCGCGGCGACTTTCGAGGAGCGGCTCTTCCCGCTGCGTGCCGCCGATGCCTATTCCGACGCCGCCATCCTGGCCACCCGCGCCGGCCAGTCCCCGGACGCCGACCGATGGCAGGCCCGGGCCGACGAGATCTACGCCTCCTGCTCGGCGGTTCCTGTGCTCGATCGCATCCGCGCGGTCCGGTAGGCCCTCACCTCGGCCGCTACCGATGGCGGGTCGCAGACGCCTCGGGCGGCGAGGTCCTCGAGGAAGTGCGACCGTCGGGCAGCTCGCCCTCGAACGCATCGGCCGACAGGCCGAGACTGGTGGCCAGCACCGCGTAGGCATCGGGGTCGTGGAGGAACGGACGTCCCGGTTCTGCCATCGTCGCCGGCGAGCATCGGTGGCTCGGGCAGGCGTTGCGCCCCGGTCAGTGACGGAGAGCGACTGCCGTCGATGGCGGCGAGGCGGATCGGTGCGAGCGCGCCGTCCTCGCCGAGGCGCAGGTGCCAGGCCTCCTCCACGCGCCGGTACATCCCGCTCGGCGTCAGGTAGGCGGAGTACTGGAGGTAGATCGTCAGGCCGGCGAGGTCCGCATCGGTTGCGCCGAGATGGCCGCGCAGACTGTCGAGCGCCTCGTCGAGCGAGTCGGCGTGCATCGTCGCGCCAAGCCCCCAGCCCTTGCCGGCCAGCATCAGCGCACCGCGCGCAGCCCGCCCCCAGACGTAGATCGGGAGGTGGTCGCTCATCTCGTTGATGAGCAGGTAGCCGGTGCCCGGCTCGATGTCATCGAGCCAGTCGTACTCCTCCCACCAGCCGCGGACGAAGATGCCGGTCGTGTCGTCGGGCAGGAAGTCGACCAGCGCCGAGAGCAGCGTGGTCTTGCCCGCCTGCGGCGCCTCCGAGCTCAGCATGACGCTGCGACGCCGATGGACCACCGCCCACAGGGTCGCCATCAGCCGGCTGTCGAGGGCGGGGGTGGCGATCAGCTCGACCGCGCTCATCGGATTCGGCGGCGCCCAGTGGTAGCCCCACCAGCCCTCGGGGAATCGGGAATACCAGGCTCGCAGCGCGCCGGACATCGGTATGGCCACGGTACGGGGCGCGCCGACGTCGCGCAAATCCGGAACGTGCGAAGCGCCGACACCGGCTACGTCAATCGGACACCGAGGCCGTCGACCGACCGGCCGATGCGGGCCGGAGAGTCTGGCCGCGACCATGCCGCCAGTTCGTCATCCATTCAGATCCACGGAGGTTGGTCACCACATGCTTCGCTCCAACGCTCGGACGCGCGCCTTCCCGATCCTCGCGTGGGCGTACGTCGTCGCACTCGGCATCCAGGTCTTCTTCGCCGGCATGTACGTCTTCGTCGGGGCCAGCAATATCGAGCTGCACCGGAACATGGCCCACGTCATCGGCCTGCTGACGGGCCTGCTCCTCGTCGCGGTCTTCGTCGGCCGCGTTCCGGAGAAGCGCCTCGTGTTCGGCGTCCTCGGCCTGCTCATCGTCCAGGGCATGCTGGTCCACGTCGGCCAGTGGTTCGGACTCTGGACGATCGCCGCGCTCCACCCGGTCAACGCGCTCGTCCTGACCTACGCCTCGTACACGCTGGCCAGGCGGTCGAGCACCTACTGGAACGAGGCGGTCGCCGAGCAGCGCGGCAACCTGGCAACCGCGCCGGGCGCCGCCTAGACTCGCCAGGCGCTGTCGGGGGAGAGAGCCCGGGCGCGGCGGCCGCCCCGGGCTCCATCCTCGAGGGCTCTCAGCGCAAGACTCGGCGTTGCATGACGTGGCGCCAGATGAAGGTGGCGCGCATCAGGACCCCCGCGACCGCGTCGGCGACGACGCCGATCGGCCCGTCCGGGCCGACGTGGAAGTCGATCCGGTCCTCGACCCAGGTGCCACCGCGGCGGGCGGCACGGAACTCGTGCGTGTGGTGGAAGCGGCGCATCGGTCCTGACAGCGTCTCGTCGACGATCCGCTCGTTCACCACGCGCTCCCTGATCCGAACGGTCCACGACGACTGAACCGGTCCGAGTCCGTAGCGGAATTCAAGGATGGTTCCCGGCCGCGGGGGCGACGGCTCGACCGAGACGAGCCGGATGCGGACCGGCGGCGGCATGAGGCGCGCAAGGTTGGCCGGGTCGTCGAAGAAGGCGAACACCTCGTCGACCGGCGCGGCGACCCAGGCTCTGCTTCGGATGACCGGCACTCAGATGCCCAGCGGGTTAACCGGCTTCGGCGACGTGCCCTGGAGGATGGCCTTGGTCTCGGTGTACAGGTCCAGGGCGTCGAGCGACTGCTCGCGGCCGTAGCCCGACTCCTTGAAGCCGCCGAACGGAACGCCGGGGAAGGCGACGAACGGCGTGTTGATGCCGACCGCACCGGCGCGGATGCGCTGTGCCACGCGGTGCCCCCGGCCACCGTCCGAGGTCCACACCGTTGCCGCAAGCCCGTAGCGCACGTCGTTGGCGTACCGAACGGCCTCGGCCTCGTCGGCGAACCGGGTGAGCGTCACGACCGGCCCGAACACCTCCTCCTGGGCGATGCGCCAGCCATTGTCCACGCCACCGATGACGGTCGGCGCCACGAAGGCATCGGCGTCGAGGCCGTCGCTCAGCGACAGGCCGTCGCCCGCCAGCAGCTCGCCGCCCTCTTCGAGCCCCAGCTCGACGAAGCCGCGCACCTTGGCGGCGTGCGCGCGGCTGATCATCGAGCCGACCTTGGTCCCCTCGTCCAGCGGGTCACCGACGGTCAACCCCCTGGCGCGCTCCGCGAAGGCCGATGCGAACGCGTCGTACACCTCGTCCTGCACGAGAATGCGGGAGCGTGCCTCGCAGGACTGGCCGGCGGAGTAGTAGATCGCCCACAGCGAACCGATGACCGCCGCGTCGAGGTCCGCGTCGGCAAATACGACATTCGGGCTCTTGCCGCCGAGCTCGAGCGAGACGCGCTTCAGGCTTGACGCCGCGACCTCCGCGATCCGGCGGCCCGTGGCGGTCTCGCCGGTGAATGCGACCTTGTCCACGCCGGGGTGCGCCGCGATCGCCTCACCGACCTCGGCACCCGGTCCCGGTACGACGTTGAGCACCCCCGCCGGGATGCCCGCCTCCAGCGCCAGCTCCCCGAGCCGGATCGCCGTGAGCGGCGTGGCCGATGCGGGCTTCAGGACGAGCGTATTCCCGGTGGCCAGTGCCGGGGCCACCTTCCAGGCGGCCATCATCAGCGGGTAGTTCCACGGGATGATCGCGCCGACCACGCCGACCGGCTCGCGGAGCGTGTAGCTCACCACCGCCGGGTTCACGACGTGCGACCGGCCGTACAGGTGCTGCGCGGCACCCGCAAAGAGCTCGAGCGTGCCGACCGCGACCTTGATCTCAGCCGCGCACTGCCACTTCGCCTTGCCGTTGTTGCGGCTCTCGAGCTCGGCCAGCGCATCGGTCTGCTCGTCCAGCAGCTGCGCCAGCCGGTTCAGCGCCCGGGATCGCTTGGCCGGCGAGGTCTTCGCCCACGCGCCGTCGAAGGCGGCACGGGCCGCGGTCACCGCGGCGTCGACATCGGCGGCCGATGCCTGCGACACCTGGGCCAGCTCGCCGCCATGGGCCGGGTCGAAGGTCGGGAACGTGCGGCCGTCCTGGGCGTCGCGCAGGGCACCGTCAATCAGGAGCTGCGTCCGGGCGTCGGTCATGCGCAAATGGTACAGGTGGCGGCGGCGTATATACCGTATATACGACGCGATGCCAGGCCGAGTTCCAGTGGTCCGACGTGCCGGACCGCGAGGAGCCCCTTCCCGCTACGCTACCGACCATGACCAAGATCGGGTACGCGTGCATGCTCGAGCAGTTCCACCCGACGGATCTGCTCGACTGGGCCGAGCAGGCCGAATCGGCCGGATTCACCGCAGGGTTCCAGGTCAGCGAGCACTTCCATCCGTGGACGCCGGAGCAGGGCCAATCGGCGTTCGCGTGGTCCTTCATGGGCGCGCTCGGGCAGCGGACATCCCTGCCATTCGGGACGGCCGTGACCTGTCCGGGCTTCCGCTACCACCCGGTCGTCATCGCCCATGCCGCTGCGACGCTCGGGGCGATGTATCCCGGTCGCTTCTGGCTCGGCCTCGGCGCGGGGGAGGCCCTGAACGAGCACGTCATCGGCGGCGAGTGGCCGGAGATCGGGATCCGCAGCGCGATGATGTTCGAGGCCATCGAGGTCATCAACAAGCTATTCACGGGCAAGGTCGTCAAGCACGACGGCGAGTACTTCACGATGGAATCGGCGCGGCTCTACACGCGTCCCGAGCAGCCGGTCCCGGTCTATGTCGCCACCGCCGGCCCCGTGAACGCGAAGCGGACCGGAAAGTTCGCCGACGGAATTATCACCGTCGGCGCCGCCGACGAGAAGATCGCCATGCTGTGGGACAAGTTCCGCGAGGGTGCCACCGAGGCCGGCAAGGACCCCGAGGCGATGCGCACCCAGCTCCAGATTCACGTCAGCTGGGCGCCAACGCAAGAGGAGGCGGATCGCAACGCCCTGGAGCAGTGGCCGAACGGCGGTATGCCGTTCCCGAAGCAGGACATCAAGAACCCGGAGGACTTCGCGAATATCGCGAAGCTCGTGCGGATCGAGCACTTCGCCAACCGGATGCTGATCAGCCCTGACCTCGAGGAGCACACCGCCCAGATCCAGAAGTTCGTCGACATGGGCTTCGACGAGATCTACCTGCACAACGTCGGGCGCGATCAGGCCGCCTTCCTCACCGCCTTCGGCGAGAAGGTCCTGCCGAATCTGCGGCTCTCGTAACGCGGCACTGGTCCCGATTTCCGTGTGGTGGGACTAACGGCCAAATTGGCCCCCGGATCAGGGCGAATATGGCCGCCTGTTGCGCCCGACGCAACGCGCGGCCAACTTAACCCCGAATTTGTCGCGTCCGTGGCCGTTAGTCCCACCCGGTGGCAGCGGCAGAAAGGACGACGCCTGGGCGGAGTCAGTCGCGAGGTTTCACCGGGGGATCGTCGGCGAGCCGCACGTCGCGGAAGGTGAGGTACAGCAGCACGTCGTAGACGACCTTCAGGCCGCCGGCCACCAGGAACGGCAGGCCGGCCGCCATGCCCATCGAGGCCGATGCCAGCGCCGGTCCGGCCGGGCGCACGAGGTGTCGAGCCGCATTGGTGTAGCCCGCCGCGGCCGTGCGCTCGGCAGGGTCGACCAGGGCTGCGACGTACGCCTGGCGAGCGGGCACGTCCATCTGCGACAGCGCCGAGCGTGCCAGCAGCAGGCCGATCGCGATACCCAGCGAGGGAGCGACCGGCACGAGCGCCAGGAGCACGTTCGAGGGCAGGTGCGTGAAGACCATGGTGTTCAGCAGGCCGATGCGGACGCCAAGCCAGCCGGCCAGGATCGAGGACGCGGCCTGGAGCAGCCCGACGCCGAAGAAGACCAGGCCCATCAGCTCCGCGTCGGCGCCGAATTGCCGGCCGAACCAGAAGACGATGAACGTCTGGACGATGAAGCCACCGGCGAAGGCATCGAGCGCGAAGAGGGAAGCGAGGCGACGCACAGCTCCGCGCGAGCGCTGTAGCCCGCGCTGGCCGACCGGGATCGAGGCCGGAACCTCGACCGACCCGCTCAGCCGGCGCCCCAGGACGAGGCAGACGATCGCGCCGACCGGGACGACCAGCAGCCAGCGCTGGTCGGGCGGCAGGCCGGGAAGCACGTCTCGCAGCGCGCTGGGGCCGCCGGCGGCAAGCGCCCCCACCGCACCGGCCACGTAGGCCACCGCGTTGTAGCGGCCGTAGACCCGTGCGCGCTCG
Organism: uncultured Chloroflexia bacterium; assembly: GCA_963844265.1. GTDB lineage: Bacteria > Chloroflexota > Limnocylindria > QHBO01 > QHBO01 > JACDBZ01. Next base: position 164,558 of record CAWJMZ010000005.1, on the reverse strand, counting down.
GCCGACGGCTGGGAGGCGAGCATGGCCTGCTCGACGGTGGTGATCGGTCCCGACTCGTTCGGATCGGTCGACAGCGTGCCGGTGAGCGCCGCCAGCACCAGCGCGACGACGGAGGCCGTGAGCCCGAAGATCGCCCCGGCGATGCCCATCAGCCCAAGCAACAGCAGGTAGGTCCGTCGCCGGCCGATGACGTCGCCCCACCGGCCTACCGCCAGCGACGAGATCGCCATCCCGAGCAGCATGGCGGTGAAGACCGCCCCGACGGTCAAGTCGTCCAGGCCGGTCGCAGCCAGCGAGGCGCCGATGATGATGCTGCTGAACCCGTAGAGGAACGCCCGCACCGCCTGGATCGAGAAGATCAGGCGGACGTCCGACACGCCTGCCGTCCTAGGCCAGGTCGAACCAGGCGCGGATCCGGCGCGTGACGGTCAGGTCGCCGGCGGCAACCTCGGTCGGAATCCCGCCGGCCTCGGCCATCGCCGCCATGTGCATGCGGGGCATGGGGACATGCCCTCCATCGGGATCCTCCTCGACCCGCGCCACGCCGCCCAGCGTCACGCCCGACGCGTCGGCGATCGCCGCCGCCTTGGCGCGCGCCGCCTCGACGGCCGCGCCCAATGCCTCGTGCTCGGCGCTCGAGGGATCCGATGCCGTCATCTGCGCGCCGTGAACCTCGTTGGCGCCCGCGGCGACCACGCCGTCGAGCACGGCGCCCAGCGTGTCGAGCTCCCGGACCCGGGCGGACACCGCCCTCGTGACGAGGTAACCCACCAGCTTCTGCCCGGTCTTGCGGTAGTCGTACTCCGGATGGATGCCGACGTCCGGGGCATTGAGGTCGGCATCGGCCACGCCGAGCTCGCGAAGGCGCGCGAGGACCTCGGAGGTCCGCCGGATCACGTCGTCCCGGGTCGGCCCGAGCTCACGGCCCTTGCCGCTGACGGTCAGCGACACCACGGCCATGTCGGGTGCCACCGATGCCTCGCCGGTGGCGACGACCGAGATCCAGCGCTCCGTCACTCGACCGCCTCGAACACCGCGGCGATTCCCTGGCCGACGCCGATGCACATCGTCGCCAGGCCGTGGCGTGCGCCGCGTCGACGCATCTCGTGCAGCAGCGTGGCCGTCAGCCGCGCGCCGGAGGCGCCCAGCGGGTGACCGATGGCAATCGCGCCGCCGTTGACGTTGGTCGTGTCCGGATCGAGACCGAGCTCGCGGATGACCGGTACGGCCTGCGCCGCGAAGGCCTCGTTCAGCTCCACCAGGTCCAGGTCGTCCACGCCGATGCCGGCCCGCTCGAGTGCGCGACGGGATGCCGGGATCGGCCCGAGCCCCATGGTCGCCGGATCGACGCCGGCCACCGCCGAAGACACGAGCCGCAGGACGGGCCGCAGGCCGAGCTCGCGGGCCCGCGCCTCGCTCGTCACCAGCAATGCCGCCGCGCCGTCGTTGATGCCCGAGCTGTTGCCGGCCGTCACCGAGCCGGACGCATCGCGCGTGAATGCGGGCTTCAACGTCGCAAGGGACTCGAGGGTGGCGTCGGGCCGGGGATGTTCATCGGTGTCGAACGAGCGCGTGGCCTTCCCGTCCGGAACCTCGATCGCGACGATCTCGTCGCCGAAGCGTCCGGCGGCGTTCGCATCGGCCCAGCGGCGCTGGGAGCTGACGGCAAAGGCGTCCTGGTCCTCGCGGCTGACGCCGCAGCGCTCCACAACATTCTCGGCCGTCTCGCCCATCGAATAGGGGTAGTGCGCATCGGCCAGCCGCGGGTTGGTGAACCGCCAGCCGAGGGTGGTGTCGAACAGCTGCTGCTCGCCACGCGGGAAGGCGGCCGACGGCTTGGCCATGACCAACGGAGCTCTCGTCATGCTTTCGACCCCACCGGCCACGAACACGTCGCCATCGCCGTACGCGATCGCATGCGCCGCGGTCACAAGAGCCTGCAGGCCTGAGCCGCACAGGCGGTTCACGGTCTGGCCGCCCACCTCGACCGGCATCCCCGCCAGCAGGGCCGCCATGCGCCCGACGTTGCGGTTGTCCTCGCCAGCCTGGTTTGCAGCACCCAGGATCACGTCATCGACGACAGCCGGGTCGATCCCGGTCCGTTCGACAAGCGCGCGGATGACGTGAGCCGCCATGTCGTCCGGGCGGACGTCCTTCAACGCGCCGCCGTAGCGGCCGAACGGAGTTCGCAGCCCGTCGACGATGACCGGGGTGCGGGCGGGATCTCGGCTCATCGGCGCCGATGGTACGCCGATTCGTCCTGAGCAGCCTGCGCGTGTCCGGGGATGCCCAGGGTCAGAAGCTGGGTGGAGTGAGCACGAACAGCACGCGGGCCGGATCGGGTCCCGGGTTCTGGTTCCGGTGCGGAACGCGGCTCGAGTAGCGGATCGCGTCCCCGACCTCCAGCCGGTAGGTCTCGTCCCCTACCCACAGGTCCAGGGCTCCCTCGAGCACGAGCAGACACTCCTCGTCGGACTCGTGGGCGTATGCCTCGGCGCCGGTACCGCCGCCCGGCTCGATCACCGAGAGGATGACCTGCAGGCGGGCGCCGCTGCCGTCGGTGAGGAACTCGTCGCGCGCGGCGAGGCCCGGGTAGGTCACGATGCGCCGCTCGGTCGCGCGGACGAGCTGACCGTGCGGCCCGACCTGGTCGAGGATCTCGCCGATCGACAGCCCGAGCGCGGTGGCGATCCGCCGCAGCGTGGCGATGGACGGACTGGCGATATCGCGCTCGACCTGCGACAGGAAGCTTTCCGTCACGCCGGCCGCCTCGGCCACCTCGCGCAGCGTCATGCCGGCCCGCCGGCGGGCCCGGCGCATCCCTGCGCCGATCGGAAACTGGTCGTCGCGCTCCACGCGGCGGATTCTAGCGGCTCCTGGCGGACGCACGCTCTGCAGCACTGCTCCAGCGTCGGGCCATTGCGCTCGCATGGCCGCCCCGATACCATCGCTCTGCCTGTAGTGATACTTCAGTACCCGAGGTCCGTGCGTGGTGACCGCCTCCAGCCGCCCGGGGATCCCCCAGCCCGGCCTCCAGCGCAGCTACTGGCTGCGGGAGGCGCTCGCCCTCGAGGACGACCCGACTCCCCTGCCGCCTCCGTCGGAGCCAGCCGAGCACGACGTCGTGATCATCGGCGGCGGGTACACCGGCCTGTGGACCGCCTATTTCCTGACCGAGACGGATCCGGGGATCCGCGTGGCGATCGTCGAGCAGGACATCTGCGGCGGCGGGCCTAGCGGTCGGAACGGCGGATTCCTCCATGGCTGGTGGGACCAGCTGCCCGCGCTGGTGGAGCTGTTCGGGCCCGATCGGGCGCTCGAGCTGGCGCATGCGGCGGATGCCGCCGTCGAGGGAACGCGCACCTTCTGCGAGCGCCACGCCGTGGACGCCTGGTTCCGGCATTCCGGCTACCTGCGCGTCAGCGCGTCGGTCGGGCAGGACGGCGACGGCGACGATGCCGTCGACACCTGCCGCGGGCTGGGGGTGCCGGACGAGCTCGTTCCGCTCGAGTCCCGCCGAGGTGCAGGCGCGCTGCGCCTCGCCGGCCTTCCGTAGAGGCGTCTTCATGCGGAACGCCGCGACCGTGCAGCCCGCTCGCCTGGCGCGCGGGCTTCGCCGCGTGCTCCTGGAGCGCGGCGTCGTCATCCACGAGGGCACGCGCGCGACGGACATCGCGGTCGACCGCGACGTTCGGGTCCGTGCGGAGGGCGTCGACCTGCGCGCACCGCAAGCGGTCCTCGCCGTCAACGCCTGGGCTGGTGGCTGGCCGCGCCATCGGTCATCGCTGGTCGCGTGGGGCAGCTACATGGTGCTCACCGCGCCGGCGCCGGAGCTGCTCGAGCGCATCGGCTGGACCGGCGGTGAGGCGATCGCCGACTCGCGGTTCACCGTCCACTACTTCCGCACGACGCCGGACGGCCGCGTGGCGTTCGGCGCGGGGGTTGGCGCTGCCGGCTTCGGGGGTCGGATCGGGCCGTCGTTCGAGCGAGACGGGCGGGCGGTGGAGCGGGCCACTGCAGGGCTGCGACGGCTGCTGCCGGACCTGGCCGAGGTGGAGCTGACCGATGCCTGGGGCGGCCCCATCGACGTGTCGTCCGACCGGCTCCCGATCGTCGGGGCCACCCACGGCGGCCGGGTCCATCACGCCTACGGCTATTCCGGCAACGGCGTGGGGCCGGCCCACCTCGCCGGGCGGATCCTCGCCGCGCGGATCGCAGGGCGGGACGACCCGGTTGCTGCCCTCCCGCTCGGGGCTCGGCGCTCTCGCCGCTTCCCGCCCGAGCCGATCCGTTACGTCGGCGCTCGCGTCGTGCGCGAAGCGCTGATTCGCCGTGACGAGCTCGAGGACCAGGGCCGACGCGCAGGACCGATCGTCCGGCTGCTGGTACGGCTGCCGAGAATGCTGGGCTATCGACTGGGACCCCAGCCATCGAGCGCCCGGACTGAATGATCACTTCAGCACACGGGAAACGTTGACGTTGAGAGCGAATGCCGGATAGGATCACCGGGATTCAGTGCACCTTAAGAATCACCAGAAGTGCGGACGGAGGATCGGCGCCATGGACATCGCGCGTGCCCGTTTTCGACTCGTCACCGTGCCGGCCATCCTGGCCCTCGTCCTGGCCGCCTGCGGGACCGGCTCCGGCTCCGAGGCGCCGGAAGGATCGGACGCGGGGGGCAGCCAGGCGCCCGCCAGCCAGGCTCCGGCCAGCGAGGCCGCGGAGGAGCCCAATGAGCTGCTCGTGCTCGAATGGTCCGGCTACGAGGCCGAGGACTTCTGGGCCGAGTTTGCCGAGGCGAACCCCGATACGGAGGTCGCGTTCGAGTTCGGCGACACCGATGCCACCATTCTCGGCCTGATGGAGGGCGGCAGCCAGGCGGACATCTTCCACTTCTACACCGGCTGGCAGCAGTTCTACGTGGACGCCGGCCTGGTGCGGGAGATCGACACCAGCCAGCTGACGAACTGGGACAAGGTGCCCGACGAGTACAAGGCGCTCGGCCAGATCGACGGCAAGCAATACTTCCTGCCGTGGGACTGGGGCTTCACGTCCATCCTCTACAACACCGAGCAGGTGCCCGAGGTGACGAGCTGGGATGTGCTGTTCGACGAGCAGTACGCCGGCCACATCTCGATGTGGAACGACGGCCCGGGTGCGGTCACCGTTTCCTCGTACATCAACGGCTGGGACGAGACGGAGATCACCGAGGAGCAGCTCGCCCAGATCGAGGCCGACTGGACGGCTCAGAAGCCGCTCAACGCGTTCTACTGGACCGCCGAGTACACCGACCTCTGCCCCGCCATCGAGGACGGGACCGTGTGGATCGCCTATGCCTGGCAGGGCTGCTACGCGACGGCGCTCGCGAACGGGCAGCCGGTCGGCTACGCCACGCCGGAGGAAGGCCGGAACTCGTGGGTCGGTCTGTACGGCATCAGCGCCGATACCGACAGCTACAACCTGGCGCTCGAGTTCCTGGACCTGAAGCTCGGCGAGATCAGTTGCGGGAACGCCGTGGCGCTCTTCTACTACGGCTGCGCCAACGCAGAGGTCATGGCCGGGATCACGGACGAGACCCTGGTCGAGGCCTTCAGCCTGGACGACCCGACCATCCTCGAATCCACGAACTTCACGCCGCCGATCACCCAGGAGCAGCGCGACGCGTGGACTCAGATGTGGGAGCGCGTGCAGGCAAGCTGATCCGCGGAATCGATGCGAGGGAGGGCGAGGCGTGACGCCGGGCCGTCGGGGCGCGGCATGGCTCTTCGTCCTCCCGCCCCTGGCCTGGCTGCTCCTCTTCTTCGTCGTCCCGCTGGGCCTGATCGTCGCCTATAGCCTGCGCGCCGGCAGCGGGGCCGTCGCGCCCGACGCGCCGTGGGTCCTGTCCTTCGAGCAGTTCGCCGAGGTGCTCGGGACGCCAGCGTTCGTGCGCCTGCTCGGCATCTCGGTCCTGGTGGCCGCGCTGGTGGCGGCGCTCGCGACCGTTGCCGCCTACCCGATCGCGTACTTCCTGACCTTCCGAGCCGGCCGCCGCGCGCCGCTGTACCTCATCCTGCTGCTCATTCCGTTCGCGGTGAGCTACCTGCTGCGGGTCATGGCCTGGAAGCTGATGCTCGGCCCGGAAGGCGTCATCAACTCGCTGCTGCTGTCGGTCGGCCTGACCGAGGAGCCGGTGGCCCTGCTCCTGTACAGCCGGCCGGCGGTGGTCATCACGCTCGTCTACGTATGGATTCCGTTCGCGACACTGCCGATCTACGCAGCGATGCAGCGCATCCAGCGCGGCCAGCTGGAGGCGGCCGCCGACCTGGGCGCGGGACCGTGGACGAGGTTCGCCCGCGTGACCATCCCGCTCAGCCTGCCCGGCGCAATCCTGGCCTTCTTCATGGTCTTCATCCCGACCGTCGGCGAGTACGTCACGCCCGCCCTGGTGGGAGGCCCCGACGGGATCATGTACGGCAACATCATCCAGGGCTTCTTCACGCGCTCCGCCAACTGGGCGCTGGGCGCGTCGATGGCGATGCTGATGCTGATCGTCACGTTGCTGCTGGTCGCGATCGCCCTCGTCGTCCTTCGCCGCCGCGAGGTCTTCGCGTGACCGCCGCGCGTCCGGCCCGCACGGGGCGTAACGCCGTCGGCATCGGGCGCACGCCGATCCCCCTGCGCGGCATGTTCGTGGCCATGCTGGTGCTGCTGTACCTGCCGATCGGCATCCTGTTCCTGTTCTCCTTCAACTCCGGCACCCGCCTGGCGTTTCCGCTCGAAGGGCTGACGACCGAGTGGTATCGCGCGGCGCTGGAGGACCAGGCGCTGCTCGACGCCGCGCGCAACAGCTTCATCGTCGGAGCCGCCTCTGCCACCGTGGCCACCGCGCTGGGCACCATGGTCGCGGTCGCGATTCTCCGCTTCCGGTTCCCCGGTCGCCGGCTCCTGTTCGGGCTGGCCGCCCTGCCGCTCATCGTCCCGTTCGTGGTGATGGGGGTGGCGTTTTTCCTCCTGTTCGTGCTGCTCGACCTCCCGCGCTCGCTCCTCACGGTCGCCATCGGCCACAGCGTGATCGCGGTTCCCTTCGCCACGCTCATCGTCGTCGCGCGGCTCAGCGGGCTCGACCCGGCGCTCGAGGACGCGGCCATGGACCTCGGGGCCACCTATCCGGTGACGCTGCGTCGGGTGGTCCTGCCGCTGATCGGACCGTCGCTGCTGGCTGCCTGGCTGACGTGCTTCATCGTCTCGTTTGACGAGATCGCGCTGGCCATCTTCCTCGTCGGGGGCGATCCGACCTTCCCCGTCTTCCTCTACGGGCAGCTCCGCTTCGCCCAGCGGCTGCCGGTGCTCATCGCCATGGCCGCGCTGCTCATGGTCGGGACCGTGGCGCTCAGCCTGCTCGCCATTCGGCTCGGAGGACGCACCGATGATCGACCCTGACATCGACAACGTCGACGCGTGGCGCACGCCCACGGCAGCCCAGGCCGCAGGGCTCACGCTGGCGGCGGCGCGGCGCATGATCGACGCGGCCGAAGCGTCAGCACGCGAGCTGCGCGTCGCGATGTCGGTCGCGGTCGTCGATAGCGGGGACCAGCTGGTCGCGTTCGCCCGCATGGATGCCGCGGACCTGGTCACCGTCGGCCTCGCCCGGGACAAGGCCTTCTCTGCGCTCGTCAACCGCATGCCGACCCGCGACCTGGCCCCGGTGGTCCAGCCGGGCGCCGAGTTCTACGGCTACGACTCGCTGGCCGGCGGCCGAATGGTCGTGTTCGCCGGAGGGATGCCGCTCGAGCGCAACGGGATCCTGGTCGGTGCGGTGGGCGTCAGCGGCGGCAGCGCGGACGAGGACCAGCGGGCGGCCGATGCGGCCGTCGCCGCCTTCGCGGTGCCGAACGCCTAGGCGGCGTGGTCCAGCGCTGCGTCGCGGCGCGCCAGCTCGTCGATGCCGCGGAGGCGCCAGCCCAGCAGGACCAGGAAGACGCCGAAGGCCATCGCGAAGCTTCCGATCAGCCACACGACGCTGAGGGCGCCCGCCGCGGGGAACAGCACCACGACGACGCCGAACAGGATCGACACGACGCCGGCGAGCGCCAGCCAGGCCTCCCCCTCGATCGCGCGCCGCAGGCGGACGGCCAGCACGATCTCGATCATTCCGGTCACGATGGCCCACGCCGCGATCAGCACGAGCAGCACCTGCGCGGCGAATTCAGGAGCCAATAGGGCGATCACGCCCGCGGCCACCCCGGCGATGCCCTCGAGGATCTCGATCCACCAGCTGCGATCCTGGCCCCGCGTGCGAATCCCGGTCAGCAGGCTGCCGACGCCGTCGACCAGCGCCCAGACCGCGAACAGGGCCACGAACAGCGCGAGCCCGAAGGCCGGGGCGACGAAGGCGAGGACCCCGAAGGCGATGGCGACCACGCCGCGCAGCACGACGACCCACCACCACCGGGCCAGCCCGATGGTGGCCGCCATGTCGAGCCTCATCCGGTCAGGAGGCGCGGGCGCGTTGTGGGTGGGTTGCCGAGACCACGGCCAGCAGGCGCTTCGACGCCTTGGCCACCTCGACCACGGCCGCATCGAATGCAGCCTCGTTGGCCGTCGACGGCTTGCGGTACCCGCTCACCTTGCGGATGTACTGGAGCGCGGCTGCGGTGATCTCGTCGTCGCTCGCCGGCGTGGGGCCGGTGCGCAGGGTCTTGATGCTTCGACACATGGCAGGAGGATACGCCGATCCTCGCTCCCGGTGGTCAGAGGCCAGAATCGGCGTCCTCGAGGAGATCCTCGAGCGAGTCGACCACGCGATCCGCGGCCGATGCATCGGTCTCGGCGTACTGCGGGACGCCGATCACTGTCAACCCCGCCGCCTTGGCGGCGGTCATGCCCGAGGCGGAGTCCTCCAGCGCCACCGCCTCGGCCGGCGCGACCCCGAGCCGCTCGCAGGCCAGCAGGTAGATGTCCGGAGCGGGCTTCGCCTGCGCCACGTCGTCAGAGGTCACGATCACCTCGAAGGCACCGGTCATGCCGGCCGTGGCCAGCGCGTCGTCCACCAGGAAGCGCGGCGAGTTCGAGGCAAGGCCGAGCGCGATCCCCTCGACCTCCCTCAGCCGTGCGACGAGCTCCACCGCTCCCGGCCGGGCGTCCACCGCTCGTCGGACCCGCTCGTGCATCAGCTCGAGCATCTCCTGCACCAGCTCGGGCCCACGCTCGCGCGACAGGCCCAGGCGGTCGGCGAAGTAGGCCGAAGTGAACTCGTAGTTCGTCCCGATCACCGCCATCTTGTCGTCCCACGTGAACGTCCCGCCGTGCCGCGCGAACAGGTCGACCTCGGCCGCGTGCCACAGGGTCTCGGTGTCGAGCAGCAGGCCGTCCATGTCAAAGATGACGGCCCGATACGTCCCGCTCAGCGGCACGGCTGCGAGCTCAAACGTCCGATGGAAGGAACGATCCGCCGCGCTCCGCGATGAGGCGGAGGAGAGGCGTCACGCGGTAGCGCCCATCGGGCACCACGACGTGGAGGGCGTCGAGGGTGTGGACGATGGCGGGCAGGCCGATGCGCTCGCCCCACGCAAGCGGCCCCTCTGGCCAGTTGGCTGCGAGCCGCATGGCCGTGTCGATCGCCGCTGGTGCGGCGACCACGTCCGAGACGGCCGAGGCGGCCTCGTTGACGATGGCTGCCAGCGTGCGTGCCTCGATCTGCGCCGGCCCGATCGGCGGCAGCCGAGGCCCGCGATCGTGGTGGCGGTGGAGGGCCGACCACGGCGCCCCGCGGGCGCCATCGGCGTCGTAGTCGTAGTAGCCGGCGCTGGTCTTGCGTCCCAGCCGGCCGGCGTCGACGACCAGGCGCTGGACGAGGGCCGGACGATAGCGCGGGTCACCCGAAAAGCCGTCGAAGATGGCCGATCCGGCCGCCAGGTTCACGTCGGTCCCGACGACGTCCGCCAACTCGAAGGGACCGAGGCGGAACCCGACCTGGCGCATCGCGTCGTCGATGGCGACGACGTCCGCCAGGCCCTCCTCGAAGATGCGGAACCCCTCGAGATACAGGGCGCGCTGCACCCGGTTGACGATGAAGCCGGGGGTATCGGCCGCGACGACGGGGGTCTTGCCCAGGCGCCTGGCCACGAAGGCAGCGCTGTCGGCCACCTCGGGCGCGGTCATCGGTCCGGCGATCACCTCGACCAGGGCCATCAGCGGCACCGGGTTGAAGAAGTGCATCCCGACGACCCGTTCGCGGCGCCTCGTTGCCGCGGCGATGCGGGCCACCGAGAGCGAGCTGGTGTTCGTCGCCAGGATCGCATCGGGCTGCATGACGTCGTCGAGGCGGGCGAAGGCGTCTCGCTTCAGCTCCAGGTCCTCGGGGATGGCCTCGATGACGAGCTCGGATGGCGCCATCGCTTCCAGACCCGCAGCGGGCGTCAGGCGGGCGATGGCCGCCTCGGCGCCGTCCGCGTCCAGCTGGCCCTTCTCGACCCTGCGCCGTATGAATCCCGCGATGCGCTCGATGGCACGCTGCGTGGCTCCCTCGACCGGATCGACCAGCAGCACCTCGAGTCCGGCCTCGGCGGCGACCTGGGCGATCCCGGCGCCCATCGTGCCCGCGCCCAGGATGCCGACGGTGCGGACGTCCCTCATCTTCCGGTGAAGGCGGGATCGCGCTTCTCGGTGAAGGCGGCGACGCCCTCGGCATGGTCCTCGGTGCGCCCGGCCAGGTCCTGGAGGGCCGCCTCGGCCTCGAGGGTCTCGATCAGCGTGGCGTCCTCGGCGGCGTTCAACAGGCGCTTGGTGAGGCCGATGCCGGCGGTCGGGCCGGCTGCGAGCCGAGCGGCGAGCGACCGCGTCTCCTCGGCCAGGGCCGCGGCGGGAACAACAGCGGCCACGAGGCCCATCGCCTGGGCATCGGCTGCGGACAGCGGCCGCTGCCCCACCAGCAGCTCGAAGGCCCGGTGTCGCCCCAGCGCTCGCACCAGCGTTCGCGCCAGCCCTGAATCCGGCACCAGGCCGATTCGGTCGAAGGCGGGCACGAAGCGAGCATCCTCGCTGGCGATCACGAGGTCCGCCGCCAGGGCGAGGCTGACGCCGGCTCCCGCCGCCACCCCGTTGACCGCGGCAACGACCGGCTTTGGCAGGCGCCGGATCGCCTCGATCAGCGGGTTGTACTCCGCGCGGAGCACGCGCCGGAAGTCCCGTTCGCCTGAGCCCCCGCGTAGATCCGCACCGGCGCAGAAGCCACGTCCGGCCCCGGTGATCACGATGGCGCGGACCTCGTCATCACGGGCGGCGGCCTTGAGCGCGGCGAGCAGCTCCTTGCGCAGCGCCTCGTTCAGCGCGTTCAGCGCATCGGGCCGGTCGAGCGTCAGCGTGAGGACCGCCCCGTCACGCGCGGAGCGGAGCGTCTCGGTGGATTCGTCGCTCATGGCCGCCGATTGTAGGCGCGCCGGACAAACCACCGCCCGGTGCCTTGGGCGGCACCGGGCGGCTGAGCTATCGGTGGGAATTGGGTCAGACGGTCGAGCGGCGTCGGCCCGTGATCAACTGCCACCCGAAGACCACGATGACCGCGCCGACGATGGCGGCGAGCAGGGTGGGAATGTCGATGCCGGTGAGCCAATCCTCGTTGCTCGTCAGCAGGGCGAACAGCCAGCCACCGACCATGGCGCCGATGACGCCGGCGATGATCGTGCCGAGAACGCCGTAACCCTCGTCGCCGGGGACGATCTTGCCGGCAATCCAGCCGGCGATGGCGCCGACGACCAACCAAGCAATGATGCTCATGAACAATCTCCCTCATCGGTATGGGCACGGGGCACCGCGCCGTCGCAACCGGGCAGATGCAGGATTCGTACCGAACGGCCGCTCGGACTCCTAGCGGTCGAGCCATGCGAATGTGCCGACGTCTGCCATGCCGGCCGCGTCGTACAGCCGGTGCGCAACCGCCCGATGGTGTCCGGACTCGAGCGCGGCGGCATATGCGCCACGACGGATCGCCTCCGCGAAGGCGGCGTCGAGCAGCGCCGCTCCGATGTGGCGGCCGCGGGCTGTCTCGGTGACCACGAGATCCGGGATCCAGGCCTGCGGCGCGAGGGCGAAGAACGGCCGTCGGAACTCCAGGCTGATGAATCCGACCGGGACGCCGTCGAGCTCGGCGAGGAGCGATCCGGTGTCGGCCCGCGCCACGTGCTGCGTGTAGGTGCGGCGGAGGGCCGGGAGCTTCTCGTCGGTCGGCGCCGGTCGGCCGAGCTCGGCGAGGAGGCGAGTCACGGCCGGGAAGTCGCCGTCGCTATCCTCGATCGGACGTACGACGACACCCGCGGACGGCTCGATTCCCCGCGTCGATATCGGTCCGATCTCGAAGTATTTGCCCTGCTCCACGAAGCCGAGACCCGCGTAGAGCGCGCGGGCCGCCGTCCGGTCCGCACCGACCTCCAGCTGGATGCGGTGCGACCCGCGAAGGCGCCACTCGGCAATGACGGACGCCACCAGCGCGCGCCCGATCCCCCGCCGGCGGAACGCGTCTGAGACGACCAGGTCGCTGATCCATCCCTCGAACGTCGCGTGGTTCAGCCGGCGGCGGAACCGGAAGACGATGAGCCCGGCGGCCCGGCCGTCGGCGGTCGCCAGGTAGCTCAGGGCGTCCACGTCGTTGACGAGCTCGAGGTACGGCTGGCGGTGGGGAGTGGGGTCCGCATCGGGCAGGCCGTACAGCTCCCGGGCGAGAGCAAGGGCGTCGGCGAAATCGTCGCGGGCCAGCGGACGAATCTCGACGCCAGCAGGACGAGGCACGGAAAGGCCGCCGACCGGGCGGTCGGGGTTGCCGAGGTTCACGGCTGCGCCTCGTGGAGCGGGTAGCGGGCCGTGGTCGACCAACGGTCACCCTCGAGGGTCAGCAGCGAGACGTCTCTCGCTCGGCCGTTGATTGGCCCGCTGCGAGCAAGCCGGCCACGAACGATCTGCATGAGCTCGACTGCGGCGGTTCGCTCCAGCAGGTCGCCGATGGTGAGGTGCGGGATGACCACCTTGTGGATCCCGCCGTACGGCGGACATTCGGGCCATGCCGCGGCAACCCCCGCGGTGAGCGCCGAGAAGCGCTCCTGCGGAGCGGGTTCCAGGTGAACGTTTCGGTGGTCGAAGTGGGTCACATGCGCGAATCGATAGTCGAATGCATCAATCGTCGCGAAGTGCGCGCGCAGCCGGGCATGGACCGAGGCGTCGATCTCACCGCTGAGAAGGAAGGGATAGATGACGGTCACGTGCGCCGGCACTCCATCACCGGCTACGTCGTGACGGTCGCGGAGGTCGGCGACGATCGGCTCCGCTTCCGGGATCTCAACGATGAGGGCGGTGTCGCCTTCGAGGCGCGGGGTTGCGAGCACGCCGACTCAGCGGCCCGTGAAGTCCGGCGTGCGCTTCTCGAGGAAGGCGGCCATGCCCTCCTTCTGGTCCTCTGACGCGAAGAGGAGATAGAACAGGCGTCGTTCATGGGCGAGCGCGTCGGTCAGGCTCATCTCGTAGGCCGCGTTGACCGCCTCCTTCGCCATCCGCAGCGCCAGTGGGCTCTTCTGGGCGATCGTCGCGGCCAGGGCAAGCGCGTCCTCCACGACGAGCTCGTCCTGCGTGACGACCGCCACCAGCCCGGCGGCCTCGGCCTCGCGTGCCGATGATGGGCTCGCCGGTCAGGATCATGCGCATGGCCTTCGCCTTGCCGATGGCGCGCGTCAGCCGCTGGGTGCCACCCGCGCCGGGGATGACGCCGATGCTGATCTCCGGCTGGCCGAACTTCGCGCCCTCTCCGGCGACGATGAGGTCGAGCGTCATCGCCAGCTCGCAGCCGCCGCCCAGCGCCCAGCCGTTCACCGCGGCGATCACCGGCTTGCTCACCTTCCGGATACGGTCCCACTGGCCGATGCGGTTCGTGATGAGCATGTCGATGGGCGTCGCGCCGGCCATCTCGCCGATGTCGGCGCCGGCCGCGAAGGCGCGCTCGTTGCCGGTCACGACGACAGCGCGGACGCCGTCGTCGCGGTCGAGCTGCTCGAGCGCAGCACACAGCTCGTCCATGACCGCGCCGTTCAGCGCGTTCAGCTGCTTCGGCCGATTCAGGCGGACCAGCGCCGTACGCTGCTCGGTCTGGTGCTCGACGAGGACGAGCTGCTCGTCATTCATTGGGTGCGTTCCCAGGGGTTCGGCAGTGCGGTGCCACATTCGCCGCAGAACCCATGCGAGGCCGGCAGCCCGGTGGCGCCACAGGAGGGGCAGGTCCGACCCTCGCCGGCGCTCAGTCCGCGTAGCTCGGCGAATCGGGGTGCTCGCTTCTCGTGGAACGCATCCACCGCCTCCTTGGTCTCGTCGGCAGTCGAGTGGATGGCAAGCCAGTCCCGAGCGTGCTGGACCGTCTGCGACCACACGAGGTCGCGCCACCAGTTCAGCTGCGTCTTCGTGTACCGGATCGTCTCCGGCAGCTTGCGCGCGAGGCTCTCGGCGAGCGCGGCAACGGTGGTATCCAGCTCTGCGCGCGAGGCGACGCGGGTGACCAGGCCCCACTCCAACGCCTGCTGCGGGCTGATCGGTTCGCACAGCATCACGATCTCGCGCGCCCGCCGCTCACCGACCATCAGGGGCAGCCACTGCGTCGCGCCACCGGCGGGGACGGAGCCGTGCTCGGGCCCGACGTGGCGGATGTAGCCGTCGTCCACGAGGACCGACAGGTCGCAGGCCATCTGCAGCTCGTTACCGCCGCCAACGCAGATCCCGTTGATGCGCGCGATCGTCGGCTTGCCGATCTGCCGCAGGCGATCGTGCATCTCGATGAACGCGCCCATCCAGCGCCAGTACTGGCCCGAGGTCGAGCCCATGCGCGCCTGCTCGTCGAGGTCGGCGCCGGTGCAGAACGCGCGATCCCCCTCACCGGTGACCACGACGACGGCCACCCCGTCGTCCCACGAGGCCTGTTCGAACGCCCGCGAGAGCTCGCGCATCGTCGGGAAATCGAGCGCGTTCATCACCTCCGGTCGCCGGATCGTGACGGTAGCGACCCCGGTCTGGCCGTCCCGGCTGTACCCGATGCGCTCGAACGCCAGGGTTTCGGGGTCGGCAGCCAGGGGCGCCTGCTCAGCCATGTGCCTCGTCGGGCGCGATGAAGAGCGTCACGCCGGCGGACGCGAAGTTGCGAAGGTCCTTGGCGGACGCGGCGCCGGCCTCCGACATCAGCGCAGCCTCGAGGTCGGCGACGCTGTCGAAGGACATCTCGGCCATGAGGTGATACGGCGACTCTCGCCCGCCGACGCCGATCGGCTTCGTCAGCAGGATGTTGCGGATGTTCGGGTAGCGCTCGACGATCGGCGCGTGGACGTCCCGGTAGTGGGCGTCGAAGGCCGCGGGATCGTCCGGGACGTTGTAGAGCGCGATCAGCCGAGGCACCCCGCTACTTCTTGAAGTAGTCGGCGTTGATCTGGATGTACTTCTGCTGATCGTCCGGGACGGCATCCTCGGCGAAGATCGCCGTGACCGGGCACTCCGGCTCGCAGGCACCACAGTCGATGCACTCGTCGGGATCGATGAAGTACATGGCGTCGTCGTCCGTCGCATGAATGCAATCCACCGGGCAGACGTCGACGCAGCTCGCATCCTTGACGCCGATGCAGGGCTCGACGATGACGTAGGTCATGGCGCACGAGTCTACACCGACCGGCCGTCGCGCACCGTACACACGGACGGCCGTCGGAGCGACCACCACCCCGTCCTAGGATCGACGAGCGGGACGTCCGCCACGGGCTACGGGCCCGGCGGCAACGCCCCGTACGCTGCCGAGGTTGCTGGAGGGAGCTCAACGACGGAAGGAGCCCAGCACCGTGAACACCGCAACCAGTGGAGTGGCACGCGCCGCCGGCATCGTGCTCGTCCTCGTTCTCGCCGCCGCTGCAGGACTGGCGGTCGGCAACCTCATCCAGCAGGTCACCGATAACGGATCCATCGCCGCCTCGCCACGCCGCTCACTCGAGGGCCTTGCCGCCCTCCAGGCCATCCGCGACGAGGAGTCGGACACACAGGCGTACGCCGACTACGGCATCCGCCACGCCCCGGCCGCCCAGGTCTTCCAGGACTACGGCGTTCGGCACCCGATCGCCGCGGCGCCCGCGCTGGTCTGGCAGGACTACGGCATCCGCCACCCGGCGGCCGCCGCAGCCACCGCACCCACCGCCTCGACATCCGACACGTTCCGGCTCACCGGGCCGAGCGACGTCGACGAAGAGGCCCCCACCTCCGACACGTTCCGGCTCACCGGGCCGAGCGACGCCGACGAGCCGGACTTCCTTCGCAGCCGAGCGAACTGAGGCACGCGCTCACCAGACGCCCCGCGGTCGATGACCGCGGGGCGTTTCAGCGTGTGCGGGCAGCACGCCGATGACGGTAGCATTCGCCCGCATGTTCACCGACCGCCAGCGCCGGCCCCTGATCGTCGCCGCCGTCACGCCGCTCACCGAGGGCGGAGTCGCGGTCGACAGCGCGGCCATCGCGCCGTATGCCGCCTTCCTCGAGTCCCACGGGGCGGACGGCGTGTTTGCCTGCGGCACCACCGGCGAGGGCGTGCTCCTCGGCCTCGACGAGCGCCGGCGGGTCGCCGAGGGGTACCGCGACGCGCTGTCCGGCATCCTCGTCATTCACGCCGGCGCGCAGACCACGGCTGACACGGTGGCCCTTGCGTCTCACGCGCGGGAGATCGGCGCGGACGCGGTGGCGGTGATCGCGCCGCCGTACTTCCCGCTGGACGATACGGCGCTGACCGACCACTTCGTCGCTGCGGCGCGAGCGGCCGCTCCGCTGCCGTTCTTCTGCTACGCCTTCGCAGCGCGTTCCGGATACCCGATCCCGGTCGAGGTCATCCGACGCATCGCCGCATCGGTCGACAACCTCGCCGGCCTCAAGGTGAGCGAGACGCCGTTCGAGAGCGTCGAGCCGTATCTCGACCTCGGCCTGCCGGTGCTCATCGGCAGCGAGCCGCTCATCACGGCCGGCATCGCGCGCGGCGCGATCGGCACGGTGTCCGGCATGGCCGCGGCCTTTCCCGACGTCGTGCGCGATGGGCTGGATGCGGCAGACGACGCCGCCGCCGCCCGGCTGACCGAGCTGCGCACGGCCATGGAGTCGAGTGGCCAGTTCATCGCCGCAGCCAAGCATGTGCTCGGCGTGCGCGGCGTTCCGGTGGGCGCCGCCATGCGGGCGCCGATGCGCCTCCTGACCGAGGAGGAGGCGACTGCCCTCGACGCGAAGGTCGAGGCCTTCCTGCCCACACCGGCCTAGGCCAGGCTGCACGGCATCGGCATCCGCGGCCATGCTCGCGGACGTACCACTCTTCGAGGCGATGACGCTCCCGGCGCGTGGCGGCGCATGCGCGGACGCCTGTGGAAAGGGATGGACATGACTGCCGAGGCGGTGACCGGCGAGGCGCAGGAAGAGGCCTTCAACACGAGGCTGGCGATCCTGCTGGCGATGGCGATGTTCGTCCTCGTCGTCGACACGTCATTGATGAACGTGTCGATCTCGGCCGTCGTGCAGGACCTCGGTACCACCGTGAGCGGCGTTCAGTCGGCGATCGCGCTCGAGGCCCTCGTGTCAGCGGCGTTCATCCTTCTCAGCAGCAAGATCGGCGACCTGATCGGGCGGAAGCGAGCCTACACCCTTGGGTTGCTCGGCTATGCCATCGGCGCCCTGGCCATGACACTCGCCCAGGATCTCTTCGCGATCATCATCTTCTGGGCCATCTTCGGCGGACTCGGCGCGTCGCTGCTGCTGCCCTCCATGCAGTCGCTGATCCACGGCAACTTCGAGGGGGCGCAGCAGAAGCGCGTCTACGCCCTGACCGGTGCCTCGGCTGCCATCGCCGCCGCGATCGGCCCGCTCCTCGGCGGGTTCGTCACCACCTTCCTCTCGTGGCGCGTCGGATTCCTGATCGAGGTGATCATCATCGCGGTCGTCCTGTTGGGGCTCGGGCTGGTCAAGGACGTGCCCTACACCGGCGACCGCCGGATCGACCTGGTCGGCGCCCTGTTCTCGATCGTCGGCATGGGCGGCGTCGTGCTCGGCATCCTCGTCTGGCAGGAGGGAGGCGAGGCCGTTGGAGCCCTCATCGCCATCGGCGTGATCGGCCTCGCCCTGCTGGGCTGGTGGCTCACCTCTCGCAAGCGGCAGGGCAAGGTTGTCCTGCTGGACCCGGATCTTCTGCGATCGGTGATCTTCCGCCTCGGCATCAGCGGACAGATGCTCCAGCAGATCTCGCTGGGCGGGCTGATGATCGTCCTCCCGATCTTCCTGCAGATGGTCCTCGAGTACAACGCGCTGGAGGCCGGAATCTCGCTCTCCCCGCTCTCGCTGACGATGTTCGCGGTCGCGATGCTTGCCGGACGACGAGCCGGCAAGCGCCGGCCGAGCGCCGTGATCCGCCTCGGCTACGTGCTCGTGGCGCTCGGGACCGCCGCTCTCATCGTGATCGTGCCGCGCGCGGACAGCGGCCTCGCCATGGCACTCCCGCTGGTCGTGGCCGGGGCGGGCCTCGGGCTGCTCGTCTCGCAGCTCAACAACTACACGCTCGCCCCGATCACCGAGGAACGCATCAGCGAAGCGGCGGGCGTGAACTCCGCCGCCGGCTCGTTCGGTCTGTCGTTCGGGCTGGCGGTCGCCGGCGGCGTGATGCTGGCGGCGCTCTCCTTCACGTTCACGACCATGACCGAGCAGAGCACGGTACTTCCCCCTGACGACAAGGCACAGGTTGCGCAGGTCCTCGAGGAGGACGCGCAGATCATGAGCAACACCCAGCTCGACGCGCTGCTTGCCACCGAGCCCGAGCCGATCGCCGACGAGGTCATCCGCATCAACACCGAGGCGCGCCCGCGGGCGCTGCAGGTCGCCCTGCTGGTGCCGTTGCTCGCGGCGTTGATCGGGCTGGGCGTCTCGTTCGGCATGGTGCGCCAGCCCGACGTGAAGCCATCGGCCTCGCTCGAAGGGCTCGACTTCGGCTGACGCCGGGAGCTACACCGTCGCGAGGTCGGCCGCGGCCTGCTGCGCCCGGAGCGATGCGTAGCCGGGCTTGATCTGCGCGTTGATGATGCGCAGCCGGCCGTCGAACGGCCAGAACGCGGACTTCATCGCGTTCAGGGTGAGCCATTCCATGTCGTCCAGGCCCACGTCGAACGCGCGCCCCAGCGTCGCGAACTCCGATGACAGGGTGATCCCGCTCATCAGCCGATTGTCGGTGTTGACCGTCACCCGGAAGCGGAGGCGGCGGAGGAGGTCGATCGGATGCTCCTCGAGGCTGGTGGCAGCGCCGGTGTGGACGTTCGACGTCGGGCACATCTCGAGCGGCACGCGGCGATCGCGGACGTACGCCGCCAGCCGCCCCAGCGTCACTCGTCCGTCCGGCCTCTGGGTGATGTCGTCCACGATTCGCACTCCATGGCCAAGGCGCTCGGCCCCGCACCACTGCAGCGCCTCCCAGATGCTGGGCAGGCCGAAGCCCTCGCCGGCGTGAATCGTGAAGTGGAAGTTCTCGCGGGCAATGAGATGGAACGCGTCGAGGTGACGGGACGGCGGGTAGCCCGCCTCGGGTCCGGCGATGTCGAAGCCCACGACGCCGGCGTCCCGATGGCGAATCGCCAGCTCGGCAATCTCGACCGATCGCGCCGCCTGCCGCATGGCGGTGATGATCAGCCCGACCGTGATCGGCCGCCCCTCGCAGCCACGCCGGAAGCCGTCGAGCATCGCGGTCGTGGCCTCGTCGAGCGTCAGTCCGCCGTCAGTGAGAAGCTCCGGCGCCATCCGGACCTCGGCATACACCACGCCATCGGCGGCCAGGTCCTCCACGCATTCGGCAGCCACGCGCTCGATCGCATCGCGCGTCTGGAGCACCGCGACGGTGTGCCGGAAGCCCTCGAGGTACAGCTCGAGCGACTTGCGGTCCGCGCCACGGGTGAACCAGGCGGCGAGCTCGTCCGGGTCCTCGGTCGGCAGCTCGCCGTAGCCGACCTCCCGAGCCAGCTCGAGCACCGTCTGCGGCCGCAGCCCTCCGTCCAGGTGATCGTGCAGCAACACCTTCGGCGCGCGGCGAATGGTCGCGAGATCCATCGGTCGATCTTACTTCCAGGCGTACCGCACGTCGGGCTGGCGCTCATCGTTTCCCGCGCCGTCGGTCATCTCCACCGCGGTGAAGCCGTGCCGCTCATAGAAACGCCGAGCGCCGACGTTCACCTGGAATGTCCAGAGCTGCAACCCCGCCGGCTGACGCTCCTTGGCCAGGGCGACGAGGCGCGAGCCGATCCCGCGTCCGGTGTGACCCGGCGCCACGTACAGCTGCTCGATCCACCCATCGGCGAGGGACAGGAACGCGACGACGTCGCCGTCGACCTCGGCCACCCAGGTCTCCGCCGTCGGCAGCAGGGTGTCGCGGACCCAGCGGTGAACCTCCTCGTCGGAGTGCGCGAGCCCGAAGGCGTACGTCGCCTTGAACGCGGCGAGGTGGACGCGGGCGATGGCCGCGGCGTCGGCCGGTCCCGCCCGCCGCAGGGCGGTTCCATGGTGCTCAGGGCTCGATGGGACCAAGTGACGCCGGGCGTCCGGCTTCGGCGTCCCGCTCTTCCTTGAGTTCGATGAAGAGGACATGCGTGTCGGTGTCCCCGATGTTCTCGCCGGCATGTTGCTGCGCGTCGAGCCAGCGCGTCATACCTGATTCGAGCGACACGTCGGCGCTCGTCTGATCATCGCCGCTGAGGCGTCGACGAAAGGAGCTGAGCGTGACCATGACGCTGTCGGGATGAGCGTGCGGTGTGGTCCGATCGCCCGGCCGATCCCGGTATTCCAGGACACGGACGCGATCGTTTTCAAACACCACCCGGTACAGCTCCGGGTTGGTTTCAACGGGATCGTTGTGCATGTCGCCGAGGCTACCGCGACGAGGATGGTTCGCGCGGTCCGGTTCGTGCATGAGGAGCCGCATGCGACGATTCCTGCTGCTCGCGATCCTCGTCGGCGCCACGGCAACCGGCTGCACCCCGGATGAGAACGAGGGGGGCACCCCGATCCCCGGACAGGCCAGCGGCGCGCCTCTGAACGACGAGGCCGTCGGACCCAGCGAAGAGCAGGGCGACATCGACGACGGCGACCAGTAGCGATCAGCCCGCGTCTCGGGCCTCGCACCAGGCCCGAACGACCGCCTCCAGCTCGCCGCGCCGCGCCTCGATCTCGGTCTCGTCCGCCAGGCGCACATAGCGGGCGTGGTCGCCACCGCCCTCGAGCAGCGGATGCTCGCCGGGGATCGACGCACCCTCGTGGAACAGGATGCTGACAAACTGCTTGGCGCGCGGCTGGAAGCTCGCGAGGTTGCCCTTGTAGACGAACGTCGGGGTGCTCCACTTGATGACCTCGCCGATGCGATCGTCGGAGCCTAGGATGATCTCGCGGGTGCGTTCGACGAGCGGCTTCATCGGATTCTCGTAGCGCTCGAGCCACTCCTCGACGTCGGGGTTGCGCGTCCCCATCGATTGCGCCTCCTTCAGCCGGTCTCCGCTACATCGGCGGGCATGGCGCTGGCATCCAGCCCGCCGCCGGTGGCGCGAAACTGTGGTGCGGTCGCAGCAGCGTTCATCTCGAAACGAGAGGGTGGCGCGGCGGCGGCAAGCCGCGCGATATCGTCCTCGGTCAGGTCGTAGCCGAAGCGGATGGCGGCCACGTTCTCGTCGACGAAGCGGCGCGGCAGCGATTCACGGATGGCGTCCTCGTCGAACTCGATGTCGGCCAGCCGCAGCAGCCGGCCGAGCGCGATCATGTTGCCGAAGAGCTCCTTGCCGAAGTGCTGGCTACCCAGCGATGCGAACGGGATCTGCTCCGCCCCCGGCACCTCGAGGCCCAGGTCGGCGACGACCTTGCGGCCGCTGATGCGCAGGTGGCCCTTGTCGGCCAGCTTGAGCATGATGTCCGCCTCCTCGACCACAGGGTTGAGGATCGGCTCGTCGTCGAAGATCAGGAACGCGTCGCTCATGCTGCCGCGCACCGACGAGTCGTAGTCGAACAGCACGGTGACCTCCTTGCCCATCCGGGCCAGCAGGGCTCCCATGACACCGGCGATGACCCGGACACCCTGGCCGCCGACCCCGTCGAGCGCGATCTTCGTGCTCACTCCGGCTCGACCCCTGCCTCGCGCATGGCGTCCTCGAGGCTGATCTCGCGCCTGGCAACGCGCAGCTTGAGGTCGGAGGGCAGCTTCTGCATCAACGCCAACTTGCGCTGCGCCTCCTGGCGCTTGGCCTCCTTCGGATCGGTCGCCGATGCTGGCTTCGCGTCCTCCGCGGTCCGCGGCGCCACTGGCTGCGTATCGCCGCCAGTCTGACCCCCGACCAGGTCGCGCCGCTCGACGGCCGCCTCCGCCTTCTGCGCATCGAGCTCGGGCTTGAGCTCCGTCTGGGGATCCGCCCCGGTCGCCGAACGCTCGACGTCGCCGGCGGGGACCGGCGCATCGGCCGGTGCCGAGGCGCCGCTGCGCAGCCACTCGGGAATCTCGAGTCCGGCATCGGCGAGGGCCTGGGGCAGGGTGAGCTCGCGCTTGGCAACCTGCATCTTCACGTCGGGCGAGAGCTGCGCCATGAGCTTGGCGCGCTCCTGGGACTCGGCCCGGCGCCGCTCTTTCTCATCGTCGGATCGCGGCTCGACGACCGCCGTCGCCGCCTCCGGTGCGGTGGCGCCCCCTTCGCCGGGCGATTCGGTGGCCGAGGCCATCGGCCCGGCGGGCTGCGCGGGCAGGGCCGTCGGACGCGGCGCATCGCTGGGCTGCGGCGCATGCCCGTTGCCGCCGGGATGCTCGGCGGGGTAGACGATGCCGATCTCGAACGGGTTGAGCTGCGTCGCATCCTTCGAGGCACGCTTGTAGGTCTTGCGATAGAACGTGAGCATCTCGTTGGCGCTTGCGAATCCGATGCGCCGGCCGTTGTTCTCGATGCACTGGCTGGTGATGTCGACGAAGCTGAACCCCGGCCACTCGATCGCCTCACGGATCACGTTGCGCAGATGGAGCTGGTGGTAGACGGTCGACTTCGCATAGAGGGCGTGCGGCGAGGAGCGAACCAGGCCCTGGAGGTTGATCGGCGTGTTCGGGTTGCCCCCTGGGCTGGACAGCGTCTTGGTGCCGGTGGGCGTGGTCGGTCCGGTCTGGCCGCCGGTCAGCCCGTAGATCTCGTTGTTGTTGCACAGTACGGTGACCGGCGCGTTGCGGCGGATGGTGTGGATGAGGTGGTTGCCACCGATGCTGGCGGTATCCCCGTCCCCAGCCACGACGATGACGTTCATCTCGGGCTTCACCGCCTTGATCGCCTCCGCCACCGGCAGGGTCCGGCCGTGGAGGGTGTACACCGCCTCGTGCTTGAGATAGCCGCCCATCCGGCCGGTGCAGCCGATGCCGGTGACGATGATCGTGTTGCGCTCGTCCAGCTTCATCTCGTCGAGCGTGAGGGCCAGCATCATCATGATCGTGCCGATGCCGCAGCCGGGACACCAGATCGTCGGGAACAGGTCGAGCTTCAGCCGGTCCTTGTAGCCGAGCTCCGCCATCGGCGCCTCAGGCATCGGTTTCTCCCTCCGGCGCGGTCGTATCTACCGTATATACGACCGCAAGACACATCGCTGCCATCAGCCCACCCCCAGCGGTGAGCGCGGCTGGTGGTCGGCCGGCTCCGGCGGGATCGGCGGTTCCGACGATCCGCCGGCCAGGACGCGATCGATCCCCTCGCGAACCGCTTCGAGTGAGATCCGGCCACCGAGCAGCGGCACCCGCTTCACGGGGCGATGCACGGCCAGCTCGACCAGGTCGGCGTACTGACCGTCATTCGCCTCGACCACCACGATCTCTCGGTAGCGGTCGGCGATCGCACGCAGCTCGTCGCCCAGGATCGGGTGAATGCGGATCGGCCGGAACAGCGCGAAGTCGTCGCGCAGCGGCGCCGCGACGCGCGACACGATCCCGTAGCAGACGACGAGCACGTCGGCGTCGACGTTCCAGCCATGCTCGTATCGGGCGTAGCGGTTCGCCACCTCGAGGTGGCGATGCTTGGCCTCGTAGAACTGGCGCAGGTACTCGTCGGCATCGGCAGTGGCCGGCTCACCCGCGTTCGGCCCGTGCTCGTACATCAGCACGCCGGCAAAGAAGCGGGGCTGGTCGGTGAACTCTCCGAGCGGCGGGACCGAGCGTTCGACCACTGCGACATCGTCAACAGCTGCGTCGAGGTCGACGACCTCGTTGAGATGCGCCACGAAGGTGTCGGAAAGCACGACCACCGGCGACAGGGACTCCTCGGCCGCGTTGAACGCCTCGACCGTGATCCGGAACGCCTCCTGGACCCCGTTGGGATAGAAGGCGATCGGCGTGTAGTCCCCGGTGCTGCCCCACTTCACCTGCATGATGTCGCCCTGCCCAGGCATGGTCGGCATGCCGGTCGCTGGACCTACGCGCATGACGTTGACAAAGACCGATGGCACGCCGACCTTCTGGGCGTAGCCGATGGCCTCCTGCATCAGGCTGAAGCCCGGTCCCGAGGTGGCGGTGAAGGCCTTCGCGCCGGCCAGCGACGCGCCGATGACCGCGTTGGCGGACGCGATCTCGTCCTCGGCCTGCAGGAACCGGAAGTCGGGGTGCTCGGCCGCATGGCCTGAGGCGATGTTCAGGATCTCGGTGGAGGGACTGATCGGGTAGCCGGCGTAGTAGCTCGCGCCGGCCGCCAGCGCGCCGCGGAACACCGCTTCGTTACCCTGCGTCAGCTTGCGAGTCATGGGACGGCGATGATACCCATCGACTCAGCGCTGCATGTGCTGCGGCAGGTCGGGCATCGTGCCGCGCCACGGCGCGATCTCCTCGGTCGCCCACGCACCGAATCGGTTGATGAAGTGCCCGCCGTGGCGGCGCACGGTCTCGAGCGCGCGCCGACGAGACACCTCGTCGCCGATGCGCAGGCCGAGCACTGCCCGGCCCTGCTCGACCGCCAGCTCGTAGACGTGCAGGTCGGGTAGCTGGTCCATGGTCATGAACTGCATGCCGCGCCGCAGCCGTCCAGCCAGCCCGGTGGAGCTGCCGAGTCGCTCGAGGCCGGCCGCGGCATCGGTCCCGACGAGCAGCACCAGGTCATCGGGAGGGATCCCCTGATCCGCCAGTTCGCGCAGGGACGTGGTCGGGGCGTCGGGATCGTCGAAGACCGCCAGGGTCCAGCCACTGGGGTACCCGATCAGCCGGCGAGACATGAAACCGGAACGGCCATCGACGGCCTACGCGTCACTCTTCTCGGCGTGTGCCGCCACGGCGGACGGGATCATCTCGATCGCCAGGTCGGGGCAGTAGCGCTCGCACAGGCCGCACAGGATGCAGTTGTCCTCCTCGATGATCGCGTCGTTGCGGAGGACGAGGGTGTTCTTGGGGCAGATGTCCACGCAGATGTCGCAGCGCTTGCAGAACACCGGGTTCCAGCTGATGTTCGCGTAATCGACCCAGCGGATCCCATCGTGATGGTCGTCGGACGTGCCGGATCCGAACGCGAGGGGCGAACGCACGGGGAGCTCAGTCATGGGGCCGTCGATGATAGACCGATGCCGCGCAACGCGGGCCCGAAATGTCAGGACCGCGGCCTCGTGGCCGCGGTCCTGCCGACCAACCGGTCCGTGATGAGCGGTTCAGGGCAGCTGCCCCCGGATCTCGCCTCCTGGGAAGTCGCCCGGTCCGGTGTTCGGATCTCCCATCCCGTCGTTCGTGTGCACGTTGACGTAGGTCAGGCCCGACTCAATCGCCGCGATGAGCGCGGAGAACGGCTGGTTCCTGAGGTCGCCGACCAAGTCGCCGACGTCGATCGTGCCCGTCGCCAGGATCCCGTCATGGCTGCCTCCACCGGCCGGGGCCGGTGGTCCTTCCGCGGTCGACGGATACAGCCAGACCACGATCCCACCGTTGGCGTCACCGGGCGCGGTGCCGGCCGGCTGGAGATGGATGTGGGCCATGATCACGTTGTCGATGTTCGACGCCACCAGCCGGTACTCGAGCGAGGAGCCGTCGGCGCTGAGCTTGACATGCGCGGATCCATGGGCGTGGGTACCGCGGATCGGGATCTCGGCTCCCCCCGACAACGCGGTCGAGGCGTTCTTGAAGGAGCTCGCGGCGAGCGCGGAGCCGGCGAGGACTACGGTCGCCACCAGCGCGAGCGTCGCGGGAAGCGTCCTGGGCCGGGAATGGAGCATCGGTTTCCTCCTCATGCATGTCAGGGGCACCGACTCGGGACGCGAGCTATCGCGCACCCCGATGTGGAATACGCGGGCGGTTTCATCGGCATGAACGAGGCGATGGCGCCGCAGGCTGATCGGCACGGTCGTGGTCCGTCGCGGGCAGTGATACTGTCGCGACGTGCTGACCACCCGGCGACTGACGCTCGCCCTCGTCACCGTCGCGCTCACGGCATGCACGAGCCTCGAACCGATGCCGAGCTCGACGGCGAGCGCCGCGGCTGTCTCTCCGACCCCCGATCCCACCCCGAGCCCGACGCCGGTCCCGACCGCGACCCCGGTTCCCGAGGCCGACGTGCCGCTGGCGGTGGTCACCGGCTATACGAACCCGCGCGCGGCAATCACCGAGGCCGAGGTGGAGGCCGCCATCGACGCCGATACGTTCATCCAGCTGTGTGAGTTCCTGACCGCGGTGAACCCCCTTCCCCGCTGCCTCGAGGCCGACGAGGTCGTCGACCATCTCCTGGCGAACCCGACCGATCTCGCCTTTCTGCCGGCCGGGCTGGTGGTGCCCACGGTGAAGGTGCTTCCGGTCGGCGGCGCGGACGTGTTCGGCAATGCAGATGCGCGGACCGCCCCATACCCGTACATCCAGACCGTCCCGTTGGCCGATGGTCGCGAGAGCTGGCCGATCGATCCTGCCGAGGTTCGCACCCTGATGAGCCTCGGCGATTCCTGTCCGGACCGGGGCGTGGCGCACGCCGCGATCACGCTTGGCCTCGGATGGGAGTGGGTGTTCGGCGGCGGGACGGCGGAGTACACCGCGGTCTATCCAAATCCCGTGCCGCCCGGCTTTGTCGGGAACGGGTTCAACATCGTCGACGCCGTGCGCACCGGGAACGAGGGCGCCGTCGCGGAGCTGGTGAGCGGGGCGGACGTGACCCTCGACGACTTCGAGTGCCCTGTCGTCGATGACTGGACCGTCAACGAGGGCGTCGTCTTCTCGATCGACCCGGCGGTCCTCCCCCACCTTCGGGATACGTACGGCGTCGACGTGGCGACGCTCGCAGCGAACCACCTGTTCGATCGTGGCACACCGGGCTTCCTCGAGACGCTCGACAAGTTCGCCGCTGCCAGCATCCCGACCACGGGCGCCGGCCCCGACCTCGACGCAGCACTCGAGCCGGCCGTGATCGACGTCAACGGCTTGACCTTCGCGTTCGTTGCCTTCAACGAGATCCCGGGCTCACTGGAGGCCGCACCGGACCAGCCCGGCGTGCTGTGGCTGCGAGACGAGAACGTCACCGAAGCCGTCTCCCGCGCGCGAGAGGCCGATGCCGACCTGGTCATCTGCGTGCCGCAGTGGTGGGGCGGCGCCGAGTATCACGCCCAGTTCCTGGGCGACATGCGTCGCCAGCAGCAGGTGTTCTTCGACGCCGGCTGCGACCACGTCCTCGGCCACGGCACGCACTGGTCCGGACCGATCGACATCGCGCCGACCGAGGATGGCTTCAGCGTCACCATGGCCAGCCACGGAAACTTCCTGTTCGGCCAGGAGTGGAGCCAGCAAACACAGGAGGGCGTCGTCCTCGAGCTTGCGTTCCTCGGCACCCGCCTCGTCCAGGCACGGATGCACCCGTACATCATGCTCGAGCAGGCACAGACGAACCTCACGGACCCCGCCACCGACGGCATGTGGGTGCTGAACCGGATCTACGAGGCCTCCGGCCTTCCGGTCGTCGGCACGCCTTGACCCAAGCTTCCCCGGCTGCCACACTTGTCTAGACACATGTCTGGACACGTTTGGTCATGACGGTTCGAGCGAACCTGGTCCAACCGAAGGATCTCCGAGATGCGTTCCGCCTGTCTCGTGAGCGCCTGGCACGCCTCATCGGCGTGAGTGCCAAGACCGTCGAGCGGTGGGAGGCGAAGCCCACCCGCCCAGCGAGGGACGATACCCGCGCACGGATGGCACAGCTCACCGAGATCGCCGATCTCGGCGCGGCGGTCTACACCCGGAAAGGGCTGGCGGAGTTCCTCGACGCGCCGCTGGCCGAGTGGGACGGGCTCACCGCTCTCCAGCTCATCGAGCGCGGCGAGGCGCAGCGGGTCATCGCCGCGCTGGCCGCAGATTACGAGGGCGCGGGCTACTAGGTGGCGTCGCTCGCCGATCACATCGGCCCGTGGGAGGGCACCGGCTTCCGTCACATCCCGGCAGACGCAGGCCGCGACATCCGCGATCTGCGTTATGCCGGCCGCCGCAGCAGCGGCCGCTGGCACTGGCAGGGCCAGCCCACGCTCTATCTGGCATCGGACGCCGCGGTCGCCATCGCCGAGTTCGCGCGGCACCTGGCCGTGGACCGAGGCGGATTCGCCACGCCGGCCCGTCGCGCGGTCTACGAACTCGGGGTGCGGATCGAGCGGTGCGTGGACCTGCGCGACCCGCCCGTCCTGCGACTCATCGGCCGCGACGACGCGCCCGGCTGCTGGCTGGACCCGCGCATCGCGCGAGCGGTGGGAACGTTCTTCCGCGACTCGCTCGACGTCCAGGCACTGCTCGTGCCGAGCGTCGCCTACCTCGACGAGCCCAGGCGCTTCAACGTCGTCTGCTTCCTGGAGAACCTTCCGCCCACGCCCCGCAGCTTCCTCCCGCGCGCACGGCGTCGCACCACGGTGACGGTCGAGCCCGCCGATCTCGGGGAGGTCAGCCAGCCATCCGACGCCTGATCTCGTCGGGGTAGTCGGCGAAGTAGCGGCCAATGATCGGCAGCTCGAAGGTGCGCAGGATGCTGCCCGGCGGCTCGCGCTCCAGCAGGAAGTCGAAGGACGCGGCGACCAGCGCCTCCGGCGTCGCGCCCGGTGCCAGGTCATCGAGCGTTGCGCGGTCGACGGTGACGGTGTGCTCGGCTCCGCCGTCCGCCTCCCCGAGCGTCACCCGGCAGCGCCAGCTGCCCGACTGCGGCTCGCAGGCGACGGCGGGCGTCTCGGGCACGTCAGGCCGGAACGGCGACCCGCGTTCCGTCGAGCGGGTACCCGGCGCGCTCCCACTCATCGATGCCACCCTCGAAATCGGCGACATCGGTGAAGCCGATGTCGACCAGCTTCTGGGCCAGGGTGGGACTGGCGCTGCAGCTGCGGGACGTGCAGTACACGACGACGGCCTGCTCGCGGGCGAGGACGTCCGGCGCCAGCCGGATCGCGTCCGATGCGGGAATGGAGATGGAGCCCGGAATGCGCTGCTCGTCGAAGGCCTCTCGCGCCAGCGCGTTCACGAGGACGGGCCGATCCGACTCGGAGAGCAGCCGCTCTCGGAGATCCTCGGCCTCGATGGTCTGATACTTCTTCATGCGGTACGGCCGGTCGCAGGATCGGTGCCACCGTCCTCGTGCGGCAGGCGTCTCAGCTCGAGGTCGGGCCCGGGCTCGGGCTCCTCGGCGATGCGCGGCCGGCCGCTGACCATCGCCACCACGGCGCCGACGATGAGCACGGCAGCGATGATCGTGCGCGGCGTGATCGGCTCGGACAAGAGAAGTGCCCCGAGGCCGACCGCCACGATCGGGTTCACGTAGGCGTACGTCCCGACCACCGAGACGGACACGTTGGCCAGCAGCCACGTGTAGGCCGTGAAGGCGAGGATCGACCCGAACACCACGAGATAGGCGAAGGCCAGCAGAGAGCGCGTCGAGAAGGACCCCACGTCCACACGGCCCAGCTCGCCCAGCAGCACGCCGCCGACGAGCAGCATGAGCCCACCCGCGATCATCTCCATCCCGGTTCCCAGCAGCGCGGAGCGCGGGAGCGGCGCGCTGCGGGCGTAGAGGGAGCCGAGAGCCCAGCAGATGGTGCCGCCCACCACCACCAACGCCACGCCCGCAGGGTCGATCCTATCCACGCCATCCAGCGGGGCGAGGAGGACGGCAACCCCGACGATGCCGGCCACCAGTCCTCCCACCACCAGCAGGCTGGGCGGACGCCGGGTCTGGATCGCGTCGAACAACGCCATCCAGATGGGCACGGTTGCGATCAGCACGGCGGCCACCCCGGATGGAATGCGCAGCTCGGCCAGCACAACCGCACCGTTGCCCCCGAGCAGCAGGAGGGTCCCGATGATGAACGCCGATCGCCAGTGCACCCGCCGCGGGCGCTCCGGCGAAGGGTCGCGACGAATCCAGCGGGTGTAGATCGTCACTGCGCCGAGCATGAGGACGCCGGCGATACAGAATCGGATGCCGGCCGCCAGGAGCGGTGGGAGCGTCTCGATCATCACCGCGATGGCGAGGTACGTCGAGCCCCACACCACGTACACGGTGACGAGCGCGGTAATCACGGCGGCCGTCGACGGTCGCCGGCGGTCAGCCGGGGTCATGCCCCCATTGTGGCGTCAGTCGGCGTCCTCGTCCGCGACCTCGTCTCCGGGATCGTTGGCAACGCCGGCCTGGTCACTCGCGGCTGCGAGCGAGGAGGCCCAGGGCTTCGCGCTCCGGTCGGGCTGGTCGAACGTCGGCCCGGGAACGCGGCGCTCGGTGGCATCCACCTCCGCTCCGGGCGGTGCGGGCTCTGGCGGCGCCGTCGTCCCCAGGGCCGCATCATCGGCGCCATCGATGGCGGCGGGACCGTCGTCGGCAGATCGCTCGTCCATGGGCTCGCGAGCATGCACAATCGGTACCGGTGTCGATCGCGCGAGCGCCGGTTCGTCGTCATCGGTGCAACGACCATCGCAGACAGGAGCCACCCGATGAAGTACATGATGATCATCGCCGGCAGCGAGGAAACGTGGGGCACGCGGACCGAGGAGGAGAACGCCGCGCTCTACGAGCGGCTCCGCGGCTGGTGGGGCGAGCAGGCCGCCGCCGGCACGATCGTCGAGGGCCACGAGCTCGAGCCTTCGCCGACAGCGACCACGGTCCGCATCGGCCTCGACGGTGGGACGACCGTCACCGACGGCCCGTTCGTCGAGGGCAAGGAGATGGTCGGCGGCTACGGCATTCTCGACGTGCCGGACCTGGACGCGGCGCTCCGCGTCGCCGCAACGTGGCCCGCACCCGGCGACGTCCTCGAGATCCGGCCCGTCGTCGAGCGTGCCTGAGCGGACCGAGGTCGACACCCGCCTCGCCGAGGTCCTGCGCGAGGAGCGCAGCCGGCTGATCGGGTCGCTGGTTCGCATCCTGGACGACTGGGACCTGGCGGAGGAGCTGGTCCAGGACGCCGCCGTCGCAGCGCTCGAGCACTGGGCGACGGACGGGATCCCCGACAACCCGGGGGCATGGCTGATGACCACCGCCAGACGGCGCGCGGTCGATCGGCTCCGACGACGCTCACGCTATCGCGAGCGGATGGCCCAGCTCACGGCGGAGGCATCCGAGATGGACCGACCGATCCAGACCGGCGGCCCGATGGGCGCCGACGACAGACTACGGCTGCTGTTCACCTGCTGCCATCCGGCGCTGAGCCGAGAAGCGCAGGTGGCCCTCACGCTGCGCACGGTGGCGGGGCTCGAGACCTCAGCGGTGGCCCGCGCCTTCATCGTCCCGGAGCCAACCATCGCGCAGCGGCTGGTCCGGGCGAAGCGGAAGATCCGCGATGCGCGGATCCCGTATCGAGTGCCCGATGCCGCCGAGCTGCCTGCGCGCCTGTCCGAGGTGCTGGCCGTCCTGTATCTCGTCTTCAACGAGGGATACCTCGCCTCGAGCGGCGAGGCGGCGGAGCGGCGCGAGCTCGCCCGCGACGCCGAGTGGCTGACGTCGCTCGTCGCGCGTCTGATGCCGGATGAGGCGGAGGTGCTGGGCCTGCTGGCGCTGACGCGGCTCCATCTCGCACGAGCCGAGGCGCGCTTCGCCGCGGACGGGTCCCTCGTCCTGCTCGCCGATCAGGATCGGTCACGCTGGGATCACGTCGCCATCGCGGACGCGATCGCCCTTCTCGCCCGCGCCGAACGCATGGCCCGGGCCGGCCCCTACCAGCTCCAGGCGGCGATCGTGGCGTTGCACGCTGCCGCCCCATCGTGGGAGGCAACGCCGTGGGCGAGCATCGTCACCCTCTACGACGCCCTGTATCGGCTGCAGCCGACGCCGGTCGTGGCCCTGAACCGGGCCCTGGCGGTCGCCGAGCGCGACGGACCCGAGGCCGGACTGGCCGCGCTCGAGCCGCTCGACGAGCGGCTGGCCAGCTACCACCTGTTCCACGCCGCACGCGGCGAGCTCCTTCAGCGGATCGGCGACCGGGCGGCCGCGGCCGAGGCAAACCGGCGAGCGCTGGCGCTGACCGACAACCCCGCCGAGCGGCGCCTCCTCGAGGCGAGGCTCAGGGCGCCAGGGAACGCTCCTCCGGACCCACGTATCGCACCTCGGGACGGATGAGGACGTTGGCTTCGGCCTGCTCCAGGCAGTGGGCTGTCCATCCGGCGTGGCGGGCCAGCGCGAAGGTGGCTGGGAAGAGGTTCGGGTGGAGCCCGACGCCCTGGAGGACGGCCGCGGCGTAGTACTCCACGTTGGTCTTGATCGGATAGTCGGGCTTCCATTCCGCCAGGACGCGGAGCGCGATGTCCTCGATTGCGACGGCCTTTGCCAGCCAATCGGCGACGGATGCCAGCCCCTCTGCTACCGACCGGAGCGCCGCCGCGCGCGGGTCGTACGCCCTGTAGACCCGGTGTCCGAACCCCATCAGCCGCTCGCCCCGTGCCAGCGTGGCGCGGATCCAGGCCTCCGCATCATCGACCGAGGGAATCTGCTGGAGCTGGTCGACGACCTCGGACGGCGCCCCGCCGTGCCATGGACCCTTCAGCGCGCCGATGGCACCGACGACTGCGGACGCGATGTCCGAATGGGTGCTGATGATCACCCGCGCCGCGAAGGTCGACGCGTTGAACCCGTGCTCCGCTCCGACGATGAAGTAGGCGTCGAGGGCACGAGCCGCTGCCTCGTCTGGCCGCTCGCCTCGCAGCTGGTACAGGAAGCCGGCCGCGAGACCGAGGTCCGGGTCCGGATCGATCGGCTCCAGGCCGTCGCGCAGACGCGCGAAGGCGGCCAGCACCGACGGCGCGACCGACGTGATCGCCCGCGCCTGTTCCACCGTTGGCGGCCAGGTCGTGCGCGCCGCCGCGCCCCACGCCGACTGTCCGGTGCGCAACGCATCCATCGCGTTCGTCTCCGGCGGCAGCCGCCGCAGCACGTCGACGACCGGCGCTGGGACATGCGCACAGGCGAGCCTCGCGGACGTACGCCACTCACCCGTCCACAGCAGCTCGGCGACCTGGGCGTAGGTGCCGTGCGCGACGAGCTCGCCGATCGGATACCCGCGGTAGACGAGGCGGCCGCGCTCGCCATCGACCCGGGCGAGCTGCGTCTCGCCGGCCAGGACACCCTTCAGCCCGGGCGAGAAGCCTTCGGCAGTCATGCGCAGCCAGTCTAGGCCGTGCCCGTCGCGCGCGTAACGCGCGACGCGGGCCGCGCGTCCAGTCGCCGAACGCACAGGAGCTCGACGTGATGCCATTCCGCCGCCGGTCGACCCGGCTCATTCCGCTGGCAGCGGCCATCCTCGTTGGTTGCGCCGGTCCCGGCGCCAGTCCGGGTGGCAGCGGGCCGCCGTCGGCTCCCCCATCGGCGTCCGGCGTGACGATCGACGGCAGCGCACCTCCGGCGGGCAGCGCGGAGCCGATCCCGACGGACGACCTCGGCGACTTCACCTGCGACCTGCCGATCGTCGAGGATCCGACCGTCGCCATCGCCAACATCGTCGACGTGCGGACCGGGAGCCATGACGGCTATGACCGCGTGGTCTTCGAGTTCGAGCAGGGAACGCCCGAGCTGACGCTCGATCGAGCGTCGCCACCCTTCACCCAGGACGCATCCGGCGAGCCGATCGCGGTCGACGGTACGAGCTTCCTGCGCCTGTCGATGCGCGGAGGAACCAAGCAGACGGACGCCGGCACGAGCAGCTACGACGGGCCGACGGACCTCGATCCCGGCCTGCCGGTCCTGGTCGACCTGGTGGAGGGCGGCGATTTCGAGCGGCAGAGCACGTGGTACCTCGGCCTGACGTCGGAGGCGTGCGTCCGCCTCACGCTGCTCGACGATCCTCCGCGGCTGGCGATCGACGTCGGGCAGTGACCATCCGTCGCGCCGGCCGCGTCCTGCTGGTCGCCGCGCTCCTCGGGATGGTGGGGGAGCTGCTGTTGTTCGACGTCGCCCTGGGCCTGAACTTCCCGATTCTGATCGCGCTCCTCGTCCTTGCCGGGTGGCTGCTTCGCGTCGGTCGCCGCGGACCGGAGGCGATCGATCGCTGGCTGGGTCCGGCCGCCGTGTGCTTCGCGGCATTCGCGGCCGTCCGGGCCGACACGACGATCGTGGCCCTGGACGTCCTCGGCGCACTGGGCCTTACCGGCGCCGCCCTCGCGTCGTTCGGCCTGCGCCCTGTCATGCGTCGCTCGTTCCCGGGACTCCTGCGCCTCGGTGCGACGACCGCCGGGTGGGTGGCCGCCGGGGCCGTGCCGGTGGTCGGAATCGCCCGACGGCGCCTGCCGGGTGGCACGACGGCGCTGGGTCGGGCCCGCCCGGCCATGCCGGTCGTGCGGGGCCTGCTGATCGCCGTGCCGCTTGTCATCGTGTTCATGTCGCTGTTCTCGGCCGCCGACGCCGTGTTCGCGCGCCTCGTGGACGATCTCGTCTCCGTCGAGCTCGACCTCGGCACGATCCCGGGGCGCGCACTCCTCACCCTGGTCCTGGCGTGGGTCGCGGCCGGCGCCCTCGCGCTCGCGGCGGGACGACCGCCACGGGGCCCTGTTGGCACGCCGACCCCGTCCGGACCGACGTGGCGACTCGGGACCACCGAGGCGGTGACCGTGCTGCTCGCGGTCGACCTCCTGTTCGTCGCGTTCGTGATCCTCCAGAGTGCGTACCTGTTCGGTGGCCGCGACACGATGGCCGCGACCGGGCTCAGCTATAGCGAGTACGCGCGCCGTGGCTTCTTCGAGCTCGTGGCGGTCGCGGTCCTGGCCGGCGGGACGATCGTTGCCTTCGAGCGCGCCGCCAGCCAGCGGTCACGGGTGCTGATCGGCGCCGCCTTGGGCCTCACGGTCCTGACCGCGGTCGTGCTCGTCTCGGCCGCGCTGCGGCTGCAGCTCTACCAGGAGGCGTACGGGTGGACGGAGCTGCGGCTGTACGTGATTGCCACCATCGGGCTGCTGGCCGCCGTCCTCGCCGGGTTGGCCGTTGCCCTGCTCACCGACCGGGTTCGCTGGATCGGCCACATCGTCATGGTTGCCGGACTCGTCATCGGCCTGGGCCTCAACTTCATCGGCCCGGCTCGCTTCATCACCGAGCAGAACGTCGCCCGCGCGCTCGATCCCGCCCTGGTGCCGGAGCACGGATGGAGTGGGTTGGACACGATCTACGCCATCTCACTGGGCGACGACCGCATCCCCGATCTTGTGCGCGTCCTGCCGGCGCTCGACGCGGAGGAAGCCGCGTTCCTGCGGGACGAGCTCCGCCACCGCCTGTCACAGCTCCGGACCGACCCCGGGCTGACCGCCTGGCAGGCATGGAACCTGGGACGCGAGCGGGCGCGTGCCGCGCTCGAGGATGCCGAGGCCCGGGGCCAGCTTGACTGATCAGACGACCTGGACGCCGTCCTTGTACACGGCGGTGACCCGCTCGGCCAGCGTCCCGACATCGAGTGGGTCTCCGTCGACCACGACGAGATCGGCGCGCTTCCCCGGCTCCAGCGTGCCAAGCTCCTGGTCGAGGCCCATCAGCTCCGCGGCGGACCGGGTAGTGGCCACGATCGCCTGCATCGGCGTCATCCCACCCTCCACCATCAGTGCCAGCTCGCGGAGGTTGTTGCCGTGCGGGGTGACGCCGGAATCAGTGCCCATGGCGACCTTCACGCCGGCCGCCACCGCTCGGGCGAACGAGGCGCGGTGCGTCTCGACCACGTCCCGCGCCTTGGCGACCGATGCCTCGGGGATCGAGGCCCCCGCATCGGCCGCGTCGATCACTCCGCGCGGCGCGACCAGCGTCGGGACCAGCCACGTCCCTCGCTCCAGCATCAGCGCGATCGCCTCGTCGTCGAGGTAGATGCCGTGATCGATCGAGCGGATCCCGGCGCGGATCGCGTTCTTGATGCCGGGTGCCGCCTGTGCGTGGGCCATCACGTAGATCCCGGCCGCAGTCGCCTCCTCGACCAGCACCTCGAGCTCGGCCGGGCGCAGGTGGGCGTGGGTCGGCTTGTCGCGTGGCGAGAGCACGCCGCCGGAGGTGGCCACCTTGATCACGTCCGCCCCAAGGCGGATCAGCTCGCGCACGGTACGACGCATCTCGTCGGGGCCGTCGACCAGCGTCTCGGGCACGCCGGGATGCTCCGGCAGCAGCGCATTGATCGTGTCGCCCGAGGGCATCCAGCCGTCGCCGTGACCGCCGGTCTGGCTGATCATGCTGAGGCTGATCTGCATGCGAGGGCCGTTGACGATGCCGTCCTCGACCGCCTGCTTCACGCCGAGGTCGGCGCCGCCCGCGTCGCGCACCGTGGTGATCCCGATGCGCAGGGTCGCCTCGAGGTTGTGCGCCGCCTGGAAGAAGCGGTAGCTGAACGGTGTCTGGAGCAGCCGCATCGTGTCGATGCTGGTGACGACGACGTGGGTGTGGCAGTCGAACAGGCCGGGCAGGAGGCTCGTTCCATCGAGGTCGACCCGGTCGTCCGCGTCGAGGCCGGTGCCGACCTCCACGATCCGGCCGTCCTCCACCACGAGGTCGCCGACCGCGGGGTCGGCGCCCGTGCCGTCAACGATCGACGCCCCGGCATACAGCGTGCGTGTCATGGACCGAGGCTACCAGTGCCGAGCCGCTCCGGTAGCATCGGTCCCGCACCCCCCAAGGAGACGACCATGGCCGAGCAGCTTGCGCCGCCGTCCGGCGCGCTCGATACCTCGAAGACCTACACCGCCACGTTCAAGACCGAGAAGGGCGACTTCGTCGTCGAGCTCTACGCCGATCGCGCGCCGCGCACGGTCGAGAACTTCGTGAACCTTGCCCGCGCCGGGTTCTACGACGGCACGACCTTCCACCGCGTGATCAACGGGTTCATGGCCCAGGGAGGCGATCCGACCGGCACGGGCACCGGCGGCCCGGGCTACCAGTTCGCCGACGAGTTCCACCCGTCACTTCGCCACGACGGCGCTGGCGTGCTGTCCATGGCGAACGCCGGGGCCGGCACGAACGGCAGCCAGTTCTTCATCACCTATGGACCGACACCCCATCTCGACGATCGGCACAGTGTGTTCGGCAAGGTCGTGTCCGGGATGGACGTCGTGCAAGGGCTTCGCGAGCGTGATCCGCAGCGTGACCGGCAGCCCGGCGACCGCATCGACACGATCGAGATCGGCGAGTCCTGACCCGCTAGCGGGACGCTTGCTGGGGGGTCTCGATCACCTCGTCCAGCGGCGTCGTTCGGTACCGCTCCACCCAGTCGAGCACGTCCTCGGCATAGCGGCCCGAGGCGTTGTAGGCGACGAGCGCACGGCGCAGCTCGTGGCGCTGCGTGTAGTCGCCCGGCTCGCGCAGGCACAGGTGAGCGACCGCGGTCATCGCCGCGTCGTACATGTTGTCGGGATCGGCCTCGCCGTCGCCGTTCCCGTCGCGTCCGAGCTCGGACCAGGTGGTGGGGATGAACTGGAGCGGGCCCATGGCGCGATCCCAGGTCGCATCGCCGTCGAGCATCCCCTCGTCGGTGTCGTGGATGGTCTGCGTGCCGCCGGAGCCATCGAGCGCGCGCCCGCGGATCGGCGGCACCACGTCACCGTCCGCCGCGACGTCGTGCTCGGAATCGATCCGGCCGTGGCGCGACTCGACCTGGCCGATGCCGGCCAGGATCGTCCAATCCACGGCGCACGCCTCGGTCACCCCCGACGCGGCCCCCGAGGCAGATCGGTACGCGTCGTAGGCCGTGGCCGGGATGCGCCCGGTCAGCATCGGGAGCTCCGCCTGTCCGAGGGCGTACGCGGCCGCGGCACCGACGGCGACGAGGAGAACGCCGGCCAGGATCGTCGACCCGATGCGGCGGGCCGGGGAGGGACGCGGCCGGGTTGGCATGCGCGGAGCGTCGCATACCTCGCGGTCGTTCGTTGCGGGCGAGCGTCAGGCCGCTTGCGGCTCGTACAGGAGGGCGAAGGTGGTGGCCGGATCCGGCGCGAAGGCCATCCGGGTGTTGCAGGCGCTGCACACGAGCTCGTCATCGGCCTCGTCGACCGAGAAGACGACCTCGTCACCGCACCAGGCGCAGTCGAGCAGTACGTTCATGCGCGCATCCTGAGCCTGGCTCGTGACAACTCGCGTGTCGCGATTCGCGGCCCGGGCTACGACGGGCCATTTGCGCGATTGCGCAACTTCTGAGATCATCGGCGCATGCACACGCGCTCCCACACCGATGCCGACCGCCTGCGAGCGGCCGCGGTGGCTCGTGCGCTGGCCGACCCGAAGCGACTCTGCGTCGTGGAGCGCCTGGCGGACGGCGAGCGCAGCGTGAGCGACCTCTCGCGCGATATCGGCTGCCAGGTCCCGAACATGAGCCAGCACCTCTCTGTGCTCCGCTCGGCGGGTCTCGTCGTCAGTCGGCGGGAGGGAAGCACTGTCTACTATCGGCTCGCGGACGACCGGGTCATCGACGCCTACCGTCTGCTGCATGAGGTCGCCGGCTGACCCGGCGCCGTCGAGAGAGGAAATTCCATGTCATCCAACGTTCCCGAGGTCACCGACGCCACGTTCGAGACCGATGTGCTCCACAGCCAGAAGCCCGTCGTCGTCGACTTCTGGGCTGAGTGGTGCGGCCCATGCCGCATGGTCGCTCCGGAGATCGAGAAGCTGGCCGCGAAGTACTCCGGCAGTGTCGAGGTCCGCAAGCTCGACGTCGACGCCAACCCTCAGACGGCGATGCGCTACGGGATCATGAGCATCCCCACCGTCGCGCTGTTCGCCCCCGGCGAGCCACCGCGCGCTGCCGTCGGATTCCGGCCGATGGAGGCGCTCGAAGAGGCCTTCGGCCTGCCGGCCCGCGCCGAGGGCAGCACGCCCACGTCCTGACCGTCGCGCGGCCACGCGGGACGCCGCGCGGCCGCGCCACTTCGCCCCCGACGCGAGCGCATCGTCGGCGGGGCATACTTGGGGGCCCCGATGCGCCGTTCCCTCGCCGCCGTCCTGATCGGCACCTTCACGCTCCGCTTCAGCACCGGCCTGACTGGCGCGCTGCTGCTGTTCTACCTGGCCGACCTCGAAGGGTTCGGTGCGCCCGCGGTGACGGCGCTCCAGGTCGGCCTGCTGACCGCCGCCTTCTACCTCGCCGAGCTGGTGCTGTCGCCGCTGTTCGGGATCCTGTCCGATCGGATCGGCGCACGCTCGGTGATGCAGTACGGACCGATCTTCGGCGCCGTGGCAGTCGTGCTGACCGCGGTGACGACCGACCTATACCTGCTCGGCGTCACCCGCTGGCTCGAGGGCGCGGCGGCCGCAGCCAGCATCCCGTCCATCCTCGGCTTCATCGCGGTCGCCACCTCACGCGACGAGGACCTGCGCGGACGGACCGTCGCGCGCTTCGAGGCCGCCACGCTGGCCGGCCTGGGGCTGGGACTCGTCGCAGCGGGCGCGCTGTGGACGGGCCTCGAGCGCAACGCCTTCTACCTCAACGCGGTGCTGTATGGCGTCAGCTTCCTCATCTACCGCTACGGGGTGACCGAGTCGGGCAGGGACCCGAGCGTCGATGCGGATCAGGAGACCGCCGAGATCGGCGCGGGCGGCGTGACCGCTCTGTCCCGCGGCTTCGACCTCGGCCGCTATCGGCGCGTGCTGGTCAATCCGGCGGTCTGGCTGCTGGCTCCCACCTGGATCGCGGTCAACGCCTTCATCGGCGCGTGGATGAGCCAGTCGATCTTTCAGCTCGTGAACGAGCCGCGCGCCGGCTTCGAGGACCAGCGACTGATGGGCGGCTCCGAGCCGCTCCAGGTGAGCATCGGCATGGCGGTGGCGCTGCTGGTCTTCTTCGCCGGCCTCTTCTACTGGGGCAACCGCTTCAAGCGCTACCGGCGCACGACGATCATGGGCATCGGGATCCTCGGTGGGCTCGGGATGGTCGTCGCGATCTTCGGCATCAACCATGCCGGCGGCAGCCTGGCCGTCCTGCAGCTGCCCCTCGCTCTTGGCGCGGCCGCCGGGCTCTTCGTCCTGGCCGGAGCCACGCCGGCCGCGCTCGGGATGCTGGCCGACATCAGCGAGCAGCATCCGGCTGACCGCGGCGTGATCATGGGTCTGTACTCCGTGTTCCTCGCCATCGGCCAGGTCATCGGCTCGCTGCTCGGGGGCGGCGCAGCCGAGTGGATGGGCATCGACGGGCTGCTGATCGCATCGGCCGGCCTGCTCCTGCTGGCGCTGCTGCCGCTGCGCTGGCTGCGCGGGTCGGAGCATCTCGTGAAGCCGTCGCAGACTCCCATCGCCTCGGCGGCCGCCTGATGCGCCTGTCGCAGGCCTTCTTTGCCTCCCTCCGCGACGATCCGGCCGATGCGGAGATGGCTTCGCATCGGCTGCTCGTCCGGGCCGGATACGTCCGCCAGCTGGGGGCCGGCATCTACTCGCTGCTGCCACTCGGGTTCCGCGTGCAGCAGCGCATCGAGCAGGTGGTCCGCGAGGAGATCGACGCCATTGGCGGCCAGGAGATGGAGATGCCGGTCGTCCACCCGGCAGACCTGTGGCGCCGCTCGGGTCGGTACGACAAGATCGGCCCGGAGATGGCCCGCTTCAAGGACCGCGGCGGGCGCGACATGGTGCTCGCCATGACGCACGAAGAGGTCGTGGCCCAGCTGGTGGGCGACCTGGTCAGCTCGTACCGGCAGCTGCCGCTGATCGTCTACCACTTCCAGACGAAGTTCCGCGACGAGCCACGAGCGCGCGGCGGGCTGATCCGCGTCCGTGAGTTCGTGATGAAGGACAGCTACTCGGTGGACGCGGACGATGCCGGGTTGGACCGCAGCTACGAGCTGCATTACGGCGCGTACCGGCGCATCTTCGAGCGACTGGGCCTCGAGACCGTGGCCGTCGGTTCGGACGTGGGGATCATGGGCGGCTCCGGCGCCCACGAGTTCATGGTGCTCAACGAGCACGGCGAGGACACCCTCGTCCTGTGCGACGCGTGCGACTACGCGGCGAACCAGCAGGTGGCCCGCGTGGCGGTCGCGGCGGCCGACGGGGAGCCGTTGCCGCTCGAGGAGGTCGAGACGCCCGGCACCGAGACCATCGCCACCCTGGCCGAGTTCCTGGACGTGCCGACCTCGCAGACGGCGAAGGCCGCCTTCTTCGTGACCGGCGACGGCCGGCTGGTCACCGCCATCGTGCGCGGCGACTTCGAGGTCAACGAGACGAAGCTGGCGAACGCGGTGAGGGCGACCGGCGGCCTGCGGCCGGCGACTGCCGATGAGATCCGGGCGGCCGGCATGGAGCCGGGCTACGGATCGCCGGTCGGCGCGCATGACACGACCGTCGTGGTCGACCGGCTGGCGGCCGAGTCGCCGAACCTGGTGGCCGGCGCCAACCGGCCCGGCTGGCACCTGCGCAACGTGAACGTCGGCCGCGACTATGAGCCCGACGCGGTGGTCGACGTATCGAATGCCCGACCCGGCGACCCCTGCCCGGAGTGTGGCGCGGCCCTGCGGCTGGCGCAGGGCATCGAGGTCGGCAACATCTTCAAGCTGGGAACCGACTTCACCGAGTCGATGGGAGCAACGTTCCTCACCGAGTCCGGTGAGCGGCGCCATGCGGTGATGGGTTCCTATGGTATCGGCCTGGGCCGGGCCATGGCCTGCATCGTCGAGGCGCATCACGACGAGAAGGGCATCGCCTGGCCGGTCGCGGTCGCCCCGTATCGGCTGCACCTCGTCTCCATTGGCGGGCAGAAGGCCCCGGACGTGGCGACTGCGGCCGACGGGCTCTACCAGCGCCTGACCGATGCGGGCGTCGAGGTCCTCTACGACGACCGCGATGAATCCCCCGGCGTGAAGTTCACCGACGCCGAGCTGCTCGGGATGCCGACGATCGCGACCGTCAGCCCGCGCTCCCTGGCGGCCGGTGGGGCGGAGGTCACCGATCGCGCGTCGGGCGAGCGCGGCATCCGCCCGATCGACGATCTCGTGGCGGAGCTGAGCGCGACCTAGGGAGAGAGTGGCGATGGAGCTCGTGCCGGTGCGACTCCTGGCGGACGTCTTCGAGACGTTCGCGCCGATGACCCGCGAGGAGTCGACTCGTCGCGCCGAGCTGGCGACCGAGACCCTGGCCGCCACGCGGTCGCGCGGCGAGCGGCTGCAGCTCGGCCTGGCACTGCGCTCCCTGGAGCTCGCGCCGCTGACCGCCCTCGCGGGCGGCGAGCTGCGCAGGTTCAGCCGTTCCTCGCCTGCAGCCCGCGAGCGCGTCCTCCTTGCGTGGAGCAGCTCCCGTGTCCCGCAACGGCGCACGGCCTTCCAGGCCTGGAAGCGACTCGCGTTGTTCCTGGCCTACGCCGACCCGGGTCCCGATTCGACGCGGCCCGCGAACCCCGCCTGGGACCGGATCGGATACCGACCGCCTGATCCACCGCCACGGCCGGCGGAGCCGAGCGTTCATCCGGTCCCCATCGCCGAGGTCCGGGACGCGGATGTGGTGATCATCGGTTCCGGGGCCGGCGGCGGGGTGGTGGCGAGCCGCCTGGCCTGGGCAGGGCTGGACGTCGTCGTGCTCGAGGCCGGCGGTGCCGGGCAGCCGCCCACCCTGGAGGCCGAGGCG
Source organism: uncultured Chloroflexia bacterium (assembly GCA_963844265.1). Classification (GTDB taxonomy): domain Bacteria; phylum Chloroflexota; class Limnocylindria; order QHBO01; family QHBO01; genus JACDBZ01. Next base: position 121,560 of record CAWJMZ010000005.1, on the reverse strand, counting down.
TGGCGCGACCGCTACCTGGACCGCGGCACGACGGCCACCGCCGACCTGTCCGTCACGATTCTTGCCGGCTCGACGCTCGGCGGCGGCACGACGGTGAACTGGACGACCACGTTCGCCCCGCCGGATGAGCTGCGTGCCGAGTGGGAGTCCGAGCACGGGCTCGCCGGCTTCGCGGGCGCCGAGGCCGAGGCGGACCTCCGGCGGCTCGTCGGGGAGCTGGATCTGCGGCCACCTACCGTGGTGCCGGCCAAGGACCGCGTCATCCTCGATGGCGCCAGAGCCCTCGGGTGGGAGGCGGATGTCACGCAACGGAACGCCGGGCCATGCACCGAATGCGGAGGCTGTGGCTTCGGCTGCGCACGCGGCGCCAAGCGGTCCACCGCCACCGTCCACCTCGCGGCCGCAGCTGCCGCGGGCGCGCGGGTCGTCGTCGATGCCCGTGCCACCCGCATCGTCGTGCGCGACGGGATCGTGCGTGGAGTGCTGGGGCGTTCGGCTGACGGCGCGCAGTTCGCGGTGCGGACGCCGCGAGTCGTCGTCGCCGCCGGCGCGCTCAGGACGCCCGTTCTGCTGAGCGCGAGTGGGCTCGCGTCGCACCGGGAGGTCGGGAGAAACCTGCGCATTCACCCCACTGTGGCGGTCATCGGGGTCATGGCCGAGGCCGTCGACATGTGGCGTGGACCGCTCCAGGCGGCAAGCTGCGGCCAGTTCCGCATGGCCGGACCGGCCACCGCGGACGGCATCGGCCCGGCGCACGGCGGATTCCTGATGGAATCGGCACCACCCCATCCCGGGCTGGCAGCGGCCGCCCTCGCGTGGCACGGCATCGCCGACTCCACCGATCTCATGGATCGCGCGCGCCACTGGGCGCCGCTCATCGCGATCATCCGCGAGCGGGGTGGCGGGCGCGTTCGACGCGGCGCGGGTGGGCGCGCGGTGATCGACTACCGCCTGCACCCGGCCGACGCCGATACGGCGCGCCGCGCGCTGGTGGAGATGAGCCGATTGGCGCATGCGGCGGGCGCAGTCGAGCTGCGCACCGGCAGCGTTCCGCCGGAGCGGTGGCGGGAAGGACAGCCGCTCGAGCCCTACCTGCGGGCGGCTGCGGCGGTGAGCACCGCGTCGAACCGCATCTCCCTGTTCAGCGCTCACCAGATGGGCACCGTGCGGGCTGGGCCTGACCCGCATCGGTATCCCGCCGACCCCTGGGGCAGGCTTCGCCTCGACGCAGGAGGGGCGGTGGCGCCGGGTGTCTACGTCGGTGACGGCTCGCTGCTGCCAGCTGCGCCCGGGGTGAACCCGATGCTGACGATCATGGCCATGGCCGAGCGCAGCGCACGGGCCGTGCTGGCCGATACCGGCGTCGCCGACGCCTAGAATCGCCCGATGGCCGAGCCGGACTACCCCTTCGGGGACGCGCTCATCCCCGACGCGTTCGACGAGCACACGATCCTCTTCCTTGTGCGTCCTGCGGACGCGCCGCAGTTCAGCGAGGAGGAGCTCGACCGGCTGCAGGTGGAGCACCTCACCTACCTGCGCGATCTGAAGCGGCGCGGCGCGATCATCACCAACGGGCCACTCACCGAGCAGACCGACGAACGGCTGCGCGGGGTCTCGATCTATCGCCTGCCCCTGGCCGAAGCCCTGGAGCTCGCCCGCGCCGACCCGATGGTGCGTGCGGGCCGGCTGGCGGTCGACGGCGCGCGCTGGCTGACCCAGTCCGGCACCGCGCGCTTCGGCCGCGACTAGCGCAGCTGCGGGAAGACTTCCGTCGCGATTCGCTCCAGCCGGCTGCTGTCGGCGACGCCGCGGACGCTGAAAATGATGTGCTGAGCGCCAGCCTCGGCCAGCACGCCGAATCGCTGCACGATCTCGTCGGTCGACTCCGCATCGGGGTCGGCGCTGCTCAGGACCGTCCGCTCGATCTCGTCGTATGGCCGGCCGATGCGTTCACAGTGCTCGCGCAGCACGGCGAGCTTGTCCCTGACCACCTGGGGGTTGTGCCCGTACAGGTTGCAGGCGTCGGCATACTGCGCCACCAGGCGCAGGGTCTTCCGCTCCCCGCCCCCACCGATCAGGATCGGGATCCGAGGTCGCGACAACGACTGCGGCGAGTTGATGAGGTGCGTTGCGGTGACGCGGCGGCCGTCGAACCGACCGTGCGTGCCGGACCCCTCGGCCCACATCTCGTGCGCCATCTGGAGCGTGTCCTCCAGCCACTCGAAGCGCTCGCCCAATGGCGGGAACGCGAAGCCGAGGCCCTTCGACTCGAAGACGTTCCATGCAGCACCGATCCCGAACCAGGCGCGGCCGCCGGACAGCACGTCGAGCGTGGTCGTCATCTTGATCCACAGGCCCGGCGGCCGGTAGTGAATGCCCCCGACCATCAAGCCGAGGCGGGCTTGCTCGGTGTGGGCTGCGAGGAAGCCGAGAGCGGTCTGCCCTTCCAGCATCGGCGCCTCCGGCGGGCCGAGGCCCCGGATCTGAAAGAAGTGGTCCATCACCCAGATCGAGTCGAAGCCTGCCTCGTCGGCGGTGCGCCCCACTCGGGCCAGCGTGGGCCCCATCTGGGCCGCTCCGCCCGGCCACGTGAACTGGCTGATCTGGAGACCGAACTTCATGCCGGATTCCTTGCGCTGACGCTGGATCGGTTCGGGCAGTGCCCCGGCCATCTGTCCACCGGCGGAGGCGCCGCGACCCTAGTAGCCGCCCCCGCCGCTGTCCCCGTCATTGCAGGCCGCCAGGAGAAGCATCAGGAGAAGCCACGCGGGCTTGGCCCACGGGTGTGTTGCCACGTGCATCATGAGATCCATGGGAGGTGGTCGCCGCATTCGCCATGCCACGTGGTGGGGCTGGTCGTCGCGATTGCATCCCTACGCGGACGGCGGTTGTTCCCCGACCGACGCGGGTGGCTCGACCAGGAGGAACACGACCAGGACCGCGACCATCAGGACCAGCGTCACCACGGATCCGACGAAGATGGCGGTCAGGATGGTGACGATCCAGGTCACCGGACCGAGATAGGCGAATCGCAGGTAGGTCCGGAGGTCCGCCTCATGGATCGTCGACTTCAGGGCGCGCCCACCGTGGGCGGCGTACCGAAATGTCACGATGGCCATGATCGAGAGGACGAGCTGCCACGAGGCGAAGACGACGAGCCCGACCGTGTCTCGACCGTCGTCAAGGCCGATGTACTCGGCGAGCAGCGCGGTCACGAACGGCACCGCCGAGATGACCATCAGGTACAGGAGCCCCAGCACGAGCCCCATGTGGTCGACGCCGCGCATCCAGCCCATGATCCTGTGCGTCGCAATCCAGTAGGTGCCCACGAACAGGAAGCCCAGGACATAGGCGACGTAGCGCGGCAGCTCGTCGACGAGGGCGCTGACGAGCTCCGATCCGCTGTCGATGGTCGACGCATCGGGGACGTGGATGTCGAGCACCAGGAGCGTGACGGCAATCGCGAAGACGCCGTGCGTGAATGCCTCCCACCCGGACAGGGCCATCAAGGGTTTGGTGTTCATGTCGGCTGTACTCCAGTCACGGGGGTCGACGGGCAACGTGGGCAGCCTAGTCGGTGCGCTGAGGCGCCGACCCGAATCCGGGTGCCAGAGTGGCGACCCCTACAGGATGTCGTGCTCCCGGGGATCGAATCCGCGGTCGGGCCGGAACGGGTTCGCATCGGCCTTGGCAGCGCCGGTGAGGAGGTCGACTGCCAGCCGGCTGCCCCCTGCCCCGGCCATGATGCCGTGCCCCGAATAGCCGCCATTGAGCGACAGCCCATCCGGCCCGATCGCCCCGATGTAGGGCCGCCGGTCGGGCGTGACCTCGTACTGGCCGGCCTGGAGGAACCAGTGCGCCGATGAGGCGCCGCCGGCCCACGCCGCCCGCCAGAACGGCGCCACGCGCGACAGGGCGTGGTCCGATCGAGGATCGAGCAGCCCGAAGGCCCAGTCGTGGTCGATCGGCACCGGGTCCTGTGGCGGTGAGGATGGGGTCCCGGCCTCGGTGAACAGCGCCAGGGAGCCACGCATGGCGGGCCGCCAGTGCGCCGCGGTCTCTTCGTCGATCGTCATCGGTGCGTCCGCCGGGACGAGCGGAAGATCGGGCAGGACGAGCTTCTGGCGGCGTGTGGGGCGCAGCTGAATCTGGACCCCGGCCAGCGCGGCAAGCTCGGCGAGGAACGGGCCTCCGGCCAGCACGACTCGGTCGGCGGCGACGTCGCCGCGGGTCGACGACACCCCGCGCACGCGGCCGCCCTCGACGCGGATCGCGGTCACCTCGGCACGCGTCACGAAGGTCGCCCCGCCGCCGCCGCGCCCGTCGGGAATCCGATCCGGGTTCGACGCGGCCGTCGCGTAGCCGGCCGTCAGGCGCTTGACGTCGAGCCAGCCATCCGCGGCCCGGTACCGCGCTCCGAGCACCTCGGGCGCGAGCCATGGCCAGCGCGAACGCGCCTCGTCGCCGGTGAGGAGCTCGACGTCGGTCAGGCCCCAGGAGCGCTGCCGCTCCACGAGGCGTCGCGAGCGCTCGAGCGTCGCATCGGTCAGCGAGCAGAACAGGTAGCCGCCGTGCCGCAGTCCGAGGTCCCAGCCGTCCAGGCCGGTGCGCTCGCCGAACGCGTCGAACAGCTCCACCCCCTCGCGAACGGCGGCGATCTCCTCGGGGTTGTCGAACTGCAGCCGGAACGCGCCGGTCGAGGCCGGCGTCGTCAGCGTGCCGAGCGCCGCGCGCCGTTCCAGCACCACCACCCGCAGGCCGGCGCGGACAGCGAAGAACGCGGTGGCGCAGCCGATGATCCCGCCGCCCACGATCGCTACGTCTGCGATGGGAGGTGGGGCATCGGCGAACCGGGCCGTGGGCTCGGGCATGCGCGCATCGTAAGTCGCTAGGATCGGCGCCGTGAATCGGGTCGAGCGAGCGGACGTGGTCGTCATCGGCGGGGCGATCGTCGGGTCGTCGGTGGCCACCTTCCTGGCGGCGCGACCGGACTTCGACGGGCGGATCGTGGTGGTGGAACGCGATCCGACGTTCCGCACCTCGTCGACGACCCTGTCGGCGGCCAGCATCCGGCTCCAGTTCAGCACGCCGTTGAACATCGAGATCAGCCGCTTCGGGCTCGCCCTGGTGCGGGACCCGGTGGCCTACCTCGGCGTCGACGGGACGGCGCCCGACGTCGACTTCGTCGAGAACGGCTACCTGTTCCTGGCCACCGATGCCGGCCTCGGCACGCTCGAGCACAACCATGCCGTGCAGCGATCGCTCGACGTGCCGGTCGTGCTCCTCTCACCCGCCGAGCTGCGCGCACGCTTCGACTGGCTCAACGTCGACGACCTGGCCGGCGGCTCGCTCGGCCTTTCCGACGAGGGCTGGTTCGACGCGTACGCGCTGCTCCAGGGGTTCCGGCGCCGGGCGCGTGCCCTGGGAGTGGAGGAACGAACGGGCGAGGTCGTCGGCCTGGAGGTCGACGCGGAGCGGATCGAGGGCGTTCGACTCGCGGACGGCACGCGGATCGAGGCTGGCTGGGTGGTGAACGCGGCCGGGCCGCGGGCCGGTTCGGTGGCCGCCCTGGCCGGGGTCGAGCTGCCGGTCCATCCTCGGAAGCGGAACGTCTACCACCTCGAGGCGCCGGTGAGCCTGGGGCGAGCGCCGCTCACGATTGACCCGTCGGGGGTCTACCTGCGGCCGGAGGGCCCGAACTATCTCGCCGGCTTCTCGCCGCGTGGCACGGCCCACGACCCGGACACCCTGGACCTGGCGGTCGACCGTGCGGCCTTCGAGTCGTTCGTGTGGCCGAGGCTGGCGCACCGGGTGCCGGCCTTCGACCGGGCTCGCCTGCTGGACGCGTGGGCCGGGCATTACGAGGTCAACACGCTGGACCACAACGCCATCGTCGGCCCGCACCCGGTGCTCGCGAACTTCCTGTTCGCCAACGGCTTCTCCGGGCACGGGCTGCAACAGGCCCCCGCGGTCGGCCGCGGCCTGGCCGAGTGGATCGCCACCGGGCGCTACGAGACGCTCGACCTGTCTCCGCTCGGCTACGAGCGCATCGAGCGCGGGGAACCGATCCTCGAGCTCAACGTGGTCTAGGCGCCGGACCCCTCACGCACAGCCGACATCGGGCGGGTGGGGGTCGACGAACGTCACCACGCCCTTGGGCGGCCCGTTGATCACCTCGCGCGTGTCGATCATCAGCGTCCCCTCCCGGTCGATCCGGACCGGGAAGCGGTCCATGCCGCGCGGGGCCGGCCCGAGCAGCAGCTTCTCCCCCAGGATGTTGTACGTGCTCTGGTGGCAATAGCACTGGAACCGGCCACGCGCCTCGCATGCCGCCGGGATCATGCAGCCGAGGTGCGGGCACCGGCGCCAGAGGGCCAGGATCTGGTCGGCGGGCGGGTTCGGTACGGACGCCCGCTCACCGGACGCCCAGGCCGTTGCCGCCGGGATGTTGACGAGGAAGGCGCGCGCCGGACGAAACTCGGCGGGCACGCCACTCGCCCAGTCCGGGAAGTTGACGTTCAGGTCGGTGAGGGTGCCGACCGGGTATTCGACGCCGACGCCCTCCGTCGCGGGTGGCCAGAGGAAGGCGAGGCTGCCGCCGATGAATTCGAGCGAGAGGAGGCCAACCCCGGCGCCGAGCATCCGTCGCATGAAGGATCGGCGACTCAGGGTCCGCGCGTCGATCATGGCTGCGCCTCCTCCACGGGGCCGGCGGCAGGTGTGCCGATGCAACGCCTCGTCCGCCATGCTGGCAAGGGGCGGATGTCCCGGATCAGCCGGGACCGAGCCGGCAGTACTCGCGCGGCAAGGTGGTGCTGTCCGTGACCAGGTAGCGGGTGTCGCGACCGTCGAGGATCGCGGGCCAGTCGGTGGCAGAGGCGAGCCGCTCGCCGAGCGCCCGCAACTCGCCGATGCGGTCGACCGCGTCCAGCCCGATGTCGCGCTCCAGCGCGAGATCCAGGCGGTAGAAGCGGGTCTCCGGCCAGTGCCGGTGCACGAGCTCCGTCTGCTGCTCAGCCGGCGAGCGCAGCAGCTCGGTGAGCATCCACCCGAGCCAGCTGCCCAGCCATGATGGCCGCGGGCGCGCCAGCAGCTTGCCGGTGCCGAGGCTGACGACGAGCGTGTCCGCCGGCTGGTACGCATCGGTGTAGTGGAATGCCTCGACGCAGGCCTGGTACACCGGGTTGCCGGCCACGCCGACGCCCCCGTCGACCAGCTCGCCGATTCCGTCGACCTGCCACGGCCGGAAGTAGGTGGGCGCCGCGGCCGAAGCTGTCACGGCATCGGAGATGCGGACCGATCCGGCGCGGCACGAGTTGACCGGGTTGTCGCGGACGAAGTACCACGGCATGCCATCGGTGAGGCGCTTGGCCGTGATCAGAACGTCGACCGGCGCGTCGTTCAGGCGCCAGTCCCGGGCGTCCCCGAGCTCGTCCGTGATGAGCGCGTTGAGGACCCGGACGTCGTACGGGTCGCCGGCGAGCAGCCGGCGGAGCGCGCCGACCAGCGGGATACGGCGGAACACCTCTCCGGAGCGCTCCTCGTAGATCGATACGAGCCGCTGGGCCGAGATTCCGGCTGCGATACCCCCGGCGACGACCGCACCTGTCGAGGTGCCGGCCACGAAGTCGAACGCATCGCGCGTGGGGCGTCCGGTGGCCCGCTCGAGGTCAGCCAGCAGCGTGGCCGGGATGATGCCGCGAACGCCGCCACCGTCGATCGTCAGGATCCGTTTCATATCCCCCATCCTCGCGGAGCGACGTGACAGCCGTCGGTCGCGTCAGGAGTGCTCGAGCACCCCGGTGCGTGGCGGCGCCGCAGCCGTTCCGAGCGGCGCGGGACGCGCTGGCACGCGCAGCGCGACGAGGACGGCACCGACGGCCGCCACGACCATGATCACGTCGACCAGGCCCAGCGCAGGGACGAGATCCATGGTGCCGGCGTCGGCCAGGGCCACGATGGCGCCCCCCACGCCGGCCCCGAACGCGGTGCCGAGCGTGAACATCAGCTGGATCGACGCCGAGCTGCTCCCCTCCTCGCCGACCGGTGAGGTCTCCAGTCCCAGCAATGCGAGCATCGAGTACGCCAGGCCCATACCAAGGCCGGCGATCGCCCAGCCCACCGCCGCGACGAGCACCGGGGCGGCTGGAAGAAGGACGAGCGCGGTGACGGCGATGCCGACGCCCACCAGCGCGCTGCCGATGACGACGAGCGATCGGCGAATTCCGGCCGAGGCGGCCCGCGCCTGAAGCCAGGAGCCCGATCCCCAGCTGACGGCCGCCGCAGACAGGGCGATGCCTCCCAGTGTGACGCTACCGCCGCGGACCTCGACCACGGTGAGTGGGACGAACGCCTCGGTCCCGAAGAAGGCGAAGGAAACGGCGAACATGGCCACCATGACCGATGGTCGGCCCCGCGCGAGCCGCAGGCTGCCGGGCGGCAGCAGGTGACGCAGGCCGGCAAGGGCGAGCCACAGGCCGGCGCCAAGGAGCGGGATGCCCGGGAGCGGCCAACTCACCGTCAATGCGGCCAGCACTGACGTCGAGCCGAGCGCCAGGCGAAGGGCATCCAGCGCACGCGTCCGATCGTCCCCGGCCCGCCGCGTTCCGCGTTCAACCGGCCCGAGCCGCGCCAGCTGCGGATAGACCGCGGCGCCCATGATGAGCACGGGCGGCACGATGCCGAGGAAGACCCACCGCCAGCCGATGGTGTCGGTCACCAGGCCGGCGAGGGCCGGGCCCACCAGCCCGGGCACGATCCAGGCGCTCGAGACCAGCGCGATCATCCGCGGCCGAGCCGACGGGTGATAGGCACGCGCGATGGCCGCGTACACCACCGACCCGAGCGCCCCGGAGCCAAAGCCCTGGATGGCGCGCCCGGCAATCACCATGGGCATGCCGGTCGCGACGCCGGATACGACCATGCCGGCGGCGAACAGGACGGTCCCGATGGCCAGCGCGCGGCCGGGCCCGCGCCGATCCGCATCGGCGCCCGCCAGCGTGATGCCGATGATGTTCGTGAGCCAGAACGCACTGAACGCCCAGCCGTAGAGGTCGAGCCCACCGAGCTCGCCGACCAGCTCGGGCAGCACGGTCGGGACGGCCATGCCCTCGAAGGCTGCGCACGTGACCAGGCCGACCAGGCCAACGGTGAGAAGGCGCCGCTCCGGCGCCCAGATCGCGGCCGGTGCGGTCAATCGAGGACCGCCGGCCCAAGCAGCAGTGGCGATCCGAGCTTGGCCTCGTAGCGCGGCCGGAAGCGCGCGACGTTGTACATCGCGTCGATGTCGATCGTGCGCGCGCCGAGCGAACGCTCGGGCAGCGGTGCGTGGGCGTAGTTGCCGTCACGGACGGCCACCATCCGGCCGGTCTGCCCGTCGGCCAGCAGATCAACCGCGATGTTCGCGAACGTGATCGCCACCAGCTGGTCGAGCGCATCGGGATCGCCGGAGCGGAGGTCGTAGGTCAGATCGGAGTGCACGGTCTCGATCCCGGTGCGGCGCTTCAGCTCGTCGGCCAGCGCCTCGCCGACGTCCGCCTTGTGGCGGTGGCCGAAGGCGTCGGAATCGCCGATCTCCGCGATCTCACCGCCCTGCCAGATCGCACCCTCGCTGGCGATGACGAACGAGTAGTTCGACGGGTTCAGGCGCCAATCATCGGCCAGCACAGAGGCCAGCGCATCGAGGTCGAACGGCGACTCCGGGATCACGCACCTCGCGCTCGTCACGTACGCGGCGTACCAGGCCGTGTAGCCGGCATTTCGGCCGAAGATGCGGAACACGCCGATACGCTCATGGCTGCCCAGCGTCGTGCGCTGGCGATTGATGAGCTCCTTGGCACGCGTCACCGCGGTCGAGAAGCCGATGCAGTACTCGGTGCCGTGGACATCGTTGTCCATCGTCTTGGGGATGGCGATCACCGGGAAGCCCTCGCGCCCGAGGCGGGCGGCGTAGCTCAACGTGTCGTCTCCACCAATGGCGACGAGCGCCTCGATGCCGAGCGCCTCGAGGTTGTCGAGGACGAGCGGCGTGAGGTCGTAGCGATCGTCCCCGAGCTCCATGGACCGGATCCGAGCCGCGTCGAGGCCCACAGGCAGCGCCCGCCCGGCAACCGAGGACGGATTGGTGCGCGAGGTGTGGAGCACCGTGCCGCCGGTCCGATCGATGGCCCGAGTGGACACGCGGTCGAGGTGCCGCAGAAAGCCTCCGCCGTCCTCGAGGCCAGTGTCGACGTGGGTGAGTCCCTTCCAGCCACGACGGATCCCGAGCGTCTCCCAGCCGACCTCGCTGGATCGGTAGACGACGCTCTTGATCACCGAATTGAGGCCCGGGACGTCGCCGCCGCCGGTCAGGATGCCGATGCGTTTCATGACGTGCAGCGCCATGCTGCCAGATCGATGGGCGTTTGTGGGAATCGCCGATTTCTGGCATACTTTTGCTTCCGCACACGGAGCTTCCCCCTGTGACCTCGACCTCTACTCGTCCGCGCCGATATGTGACCTGGCGCCTTCCGGATCGCCACTTCAGCAAGGTCCACCTGGTCGGTGAGCCCGGCGCAACCGTCTGCGGTCGCGCCCTCCCGCGAGCCACCGGACAGCCGAAGGCGCCGATCCCCGAGTCGGAGATGTGCCCGGACTGCGACGCCCAGGGCTGATCCTCGCATCTCATGGCATCTTCGCCGGCCGCCGATGACCTCGGCGGCCGGTTTGTCGTCCTCACACTCCCGACGGACGCCCTCGTCCTGCTGATCGGCGTGGCCGCCAGCGGCAAGTCCACCTTCGCCGCCCGCCACTTCGCCCCGACGCACGTCCTCTCCTCGGACGCCATGCGGGCGATGATCACCGACGACCCGCACGCACAGGCCGCCACCGACGACGCGTTCGACCTGCTGCACCAGCTGCTCGCCATGCGGCTCCGCCGCGGACGCCGCACGGTGGTCGACGCCACGAACGTCGAGGGCTGGGCGCGACGCCAGCTCCTCGAGATCGCTCGGCTCCATCGCCGGCCTGCCGTGGCGATCGTTCTCGACGTCCCGCTCGAGGTGGCGATGGAGCGGAACCTGGGCCGGCCTGCGCCCAGACCGCCGAATGCCGCAATCCGCCGGCAGCATCGGTGGCTCGCCGACGCGCTGGTCGAGCTGTCATCGGAGGGCTTCGCGGCCGTCCACCACCTGCGTGGTGCGGCCGAGATCGACGATGTGCGCATCGAGGGTGACAATCGGTAATCCTGGCTGCGCCTGAGCCGCAGGTGGTCCGGGTTGTCGCCGCTGCTGCTGCTTCACTTGGATACCTGGCCGCCTGGGGCAGGTTGTCCGTGTCGCGGTTGCTGGACTTGGATAACTGGCTGGGTGGCGCAGGTTACCGACCGCTGCGGCCATGTGCGGATGCTGGCTGAGCGTGAGGACCCTGGTCGGGCGGCGCAGCGTCCGCGTCAAGCTCGCCACACGAGGAGTTATCCGACTCGGGGCAACCACGACTCGGGGACCACGACTCGGGACGACCACGGCGCACAACGAAATGTCCCGAAGGAACAAGGCGGCCGACCTCGGTGACCGAAGCCACCGTTGCCCTCCGGCTCCGGCGGCCGAAGCCTCCGGTTCCGGTCCCGGAACACTCGATCGAAACCGTGTGATCCGGGGTCGCTTGCCCCTTCGGGACGACGTCAGTATCGGGCTCGTGCCAGGCGAGACGCAATACCACTTATCCCCGAATTCGCAGCCCGGGCGCTAAGCTGTCCACAGCCCATCCACGACGGCGACCTCACGAAGCGCCGCAGAGCGGCGTTCCATCCGTACCATGCGACGCACCCACCTGCGAGCTGCCGATGACCCGCGCTGAACGCACCGCCTACCTGATGCTCACCGCCATGGCCATCTGCTTCGGCGGCACCTGGGTGCCTGCCGCCGTTGCGGTCGAATTCGTTCCGCCCTTCACGATCGCCGCGCTGCGCTTCGGGATCGCATCCCTCCTGCTGTTCGCGTGGGCTCGACTCGCGGGCCGAAGCCTGTCACCGATCCACCGTTCCGACGTGCCGATGATCGCCGGACTGGCGGTGACCGCGGTCGCCGGCTACAACTGGCTGTTCCTCACTGGCCTCACGCTCGCACCGGCCAGCGACGGCGCGATCATCGTCCCGGGCCTGGCACCCGTCTTCACCGCCATCATCGCCGGCGCGGTGCTCGGCGAGCGGCTCGGTGCGCGCGGGTTCGCGGGCCTGGCCGTGGCCGCGGTGGGCCTGCTGCTCGTCATCGGCCCGAGCGGGGAGACCGGAGGATCCCGGCTCCTCGGGGACGCGCTGTTCGTCGCGGGGGCGGCGCTGTGGGGCGTGTACTCGGTGCTGGCGCGCCGGGCGAGCGAACGCTTCGACGCGGTCAGCACGACCCTCTATGGCACCGCACTCGGGACGCTGATCCTCGTTCCGCTGGCGGCTGCCGAGTCGGGTGCGGCGGCGGTGGTCGACGCACCGCTCGATGCGCTCGCCGGCATCGGCTACCTCGCCGTCTTCGGAACGGTCGGCGCATTCGTGCTGCTCAATCTCGGCGTGGCGCGCATCGGCGCCGCGCGAGCGAGCGCGTTCGCTCTGCTCGTGCCGGTGGTGGGCGTGCTGACCTCGGTCGTCTTCCTCGGCGACCGCATCGGTCCACTCACCGTGGTCGGCGGGGCCGTCGTCCTGGCAGGGCTGTGGCTCGTCGAACACCGCGACAGCGCCCAGCAGTCCGAAGGCGTTCGTGAGGTGACGGCTGCCGAGCTCTGACGCTACCCTCGGCGCATCTGACCAACGGAGGAGCGGCGCGTGGGACTCGAGAACGTCAACTTCCTGGGCGCGATCGCGGGAGCGGTATCGGCGATGGTGCTCGGCGCGATCTGGTACTCGCCCTGGATGTTCGCCGGCCGCTGGCAGGCGCTGATCGGCAAGAGCGACGAGGAGCTCACCAACCCGGTCGTGGCGATGCTCATCGCGGCCATCATGTTCATCCTCATGGGCGCCGGGATGAGCTGGATCATCCCGAACGACAGCTCCATCGGCGTCGGTCTGATGTGGGGCTTCATCGCCTTCTGGGCCTTCGCGCTGCCGACCACCATCATCAACGGGGTATTCGAACGTCGGCCGTGGGCGCTGATGGCGATCTTCCTGGGGTACATGCTGATCTCGATCCTCGCCATGGCAGCCCTCATCACCTACCTCGGCGGTTGACGGGCTGTTGATGGCGGCTGTGACGCTGCGCGGAGCTCGCATTGGCGATCTGCTGCCGCGCCGGCTCATGGACCGCGCGCGCGCCCGTCGGATCGACGCGACGGCCGTTCTCGTCCCCGGCGTCGGCGGCGGCTCGCCTCGGGTCGAGGAGTGGCAAACGCTGGCGGACGAGTTCGCTGCCTGGGACGGCCGGGTGATCGTTGCGGAACCGGACGGCCAGCCGGTGCACCGCTTGCTCGTTCTCGACCGCTATGGACAGGTGTACGCCGTCCACGACGCCGCGGACCCGGCCGACCTGCCGGATGGGCATGCGTTGGCCGAGTGGTTCCGGTTCCTGGCGACCGCGTGCCCGGAGTGCGGCGTCCTCGACGACCCGCTCCTGACCGGTCCGACGCCCTAGCTAGACTGCGCCGATGCGACCGCGCGCGCGCGACCTCGGCATCCGGATCGGGCGGATGGAGCCCGGGCCGCTCAACGCCATCACCGACGTGGCCGGCGTGCGAGTCGGCCACACCACGCTCATCGAGGGCGACGGCCCGCTCCGAGTCGGCGAAGGTCCGGTGCGCACCGGGGTCACGGTCGTGGCGCCACACGATGGCGACATCTGGATGGAGCCGATCTTCGCGGGCGGACATCGGCTCAACGGCAACGGCGAGCTCACCGGATTGGAGTGGATCCGGGAGCACGGCATGCTGGCCGGCGCGATCGGCATCACCAACACGCACAGCGTCGGGGTCGTCCACGACGCGCTGATCGAGGCCGGCGCTCGGGCGCACGGCATGCGCGACACGATCTGGGCGCTCCCGGTGGCTGGCGAGACGTACGACGGCGCCCTCAACGACATCAATGGCTTTCATGTCCGCGCCGAGCACGTGCATGCTGCTCTGGCCGCTGCGACCGACGGGGTGGTCGCGGAAGGCAACGTGGGCGGCGGCACGGGCATGATCTGCCACGAGTTCAAGGGCGGCATCGGGACTGCGTCCCGGCGCGCCGGCGAGTGGATGGTCGGAATCCTGGTCCAGGCCAACTACGGCGCGCGCGAGCTGCTGCGCATCGACGGCGTGCCGGTCGGCCGCGCGATCCCGGTCTCAGAGGTCCCCTCGCCGTGGGACCAGGCGGACTCGCTCGCCGCGCGCGGCACGCCGGAGGGCGGCTCGATCATCGGGGTGATCGCCACCGACGCGCCGCTCCTGCCGCACCAGTGCGCGCGCCTGGCGCAGCGGGTCGGCATGGGCGTGGCGCGCATGGGCAGCTATGCCTCGCACGGATCGGGCGACCTGTTCGTCGCATTCGCGACCGGCAACCGCGACCTGTCGCGTCGCGCGGGCGAGGATGATCCACGGCCCACGGTGGGGCTGCGCATGGTGGTCGACGACCACATCAACCCGCTGCTCGAAGCCGTGGTGGAGGGGACCGAGGAAGCGATCACCAACGCGCTCCTCGCGGCCGAGACGATGACCGGCCGCGACGGGATCATCGCCCACGCGCTCGATCACGATCGCCTCGTGGAGATCATGCGAGCCCACGGTCGCCTGTCCGATTGACGGCGTGAGCGAGGGGGCGAAGACGATAGCCCGTCAATGCCTCGATGAGGATGTCTCTGATGAACCTCGATGAGACGAGCGAAGGATGCGGCGGTTGCGGACGCCAGACGAGCGTCGGCACCGCCCTGTTCAGTGACCGTCGGACGACGCAAGGGGACGACGGCAGCCCGATCTACCTGTGCGGCGACCGCAACGAACGCGCGATCTCGCACTTCGGCCGCCGCCCCACGGAGCAGGACATGCGCGCGATCGCAGCGCGTGCGGCCGGCCTGGGATTCGGCTCGCCGGGCACGATCGGCTCCGGTGGCGGTCCGGGCTGAACCGGCGCCTACGTCACTTGACGTAGGCCCGTCTGGGTCCAACGTCCCTTTCGCGCAGGTCGCCCACGCTCAACACTGCGTACAACCCAACCTCCCTCCAGGTGAGAGCCCCGTCAGGCCCCGAGCAGCCAAGACGGGGCTTTCGCCGCACCCCTGGCCGTATCCACGCGCAGAAATGCGACGCGACCCACGCCCCTGGGCCGCGCCGCACGCCGTGGAACGACGACGAGGAAAGGGATCGCCTCCGGCGAGTCCGTGGGTCCACCCTCGGCTCGACTCCCGCCTCGTGCTGTCCATACGCGGTGCGCACCGGAAACGTTCACTCGATCGGGGTCGGGCGGCCCTCATCGTCGAGGGCGACGAACACGAAGCTTCCGGACGTCGCCAGCTGCCGCTGGCCCGACGCGACGTCCTCCGCGTACATGTCCACGCCGACGGTCACCGACGTGCGGCCGATGCGGGTCACTCGCGCCACCAGCTCGACCAGCTGACCGGCACGGACCGGGACCTTGAACTCCACCCGGTCCGAGGCCACGGTCACCATCGTCTGGCGTGCGCAACGGGTGGCGGCCACCCATCCGGCATGGTCCATCAGCCCGAGGGCGTGGCCACCGAACAGCGTGCCCTGATGGTTCGTGCGGTTCGGCATGATCAGCTCGGCGAGGCGGACCTCCTCGACACGGCCGCTCGCGACGTCGCTCATGGGCCGATGGTAACCGCCGCGCCGAGCTCCGAGCCGGCTCAGGTGTCGTCGGCGAGGCGGTGCACGACGAGCTCCGCCGCGTCCCTCGGCGCCACGCGGCTCGTGTCGATCTCGAGATCCGCGATCGAGGCATACAGCGGCTCGCGCGCCGCGAGTGCCGTTGCCATCCAGCCGGCAGGATCCGTCTCGAGCCATGGGCGGTGCTCGGCCCCGGCGGCGCGATCGACCAGCACGTTGATCGGCGCCCGCAGCCAGACGGCCAGCCCGGAGTCATCCAGCAGGCGCCGATCGTCCGGGTCCAGGATCGTGCCGGCCGCGGTGGCCACGATGACCGGCGGCTCGATCCGGACGCCCTCGCCCAGGGCGGCCGACTCGGCGGCTCGCAGCGCCGGCTCTCCACCGTCCGCAACCAGCTCCCTGGCCGTCCGCCCGGTGGCGCGCTGGACCAGCTCGTCGTTGTCGACAAATGGCCACCCCGTGCGCTCGGCAAGCGCACGGCCGACCGACGACTTGCCGCTGCCCATCATGCCGATGAGCAGGACGCGGGCAGGCGACACGCCGGGCAGGCGACGAGCGGCAGGGGAACCCATTGCCGAGACGATAGCCGACTGGGCTCGCCGCATCCCGATGAGTGTCATTGCACACGATGTCCACTCACGCAGCGAAGAATAGGCTTGGGATGGCGAGGGGCTGTGCAGCGTCGTTACAATTGCCGAACGTCGCGCGGCATTAGGTCGGCGAACGATTAGGGATGGAGGAGATGGGCGAGATGCGCAGGCACCCGATTCCCGGCATGGCGGTCGTGATGATCCTCGCGTTCACGCTGGCGGCGTGCGGGACCTCGGACGATTCCCCGTCGTCGGCAGGTGAGCCCCCGGCGAGCGAAGCGCCGGCGAGCGAGGCGCCCGAGAGCGCGGCACCTGAGAGCGCGGCACCCCCAAGCGGCGAGCCGATCGTGGTTGGCTCGACCCTCCCGCTGACGGGACCGCTGGCAGCAACGGGGGTGATCCATCAGATCGCCGGCGAGCAGTTCGTCGACCAACTCAACGCATCCGGCGGCCTGCTCGGTCGTCCAGTCGAGTGGATGGTGCTCGACGATGAGTCGGACCAGGCTAACGTCACGACCCTGTACGAACGGCTCATCAGCCAGGAACAGGTCGACCTGATCATGGGTCCCTATGCCACTCCCAACATCATCTCGGCCATGGCCGTTGCCGAGCGTCACGGCTATGTGCTGCCCCAGCACACGGCCGTCCTCGCACCGGCGATGACGTACGAATGCCAGTTCCCGGCCTGGTCGATCGGCCCGACCCCCAACGAGTTCGTGCCGAACCAGCTGTTCGACGCGTTCGAGAGCCTCGACAACCCGCCAGCCACGATCGCGATCGTGTCGAACCAGGGCGGGTCGACCGACTTCATCGCGCACGGCTCGCCGGACGTGGAGGACGATCCGAGCGCGGTGACGATCGCGGAGGAGCGCGGCCTCGAAGTGGTAGCCGACATCGGCTATCCGCCCGGCACGGCCGAGTGGGGTGCGATCGCGGCACAGATTCGCGATGCGGACCCGGACGCGGTGATGATGAACTCCCTCGGCGTGGAGTCGGTCGGCCTCATCGAGGCAATGGAGCAGCTCGACTATCAGCCACCGATCATGTTCAGCCTGTTCCCGGCCCCTGGTCCCCTGCTGGGGCTTGGTGAGCTGGGACAGAACCATCTCTCGGTCTCGGTCTTCGAGCCGAACGAGCCCATCCTCGAGACGATGGGCGACGAGGTGCGCGAGATCGTCGAGACCTTCCAGACGAACGCCGAAGCGGACGGGCTGCCGTACACCGCCTTCGAGACCCAGGCCGCCAGCAGCTGGACGGCATGGGAGATCCTCGTCGCGGGTGTCGAGGCCGCCGGGGATCTCGATCAGCAGGCGATCTGCGACGCGCTTCACGAGAGCGGGGCTGAGACGACCTTCCACGGTCAGCTGGAATTCGACCCGGAGGAGAACAACTTCTGGCCGAGCGACCAGATGACGAAGCAGATCCAGGACGGCGATTGGTTGATCGTGTGGCCCGAGGATTCGGCAGCCGCTGAGCTTCAGGGTCCGTAGGCCCTGGCCGACGCAGGGCTCTCCGGCGCCGTCGCGCCGGAGAGCCATATCCTTGCCGCGCGGTGATCATCGTCCAGTCGGCGCTGGCCGGAGCCCTGACCGGTGGGCTCTACGCCCTCATGGCCATCGGCCTCTCGCTAGGTTGGGGAATGCTGAAGGTCATCAACCTCGCCCACTTCGGGATGATCCTGCTCGGGGGCTACCTGACATACACGCTGGTGACGTCCACCGGCCTCGATCCGCTGCTCACCGTCGTCATCACCGCGCCGATCCTGTTCGTCGTCGGCGCGGCGTTGCAGTGGCTGTTCCAGCGCTTCGACGTGAGCGAGCTCAGCTCACTCCTGGTCAGCTTCGGCATCCTCATCATCGTCATCCAGCTGATCAGCAACGTGTGGAGCGCCGACTTCCGCCGGCTACCCGCCGACCAGAATCCGTACGCGACCGGATCAGTGGCGCTCGGTTCGCTCGTCTTTCCGATGCCGACACTGATCGCGTCGATCACGGCAGCGGGCCTGGTGCTTGGCATCCATCTCGTGCTGCAGCGCACGTTCATCGGTCGTGCCCTGCGAGCATTCGCTGAGGACCGGGCCATCGCCTCAGCCTTCGGCATCGACCATCGGCGCCTCGGCCTCCTGCTCGCCGGGGCCGCCGCCGCGACGGCCGCGATCGCCGGCATGCTTTTCACCATCGGCGGATCGCTGACCCCGGACACCGCCTTCGAGTGGTTTGGGATCGTCTTCGCCGTCGTCATCCTCGGCGGCATCGGCAACGTCGTCGGCACGCTGCTGGCCGGGGCGCTGGTCGGGGCCGTCGCGGGGGTCGTGACCGTGGCCTGGTCACCGGCCACGGCTCCGCTGGTGGTCTTCTCGCTGGTCGTGCTGGCCCTCCTGTTTCGACCCCGCGGGCTACTGGCGCGCCGGGGGGCGGGCTGATGCCCTGGCGCGGACTGGCCGGCATTGGTCTGGTAGTCCTCGGGCTGGCCCTCGTCCCGTGGCTCCGGGAGCCACTCGGCATCCCGGCCTTCTATCTGGCCCTGTCGTCCCTCGTCCTCTTCTGGGCGGCACAGGCCACGAGCTGGAACATCCTGTCCGGCTACAGCGGGTATTTCAGCTTCGGCCAGGGGGCGTTCTTCGGCGTTGGCGTCTATACGAGCGCGGTGCTCACCGCGCGGCACGGTTGGGAGTTCCTCCTCACGATCCCGATCGCCGGCGTCGTGGCGGCCGTCCTCGCGCTGCTCGTCGGCGGTCTTGCCTTCCGGCTCCGATCGCTGCGCGGGGAGGTCTTCGCACTGCTGACCCTCGCGGTCCCGTTCATCGTGGCGCCGATCGTCCGCATCAGCCCCGCCATCGACGGCGGGCAGGGAATCGTCGTCCCTGTGCCCGCCATCCCCGAGGCGATCGGCGGATTCCAGGAGTTCGTCTACCTGCTCGCGCTCGGAGTAGCTGCCGTGGCGGTGGCCATCGCTTACGCGGCGCAGCGATCGCGGTTCGGATGGGCCCTGTTCGCCATCCGCGACGCCGAGGACGTGGCCGAGGGTCTGGGTGTCCCGACCTTTCGCTACAAGATGATCGCCATCGTGGTCACCGGGCTGATCGCCGGCATGGCGGGCAGCGTGTTCGCGCTTCAGGTCGGCTACGTGACGGTCGAGGGTACCTTCAACCTGACGGTGCCCTTGTTCGTGATCGTGATGAGCGTGTTGGGCGGTCGGCTCCACTGGCTCGGACCGGCGCTCGGGGCGCTCGTGATCGTCCTCCTCCAGGATCGGCTGGCGGCATCGCAGTTCGAGGGCACCAGCCTGATCGTTCTCGGGCTCGTCCTCGCCGTCCTGGTGCTGCTCGCACCCGAAGGCCTGGCGCCGCGCATCCGGCTCCGCCTCGTGCCTGTCGTGGTGGCGGTGGTCATCATCGTCGGAGTCCTCGCCCTGATCGGCGCGTGGGGCGACCCGGTCGACTGGTTGACGGCAGGCATGCTTGCCGGCGCCGTCGTCGCCTTCTGGCCGCGACGCGGCAAGGGGCTCCCTCCAGAACCAGTCGGGCCGCCGCTGGAGGAGACCGCGGGGGGCGACGGGGAGGCTGAGGTACCGGCGGTGGCGACAAACGGCGTTCCCATCGGCGAGCCGATCGTGGCGTGCAGCGAGGTTGTGAAGCAGTTCGGGGGCCTTCGGGCACTCGACGGCCTGTCGCTCACCATTCGGGAGGGCGAGCTGGTCGGCCTGGTCGGACCCAACGGGTCGGGCAAGACGACGCTCGTCAACCTGATGTCGGGGGCATTCCGCCCGACGGCCGGGGCGATCACCGTCGACGGCACCTCGGTAACCAGGATGCCGTCCCATCGCATCGCGCATGTCGGGATCGCGCGGACCTACCAGGTGCCGCGACCGTTCCATTCGATGACCGTCCGTGACAACGTCGCCACCGCGATCATGTTTGGCCGTTCCGCCCGCTCGCTGGCCGATGCGCGCCGAGATGCCGACGAGCACCTGGCCCTCGTCGGGCTGGATCATCTCGCCGATGCGCTGCCGGCCGAGGTGAACCTCCACGAGCGGCAGCTGCTCGAGATGGCACGCGCGCTTGCCTCCCGTCCGCGCGTGTTGCTGCTCGACGAGGCGCTGGCCGGTCTCAACCCGATCGAGGTCGACAACGCAGTCGACGTCGTGCGGCGCATCCACGCCTCCGGCGTCGCCATCGTCCTCGTCGAGCACCTGCTGCGGGTCGTGAACCAGCTCGCCACCCGAATCGTCGTCCTCGACCAGGGCCGAGCGATCGCTGACGGTGACCCGGCGACCGTGATGGGCGACCCCGCCGTCGTGAGCGCCTACCTGGGGCGGCGGTCGCAGGAAGGGGCGGCCCGTGCTTGAGGTACGCGGGTTGGACGTCTTCTACGGGGAGGCTCAGGCGCTGTGGGACGTCGACCTCTCGGTCGGCGACGGCGAGGTGGTGTGCATCGTTGGTCCCAACGGCGCAGGCAAGACCACCCTGGTGCAGGCCATCGCAGGCATGCTGCCGATCGCGCGTGGTTCGGTCGCGATCGCCGGCTCGGACGTCGCCGGCCAGCCGGCCCACATCGTGTGCCGCTCGGGCGTGGCGATCGTGCCGGAGGGGCGGCGGATCTTTCCGGGTCTCACCGTGCGGGACAACCTGGACCTCGGCGCCTACCGACCGGACGCCCGCGCCACGCACGCGGAGTCCCTGGCCTGGGTCCACACCCTGTTCCCGCGGCTGGCCGAGCGAGGCAGCCAGCAGGCCGGCTCCCTGAGCGGCGGCGAGCAGCAGATGCTGGCCATCGGCCGCGCGTTGATGGCGAAGCCACGGCTGCTTCTCATGGACGAGCCATCGCTGGGCCTGGCTCCGGTCGTCGTCGAAAGCGTGTTCGATGTGATCGGCGCCATCAACCGAGCCGGCATGAGCGTCCTGCTCGTCGAGCAGAACGTCGAACGCGCTCTCGAGATCGCCGGTCGCGGCTATCTCCTTTCCGAGGGACGGATCGGCCTGAACGGCGCAAGCGCCGACCTCGTCGCCAACGAGGAGCTGCGTCGCAGCGTCCTGGGCCTGGGTTGAAACGCCGCCTCAGCGAGACAGCTGGCCGAGGAGCCGAGTGTCGGCGTCGCGTCCGAGAACGAACCAGATGGCATGCACCGGCGTGTCGCCGGTGTTCGCCAACCGATGCGGCACGCTGGAGTCCAGCGACACGGCATCGCCCGGCTGAAGCACGTAGCGATCGAAGCCGATCGTCACTTCGAGGATGCCGCTGATCACGTATCCCCACTCGTGCCCGGCGTGGCTCTGGAAGGTGTCGCCAGGGCTCGACGCGCCGCCGACGTCGTAGACCACGAACAGGAACTCGACGCCGGGCTGGGAGGTCGTCGTCAGGCGCTCCCAGGTCACCCCCGAGGCGAGGCGAATGTGGTGGCGTGTCGCCGCCTCCTGGACCGGGGAGGGTCGCGCCTCGCGACCGTCCGAGCCGTCCGACGTTGTCGCCTGGCGCTCGTCATTGAAGAGGAGCTCGTCCAGCGAGGCGTCGAGCTCACTGGCGATCGCGAACAGCGTGCTCACGGATGGCCTGGCGCGGCCACGCTCGATCTGCGAGATGAGGCTGGGCGACACGCCGAGCCGCACCGCGAGCTCGCGCAGGCTCAGGCCGCGGGCGCGCCGGCGCGTGCGCAGCCGCTCGCCGACCTCCGGATAGTCCGGCTCGAACGCGCGGGCCACGGCTCGGGTGCGCACCACCTACGTGATCATCCAGCCGCCGTCGACGCGCAGGTCGATCGCGTTCACCGACGGGTTCTCGAGCAGGAAGCGCACGGCGTCGACGATGTCAGCCATCTGGACCAGGCGCTTCGTCGGCGTGCGAGCCAGGATGTGGTCGAGCGACTTGTCCTTCCAGAACGGCGAGTCGCCCACGATCCCCGGGTGGATCGCGTTGATCCGAATCGGCGCAAGCTCCGTGGCGAGGGTGACCACCATCCCGACCACCCCGCCGTTGACGGTGGTGACCGTGGTCGAGCCGGGATAGGGCCGATCCTTTGCCAGCCCGCCGAACAGGACGATCGAGCTCTCGTCGTCGAGCCGGTCGAGGAGCGAGTGAATCACCTCGGTGTACCCGACAAGCTTGAGCGTCACGAGGCGCAGCGCACGGTCGACGTCGTACTCCCGCACCCTGTTGTCATCGCGGTCGATGGCGACGATCACGAGGTGCCGCACCGGCCCGACCGCGGCAAGCGCGGACGCGATTTCGTGCGGCCGCGTGAGGTCCAGGGCGACCCCGGTGGTCGTCCCGCCGATGTCGGCCGCCGCGGCAGTCGCCCGATCGGCGTCCGTGCAGGACACGACGACCTCGTGACCGGCATCGGCGTAGTGCTTCGCGATCTCCCGTCCGATCCCGCGATTGCCGCCGATGACGACGACGCAGCCCTCTGCGGGCATCCTCGAGCCTCCTTCGTCCACCTTGCTCATTCGAATCGCTTCCAGTGATCGACCCATCGGTACGAGTGGCGCTCGGGCGGCTGTGGCGCCTGGGTCTCGATCCACCGCACCCGACCGGTGCCGTTGTTGAAGAACCCGTGGGTCGCGCCGACGCTCGAGAACACGACGTCGCCGGCTCGAACCGTGTGAAGCTGCCCGTCGAGCTCGGCCTCGATCTCACCCTCGAGGAAGAAGTACGTCTCCTCGAATGGGTGGTCGTGGACCTGCGCGGAGCCGCCCGGCTCGTAGTCGACGGTGAACATCGTGAGCAGCTCGGCGCCGAAGACCCGGTCGACGAGCATCTTCACGCTGATTCCGCTGTAGACGACGAGTGCCGTGTCCCGCCCCACCGGCCGACGGCCGCGCGCCGGATCGCTCAGCGCGAGCGCCTCCGCCTGCGGCGGCGTGCCATCGTAGTGGCCGACGTACCGCAGCCTCGGATCTCCGAACGGCGGCCGCTCGGCTGCCGCATCGAGCGTCGCGAGGTCGAATGGATCGGCGGCGAAGAACGTGTCGCGGCGGCCCGCGTCCTGCGGCAGCCGCTGCGGCGTGTTCAGGGACAGCCAGCGCACCTGCTCGGACCCGGCGTTGCCGAGCGCGTGCCAGGCTCCCACCGGCATCAGCGTGTAATCGCCCTGGACGAGCCGATGGACGTGACCGTCGATCTCGACGAGCAGCTCCCCGGCCAGGACATACAGCGCCTCCTCGAACGAGTGGAAATGACGCTGCAGCCAGCCGCCCGACGCGAGGGCACCGACCGCGAGCTCTGTGTGCGTCGCCCCGTGCTCGGGCCCCACCACGACCTGCCGGGCAAGGCCGTGCGAGGTCGGCCCGGACGGCAGGGCCTGATCGGCGAACGACCAGTCGACCCGGGCAACGTGCGTCGTCATGCCGCTGCGCGGACCCTCCTCGCCGTCCAGATTCCAGCGTCATTGAACATCACGAGCATGGTGGCAGTTCCGTCAAGGTCGTGCACTGGGTCGGACGTGGACGAAGTTTGAAGCGCCGCTCTACACTTCTGCCACGTTCGGATGACGCACGCATCGAAGGGGACGCTGACGATGAGACCGATGGCCTCACCCGGGCTGATGAACGTCGACTGGGAGGAGCGGGTCAACACCGAGCGGCTGCGGACCTATCGATTCGGGCGCACCAGGCAGGCACTCGAGGCCTCGGAGCTCGGCGCCCTCCTGCTCTTCGACTTCAACAACATCCGGTACGTGACCAGCACCCACATCGGCGAGTGGGCACGGGACAAGATGACCCGCTTCGCGCTGCTCACCCGCGGTGGCGAGCCGCACCTCTGGGACTTCGGCAGTGCGGCGAAGCATCACCGGCTGTACTGCCCGTGGCTGCCCGAGGAGAACGTGCGCGGCGGCATGATCGGCCTGCGCGGCGCCGTGGCGCCGGAGGCCGGGCTGTTCACGCGGGCCGCGAAGGAGATCAAGGACATCCTGGTGGCCGAGGGCACCGCGGACATGGCGATCGGCGTCGACATCGTCGAGCCGCCGATGCTCGCGGCCCTGGAAGCGGAGGGCATCACCGTCCGGGACGGCCAGCAGACGATGCTCGACGCGCGCGAGGTGAAGTCGGCCGACGAGATCATGCTGCTGAACATCGCGTGCGCCATGGTCGACGGGGCGTACCAGCTCATCAGCGAGCGCCTCAAGCCCGGCGTGCGCGAGAGCGAGCTGGTGGCGGACGTGACGAAGGCCCTGTTCGACATGGGCAGCGAGCACGTCGACAACATCAACGCGGTCTCCGGTGAACGCTGCTCCCCGCACCCGCACGTCTTCAGCGACCGCCTCATCCGGCCGGGCGACCAGGCCTTCTTCGACATCATTCAGACGTTCGTCGGCTACAAGACCTGCTACTACCGCACGTTCTCGGTCGGCAGCGCGACCGATGCCCAGCGCGACGCGTACAAGCGGGCGCGGGAGTGGATCGACAAGTCGATCGAGCTCATGAAGCCGGGCGTGACGACCGACCGGGTCGCATCGGTGTGGCCGAAGGCACAGGAGTTCGGCTTCGACTCGGAGATGGAGTGCTTCGGGCTCCAGTTCGGCCACGGCGTGGGCCTGTTCCTCCACGAGCGGCCGATCATCAGCCGCCTGAACTCCCTCGACAACCCGATCGAGCTCAAGGAGGGCATGGTCATCGCCCTCGAGACGTACTGCCCCGCCAAGGACGGGTACTCGGCGGCGCGGATCGAGGAGGAGGTCGTCATCACCGCCGACGGGCCGCAGATCATCACCCGCTTCCCGTCGCAGGAGCTGTTCGTCGCCAATGCCTACTGACCTGACCGATGCCGGCGCGGCCGGCGCCCTCGACCGCGACCTTCGCCTGCGCATGTATCGCACCATGCTCGAGTGCCGGCTGTTCGAGCAGCGCACCCACGAGCTGTTCCTCGCCGGTCTGGTGCGCGGCACGACCCACCTCGGGATCGGCCAGGAGGCGGTCGCCGCGGGCTTCGCCGCGGCGATGCGCGAGGACGACTGGACCTTCTGCACCTATCGCGGCCACAACCACACCCTCGCCCGCGGCGTGCCGATGACGCCGATCCTGCTCGAGCTGGTCGGCAAGCAGGGCGCGCTGATGGGCGGCAAGGGCGGGTCGATGCACCTCACCAGCGTCGAGCACGGGGCGATGGGCTCGTACGCGATCGTCGGCGCCCACCTCCCGATCGCGGTCGGGGCGGCCTGGTCGGCACAGTACCGCCAAAGCGGCCAGGTGGCGGTCTGCTTCTTCGGTGACGGCACGACGAACATCGGCTCCTTCCACGAGGCGCTGAACATGGCCGTCGTCTGGAAGGCACCGGTCGTGTTCGTGTGCGAGAACAACCAGTACATGGAGTACACGCCCATCCGATCGGTGACGGCGGTGGAGCGACCAGCCGCGGACCGGGCCTCGGCATACGGCCTGGAGCCGCTGGTCGTCGACGGCAACGACGTCGAGGCGGTGCACGAGATGGCGAGCCTGACCCTCGGCCGAGCGCGGCGCGGTGACGGCCCGTCGCTGGTCGAGGCCGTCACGTACCGTCATGGCGGGCACTCCCGCGCCGATCCCGGCACGTATCGGCCCGAGGACGAGGTCAAGGCCTGGCTGGCGCGCGATCCGATCCCCGCCCACCGGGCGACGCTGCTCACGGCCGGGGTCGAGGAGGAGGCGCTGGCGCGCATCGAGGCGGAGGTCAAGACCGCGGTGGACGATGCGGAGAAGGCGGCCCGCGAGGCGCCCGAGCCCGACCCCGCCACTGCCATCACCCAGGTCTGGGCCGATGGGGGCGCATCGTGGCGGAGCTGACCTACCGCGGCGCCGTGGCTCGTGGGATCGCCCAGGAGATGGAGCGCGACCCGAACGTCGTGCTGCTCGGCGAGGACATCGCCGCCGCCGGCGGCGTGTTCAAGACGACCGAGGGGCTGCTGGCGCAGTTCGGCCCCGATCGTGTGCGCGACACGCCCATCAGCGAGCAGGCCATCATCGGCGCGGCCATGGGCGCTGCCATGACCGGGCTGCGGCCCGTCGCCGAGCTGATGTTCAGCGACTTCTTCGGCGTCGCCTGGGACATGGTCGCCAACCAGATCGCCAAGACGCGTTACATGACCGATGGCCAGATCAGTCTGCCGCTCGTCATTCGCACCGCCAACGGCGGTGGCCTGCGCTTCGGCGCCCAGCACAGCCAGTCGATCGAGAACTGGGCGATGGCGATCCCCGGCCTCAAGGTCGTCGCGCCGTCCAACCCGCACGACATGGTGGGGCTGATGGCCGCGGCCATTCGCGACCCCGACCCGGTGATCGTGTGCGAGCACAAGGGCCTGTTCGCGGACAAGGCCGACGTGATCGACGGCGAGATCGTGGAGGAGCTCGGACGCGCCCGTGTGCTGCGCGAGGGGACCGATGCGACCGTGGTGGCGCTGGCCGCCATGGTGCCGCGCGCGCTGGCCGCCGCGGACGAGCTGGCCCGAGATGGCGTCGAGGTCGAGGTCATCGACCTGCGCACCCTCGTCCCGCTCGACGTCGGGACGGTGCTCGCATCGGTCGAGAAGACCACGCACCTGTTCACGGTCGAGGAGAACCCGCGGCTGTGTGGCTGGGGCGCCGAGGTCGTGTCGATCGTGGCCGAGGAGGCGATCTGGTCGCTGGACGGCCCGGTGGTGCGGATCACCACCCCCCACGTGCCGCTCGCGGCGAACCCGGTCCTCGAGGATGCCCAGATGCCGTCGGCCGAGCGGATCGGATCGACCATCCGCACCACGCTCGAGGCGGGTCGGTGAAGGTCGCCGTCGTCGGTTGCGGGCGGATGGGGTCGGCCATGGCTCGCGCCATCGCACGCAGCGGCGCGACGCTGGTCCTGCACAACCGTACCCCCGATGCGGCGCACGCCCTCGCCGAGGAGCTCGGCGCGCGGGTCGCCGCCAGCGCGGCCGAGGCGGCAGCAACCGCCGAGGTCGCCATCACCATGCTGGCCGACGGGGACGCGGTGCGCGCGGTGTGGGAGGGACCCTCGGGACTCGTGGCCGGCGCGCACGAGGGCGGCGTGCTGGTCGACATGAGCACCGTCCCGCCCGACACGCTGGCCCCGTTCGAGGCGCGCGTCCGCGATCGCGGATCAGGCATCCTCGACGCCCCGGTCTCGGGCAGCACGGTGCTGGCCGAGTCGGGACAGCTGACCATCATGGCGGGCGGCACCTCCGACGACCTCGAGCGAGCCCGCCCGGCGCTCGACCTCGTCGCGCGCGCGGTCACTCATGTCGGGCCGCTGGGCTCGGGAGCCGCCCTGAAGCTGGCCGTCAACGCCATGATCTTCGCGATCAACAACAGCGTCAGCGAGGCGCTCGTCCTGGCCGAGAAGGCCGGCCTCGACCGGGCCGTGGCCTACGACTTCTTCGTGGGCAGCGCGGCCGGCGCGCCGTTCGTTGGCTACAAGCGCGACGCCTTCGTGAACCCGGACGGCATCCCGGTCGCGTTCTCGTTCGACCTGGCGGAGAAGGATCTGCGATTGATCGTGGACCTGGCGGACCGGCTCGGCGCGCCGATTCCACAGACGCGCGTCAACCAGCGGATCATCGGCGAGGCCTCGGCGCGGCTCGGCGGGGATCGCGACGCGTCCGCTGTGGCGGTCCACCTGCGAGAGCACACCGGGGAGGGGGCGACCACCGGCTGATCCATCGGCTACGCATCGGTGCATGTGAAGGAGACCGAACCCGTGAGCGAACGCATCCTGATCCGCGGTGGGATCGTGCTGACCCAGGATCCCGACCTCGGCGAGCTGAAGGGCGCCGATGTGCTGGTGGAGGACGGGCAGATCGCGGCCGTCGGTCCGGACCTGTCGGCCGACGGTGCCCGGGTGATCGACGCGGCCGGCGACATCGTGATTCCCGGCTTCATCGATACGCACCGCCACACCTGGGAGACCTGCCTGCGAACGTGCGCGCCGGACTTCCCGCTGATCACGTACTTCAGCTCCATCCTCGACAAGTTCGCTCCCCACTACCGGCCCGAGGACGTGCACTCGGCCACCCTGTGGGGTGCGCTGGAGTGCATCAACGCCGGCATCACCGGACTCGTCGACTGGGCGCACATCATCAATACGCCCGACCACGCGGATGCGGGGATCCACGCACTGCAGGAGTCGGGCATCCGGTCGGTCTATGCCTACGGCTTCGGCAACACGTCGCTGGTGGACTGGTGGTTCGGTCCGGACTACACGGGCAGCACGCTCATGATCGACGGTCCCGATGCGCGGCGGATCCGTCAGCAGTACTTCAGCTCCGATGACGGGCGCGTCACCATGGGCCTCGCCACCCGCGGCACGGGCTTCTGCAAGCCCGATGTCGTGCGCACCGAATGGGAGCTGGCAAAGGAGCTCGGCGTCAACATCACGGTCCACGTCGGGATGGACCGGTTCGGCTACACCAAGGGCCAGATCACCGCACTGCGTGACATGGACCTGCTGTACCCGAACACGACCTATGTCCACGCGTCGCATTTCACCGACGAGGAGTGGGGCCTGGTCCGCGACTCCGGCGGGAACGTCTCGTTCGCGCCGCAGATCGAGATCCAGATGGGCCACGGCTGGGCGCCCGCGGTCACGGCGCTCGAATACAACATCCCGATCGGGTTGTCGTCCGACGTGGCGACGACCGCGTCTGCCGACCAGTTCACCCAGATGCACGCGATCTTCGGGTCCGAGCGGGGCCGCAAGCACCAGACCGCCTGGGACGACGACCTCGACGGCCTGGAGGCCTCGCCCGGGCTGATCACGTCCCGGCAGGTGCTGCGCTGGGCGACGCTCGGCGGCGCGGAGGTGGCCGGGATCGCCGACCGGACGGGCTCGATCACGCCCGGCAAGAGGGCCGACATCGTGATCATCGACGGCTCGGGGGTGAACGTCGCGCCGATCATCGATCCGGTCGGCGCCGTCGTCTGCGCGGCGGACATCTCGAACGTGAAGACCGTCCTCGTCGACGGCGAGGTGCTCAAGGAGGACTTCAAGTTGAAGGCCGACCTCCAGAAGCCGCGGAAGGCGGTCGAGGAATCACGGGACTACCTGCTCGAGAAGTTCGGCGAGCCGGAGCCCGGCTGGCTTCCCCGCTGACAAGCCGCCGAATGGGCGGGCGGCCGCCACGGTCGTCCGCCTTCGTGCACCAACCGTTATCGGTCCTTCACGAGACCGCAATCGATACGGCGTAGACTCTGGTCATGTTCGGATTCGGCAGACCATCAACCATGCCCGACAGGGCCGATGCGCTCCCCGGCCGCGATCAGGCCATCCCCACCGCTGAGACCCACCTCGTCAGCGGTGCCCCCATCAAGCCTCCCTATCCCGACGGCAGCGAGATCGCCGAGTTCGCGCTCGGGTGCTTCTGGGGCGACGAGAAGCTGTACTGGCAGCAGCCGGGCGTCATCGTCACAGCCGTCGGCTACGAGGGTGGCTTCACCCCGAATCCAACGTACGAGGAGGTCTGCAGTGGGCGGACCGGCCATACCGAGACGGTGCGTGTCGTCTTCGACCCGTCACGGACCAGCTACGAGGAGCTGCTGAAGCTGTTCTGGGAGTCGCACGACCCCACCCAGGGCATGCGACAGGGCAACGATCGCGGGACGCAGTACCGATCGGTCATCTTCACGCACACCGATGCACAGGCCGCCGCGGCCGAGGCCTCGCGCGAGATGTACCAGGTGGAGCTGACGAAGGGCGGCTACGGGGCGATCACGACCGAGATCCTCCCCGCCGGCGAGTTCTACTTCGCCGAGGACTACCACCAGCAGTACCTGGCCAAGGTGCCGAACGGCTACTGCCCGAACCACGCCACCGGCGTGGTATTCGACGGACCGATCGTCCACATGGAGCAGGTCTAGACGCTTCCCGTCTGGCCCGTATCGGCGCATCCCGCTCCGCGGCATCACCGGCGTTGCCCTACCGATGAGCCTCCATCCGAACCCTCGTCTAACCATCGACGATGACTCGCAGGGAGCGATGACATGAAGCTGACCGCCTCGATGATGCTGACCGTGGACGGCGTGTACCAGGGTCCGGGGGGCCCCGACGAGGACCGGAGCGGCGGGTTCGAGCGCGGCGGATGGACCGCCGCGTACGCCGACGAGGAGATGTGGCCCTTTCTCCAATCCTGGTTCGAGCGGGCCGATGCGCTGCTGCTGGGGCGCAAGACGTGGCAGATCTTCGAGGCGTACTGGCCGCACCACGACGCCGGCGATCCGGTCTCCCACGGCATCAACGTGCTGCCGAAGCACGTGCCCTCGACCACGCTCAAGGATCCGACGTGGCAGAACACCCACGTCATCGACGGCGACGTCGAAGCGGCCGTGCGCGAGCTCAAGGCAAAGCCGGGACGCGAGCTCCAGGTCCACGGCAGCGGCGCCCTGCTTCGCTGGCTGCTCGAGCGCGACCTGGTCGACGAGCTCAACTTGCGCATCTACCCCGTCGTCCTGGGCGATGGGCTTCGGCTGTTCGCCCAGCGCGGCCAGACCCACAACCTGGAGTTGGTCGAAACGCGATCAACGTCGTCGGGCGTGATGCTGCAGACCTATCGGCCGGCCGGCCGCGCGACGTTCGGGAACGCCGGAGCCTGACGAAGGCGCGCTCGTCGTTCAGCGCTCGCGCGGCGACGCCACGGCCCGCACCGCCGCGAGGGCCTCGTCGAACGGTCGACCCGCGAAGCGGGAGAGCAGGTCGCCGTCGTCGGGCGGCACCAGGGCCGTGCCCTCCGCCTCGATCACCTCCGCGCCGAACGTCACCAGGCGGAAGTACCCGGCCTCGGATGCCTGCGTCGCGTCGTCCAGGCCGGCTTCCCGGGCTGAGGTGCCCTTGTTGCGCAGGAACAGCAGGCGCTCGGTGTCCAGGATCGACGCGCGCAGCGGAGCGAGGGACTCCGGGCCGTCGAACAGCGGGATCTCGAGCAGGAGCGATCGCGAGGATGCGGGCGCCAGCCCACCGGCGAGCAGCTCGTCGACCCGGACCGTGACCGCCGCGTAGTGCAGGGCGTGGCTCGCGGATCCGAATCGGCGTCCCTCGGCAACGTCGGTGACGCGCCCGTGGACGACCGCGTCGGCAGTCGCGACCAGCGCCTCGAGGCTCGCGGGCGTCTCGATCTGCGACGCCTCGATCGACGCGCCGCCGGTCGAAGCGGTGGCAACGGCATCGGCTGCCGGAGCCTGGACGATCTGCAGCCGATACGTCTTGGGCCAGACCCTGTACGGGTAGGCATTGATGTGATCGACGTCAGTCTCGTGCAGCGTGGTCGGCCCATTCGGCGTGTTGGCGTTCATGCAGGTCGCCCCGACGGGTCCATCGGTCTCGGGTGGGTTGCCCCAGTGGCGCAGGCCCAGCGTGTGCCCGAGCTCGTGGCAGGCGATGTGGGCGCGGCTGCCGGCGTCGTCGAAGAAGAGGCCGTAGCGGGCGTTGACGTTGAGGTGGAGCTCCTGGTGGCGGCACCAACGGTCGCCCTGCGTGTTCCGGCCCTGTGCGGCATCGGATGGGCAATACACCCAACCTGCGGCTCCGTTCTCGCCGTAGTCGGCGGAGTAGGCGATGACGTCGGTGGTCGGCGTGACCTCGGGCTGCTCGATCAACACCAGCTGGGTCGGGCCATACACGTTGGTCATGGCGCCGCGCATGGCCTCCCGCAGGTCGGCCCTCAGCGACGTGTCGAACACGACGTTGTGGCGGAAGTCGTCGCCGACCGAGGTGCAGCGCGGAGGAGTCACCGGTCGATCGCAGGCCAGGACGGACCCGACCGGGCGGCCGCCGTGATGCCCGAGCGTCGCGCCGGGAGCCTGGAGCGCCAGCACGAGGACGCCGATCAGCGCCGCAAGCCGGCGCAGCGACGACCACGCGGGGCGCGGTCGGACGGAGGCAGACGGCAGCGGGCGCACGATGCCCAGATCGTCACCGGGCACGTCACCGCTGTCAATCTCGGCGAGGGGCGCCGCTCCGACGGGTCAGCGCGGAGATCGACGGGTACGCGCCAGGACCCACATGACGGCGAGCAGGGAGACGACGAGCAGCAGGATCAGCAGCAGGTCGCGTCCGGTTCCGAGCTCCACGGGCGCTGTTCTCCGGCCTGGTCCGAGAGACCCCCTCCTGCCGAGGGCACGACAGCCCGGTCAGCATACTCCGCGGGTGCAAGCACGGTGGCCACGGGTCGAACAGATGTTCTATTCTAGCCGGATGCGCGCCATCTACCGCGAGGAGCCGTGCCGCTCGGCTCTCAACCGCGTCACCGGCATGGGCTTTCGATGGAGCCTCAACCCGTACATGGGCTGCGCCCATCGCTGTGCCTTCTGCTACGTCCGTGGCTTCGAGCGGCGCGCCGATCGGCCCTCGGACGAGCGCTACGGGACCAGCGTCCGCGTCAAGGTCAACGTGGTCGAGGTCCTGCGGGCCGAGCTGGCCAGGCGGTTTTGGCATCGCGAGACGGTGGCCATCGGGGCCGCCACCGACCCATACCAGCCGGCGGAGGGCCGCTACCGGCTGACGCGCGGCTGCATCGCCGCTCTCGGAGCGTCCCGGACGCCGATCGACCTCATCACCCGAGGGCCGCTGGTCGTGCGCGACCGCGACGTCCTGGCCGATGCAGCCCGCCGAGCACCGGTCAGGGTCAGCGTCAGCGTCGCGACCATCGACGAAGGGCTCGCCGTTCGGCTGGAGCCAGGTGTCGCGCCGCCCCGTCAGCGGCTGCGCGCCATCCGCCTCCTGACCGATGCGGGCATCGCCGCCGGAGTCGCGCTGGCTCCGGTGCTGCCCGGTCTGACCGATGCGCCCCGCCAGCTGGCGGAGGTGCTGTCCGCCGCGCGGGAGGCGGGTGCGACACACGCGTGGACCAACCTGCTGAATCTGCGGCCCGGGACTCGCGAGCACTTCCTCTCGGTCATCGAGCGGGAATGGCCAGAGGAGCTCGATCGCTATCGGCGGCTCTACCCCGCCGGCGGCAGCGGCTACCTTCGCCCGTCCGATGCGAGACCGATCGAGGGTCGCGCGGCCGCGGTTCGGCGCGGCGCGGGGATCGCCGATCGCCGGCGCATCCGTCTGATGCCCGATCCCGACCCGGAGCAGCTGCCGCTGGCGTTGTAGCCGGCCCGGTCAGGCCGCGGCGGCCAGCTGGCCCTCCGCCTCGGCGGCCGCGATCGCCGGCTCGTCGATCACCAGCCGCGCGAGCAGGAGCGACAGGGCCGTCACCCCGGCCAGCAGGAAGACGGCCTGCAATCCGAGGAGCTCGCCGACGATGCCGCCCAGCAGCGC
Source organism: uncultured Chloroflexia bacterium (assembly GCA_963844265.1). GTDB lineage: Bacteria > Chloroflexota > Limnocylindria > QHBO01 > QHBO01 > JACDBZ01. Next base: position 87,980 of record CAWJMZ010000005.1, on the reverse strand, counting down.
GCCGATCGGCTGGGTGCCCCATGCGAAGAGCCGGTAGCCCGCGTTCACCCGGCCGAGCAGCCGATCGGGCACGATCCGCTGCCGGAGTGAGACGGTGATGATGTTCCACACCACGATGAACAGGCCGGAGACGAGGTACGCCGCGCCGATGACGATCGCGTCGGTCGTGAAGGCCGGCACGGCGAAGCCGATCGCGATGATGAGGACGCTGGCGAAGAGCATCGGCACGCGGCCAAAGCGGGCCTCTAGCGGGGCCGCCACCAGCGACCCGAGCAGGCTTCCGATGGCGAACGAGGTCAGGAGGATGCCGAACCCGGGCTCGGACAGGCCCATCGGACCTGGGCTCACCGCGTACAGGACGAGCACCGCCCCGCTGGCCGTGTTCGCCAGGTTGGCCACGCCGACCATGATCGCCAGCGTGCGGAGCACCCGGCTGCGCCACAGGTAGCGCAGGCCCTCGGCGATGTCGGTCGTGATCCGCGTGGGCGGGCCGCTGCGCTGCGGGCGGAACGAGCCGACGATGAGCGTCAGACCCACCGCGGCAAGTGCGTAGCCGAAAATGCTGCTGGCGAGCACCAGCGGCACCGAGATGCCGATGAGCACGCCGCCCAGCGGCGGGCCGACGAACTGGTTCATCACCATCTCGACCGCGTACAGCCGGCCGTTCGCCCTCGGCAGGTCGTCCTTGTCCACGATCGAGGGCAGGATCGACTGGGCGGCGGTGTCGAACAGTGTCTCCCCCACCCCTAGCGCGAACGAGGCGACGTACAGGATCGGCAGCGACAGGCCGTCGCCGACCGCCAGCACAGTGAGGACCGCCAGGGTCGCGACCCGGAAGACCTGGACGTTGCGCATGGTCAACCGCCGGTCCAGTCGATCCGCCAGCGCCCCCGCCACGAGCACGAACACGAGCCATGGCAGGCGTCCGGCGATCGCCAGACCGGCGATGAGGATCGGCGAGTCGGTCAGCCGCACCGCCAGCAACGGCATCGCGATGAAGAACAGGCCATCGGCCAGGTTCGAGGCGGCGTGTGATCCCCAGAGGCGCCAGAAGTTGGCGGGTAGGCCCTGCATCGGCCGCAGTCTCGCTCAAGTGATTGAGAACTGTCAACCACTGTGGTTGAATGGGCCTGATGAAGCGCTCGCCCCCGAGCCGCCGACCGGCCACCAGGGCCGAGGCACGCGCCCTGGCGCACCCGTTGCGCCTGCGGATCCTGCGGCTGTGCCTCGACGCGGGACTCACCAACCGCGAGCTGGCGACCCGCTTGCGCAAGCAGCCGGCGACCGTCCTCTACCACGTCCGTACGCTGGTGAAGACCGGCTTCCTGATGGCCGACGAGGAGCGACGGGGTCGACGCGGGGCACGCGAGATCCCGTATCGCGCCACGCGCAAGTCGTGGACGCTCGACTTCGAGCCCGCGGGCACCGGCCACGTGGCACCGGTCGACGCATTCCGGGCCGAGTTGCTCGAGGCGGGCGCGGAGTCCGTGCTGCAGTCCGCACGGCTCGGGGTGCGGCTGCGCCCGGCCGACCTCGCCCGCCTGCGGCGCAGGATCGAGACCGCGGTGATGAAGGCGCACGACGCCGATGACCCGGACGGTGAACCGGTCAGCCTCTACATCGGCCTCCACCGGCGCGAGGACTGAGCCTCAGGGGCTGGTCCAACGTACGACCATCAGCCGATCGGCGGCCGACTCCGCACCCCACACCTCGCCGGGCCGCCCCAGCAGCTGGCGCACGTTCGCGGGCGACGAGGTGTGCTCGAATGTCGTCCAGGACTCGGTGGCCGGGTCGAACCGATGCAGCGCGTTGCCTCCGAAGTCGGTGACCCACACCGCATCGGTCTCGTCGACGTACACCGCGTACGGCTCAGGGGCGTTCCCGGGGAGCGGCCATTCCGTCCACTCCTCGGACCCAGGGTCGTAGGCGGCGAGCTTGCCGGCGAACCATTCGGTAACCCACAGCCGACCCGACGAGTCCGACCACACGCGCCGCGCACCACCGCCCGGCGTGGGCGTGTCCACCACCCGTACCTCGCCGTTGGCGCGATCGACGAGGCCGAGGTAGCTGCCGGCCAACGAGCTGTACGCGACCTCACCCTCTGGCGTCGTGGCGATCCCGTACGGGCCGGTCCCGCGCGGCGCGCCGAACGTCTCGAGGGCTCCCGTGCTGGGATCGAGCCGGCCGTACCAGCCGTTCTGGCCGGTGAACCACAGGATGCCGTCGCCGTCGAACGTGGCGGTGTTCAGGTTCGCGTCGGGAACGTCGAGGGGGTAGACGGTGATCTCGGAGGTCGCAGCGTCGACGCGCACGATCGCGTTGAGCCCACCGTCCGTCAGCCAGGCGGCGTCGTCCGGGCCGGTGATCACGCCGTGCGGCGCCGACCCCGGTCCGAGCGGGATCTCGCGCACCTCGCCGTTCTCGGGATCCAGCCAGCCGAGGGTCCCGTTGCCCTGGCCCGAGTACCACACACCTCCGTCGGCGGCGGGCGCCACGTCGTGTGGCTGGCTGCCGGCTGGCACGTCGAACGTCACCATCTCGTAGGTCGGCTCGGCGGCTTCCTCGCTCGGGGCCGCCGCCGAAGGCGACGGCGGCTCGCTGGTCTCCGGGGTGCTGGTCGCCGCGACCGACGCGAGCGGTGTGGCGCTTGGTGCAGCCGCGTCCGACTCACCAGGGCTGGAGGTGCATCCCACCAGGACCACCGTCGCCACGATGACGGACAGGCGGCGCGTCATGGGAGGTCCTCGTGCGCCACCACGCCGCCGACGATCGTCATGCGCACCCGCAGCTCGGTGTCCAGCAGCACGACGTCGGCGCGCGCGCCTGGCGCGAGGTGACCTCGCTCCACATCACCCAGCAGTCGTGCCGGCGTGGCGGTCACCGCCTCGACCGCGGCACGCGCGGATCCGGCGTGGTGGGCGAAGGCGCGGACGCATGCATCGAGCCCGACGACGCTGCCGGCCAGCGTCTCATCGGCCAGCCGCGCCTGGCCGTCGCGCACCTCGACATCGCGTACCCCCGAGCCGATGCGTCCCGTCGGGCAGCCCGAGCGCGGCGATTGCGTCGCTGACGAGTGCCACCCGGCCCCTCCCGAGGCGCGCGACGAGGCGAACGACGAGCGGATCGAGGTGGTGGTCGTCGACGATGAGGCCGAGCGTCACGCGCTCATCGGCCAGGAGCGCACCGGGCGCACCGGGCGCACGATGCGCCAGTGGCGACATCGCATTGAACAGGTGGGTGGCCATCCGGGCGCCGGCGTCGATTCCCCGTCGCACCGTGGCGGCGTCGGCGTCGGTATGGCCGATCGATACGACCACTCCACCGTCGTCCAGGCGCCCGATCGCCTCGATCGCGCCCTCCCGCTCCGGGGCGAGCGTCGCGATCCGCAGTCCTCCGCCGCTGATCCAGCGGTCGATCTCCGCGAGGTCCGGGTCGCGCAGGCACGCCCGGTCGTGGGCCCCGGCGCGGGCCGGCGAGATGAACGGCCCCTCGGCGTGGACTCCCAGCGGCACCGGGGACCCGGCAGTCGCCTCGCCCGCTCGCCATGCCTCGAGGGCCGCGTCGACCGTCCCCGGTGGCGAGCTGACCACGGTCGGGACGAATGCCGTTACCCCGTATCGGGCCGGACCGGGCCCGAGCTCCCACATCGAGGCCGGCTCGGTCGTGAAGTCGTGTCCGTCGATCCCGTTCAGCTGAAGCTCGATGAAGCCCGGGACGGCGGCCAGACCACGACCGTCCACGCGCCGCGCGCCATCGGCCCGCCCGTGCGCGTCGTCATCCAGCGCCGTGACCCGACCATCGGCCAGCAGCAGCGCACTCGGACCTTCGAGGTCGCCGATACCCGACAGGTCGGTGATGAGGATGGGCGGAGCCGCCATGCGCACAGCCTAGAGGCTGAGCGTCCTGCGCAGGAAGGCGAGCCGATCAGCCCGCGCATCCGGGGTGCGCATCGCGTGATCGGCGTCGTAGGCGTGCAGCTCCTTCGGGTCGCCGGCCGCGTGATGGAGCTCCAGGCCGCTCATGTCGGCGATGTAGAAGTCGCCCTTGGCGAACTGCAGGCACACCGGGCGTGGGGCGAGCTGCGCGATGCGGGTGATCGGGTCGACCGGCGCCAACGCGCGGAGGTAGTCCCAGCGGTTGCCGGCGATCGGCCAGAACGGCAGGAACCAGTCGCCCCAGCGCGGCGTGGCCGCCACGACCACGGCCGACACGACCCGCTCGTCGTCGGCGGCGAGATTCAGGCCGTGCATGGCCCCGAAGTCGTGACCGACGATCCCGATCCGCCCATCGTCGACGTCGTCGCGAGCGGCCAACAGGTCAACCGCGGCGCGATGTGCGTCCTGCTCGGCCCGGATGCGAGCGAGGTCGGCCTCGGCATCGGTCGGTGGCTCGGACCACGGGAATGCGCCCTGGGGCAGGATCGAGACGACGCCGTGATCGCGCGCCAGGGCGGCTGCCTCGTCGAGGAACTGGTCGCGGTTGCCGTCCGGCGCCTCGGTGTCGAACCAGTGCAGCCACAGGATCGCCGCGCCGCGGCCGCCCTCGATCGGCTCGACCAGCCAGGCCGCCCGATCATCGACCGTGATGTCGTCGACCCGTACGGCCCCGTCGATGCCATTCATCGAATGCAACTTCCTCGCTGCGTCCACTGAACCTACCCGGTCGGGCGCGCTGAGGTTCGCCGGCGCACAACGAAATGTCCCGAAGGAACAAGGCGGCCGACCTCGGTGACCGAAGCCACCGTTGCCCTCCGGCTCCGGCGGCCGAAGCCTCCGGTTCCGGTCCCGGAACACTCGATCGAAACCGTGTGATCCGGGGTCGCTTGCCCCTTCGGGACGACGTCAGTATCGGGCTCGTGCCAGGCGAGACGCAATACCACTTATCCCCGAATTCGCAGCCCGGGCGCTGAGCTGTCCACAGCCCATCCACGACGGCGCGGGTTGTGAGCGCTAGGGGAGGCTAGGATGAGTGCGCTCGTGTGCGCGCTCCTCGGTGGACCTCGCGCCAGCGAACACGGGCCCGAACGTCAGAGCGCAGCGACTCGAACGAAGGAGTCTCCGTGACCGATGCGCTCGGCGTTACCGCCGCCACCTGGGGCGTGCTGATGGCGCTCTCCCCGCTGCTCCAGATCCGTCGCATCCTCGAGCGACGCTCGTCCGCCGACGTCTCGATCGCGTACCTGATCGTGCTGCAGATCGGCTTCGCACTATGGGTCGTCTATGGCTGGTCGCTGGGAAACCCGGCCATCGTCGTGCCGAACAGCGTGGCATTCGCCGTCGGCACCGCGACGATCCTCATCGCGATGCGCTATCGGCGCGCGGGGATGCCGCAGGCGGCGGACTGACGATCAGGCGACGCGACGCCGGTCCGCCAGGCCGAGAAGGCCACCGGCGAGGACCGACAGCAGGCCGATCACCACCATCTGGAGGTTTCCGGCCAGCAGGAAGCCCAGGATGGCGATGACGACGCCGAGGACGATGAGGGTCGCGGACGCGAAGTTCGTGTACATCGGGATGGAAGCTCCGGAGACAGATTGATTCGACGCACGCACCATCCGTTCCGCCCGGCCACGACGCATCGGCCGAACGACCGACACGTCGCCGGCGTTCGGCATACGTCGGATGTCGCGGGCATCCCATCGGCGATTCGGCGGTGGCCGAAACGCGCCTCGGCAGTCACCATCGGCCGCGGCCGGGCGCCAATCGCGACCCGGATGTTCCGCTGCACCACGTTCGGAGGTTCCATGACCGCCACATCCGCCGATGCGCTCGTCGAGCGCATCTTTTCCGCCGCCGTCGCCAGCTTCGACCTGGCCGGGATCTATCTCGGTGAGCGGCTGGGCTGGTACGCCAGCCTCGCTGCCGACGGACCTGCCACGGCCGACGAGCTCGCGGACCGCACCGCGACCGATGCGCGATATGCGCGTGAATGGCTCGAGCAGCAGGCGGTGGCCGGGATCCTCGAGGTCGATGGCGACCATCGGTTCAGCATGCCGGACGGACACGCCGAGGTGCTGGTCGATCGGCTCAGCATCAACCTGATGGCACCGCTGGCTCGCATGGTCGTCGCGGCCTTCGGCCGGCTGCCGCAGGTCGCCGAGGCCTACCGCACGGGCCAGGGAGTCGGCTGGGAGGCGTACGGCGCCGACATGCGCGAGGGCCAGGCGGCATTCAACCGGCCGGCGGTCACGCACCTGCTGGGGACGACGTGGATCCCGGGTGCACCGGACCTCCATGCGCGACTCAACGCCGATCTCCCCGCGCGGATGGTCGACGTCGGTTGCGGTGAGGGCTGGTCGACGATCGCGCTGGCGCAGACCTATCCCAAGGCCCGCTTCGTCGGGATCGACCTCGACGCGCCGTCCATCGATGCGGCACTCCGCAATGCGACCGATGCAGGCGTCGCGGATCGCGTGGAGTTCCGGCATGGCGACGCCGCCGCGGTGCTGGATGGCCCGTTCGATGCGGCGCTCATCCTTGAGGCGGTGCACGACATGGCGAACCCGGTTCCGGTCCTGGCCGCCATCCGAGAGGCGCTCGGCGAGGGTGGGTCGCTGATCGTGGTCGACGAGCGGGTGGCGGAGTCGTTCAGCGCACCGGGCGACGATATCGAGCGCTTCATGTACGGCTGGAGCATCACGACCTGCCTGCCGGACGGCCGTTCGCGGCAGCCCTCACGCGCGACCGGCACCGTCATGCGACCGGACACGCTGCGCGGCTACGCCACGGAGGCGGGCTACGGGTCGGTGGACGTCCTCGAGGTGGAGAACGACTTCTTCCGCTTCTACCAGCTGCGCCCGTGAGGGACGCTCAGGCGAAGAGCGGTACGAGGATCGTGGTCAGCACCACGCCGACGAGGAGCAGCATGGCGGCGATGCCGAGCTCGCGGTCGGAGATGGTGGCTGGGTCCTGGCGCGGGTGACGGCGGAGCATCTCGGGACTCCTGGAACGTAACGTTGACAGTACGCCCCACCCGTCAAGGGCGTATCAAGCAGGTGTCGCGCTTCCGTCTACGTCATTCGGCCGAGTCGTCCGGCTCCTCCAGCGGAAGGACGGTGTGGCGGGGATCGGCCCGGATCGCCCAGCCGTCGAGCTCGCCGCCCGAGATCAGCAGGAACGAGACGCCGCCTACCTTCACGCTGGCACGCGTCTCGAGGACGCTGCCCGGTCCGCCGCTGATCTCGCGCCGTTCGACCACCCGTCCCAGGTCGTCGAAGCGGAACGCGGTCCAGTCTCCCAGCGCGAGGGTGAGCCCGGCTCGGCTGTCGCGCGCCTCGACCGCCGCGGTCCGAGTGGCGGACGACTCCGGCGGCGCGAGCGTCGGGTCGATACGGAGCCATCGGCCGCCGGCTTCGGGGTCGGACGCGGCGACGCGCACCAGAAGAGCGCCATCGGCGACAACCCGCCGGTCCACCGGGACGGACCTCGCAGACATGAGTGCCCATCGCCCATCGGCCGTGGCGGCGCCCGCGTCGACGACGAACCGCGGATGTCCACCGCTGGGAAGCTCCACCGTGGTGTCCGGCGCGTAGGTCGCCTCGTCGATCATGCCGGGGAGGTGGGCATCGCCCGATTCCGCAACCCACCAGCCGGCGAGGCTGGCGGTCCCGATCTCGAGCCACGATCCCGGCTGCGCCGGCAGCCGCGAGCGCCGCGCGGCGCTCAGCCAGCGAGTGTCGGCGACCTCGAGGGTGCGTTCCTCGACGATCGCTCCGAGGGCGTCGACCCGGACCAGCCGGTGCGTGCCCGGTCGGAGCGCCATCGGCATCTCGTCCTCCAGTGGATCGGCATCGAGCCGCGTGGCGACGCTCCACCTCGCCGCCGCCGCCGGATTCCCGGCAGGGTCGGTGATGCCGGCGGCGAGCTCGAGGCGGTAGCGCGTTCCGAGCGCCAGGCCGGCCTCGGGTCGCACGGTCGCCTCGTTCGTCGTTGGGTCGTAGGTCACCTCGGCCGGCACCGGCCCGTCAGCCGGGCCGAAGAGGCGGAGCGTGTCGCCGCTTACGCCGAGCACCGGCTCGCTGAACGCGACGCGGAGCACGCTGCCCAGCGCCAGGTCGCTCGTCGGCGTGGCGAGCGTGGCCGTCGGGGCATCTGGATCCCACGATCGGGCCGGCACGGCGGTCGGATTGCCGGCGAAGGCATACCAGTAGTTCGGCGGGCCATCGGTGTACTTCGTTCGGTGCAGCCAGACCTGCTGCCCGGCGCTGAACGGGTGGCCGTACGCGCGGAGCGCGGACGGCACATAGCGCCGATCGGTGGCGAAGAGCGTGCCGTAGGACATCTGGCGGTTGGCCAGCAGCCGGCCGACGAGGTCGGCAGCGCCGCGGTCGAAGTCGACCGCGTAGTACGCGGATCCGCCCATCCGGAACACCGTCCGCGAGTAGTAGGCCACGCGTTGGAGCGCCTCCGCCTCGGTCGCGGCCCGATGCCCGCCCTCCGACGCGCCCGGTGCGTAACACACGTTCGAGTAGATCATCACAAAGCCCGGAGCGGGGCGCGCATTCGCCGCGATCCAGTCCTCGCCGTAGTAGGCGAGCTCGCCGCCGAGCGAGTCGCCGTGGGTGCCGTGCGCCCCCGGACCCTGGAGCGCCCAGCCGTTCTGACGCGCGGTGTTCAGCCCGCCGTACGGGCTCGGATGCCCGTAGCCGTGGCCGAAGTAGATGACGACCTGGGCGCCCTCGACCGCGGCCAGCACGTTGGCCGGCGTCGCGTTCGGCGAATAGGCGCGTGCGACAGTCGCGCCCTGCCGTTCGGCCTCGGCCGCGGCGAGCTCGGCGAGATGCAGATACGTCGGGGTCAGCGATCCGACGGGGCCGACGATGATGGCAACGCGGGTGGGTGTGGCGGCCGCGGCGGATGCCGGGGCGCCGAAGGTGGCTGCCAGGCACAGCATGGCCAGGGCAGCAGGAAGCAGGCGGCGCAAGGAGAAGGGCTCCTGGAGAAAGGGCGATAAGTCCAACCGGACCAATCGGCCCGTGGGCACACCGTACGGTCACACGGCGCACGTGCCTATGACCGATGGGCCTGATGCGGATAGTACTTCCGGCGGACCATCTGCGCTTGCGGGCCTCATCTGCGACGATGGCCCACATGCCCGCACGCACGCGCACGGACCTCCGCAACGTCGCCATCATCGCCCACGTCGACCACGGCAAGACGACGCTGGTCGATGGGATGCTGCGCCAGACCGGAACGTTCCGAGTGAACGAAGCCGTGGTTGAGCGCGTGCTCGACTCCGGCGATCTCGAGCGCGAGAAGGGCATCACCATTCTCGCCAAGCAGACGACGGTCGACGTCGACGGCGTGCGGTTGAACATCGTCGACACGCCCGGCCACGCCGACTTCGGTGGGGAGGTCGAGCGATCGCTGCTCATGGTCGATGCCGTGCTGCTGCTGGTCGACGCTGCCGAGGGACCGTTGCCGCAGACGCGCTACGTCCTGCTCAAGGCCATGCAGCGCCACCTGCCGGTGATCGTGGCGATCAACAAGATCGATCGCGGGGACGCGCGCCCGGCCGAGGTGCTCGACGACGTGTACGAGCTGTTCATGGACCTCGGGGCCGACGAGCATCAGATCGAGTTTCCCGTCGTGTACACCAACGCCAAGGCCGGTACGGCCACCCGCGACCTGTCGCAGCCGGGAAGCGACCTGCGCCCGCTGCTGGACCTGCTCGTCGAGGTGACGCCGCCGCCGACGTTCGAGCCGGACCACCCGCTGCAGCTGCTCGTGACGAACTTGAGCGCCAACGACTACGTCGGGCGCATGGCGGTCGGGCGCGTTCGGAACGGCAGGATCGCGGTGGGGCAGCGGATCAGCATCGTGCGCGAGGAGGCGGAGGGTCCCGATGGCAGCGTGGAACCCGGCCGATCGGTGACGCTGACCGGGACCGTCACCGCGCTCCAGACCGCTCGCGGCATCGAGCGGGTCGACATCTCGGAGGCCGGTCCCGGCGACATCGTCAGCGTTGCCGGCATCCCGGAGGTGACGATCGGCGACACCCTGACCGACCCGACCGATCCCCGACCGCTCCCCCGCCTGGACGTGGACGCGCCGACCCTGCGGATGACGTTCGGGGTCAACACCTCGCCGATGGCCGGGCGGGACGGCACCTTCCTGACCAGCCGCCAGATCAAGGCCCGCCTCGAGCGCGAGGTGCTCGGCAACGTCGCCATCGAGGTCCATCCCACTGACTCGGGCGAGACGTTCGAAGTCCGCGGTCGCGGCGAGCTGCAGCTGGCGGTGCTCATCGAGCAGATGCGCCGCGAGGGCTACGAGCTGACGATCAGCCGTCCCGAGGTCATCGAGCGCGACGGGCAGGAACCGTACGAGCGAGTGACGATCGACGTGCCACCCGACTACATCGGCGTCGTGCAGACCGCCATGGCCGGGCGCAAGGGACGCCTGGAGCAGATGAGCACCGACGCCGACGGCCGCGTCCGCATGGAGTTCATCATTCCGACCCGCGGCCTCATTGGCTATCGCGGCCAGCTACTGAGCGATACGCGCGGCACCGCGCTCATGCACCAGCTCGGGGAAGGCTACGGGCCGCCGGCCGGCGAGGTGACGCATCGGACCAGCGGCGTGCTGGTCGCCGACCGGTCGGGCGAGTCTCGGGCCTACGCGCTGTCGAGCCTGGTCGAGCGCTCAGCGCTGTTCATCGGTCCCTCGACGGAGGTGTACGAGGGCATGGTCATCGGTGAGAACAGCCGTCCCGGGGACATGGACGTCAACCCGACGAAGTCGAAGAAGCTGTCCGCGATGCGCACCCAGGCCACCGATGGCGACTACCGCATCATGACTCCGCCGCGCGCGATGACCCTCGAGGCAGCCATCGAGTTCATCGCCGCCGATGAGCTGGTCGAGGTCACGCCGACCGCCATCCGGCTCCGCAAGCGGCTCCTGTCGCAGCACGATCGCCGGCGGGCCGCGGGCGCTGCCTACAAGTCCACGGTCGGAGCGACGTGAGCGGGAGGCGGACGAAGCTTGTCTGCACCATCGGCCCGGCCGTGGTCGATCTGATCGACGAGCTGGTTGCGGCCGGGATGGACGTCGCCCGCATCAACTTCTCGCACGGCACCCCCAAGGAGCATTCCACCGCCGGCGACCGGACCCGGTCCGCCGCCGCCGCGGCCTCGCGGACAGTCGCCATCCTCGCCGACCTGCCGGGGCCAAAGATCAGGCTCGGCGAGCTGGACGAGGAGGCCGTCGATCTCGAGGCTGGGGCCTCCTTTGACCTGCACCCTGAGCCGTGGCCTCATGGCGGACCCGATGGAGCCCATGTCAGCCGCTCGATGGCCGACGAGCTGGTCCCCGGCGACCGGATCCTGCTGGCCGACGGCGCGGCCGAGCTCCGCGTCGCCTCGACCGATGCGGTGATCCACACCGAGGTCGTGCGCGGCGGCACGATCCGTCCGCACGCAGGCGTCAACGTGCCGGCCGAGCGCCTGCGCGGGCCGAGCCTGACGGACCGGGATCGGCGTGACGCACCGCGCGCGGTCGACATCGGCGCCGACTGGCTGGCGCAATCCTTCGTGCGCAGCGCCGCCGACATCGCCGAGCTCCGGACGCTCGTCGGCCCGGACGGTCCGCCGATCATCGCCAAGATCGAGACGCGTCCCGCCGTCGATGACTTCGACGCGATCTGCGAGGCTGCCGACGCCGTGATGATCGCCCGCGGCGATCTCGGAGTGGAGCTGCCGTTCGAGGAAGTGCCGATCCTCCAGAAGCAGCTCGTGCGTCGCGCCCTCGATCTCGGCGTCCCGACGATCGTGGCGACGCAGATGCTGGAGTCGATGGTCACGTCCCCGCGGCCCACCCGAGCCGAAGCGTCCGACGTGGCCAACGCGATCTTCGACGGCGCCGACGGGATCTTGCTGTCCGCCGAGACGGCGATCGGCCGGTACCCGGTGCTCGCCGCCGAGGCCGCGGTCCGGATCGCGGAACTCTGCGCATCGCAGGGAGCCGAGCTCCTGCCCCATGGCGCGCCACCGCAGATCAATTCGGACGCGGGTGCCCTGGCCTATGCGGCCACGGCCCTCGCCGACCGCACGGACGACGTCGCGGCCATCGCCTGCTACACCCGATCCGGCAGAACGGCCCGGATGCTCGCGTCGCTGCGTCCCCGCACGCCGATCATCGCCTTCTCGCCGGATGCCGGGGTCGTCCGCCGTCTTGCCCTGGTCCACGGCGTCGACGCCCGGGGTTGTGTGCCGCCGCCCGAGCATGGTGCCCGCCTCGACCTGATGGCATGGCTGCTCGACGAGGCCGACATTCTCCCGGCCGGCTCCGCGGTCGTGCTCGTCGCCTCGACCGCGACGCCTGGGAGCGGCCCGAACCTGATGGAGCTGCTGCGGCTGCGGAGCGCCTGACGGTCAGCCGCCACTCCTGCCACCGCCGAAGGGCTCGCTCATCGCGGCCAGCTCAGGGACGCCGAGGCCGGCGCCGATCCCGAGCGCGAGGAGCACGCGCGCCTTCAGACCGTCGAGCGTGCCGCTGAAGATCGCGCCGGCCTCCCACCACTGGTCGCTGCCGCCGGGAAACCCGTAGCCGGGCATCGCCCGACCGGACGGGCACCGGGTCGTCACCGCCACCGGCACGCCCCGACCCATGAGCTCCCTCGCGAGCTCGAGGAGCGCGGGAGCCGTGTTCCCGCCGCCCGTGGCTGCGACGACGGCGCCGACGGCCGAATCCACGTCATCGCGTCCGGGCACGCCACCGTCCAGGGCGGCGGTCAGCAGCGGGATTGGCAAGGCCGCAGCATCCGGGATCCGGGGGAGCTGCGCCGGGGTCCGGCGGCGGGCCAGGTGCACGCGCTCGCTGGACACCGTGCCGAGGCGCCCGGCGTTCGGGCTCTGGAACGTGGCGTAGGCGTGAGTATGGGTCTTGCGCACATCATCGGCGCCGTGGAGCTCGCCGGCCATCGCGACGATCACCCCCTGATCACCCAGGCGGGGGTCAACCGCGGCCACGACGGCGTTCCGCAGGTTCTCCGGGCCGTCGTACCCGTCCTGGGACGCCGACCTCATCGCTCCGACCACGATCACCGGCTTGGGGGGCATCGGCAGGAGGTCCCACGCGAAGGCGGTCTCTTCCATCACGTCGGTGCCCTGCACGATCACCGCGCCATCGATCTCCGGTCGGCGCAGCTGTCCGTCGACGATGCGGCCGATCTCGAGCACCTGGTCGAAGGTGAGGTGCGACGCGGGCACCAGGCCCCAGTCGATCGGTTCGATCTCGGCGATGCGGTCCAAGCCGGGCACCGATGCGAGCAGCTCCTCGCCGCGGAGGGTCGGCGTGGCACCACCGCCGTCCGGTGCCTGCCGCATCGAGATCGTGCCGCCGGTGAAGACCACCGCCACGCGTGCCACGGTCGGATCCTACGGCAGGCCGCCCGTCGGGCCGCGCCCACCGGGACCGATTAACATTTGGGCCCTAGGCTGTCTGATGGATATGAGCCGAGCAATCGAGGCCGTCGGCCTCCACAAGCACTTCGGCGAGACGCACGCCCTGCGCGGCCTCGACCTGAGCGCGAGTGAGGGAACCATCCTCTGCGTGCTGGGGCCCAACGGCGCGGGCAAGACGACCGCTGTCCGCATCCTGACCACGCTCACGCGGCCCGACTCCGGCGAGGCGCGCGTGGCGGGCATCGACGTGCTGAAACGCCCGAACGACGCGCGCAAGCGGTTCGGCGTCGCCGGACAGTACGCCTCGCTTGACGAGATGCTCACCGGACGCGAGAACCTCGCGATGATCGGCCGCCTCAGCCGGCTCCCATCGAAGGAGGTCCGCGACCGCTCGAGCGACCTCCTCGAGCGATTCGAACTGACCGATGCGGCCGACCGGCCGGTCAAGACCTACTCCGGCGGCATGCGCCGCCGGCTCGACCTCGGCGGCGCGCTGATGTCGCGGCCGCCGGTCATCTTCCTCGACGAGCCGACCACCGGCCTGGACCCCAAGGGCCGCCTGTCGATGTGGGACCTCATTGCGGACCTGGCCAGGGGCGGCACGACCCTGCTGATGACGACCCAGTATCTCGAGGAGGCCGACCGCCTGGCGGATGACATCGCGGTCATCGACCACGGCGTCGTCATCGCCCGGGGCACAGCCGACGAGCTGAAGAGCCGTGTCGGAGGTGAGCTGCTCGAAGTCGTCATCGACAACCCGCGGTACCTGCCCGACGCGCGCCGCGCGCTGGAGGCGATCAGCGAGGCCGGCGCGTATGTCGACGAGTCCGCGAAGCGAGTGAGCGTTCCGGTCGCCTCGCACGACGGAGTCCTGACCCGAGCCATCCGGGAGCTGGACGCCGCGGGTGTCCACGTCGACGACATCGGGTTCCGCCGACCGACCCTCGACGAGGTGTTCCTGTCGATCACCGGGCGCCCAGCGGAAGAGCGGATCGAGACCGATGAGGAGGTGCCGGCATGACCGCGGTCTGGTGGCTGCGCGACTCGTGGGAGATGTCGCTGCGCAACCTGATCCACATCAAGCGCACGCCCGAGCTCCTGCTCGACGTGACCCTGAGCCCGATCATGTTCGTGCTGCTCTTCAGCTTGGTCTTCGGTGGCGCGATCCCGATCGAGAACTACACGAGCTACATGATGGCCGGCATCTTTGTGCAGACCATCGCATTTGCCGGGATCTACACATCCGTCCTGCTGGCCAACGACCTGAAGAACGGCATGATCGACCGCTTCCGCTCGCTGCCGATGAACCAGTCGTCGGTGCTCGTCGGGCGGACCGTGACCGACCTGTTCCGCGCGCTGCTGGCGGTGGCGATCATGTGGGTCGTCGGCCTGCTCGTCGGCTTCGACCCGACCGACTCGATCCCGGCGAACGTTGCGGCCGTTCTGCTCATGCTCCTGTTCGGCTTCGCCCTGTCGTGGATCGGCGTGGCCGCCGGCGCACTCGTGCGCACCCCGGAGGCGCTCCAGGGCATCATCTTCGCGGTGGTCTTCCCGCTCACCTTCGTCAGCAGCGCGTTCGTCCCGACCGACACGATGCCCGACTGGCTCCAGTGGTTCGCCGAACGACAGCCGCTGACGCTGGTCATGAACGCCGTTCGCGACCTCACGCTGCAAGGCGTCCCGGGGGACGACTTCGCCGCGGCGGTGGGGTGGTCGGTCGGCCTGCTGGTCGTCTTCTTCCCGGTCGGGCTCTGGCTCTACAACCGGCGCACGACCCAGTAGGACGGAGGCACCGCGCCTGACCAGGGGTCTCGGCGCCGTTCCTATGCCCCGGTTCCGGCGAGGTCCGCGACCAGCCTGCGCAGGTCCGGGTCCAGCCACGCGCCCTCCCCCACGCGCGCGTTGGCCTCCATGTGCGAGGGATCCGCGGTGGCCGGGATGGCCGCCGTGACCCGAGCGTCCGACAGGATCCACGCGAGCAGGGCCGCGGGCCAGGTCCGCACACCGGCCTCGGCCAGCGGCGCAAGCTCGGCGGTGGACGGTGACCGCCGGAGCAGGGATCCCTCGCCGAACGGCCGCATCACGATCACGCCGAGGCCAAGATCCTCGGCCAGTGGCAGCACCTCGCGCTCGGCCTCCCGCTGCCAGGGGTTGTACGGCACCTGCACCGCGTCGATCCGGCCGCTGCGCATGATGCGCGCCAGCTCGTCGAGGGCGGAGGCCGAATAGTGGGTCACGCCGATGGCGCGCACGATCCCCGCGTCCCGCAGCCGTTCGAGCTGGTCCAGGCGCCTCGGCCAGGCCACCAGGTTGTGGACCTGGTAGAGGTCGATTCTGTCTCCGAAGGCGAGACGGGCGAAGGAGATCTGACGCTCGGCGTCGGCGTCGTCATCGGTCCAGACCTTCGTCGCCACCAGCGCCGCGTCGCGCCGGCCACCGAGCGCTCGGCCGAGGACGCCCTCGGCGGCACCGTACATCGGCGAGGTGTCCATCAGCCGCGTCCCGGCGTCCAGGGCGACGTCCACGACGGACCGCGCGCGTGCCTCCCCGTCCACGCCGCGCACATCGAACGTGCGCCAGGTCCCCAGGCCGACGACCGGCACGGAGATGCCCGTCCGCCCGAGCGGCCGCGACTCCACCTCAGGAGCGCTTCGGCGCCTTGGGCGGCTTGGGCTTCTTGGGTGGCAGCGTGCGGACGTAGGCGGCAGCGCGCTCGACCCAATCACGGGCCGCGTCGGGGTCGTCGAGGATCTCGGCTGGCAGCGCGAGATATTCGCGCATCGGCCGTCCGGCCATCGGCTCGAACGTGGTCCAGCCGGCCTCGAGCTGCTCGTTGCGGGCGTCCTCCGGAAGGCGGACGATCCACGACTCCTGGTGGAGCCCGGTGACCATGTTGCCGCCGATGAAGCCGGCGGGATAGCCGAACATCTTGCGGGTCTCGAGGCCCTCGATCCCGGCCACGGCTGCGCCGAACCGCTCCACGAGGTCGGGCGGTGACTTCCGCCACGGATCCTGGCTCATGACGGCAATGGTAGCCCTCGCCCGGCGACGGCCGCGACGCCCGAGCGGGGGTACGCTACGCCCATGAACTCATCCACTGCCCGGGACGTCGTTCGCCCACTCCTCCAGACGCGCCAGGTCCGTGAGTACACGTCGGAGCCGGTCGACGACGATGCGGTGGACGCCATCGCCGATGTCGCCCGATGGTCGGGCTCGAGCACGAACAGCCAGCCGTGGCGCTTCGTCGTCATCCGCGACCCGGAGACGCTGCGCGCCATCCACGACGTGGGACTGCCGTCGACGCGCTCGCTGGCCACGGCGCCCGCGGCGATCGCCATCGTCATGCCGCAGGAACCCGGGCGAGGGCTGATGCACGGCTACGACGAGGGGCGAGCCGCGGAGCGGATCCTGGTGGGCGCATCCATGCTCGGGCTCGGTGCCGGCATCGCCTGGATCGGATCTGCTGGTCGCCCGGCCGTGGCGCAGCGACTCGGACTGCCGGAGGACCGGTACGTCCGCACGGTCGTCGCGATCGGCCACCCGAGCGAGGCGGCCAAGCGGCCGAAGTCGGCCCGTGGGGAGGCGCGCCTCCCCCGGGAGGAGACCGTGTTCGAGGACCGCTGGCCGGGCTGAGCGCTCAGCGTCGCTCCCAGATTCCCGTCTCGAGGGCCGCAGCCCGCGCGCCGTCCTGGCAGGTGTCGACGACCTTCACGAACCTCAGGTCCTCCTCCTCCACGCCGTGGGCGTGGTAGGTCCCGCGCGAGTCGGGACAGGCGGGGTCGTTGTCGACCGTCACGGTCCAGCCCGAGGACTCCCAGGTGCCGGACCATCGGTCACCGATCGAGAACGTGCCGTCGCCGATAGCCAGGACCTCCTCCGGCTCGCCGTCGGCGGCGGGCCGGACATACTCCCCCTCCGACCAGTGCTGGCCGGTTCCCTCCGCAACCTGAAGGCCGAGCCAGCGCCCGCCAGCGCCACCCACCAGCGCGACGAGCCCCATGGCGGCGACCGTGAGCACCACCCGCCTCGACGAGCGCGCAGCTGCCAGCGAACCGACGAGCATGGCGACCGCCAGGGCCGCGCCGATGGGCAGCAGCGGCCCGAATGAGAGGTCGACGCTCGAGGCGAGCGAGTCCTGGCTCACCGGCCAGGCGGCAGACAGCACGAGCCCGACCACCAGCGCCGAGCCGGTGACGAGCGGCCAGGCCGGCATCGCAGCGCGACGGAGGACAACCACTGCCCAGGCCGCGGTGCCCAGCGCAAGGACGGCAGCCACCGTCAGGACCGGGATGCCGACCCCGCGCCACGCCGATAGGTAGTACTGGGCGTGCCGATATCCCTCGCCGCGCAGCTCGCGGTCGTGGACGATCCAGGCGTTCACGAAGGACAGGGCGAAAATCGCGAGCCCGGCAACGGCGACGAGGACGAGCCAGCGACCGCGCGTCATCGGTCGACGAGGACTCCGAAGAGGTGCTCGAAGGTCGCCGACGGATCGTCGGTCACGCCGGTGTGGAGCGGTCCGGGCTGAATCACCGTGCTACGCGGGGTCGTCAGCCAATGGAATCGCTCCGACTGGCTCATCGCAGCGAACGGCGCCGTCCTGACCTCGCCCCCCGCAATCTGCTCGACCAGCTCGAGCTGGCGGCGAATCGCCTCGTGGTCGCAGCCCGGGCGCAGCGCGTCGACGGCGGCCCGGTCGAGCCGCGTTCGTGCGGCGAGGAAGCCGCGCTCGCGGGCGAACAGGATGAGGCCTGCGTTCACGAACTCCTCGCGCTCGATGTCGGGCACGACGCGCACGACCGCGTACGTGAACCCGCTACGCGGCGGCGCCACGTTGGACCTCACGTCGGGCTCGCTCGGCCTCCGCCACCCATGTTTTCCGGGCGGCAAGTCGGCGCGCCAGGTATCGGCGGTACGCGTCGCGTTCCGCATCGGGAGCAGCGAACCGCTGGTCGCGAAGCCACTCGTCGGGAATGGCGTCCAGGATCGGCTCGAGGACCGCCTCGGTCATCAGAGGCGCAAGGCGCGCATCGGCCTGCTCGATCGATGCGGCGTGCGGCAGCAGCACGTGGTCGGCGATCCGTTCGAACGGGCGGGCGGCGTGCTCGTCGGGGTCGGTCCAGGCATGGTGCACGTACAGCGACGACCCGTGATCGATCAGCCAGGTCGCTCCGGCGTGCACCACGAGGTTGGCGTTGCGCGGAGTGCGGTCGGGGTTCACGACAAGGTCGTCGAACCAGACGACCTGTGCCGCCCACTCGGGGCCCTCGATCGGCGGGCGGGCGAGGTCGGGGGCGAGGGCCGCCGGGATGAAGGACAGGCCGATGTTCAGGCCGATCGACCAGCCCAGCAGGTCGCGAATCTCATCATGGGACTCGGCGCGTCCGATGGCTTCGGGCAGCGTGGCCAGCACGATCTCCGGCACCGGCAGGCCGAGCGCACGGCCGATCTCGCCGGCGACGAGCTCGGCGATCAGCGCCTTCTCGCCGTGGCCGGCGCCCCGGAACTTGATGACGTACTCGCGCTCGTCATCGGCCTCCACCAGGGCCGGGAGGGAACTTCCCTCCCGGAGCGGCGTGACGTAGCGCGTGATCTCGACGGCGCGCAGCATGCTGCGCGAGTGTAGAGAACTACCTGGCGGGGAGCGTTCGCTCGCCGGCGACGAGCGAGACGGCGGCCACGGTGGCGATGGCGAGGCTGCCGATGCCGATCCAGGCCGGCGTGAACGCGAACGCGGCCGCAACGGCCACGTACAGCCCGAGGGCGATAAGTGTCCCGGCGAAGAAGGCGGCGGGGCGCATGGGGTGCTCCAGTGCGGACGGAGGATCGATTGCCGTCCCAGCATCGCCGGGCAGGACCCGGGCGCCATCGATCGATTGCAGCAGAGGTCGCTACGTCATTCGACGGTCGTCGCCCAGCTCAGTCGTCCTTGCGCGCCTGGCCCGGGGGCTCCTCGCCGTGCCCGCGGCCGTTGCCCATGATCGAGCCCAGGCCCGGACGCACGGAGAAGCCCTGATCATTCAGCTCGTGCGCCATGCGGCCCCAGCCCATCGGCGCGCCATCCGTGCCGCCGGTGTCGTGCATGGTCGCGAGCTCGTCGACGGACATCCCCGTCTGACTGGCCCATGCCGAGATGCGAACAGCCCCGCCGAGCCCGTAGCGACCAGCCAGGTCGGTGAACACGGCCTCGTCAACCGTGATCTCGTTCTCACCGAGCCGAGCGATCGCGTGCTGGATGGCCTCCGCGTCGGGCGGCGCTTCATCCTCGCCGTCCTGCTGGTTGCCGGCCGGTTCGCGGGCGGGCTGCGGAGCGCGCGTGGCGAGCACGGTGCCGGCCGCAACGACGAGCAGGACGAGGGCGCCCAGCACGGCGAGTCGGTTCGTCCGTGTCATATATCCCCTCCAGCAGAAGGCGGCCACTGTATGCCCCGGACCTTGCGGTGTCCCTTGCAGGGTGCACCCGTGCACCATTCCGCGTGGCGCATCAGCGGCTGCCGAGCTCCTCGAGCCAGGCCTCGAGCCGCGGCAGGTGCTCCTCGAGGTGCTCCGGACCCGCCTTTCGGACCCAGTACGCGGCATCCTCGGTGATCTCGGGCAGCTGGGCCCAGGCGGCCAGGAGCTCGCCGTGGGCCGACGCCGCCTGGAGATGCACCGTCGCGAGAGGGACGTCCCGCATCGCCTCGAGGAATCGGGCATTCTCGGCGTCGATGTCCAGCTCGTCGCGGTGATACGTCCCCGCGGCGATGCGGCGCAGCATCTGAGCGCCCTGCGCCATCCACGTCCCGATGTGGGCGATGGCGTCCTTGGCGGTCCACCCCTCCTCGAAATAGCCCGGCTCGTTCGCGATCTCCGGGGTGACGCGATCGATGAGCCGATGAAATCGCTGCCATGCCTCGGCCTCGCCGGGGATGGCTCGGGCGTCGGGTGAGGGCGTGGTGGTCATCCGCTGAGGATCGTACCGCCGTGACACCATCGGCGACAATGGCGGAGCCTGCAGCTTCGTTGAAGGGGACCGAGTGTGTTCGACGTGTATCCGTGGCTCAAGGTCGCGCACATCGTGCTGGCGATCGTCGCCGTCGGCGCCAACATCACCTACGGCGTCTGGCAGGCCAGAGCGGCCCGTGCGCCGCAGCACCTGGGATGGGCGCTCCAGGGCGTGAAGTTCCTGGACGATCGGCTGGCGAACCCCGCCTATATCGCCCTCGGCATCGTCGGCGTCCTGTTGGTGCTCACCGGCCCGTACGAGTTCGAGATGGTGTGGATCCTCGTCTCGATCGGCCTGTACGTCACCATGGCGGTGGTCGGCTTTGCCGTCTACTCCCCGACCCTATCGCGCCAGATTCGCGCCTATGAGACCGATGGTCCGGAGTCGCCCGAATTCGCCGCCCTCGGCGCGAGGGCGCGCGTGCTCGCCGCCCTCCTCGCGGCCCTGGTGGGGGTGATCATCGTCCTGATGGTCGTGAAACCCGGAGCCTGAATCGCATCGGGTTCACGGCGCTCCCGCAGCGGTCTCCGCGTCGGCGGCGAGATAGGCCTCGAGGCGGGCGGTGTCCTCGTCGGTCCACGCCTCGGGGGGCGCGACGCGGGCGAAGGCATCCGCGTAATCCACCCGATAGTCGTGCCCGAATCCTGACGGCAGGCCTGCGGAGAACGAAAGATCCGCGAGGGCCTGGACGACCGAGACGATCGGGAACCAGCCGGTGTCGGGCGGGACGCCCTGGCCACGAGGCTCATCCATCCAGTCCAACGGCGACCACAGCGCATCGAGCGAGAGGTAGGCGACCGGATCTGAGGGATGCTGCAGGTACAGGATCCGTGGCGCGCTCCAGCGCTGATCGAGGGCAGGCCGGCGCCCCCCGGGAAGGAAGCGAACGGTCTCGTTCCCCGCGTAGACCGGTTGCCACGCCGGGGAGCCGGGCTCACGCGCCCCGGTCAGCTGACGGAGGATCGGATTCCAGCCCAGGCTCCCGACGATGAGCGCCCCATCGGCGTGGCTCGCGAAGTTCGCCACCGACGCAGCCGCATCTGAGCCGACGAATGGCCTCTCGGCTCCGGCGGCGCCGAGACTCGCGCCGAAGACGATGAGCCGCGGCCGATGCTGCTCGGGCAAGGCGGACCACCGCTCGTGCACCGCGTCGAAGAGGAGCGCGCCGGCATCGATGGCCTGGCTGCCGTCGATGACGAGGCTGAAGAAGCTCGGCAGATACGAGTACTGGATGGCGACGATCGCCGTGTCGCCGGCGTGCAGCTGCTCGAGAGCCCGAGCCGCGTTCGGGTCCATCCACCCCGACCCACCGGGTACCCACACGGCAATGACGCTGCGCTCGAAGCCACCCGCGCGCTCCAGCTCACGCACCGCGAGCGCCGCTCGCTCCTCGATCGTCGCGGCCGTGCGCATGCCGGCGAAGACGCGGACGGGATCGCGCACCTCGGCATCGGCCCCGTGATACCCGAGGAGCTGGTCGCGGGTCGTTGCGCCTGCCACGAAATCGCGACCCCACAGCCCCATCGTCTCCCACCCAACGAATGATCCAGGGCTTCCCGACACGGTGTCGCGGGTCGGCCGGTCGATGCCCGGGTTGGTCCCCTGGTCGAGTGCCTCGTAGATGACGTTCGCGGCAACGACCCCCCCGCGCATCACCACCTGGCTGCCGACCAGGCCAACGAACGCGACGACGAGCAGGATCGTGCCCGGAAGCGCCAGCCACGCGGGCAGGCGCCCTCGTACGCCAGCGTGCGCGATGCGAATCCAAGCCCCGACGGTCGCGCCGATCCAGACCAGGATGCTGCCGACGAAGGCCGAGAGGACGACCATGGGTGGGCCCTCCCACCAGGCCAGGTGCGCCATTCCGACCAGGTCGCGCGCCTCGTCCTGCCAGGTCGCCCACGCCAGCATCCCGGCGACAGCGACCACCAGCGCCAGCGCGACCGCCAGGACCGGCCGAGGGCCCCCGAGCCTATGCCCGCCACTCCGTCGACGGGCCGCGCGGCGGACGGTTCGCGCGGCCATGGATCCGATCCCGTAGCCGATCGCCACGCACACACCGCTCGTCACGCCCTGGACGATCCAACCCCGCGGAACGAGCGTCGGCGTCAGCGAGGCGAACCAGAAGACGAGCCCGGCTCCGAGGCCGATGGGGCTGGCGGAGCGGGCAACCGATGCCACGCTCATCGGGCGATCCCTTCCATCTCGCCGCAGCGTACCCGTTGCGACCGGGAGGAGTACCCGTTACGTCACGGCCTCGGGCGCCGCCGAAGGTGCTATGCGCCGATGCGCTCCGTGCGAAGCTCGTGGCTCTCGTCGGGGAGCCGGGACTCGTACCAGATCCGGAACCCACCATCCGGCAGTGGCAGCACGTCGAGGTAGCGCACGTCCCGCACCGCGTCATCACCGACCTGCTCCAGCTCGCCACGGCGGCCGCCGGTGAGCCGCGCGAGCCCCGTGCGCTCGAACCAGTTCTCCTCCTTGGATGCCCGGCCGTCGTACGCGGCGCGCCCATCGGGCAGGACCGCGGTCAGTCGCGCGCCGCGCTGGTCCCACGTGCCCGGCCGCGGCGCCAGCACGGTGCCGTGCCATTCCCACTCCACCCCGTCGAGCGAGGTGGCGTAGGCGGTCGTCATCCGGTCCTCCTCGTCCGGTACGTCCAGAGGGTGGCAGCAGACCCATGCCTGCCATCCGCCGTCCGGGGTGCGCTGGACGATCGGGTCCTTCACGCCGACCGTCTCGCTTCCCGGAAAAACGGTCCGCGCCTCCGCTATCGCAAACCCCTCGGGATCGTCGGCCTCGAGGAGGTCGATCCACCAGTGCTTGCTCGGCGGCTTGCTGGCGGGGCACACGTAGAGTCGCCAGCGCCCGCTATCGGTGCGGATCAGCGCGGGGCGCTCCATCGAGGCGGCGCCGAACCGCTCCTGTGGCAGCTCAGCCACGGTCGTGAGACGCTCGCCGTCGGGCGATCGAGCCACCACCGTCGAACCGCGGCCGGCCTGGCCGGTGCGCACGCGGTAGGCGATCACGACCGAGCCGTCCTTGTCCAGTGCCGCGCTCGATGCGCCGGCCCACCAGCCGACGCCCCTGCCAGGCGCCGCCGCTGCGACGACGGCCTCGCCGATGCCGGGGAGAGGAACCGTCTCGAGTGCTGTATCCATCGCGCTGGACAGACCTGCACGTCCGATACCGGAACCGACAGCCAGTCGGTGCCCGCTGGTCGGGTGCTACGCTCCATGCATGGACACTCGACTCGGCATCCTGCTCTGGAGCCAGGCCACCGACTGGGAGAGCTTCGAGCGCTCGGCCGTCCGTATCGACGAGCTCGGCTACGAGCACCTCTGGACGTGGGACCACCTCCACGCCATCTTCGGAGACCCGTACCAGCCGATCTTCGAGGGCCACATGAGCCTCGCGGCCTGGGCCAAGGTCACCAGCCGCGCCCGCCTCGGGCTGCTCGTCGGGGCGAACACGTTCCGCAACCCCGCGCTCACCGCCAAGCTGGCGGTCACCCTCGACCACATCAGCGGCGGTCGCGCGATTCTGGGCATCGGCGGAGCCTGGTTCGAGACCGAGCACACCGAGTTCGGGATCGACTTCGGGCACTCCCCGGGCGAGCGGCTGACCTGGATGGACGAGGCGGTCACCGCCATGCGTGCGCTGCTGGCCGGGGAGTCGGTGACCTCGCCGCCCGACGGACGCTACCAGCTGTCGAATCTGCGGATCAATCCGCTGCCGGTGCAGGAGCGCCTGCCGATCATGATCGGTGGCTCCGGCGAACGGAAGACCCTCCGCAGCGTTGCCAAGTCGGCGGACATGTGGAACGCCATGGGGTCGGTCGAGAAGCTGCGCCACAAGGTCTCGGTTCTGCGCACCCACTGCGAGGCGGTCGGGCGCGACTTCCACGAGATCGAGCTGACCGCCGGCTGCAAGCCGATCATCCGCTCCACCGAGGCCGAGGCCCGCGCCGTGTGGGAGGCCCAGATGGAGCACAACCGCACACCGATGTCCGCCGTCCTCGACGACGACACCTTCTGGGTCGGAACCCCGGAGCAGGTGGCGCAGCAGATGATCGACCGCAAGGCGATCGGCTTCCACACCTTCATCGCCGAGCTGGCGGCGCCCTTCGACGACGAGACGATCGATCGCTGGATCGGCGAGGTGAAGCCGATGGCCGATCGAGCCTGACGTGGCCTCGTACGAGGTCAACTCCGACGCGGTGGCCCACGCCCGTCGAATGATCGATGGCCGCCAGTACGTGCTCGACAGCGACTGGGGCGAGGTGCAGCCGAGCGCCGAGGACGAGAACCGCTACCTCGAGCGCCACTCCTGGGAGGAGTATGCGACCTGGCACCTGGGCCTGACCGACGGCGCCAACGACGACACCAAGGCGCGATATGCGTTCGTCCTGGGCGACCTCCGCCGCATCCACCGCAGCGGCATCATCGCCTGCCACTACCGGGCGGCCGAGTGGCGGCACAAGGCGATCGAGCTGGCGGCGCATGACCTGCTCCAGCACCTCGACCAGACCGCCGGGATCGGGTAGCGCCAGGGATGGTCCGATGAAGCTTGCCCCGTCGCTGCACCGCATCGGCTCGGACCTCGTCAACTGCTACGTCGTCGAAGATGGCGATCAGCTGACGCTGATCGATACCGGCGTCCCCGGCCAGTGGAAGGACCTCGAGCGCGAGCTGACGGCCATGGGTCGCTCGGTCGCCGACATCCGGGGCGTGATCCTCACCCATGGCGACACCGATCACATCGGCTTCGCCGAGCGGCTACGTGCTCAGGGGGTGCCCATCCACGTCCACGAGGCCGATGCCGACCGGGCGCGCGGGCTGGTGAAGAAGAGCACGTCGATGGGACCGATGAAGATCGGGCCGCTGCTCCGGTTCCTGTGGTACGCAGGCACGCGCGGCGGCCTGCGGCCGAAGCCGGTCCGGGAGGTCGTGACCGTGACCGACGGCGAGGTGCTCGACCTGCCCGGTGCGCCGAGGATCGTTCACCTCCCGGGCCACACGCCGGGCAGCATCGCGATCCACGTGGCCGGCGTCGACGCCGTGTTCGTGGGCGATGCCCTGACCACCGGTCATGTGCTCACCGGCGAGCAAGGACCGCAGCCCGCGCCGTTCACGATCGACCCTGCCGCCGCCCTCGCCGCGCTGGACCGGATCGCGGCCATTCCCGCCAGCTGGGTCCTGCCGGGTCACGGGGCGCCGTGGAACGGCGGCACCGCCGAGGCCGTACGGCTGGTCCGGGAGCGTGCCGCCGCATCCTCCTGACCGTCGGTCAGGGGGCGGTGTACTCGACCAGGTCGAACCCGGCGCTGCCGCCCTCGACCTGGCGCTCCGCGATCTGTCCGACGTCCGGCGCGTAGAACTTGCGTTCCAGGACATCGGGCTCGAGCGGCGTCCAGTCCTCGGTGACCAGCACGTCCTCGAACGACCCCGCCGCCACCTCGAGCTGCTGCCCCACTTCCACGGCCCGTGCCATATCCTCCGCCTCACCGGCGTAATACTCCTGCCGGTACGCCACGCCGATCACCGGCTCGGCATGCATGACGATCCCCGGCTGGGCGCCATCGACGCCCGCTTCCCACGACCCCTCGGTGCTGACCACCTCGCCGTTCTTGTACTCGGCGGTCTCCTCGCCGAAGTACCAGACGTTCCCGTCCGCGTCCTGGGCATACCAGTCGTCGGTCAGCTCCACCGGCTCCCCGTCGAGCGTCACCTCGTCGCGGACCACGACGCAGACGACACCCATGACAACTCGCGTCTCGTCCAGGACGGTCACGGTATCGACCTCTCCCTCGGCATCGCCGGATCCCTCGTACGTCCACTGCGCCCCGGGCACCAGCGGCAGGTAGGGGTTGTCGACGATCTCGACGAAGTTCGCCGGATCGATGGCCGGGGCGTACGGCACCCCCGAAGCGACCGCCGCGGGCAGCGCGGCGGATGCCGAGGGCTGGGCGACGGCCGACCCGGACGCATCGGACGCCGGCGGCGCAGGGCCGCAGCCAACGGCGACGAGGGCGAGGACGACGAGGAAGCGTCGAGCCATATTCATTCCGAGCCTCGTTCCGCCTCGAAGGTTTCAGGTTCGTCCGCCAAACCGATATCTGCATGGTGCCTGCTAGGCTCGCCGTGCTCAGGCCGCGGCTCGCATCCTCTCGAGGCCGTCCAGGATCAGATCGAGCCCGAACTCGAACGACGACACATCGCCCTCGCCGTGCTCCGCGCGCAGGTGCTCGTTGATGTGCTCGACGAAGAAGGGGTGGGCATCGGCGTCGACCATGCCAAGCACGCTCGAGGCGAGGTCTGCGAGGTCATCGGGGAGCGCCATGCCCGCGAGCCACAGCGTGAAGCCGACGATGTGGCTCTCCAGCGCGTGATAGGCGAGATGGGTCTGCCATGGAGTGAATCCACCGGAGCGGAGGCACCCAAGGATCCCCTCCATGTACGCCAGCCGCTCGGGCGTCAGGCCACTCGTCATCATGCGCGCGCTAGCCCACGGGTGGCGCACGAGGACGTCGTGGGCAGAGATGGCGGTTCTGCGGAGCGCCCCTTTCCAATCCTGCTCGCCGGACGGAAGCTCGATCTCGCCCATCACGATGGCGACGATGCCCTCGAGCATCTCCTCCTTGTTCGCCACGTAGTAGTAGAGGGTCATCGCCTCGACGCCGAGCTCCTGCGCGAGCCGGCGCATCGTGACCGACTCGATCCCGCTCGAATCGGCAAGGTCGATCGCCGCGCGCAGCACCCGCTCCCGGCTCAGCGGCGTCCGGATCGTCGCGGGCTCTTCGGCCGGCAGTGCCATCGATCTCCATTGCAGGGCATAGGGCTTGACAGTTCTTACAGCGTAAGACTATCTTACAACGTATGACCAGTGTAGCACCGATCGTCGACCGATCCCCGCAGGTAATCGCCAAGGAGCAGACCATGAAGGCGATCGTCTATCGCCGATACGGGTCCCCCGATGTTCTCGGGGTGGGGGAGATCCCAACGCCGAATGTCAGGCCCGGTGACATCCTCGTCCGCGTCCACGCGGCGTCGGTGAACGCGCTCGACTGGCACATGATGCGCGGCAAGCCGTATGTCGCCCGGTTCGAGATGGGCCTGCGCCAGCCGAAGGGCAGCATCCCCGGCGTCGATATGGCCGGGACGGTCGAGGAGGTCGGCAGCGAGGTGACCGACGTCCAGCCCGGGGACGAGGTCTTCGGAAACAAGGGCAAGGCCTGCGCCGAGTACGTGTGCGGTCCCGCTCGGCTCTTCGTGCCGAAGCCGACAAACCTGACCATGGAGCAGGCCGCGGCTGTCCCCGCGGCAGGGATCACCGCCATCATGGCGATCCGCGATCACGGCAAGGTCCAGGCCGGGAAGACGGTGCTGATCCACGGTGCGGGCGGCGGCGTGGGAACGTTCTCGGTCCAGCTCGCGAAAGCGTTCGGAGGAACGGTCACGGCGGTCACGCGCGCGGAAAACGTCGACCTCGTTCGATCCCTCGGCGCCGATGACGTCATCGACTACACCCGAGAAGACTTCACCCGCAGCGGAAGGCGCTGGGACGTCATCATCGACAACGGCGCCACGCGGTCGCTTCTCGCGATGCGGCGGGCCTTGGCCCCGGACGGCACCATCGTCCTCGTCGGCGCCTCGAAGGGCGACTTCGTCGGCACGCTGGTTCGCGGCTTCATCGGCGGCCCGCTCCTCTCGGCCTTCGGTGAGCAGCGCATCATCACCTTCTACGCATCGCCGAAGCGGGAGGACCTGCTGGTCCTGAAGGAGCTCATCGAGGCCGGCAAGGTCACGCCGGTAATCGACCGGGTCTACCCGCTCGCAGAGACCGCCGATGCGATGCGCTACCTCGAAACGATGCGGGCGCGCGGAAAGGTCGTCATCGGCGTCAGCTGAGCCCGCAGGCGGTGCGCCTTGACACCGGGCGCTATCGTGACGATCCCAGTCGCGTGCCCCGCGCAATCCTGTCCGATCGTGCCCGGGAGCCGAACGTGGATCCACAGCTGCGCGACCTGGCGGTCCTCGCGGTGATCGGCCTGCTGTTCCTCGCCGTCGTCCAGGTGCTGGCTCTCGCGCGCCGTCGGCAGCACCTCGAGGATCGTCTGGCGGCCGCGCACATCGAGATCGTCTCGCTCCGCGACCGATTGGCCGAGGAGACCCGGCCACCAACCCAGTTCGCGAGGATGCACCTGCGCGACGTGGCGCTCGAGCGATTCGCGCGCCTGCGTCTGGCGGTCCCGCGCCATCCCGGCGCCCGCGACCCGGTGCTCAGCGTCATCGACGTCGTCCGCTAAGGGTGGACGAGGGCGTGTCGGCGTCCGACGCAGGCCCGATGCTGACCGCGACACCGCGACCGGCTGGTGCCGGCACTTCGCGACATGGGCTACGACGCCTCCATGCCGGAGGCACGTTCTCCACGATGGCTCGCTCGCCGATCGAGGACGACGTCGCCTTCGGGGACGCGCTGGCGCGGCACCGCGTGCTCGTGTTGCCGGGGACGATCGTCGAGACGCCGGGCTGGTTCCGGATCAGCCTCACCGCGTCTGACGAGATGGTCGAGGCCGGGATCCCGAGGTTCGAGGCGGCGCGGCGAGAGGCCGTCGGCTAGCTGCGTTCCTCCGGGGATGCCGATGCCAGCGGGAGCCGGCAGCGCACGGTGGTGCCCGTGCCCGCCACACTCTCGAGGCTGACGTCTCCGCCATGCGCGCGGACGAGGTCACGCACGATCGCCAATCCCAGCCCGGCCCCGGCATCCTCGCCCGATCGCCAGAAGCGGTCGAACGCGCGCGTGGCGACCGACGCGTCCATCCCGGAGCCGGTGTCCGCCACCACCAGCTCGACCGCGTCGACCGCGGACCGCACCGTGACCGTCACGCCGCCTCCTGGCGGGGTGTGCCGCAGCGCGTTCGACAGCAGGTTGCCGATCACCTGCCGCAGCCGTCGCGGATCGAGCGACTGCGAGACGACCGGCTCGGCCTCGACCGAAAGGTCAACGCCGCCCTCGGCCGCCTGTGGCTCGAAGCCGGCCACGACATCTGCGGCGAGGACGCCGAGGTCGGTGGGCTCCCGGTGCAGCGGCAGCGCGCCCGCATCGGCCAGCGAGAGGGTGCGAAGGTCCTCCACCAGACGCTCGAGCTGGCGAGCCTCGACCAGGACGCGCTCGAGGTGCGGCCGATCAGTCGGATACAACCCGTCGAGCATGCCCTCCACGTTTCCCTGGATGACGGTCAGCGGGGTGCGAAGCTCGTGGCTCACGTCGGCGAGCAGGCGGCGCCGCTCCTCGGTGTCCGCGGCCAGCCGCGCGCTCATCGAATTGAAGGCCTGCACGAGGGCGCGGATCTCGCGCGGGCCACGCACCTCCACCTGGGCACCGGCCTCTCCTGCCTCCAGCCTGCCCGAGGCCTCGATCAGATCCCCGAGCGGCGCTGCGGCACGCCGCACGCCCCGCAGCAGGCGCATGACGATCAACAGGCCGAGCAGCAGCGCGATGGCCGGGACGATGGCCGAGACGATCGCCTGGTCGAACAGGGCCGTCAGCAGCCAGGCCAGGCCCACGATGAGCACCGCCAGCAGCAGGACGAAGATCACGACGAAGCGCACGGCGCGGCGCACGAACCTTCGGCTCATCCCGCGCCATGCCTCGGGGTCCTGCGGCGGCCACGGCTCGTTCTCCGGCCACCATGGCGGACGACCGCTCCCACGCCACCTGCCGCGAGGCCCCCACCGGTGTTCGTCAGTCGGCAAGGCGATACCCGACCCCGTGGACCGTCAACAGATAGCGCGGGGCATGCGGCTCCGGCTCCAGCTTGCGGCGGATGTTCTTCACGTGGGCGTCAATGGCGCGCTCGTACGCCTCGAAGGCCACGCCGTGGATTGCGTCGAGCAGCTGCGAGCGGGTGAAGACGCGGCCCGGGCTGGCGCGCCATCTCCGCCAGCAGCGCGAACTCGGTCGCCGTCAGCTCCACCGCATGCTCGCCCCGGGTCACGCGCATGCGCGGCACGTCGAGTCGCAGGTCCCCGGCCCGCAGATGCTCTCGCTCCCCCGCCCCGGCGTGGCGGCGGAGGACGGCGCGCACTCGCGCGACCAGCTCCCGAGGGCTGAACGGCTTCGTGACGTAGTCGTCGGCACCAAGCTCGAGGCCGATGATGCGGTCGGTCTCGTCGTCGCGGGCGGTGAGCATGATGATCGGCAGCTCGCCGCTGCGCCGGATCGCGCGCGTCACATCGAGCCCGTCGAGGCCGGGCAGCCCGAGGTCCAGGACCACGAGGTCCGGCGCCTCGGTTCGGACCCGCATCAGCGCTTCGTCGCCGGTGCGAGCCGCGGACACGCCGAAGCCCGCATCGGCCAGGTAGTCGGAGACGAGCCGAACGATCTTCGGCTCGTCGTCGACGATCAGGATGGACGGCATGGCCACCGCATCCTACGCGCCGCGCGTCAGGCGCCGGCCGACGGCTGCGGCCCCTGGCCGGCCTCCCGCTGATGGAGCTCACGGTGCAGCTCCTCGATCCTCTCGGACCGGCCGCCCCACCCAGCCCGACCGCCGGGGCCGCGCGGGCCGTTCCATCGGCCCCAGCCGAACGCGGCTCGCGCCAGGCCGATGACAAGGAAGAACCCGAAGATCAGGAAGAAGATCCCGAAGAAGCCGAACCCACCGCCGAACGGCCCGTGCCAATACGGCCCGTAGCCGTACCCGTAGGGGACCGGCACCGGAACCGCGTCGCCCGACACTGCCGCCTGCTGGGCCGCCTCGGCCAGGCCGGCCGTCACCCCGGCGTTGTAGACCGCCGCGCCGATGCCGATCGCGATGGCCACGGCCAGCAACAGCACGATCACCCGAACAAATCCGCTCATCGTTGTGTACTCCTCGTGTGGTGGTCCATCCATCGGACCGCGGATACAGCGTCGGCCAGAGATGCGGAGGGAATGTGAACGCCTCGCGGAACTTCGAAGCGGTCCGCCCGCTCGCAACCGCGCTTGCCGTCGCCGTGCTCACGGGCTGCTCACCATCGAGCAGTGTCCCGAGCACCTCGACCCCGACGAGCTCCGCGTCTTCCGCTCAGGCCACGAGCGTTCCGGAGCTCGTGCTCGCGCACCAGGAGGTGGACGTGGCCTATGTTCTGCCCGGCGCCGCCGTCGAGCAGGACGGGGTCCACCACCTGTGGGCCGTCCTCTTCGACGCAGATCCCGACGCACCGCCGCGGGTGGTGCACCTCACCTCATCCGATGGTCGGGCATGGGATGGCGATACGGAGATCTCGGTGCTCGACGGTGCTGCCATCGGGCTCGACAGCGTCGGTCCGGTGCCGTCGTCGGTACTGGTCGGCGCCGACGGCAGCTGGCGCATGTACGGTTCCGGACGCCTGGCGGAGACGGAAACTCCGATCGTCTGGACGGCGAGCGCCCAGGGCCCGGATGGACCGTGGACGGTCGCGCCGGAGCCCGTCCTTCGCCCATCGGGCGAGGGCTGGGACGGCCAGATCACCGACCATCCCTCGGTGGTGGCCACCGAGGATGGGTACCTGATGGCGTACGGCGGAGCGAGTGGATCGGCACCGAACCGCAATCGCATCGGCTTCGCGCGGTCGACCGACGGCCTGACCTGGGACCGAACGCCGGCGGCATTGGACACGGCCGATGATCCCGATGCGCTCGGGCCCTCGGCGTGCGGCATCGATGCGCGGTCGATGGTGGAGCCGGAGCTGCGACCGGCTGATGATGGCTACCGGCTCAGCTTCGGGATCTTCGAGGCCACGGCCGACACGATGGCCATCGGCGCAGCCGTGAGCACCGACGGCAAGTCATGGACCTGCGTCCGCGACGGCCCGGTCGCGGCGTCACGTGAGCTCGAAGGCGCGCCGGGGATCCACTCTTTCCTGTCGCTGCGCATCGACGACCGCGAGTGGCTGCTCGTCGAGCTGCTCGCCGCCGACAGCTCGGCATCGGATCTGTGGCTGGTCGAGCCGGTCGAATGACCCTGGTCTGAAGGATCGGACCATCGTTGCTACCCTTGCCCGCGATGTTCACCACTTCCCTTCGCAATCGATTGCGGCCGGTGCTGGCCCTCGTGGCCGTCGGCATCCTGGCCGCCTGTGGCTCCGTCGCTGTCCCATCCGACGCGGCCGGCGATCCATCCCTCCTCACCCACGTGTCACCTGGCGAAGCATTCGGCTCCTTCCCCGGCGTCGAGGGCTTCGCCTACACGGCCGCGGCGACCCCGGGAGTGCAGCGCTTCGTCGATGCCGCGAACACGTCGCTGGGCGAACAGGGCGAGGTCGAGGTGGTCAACGCCGCGCTCGCGACCCGCGGCGAGGACGAGGTCCTGGCCGTCGCCTTCGGCGTTCCCGGCACCACCGACGAGCAGGCGGTGGATGCCTTCGCCCGGATCCTCGATGGCATGGAGGACGGCTTCCAGGCCGGGAGTCAGCGCGGTCTCGGCGGCTCTGCCTACGTGATGAGCGCGGCCGGCGAAAGCGTCGTCCTCGGACCGTGGGGCCGCACCGAAGATTTCCTCGTCTTCCTGTTCGCGGTGGGCCCGACCGGTACAACCGAGGACTTCGCGGGCGCGATCCTCAGCACCCAGTAACCCTCAGCGGAGATCGCCCTCCCAGCGCTGCCGCTGCGGGCCGCGGTCGACGAACGTGCTCCACTGGCCGCGTCGCTGCTTGATCAGCTCCTGGAGCCGCATCATCCCGTAGATCAGGCCCTCCGGCCGCGGCGGACAGCCGGGGACGTACACGTCCACCGGCATCACGCGGTCGACGCCTTGGACGACGCTGTAGCTGCGCTTGAATCGGCCGCCCGACGTCGTGCACGTGCCCATCGCGACCGACCACTTCGGTTCGGGCATCTGCTCCCAGATGCGGACGAGCGGCCCGGCCATCTTCGTCGTGAGAGTCCCGGCCACGATCAGGACATCGGCCTGACGCGGACTGGCCCGGAACGGGAACATGCCGAAGCGGTCCATGTCGTTGAGGCTGGTCGCGCTGCTCATCATCTCGAAGGCGCAGCACGACAGCCCGGCCAGGAGCGGCCACAGGGAGTTCACCCGGACCAGGTCGAGCACGTAGTCGGCCTTGGTGGGGATGACCTCGAGCAGCCCGTGGAAGCCGCCTTGCGGATGGTCGTCCATCTCGAGTGCCAGCAGGTCGGGATCTGTGGCAGGGTCGGGCACGACCACGTGGCCGGCCGGAACTGGGTGCTGCATCGGGACGCCTCCGTCAGCCCGGGAATGCTCAGTTCAATCAGTATCCGGCGACTGTCCAGCCGGCCGATGGCGTCTCACGTGCTCGGTTGGTACGCTGTAGGCGAGCAAATCCGATCGGAGATCACGGCGTTGGATCGGAGCCTGCCGATCCGCATGGCGATGTTCGGCCTGGGCATCATGGCGCTCGAGAGCGTGCTGCTTGCCCCCGCCTCCGCGATGCACGCCGCGACGATCCTCGGCCGCCACTTCCTCCTCTTCCAGTCGACCATCACGCAGGTCCTGCTCGCCGGCGTGATGGTAATCGCGCTCTGCGTCGGACTGGCGCACCGATCACGCGTCGCGTACCTGATCGCCATGCTCGTCGGCATCGCGCCGATCGCCGTGTGGCTCTCGCTCTACGCCACCGCCGACCCGATGGCGATCCGACCAGTGATGGTGCGGTTGGCTGCCGCGGCACTTGTCGTCCTCGCCGGTTTGGGTCTCGACTGGTCGTCCTTCTGGCGACCGGCGCACAAGCTCGAGCACTAGGGTTCCACGGCCGCCCAGGGCATCGACAATCGACCAGGGCTCCAGGAGCGATGTCCCGCCGGGAAGGTTGTGCCGGAAGCCCGGCGACGGCGATACTCCTGCCGTCATGGAGATGAGCGCCCTCCTGCCCGCGATCATCGGCTCGTTCGTCGGCGTGATGGGCTGGCTCCTCGTCGGCCTGTACATCCAGCGCCGCCAGTTCCAGCGACAGGCACGGAACGCGGCCAAGGCGGTGTATTTCGAGCTCGACGTCAACCGCTCGACGATCACCGTGGCGCGCGAGCACGGCCTGCTTGCCGACCTCGACCGCTCGTCGTTCGAGCGCCTTCTGCCCGAGCTCGCGACGCTGCTGGGCGCCGTGGATCTCCAGACCGTCGTCGAGGCCTACATGACCCACGCCGGCTATCGCCAGCTGGCCTCGCGCGGCGACTTGCCGGTCGAGGTCCGGCGCGCGGCGCTCGGCGCCTTCCTGGACGCCCATGCGCGCGCCCTCGATGTCCTCCGGACGCGCGCCTTCACCGATCGAGAGGCGCAGGCGGTCACGGCGCGGGCCGGGCGGCAGCCCGATGCCGCGGCCAAGGGCGAATCGCTGGCCAGGGTGAAGCCATGACCGAACCGGAGCACGACCGGATCCTGCGGGGCTTCTCGGAAGTCGTCTCGACCCATGATTGGGACCGGCTGGGCGAGTTCGTGCACGGCGAGATCGTGTGGGAGTACCCGCAATCCGGTGAGCGATTCGAAGGCCTCGCCAACCTGCGCGGCCAGTTCGAGAACTATCCCGACCTGGGTCCCGGAACATCAGAGCTGAGCGAGATCATCGGCGACACGGCCTATGCGCTGACGCCGTCGTACACGCTGATCGCCGTCGACGGCGGTGGCAGCCGCGGAACCGCGGTTGTCCGGGTGCGCTACCCGGACGGCAGCATGTGGTGGGCGCTCAACCTGTATGTGCTGCGCGAAGGTCGCATCGTCCGATCACGCTCATTCTTCGCTCCGGACTTCGACGCGCCGGACTGGCGCGCTCCCTTCCGCTCGGCACCCTAGGCATCTCTAGTCGAGCGACGGTCGGAGCCTGGCCGCCATCGACACGGTCGGGTGCGCCATGCGGGTGTCGGGCAGTGCGGACGAGCCTGAGCTCAGGGTCCCGCCCTGCGCCGGCAGCGGACCGGCAGCAAGCACGCAGGCGAACCAGTGCGTGCCGCCGCCGACGGTCTCGGCACACCCAATGCGGCCGTACGAGCCGTCGGACAGGATCGCGCGGTGCAGGTCGCTGCCGATCCATTGACCCACGGCGTTCGCGACGGGATTCGCGACGCCAGAGTTGTAGGCGACCACCTCCGCCGTACCGGGACGCATGCCGTCGTGGCTGAGCCGTCCCGCGGCGGCGAGCTCGGCGACGCGCGCGTGGGCGATGTCATGCAGCGTCGCGTCGACGTGGCGGACGAGGAAGGCGGCTGCGACCGCATCGGTCAGGCCGGTATCGGCCCGCGCAGTCCCCGCCGTCGTGAAGAGAAGAACCGCCCCCAATACCAGGTAGCGCATCCCGCGCTCCGTAGCAGGAACCGGACCAGCGCTTGCTCTGTGACCTGACGAGCACCTCGCTGCTGGGCGGCGTTCTGGCACTCTGTCCTGGTGAGGCTCCCTTCGGATCAGCTCGACACGCCCTGCCTGGTGATCGATCTCGACGTGGTCGAGCGGAACATCGGCCGTCTCCAGGCGGCGCTCGACGAACGCGGCATCCGGCTGCGACCGCACTTCAAGACGCACAAGCTGGTGCCGATCGCCCGCATGCAGGTCGAGGCGGGGGCGAACGGGCTGACCGCCGGCACGCTCGGCGAGGCGGAGGTGCTCGCCGATGCGGGCATCGACGACATCCTCGTCGCGTACCCCGTCTGGGCGAGCGGCCCGAAGGCCGATCGGGTTCGGAGGCTCCATGAGCGGATCACGCTGACCGTGGGCGTCGACTCGGCCGATGGAGCCCGGCAGCTGGCCTCCGCGGTGCGCGACACCGGACGGCCGCTGCGCGTGCTGATCGAGCTCGACGCCGGGCTGCACCGAACCGGCGTGGACGGTCCCGAAGCTGCCGTCACCGTCGCTCGGGCGGCGCGCGATGCAGGGCTCGACGTGCGTGGCGTCTTCACGCACGGCGGACACGCATATCGCGACCCGGAGGCGGGACCCGGGGCGGCCGACGACGAGGTGGCCGCGCTGACCGCGGCCGCCGCATCCCTGGCCGATGCGGGATTCGAGATCGACACGCTCAGCGCGGGCTCCACGCCGACGCGCCTGCTCGCCGCTCGCTCGGGCATCACGGAGATCCGGGCCGGGACATACGCCCTCAACGATCGTCAGCAGCTCGTCCTGGGCAGCGTCACCGACGACGAGCTGGCCGCCGCGGTGGCAGCGACCGTCGTGAGCCGGCCGGGTCCCGGCCGATTCGTGATCGACGCCGGGGCGAAGGCCCTGACCAAGGACCGCGCCGAGTACCTCGACGGCTTCGGCCTGCTGCCCGCCTACCCCGATGCGGTCATCCTGCGCGTGTTCGACTATCACGGCGCCGTCGAGCTCCGCACCGATGGACCCGGGCCCGGCCTGGGCGACGTCGTGGCCGTGGTCCCGAACCACGTCTGCCCGGTGGTCGACCTGTTCGACGATGCGGTCATCGTGCGCGAGGGCCGCGTCGTGGGCCGCTGGCCAATCGATGCGCGGGGACGAAGCGGCTAGAGCGGGCGACGCGCCGCCTATGATCGGGGCACCGATGCTGATCCGGCCAAGCCTTGCCGCTCGCCTCAGCTATGCCGCCCTGTTCGGCGCGGTCGGCGCGTCGTTTCCCTATCTCCCCGTCTTCTACCAGACGCGCGGACTCGACCTGGCCACGGTCGGGCTGCTGACCGCCTTCGGGGCGGCCGTCGGCCTCCTGGCCGCCCCGATCTGGGGCGCGATCGCCGATCGCTATGCCGGCTCGCGTCTCATCATCCCGGTCGCCGCGCTGACCGCGGGCGTGGGGGCGATCGGGCTGGCGGTGGTCGACGGCGTCGGAGCGATGGCAGTGGCGCTGGCCGTGATGTCGGGGGCCTTCGCCGGCATTGCGCCCACCCTCGACGCCCGGGCGCTGGAGACGGTCGGCAGCGACCGCAACCGATACGGGCGCCTCCGCGCCTGGGGCTCGGCATCGTTCATCGTCGTCGTCGTCGTCACCGGAGCGCTCATCCAGCGCGTTGGCCCTCCCATCGTGTTCGGGCTCTACGTCGCGATGCTGCTCGTGCTGGCGGTCGTCTCTCTGCCCCTGCGTGGCGACCGCGGCGGTCCACGGCTGCCGCGCCTCAGCGCCATCGGGGTCGTGCTCCGCCATCGACCGGTGGCGCGCTTCCTTCCAGCCGTGTTGCTGGTGTGGTCGTCATCGATGGCGATCAACTGGTACTTCTCGATCCACCTGCTCGAGCTCGGCGCTCCGGGCGAGCTGGTCGGGTCGGCATGGGCCATCGGCGCCCTGGTCGAGATCCCGATCATGGCGGCCTACCCGTGGCTCGGCGCGCGGGTTGGCGGCGAGCGCCTCATCGTCATCGGCGCCCTGGCCTTCGCGCTGCGGGCGCTCATGCTCATCCTCGTGGCCGATCCGTTCCTCGCCGCCTCGACGATGGTGCTGCACGGCATCGGCTTCGCCCTGGTCCTGGTCGGCGGGGTGACGTTCGTCTCTCGCCACGCGCCCGAGGCGACGGCGGCCACCGCGCAGGGCATCCTGTCCGCCACGGTCTTCAGCCTGGCGCTGATCATCGGGCCCAGCGTCGGCTCGTGGGTGGCCGATCAGTTCGGCATCCCGGCGCTGTTCGGCGTGGCGCTGGCAGGAAGCGTCGTCGGCATCCCGCTTCTGTGGCTGGCCACTCATGGGCTGGGAGGTGCGCCCGATGGTCAGATCATGGTTGCCCCAGGCCCTACGCGGCAGGTCGACCCGGAGGGCTGACCTTGCCGGCGCGGATCGACGTCAGATCACCAGGCCCCACAGGCGAGCGGTCGCCATGCAGATCACGGCGATCGTGAGGCCGACGATGACGATCCAGCCCGCCCGCCTCGACTCGCTCCCCGTCCGTGCCAGGAGCTGCTGCTCGTCGGGCGTTGGTGGTCTACGTTCCGCGACGAGGCGCCCGATCGTCCGCTCCACCACCCGGGTTCGCGGATAGACGTAGAGCGAGCCGATTGCGAAGGTGAGGATCGCCACCACGCCGCCGATCGTGAAGCCGAGCCGCGCCTCGTCGAACAGCAGGTCCGGGTCGAGGCCGTTCGAGGAGATGACCAGGAGCCAGGCACCGGCCACGATCGTCGTCGCCGCCGCGGCCAGGATGACGGCCGGCAGCCGGCGATCGTGGAGGAGCTGGTAGGTGAACCGCGTCGCGTCCGGGCCGACCGCGGCTGCCGCCGGCTGCACGAACAGGAAGAAGGTGAAGACCGCGCCGACCCAGAAGGCGCCGGCGCCGACGTGGATGAGGCGCAAGACGAACACATCCATCGGCGCTACTCCACCACGATCGCGACGACCGGCATCACCCGGCCATCGTACGACCAGCGAGCAACCGATCGGTTACGATGCCGCCATCGAGGGGAATCTTGAGACCCAGGTACGCGAGCTGGCCGAGGAGCTCGGCGTTCCCGGCGTGGCCGTCGGCGTGTTCCACCAGGAGCAGGAACTCTACGCCTACCACGGCATCACCAACGTCGAGAACCCGCTCCGGGTAGACGGCTCCACGCTGTTCCAGTTCGGTTCGACCGGCAAGACCTTCACGTCGGTCGCCATGCTGCGGCTGGTCGAGGACGGCAAGGTCGATCTCGAGGCGCCGGTCCGCACGTACGTCCCCGAACTGCGGCTGGCCGACGAGGCGGCCGCCGCATCGGTCACCGTGCTCCAGCTGCTCAATCACACCGCGGGCTGGTTTGGCGACGACTTCACCGATACCGGAGACGGCGACGACGCGATCGCGCGGTACGTCGAGCATATGGCCGAGCTGCGCCAGCTGGCACCACCGGGACGAATCGTCTCGTACAACAACGCGTCGCTCTCGCTTGCGGGGCGGGTGATCGAGAACATCACCGGGCACACGTATGAGCGCGTCATCGTCGAGCTCGTCCTGGACCCGGTGGGCCTGAAGGACACGCTGTTCTTCCCCAACGACATCATGACCCGCCGCTTCGTGGTCGGGCATCGGAAGGAGGAGGACGGGACCCTCCGGGTCCTGCGGCCGTGGGCGATGGCCCGCAGCAGCAATCCGATGGGCGGTCGCCTGTCCGCCACAGCGCCCGACCAGGTTCGGTGGGCCCGCTTCCACCTCGACCTCGGGCGTACCCAGAGTGGGACCCAGCTCGTGAGCCCGGCGCTCATCGGGCGCATGCAGGAGCCGACGGTCGAGTCCGTCGGCTCGTTCCTCGGCGACGCCGTCGGCATCTCGTGGCTCCTGCGCGACGTGGGTGGCACGCGGGTCGTCAGCCACGGCGGCTCGACCAACGGTCAATACGGTGGCTTCACGATGGTGCCGGCGCATCGGTTCGCGGTCGTCTCGCTCACGAACGGCGAGCCGTACGGACCGGTCTTCAACCGGCGCATTGCCCAGTGGGCGCTCGAGCAGTTCCTCGGGCTCGTGGCTTCCAAGCCCGTCCCCGCCCCGCGCGACACCGATGCATTGGCCCCGTACGCCGGCCGATACGAGGACCCGGCCATCGTGTTCGAGATCACCGCCGACGGCGACCACCTGCGCATGGAGTACGAGCCCACCGCCCAGCTCATCGGCCAGCTGGGCGAGGATGCGGACTACCGCGAGCCGCCCGTGCCGCTGCGGATGCTGCCCGACTCGGACCGGTGGATCGTCACGGAGGGCTCCTCGGAAGGAGAGCGTGGCTTCTTCACGCGCGACCCCGACACGGACCGGGTGACCGGCATCCACACCCACGGGCGCTTCGTCCCCCGCGCCGGCTGAGACCTCGGCTTCCGGGCGTCAGGAGTCGGAGCGCTCCTTCATCCAGCGCGCGATGGCGCGCGGGCCGGCACGCGACAGCCAGGCGCCCTCGACGAACCCCTCCAGCTCGCCGCGGCTCAGCTCGCCGATCCGTGATCCGCGGATCAGGATCGATGGATGACCATCGAAATGGGGCGTGCTGAAGAACGGGAGGGACGTATCGGACAGGATCGCCTCCTTCTCGAACTCCGAGTCGACCCAGAAGACGATGACGTCGTCGTAGCGCTCCCCCGTCTCGGGATCGACCGCGTCCGGCCGCGGGTTCCGGAAGAAGACAAAGCTGCGCCGGCTGACCTGGTACACGGTCGGATTGGCGCGTCCGCGCGCCCCGCCCTGCGTCACCCCTGGCAGCCCTCGCGCGACCTGGTGGACGTCGTCGACCGTCGCCGGACGCGATGCGTCAGTCATGGGCGGATGCTACGTCGACCGGACGCTCGATGATCCTGACGGAACGTGTCGTCATCGGAGGCTAGGCTTCGGTCATGGCGGACGGGCTGCGGGTGGTCCTGGAGATCGGCCCCAAGGGCCGGCGCGTCGTGGCCGGTGCATACGAGTGGCCGGGCCTCGAACGCTGGGGCAAGGACGAGGACGACGCCGTCGAGAAGCTGTCGAGCTACGTGCCGCGCTATGCCGGCGTGGCCGAGCGGGCCGGCATGGCGGATGCGTTCGCCCGCCAGGGCCAGGTCGAGGTGGTCGAGCGCTACACCGGGAACAGCTCGACGGACTTCTGGGGCATCGCGCACGTCACGTCGGAGACGGAGCGGGAGGTGCTGTCAGCGGACGGCCTCGAACGACGGCTCACGCTGGTCCAGATGTTATGGGGCCAGTTCGACGACACGGCGGCACGCGTCTCCGAAGAGCTGGCACTCGGTCCGCGCGGCGGCGGGCGGTCCCGCGACGAGATCGTTCGGCACGTCTACGCCTCCGAGCGACATAACTTCTGGCGCAAGGTAGGGCTACGCGCGGAGGAGGGCGTGCGGCTCAGTCCGGAGGAGCTCGCCGCCTATCGGGCCCAGTACCTGGACCTCATCCGCACGTACAACTCCGAGGGCAGGCCCGCTCGCGCCTGGCCGATCCAGTTCCTGGTCCGACGCACCGGCCAGCACGTGATGGATCACGGCTGGGAGATGGAGGACCGGGACCTCGGCGCATGAGCGGCCTTCGTGATCGGCCGCCGAGCGGCGAACACGAACGCGAGCGCCAGGTCAACCGCCTGGGGATGCGTGCAGCCCTCCTCGACCGCCAGTGACCGCCACGTCCAGTATCCGAGCACGTGGTTGAGGGCGGCGCGCAGCGCCGATGACGCCGCGGTGGCGTCGTTGCCCGAGCCGAGGATCGCATCGGTCATGCGCTCGATGTTGCGACGGCGCGCGTCGTGGGTGGATGCCGGCGTGAACGCCGCGTCGCGGTAGATCGGGTAGAGCTCGGCCTGGTTTTCCGCGTACCACGAATACAGCTCGTCCAGCGCGCGCCGCAGGCGGCCCCTGAGGGAGCGCTCTTCGCCCCATGCCTCGACGTCTGGGGGCGGGTGCTGCGTGCGCCAGTGATTCATGCAGGCGGCGAACAGCTCGTCGCGGGACGCGAAGTGCCGATACAGCGTCAGCCGGGTCACCCCGGCCTCATCGGCCACCGCCGCAAACGACGTCTCCGAAGGTCCGACCGAGGTATGGAGGCGCACCGCCGCCTCGGTGATGCGGCGCCGCGTGTCGTCGACCAGCTGGGCACGACGTCGCATCCGGTACGACCGGCCGCCAGATTTCGGTGAACGCGTGTGTTCCTTCAACCCTTGACACCTCCCTCGGCAGAGATTCAGTATACAACCCTGTTCACCCGAATGAGGACAATGAACGATGGTGGCCCAGGTCTCCCCCGCGGCGGCGCTCAAGGTGGTCCAGCCCGGTGATGGCCGCGCCGGCCGCCTCGGTCCGGGTGTGGGCGTGCACTTCAAGATCGATGGCGCCGACACCGGCGGTGCGCTATCGGTGGTGGAGCATCCGTTCGACGTCGGAGCGCTCGTCCGGCCCCACGTCCATACCCGGGAGGACGAGATCTCGATCGTGCTCCAAGGGCGTATCGGATTCCGCTCGGAGGACCAGGAGGTCGTCCTCGAATCGGGCGGCTACATCGTGAAGCCGCGGAACCAGGTCCACGCCATGTGGAATGCCGGTGAGACGCCGGCGCGGATGATCGAGATCATCAGCCCGGCCGGATTCGAGAACTTCTTCCGCGGCTTCGCCGATCTCAACGACGCCGGGCCGGTCGACCCTGCCCGGGTCGCGGAGCTGGCGGCGCAACACGGGCTGCCGTATGCCGATCCCCCGTGGCTGCCGGAGATCATCGGGCGCTACGGCCTGACGCCGCCGCCGCGCCGCGCTGACGACGCCGATGCGTGACCGCAGCCCGGGCGAGCGTTATGCCTCCTGACCGCCGTCTGGCTTTTCCTCGGTGGCGTGGAGCTGTCGATGAAACTCAGCGATCGCCTCGTGCCGCCGCCCCGTCCGCCCGCCCTCTCCGTGGTGTCGCTTCCCGGCGATGATGGTTCGGACGACGGCGAACGCGACGAGTCCGACCAGGAGCTTGGGGATCACCGAGCTTGCCTGTCCGCCAGCCTGACCACCCGGGTAGAACGTGCCCCGAATTCCGTGGCCGATGTCCCCGTATCCGTGTTGTCGCATGGTTGCGTGCATCTGTTC
Source organism: uncultured Chloroflexia bacterium (assembly GCA_963844265.1). Classification (GTDB taxonomy): domain Bacteria; phylum Chloroflexota; class Limnocylindria; order QHBO01; family QHBO01; genus JACDBZ01. The sequence goes on along the minus strand of CAWJMZ010000005.1, from coordinate 45,151 downwards.
CGATGCCTCCGTGCTGGCTGGCCCGCGCATCGGGCCGCTCACGGACGACGGTGGCGGCGGATTGTGGACGCGGTGTGAATCGCCGATGCGAACCCGATGACGACCCGGGTCAGCCTCGACCGAGCGCCTCGGCAACCGCCGCCGCCAGCGAAAGACGCGACCCGGCCCGCCAGGCATCGTCGGCCGCGTTCTGTGGGAGGTCGCCCCGCGCGGTCGTCACGTGGCGGTCGATGAGCTCCGCCCAGAATGGCGGCAGCTCGGTGACGCCGAGGTCGCTGACTCGCGCGTCGGCAGCCGCGGCAAGCCTGAGCGCCCGCTCCGCCGATCCACCGCCGGCCGCCGCCATCGCCATCCCCTGCAGCTCGTAGCACGTCTCGATCTGGTCGCCGCTCTCCCACGCCGCTTCCAGGCTGAGCCGATATCGCAGCTCGGCCTCCCCGACGTCGCCCTCGATGAGCGCGCAGTCACCGAGAAAGTGATGGGCGAAGTGCTCTGACCACCGATCGCCGAGGCGTTGCGAGGTGGCGAGCGCGTCCGGCCCCAACTCTCGGACGGTGGCCACGTCGCCGATCGCCACCAGGATCTGGAGAAGGCCCAGCTGGGCACGGTTCACGAGCTGGGCGTCGCCCTGTGACATGTGCTGCTCGAGGCTCTCTTCCATCCGTCGCCGGCCGAGTGCCAGGTCGCCACCCGCGAAGAAGTGGCCCCAGCCGAGGTCGTGGAGCACCAGCGCCACTTCGGTCGGGCGATCGAGCTCATGCCATGCAGCAATCGCTTCGGCGCCAAGACGCTCGGCCTCCTCCACGTCTCCCTGCCATGCGGCGAGCTCGACGGCGGCCGACAGCAGCCAGGCGCGATCCTCGTCGGCCTCCGGAGGCACCAGGGTCAGGGCGTCGTCGACGCGCGCGCGACCCTCGGCCAGGTGTGAGTGGACGTGCCAGAACCAGCCGAGCCGCCCTGCCAGCCGCGCGTAGCGCCCGGCATCGGATCCGCGCAGCCAGTCGAGCGCCGCGCGCAGGTTGTCGTGGTCGGCTTCCAGCTGCGCGGCCATCTCCTGCTGCGTGAAGCGGGCGTCGTGGGCGCGTGCGGCGAGCGACTCGAAGAAGGCGGCATGCGCGGTGCGGATGGCGTCGTCGCCGCCGGTCGCGATGAGACGCTCGGCCGCAAACTCGCGGATCGTGTCGAGCATCGCGAAGCGGTCGTCGCGGCGCTGCACCAGGCTGCGGTCCACCAGGCCAGCCAGAAGATCGAGATCGGCCTCACAGACGCCTTCGGCCGCCTCGAGCGTGAAGCCGCCGGCGAACACGGAGAGGCGGGCAAACAGCCTCTGCTCCGCCTCGCTGAGCAGGTCGTGGCTCCAGGCGAGCGTGTTGCGTAGCGTCTGGAGGCGGGCTGGCTGATCGCGCGAGCCTCCCGTCAACAGGCCCAGGCGATCGCCCAGCCGGTCCAGGATGGCCTCCGGCGACAGCAGCCTGACACGGGCTGCGGCGAGCTCCACCGCAAGGGGGAGCCCGTCGAGGCGAGCACACAGCTCCGCGACGGCAGCCGCGTTCTCATCACTGACGGTGAATGTGGGCTCCACGGCGCGCGCCCGAACTGCGAAGAGCGCGACCGCATCGGACCCCAACGCGGACGCAGCGTCCTGCCGGTGTCCGAGATCCGGCACGCCCAATGGGGCCACCGGGTACACCTGCTCCGCGCCGATATGCAGCGGCTCGCGGCTGGTCACGATGGTGCGCACGCCCGGAGCCGTGCCGAACAGCTCGGCAAGGGCCGGCGCCGCGCCGATGACGTGCTCCAGGTTGTCGACCACGAGCAGCATTCGCTTCTGGGCGAGGAATGCGGACAGCGACTGACCGGCTGCCTCGTTCAGCGCCAGGGCCTGGCCGATGGCGGGCAGGACCAGGTCGGCGCCGGCCACGCCGGCGAGGGGCACGAAGAACGTACCGTCAGGGAATCGATCCGCGATCTCCGCCGCGACCTGGAGCGCAAGCCGGGTCTTGCCGGCGCCGCCCGGGCCGGTGAGGGTGACGAGGCGCACGCCCTCGCGGTCGAGGAGCGCCGCCACCTCGGCCACCTCTCGCTGACGGCCGACCAGCGGCGTGGCCTGCACCGGCAGATTTGTCGGGTGGCTTTCCAGCGTGTGCGGGGGCGGGAAATGGTCCGGCAGGCCGGGAACGAGGAGCTGGAAGAGCCGGTGGGGTGCCGACAGGTCCTTCAGCCGATGCAGGCCGAGATCGACGAGCTCGACCCCGTGGTCCTCGCCGGCCAGGTCCGCCACCGTCTGCGACATCAGCACTTGCCCGCCGTGAGCGGCCGCACAGATGCGCGCGCCGGTGTGCACGCCGACCCCCACATAGCCGTCATCGGTCGGCATGGCCTCGGTGGTGTGGAGGCCGATGCGGACGCGGAGCGGCAGCTCGCCGAGCCAGGGGTGCGCTCCAAGCTCCTGCTGGATGGCGATCGCGGCCGCGACGGCGTCCTGCGCGCGGCGAAATGCGACGAAGAAAGCGTCGCCCTGGCTGTCGACTGCGGCACCGTCGCGCGCGGCGATCGCGCCGCGGATGATCCCGCGATGGTCATCGAGCGCAGCCTGGTATCGCTCCGAACCCAGGGTTTGGAGCAGCCGCGTCGAGCCCTCCACGTCGCTGAACAGAAATGTGACGGTCCCACTCGGCCGGTCTGCCACACCGACAGCCTAGTCCAACGCGCGCGCACCGCCGGCCAGGCGATGACGACAGCGGACGCGGTGTCCTACGCCCTGCGAGCCGCGTAGCCGGTTCTCAGCCCGACGCTCTCCAGCTCGGCCTGGGCCAGTCGATCGAAGCGGCCGCTCGTCCAGTCACCGAACGGGTCGGGTGTGAAATCGAGGAGCTCCGAATACTCGAGCCGATGCAGCGCCCTCGATGCCAACAGCCGATCGAGCTCATCGGCCGGCAACGAAGTGCCGCTCGCCGCTCCGGCGCGGATCACACGCGCCCCGGCATTCAGCCGTTCGAAGCGTGCCACGCGCCAGGGTAGGTATCGGCTCAGCCACGGCACCACTGCGATGGCCACCACGATGAGTCCGAGCAGGCCGGCAATGATCAGCAGCAGGCGCTCGAGGTCGGACCCGAAGCTGATGACCGGCTGAGCGGCCGCGCCGAATGCGTCGCGGATGCGGGCTGCCGCGCCCTCGCCGATGAGCGGCACACCCTCGACTGCTCCGGCGACCTCCCCGCCGGTGTTGAGGAGGCCCGTTCCCCCATCGCGGATCAGCCGGCCGGCACCGGCGAGCTCCGCGAGCCCGAGGTACAGCCGAACGCCGAGCACCGCCCACAGGCCGATCCACACGATCGTGGCCGCGTCCGTCACCTGCTCGCGCAACCGGGGACCGCGGCGCTCGCTCCAGATCATCATCGGCTCGTCCTCGCGCTTCACCGTCGGGTCGGTGACAGCACGACGTCGGCCAGAAGTTCCCGACGTGGCACCGCCTTTCCTGCATGCGACTCGGCCGACGTATGCTTCGCACGTGAGGGCAGCGCTTCCCGAGACGCGGTATGCCCGTGCCGGCGGGGCCCACATCGCGTACCAGGTCGTCGGCCACGGACCGGTGGACATCGTTCTTGCCGACCAGTGGTTCAGCCACATGGACGGCCAATGGGACGTGCCGCCAATCGCTGAATTCCGGCGGCGGCTGAGCTCGTTCAGCCGGCTCATCATGTTCGACAAGCGCGGGATCGGGCTGTCCGATCCGGTTCCGATCGATCGGCTGCCGACGATCGAGGAGTGGATCGACGACCTTCGCGCCGTGATGGACGAGGTGGGCTCGGAGCGGGCCGCGCTGGTGACGAACATCGGCGGCGCGATCATGGCGCTGGTGTGTGCGGCGGCGTTCCCGGATCGCCTCTCGTCGCTCGTCGTCGTCGACGGGTTCGCGCGGTACCTGGCGGCACCGGACTACCCGATCGGCGGAACCGTGAAAGAGAAGGACCGCGCGCTCCAGATGACGGAGTCCAAACAAGGTCGAGCGCTCATGCTCGATCTCTTCGCTCGGAGCATGGCATCGGACGATGACCTGCGAGAGGCCTTCGCACGGTACGAGCGCCAGTCCGCAAGCCCAGGTGTCGCCACCGCCATGCTGCGCCTCATTTACGAGTCCGACGTGCGCGACGTCCTCCCGACGATCCGCATCCCGACGCTCGTGATGCATCACGCCGGGGCGGAGCACCTCCCGCCCGCCCTGGGCCGATACATCGCCGACCACGTCGCGAACGCGCGCTACGTCGAGCTGCCGGGGGCCGACAGCCTCATCTGGGCCGGCGGCGCCGAGACGGTCCTGGCCGAGATCCAGGAGTTCGTGACCGGCGCGAAGCCGATCCCAGAGGCGACCCGGGTGCTCTCGACGGTCCTGTTCACCGACATCGTCGACTCCACCGCGCGTGCCGGCGAGCTCGGAGACGAGCGGTGGCGGGCGCTCCTTGCCGAGCACGATCGGCTCACGCGGGCCGAGCTGGCACGCGGCTCGGGACGCGTGATCAAGACGACCGGCGATGGATTCCTCGCCACCTTCGACGGGCCGGCCCGCGCGATCCGCACGGCGCTGGCCATCCGGGACGCCGTCCGCGTCATCGGGATCGAGGTCCGTGCCGGCCTGCACACCGGTGAGATCGAGCTCCTCCCCGATGATGTCGCCGGCGTGGCCGTGCACATCGGCTCCCGCATCGCGAGCCTCGCGGGAGCCGGTGAGGTCTTCGCGTCGTCGACCGTCAGGGACCTGGTCGCCGGCTCCGGCATCGCCTTCGACGACCGCGGCAGTCACGTCCTCAAGGGGATCCCTGACGCCTGGCACGTCTTCGCCGTCCGCAGCTAGGAACGCGACGAGCAAGCTGTCACATTCGCCAGCGATCGTATCGGCATGGACTCGCAGCCACGCCTCGTCAGCGTCAACGCCCGTCTCGCGTCGGAGGAGCTCGGCCTCGACCTCGAGATCCGCCTGCGTCAGCTCGACGGCCGCTGGTTGGCGGTCGCCGAGTTCGGCGACGAGCCGGAGGTCGGCATCGGGGCAACGCCGCGAGCGGCCCTGGCCGCTGCGCTCGCCACGCTCGGCGAGCGGGCGGCCGCCATCATCATGGCCGACCCCCAGCTGTTCGGCGTCAGCGCCGCCATTCGCCAGCCCGCGTAGGGCTCCGCCGGCGTCAAGGGGACGCTCGAAGCGCCGGTATCATCGGAATCTGCACGAGGATCGATCGCATGGTCTTCCGTCGACTGTTCGGCGGCGGCTCGGAGCCGAAGCCGGAACAACCGACCAAGGTGTCCCACTTCGACACCGCCGCAGAGGGTGACCGGCTCATCGTCGAACAGCTGCGCTCGATGGGCGCGGACCTGTCCAAGCCTCGGGAAGTCCTGCACTACGTCTACCTCCCATCCCAGGAGGCTGCGCAGGCGGCCGGAAGTGAGCTGCAGGCGAAGGGCTACGCCGTCGAGGTGCGGCCCGCCGCCGGCCCGCCTGGTCCGAATCCGTGGCTGTGCCTGGCCACGGTCGAGGAAGTGGTATCGGTCGAGTCGGCGAATGCGGCGACCAGCTCTTTCACAGCCCTGGCCAAACAACACGGTGGCGAGTACGACGGCTGGGAGGCTGCGGGCGTGCCCTGACACCTGAGCGCGGGTCGATTCCTGGCCCGCCCGGGCGTCGTAGGTGACGACGGGAGATGCCCGCCCCAAATCGGGAGACCAAGCAATGACCCAGTACCTGCTATCCGTTCACATGCCAACCGATGTCTCGCCGCGGACGATGACCGAGGAGGAGGAACGAGCGGGATACTCCCGCGTCGCCGCGCTCGAGAACGAGATGCACTCGGCGGGCGCGCTGCTCGCGAGCGGCCGCCTGGAGGAAGCGTCAGCAGCAGCGGTCGTGAACGCCACGAATGGCAAGCCGATGACCACCGACGGCCCGTTCCTCGAGGCCAAGGAAGCCCTCGGCGGCTTCTACATCATCGAGGCCACCGACCGCGACGCCGCGTTGGCCTGGGCCGAGAAGACATCGGCCGCGATCGGCATGCCGATCGAGGTGCGCGGCTTCTACGGCTTCCGCACCGATCCCGCCTGAGGCAGCCCGCGACCGATGACCGGGCCGCCGCCGCTGGACGTGGAGGGCCCGGTCCGGGCCGAGATCTTCCTGGTGTGGCTCAACGGCGATCGGCTCGAGCTGACTGGTCCGGACGGCCCGGTGCCGTGGGTGATCCAGCTGGACGACGTCGAGCACCCGGTCGACGCCGTCACGAGGATCATCCGCGGCCTGGTCGGCCCGCCGCTCCTCGTTCACTCGACCTCGTGGCGGCGAGACGGCCCGGCGGTGATCCTCAGCTTTCTTGCCGTCATCTCGCCGGAGCAGACGGTCGGAATGCCGACCGCGCCGATCCCTCGCGCCGAACTCGCCCGCTCCGACGCAACCGCGGCGCCAGCCACGATCCATCACGCCCAGGTCCTCGAACATGGGCTGCGCCACCTTGCCTGGCTGGCGGAAGATGACGAGGTCGTCGCCGGCCGCCTGTCACACGGGTGGCGACTCGCATTGGCCGGCTATGTGCCCGAGCCCTTCCGGAACCTGGAGTGAGGCGACCAATGACTGATGATGTGCTTCTCCTCCGATGCGTTTGCGGCTGGGAGGCGACCGGCTCGGAGGCCGAGCTGATCGCTGCCGCCACCGAGCACGGCGAGCGGGTCCACAACATGCGTCCATCGCGCGAGGAGGTCCTCGCCATGGTCGTCAGCGAACGGAGCTAGGCGCCGGCTGCCTCGAGCTCCACGATCCTGCGGAACGCCTCCAGCTCACCCTGGAAGCTTCCCTTGTAGGACCCCGCGGCGAACATGCGGCCGGTGATCGCCGAGATGAGGCCTCGCGTCCGGAACGTCTGGGTGAGCCGGGTGCCGTCTGCCTCGGGCTCGAGCCATACCTCGGACTCGCCCTTCAGGACCATGCTGCCGAACCGCGTCCGGACGTGGCGCGGGCGCTCCACCTCGATGATCTCGGTGGGACTCTTCATCGGCCCGAACAGCACCGTGTAGCGCGTTCCCGCCTGATCGATCGGGCCGGTGATGTCGGTCACGCCGGTCACGCCGCCGACCCACTCCTTCATGCGCTCGAGGTCCATCCACAGCGCGAACACCCGCTCGGGCGGGGCAGCGATGAATGTGCTGACACGGTGCTCGGCCATCCGGCGCCAACCATCGCACACGTATCGGGTCAGCTGAGGAGCTAACCGGCCTTCATCTCCGACCCACCGCGGCGATCGGACCTTCATGGGCGCATGATGCGTCGGTGACGGACGAGTCGATCTATCGGTCGCCTGAGGCCGGCGTCGAGATCGCGGACCTCTACGAGCGTGCGCGGCGGGCGCTGCCGATGGCGACCGACAGCCGGATGGTCGCGACTCGTTTCGGGGACAGCCACGTCCTGACGGCAGGACCGGCGGATGCCCCACCGGTGGTTGTGTTCGGCGGCGGCAACGTCGTCGGCCCGCTGACGCTGGGCTGGTTCAGCCCGATGGCTGAGCGGTTCCGGCTGATCGCACCCGACACCATCGGTCAGCCCGGGCTCAGCGCCGACCGACGGGTGTCGGGTTCGGACGACAGCCTCGGGCTGTGGGCCATCGACGTCCTCGACCAGCTTGGGCTCGACCGGGTGGGGGCCATCGGTGTGTCGTACGGCGCCGGGGTGCTGCTCCGGATCGCGGAGATCGCGCCGGACCGCATCGGCCGAGCGGCGCTCGTGGTGCCATCCGGCATCACCGGCTCCCCGGTGCGCGCCATGCTTCGCCTGGCGGCCGGCTATGTCGCCTACCGGATTCGTCCATCACGATCCCGTGCGGCATGGGTGGCCACCTACCTGGCGCACGAGCCGACCGATTCGCTGATGGTCGAGTCCATCGAGCTGTCCTTCGGCGGCACCAAGCTCGAGACCGAGATGCCGCGGATTGCCCGAGCGGAGGACCTTGTCGGATTCGGGAGCCCAGTGCTCGTGATCGCCGCCGAGCACGATCCCCTCTTTCCGCCGAAACGCGTGCTTCCTGCAGCCCGCGCCCTGTTCCGCAACCTCGAATCTGCATCCGTCCTTCGAGGCTCGGGCCACATTCCGACGCCCGACGCGGCTTCTCGGCTGTCCGCCCGGCTCGCCGACTACTTCTCCTAAGCCGCGCGGTTCGCCTAGTCCGAGTCGGGCGCCGTCGCCGGTCGGATGTTGGTGTTGAGGTGGAAGACGTTGTCGGGGTCGTAGCGGCGCTTGACCTCGGCCAGGCGGGCGAGCTTCGCGTCGTTGTAGGCACGCTTCACGCCGGCCTCGCCCTCGTCGGTCAGGACGTTGACGTACACGCCGCTCGCGAACGGCTCCACCGCCGCGCCATACGCGCGAGCCGCGGCGATGCGATCCTCGTCCTCGGCCGGGTCGAGCCAGTTCGTCGCACCGCCCCATTCGACGAGGGTGCCGCGATGGCTGAACGCCGCGTCCTCGTCGGCGACCTCCCCGATCGCGCCGCCGTATGCCTGGAGACCGCCGTTCGGCACACGCGTCCAGTCCAGCTCGGCGTCGGCCGCCACGCCACGGCCGATGAGGGCGTCGATCGCGCCATCGGACAGCTCGGTCAGATAGTGGCCCTTCATGTAGCGCCGCTTGCCGTGGTGATGGAACTCGTCCGCGATGCCCTGGAGCTTGACGTAGCGCATCTCGGTCACGCTCTCCGCCACGGCCTCGCCCGTATCGCGGAAGGTGTCGAGGTAGCGGCGCCCGTCGTCGACGTCGCCGACCCAGATGAAGCCGACGCTGACCACTGGCCGACCGTGCAGCCGCTCGGGCAGGTCCGAGTCGGGGGCGGCCGTGTTCGCATCGGCCGTGAGCGTGGCCTGTCGTGGCGCGTCCGGCAGGAGGTCTCGCCAGGCTCGGAGTGCGGCGGGTGCATCGGCTGGCTCGAAGTACCGATCGACGGCGAGCACGGTATGGCCGATGCGATGGAGCCGGAACTCGAACTCGGTGACGATGCCGAAGTTGCCACCACCCCCGCGCAGGCCGAAGTACAGGTCGGGATGCTCGTCGGCGGTCGCCCGGATCGTCTCGCCGTCGGCGGTCACCACGGAGTACGACACCACGTTGTCGCAGGCCATGCCGAACTGCCGAGCCAGCCAGCCCATGCCGCCGCCCAGCGTCAAGCCGCCGACTCCGGTGTGCCCGACGTTCCCCGCCGTCGTCGCCAGGCCATGGTTCTCGGCCGCGCGGTCGAGATTGCGGAGCAGCGAGCCGCCCTGGACGTGCGCACGGCGCCGTTCGGGATCGATCCGCACAACGTTCATCGGGCTGAGGTCGATCATCAGGCCGCCATCCGGCACGGACAGCCCGACCATGCTGTGGCCGCCGCACTTCACCGCGACCTCGAGCCCGGCGTCGCGCGCGTGGCGCACCGCCGCCGCGACGTCGTCCGCAGAGGTGCAGCGGGCGATCACCCGCGGCCGCCGGTCGACCATCGCGTTCCAGACCTCGCGATGCTCGTCGAAGGTCGGATCACCGGGGAGCACGACCTCGCCGGCGAATCCGGGGATCGTCATCGGCCTTCCCATGCTGCCCTCCTCGTGGCGCCTCGTAGTTCCCACCACCAATCAGAGGGTAGGACTCGACTCGGCCGGATCATTCATCGGTGGATACCCTAGGCGCCATGGCTGCCAGCTACGCCGGACCGCCCGACCGGCTCGACCTCTACGAACGTGTCGTTGCCACGATGGACTCGGTCGAGCGCAAGGGCGCGACGATGCCCTACACCTCGCGCAACGGCCACATGTTCAGCTTCCTGGATCCTGGAGGGTCGATGGCGTTGCGCCTCTCGGCGGATGACCGCGACGCGTTCCTGGCCAGGTACCGCAGTACGCTCGCGGAACAGCACGGCCGTGTGATGCAGGAGTTCGTGGTCGTGCCCGATGACCTGCTCCAGCGCACCGATGAGCTGGCGGAGTGGTTCCGGCGCAGCCACGACTGGATCGGCTCGCTGAAACCGAAGCCCACCAAGCGCCCATCGAGGCAGTAAGCAGGTTCAGCGGACGAGCGCGGCGAGGCTCCGACGTCCCTCGATCCCGCGCAGCTCGTGTTCGCCGAGGTCGGTGAACTCCATCCCGGATCCGGCGAGGAGGTCCCTCACCGTTCCCGAGACAACGACCTGCCCCGGCTCCGCAACGGCCAGGATCCGTGCCGCGGCGTGGACCGCGATGCCGCGGATGTCGTCGCCCTGCAGCTCGATCTCACCGGTCTGAATGCCGGCGCGCGCGGTCAGGCCGTGGCTGGTGGCGGTGTCGAGCATGGCGGCGGCGGCTCCCACGGCTCTGGCGGGGTTGTCGAACACGACCAGGAACCCGTCCCCGGTGGTGTGGACCTCTCGGCCGCTGAAGCGCTCGATCTGCGCTCGTGCCGCCTGGTCATGCTCGGCCAGCAGCGCTCGCCAGCGCGAGTCCCCCATCTGGCGCAGCTTCTCGGTGGATCGCGAGAGGTCGGTGAAGACGATGGTCGCAAACGTGCGCGCCGATGCCTCGGCCGGGGACTTCGCGAACAGCCGTCGCCCCGCGAAGTCGATCGAGATCCACGGTTCGTCACCGACGACCCAGGCCTTGTGGCCGGGTGGGACCTCGAACACGTCGCCCTCGGCCAGCTCGATCGAGGGCCCGTCGTCCATCTCGACGCCCAGGCGACCCGAGAACACGTAGCCGATGTGGTGCACCTCGCACGTCTCGGTGCCGACGATCGGCTTGACATGCTTCACCCAATCCCAGCCGGGCTCGAAGATGGTGTGACCGATCGCGGCATCGCCGAGCTCGACGAGCTCGATCCGGGCCTTTTCGACGGTCCGCACCTCGTCCGGGTGGTCGAATCGCTTCCGCCTGAGCTGCACCAGCCGATCGTACCTGAGCGCGGGGCGATCGCCACCTCGAAGGGTCGAGCCCGATTGCGTAGCATCGGCTTTGCACGCCGCGAGCGAGGAGTCCGATGCCGCAGTTCACCGTCAACCCGAATCGGCATGACCCATACAAGAACTTCAAGTTCCGGGTGAAGTGGGACGGCCGGTACGTCGCCGGCATCTCCCGGGTCAGCGCCCTGCGCCGCGTGACCGAAGTGATCGAGCATCGTGCGGGCGGCGACCCGAGCACGGGACGCAAGAGCCCGGGACGCACCTCGTTCGAGCCGATCACCCTCGAGCGCGGTGTGACCCATGACACTGAGTTCGAGGACTGGGCGAACAGGGTGTGGCGCATCGGCGCCGGTCTCGGCAGCGAAGCCTCGCTGCGAGACTTCCGCAAGGACATCATCATCGAGCTGTACAACGAGGCCGGCCAGAAGGTCATCGCCTATCGCGTGTACCGCTGCTGGGTTTCGGAGTTCCAGGCGCTCCCCGACCTCGACGCCGGAACCAGCTCCGTCGCGATCCAGTCGATCACGCTCCAGAACGAGGGCTGGGAGCGTGATACTGCGGTCGTCGAGCCGGAGGAAACCTGAGGATCAGCGGACAATCGCGGCCGAATGAGCATTCCGCATCGAGCAGGTTCCGGATGTCGCCCGGGAGGCATGGACGCGTCTGCGTGACGATCTCGTTCGCATCCTCGGCGATGACCTCGTCGCGATGTGGGCGTACGGCGGAACGATCACTGCGCCCACAGGCGCACCCATCGGCGACCTGGATACCTTCGTGGTGGTGCGCGGACCTGTCGGCGCACAGTCAGCGCGTGCCATCGACGAGGCGCAAGACACGATCACCGAGGAAACCGGCGCGGACTGGGACGCCTGGTACGTCACCGAGGACGAGGCTCGCAAGCCGGCCATGCATCGGCACGCGTGGCGTGATCGGCTGAACGAGTCGTGGGCGATCGATCGCGCGCAGTGGCTCGGAGGACGCTACGTGCTGCTGTACGGAGCCGAGCCTGCCGAGGTGGTGCCGCCGCCCGGCAAGGGAGAGCTCGATGAGGCGCTCCTAGCGGAGGTCGATCACCTCGAGCGGCACGTCGACGCCGGCGACACCGATCCGTACGAAGCGACGTACGCGTTCCTCAACGGCAGTCGGATCCTCCGCGCCATCGAGACCGCGGACGTCGTGATCTCGAAGCGAGAGGCGGGACCCTGGGCCCTCCAGCGTCTCCCCGACCGATGGCACCCCGCCCTTCGCGCCGCACTCCGCGCCTACGACCACCACGCGACGCCGGAGGACGAGGAGCTCCTGGCGCGCGAGATGGCGCCGTTCGTCGCCATGGTGCGACAGCGCACGAGCGCTGCCTGAGACGTCCACCGATGCGCTTGTCGAACGTCCCAGTCCCCGAGCCGCACGTGGCCGCTCTCATCGGTGCTGCCGGCCTGCACCTGGTGCTGCCGCTTCGAATCCCCGTCCGCCGGCGAACCGCGCGGCTCGCGGGCGGATCGGCGCTGGCCGGCGGGATCGGCCTGGCGGCCTGGGCGGTGGCATCGGCCGGCGAGGCCGACGTGGAGCGCGACGAGGCGCTGGTCACACGCGGCGCATACGCGCTCAGCCGCAACCCGATGTACGAGGGCTGGTCCGCAGGGATGCTCGGCCTGGCGGTGTGGACCCGATCGGCCTGGCTGCTGGCGGGTTGGGCTCTGGCACTGCTCGCGATCGATCGCGATATCGACGGCGAAGAGTCGCGGCTGCTCGATCGCTTCGGCCCGGCGTACCGGGCCTACCACGACCGAGTTCCGCGTTATATCAGCGGGCGGCGACCTTCTCGCCGGACTCGGTGAACTTCGTGCGCCACTCCGGAGCCTCAAACGGGTAGGCGAAGTAGTCGCGCTGGCGAGTAGCCTTCCCGTCCGGACCGACCTCGATGATGTCCACCGCATGGACCGGCTTGCCGTCGCCGTAGTCGATCGTCGACTCGATCACCCAGGCCTTGCCCGGCTCCAGGATCGAACGCGGGGTGACCTTGACCGAGGTGCCGGTGCTGCCCTCGTAGCTTTGGTTCATCTCCTTGACCGTGTCCCAGCCGCGAAATCGCTCGCCGGACTGCGGGAACTCGAGCTGGAAGTCGTCACCGACCATCTCGTCCATCATCTGCGCCAACGCCTCCATGTCGCCCTTGGCGTACGCCGCGCTGATGCGCTCCTTCAGTGCCTGGTTATCCATGGTCGGGGCCTCCGTCGTGTGATGGCCTTCCATCGTACGCCTGTCGGTCACGCGGCCCCGAGTCAACCGATCGTGGCCGAGCACCGCGATGGAGTAGCGTTCGCCAACCATGACCGATCGGATGCGCGCCGCTGTCCACGACCGATACGGGCCGCCGGAGGTCCTGCGCGTCGGGGAGGTCGACCGCCCGGCCCCGGCCGCCGGCGAGATCCTGGTCCGGGTGCGTGCCGCGACCGTCAACCGCAACGACTGCGCATGGCGCAGCGCCACACCGGCGTTCCAGCGCGCGTTCAGCGGCTGGCGCCGCCCGAAGTGGCGCATCCTTGGGGACGAGTACGCCGGGACTGTCGAGTCCATCGGGCCGGACGTGACCCGTTTCGCCGTCGGGGACGACGTGTTCGGCGTGCGCGCATACCTCGACGAGGGGTTCGGCGCCCACGCGGAGTACCTCACCGCGCGCGAGGCGTCCGGCGTCGGGCACAAGCCCGCCAACGTCTCGTTCGAGGAGGCGGCGGCGGCCTGCGACGGTGCGCTGTCTGCCCTCCCCCTGCTTCGCAAGGCACAGGTTGGCCCGGGCAAGCGCATCCTCATCTACGGTGCGGCCGGCGCGATCGGCTCGGCAGCGGTCCAGCTCGCGTCCCACATGGGCGCTGACGTCACTGCCTTCGCCGGCGCTCGCAACCTGGACCTCGTGCGCTCGCTCGGTGCGCGCGAGGCGTTCGACTATGCGACCAACGACCCGGCCGAGATGGGGCGGCGCTTCGACATGATCCTCGACGCCGTGGGAAAGCTGTCGTTCCTCCGGATGCGTCGGGCAATGGCGCCGCACGGCGCCTTCGGATCCTCCGGCGGCCTCCTGAACTTCGCGATGGTGCCGCTGACGGCCCGATCCAGCGGCCGTCGCGCCATCTTCGCGGTCCCCGCCTTCTCGCAGCCCAACGTCGTCTTCCTCGCCGAGCTGATGGACGCCGATGCGTTCCGGCCGGTCATCGACCGCGTCTACCCGCTCGATCAGGTGGTCGAGGCATCCCGCTACGTCGAGTCGGAGCGCAAGACCGGCAACGTCGTCCTGGCCATCTGACGTCAGAAGCGCGTCTCGGTGCGATGCGAGTTGCCGTCCTCGATCGACGCGTAGGTCGCGAGGATGATGTCGAGCACGTGGCGGGCGTGCTCGGCAGTGAGGATCGGCCGCTCGTCGCCGCGCAGGCAGGCGAGGAAGTGAGCCACACCGGTCTCCACCACCGCCAGCGGCTCGCCGGGCGGCGGGGTCTCGATGCCACTCGTCCAACCCCTGTCCTCGAGATAGAGGCTTGCCGGCGAGTCCTTGTCGTACTGGTCGCCGTCGAAGCTGAGCGTCGCACGCTCGAAGTGGAGCTCCAGCCACGGGCCGCGCGTCGCCAGCGCACCGAAGCTGCTGAGCAGCTGAGCCAGCGCGCCGCTGACGAACTCCAGGTTGACCACGACGTGGTCCGGGGCAGTGACCTCGATCGTCTCGCCATGCCGACCCACCGACTTCGCAACGCGCAGAGGAACGCCGATCGCGCCCATCGCCTGGACGCGTCGAACCGGGCCCATGACCGTCGTGAGCTCGTGGAGCCGGTAGACGCCGTGGTCGCGCAACGGGCCGACGTCGGGGCCGTAGAAGGGCGCCGGATCTCCGGTGTACTCGCGCCACGAGGCGGGTCCGGGATCGGGGTACTGCGCGAACGCGAGGGTCAGCGCGCCATACCGTCCAGACGCCACCAGCTCGCGCACCCACGCGAAGCGTCGCAGCGCCGCGGTCCCCGGTGCGCACAGCAGAAGGATGGATTTCTCGGCCGCCGTCTCGATCAGCCGATCCGCCTCAGCCAGCGACCCGGCGATCGGCTTCTCGGAGTACACGTGGACGCCCGCGTCGAGGCACGCCTGTGACACCGCGGCGTGGCGGGAAGCCGGGGTGAGGTTGAACGCCGCGTCCACGCCGCCGGCCGCGAGCATCTCGGCGAGGCTCGTGTATTGGGCCACCCCTGGCACCCACGCCTGGACGGACCGGGCGGCCGCCTGCACGGCATCGGCGCGCGCATCACAGAGGGCGACGAGCTCGACGCCGTCCCCGGCTGCCTCGAGCGCTGGAAGGTAACGGCGCTGGGCGACATCGCCGCAGCCGATGACGCCGATACGGAGGGGGCCGACCGTCTTCATGCGGCGCCGATTCTAAGTCCGACGCAACGTGGTGGACGACGATCGGCGGATCGGCCTACCGTGTCCGGGCCTACTTCACCCTCACCGACCCCGACGGCAACGAGATCCTCTTCGACCAGCACGTGTAGCCTGCAATAGCCTCGGTTACGGGGGCGTCCCGCAGCCGACGTCGTCCGGACAGAGCCCGGGCTGCCGCACCGGGTGCGTGTAGATGCCGCTCTCCACGATCTGGATCGGATCACCGCCAAAGAGCGGCACGAGGGCCGGAACCCGGCGGTCGCTGAAGACGGCGGTATACAGGATGCTCGCGCCGTCCGGAGTCACCCGCGGCTGCGTCGCGCGCTCCGCATCGGTCTCGAAGAACGTCAGCTGCTCGAGCTCGCTGCCATCGGGCCTGACGCGGTACAGGTTCGACACCTCGCAGCATTGGAAGTCGCGTAG
This sequence comes from uncultured Chloroflexia bacterium, assembly GCA_963844265.1. Lineage (GTDB taxonomy): Bacteria > Chloroflexota > Limnocylindria > QHBO01 > QHBO01 > JACDBZ01. The sequence goes on along the minus strand of CAWJMZ010000005.1, from coordinate 29,393 downwards.
CGGGTACGTGCTGAACACGATCCAGCCGTCCTCGTCGCCGATCCAGTCGGCATCGCCGCCGAACAGCGCGTCATCGGTCAGCTTCGTCTCGACCCCGGTCGAGAGGTCGAACACGTACACGGCTGATGCGACGGCCGTGTCGCCCTCGAAGGCGGCGCGGTAGTACACGACGTGCGAGCCGTCGTCGGACCAGTGCGGGAAGGTCTCGCGGTCGTTGCAGCTGCGGCTGGGGCCGATCTGCTCCACCTCTTCCGTGTTGGGGTAGCCGATCATGAGCGCACAGGTCGGGACGTCGTCGACCATCGGTTCCATGGCGCGCACGAAGACGATTTGCAATCCGTCCGGCGACCACGCCGCTTCGTCGTCGCCGATGCAGGGGTCCGAGCACTCCCACGGCGGCTGCGCCGCGTTCGTCTCGAGGTCGAGCACGTAGATCGTATCGGTCTCGGTCCGGCTGGTGAGGAGGAGCTTTGTACCGTCGGGATACCAGTCGGGGTGGTGATGCTCGCCGGGCACGTCCAGCGCGACCTGGTGGTCTTCCGTCCCGTCGAGGTGGATGAACCAGATCCCCTCCGCACCCGCCCGGTTCGTCTGGTACGCAATCCAGTCGCGCGGCTCTTCCGCGAAGGGGTGCGGCGTCGGCGACGCTGTTGCGCCAGGCTCAGCGGACGACGACGTTGCCGCCGGCTCAGCGGGCGCACTGGTGTCCGGGCCATCAGTCGTCGGCGGCGACGCTTCACCCGATGGCTCCTCGGAACCGCACGCCGCCAGCACCACCGCCGCGGCGGCAACGAACGCGAGGAGCAGGTGCGCTCGGGCGACACCCATCGCGGCCATCCCCTCTAGGCGCGGCTTCCGTTATCTCGCTTCTGCCGCGTTCACGATGCTATCCCGCCGCCGCAATGGCACTTGCGCGACGGGAGTATCGTGCGGCCATGCCTGAGTTTGCGGATGCACTGCTCCTGGTCGCCCTGGTGGCCGCCACCCTCGAATACGCCATCGTGGTGCGTCACCGCGAGGAGCGGCGCGACGCCGTCCGTTGGCAGGCCGAGGTCCACGAGTCCCTGGTGTCCGTCGGACGCGCGGTCGCGGCACCCGTGCGTCGGTGGACGGACGATGGCACTCGCTTCCGGGTGGAGCGCTAAGACTGCATCGCGGCGATCTGGATCAGATTGCCGCAGGTGTCGTCGAAGACCGCGGTCGTCACCGGCCCCATCTCGGTCGGCGGCTGGGTGAACTGAACGCCGAGGGCTGTCAGCCGATCGAACTCGGCCTGGACGTCATCCACCGCGAACGAGGTGTACGGCATGCCGTCCGCCACCAGCGCCTCCTTGAACGGCCGCGCCGCCGGGTGCGCGTCCGGCTCGAGCAGCAGCTCGACGCCATCGGGCGCCTCCGGCGACACGACGGTCAGCCACCGGGCACCGCCGGCGGGGATGTCGGTCTTCTTCACGAAGCCGAGGACATCGGTGTAGAAGGCGAGCGCCTTCGCCTGGTCGTCGACCAGGACGCTGGTGACATTGATCTTCATCGGTCCTTCTCCTTCCGCGGCAGCGACCAGCGCTCCGCGATCTCGCTCAGGGGCGTGGTGTCGAGGTAGTGGAACTTGTATCGGCCCGAGCGCTCGGTCCTGACCAGGCCCGCGTTCTCGAGCACGTCGAGGTGCTGCGAGATGGCCTGCCGGGATGCGCCGATGCCGTGCCTCATGATCAGACGGCTGCAGATCTCGAACAGGGTCTGTCCGTCGCGATCGGTCAGCTCGTCCAGGATCGTCCGTCGTGTCGGGTCCGCAAGTGCGCGGTACAGATCACCCACGCGCCGATGATAGGCAAGTCGTCACTTGCCTGTCAAACGGCGGTCCCAGCTGCTGGCGGGCGACTATACCCTCCCGTCCCAGGCGGGCAACGACGTGATCCGGGATCTGCTCGTCGAGGCCGGTCTGGCCGAAGGGCTGGGATCCTAGGCCGGGCGGGGCTCTGAGCTCACGAGTGCGCCTGCCTCGGCAAGGTGAGTATTTCGGCTCCGTCGGTGGTGATCGCGATGGTGTGCTCGCTGTGCGCGGTCCGGCAGCCTGTCGCGCTTCGGAGCGTCCACCCGTCGGCATCGATGGCGAGCTCGTCGGTGTCCGCCATGACCCATGGCTCCAGTGCCAGCAGCAGCCCAGGGCTGAGTTGGTATCCGCGGCCGGGCCGTCCAGTGTTCGAAACGTGCGGGTCCTGGTGCATGGTTGATCCGATGCCGTGACCTCCGAACTGGGTGTTGATCGGGTACCCCGCCTCGCTGAGCACCGTGCCGATGGCATGCGAGATGTCGCCGATGCGAGCGCCTGGTCCGGCCGCGGCGATCCCGGCGCTCAGCGCGCGTTCGGTCGCATCGATCATCGAGACGCTCTCCGAGGGCTGTGCGTCGCCCACGACGAAGCTGATGGCAGAGTCTGCAGCGACTCCGCCACTGGAGACGGCGAGATCGAGTGACAGCAGATCGCCGTCGGCCAGCGCGTAGTCGTGTGGCAGCCCGTGGAGCACGGCGTCGTTGACGGACGTGCAGATGTAATGGCCGAACGGCCCGCGTCCGAACGATGGCGCGTAGTCGACATAGCAGGACAGCGCTCCGGCCTCGACGATCATGGTCTCGGCCCAGCGGTCGATGTCCAGGAGGTTCGTGCCGACCGTGCTCCGGCCCTTCAGCGTCTGCAGGATGTCAGCGACCAGCGCGCCTGCCTCCTTTGCTCGGGCCAGTTCCGTGGAATTCAGGATCTCGATCACACAGCGCCCTCGTCAGCCTGGCTAGGAATGAGCTCGACACCCGCAGCCACGCGGTGTTCAACCGGCCCCCGACGCGCATGAACCACGCCGGAACGGAATAGGGCTCAACGCGTTGAGAAGGCGACGCACGCCTAATCCTCCTGCCCGAGGTCGTCAGTCGGCCGGCGTGCCGAAGAAGGACGGTGCGGTCACGGCGAGGAGGAAGACACACAGGACGGCTACGATCGGTCCGGAGATCATCGGGGGCGGCGGCGCCTGACCCGGCGCGATCCCGACGACCAGGTAGAACGCGGCCGCGCCGACGGCCCAGATCGGAAGCGCCCATGCCGCCCACCACGCCCAACGCTGGCCGCGCCTGAAGCCGAAGACGACGACCGCGGCTGCCATCGTCCCGGCCAGGACGAGGCTCCAGCCATTCACGCGCGTGTAGAAGTCATAGATCCGATACGCATCCGGTCCGGCAGCCTCGAGCTCATCCAACGTCATCCCGGTCACCGCCAGCGGGATTGCCCGATCCGCGGCCGTACCGGATACGACATCCACGACCCCGAAGACGACGAGCAGGAGCGCGACGAGCAGGAGGCCCGACCAGGCGCGCCGTTGAATCAGCTGCATTGATGAACACTATCCCGGGGCAGGTCCCGTTGCGAGCGACCGGAGCTCACGACGCTGGTGATGGCCTCATGCAGGCGGTGGGAGGTGGAGGGCGCAGTCCGCAGAGTCGTGATCGACGATGGTGATCGTGATGTCGTACTCACCTCCAGCCGCCAGCGTCACCGGGATCGAGCAGAACTCCTGCGATGGATCCAACAGGCCGCAGCTGCCGTCGCACGGTCGGTAATACACGCGCAGCAGGTAGCCCCCACCGGGCAGCTCCACCTCCGCTTCGGTGAGCTCCACGATCCGGTCCATCACCACGGCCCCATCTGGAGCGTGGGCGCTCACGAACCCGATGGCGCCCTCGATGCCGAGCATCACCGGTTCATCACCCATCGTCTCGAAGTGAATCGTCACGACAGCGGGGATGCCTCCCTCTGGCGGCAGGACCTCGACGAGCTGCTCGGTGACGACCACGTGGTCCGCGTCGACCCCGGTGATCACCTGGATGTCGGGATGAGCGAGGACCGAGGAGCCATCGGCGACGTCTTCCGGCGGCACCACGGGCGGGGGCGGAGCAACCGTTGGCGATGTCGTCGCCTCGGGAGCGCCACAGGCAACCATCGAGACAACCAGCCCGATCACCAACACCGCATGCAGATTCACGCGTTCACCCTAGCGCGGTCCACTTCGGCGTGGCTGGCGTATAACCTGACATCGGAGTGGTCGGCCGATGCCGACCCATCCGGTCCACGGACTCCGAAGCGACACCCAACAGCGAGGGAACCCATGTCGTTCTATCTGACGCGGTTCAGCTACACGCCCGAGACCTGGGCCAAGCTCGTCAAGAACCCGGAGGACCGCCGCACGGCAGCCACGGAGTACATCGAGTCAGTCGGCGGAAAGCTGCACGGCTTCTGGTACGCCTTCGGCGAGCACGACGGCTACACCCTGTGGGAGGCGCCCGACAACGTCGCGATGGCGGCCACGGCGATCGCGATCGGCTCCGGCGGGGCGATCAGCTCGCTCCAGACGACGGCGCTGCTCACGGTCGAGGAGACGATCGCCGCCCTGGAGAAGGCAGCCTCGATCAGCTATCGACCACCGGGCGAGCGCGGCTGATCGCGTCATGGAGACTGTCGACTGGCAGGCCGTGGAAGCCGCGATCGGACGGGTGGAGGCGGACTGGACCGATGCGCTGGCCGAGTATTGCGCCATTCCCTCGGAGGGCGGCCGCGGGGAGGACCTGGAGCGGGCCGCCAAATGGACGGCGGAGCGGCTCGAGGGCATCGGCGCCACGACCCGGATGATCCGCCTGGACGGGGCGCCTCCGCTCGTCGTCGGGGAGATCGGCCCCGCAGACGGGCCAGTCCTCAACCTCGTGCAGCACTACGACGTACAGCCGGCCGGGGACCACGCGGAGTGGACGACGCCGCCGTACGCGCCGGAGGTGCGGGATGGTCGGCTGTTCGCCCGCGGTGCGACGGACAACAAGGGCGAGGTGCTGGTGCGGATGTGGGCGCTCGCCGCGTTGGCGGCGGCAGGCGTGGAGCTGCCGTGTCGTGTGCGCTTCCTGGTCGAGGGCGAGGAGGAGACCGGGAGCGAGCACCTCGACGCGCTGCTCGACACCGAGCCGGAGCTCCGTCGTGCCGATGCGGCGCTCGGCGAGGGCGGCGGGGTCGATGAGCAGGGACGGCCGATCGTCGACTGCGGCGTCCGCGGCATCCTCATGGCGGAGCTATCGGTCCGGACCTTGACCAAGGACGTCCATTCCTCGGCCGCCACGCTGTTTCCGAACGCCGCGGCTCGGATGGTCGCGGCGCTCGCGACGCTGGTCGCTCCGGATGGCGAGCCCATCTGGGCCGGGCTCCAGACCGGCAGGCTTCCGCTGACCGATGTCGCCCGCGACTCTGCGCGTGCCCAGCCACCGGAGTGGCTCGACGACTACCGTCGTGAGTTCGGCGTCAGCCGCTTCGTCGGCGGCCTTGATGGCGCCGATGCGCTCGAGGCGGACGTCGCGAATCCCACCATCAACATCCAGGGCCTCTGGTCGGGCGAGACCGGTCCCGTCGCCAGAAACGTCGTGCCGGCCGAGGCGACAGCCAGGCTCGACATCCGCCTCGTGCCGGACCAGGACCCCGATGCCATGGAGGCTGCCCTCCGCGAGCACCTCGATGCCAGCGGCTTCGAGGACGTCCAGCTCAAGCGCATTGAAGCGTCGGAGCACCCGTACTGGAGCGACCTCACTGACCCATTCGTGGATGCTGCCACCGGCGCCGTCGAGGCGGCGTTCGGGAAGCCGGCGGTCAGGATTCAGTCCATGGCGGGCACCGCGCCGATGTACCAGGTCTGCGCCGCGCACCGGGTCCCGATGGCATTCATCGGCGGAGGCGACCTCCACGCCAACGCCCACGCCCCCGATGAGTCGTTCTCGATGGCGACCGGCGCTCAGGCGGCGCTGGCCTTCCTTCGCCTGCTCGACAGCTTCTCGCGGCTCCCGCGCCGCGCGGTGACCGTCTAGCCGATGCTGATCGCCCTTATCTTGTTCGTTGTCGGCGTCATCCTGATCGTCTCGAACCCCATCCTCGGGCTGATCCCCGGGATCCTGTTCATCGTCATCGCGCTGATCGTGTTCGTCCTGGCGCTGCTGGGCAAGGGCATCGGGGCAGTCGCCGGCATTGGATCGACGAAGACCTGCCCAGATTGTCGCTCGAAGATCCCGTCCGACGCGGTGGTCTGCGCGCACTGCGGCTATCGCTACCGGGAGCAGTAGGCCTACGCGACCTCGCGCTACCGATGGTCAGAGGCCGGGCGACGACGCTCTCCGCTGACGAAGACAACGACCACGCCGAGGATCAACCCGGCGATCGCCAATATGACCAGCGGGTTGGGCCACTGCGCGTTCATCGCTCCTTCGACCGGTGGCGGATTCGGCAGTCGTTCGATCGCTTGCGTGCCGGAGAACAGCCAAGCCTGCAGGCCGAGCCCGAGGTCCGTGGCGACGACGCGGTACCGGCTGCCAAGCTCGAATGTGAATCCGCATGACCCCTCATTCCGAGGTGTGCCCACCGTCAGCCGAACTGGCGCGTGACCCTTCTCGACGCCATCGACGACGAACGTCCACTGCATCGTGTCGAAGCTCGACAGCATCGGGTCGGAGGGCACCCGAGGATCAACGACGCGCACCGCGGTGCCGGTGAAGATCACATCGGCATCTGGATCGGTCCGGTCGTCGCCCACGAGGGCATTCCCCGAACAGGCGACCGCGTGTGTTGCGGTCCAATGTGAACCGATCAGGACGGCGGCGATGGCAACGGCGAGCAAGCGCGCCATCCGTTCGCCTACGACTCGCACCCGATCCCGTCCGCATCCCCATCGAAGCCGTGCGGATCCGGGTTCGGGACGCTCCACAGGACGGTGAACCGGCGCGCAGAGATCTCCCCGCAATCGATGTCGCTTGATCCGATCGGGAAGCACACATCCGGGTACGACGGATCACAGTTCGACGGTGCGGCGGGCAGCGGGGCCACCGGAGCCGTGGTCGGAACCGGCGTCGGCGGCGCGCCCCAAATGCCGATGCCAGCCGCCTGGGCCTCTCCCTGCGCAGCGACGTACAAGGCGTCGACGTACTTCACGTCGGGTGGATACGTCGTGATGCTGGCGAAGCCGCGCTTGATGAGCTCGAGGTTGACGAGCAGCCACCCGTCGTCGCCCTCGACCCAAACGTAGCGGAGCGCGCGTCCGTACTGATCCGTCTCGGACACGTCCTTCTCCAGGACGACCTCGCGTCCCGCGACAAGGTCGGACATGGCTGCGCTCGCCTCAGGGCCAAGCCACTCCACGCCGCTGTGCACCTCGGGCGTATCCATGCCGATCAGGCGCACGCGCACCTCGACGCCGTCGACGAGGACGTCGATCGTGTCGCCATCCACAACGTTGACGACGGTACCTCGCTCGGTCGGCCCGGTGGGTGCTTCGCCGGGCGCAGGGGTCGGCGTCGGTGACGGTGTCGGTGCGACCGTCGCGCGGGGCGTCGGTTTCGGTGTCGGCCGAACGGTTGGCTCGACGGTCGGCTGTACCGTCGGCGACGGCGAAGCAGTCGCCGGAGCGGTGGTGACCTCCGGCGTAGGCGTGTGCGTCGGCTCATCCGCCGATGCGCCGATGGGCGTCGAAAGCACCACGAGGCCGATCGAGACGGCGGCGACTGATCCCGAGAACCGCATCGGGGTCGCGCGGATCGATTCAGGCACTACTGCCAGGTGCTGAGCCTGGGCGAGCCTGTCCACAGGGCCAGGCCACTTCCAGGCAATGAAGACCAGCCCGATGGCCGCGATGAGGATCAGCGGTGCGATTGCCTTGACCGCCACCAGGGCAGCCAGGACGACAACAAGAAACAGAATGGTGCGCGGCATGCGCGGTGGAACCCCCGATGATGAAGTGAGCAGCTTGCGGCAGGCTACCTGCCGTCCGCGTATCTGACATCCGGGAAACCACGGACGCCATCCCCCATTCGGCGGTCCGTATCAACTCGAGCGGTGGGTCAGGGTGACGAAGGGACAGACCGGGCAGATGGCCGGCTCCAGCGTGGTCCCGACGGCGTCACCGTCGATCGTCATGACGAATCGCTCGCCGGCGCGGATGGCGTCGATCAGCTGAACGGCGGTCCACCGAGTCGTCCCACCGTCGGGATCCTGCGTCTCGACGTAGTCGACGTGCTCGTGGCCGTCGGCGAGGTCCTCGTGCTGGACCCGGACGACCGCATAGGGAGGAACGGCGCTGTCATGCGTCGGCATGGTGATTGATAATAGTTGATTGACACCGACGACGCCGGTACTATCGGCGAATCTCGGGGTGGGCGGGGCCGGGGGCGGAAAGGGACCGACACGTGATCCGATTCCGCTCACCACTGGCGTCGCTCGCGCTCTCCGTTCTCCTCACGCTCCTGTCGGTGGCGATAGCGCTCGCCGACAGCCATCCACCGTTCCCACGCTGAACGCGACCCGAACCTGACGTAAGTCCAGCCGGATAGTGCCCTCCGGCCGTGCCCATCCCGCTCGTCAGCTTTGAGCCGACCGCCGACCGAGCGCCTCCGCGTACAGCTCGTTGGCGCCCGCGGCATCGCCCCATCCGGCCCGCAGGTCCGCCCACTCACCCAGCAGGTCGCGAAGCTGGGCATTGGACCGATGCGATCGCAGCAACTCCGCCGCCCGCTCGAACTCCTCCTCCGCCGTCCGTCGGTCGCCGCGCCGATGCGCCAGCCTGCCCAGGGTGCGGTGCGCGCCCATTGCCGCCAGGTAGGAGCCCCCCGCACCGGCGGCCTCGAGTGCCACACCTGCCCGCTCGGTGGCCCGATCGGCGTCATCGGCTTCGAGCGCAACCCGGGCCTCCGCCTCGGCCACCTCGGACAGGAGCAGCACATCGGCATGGCGCTCCGCCAGCTGGCGCGCCCGTCGAAGGTGCGACGTCGCCTTCTTAATGTTGCCCAGCTCGAGGAACGTGATGGCCAGGTTGTTCTCCAGGGCAGCCTCCTCGCGTTCCGCATCCGCCGCGTGGTACAGGGCCAGGCTCTCGTGGCCGACCCGCAGCGAGCCCTCGAGGTCGCCGGCACGTCGGTAATGCAGCGAGAGGCCGGACAGGAAGGCCGCGCGCTGGCGCAGCGAGACGTCGCCGAGCAGCGAGCGGGCCTCCTCCATGTAGGCCAGCGCGCGCTCAGGCCGGCCGTCCCATGCCTCGGTGTTGCCGATGGCGGTCAGGAGCCGGAACCGGAAGTCGGGCGCGACCTGCAACCCGGCGCGCTCCTCCGCCAGCAGCTGGAGCAGGATGCCCTGCGACTCGGCGGCATTGTCGGCCAGGTAGTGCGCGAACGCCAGCCAGTAGCGCGCCCATGCCGCATCCGCGGGTGCGCCGAGCGCGTCGAACAGCTCGGCCGCCTCCGACGCCGGGCGTATGGCATCCGGACCCCGATCCAGCCGGCAGAGCGCCTCGGCCCGGCCACGCAGCAGCTCCGCGCGGTTGCGCCGATCCTCGCCCGCCTCGTCGAGCAGCGTGTCGTATCGGTCCAGCGCCTCCTGCGGCTTGCCCGATGCCAGCATCAGGTCCGCCTCCAGCCGCCCGACCGCCGGCCGCTCCTCGGCCACCAGGTCACGGACCGGGACGCCGAGCCGCTCGCTCAGGAACGTTAGCGATGCCATCGACGGCTTGGCCAGCCCACGCTCCAGCGCGCTGATGTACGCCGCGGTATACCGGCCCTCAGCCACCTGCGCCTGGGTGAGTCCAACCCGCGTCCGCGCCTGCCGGATCCGATCCCCCACCCGCCGCGCCACGTGGCTGTTATCGACGACCGTGACGTTTCGCCTGCGGCCAGTGCTCGGGGTCATGGGTCAACTATAGGTTCGGGTTCAAGTCGAGGTGGACTCCGCGATGCGATCTACCCGCCGGTGTCCCGCCACGACCGATAGCGCGGAGGCCAGTCGTCGGCGCTGGCTCGCTCACCAAGGATGGCGTGCTCGATGAGGAGCTCGTACAGCGGGTACGAGTCCGAGACGGTGAAGAACCAGTCCCCGGCGGCCGCCTGGCGGATGGCGGGCATCGGTCACGAGGCGCGCCTCGCCGCGGACCATGAACTCGTGCGGTGACACAGGATCCTGGTGCGCGTGCAGGGCGTAGCGTTGGTTGGCCTGCAGGTCGCGCGCCTTGGCCGAATGGCCCTGGATGAACACGAGCAGGCGCCCGTCCTTGACCCCGACGTTCAGCGGATGGATTCGCGGCGTTCCATTGGCGGCGACGGTGGTGAGGAACCCCTCACCGTCGCCCCGCTGATACAGCAGCGCCCTGCCCTTCGCGGCCATGCCGGACTCGGCCCGCTCGAATGCTTCCCACCTGCCCATGGGCCAATGCTAGCTACGGTTCCTGGATGGCGATGCCATAGCGCCGCTGGTCGCGGTCGAAGGTCGCGAGCGGCAGAGCATCCGCGGCGAGGCTGGCGGCGACGATCAGCGCGTCCGGGATGGGGCGCCCGGACAGCTGTCGGGCACGAACAAGGACGCCGACGAGGACATCGGTCCGCATCCCCAGCACGCGGACGTTCGCCCGCTGCACCAGGCCGATGAGGCTGTCCAGGATGTCGCCTTGCTCGACGCCGTACTGGGTGCGGAGCACGTGGGCGCACTCGGCCAACGCGACCGGAGAGATGCCGATCTCGTCGTCGCTGTCGATCAAGGTCGCCGCGAGGCGCGCCGGTACGGAAGGACTGCCGACCAGGTAGCGCACGAGGACCGATGTGTCGACGCCGATCACGGCCGACGGTCCGGATCCGCGGTCTCCCACGCGGCCCAGCGCAGCGCCTCCCACGACTCGTCCTCCGGCTGGCGCCCGACCTTGCCCTTCAGGCTGCCCGCGAGCGAGCGCCGATGCCGGCCGGGCACGACCTCGATCACGATCCGACCGTCCTCGACCCGCTGCACCGTCTCGTCGCCGGCGTAGATGCCCAGCTCCTCGCGGATCGCCTTCTCGATCGTGATCTGACCGCGCTCTCCTACTCGACTGGTCACGATATGAATCTATCGCGGCGATATGACCCAGTCAAGCGGGCAACGTTGCGAAAAGCACGATTCGAGGCTCCGGAACGGCCTGCCAAGGCGTACGCTTCGATGTCTGATCGGGCCGGGTGGGCCGCGTCGTCTTGGAGGAGGGTGCAGATCATGGGTGTCCGCCGAAACCAGCGTACGACGGGCCGCCGCCGTGCGGTCATCGCGCTTCCCGTCGTAGCGAGCTTGCTGCTCCTGCTGACGGCATGCGGCGCCCAGTCGTCGTCCGGCGCACCGGCGGACGGCGAGGCGATCACCGTCTTCGCGGCATACGCCACCCAGATCGAGGAGCCCTGGGACGGCGTCATCCACGCCGCCCTGAATGCCGAGGCCGAGGCCGGCCGAATCGAGTACAGCTTCACCGATGACATCGGCTACGCAGGCGACATGGAGCGTGTGCTGCGCGAGACCGCGGAGCAGGACGCGCCGGACATCATCTTCGGTGACGCCTTCGGCAACGAGGAGGCCGTTCGCGCCGTTGCCGCGGACTACCCGGACATCGCCTTCGTCTTCGGATCGGGCGGCGGACCCGCGGAACCGAACTTCTCGGTCTTCGACAACTGGATCCACGAGCCGGCGTACCTGGCCGGGATGATCGCCGGCGGAGTGACGGCGTCCAACGTGCTCGGCGTGGTCGGCGGGTATCCGGTGCCGGAGGTCAACCGCATCGTCAACGCGTTCATCGCCGGCGCGCAGGAGACGAACGAGGACGTCGACGTCAAGGTCACGTTCCTCAACAGCTGGTTCGATCCGGCGGCGGCCAAGGAGGCCGCGCTGGCCCAGGTCGGCGCGGGTGCGGACGTCCTGTTCGCGGAGCGATTCGGGGTCATCGAGGCGGCCGATGAGAACGACCTGGTCGCCGTCGGCAACATGAGCGACCAGCAGGAGCTGGCGCCGGACAACGTGGTGACCAGCGTGACCTGGAACATGACGCCGACGGTCGACTACGTGATCGACCAGGTCGCCGCCGGCTCGTACACCGCCCAGGACCTCAAGGACTTCTCGATGGTCGGCAAGGGAGGGGCAGCGCTGGCCGAGATCAACACGGACGTCGTCGGTGGGGTGCCGGACGATGTCCTGACCGCGGTCGAGGAGCGCGAGGCCGCCATCAAGGCCGGAACGTTCCGCGTCGACATCACCGAGAGCACGCCGCCCGGGTCCACGATCCCGGAATCCTAGGCCGCGACGGCGCCCGGTGGCCTCGGCGTGACGGCTGACGCGCCCGCTCTCGAGCTGCGCGGGATCACGAAGCGGTTCGGGGACCTCGTCGCCAACGACGGCATCGACTTCGATGTCCGTCGCGGCGAGGTCCACGCGCTGCTCGGAGAGAACGGCGCGGGCAAGACGACCGTCATGCGCATCGCCTACGGGCTGACGCATCCCGATGCCGGTCAGATCCTGGTCGGCGGGCAGCTGAATTCCATCCGCTCGCCGCGCGACGCGATCCGGGCCGGCATCGGCATGGTCACCCAGCACTTCGCGCTGGTGCGGCCGATGAGCGTGGCGGAGAACCTCGCCCTGGGACGCTCGCGCGGGATCCGCCTGGACCTGGACGAGGCACGCCGCCGTGGGACCGATGCATCCGAGCGCTTCGGGATCCGCGTCGATCCGGCGGCCCGCGTGGACGACCTGTCGGTCGGGCAGCAGCAACGAGTCGAGATCCTCAAGGCACTGTCGCGCGACTGCCGGATCCTCATCCTCGACGAGCCGACCGCGGTCCTCGTGCCCGAGGAGGTGAACGCGCTGTTCGCCACGCTGCGCTCGCTGGTGGCCGACGGGATGTCGGTCGTGTTCATCAGCCACAAGCTGGCGGAGGTGCGTGCCATCAGCGACCGCGTCAGCGTGCTGCGCCGCGGAACGCTGGTCGGCTCGGTTCCCGGGGCGACCGACGAGCGGGAGCTGGCCGGCATGATGGTCGGCCGCCCCACCTTCGGCGTCGAACGACCGGCCGAGGGCGCGGCGCCGTCCGGTGCGCCGATCCTCCGCATCAGCGACCTCGACGCGGAGGGGGCACACGGGCTCCCGGCACTGACGCAGGTCACGCTCGACGTCGCGGGTGGCGAGATCCTGGGCGTCGCCGGGGTGTCGGGGAATGGCCAGACCGAGCTCGTCGAGCTGCTGTCCGGCATGCGCGAACCGACGCGCGGATCGATCGCCGTGGACGGCGTCGAGCTGGCGGGCGCCGATCCGACCCGCATGATGCGGGCGCGCGTCGGGCGCATCCCCGAGGACCGGCACGCCAGCCTGATCGGTGACCTGTCGGTGGCCTACAACCTCGTCATCGAGCATCTCGACGACTTCCGGCGTGGCGGGCGCATCGACGAGCAGCGCGTCCACCAGCACGCTCTCGAGCTGATCGAGCGCTTCGACATCCGTGCCCGGCCGAACGACCCGGTGGCGACCCTGTCGGGCGGCAACATCCAGAAGGTGCTGTTGGCTCGCGTGCTGTCGCGCGATCCGCGCCTGCTGGTCGTGTCGCAGCCGACGCGCGGGCTCGACGTCGGGGCCACCGAGTACGTGCGTTCGCAGCTGCTCGCCCGCCGCGCGGAAGGCGCCGCGATCGTGCTCGTGTCGGAGGATCTCGACGAGCTGCTGGCGCTGTCCGACCGGCTCGTGGTGCTGTACGAGGGCCGCGTCGTGGGCGAGATGGCCACCCGCGACGCTGATCCCGAGCACCTCGGCATGCTCATGGCCGGCCGCGGACGGGCGGCCTGATGCGGATCTCGGTCTGGTCCACCCCCATCCTCGTCCTCATCGCCATCGGTGTCACCTTCGCGATCACCGCCGTGCCCATCCTCTTGGCCGGTGCCAATCCGATCGAGGCGTACATCGCCTTCGTCATCACCCCGCTGACATCGACCTTCACGCTGCTCGAGGTGCTCGTCAGCGCCACGCCGATCCTGTTCACCGGCGCCGCGGTGGCCATCGCCTTCCGGGCCGGGTACTGGAACATCGGCGCGGAGGGCCAGCTGCTGCTCGGCGCGATCGCCGCCGCCGGCATCGGCACCCTGGTCGGCGGGCTGCCGCCGCTGGTCGCGTTGCCGGTGATGGTCATCGGCGGTGCGTTGGCCGGCGCGGCGTGGGCGCTGCTGCCGGCGCTGCTGCGCGTCCGCTTCGGGATCGACGAGGTCGTGACGACCCTCCTCCTCAACCCGGTGGCGCTGCTGCTCGTGAACGGGCTGCTCCACGGGCCGTGGCGCGACCCGGTCACCGGCTTCCCGGAGTCGCCGCGCATCGCCGCGTCGGCCGAGTTCCCCGCCCTTATCGAGCGTTCGCGGCTGCACCTCGGATTCCTCCTTGCGCTGGTCGTCATCGCCGTTGCCTGGTACGTGCTCGGCCGCACCCCGACCGGCCTCCGGCTTCGCGCGGCGGGCCTCAGCCCGCACGGCGCCCGCTTCGCCGGCATCAACCTCTCCCGCACTCTGCTCGGGGCCGCGCTGGTCAGCGGTGCCATCGCGGGAATCGCGGGTGTCAGCGAGGTGGCCGGCATCCAGAACCGGCTCACCGGCGGCCTGTCGCCCGGCTACGGCTACACGGGCATCGTGGTCGCCACCCTGGGAACGCTCACCATGCCGGGCGTAACGCTGGCCGCGCTCTTCATCGGTGACCTCACCGTCGGCGCCAGCTCGGCGGCGCGGTCGCTCGGCATCCCGTCCCAGCTCGGCGCCGTCGTGCAGGGAGTGCTGCTCCTCACCACCGTGGCGCTGCTGGCGCTGCGTCGCAATCGGTTCCGCCGCACCGAGGGCGCGAGCACGCCCTCGGCCACCGGCGACGTGGCACCGGAAGCGGCACCCGGATGACGTTCCTGGTCGACCTGCTTGCGGCCACGCTGCGCAACGCCACGCCCCTGGTGTACGGCACCGTCGGCGAGACGTACGCAGAGCGCAGCGGCGTCCTCAACCTCGGGATCGAGGGGACGATGTATGCCGGCGCCTTCGCCGGCTTCGTGACCGCCTGGGCCACCGGATCGCCACTGCTCGGCCTGGGCGCGGCGATCGCCGTCGGCCTCGCGGCCGGGGCGGTCATGGCGCTCATGACGGTGACCTTCGGTGCGAACCAGCACGTGTCCGGCATCGGGCTGACCATCGCGCTCATCGGCCTGGCGGAATTCACGAACCGGCTGATCTTCGCGGGCGGTGAGCTCCAGCGCATCGAGCCGATGCCGACGATCAACCCGTTCGGCGAGCTGGGCGGGATCGGCGCGATCTTCGACCAGTACGGACTGACCTGGCTCGCGTTCCTGGTGGTCGTCCCGGCCGCATGGTGGCTGCTTCAGCGGTCGAGCTTCGGCCTCGAGGTCCGCGCTGTGGGCGAGAACCCGGAGGCGGCTGACGCCGCCGGCGTCAATGTGGTCCGCACGCGCTACCTGGCCCTGATGCTCGGCGGAGCGCTGATGGCCATCGGCGGCGCGTTCATCACGCTCGCGCTGCTCGGCAGCTTCACGCTCGATATCATTGCCGGCCGCGGCTGGGTGTGCGTGGCCCTCGTCATCTTCGGGCGCTGGCGCATCGGCCGAGGCGTGATCGGCGCGCTCATCTTCTCGCTCGTCTTCTCGCTCCAGTTCCGGCTCCGCATCCTGCCCGGGTTCGGCGAGCTGCCGTTCGAGCTGCTGCTGGCCCTCCCCTACCTCGTCGTCATCGGCGCGCTGGCGCTTTCAGGCCGCAACGTGGCGTACCCCGGCGCCTACCTCAAGCCCTACCGCCGCAGCTGAGCTGCAACGAAAGGAAAGACCGATGGAGAACCGCGACCACGAGCACCTCGCCCACGCCATCGAGCAGGCACGCATCGGGCGCGACGAGGGCGGCGTGCCGATCGGTGGGGCGCTCGTCGCCGACGACGGCACCATCCTGGGCGTCGGACACAACCGGCGGGTGCAGGAGAACAGCGCCATCAAGCACGGCGAGACCGATGCGCTCGAGAACGCCGGTCGGCTGCCGGCATCGGTCTACCGACGCTCGACGATGTACACGACCCTGTCGCCGTGCGACATGTGCACCGGCGCCATCCTGCTGTACGGCATCCCGCGCGTCGTCATGGGCGAGAACCGCACCTTTGTCGGCGGCGAGGACTACCTGCGCGCGCGAGGCGTCGAGGTCATCAACCTCGACTCGCAGGAGTGCGTCGACCTCATGAACGAGTTCATCGCCGCGCACCCCGAGATCTGGTACGAGGACATCGGCGAGTGTTAGGGCGACGCCTGAGCGACGGCGACGACCGCGGAACGCGGTCGAAGATCAGTGGATCGCGGGTCGCTGCTCCCGCGGCTGTCCGCCGGCCTCCGCATCGGCTCGGTCGATTGCCGCGCCGATCCGCTCGAGCACCAGGTCGAGTCCCTCGTGCGCCGCATTCACGTCGTCGAGGATCGCCTGGAGGGAGGGAGACGCCTCGACGTCGTCGAGGACGCTCAGCAGAAGGCGATGCGCGACGTTGACGAGGACCGAGACTTCGTTGAGGTCGTCCGCGACGGCTGCCGGTTCCATATGCGCACCCATGTTAGCGATCGCCCCGCCAGGACCGATAGCGGGGCGGCCAATCGGTCGAAGACTCGCGCTCGCCCAGCAGCACGTGGTCGACGAGGAGCTCGTACAGCGGGTACGAGTCCGACACGGAGAAATACCAGTCGTCGGCGGCAGCTCGCCGCACGGTCGCATCGGTCACCCGGCGGGCCTGACCTCTGACCAGGAACTCGTGCGGCCGCTCCGGATCGACGTGCGCATGGAGGGCGTAGTGCGGGTTCGACTCCAGGTCTCGCGCCTTGGCGGAGTGGCCCTGGACGAAGACGAGCAGCCGCCCATCGCGCACGCCGACGTTCAGCGGGTGGATCCGCGGCGTCCCGTCGGCGGCCACGGTGGCAAGCAGCCCCTCGCCGTCCCCGCGCTGGTCCAGCAGTTCGATGCCCTTCGCGGCGATCTCCGGCTCCGCCCGCGCGAACTCGTCCCAGCTCTCCATGGGTCCATCGTAGCCTCGAGCCCTTCAGGTGAGCGAAACGGTTGACCGCGCGAGTAGGTTGAGTCGCATGGATTCGATTGCCAAGGTTTCCGACGTCCCCCCGGGCTCGATTCGCGCGTTCGACGTGAGTGCTGACGCTCCCAAGGCCCTGTCCAAGAACCGCGTGCCGATCCTCCGCGCTGCCGGCATCGGACGGCCGAAGGGTCCGCGCATCGCGCTGGCCAACGTCGATGGGACGTTCCACGCCATCGACGACACGTGCACGCACCGCGGCTGCTCCCTGGCCGATGGACAGCTCACCGGTTCGGTGATCCGCTGCGCATGTCACGGCAGCCGTTTCGATGTGACGACCGGTGCGGTCGTCGGAGGACCCGCAGAGACGCCCGTCCGCTCGATCCCGACCCAGGTCGTCGGCGACGAGGTGCAGGTGGACTACTAGCGAGGCACCCCCACGGAGAACTACGGACGATCGTCGTCCGCCGCGTAGAGCTCCACGAACTCGATGATTACGCCGTCGGGCGCCTGTGCGCACACGAACGATCCGGCCAGACCGTCCAGTGGTTCGGAGAGAAAGGTCACGCCGCGGCCCTGGAGGAGCGCGACCGTGGCCCGGATGTCCAGCACGCGGAGCGTCAGCCACCGCGTCCCTGCCGCAAAGCCCGCCGACGGCTCGTCCGGGGGATCGTCGATCTGCATGAGTTTGATGAGCGCGTCGCCGGCGCGAACCCGAATGTGGCGGAACGCCGAGGCGGCGCCAAGCCGGAGCCTACGGCCAGGCGCTCTGGGATCTCCAGGTCGGCGGCAATCGGGAACCCGAGCTTGTTGACGAAGTAGTCGACGGACGCCTCGAAGTCGCTGCAGACGATTGCGACGTCCAGGGTCCCGTCCGAGAGCAGGAATCCGTCCTCGCTCATGCAGTGACCCACGCTTCGCGTAAACGCGCGACGTTGAGCGCGAGCGCTTCCGTCGGCCCCAGACGGGCATCCCGGGCTCCGATGCTGATGAGGCCCGTGTATCCGGAGGACGCTGCGTCACTCAGGAAGGCGCGCCACCACTTGACCGGATGACCCTCACCGACCGCCGCGCACCGCCACGATCGATCGGCGGCGTCCAAGTGTGAGGCGTCGATCGTTCCATCCAGCGCGATCCGTTCGTGATTCAGGACCGCATCCTTGGCGTGGATGTGACCGACCCGGTCACTTAAGTGGCCGAGAACGGCCGACGGCTCCATGCCCTGGTAAAACAAGTGGGCGGGATCGATGCCCGCCTTGATCGCGGGGCCGCATTCCTCGGCAAGCCGAAGGAACGTGGTCGAGTTGTAGACGATCTGGCCGGGATGCAGCTTGAGCGCGACGACGACACCGAGATCGTCCGCTAGCTGGCCCAGGTCTCCCCAGGTGCGCCGCGCGCTGTCCCATTGCGCGGGCTCCAAGTCGTCCCAGTAGATCGGCCAGGTGATCCACCCCGGCCACCGCGTATCGCCGGGACACCCTGGACGCGGTTGTCACGACGCGACACCCGAGCTCGGCCGCGAGTCGGATCGTCGCCTCGAGGCCGGCTTGATCGGCGGCGGCCGCATCGGGCGCGGGATGCAGCGGGTTGCCGAAACAGTTGAGGGCGCCGATCCGCAGGCCCGCTCGGTCCAGGGCGCGCGTCAGATCCGCCCGCCGCTGGGGTGATGCCAGGAGCTCGGCAGCGTCGAGGCCATGCGACGCCATCCGATTGGCGACGCCGAGCTCGACAACTCCGATATCTGCTTCACCACACATCGCGACGAAGTCGTCGAATGAGACGCCGGCATTCGCGAAATGCGTGTTCAAGCAGGCCAGTTCCATCGCACGTCCTCGGGAGAGGCAGGGCGCGGCGCCAGCTTGGCTGGCGCCGCGCCCGGACGGTTCCGAACCCTCCGCTGTCAGATCGACGATCTGATCCACGTTGACTGGTCGATACGAATGGCCCGTGAGGATCCGATTCCCGGCGGGAAGCATCGCGAAGTCCGCGTAGAGCTTCGCCCAGATGACCGGCAGGTAGCCCTGCAGGTACGGCTGCTGGTCGATCGCTGCGGCGACGTCTCCGGCCTGGATCGCCGCGAAGGCGGCCTCGCTGGTGTCGTTCGTGACCATCGTGACTCGTGGTCGAGGCCCTGGACGACACCGAGGATCGGGTCGAACGCCTCCGGCCCGGCCGTGAGCGTATAGATCGCACCCGCGTCCGCGTTGGCCTGGAAGTAGGCGGTCGCCTTCGACTCGGCCTCGGTCGGACCTCCGGCGACGTCCACCTCGTCGACGGTGACGCCCGCCTCCGTGAGGACGTCGGATAGCCCTGCACCGCGCCTCGAGCGCGATGTGGCCCTGCACCTGGATGGCGCATGCGGCCCGCTCTGGCGCCCCGGCGTCGAGGACGACCTGGCCGGCCGTTCGACCGGCGAGGTACTCATCGGCCCCGACGTAGAACGAGTTCGGGGGGATTCTCCTCGGGGCTCTCCGCATTGATGTTGATCACGATGATCCCGGCGTCCTGAGCCTCTTGCATGAGCGGCTCGAAGGCGCCCGGATCGATGTCCGTCACAACCATGACGTCCGGCTGAGCCGCGATTGCGGCCTCCATTCGGGTCACGGTTTCCTCGACCGAAAACTCGGTGCCCTGAGTCCACGTCACATCAACACCGTTCTGCGCCGCGGCATCATTCGCCCCGCGCTCCATCAGCCCCCAGAAGGCATTTCCGATGGCGAACGTGGCGAAGTAGACGCTCAGTGCCTCGCCGTCCTCACCGGTGCCGCCGCCACTGCCGCTCGGACCGGGCGACTCTTCGGCGGTGCAGCTGGCAAGTACGAGTGCACTCACCGCGAGCAGGCTCCCCAGTCTCATGGATGTCTTCACGGTTGGCTCCTCCGCGTCCTCTCTGCTTGACCTGACAACTGCCCCCGCCCGCGACACGTCCGCGCTCCTCCTCCTCCCGCTCACCGGGTCCATCCATCACTCAACCCATGCGCCTCCGAGCTCCGCGGAGAGCTGGTGCCCAACCTGGGAGACGAACTCGCCAAGCTCCTGGAGACGCGCCATGCCGATACGCTCGGCGGGTCCGGAGACGGCCACCGCTGCGGTTGCGTCTCCCTGCCAATTCAGGATTGGTGCGGCCGCACATCGAACGCCCGGGAGCCCTTGCCCGTCATCGATGACGGGGGCGCCGACCGCACGACCCGCCCCAGTCGTGTGCTTGAAGTCGACGATGGCGCGAGCGACCGCGGACGACTGGCCGAACTGCTGGCCAACCTGCGTCGCATAGGCGACGGCATGCTCGGACATCTCGAGAGCGACGCACACCGCGCCCGTGGGCGTGCCGTGCGCCAGATGGACGGTCTCGCCCGTCGCGTTCCGCAGCTCGATCATCAGCGGTCGCGCCATCGCCACGAGGTCCAGCGACCCGAGCAGGACCCCCGCCACCGCGATGACGCGCGCTGTCGGGGTGTAGACGTGGGTGTCTCGATCGTTCTGCGCATAGCCCGCCGCAACGAGGCCGTTCAGCGACCGATGCAGCTGACCCGGATCCACGCCCAGCTGCCTGGCAAGCTCTGATAGGGACACACCGCGCGGCGAGGCGACGAGTGCTTCGAGCGCGGTCAGCGCGACGACACCGCTCGAGCGGCGCGTGCGTGCCGTCGTGCTTGTCACGACTGATCCTCCGGCGGTCGAGGCTGCGTCCACGATCCCTCGGCCACTGCGTCGAGAATCGCCGCGACCGCTGCCGCGTCATCGAAGTTTGGCTCCGCGGCCCCTTCCGGAGTCGATCGCTCGGAGGAACGTCATGACCTCGATCGCCTTCGAGTCCTCGAAGCCGATCCCGAGCCCCTGGACCGGCGAGAACAGCGCCTGGAGGTCGTGCTGCGGGCCGATCTGGACGACTCGGAACCCATCATCCGGCGTTCGTACGCGTCATAGAGGCGAAGCTCGTTGAGCCGTCCGACCTCCCAGCGCAGGGCGGCCTTTTCGCCGACGACCTCGACCCGGAACTCCACCTTGCTCCCGGTCGCGACCCGGCTACCGGAGAACTCACCGATCGCGCCGTTCGCGAACCGGCCGATCGCCGCGAACGCATCGTCGGTGTCGACGGCGCGCGACCCACCATCGGAGCTCCTGGTGGCGACGAACGTACGAGTCAGCCCGCAAACGGACTCCAGTCTCCGCCAGCATGCGAGCCATGTCGAAGATGTGGGAGCCCACGTCCCCCAGGGCCCCGTAGCCGGCCTCGGCGGCCCCGAGGCGCCAACCCCATGGCACGGCCGGGTCTGAGGCCCAGTCCGAGGCGAAGCTCATCCGCACGCTCCGCAGCGCGCCCAGCTCACCGTCGGCAATGAGCTTCCGGGCATGCTGGATCGCGGGGAACCAGCGGTAGTTGAAGCCCACCATCGTCTGGACTCCAGCCGCACGGCCAGCGGCTGCGATCTCCGCCGTCTCGCTCGAGGTCCGCCCCACCGGCTTCTCGCAGTACACCTGCTTTCCGGCTTCGATCGCCGCGAGCGCGATCTCCTTGTGGAGGGCGGGAGGCGTACAGATGTCGACGATGTCGATGTCCGACGATTCGATGACCTCTCGCCAGGCATCGGTCCGAACCCGCACGTTCCAGCGCTCGCCGAAGGCATCGCGCAACGAGGCCACTGGTTCGGCAATCGCCGCCACTTCGACCGGGATCTCCGGCACGAGGCGCTTCGCTGTGGCGTATGCGCGCGCGTGGAATTCACCCATGAATCCGGCGCCGATGAGTCCAACGCGCAGGGGGCGCTTCTCAGGTGCCATCGGTCATCTCCTCTCGAGCAGAGCCTCGATCGCATTGGCGGTCAGTGCGGCTTCGCTGCCCCGGATCAGGAACCGGGCACCCGCCTCGACCTGTCGCTGGGCGTCCCGAGGCCCGACCACGAGTCCCCATGCCACAACCCCGTTCGCGGTCGCTTCGGCGAGCCGCGCGGTCGCCGCCTCGATCACGTCCGCGTCCGGATCCCCAGTTGCGACAGCCAGGTCGTGCGCTCCGAGGAGCAGCGCGGTTACCCGGTCATCTGCCGCGATGGCATCGAGCTGCTCCAGCAGTTCCGGTGTCTCGACCTGCACGACCACGCTCGTGCTCTCGTTGATCGCCCTCACGACGTCTGAGTGCGTCGCCGGAGCCAGAGCTCGGACCGCGCGCGAGAGGCTGCGCGAGTGCGCGGCGAGTACCCGCGAGATCCGCGTGGCGGCAGATAACAACGGTCGAGCACGGCCAGCACCTCGTCCACGATCGGCACTGCGGGATCACGACGCCGGCCGCTCCCTGGTCAAGGGCTTGGGTCGCCAGATAGGGCACCGGTGCCGCGATCCGAACGAGGGCGGCAATCCCGCGCAGGTAGGCGATCTCGCAGGCGGCAGCGAGGTCCGCCTCAGGTGTCGGGACCCCGTGCTCTCGGTCGATGACGACGAAGTCGAGGTCCGCAGATGCCGCCGCTTCCATCGTCGATTCGGCATGGGTGCCGCGGATGAACATCCCGTTCACGGCTCGCCCGGCCCGAAGCCGTCCGACCAGCCGGCCGGCCGGCGTGCGGCGCGAGACGGCAGCGACGCGATCGACCCTGACGAGTTGGTCCCATGGCTGTTCCGCCGTGTAGATCCACTCGTGGAGCTCGGCTTCTGCGATCGCCCAGATGACGTCGCGTTGGCGCGCGGCGTCGGCTCGCGTCGTGATCTGCAGCGGCCAGTGTCCGACGTGATCGCCTCGCAGATGGCCGTGAGTCCAGCCTGGCGGGAAGATCGCCGAGATACGAATCGGCGGAACCTCGGGCGGACCCTCGAGCGGAGGACCGACGACGGGCGGCTCGCTGGGCCGGCCACCCGAGGCTCCAGGTCGCGGTCAACCCGGACTCGTCCGAAGCCAGGTCGAACGTGATCGGATCCGCGTCATCGGCATACGTCCGCCCGACCTCTTCGAGCACATCGGTCACGACGGGGCTCAGGAATGCGACGGCCCTGCGGAAGACATCCTCCCGAGCGGCTCGGCCTCTGAGCCGATTCGTAAGAGTCCGATTCGAGATCGGCGAGGTGACGCTCGAAGTCAGCTGATCTTCGGGCCCAGTCGCGAGGACCGCCGGCCCTGATGATCTGCTCATATCGAGCTCGTCTCGACGATCAAATCGCCGATCTCATCGGCCGACGGGAGAGGCGTCCCAGGTTCCGACGGAAACTCGCCAACGGTTCGGCCATGGGCCACACCATGACCCGGTCGGCAACCGGGTGGACGTTGTGGATGTTGTGGGTGATGACGATCACCGCTACGCCGGCATCCCGAGCCTGCTCGATGTAGTGGAGGACCTTCCGCGACTCCTTGACGCTGAGCGCGGACGTCGGCTCGTCGAGGATCAACAGCTTCGACTGGAAATAGACGGCCCGCGCGATGGCGATGCTCTGGCGCTCCCCTCCCGACAGCGTTCCGACGGAGCGATCGACGCCCTTGAGGCCCAGCCCGATCTCGGCGAGCGCCACCCGCGCCGCTTCGCGCGCACGGGCCGGATCGATGACCCAGATCGGGCCGATCTGGCGGGCAACCTCCTGCTCGCGACCGAGGAAGAAATTCCGGTAGATGCTCATCTGGTCGACGATGGCGAGGTCCTGGTAGACGACCGTGATCCCCAGCTCGATCGCGTCGGTTGGCGAACCGATCGTGACCGGCGCACCGTCCCAGCGGATGGTGCCTTCGTCGGGCAGGTGGACACCCGTCAGGATCTTGATCAGGGTCGACTTGCCCGCCCCGTTATCTCCGAGGAGTGCGAGCACCTGCCCAGGCGCGACGCGCAGATCCACCCCTCGCAACGCTTCGACCGCGCCGAAGGACTTCCGGATGCCCTCCGCTTCAATGCGCCAGGTCGTTTCGACGGTCATCGCTGTACCCGATCGGCGGTGTAGAGGTTGATGAGGACCGCGATGACGAGCAGGAGCCCGACCGTCGCCTGGTAGAAGTAGCCGGGGATGCCCGCCAGAAGCAGCCCAAGCTCGATCATCGCGAGGGTGATGACGCCGAACGCGGTCCCCCAGACCGACCCTCCCCGCCCTGGAGGCGCGTCCCGCCGATCACCGTGGCTGCAATCACGGTCAGCTCTATGCCCTGACCACGCAGCGCGTCGACGGATCCGAACCGCGTCATCTGGATCATGCCCGCCAGCGCAGCAAGGCAGGCCGTCAGCATGAAAAGGCGCACCTTGACCGATCGCGTCCGGACGCCGGTCGGCGAGCTGCGGTCTGGTTGCCGCCGGTCGCGAAGATCCAGTTCCCGAACTGGGTCCGGTGCAACACGAAGCTGAGGATCACGAGGACGCCGAGCATCCAGAGGATCGAGATATTGAACTCGCCGAACTCGGCGGAGAAGATCTGGAAGATGGGCTCGTCGCGATCGACCCGCACCGGAAAGCCGCCCGTCAGCATCAGCACGACGCCCCGCCAGAAGAACAGCGCGCCGAGCGTCACGATGAACGACGGAGCGCGCGTCCGAGTGACGAGCATGCCGTTGATGGCTCCGATCGACGCCGCGATCACGAAGCCCAGGAGAATCGCCGGTAAGGCCGGGACGCCTACCGACATCATCAGTGGGACCGAGAGCGCACTGAGGCCGAGGACCGATCCGACGGAGAGATCGAACTCGCCCGCAATCATCAGGAGCGTCACGCCGAACGCGACGATGCCGGCCTCCGCAGCGATCGCCAAGATGGCCCCGAGAGACTGGGCCGAGAGGAATTCGGCGCGATGATCGTGAACACGACCGCCGTGATCACCCCGGCAATCGCGGCACCAAACGCGCTCGCCTGGGTCAGGCCTCGCAGGCGACCGGCGATCCCCGAAGCCTCTTGCTCGGGTGACGCTGCCCCCGTCACCACCGTCCCCGCGCCCCGCTCAGTATCGACATGTCGGCGACACCATTCGCGACAACGTAAGCGCGTGTCGACGTAAGGTCAATGAAATTGACTTAAGGTTGGATTTGGCGATGACGGCTGGACACTGGGTGGTAGCCTCTCCGGCAAGCAAGCCCTGCCCAGCTTCGCTCGAGAGGGGACCTCATGCGCGAACCAACGCGACACCGCTAGCCGATGCTCGCTGCGCTCATCCTGTTCGTGATCGGGCTCTTCCTATCTTCGTGAACCCGATCCTCGGCCTCATCCCGGGCATCCTGCTGATCATCCTGTCGGTCGTCGTGTTCGTCTTCGCGCTGCTAGGCCGTGGCATCGGCACGATCGCCGGCATCGGCTCCACGAAGACCTGCCCTGACTGCCGCTCGAAGATCCCTTCCGACGCGTCCGTCTGTGCCCATTGCGGCTACCGGTTCGAGCAGCCATGAAGCTCTACGCCGGGACGACCGAGTACCCAGTGTTGCGATTCATTTATTGCCGGCGCGCATCGAGCCGAATTATCATGCAGCCGACAGTTTGCAAACTCTCTTGACAAACTTGAATCGGAGGCGAGATGGGCAGGCGTTTGGCCGGGCGCGTAGCGATCGTTACCGGATCCGGGCGCGGCCTTGGTCGAGCCGATGCGGTGAAACTCGCGGCGGAGGGCGCGAGCGTCGTCATCAACGACATCGGCAGACGAACCGCGTACGGCGAGGGTGAAGACGTGACCTTCGCGCAAGGCGTCGTCGATGAGATCGTCGAGGCCGGCGGACAAGCGGTGGCGAGCAATCATGACATCACCGACTGGGATCAAGCCGGCGAGCTCGTTCGGCTCGCGATCGATGCGTTCGGCGACCTCCACGTCCTGGTAAACAACGCCGGCATCGCGGCGATCACCCCGCTGGTCGACATCACCCAGGAAGAGTGGGATCGCATGATCCGCGTTCACCTCGATGGCCACGCCGGGACCACGCACCACGCGCTGCGGCATTGGCGTTCGAGAAACGGAAGCGGGTCGCAAGCCGCGGGCATCGATCATCAACACGGCCTCCGCCGGCCGTCTTCTTCCGCGGGCCCAGGATGGCGCATTACGATGCCGCCAAGGCCGGGGATCGCGACGTTCGCAGCGGGTGGTCGCCCTCGAGGGGCGCTGAGTGGGGTGTCCGATCCAACGCCCTGGTGCCGCTGGCGCACACGCGCATGTGGGAGGACCACAAGTCTGCGATCGAGGGTCCGACATTCGAAGAATCTAAATTCGACCGCGAAGACCCGGCGAACGTCTCGCCTCTGGTTGCATGGTTGGCCGAGGCCGACTGTCCGGCGAACCGACAGACGCTCTACATCTTCGGGGGCCACCTCTGGGTGCTCGACTTCCCCGCCATCATTCACACGCTGCAGACTGAGGGTCGGTGGACGCTCGAGGCACTTGATCAACAGCTTTCCGGACGTCTAGTGACGTCTCCCACCGGATCCAGCTGAGGCGCTGCAAAGCGGATGCGACGCCCGGCATAGCGGGCGAGCTCCTATGAAGACTTCGTGCCGAGAGCCCGACCATGACCAGCGCGTCCACCGCCGGAAGGTCTCGCCTGGCTCGAGGAGAGTCAGCCCGGTCTGGCGCCCCGACTGCTGGAACCGATGTGCATCCGGCCACGCGGACCAGGGCTCGACGCAGACTGCCTCTGCCGGCGTGTACACGACCATGACGTCGCTGTCCGAGTCAGATTCGATCGCGAGGTCGACGTCCGACGTGCGCAAGCGGTAGGTGCCCTCACCGCGAGATAGACAGCATCAATCCTCCGATCTCCAAGTTCGGGACCGTCGCGGAGATCCGTCTCGACGTCGACCGGCTCGACGACTCCCGTCGGCAGTGAGCCTTCGTGTTTGAGGAGACGTTCGGCGTCGACCTGGACGGACACGCTGCCCTGAGCCGCGCGAGAACCAAGGGTGCCACCCGACGGCCACTGGCATCGTCTGTCCCGTCGGCCGCACCTCGATCGTCAAATCAATCCGATCTGGTCTGAGTTGGACCTGTTGGCGAACCTCCCCACCGAGCGGCCATAGTCCACCTAGGCTGCGAGCGAGAGACGCCTTGGCAGCCGTCGCGCTATCTACGTCCCAGGGGACGCGCGCCACCAGACCGTGGACGGCGTGCGGCCCTTCATTGGCGGAAGGTCGAACGTCTCGCCGCGAACGATCAGGCGACCACGTGAAAGCGGGCCGACCCACGGGGCCATGATGAAACTGCCCCAGCGTGGGTACGGCTGCCAGTCGGGGGTCGGAGGCAGAAGCAGGTCGGCCCCGCGCAACTCGGAGCGATGCAAGCACACCGCCGCGGGCCGGATCTACAACGGCCGAGGCGTCTCCGGCACGCAGCTCGATGTCAGCCGTCGCCTCGCTCCGCACGAATCTCGTTGAGCTGGACCGGGCGACCCTCTTCGGCGGAGAGGTCGGCCGCGAAGATCACCTCAAAGGTCGGGACCGCATCGGCGAGGCTCGTAAGCTCCATCTCGCGGTCCTCGTTCAGTGCGGCAAAGAACGCCTCGAATTGCGGGAGGTATGGGTGTTCGACGACGTCTGCCGAGCTCTCAAGTTTGACGCCGAGATTCGTCCATCGGTCGCGATCGAGGCCGTCAACTTGGCGCGACCAGACCTTGCCATCGAGGACGGTCCCTTGACTGCCGATGAGGTGGACTCGTAGGTAATACGGCTGCTGCGCATCCAAGACGAGGGCCACCTTCCCGATGGAGCCGTTGTCGAAACGCATGATGGAAACCGACGTGGTCGGGTATTCGTACCGAGCGAACTCCGGATGGGAGGAACTGGTCGCGTAACTGCTGACTTCGGTGACCTCCGAGCCCATGAACATCAGGAGGCTGTCGACGGCGTGACACCCGGCTGACAAGAGGCTGCTCCCGCCGCCGACCTTGAGGTGATTCCACTCGTACTGACCGAAGGCAGGGCCGACCGCGTCGTAGTAGTCGACCTCGGCGTAGTGCAGCTCCCCGAGCAGGCCCTGCTGGAGAAGGCTGCGTGTGGCGGTAAATTGGGGCGAAAACCTGACCTCGAAGCAGACGCACGTCCGTACGCCAGAATCCCGGACGGCAAGCTGGAGCCCTCGAAGCTCGTCGAGGCTCAGTGCGATCGGCTTCTCGACGATCACGTGCTTCCTCGCGCGGGCCGCTGCGATGGCCTGGGTCGAGTGCAAGTTGCTACGACTGCAGATGTCGATCACGTCAATGTCATCGCGCCCAAGCAGTGCGTCTAGGTCGTGTACCACCTCGATCGACACACCATGCGTCCGAAGAAGGACCTCCGGGTCGAGCTCCCTCGAAGAGCACACAGCTGCGACTCGGACGCCTGGGATGAGCTGCAAGGCTGTGATGTGGGCCCCCGTCACCCAGCCATAGCCGACGACGCCGACATTCCACTCTCGGGTCACGGCTCGTCCGGATCCTCGTACCATCGCACGCGCTCTCCGACCATTGCCCGGAGTTGCCATCTGCGGGACTTCGGGTGCTTGGCAATCAGGTCGCCGACCTGATCGAGCCGACGACGAATGATCGATCGATCGGCCTCTGGCAAGGCGACCGCCTGCAGCCCCTCGCGCAGGCGATCGAGGTTGATGGTCACGGTCTTCTCCAAACCCCAATCGCGGCTGCATAGCTCGGCGATACGAGCTCCGTTGATCGTGAGTCCATCGGCATCGCCGACTTCGTGAACGAGAAGCAGGCGATAGAGATCGGTCCGAACCCTCTTCTCATTCAGCTTGGCAATTTGGAGCTTCGTCAGGACGAGCTCGGCAAGCGGCAGAGTGATGCCGTCGAGGGCGAGCCGATGATCGATGGGGATCACGTGGCACATCGAGAATTCACCGATGAAGACGTCGAGCTGTCGATCGCGTGGACGGTCGAAGAACAGGAGTCGCCGGCGCCCTTGGAACGCGTTGAACTCCTTGTCGGGCTGGTATCCGGAGCCTGAAAGAAGCTCGGCCACACGAAAACGATCCCCGCTCGACGTGATGAGATCGATGTCCTTGACGTCTCGCTGCAACGCGGACGCGGTGGCGGTCTCGGACTGCATGAGGACGGCCGCGCCGCCAAGCACACGGACCGCAATCGACGCCGAGGAGCAGCCGCCACGAGCCGGCGGGCTTCAACGACGACGTCCGGATCGGTGTCGGCGGGCTCGGTCACCCCGTCACGAACTTGTGCGTGCCCACTTGGCCATTCTCGATCTCGATGATTGCGCCCCTGAGAATCCCATCGCCATAGTCGCTCCCGGGGTTCACGCAAAGTGTCCGGCCCAGCTTCTCAGCTCCCCTCGACTCGTGAATGTGACCGTGCAGGCCAAGGAGCGGCTGATAGCGTTCGATCGCGGTGTATCCACGTGCTACCCACGGGCTTGGTCATGACGCGGCCACCGAACACGATCGGCTTGAGGTCGTCGGTCAAGGCCGGCGCTTGATCCAGAGAAGTCTGCGATGGCGGGCAGTGGAAGTTCACGATGCAACGCGACAGGATCGACGCGGGCGAAGACAGACTCGAGCATCATCGCCATGCCCTCCTCTGACGCCTCCCTTGGCGAGTGCCACGGCGTGG
>CAWJMZ010000004.1:0-950144 GCA_963844265.1 uncultured Chloroflexia bacterium | reverse complement strand
CCGGGACGCTCCCTGTCGGCCCGCCCGGCCTCCGGCGCGGGTCGATCCTCGACCCCGCGGCGGTCCGCGCTGAGATGCCAGGAGCGCGACGCCGACCGCAGGGCTGCCGCAGTGGCCTTCGCCAACACTGGACAGGACATTCCAGCCGGCCGGCGCCCGTTCCGCCGGCTGGCGTAACGGCCAACCGACGGAAGATCCCAGGACACACCGCGGCATGGTCGCGATGGGGTGACGCGGACTAATCGTGGTCGATGAGCCGCACCTCCCTGGCAGGACCGAAGAGCTTGTCGATGCGCGAGACGCCCAGCGCGCCCTTGGAGAGGACGGTCGACAGCTTCAGCCGCGCTCCGCCGTCCATCGGCACCGTGAACTTCTCGCTCATCTTCTTGCCGCCGATGACGGCCTCAACCTTCACCGGCAGCTTGGATGAGCCGCTCGGTCCGACGATTTCGAGGCCGCCCAGTCCGGGTCGCAGGTTGAGCTGGATGCCCTTGCCCGCCTCGGTCGCGATGTCGTCGATCGTGACCCGCACGTGGTCGCCGGCCACGCCGAGCTTGTGCGACACGTCCACGGCGACCGACTTGTCTCGGCTCGAGGTGACCTTGACGGTGTTCGTGCTCGACCCGATGCGGGCAGTGTCAACCTCGGTCATGTCCCCCTTTGCCGACGTGGAAGAGACGCGCACCTCGCTCAGGCCGTGCTTCATGGCGTATTCGAAGCTGCCACGGCGCAGCCCGACCGTCCGGTGACGGAAGTCGCCCGGACGCGCCTCGCGCGCGGCTGCACGCAGGAGCTCCCGCGTCTCCGGCTCCAGGGCCCGCATCGCGGAGGCGTCCGCCACCACCGCGTCCAGGGTCCGCTCGGATAGCCGTCGCTCCACGACGTCTCGTCGGTCCAGCGCGCGGCGGATTGTCGTCAGCGCGCGGGTGCGCGGCAGCGACGCGATGGTCGCGTGGGACACGAGTCCCGGGTCGACCGCGGCGCCGCCCGGACGCCAGCCGCGCGCGGCTGGCGCCATGCGCAGCAGGATCTCGCCGGCGATCGATCCCTTCGGACGAGGGGCGGTCAGGCGGTCCAGCCGCGAACCGGCGATGCGTGACGCGGCCCTGCCGCTGATCGAGACCGTCCCGGTCCGCTCCGAAACGACGCTGCGCGCCGACCCTCGATAGGGAACGAAGAAGTCGTTGAGCGCGTGCCCGGCCTTCAGCTCGGCAAGGGCGCGGTTCCCGTACGCGTGCAGATCCTGGCCCGCCCCGTCGGTAATGCTGGCTGTCTGGGCATCGTCGGCCAGGATGATCACGGTGCCGGCCAGCAGGAGCAGGATCGCGTCCCACACCGGCGTGCGCGGCCGTGAACTGAGCAGCGAGTACGGCATGAAGTGCAGCCGTCCTCCGGACCACTCGCCTCCCCGGTAGGTGGAGCTGCCGATGTACTCGAACGTGTTGTTGTCGGGGTCCACGGTCAGCGTCTTCGTCGTCTTCGGGAAGTTCGGATCGGCGATGGTGATCTGCCATGGCTTGACCGAGTCGTTCCAGGCCACCGGCGTGACGCAGTGCGGCGCGCCGCTGAAGTCGTAGTTCTGGGACAGGCACAGGACCGGGTTGTTCCCCTTGCGGAACTCGTCCCGGGTGCGCGTGAACACGTCCTTGGGGTCGTGGGTGTTGCCGGTGATGAACTCCTTCACGAACCACCAGATCGGTCCGGCTCCCACCTGGTACTGGTGCTTGATGTTCACCTCGGGCCGCACGGTGGACCAAGAGGTGAATCGGTCCAGCGGCAGGCTGAAGAGGCTCGTGTTCTTGCGCGCATTGATGGACTCGAGGCTCATGCCGAAGCAGTTGCCGTTCTCGGCGATGTCCTCGATGACCAGCTCGTAGAACGCCTTGTCCAGCCAGTCCGTGGCGTCCCACCACTCGGTCTCGGAGTCGACGTCGCTGAAGGCGGATGCGTACTGGCTGTAGCTCAGGTCATCGGTGCCCTGGTTCTTGACGCCCCACGCCTTCTGCGCCTCGGTCAGGGTCGCGAAGTCGACCACCGGCTTCACGGATGCGGTGATCGAGTTGATCTTGTTGAACGAGCCGGAATTGAGGATGCCGCCGTTGTCGAGCAGGCCCCAGCCGTTCGAGGCGTCGAGCACCTTGGTCCACTTGCCGAGGTGATCGTCGTTGCCCGGATCCGCCTCCCAGACGTCGACGCTGAACGTGACGGCACGGGAGGGATCGGGGACGAGGGTGGCCGGGATGTTGAGGTTGACGTCCTTCGTGTTCTGGCCGCCCCAGTCGCCGCTGGAGGGATGGCGCTTCTTGTACACGACGGTCGACCCGTCACGGACCTCGACGTTGATGTACATGTCGTTCTGGCCCATGAGGAAGCCCTCGGACTCATCGGCGTTGATGCGGCCGAGGAAGATCGTGAACGGGCGAGCCACGATGATCGAGGCGAAGGTGCCGTACCAGAGCAGGCTCGCCTTCTGGAAGGAGTTGTAGCGGCCGGGTCCGGCCACGCCGGGGATATCGGCCTCGTCGGATGTGGGGAAGCCGAGCTCTCCGGTCGGGCCGGCCATGTCCTGGTACTTGCGCCGGATGTCGCCGTGGGTCTCGAACGCGCCGGTGGAGCCACTCCAGTAGATCGTGCAGCGCTCGAACTCGGAGAACTTGCCGACGACGCTCGTGCCCTTCTTGACGTCGGACTCGTTGGTCACCGGGTAGCCCCAGGTCCCGGGTCCACCGAGAGCGAGGTACTTCGTGAGGATCGCCCCATGTACCTCGTGCGCCCGGGGTGCGCCATCGCGGAGGTACATGCGCGCGCCCTGGAAGAGCTGCTGCTGGCCGCCTGTGATGGAGCTGGCAGCCGCGGTGGGGAAGCCGATGCCCTTGGACTCGCCGAGCCCTTCGTAATCGAGGTACAGCTGCTCGATGACCGGGACCGCCCCGGTCCCCGGCGACCAGTAGATGCCGCCGCGGCTGAAGAGGCTCTTGCGGCCGCCGGACTTCGTCGTCGGCGATTCGTCGGTCACCAGGTGGCCGAGCTTCTGGCGGTTCGCCATGCCGTCGTAGGCGGCGCGGATCGCCCCGTGCATCTCGAACGCTGCACCGACGGAGTCGTGGTACATCAGCGCGGCGTGCTGGTGGGGCTGCAGATAAGCGCCCGTGCCCGACTGGAGGGCGATCGCCGCGGTCGGCTCGCCGACGTCCAACCCGGGGCGCAGCAGCTCGACCTTGTGGGTGATGAACCATTCCGCGGAGGTGCGGCGCTCGTCGATTAGGACGGCCAGGTCGTCCGGCACCCCCGCATGCAGGGTCAGGGCCGCGAGCTTGCCGTTGAAGTGATCCCGGCTGCCGTCGACCCAGGTCCCGAGGTACAGCTTCTTCCCGGTCTGCTTGGCGATGGTGCCCTGCGGGAATGCATGGACCGACTGGATGGCGCCGTCGATGAATGCGGCCACCGTGTCCTGGTCGTAGACGAGGTCCGCCACGTACCAGGTGTCCTTCTTCAGGCCGGTCACGAAGCGCGTCGTGGCGGCGCGCCAGCCGTGCGCCTTCGGGTTGACCGATGCCACGAGGTCGAACTCGGTCGTCGATCCGGGGCGCGGCTGGAGGAACATCGCGAATGGCAGGAGATCCGACTCGACCAGGTTCTGGCGCTTCGTGATGTTGCCGTTGGCGCTGAACACGATCCGAATCGCGAAGCGGGCCACGTCGAGCGGCAATCCACTGATGTCCACCGATGCGGCACCGCTGGTCCCCAGGTCCACCGCCTTCGGGAACTTGCCGGCCACCGTGTCCCCCGGCCCGGTCGTCACCGCCGCGTTGCTGAACGCCATCGGCAGCGTGCCGCCGGCGCTCGTCACCTGGAGCTTCTTGAACGCGTAATCGATCAACATGTCGGCCATGGCAACCTCCTCGTTGTCATGCCGGACCAGGCGCGCGCTTCCGTCGGGCACGGGCGTAGCAGGGTCGGATGGTCCGAGATGGAAGGGCCGATGCGCTCAGCGGGCACGCCGACGACGTGGGCACGGGTCGCGGCCGCAGGGTCGTCGTCCTTGGCTGCACAGCGCTCGGATCTGCCGGACGAGCCCGCCCGTTGCTCGGATGGGCGGCGTCGCAGGCTTGTGTCGTCATTCTTCGGCGCGACCGGCGGGCTGGGTATCACCCGACTGGGGCAACGTCAGGACGAAGTGGTACCGCCGGCCCGCGCGACGCCGGCGATGGTCGCGCTGCTGAGGCGGCGCTTATCAGCGTTCCGGTGCGCGGGCGCCACGCCCATGATCTCGTGACGTCTGAGCTGTCGCAAGGGCAGCCGATGCTGAGCACCTGACCGATGCGGATCGGCGTCCGTGCCCGATGGGGGGAGGCGCCGACCCGCGGTCACCTCACGAGGGAATGACACTGTGCCCACCTCCAACACCAGACGGGCCGGTCCGAGCCCGATGCGCGGGCCAGCCGCAGCCGTGCGTCGCGCGGTCGCATCGGTCTCGCCGATCGTGACGATGTGGCGCGACGGCCTGACGATCATCGCGCTGGAGTCCCGCGAGCCGAATCGGCCGCCGGAGTACCTCACCTTCGAGCAGGCGCAGGCCGCGCAGGGGCTGGCGGTCGAGGAGGCGGCGGTGCAGACCGTGCCGACCGTCGATGCGACCACCGGACCGATGCCGGTGCTGCTCCTCGGCGGCGACACGATCATCGGCGGCGCGCAGAACCGGATCATCAACATCACGATCCTGCTGAAGGCCGCCGCCAAGACCGCGATCCCGGTCAGCTGCCTGGAGATGGGCCGATGGAACGACGGGCGTCGCTTCGAGTCCTCCCGCCCGGTCGACCACACGCTGCGCTCGATGGTCGCCGAGCAGGTCACCCGCGGCCGGTCGTTCGCGGCTGGATCGGCACACCGACCCGCGCAAGAATCTAGCGCCTGCTCACGATCTAGCCGCTTAAGATCGCCGTCGTTTAGCAATAACGAGGAGGGAGAACTCGTGCGAATCGCAGTGCTGGTCATTGCGCTCATCGCCGGCATCCTGTCGCTATTGCAGGCGTGCACGGTCGCGGGTTTATCCGGCCTAGGAGACGATACGAACCTTCAGGGGGGAGCCGCGCTTCGCCTATTCGTAGGCTTCTTCATTCTCATCGGTGGCGCATTCGTCATGGGCCTCCCCACGTCGTCGCAATGGTGTTCTTCCTCCTCGCAGGGGTCGCCGGAATCCTCGTAGGAGCAACTACGCAGTTCAGCGATCAACTGGTCTCTGGGGGGTCGTTGCGCTGATCCTGCGCTGCGATGTCGTACTTTCTGGGTATCGCGGAAAGCGACAAGAGGACGCTGCGCACGCCCAGGATCGGGCCAACCTTGCAGCCGCTGCGGTCAGCCGCAGCAGCGAGCCGCCTGATGAGCCGACCAAGACATGCCCAAACTGCGCCGAAACCGTCAAGGAAGCCGCCAAGACGTGCCGGTTCTGCGGGTACTCGTTCGAAAGCTTCGCCTTAAGACGTTGGCAACGATCGGTTGCGTCCGCCGAGCAGTCGTCGGAGGCGTACATGCGGTGGCATTCCTGCGCATCCGCTCGCCGCCCCGGCCGCGATCGGCAACTGACGCGACACGACACTTACTTTCCATGGCGGCCGGCCGGCGGCGACGTGCGGGCACTCCCACATTCGTACTAGCGCCTCGGTTGGCGACGCCTGATAGGGTCGCCAACCGATGTCCGGAATCCGTGAGATCCTTCAGCGTCGCAGCGACCTGGCGACCTTTTCGTGCAGGCTACGTCGCGCGACACGACGGTGCCTTAACCGCCGAGCAGAACCTTGTGCAGATCCTCGTGCAGGGTTGCATAGAGGCACGGAATCCGATAGGGATGGGCTCGCCGCGACACAGTGCCGCGGCTCGGGCCGGACGTCGCCGACGCCCAAAAGACCGTCTGCTTTGGTGAAACTGCCAACTTCGAGCACTTCTACAGCCTGACTGCGGAGATCGACGGCCGCCGCGTCGCACTGAGGACGTACGGGGTCGCCTTCACGAAGATGGTGGCACGCCCGGAAGGGCGCAAACCCCCGTCTGGTATGTAGACATGAGTACCGGCCACGGTTGGCGCCTAGCTCGGGCGCTAGATCACATGAAGGACGACCTTCGCAGCCGAGCTATGGCTACGAGAAGGGCCGGCCGCGTTCTTGGCCGATCCCGCCTCAGTCGTCTTTCCTTTTCATCGAACGAATGGGAACTTCCAAGGCCTTCAAGCAAGAAGGAATTCTGGTGGGAACGAGAATGGAGAAAGCTTGGAGACTTCGCCTTCTCCAGCGAGGACATCGCCTTGATCATCGCTCCAGAAGTAGCGCACCCCGCCCTCCGTCGAGCATTCTCTCGGCCGGTAGTGGATGCCGCCTGGGGCCTTGAGCGCATGATCGCGTCACTCGCCGACGTACCGACTTCCGATCTCACCCCATTCTCGTGAAAGCTCTGGTCCTCGAGTCCTTCGTCGGCAGCAACTACGCCGACAGCCCTGACTCCTACGAGTTCCCGCCGCAGTACCTCCAGTTCTTTGAGCCGCCTAACTCGTGGCGAACCGATGGTGGCCATGATCTATGAGCCCCGGGGCGACCGAAACGAGGGCCGAGTGGCCTATGTCGGCTGGGCGATTCTCCAGTCGCCGCCGCAGCGGACAGCGGCCGCCGAAATGCTCGCGGTCAGTCCCTCTACCGCGTCCAATACGCCGACCGATATCGAGAATTCGACCGGATCGTCCCGCGGGAGGCGACCGGATGAGCCGTCGAGACCTGGCTTCGGACTCGCGCGAGGCGGCCGGACCGGAATGTGGCAACGGTCGGCCGCGCCGTTCGTCCCCTGATCGACGATGACCTCCAGCTGATCATGAGTCTCGGGTTTCCGAACGGCGTCGAGCGGCTGAACGTTGAGCGCCAGACGAGCACAGATTCGCTGAGGCCATCACAACCGACGAGCGCTCACTGCGCCTTGTGTATGCCGTATATCGCGAAGCGAGTTTCCGCGACGAGATATTAGCGGCATACCAGCACCGCTGCGCCTTAAGCGGACTCGCCGTCGGCACATCGCCCTCACGCGCGTACGGTCTTCTTGACGCCGCGCACATCCGCCCCGTGGAAGCCAAGGAGCCGACACGATCGCGAATGGCTTGGCGCTGACCCCCACCTTGCATCGATTGTTTGACAAGGGATTTTCACCCTCGGTATCGGGTTTGGAGCTCGAGGTTCGAACGTCACCGCGGCTCGACCACGAGATGGTCAGCGGCCGCGACGGATTTTCGCTTCGGCTCGCGGACGGACTTGAAGGCACGCTCTTCCGAGGAGCGAAGGCGAGCGGCCTTCGCGCGAGGCGCTGACTACCACCAATCGCAGATCTTCCTTGCTCGTTGATGCGGGCCGGTACGCTAGGTATCCAGCTCAAGGGGGAGACCGGTTGCCGCCCACGGTCATTGAGAACCCGATCCTCAACTCGCCGTTCCGCGAGCCGACGCGCCACTTCCGCTTCGACGAGGACGGCATCACCGAGCGAGATCGTCGACGAGCGGCGCCGCATCGACGTACTTCATCCCGATCCCGCAGCCGAAGCGAAGGCGCAAGGGCGGCCCGCCAGCAGCTGTCGCTGCCCGGCAACTGGACCGCCGAGCGGATGCAGGAGAACGAGTTCGATCAACCGCATCCGCGCGCATGTCGCGGCCTGGCGGCAGGGCGGCTACCCCGGCGTCACCGCCGACCACCCGCGACCTGCTGAGCTACTGGACCGACGCGGACCGCGAGCAAGCCGCTGTTCTTCTGCCAGATCGAGGCGCTCGAGACGGCGATCTACCTGACCGAGGTCGCCGAGCAAGCACGGCGACGCCGTGGATCGACGAACCTGCTCCGCGAGGAGCCAACGAGAAGCCAACCGCGGCCTCTACCGGGTCGCGTTCAAGATGGCCACCGGCTCCGGCAAGACCGTCGTGATGGCGATGCTCATCGCCTGGCAGGCGCTCAACAAGCTGGCCAACCCGCAGGACAAGCGCTTCAGCGACGCGTTCCTCATCGTCACGCCGGGCATCACGATCCGCGATCGGCTGCGCGTGCTGCTGCCGAACGACCCGGACAACTACTACCGGGAGCGCGACCTCGTCCCGCCGGACCAGCTCGAGCGGCTCCAGGCGGCGACGATCGTGATCACGAACTTCCACGCCTTCATGCGGCGCGAGAAGATCGAGGCGCTCGACGACTGACCAAGAAGCTCCTGGCCGGCCCGACGGCGACCTCGAGCGTTCAAGGAGACGCCCGAGCGAGATGGTCCGCCGCGTCTGCCGCGAGCTCGGCAACAAGAAGAACATCGTCGTCCTCAACGACGAGGCGCACCACTGCTACCAGGCGCCGGCGCCGAAGGAGCGACGAGCGAGACGCTCGACGCCGACGAGCGAGACGAGGCGAGGCGAGGACGCGACAAGGAGGCCCGCGTCTGGCTCAGCGGGCTGCGAGGCGGTCCAGCGACAAGCTCGGCGTCCGGGCGGTCTTCGACCTCTCGGCCACGCCGTTCTTCCTCGCGCGGCTCGGGCTACCCGGAGGGCACGCTGTTCCCGTGGGTCGTGTCGCGACTTCAGCGCTGATCGACGCCATCGAGTCGGGCATCGTGAAGGTCCCGCGGGTGCCCGTCGCCGACGACTCGATGGACGGGCGACGCTGCCGATGTACCGCGACCTGTGGCTCCGCATCCGCGACGAGCTCCCGCAGAAGGGCCTGCAAGGACGACGGCCGTCGACGGCCAGCCGAGCCTGCCCGAAGGAGCTCGAGGGCGCGCTGCTACAGCCTGTACGGCAACTACGAGAAGTCGTTCGACGCGCTGGGAGCGAGCGCGAGGGCCGACGGGCACGCCGCCGGTGTTCATCGTGGTCTGCCAGAACACCACATCTGCAAGCTCGTCTTCGACTGGATCGCTGGCTGGGAGAAGACCGCTGCGCCGACGGCTCGACGGTCGTCGTGCCCGGCAACCTGCCGCTCTTCAGCAACGAGGAGGACGGCGCGCTGGCTCGACCGCCCGAACACGCTCCTCATCGACTCGGCGCAGCTCGACTCGGGCGAGGCGATGACGCCGAGTTCAAGAAGATCGCCGCCGCGGAGATCGACGAGTTCAAGGACGAGTACCGCGCAGCGCTTCCCGGGCCGCAACGCCGACGAGCTCACCGACGAGGACCTCCTGCGCGAGGTCATGAACACCGTCGGCAAGCCGGGCCGGCTCGGCGAGCAGATCCGCTGCGTCGTCTCGGTCTCGATGCTCACCGAGGGCTGGGACGCGAACACCGTCACCCACATCCTCGGCGTCCGCGCGTTCGGGACGCAGCTGCTCTGCGAGCAGGTCGTCGGCCGCGGCCTGCGCCGCGTCAGCTACGAGCCGAACGCCGAGGGCATGTTCGAGCCCGAGTACGCCGAGGTCTACGGCGTCCCGTTCAGCTTCATCCCGACGGTCGGGCACGGCCGAAGCCCGGCCGCCGAAGCCGATCCACCGCGTCCGGGCGCTGCCCGAGCGGTCGCACCTGCGAGATCAGCTTCCCGCGGTCATCGGCTACCGCTACGAGATGCCGACCGAGCGCCTCGACGGCCGACTTCGACGCCGGACTCGCACGCTCGACGCTCTCGACCGATGAGGTGCCGACGCGCACCGAGCTCGACCCGATCGTCGGCGAGTCGAAGAGCACGACGCTCGACGACCTCAAGGACGTACCGGCGCCAGCAGGTCGCGTTCGCGCTCGCGAAGCGCGTCGCTCGAGAACTACTTCCGCGACGACGGAGCAGCGCCCGACAGCCCGTGGCTGTTCCCGCAGCTCGCTGCGCGATCGCCGAGCGCTGGCTGCGACGAGTGCGTCGTCACTCAAGGACGGCGCCTTCCCGCAGATGCTGCTGCTCACCCAGTACAGCCACGCGGCGGCGGAGAAGATCTACCAGCGCGATCGTGCGCGGCACCGCGGGCGAGAAGCGGCTGTTGCCGATCCTGCGCCCGTACGACGCCGATCGGCTCGACGCGCGACGTCGACTTCGACACCACGAAGACCGTCTACGACGACGGCCGAACGAGCCACCTGAACTACGTCGTCGCAGGACTCGGGCTGGGAGTCGAAGCTGGCGGCAGACGCTCGAGCAGATGGACGAGGTCGTCGCCTACGTCAAGAACCAGGGCCTCGGCTTCACGATCCCGTACACGTACGAGGGCGAGCAGCGCGCACTACGTGCCGGACTTCCTCGTCGCAGCTCGACGACGGCGACGGCCGACGACCTGCTCAACCTGCTCATCGAGGTCACCGGCGAGCGGAAGAAGGACAAGGAGGTGAAGGTCGACGACCGCCCGCGACCTGTGGGTGCCGGCGGTCAACAACCACGGCGGCTTCGGCCGCTGGGCGTTCCTCGAGGTCACCGACCCGTGGGACGCGGCGAACCTGATCGCGGCCGTCGTTGACGCCGACGCGACTGACGCGCAGTGACGGAGGCACGCGATGGCCGCGCAAGACGAAGGCCGCGGGCCCGACGCCCGTCGAGGCGACCCGCCACGCCGGAGACGCGCGTCGAACATCCCGACCGCCGAGCTCGAGCGACTTCGCCGAGCGACGACGAGAAGCAGCCGACGAACGTGCTCTATCCGCGCGACCCGTCCTCGATCCGCAGCTCGTCTGGAAGGGCAAGGACGAGCAGGACCGCCAGCCGACCTCGAGGTGCCAGCGGTCCCGATCTACATCCAGGAGACAGATCGAGCCCGCAGGCGCTGATCGAGGACCTGCGCGCGACCGCGTCGGCCGGCGACGCGAGCCGCAGCTCGACCTGTTCGGCGACTTCAACGGCCTGGAGTTCGAGCGAGCGGGTCGAGTTCTACCAGCACCCGATGCAAGTGGTCGAACCGGATGATCCTGGGCGACTCGCTGCTGGTGATGACCTAGCTCGCCGAGAAGGAAGGCCTCAAGGGCCAGGTCCAGATGATCTACATCGACCCGCCCTACGGCATCAAGTTCGGCTCGAACTGGCAGGTCTCGACCCGCAAGCGCGACGTCAAGGACGGCAAGCTCGACGACGCCACGCGCCAACCCGAGCAGGTCAAGGCCTTCCGCGACACCTGGGAGCTCGGCATCCACTCCTACCTGGCTACCTGCGCGACCGATTCGCCGTCGCGCGGGACCTGCTGACCGAGTCTGGCTCCATCTTCGTCCAGATCGGCGACGAGAACGTCCACCTGGTTCGCGCGCTGCTGGACGAGGTCTTCGGCGCCGAGAACTTCGTCAGCCTGATCACCTTCAAGAAGACGAGCGGCAGTCGACCAGCGGCGACCTTGCTCGGACGCGTCAACGACTACCTCCTCTGGTACGCGCAAGGATCGCGAGCGAGCTGAAGTATCGCCAGCTCTATCCGCAAGGCCGCGGCGGAGCGACGTGGGCAGCTACACGTCGGCTCGAGCTGCCGACGGACTCGACGGCGACGCACGACGGCGAGAAGCGCGTCGACGACGCGCTGCCCGCGGGCGCGCGCTGTATCAGCCTGGACAACCTGACATCTCAGACAGCGGCCGCGCAGGCGACCGCATTTTCGCCGTTCGAGTTCAAGGGCAGAGCTATCGTCCCGGCGCAACAGGAGCACTGGAAGACCAACGCAGGCGGGCATGGCAGCGGCTCGTAGCTGCCGGCCGATCGATGCGCACCGGAACGACGCTTGCGCTACGTGCGGTACCTCGACGACTTCCCGGTGTCCCGCTCAACAACGTCTGGGACGGACACCGGTCGGCGGATTCGCCGACGACGAAGTCTACGTGGTCCAGACGAACACGAAGGTCGTCGAGCGCTGCCTGCTGATGACCACTGATCCAGGCGACCTCGTTCTCGACCCGACTGCGGCAGCGGCACGACCGCCTTCGTGGCCGAGCAATGGGGCCGGCGATGGATCGCGATCGACACGAGCCGCGTGGCGCTTGCTCTGGCGCGGACTCGGCTGATGGCAGCGCGCTATCCCGTACTACCTCCTCGCCGATTCGCCCGAGGGCGTGCGTAAGGAAGCGCGAACTCACCGGCCAGCGCCGCCGTCGGTCGCAGACTACCGGTGACATCCGGAAGGGCTTCGTGTACGAGCGCGTGCCGCACGTGACGCTGAAGTCGATCGCGCAGAACCCGGACATCAGCGAGGGGATGACGCGCGAGGAGATCGACGCCGCCATCGCGCGCCACGCCGAGACCGAGATCCTCTACGACCGCCCTACCAGGACCCGAAGGTCGTGCGGGTGGCGGGACCGTTCACCGTCGAGAGCCTGTCGCCGCACCGGGTGTGCCGACGACGGCGCCGAGGACGGCGACGGCAGACGCGCCGGCGCCGGTCGACGGACGCGGCGCGCTTCGTCGACGATGATGCTCGACAACCTGCGCAAGGCCGGCGTGCAGAACACAGGTCAAGGAGGAGCGGCTCGACCTTCGACGCGCTCGAGCGCGTTCGCCGGGCGTGCGATCCAGGCGGCCGGCGACTACATCGAGGGCGGCGCGAGCAAGACGGGCGGCGGTCGCCATCGGTCCGCGAGTACGGCACGGTCGGGACCGAGCTGGTGCGCGAGGCGGCCAAGGAGGCGGCCGGTTCGCCGACCTGCTGATCGTGTGCGGCTTCGCGTTCGACGCGC
Source organism: uncultured Chloroflexia bacterium (assembly GCA_963844265.1). GTDB lineage: Bacteria > Chloroflexota > Limnocylindria > QHBO01 > QHBO01 > JACDBZ01. The sequence continues at coordinate 937,526 of CAWJMZ010000004.1, read as the reverse complement.
GCGGCCGAGGAGATCGAGCGCAGCTCGGCAAGCCTGCCGATCGCTGCACGGCGCGGATGAACCCCGATCTGCTGATGGGCGACCAGCTGCTGAAGAAGACCGGCGCCGGCAACCTGTTCATGGTCTTCGGCCAGCCCGACATCGAGGTCCGCACGCTCGACGACGGCCAGCTCCAGGTCGAGATCCGCGGCATCGACGTCTACGACCCGACCACCGGCGAGATCCGCTCCGACTCGACCGACGAGATCGCGTCGCTGGTTCATCGACACCGACTACAACGGCGAGTCGTTCTTCGTCCGCCACGCCTACTTCTGCGGCGGCGATCGAGCCCTACGAGCGGCTGCGCCAAGACGCTGAAGGCCGACATCGACGAGGAGGCCTGGGAGTCGCTCTACTCGGCCACGTCGCGCCCGTTCCCGCGACCCGGTCGGCAAGATCGCCGTCAAGGTCATCAACCACTACGGCGACGAGATCCTGAAGGTGTACGAGGTCTAGGCATGGGCGTCGACGTGTACGCAGTGGCGGAGAAACACTCCTACCCCTCCTCCGACAAGCTGCAGTTTCTCCTGAACCTCATCCATAACCGCGCGATGGCTCTCCCGGACTTCCAGCGCGATTTCGTCTGGGATCCAGGGATGACCGATGAGCTCATCGAGTCTGTCATTCAAAACTTTCCCTGTGGCACCCTTCTTCAGGTGAAGAACGGGCAGGAATTTCTCTTCAAACCGCGTGCCTTTGCTGGCGCACCCGAGTTGGACCGAAGCAGCCCAACGTTCCTGATTCTCGATGGACAGCAGCGTCTTACAAGTCTGTATCAAGCCTTCTATGGAGCTGGCTCCCATCGGTTCGTGCTCGACCTCGGAGGGCTCGAGAACGGCCTCGATCTCGAAGACTCTTCCTTTTATGACCGCGCAGACAAGATTGATAAGCGCTTTGGGACGATCGGCCAACAAGCAGAGTCTCTCGTGTTTCCTCTCGCTCGCCTGTTCGGGCAAGGTGGATTCGACAAATGGCTTGCTGACGTAATGCGTGCCAGCGCGACCAGTGCTGACGAATTGCTCAGCCTTCAGGAGCGGCTTACCGCTATTCGTCAGCAGTGGCTGCGGCCGATTGAAGACTATGAATTCCCGATGGTCACGATCAGTGAGAAGGCATCAGCAACAGCCATCTGTACGATCTTCGAGACCCTTAACCGGACCGGGGTGAAGCTTAGCGTTTTCGACCTCCTGACGGCGCGGTTCTGGCCCCACGACGTGAAGCTTCGTGACCTTTGTGAGACTGCCCAGTTCGAGCACGCAATCCTTGACGAGTTCGACGTTGATCCGTACTCCGTCCTTCAGATCATTGCCCTCCTCGAGCCGGGCACGGACAAGTCCGGTGAGCCCAAGCAGCCATCAGTCAAGCGAGCAGACATTCTCTCCCAGACGCCAGAGCAAGCCGGTCAGGGCATGGCCCGAAGTCATGGGCTCTTTGACGAGATCCTCAGAATCTTGCAGGACGACTGTGGCGTTATGGTCTCGCGTTGGCTCCCGTACTCCACCATCGTGATCCCCGCGGCGGCGGCGTGGGCCAAGCAGAAGCGACCAAGTAGAATGGTCCGGCCGTTGGTGCTAACCGTGCCAAGCTTGTTCGGTGGTTCTGGTGCGCAACACTGGGCCAGCGGTACGAGTATGCGGTCAACTCCCAAATTGCCAAGGATTTCACCGAGCTCGTGCGGTGGATGACGGTGGACGGCTCCGCGCCGCCAGATAGCGTCGCCGAATTTGTGTTCCACTCAGGATCTCTACGATCGACGACGCCTCGGCAGCGATCGCTCTACCGCACTCTCATGGCTCTTGTGCTTCGTAATCAGCCGCGAGACTTCCATAAGCGCGGTCCGATTACCCCGGCCATGTTCAGCGATTCGAAAAATCCGGTGGACGACCATCACATCTTCCCCGCGGCATACCTGGCACAAAGTGGCATTCCCGGGCCTACCCGCGACGCGATTCTGAACCGGACGCTTATCGACCGGCAGACAAACATCCGCATCGGGATGCGTGCTCCGTCCGACTACTTGGACGAGATTCGTGATGAGTGGGGCTCCCTTGGAGACTTTGATGGCCTGCTGGGTAGCCATCTTCTACCGGTGGGGTTGGAATCGGCGCTGTTCGCTAATGACTTCGAGGCATTCCTGCGCTACCGCGAGGACGTCCTCGTCGGCGAGATCGAACGTGCTACCGGAGTCCGTGTGTTGCGAACCGACGACGAAGAGGCTGCGTCGCTACCACGCGAGATCTTCGTTCCGGCTCCTGGACCAATGGGAGGTGTTGGAAAGCCCGCGGCTAGGGATGTAGACGAGCCGCTGGTCCGTAGGGCGATTGAGGAGTCGCCAGACTCAATGAAGCGGTTCCTCGTGTACTTGGCGTCGGAGGCGAACCGAATGGTCCCCAATTACGAGGTCGCGGACACCATCGGCCTAACGCGGCCGCAGATGGCGGGAATGCTCGGAGCCTTTGGGCGACGCTGGGCAAGCCGCTATGCACAAGGTGATGCAAAATGGTTCTTTGACGCCCAATGGCGGCCGGAGACCGGGACTGATGAATGGAATTGGCATTACGGGGTGACCGAGCACGTCGCAGCCGTGATTCGAGCCGTCCTGCCGAATAGCGCCCCCCAGCTGGCTGATTCCTAGCGGTAACCCGACGAGCCATACGCTGACTGACCCGGCCACGCGACGGCTAGAGCTGTCGCATCGGTGCCGCAGCATCGGCGCATGAAGTCATGGGTCGCTCCGTACGCCGACGTCCTCGATGCGATCGCCGCCCTGCCCTGGGTCGATCAGCTCTGCCCGCTCATGCGCCACCAGTACGCCGTCCGGCGCCGGTCACCGCTGTCTGCCTGGGACGCGCTCGACGCGATGATCCGCGACAGCCCGGACAGCTACCTCGCCTACTTCCGCGGCTATCAGCGCCCGAACCGCTACTGGGACGGACCCGACGGCCTGCGCTACTGGCGCACCCGCTTCGAGCTCAACCGATGCACCCCCGACAGCGTCGAGCCGCCGCGTCGCGTCGACGACGGCGCCCAGCCGATCCCCGACTGGGACGGCCCGCCGCATGCGCCGAATGGCATCGGCCTCTACGACCAGGACGCCGATGGCCGCTGGCGGCCGCGCTTCGAGGGCACCGACTACGAGCCGTGCCGTGGATGTCGCCGGGATATGAGTACCATCGGCTCGCGGCAACCAGACTGAGGGGAGCACATGGCAGGCGAGGGTTGGATCCGCTTCGAAGGCTACGAAGGTAGGCTCGATCCTCAGTACGCGGGCAAGTACAAGACTCCCGGCATTCGCTACCCGCTGATCGAGCGGACGCGGCGCTGGGACATCGTCCGCGTCGAGGGCGAGCCGGCGGGTGGGGTGTACCGCATCGGTCAGTACGCCGTCCTCAGCCGTGGCCACGACATGATGGAGAAGGCGCACGATGAAGCCGCCGCCTACCGGCTGCACTTCAAGCGCTGTCCCGGCGTCGGAGTCTGCGAGGACATCGGCCATCCAGGTGGTCCGAAGCGGAGCATGTCGCAGGCGATGAGCGTCCGACCTTCCGAGCCTCAGCCGATCGCGGAGGAGGCGCCAGCGCCGGACGCAGCCGGATCGTCAGCTCCGGATGGCTCGGAGGACTGGGTCGAAGCACTGCATCCCACCGGCCCGGTCGTCCCACGTCGTGTCGGCGACGACGTCCAACTCCGGGTCGTACCGCTCGAGTTCGAGCTCTGGCAAGGCCCGGCGTTGAGCATGGCCGAAGACTGCAACAAGCGCGGTGGTCGGGTGACCGGGGACGCGGGCGAGCTCAGCTGCGCGGAGGTCGAGATCGTCAAGCGACTGCGCGCGGCAGGCTGGGAGGCTGCGTGGGTGCAGTCGTGGAAATGTGGCCGGCGCAGCTGGGGCGATTACATCGCCGATCTCGCCGACCTGCCCGACGCGGTGCGGGCGGTCCAGGCCATTGCGGGCAGTGCCGGAGGCCACCCCGACGTGCTTGCGTGGAAGGGCGGTCGCGTGGTCGCCATCGAGTCGAAGGGACCGACGGATGCGCTGAAGGCATCGCAGATCGAATGGTTCGGCCGCGCCCTCGGTACCGGAGTGCGGCCGCAGGACATCGGTGTGGTGGAGTGGCGACCGTTGATCGGCACGGCACCTGTCGTACCCGGGGACGTGAGGCGCCGGGGACCGCTCGGGCAGGGCTTCGATGCGGCGGTCGCCTATGCGCTGGAGCTGCACGGCGAGCAGGTCCGCAAGGGCGACGTCGATCCCGTACGTCTCGCACCTGCTGAGCGTCTGCGCGCTCGTGCTCGAGGACGGTGGCACCGAGGACGAGGCGATCGCCGCGCTCCTCCACGACGGCCCCGAGGACCAGGGCGGGCAGGCGACGCTCGACGAGATCCGCCGGCGCTTCGGACCCGAGGTCGCGGCCATGGTCGACGGCCTGAGCGACACGCTGGAGCTGCGGAAGCCGCCGTGGCCCGAGCGCAAGGCGGCCTACCTCGAGCGGCTCCGCGGCGAGCCCGCATCGGTCCTGCGCATCTCGCTCGCCGACAAGCTCCACAACCTCCGATCGGTCGCGACTGATCTGACTCTCATCGGCGACGAGGTCTGGAGCCGATTCAACGCCGATCGCGACGCCCAGGCGTGGTACTACCGCGAGCTACTCGCGGTCTTCGAGGAACGTCATCCGTCATCGCGTAACCTCCCGGAGTTCCGCGACCTCGTTGCGCGCGTATTTGAAATGGGGCCTCGACGGGACGAGCAAGCCAGCGGTAACTCCGCCGCAATCGATGCTTCATAGCCTTCGGGCGTGGAGTTCGAGTGGGACCACCGCAAGGCAGAGCAAAATCGGCGAAAGCACGGAGTCGCCTTCGAGGAGGCGGTATCCGTGTTCGCCGACCCGCGCGAACTGATGATCGCCGACCCTGATCACTCGATCGACGAGGACCGCTTCGTGAGCATCGGCCAATCGAGCCTCGGCCGCCTCCTGGTGGTTGGGTACACCGAGCGGGAGAGTAAGATCCGCATCATCTTCGCGAGACGGGCGACGTGGCCCGAACGATTTGACTATGACGAAGCCTGACCAACCCCGTGACGAGTACGACTTCCGGTATGGGAGCCGCGGGAGCCATCATCGGAAGCTCGCCGAGGAAGGTGCGCTCGTTCGCCTGGATCCCGACGTGGCGGCCCGCTTTCCCACGTCCGAGGCGGTGAACAGCGCACTGCGAACGCTGGTGTCGACGTCACCCGAGGACGACTGACTCCTCGGCGCGTCTTTCAGGCGGTCAGGCTGGTGCCGGCATCGGCCTCGACGACGGCCAGCTGCGACTCGAGGTCCTTGACGCTGCGCAGGACGCCGGCGCGGAGGAGGTCGAGTGCATCGGACACCTCGCGGGCGGTCGAGCCGATGTGCGTGAGCTTCGTCTTCAGGCCGCGCACGCAGTCCACCTGGCGGGTCAGGTCCTCCAGGGACCGGGTGACCGCCTCCGCGTCGAGCTGGACCTGCGCGTCGCGCAGGGTGAGCAGCGCCAGGATGCGGGCGGTGCGGTAGGCGGCCTCGAGCACCGTGGCGTCATCCGTCTCGGGGTCGTAGGTGGCGTACACGTCCGGCCCGACCATCGCGAACGGCGATACCGATGTCGGCGCGGTGTGCGGGGTGAACACCGCCAGGGCGATAACTGCCGAGCGGTTCACGCGCGCCTCGGCCAGCTCCTTCGTCATCCGGCCGATGGGCATGGAGCGGTCCTTCGCCTCGACCACGATGCGCAGCGTCGTGCCGCGCGTGCGGGTCGGGTCGATGGTGATGACCAGGTCGCCCTTCTTGCTCGACATCGCGTCGCCGCCCTCGGTGCCGGCCAGCTCGACCAGGTCACCCAGCCCGCGGGCCATGACACCCAGCCGCTCCTCGAGGGCGTCCTCGAAGTCGGCGCCCTTGGCGGTGCCCTTCGCGCGCTCCTCGGCGCGGGCCTTCTTCGCTTCCTCCAGCGCGGTGATGCGCTCGCTCAGGCGGCGGAACTCGTCGGTCACCTCCCCGCGGAACTGGTGCAGCGGGCTTCCGGCACGGGTCGGGTCGAGCAGCTGCGCGAGCCGCGAGCCATCGCCATCGAAGTACTTGCCCATTAGCTCGTTCAGGCGGCCGATGGCGCTGTCGCGCTTCGACTCGTCGAACAGGTCGTGGGTGAGGCGGCGGAGCTGCCCATCGTCACCGAGGAATCGCTCGAGCGTCTTCGGGAGTCGCCCGTCGCCGTCGCCGAAATGCTCGCGCAGGGTGCTCGCCAGCGTCTTGGCAGCGCTCTCCTGGGTCGCCTCCATGCGCTCGTAGAGGCGCTCGAACTCGGCCTTCACGACATCGGCGCTCATGCTCACGCCGGCGTTGCAGAGCGTCAGCAGACCGATGCGCAGCGCGCGCTCCGCCAGCTGCGGGCGCTCCTCTTGCGGCAGTCTCGCGCACGAAGGCGGCCAGCGCGGCATCGGTCAGGGTGATGCCCTCGAGGCCGATGGTGTCGCCGGTGATGGTGATGCGTGCCTGCGCCATGGGCTGAGTGTCGCGGGCGCTTGTGACAGCAGTCTGTCGCGATCTCCGCTTGGCGGTAATCCGTTGGTAATCGCCGCGTAAGTGCGTCCCAGCACGATGCACCGGTGCCGAAGGTCCGGGACGTTCTCCGACGCTTGCGCCATGCTGGTTGGCGGGAAGTCCGGCGTCGCGGCAGCCATCGGCAGTTCCAGCATCCGGAGCGGCCAGGAACCGTCACCGTGGCAGGTAAACCGTCCGACGACGTTGCTCGGGCGACGTACCGCAGTATCCTTCGCCAAGCCGGCATGGATGGAGACCAGGACCCGTGAAGTACGCCGTCGTCTACGAGCAGACGCCTCGAAACTGGTCGGCCTATGTGCCGGACCTGCCGGGCTGTGTAGCGACCGGCCAGACGCGCGAGGAAGTGGAGCGTCTGATCACTGACGGGATCCGGCTCCATATCGACCTGATGCAGCAGTCCGGCGAGCCCGTCCCGGCGCCCACGACACGGGTTGGGTCGGTGGACACCGACGTCTGAGCGGAGGAGTCGCTCGGCCCTAGGCAGGACGCCCGAACGCTGTGACGCGTTATATCACTACTGCTATAACCGCTGAGCGCGCACCAACCCCATGACAAGCGGGTCGTATACACGTATATACGACGGGCTGGCAGTCGGACTTGACGTACGCGTCAAACAGTAGGAAAGTACGACTGTGACACTCATGAAGGTGCGTCCCAAGGGCCAGATCACGCTGCCCGATGCCGTGCGAAAGGCTGCACGGCTATCGGAGGGCGATTACCTCGAGGTCAGCGTCGAGGAGGGGACGATCATCATGCGTCCGAAGAAGCTCATTGACGCCGACCAGGCGTGGTTCTGGACCGAGAACTGGCAGAAGGGCGAGCGCGAGGCCAGCGAGGACATCGCCCGCGGGCGCGTGCGTCGGAGCACGAGCGGCGACGAGTTCATCGAGTCGCTCGGCTGACGTCCGGCCGTGCCGTCGTACGAGCGGACCCGTCGGTTCGAGCGTGACTGGAAGGCCCTCGACGACGCCGAGCGACGCCGCTTCGCTACCGCCTTCAAACGATTCGACGCCGATCTCGCCGCGGGCAAGTTCCGACCGGGTCTGCGCGTCAAGCGCATCCAGGGCACCGACGACGTCTTCGAGATGACGTGGGCGCCCGATGGCCGCGCCACGTTCGAGTACGGATCGCCGCAGGGAGCGGGTGCTCACGTGATCTGGCGCCGCATCGGCCGCCACGGCGTCTTCCGCCGACCGTGACGCTTGAGGCGCTACCCTGCTCGGCATGACTGCGGGGGAGGACCGGCTGGCATCGGCGCTTGAGCAGGCGCTGAAGCCGCCGTGGGCGATGTACCGCAACGTCGCCTGGCTCGAGAAGCGGCCGGGGGACGAGCCGGCCGATGGCGAGGCCGACCTCGTGGTGGCCCATCCCGATTTCGGCGTGATGGTGATCGAGGTCAAGGGCGGGCGCGTTTCGCGCATCGGCGGCCAATGGGAGTCCGTCGACCGCAAGGGCGACCGCCACGCGATCAAGGACCCGTTCGCTCAGGTCAGGCGCGAGATGCACGGCCTGCGGCGCAAGTGCGAGGAGCTGCCGGCCTGGCCGGCGCATCGGGTGCGCTTCGCCCGCGCGGTGTGCCTGCCGGACTCGGCCTATGACCGATCGATGACGCCGGACGGGCCGCGCGAGATCGTCATCGACCACGACGACCTCGCCAACGCCGGCGAGCGAGTGCGCGAGATCTTCGACTGGTGGAGCCGATCGGGCGATGCCGCTGCCGACGGTGGCGCGCCGGGCGACATCGGCATGAAGGCGCTCGAGGAGCTGCTGGGCCGCGACCTCCAGATCGAGTCGCCGCTGGCGGCCGGTGTGGCGGCCGCCGAGGACCGCATCGTCACCCTGACCGAGCGCCAGTTCGCGATCCTCGACATGCTCCACGCGCATCGGCGGGCGGTGATCCTGGGCGTGGCCGGGTCGGGCAAGACGCTCATCGCCGCCGAGAAGGCGCGGCGCCTGGCGGCCGAGGGCTTCGAGGTGCTCCTCACCTGCTTCAACCGGCCGCTGGCCGAGTTTCTCGCGGCCACCATCGGTCAGAAGGAGCGCATCACGGTCAGCACCTTCCATCGGCTGAGCGAGAAGTTCGGGCAGGAGGCGGGGCTCATCGGTCCGGATCCTGCCCGCGACACGCCGTACTTCGACGGCCTGCCGGACGTGCTCGACCGCGCCCTGCGCCAGGTGCCCGAGCCGCGCTTCGACGCGATCGTGGTCGACGAGGGCCAGGACATCGACTCGGTCTGGTGGCTGCCGCTGCTCGACCTGCTGCGCGACCGCGAGCGGGGGATCGTCTACGTCTTCGGCGACGCCAACCAGGATCTTTATCACGCCCGCGAGCCCGATGAGCTCGGCGTCGTCATGCCCGAGAAGATCGAGCCGTTCTACCTGACCGAGAACCGGCGCAGCACGAAGGCCATCCACGACTTCGCCGAGCGCTTCTCCTCGCCCGTGACCGATGGGCCGGCACCGGTCTCGATCGGCCCGGACGGCCACCCGGTCGAGATCTTCACCTACGCCGATGGTGACGCCGATGGCTGCCGCAAGGTGCTCGGCACCGTCCTGCGCAACATCATCGACAAGGGGAGGGTGGCCGCCTCGGACGTGGTGGTGCTGACGCCGCGGTCGAGGAACTCGTCGTGGCTGATGACCGCGGAGCCCGGGGCGCCGCCGGTCGAGGCGTGGCCGTATCGGCTCATGCCCGAGTACGGGCCGGAGGGCTCGGTGCTGCCGATGCCGACGAAGGGCAACGAGGTCCGGGTGGCGACGATCCATCGGTACAAGGGGCTCGAGTCGCCGGTCGTCGTGCTGGCTGAGATCGACGGGCGGGTGAAGGACGACGACCTGGCGCCGCTGCTCTACGTCGGCGCCACCCGGGCTCGAGCGCACCTGGTCGTCATTGCTTCGGCCTCGAGAGAGCCTCGCCTGCGGAGTTGACGCGACTGGTGTGGGATGGCGGGCCGGCCCTGCGCAGTGCATATGATCGCGAGGTGCCCGCCCGTCTAACCTCGATGATCGTCAAGACCGGTCAGTCCGCGGCGTTCGCTGTCATCGTCGCGGCGACCGTGGCGTGCGCATCGGTCATACCTTCCCCGTCCTCCAACGCGGAGCCACTCACGCTTCCGGGCCCGATGCAGGAGCTGCCCGAGGGCGTTGGCGAGGGCGCCTCGTGGACGCGGGCCGACCATCGCCTGCCCGCCGGCATCGACGTCGGTGCTCGCCACACCGACGAGATTGCCGCATGGATTGCCTTCACCGAACCGTTCGGAAGACGCCCGATGCCCCCGAACAGCCCCGGCATCACCTCGTCGGGCCTCGAGTCGCCGCCCGGGGAGATGCGGATCCTCGTGACCTACCCGACGTATGTGGACGAGCGCGCCTGGGGCGAGCAGTTCCTCATCGTGCTCCGCGAGGGCAGCGACGGCTGGAGATTCGATCAGGCATGGGCACGCGCGCTCTGCACGACGGCGATCGACCACGAGAGGTGTGCCTAGCGCCCGGGAGAGCGTCCATGATGTATGATTCATACATCGTGAAACGGACCCAGATCTACCTCGACGAGCGCCAGGCGGAGGAGCTGAGCCGGCACGCGGCCGCTCGAGGGACGACCACGTCGAAGATGATCCGCGAGGCGATCGATCAGTACCTGGCGGATCCCGACGACAAGGTTGAGCGCCTGGCCCGATACCGCGCAGCGCTGGATGACGCCTTCGGCATCGCGCCCTACCTGGGCGAGGGATCGACCTACGTGGAGGAGCTCCGAGCCGCTGATCGGGTCCGAGAGCGAGGGCTGGACGAGCGGCGGCGTCCGTGATCGTTCTCGACACGACCGTCGTGATCGATGTGCTGCGGGGGCATCGGCCGGCACTCGACTACCTGCGTTCCCTCGACGAGCCGCCGGGCTGTTCCGAGGTCACGCGGATCGAGGTGTTGCGCGGACTTCGCCATCGCGAGCGCGACGCCGCGGAGGGACTGATGTGGGCCATGCGATGGAGCGCCGTCGATGAGCGGATCGCGCGTCGGGCCGGGAGCCTCGGCCGCACCTGGAGGCGCAGCCACGCGCTGGCAGCGGCGGACCTGATCATCGCCGCCACGGCACAGGAGCTCGGCGCTGAGCTCGCGACGTCCCACACCCGCCACTTCCCGATGTTCCCCGGCCTCGCGCCTCCGTATCACTGACGAGCCGTCAGACGGTCGCCCTGACGATCCCAAGGATCTCCTCACCGTAGGTCGCCACCTTGCGCTGGCCGATGCCGGGCACGCTGAGCAGCGCCGTGCCGTCGGATGGCCGGCGGACGGCGATGGCGGCGAGGGTCTTGTTGTCGGCCACGACATAAGCGGGGACGCCGTCGGCGCGGGCGCGCTCGCGGCGCCACTCGATGAGCTTCGCGAGCAGCGGCTCGTCCGCGGCGGACAGCTCGAAGGTCGCGACCGCGGACCCCGGCTTCGGTGCCGGTCGCGCCACCGCGTTCGGCCACAGCTCGGCGATGAACCGCGACGGTCGCGCACGCGCCGGCCCTTTGGCGCCGACGCGGGAGCCCGCCCACGACAACACCAGGTGGCGACGCGCGCGGGTGATACCGACGTAGAGCAGCCGGCGTTCCTCAGCGAGCGCATCGGCTTCGGAGGAGGATTGGCGGATGGGGAGCGTTCCCTCCTCGAGCTGCGGCAGGAAGACTGCGTCCCACTCCAGGCCCTTGGCGCGATGCAGCGTTGAGAGGGTGACGCCGTCGCCGCCGGCTTCCGACTCGACTGCATCGCGACGGGCGAGCTCGGCGAGGTAGTCGGCCACGGTGGCGTCCGGCTGCTCGGCCTCGAGCGATCGCGCCATCGCGAGCAATGTTGAGAGCGCCGCGTGGCGGTCGCGCGCCTCGGCGCCGGTGCCGGCCGGCTCGGACTCGTCGAAGCCGAGCTCCTTCCGCCATCGGTCGACGACGATCGCCGACAGGCGCCCCTCGGCACCGACCCGCAGCGCCTGGCGGGCGGCGCGGACGTCGGGCCGGGCGAAGAAGCGGACACCGCGGACGGTGAACGCGATCTCGGCCGCGGTCAGGGCGGCCTCGAAGCCGACCAGCTGGGCGTTCGTGCGGACGAGGATCGCGATCTCGGTCAACGGCACGCCCTCGGCCACCAGCGCGTGGATGCGTGCGACGACAGCGGCCGCCTCGGCGTCGCCATCGGAGTGGGGGACCAGCTGCGGGACCGGTCCATTGGTCGTGCTCGAGCGCAGCTCGCGGCCGGGGATGAGGCGGTTGGCCAGCGCGAGCACCTGCGGCGTGCTGCGGTAGTTCTGGCCCAGGCGCACGACGCGCGCGCCGGGGTATCGGTCCGCGAAGGTGGCCAGGTACTCGGAGCTGGCGCCGGTGAAGCTGTAGATCGTCTGGTCGGGGTCGCCGACGACGCACAGGTCGCGCCGATCGCCCAGCCACAGCCGCAGCAGGTCTTCCTGGAGCCGATTCGTGTCCTGGTACTCGTCGACGCTGAACCAGCTGTAGCGCCGATGCGTCAGCGCCAGCGCGTCGGCATCGGTCTCGTACAGCTCGACCGCGAAGGTGAGCATGTCCTCGAAGTCGATCCGGTTGGCCCGCGCCTTGGCCTGCTCGTATCGGCGCCAGAGGGTGCGGAAGACGTCGGGCGGCACAGGCGGCTCGCGCTCCGGTTGATACGTCTCGGGCCGCTGGCGGCGGACCTTGGCCCACTCGATCTCATCGGCCAGGTCCTTCGCCGGCGTGAACTTGTAGCCGCCCGGCAGGCTTCGCGCCATCGGACCGATGATCCGCAGCTTCGAATCGAGCACCTCGGGCAGGTCCGTGCCATGGACCAGCGGCCAGAAGTGGGCGAGCTGGCGGCGCGCCGCGGCATGAAAGGTCGATGCCTGCACCTGCGGCAGCCCGAGCGCCTGCAGCCGATGGCGCATCTCGGTCGCGGCCTTCTCCGTGAAGGTCACCACCAGCGCCTGCTTCGGATCGATCGCCTTGGTGGCCGCCGCGTAGGCCACCCGGTGACTGATGACGCGCGTCTTGCCGGTTCCAGCTCCGGCGAGGATGACGACCGGCCCGCTGGTCGCCTGCGCGGCTTCGCGCTGTTCTTGGTTCAGACCGGCAAGGATGGCCTCGGGATCCATGCGCCGATGCTAGCGCTGGCCCGATCAGGTCGGGTTATCGGTCCGGAACAGCCTCGAGCATCGTCCGGCCGCGGATCCTTCCGAACAGGACCACGAGGATGGCGAAGACCGCGGCCACAATCGCCCGTAGCAGCCAGGCCTCCTCGGCGTCGAGATTCTGGAAGATCGGCACCACGCCGTTGAGGCCGGCGTGGACGAGCCCGGTCAGGAGCACGCTGCCGCCGCTGCCGACGAAGATCCAGGTCAGGATCACCGAGTAGCTGAACAGCGCCACGACCCCGGGGAAGGTCGCGGCATCGTCGTTGACCGCTCCCGCCACGAGCGTCAGCGGCAGATGCATGATCGTCCACGGGACCGCCAGGACGAGGGCGGTCACGAGCGGCGACATGAACGGCAAGAGGCGCGGGACGGCGAAGCCGCGCCAGGCCAGCTCCTCGGCGAAGGCGGGGACGAGGACGACCCCGAGGACCACCAGGCTCGAGAGTCCAACGCCGTCGAAGACTCCCTGGACCTGCTCGCCGGCGATGATGGCGGCGATGACGACCGTCACCGCCCACGCCAACGGCACCGCGATGACGAGATACCAGAGGACGTTGTCCGGCAGCGTTGTCAGCGTCCGTCCCAGCCGTCCTAACGCGCCGCGGCCCTCGACCAGGGCGAGCCCGAGCGCGATGAAGAGCGGCCCGAGGGCCAGGACGAATGGCGCGACATCGGTCGGCATTGCGGGAAGGAAGGCGAGCGCCGCGAGGAGCAGGCAGACGGCGATGAACACGGCAACCGAAATGAGGCCGCGCCGGCTGTCGGGCGAAACCAGCGGGTCCTGCGCGACGGCAGGCGGCAGCGCGTCGGGCGTGGCAGTCATCGGTGCTCGGGTCCTGCTCGGACGGCCATTTTGCGCCGATCGAGGCCGTCTGCATAGGGTCGCGCGAGTGCTGACGGCATCGCCGCCTCGCGCACGCCCGTCGTCACCTGAAGGGGCGCCGGTGGTCTTGCTGCGCGATCGACGGACGAATGCTGCCGGAGTCATGTCAGTGTCGCCGGGCGGCCCCGCCTAGATGTAGCTCGGCTGTAACGCCGCCCACGCGATGATTAAGAACACCACTGAAGCGGCCACGCTCAGCCCGAGCCGCCAGCGTCGACTCGTCACAAGCGAGAGGCCGGCGATAACTGCCGGCACAACCGCGAGGGCAGCGCGATTCCCGAAAGCCGGGAACGCGAGGCTCAAGAGCAGCATGACGGCGACCCCGGCCGCGGCGACTATGCCCGCTCGGACAATCACGCTGGGCTCAACATTCCTCGCGCTTGTGAGCGATCAGCCCTTCGAGCCAGCGCAGGAGGGGGAGCGGTAGCAGCGGCATATGGGAGAGTTTCGGCCAAGCGTCAAGGGCGGAGCCGTACCGCGCCGGTCGGTAGCGGGTGACGGCCATGCCTAAGTACACCTCATCGCGGGGGCCGAAGGCCGTGTCGCGCCCCTAGTTGCCGCGCTTGCCGAAGTCCCCCTCCGAGCCCGCCTCGATCTCGCCCTGCGACCCTGGTGTGTCGTCGACCAGTGAGCTGTCCTCGGGGTCGGTGCCCTCCGCGCCTTCAACCGGCTCGGTCAGGGCTTCAGGTACGCCGGCCCAGCCGCCGGACCGATCGCTCTCCAGGGCGTCGTCGCCGTGGGTGTCCCGGTCGTCTCGTCGCTCAGTCAACTTGCGCTCCTTCGTTCGGTATCCCCCTGCGCCCTTGCAGTGCAGGACGCGGACCGGCGTGACGGTGCTGCCGAATCCCGGCGCGCCGCTTGCGAACGGCGGGCTCATGGCATGGCAGCTCATGGACCGACCGTTGGTGGCCGCGGCCTATGCGGTGAACCTCGGTGTTCGCGCGCGCCGCGGGCTGGCCGGGCACAAGCGCCACCCCGGGTCGGCGGTGCAGATCATCGGCGCGTGCATCGACGACTGCTGGGACGGAACGCACTACCGCGCCAGTCCGGGCTACTTCCGCCAGTTCTGGACCCGTGACCTGAGCTTCAGCGCTCCGTCCCTGGCGCGGATCTCCGATGCCCATCGGGAACGCGTCATCGCCTCCTTCGAGTGGGCGATCCGCGCCTGGGAGCGTCAGGAGAGCCACATCACGACGACGATCCACTTCTTCGACCAGCCCGTTGACGTCTTCGACTACGGCGTCGACTGCCTGCCGCTCATGGTCGCCGCACTGCACCGCATCGGCGCAGACGAGCTCCTCCACGAGCACCGCCCATGGCTGGAGGCGGAGGTGGCGCACTACATGGACGAGGTCGTCGATCCCAGCACCGGGATGGTCCGCAACGATCGCAAGTACAGCGCCCACCGGGACACCGTCGTGAACCGATGCAACGCGTTCGGGAACAGCATGGTCGCGCTGCTGGCCATGATCGTGGTCGACCTCGGCTGGGATATCCCGGATCCGATGAAGCCGCTGGCGCTCGCCCCGCAGAGCATCCTGCTCGACCACTTCTGGGACTCTCGCGGGTTCTTTCGCGACTCGCCCGGAGACACGACGCCATCCGGCGAGGGCAATATCTGGCCGTTCTGGACCGGGGTGATCAGCGACCCATCGGTGCTGCGGCAGGCACTCGACACGCTCGAGGAGCGGGGCTACGCGGATCCGTATCCGCTGAAGTACGAGCCGGTGCGCAAGCCCGACATCGAGCCGCTGTTCGTGCGGACATTCATGCCCGATTACCAGGGCGCCACGGTGTGGACCTCGCTCGGCTCGATGTATCTCCAGCTGCTGAACACCCTGCATCCCGCCCAGGCGAGGGCGGAGATGGACCGATACGTCGCGTGGATCGAGCGGGACGGCACGTTCTGGGAGGTCATCGACGACGAGACCGGCGAGCGCTACAGCTCGACGCTACTCACGCACAGCGACGAGAGCATGCTGTGGTCCGCCATCTTCCTGGACCTGTTGCAGCGTCCCGACCAGCCCCCGGCGACGATGCGCGCTGTGCCGTTGCCGGGCGTCTGAGTGGGGTTGCCCGGCCTCAGTTGGCCGAGGCCTAGCGGAGGACGGAGAGCCTGCGGCCCAGTGTTCGGTGGCGGAGTCTCAGTAGACCTGGTCGTGCGAAGTCAGTTCGTGGCGTGATTCCCATGGGGAAGGACTAACGGCCAAGGTGAGCCGCGAACATGGCGGCGATTTGCGTGAGGTGCAACGGGCGGCCAACCAAGCCCGAAATATCGGCCGAAAAGGCCCAGAAACCGCCGATGTTGGCCGTTAGTCCCGCTGGGCGCAAACCCGAGCGGGCCCCAGGTAGTGGTGCGGTCCGCGCAGCAACCGACGGAAGTCAGAGCGCCTCGATCGCGGCGCGGATCTCGTCGGTCGCCTGCTCCGGCGTGACGTCGATCCCGAACTCCATCGGCCGCCCGAAGGCGACCTCCACGTCGCCCCGCAGTGCCGTCCCGTCGGTCTCGGCGTCCCAGCGGCTGTATCGGTGCACCTTCAGCCGGATCGGCACCACCGGAACGGCACCGTGGATGGCGACCAGGCCGATGCCGGTCTTCAGCTCCTGGAGCGGGCCGCCGACGGTCAGCTCGCCCTCTGGGTAGATGAGCACGCCGTAGCCGCGATCGAGACGCGCGCCGAGCAGGTCGAGCGAGCGCCGCACCGCCCCGGTTCGCGACAGCGGGAATGCGTTGCCGATGAGGGTGGCCATGAAGCCGCGGAACGGCGAGCGGAAGATGCCGTCCTGGGCTGCCGCGACCGATAGCTTCCACAGCAGGCCGAGGGGGATCGCACTCAGGATCAGCGCGTTGTCGTTGTGGAGGTGGTGGTTGGCGGCGAACAGCACCGGTTGGCGCAGGCCGCGCAGGTTCTCGCGCCCAACTACTCTGCGGCGGTAGACGAGGGCCGTCAGCGGCCAGATGATCCCGCGCAACAGACCGATGCGGATCGCACCCATCACCGGGTTCAGCGGCCAGCCGTAGATGCCCTCCTCCGGAGCGTTCCCGGCGCCGGCGTCGACCTTGGCCTGCAGGCCGCCGACTGTCTCATCGGGTTCCAGCTCGCCGTCGTCGATGTAGACGCCGAGCTCCTCCTCGATGAGGCTGAGGAGCTCCACGCGACCGAGGGAGTCGATGCCCAGATCGGTCGACAGGCGCGCTTCCGGGCCGACCGCATCGAGCGGCACGCCCTCGAGCTGCGCCACCAACCGTTCGACCGCGCCCAGCGCCGCGGCCGCGGTCGCCGACAGGCTGGACGGAGGCGGCGCATCGGGCTTCTGCGCCCGGATCCAGGTCAGGATCTCGTTCTTCTTGACCTTGAGCGTCGAGGTGCGCGGGAACTCCTCGTCCGGCCAGATCGTGTGGCCGCGGATCTGCTGATGGCCGCCCAGCCGCGCGTTGGCGGCCGCGATGACGGCGTCCGCATCGGCCCCTTCGTGGAGGATCAGGACGGCGTGCACCTGGACGTCGCCGCCTCCGCGCTCGAGGCCGACGACCGTCGCGTCCCGCACGCCGGCATCGGTGATCAGCACCTTTTCGATGTCGTCGGGGTGGACCTTGGTGCCGTCGGACATGACCAGCATGTCCTTCTTGCGACCCTGGAGCGTGAGGAAGCCCTCGGCGTCGAGCATGCCGTGGTCCCCCGTGTGGTACCAGCCGTCCTCCATGACGGCTGCGGTCGCGTCCGGACGCTCCCAGTAGCCCTGGAAGATGTTCGGCCCGCGCACGAGCACCTCGCCATCGGGCGCGATGCGGACCTCGACGCCCGGGATCACCTGGCCGACGGTGCCGATACGGTTGGCCTCGATTCGCGTGAACGAGACAACCGGCGCGGTCTCGGTCGCGCCGTAGCCCTGGAGCGAGCTGACGCCCATCACCTCCCAGCGCCTCGCGATGTTCGGGTTCATCGCCGCTCCGCCAACCGCGAAGTAGCGCAACGCGCCGCCGAAGCGGGAGAGGACCGGGCGGAACAGGAGGCGTCGCAGCGGCATGGGCAGCCGTGCGCCGATCGCGTGCAGCCGCTCGTACGTCGCGCGCCGGCCGTCGGCGTCGACCCGCCGCTCGACCGAGTTGGTCAGCAGCTTCACGATCTGCGGGACCGCCAGCAGCATCGTGACCTTCCGCTCCCGGAAGGTCCGCGCCAGCACGGGCGGTTGGAGGCTGGTGGGGTAGATCATCTGGGCACCGGCCAGCATCGGTGCCAGGAGCCCGGGGTTCAGTCCGTACATGTGCGACAGGGGAAGGATCGAGAGCAGGCGCGTCTCCGGCCCGAGCGGGACGACGCTGCTCAGGCTGGCCGCGTTGGTGGCGACGTTGCGATGGCTGAGCATGACCCCCTTTGGGTCGCCCGTGGTCCCCGAGGTGAAGACGATCTCGGCGAGCGTGTCGGGCGTGATTTCCGGGCGGGGGAGCGGCTCAGCCTTCTTTGCCGTGTCGACGAGCGATTCGACGGTCAGCATCGGGAGCTCGAGGCGGCCGGCAGCCTTCATGGTCGGCAGCGATGCGAGGACGAGCTTCGAACGCGTCTGCGCGGCGATCTTGAGGACGAGCTCATCCGTGCTGCGCACGTCGACCGGGACGGCAATGCCTTCCGCCCACAGCAGACCGAGGAAGGCGAGCGCCCACTCGGGCCGATTGACCGCCCAGATCAGCACCCGGTCGCCCGGCTCGACGCCCTTCTCGCGCAGGACGCGCGCGATCCGCGGTACCTGGGCGCCGATGTCGGCGTAGCTCCAGGTGTGCGTGCGGAAGCCCGGCTTGATGAGGAGCGCCGTGTTCCGACCGTGCTGAGCCACCGCCGTCTCGGTGAGCTCGATGAGCGACTCCATGCCGCCTCCTCCGTACTCTTCTGCTGGCGGCGCGACGCTACTCCTCGCCCCCTGCGGTCATCCTTCGGGCCGGCCCTCGCCCGCCCGAGCTCGTGTCGGATGTCGTCGCAGTCGTGCGCACAGCGTACGCCGCGCCCACAAGGGGCAGTTCGAGATTTCCTGAGGGTGGGACTAACGGCCAGGTTGAGGCGATTCAGTCGCCCAACTTCGCCAGGAATTGCCGCACCTGCAACCGCCAGTCACGCAGACCGCCGATTCCGAACGATCTTGGCCGTTAGTCCCATGGGGAGGAAACCGCACCCAAATCATGGGGGCTTGCGGGCGGACGCACCTCGCCGCTGCGGAACGACGCCAAGGTCGGAGCGACCACTGCTTGCGTACGTTCTGTACAATTCGTCCATGAGCGAGCGGCGGATCAGTGAAGTGAGGGAATCCTTCTCCACGACGGTGAATCGGGTTGCGTTTGGCGGCGAGCGAGTCGTGCTGACGCGTCACGGCAAGAAGGTGGCCGCGGTCGTTCCGATCGGTGACCTGGACCTGTTGGAGCAGCTCGAGGATGCGGCCGATCTCGACGACGTTCGAGATGCCCTCGCGGATCCCGCGAACCACGATCGCGTCGGCTGGAGCGAACTCAAGGCGCAGCTCGGACTGTAGGGTCGCCGGCCGATGTACGCCGTCGAGTTGCTCCCGTCGGCGGCGAAGGCGCTGTCCCGCCTGGATCGGTCCGTCCAGGTCCGCATAGCTCGTCGGATCGATCGACTTGCCAAGGATCCGCGACCCGGCGCCTTCAAGCTCTCAGGTAACCATGACGTCTGGCGCGTTCGCATGGGCGACTACCGGATCCTCTACCGGATCGAGGACGATCGCTTGGTCGTGCTCGTGATTCGCATCGGGCACCGGCGCGAGGTCTACCGTCGTTGATCGCACGCCTCGGGCAGGAGCTCGGCCACGCTACGATCGCCCGATGGAAGGGCTGCTGAGCCGGCTGCTGTCGATCGGGGCCGACGCCAGCGACGATGCCGACACGCGGCTCCGCAAGGTGCTGCTGCTGGTCGCCGCATTGACCATCGCCCCGCTGGCCGTCGTGTGGGGCCTGCTGTACTGGATCGGTGGCGTGACCCTGGCGGCCCTGATCCCGTGGGCGTATGCGTTGCTGTCGCTCATCGGCATCCTCGCCTTCGGGGTGACGCGCCACTACACGTCATTCGCGGTCAGCCAGTTCGTGCCGTACATGATCCTGCCGCCGTTGCTGATGTGGGCCATGGGCGGCCCGGTCGACGGCAGTGGCGTCGCGGTTTGGGCAGGGCTCGGCCCGATCGTGGCCCTGCTCCTGGGCCATCGACGGCTGGGAACGCTGCTGGCGGCCGTCTATGCGGGCCTGATCGTCGCGAGCGTCGTGCTGCCAGCGCCGTCGGGTGCGAGCCCGCCGCCGTGGCTCGTCAACCTCTTCCTCGTCCTGAACCTGGCGGGGGTGCCGCTGGTGGCGTACCTGCTGGTCCGCGTCTTCGCCGGGGGTCGAGAGGGGGTGCTGGAATCGGTCCGCTCGATGGTCCGCCGATATCTGCCGACCGAGTGGGTGCAGGCGGCGACCGTGGATCCCCGCCGTCTGGAGCTGGGGGGCGAGATCGCCGACGTGACCGTCATGTTTGCCGACCTCGGCGGCTACTCCACCTACGCCGAGCACCGGGCGCCATCCGAGGTCGTCTCGCTCCTGAACCGATACTTCGCCGCCGCGCTGCCCGCAATCCTCGAGGAAGGCGGCACACCGATGCAGCTGCCCGGCGACGCCGTCCTTGCCGTCTTCGGCGCGCCGACGCCCAGGCAGGACCACGCGGCACGCGCCTGCCGTGCCGCCACTGCCATCCTGGATCGGACGGCATCATTGGCGGAGGCGCCGACCTCAGGGCCGCGGTTCAGCATCGGCCTCAACTCGGGACCGGCGCTGGTCGGGAACATCGGCAGCGACGAGTACCGCAACTTCACCGCCATCGGCGACACCACCAACGTGGCCGCGCGCCTCCAGGCACTCGCCGGGCCGGGCGAGATCGTGGTCGGGCCGGAAACGGCCCGGTCGCTCCATGGCTCCCTGGACCTCGCGCCGCTGGGTTCCGTGCATGTGAAGGGTCGCGCCGGCGCGGTCGATGCGTTCCGGATCCAGCCGGCCACGTGAGGCGTCCCAGCTCGGTGTGCGAACTCAGTTGCGCCATTCCCACGCGGGGGGACTAACGGCCAAGAAGAGCCTTCAACTTGGCGACCGTTTGCATGGAGGCGCAACAGGCAGCCATCCAGGGACGGGAAATCGGCCGATGTTGGCCGTTAGTCCCATCGGGTGCAATCTTCGTTCGATGGCCGTCGCGCGCGCCCTCCTCCCTCCTTGGGTCCGGATTGACACCCAGAAGTGGACGTGTCACGCTGCCGCCATGCCGGATCGGGTGAAGCGCACCTACAACCTCGAGGCGGACACGGTGCAACGCGTCCGTGAGATGGCCGAGCGCTACGGCGTCGCGTCGTCGCAGGATGCCGTGATCGAGCTGGCCGTGGACGAGCTCGAGCGCCGCCTGCGGGAGACACGGGAGGCCGATGCCTGGGAGGCTGCCGCCGGAGATCCAGGCTTCGCCGCGGAGTCGTCGGAGGTGCATTCGGCGTATCGGTCCGCCGATCGCGAGACGTGGCCGGCCTGACCGGCCCGTTCAGGTGGTCGGTGGTCGTCGTCGACCTCGATCCGGTGCAGGGTCACGAGCAGGCAGGTGATCGGCGAGCCCTCGTCGTCTCCTACGAGCCCTTCCATCGCTCAGGGCTGGCGACCGTTTGCCCGATCACCGCCTCGCGATCCGAGCCCCGCTACCCGGGCGACGTCGCCATCCCGCTCGCCGAAGGTGGCCAGACGAAGCCCGGCGTGATCCTCACCAGCCAGGTCCGGACCATCTCGCTCCGACGCGTGCGGTCTGCGCCGATCGGGATCGTCCAGGACCGCGGGATCCGGCGAGCGGTGCGCGCCGCCCTCGCCCACCACCTCGGACTGGACATACCGGCCGTCGCCGATGGGGCGGCCTGAGGAACGAACCGCTCGGCGCTTGCGCCACAGGGTCACCATGAGAGGCATGGGCGCGGTCAGGCGACGCAGCTTCGACGATCCGGAAATACGCCGGAATCTGCCGCTCCTCACCGTCTCGCTGGCGCGGATCGGGTCGCACACGATCGGTCGCGGCGTGGTGCAGCCCGGCTGGCATTGGAAGGAGCACCTGGCACCGGTCATGGGGACCGAGTCGTGCCCGGTGCACCACGTCCAGGTGCTGACCTCCGGTCGCTTCGCAGTGCGCATGGACGACGGCGAGGAGGTGACGTTTCAGCCCGGCGACGTCATGGACATCCCGCCCGGCCACGACGCCTGGGTGGTCGGCGACGAGCCGGCGGTGCTGATCGACTTCGCTGGCAACGTCGACATGCTCGGCCTGCCGCGCGAGCACGAGCGGATGGTCACGACCCTGCTCATGACCGATATCGTCGACTCGACCGCAGCCGTGGAGCGCCTCGGCGACGCCGCCTGGAAACAGGTCCTGTCCGATCACAACCGGCTCGTCCGGGCGCAGCTGCTTCGCTTCGGCGGCTCCGAGATCAACACCACCGGCGACGGCTTCCTCGCCACCTTCAAGAGTGCGGTCGCCGGCCTCCGATGCGCCGCAGCCATCCACGACGCGTTGCGCGACACCGGGATCGAAGTGCGGATCGGCGTTCACACCGGCGAGGTCGAGCCCATCGGCAACAACATCGGCGGGGTGGCCGTCCACGCGGCCGCGCGGATCATGGCACTCGCCGGAGCCTCCGAGGTACTCGCCTCCTCGATGACCGTCGGCCTGGCGGAGGGAAGCGGACTCGCCTTCGAGAGCCAGGGTGCGCGGGAGATCAAGGGCCTTGAGCGACCGATGGAGGTCTATCGGCTGCTCTGACTCGCGATGTCCTATGCGGCTTTCGCCGTCGTCCGGGAGGTCGTTGCATCGGCCTGACGGACGACCGCACCGGCCACGAAGGCGGCGTCGCGATCGGCCCCGAGGACGAGCATCGATGTGAAGCCGAACAGGAAGGGGAGGCCGAGGAAATAGAGGCCCGAGGCGCCGACCGCCTTCCCACGCTCATGCAGCGGCCATCCGCGCTCGTCGAGCGTGGCCGGCTCCACCCAGCGGAAGTCCGGCCGGAAGCCGGTGCACCACAGCACCGTGCCCACCTCGTGGTCCGAGTCGTCGGAGAGGAGCGGCTTGCCGTCGCGGGCCCCCACGAAGCGGGCAGGCCGCAGCTCGACGCCGGCCTTCAGCAGCTCCTGCCGCCGGTAGCGCAGGAGGGGGCCGCCACCGAGCCGGACCATGGGCGCCATCTTGCGGCCGATGGGAGTCCGCAGCGTGAGCACATTCGTAGCGACGAAGTGCAGGACCGGCCACGCCAGGCGAGCCCGACGGCTGTCGACCGAGAACGGCAGCTGTCCCTTGGCGGTCCCCGCCACGATCGTCCGGTGGCCGGCGACGGCCGCCTCGTGGGCAAGGTCGGCGCCGGAGTGGCCCAGTCCCACGACGAGCACCGCGCCATCGGCGAGCTGGTCCGGCGATCGATAGTCGGCGGAGTGGATCTGGCGAATGGCGGGGTCGAGCTCACGCGCCGCCTCCGGCACGTGGGGATGCTGGAAGGGACCGGTGGCCACGATGACCTGCCGCGCGGCGATCGGGCCGTCGCTCGTCTCGATGGCGTATCCGTCGCCGTCGGCGCGGACGCGAGTGGCCGTCACGCCGGTGCGAATCGGCATCCGCTCGCGCTCGGCATACCACTCCAGGTAGTCGCCCATCTGGCGGGCGGTGGGGAACTCATGCCCCGGCCCGGGGAACCGCATCCCCGGCAGCACGTCGTACTTCGCCGGGCTATACAGCCGCAGCGAGTCCCAGCGCGAGCGCCAGACGTTGCCGATACGGTCGCCGGCCTCGAGCAGGAGGAAGTCGACACCCCGTCGAGCCAGGTGGTGGCCGGCCGCGAGGCCGGACTGTCCGCCCCCGATGATGACGGACTCGTAGGCGCGATCCATGATGATCTCCCCGTTTGCGTGTGTGCGAGCTGCGCACCACGTTGGGTCCGGCGGTTACGCCGCGTGAAGTTCGATTCGCGAACTGTTCGCCGGTTGTGCACAGGAGGACAATCCGGACATGGGCTCGAGCGCAACGACCGAGTATTGCGCCTTCACGAAGGCGGTCGAGCACCTAGGCGACCGATGGAGCCTGCTCATCGTCCGCGAGCTGGCGCAGTTCGGACCGCAGGGCTTCAACACCCTGGCGACCGGACTGCCGGGCCGGATCTCCCGCTCGGTCCTGGCTGCCAAGCTGCGCAAGCTCGAGGAGATCGGGCTGGTCGCGCGCGACCCATCGGTCTCGACTCGGTCCGCGCCCTACACCCTGACGCCGGCGGGGGAGCAGCTGGTGCCGACCCTGATGTCGTTCTGGGGTTGGGCCAAGCACTGGGTCCCGGAGGATCCGGCGGTGGCCGCACGCGACCCATCGGTGATTCTCTGGTGGCTGCGTCATCGGGTCGATCCGGCGGCGGCTCCCGAGCAGCAGGTGGCGATCGAGATCGCCCTGCTTGATGCCCAGCCCGAGCGGACGTGGTTGCTGCTGTCGCGCGGGACTGAACCGGAACTGTGCGAGGAGGACCCGCTGATCGGCGACGAGCGCTACGTGTACGTCGAGGCGGGCGTCGATGACCTCCTGCCCATCGCCCGCGGCCGGCGGACCTGGTCCAACGCGATCGGTGACGGATCGGTGACCGCCTACGGGGCGCCGCAGCTCGTGTCGGCCCTGACGGGCTGGTTCGTGGCGCCAAGCCAAGCGATACGCGTCGGTGGGTGACGGCGTGTGGTCCGGGTCCGCGGCATACGCATAGACGAACTGATAAAGCGGCTGACAGTGCTCGCCAACCCTGCCTCGGATTTGCGGCCTACGGGACTAACGGCCACGTTGGCTCCCAAATGGCCATCTGGATGGCGGCGGTTCCCACCCCGAGCAACCGGCGGCCATTGAGACGCCCCAAGTTGGCCGTTAGTCCCATCCCACGGAAACCGGCGAGCATCGTCCGACGCCTGACAGACCTTGCTGCTCCCTGACCGCACTTGCCTGCCCTGCGGGCCTCGGCGGTAGTAGCCCCGCCTGGGCGAGCTCTTCGTCGGGCTCGCATCGGGAAGCGGCCGTCCCGCTCGAGGCGAGCAGCGACCCGGCCCGGCCTGCGGCGTCACGGGCGCGCAACATCGGGCCGAAAGTCACCTCCCGAGTAGTCGGACGGCCCTCGACGTGCCGCGGTCCCGCCCGCAGGCTCGAACGATTCAGTTACGGCCGCACAAGGGGAGCGAGATGCGAACGACAAGAGTATTGGCGGTCATCGGCGTGGCGGTGGTGCTCGCCGCATGCGCGGCGGATGGCGAAGGCGGAGCGAGCGCGACCAGTGGCGACACCGAGGGGACCACGATCGACGTCACGCTCCAGGAGTGGGCCGTGGTCGTCGCCGAGACGTCCATGCCCGCCGGCGAGGTCACCTTCGCGATCACCAACGAGGGCCCGGAGGACGTCCACGAATTCGTCATCTTCAAGACCGATCTCGATGTCAGCGAATTGCCGACCGACGAGAACGGCGTGGTTGACGAGAGCGGCGAGGGCATCGAGGTGGTGGACGAGGTCGAGGATATCCCCGTCGGTGACAGCGCCGAGCTGACCGTCACCCTGGACGCGGGCAGCTACGCGCTGGTCTGCAACATCTACAGCGAGGATGAAAGCGAAGCCCACTACCAGATGGGCATGCGCACGGCGTTCACGGCCACCGAGTAGGCCGTCCTCCGCCGCGTGCGAAGGAGGATCCGATGACACGCGTGCTGATGGTGTACCACGACATCGACGTCGCTGACATGGAGGCCGATGCCCTGCGGCGGGCCGGGTACGAGGTCGACCGCTGTGCCGGTCCCATCGGGGGCACGCCGTGCCCTGTGCTGCATGGCGAAGCGTGCTGGCAGGCGGATCGCGCCGACGTGCTCGTGTACGACACGTGGGAGTCGGAGCTGCATGGCGAGGACCTGGTCGCCTCGCTGCGGACGGTCCACCCGGACACGCCGCTCGTGTTGACCTCGTCGCGGCCGGCGTCCGCCCCGGCCACGGCCGGCGAGGTGTGGTACGCGCCCACCGGGGCCAGCCTGGTGGGAGTGATCGAAGACGCATGTCGCGCCCTGAGGGTGCCGCACGCGGCAACGACGCAGTCACCGCACGTCGACAGCTTCGCGGGCCGACGTTGGTAACGGCGACATGACTCGACGCACCATCCGCCTCGGCGCAGCTGCGCTTGCCGCCTCGATGGCGGTCATCTACTTCCTCATCGGCCTGGGCGTCATCACCGTGATCGAGGGCCAGGCTGACGACCCGTCGATGCTCTTCTTCGGCGCGATGGCGGGCGGCGCGTTCCTGTTGGGCGCGACCCTGCTCGCCGAGCTCGACCGCCGATGGCTCTGGATCGTTGGGGCCCTGTTCCAGGTCTTCGTGATCTGGGGATACGTGGCCATCGCGCCGCAGCGCGACCCGGCGTTCGAGGTGTGGGGAATCCTGCTGCGGATCATCCAGGTGCCGCTGTTCATCGCGCTCGTGGCGCTCGCGCTGCGGCCGCCGGAGCCGCACCCGGTGCCGCTCGTGCGCGTTCGCCGGTGACGGCTGGGTCGGCAGCCTGGGCGAACAAGGCTCGGCCCCACGGTTGCCACGCGGCGTACCATTCGCCTGACGCCGCCAGGCGCCCACGACGTGCTGCCGCGCCGCGCATGTCAGCTCCGCAAGGAGCGATGGGAGGACTCGCCGATGCCGAGATCGGCCCCACTACGTCCAACGCGCCGTCGCGCGCTATCGGTACTGATCGCCCTGTTGGGAATCCTGGTGCTCGTGACCCCCGTGTCGGCTTCGCCACCGCACCTCGAGACCTGGCATCGGCTGAACCCGGCGACGGATGACGTCGCGCCGGAGCACGAGCGGCTCCAATGCCTGTCGGTGGTGCAGTGGAACTGCCGCTACGACAAGCTCCCCGGGGAGGACCTCAATTGGGACCGCACGATCGGGACGTTCCACGGGCGCGATTTCGCGTTCACCCAGGACGATTGCCCGGACTGGTTCCCAACCGAGATCTGTGAGGGCACCGAGCAGGTCATCGTCGGACCGATCACCTATGCCGTCGATGAGGGTGGCGCCTTCCGTACCGGACACGCGCTGCTCTTCACCGATGGCGAAGGTGATATCGCGCCGCTGTACGTGTACTGGTTCGACGCGGGGTTCGTATGCCCCTGGTACGAATCGTTCGACGACGCGTTGGCGGCGAACCCGACGGGAGAGCAGGACTGCATCTTCGCTCCCGAGGAGTAAGGGCCCGGCCTGACGGCGGCCCGATGCCGGGGTCAATCCCCGGCGTCGGGCTCCGGGCGTACGTCATTTGTCGCATGCGTCGGATCGGCTGGAGGGCGCATACAAGCGCCAGCATGCGGGGGGCATTGACGCGCGGGCCCAGTTTGATGGCCGCCGAGGGGACCGCGTCGAGCCACTGGCGAACCCGACCCGCCCTGTATCGAGGTGCCCCGCCATGCGTCGATCCATCGGCCTGCTGATCGCTGGAATGCTCGTCCTCATCCTGGCCACCCCTGTGGCCGCTGCCCGACCCGAGATCGTGAGCTTCGCGGACGACGATGTCGCCGACGGCGAGCTCTTCTCGGACCTGTGCGGCTTCGAGATCACCGCGGAGAGCTCCGGGCACGTGGTCTTCCACAACGAGTCGCGCGGGGCGAACAACTTCATCGCGAACTGGAACATCGTCGTCCGCCTGACCAGCGCCACCGACTCGTACTTCCTGGTCGACTCCGGGCCGGACATGATTCATCGGCGTGCCGGCACGGAGTACCTCACCATCAGCGGGCGGTCGCTGACCGGGTCGACCGTCATCGGTCGGGTCGAGATCAACCTCGACACCGAGGAGGTCACGCTTCACGGAAACCTGGTCGGGTCGGAGCCCTTCGACCTGGCCTGGATCTGCGGCGAGCTGGACTGACCCTCCGCCAGGGATTTCGGGCCGGCTCCCGAGCTCGTCCTGCCTCGTGAGGACCGGACTACTCTGCCAAGGCAGAGCGGTCTAACGTAGTCCGACCACGTCAGCGCTCTTGCGACCAGAACCCCGCCCATCCGGCCGGTCCGGCCGCACGCCGGGTTGGCTCGCGAGCGCGCTGCTGGTCGGCCTGGTCGGCTGCGGGGCCGAGACGACGCCCACAGCTGTCGTGGATGCCGCAGCCGCGACCGACGTTGCGAGCGCGTCACCGTCGCCGACGGGCGTAGCGCCGTCCGTCGCTCCGACGCCACACCAGGGCGTGATCGTCGTGGTCGAGGTGGTCCAGCTGCCATCCAGCGCGACGGGGCAGCACCTGGTCGCGATGCGGCTCCGGGGCGACGTCGGCACCTCGGCGATCCGGCGCAGCCTGGAGATCAGGCCCGGATGGAGCCGATCCAAGGAAGCACCTGCGACGCACCGCTGGTGCCGATGGTGCTGCGCCCGACCCACTCCGATGCCGTCCAGCCGGCGCTGGCCGACCTGACGCGCACCGTGGTCGTGCGGTCGATCGGTGGCTCTGGTTCCGCTTCCGACCGCGGGCTGTCGGCGAGCTTCCGGGTCGGGCCGGTGCCGTCGCTGAATGGCGTCTTCGAGGGCTGGGTGTCCTTCGTCATCCCGACCGACTCCACCGACGGGTTCTGTGCCTTCGACGTGGGCGGCGTTGTCGTGATCGTGGCCGGGGAGACGACGTCGGCCGACCTGCCGGTCGTCCGGGTCGACACGCGGGATCGGCTCGACGGCTCCTGACGGCGCCCGACCACCACCGCTCCGGCGCCGATTTCCCATGGGGTGGCACTAACGGCCAACTTGGGGCCAATTGGCGGCCCAACTTCGCCAGGAATTGCGGCCAATGCAACCGCCGGCCACGCAGACCGCCGAATCCGGACGAACCTGGCCGTTAGTCCCGTGGGGAGGAAACGGCGGCCAAAATCAAACCCCTACGAGGCCGTTCCAGGACCAGCGCGGGATGGGCAAGCCGTCCGGGACGTCGTCGGCTGACTCGTGGTACTGGGCCATGGAGGTGGTGGTCGCCCAGGCGAAGTAGTCGTGGAGGACCTGGCGCAGCCGGTCGTCATCGGCGAGGCCTGCATCGGTCAAGGCTTCGTCGAAGCACGCGATCGCGCGACGGTCCATCTCCTCGTGCACGCCGTTGCCGCTGTGCGTCCGCACGACGGAGGTCTCGTCGCCGTAGGCGTCGGAGTAGGCCGATGGACCACCCAGCGCCTCGGCCCAGTAGGCGGCGAGCCGATCGGTGTGCTGCGGATGGAACCCGTGGCTGAAGGCGTGGCTCACCACCTCGTCGGCCATCACCCTGGCGTGCCAGGCGCCGGCCAGGCGGCGCATCCCCTCCATGCCGCCCGCCGCGTCGTAGACCGAGCGATCCATGGTCACGCCACGATGCGAGCCCGAAGCTGCTCGGCGGCGCGGATGTAGCGCGTGGCGCCGACCGAGCGCCAGAAGGCGAGCGCCAGCTCGAGCTGCTTCTCCGCATCGGCCGGGCGGCCATCGGCGAACAGCGCCTCGGCGGCGCGCAGTCGAACGTCCGCCTCGACCGAGAGGAATGGCATGCCGGCGTAGATCTCTGCCGCATCCAGGAAGCGGCCTTCGAGCGCTGCACGTCCCCCCGCGACCCAACGGGACGGGCTGGTGGGGTAAGCCGCGACGACCTCCAGGAGCCTGTCGCGAACAGGGTCGGGCACCTCGATCGGGGAGAGGGTGACCATGGAGAGCGGCTCCGGGGTGGTCCCGAAGCCCATTCTCAGGACGTTGAGCGAGGTGTCGACCGCCCTCGGGTCGCCCAGCTCACAGAAGATGCGTGCCGCGACCGCGAGCACGGGACCCTGCGATTGTGGGTCCGACGGTCCGCTGAATCCAGCGTCGATGTCCGCCAGCGCCCCGTCCACGTCGTCACGCGCGAAGCGGATGGCGCTTCGGAAGGCACGCACATGATTTTCCTGGTAGTGGGGCTCGGCCGCGCACGCAGCGATGAACTCGTCGGCCTGACGCAGCGCCGTGTCCCATTCGCCGACGAAGTAGCTCAGCGAGGGCTCGCCTCCCTGGGAAAACCGGATCATCGCAGCGTCGCCGAAGCGCTCCATGACCCCGCGGGATTCTGCATGGAGCTGCCGGTATCGCCGGATGTCGCCGAGGAGGAAGTGCGTGACGCCGAGGTTGTATCCGGCACGCGCAGCCTCTAGCGAGTTCGCTTTGAGGCCGAGCGCGTAGGCACGTTCCATGTCGTGCAGCCCGTCGAGATCTCCGAGCCCGAGGCGCCCGCTTCCGAGAGTGACGCGCGCGTGAACTTGGAGCTCGACGATGTTCAGCTCGTCGGCGAGGGTGAGGGCCTCACTGGCAAGCCGGACGGCATCGGCATCACGACCGGCGACCTGGGCGCGGCCCGCGGCTCGGGCCAGGACGCGGGCCTTCAGCTCGGAGGCCGGCTGGCCGTCCACCAGCTGGACCGCGCGGTCGATGAGACGGGTGGCCGCGTCGCCGTCGCCTCGATACCAGGCGATGTGGCTCAGCATCGCCTCCGCGAAGGCCTCGCCCGCTACGTCGTCCGCGTCGTCCAGTGCAGTTCGGGCGCGCTCGAGCACACTACCGGCCCGTTCGTCGTCAGCGCGGTAGAGGCTGCGCCCATACCGGAGCAGCAGATCCGCCGGCGGCTCGTCGCCGATGAGCTCCAGCGCCTGCTCGTACAGGAGGACCGCCGCCGACACTGCATGGAGGCCGAGGGCGCGGTCGCCGGCATCGGTCAGGGCCTGGATTGCCCGTTCGGCGAACTCGGCCGACTCCTGGCCGGCGGCTTCGGCATACCGCACGGCGGCCGACCAGTGGTGGGCCAGCATCTCGGTCCGGTCGTCGCTGCGTTCGCTTGCCATCTGCTCGATCCAGCGCGCTGCCGCGGCATGCTTCTCGGCACGCCGGCCCCGGGGGATCTGTCCGTAGGCGACGTCTCGCACCAGCTGGTGGCGGAACGCGTATTGGCGCTCACCCGCCACGGCAGAGGCGCGATCGCGGCGGACGAGCTCCCGCCGCTCGAGGTCATGGAGGCGGCGTTCGAGCTGCCAGGACTCGTCCGCCGACACGGCGGCGAGGGCATCGAGCCAGAAGACCTTGCCGACCACGGCAGCGTCCTGCAGCACCGCCTTCGCCTCCGGCTCGAGGGCGTCGAGGCGCGCGGCGATGAGCCCCTGCACCGATTCGGGCAGCGCCGACCCGTCGGTCGCGCCGCGCTCCTCGAACGCGCGCGCGAACTCCTCGGCGTAGAGCGGATTCCCGTCGGCTCGCTCCACCAGCGAGCGCTGCACGTCGGCCGGCAGCAGCGCGCGACCGAGACGCGCGTGCACCAGCGCCGCCGTCTCGTCGTCGGTCAGCGGCGCCAGCGAGCGGGTCGTGGCGTTGGGCTTGCCGCCGCCCCAGCCCGGCCGGCGGGCCAACAGCTCGGGCCGCGCGATGGCCACCACGAGGAGCGGGACGTCGGCCGCCCACTCGACCAGGTGGTCGACGAAATCGAGCAGCGCGTCGTCCGCCCATTGCAGGTCCTCGAAGATCAGGACCAGGGGTCCGTGCTCGGCAACGCTCTCGATGAAGCGCCGCCACGCCACGAACGCCTCGTCACGGCGCTCCCCACCGATGACGGCCTCCGCGCTGATCCCGAGCAGCGGGCGCACATGCTGCTCCACCCACGTCGCTTCCGCCTCGTCCGGGATGCCGCCACGGATCGTCGCGGCGATCTTCGCCCCGGCCTCATCGGCGCCATCGGTCTCCAGCACCCCGGTCTCCGCCTTCACGATCTCTGCGAGCGCCCACAGCGTTACGCCCTCGCCATACGGCAGGCAGCGGCCCTGCCGCCAGCGAATGAGGTCCGGGTCGGCCTCGACGTGCTGCAGGAGCTCGAGGACGAGCCGGCTCTTGCCGATGCCCGGTTCGCCGACGAGCGTGATCAGCTCCACGATCCCATCCCGTCGGGTCCGCTCGAAGGCTCCGACCAGCAGCTCCAGGTCCCGTGCCCGACCGACGAGGGGAGTGGCGGCCGACTCGGCGACGTCGAGGCCCAGGCGCGAGCGGGCGACCAGCGCCTCCCACGCCGGGATGGGTTGGGACTTGCCCTTGGCGATGACACCGTTCGCCGGGCGGTAGTCGATCCAGTTCCGCGTCGCGCGATGGGTGGTCTCGTCGACGAGGACATTGTCGACTCCGGCGGCGGCCTGGAGCCGCGCGGCGGTGTTCACGACGTCGCCGGCGGCCATGCCCTCGCCGCGGTTCGGCTGGGCGTCGAGCGAGACGAGCGCCTCACCGGTGGTGATCCCGATGCGGACCTGGAGGTCACCGCCCTCGGCGGCCCAGTTGCGGATCGCGAACGCCGCGCGCACGGCGCGCTCGGGATCGTCCTCGTGGGCCACCGGCGCGCCGAAGAGCGCCATCGCGGCGTCGCCGATGAACTTCTCGACCGTCCCGCCGTGACGCTCAAGCTCGGTGCGAACGCGCTCGTGGTAGCGGCCCAGCATGGCTCGCACGTCCTCGGGGTCCATCCGCTCGGCCCTCTCGGTCGATCCGACCAGGTCGCAGAAGAGCACGGTGACGACCTTCCGCTCCTCGCGCGGGCGTCTGGCAGCCGCCGGCCCTTGGCCCAGCGCCGAACCGCAGGCCCCGCAGAAGTCGAAACCGTCCGGGTTCTCGCGCCCGCAGCTCGCGCAGGTGATCACGGGCGGAGCGTACGACGCCAGCGTGCCGAGTCAACGGGTAACGGCGTATCTCGCCGTTCGAGGGCAACTGACGGCCGTGGCTCGGAGTGCGGGTCACTGAGGATTGCCGTGGGTGGAACTAACGGCCAAGTAGAGCCCTCAACTTGGCGGCGATTTGCATCCCACGCAACGGGCGGCCATCTACGAGGACGAAATCGGCCGAACTTGGCCGTTAGTCCCGTGGGGTGCAAACGGCGCAAATCGCGCTGGGGAATTCGAGATAGGCCGCCCGCGCTGCTACTCCCCGTACCCGACGCGCAGGTCGCCGACCCCGTCGACATGGCCTTCGAGAACGTCGCCGGGGACGACTCGCCCCACGCCGGCCGGCGTGCCGGTCATGATCAGGTCGCCCGGCCGCAGCTCGACCAGTGTGGAGAGGTAGGCGATCGTCTCGGGCACCTTCCAGATCTGCTGCGCCAGGTCGCCCTCCTGGCGCACCGACCCGTTCACGCGCAGCCAGATCGCGCCGGTGGACGGATGGCCGATGGCATCGGCGGTGCGGAGCGCACTCATCGGCGCCGATCGATCGAAGCCCTTGGCCAGGTCCCACGGCCGCCGCAGCTCCTTGGCCCGGTCCTGGAGGTCGCGTCGCGTCATGTCGAGCCCGACCGCGTAGCCGAAGACACAGTCCAAGCGCGTCGTCGGCAGCTGATCCGCTCCCCGCCGCGCGCCGAGCGCGACGACGAGCTCGATCTCGTGGTGGAGATCTTCGGTTGCGGATGGGAAGGGCAGCGATCCACCACCCGGCACCACCGCCACCGCCGGCTTCATGAAGAAGAACGGCGGCTCGCGATCCGGATCGTGGCCCATCTCCACGGCATGCTCGGCGTAGTTGCGCCCGACGCAGAAGACCCGCAGCACCGGGAAGACCGCGTCGGTGCCGTCGATCTCCAGGGTCACCGGCTCCGGGGCCGGGATGGCGTATGTCATCGGCTCATCGCGTAGGCGGCGACGCGGCGCTCGAAGAAGCCGACCGCTTCCGACAGGGCGAAAGCGAAGGCGAAGACGATGATCATCAGGGCCCAGAACTCGGCCATCAGGAAACCTCGCGAGTAGCGTTCGAACAGGTAGCCGATCCCGACGATGGCGATCAGCAGCTGCCCGATGATGACCCCCTTCACGCCGCGGATGAGGCCGAGCCTGACCCCCGCCAGGATCTCCGGCAGTGCCGCTGGCAGCACGATCTTCCTGACCTCCTCGCTGCGGCTTGCGCCGAAGGATCGGCCCATCTCGAGCAGGGATTGGCTCACGCTCGCGACGCCGACCTGGGTGTCGAGCGCGACGACCCAGACGCTGAACAGGAAGACGGTGACGATCATCGTGGGCAGGCCGAAACCCAGCAGCGCCATCATCGCCGGCACGATGGCGGTCAATGGCGAGCTCTCGAAGATGTTGGCCCACATCCCCAGCACGTCCCCGACCGCCTTCACGCGGCCCATCAGGAACCCGGCGCCGATGCCGACGACCAGCGACAGCGCCATGCCGATGAGGAAGGCCTGGAGCGTGAGCACCGCCGCCTCCGCGAACCGCTCCGACGTCGCCACCGAGCCGATGGCGGCCAGGACCTCGGTGAACGGCGGGATGAGGAAGACGATGTCGAGCCGGCCGACGATCTCCCAGAGGACGAACCAGACCAGCAGCGAGAGCACCATCGGCACCCGGTGACCGGCGATGGTCATGACGCCGCCTCGGCCGGTGCCCGCATGTCTTCCTCGGCGTAGGTCTTCAGCTCGCTCCAGATTTCCTCGACCGCGTCGAGGTAGGGCTGGCTGCGGCGGATCTCGTCCGGCGTCCCGTCTCGGGGGATCTCGGGTCGCACCGACTTCGTCACGCGACCCGGCCCGCGGGTCAGGATCACGATCTGGTCGCTGACGTAGACGGCCTCCTCGATCGAGTGGGTCACGAACAGGACCGTCTTGCGCTCGTCGGCGAGCAGCAGCAACAGGTCCTCCTGGAAGGTGCGGCGAATCTGCTCGTCGACCGATGCGAACGGCTCGTCCATGAGCAGGATGTCGGCATTCACCGCCAGCGCGCGGGCCAGGCCGACCCGCTGGCGCATCCCCCCCGACAGCTGATGCGGGTAGTGCTGCTCGAATCCGGCCAGTCCGGCCTTGCTCACGTAATCGCGCGCCGTCGCCTCGCGCTCGGCCTTCGGCACCCCGCGCAGCTCCAGTCCGAAGGCGGCGTTGCGCAGCACGGTGGCCCACGGCAGCAACGCGAAGTCCTGGAACACGAAGGCGCGCTCCGGGCCTGGCCCGGTGACGGGCTGCCCCTTGACGATCACCTGTCCCGAGGTCGCCGGGATCAGGCCGGCCACGATCTTGAGTGTCGTCGTCTTGCCGCAGCCACTCGGACCGATGAGCGTCGTCAGCTCGCCGGGAGGCACGTCGAAGGCGACGCCTTCCAGCGCGCGCGTTCCGCCGGGGAAGTCCTTGGTGAGGTCCACCACGCGCACCGCCGGCTCGGCGGTCGCATCGGTCCTGTCGGTCATGGCGAACGCAGCTCCGGGCGGAACAGTCGATGCTCCAGCCGCTGCAGCAGGGTGATGGTGACGCTGGCGACCAGGATGATCGACAGGATGGCGGCGTACATGTGGTCGTACTCGGCCTGCGAGCGGTTGTAGGTGATCAGGTCGCCGACCCCGGTGGGCGTGATCAGCAGCTCGGCCAGGATGGCGCCGGTGAACCCCTGGGCCAGTCCCAGGCGCAGGCCCGCGAAGATCAGTCCGCTGGCGGCCGGCAGGATCACCTTCCAGATGCTCTGCCAGCGGCTGGCCAGAAAGGCCTCGCTCATCTCGACCAGCGAGACCGGCGTGTTGCGGATGCCCCGATACGAGTTGAGCACGATCACCGGCGTGCTCAGCAGCACCACGGCGAAGACCTTCGCCGTGAAGCCGATGCCGTAGATGAACGTGATCAGCGGGATGATCGCGGCCGATGGCGCCGCCTGCACGATCACGAAGACCGGCAGCCCCAGCCACTCCGCCTTCGGCGACAGGCCCATCGCCACGCCGGCCGCGACGCCCCCCACGGCGGTGAGGGCCAGCCCGACCAGCAGCGGGCCGATGGTCTCAGCGTAGGCGCCGAGGAACGTCCCGTCCGCGAGCATCTCGCCGAATGCCGCCGCGGTCTCGGTGAAGCTCGGGAACGTCAGGCTGATCGGGATCCGGCCGCCGATCTCCCACAGCACCAGGACCGCGACGATCGAGGCGCCACGCAGCAGCGAGGTGCGCGTGACCGGCGTGAAGCCACGCCAGTTGCGGGGTTGACGCGCGGCGCCGGCTCCGGCGGCCGGAGCGGCGAGGCCGCTGCCGGTCACCGGCCGGTACTCCTGACGATCAGCTCAGCCTCCAGGTCAGCCTCCCTCAGCGTTCTCGAGCGCTGCCTCGGATGGGCCGAGGTCCCAGAAGTCTTCGACGGCGAGCGTCGCCGGATCTCCCTCGACCTGCCCGACGAGGCCGTAGAACTCGAAGTCGGTCCGAGCCGCCTCTTCCCCGCCGCAGTCGGTGGTGAAGACGCCCTCCTCGGACGCCTGCTCGTAGTACGGCACGATCTGCTCCTCGAGCTCCGGCTCGAGGTCCTCGGCCAGCCCGAGCCGATCTCGCTCCTCGACCACGAAGTTGGGATCCTCGATGATCGAGTTCCACGTGGTGAGCGTCTCCTCGAGCAGCACCTGCGCAGCCTCGGGGTTGGCCTCCAGCCAGTCGGTGCTGGCCACGAAGGCCTCATCGGTGGCCTGGACGTCGGGCAGTTCCAGCTCATGGAACTGGTCGGGTGACTCCTCCTGGACGAAGTTCCAGCTCGGGATGTCGAGGAACGTCGCCTGGATGTTGCCCTCCAGGAGCGCAGTGGCGCGCACCTCCGCGCCCGTCACGTAGCTGATCTCGCTGAACTCGATGCCCTCCTCCTGCTGGACCAGCAGGGCCATGGCCTCGGTCGTCGAGCCGCGTGAGTGAACGGCGAAAGGTTCGCCGTCAAGAGCCTGCCAGTCCGGGTATGCCTCTGCGTCGACGATCGCGAAGAAGCGCGCGGTCTGGAGCTGGCAGATGAGCCGGATCGGAGCGCCAGTCTCCTGGATCTGTGCGTACGGCGCGCCGAGCGTGACGTCGGCCTGACCGGCCAGGACGGCCTCGGCGGCGAGGTCCTCCTCGGCGAACTCGGTCAGCTCGACGTCGATCCCGCGCTCGCGGACGCGCTCGAGCGCGATCAGCAGGTTCAGAGTCTCGACACCCTCGATGTCGCCGAGCGCGACGCGGATGGTGCCTTCGGCGCCCCCGCTTCCGTCAGCGCCCGGCGAGCCATCGCCGGAGTCCGACGTGCATGCGGCTAGGACGAGTGCCACGATGAACAACCAAGCGGCGACCCTCATGCCCTCTCCTCCACGGATGGTGCACGCTCGGGTGTGCGCGGTTGTGATGCCGCGTCATTCTATCGTCTGTGTGCGTCAGTGCGCCTCCGCTTGCTCCTGGTGGAGCGTATATACCGGATATACGATTGGCTGACGGGAACGGCTGGAGGCCTCGGTACACTGGCCGCGTGGAGCGAGGCGCGGACCGCGCGATCTGGGCAACGATCGGGATCCTGCTGCTGATCATGGCCGTCTTCATCGGCCTCCGGCTGGCGACCGACGTGCCCAGCGTGCTCTCGGGTGAGCTGCCCGACGTGTCCGAATTCCAGTACCGATACGCCGCGTATCCCTGGCTCGCCTACGCCCACATCCTGCCCGGAGCGGTGTACCTGTCGCTCGCGCCGTTCCAGCTGTGGCGCGGTTTCCGGAACCGAAACCTTCGACGCCATCGGCGCATCGGGCGCGTCGCCCTCGTGGCCGGGATGATGAGTGGCGTCTTCGGCGTGCTGTTCGGCTTCTTCCAGTCGTTCGGCGGCACGCTCCAGGCATCGGCCTCGGTGGTGTTCGGCCTCTGGTTCCTGACCGCGCTGATCCTTGCGTATCGGGCCGTGCGGCGCCGCAACATCGACACCCATCGGCGCTGGATGATCCGGGCGTTCGCCGTCGGGCTGGCGGTCGGGACCATCCGTCTCTGGATCGGGCTGTTCGAGGGCTTCGGCGTCCTCGAAACCCGCGATGCGTTCGGGGTCGCCTTCTGGCTCTCGTTCACGCTGCACGCCGTCATCGCGGAGCTGTGGCTGTACTGGCGCCCGGACCAGACCGGAGCGGTGCGAGGGGCGAGCCCTGTGATGGACCAATGACCGATCGCGACCTGCCCGACTCGATCGCCGCCAACGTCGCCGAGTGGTCGGAGACGAACGCCCAGTTCACCGATGCGAACGCCGATCTGGCCTGGGCACCGCAGGAGCTGGCGTGGGGCGTGTTCCAGGTTCGCGAAACGGACATCGGATCGCCATTGGGCGAGGTGGACGGCCTCGACGTCGTCGAGCTCGGCTGCGGGACCGCGTACTTCTCCGCCCAGCTGGCGCGGCAGGGTGCTCGACCGGTGGGGGTGGATCCGACGCCGGCCCAGCTCGAGACCGCACGACGGATGATGGACGCCACCGGCATCCGCTTCCCGCTGGTCGAGGCACCCGCCGAACGCGTTCCGCTCCCCGACGACAGCTTCGACCTCGCGTTCTCCGAGTTCGGCGCCTCTCTGTGGGCCGATCCGGCGCTGTGGGTGCCCGAGGCCGCGCGACTCCTCCGCCCTGGTGGTCGCCTCGTGTTCCTGACGAACTCGTTCATCAGCTTCCTGTGCGCCATCGACGAGGGCGGCACGGCGGAGACGTTGCAGCGGCCGCAGTTCGGCGCGTATCGGATGCAGTGGCCGGGCGAGTCGGGCGTGGAGTTTCACCTCGCCCACGGTGACTGGATCGACCTGCTGCGAGCCAGCGGGTTCGAGATCGAGCGGCTGATCGAGCTCGCGGCGCCGCCCGCGGCGACGAAGCACGAGTTCTACGACTACGTCACCCCCGAGTGGGCGCGCCAGTGGCCGGCCGAGGAGATCTGGGTCGCGCGGCTCCGCTAGACCTGGCGTGAAATTGCACGGGGCGGGACTAACGGCCAATTTAGGGCGAATCTGGTCCTCAAATTGGTCCTGAATTGCCGCGGGTGCAAACCCCGGCCAAGTACGCCATCGAAATCGGGCGATCTTGGCCGTTAGTCCCACCGGGAGCAAACGCCGCGGTCAATCCGGGACTTCAGCCGGTCACCACGATGACCACCTTGCCCCGCGCATGGCCCGTCTCGATCTCCTGCAACGCACGGGCCGTCTCGGCCAGCGGATAGCACGACCCGATGACGGGGCGCACTGACCCCTCGGCGGCGCGCTGAGCGAGCCACTCAAGGTCGTCGCGCTTCGGGTTGGACAGGAAGCGCGTCAGGCGATGGCCGACGAACGGCGAGACCACGAGCGGCCAGACCAAGCGGCCGTACATCCGCAGGCCGGTGGCGCCGGTCCCGCTGTTCAGCACCAGCGTGCCTCGCCGTATCAACGCCCGTCGAACCGCCGAGAGTGGCCGATTCTCGATGTTGTCGAGGATGAGGTCGTACTGGCGGGTGCCACCGGTGAAGTCGTCGCGGGTGTAGTCGATCACCTCGTCCGCACCCTGCGAGCGAACCATCTCGACGTTGGCCGTGGAGCAGACACCGGTCACGTGGGCGCCGAGCACCTTGCCGATCTGGACGGCGAAGCCGCCGACCCCGCCTGAGGCGCCGTTGACCAACACCCGCTGCCCGGGCTGCAGCCTGCCGGCGTCTCGCAGCCCGTGGAGCGCGGCGAGTGCAGACGTCGGGATGGCGGCCGCGTGCTCGAACGAGATCGTTGAGGGCTTGGCGACGATGAATTCCGCCTTGGCGCGGACGAGCTCGGCGCACGTTCCGAAGCCGCAGCCGAAGACCTCGTCACCGGGGCGGAGGTGGGTGACCGCCGATCCGACCGCCTCGACAGTGCCGGCGACGTCGAGCCCGGGGACGCCGAGCTTCGGCCGGCGCAGGCCGGTCGAGAAGCGCACCGGGAACGGCGTTCCGAGGACCGAGAAGAGGTCACCGGGATGCACGGCCGCGGCCCGCGTGCGGACGAGGACCTCGTCGTCGCCGATTGCAGGCGTCTCGACCGCGCGCAGCTGGAGGATGTCGGGGGATCCGTATCGGGCGTGGACGATGGCCTGCATTAGGTACTCCTGGGCGTGTGGTATGCTTACGTCATAAACTGATGGCATAAACTTATGACATAAACGTTCAGGTGTCAAGCGTAGGAGAAACCGATGGAGCAGGCACAGGCACGCAAGCCGGGCCGGCGAGCCCGCGTCAGCCGGGAACAGGTGCTCGACGCGGCCCTGGCGACGGCCGACGAGGGCGGCTTGAGCGCGATCACGATGGCCAACGTCGGTGCGCGCCTGGGCGTCGAGGCGATGTCGCTGTACCGCCACATCGGCAACAAGGAGGAGATGCTCGACGGGCTCGTCGACCGCGTGTTCTCCGAGATCGAAGTGCCGCACGACCCACGGGACTGGAAGGACGCGATGCGGCGGCGTGCGCTCTCTGTCCACGACGCGCTGCGCCGCCACCCGTGGGCGATCGGGCTGATGGAGTCACGCGCGCAGCCCGGTCCGGCAACCCTCGCACACCACGATGCGATGGTCGGCATCCTGCTCGGCGTTGGGTTCACCGGCCGCGAGGCGACCCGGATCTACAACCTGCTCGACAGCTACATCTACGGCTTCGCGCTCCAGGAGGCGACGCTTCCGTTCGCCTCCCCCGAGGAGATGGCCGAGGTGAGCGAGCAGATGCTGGCCGCCGTCGCCGATGCGTATCCAAACCTGGCGGCCGTCCAGCGCGAGCTCGTCGGATCGGTCTTCAACTACGCCGATGAGTTCGAGGCGGGGCTCGACATCATCATGGGAGCATTGCCCGAGCCGGCGTGAGGGGCAGTGACACTACTTGCGCCGCGGTACCCGCAAGGTCGCCGCCAGGCGGTCGCGGATCAGGGGATCGATGCGGGCGACGTCGGTCGCCGTGAGCCGACCGGAGAGGTCGATCAGCGTCCGGAACTGATCGAGGGCGGCGGTGCATCCCGGGCATCCCGCGATGTGGCTGTCGATGCGGCGTCGGTTTTCCTCGTCCACGGCGCCGTCGAGATACGCGGTGAGGGCCCCGGCGACGTCGGCGCAGCGCAGCTCCTCATCGGTCTGCGGACGATCGGTCACGGCGCGGCCTCCATTGCCTCGAAGTATCGCTCCAGGCGTGCCCGCACGAGTCCGCGGGCACGCTGAAGGAGCTCGCGCTCCGCCTCGGGGCTCACGCCCAGCCCCAGCTGAACATCGCTCGGCGACCTCCCTTCGACGTCGCGGAGGACCATGACCTGCCGCAGTGCCGGCGGCATGTCGGCAATCGCCACCCGGACCTGGTCGAGCGCCTCGGGACTGTCGATGGGCAGGCCGGATCCGGCCCACGCCGACGGTGGGTTGGCCCAATGGCCCGGCCACGCCGGATCATCGAGCGGGAAGAATCGGTCAGCCGCGAATGCCGGCTGGCGCGCCACGGCGGCTGCCGATTCGGCTGCGGCAGCCTCGGCGGCGCTGGCCTCCTGCAGCGCGGGACGGGCGCGCGGCAGCACGACGAGCATCAGCACCGCGGCCACAACCCCGATCGCGACGAACAGCAGCGCACCGCGGTTTAACCCAGCAGTTTCGCTGAGGGCCCCGAAGCCCAGAGCGAATGGCACGAAGGCCAACCACGTGAGCGTGCCCACGCCTGACGCGACACCGGCGCGGATGGTGGACGGCACCGCGTCATGGAGCCGCCGCGTGACCGGGATGCTCACGGCCACGACGAGCAGCGTGAGGACGATCTGGACGCCGACCACCAGGCCGACATGGTCGCTGACGACGAGCACGACGCAGCAGGCAATGACCGCCAGCGCCAGGACACGCACCGTCCACGGGGCGGTGAACCACGGGCGGGCCCCGAGCAGTCCGCCGAACCCGAGCGCGGACGTGAGGCCTGCCCAATGCGGCCCGTACAGGAACGGTGGCACGAGCAGCGCGACCAACCAGAGCGGACCGAACTCGAGCATGCCCTGCATGAGAAGCGCGCCGACCACGGTAAGGGCGACGATGGCTCGGAGCTGACCGCCGGACAGGATCGTCCGGTACGTCGCTCGGATCTGAGCGCCCAGAGCCAGTTGCTCTTCGGTCTTGTGGAGCTGCGGCTCCCGAAACCACAGAAGCATCAGGGCCGACAGCACGAGCAGTGGAGCCGTCAGGAAGTAGGTCGACTGCAGCGGGGCGAACTGGGCGATCAGGCCACCCAGCAGCGCGCTTGTCACGAGCGCGACGCTCTCGACGAGCCGCACCTGCCCGATCGTCTGCTCGAACGCCTCGCTGTCGCCGGTCTCCTCGAGCACGGTGTCGTACACGATCGACTCGAGCGTCCCCGACTGGAGGGCGAAGTACACGCCGAGGAACGCGGCGGCGATGACGTACATCGTCACGCTCTGGCTGAAGCCGCCGATGAGGACGCTGATGATGACCGCCGCCGTGCCGAGGATGAGGACGCCGCGTCGGCTCCATCGATCTGCCAGAACGCCTGATGGCAGCTCCAGGACCGGCACCACCACGGCGTAGACGGCCGCCATGACTCCGACCGATGCGGACGTGAATCCGATCTCGGTCATGAACAGCTTCTCGATCGGCACCCAGAGGGCGAGCCCCCCGAGGAAGGACGCGAGGTAGATGGGAGCTAGGCGCTTACCGAGCGCACCCCGAAACAGCATGACGACATGAGGACTGTGTCACCTGGTCATCCTCATCGCTGGGTGATTCGGCGAAGTCGCAGCGCACGTCCGTGGATGCGCCTCGCGACGTGTCGGATATCCGTATATACGCTCGGCGCTAGACCGGCTTCGCGGCATCTGTCAGCGGATACAGCATTACTGATATATCGGCTGACAGGATCGCGACCCGTCCGGCTAGGAGCAGCCGATGCGGTCAGCGAGAGGAAGGGAGCGTGTGCCGGTCCAGCCAGTCCGAGTAGCCGCCGGGGAAGGACGCCACGCCGCCATCCCGCACCTCAACGATGCGGTCTGCCATGCGGTCGAGGAAGTAGCGGTCGTGGCTAATAAAGATCGCTGTGCCGGCGAAGGACTCGAGGGCGGCCTCGAGCGCCTCGACCGAGTCGATGTCGAGGTGGTTCGTCGGCTCGTCGAGGACCAGCAGGTTCGCGCCGGACAGCATGAGCAGCAGCAGCTGGAGCCGCGTGCGCTCGCCGCCGGACAACGTCGCGATCGGCCGTCGCACCTGCTCGTAGCTGAACAGAAAGCTCATCAGGCGCGCGACCGCCCCCTCCTCGGTCAGGGGGTGGGCCTCCCGCAGCGTGTCGACGGGCGTGGACGCCGGATCGAGCGTCTCCTGGTCCTGGGCCAGGTAGCCGATCCGGATCGACGGGCCGACCCAGACCTGTCCATCGGCCGGCTGGATCTCGCCGACCAGCGACTTGAGCAGCACCGACTTGCCGGCGCCGTTCTCGCCGACCACCCCGACCCGCTCGCCGTGCAGCACGCTCAGGTCGATCCCGAGCAGGATCGGCACCTCGTCGAAGGCGACGGAAACGTCGCGCAGCTCGAAGGCGCGCTGGCCTCCGCGCTCGTGCGGTCGCAATTGCAGGCCAATGCGGCGCCGCTCCAGCACCGGCCGCTCGACCTTCTCCATGCGGTCGATCTGGCGCTGCTTGTTGCGGGCCTGCTTGATGTGCCGCTCGTCGACGACCCGGTGCGCCCAGTCCTTGAAGCGACGAATCGCGTCCTCGAGCCGCTCGATCTCCTTCTGCTGCGTCACGTACGCCTGCTGCTGGCGCACGAGCTCGATCTCGCGGGCCAGGGCGTAGGCGGAGTAGTTGCCCGGCCAGGTGCGCAGCCGACCGCGGTCCATGCTCGCGATCTGGGTCACCGTCTCGTCGAGCAGGTATCGGTCGTGGCTGACGATGACGATGGCGCCGTCGAAGTCCCGGACGAGATCCTCGAGCCGCTGGCGCCCGGCGAGGTCGAGGTGCGCCTCGGGCTCGTCGAGCAGCAGCAGCACCGGATCCTGGACGAGCGCCGCCGCGAGGCCGATGAGCTTGCGCTGGCCGCCGCTGAGGACGCTGGTCGGCAGCTCCAGCTCCCGCTCCTCCAGGCCGAGCTGGAGCAGCAGGCTGCGGGCGCGACCCTCGAACGCCGGGCCGCCGGCGCGGTCGTATCGGTCCAAGCAGCTCCGCCTGCCGGTTCAACGTGCGTTCCAGCGCGGTTGCGTCGCCGTGGACCGATGGGTCGTTCAGCTCGACATTGATTCGGCTCAGCTCCGCGTCGATCGACCGCAGGTCAGCCCGCGCGCGGTGGAGCGTCTCGCGAGCACTCCGATCGTCGCCCAGCGGGTGCTGCGGCAGGAGCGCGACCGTGAGACCGCGTCGCCGGGTCGCCTGTCCGGCGTCCTCCTGCTCGTCGCCGGCGATGATCCGCAGCAGCGTGGTCTTGCCCGATCCGTTGCCGCCAACGATCCCGATCCGCGCTCCGTCCTCGACGTTCAGGTCCAGCCCGTCCAGGATCACGCGCGATCCGTATGCCTTGCGTACCCCGCGCAGGGTGAAGAGGCTCACTGGCGTGGGCCGTTGGATGGCATCGGCGAAGCGTAGTACCTAGAACGCGAGGAACAGCCAGCCCACACCGTCAGCGGCATTGCCGATCACGTGCACCGTCGATGGCAGCCGCACGTTACGCGTGCGCATCGTGGCGAGTGAGATCGGGAAGAATGCCACGATCCGGCCCACGACCATCCATGGCGTCCAGAGGTGATACAGGCCGAACAGGGTCACGTTGAG
The DNA here is from genome assembly GCA_963844265.1 of uncultured Chloroflexia bacterium. Lineage (GTDB taxonomy): Bacteria > Chloroflexota > Limnocylindria > QHBO01 > QHBO01 > JACDBZ01. The sequence goes on along the minus strand of CAWJMZ010000004.1, from coordinate 893,315 downwards.
CACCGCGGCGCCGGTGCCGAACCGCGACAGACGGGGCAGTAGGTAGCCCCGGAAGTACAGCTCCTCGACGATCGAGGCCGTGACGACCACGACCGCGAAGTACACCAGCAGCAGGGGGAGCAGCATCGGTCCGGCCCAGGGCGACATGTCCATGGGCAGAACGAGCTCGGATGGCAGCCAACCGAACACGGTCTCGTACAGCCAGTCGCCGATTGGGGCCAACAGGGCCATGCTCATCGCAGCGAAGACCAGCAGCGCCGGCACCATCCACAGCCATCGGCGCAGCGACAGTGGTCGCCGATAGAGCACCACGCCCTCCAGCGTCGGCCGGCCGTGGCGGCGATAGCCGAGCGTGAAGAGCGCGCCGAGCAGAAGCGGCATCACCACCATGTCGGCCGCGACCAGGGCCATGAATGGAGGAAGGCCGGCGTCGCGCACCACGGGCATGCTGAGCACGAAGAGCACCGCGACGAGCGCGCCGGGCAGGATGTGCAGCACGGCCGAGCGGGGCACCGAGTGCTGCTCCGCGCGCTCGATGTCCAGCTCGTCGGCTTCGTTCCGGCCGATGCCCGCGATGGCTGTGTCGATGGGCGCCGAGGTGGCTACGACAGTCATGAGCCGCATCCTGCCGAGAGGATGCCGCGGGGACCTCCGCCATCCGTCGCGACGGCCCACCCGGCAAAGGGCAGGCAAAGTGTTGGACTCAGGGACCGGCCGGCCGAATGCGGGGTGGGGTGGATCAGGGGTTGATGATCACCTCCACGCTGAGGTTCCCAGGCGGCGTGAACACGGCGGGCGTGTTCTGCGTTCGCAGAATCCACCGGCATCGGCGATGTCGACCTCCCAGGTCCAAGTGCCCGTCTGGGTCACGATCGCGTGGTCGCCATCGGATTCGTAGGTGGTGTTGCCGCAGGTCTGGTCGATCAGGAAGACCAGCAGGATCGTCGCGGCCTCGAACTCCCCAGTGGTGAAGTCAGCGAAGGTGATGTTGGGCGCCCCTTATCCAAGGGCGATGAGTGCGCAGCACACCGCGATGACGCCGGAGACCAGGCTCCAGATCCGCTCCGGCGGTGACTGGGAGATGGCGTTGGCCAGCACGCCGAGCGCGAAGAAGCCAGCCAGCAACCACATCGCCACGTCGAGATCGAACGGGAACCAATCATCGTCGATGACTCCGAGGGCGGCGAGGACGACGGCCGCCATGAACGGATAGACGACAAGGCCCACGAAGGCCGATGCGATCCGCAGCCGCGTCGGCAGCACGCCAGGATTCCGCCCGCCCCAGGCCGCCGCGCCGAGCGGGGCGCCGGCCGCCAGCGCCAGCTGAAAGGCAATCAGGACGCCGATGAGTGCCACGGCGATGACGCCGGCGATCGTCATGTCCGCCTCAGCGTAGCGCGTACGCATCGGTTCCTCGCGGGGGCACGCACTCAGCCGCGAAGGCTCGGCGGCCATGCTATGTGCGGATCCCATCGGATGGGACTAACGGCCAAGATGAGGCCGAAGTCGCCCTCTACCTGGCCGCGGTTTGCGTTGGGCGCAACCAGCGGCCACGCAAGGCCGCCAACGTGGCCGTTAGTCCCGTGGGGTGGAAGTCGCGCGGAGCCGAATCAGGGTGGGCGCTCGGCTTGGTACCAGACCACGAGAACGGCCGCCGGATGGGACCGACGGCCGTTCGTGGATCGCTGTAGCGGGGCTTACTTGACGTCGAGGAACCCGAGGACCTGCGCGTTCTGGCGGAAGAGGATGCCGTTGGCTTCCTGGAGGCCGATGTCCTCCGCGTGGGCCATGTCCCAGCTGGGACCGTCGTTGTCCATGTTCAGGACCTCGAGCATCGGGCCCTCGAAGGTCGGGGCGTCCAGGTCGCTGGCCGATGTGGCGATGTAGATCTTGCCATCGGTGTCGCGGAAGATGACGCCGTTGACGAGGCTGGGGTACTCGACATCGTCGCCGCCGGTCAGTGCTTCGGCGATGCTGCCGCCCGGACCTGAGAACGCCATCTCGGCCTGGGTAATGGTGCCGGCGACCTCGCGCTCCTCACCAGCGGGCTCCGACGGCTCGGCGGGCGCCTCCGAGGGTGCGACCGACGGTTCGACCGAGGGCTCGACCGATGGAGCGGCCGGCTGGCTGGGCGACGGTGCCTGCGAGGTCGGTGTGCCGGCGGCGGTGCTGCAGGCGGCCAGCACGATCACGAGGATCGAGAGGGCCAGGATGGATCGAATCGGATAAGTCACTGTCATTGGTCTCATGCGGGCGGCACTTGGTCGGCCGCGATGGACCGATCCTCATCGGTGCGACGGGCGCGGGCCATCGGCCATGTGTCGCATGCCGTTCCCCGGCAATGAGGCGTAAATCCGAGCACGAAACTAAAGGAGCGTTTCGTCGGCGGTGGCGATCCTTTAGGGACTGGGGGACTCGCCGAACGAGTCGGCAGGCGCGCCGAAGTCGGCCGGCATGACGCGGGTGAGGCCGACCAGCGTCCCGTCCTGCACCTGTGCGATGAACCGCTCGCCATACAAAGGGCCGAATTGTGGCTCCATTGTGGGGTCGTTGGGCTCGAGGTTGGCCGGCGTGACGCTGTCCTGGCACGCGGCGTCGCCACACAGAATGATGTCGTCATCGGCGCTCGCCGCGAGGTGGCCCGCGAGCAGGATCCACCCGTCCGGCGCCGCGTCAACCGCTGCGGTCGGTGAGTCCCAGACCTGCCAATCGTCGAAGGTGTGGTAGGTGCCGCCCTCTTCATCGGGGAGGGCGCACCACCGACGGTCGAACTCATCCGGGCCAACGTGCGGCTCGTCCGGGGCAGGCGGGGTTCCGAGCGCACCCACGATGATCTCGGCGCCATCGCGCTCCACTGCGTACCGGGGCAACCCGGTCGGCGCCGGCCCTCCGATCTTGAAGCCGAACTCGTCCCACCTCGATGCGTGATCGGGGTTCTCGAAGCCATCGGCGCTCTCGCACCACCACAGGCTCTTCAGGATGTTGAACGGTCGATGCGGGTCGAAGCCGGAGAGCACGTCGACGGTGCCGTCGTCGTGGCCGACGACCCAGACCGGTGTTCCATCGGCCAGGTAGTCGGGCCGGACCTCGCCGGGCACGGGCGCCTGGAGCGTTCCGAGTGGATCGGGAGGCTCATCGCGAATCACCGCAGCCACCACGATGACGACGCCGATGCCGAGCGCGATCGCCACGGCCGCTCCGACCAGCGCCCGGGTTGGCGTCATGACCCCGTCAGGGTTCGCGCGTCCGAAACCCGACCGGCCGCGTCTGGCTCGTCGCCTCTGACGTCCAGCGCGACATCCTCCAGCACCACGTCCCAGTGCGCGTCGAGGATCTGGAAGCGGCGGCGCTCCTCGGCCCGATATCGGTCGAGGTCGGGGAACAGGCGCGCCGCGATCTCGTCGTCGGAATGCGACTCGGCGGCGGCCCAGTCGCGATAGGTGATCGTCACCAGGAAGTGCCAGTCGGCGGCGCCATCGCCGTGGAGGCGTGGCCGGTAGGCGCGCACATCGGTGAAGCGGCCGGCCTCCAGCTGGTCGCGGAGGATCGGCCAGTGGTTGCGCCGGAAGAGCTCGAGGAACTCGTCGGTGTGGCCCCAGTGCACCCGGTAGTACGAGGCGATGGTGACCGGCGCGTCGCTCATGCGTGGATGCTACTCGTGGAGTCGAGCGGCGGGCGATGCGGGCTGATCAGGGGTAGTCTGCGGACGTGAGTGCCGCGGCCGAGCTTCCGATGGAGGTGCCCCGCCTCCGGGGTTGGATTCACCTCGTCGCCTTCGTGCTGTCCGTCGTGGCGGGTGGGGCGCTCGTCGGCGTGGCGATCGCGTTCGGGCGCGAGAACGCCGCCTGGTCGACCACTCTCTACGCGCTCGGCCTGAGCGCGCTCTTCGGCGTCAGCGCCCTCTACCACCGAGGCCGATGGAAGGGCGTCCGCTCGCGCGCCTGGATGCGACGCCTCGACCATGCGACGATCTTCATCTTCATCGCGTGCACCTATACGCCGTTCGCCGTGCTCGCGCCCTCCGAGACCTCCGGTCCGCTGCTGGCGGTGGTGTGGGCCGGCGCGCTCCTCGGCGTGCTGCTGGAGCTGGTGCGGCCGGTGGGTCGTCGATGGCTCCGCGTTCCGCTCTACCTGGCCCTGGGCTGGGCCGCCGTGCCGCTGGCGGGCGATATCGGCCCGGTGCTGGGGACGGCGCCGGTCGCGCTGCTGGCCATCGGCGGTGTGGTCTACAGCATCGGCGCGATCCTCTACGCCGCGCGGTGGCCGAACCCGTGGCCGCGCACCTTCGGCCACCACGAGTTCTTCCACGCGGCCACCGTCATCGCCGCCACCTGCCACGCAGCAGCCGTGTGGCTGGTCGCCGTCGGCTGAGGCTGAGGCTGCCTCAGCCGGTCCGCCGGAGCAGGAAGAGGCGGTAGCCCCAGTCCCCGTGGTCGTCGTACTCCTCGGCGATCGGGGACAGTCCGGCATCGGTCAGCCATTGCAGCGCCTGCATGCGTCCCGGGTAGTAGTGGTAACCGGCGACGTCGCCCTCGATCACCTCGCCGCGCACCGCCGGTTGCCCCGAGGCGACGAGCTGCCGATGCGTCTCGTCGATCCCGACCTCATCGTCCTGTTCTTCGAGCGTCAGGAATAGGTGGCCGCCCGGCTTCAGCGCCCGCGCGAGGTTGCGAGCGACGCGCGGCCAGTCTTCCGGTGAGACGTTCTCCATCGCGTCGACCACCATCGCGCCGTCGAACTCCTGCTCGAACGCAAGGTCCTGCAGGCCGACCCGCTCGGTCCGCTCAGCCAGGCCCTTTGCGTGCGCCTGCGCGAGCATGCCGGCCGATTGGTCCACGCCCACCACGCGCCGGCCGGCTTCCACGACGCGGGCTGAACCACTTGCCGCTCCCGCACGCTGCGTCCAGCACCAGGCCACCCTCCGGCGTCGTCGCCAGCATCCGATCCACGAACGACCGATGCAGCGGCGTCGGGTAGTTACCGCCCTCGGCGTCGTAGGCCGCCGATTCGTCGTCGTACTGCGTCTCCACCGCCCGGCGACGCTCGGCCAGCCAGGCAGCGCGGTCGGTCATGAGGGCTTGCTCATGCGCCGATGCTACTCGTCGCAGTCGAGCGTAGATACGGATATACGGTCGGAAGGAGCCGCGACGTCGCCCACGGGACCCGACGTTGACCCGCACCGCGCTGCGCGCCGATACTCGCGGCGGCCATACGGAGGCGGATCTTGGACTGCCCGGCATGCGGGACTCAGAACGAGGCGGGCCGAAAGTTCTGCGGTGAGTGCGGAACAGCCCTGGCGGTCGCCTGCCCCGCGTGCGCGACGCCGAACGCGCCGGGGACGAAGTTCTGCGGCGAGTGTGGAACGGCGCTGGCCGCAGAAGCCGGAGCCGCGGCGGCGGCGCGGACCCCGACTGCCGAGCGCCGCATGGTATCGGTCCTGTTCGCCGACCTCGTGGGCTTCACCACCCTGTCGGAGACGCGTGACGCGGAGCAGGTACGGGACCTGCTGAGCCGCTATTTCGAGACCGCACGCCAGATCATCGAGGCCTACGGTGGGACGGTCGAGAAGTTCATCGGCGACGCGGTCATGGCGGTGTGGGGCGCGCCGACCGCCTTCGAGGATGACGCAGAGCGGGCCGTGCGCAGCGCGCTTGACCTCGTCGCCGCCGTCGGCGCCATGGGCGACGAAGTCGGCGCCGATCTCCAGTTGCGGGCGGGCGTCCTGACCGGCGAGGCCGCTGTGACGCTGGGCGCGTCGAACCAGGGCATGGTGGCGGGCGACCTGGTGAACACGGCCAGCCGCCTCCAATCGGTGGCCCCGCCGGGCACCGTCCTGGTCGGCGAGGCGACGATGCAGTCGTCGGCCGGGGCCATCGCCTTCGAACCCGCCGGGGATCAGCTGCTCAAGGGCAAGGCCGCGCCGGTGGCCGCGTTCCGCGCACTGCGGGTCGTCGCCCAGCGTGGCGGTGTCGGCCGCAGCGAACAGCTCGAGGCGCCGTTCGTGGGCCGGGTCCCGGAGCTGCGGATGCTGAAGGACTTCCACGTCGCGACCGGGGAGGAGCGACGTCCGCGGCTGGTCTCGATCATCGGCCAGGGCGGCATCGGCAAGAGCCGCCTGGTGTGGGAGTTCCTCAAGTACATCGACGGGGTCACGGAGGTCATCTACTGGCACCAGGGCCGATCGCCGGCCTACGGCGAGGGCATCAGCTTCTGGGCGCTGGCCGAGATGGTCCGCAGCCGTGCAACGATCACCGAGGCCGACGACCCCGCGACGGCACGGGCCAAGATGGGCGCCTCACTGGAGGAGTGGGTGCCCGATGTGACCGAGCGGCGCTGGATGGAGCCGCGCCTCCTCCAGCTGCTCGGCCTGGTCGAAGTCGCAGAGACCGAGGAACGACCTGACCGCGAGTCGCTATTCGCCGCCTGGCGGGTCTTCTTCGAGCGTATCGCCGACCGTGGCGTGGTGATCCTCGTCTTCGAGGACCTCCAATGGGCCGATGACGGCCTGCTCGACTTCATCGATCACGTCCTGGAGTGGACGCGGGATCGGCCGATCTACGTCATCGGGCTCGCACGGCCAGAGCTGCTCGACCGTCGCTCGGATTGGGGTGCCGGCCGCCGCAGCTTCACGTCGCTGGTGCTCGAGCCGCTCACCGGGGAGGAGATGCGCGAGCTGATGGCCGGGCTGGTGCCAGGCCTCCCCGATGCCGTTGTCGAGCGCATCCTGGAGCGCGCCGAGGGGATCCCGCTCTACGCGGTGGAAACGGTGCGCATGCTGCTGGCCGATGGGCGCCTGGCCCTCGAGGGCGGGGTGGCGCGGCCGGCCGGCGACCTCGACGAGCTGTCGGTCCCGGCTTCGCTGCACGCGCTCATCGCGTCGCGCCTCGATGCGCTCGAGGCGGGCGATCGGTCGCTGCTCCAGGCCGCATCGGTCATCGGCAAGACGTTCGGCGTCGACGCCGTCGCGGCCGTCAGCGGGCTCTCGTCCGAGGAGGTCGGCGCACACCTGCGCGGCCTGGTGCGTCGCGAGATGCTGACGCAGGAGGCCGATCCACGCTCTCCCGAGCGGGGCCAGTACGGGTTCGTGCAGGGCGTCGTGCGCGAGGTTGCGTACGGGACGCTCGCCAAGACGGACCGGCGGCGACTGCACCTCGCCGCGGCGCGCTATTTCGAGACGCTCGACGACGAGGGCATCGCCGGTGCGCTGGCGGAGCACTACGTCGCCGCCTATCGGGCACATCCCGAGGGGCCCGAGGGCGAGGCAGTCGCAGCCCAGGCGCGCGTGGCGTTGCGTGGAGCTGCAGAACGAGCACGGTCCCTCGGCTCCTTCGTGCAGGCGACCCGCTTCCTCGAGCAGGCGCTCGAGGTGACCACCGACCCGGGCGAAGAGCTGGCGTTGCGCGCTGCGGCCAGCGACGCAGCGCTGTACGCCGGGCAGTTCGACAAGGCGATCGTGCACTCTGCCCGTGCCCTCGAGCTGGCACCCCAGCTGGGCGACCGCGAGCGAACCATGATCGCCACCGTGGACCACGCGCTGGCGATCAGCGCCACGGGCCGAATCGCCGACATGGCTGCGCTGCTGGAGCCCGCCCACCTCGAGTACCGAGATCTCGAAACGACCCGCGGCTACGTTCGGCTGTCCTCGGAGCTGGCCCGTGCGTACCTCCTGCTTTCTCGCGGCGATGACGCCATCCGAGTGGTCGACGAAACGCTACCGATGGCCGAGCGGCTGGAGCTGACACGCGAGACGATCGAGCTGCTCGTGACGCGAGGGGCCGCGTTGGCGGGGTCGGGCCGCCCGCGCGAGGGGACGATCACGCTCGTCGGGGCGATATCGGCGGCAACCGCTGGCGGTCTTCCCGATGTCGAGCTTCGCGCTCGGGTCAACCTGAGCTACGCGGCCGCTGGCGATGAGCCGCAACTCGCCTACCAGGCTGCCCGCGAGGGGCTCGACCTAGCGAACAAGCTCGGCATGCGCGGGTATGCGTTCTACATCGTCGGCAACGCGGCGGAGCTTGCCGTACGGAGAGGGGATTGGGGATGGGCATTCGCACAGCTCAAGGATGCAATGGATAGCCCTGACCGTGAATTCTTCACCCGCATGCGGTGGGCCGAGATCCGCGGGTTGCGCGGCGACGACGTTGACGGCGAGATCCGGGAGCTGACCGACCAGGGTGCCGAGATGACGGAGGTCCAGCTCCAGGCTGGCATCCGGGAGGTCCACGCGATGGTGGCGTACGCCCGGGGCGAATTCCAGCGCGCGCTCGCCCACGCCCGGGATGCGTACCGCATCAACATGGCGCCGGACGGAACCGCACCCCAGATGGCGATCCGCGCCGCCGCCAGCCTGGGGGATTCGGAGGGCGTCATGGATGCGCTCCGGGCGCTGGAGGACGTTCCCGGTCGTGTCGCGGCCACGATTCGCCGAGAGGGGGAGGCGACATTGGCCGGCCTCACCGGTCGCCGCGAGGACGCCCTCGCCGACTTCTTCGATGCGGTACGTCGCTGGCAGGAGCTCGGCTTCGCGTTCGAGGCGGCGCTCGCTCAGCTCAGTCTCGTGACCGTTCTTGGCACCGAGGACCGGGAGGCGCGAGCCGCCGGCGAGGAGGCGAGGGCCACGTTCGAGCGGTTGGACTCGCGACCCTTGCTCGACCGGTTGGCCGAGGCCACGGCAGCCGGAGCCGGACCGGGTGCGTCGACCGGTGGCCCAATGAACGCGCCATCCATCGCCCGTGAGGTGGGGGCCTCGGGTGCCCGCTCGGAGTGACAAGGCTTGACGGCCGGCGGAACACGAACGCCCGTGCGTGGCGGTAGCGGCGCAGCGTGGAGCGCCGCACCCGCGCTGTATCGCGTCGGGTGCGGCGCAGGTGCGGTTCCAGTCGGCGCTACTGGTCGAGGGCGATGACCGCGTAGAACTTGGTGTCCTCGAAGAACCGGACGCCGTTGACCTCCTGGAGGCCAGTGATGTCGGCTTCGGCCACGTCCCAGGTCGGCCCGTCGGTCGGATAGTTGTCGACGCGCAGTCGCACGTCGCCGAATGTGGGGACGGTCGCGTCGGTCACCGCATCGGTGAAGAATAGCTGCCCCTCGGCGTCAAGGACGAGCGTGCCGATCACGAACACCGCGTGCGAGAGGTCGCCCTCGAGGACATCGGCGAGCGGTAGGCCAGGGCCGTCGTAGACGGCGCCGTCCTGCGGGGTCAGCGTGCCGATCGGCTCAGGGCTGGCATCGGGCGTCTCGGTCGGCTCCGGCGTCTCGGCCGGCGGGGGAGCCTCTGACGGCGGTGCCGATGGCGAAGCCGGGATCGAGGGCTCCAGGCTCGGGCTGGGATCGACGGCACCGACGGTGGCGCACGCAGCGAGGATGAAGGCGATGGCCATGAGGGCCAGGATGGATCGGATCGAAGTTGTCATTACGTTCATTCCACGTTGAGGCGGCCCCAATGGCCGCGATGCGCCGATGATCCGGGCGGCGTGATCGGACGGCGACGGCCAACCGTCGCGCCGCCGGCCGCGGCAATCGACGGCCGGTAGCATGGGACGGCCAACGCACGGGGAATGACCGGGATGGCGACGGACGAATCAGGCTCCGATTCGGAGTTTCCGAGCGGCATTGGCAAAGTGGCGACGCGCCAGCTGGCGCTGAACGGCTACACCCGCTACGACCAGCTGACGGAAGTCACTGCTGCGGAGCTCCATCGCATCCACGGCATCGGCCCCAAGACCATCCGCATCCTGCGCGAGGAGCTGGCCGATCGAGGGCTGTCGTTCGCCGACGAGGGACCATAGGGTCGCGGGCGTATATCGGTATGTACGGAGCAGCGATTGGCCCTATGGCCGCCGCTGTCAGCGGTTATAGCGTTAGTGATATATCGGCTGAGCGCTGCCGATCTGGGCCTCAGTCCCTGCACCATGCCGGGGCATAACTCTCGGCCAGGGGGAGAGCCCACCGAAGCCTCGGCAGGCCCTCCCCGAGCCTGGTGCGAAAGGCGCTCGCCTACCGGATCGGATGCAGGAAGACCCTGTCGGCCACGACCCGGAAGTTCAGCTCGTTGTCGAGCTGCCCCCGGAAGATCCAACCAAAGTGCCAGGCGCCTCCATCGGCATCCCACACCGTCCCACGGCCGTGGTCACCGAAGGCGTTCGTGCGCTTGAGGCCGGCGCCCACGCTCTCGTCGTGGAAGAGGTCGTTGTCGGCGTTGGTCATGGTGGCTGTCCCGACGGCCCATGGCTCGGTGCTGTCATCGGTGTCCTGGCATGGCCCACTCAAGTCCGCGCCCTCGTCCAGCGTCCAGAGCTCCAGGTGCGCGGTCTGGCTCCATCGGTAGATCACGGCGCCGGTGGGCGTCTGCCGACTGTAGGACGTGACCAGGTCGAGCGCGGGAGGCTCGCCGTCGAAGTCGCTCTCCTCCCAGGCACAGTAGCCGTCGCGGGTGACGTTCCAGAAGGCCACGATGCCGAGGTCGGGATCGGCGAAGATCAGGAAGATCGGCTCCTCGGACTGCTCCTGCGGGCCGCCGGCCACCGTGGGCGCGGCAAGTCCAAGCAGGAGTGCCAGGGCGGCGAGCAGGGTGATCGGGAATCGGTGGGCACGGGTGCGCATAGCGCGAGTCCTCCTCCGTGGGCACGGCCGGAGGCGCGATCCTTCAGCGAACCGGGCAGCGAGGCGGCGTGGGCCGCGCTCGGTCTACCTCCACGTACTTCGTCCCGTTCTCGGCGACGGGACATTGCGGCGGAGCATCCGCCCGCTCCGCGCGATGTGTCAAGGACGGGGCTCCGCACCAGTGGTCTCAGGGCCTGGTGGAGTCCTGTGCAAGGACGTACGTGATCATCGTGCCGAGGCCCTTGACCTGGATCGGCTCGCGCTCGTCGAATGCGTACCGATCACGCAGCAGTCGCTCGGTGGTCTGGGCGACCTGCACGCGACCAGGCATTCCGGCCGACTGCATGCGCGACGCCGTGTTCACGGTGTCGCCCCACAGGTCGAACAGGATTCGCTGCTGGCCGATGACGCCGCCGACCACGGGCCCGCTCGCCATGCCCACTCTCAGCTCCAAAGGCACGTCCGTTCCCGAGCGGACCTCGGCGAGGACGCGGAGCATCGAGCGGGCGAGCTCCATCGCTGCACGTGCGTGCTCGACATTCGGCTCCGGCGCTCCCGCGACCGCCATGTACGCGTCGCCGATGGTCTTGATCTTCTCGACCTTGTTGCGAGCTGCCAGCGTGTCGAAGCGGCTGAAGAGATCGTCGAGAAAGGCGACCACCTCGGCCGGATCGGTATCGCGCGCCCAGGGCGTGAACCCCGCGAGATCGGCGAAGAGCACGGTCGTCTCCGGGTAGCTCTCGGCGATGCGGGCTTCGCCGCGCTTGAGGCGCCTGGCGATGGAGACCGGGATGGCATTCGTCAGGAGCTCTTCCGAACGGGCTTCGGCCCGGCGACGGCGGACATCGGTGTAGCGCAGCAGAGCGAACGTGAAGCCCAGGGGCACCGCGATGTTGGCGAAATAGAAGACGAGGCGCAGAGGATACGGCTGGGGCTCGATCTGGCTGCTGACGATCGGGTCGATCAGGATGACGCCGCCCAGCGCGACCAGGAAGGCGATGAACCAGGCCGTGGCTCGCCGCGGACCGAGGGCGAGGAGCGCGAGCACCGGCGCCAGGAATGCGAACACGATCGCGGCACTGGCGCCGTTGAGCCCACCCAGCGCCACCTCGATGACCACCGGGAAGAGGAGGACGCTCGCGGACAGGATGGCGACGTAGCGGTCGAACCGATGCGTGCGCGCCAGGACGACGAGGTTCGCAGCGTTCACGACCGGCAGGGCGACCGCCACCGCCCAGCTCAGCGGCAGCCCGCGCGCCAGGATTGGCAGCTGCAGCGCGCCGATGATGATGATGTAGCCGGCAGCCACTCCGACGCGCTTGCGGAGTCGCAGGTCATCGTCATCGCTCGGGTCGTCGGCGATTCCGACCAGGGCGTCGAGCCAACGCACCGATACAGCCTACGGAAGGCAGCGGCCGGCGTACATGGCGCGACGCGCGCGCGTGTCTGCCGCGCCGGGGCTTCCTTGCCTTGCGCCGCACAATGGTGTGGCAACGCAGGAGGGTTCGGTGGAGCCACCGACCTCGCAGCCGGATCCAAGTTCCGACACCACCGCGCCAGAGCGCATGGGGAGCGCCGACCTCAAGATCGGCCGCCGCGTCCGGCGCCTGCGACGCATGTGGCGCACGATACCCAGCGCTCCCCGATGCAAGATGTGCTATTCCCCCTTCGGCTCTCCCGGTGGCCCGGTGCTGAAGATGATCGGAAAGGGGCGGTGGCCGGGGAACCCGAAGTACTGCGGCGGCTGTTTCAAGGACCTGTATCGGAATCGCCAGGGGGCGGAGATCGAGTGCTCCCTCCTCTTCGCCGATATTCGCGGATCGACCGCACTCGCCGAGTCCATGGGCGCCTCCGAATTCCGCGACCTCCTCGACCGGTTCTATGCCACGGCGACGCACGCCCTGGTGGAGCACGAGGCCATCGTCGACAAGTACGTGGGCGATGAGGTCATTGGCATCTTCATCCCGGCCCTGACCGGCAGCAACCACGCCTCCCAGGCGATCGAGGCTGGCCTCGACCTACTCCGAGCAACGGGCCACGAAACCGATGCGCCCTGGGCGCCGATCGGCATCGGCGTCAATACCGGGGTCGCCTTCGTCGGCGTCGTCGGAACGGCCGAGCACCTCGAATTCACCGCCCTCGGTGACAACGTGAACGTCACGGCCAGGCTCGCGTCCGCGGCCGGGCAGGGTGAGATCCTCGTCACCGATGCCGCCGCGCGGTCAGCCGGCCTCCCCACCGGAGGCCGGGAACACCGGACCTTGCAGCTTCGCGGCCGCACCGATCCGGCCAATGTGCTCGTCCTGCGCCTGGCGGAGGAAGCGGCCGTCCCATAGGCGGGCAGCGGGCTTGGCACCTGGCCGATGTGCCCAGACAGCCGCAGTTTGCGCCAGGTGGCGCTAACGGCCAACTTCGGCCGGAGATGGCCCCCTACTTGTCCGTCCCTTGCGTCCAGTGCAACCCACGGCCATGGAGAGGCCCCTTCTTGGCCGTTAGTCCCGCTGGGTGCAACTCCACGACCACGGCGCCGGTTGTGCGCCGCGTTCGATGAGTCCCGACGGCCGAATCGGTCATTGCTGACAGGAGCGGTCAGGATCGGCCCGATAGGATGAGGTGTCATGAGCGAGAACGGCACGCCCGGCTGGGGCGCCATCAAGGTGCGCGGCGCGCGCGAGAACAACCTGCGCGACATCAGCCTCGACATCCCGAAGCGAAAGCTGACCGTGTTCACCGGCGTGTCTGGTTCCGGCAAGTCGTCCCTGGTGTTCGAGACGATCGCGGCCGAGTCGCGACGGCTGATCGACGAGACCTACACCGCCTTCGTCCAGGGCTTCATGCCGACCCAGGCACGGCCCGACGTGGACTCGCTCGAGAACCTGACCGCCGCCATCCTGGTCGACCAGGAGCCGATGGGCGCCAACGCGCGCTCGACCGTGGGCACGGCCACGGACGCCTACGCCATGCTGCGCATCATCTTCAGCCGGCTCGGCGAGCCGCACATCGGCCCGGCCACCGCGTTCAGCTTCAACGTGCCGGCCGGCTCCATCAGCGGCGAGATCACCCTCGAGCGCGGCCGCCAGGAGACCGAGGCGCGCCAGATCGAGATCAGCGGCGGCATGTGCCCCGAATGCGAGGGCCTGGGCCGGGTGTCCACGGTCGACCTCGAGGAGCTCATCGACCGTGACAAGAGCCTGAACGAGGGCGCCATCACCTTCCCCGGGTTCCAGCCCGGCACGTGGTATCACCGGATCTTCGTGGACTCCGGCTTCTTCGATCCCGACAAGCCGCTGCGCGACTTCACCGATGCCGAATGGGAGCGCCTGCTCCATGGCCCCGAGGCGAAGGTCAAGACCGAGCTGGTCAACCTCACCTACGAGGGGCTGGTCGACAAGATTCGCAGCCGTTACCTGGTCAAGGATCCCGACTCGCTCCAGCCGAGCCTGCGCGCCGCCGTGGAGCGCGTTGCCACCTTCGCCGCCTGCCCCGCCTGCGATGGGACCCGCCTGAACGCGTTGGCGCGCTCGTCCCGCATCGCCGGCCGCAACATCGCCGACTGCTCCGCCATGCAGATCAGCGATCTCGCCGTCTTCCTCCGCGGTGTCGACGACCCCGGAGTAGCGCCCATCGTCGGTGCGCTGCAGGCAACGCTCGATTCGCTGGTGAGCATCGGCCTCGGGTACCTGAGCCTGGACCGCGAGTCCTCCACGCTTTCGGGTGGCGAGGCGCAGCGCACAAAGATGGTCCGCCATCTCGGCTCCTCCCTGACCGATGTGACCTATGTCTTCGACGAGCCGACCATCGGCCTCCACGCGCATGACGTGCAGCAGATGAACGACCTCCTCCAGCGCCTGCGCGACAAGGGCAACACCGTGCTGGTGGTCGAGCACGACCCCGAGGTCATCCGCGTTGCCGATCACGTGGTCGACATGGGTCCTGGCGCCGGAAGCCACGGCGGCGAGATCGTGTACGAGGGATCCGTTGACGGGCTGGGCGCGGCCGGCACGGCGACAGGACGCCACCTCGAGGTCCAGCAGGAGCTGAAGCCGACTGTGCGGCCCCCTTCCGGCGCGATCCCGATCCGCGACGCCAACCTCCACAACCTGCAGGACGTGTCGGTGGACGTGCCGACCGGCGTGCTGGTGACCGTCACAGGTGTCGCCGGCTCCGGAAAGAGCTCACTGATCCGCGGCTGCCTTCCCAGGAAGGACCCATCGGTCACGTTCATCGACCAGTCGGCCATCCGCGGCTCGCGGCGCTCGAACCCCGCGACGTACACCGGCATCCTGGAGCCGATTCGCAAGGCGTTCGCATCGGCCAATGGAGTGAAGCCGGCACTGTTCAGCGCCAACTCGGCGGGAGCCTGCCCGGCCTGCAAGGGGCTGGGGCTGATCTACACCGACCTGGCTTTCATGGCCGGGGTGGTGTCGGTGTGCGAGGTGTGCGAGGGACGCCGCTTCACCGATGAGGTGCTCGAGTACCGGCTGCGGGGCCGCAACATCGTGGAGGTGCTCGACATGTCGGTCGAGGACGCGGCTGCCTTTTTCACGGAGAAGCCCGTGCGCGTCATGCTCGACCGCCTCGCCGATGTCGGCCTGGGCTACATCAGCCTCGGCCAGATGCTGAACACGCTGTCGGGAGGAGAGCGACAACGGCTGAAGCTGGCGATCGAGATGTCGGGCGATTCCGAGGTCTACGTCCTCGACGAGCCGACCTCCGGCCTGCACATGGCCGACGTGGACAACCTCGTCGGCCTGCTGGATCGGCTGGTCGATTCGGGGCGGACGGTGATCGTGATCGAGCACAACCTCGACGTCGTGGCGCGATCGGACTGGGTGATCGATCTCGGCCCGGGCGCTGGTCACGATGGCGGCCGGATTGTGTTTTCGGGACCGCCGGCCGAGCTGGCGGGATCGGGCACGCTCACCGGGGAGCACCTCGCGCGGCGGGTCGGGGTGCCGGCATGAGCTACACGAAGGACCCGCGAGTGGACGCGTACATCGATGCCCTGCCCGACTGGCAGCAGCGCATCTGCCAGGAGGTGCGCGATCTCGTCCACGAGGCCGATCCGGAACTGGAGGAAACGATCAAGCGCACGGTGCAGCCCTACTTCGTGCTCCACGGCAACGTCGCCGCGCTCCAGGCGACCAAGGACCACGTCAACGTCTTCCTCTATGACCCGCTGGTCTCCGATCCGGAGGGGATCATCACCCGAGGCCACGAGGGCAAGACCGGGCGGCAGATCATGGTCTACGAGGGTGAGCCGATCAACCGGCGTGCCCTGTTGGGGCTGTTCCGCGAGATCATCGAGCACAACCGCGCCGGCGGCTGGCGCAAGCTCCAGCAGGGCTGAGCAGTTCGGGTGCTCCGGCGTATATACCGTATATACACCGGAGCCCCAGACCGCGTGTGGCGAGGGTGCCTCAGGCGAGCAGCGCGCAGATGTCGGTGATGCTGCCCTGGACCTTGTCGGCGGGCGAGTGGGCGATGAAGTTCTCGTCGACGAGCGCCTCGACGCGACCCTTGATGAGGTAGATCCCCGGCTCGAGACCGTACATCGCCGCATCATCGGGATCACTGAACCACCAGATCGCCTGGCCGGCTCCGTCCACGGTGATGGATCCGTCCGGCTGGAAGGTGAGCGTCGCGTGACCGAAGAAGCTCAGATCCAGCGTGTTCTCCGGCTCGTCGAGGTTCGTGAAGGTCGACATGAATCCGCCGGTGATGCTCAGGCGCTGGCTGCCGTCCTCGGCAGGTGGGAACAGCAGATTGCGTGACGAGGCGAACGAGTCAACGAGCTGAACCGGGAAGTCGCAGGTGCCTGCGAAGACGTCGGGTCCCTGCACGATCGGGTCGTTGTCCGTCTTCTCCGGCCTCCCGCCAGCGGCCACGGGTGTGGCAACGGTAAGGGCGACCAGGGCAGCAACGACCAGGGGCACGAATCGGCGCATTGGGGCTCCTCCCATATGGCGGGCCGGGTTCGCCATTCGCGGCGCGTGGCTCACTGGGGCAGTCCAGCGGGCGACCAAGGACACAGGCCACGCGTCATTGCTCCCGTCGTGCGCACCGTACGTCCGCGCCGCGGGCGTGGCAAGAGGTAGGAGCCAGCGGGACCGAGCGGCTAGGCCTCCGCCTGGAGCTGCTTCATCAGGCCGAGCCCGTCGTGCTGGTGCCAGTGCTCGGCGATGCGTCCGTCCGACAGGCGGAACCAATGGATCTCGCCGATCGTGTAGCCGCGTCCGCTGGCCGGCACGCCCATGAACTCACCGGTCGGCGTCGCGCTCGATGTCAGGCGCACCACGACGGTGTCGCCATCCGCGACCTCGTCGTCGATGGTGAACTCCACGTCCTTCAGCGACCCGTGGATCCGTTCGGTGGCCGCGCGCAGGCTGGCGGGGCCGTTCTCGGTGATGCCCCAGGTGTGCGAGACGAAGTCAGGCGTCACCAGCGCATCGATGGCGTTGGCGTCTCCTCCCGCCAGGACCTCGTCGACGAAGCGGTGCACGGTCCCACGGTTGGCCTCGGTGCTCATCGGTCGGCTGCTCCCATCGGCTGATCTCGCCATCCCTGCACGTCGCGGACCGCGCTCTCGAGACCCACGCACGGCGCGAGGAGCCGCGTCAGGACCGACCGTCGCCCAGACGCTCTGTTCTGTTTGGGTCCATGCGACCGTACAGATACGCGGCTCCGAGGAGCAGGACGCCGAGGGCGACGAACGACAACACGCGGTAGGCAATGTCGAGCGCGGCGAGGTCGATGACGAATACCTTCAGGGTCACCACGCCGAGCAGCCCGAGGCCGAACAGACGAAGCGGCGCTGAGCCGATGCGCAGGCCGCCCACGGTCGCCACGACGCCGATCACCGCCCACAGCACGCTGAGCGCCACCTGGGCTTGCTTCTGCAGCTCCTCGACGGCCACCTCGCCCCCCAGCTGGACCTGGAAGAGATCGACCACCATGACCGATGCGGCATACACGGCTGCAGGCCCGGCCGCATACGCCGCCCAGCGCCGAGCCCGATGGCCTGACGGAAGCAGGACGGCAATCCCAGCCAGCATCGCTGTCACCGCCACGGCGGCCAGCACTCCACCGTTCAGGATCGCGGCCTCATCGACGGTCGCATGACTCACCCACAGCTGGTCCGGCGGGGCGACCACCAGCAGCGACTCGACGATCGTGAGGGCAGCCAGCACGCCAGAGCCGATCGTGAGCGCCCCGCTGACGTAACGCGCCCCGCTGATGTAACGCGCCCCCGCCGCCAGCGCGACGGCAAGAACGGCCCATCCCGCCACCGCCAGGCTGGCGCCGACCTCGAACGGAAGCAGATACGCGATGACCGCGGCGGCAGTCAGCACGCCGGCCGGCAGCCATCGACCCGCGTTGGCGACGCCGACCATCAGCGAACCACCAGCCACGATCACGCCGATCGCGGCCGACTCGGTCAGGAACGGTCGACCGTCGGGGATGGCAGTGGATCCGAGGCTGCTCAGGAACGTGGCGACGGGCAGCGCCTCGAAGAAGACTGCGCCAAGCGCCAGGCCCGCAATCGCGGCGGCGCCATACAGCGCGCGATCCGCATACGCGATGATGGTCGTCTTTGGCGGCGGGCGCAGCGGGATGCCGAGCGCGGCGCGCTGGGCCACCAGGCTGCCGACGCCGATCGCCGTAAGCGCCAGCGCCTCGGCGATGCCGACCAGCTCGTGCGGGATGGCGACAGTCACGAGCCCGGCCGCGACGGCAGAGACCGCGATCCGCTCGTGACGCGCACGGAGCAGCGAGGTCGCGATCGCCGCGGCCAGGACCACGAAGCCGAGGGCCAGCCCGGACGCATTGACGAAGGGCACAGCGTCTGCCGCCGGGGCGGCAACCGCCCACAGCGGATACTCGACGGTGACGAGGTGGCCGGCGGTCAGCGCGCCGAGGACGAGGGCGGCGAAGCCCGCGAACCGATGCTGCCGTTCGGCATAGATCCACGTCAGCGCCACCGCCTCGGATGCCCACGCAAGAGGAACCCACGCCGCCCCGAGCTGAATCGGGACAGCCATCGTCACGGCGGCAATTCCGGTTCCGGCGGCCAGCATCCCGAACGGATGCCGATCGCCCTCGCGCACGAGGAACATCGCCGCCATTGCCAGGTGGGCCGCGGCGACCACGAGCAGGTAGAGGCCACGCCAGCGTTCGAGATCACCGTCCAGCAGCGCAAATCCGAGCGCGACCACCAGCGCCGCAGCCGCCAGCAACAGCGTGGCCGACGAGGCATACAGGCGGGATCGGCGCGCGATGAGCTCCTCGCCCGCGGCGGAGAGGGCGCTCAGGACCCAGAACCCGCCGATCGCCGCCAGGCCGATGCCCAACGGCGGGTCCCCCAGGATGTAGCTTGTGAGCTGCGGCGCTGCCAGGACGAACGCCAGGGAGGGGAGCCAGCGCCACGAGCGGGACAGGGCGACAGCCGTCGCGCCGGCCATTGCGGCGCCGATGAACAGCATCGTCAGCAGCGTGGCCGATGCCCCCATCACCGGCGGTGCTGCAAGAACCGCCACCAGGCCGAAGGCTGCGATGAGCTGGGCGTCGTAGCGCACGGCCAGCGCCGCTGCCGCAGCGGCCACGACCATAGCGGCCGCCACGCCGAACTCGGGCGCAAAGAACCCGTACAGGCGGGTCGCCGCGAACAATGCCAGCGTGAAGACACCGAGCCCGACGGCCACCAGCACGTGCGCCACGATCTGCCGTGGACCGCGCAGCAGCCAGCCGCCCAGTGCAAACAGGGCGAGGCCCGCACCCAGCCCGATCGCGACCCGCATCTCCGGGCCGATCCATCCGCGGCTGAATGCCAGCCCGAGGAAGAAGACGCCGCCGAGGAACAGCGCGATGCCGCCAACGACGGGCAGCAGACGCCCGGCGACGACGGCCTCGAGCTCACCGGATGACGCATGGCGCCAGCGGTCCCACATCGAGGGCACCTTCGGCGCTCGTTGCGCGGCAGGGGCCCGATTCTCCGGCGGCTGCAGCTGGGCGTTCTCCGCGGGAACCATCGGGGCCGGCGCCGGAGCAGACGGAGTGCCCCCGTTCGGGATGATGGTGCCGACGGCCGGAGCGGTGAGGGCGACAGCCCGGGCCCCTGCCTCCAGGGCTTGAATGCGACGACGGAGGCCGTCAAGTTCAGCGTACCCGGCTGCTGCGAGCACCCCCGTCGCAGCCGCCACGGCCGGCTCCCCTAAGAACAGGAAGAACAGCAGGCCAACGACCAGCCCGATCAGCAGCGCCTTCATGCCAGACCTCGGATGCAGATGCGCTCACCATACCGAGGGGGTCCTGCGGTGAAACTGCGGCCGCTAGCTGATCAGGCAGTGGGGCCCTATCACCGTGGCTCGTCGGCCGGTGAGGCGTCGGCATCACCGCGCTCTGGCTCAGACGGCGGCCCCTCGGGGTCGTAGCCGCGTGCCGCCACGTCCTCCGCCCCGAAATCCGGGCCGGCAGGGCGGGTGATCATCGCCTCGGCTCCGTCGGCGGGGTCAGGATGGATCGGCCTATCCGGCTCCTCGAGGCTGCCCAGATCGTGCAGCTCCTCGTGCTCGACTCGGTCGGGATCGGTCATGTCGATGGTGCTCGCGCTGCGATGTCTCCAGGCATGTCTGCACGTCGCGCGCCGGGATGCCGCACCCCGTCCGTCATCTGGTCGACGATGGCTCGGCGGGCTCGCTCGGCGCGGGCGTGGGAAACATGACGGGCAGCCTCGTCTGCTCGCTCGGCACGCGGCCAACGGTGAAGCCAGTGATGAGTCCAAACACGACGATGGCGCCACCGATGCCGACGCCCAGAGCGGCCCCGGCACCCGCGCCCAACAGCAGAACGACCACCGCCGCCTCAGCCCCGCCGACGAGAGCCAGGATGAGGCCGATCATCCCGCCCGACGTCGTCAGCCCGTAATACAGCACGCCGGGGAACGCGGTGGGCTGGTTGCCGTAGGCCAGGCCGATGCCAGCCGGGTCGTCGTGGATGGCGGAGGTGAAATACGGCCGCACGAGCGGCGCGATCTCGGTGTACGCGTGGCGGATGCGAGCCATGCCGTGCACGGCGCGCATGTCGTCGAGATTTGCACCCATGATTCGACCGTAGGTCGCGATCCCGATGAGCAGGTCGAAGCCGAGGAGCACCGCCGCGACGGCGAGGAACTCGGTGCTGAACCCCATCGCCGACGAGAACAGCGCCAGCGCGACGAATGACATCGACAGGAAGGTGAGGAACATCCCCGCGCGCGTGAATGCCTCGTTGTACGCGAGTGATCGGGCGGTGAGCAGGCTCCAGTGCTCGGTGCTCAGGATCTGGACGGCGCGCGGGTCGTCGAGCGAGGCGACCGGCTCGACGGGCGTGGCGGCGGGTGGGCGCTCGGCGGTCATGATCCCTCCTTCGGGTCGAAAGGCCGTTCCATGCGCGGATTATCCGGCACCGCATTCTGGCCGCAGTGGCCCAGGTCCAGGATGGCGGCATGACGACACACTCCTCGACCCGAGCGACGGCCACCGCGGCGACACCGATCGGCAGCCGCATCTCGAGCGCCGCGATCCGCGCGACGCTGCCATTGATCGCCGCGGCGCTGAGATTGATCAGCCTGCACTACCGGTCGCTGCGCTGGATGCTCGAGACGATGCCGTCGGCGATCACCGATCGCCTGGGCCGCGAGCGCGCCGTCGTCACCGCGCGGGAGGCCGCGCGCCACGTTCCGGCCTACCGCGCCCATCTGGAGGCACGCGGCATCGACCCGCGCGCCCTTCCGCCGTTCGACCAGCTGCCGGAGACGGACAAGGCCAGCTACATCGACGTCCATCCCATGGCGGACCGATCCGTCCACGGCCGGATCCCGCTGCGCGGCACGACGATCGACGAGTCGTCCGGCAGCACCGGCACGCCATACAACTGGGTGCGGTCCGACGAGGAGCGACGTCATGTGCGGCGGATGATCGGCTTCTTCGCGCGCTACACCTTCGGCGACGAGCCGCTCGTCATCCTCAACGCGTTCAGCATGGGCGCCTGGGCGACCGGGTTGACGACCGCGATCGCGCTCGAGGCGAACGGCCTCGTCAAGGCCACCGGACCGCAGGTCGACAAGATCATCGGCACCATGCGCGAGCTCGGCACCGGCTATCGCTACCTGATCGTCGGCTACCCGCCCTTCCTCAAGCTGCTCCTCGACGAGGGCGACGCCATCGGTTTCGATTGGAGCGCCTTCGAGATGCACGCGCTCCTGGGGGGCGAGAGCAACTCCGAGAGCCTGCGCGACTATCTCCTGCGCCGGTTCCGAACCGTGTTCAGCGGCTATGGCGCCACGGACATCGAGATCGGCCTCGCGGCGGAGACGCCGGTCTCCATCGGCCTCCGGCGCCTGGCGGCCGAACGACCGGAGATCGCCGAGGCGCTGTTCGGCGAGTCCGGGCGCAGCCCGATGGTCTTCCAGTACAACCCGCTGCTCCATCACGTCGAGACCAACGCCAACGGCGAGCTGCTGTTCACCGTCACGCGCCATGCGACCCTGGCGCCCAAGGTTCGTTACAACGTCCACGACGAGGGTGGCGTCATCCGCGACGACGACCTCCGCGCCCGACTCGCGGAGTTCGGGATCCGGCCGGAGGATCTCGCGCCGGACGCGGCCCGCCTCGTGCGCATGCCGTACCTCTTCGTCTTCGGCCGCAAGGACTCGACCGTCTCGGTCATGGGCGCCAACATCTACCCCGGCGACATCGAGGCCGCCATCTACGCCGAGCCGGACCTGGCGGCGCGCGTCCTCTCGTTCAGCCTCGGCATCCGGGAGGAGCGCCCTGGCGAGACTCGCCCGCTCGTCTCGATCCAGCTGGCCCGGGAGGAGCCGTCACACGACCTGACCGATGCCCTGGCCGCGGCGATCTCACGGCAGCTTGCGACTCAGAACCGCGACTACCAGGAGGCGATGACCGAGTACCCGGCGCTGATGGTGCCAATCGTCGAAAGCTTCGCGCGCGGCACGGGCCTGTTCGCCGGTGACGGGGAGCGCATCAAGCATCGGTACGTCACCAACGACTAGATCGCCCGCATCCGGTTGTTGCGCGGGTTGTGCTCCAGCTCGGCCAGGCCGAGCGCCTCGAGCAGCGGCGGCAGGTACATCCCGAATCGGCCGCGGTAGCCCTTGCGGAGTCCGTACCAGCCGCCCTTGGGGTTCGACGCGTCCCGGCCCCAGGCCTCGACCGTCCCGGCGGGCGCGTCCTTCTGCTCGTCGGTCGCGCCGAGCGGGACCCAGTCGCCCTGTGACTTCAGCCACGCGTGGAGATCGTCGATGGCGGACACGTGGTAGGCGAGCTTCGTCGAGCCCACCTGGCACACCAGCTGGGGAGGATCGGCCGCATCGTCGCGGTACATCGTGTAGTCGCTCGTGCCGGGCGGCGTCTTCAGCGCCCACGGATCGTCCTTCGTGCCAGAACCCATCGTCGTCATCGGTCAATCCTCCAGTGTCGGCGCAGCGGCGCGATCGGCCGCCGCGATGTAGTGGGGGAGCAGCGTGCTCCACCCGCCCATGTTGCGATCGCGCCAGGTGCGACCCTCCTCCATGCCCAGCCGCTCCCATCCGCGGTGCTCGATCTCGACCCGCGTGATGCTTGCGTGCGGGACGAAGCGGATCTCGACCTCGGTGGCGTCCGCGCGGTCACGCTTGAGATGCCAGGTGTAGACGAACCGATGCGGTGGCTCCCACAGGGTCACCTCGCCCCAGTCGTGCTCGTCGCCTGCCTGCGTGCGCTCGAAGATCCGGCCGCCGACGTGGCCCTCCAGCACGACCTGCAGGTTCGGCTCGCCGCTGGCAGTGTGGTCGGCCGGCCACCACTGGCCGATGCGCTCCGTCCAGACCATGAAGGCGTGCTCCGGCGGACAGTCGACCTCGAACGCGAGGCGCAGCGGCGCGATCGGCTCCTCGGTCGTCATCGGCGGCCCTTCGTGTTCTCGGCCATCATTCGGAACCGGATGGCGGCATCGCCCCACACCTCGCGGAGATACGTCTCCACGGCCTCCAGTCCTTCGGCGCGCAGCGAGTAGATGCGGCGAGTTCCCTGGCGCCGCTCTTCGACCAGCCCAGCGTCCTTCAGCAGCCGGAGGTGGAACGAGACCGCCGGACGGCTGACCGGCAGCTCGTCCGCCAGCTCGCCGACGGCGCGCGGGCGCTCGCCGAGGAGCTGCAGGATCGTTCGGCGCTGGGGGTCGCCCAGGGCCTCGAACGCATCGGTCAAGATCGGCTTACGGTAAACGCTCATTGACCGATGCGCAAGAGGGCGACGGGGCTTGCCGCGGCACGGATAATCGGCTCGCCCATCCGAACGCGAGGAATCACCCATGACGGTGGGGGATCGGTGGATCTGCCAGGTCTGCTGGAAGTCGAACCACCAGCAAGCCGTCGCATGCTGGAAGTGCAAGACGCCGCGTGACATCGACACCTCCGAGGTCGAGACGCACCGCGAAGTGGTCGCCAACCGCCAGGCGAAGCCGGAGGCGATCCCCGACATCGTGGTCGCCCTTCCGGTGGTCATCTTCCGCGGCTACGCCAAGACCTGGATGCGCGGCGGGCTGGGCCTCCTGGCCCTGCCGATCCTCATCGGCATCGGCGGCGTGACCGACGTGACCTACCTCCTGCTGAGCGGCGGCTTCGCGGCCGGGCTGATCGTGGTCGGATTCCTGGCCGGCGAGGTTGCCGATGGCATGCGCGACCGCGAGGTCTGGGCATTCCTGGTCGGTCTGGCGTTGGCGGTCGTCGGCGGCATCGGCTCGGTCCTCGCCTTCGAGGTGTTCGCGCCTGACCTGTTCAACCCGATCGCGATCCGCTGGTTCAGCCTGCTGGTGTTCGGCGGAGCCGGCCTGGCAGCCGCGGCCGGACTCGTGCTGATGTTCGTGCGTCGCGAGCGCCCCGACGGGTCGTCCGCCGTGACCGACCGGTCTCCAGACGGGGCATAACTCGCGATCACCACCTGGAGGAACCGATGCCCGACCTGCGCGCCCTGTCCGAGCTCGAACCGATCCAGGTCTGGGATGGCGTTCGCGCGCGTCGTGTCGAGGGCGACCACGTCACGCTGGCGATCGTCGAACTCGATCCGAACGCGGCAGTGCCCGAGCACACTCATCCGTCCGAGCAGAACGGCATGGTGATCACCGGTGAGATGCGCTTCCGCGTCGGCGACGAGGAACGGCTGCTTGGGCCGGGCGGAACGTGGCGCATCCTCGGCGGCGTGCCGCACAGCGCCACCGCCGGTCCTGACGGGGCCGTGGTGATCGACGTGTTCAGCCCGATCCGGTCCGACTGGAACGGCTTTCCGGTCCTGCCGCTGGACGAGCCGCGCTGGCCGCCCGGAGCATGAGCCAGCCGTGGACGTCGGTCCCCGGCAGCACGAGCTCCTCGACCACCTCGAAGCCGTGGCGCTCGTAGAGAAGGACGTTGCGCCCGGTAGCGGTCTCCAGGTAGCACGCCACGCCACGTGCATCGGCATCGGAGAGGACAGGGCTCAGCAGGGCTGAGCCGATCCCCTCGCCCTGGCGATCCGGGTCGACGCCCAGGGCGGAGAGGTAGTAGTGGCTCCCCGGCGCGTGCGCGCGTCGCCGTTCATCGAGCGCATCGATCGCGCTGCCGGTCTGACGCAGGCGAAGCCAACCGATCAGCCGCCCGTAGACCGGGACCAGCCTGAGCTGGTCGACCGCTGACGAGGGGCTGCGGCCGGGCGGAATCCAGATCGCCGCGCCGGCACGGTCGTCGGTCGTCCACGTCTGCGTGAGCCCGGCCGATGCGAAGCGCAGGATGCCGGCCCACCCATCCCGCATGCGCTGGCTCCGTTCCGGAGCGTCGCCGGCGAGGAAGCGGAAGAAGGGGTCGGCGGCAAAGGCGCGGGCCAGGACGGCCGCGAGCACAGGGATGTCGTCGCGAGTCGCGCGCCGGACCTGGGATGCGGCCGCCATGGTCGCGCCATTGTCGGCCATGGCCGCAGCCGTACAGCGGGCGGTGATGCATCGGGCCCGGTCGCCCGTACGCCTGACATCCGGGCAGACCCGATGGCCGACCCGGGACATCCACGGGGGAGCACGCGGTCCGGCCGATGCGTCCCGGCATGCCGCGACAGCGACAGGGCGCACTGGAGGAAATGACCACCATGGTCAGCCGTGTCTCGGCGCTTCCCGGCATTCGCTCGGGGATCGCCATTCTCATCGCGGCGCTGATCCTGACGCTCGGGATCGCCCCGCTCCTCGCCGCCGGCGCCGACCATCTCGACGCGCCGAGCCTCGGCAGCGTGTCGAACGTGAACGACCAGCTCAGCGTGAGCAAGGTGCGCGGGCCGCTCGACATCAACGACGTCTACACCTTCGACGGCAGCCTCGGCAGCACCACGGTGCTGGCGCTGACCGTCAACCCGGCGGTGAACGTCCTCGGCCCGCGGACCTTCCAGGCCGGCGCCGAGTATCGGATCAACGTCGACCGCACCGGTGACGCCGTCGAAGACGTGCGCTACACCGTCAGTTTCGGCGATCCCGACGCCCGTGGCGTCCAGAGCTATGTCGTGAAGCTGGGTGGCCGCGCGGTCGCATCGGGCTTCACCGATGACGCCAAGGGCCGCTCGCAGAGCCGCGACGGCGTGCGCGCCTTCGCCGGCGTGCGGTCCGACCCGTTCTTCTTCGACCTGCTCGGCTTCCTCGGCAGCGTTCGCGGCCAGGGCAGCGACCGGCTGGGGATGAACCCGACCGACTTCTTCATCGGCCTGAACACCCTGGCCATCGTGCTCGAGGTCCCGAACGCACAGCTGGGCGGCAACGGTACCGGCATCGGCGTGTGGGCCACCACCGTGGCCGGCGGCGCTGTCGCCGACCAGATGGGTCGGCCGGCGATCAACACCGTCTTCAACGCGACCGGTGCGGACAAGAACGCGTTCAACGCGACGCCGCCGTCGCAGCAGCGGACGGCGATGGGCGGGAAGTTCCGGCAGAACACGATCGACACGCTGATCGCCCTGTCGGGGCTGGGGACGCCATACACCCCTGAGCAGGCCGCCGGCATCGCCGACATCCTGCTGCCCGACACGCTGACCTACACGGTCGGTACGAACGCCGGGTTCCTGAACGGGCGAGACCTCGACGACGACGTGATCGACATCGAGCTCGGCCTGGTCACGAACGGAGCCGTCCCGTCAGACGGCGTCGGCCCCCACGGCGACTACCTGGCCGCCTTCCCGTACCTCGGCGCGCCGCACTGAGCGGACGTCGACACCCGATGCGTCGGGGTGGTCCTCCGCGGCCATCCCGGCGCCCACCACCGAAAGGGTCATTCATGAGCGCGCTGTCGATCGCGACCGACCGGAGGGGGCGACACCCCCTCAGCCCGCGCCCCCGCCCGTTGGCCTTCGTCCTTGCCGCGCTCGCCGTTGCGGTGGCGAGCTTCGCGTTTTCGACCCGCACCCCTCCCACTCCGGACCCCATCGGCGTCGGCGCAGTGCCGGAGGTGCGGTTGCCGGCCGATGCCGTCGCCGATGCGCGTCCACTCGATGAGATCGACGCCGCGATCGGCGTCTGGACCGCCAACCTCGACGCGGAGCCGGCCGACTTCATCGCCGCCGTCCATCTCGGCGAGCTGTACCTGGCGCGCACGCGGTTGAGCGGTGACCTGGCCGATGGCACGCGGGCGGCCAATGCGGCAGACCGGGCACTCGCCATCGACGCCAGCCTGCTTGCCGCGCGCCTGCTCCATGCACAGGCGGCCCACGCCGCGCACGACTTCCGCGCCGCCGAGGCCGATGCGCTCGCCGTGCTGGCGGACGCACCCGATGCGCCCGAGGCCCTCGCCGTCCTTGGCGACGCGCGGCTCGAGCTGGGGTCGTACGACCTGGCAGCCGATGCCTACGCACGACTCGCGGAGCTCGCGTCGGCTCCCGCGGTCGACGCTCGACTGGCCAGGTTGGACGCGATGACCGGCCGGTTGGACGAGGGGCGCCGGCTGGCCGCTGACGCCACGAGCGCAGCGCTGGACATCGACCAGCCGACCGCGCTGGCCTGGTACCACGGACTGGAGGCAGCGCTCGCCTTCCAGGCCGGCGACCTGGTCACCGCCGAGTCGCAGTGGCGCGAGGCGCTGTCACTGTGGGACGGTTCTGCTGCCGCGCACGCCGGGCTGGGGAGAACGCTGGCAGCCCGTGGCGACCTGGCCGCCGCGCGTATCTCGCTGGAGCGAGCGGTGGCCATCCAGCCCCAGCCCGATGCGCTCGCCCTCTTGATCGAGGTGCAGGCGCGCGTCGGGGATGCCGCCGCCGCAGCGATCTCCCGCGACACGCTGCTGGCGCTGGGTGAGCTCGGTTCCGCGGACCGCCAGCTGGCGCGCTTCCTCGCGGATCGGGGCGAAGATCCGGAACGAGCGATCGCGCTGGCCCGCGCCGATCTCGCCGTCCGCGGCGACGTCCACGCGCACGACACCCTTGCCTGGGCCCTGCTGGCCGCTGGCGATGTGGACGCGGCCGAGTCCGAGATGCAACGGGCGCTGGCCGTCGGGACCGAGGACGCGCTCCTTGACTATCACGCCGGGATGATCGCCGCAGCGGCCGGCCGCACGGCCGACGCGATGGCCCTGCTCGAGGCCGCCCTCGAGCGCAACCCCGGCTTCGACCTGGCCGGGGCGGACCGGGCACGCACCACGCTCGCCTCGCTCCGGGTTGAGGACCGGCCATGATCCGGTTCCGCCGCCTGGTCCGAGCGCTGCCGCTCGGCGCCGCCCTCCTGGCCGTGGTGCCGGCAACGGCATCGGCCCATCCGCTCGGAAACTTCTCGATCAATCACTACGCCGCGGTCATCGTCAGCCCGACCGAGGTGGTGGTCGACCTGGTTGTCGATACGGCCGAGATCCCGACCGTCGCCGCCGTCGCCGAGCTCGATGCCGACGGGAGCGGCGCCGTGGAGCCCGCCGAGCTCGAAGCCGCCCGCATCCACGCCTGCGGCGCGCGCGCGAACGACGTCGCGGTCGTGCTCGACGGTCAGCGGGTGCCCCTGGACCTCGAGCGAGCCACGCTCGAGCTGTTGCCGGGCGCCGAGGGCCTGCCCACGCTCCGAACCGAGTGCCTGCTCAGCGGTCCTGTCGATGTCCCGCTGGACGCGCCCGTCACGCTGGCCGTGACCGACGCGGGCGACTCCGACCGGCTCGGCTGGCACGAGATTGTTGTGCGTGGGGACGGCGTGACCGTGGCGGGCACCGATGCGTCGCTCGACGTCTCCCGGCGGCTGACCGCCTATCCAGACGACCTGCTGCAGCGCCCGCTCGACGAGCGTTCCGCGACCGTCGAGCTGCGCGCCGGCGGAGCACCCGCCGCACTGACGCCGCCCGCGCTCGTCCGCCGATGGCACCCCTCAGCCCTCGTCCTGCCCGCGACGCCGATCGCGATCGTCGTTGGTCTCGTGCTGGCAGGGGTCGCCGGGGCGGGACACGCGATCAGCCCGGGCCATGGCAAGACGCTCATGGCCGCCTACCTGGTCGGCAGTCGCGGCCGGCGCCGCGACGCGGTCGTGCTGGGCCTGGCCGTCACGCTCTCCCACACCGTCGGCGTGCTGGCGCTTGCCGGCCTGGTGCTGCTGGCCGGAGCCGCGCTCCCCGCGGAGCGGATCTACCCGGTCCTGTCGGCCATTGCCGGCGTCGCGGTGGTCGTCATCGGTATGGGCATGCTGGTCGGCTGCGTGCGGCGGGTGGCGGCGCGCCGGAGTCACGCCTCGGCCCACGTTCACGGCCACCTGCACGAGCACTCCCACGGTCATGAGCACCCGCACGACGCACCGGCGCCGGGTCGCCTGGGCGTGGTGGCGATCGGGCTGGCCGGAGGACTGGTGCCGTCACCGGCCGCGCTCCTGCTACTGCTCGGCGCCGTGGCCGCTGGAGCGCCGGGCTACGGCCTGGGCCTGGCGCTGGCCTTCGGGCTCGGCATGGCCGGGGTGCTGGCCGGCCTCGGCCTGGTGGTGGTCGGCGGTCGCGACCTCGTGTCGGGACTCGTGAATCGGCTGCCCGCGGCCGGGCGCCTGGCGCCGCTCGTGCCCTGGGCGGCGTCGATCATGGTGCTCGTCGGCGGAGTGATGCTCACCGGGCAAGCGGTGATCGGTCGTCTCTGAACCTCAGCCGTGAAGCTCGCGGATCGAGATCGGTCGGTTGGGCGGTTCCGGCTCCGGGCCGATCTCGACCAGGCTCCATCCCGGCAGCGACCCGCGCGGCTGACCCTCGGCGCTGAGTGCGGCAGCCACGCGCCCCAACAGCTGGCGTGCGCCCGGGCGCGCTGCCTCGGGCAGCTCGTCCACGATGGCGCCGAGCCGGCGTTCGATGAGGCGCGTCGCGACCGCGGGACCGATTCCCTCGCGGTCGCGCCGGACGAGGTCCTCGGCGTCCTCGATGCCATCCGACTCGAGCGCGCCGATCAGCCGTCGTACGGCCGTCGCATCGGCCTTCGGCAGCCGGTCGATCCAGCTCGGGGGTGGGGGAGGCGGCTCCGCCTTCCTCTGCTTCTTCGTTCCGGCGCTCCGCGCCGAGGGGGCACGGCGGATGGGGGTGACCTTGGCCGTCCGGGCCGACGGGATCGCCTCGCGCACCGCGTCGAGCGTGGCGAGCGGCCCGAGCATCAGCTCCTGGCCGAAGTCGTTGGTCTGTTCGGTGTCGACCAGGAACCAGCCCGAGCTGCCGCCACGCACCTCGAACCGCTCGTCGGCCGTGCGGTAGGTGCCGGCCGACTTGCGGACGAGCTTGTCCGGATCGGCGGGGGCATCGGCCGCACCGCGCTTCGCCTTCGGCA
Organism: uncultured Chloroflexia bacterium; assembly: GCA_963844265.1. GTDB lineage: Bacteria > Chloroflexota > Limnocylindria > QHBO01 > QHBO01 > JACDBZ01. The sequence goes on along the minus strand of CAWJMZ010000004.1, from coordinate 862,917 downwards.
TGACGAACACGTTACTCCGGCTGGGTCGTGGCGAGCTCGGTGACCGCGTCGTCCAGGTCGAGCTCGCGGGCCGCCTCGAGGTAGCCAGGAAGCTCATCGCCCAGGGCGCGCTCCAGCCCTTCGGCGATCTCCCGATGAAGATGAAGCTCCGTGCGCCACGGCTGGGCGCTGGCAAGGCCCCAGGCATGCACGGCCAGCGCGTACAGGTGGCCAGCGCGCTCGATGCGTCCTTCGCGCAGCTCGGCCACGGACCACAGCTCCAGCGCGTATGCCGCGGACGCCAGGTTGCGGAGCTTTTGCGACGCGAGCAATGCCTCGATCGCGTGGCTGCGCACCACGGGGAGATCACCGAGATCGAGGGCGGTGCTGGCCAGCATGGTGGAGGCCACGCTGCGAATGTAGTACTCCTCGGTCTCGGCGGAGACTTCGACGGCTGAGCGAGCCAGGGCCGATGCCGTCCCCGTGTCGCCTCCGAGGCGCGCCACGTAGGCGCGTGCCAGCAGTCCGACGGCGCGCAGGAACGGCTCGTCTTCCAACTCCAGGTGGGCCGACGAGGCGGCCAGTGAAGCCGAGGCGGCGTCGCCGTCCGCGGCGGCGCCGAGGACGACGGCTCGCAGCAGCTCGGCGAACCCAAGCGCCCGCGCGTCGCCGGCCTCCCGGAGCGCGGTGATGGCCTCGTCCACGCCGGCCTCGATCGGCTCGAAGTCGCCCTGCCAGAAGGCGAGCATGCCACCGGACGTCCACGCGACCGCCCGATCATGGGCGCTGGCCGTGGGAATCTCCTCCACGGCGCGCATCCAGCCCCGGCCCTCGGTGAACAGGCTGCGCATCTGCCAGTAGGCGGACAGGCCCGCGCCGATCCGTGCCGCGGTGGCCGCGTCCCCGGCGCGAATCGCGCGCCGCAGCACTGCCCGGAAATTGTCCGCTTCGAGCGCGAATCGGTCGATCCACGTGAGCTGGGCACTGCCTCCGATGCCGACGGCGCCCTCGGCGGCCATAGCCTCGAAATAGGCCGTGTGACGGGCGCGGGTGGCCACATCGTCGCCGCGGTCCTCGAGCCGGCCGACGGCGAACTCGCGGATGGTCTGGAGCATGCCGAAGCGCGGCTCGACCGCCTCAGCGACCGGCCGCACCAGGCTGTGCTCGACCAGGGTGCCGAGCTGCGCGAGCACGTCCAGCTTCCCGTCCGGGCCCGCGACCCGCTCGATGGCGTCCACGTTCGCGCCGCCGACGAAGACCGACAGGCGATCGAACAGGAGCTGCGCATCGGGGGGCAGCAGGCCGTGGCTCCAGGCGATCGTGTCATGCAGGGTCTGCTGGCGCGACGGGAGGTCGCGAGGCCCCGAGGCCAGCCGCGCCACCGGCTGGTTGCCGATCCGCTCCAACAACGCGCGGGGTCGCAGGATGCGCAGCTGGGCGGAGGCCAGCTCGATGGCCAGGGGAAGCGCATCCAGCCGGCGTCCAAGCTCGGCGAAGGCGTCCAGGTCCTCTGCCGAGGGTGAGGAGCCCGGGTCCAGCGATCGAACGCGATCGACGAAGAGTGCCACGGGCTCGTCGAGCGGCGGCACGTCGACGACCTGCTCCCCGCCGATATTGAGCACGCTGCGGCTGGTCACCAGCAGCCGCACGCGCGGCGCCCCGGAGAGCAGGTCGGCAAGGGCCGGCGCAGCGCCGGCGAGCTGCTCGAAGTTGTCGAGGACCAGCAGCAGATCCGCATCGGCCAGGGAGTGGCTCAACGACAGGCCGATGCTCATGCCGGTGCCCTCCCTGACTCCGAGGCCCTCGGCGATGGTCGGGGTCAGCAACGATGGCTCATCCAGGCCGGCCAGCGGGATGAAGGCCACGCCGTCGTCGAACCGGCCGGCGACCCGGCCGGCCACGGCGATGGCCAGGCGCGTCTTCCCGATCCCGCCAGGGCCGGTCAGCGTGACCAGTCGTCGGTCGCCCTCCGTGAGCATGCCGGCCACACGCTCGATCTCGGCCTCGCGCCCGATCAGCCGGGTGAGCGGCTGGGGAAGCGGACGTCGTGCACCGGGCGTCTCCGACGGCGGCGTGGCCGACGTTTCGAAGCGTTCGGTGAGGAGCACGGCTAGATCGTTTCCGATGAGCTCTCGGAGCTCGTCGGCATCGGCGAAGCGCCGGTACGAGGCCCGGTCGTCGGCCCGGATCCGGTCGAGCAGCGAGGCAAGTCGCGGCTCGCGCGCGGGTGCCGGATCGCGGAGGTAGATCAGGCGGGGTCGGTCGCCGGCAAGCCGGTACTCGTCCTCCAGGCCTGAGACGTCCTCGCCCGGCGCGACCCAGCCATAGCGTTCCGCATAGAGGCCGATGAACACGTCGGATTGTTCGAGATACGCGCGGTACAGCGATCGGGGAGGATGCGGCCGCGCCCCGAGCTCGAACATCACCGGCGTCAGGCGCAGCCGCTCGATCGCCTCGCGCGCGGCCTGCCGCTCGTCCGCCATCTCGCCCAGCGTCGAGCTGACGAAGATGCGCAGGCGCTGATCGGGCGTTCGGATCGGCTGCTCGGCCATGTCGGCCGATTGTGAGCGGTCGAACGGATGGCGGAAAGGCGCCCGATGCCTCCGATTCGCCCTCGAGGATGCCCGCGTAGACTGGAACCGATGTCCCTGTATCGGATCGAGGACGATCCCGACTTCGGAGCGCCCGTCATGGTCGCCGCCCTCGAGGGCTGGGTGGATGCCGGCTCGTCGGGCACGACCGCCGCCAGCCAGCTGGCGGAGTCCGGACGCGTCGTCGCCACGTTCGACACCGATGCGATCTACGACTATCGCGCGCGCCGGCCAACGCTCGACATCCTCGACGGTCGACCGATCACCCTGGAGTGGCCACAGCTCACGGTCAATGCCACCAAGCTCGACGAACGCGAGCTGCTGGTTCTGACCGGTCCCGAACCCGACTATCGCTGGCGGGAGCTGGCCGACGACGTCATCGCCCTCTGCCGCCGATTCGGCGTCGCCAGCTGGGCGAGCCTCGGCGCGATCCCCGCCGCGGTTCCCCATACCCGCCCGGTCCCGATCCTGGCGACGGCATCCGCATCCGGCCTGCTGCCGTCGGGCATTCGCCAGGGCCCGGACGGGCTGCTTCGCGTCCCGTCGGCGGCGCTCTCGGTGCTCGAGCTGGCCGCGGCCGAGGCGGGCATCCCGGCGGTCGGCTTCTTCGCCCAGGTGCCTCACTACGTGAACGCGACCTACCCGACAGCCTCGATCGCGCTCCTCACGGCGCTCGGTCGCTACCTCGGCGTCGACCTGCCGGTGGGCCAGCTCGCGACGCGCGCCCTGGAGCGCCGCAACCTGCTGGACGCGGCAACCGCGTCGGACGAGCAGACGAAGTCCTATGTCGAGCGGCTCGAGGCGTTGGCCGACGAGTCACGCCTGCCGGCGGGGGACGAGCTCATCGCCGACATCGAACGATTCCTGCGCGAGGGATCACCGGATGACGACGAAGGCGAGAGCGGAGGCGGATCCCGCCTCCACTGACGCCGCTCAGCCCTGCCTGAGGTCGCTCGTCGCGGATCCCACGGAGTCGGTCGCCTCAGCGGCGTCGGCCCGGCGGGCCGGCAGGTCCGGCGTGAGATCCCCCGCGACGCCGTCGTCGAGGATCGCGAGGAGCGCCGTGGCTCGCAGTCGAGTGAAGATCGCGCGCGCTTCCTCCGCAGCACGCCGTCGGTCCTCCGGCTCCAAGGCGCGGAGCTTGACGATGTCGAGGCCGATCATCGCCTGCCACAACGGAGACCGCAGTTCCCGGCTGAGGCGCTGTGCCTCGGTGTACAGGGTGCGGGCCTCTGTTCCGCGTCCCTCGATGACGGCCAGCGCCGCATCCATCGCGGTCAGCAGGGTCTCCGTGCGCCGTCCACCGGGGCCGGCATGGAAGCCGTCTCGGAAGCGCCGCAGGGTGCCGGCATCGCGCAGCCAGGCCGCCGCGCGGGCGCCGTAGATGCCGCCGTCGAGACCGGCGATGCTGAGCCCGATCGTCTCCTCGGAGATTCGAATGACCTCGTGCAGCTCTCCGCGCACCAGGGCGTCGGCCACCGCGCCGTATGCCCCGATCGCCCGGTACTGGAGGTCGTCGAATGGGCGGGAGGTCTCGTAGATGGCCCGTACCTCGTCCCGCACGTCCTCGCCGCGGTACGCCCGGATGACGCCTGCAAAGGTCCCGAACCAGATTCGCTCCGCCGTTTCGGTGAACAGCGGATCCATCTCGGCCATGGTCTCCATGGCCCAGTCCCACTCACCGACCTCGATGGCCGAGTCAACCGCGTTGCCGACGATGTAGCGCAGGGCCCAGATCACGCCCGCGCGCTTCGATTCCTCGATCGCCTCGCGCGAAATCTGGAAGGAGCGCATCGGATCATCCTGTGCCAGCGCGTAGCCGAGGTTCACGGCTGCCCGGTTCGACTGGTCGCCCAGCCCGCGGCGGCGAGCGATGTCCAACGCCCCCGTGAGAACGATCTCAGCCTCAGTGGCGCGGCCCAGGTTGGCCAAGGACACCCCGCGCGTGATCATCAGGTCCACGATCTCCAGCTGGTGGTCTGCCTCGTCAGCGACAGCCAGCACCTGGTCCGCGAGCTCGACGGCGCGGCTGTCATTGAGCGCGCGCATCTCGGCCTTGGCCAGTGTTGTGGCGACCTCGAGGTAGCCGGGAGCGCCGGGCACCATGCCCGGCTCCTCGATGACCTCGTTGAGCTGCTGAATTGCCTGAGCCTGCCGGCCCTCGAGCAGAATGTCCGCGTGTCGTGCGATCGCGATCCTCCGCTCTCCGTCATGTCCCAGCTGCGTGGCCAGCGCGATGACACGCTCGCCGTGCTGCAGCGCCGTCTCCATCAGCGCACCGGCGGCTGCCGCGCGGGTGGCCAGAGTGCGGAGCTCGAGCTCCTCGCTCGCGTCTTCGACCACGAGCAGCGCACTCTCGAGATACGCGAGCGCAGTCCGGTGAGATCCGAGATCGGTGGCCCGTTGCGCCGCGCCGCGCAGCGCCACCCGTGCCTGCGCGGCGACGGCCTGTCCTTCGGGACCGTCCGGATGGGCGCGGTAGGCGTCGACGTAGTGCTGGGCGAGCACGCCGGACAGCTCGTCGTCGCCAAGGGCCTCGTAGTAGCGAGCTGCAGCCAGATGCCTGGCTCGCCGATCGTCGCGCGACAGGGTGCCGTACGCCACCTCGCGCAGGAGCCCCTGGACGAAGCGGAAGTTGCCACGTTCCGGCGAGCGGGGATCGTCGTCGACCGTGAAGAGCTCGCGCTGGAGCAGGTGCTCGACCACTGGCTGCAGATCGTCGGTCGAAGCCCGGCTGACGGCGCTCAGCGCGGCCTTGCTGAACGAGAGACCGAGGACCGATGCGTCCTGGACCAGCGTCCGCTCGGCGGGCGCCAGCGCATCGATGCGGGCCGCGATAAGCGCGTGGAGGGACTCCGGCACGGCGAGGTGGCTCAGGTCGCCGACCGGCCGGAACGTGGCTCCATCGCGCTCGATCCGACCGTCGTTCAGCAGCATGCGGACCGTCTCGACGGCATAGAGCGGGATGCCCTCGGCGCGCTCAACGATCTGGCGAAGGACGTCGTCCGGTAGCCCGGGGACGAGCCCCGACAGCAGACTGGCGACCTCGTCGTCCTGCAGGGGCGCCAGCGACAGTGACGTGAAGCTGCGCTGTCCGGCGCCCCACGTCGGCCGGCGGTCGAGCAGATCCGCGCGCGCCAGGGTGATGAGGTAAATCGACTTGCCGCGCGACCAGGTCACCAGCTCCTCGATGAAGTCGAGCAGACCGTCATCGGCCCACTGCAGGTCCTCGAAGACCATCACCACCGGTGCCCGCTCCGCGATCCGCTCGAAGAAGGTCCGCCATGCCAGGAACAGCTGTCCTCGCTCGCGGGTCGGTGCCTCGCCGATGCCCAACAGGTGCAGGAGCGGGTCGGTCAGGCTGCCGCGCTCGTCCGCATCGGGCACGAACTCCTCGAGAGTTGCGGCAAGACGGTTCCGGGTCGTCGCCTCGTCCGCCCCCTCGCCGATCCCGACCCGCATCCGGACCATCTCGCCCAGCGACCAGAAGCTGATGCCCTCCCCGTAGGCTGGGGAGCGGCCCTGGTGCCAGTAGACGATCTCGGTGACGCCGTCGATGTACTTCAGGAACTCCCAGGCCAGCCGCGACTTGCCGATGCCGGCCTGTCCGATGACGCTCACCAGCCGCGGTCCGCGCTCCCGCGCCGTCGCGTGGTAGAAGTCCTTGATGAGCTGCAGCTCGGCCTGGCGGCCGACGAACGGGGGTTCCAGCCCCTCGTTACGACCGACACCGCCGCGCTGGGCGACGACGCGAAGGGCGCGGAAGGCCGGCACCGGGCTGACCTTGCCCTTGAGCTCCTGCTCTCCCGCCGCCTCGAACTCGATGGCCGTGTCGGCAGCGCGCCGTGTGCCCTCGCCGACCAGCACGGTTCCGGCCGGGGCCACCGACTGCAGGCGCGACGCGGTGTTGACGAGATCGCCGGCCACCATGCCCATGCCGGTCGCGCCGATCGTGACCACCGCCTCACCGGTATGCACGCCGGCACGCACAGCGAGGCCCTCGGCCGAGTGCCCGGCGCCGAGCATGCCCACCGCCTCCACCAGGTCGAGTGCCGCCCGCACCGAGCGCTCGGCGTCGTCCTCCTGCGCCACCGGGGTGCCCCAGACCGCCATCACCGCGTCGCCGATGAACTTCTCGATCGTTCCGCCGTAGCGGCCGATCACCTCGCGGCACGTGTCGAAATATCGGTCGAGGAGCGACCGCACGTCCTCGGGGTCGCGAGCCTCGGAGAGGGTCGTGAATCCGACCAGGTCGGCGAACAGCACCGTGACCAGCCGACGCTCGGTCGCAGGTGCCTGGCCGGCTGGCTCGGCGACGGGCGGCGCCTCCGCCAGGGTGCTGCCGCATTCGCCGCAGAACTTCGCGCCGGCAGTGTTCGCCGTCCCGCACGTGGGGCATGCCGATGCCAGGCGCTGGCCGCACTCCATGCAGAACTTGCGACCGAGCTCGTTCTCGGCGCCACAATGAATACAGGTCACTCGGGTCTCGGGCTCCTCATGCCGTGGGCCGCAGTATCACGGCCCAGCCGCCTCCTCCGCAACACGATCGACGCGCGGCGTCGCCGGTGCACGTGGGCAATCGACCTCTCGACGGGCGGCCGGTCGGCCGCTATGCTGCGCGGACCGTGACCGACGCTGGTTCTCACCACCGCGACATCCGAGGCGCGTTCGCCTGCATCTGTCGCTGTCGCTAGGCGGGAGGAGCTCCGCTCCCGCGCATCGGCGACGCTCGTCGGTCTGCCGCCCTCACTGAGGGCCCTCTTCCCGCCACTCGGCCCGTGACCCCCTGGCACTTCTTGTCTCGGAGCACCCAATGCCCACACCGCGCACCGCGCACCCTTACCGCGACCTCGACGTGATCGACGCTCGCGCCCCCAGGTTCAACCAGGCCACCGTCGGCATCGTGTCGCTCGTGGCCGTGCTCACCGGCTGGTGGCCGCTGCTCGGGCTCATGGGCGCCCAGCTGGGCATCGGCCTGCGCTATGGCCGTCGCTACTGTCTCGCCTGCGTCGCCTACTTCGAATTCGTCCAGCCGCGCTTTGGTGAGGGCCCGATCGAGGACTCGCGCCCGCCGCGATTCGCCAACCAGATCGGCTTCGTGGTCCTGACATCGGCGACCCTGGCCTGGGCTGTCGGCTGGACCGCCATCGGTGCGGCCCTCGGGCTGCTCGTGGCCGCCCTGGCCCTCCTGGCGGCCGCGACTGGCCTGTGCGTGGGCTGCGAGCTGTACCGCATCGGCGCCCGCATCCGCGGCATCCGCCGACGAGAGGTCGATCGCGTCGAATTGGCCGAGCTCGGCGTTGCGGCAGGTGCCGGCGATGTCGTGGTGGCCTTCGGCCACCCCCTGTGCACCGACTGCAACACCGTCCTGCGGGACCTCGAGGCCGGATCGGAGCGCTACGTCAGCGTCAACGTCCGGGAGCGGCCAGACCTCGCCCGCAAGTACGGGGTGGCGCTGGTGCCGACGGTGGTCCGCGTCAACGCCGACGGACTCGTGCTCCAGCAGGTCGCCGGCTAGCGGCCCGCCACTGGGCTCACGGTCCGCGCTAGGGTGGGGTGATGCTCGTTCGCCTCGCTGATCCGGAGACCGATGCCGCCGCGGTGGCAGCGATCTATCGGCCAGCGGTGGATCACGGGCTGGCGTCGTTCGAGGAGGTCGCGCCCGACGCCGAAGAGATGCAGCGCCGGATGCGGGACACGCTGGAGCGGACGCCGTGGCTGGTGGCGGAGCTCGACGGGGAGGTGGTCGGCTACGCGTACGCCGGGCCGCACCACGCGCGTCCCGGGTACCGCTGGTCGGTGAACATCTCGGTCTACGTGAGCGACGGGTTCACCGGCCGGGGCATCGGCCGCCGGCTGTACGACGACCTGATCTCCCTTCTCCGACGCCAGGGTTTCGTCAATGCCTACGCCGGCATCACGCAGCCGAACGAGGCCAGCGTGGCGCTTCACGAGGCGATCGGGATGCGGCGCATCGCCGTCTACCAGCGCGTGGGATGGAAGCACGGCGCCTGGCACGACGTGGCCTGGTACGCCCTGCGCCTGGCGGAGCCGTCGGACCCGCCAGCCGAGCCGATCCCCATCCGCGTCCTGCTGGAAAGGGCTTGACTCTCCACCTACTGGAGAGTCCATGCTGCCGGGCATGGACGGCGAGCTGCTCTCGATCGGTCGCTTCGCCCGGCTGTCCGGGCTGAGCGTCGGGGCGCTGCGGCACTACCACCAGCACGGGTTGCTCGTGCCAGCAAGCGTGGATCCGGTCACGGGTTACCGCTCCTACACGCGGGTGCAGGCCGACGAGGCTCGCCTGATCGGCAGCCTGCGCGAGCTTGGCCTTCCGTTGCCGCGGATCCGCACTGCCCTCGCCGCCGATCCCGCCGAGCGCCGCGCGATGCTGGCCGCGCACCGTACCCGCCTCGGCGCGCTGCTCGCGCGCACCCAGCGCCAGATTCACTGGCTCAATCGAGCCATCGACCACGAGGAGCCGATCATGATCCCGTCGCCACCGGCGCCGCTCGATGTCGACGCCCGCCGCCGCCTTGCGGCAGACCTGTTCAACCACACCTGGACGCTCATGGAGCGGGCGGACCGCACGGGCGCACAGGACGACGAGATGCTGCACTGCGCGCATGCCTCGCGTTACCACTGGGGCGAGGTCGGCGAGCCGGCCAACCGTGCCCGCGGCGAGTGGCAGTGCTCGCGCGTGTACACCGTCCTGGGACGCGCCGAGCCGGCGATGTGGCACGCCCGACGGTGTCTCGCCCTATGCGAGGAGCACGGCATCGTCGACTGGGATATCGCGTTCGCCTGGGAGGCGATCGCCCGCGCGGCGTCGATTGCCGGTGACGAGGAGGAGACGGCGGCCGCAGTGGCGCGGGCGCGGGAGCTCGGCGCTCTGATCGCGGAAGACGAGGACCGCGAGCTGCTGCTCAGTGACCTTGCCACGATCGACGCCCGCCCGATGGACGGAGCACTGTCATCGGCCTAGGCTGAGGCCACGATGAGCACGCTTCGCTACTCGCGATGGGACGGCAGCCAGCAGCTGCCCCCGTTCGACGCGGACGACGTGCTCGATGCGCTCTCCGACGACATCCTGACCGAGGGCGACGTGCGTCGGGCACTGCAACGGCTCATGCAGCGCGGCCTGCGTGGGACGCGCGGGGGTGACGTCCCCGGCCTGCGGCGGATCATGGAGCGCCTTCGGGCTCGCCGGCAGGAGGCGCTGGAGCGCTCGAACCTCGACGGCGTGCTTGACGACCTCAATCGTCGCCTCGGTGACATCCTCGACCAGGAGCGGTCGGGGATCGAGCGCCGGGTGCACGAGGCGGAGCAGCGCGCGCTCGACGCGCCTCCCGGTCCCGAGCAGGACCAGGCGCGCATGGCCGAGCAGGTGATGCGCCGAACGGCGCGACAGCGCGAGTACCGCCTCGACGCGCTGCCGGACAACCTGGCAGGACGGGTGAACGGCCTGCGCGACTACGAATTCATGGACGACGGCGCCCGGGACGCCTTCGAGGCGCTCACCGACGAGCTGCGGCAGCAGATGCTGCAGACGTACTTCCAGGGCCTCAAGGAGGGCGTGCAGAGCGTGACGCCCGAGGACCTGGCCGGCGTGCGCGACATGGTCCGCGATCTGAACTCCCTTCTCGAGAAGCACGCGACCGGCGCCGACACGACCGATGAGTTCAGCGCGTTCATGGCCAAGCATGGCTCCTACTTCCCACCGGGCATCTCGAACACCGACGAGCTCATCGAGCATCTCCACCGGCAGGCGTCGCAGATGGCCTCCCTGCTCAGCAGCATGAGCCCGCAGATGCGGGAGGAGCTGCGCGAGCTGATGGACGATCTGCTGCGGGACGACCGGCTGCGGATCGACATGGCACGCCTGGCCGGCAACCTCCAGGCCGCCCGGCCGGACCTGCCGTTCGGCGAGCCTTATCCGTTCGAGGGCGATGAGCCGATGGGCCTGGCCGATGCGCTGGCGGCCATCGACCGCCAACAGCAGTACGACGCGATGGATGAAGCCCTCGGCGCGGCACGCGATCCCGATGCCCTCGCGCGGGTCGACCCCGACCTGCTCCGCGACCTCGCCGGCGACGACGCCGTCGACGACCTCGGCCAGCTCCAGGAGCTCACCCGGGCGCTCGAGGAGGCCGGATACCTCGACCGCGAGTCGGGCAGGCTGGAGCTCACCCCGCGCGCCGCGCGCAAGCTCGGCATGCGGGCCCTGACCGACATCTTCTCGCGACTTCGCCGCGAGGGCTTTGGCGGCCATGCCCTGCCCCGCCCCGGTCGGGGCGGCGAGCCGACCGACGAGACCAAGCCGTACGAGTTCGGCGACGCGTTCGCGGTCGACATCAACCGCACGTTGTTCAACGCCATGGCGCGCACCGGGCCCGGTACCCCGGTCAGCATCATCCCCACCGACTTCGAGGTCACCCGCTCCGAGGAGACGACCACGTCGTCCACCGTCCTGCTGCTCGACATGAGCCGATCGATGCTGCTGCGCGGATGTTCATCGGCCGCCAAGCGGGTGGCCATGGCGCTCCACACCCTGATCCACACCAAGTACCCGAGGGACAAGCTGTACGTCGTCGGCTTCGCGTACTACGCCCGCCAGCTGAAGCCGGAATCGATTCCCACACTGTCGCCGTACGAGTTCGAGTACGGCACCAACCTCCAGCACGCCCTGATCATCGCGCGCCAGCTGCTCGGCCGATCCACCGGCGGCAACAAGGAGATCGTGGTCATCACCGACGGCGAGCCCACCGCCCACATCGACAACGGGCAGGTGGAGTTCGCGTACCCGCCGACGCTGCGCACCGTGCAGTCGACGCTGCGCGAGGTGGGCCGATGCACTCGCGAAGGCATCGTGATCAACACGTTTATGCTCGAGCGCTCACGCTACCTGTCGGAGTTCGTCGATCTCATGTCGCGCATTAACCGCGGCCGCGCCTTCTACGTCGAACCCGAGCATCTCGGCGAGTACGTTCTCGTGGATTACGTGTCGAAGAAGACCAAGCGGGTGGCGTAGTTCGGTCTGCGTCTGGAGCGGATATACGGATATACGCTCACGCACCTAGCCCCGTTCGTTGCCGCGCTTGAAGTTGCCCGTTGCCCGCGCCATCAGCTGCTGTGCCGCCGCGGGATCCGCATCGGCCACCCTGGTCGCGAAGCGCGCCGCCGCCCGGCCACGCAGCAGGGTGATGGGCGCGGCGTGGTAGCGAATGACGATCGTCCCGTCGGCGCGAGCCAGGTAGCTGAACGGCTGGTCCGCGAGCGGGTCCGGCCCGGGCATGGGGCAACCATACGCCGCCGTGCAACGCCGACCGGCTGATACCATCGGCCGCATGGAGCCGGACGCCGATGCGGGCCTCGACGGTTTGCCCGCCACGCTCCCCATCGGCCGCGCGGGGCGCCTCGAGGCGGTGCCCCTGTCGGCCGCCGGCGATCATGCGGTGCTCGTCCACGAGACGACGCCGCAGGGCCGGCGTCGTGCGCTGCTGACGACCGACAAGCTGGCGGCCGGCGAGCGGCTGGTCGTGATGCCGCTGGACGATGAGGTCGAGGTCCGTGTCGACGGCGACGCGCTGGCCGTGTGGCTCGGCAGCGGCTCGATCCAGCAGCTTCCTCCGGAGCAGCGCCCGCTCGAGCCCGGGTCGGCGCCGGCGTGGGCCACCCTGGTCGGCGGCGCCCTGCTGCTGCTGGTGCTCGCCTTCGCCGTCATCGGCTCGGCGGTGGCCTTCAACTGGCTGCTGGACGTGATCGGATGACCGACCGGTTGCGCCCGCCCGGGACCGGGCTGGCGGCGATGAGGATCGGGCTCGAGTTCGGCGGGCTGGACGATTTCGTCGACTCGCTCGAGCGCGCCATGGCGCGCGGCGGCGACCAGGGGGCGACGCTCGTCGCGGCGCTCGACCGCGGAGATCTCGCCATCCACCTTCCGCGGATCGACGGGCCGTGCTGGAACTCGGTGCCGCTGTTCCACCTCCACCGCGGCGGTACGCCGACCGCGGCGGACTGGGCGACCACCTCGGGCATCCTCGAGAAGCTCGAGCGGTATCGCTGACCGATGCGGATCTACCTGTCGGTGGACATGGAGGGCCTCGCCGGCGTCGCCCATCCGCACCAGGTCAGCTTCGGGCCGGGCGTCGACCGCGTCGACTACGACCGCAGCCGGGCGCTGATGGCGGCCGAGGCGAACGCGGCCATCGAGGCCGCCTTCGACGCTGGGGCCGACGCCGTGGTGGTCAACGACAGCCACTGGCACATGCGCAACCTCCGCGCGGAGGACCTCGATCCGCGAGCGCGACTGCTGATCGGCGACAAGCCATTCAGCATGACCCAGGACGTGGATGATGGTCCCGACGACGCCTACGATGCCGCCGCCTTCGTCGGCTACCACGCGGGCGCCGGGCATGCCACCGGGGTGATCGGCCACACCTACTCGTCGGCGGTGGTGGCGGGCGTGCGCGTGAACGGTGCTCCCCACAACGAGGCCGCCGTCAACGCCATTCGCCTGGGACACCACGGGATTCCCGTGGTGCTCGTCACCGGCGACGATGCGCTGGCGGAGGAGATCGCACCGATCCTGCCGTGGGCGGAGCGAGTCGTCGTGAAGCGTGCGCTCGGCTACAGCACCGCGGACGGCCTCTCTCCCTCGGCGGCGGCCGAGGCGATCCGGGCCGGGATGCGAGCGGCCCTCGCCCGGATGGCCGAGATGGAGTCATATCGGCCGAGCCTGCCACTGCGGTCCGAGATCGACTTCCGGCTGCCGGTCCACGCGGCATACGCGGCCGTGCTCCCCGAGATCGAGCGGATCGGCCCGCGCTCGGTTGCCTTCGACGCTACCGACGGCGAGTCGTTCTTCCGTCGATTCCTGGCCGCCTTCCGGCTGGCCGGATCCGGCACGCTGTAGCCCTCGGACCGATGGACGAGGACGAGCGGCGTCGGCTGCGGGACCTCATGGCGCGCTTCGCCACCGGGGTCAGCGTGGTGGCCGCCCGCCACGGGCCACTGCTGGCCGGGATGACGGCCAACGCGATCGCGTCGATCAGCATCGACCCACCGCTGATGATGGCCAGCATCGGCCGGCAAGCGGAGACGCACCAGGCCATCGTCGGCTCGCACGCCTTCGCCATCAGCATCCTGGCGGAGGATCAGCTCACACTGGCCGAGTGCTTCGCGCGCCCGACCACCGCCGCCAAGCTCACCGGCTTCTGCGATGCGTCCTGGCACGAGGCAGAGACGGGGTCCCCGGTGCTCGACGGCGCGCTGGCGTTCTTCGACTGCCGGCTGACGCAGCGCCACGACGGCGGCGACCACACCATGTTCCTCGGCGAGATCGTGGCCGCCGGCTTCCGCGAGGATGCCGAACCGCTGCTCTGGTACGCCTCTGGATATCACCGCCTGGCGCGGTGACGCGGCGTTCCTCAGCCGCCGGTAGCGCGCTTCCGATCGCCGAGGATCTGGCCGGCCGCCAGGCGGCCCGGCGCTCCCATCACGCAGCCGCCGGGGTGGGTCCCCGAGCCGCACTGGTAGTAGCCCGCGATCGGGGTGCGGTACTGGGCCCAGCCCGGCGCGGGACGGAAGAAGAACATCTGCGGCGCCAGGAACTCGCCGGCGAAGATGTTCCCCTCTGACAGGCCGACGGTGCGCTCGATGTCGAGCGGCGTCTGGACCTCGCGCTGCAGGACGAGGTCCCCGAACCCGGGGAAGTAGCGCTCCAGCGTCGCCTGCACCCGATCCGCCATGGGCTGGCGCTCGGCATCCCAGTCGCTCTCGCGCAGCTGATAGGGCGTGTACTGCACGAAGCACGACAGGACGTGCTTGCCCGGCGGCGCCATGTCGGGGTCGATGGTCGACTGGATGGCGCAGTCGATGTACGGGTGCTCGCTGTACCAGCCGTACTTCGCGTCGTCGAAGGCATGCTCGAGGTAGTCGATCGACGGACCGATGTTCATGAAGCCGCGGTACAGGTCCGGCCGCGGGCCGAGCTCCGGGTGCGACGGCAGCGCGTCGAGGGCGAAGTTCACCTTCGAGCTGACGCCCTGGAACTTGACGCGGCGAATGTCCTCGACCAGGTCGTCGGGCAGCTCTCGCGGGTCGAGCATATCCAGGAAGGTGCGCCGCGGGTCCAGCGCGCTGACCACCACGTCGGCTGCGATCTCGGTCCCGTCGGCCAGGGCCACGCCGGTCGCCTCGCCGTCGCGGGTCAGGACGCGCTCGACCGGCGCCTCGGTCCGGATCTCGGCGCCGAACGCCTCCGCCGCACGCGCCAACACCTGGGTGAAGCCGCCGTTGCCGCCCTTGTGGAAGGCCCACGAGCCGAACTCGCCGTCGTGCTCGCCCAACGAGTGGAACAGCAGCACCAGGCCACTCCCCTGCGAGCGCGGGCCGACCTTGGAGCCGATGATCGACGACGATGCCAGGTAGCCCTTGAGCAACGGCGACTCGAAGTAGTCGTCCAGGAAGTCGGCGGCGCTGCCGGTCAGCAGCCGCACCGCGTTGTGCAGCGTCCGCTTGTCCAGGCCGCGCAGCCGAGAGCCGAGGGCGGCGAGGGCCAGCAGCTCCTCCGGATCGTCGCTGAATGGATCGGGCGGAACCATGTCGAGCAGGGGCTTGATCGCCTGGCAGACGCGATCGAGGTCATGGCTGTACTGCTCATAGCCGTCGGCGTCATGGGGAGAGATGCGGGCGATCTCGCGCAGCGTCTCGTCGTGGTCGCGGTTGAAGACGAGGTACTCGCCGTCCTCACCGGGCGCGAATCGCGTCGCCATGAGCAGCGGGAGGAAGCCGTGCCGAGTCAGCTCCAGCTCCTGGATGATCTGCGGCCGCAGCAGCGACAGGGCATAGCTGAAGGTCGTGAAGTGGAAGCCCGGACGAAGCTCCTCGGTGATGGCGGCGCCGCCCACCAGGTGCCGGCGTTCCAGGATCAGCGTCTTGAGCCCGGCCTTGGCGAGGTAGGCGCCATTGACCAGCCCGTTGTGGCCGCCACCCACCACGATCGCGTCGTATCGGTGCGTGCTCATCGGTCCATCAGGCAGCCTTGCGCTCGGGGTTGTAGAGGGGCAGCCGTGCGACGTGCGCGGCCACCTGTTCGTAATGGTGGTCCACCGTGAACTCCAGAAAGACGCGAGTGCCGGGCTTGGCCAGGTCGGGTCGCACGCGGGCCAGCGCGATGTGCTGCTGCAGCACCGGCGAGTACATGATGCTGGTCGCGTAGCCGACGCGTGTCCGATCCGCGTCGTACACCATCCAGTCCTCGTGGATCGGCCGGTGGTCCTTGGGCGGAATCAGGCCGGCTCCGCTGTAGACCCGGTCGTAGTCCTGCCAGTCGACCACCAGCCCCACCATGCGCCACCGGGACGACTTCTCGGCGCGCTCGCGCTCCAGCGCCCGGCGCCCGATGAACGGGCGGTCGTCCTCCTCGAGTCCCTTGAACATCCACGCCCAGCCGAGCTCCAGCGGGGTGGACCGATGGGAGTCGTTGAAGGCGAAGCGGCTGGAGTCGAAGTCGGCGCCCAGCAGCAGCAGCCCGGCCTCGATGCGCAGCATGTACAGCGCGCCCATGCCGTAGGGCAGCATGCCGTGGCCGTCAGCCGCCTCCCAGACCGTGTCCCACACCTGGACCGCGTCCGGTGCATCGACCCAGATCTCGTAGCCCAGGTCGCCGGTGTAGCCGGTGCGGCTGACCGTCACGTCCCTTCCGGCGATGGTGCCGGTGGTGATGCCGAAGAAGGGGAGCTCACTCACCGCCGGAACCAGGCGCGCCAGCAGGTCGCGCGAGCGCGGGCCCTGTACCGCCAGCGTTCCGATGTCCAGGCTGACCTCCTCGATGGTCACGGCCAGCCGGCCGACCCGGTCGGCGAACCAGGCGAAGTTCGGCTCGGCCGCCGTCAGCAGGAACTCGTCGGATCCGCGGTGCTGGATGACCCCGTCCTCCAGCACGAACCCTCGGTCGTCGAGCCAGGTCGTGTACTGCGCATTCCAGGGCGGGCAGCGGCGGATGTCCCGTGCCAGCATGCCCGACAGGAAGCGCTCGGCGTCCGGACCCGCGATGCGGTACTTGTACAGCGGCGAGGTGTCGAAGATGCCGACGCTGTTGCGCACCGCGAAGTACTCGAACTTGTCCGACGCCTGGTAGCGCGTCACGACCATGTGACCTGACCAGTGCTGCCACAGGCCCGTCTCGTTGAGTGCGCTGGTCCGGTCGTGGAACGGCGTGGTCCGGATCATCGGTGCCTGGGTGCGCCTCCGTCGCGGTGGGCGAGAGCATACCGGCTCCGTGTGCCCGAGATGACCCGTGCGTTCTGCGCCGCGCCTACCGGTCCCGTGGCGCTCTCGCGGCGACTCGCCGCCCAGGATCCGGCCCGGTGCCTAACCGCCCAGTGGCTGATCGGCCGGTGCGGTCTCGAGCTGGCTGCGCACCGCATCCACGAAGTCGACGAAGTCAAACGGCTTGCGCACGACCGGGGCCAGGTCGGCCAGGCGTTCGGCCTCCTCGTCGTCGATGGCGGTCACGAACAGCACCGGGATGTCGCGGTACTGCGGCCGCTCGCGCAGGGAGTGCAGGATCGTCGAGCCGAACTCGTCGGGCAACCGCTGGTCGAGCACGATCAGGTCGGGGATCTGGCCCTCCTCGACCAGCGCGGTGTACAGCTCCTCGGCGTTGCCGAAGCCGCGGGCTTCGTAGCTCTGCTCGCCGAGCACCGCCAGCATCGCCGTGCGGATGAGCGGCTCATCGTCGACCACCCAGATGCGCTCTGCCATTCGGTTCCTCCGCTGCTCCTCAGGCACCGATCGCGTCCAACCCCTGGCCGATCGCGTCGAGCGCCAACTCCACTTCGTCCTCCGTCGTCACCAGCGGAGGGATGATCCGGACCGACTGCCCGTAGGTGCCGCAGGTGAGGAGCAGCACGTTCCTTGCCATCGCCTCGGCCAGCAGACCCTTCGCGAGATCCGGCCGCGGGGTGAGCGACCCCGGCTCGGCGAACTCGAGGGCCACCATCAGGCCGCGTCCACGGACCTCCGCCACGCAGCCGTGGCCCTCGGCGCGATCCCGCAGCCCGTCGAGCAGATGCGTCCCCAGCGACTCGGCGCGTTCGGCGAGTCGCTCGTCGTCGATCACGTCGAGCGTGGCCAGTGCGGCGGCGCACGCAACCGCGTTGCCACCGTAGGTGCCGCCGTGGGCGCCGGGTGCCAGCTGATCGAGCAGGGAGCGTGGCGCCAGGATGCCCGACAGGGGCAGGCCGGACGCGATGCCCTTGGCCATGATCACGATGTCCGGGGTCGCATCGGTCCACTCGGTCGCGAAGAAGCGGCCCGTCCGCGCGTACCCGGACTGCACCTCGTCGACTGCCAGCAGGATGCCGTGGCGGTCGGCCAGCGCGCGCAGGGCGGGGAGGAAGCCGTCCGCCGGCACGACGTAGCCGCCCTCGCCGAGCACCGGCTCGACGACGAAGGCCGCGACGTCATCGGGCGCCACCACGCCGGCGAACAGGTCATCGATGGCGGCCAGCGTCGAAGCGAGGGCCGCTTCGGGTCCGCCCATGCGCAGCGGATACGGGTACGGCGCGAGGTGCACGCCACCCATCAACGGCTCGAAGTGCGACCGGTACTTCGCGCTCGAGGTCGTCAGCGCCATCGCGGCATGGGTCCGGCCGTGGAAGCCGCCCCGGAAGGTGATGACGTTGGGTCGCCGCGTGACGTACTTGGCCAGCTTGATGGCCGCCTCGACCGCCTCGGCGCCGGAGTTGGACAGGAACAGGCCGTAGGCGGTCTCGGGCGCCGGATTCGGGAAGCGCTCCGGGAGCCGCCGATGCAACTCCAGGCCGGGCTGGTGGTACACGATGTTCTGCTGGAGATGAATGCCGCGTGCTGCCTGCTCGGCGATCGCCGCGACGACGTGGGGATGGGCATGGCCGGTGTTCGTCACCCCGATGCCGCACGTGTAGTCCAGGTAGCGCACCCCGTCGACCGTCTCGATCCACGAGCCGCTGGCCCGTTCGACGATCAGGTCGGTGTAGCGCGCCCAGACCGGTGGCACCCCGCTCCGCAGGGCGGCCCAGTCGGTCAGAACGTCGGTGGCGTGTTGATCCATAGCAGTCGGCTCTCCCCGCCGGCGTCGTTGCGCCAGCGATGCGGCAGCGTTGAGGGGAAGGTCAGCGCGTCGCCCTCGCGATCGAGGACGTAGGTCTCGTCGTCGCCGACCCACACGGTCACGGCGCCCGACAGCAGGTAGATGAACTCCTCGCCCTCGTGGGCATATGCCCCGTCACTCGTCGCGCCCGGCGCGAGGACGAAGAGCTGAGGTTCGAGCTGGCGCGCACCGCGCGAGAGTTCCTCGATCCGGACCTCCGTGCTGCCGAGGCGAAGCGCGCGGCGCCCGTTCGCCGGCACGAGCCGGTCGGTGCTTCCGTCATCGACACCGCCGAACAGCTCGAGCATGGTGGTGCCGTACGCGGCCGTCAGTCGCTGCAGCGTGGCGACGCTGGCGCCGGTCACGCCGCGCTCGAGCGCCGAGATGAAGCTGATCGACAGGCCGCTTCGCTCGCTTGCCTCCCGCAGGCTGAGTCCACGCTCGTCGCGCACGCGGCGCAGGGGACGCCCGTCGCGGCGTCCGTCGGCATCGGCGGCGGGGGTCACGGTCTCGCGCAGGACCCGTCGGATGCCCGGTGCGTTGAGCCGGTCGATCTGCCGGAGCCGGCGGATGCTGCGCAGGTGCTCGAGGTCGGCATCGGTATAGATGCGATAGCGGCTTCCGAGCCGGGCGGGCCGCACGAGCCCCTGCCGTTCCCAGAGTCGCAACGCGGAGGGGGAGACGCCCACGCGGCGAGCCGCCTCGCCGATCCGGTACCCGATCACGGGATAGCCGCCCGCGCCTCGCGCGCTCGCCGCTGGCTCCAGAGCTGGACGACGATGAAGGCGATCGCCACCAGGAAGATCAGCGTGCCGAGCACGTTGACCTCCGGGGGGATCCCGAGACGGCTGACCCCGAAGACCCACAGTGGGAACGTCACCGTGCGGCCGGCGGAGAACAGGGTGATCACATAGTCGTCCACCGACAGGGCGAACGACAGGAGCGCGGCCGACAGGATGCCAGGGAAGATGATCGGGAACGTCACCTTCCAGAACGTGGTGCGGCCGTCGGCGTACAGGTCCATGCCCGCCTCCTCGAGCGTGCGGTTGAACCCGACGAGCCGCGCGCGGACGGTGACGACGACGAAGCTGATGCAGAACATGATGTGGGCGGCGAGGATCGTGAGGAAGCCCCGCTCGACGCCGAACGACACCCACAGGGTGAGGAGCGACGCGCCCAGGATGATCTCCGGGGCCGCCATGGGGATGAAGATGAGCATGTTCATCGCTCCACGGCCGCGGAAGTCGTAGCGCGTCAGGGCGAGGGCGATCATCGTCCCGAACGCCGTCGCCACGAGCGTGGACACCGTCGCCACCGCGAGGCTCACCACCATCGGGGTCGTGATCTGCGACCGGCCCCACAGGTCGATGTAGTTCCGGAACGTGAAGCCCTGCCACGTGATGTTCTGACGGCCGCCGGGGTCGTTGAAGCTGAACGCGATCATCACGGCGATCGGCGCGAAGAGGAACAGGAGCAACGCCACGGTGTAGACGGGAAGGACGAAGTGGGTCCACCGCCTGCGCGAGGTGCGATGCGTGGGAGGGGCGGTTGCCGTCATCGGTCAGCTGGTCAGCCGCTCGCTGCCCACGACCCGCGCGTAGATGGCGATGAGCACCATCACGACCGCCACGAGCACGAAGGCGAGGGCCGCCGCCGATGGATAGTCGAGGCTGTCGAGGAACTTGCGCTGGATGATGTTCCCGACCATGAACACCTGGGGATTCCCGGCGCCGATGACCTCGGCGGTGATGAAGTCACCCATGGCCGGGATGAAAACCAGGAGAGAGCCGGCGAACACGCCCGGCAGCGAGAGGAGGAAGGTGATCCGCCAGAAGGCGGAGACCCGGCTCGCGTACAGGTCGTTGGCGGCCTCGATGAGGTTCCGGTCGACCTTCTCGAGCGCGACGTAGAGCGGCAGGATCATGAACGGCAGGAAGTTGTAGGTCAGCCCGAACACGACCGAGGCCGGCGTGGCCAGGAAGTGGAAGTCCGGCGCGAGCAGTCCGATGTCCTTCAGCGGCCCGAACACGAGCCCGTTGTCGGACAGGATCATCCGCCAGTTCAGCGTTCGGATGACGAAGCTGACGAAGAACGGGAGGATGACGAGCAGGAGCAGGATGCTCTTCATGCGCCCGCCCCGGAAGGCGATGAAGTACGCCACCGGGTAGCCGATCGCGAGCGTGATAAGCGTGGTCAGCACGGCGAAGACGAACGAACGCGCATACAGCTCCCAGTACTCCGCCACGACCTCGGGGTAGATCCCGAAGTTCCACGTCAGCTGGTAGCCCGTGTCGAAGGTCCCGGTCTGCAGCGAGATGAGCAGCATGAAGCCCATCGGAATCGCGAAGAACGCCAGGAGCCAGGCTCCCCCCGGCAGCAGGAGGAGCCCAGGCGCGAACCGCCGGCCGACGGACTTCACGGATCAGCGGCCGCTCAGGCGCCGATGACAGCCTCGAACAGATCGTTCCACTGGGCCTCCTCCTCCTCGGTCATTTCCTTGTCCGTGAAGGTGTTGGCGGTCTGCTCATCGGTCATCACGACCGTTGGCGCGAGCGCCTCGAGGGTGTCGGCCCACTCCGTGTCGCCCTCGTCACGTGCGGCCTGGGCATCCTCCAGGATGCGCTCCTCGATGCCGGTGACCGGGCTGAAGTAACCGACGTACTCCGACAGCATCGCTGCGGCATCGAGGCTGTAGTAGTAGTCGATCAGCTGATGCGCGGCGGCGAGGTTGGCGCCGCCCTTCGGGATGATGAGGTTGTCGTTCCAGCGCATTCCGCCGGTTTCGGGGACAACGAATCGCACCTTGTCGTTGTCGTAGAAGTTCATCTGGCTGATGTCGCCGCCCCACGCGACGGAGATGGCCAGGTCCCCGGCCGCGAGCGCGTCGTAATACTCGTTGCCATAGAAGCCGCGGAAGTGGCCCTCCGGCGCGGACAGCAGCTTCTGCTGCGCGGCCTCGACGTCCGCGATCTCGGCGTTCTCGGGCTGGACGCCCAGAGAGAGGAGGGTGAGGCCGAACATGTCGCGCATGTCGCTGAAGCCGCCGACCCGGCCGGAGAACTCCGGATCGAGCAGGTCATCGAACGTGGTGATCTCCCGGCCGGTGAGCTCCGGATCGTAGGCGATACCCGTGATACCACCCTGCCACCAGACGCTGTGCACGTTGTCCGGATCGAACCACAGGCCCTTCGCGTAGTCGGCGCAGTTGGCCGTCCAGTTCGGGAGCTGCTCGTGGTCGAGCTGCTCCAGCCACTCGTTGCGGACCATGCGTTCGACGACCCACCCGCCCGGGCTCATGAGGTCCCACCCGGTGTTGTTCCCTGCGTTCAGGTCCGGCGAGTACTGCGCCAGGAAGTCCGCGTTGTCGAGGAGACCCTCGTTGTACTCGACCTCGATGCCGGACTGCTCGGTGAAGGCCTCGATGCTCGGGAACGTGGTCTCGTCCTCCGAGAGATCCATGTATGCCGGCCAGTTCAGCCACGCGACCCGGCCCGAGCCCTCCTCACCCGGCTGGCACGCGGCCATGATGCCGGGCACCGTCGCGAGCGCACCGACCGCGACGACGCCGCGTCCCATGCGCCGCATGAAGGTCCGCCGCGTGAGGCGATCGCGGCGGAGCATCTGGTCGATCGCGATCTCGATCCGCGTGCGCTCGATGGGGTCACTCATCGGTCTCTCCTCCAGGATGTAGGTCGGGTTCACCGTCGATCGCGGCATGGGCGGGGATGACGAAGGTGTGCTGTGGCTGCCAGGTGAGGCGGACGCGCTGTCCATCCGCGTGCGCCTCGCCGGCGCCGCTCGTCTCGAGGTTCTGTGCGTAGACGGTAAGACGATGGCCGTCCCGCGTCTCGATCAGGTACTGGGTGCTGACCCCGATGTACGACGCGTCGAGCACGGTGCCCTCGATCGCATTCGTGTTGGAGCTCGCCGCCTGGGCGTGGTCGTCGGCGACTGCCACCACGCGGAGCTTCTCGGGGCGGACGCCGAGGCGGACGTGAGTCGCGCCGTTGACGAGGGCGGCTGGCGCGTGCAGCACCGTTCCGTCGGCCAGCTTCAGCGCCGCGTAGCCGTCGTCGCGACCGGCGACCTCCGCGTCGAGCAGGTTGCTGACACCGAGGAACCCGGCCACGAAGCCGGTCGTCGGGCGCTCGTACAGCTCCTCGGGCGTGCCGAGCTGCTCGATCTTTCCGTGGCGCATGACGGCGATGCGATTCGACATCGTCATGGCCTCTTCCTGGTCATGGGTGACGAAGATGAAGGTGATGCCGACCTCGCTCTGGATGCGCTTGAGCTCGACCTGCATCTGCTTGCGCAGCTTGAGATCCAGCGCGCCGAGCGGCTCGTCGAGGAGCAGGACTCGGGGGTTGTTCACCAGCGCCCGAGCCAGCGCGATTCGCTGCTGCTGGCCGCCCGACAGCTGGTTCGGCTTGCGCTGCTCGAAGCCCGGGAGCTCGACGAGGTCGAGCATGGCCGACACCTGGCGTCGGATCTCGTCACCGGCCGTCTTCCGGCGCCGCAGGCCGAAGGCGATGTTCTCGTAGATCGTCAGGTGCGGGAACAGCGCGTAGTTCTGGAAGACCGTGTTCGTGGCGCGCTTGAACGGCGGCAGGTCGGTGACGTCGGTTTCCCCGAGGAGGACCCGTCCCTCGGTGACCTCCTCGAAGCCACCGATCATGCGAAGGGTCGTCGTCTTTCCGCACCCGGAGGGGCCGAGGAGCGAGAAGAACTCGCCCGGCTCGATCGCAAGCGACAGGTCATCGACGGCGGTGAAATCACCGAACCGCTTCGTCACTCGGTCCAGGCGGACGTCAGCCTCGGGCACGCTCGCTCACTCGCAAACCTTGTCGCGTTGCAGTAAGGCTTCGGAGTATAGGGATCGGCCATCGGCGACTGTCAAGGATTCGTGTGCTCCCCGGTCGCTGCGCCGACTGCAACCAACGCATGGACCTGCGCGTCATAGGCGCATCACCGAGCAGGTGGGGGAGGACCGAGGACCATGGCGAAGCTGAACCACCAGAAGCGACACCGCCCCCGGCCGATGGCCACGCGGCGTCGCCGGACCGCGCTCCAGCGCGCGGATGAGCGTCGCAGCCAGCGCGACCTCGAACGCTGGCGCCGATCGGCGTAGGCGCCGAGAGGACACTGAACCGACCCGGCCGCATCGCGGTCGGGTCGTCCATTTTCGGCGCGGTACACTCGTCGCCCGAGCGCCCCCACGCCACAGGAGCACGCCACCGCGATGGACTTTGCCCTTTCGCCCCAGCACGAGGAGATCCGCCGCACGGTGCGCGAGTTCGCCGATCGGCGCATCTCCCCGGTCGCCGACGAGCTCGAGCGCAAGGGCGAGTTCCCGCACGACGTCATCCGGGAGGCGGCCGACCTCGGGCTGCTGGGCGTGCCGTATCCGGAGGAGATCGGCGGCACCGGCCTCGACGCGCTGGCCTACGCGATCACCGTCGAGGAGCTGTCGCGGGTCAGCGGCAGCGTTGGCATCATCGTGAGCGCCCATACCAGCCTGGGCTGCAACCCGATCTGGATGGCCGGCACCGAGGAGCAGAAGGAGAAGTACCTGCGCCCGATGGCGTCCGGCCAGGTGATCGGTGCCTACGGCCTGACCGAGCCCGGCGCCGGCAGCGACTCCCGTGGCACCCGGACCCGTGCGCGCCGGGACGGCGACGAGTGGGTCCTCAACGGCGGGAAGCGATTCATCACCAACGCGGGCGTGGCCGGCACGTACATCGTCACGGCCGTCACCGATCGGGAGGAGGAGTCGGGCAAGATCAGCGCCTTCATCGTCGAAGCCGATGCGCCCGGCTTCAGCATCGGCCGCATGGAGGAGAAGATGGGTCTCCATGCGAGCAACACCGGCGAGCTGATCTTCGAGGACTGCCGTGTCCCCGCCGAGAACATGCTCGGCCCGGAGGGCGAGGGTGACCGTTTGTTCCTGAAGACGCTCGACGGCGGACGGATCGGCATCGCCTCGATGGCGCTGGGCCTGGCCCAGGCCGCGTACGAGGCGGCATCGGCCTACGCGAAGGAGCGCAAGCAGTTCGGGCGGCCGATCGGCACCTTCCAGGGCGTTGCCTTCAAGGTCGCCGACATGGCCACCACCATCGATGCGGCGCGCCTGATGACGTACCGCGCCGCGTGGCTCAAGGACTGCGGCCAGCCGTACTCGACCGAGGCGGCGATGGCCAAGCTCTACGCGTCCGAGGTGGCGCGAGACGTCACCAACGACGCGATCCAGATCCATGGCGGATATGGCTATATCACCGAGTACCGCGTCGAGCGCTATCTGCGTGACGCGAAGCTGACCGAGATCGGTGAGGGAACGAGCGAGATCCAACGGATGGTGATCGCGCGCAACCTGCTCGGTCTGCGGGCGATGTAGGGCACGATGGCGGGCCTCGGCCTCGTCCGGCGGGCCGGGGAAGCGGCAATCGTCGCCGCGCTCCTGCTGACCGCGGCTGCCGTCGCCGGTCGCGGCCGAGTCCGCCGCGAGCGTACTGACCGAGGACGCGCACTCCGCCGTTACCGCCGACCTCGACGGCGACGGCGCGAAGGAGATCGTCGCCATCGTCAGTCTGCCCGAACCGGGAAGCAGCCTGCGCGTCGCCGTCTGGGGCGTGCGCGGCGGCAGATGGGTCTCGCTCGGCGAGGAGCCAGTCGTCCGCTGGGTGGAAGCCGATGTCGAGGCGCGCACCGCCCGGCTGGGGGAGGATACGGCCGCGCTCCTCTCGCTGCGGGACGGCGATCGTGTTCGGGTCGTCGTGGCTGTCGGCACGCCGTACACCGACACCAACCCGGGCGCCTGCTGTCTGAGCTTCGCCAACGTCCGATTGCAGGGCACATCGAACCTGGACCTGGAGCTGGTGCCCGAGGAGCTGGGATCGGTCGAGAGCATGTCCGTGATCGACATGGAGGGTGATGGTCGCGACGAGCTGCTCGTGACCGCGTATGGATCGTCGCTCACCGAGGCGTCGCGGCCCCAGTACACCCTGCTGCGTTCTCCCTCCGGCGACGGCTTCGTCGCGGAGCCGGTTCCGATTCCCAACGACCAGCCTGTGTGGTTCTCGTCGGCCGGCGAGAGCGATGGGACACCGGGGGACGACCTGCTCTTCGTGCACGAAGGGCTGCGCCGGCTCGTCCGGGTAACGTCACGGGACGGCGCGCTCGTTGCGGAGCAGGCGCCGGCGATCGACATCCTTCAGCCGCCCGGCACCAGCTGGATCGTGGGAGCGGCCGATGGGGTGCTGCTGATGTCGTCGGAGCGGGGCATCGGCACGGCCCGATGGCCGCGCGACGGCGCGCTCGGGGACGTGACCGAGCAGGAGAGGGAAACCTGGCCGACCCTGTACCTGCTCGGCACCGGCGAGGACGCCAGGATCGTCGAGCTGACGGGCACCGATGTTGCGGCCGCCTCCGACCTCGGGATTCGCGTCTTCACCCTCGCCCTCGACCTCGAGGTGGACATCGATGCGCCGCAGGAGATGAAGGACCTGTGGGCGGCAAGCCAGAGCGCGACGACCACCAGGGCCGATGTGCTGCCCAACTTCTATCCACAGATGGGTCCAATCCCGGGCGGGCTGCCGGATGGCCGTGCCGCCTTCCTCGGCCTGGGGCGGTTGCTGGAGATGGATCCCGGCGGGGACCACGTGGCACGCGAGGTTGCCTCCCTGGCCGGCGGAGAGGTGGTCGGCCTGGCCGGACCGGACTCGGCCTGGCTGGCATTCGGCTCCGGCTGGTTCCGGGGCGGCGGGACCTCGGCGTGGCTGGGAGACCCGGGCTTCGCCGAGGGAGGATTCCCAGACGACGCCCGTGTGACGGTCGCTCCTCTCGACTCGGTGCTCGGTCCTGGAGCGAATGCGGATCCGCCCGTCGAGCTCGCGGGTGCCACCGCGCTGGATCTGCGCGACGGGCCGATGCTCTTTACCGGGGACGACGGGTTCCAGGCCACGGTATCGGGTGAGCCAGGCACGCTCGTGGTGACCTCGGTTGGGCCGCAGACCCAGGCGGACGAGATCGGGAATGGACCTCTCACGATCACGCTCGAACCCAGCGGGACGCGCGCCCCAGGCCGGGAGCATGACGTGAGCATGATCGTCGTCAGCCCGGGTGGCTTCGCGCGCACGTTCGGCTGGGATCTGACCGTGCTGAGCGAGCCGCCGGGCCTGACCGCGGCCACCTCGTTCGAGCTGTTCGACGGTCGCGCATCGGTGGTTGGCAGCGTCGGGGTCGGGACGACCGTGACGGTGGATGGCCATTCGGTGTACGTCACCGAAGCGGGCGACTTCGGGACCGTGGTCGAGGCCTCAATCTGGCCCCACGACGTCATGGTCGTGGCGCGTGATCCGCTCGGCAACGAGCATGCTCGCCGGCTCGAGGTGGTCGGGTTCGCCGACATCCGCGCCCTGCCGTGGATCCCGATCATGGCTGCGCTGACCGTCGGGGCAGGGGTGCTCCTCTTCCTCCGGACGCCTGTCGTCAGACGGGCCGACGGCGTCGCGATGGATGGCGACGGTCGTCTCGAGGAGATCGACGGCGATCTCGCCTGACGGGAATCGGCTACGCTTGCAAGCACTGAGCGCCCGACCGATGACCGTGCGGGCGGGCACAGCAGCACGCAGTCGAGGTGGTTGGGTCCGATGAGCAGCAGGATCGCCGAGCTGGACGCGATCGTTCGCCAGTTCGATCTCAACGAGCATCCCTTCTACGCCGAATGGCGCGCCGGCACGCTGCCGGTCGAGCGCCTCACCGAGTACGCCGACGAGTGGGCGCCGTTCATTGGCGTCGTCGACGCCGGCTGGGATCGGATCGGCTATCCGGAGTACGCCGCGGAAGAGCGAGAGCACGACGAGCTGTGGCAGGCGTTCCGGGCCTCGCTGGGCGCCAGGCGCGAGATGCGCCGCCCGCAGTCGAAGACGCTGCTCGCCGTCGGGCAGCAGGCGTTCGCATCGGTGCCGGAGGCCCTTGGCGCGCTGTACTCGTTCGAGGTCCAGCAGCCGAAGACTGCCACCTCCAAGCTGGAGGGGCTGAAGGAGCATTACGCCGGCACGGTCGGCGAGCCTGGGCAGCGCTACTGGGTCGAGCACGCGGTCGAGACGGACGAGCCGGCGATGCTGGCCGAGCGCATCGAGGCCCTGTCGGACGGCGAGTTCGCGCGTGCCAAGACGGCCTGCGCGATCTTCAGCGCCGCCGCCTGGGGCGCGCTCGACGGGGTGTACTACACCGACTGACCCGAGCGGCCGGGCTCAATCCCGCCGGTTGCTGAGCTCCACCGACCAGCGCCAGGCCGAGCCGTCCTCGGCGTTCCACCACGCGGTCAGGACGCCGGCCTCGCCGCCGGGCAGGATCACGATGGCGCCGAGATCGGCGTCGGTCGGCCAGCGGTCCTCGCGGCGGACCGCCTCGCCCTCGATCGCCAGCCGCGTCATCGGCAGGTAGGGACCGGACCGTTCGAGCGGCTCGCCGCGCGCCACGACGCGATCGTCGCCGCGCCGAACGGTGACGGCCAGCGTGCGGGGAACGGCGTGGGCCCAGGCCACCTCGACCGGGTCGATCCGTGCGCGCGCAATGGGCAGCCCGGTCGCCGCGGCGCTCGGGTACCACAGCTCCCAGGTCTGGAGGTCGTCGAGCGCCATCGGTTCTCCTTATTTGATCCGGCGTGGGTGGCTAGCGCCTCGCCTGCGCGGACGGCGCTGCCATGGCGATGAACGCGTCGAGGGACGTGGGATCGGCCAGCGACCCGCGAGAGGCTGCGACCTCCGCGGGCGTGCCGGTGAGAATCCTTTTCACCGGCACCTCCAGCTTCTTGCCCGACAGGGTGCGCGGGATGGTCGGCACGGCACGAATCTCGTCCGGCGCGTGACGCGGCGACAGCGAGGCGCGCAGCTGCTCCACGATCGTCGCACGAAGGCCGTCGTCCAGCTCGGCGCCCTCCCGCAGGGCCACGAACAGGAGCAGCCGATCATCGGTTTCGTCGAGGTGGACGACCAGCGCATCGGCCACCTCGGGAATCGCCTCCACCACCGCGTAGAACTCCGCCGTGCCGATCCGCACCCCTCCCCGGTTGAGCGTCGCGTCCGACCGACCGCTGATGACGCATGAGCCGCGCTCGGTGAACGTGATCCAGTCGCCGTGGCGCCAGACGCCCGGGAAGTCCTCGAAGTAGGCGGCGCGATAGCGATCCCCGTCGGGATCGTTCCAGAAGGCGACGGGCATCGACGGCATCGGGCGGGTGATCACCAGCTCTCCCTGCTCGCCGACCAGCGCCCGGCCGTCCGGCGAATAGGCCTCGACCGCGCAGCCGAGGTGGCGGCAGCTGATCTCGCCCTCCCACACCGGCACCAGGGGCGAAGCGCCGACGAAGGCCGTGCACACGTCGGTCCCGCCCGACACGCTCTGGAGGTGGACGCTCGGGGAGATCGCGTCGTAGACGTAGCGAAAGCCCTCGGCCGGCAACGGTGCGCCGGTGGAGCCGATGCCACGCAACGGCGACAGGTCGGCCACGTCCATCGGCCGCAGACCTTCCTTGCGGCAGGCCATGAGGAAGGGAGCCGACGTGCCGAAATACGTGACGCCCTCCTCGGCGGCGAGTCTCCACAGTGCGGTCAGGTCCGGGTGAGCCGGCGCGCCGTCGTACAGCACGATCGAGGCGTCCACGGCCAGCCCGGAGACCAGGTAGTTCCACATCATCCAGCCGGTGGTGCTGAACCAGAAGAACCGGTCGGCGGCGCCGAGGTCGTGGTGGAGGGCGTGAATCTTGAGGTGCTCGAGCAGGATGCCGCCATGGCCATGGACGATCGGCTTGGGCAGCCCGGTCGTCCCGGAGCTATAGAGCACGAACAGCGGGTGATCGAATGGCACCTGCTCGAAGGTGAGCTCGGCCGGCTCGGCACGCAGCTCCGACCAGTCCAATGCATCCGGGACCGCTGGCAAGCCGGAGAGATAGGGCAGCACCACGGTGTGCCGCAGGCTGGGAAGTGCCTCGCGGATGGCATCCACCTCGGCCGTGCGGTCCACGTCGCGTGGCCCGTAGCGGTAGCCGTCGATGGTCAGCAGCACCGACGGCTCGATCTGGCTCCATCGGTCGACCACCGAGCGCGTGCCGAACTCCGGGGCGCAGCTCGACCAGATCGCTCCGAGCGAGGCGGTGGCCAGCAGACCCATGACCGCCTCGGGCACGTTCGGCAGATAGGCTGCTACCCGGTCGCCCGGCCCGACGCCGAGGCGGCGAAGGCCGGCGGACACACGCGCCACCTCCTCGCGCAACTGGCTGGCGGTCAGAGTGACCCGGTCCCGCGTCTGGGATCGGGCGACGATCACGTCGTCCTCGTCGCGCCGGCCATCGAGACGCAGGCAGTGCTGGGCCCAATTCATGCGCGCGTCGGCGAACCAGCGCGCGCCGGGCATGCGGTCGTCCGCCAGCGCCGTCCCGGGGGGGACCGACGAGCGGACGCCGAAGTGGTCCCACACGGATTGCCAAAAGGCGTCCAGGTCGTCGATCGACCATCCCAGCAGGGCGTCGTAGTCGTCGAAGGCCAGGCCGCGCTCCCGCTCCAGCCAGCCGAGGTACGCGCCGAGCCGGGTGCGGCGACGGGCATCCGGCGGTGGTGACCACAGGATCGGCGGGTGGGGCATGAACCGATCATGCCAGAAGCGGCGGTATGCTCAGTCCCCATGCTGGCCGCCGCCGCCCTTGCCCTCGTCGTCACGATCGGCCCTTCGCTGATTGCGATCCCCGACGAGCCGGGAGCCGAGGTGATCGTCGAGGCGGCGATCTACCAGGCCGTGGCAGCCGACCTCGACGGCGATGGAACGCGCGAGATCGTGGTCCTCGCGCACGGGGACGGGTCGGCCATCGCCGCCACCGCGTGGGGAGAGAGCGACGGCGCATGGCAACGGATCGGGCGGCCGCTGGAGGTCGTGCCGGGTGCCTCGATTCCCGGCGTGGCCTCGCTCGGCACGCCCCTTCGGCTCCTCGTCCGGTCGGTCGAGGGCCGGGATCGGCTGACGCTCGTTCGTCAGCCGCAGTATCGCGACGAGGAGGGCGGCGGAAGGTGCTGCCTGATGCTCCACGACCTCGTGCTCGATTCCGGCGCACTTCGCCTCGTCCAGGTCACGCCGACGCGCGCCTCGGTTGACTCGATCCACGTCATCGATCTCGACGGCGACCGCACCGACGAGATCGTGACGACGACCTCCGTCCTTCCACTCGGGGACATCAGCTTCCCGACCGACGTGCGCATCTACCGCTGGTCCGACGACGGATTCGCGCTCACCGAGTCGCAGCTCGAGATCGGCTCGGGAGACACGCCGTTCGTGCTGGGCGACAGCGACGGCCGTCCGGGTGCGGAGCTGGGGTTGATCGCCACCGCCGGCAGGCCGGCCCTCTACCGTCTGTCGCTCGCCGACGACGGCGATTTCCTGGTCGCGGAGGACGCGGGTCTGGTTGCCACCGGGGCGACGGCGGTGCCCGTCGATGCCGGCCGTGGCATCGCGATCCTCGCGTACAGCGCGCTCAGCGTCCACCAGTGGCCAGCCGGCCGGGCGCTCCAGCCTCCCGGCAGCGAGGTGCCGATGGGCCTCGACGCGGTTTTCCTCGGCACGGTGACCCTGGCCGGCGTGGACAGCGTGCTGGTCAGGCAGACGGTCGGCGGCGACCGGGTGCATGCCCTCGGACTGCCGGGCCTCGTCCCGCCCAGGTTCGGCGCCATCGCGCGCAGCCCGGCGGCAGCGGCGTTTGGATCCGGTCCCGTCGCGCCGTACGTCGGCCCGATGCCCGGCGGCGGTCCCGAGGGCGAGGCCACGATCGTCTACGGCGGCCGTCTGCTGTCGTCCTGGCCGCCGTCGAATCGCGAGCCCTTCACCGGCGTGCGCTTCGCGACGATGGCGGGCGCCCAGCCCATCGGTCTGGTCGGCTCAAATCGATCTCACATCGCGCTCCTGCACGGCACGACGGCCCCGCCCGTCGATCCACGCGGAGGCCGTCTGGAGGCGCCGACGCTCGCGGCGCTCTCCGCGGTCAGTGTCGCCCCGCTGCACCTGGCGCTGGACCCCGAGAGCGAGGATGCGGCCCTCGAGCCGACGGTGGACCTTGCCATTCCCCTTGGCCCACGCCGCTCAATCGCCGTCGGCCCGGGCGGGTTCACCGCCACGGTGGCGGCGCCGCCCGGCTCACGCGTCTACGTCGCGTCCGAGGATCCGTCCGTGGTCGAGACGACCGTCGCGGTGGCCGGGACCGGCACGGTGGACGTTCCGATCGCCCCGTCCGGGGTCACCACGCCCAGCCCGCGCTATCGGGCCGTACTGGGCGTCACGACGCCCGCCGGCCACAGCTATCTCGCAACCTGGGAGGTCCGCGTCTTCGATGGACCGCCTCCGCTCGAGGTGGCCGTGGCAACCCCGCTCGGCTCGGGAGACGTCCAGGTCACGGGGCGATCCGCCACCTACGCCTCGGTGACGATCGATGGGGAGCCGGTCGCCCTCGACCTCGACGGTGGCTTCGTCGTGCGCCGGCCCCTCCCGCCCTGGCCCACCGATGTGGAGGTGACCGCCACCGATCCGTTCGGCAACGTGGCCGAGCGCGCGGTGACCGGTGTTGGCTGGTTCGACTATCGCGGCCTGCCCTGGATCCCGATCGTCGTGGCCAGCGTGGCGGCCGCCGCGGTCGTCCTGTACCTGCGCGTGCCTCGACCCACGCCGGAGCCCTGGCGCGTCGACGACGACGCTGTGCTCGAGGAGATCGAGGCGGACTGACCGGTCAGCCGCCTCGCCGCCGGCGGGCGAGCCGCTCGGCCAGCGTCTCGGCGCCCGGTTCGGCCTGGTCCGGCGCAGGATCCGCCGAGGGTGTCGCGTCTGCCACCGGCTCTGGAGCCGAGGGCCGTGCCGGTCGCGGTGGCGGCGGCCGCGAGCCGGTCGTCGGGCCAGCCGGGGCGTTCGCAACCGTCACCGGCTCGACCTGCCGCGCCGATCGGCGGGCGCTACGCTCGCGGGCGGCGCGCAGCTCGGCGAGGCCTGGCACCGCCTCGGGCGTCGAACGCCCGAAGCCCACCCGGCGCCCCACCCACGCCCGCGCTCGACGCAGGTCGGCGCCCGACAGCGCGACGCGCCGGATGCCGACGTCGATCGGCACGAGGAGCATCGCCACCAGCAGGAGCCAGGGCCAGACGGGCGTGGGGAAGGCGCTGGCCTCGATGTCGTGCGTCCATACCGATGGCGCCTCGCTCCGCTCCTGGTCCAGGGCGATGGTGCGGCCGCCGCCGGCGGTGGCGAAGCCACGCAGCGCATCGGCGTCGATTCCGAGCCGCCGATACTCCTCGGCGGCGGGCGAGACGAGCCCGAGGGTGCGGCTCGCCGCATCGGTCCCGGAGGCATCCTCCAGCGTCTGGGCGACGCGCACCAGGTAGGCGCCGGGCTCGTCGGCGCGCACGGTTCCGGCGTACCGGCCGGGGCCGACCTGCTCGAGCGTCGTCTGGGTCGGCTCCAGGTCGGGCGACACCAGGCGCAGCACGGTGCGATAGAAGTTGCGCGGCCCGGCCTCGTCGTCGTGCGACGTGACCTCGACGTCGAGCTCGCCGGCGTCGCCGGGCGTGAAGCGCACCTCGATGCCCTCCGCGTCCTGTGGCGGGAGGGTCCAGCTCACCAGCTGAGCGGTGAGCGTCCCGAACTCGGGCGTCCCGATCCACGGCGTCGCCCACTGCTGGCGCGCGTCGCTGGTCCAGGCCACGGCACGACCCAGACCGTACTGCCACTGGGCCAGCAGCGGGTCCTCGCGCGCGGTGAGGAGCGCGACCGTGGCGCTGCCCTTGGCGGTGGTGGCGTTGTAGCCGAGGAGCTGCGGCAGCCGCCCGGCGTCGAGGCCGTCGAGGATCTCCGAGGCCGTGGATGGAATCGGCTGGAACTCCTCCTCCACGATCTGCTCGCCGGCAGTCCGGATGGTCTCGCGCAGGAAGATGTCGGGGATGGTGGTCGCATCGGCCGCGTCGTAATAGCGGCCGCCCGATTGGTCGGCCAGGCGCCTGAGGATCTGGGCCGACCCACCGCCGGTCCCGATGGTGGACAACGTGATGCCCGCCTCGCGCATGTCGGTCAGCAGCGCGTCGTAGGCGCCCGAGGTTGACCAGCCATCCGTGATGAGGATGATGTGGCGCAGCGACGCCGGGTTGCGGACGAGGTCGTCGTATGCCGCCTTCAGGCCGGCGTAGATGTTCGTGTTGCCGTCGGCGCCGAAGCCCAGCCCCTCGCCCAGCGCGCCGAAGTCGATCGGTGCGGTGCGGACCTGCCAATGCGCGTTCTCGTTGAACGTCACGACCCCCAGCTGATCGGTCGGCGCCAGCGCCTCGGCGGCGCGCAGGATCGCTTCCTTGGCGATGTCCACCTTCTCGAATCCGCGGGCGCCCGACGGGTTGGCGCTGTCGCGCGAATCGCCGGTGCAGTGGCAGTCGGCCATGCTGCCCGACTGGTCGACCACCGCCACCATCGCCACGTCGGGAGACCGCTCGCGGTCGCGGACCGTCATGTACACCGGGAGTACCTCCTCGATCGGCGTGTCGAGGTAGCCGCCGGCGCCGAAGCTGTCCCGGCCGCCGAGCATGACCAGGCCCTTGCCGAGGTCGCGCACGAAGACCTGCAGCGAGGCCATGGTCGCCTCGCCGAGCGCATCGGCCTCGACGTTGTCGAGCACGATGGCGTCGTAGCCGGCCAGCGTGGTGATCGACGAAGGGACGCCGGTCGAGGGCACCACCGTCACCTCGAGGCTGCCGTCACCCAACGACTCCACGAGGTCGGCCGCCCGTCCAGCGTCGTCGGTCGCGACCAGGACCTGCGGCTCACCGGTGACGAGCACGTACGCATCGGCGGCGTTGTTCTCGGGGAACCGGTCGTCCGCCGGCTCGATCACCGCCCGAAAGACGTGGAAGCCCGGCTCGTCCGCGGTGAGGGTGAACGGGATGGTGGTGACGCCCGGTTCGAGGTCGAGCTCCTCGGTGGCGACCGTGGCGCCGTCCGCCAGCAGGCGCAGCGTGGCGGGCGTCGTGATCGTCGAGCGAAGCCGAACCGACAGGTCGATGGTCTCGCCCACCCGCGCGCCGGGCGGCGCATCCGCCCCGTCGATCAGCACCTCGGCGGACGACTCGTCGGCGGGCATCACGACGTCGAGGCGAATGCCCCGGGCAGTGGCGGCGGCGATCGCCTGCTCCGCCAGGCCGGAGGTGTCGTTCCCGTCGGACAGCAGGACGAGCCGTTGCTGCGTCCCGGCAGGCAGGATCGCGGCGGCGAGCCGGACGGCAGCGGCCACGTCCGTCGCCCCGACGACTGGCTCCGACGCCGGCTCGGCCAGCTCGTCGAGCTCCGAGGGCAGGCGATCCACCAGCGCGTTCGCGCCGAAGACCACGACACCGGCGGTATCGGCTTCCGGCTTCTCGCCCACCGCGTCACGAGCCCAGTCGACGAGATCCTCGCGGGTGGCGTCGAGCATCGATGCGGAGGCGTCGAGCAGGAAGACCACGCTCAGCCGATCCGCCGGCAGCGTGAGCCTGGCGCCCGCCAGCGCCAGGACCAGGCAGCCGACCAGGAGGACGCGGACGGCCAGCGAGGCGACGCGACGTCCCAGCGGGAGCGTCCTGGACGCTCCCAGCCAACCGATGACGACCACGGCGATGGCCGGGAGCAACAGCCACAGCCAGGCGGGATCGGTGAAGCCGATCGGCAGCGTCATCGGGTGCCCCCGCCGAGCGGTTGCGGCCGACGGCCCAGCGCACGACCCAGCCGTTGGCGGGTGGGCCGATGGAAGACCACCCACTCCGCCGCCAGAAGGGCGAGCGCGGCGACCACGAGGGGCCACCACCACTCGCTGCGGGCGGGCTGCGACGGCCGATCGCCCTCCGACGCCACCCGTCCCATCTCCACGAGCCGCTGTGGGT
This sequence comes from uncultured Chloroflexia bacterium, assembly GCA_963844265.1. Taxonomy (GTDB): domain Bacteria; phylum Chloroflexota; class Limnocylindria; order QHBO01; family QHBO01; genus JACDBZ01. Next base: position 827,287 of record CAWJMZ010000004.1, on the reverse strand, counting down.
CTCCCGGGGCGACGTCGGATTCGTCCGCGCTGAACAGGTTGACCGCCGTGTGCCCGAGGACAGCCCTGTCGCGCGCGGGGTCGTCGCTGACCTCGGCCAATGTTCGGGTGCCCACGTGCGTGGCGCCCGGAACTGTCACCGCGCCGCCCACGACCGGCAGCTCGAGGCTGGTATCCGCACCGCCGGCCAGCTCGGGGTCGCCGGCGGTGACGATCCGCACGCGCGCCACGTCGCTCGGGACGCGGACGGTGGCAGCCTGACCCAGTCGCATCGACGACGGCAGCAGCCCTTCCGCCTCGGGCACGAGGTAGTCGACCAGGTTGCTCATCATCAGCGGGAACGCGACCTGCAGCGGCAGATCGGACTCGGCCAGGTCGAAGCCGATGAGGGCCAGCCGCCGGCCGGCATCCTCTCCCACCGCCAGCAGTGGGCTGCCCGTGCCGGTCGAGACCAGCACCCGCATGCCTTCCGCGACCTCGATGTCACGCGCCCGGCCGATGTGGACCGTCGACAGGTCGACGAAGCGAAGCAACGGCTCCGCCGCATCCGGAGCGGCGATCGTCGGCGCCTGGATCCGGCCGTCAACACTGCCGAACGGCCCGTCGCCCCCGGGATCGACGTACAGGGCGGGTACGGCCGGCGGCTCGTCGGGAACGACGCCGTCGAAGACGACGAGGCCGAATGGCGTGCCGCCATCGGCGCCGTCCGCCAGTGCGTCCTCGTAGCCCTCCTCGCCGACGGCGTAGAGCTCCACCCGCGGCAGGAGGGCCAGCGCGTTCTCGAGGTACGGGTCGCCGGGTCCGACGATCAGCGCCGGCGTCGTGCCTGCCGCTGGCACGATCGCGTAGGCGCGGTCGTCGGTCGCCAGCGCGTCGCTGCCGTCCAGCCGCGCCTCGACGGTCGCGGCGCTCGACGGAACGGAGCCGATGAGCACCTCCGACCGCTGTCCTGCCGGGATCGCAAGGTTGCGCGCCTCCACCAGCTCGCCGTCCGCGCGCACCTCGAGCCGGCGCGTGGCATCCGACGCCGATGGGTTGGCGACCGCGACGAAGAGATCGAGCTGGGCGCCGCCGGCGCGTCGGACCGCCGATAGCGCAGCGATGGACTGGTTCGCGTCGGTCGCACCGACGCGCTCCACCAGGACCGGCGCCTCGACGCCGATGTCGGGCAGCTCGTCGCTCGAGGCATCGGTCACGACCACCACCGTCGAGTCGGCGTCGCGCGCGGCCAACGCCGACGCCAGGGCGAACGCATCGGTCAGGTCGCCGGTCAGCTGCGTGGCGTCGATCGTCTCGATCGCCTCGAGCGCCGCGTCACGATCGTCGGTCTCGCTGACGAGCACCGACGCCGAATCGGCGGCCGCCACCACCGTGATCCGGCCGCTGTCAGGCAGGCGGCCGACGACGTCGGTGGCTCGTGCCCGCGCCTCGGCCATGCGGTCCTCGTCGGCGGTGTGGCTCGCCATCGAGGCGCTGGTGTCGACGATGAGGACCACGTTGGCCGCGAGGTCCGACACGCTCGCCGTGAACGGGCGGGCTGCGGCGGCCACCACGATCGCGGCGATCAACAGCTGGAGGAGCAGCAGCCAGCTGAAGCGCAGCCGCTGCCAGGGCGCGTTGGCCTCGACGTCGCGCACCAGCTGCTGCCACAGGAACGTGGAGCCGACGGGCACGTCCCGCCGCCGCAGACGCAGCATGTAGAAGGCGACGATGATCGGCAGGCCGATGAGGCCGATCAGGGCCAGCGGCGTGATCATTCGACCACGCGGCGACGTCGCAGGACGTCGAAGAGGAGGTCGGCGAGGTCGAGGTCGGAGGGCACCGGGACGTAGGCGCCGCCGCGGCGGCTGACGAAGGCCGCGATCTCGGCCTGCCAGTCGGCGAGCCGGGTGCGATACCGGTCGACGAGGTCGTCGTCGCCGCTCACGTCGACGGAGTGGCCGGTCTCGCGGTCGACCAGGCGCGCATCGGGAGCCACCTCCGGCTCGAGCTCGTCGGGGGCGAGGAGGTGCAGCACGGACAGCTGCGATCGGGTTCCGGCGAGGTCGCGCAGCGCATCCAGGTAGCCGGGATCCATGAGGTCGCTGATCAGGACCAGCGGGCCGGACCCACGCATGCGGCTGGCGTAGGCGCGTGCCGCGGCCGCCAGGCCCGTCAGCCGGTCATCGCGGGGCTGCGACAGGAACGCGAACAGCTCGTGCGCCCGCTGCTTCCCGCGCAGCGGCCGCATCGGCGTGGCGGTGCCGTCGCCCAGGAAGGCGGCGCTGACACGATCCATGCTCGCCAGGCCCAGATAGCCGAGTGCTGCGGCCGCCCGGCGCGCCGCCTCCAGCTTGTTCGGCTCGCCGTAATCCATGCTGCGGCTGGCGTCGACCAGCAGGTGGACCGTGACGTCCTCCTCCTCGACGAACAGCTTCACAAACAGGCGCTCCAGCCGCGCGTAGGCGTTCCAGTCCAGCTGGCGCAGGTCGTCGCCCGAGGCGTAGGTGCGGTAGTCGGCGAACTCCACGCTCTGCCCGCGGCGCACACTGCGCCGCTCGCCCTTCATGCGGCCGGCGGTGAGCCGCCGCGAGGCCAGCTCGAGCTGTTCGAGACGGCGCAGGAAGGCCTCGTCGAAGAACTGGGTGCGTGCTGCGGCCGTCATCGGTCTCGGCCGATCGTATATATGGGATATACGACCGCGCGGGCCACGCTATTCGGCGGGCTCGGTCGGGGTCTCGGCGATGATCGCGCGCACGACGGAGTCGGTGCGGATTCCCTCGGCCTCCCCCTCGAAGTTCAGGATGATCCGATGGCGCAGTGCTGGGGCGGCCACGGCCTGCACGTCGGCGTAGGCAACGTTGAATCGGCCGTCGAGCAGGGCATGGATCTTCGCCCCGAGCACGATCGCCTGGGCGCCACGCGGGGACGCGCCATAGCGGACGTAGGAGCGCACGATGTCCGGCACCTTCTCGGTATCGGGGTGCGTCCCGCGCAGGATGCGTATCGCGTACGCCATCACGTGCGAGGCGATCGGGACGTCGCGCGCCAGGCGCTGCATGGCCAGCACCTCGGCGCCGGTGGCCGCCTTCCCGACGAGTGGGCTGCTCCACGCCGGTGGTGCGCTCCATGATCCGCACCAGGTCCTCCTCGGATGGGAACGGGACGTCGATCTTGAAGAAGAAGCGGTCGAGCTGCGCCTCGGGCAGGGGATAGGTCCCCTCCATCTCGAGCGGGTTCTGGGTCGCGAGGACGAAGAACGGCTCGGACAGCGTGTATTGCTGCTTGGCGACCGTGACTCGATGCTCCTGCATCGCCTCCAGCAGGGCGGACTGGGTCTTCGGGGTTGCCCGATTGATCTCGTCGGCGAGCACCAGGTTCGAGAAGATCGGGCCCTGCTGGAAGCGGAACCGCCGCTCGCCGCCCTCCTCCACGATGATGTTCGTGCCCACGATGTCGGCCGGCATCAGGTCCGGCGTGAACTGGATCCGGCTGAACCCGAGGTCGAGCGCCTCGGCGAGGGTGCGGACCAGCATCGTCTTGCCCAGCCCCGGCACGCCCTCCAGGAGCGCGTGGGAGCCGGCCAGCAGGCTGATCAGCGTCTGTCGCACCAGGTGCTGCTGGCCGACGATGAAGGCGCCGACCTCCCGCTCGATGCCGGATGCGAGCTCGGCGAAGCCCTCGGGGCTGAGATCGTCGGTGGTCGGGGTGGTGGTGGTCGGGGTCGGCTCGGTCATCGGTGGGCGCTCACTCCGTGGGTTCAAGGCGGGAGAAGTAGTCGCGGACGAAGTCCTTCAGCGTGATCGGCACCTGCTGCCGGTCGAGGGAGGCCTGCGCGTAGTCGTGGAACAGGTCGAACACGGACCGGTACGGCACGACGGAGTCGTTGTCGAAGCCGATGCCAGAGCCGCTGCCCTGCTGATCGGTCCCCCCGTTTCCGCCGCTGCCGGCCACGAAGTCCGGGTCGCCGGGTCGACCGATGCGGTCGGGATCGGACAGCACGCCCTGGTCGTCGTCGACCTCGAAGCCCTGGTTGCCCCGCGTCGGGCCATCGAAGCCGCCGGTGCGCAGGCCGCCGCCCGGAATCCGTCGCACGTTGGTGCCGCCGCCGGACCCCGGCTGGCCCCCCTGGCCGGGTTGTCCGCCCGGCTGGCTTCCCGGCTGTCCACCGGGCTGTCCTCCAGGCTGCCCGCCCGGCTGACCCGAGGCGCCAGGCTGGCCGCCGGGTTGGCCTCCCGGCTGGCCGGACGCGCCGGGCTGACCTCCCGGTTGTCCTGATGCGCCGGGCTGGCCGCCGGGCTGGCCAGAGGAACCGGGCTGCCCCCCAGCTTGTCCCGATGCGCCCGGCTGCCCGGACGCCCCCGGCTGGCCCGCGGCTCCGGTCGCTTGCCCGGCGCGCGCGACCTGCCGCGCTCCCTCCTGGAGCGCCGACTGCGCGCGGGCCACGTCTCGCTGCAGCTGGCGGTCTCGCTCCGCGCCGCGCATGGCCTCCGCCGCCCGCGCGAGGGCATCCTCCGCCGCCCGTCGATCCTTCTCGGACCCCGACCGGGCGGCCGCGTCCAGCGCATCGGCCGCCTCCGCGAGTGCCCGGGCCGCCTGCGGCTGTGCGCTCGCCCCGGCCTGCGCGGCCTGCCGGAGAGCGTCCGCGCGCGCGGCAGCCTCTTCCGCGGACTGGGTCGCGGCACGTTCCGCCAGCTCCTCCAGGTCCCGGGCCGCCTGCTCCGGATCGCCTTCCGGGTTCGCCTCCTCGTCGCCGGTCGCGGCGCGCGACGCGGATCGGGCGAGCTGGCTGAGGCCGGCGTCCTGCTCCGCGGCGCGCGGATCGGTCATCCGCGAGAGGGCCTCCTGGACCGATCCGATCCGTGCCAGCGTCGCTTCCCGGTCGGCGCCCTGCTCCCGCAGCTCGCGGGCGAGCTCGCGAAGCTGTCGTTCGAGCTCCTCGCGCCGCGGATCGGGGTTGTCGACGTTCTCCTCGCCGATCTCGTCCGCGATATCCTCGACGCGCTCGGCGACTCGCTCCGAGGCCTCGCGTGCGGCTCGCCGTTGATCGATGACCACGTCCTGTGGGTTCGGCCAGGCGACGAGCAGCAGCGTCATCGCGAGGCCGCCGGCAGCGATGGCAAGCGGACGGCGAGCGAGTCGAGGCCGGAACGCACGCCGAAGATCGACCGCGTGGAGCCGTGCCCTGGCGTCGGCCAGCTGGCGAGCCTCCAGCGGATCGGCGGACTCGTGGCGCGCGAGCTCCAGGGCCGTTCCCAGGCGCTGCCGCAGCTCGAGCTCCTCGTCGGCGCGACGGGCTGCCTCAACCAGCGAGGGACGACGTCGGACGACGACCGCTGCCCATCCCAGCACGGCCATGGCGACGACGCCGGCCTGCACCCAGGGAGCCGCTTCGAAAGGGATGGCGCGGGCGACGAGCTGGACCAGCGCCACGCCCACGGTCGCGGCGGCCAGCGCCACGATGCCGATGCGGACCGCGCGCCGCCACCACAGCCGCCGCCGAAGGCCCTGCAGTCGGGCCAGCGCATCGGCACCCAAGCGGGCGCGGACGGCCTCCGCCACGACGCGCTCGCTCATGGCAGGCGCTCCTCGACGATCGACTGGTCCGAGGCGTCCCACGCTGCAGCGCGACGCCGGAACGCCCACCGCATCCCGGTCGGGACCACCAGGCGCATCGAGACGAGCGTCAGGATCACGGCGAGGAGCACGAAGGCGACCGAGATCCTCGCCCACCAGTAGCCCGAGGGGCGCGTGTCCCGCACGACCGGGTCGACCACGCCGTCGTCGACGCCGAAGCCTTCCTGCGCCGGGATGCCGACGCCGAGGTCCATGCCGAAGATCTGGTACAGGGGTCGTGAGATGCGCGTGCCACCGGGCGGTTCCACCGCGGCCACCACGTCCAGCATGGCGACCATCGGGTTGAGGTAGCGCACCGCCTCCGGCGCGCCGCCGTTCGCCCGCAGGCCAAACGGGTCGTCGCGCTGCGCGATGGTCTGCCAGAAGCCGAAGAGCATCGCGCTGCCGAGGATGCAGGTGATGACCACCGAGTACGTCAGCACAGTCGCCGCCTGGGTGCGCTTCATGAGCGCCGACGCGAAGATCCCGATCGCGCCGAACCCGATGGCGGTCGAGAGGAGCACGAGCTGCTGGCGGACGATGTCGGACACCTCGGCCCCGCCGTACATGAGCACGATGGCGCTGATGGGCACGGCGGCCACGATCATCAGGACCACGAAGGCGAGCGCCGTGGCGAGCTTGCCGACCACGATCGCGCCCGGCCGCAGGGGCGTGCTGATCAGCAGGTCGAGCGTCTGCTTCTCGCGCTCCAGGCTGATCTGCCCGGCCGTGAACGCCGGCGCGATGACGCACACCAGCACGATCTGGAAGATGGAGAGCACCGAGAAGATCGTCTGGCCGATGAGTGCGGATGCGTTGGCCTGCTGGAATCCCTCCCCGAGGCCGGCGGCCGCGGCCTCGCGGGCCATGGGCGCAACCGCAAGGTAGGCGCCGTAGGTCACCAGGGCGAGGAGCCCGAGATAGACGGTGAGGACCACGAACGCGCGGCGGCCGCGCATCCGCGAGCGGAGCTCCTTGACCATGATCGTGCCGACCGCCGCGAAGAACTCGCTCACCGTGGAACGTCGCCGGCCGCCCACGCTCGTCGCCGCCGCCGTCATGCCGCGTCCTCGCCGGCCTGCTGGCCGGTCACCTTCAGGAAGATCTCCTCCAGGTCGGTCGTCGCCCGGCTGAACCCGACCACCCGATGGCCGGCCTCGACCATCGCCCGCAGCAGGGCCGCCTGCTCCTCGCCCGCGCCGTCGAACGAGACGTCCAGCCGTTCCGGGTCACCGCTGCCCGCGGCCTCGACCCGCAGGACGTCGGTCACGCGCGGGTCGTTCCCGAGCCACGCCACGGCCGCCTCGACCTCCGCCGGGTCGCCGAGCAGGTCGACCCGCAGGACTGCCGTCGCCTGCAGCGATCGTTCGATCTCGGCGATGCCCCCCGCCCGCAGCACCCGACCGTGGTCGATGATGGCGACGCCGGTGCACATCTCGCCCAGCTCGGGAAGGATGTGGCTGCTGACGAGGATGGTCTTGCCCATGGCCCGCAGCTCGCGAAGGATCTCGCGCATCTCGACCCGCGCCCTCGGGTCGAGCCCGGAGGCCGGCTCGTCGAGGATCAGCAACGCCGGGTCATGCACGAGGGTGTGGGCGAGGCACAAGCGCTGGCGCATGCCGCGCGACAGGCTCTCCACATACGCGTCGCGCTTGTCGCTCAGCCCGACGATCTCGAGCAGCTCGCCGATCATCCTTGCGCGCTGCGCGCCAGGTACGCCGTAGCAACGGCCGAAGAAGTCGAGGTACTCCCAGACCCGTAGGTCGTCATAGACCCCGTAGAAGTCGGGCATGTAGCCGATGCGCCGACGGACCTCGATCGGGTCCGCGGTCACAGGGATGCCGGTCACGTACGCCTCGCCCGCGGTCGGCGCGAGCAGGGTGGCCAGGATCCGCATCGTGGTGGTCTTGCCCGCCCCGTTGGGCCCGACCAGGCCGTAGATCTCGCCCGGGCCGACGACGAGGTCGATGCCGGCCACGGCCAGCTCGCCGTCGTAGCGCTTCACGAGTCCGCGGGTCTCGACGACGGGGGTCATTCGTCCAGGACCCCGGCGATCTCGGCGCTCACGAAGATGCTGTTCTGGCCCAGCCCCGCGCTTTCCTCGTCGGCCGTCACCCGAACCTCGATGCGGCCGGTGTCGCTCACCGCCGCGGCGGCATCCGCGATCTCGAACCGATTCTGCTCCGCCAGATCGCCGAGCTCGATCCATTCCCCGGTCTCGGCGTCTCTCAGCTCGACGAGGTAGCCCGCCGGCCAGAAGCCGCCGAATCCGCCGGGATCAGTCAGCACGGTCGTGGGATCAGGCCCGATGATGATCGCAACCTCCTCCACGGCCATGTCGCTGGCCTCGAGGGGCAGGGAGAGCCCGAACGTCGCCGATCCCCGCGCGATCGCAACGGTGGCAGGGCCGGTGCTCGCGACATCGCCATCGCCGGTCACCGTGACCCCGAGCTGTCCGGGGCCGATCACCACCTCGCCACGTCCGAGGCCCGGCTGGATGCTCACCACCTCGGCGACCTCCGCATAGCGCTGAGGCTCGTGGCCCTCGACGAGGATCGGCATCGGCCCCTCGCCGGCCTGCCAACCGATGACGAACGGCCCGGCGCCACTCACCCCGCCGAGCTCGGCTCCGGCCGGCATCCAGCTGCCGAACCCGACCAGGGAGTCGATCACGCTGCGGCGTGCCACGATCCGGCGCCGCTCCGGGTCCGACATGTCCATGCCGCCGAAGCCGTAGACCTGGTCGGAGGCCGACGCCTGGTTGAACCCGGCCCGCTCGGCTTCGAAGCGTCCGGATTCGCCCGGCGCGAGGTCGCCGATCATCTCGCCGCCGCCGATGCTGATGTAGGCGACATCCGCGAGGGCAACCTCGCCGACGTTGGTGACCGTTCCGACGACGTTCCCGCCCTCGTACGACCAGCTCACCGACATCGCCGGCTGGTGATCGAGGACGCCGTCGGCGCGCAGGTACTCGAACCCCGCGGCGGCGATGCCCAGGTCACGCAGCCGCGCGGGATCGCCCTGTTCGGAGGCCACTCCCGGCCGAGGGGCGCCGACGGCCCCGTCGAGGCTCGCCGTGCTCATCCGGCCCAGGAGCGCGTCGGCCTCGACGACCACGTCCACGTTCGCCCGCGACGGCGAGAACACGCCGGCATAGGTCTCCACCGTGGCGGTCGACCCGGCTGCGCTCGAGCGCACGATGGCGATCTGGTTGACGATGAGGTCGCTTCCGCGCAGGGACAGGCCGATGCCGTACGAGCACGCGCTGAAGACGATCACCAGCAGCGGAGCCGTGACCCAGGCGAGCTCGCGTCGGTCGAGCCTTCCCAGCACCAGGTAGCTGACCGGGCCGATGAGCAGGATGTAGGCGATGATCACCGCCAGCAGGAGCTCGCCGGCGGGCACGTCCAGGGTTGGCAGCGTGTTCAGCGCACGGGCCATGGCGCCGCCAGTCAGGTCCCGGTCGGGCATCGGGACGCCGAAGGCCCCCGCGAGGAGCGCGTTCGTCGGCAGCAGCCTGGCCCATAGGCCGGGCGCGCCCTCCCAGCCGCGATAGTCCTCGACGCCGAGGTCGCTCCCGATGAGAACGACGCGCCCGGCGCCGAACGGCCGCAACGTGATCAGCGCGGTTCCATCGTCCGCAGTGGCGAGCGTCCGCGCCCCGTCGCGCGCCGTGCCGACGGCCACGGTGGCCTCCTCGACGGCTGGGGCTTCCGATCCGGCCCAGCTGGCCAACCCGGCCTGGCTCACGGCGTCGATCGAGCTGAGCCCCTCGAGCGGAAGGAGGTCGCCGAACGCCGCGGTGCGTGCCTGCCAATCGGCGCCGCCGATGACGATCAGCTGCCCACCATCGGCGATCCAGCGCTCCAGGCCCCGGCGCTGGGCCTCGGACAGCGCGCCGCTATCGGCTGCCCAGACGATGGTGGCGAGGCCCGACAGCGGCTCCGGGCGGTCCGGCACGTCGGCGGCTCCGATCACGATCGGGTCGGGAGCGTCGGCCACTCCGGCACCGCTGAGCTGTGGACGCAGCGCTCCCGTGCCGTCGCCCACGATCGCCACCTGGTCGCCGGTCTGCTCGAAGACGCTGACCTGCACCGTGACGCGGTTCGTCCCGTTGGGCTCCTCGTAGCGGACCTCGACCTCGCGCTGGAACCCGCCGGGCTGCACGTAGAGCGTGACCGCCTTGCGAGCGCCGGCCGGCATCTCCACGAAGCGGCGCACGGACCCAGCGTCCGTATCGGCGGCCAGCCATCCCTCGGTCGGGGTGCCGTCGTTGACCAGGGTGACCGCCACTGCCAGCCAGCCGCCGATCTCGAAGCGGCCGCCGAGCATCGCTCGCGCCTCGAGGTCGACCGCGCTGGCAGCCCGCGCCGGGGCGGCGGGAAGGAGCATCAGCCCGATGAGCGCGACGGCGCCCAGCGCCGGGAGGATGGAGCGCGGGTTCCTGATCATCACCCTCGGACAGCATGGAATGGCGCCCGGCTGCGGACCGGGCTATGGGTTCCCGGTAGACGCTCTACCGATGCGGCCGGTTGCACGCAGCCCAATCGACCGCCGCCCGATGCTAGAGTGCACGCGCTGCGCATGGAAGAGTCGCACGACGGACCACACGAGCTCGAGCGTCTCCTCGAGCACCAGATGCGCGTCCAGGAGCGTCAGCTGGCCTGGGCGCGGCTCGGGATGGTCGTGCTGGCGGCACTCCTCCTCGTCGTCGTGGCGCCGGACCTCGAGGGGATCGGCGTCCTGCTCGCCGTTCTCGGCGCCCTCGCCGCCCTGAGCCTGGCCACTCCCTTCCTGCTGCGTCGCTTCCCGGCACGCGAGGTCGGCATCGTCAGCACCGTCGCCGAGATGGCGGCGGTCACGATCGCCGTGTACGTCGCATCCGATGCGCTCGATGCCTACCTGTTCTACGGCCTCGTCATCCTCGGCGTCGCGCTCCGCTTCGGCCTGGCCGCGTCGATCTGGGCCTCGCTGGTGATGAGCGCCCTCTACGTGGCCGTGGTGCTGGCGGGCGGCGGGGCGGGGGAGGCGGTGCGGGAGCTGCTGCCGGCTCGGATCGCCTACCTCATCGGCTTCGGCGTGGCGGCCGGCCTGTTCAGCCGGATCGTGCTCGGGCGGGCCACGGAGAACGCGCGGCTCAGCGCGCGATTGGCGGAGGAGGAGCGCGAGCAGGCGCGCCGCCGAGAGACGGAGCTCATCAGTCAGCTCGGGCGTGACTTCGGATCCTCGCTGGACCGCGACACGACGCTGCGCACGATCGCGACCGGGGCCGCGCCGCTGCTCGGCGACGCGACCATGGTCCTCTCGGTCGACGACGCCGAACGCCGGCTCGTGCCCGAGGCGGTGGCCGGGCCCGAGGCGGAGCTCGTCGAGGCGTGGCGCACGTTCGTCGCGACGCGGCGGCCGCGGATCGGCGAGGGAATCATCGGATCGGTGGCCGCCACCGCCACCGATCGGTCCGGCAGCGCGGAGGCGATCGACACGGGCGACCTGGATGGGCTGCGCGCCCTGGGGTTCGGCTGGTTGCTGGCCGTTCCCATCCTCGCAGGGGGCCGGCTGCATGGCGTGCTCGCCACGGCCGCCCGACCTGGGACGCCGCTCGACGACCGGATGCGGAGGCTGGCCGACAACGTGGCTGACCGCGCCGGGCCGGCCCTCCAGAACGCGCAGCTGTGGTCCGATCTCCAGGACCGCATGGCGCGCGAGCAGGCGGCGCAGCGGATCAAGGACGACTTTCTCTCGATCGTGAGCCACGAGCTGCGCACGCCGCTCACCAGCATCCAGGGCTATTCCCAGCTGCTCGAGGGGCGGCTGCGCGGCGAGCTCGCCGGCGAGAGCAAGGAGATGGCGCACCTGCGCGTCATCCGCTCCCAGGTCGGTCGGATGCGGCGCCTCGTGGACGACTTGCTCGACGTGAGCCGCATCGACCGGCGCGGCGGCGTGAGCATCGAGCCGACCGACTTCGACCTGGCCGAGGAGGTTCGCGGCGCAGCCGTCCGCATCGGACGAGAGCACACCGACCGGCGGATCGATGTTGTCGCGCCCGAGCGGCTGGACGTGCATGCCGACCGCGATCGGCTCGACCAGGTCCTGACGAACCTGATCGAGAATGCGGTGAAGTACTCGCCCGACGGCGGCGCGGTTCGCGTGGTCGCGGAGCGCCGCGGCGGCGAGGTCGAGGTCCGCGTATCGGACGTGGGAGTGGGGATCCCGCCCGAGCACCGCGACCACGTCTTCGAGCGCTTCTACCAGGCCGATGGCGATGCGGGTCGTCGGCGGTTCGGCGGCCTCGGACTGGGTCTCTATATCAGCCGCGCGATCATCGACGCGCACGGCGGCCGCATCTGGGCGGCGCCGAATGTCGAGGATGGTGCCGGATCGGTCTTCGGCTTCCGAATGCCCCGGGTCTCGATGCCAATCGCGCCCGAGATCGCCCCCACCGGCGAGCCGCCCGCCTTCGTGGTGCGTCGCCGGGACGGCTGATGCGCGCCAGCCTCACCGAGCTCGCCGCCCGGCACGGCCTGGAGCTGGTCGGCGTGGCCGATGCGGCGCCACTGCCGGACGATCGCCGCCGGATGGAGGCAAGCGTGGCGGCCGGCCGCATGGGGCGGATGGACTGGATGGGCGGCGACCGCCCGTCGGTCGCGACCGACCCCGCCACCCACGATCCGACCGTCCGCTCGGTGGTCGTGGTGGCGGCGCCGTATAGCGGCGCGGACCGCGCGGCATGGGACCCGGATCCCGGCGCCCTTGCCCGGGCCCTGGCGCCGGTCATCGACGGAATGCCGACGGAGCCGGCCGGTCGCATCGCGCGCTACGCGATCGGCACCGACTACCACGTCGCGCTGCGGCAGCGGCTGGAGGCACTGGCCGCGGACATGCGGACCGCCGGGCTGCCGGCCGGAGAGGTGGCGTACGTCGACGATCGGCCGCTGGCCGAGCGCGCCCTGGCGGCTCGCGCCGGTCTGGGCTGGATCGGCAAGAACACGAACCTGCTGACGCACCATCGCGCCGGCTCCTGGGTCTTCCTCGGCGCGGTCCTCAGTTCGGCCGAGCTCGAGGCCGACCCGCCGGTTCGCTCGTCCTGCGGCAGCTGCACGCGATGCCTGACGGGATGCCCGACCGGCGCGCTCCTCTCGGCCCGCACGATCGATGCAGGCCGCTGCATCAGCTACCTGACCATCGAGCATCCTGGCGTCCTCGAGCCGTGGGAGGCGTCGGCCATCGACGACTGGATCTTCGGCTGCGACGTATGCCAGGAGGTCTGTCCCGTCAACGCCGACGCGGACGATGACGGGCCGCTGCTCGTCCCGCTGCTGCCGCTGATCGAGTGGCTGCTCCCGCTGGGAGGTCGCGCGTTCGACCGCGCCGTCGGGGCATCGGCACTGCGCCGGGCCGGCCGGCATCGGCTCCTGCGCAACGCGGTCGCCGCCCTGGGCAACTCCGGGCTGCTCGCACCCGACGCGCTTCGGCTGCTCGAGCGGGCGGCCGTGGATCGACGCGCGGAGGTGCGGGAGCAGGCGACGCGGGTGCTCGATGGCTCGGGCGCCACGATTGCCCCGGATCGGATGGGGGAGTCGCCCGGGCACCGCGACTAGACTGCACCGATGCCCCGCGTGTCCGCCTTCCCGGGCATCCACTATGCGCTCGACCGATTCGGAACGGACGTCCCGCCCGACCGGATCCGGCTCCCCGACGACGCCGATGCGGCGCCACCGCGCCTGGTGGACCTCACCGATCTCGCCTGTCCGCCGTACGACGTCATCAGCGACGCTCAGCGGCGCGAACTGCTTGCCCGGCATGACCGCAACGCAATTCGCCTCGAGTACAGCGCCGAGCCCGACCCGCACGCCGCCGCTGCGGAGACGCTGACGGCCTGGCTCGCCGACGGCACCCTCGAGCGGCGCGCCGGGCCGGCGGCCTACTACTACCGTCACGGCACCGCCATCGGCTCCCGACGACCTGACCGTGGAAGGGGTGGTCGTCCGCGTGCTGCTCGAGCCGTGGGGCGGCGGGGTGCGCCCGCACGAGCACACCATGCCGGGCCCGAAGGCCGATCGACTCGCGCTGCTGCACGCGACACGGACGCAGCTGAGCCCAATCCTGTCGGTCTACTTCGACCGATCGGAGCGGTACCGCCACGTGATGGCGCGGGCCTGGAGCGACGAGTGGCGGGCGCGCGATGACGACGGCATCCTCCACCAGCTCGCCGCGATCGAGGCGGACGATCGGCTGCTCGGCTACCTCGGCCGGCAGACCCTGTTCGTGGCGGATGGCCACCATCGCTACGAGACCGCCCTCGCCTACCAGGCCGAGGTGCGAGCCGACTCGCGCTGGGCGGATGCAGCGCCCGGGGCGTTGGCGGCGGACTGGATCATGATGATGGTCGTCAACGCGGAGCTCACCGAGCTCGAGATCCGGCCCACCCATCGGCTCCTGCTCGACGCGGACCGCGATGCGCTGCGCGGCATCACTGCAGGCGATGATGCCCTGTTCGAGGCGATCCCGCTCCCTCCCAGTGAGCTGAGCGATGCCCTGGAGGAGCGGCGCGACGACGAGACACCGGCCTTCGGGCTGGTGCTGCCCGAGGACGAGGGCTTCCTGCTGGTCGGCGACCCCGACGGACTGGCCGACCGGCTGCGCCGGGAGCGGATGAGCGGTGCCGTGCGCCGCCTCGACCTCGCATCGCTGCATGTGGCGATCCTCGGTGACCGCCTCGGCATCACCGAGGCCGATGTCGCCGCCGGAACGCGCCTGGCCTACACTAGGGACGAGGCCGACGCCCGCGATCGGGTGGCACGAGGCGAGGCCGCCGCCGCCATCCTCGTCCGACCGACCCCGCTCGACCAGCTCGCCGAGGTGGCCAGCGCCGGTGATGTGATGCCGCAGAAGTCGACCTACTTCTATCCGAAGCTGCTGACCGGCATGGTCTTCAACCCCCTGGAGGACTGACGAAGCCCGATGGTGCAGGCGATCAAGCGCGACGAGGCATTCATCGAGCCGGAGGGGATCCACGTCGAGACCCACCAGCCTGAACGGCGCTCACGCAAGCCGCCATTGCTGCTGGTCCACGGCGCGCTGACCGGGTCGTGGCTGTGGACCGATTTCTCCGCCTACCTGGCCGAGCGCGGCTGGGAGGCACACGCCATGAACCTGCGCGGCCACTTCACCAGCGACGTGGCCGAACTCGACGACACGACCATGCGCGACTACGCCGACGACGTCGGTGTCGCGCTCCGCCACATCGGACGGCCGGCGGTGCTGATCGGGTGGGGGATCGGCGCCCTGGCCGCCCTGATGCACGCCGAGCGGCACCCCGTCCTCGGCCTCGTCCTGCTGGCGCCGTCACCACCTGCCGCGGCTTTGCCGCGCCGCCCCGACGAGCACGAGCTGCGCGGCGTCCCCGCCATCTATGACGCCGCCTGGTGGGGCTGGACCGGGCCGCGCGACGAGCTGCGCGAGCGGATGCCGGACCTCGACGATCACGACCTGGAGCGGATGAGCGAGCTGCTCGATGGAGCCCGCGAGTCCGGCCCGGCCCGGCGCGAGCGGATGGAGGGCATCCCGGTCGACATGTCATCCCTCGCCGAAGTTCCGAGCCTGGTGATCGGTGCCGGCCTGGACGACGTGATTCATCCCGCCGAGGCGCGGCGCACCGCCGATCTGCTCGGAGCCGACTACGAGTACTTCCCGTCGGCCAGCCACTTCGGCCTCGTGATGGGCGAGCACACCTGGCCGGACGTCGCGCAAAGCGTGCTTGGCTGGCTCGAGGAGCGGCGGCACGCGATGACAGCGGCTTCCGCGGCGCTCACTCCGGTCGGCGCGCGCCGCTAGACGGCACGGGGCCGTCCCTCCTCAGAACGGCTTGACGATCATCAGCCACAGGATGATAAGGATTCCCCCGAAGCCGACGAGCGCGACAAGGAGCGGCCGGCTAGATCCGAGAAGCTCGTCGATCTCTTCGTCGCTGGCCATCGGCGCCCCGGACGGCCTCGTCCCCACCGCGATGCGGATGCGGCGGAAATAGCCGCTGCCGAGCGGATACATCGCAGCGGCGACGACAAGGAACAGGCCGAGCGAGATCCAGATCCAGAGCATCCTCCACCAGTTGCCGATGAAACCGGCCATGATCCCCGCGCCAAGCAGGACGACGATTGACGCATAGAAGGCCGTCATGGAAGCGGCCGAGAGGTCGATCAGGGCCCTGATCCGCTCCCGCTTGCGCTCGGTCCGCAGCTTGAGCATGGCCGCGACCGACGCGCCGTGCGCCAGGAGAAAGCCGAACGCTCCGGCGACGTGGAGGAAGACGACCCACGGATACATGGGTCAGTCCTCAGCCTCGTCGGCGTTCGCGAGTCCCTTCGTCGCCGGGCCGTGAATGACAGTGCCGAGCGCGTCGTAGCGCGAGCCGTGGCACGGGCAGTCCCACGTCCGCTCGTCGGCGTTCCAGCCGACGATGCAGCCCATGTGTGCGCAGCGCGCCGAGAGCCGGTGCACGGCCCCCGAGTCGTCTCGGTAGGCCGCGATGGACTCGCTGTCGATTCGAACGACGGCCCCCTCCCCGTTCGCCAGGTCGGCGATCGAGGCCGAGGTTGTCTTGACGATGAGCAGGTCGACCGGGGCCTGGTGGGATACCCGGTTCGGGATCGTGCCGAAATGGAACCTGCCATCGAGCATCCCCCGATTCCCGATCACGATGAGGTCGTATCTCTCGGCCTCCGCCATGCGGCAGATCGCATCGGCGGGATCGCCTCTGCCCGATGCCGTCTGCAGCATCCCCGCCGGAAGGTACGCTCGCGTCACCTCCTTGAACACGATCTCGGCCGTCTTCGGATGGCCGGCGTAGAACAGGACGGGCATCGCGCCGGTCCTCGCTCCCAGGCCGTGCGCACGCCGCACGGCCTGGAGGGACGTCTGCGAGGCATCGGTCGCAACCAGCATCCTGCGGTACGCCGTCTCCGCCCGACGCGTGGCGTCGTCGGATGCCGTTTTCACGATCAGCAGATCACATGGCGCGCTGTGGGAGACGCTGTCGGGGACGCTACCCAGCAGCATCGCCACACGCCCGGTCATGCCCCTGTTCCCGACGACGAGGAGATCGGCCCGCTCGTCGCGCGCCAGGGTCACCATCGCCTCGGCAGGCTCGCCGCGCACGGCGCGAACGTCGACGCGCGGCCACGACACGCGTGCCGCCTGGGCGGAAGCCTCCAGCACCTCCTCGGCGCGATCGCCCGCGTCGCCGTAGACGGTCGCGATGAGCAGCTGAGCGTCGTAGGCCCTGGCCAGCTGCCCGGCGCGCGCTTCGGCCACGCGGGCCGTCGCCGATCCATCGGTGCCGACGATGATCGTTCGGTACGTCACATCGTGCCGGGTTGAGGATGGCTGGCCTTGGTCGAGGGCTCCGGATTCACCGGAGGACCGTACCCCATCGCTTATCCCTGGCGTTTGCAACGGCTCCGCGGCTGTTGCTAGACTCGAGGCCGACCTCTGGTCCGTGCCGCATTCGTCTAGAGGCCTAGGACACCGCCCTCTCAAGGCGGAGATCACCGGTTCGAATCCGGTATGCGGTACCAGCACTCATCGCATCGGCCCGATCCACGCTTGGATCGGGCTTCTTCGTTGCCCGCCCACGGCGGTCTGGTCCCATACCTGGCCCTGTGTGCCGGTTCGAGGGTCGGTGCGAGGCCGTGGCGACATCTTGATCGAGTCATAATTCCGGCTCCTCGGGCGCCGCCTCTTCGACCTCGAGTTGCGCGTCGGTGCACGTCTCGCCCAGCTGGAGGGAGACCATGCAGTTCAGGATCCTTGGCTCGCTGTCCGTCGTCGGCAATGGCAAGGTCGCTGCGCTCGGCCCACCGAAGCAGCGCGCGCTTCTCGCGATCCTGCTGACCCGCATCGGCGAGGCCGTGCCACTGGAACAGCTCATCGAGTTGCTATGGGGAACCGCCGCTCCGCGCACCGCGGACCACTCGATTCAGATCTACGTATCGGACCTCCGCCGTGCGTTCGAGCCGCTGGGCGGCTCGAACCTGCTCGTGACTCGGCAGCCGGGGTATGTCCTCGACCTGGACCCGGACTCCGTCGACGCGTGGAGGTTCGAGCGCCTCGTGAAGGAAGGGACGCGGCTCCTCGAGGACGGCGACCAGGACGCGGGCCGCTCGACGATTCGCGAGGCGCTGGGCCTGTGGAGCGGCCCGCCGCTGTCGGATTTTCCGTACGAGGAGTTCGCCCAGCCCGTGATCCGCCGGCTGACCGAGGAACGCCTGACCGCCGTGGAGGCGTACGCGGCGGCGAGTCTCGAGGCCGGAAGGATCACCGAAGCACTTGACCTGCTGACAGCTGCCGTACAGGACGATCCCCTCCGAGAGCGAGCACGGGAGCTGCTGATGCTTGCGCTCTACCGATCCGGCCGTCACGCGGATGCCCTGCGGTCGTTCCACGCCCTGCGGACCCAGCTCACCGATGAGTTCGGAGTCGATCCGTCGCCGAGCATCCGAGCGTTGTACGACCGGATTCTTGCGCACGACCCGTCGCTCGGGAATGGCTCGGTGGCTGCTGCCAACGTCCGCGTGACATTGGCATGCGAGGGCGCGGGGGTCGGGGGTGACCGCCTCGGGGTGGAGCGGGGCTTCGACCAAGCGGTCAGCGACTTCTCGCTGGTGCCCAGGAAAGCGAACGTCGAGCTCTCAGCCTCGTACCGAGATTTGTCGCTCGTCCTCCGAGAGCTGTCCGAACAGACGCCGGCGCTGATCGTCTCCCTCAACTTCCTCACGATCGACGCCATTGCGCACCAGCACCGTGGCACGCACTACCTGGTCTTCGACCACGTCGGCGCCGCGCCGAACGTGTCCTATGTCCACTTCCACGAGCGCGAGGCCTCATTCCTGGCGGGCACGGCAGCGGCGCTGAGGTCGCAGACCGGGGTCGTTGGATTCATCGGGGGCTGGGATGCGATTCCGATCTGGGGATTCCTGGCCGGGTACGAAGCAGGGGTGCGTGCCACGAACCCCGGTGTTCGCATCCTCACGGCGTACTCCGGCGAGTGGCCGGACCCGAAGGGGTTCGTCGACCTGGATCGGAATGAGGAGCTCGCACGGCAGATGTTCGCGGACGGTGCGGATGTCATCGTCGCGGCATCGGGACCTGCCGGCATGGGAGCCGTCAGCGCTGCAGCCGCCCTGTCGGGCTCGATGGACCGCCAACTCTGGGTCATCGGTGTCGACACCGATTGGTACGAGGATCTCAGTCGCAACCTGGGGATCATCAGCCCACGTGTGTGGCGTTCGCACGTCCTGACCTCGGTCCGCAAGCGATTCGACCTCGCCGTCTACGAAGCCCTGCAGACCGTGGCTTCCGGGGATCGGCCGCCGCCGGTCAAGGCGTACGACCTGCGTTCGGGCTTCGTGGACATCTCGTACGAGGGGGGATTCCTCGACGACGTTCGGCCGCTCATCGAGGACCAACGCCGGCGGATCGTCAGCGGGCAGCTGCGAGTCCCGTGCCTCCCGTCCGATCATGTCGAGGTCGCCCGTGCCCACCTGGAGCAGAGCGGGGTTGCGTTGGACGACTGGCTCGACCAGGGATGCCCGCCCTGGCGAATGTCGATCGGTGCCGAGTTCGAGCAGGCTCGATAGCGGTGCGGCCTCATGATGCGGCGACCCCGAAACGTGATCGGCCACAGCTTCCCCCCGGGTACATCACCCGTGCCCCGAAGGGAATGCTCACCTGGGCCTCGGTGCAGCGCATGCTGCGCACCGCGCGATACCTCTGGATCTCGACTACCGGAGCGGATGGAGCGCCGCATCTCGTCGAGCAGTGGTGCGCCTGGGTCGATGACACCCTCTACTTCGAGGGAAGCGACCGGACCCAGTGGGCACGTAACCTCGTGCGCGACCCGCGGCTCGCCTTCGGGGTCCAGGTCGGCGATCGAGCCGCATATGGCCAGGCAGTGGTGGACGTCGCGCGCGGTCTCGAGCGTCCTGTCGCTGCCAGGATCGGGCGTCAGTACGCGGCGAAGTACGGGGCCGACTTCGACTATCGACCGGACGTGGAGCAGTACGTGAACGGACCGATTTTCCGGGCGCGCCCGACGAAGCTCATCGCCTTCGACGTGAAGCGGTTCAATACCTCGGCGACGCGCTTTACCTTCCAGCCGGTGGCGGGAGTACCGAATGCGGACGAGCGCTAGCCGGCCGCCCCGGCTGGAGGCGTTCCGCCGACGGTTAATAGACGCACCGCAAGCGGAGCAATGAAGATGAACAACTTGACGAAGGCGGTGACCATCCGCGAGGCCGACACGATCTGGCACGAGGCCGGTGGCTGGTTTGACGCTCGCTGGCACTTCTCGTTCGACCGCTATCGCGACCCCGAGCAGAACGGAGTTGGCGCGCTTCGGGTGTTCAACGACGACCGGATCGTCGCCGGCGCCGAGTGGCCGATGCACCCGCACCGCGACATCGAGTCACTGACGTACGTCGTCGCCGGCCACTTCCTGCACGCCGACTCGCTCGGCAACAACGGCCGTCTCGAGCCCGGTGCGGCCCAGGTCATGACCTTCTCGCACGGCGCCGACATGCACTCGGAGAAGAACGGGTCGCCCGATACACCGATGCGGTTCATCCAGTTCTGGATCCTGCCCAGCGTCAGCGGCCTGGAAACGCGCCTCCAGCAGCGCCAGTACGGCATCGAAGACCGCAGCGATCGCTGGCTCCAGATCATGGGTCCGCAAGGGACCGATGGGTTGGACCTTGCCCAGGATGCCCGAGCGCTCGTGGCCCATCTGACAGACCGCGGCCCCCTCACGCACGCGTTCGGCGAGGGACGAGGCGGCTATCTATACGTCATCGACGGTCGTGTCGAGCTCGACAGTGACCTGCTCGGGACGGGTGACGCCGCCAAGATCGTCGGCGCCGCCGACCTCACGCTGCGGACCGATGTCGCCGCCGAGTTGATTCTCATCGACGTGCCGCTGGAGTTCGAACCCGTCGGCGTGTGGGCGGGCGAACGATGACCCGCTTACGTCCGTAAACGACGATCGGGAATCCGGGGTCCTTCTCACATCCGGAATCAGCCAGCATCGGCGGAGGGCTGCCATCCGCCCAGCGTCGACTCGACGGCCGCGGCGGCCGCGATGGCCACGTGGTCCTGCCACGGACCGGAAACGAGCTGCACGCCGACCGGCAGGTCGTTCGATGTGCCGGCGCGGACCACCACGCATGGCCAGCCGGTCAGGCTGTGAGGGGTGGTATAGCGCCAGACCACGTCGCCGCCGTGAAGCGGAGCCGGCTCGGGCGCAACCGGGGCGAGAATGACGTCGAATCGGTCGAGGAGCGCGAGCATCGCGGTGCGGTAGGCATCCCATTCGCCCAGGATGTCGCGCAGCTCGGATGCGCTCGTCTCGTCGCCGTACGAATCCCAGACCTGCTCGGTCAGCTCGTGGCCGCCCGGCGGGGGAGCATCCTCCGCCACGGTGGCCCCAGCTTCGCCCAGCACCCGCGCCGCGTCGCGCAGAGCGCGCTCGGTGCCGGCGTCGGGATGTGCGACGCCGTCGGAGAGGTGCAGCATCACCCGCAACCCGCGCAGCTCGACGCCGGCGGGATCGCCGAGCGGGACCGGCGCGGAGCCGCCGTCGATCCCGTCGGGTCCGGCGAGGATCGGAAGCAGCGTGCCGAGATCCTCGACGCGGCGCGCCATCGGTCCCGGTTGGGTGCGCGGATCACTCATCGGTCCGATCTGACCGTCCTCGTCGAGGACGCCCGTCAGCGGGATGCGGCCGGCAGTCGGCTTGAGCGTCGCGATCCCGCAGAAGTGCGCCGGCATGCGCAGGCTGCCGCCAGAGTCGCTGCCGAGGCCGCAGGCCGACATGCCCGCCGCGATCGCGGCTGCCTCTCCACCGCTGCTGCCGCCTGGCGACCGTCGCGCGTCGTATGGGTTGAGCGTCCGCCCATGGAGCTCGTTGTCGGTGACGCCGCCGGTTCCGCCACGCGGACAGTTCGTCTTGCCGAGCACGATCGCCCCGGCCGCGCGCATCCGCGCAACGATGGTCGCATCGCGCTCCGGGCGGTTGTCGGCCAGCTCGACCATGCCGACCGTCGTCGCCAGCCCGGCGGTCTCGATGATGTCCTTGGCGGTGAACGGGACGCCATGCAGCGGCCCGATGCGCTGGCCCAGCGCAAGCGCGCGATCACGCGTCGCCGCCTGCTCGCGAGCATCCCCGGCCACCGCCACGATCGCGTTCAGATGTGGGTTGAGCCGCTCAACTGCCACGAGGTGGGCGTCCATCACCTCGACCGCGCTGACCGCTCGTTCGCGGATGAGCCGCGCGAGCTCGGTGGCGGAGCCGTGAGTCAGCTGGGTCGTCATCGCCAGTCACGCCACGCCGCGAGCGGCCCAGGCGCGCACGGTGAGCTCGAATGGTGGGTCAGGCAGGTTCGAGCGGCAGTGCTCGCGCAATTCGACGCGCCGGGCCTCGTCGAGGGACGCAACGTAGGCTCCGGCGGGTCCGACGCCTTCCGTGTAAGGCTCCCACCAGTCCTCGAAGGTCGGGTGCTCGCGCGTCACGTCGAGCGCGGCGTCTGTGACGTCTCGCAATCCCGCGGCGGCGAAGAGCTCGGCGAGGTGGCCCTGGCGTGCGCCCGGGAGTGCGGACTCGTCGGTGAGGTTCGAATCGAGGTCCCGAGCCGCATCCCAGAAGGCGCCCAGCGGTCCACGACCTCCGGCGTGATCCCATACGCACGCGGCGATCACGCCCCCGGGACGGGTGACGCGGCGCATCTCGGACAGCCCGGCGACGGGATCGGCCATGAAGTGCACGACGAGCTGGGCGAGCGTCCCGTCGAAGGCACCATCGGAGAAGGGCAGCTCCTCGGCGGATGCGACACGGACGTCCACCCCGGGAAACCGCTCGCGGGCGGCGGTGACGAAGGGCTCGGATGGATCGACCGCGCTGACCGATGCCGCCCCGACCCGAGCCACGAGCTCCGCGGTGAGGGCGCCCGGCCCGCAGCCCACGTCGAGCACGCGCTGGCCGGCGCCGAGGCCGGCGAAGTCCGCGAGCCGCGGTGACAGGAGCCGCGAGTAGCGGCCCATGAATCGGTCATAGGCGTCCGCGGCGGTGAAGAAGCTCACGTCGCGCATCGTACGTCGAGCGGGCGAACGAGCACCAAGTACAGTGCGCGAAGACGCCGACGGCGATTGGAGCTCCGACAGGAGGCGCATCGCATGGCATCGGAGGAGCCCGCGCTGTTCTCCCGCGACGAGCTGCTGGGGGGAATGTCGGGCCGTCATGCCACCACGCTCCTGTTCGCCATCGAGAACCGGACTGCGCACCTGCTGGCCGGCGCGCAGCAGGCCGTCCCGGTCGTTCTCAGCGAACGAGCGGCTCGGGAGCGCGAGCACGCGTTCCTCGAGGCGCTGGCGCAGGGCCGCGACCTGCCGGTGCGCCCGACGATCCAGGAGCTCGAACGCCACGCCCACGACTGGGCCGACCTGGTCCCGTCCGATGCCAATGTCCGTGCCGGAGTGGCGCGCCTGCTCGGGACGAAGTACGTCGTTCCGTACCGCGAGGTCCCCCGGCTGCGAGAGGCGCTGGGCCTCGAGTCGGAGTCCGTCCAGCAGGCGCACGAGCGCGTCTTCGGAACGCCACTGGAGACCATCTACGCACCGCAGGTGCATGCAGGCGACCGGCTGCGCTGGGCCGCATCGGGTCTCGTCGCGCGGTTGGACGCGCTCCCGGCATTCTGGCTGGCGTTCGTCGTCACCCTGATCATCGGCGCCGTCAACCTCGCCCTGCCGATCGCAGTGTCAGGCGTGGGTGCCTTGCCGGGGGTGGCGCTGATCGTCGTACTCGGGCTCATCAACATGGTGACGATCGCCGCCATGGTCGAGGTCGTGACGCGGAGCGGCGGCATTCGCTACGGCAACGCGTTCATCGGGACCGTTGTGGCCGACTACCTCGGCGGCGCGAGCTCGGCCATCCTGTCGGCCGTGCTGGTGGCCTTCTCGTTCGGCCTGCTCCTGATCCTCTACATCGGCATCTCGACCACCCTTGCCGATGCGACGATGCTGCCGGCAGCGGCCTGGATGATCGTCATGTTCGGGATCGGGCTCTACTTCCTGACGCGAGGCTCGCTGAACGCGACGGTGGCCTCGACGATCGTGATCACCGCCGTCAACGTCGTGCTGCTGCTCGTGCTCTCCGCGCTCGCCCTCACGCACCTGGACATCGCGAATCTGACCTACGTCAACCTTCCCTGGACGGAGGGCGGCTCGTTCACGCCGATCCTGCTCGGCGCGCTGTTCGGCGTCGTCCTCGACCTGTACTCGGCGCACATCCTGGTCGCGATCTTCGGGAAGACACTGCTCCAACGCGATCCAAGCGGGCGATCGGTGGTTCGCGGCCACGTCACCGGCATCGGATTCGCGATGGTCGTCAACGTCGTCTGGGTTCTCGCGGTGTGCGGCGCCATCGCGCCCGAGGTGCTGGCTGCCGAGTCGAGCACGGCCCTTGTTCCCCTGGCCGCAGAGATCGGTCCCCAGGTCCAGGTGCTGGGCGCCATCTTCGTCGTGCTCAGCATGGGGCTCGGGCTCATCCAGTTCTCGCTCGCGCTGTTCAACCTCGCCCGCGAACGCATCGGCCAACGAGCGGTGTGGGGCGGCGCGCGCGGGCGGTTCGCGCTGGCGCTGACCCCGGTGATCGCGGTCGTGCTCGTCGCCGAGTGGATGGTGCTGACCGGGTCAGCGTCGTTCGCCGGCATCCTCGGCTTTCTCGGCGTGATGGTGCACTCGCTGATGAGCGGCATCTTCCCGGTCCTGCTGCTGGTCGCGAGCCGGCGAAAGGGCGAGGTCGTGCCGGGCGTGAGCTATCGAGCCCTCGGACATCCGATCGTGGTCGGAGGCATCTACCTCCTGTTCCTGGCCAGCCTTCTCGTCCACGGCCTCGTGATCTGGGAGGAGCCGTTCATGCGCGTCGGCGGCGTGCTGATGGCGCTCCTGGTCGCGGCCGTGACGCTGTCGATGTTCCGCCGCAACGCCTTCGCCCCGCGCGCCGTGGTCGAGCTGCGAGACGATCGGCGTCGCGACGGACGGCCGCTTCTGGCCGCCGTTGCCGCCGGCGAGCCGGCCGCAGGGACGGTTCGCCTGAGCGACGCGGACGGCGAGCAACAGCTCGAGGGTGGCGTCACCGTGCTGCCGGACGTGGCCGCGCTGCGAGCCATCCAGCTCAGCCTGCTGGTCGGGCGCGCCCGGGAGCTGAAGGTCTGGGCGCACGCGATCTCCGCCGAGGGCTCGTCCGAGGCTCTGCCCGTTGTCGTCGTGGTCGACGATGGCACGGAGCGGCACGAGGCAGACCTGGGCCAGCCCGATGGGCAGGCGCTGCTGCCAATGGCGCACGACCGCTGCACCGTGGAGATGACTTTCCCCGCCGGCCGCTGAGTGTCAGGGAGCGCATCGGTTCCGTACACTCGCGGCATGAGCGAGCGCTTCGACGCGATCGTCATCGGCCTGGGCGGGATGGGGTCCGCATCGGTCCATCACCTCGCGCGACGAGGTCGACGCGTGCTGGGCCTGGAGCAGTTCCAGCCTCTCCATCCGCGGGGGTCGTCCCATGGCCTGACCCGCATCATCCGGCTGGCCTACCACGAGCATCCGTCCTACGTGCCGCTGCTGCGACGCTCGTACGAGCTGTGGCACGAGCTCGAGACACGCAGCCGACAGCAGCTCCTGATCACGACCGGCGCCCTGGAGGGCGGTCCGGACGACGGCGACGACGTTCCTCGGATCGCTTCATGCGGCAGAGCTCCACGGTCTGCCGCACGAGGTGCTCGACGCGGGCGACCTCGAGCGTCGTTACCCGTTTCGGAACATCGAGCCGTCTACGAAGGCCGTGCTCCAGCCCGATGGCGGCTTTCTCCTCGCGGAGCCGACGATGCAGGCTCACCTCGGCGTTGCGGCCGCGGACGGCGCGGACCTGCGCTTCGGTGAGCCGGTCCTGGAATGGCAACCGCTCGGCGACGGGGTCCGTGTCCGAACAACGCGGGCGACCTACGAGGCGGATCGCCTGGTGATGGCGGCCGGTGCCTGGGTGCGGAGCCTCGTGCCGGCGCTGGCCGAGCTGGCCCAGCCGGAACGGCAGGTGCTCGGCTGGTTCACGCCGACCCGCCCTGCCGACTTCGCGCCGGACCGATTCCCGGTCTTCTTGATCGACGTCGAGGGCGGCAAGCACTACTACGGCTTCCCGAGCCACGAGGGCCATGGCCTGAAGATCGGCTGGTATCACCACTTCCGCGAGCCGATCGACCCCGCCGATGCGGATCGCTCGACCCGGCCCGACGACGAGGCCGCCCTCCGCGAGTTCGTCGAGCGCTACCTTCCCGACGGCGCCGGTCCGACCGAGATGCTGACGACCTGCATCTTCACGAACACGCCCGACGAGCACTTCATCGTCGACGCCCTGCCCGATGCGCCCCAGGTCCTCGTCTTGTCACCCTGCAGCGGCCACGGCTACAAGTTCTGCAGCGTCATCGGTGAGATCGCCGCGGACCTCGTCGTCGACGGCGCGACCCGCCACGACATCGGCTTGTTCCGGCTCGATCGGTTCGCATCGGTGACGGCCTGACGGCAACCGCTTGGTCGCCGATCGCCGATTATCTGGCACCGCTCCGGTGTTCTCCACCGCTCCGCTCCCGGTCCCGCCGAAGATGTGGAAAAGTTGGTGGACAGACCCCTTCCGATGGGCGGTGCATAGGCATACGATCCCGGCCGGCTCTGCAATCGTTGGTGCACCGGCCCGGCAGGCCACCGAACTCATCCATCTCCAATCGCGACCATCCCGGAGGGTGCCATCGAATGACCCAGCGGTCGACCGTGTCCGACGCCGCCGAGCGGCCCGGACCGGCAGGCGAACCACCGTCCCCCGACGTCGTCGCCTTCATCCGCTACTGCCACCGCCGCCGCGGCGCGAGCTGGCCCGAGCTCTACGATGAGATGTGCGCGGTCGCCGCGCGCAGGGAGTTCAACGGCTGGGACCACGCGCAGCTGGCGTCGCGTGGGCTCACCTTCTCGCTGCTCGAGATGCCGCGGCTCGCCAACTGGAGCCGTGCCGTCCTGGCCGGCATGGCGGAGCAGCGCGAGACCGACGGGCATCGAGGACCGACGACGCCACGACTCGACGCGCACGCGGCGGTGGCCTGAGCCCATCGTCCGCCAGCGCGGCATGACATGGCCCCGGTTCGGCTCGGCGGACCGGGGCTCCTCGTGTGTGGAGGCGTCGCTCGGATCAGTACGTGTGGCGGCGCGCCATCTCCCGTTCGATCATCCGCTCCATGACCATGTACTTCTCGATCCGGCGGCGGAGCTCGTTCGCCTCCGGCGTGTAGAGGTGGACGTACTGCTGCAGCTCCAGGCTGAGCTTGCGGCTGAACATCCGGGCATGGTCGAGGTTGCGGCGCAGCAGAACCTGGTCCATCCGACGCAGGTGCTCCTCGTTCAGGAGGTCCTCGTCGCGCAGCAGCTCGCGATCGACGTCCAGCTGGGTGCGCTGGAGCTGAACCTTCGTGATCAGCGGTTCGTCGGCCATGGCCTGCCAGTCTAGTGGGTGACGGACGATTCCCGACTGGTGAGGCGGGCGACGAGGTCGGTGATCTCCTCGACGCCGAAGGGCTTCTCCAGCACGTGGACGTCACCGATGCGCCGAAGCTCGTCGGCTTTTTCGCGGAGGCTGGCGATGTCCGCCGAGCACACCAGGATCGGGCGATCGGAGAGCCGATCGTCAGCGCGCGAGAGAGCGACGATCTCCCACCCCGACGCGCCACCCATCACGAGGTCGACGATCAGCAGGTCGGGATCGGATGCGGCGATCTCCTCGATCGACGTCTCCTCCCCGTCGAAGAGGGTGACGTCATAGCCGGCTTCCTCGTCGAGGATGACGGACATGAGCTCGAGGAACTCGGGATTGTCGTTCACCACGCTGATGCGCGGACGTCGCGGCTCGGACATCGCGGTCGTTGGCTCCTCCGTGGGACGGCGGCCAGTGCCGTGTCGCCTCGTTCAGAGCCCCATCATAGTCAGGTCCGATCGATTCCGCCGCTGGCCGCCATCGGTATCCTGTCGCCGGGTCCCCGTAGCTCAGCGGACAGAGCAGCCGCCTTCTAAGCGGCCGGTCGCAGGTTCGAATCCTGCCGGGGACGCCAGCACCGCAGCGCTCAGGCGAGACGCTCGATCAACGACGTCGTGACCGCGACGCCGTCCTCCGACCGAACCTTTTCGGCCAGCGCGCCGGCGGCATCCCTCATCGTCGGATCCGCGGCCGCTGCGAGGACCGCCTGCACGAGTGCATCGGCGGTCAGCCCGCGGGCGAGCAGGGTTGCCGGTGCCACGCCAAGCCGATGGAGACGATCGGCCCAGTAGCGTTGATCGCCGACATGCGCAACGACCACCGACGGCACCGCGGCGGCCACCACGGCATGGGTCGTCCCCGCGCCGCCGTGATGGACGACGAGCGAGGTTCGCGGAAAGAGCGACCGGTGGTCGACCGGCCCGATGCGCAGCAGGCTGGGTGATGGGGCACCCGGCGCGCCCTGCAGGACCACCCGCCGTCCGCCACGCAGGATCGCCTCGACGGCCGCGTCCAGTCCGGCCTCCGCGGTCCCGGCCATCGAGCCGAACGTCATCGCCACCGGCGGCGCGCCATCGGCCAGAAAAGCCTCCAGCTCCGGCGGCAGCTCCGGGGCAGGAGAGCGGTCCAGCCAGGCGCCCGTCACGTGGGTTCCGGGCGGGAGGTCGGGCGGTACGCGCATGATCGCCGGCGAGCAGGCCACCAGGTGCAGTGACGGGGAGCGCGCTCGAAACAGCGGCAGGCCGCGCTGCGCGCTGCCGGCTCGCTGCAGCAGCTCGTCGACGGGCCGGCCGGTGCGGGCCAGCATGCGGTCGAGCATCCTCCACAGGAGGCGATTGCCAGGCCCCAGGTTCGGCATGCCCGGTGGCGGCGCCGATGCAGTCGGTAGCAGCACCGGGTCGAAGACGGCGGTTGCCCACCGCAGACGCAGGTCGAGCACGGCCGCATGCGCCAGGGCGTGGATGCCGTGGAGCAACACCAGGTCGTGGCCGGGCAGCAGCTCGAGGAGGCGTCGATAGTGCGACTCCCCGTCGGCGAGGTGGAAGTCGCGCAGCACCGCGACCTGCTCCAGGGGTCCGCGCCGCGCCGCGTCGGCCGCCACGGCAGCGATTCGGGCGGGATCCGCGTGCGGCCCGGCGACCTCCACGCGGACGCCTGCCTGTCCAAGGGCGGCGCGATGGACCGGCCAGCTAATGGCGGTCACGTCGTGCCGGCGCTCGACCAGCCGGCGGGCGAGCGTCGCGAACGGTCGGACGTCGCCGGTCGTGCCGACGGTGGCGATGGCGATCCGCATCTAGATCGCGGCGATGCGCCGGGGCGCCATCCGCGGCCCGTACCGCGGTGCCACCACGCGTCCCACCTCCAGGTAGCGCTGGACGCGTCCGCGCTGGCCGCGGTACGGCTCGAGCAGTTCCAGCATGCGGGCGTCGTCGGCGCGTGCCTCGCCGGCGAGGGCCCAAGCCACGCTGTTCGGGATGTGATAGTCGCCGACGCTGACCGCGTCCGGATCACCGAAGGCCGAGCGCACGACCTCGGCAGCCGTCCAGGGCCCGATCCCGGGCAGCGACCTCAGCCGGCGCGATGCCTCAACCGCATCGGAGGCGGACTCCAGCCAGGTGGCTCGCGTCGCCGCGCGGCGGATGACCTCGGCCCGACGGCGCTCGACGCCGAGGGGGTGAAGGGCGTGGTATGGAAGCCGGGCCAGCACCGCCGGATCGGGCGGCAGCAGCAGGCCGGGACCCGGCTCGGGCCCCGGCGCGGGCTCGCCGTAGGTGCGAAGGAGGGCGGCATATGCGCGGAACGCCTCGGTGCCGGTGACCTTCTGCTCGAGGATCGTCGGCACCAGCGCGTGCAACACGCGCCCCGACCGTGGCAGCCGCAGCCCTGGGTGGCTGCGCTGGAGCCGTCGCAGGATCGGGTGGTGCGCCACGAAGTCCTCTGGGCGGTCCTCCTCGCCGATGAGGGCCGGGGTGCCGGCGATGGCACCGGCCGCACCCAGACCCCAGGCGCGGGCTCGGACGACCATCGGTCCGTCGAGTGCCAGGTGCAGCGTGGCCGGCCCCGATGGTGTGCGGAATGCCAGCCACGCCTCCGCGCGAGTCAGGTGAATCGTCTGGTCGCCGCGTCCGTGGGCCAGTGGTCCGAGGGTGGCGGCGAGGTCGAGCGGCGCTCGGAGCTCGATCCGCCGCGTCCTCATCGACGCATCGACAGCAGGATCGGGGCGGGACCGGCCTGGACAGCTTCGAACTCGGTGCGGCTGCGGATGCCCCGATATCCCTCGGCGACGATCAGCTGCGCGCAGGCCGTGCCCAGCGAGGCGCCCGGACCGGGGAGCAGCACCACCTCCGGCGCGTACTCGCGCAGGGCGACCCGGAACGCTCGGGCGAAGTCGTACGGCGCCTCGGCATGGCTGACGAGGCTGTGGGCCGCCAGCTCGGCGGGATCGGTGGACCACGGTGTGAACCGCACCCCGCGCCCGTCGACGAGTGTCACGTTCGGCCGGTCCCAGGACAGCGCGCCGATGCGCTCAGCGGCAGCCGATGCCGCGGCCGACCGCAGGGGCGTGTGCCACGCGTCCGCGCCCGACAGGCGGAGCGGATAGGCCCGCCCACCCACGCTCACCGGCGGCAGCGCGCCGCCGACACGATCGATCGCCTCAGCCGTGCCGGCCACCACGCTGAACGATCCGAGCTCCAGCGCACGAGCGGCGGACGAGCCGGCGGCTGCGAGTGCCTGGTCGATCGCCGTCGAGCGCGCCTCGTCTGCGTCCCAGGCGTCGTCGGTGAGCGGGTACACGAGCTCAGCCGGAGGAGCGTCATCCTCGAGCGGTTCCTCGGCCGCGGTCGCCATCTCCTGCACCAGCCGAAAGGCGTCGTCGAAGCCGAGGGCCCCCGAGGCGGCCAGCGCGGTGTACCAGCCGGTCGAGCTCGCCACGACCACCACGACCTCGTGGTCGTCGGCCATGCGCTCCGCATCCAGCAGGCTGGCCATGAAGGTGAGCGGCCACGCATTCGACGGACGCAGGTGGACGGCCGGGGTGAAGGCCGACGCCCGATCGATGGTCGACAGCCCCTCGAGGCCCGCATCGGCGCGCAGCTGGTCCGCGCGCCGCACCCACGAGTGCATTGGCGGCAACGAGCCGAGCGACCCCGGCCCGTAGGAGCCGCGACCGGGGAAGGCAACCGCCGCGCGGACCATCAGCGGCTCCCCGCCGCGGCGTGACGGCGGCGTGGCACGGCATGGACGGCGGCCGCGACGATCTGATCGATGCCGACCAGGACGGCGCTCGTGGCCGGACCGAGCGGGACGAACGAGTCGACGGCCCGCACCGATGCGTAGCGCCGGCCGACCCTTCGCTCGGCGAGATCGGCGACGATCGCGTCGGCCACCCCACCGCCGGTGGCACGGCACTCGTCGACGACGAGCACCGACCCCACGTCGGCCGCCTCCTCGCGGATCGCCTCGAATGGGAGCGGGTTGAGCCAGCGCAGGTCCAGCACACGCACCCGCAGATCATGCTCTTGCGCGAGGCGCGCCGCCGCCTGCAGGCTGAGCCGCAGGCCGTTCGCGTAGCTGACGATCAGGAGATCCGCGTCGCCGTCGATCGTGCCGTGGCGCCCGACCTCGCCGGGCAGGAGCGCGTCCGGTGGCGGCGGATAGGCGGACAGCCAGCCGCCATCGCCATCGGCATGGAGGTCCTTCTCGTGGTAGAGCGCGATCGGCTCGAGGAAGACGACGACGCGACCGTCCTCCGCCGCCATGGCGATCGCGCCGCGCAGCATGCGGGCGGCATCGTCGCCGCGGGCCGGGACAGCCAGTACCAGGCCCGGGATGTCGCGCAACGCCCCGACGCTGTTGTCGTTGTGGAAGTGGCCCCCGAAGCCCTTCTGATAGGCGAGGCCCGGGACGCGGACGACCAGCGGGTTGCGGAACTGGCCGGAGCTGAAGAACTGGAGGCTCGCCGCCTCCCCGCGCAGCTGGTCGAGGGCGTTGTGGACGTAGGCCAGGTACTGGATCTCCGGAACTGGGAGCAGCCCGATGTGGGCCGCGCCCTGGGCAATGCCCAGGATGCTCGTCTCGTCAAGCAGGGTGTCGAACACGCGTGCCGCGCCGAAACGCTTCTGCAGGCCGTTCGTGACGTTGTACACGCCGCCCTTCCGTCCGACGTCCTCGCCGAAGAGCAGCAGCTCGGGCCGCCGCAGTAGCTCGTCGGACAGGGCCGCGTTCAGGCAGCCGGCGAGCGTACGGGCCGTCGGCAGTGCTGACGCCTCGGGCAGGGAGCCACCGAACGACTCGGCCCGTGCCGCGTCCCCGATGACGGGCTCGGCCGCGCGCTCGACCACGCGCTCGGGGTGCCACGGCGCCATCGGCCGCACCACCTCCTGCGTGGTCTGCAGGCGCGGGCGTCGAGCCGCCTCCTCGGCGACCGCGGCGACCCGCCCTCGGGCCTCGTTGACCAGGTCCTCCAGCTCGTCGGGCGTGGCGGCTCCGGTGCGCAGCAGGAGTCGGGCGTTGCGAACCAGCGGATCCTCCGCCTCCACGGCGGCGATCTCGTCGGCGGTGCGATACGACTGCTCGGCATCGCTCCCGGCGTGGCCCCACAGGCGAACGGTGCGCAGGTGCAGGAAGGCGGGCTGGCGGGTGGTTCGGACATGGTCGATGGCGGTCCCGACCATGTCCCAGACCTCGTCCAGCTCGCCATCGGCCAGCAGGTAGCGAAGGTGGGGCTGATTGCCGAATGTCTCGGCCACCCAGCCGTCCGGCGTCGGCACGCTGATGCCGGTGCCGTTGTCCTCGCAGACGAGGAGGAGCGGCATCGGGAGCCCCATGCGGACCGCGTAGCGGGCCGTGTTGATGGCCGACAGGGCCGTGGCGTGGTTCGCGCTCGCGTCGCCGAAGGAGCAGGCCACGAGGGCGTCATCCGGAAGCCCGCTGGCGACGCCGATCCGGCGGGCGCGGGCCAGCGAGAATGCCAGGCCCATCGCCTTGGGGAGATGGCTGGCAATCGTGCTCGTCTGGGGCGGGATCCACAACGCTCGGCTGCCCCAGACCTTGTGTCGCCCCTGCGAGATGGGGTCGTCGCTCGAGGCGACGATGCCCAGCGCCGTGTCCAGCGCCGGCGTCGAGCCGGGCAGCTGGCGGGCGCGCGCCATGACGAAGGCGCCGGACCGGTAGTGCAGAAACGCCGGATCGGTTGTGCGCAGGCGCGCGCCCACCACCGCGTTCTGCTCGTGCCCGGCCGACCCGATGGTGTAGAAGCTGCGGCCCGTCTTCTTCAGCTCCCGAGCTGCGACGTCGAGCTGCCGCGAGGTGACCTGGTCCTCGAAGATGGCCATGGCGGCAGCGGCGGTGAGCGTGCTGCCCGGCTGGAGCGGGTCACGTGGCGACAGCCGGCTGTCGGGGGCCGGAGCAGAGGCAATGGCGGTGTCGAGCAGCTGCTCGACGATGGCGACGCGGTCCCAGGTCATGCGGTGATTGGGGCTCGACGGGGGATTCCGGGCGGAGGCCCCATGATAGCGCCCGCGACCTGGAGGGCGTCACCGGAAGGGGAAGTCGGAACCTCCCGACGCAGCGGCGGCAGCAGCCACCACCAGCAGCTGCCCGAGGGTGGCGGCGACCGTCGACCAGACGAGCCGATTACGGAAACGGCGGGGGAGCACTGTTCGGTCCTCCTGCGACGCGGGCCCGCGGGCTGGCTGCCTGCGCGCGAACGCTCCGCTATCGGACTCCACGAGTGCTTACCGAGCGCTTACCACCGGCTTATCGGCCGCACCTCAGCGGGCCTGAAGGTCAACCCGGCGCGCCGATGGAGATCAGGACCACACCGAGCAGCGCCAGCGCCACTCCCAGCTGGCCGAGGCGGGGCAGATGCTCAGCGAGCACCACCCGCGCGAGCAGCATGGTCACGATGGGATACATGCCGGTCAAAGCGGCCGCCAGGCCGATGGGCAGCGACTCGCGTGCCACCACGTACAGGGCGTTGCCACCGACGTCGAAGAGCCCTGCGGCCGCCACCACCCGCACCGGGAAGCCGCTGCGGCGGATCCGCCCCACCGCGATGATGCCGGTCAGCAGAGCCGACGCGAAGCGGCTGAAGACGAGCACCCACAGCGGGTCGCCGTTGCGGGCGGCCAGGTCGATGAGGACGTACCAGGCGCCGAAGCCGATGGCGGCCAGACCGGCAAGGAGGAGCGCCCGGCGCCCGACCTCGCTGCGGGACGCGCCACTGGCCGCGACGGCCGCCGCAGCAGCGCAACCCACGCCGACGAGCTGCACGGGACCGACGGTGACGCCGAGCAGGACGCCTGCGACGAGAGGGATTGCCAGCGATCCGGCACCGCTGAGCGCGGTGACCAGGCCCATCGAGCCGAGCGACATGCCCCGATACAGCGCTGCGAGCCCGACCGCGCCTCCCACGCCGGCGGCGAGGCCAAGGAGGATTCCGGTGGTGCCCGGGAAGGGCGGCCGAAGGACGGCCGTGGCGAGGAGCAGGGCGATGAGGCCGATGCCGTGGGCGCCGGCAACCACCGCGACCGCACCTGCCCGGCGTGCGGCAACGGCGCCGGCGAAATCGCCGGCGCCGAACGACAGTGCGGCCAGGACTCCCGCGGGGATCCCTGCGGTGGGCATCGGGGGATGCTAGCGCAGCCAGCACCGACCCTGTCGCGCGGCGGTTTCCACCGGATCACGGTCCGATCCTCACCGATCCGGTACTCAGCGTCCCCCTTCGACTGGGGAATGCGCGGGACGCTCGCTTGACAGGCGAGCCGCCGAAACCGCAGAGTGCGCCATCAGGTAGGCCGCTCCCAGCCGCCGGCTTCGGGCACGGCGCGGCGGCCTCCGACGGCACGAGGTGTTCGTGGCGGTCGACTCGCTGAATCGGGGTGATGCCGGTCCCGCCGCGGAACGCGCTGGTCCGGCCGTGGCGCTGGAGCGCGTGGTCAAGACGTTCGGCGACGTGGTCGCCGTCGATGGCATCGACCTGGAGATCGCCGACGGCGAGTTCTTCAGCATGCTCGGCCCATCGGGCTCCGGGAAGACGACCACCCTGCGCATGATCGCGGGGTTCGAGGAGCCGACCTCGGGGTCGATCCGGCTGCACGGTCGCGATATCACCGGTGTCCCGCCGTTCGACCGCGACGTCAACACCGTGTTCCAGGACTACGCATTGTTCCCCCACATGTCCGTCGGCGACAACATCGCCTACGGCCTCGTCGTCCGGCGCGTGAAGGCCGACGAGCGCCGACGGCGCGTCGCCGACGCCATGCGCATGGTCCGCCTGGAGGGCTACGAGAAGCGACGGCCGGGCCAGCTGTCCGGCGGCCAGCGCCAGCGGGTGGCGCTCGCCCGGGCGCTGGTCAACCGGCCGCGCGTGCTGCTGCTCGACGAGCCCCTCGGGGCGCTGGACCTGAAGCTGCGCGAGCAGATGCAGATCGAGCTGAAGGAGATCCAGCAGCAGGTCGGCATCACCTTCATCTACGTGACCCACGACCAGGAGGAGGCGCTCACCATGAGCAACCGCCTGGCAGTCTTCAACAGCGGGCGCATCGAACAGATCGGGTCCCCGGCCGAGGTGTACGAGCATCCCGCCACGACGTTCGTGGCCGGCTTCGTCGGGACATCGAACCTGCTGACCGGCGACGCGGCTCGAGCCGTGATCGGCGCTGACGGCGTGTTCACTGTCCGACCCGAGAAGATCTTCCTCGCCGATCCGGAGCGCGATCCGGCGCCGGACGAGGCGACCGTCCTCGGGACGATCCGGGAGGTCGTGTACGTCGGGCCTGACACGCGGTACATCGTTGCGCTCGACACGGGGGGCGAGCTGGTCGTCACCCGCCAGAATCTCGAGACCTCGTCCATGGAGGCGTTGACAGCGCAGGGCCAGGCGGTCCGGCTGATCTGGAAGCGTCGACACGTGCTGAGCCTCGCCACGAGCGAGGAACCGATGGGGGATACGGAGGAAGAAACAGTTCCATGAGGCAGTTGCGTGCACCCGTCTTCATCGTGGCGTTCGCCGTGCTCCTGGCCGCGTGTGGCGGTGGGGACGGCGGCGACGGCAGCGCCGCCCCGTCCGCGATCTCTGAGATCGGCGAGGGCGAGGGCGAGCTCAACCTGGTGATCTGGACCGGCTACGCGGAGCGCGGCGAGTCGGAGGGCGGCGAGGACTACGACTGGGTCACGCCCTTCGAGGACGAGACCGGTTGCATCGTCACCACCACTGACATGACCGATTCGAACAACGGCGTGTCGCTCATCCAATCGGGCGAGTACGACGGCATTTCAGCGTCCGGCGACGCGACGACCCGTCTCATCGCCAGCGGCCTGGCCGCGCCGGTCGACACGAGCATCTTCGAGAACTACGAACAGGTGTTCGAGGGACTGAAGGACCTGCCGCACAACACCGTCGATGGCGTCAACTATGGCGTCCCGCACGGCCGCGGCGCCAACCTGCTGGCGTGGAACACCGAGGAGATCACCGAGGCGCCGACCAGCTGGGACATCATCTGGGAGCAGGGCGCCGACTACGCCGGCGATATCAGCATCTACGACTCCTCGATCTTCATTGCCGATGCGGCGCTGCATCTCATGAGCGCGCAGCCCGATCTCGGCATCGAGAACCCGTACCAGCTCAACCAGGAGCAGTTCGACGCAGCGATCGCGCTCCTCGACAGAGCTCGACGCCAACGAGCCGCTGTACTGGGGCACCTGCGGCGGACCAGATCGGCTCATACGAGTCCGGCGACGTGGTGGTCGGGACCACCTGGCAGTACCAGGTGAACACCGCCGAGGCTCCTCTCGAGGCGACCCTGCCCGACGAGGGCTCCACCGGGTGGTCCGATACCTGGATGATGTACTCCGAGGCTGAGCACCCGAACTGCATGCTCATGTGGATGGACCACATGATGTCGGCCGAGGCGAGCGCCATGGCCACGGTGTGGTTCGGCGAGGCCCCGACCAGTGACGCCGCATGCGAAGCCGCCGAGGCACTGTCGCCCGGTCACTGCGAGACGTTCCACGCCACCGACGAGGAATACTTCGATCGGGTCTGGTACTGGAGCACCCCGCAGGAGGACTGCGCGGACGACGACGATGCGACGACCTGCGTCACGCAGGAGGACTGGGTCGAGGCCTGGACGACGCTGCGCGGCGGCTGATCCGCGCCTGGTGTCCTGTGTCCGATGCTCCCCGGGGCTTTCCCCGGGGAGCATCATGATGAACCACCGAAACCCGAGCAGCCGATGACCCGATGACCACGACGAGCGCACCGGAGTCCACCGCCATCGAGGCTGGGCGGCTCCGACGTCTGGCGGGCTGGCTCCACACCCGGCCGCGCACGCAGCGAAGGCTCCTGCTGGCCGGGCCATTGGCCTGGATGGTGCTTGCCTACTTCGGCTCGCTCGCCATCCTCCTGCTCAGCGCGTTCTGGGATACGGACAGCTTCACGGGCCAGGTGCAGCCGTTCAACTGGAGCCTGGATGCGTTCGCCGAGCTGGCCTCGAACCCGGTGTACCGGACGATCGCAATCCGGACGGTGGCCATTGCGGCGGCCGTGACCGTCACCGACGCCCTGCTGGCATTCCCGATCGCGTACTACATGGCGCGGGTCGCGTCGCCACGCACCCGCGGCTTCCTGGTCGTGGCGATCCTCATGCCGCTGTGGGCCGCATACCTGGTGAAGGTCTACGCGTGGCGCGTGATCCTCCAGGAGAACGGCTTCCTCGAATGGATGCTCACCCCGCTGGGCATCGACGCACCGGGCCTGGGCCAGATCCTCAACGCCTGGCTCGTGCTGAGCTACCTGTGGCTGCCCTACATGGTGCTGCCCATCTACGCTGGGCTCGAGCGCATCCCGAACTCGCTGCTCGAGGCATCCGCCGACCTCGGCGGCCAGGGATTCACAACGTTCCGGCGCGTCATCCTGCCCCTGGTGTTCCCCGCGCTGGTGGCGGGGTCGATCTTCACGTTCTCGCTCACGCTCGGCGACTACATCACGCCGGACCTCGTGGCCGATGCGAAGTTCATCGGCAACGTGATCTACGACAACTCGAGCCTGGGAAATCTGCCGCTCGCCGCCGCGTATTCACTGATTCCGATCGTGATCATGATCGTGTACCTGCTCATCGCGCGCCGGCTCGGCGCCTTCGAGTCGCTGTGAGGCGGGGGGTGCGATGACCGAGTCGCGCTGGGTCCGGATCGGTCTGCGAGTTGCGACGTGGCTGGTTCTCGTGTTCCTGTACCTGCCGCTCGTCATCCTCGCGATCTACGCGTTCAACGAGGGTCGATCGCAGGCATGGCCGCCAACGCGGATACGGCCTCGACTGGTTCGCCGACGCCGCCGCGACGCGGAGAGGTGCGTCGGGCGCTGATGAACTCGCTGCTGGCGGCCACCGGGGCGACGAGCCATCGCGCTCGTGCTCGGCACGCTTGCGGCCCTCGCGGTCCAGCGCTTCAGCTTCTTCGGTCGCGACACGATCTCCTTCCTGTTCGTGCTGCCGATCGCCCTGCCCGGCGTCGTCACCGGCATCGCGCTGCGCACGACCTTCCAGACCGCTGGAATCGACTTTGGCCTGGCCACGATCATCGTCGGCCACGCCACGTTCTGCGTGGTCGTCGCCTACAACAACGTGATCGCACGGCTGCGCCGGCTCCCGCGCACGCCCGAGGAGGCCTCGGCGGACCTCGGGGCCGACACGTGGACAACCTTCCGGCGCATCACCCTGCCGGGCATGGGCACCGCGCTCCTGTCCGGCGCACTGCTCGCGTTCGCGCTCTCCTTCGACGAGATCATCGTGACGAACTTCACGGCTGGGCCGGGCACGCAGACGATCCCCATGTGGATCTTCTCGGCGCATCCAGCGACCGACGCAGACCTGCCCGTGGTGAACGTCGTGGCCTTCGTGCTGATCCTCGCATCCACGGTCCCGGTCTACCTGGCGCAGCGCATCAGCAGCGGCGCCGGCGCGGGCGGCCGGATCTGACCGGATCGTCCCGGTGCGGGGTTGGCGCGCGACGCGTACCCTAGGCGCCAGATCCCGGCGACCGAGCGCCGGGACATAGGGGAGCTCGAGCACGTGTCCGCATCCGTCCAACCCGCATCGGGCGTCAGCGCCTGGCGCATCGTCGTGATCGGCCTGGTGGCCGTGCTGGCCGCCGGGATCGGGGTAGCACTCGGCGGATTCCTGCTCAACGGGCGAGACACCGGCGCCCTTGGCGCATCGGCGTCGTACGTTCCGGCCGATGCGCCGTTCTACGTCGAGCTGCGCGTCCAGCCGTCAGCCGAGCAGGACGCCGCCCTTCGCGAGCTGCTGGGACGCTTCCCGCCGATCGAGGGCATCGATCTCGACGGCCCGCTGTACGAGCAGGTCGTCGAGCTCATCGACGCGCAGCTGGCGGCGGAGGGGGAGACTGACCTCCGCTGGAGCGAAGACGTCGCCCCGTGGTTCGACGGGCGCGTGGCCCTCGGGGTCACGGACCTGCCGATCGACGAGCTCACGCAACCGGCCGACCCGATGGCCGAGCCGCCGGTGCCGGGCATGATCGCTGTCGTCGGGGTCACCGATCGCGCGGCCGCGCAGGCCACGCTGGACCGCCTGACCGAGGAGTCCGAGGCACAGGGCCTCGAGACCACCGTCAGCGAGCACCGCGGCGTGTCGGTCTACGAGGTCGCCGACGAGCAGGGCGCGTACGCGCTCACCGACGACGCGCTGCTCATCGGTCCCGACACCGCATCGGTCACATCCGCTCTGGACACCGCTGCCGACCCGTCGCAGGCCCTGGCCGGCGACGATGGCGTGGCGGCCATGGTGGCCGAGCTTCCCGACGACTGGCTGGCGTTCGTGACGTACGACCTGACCGATCTGTTGTCGGCCGGCTTCGCCGAGGCCGAGGGCAGCTCGGACGCAGCGATCGCGGCGTTCCAGGCACTCATGGAGCACCAGCCGATGCGCGGCGCGATGGCGATCTCCGCGGCGGGCGACCGGATCGCGGGTGACGCCGTCTCCGAGGCGCCCACCGGTCCGTTCGCCGTCGAGAACGTCGATCGCGGGCTCGCTTCAGAGGTTCCCGGCGATGCGCTCTACTACTCCGAGGGAGGCAACATCGGTGCGGCGCTGGCTGCCTACATCGAGGCCGGGAAGCTGGCAGCCGCCGAGGACCCCGCCGCAGCCGAGCAGATCGACACTGCAGAGGCCGCACTTGGTGCGGAGCTCGAGGAGATGGTGGCCTGGATCGATGACGGCGCGCTCGTCGCCGGCTGGAACAGCAGCGAGCCGTATGCCGGGCTCGTGCTCATCCCCAATGACATGGACTCCGCGGAGCGCCGGATCGCCCAGCTCGTCACCTTCGCCAACCTCGCCACGCTGGATCCCTCGTCGGGCATCAGCGTCGAGGAATCGGACGTTGCCGGCACCACGGTGGCCACCATCCGCTGGGCGGATCCCAATGGCGAGTCGGTGGAGGCGTTCGCCGAGCCGATCGACGTCACCCTCCAGGTCGCGGTGACCGACGACCGCGTCGTGCTGGGCTACGGCGAGTCCTTCGTCGGTCGCGTCCTCGAGCTCGATCCCTCGGCATCGCTCGCCAGCGAGCCGCGCTTCACGGATGCGGTCGCCGACCTGGGGCCGGTCGCCAATGCCGGCGTCGCGTGGGTGGACCTCGTGGGCGTCCGCGAGGCCATCGAGACCTCGCTCGAGCCGATGATCGAGATGATCGATCCGGAGGGGTCGTACGCGACGGAGATCCTGCCGTGGCTGATGCCGCTCGACCGGGCAGTCACGGTGACGACCCAGGAGGGGGAGCTGCTCGTGCAGCGCTCGGCCTTGCTGATCAGGTGACCGGCGCGCTGCCGGCGCCGCTGCAACCGCTGCCCGGAGCGTCGAGCCCGGGCAGAGCTGCGGCCGAGGCCAGGCTCCGCGCGCTCGGCGTCGAGCCGTGGGCATGGAGCAACGGCCCCGGCGATGCGTACGCCGCGCACGAGCACACGACCACCAAGCTGCTGGTCTGCGCGGAGGGCTCGATCGTCTTCAACGTCGGCGCCGATGGCGCGCCGGTCGAGCTGACGGCGGGCGACGGATTCATCCTGCCCGCCAGGACCCGACATGCCGCGCTGGTCGGCCCGCAGGGATGCACCTGCCTCGAGGGCCACCGCGCAGACGGCTAGCGCGGCTTCGCCGCCTCGCGGGCTTCGACCTCGTACCGGTTGTCGCGGTACCAGCGCTTGCCCGCCCGCCGGGCGCCCAGCGAGGCGGCAAGGTACGCGACCGGGAACAGCCATCCGTGGCGTTGCCACTGCCGAACGTGCTCCAGCTCGTGGGCCAGCTCCGCATCGGTCAGCGCTACGCCACGCGAACACGCGGTGACCGATGGTGATCGCCAGCCAGTTGTGCAGCGCCAGCCGCCCGATCGGGCGCAGCCATGGCCAGACGTGCACGCGATGCGGCGTCATCGGTCGTGTGGGTGGAGCAGGAGGTCGGGTCGGTCCCGCCAGCGGTCGAGAAAGCGATAGAAGTTGCGCTTGCTGAGCCGATCGCGCTCGGCCTCCGGCAGCGACGTCCAGCCGCGATGCTCGTGACGGGCCACCGGTAGCGGCTCCGTGCGGACTGCCCGCCATCCCGCGTCCCGGACCGCGAAGCTGAAGTCGAGATCGGCGTTGCGGTAGAAGCGGAAGCGGCGGTCGAATCCGCCCACCGTGCGCAGCGCCTCGCGCCGGACCGCAAGGCAGTAGCCCTCGATGGCATCGACCTCGCCCGGAGGCGCGTCGACGAACTCGCGCATATCGGCGCTCGTGACGCCCCAGCCACCGGCCAGGCCAACGCTCGGATCGTCGAAGGCGGCGATGAGCGGCGCGACCAGGTCACCGATCGGCTCGAGCGAGGTGTCGAGCAGGATGGTGATCTCACCGGACGACCGCACCATACCCATGGTGCGGGCATCGGCCCATCCGACTCGTCCCTCGGTAGGGACGATGACCGGGCCGACCGGCGGGACGACCGAGGCCAGCAGCGCGTCGAGGTCGAACGCGGGAGCGTTGGCGACGATGACGAGCTCCCAGGCCATCGGCGGCGGATGCGCAAACAGGCCGCGCAGCAGGCGCGCGAGGTCGTCCGGGTCCTCCTCGGCCACGACCTGGATCGATGCGGCCACCGCGGCCGGCTCCGTGAGACGCGGCTCGGCACCCTCTGCCGGGCGGATCGGCCGCACGGTTGATCCGCCGGAGGCGTCCTGGACCTCCCAGCCCATGCCAGCCAGCTCGTCGCGCAGGGCGTCGGCGCGATCCCA
Organism: uncultured Chloroflexia bacterium; assembly: GCA_963844265.1. Classification (GTDB taxonomy): domain Bacteria; phylum Chloroflexota; class Limnocylindria; order QHBO01; family QHBO01; genus JACDBZ01. Next base: position 785,305 of record CAWJMZ010000004.1, on the reverse strand, counting down.
GTCCTTCGCCGCCCGAGCCGCGTCGCGCTCGTCGAGCAGCCGGCGGACATCGTCCGGAGGCGTCGGAGGGGGCATGAACGGAAGTACTCCTGGGGCTGGCCTGAACGTACCGGGCGGGCCGAGAGCACCACAACCTTACTATCCGACCACGAGTCTCTCCTACCGCACCTGCCCGGTGCGGACGGTCTCATCCATACGTGCCCAACACGAGGACCAGACGCAACCGATGATGACGAACGAGGTCGGGAAGCTGCTGACGGCGTCGGAAGTCGCCGAGATGCTGCACCTCCACGTGAACACCGTGAAGCGGCTCGGGGATCGCGGCGAGCTCCCGTTCTTCCGGGTCTGCAAGCGCGGCGACCGCCGGTTCCGCTACGACGACGTGGTCGAGTTCCTGCGCCGGGCGAAGTAACCGGCCCCATTCATGCTCCCGGCCTCGTGCCGGTGGCGCCCCTGCCAGGGGCAGCGCAACGACCGCCGAGGTGCCAAATTCTCGGCGGTCGTTCACGTCTGCCGCATAATCCGCGGACATGGCTGACGAACCAACGCTCCGGCTCGACGAGGGCCGCCGGCTCCTCGACGGCGGCGACTTCGCCGGGGCGATCACCGTCCTCGCGCCGCTGACCGGTCATCCCGACCGGGCGCTGGCCGGTGATGCGTGGATGGCCATCGGCACCGCCCGCTACCGCGCCGACGACGAGCCGGGTGCGCTCGCGGCGTGGCAGCAGGCGGCGAACACCGAGGGGCCCAGCGCATGGCTGGGATGGCGCAGCGTCGCGGAGCAGCTCGTCCGTGACGGCGACCTCGAGGGAGCGATCGCCGCCTATCGCGAGGCGGATCGGCGCGCGCCGGCTCCGGAGCGCGGGCAGATCGCGAACCGCATCGCGTGGCTGCTCAAGGAGACCGGGCACGACTTCGCCGCCCGGCGCCAGTTCAACCGCGCGCGCGGTGCGTACGCCGCCTACACCCCGTGGGTGACCTACGCGATCATCGCGATCTGCGTGGCGCTGTTCGGGATCGACGCGGTGCTGAGCAACGGCGAGATCCTGGGCGGCGGCATGTTCGGGGGCAGCGTGGGGCCGATCGGGGAGCAGCACCTCATCAACGGCTTCCTGGTCGCGGAGGGGGAGTGGTGGCGGATCATCACGAGCGCGTTCTTCCACCTCGGCATCGTCCACCTCGCTTTCAACATGTACGTCCTGTACCTGTACGGCGCGATCGTGGAGCGCATGTACGGGCACATCGAGTACGCGGCGATCTACCTGCTGTGCGCCGCCGGCGGGAGCGTGCTGACGATCCTGGTCGACCCGACGCAGTTCGCGGCCGGCGCCTCGGGCGCGATCTTCGGGATCATCGGCCTCCTGTTCGTCGTCTCCCGTCGCCATCACGCCGTCCTCGGGCGCGAGGCCCGGACGATGATGGCTGGCATCGGCAGCTACCTCGTGTTCCTGCTGGTCTTCACCTTCGTGGTGCCGGGAATCAGCTGGACCGGGCATCTCGGCGGGCTCGTCGTCGGCGCGGTCCTCGGCTTCTTCCTGCCGCCGACCGGCGTGTCGACCATGGCCGGGATGTGGCGCACGCCGACTGGTGAGAAGCTCGACCACGGCATGCCGGCGGTCGTGCGGGCGGTGGTCTACGCCGGAGTCGCCGTGGCGCTGGTGGCAGGGTCCTACGTCGCGGTCGAGATGCTGGTCGCCTGAGCGCCCGCTCCGCGCGCCGGCTGTGCCATCCTGAGGCCATGTGCTTCGACGCCGACGCCCGGCCGCCGCTTCCGCCGATCCGAGGCGCGGCGGTCGACGCGCACGACCTCCTGCTCCAGAGCCGCGACGGGACCGAGGTGGCCGCCTTCGCTGCCCGCGCGGAGCGGCCGAGCGGTGCGGGAATCGTGATCCTGCCCGACGTGCGCGGCCTGCATCCGTACTACGTCGATCTCGCTGCCCGCTTCGCCGAGGCCGGCGTCCACGCCGTCGCCATCGACCTCTACGCCCGGACCGCCGGGCCGCACCGCCGCGACGCCGGATTCGAGTACGAGCCCCACGTGCTGCAGCTCCGTGCCGATGCCCTGAATGACGACGTCGCCGCCGCGACCGCCTTCCTCCGATCCGCCGAGGGTGGGGACGCCGAGCGCCTGTCGACCGTAGGCTTCTGCATCGGCGGGCGCATCAGCCTGCTGCAGGCTGCCGCCGGCCATGAGCTGGCAGGCGTGATCGGTGTCTATCCGTGGCCGGTCGGACCGCATCGCAGCGGACTGCCGGCGCCGGCTGACGAGGCACCCCGCTTCGGCTGCCCGGTGCTCGCAATCTATGGCGGCGCCGATGCCGGCATCCCCGCCGAGGCACGCGAGACGTTCGCCACAGCCCTCGACGCCGCGGGCGTTCCGCATCGCGACGTCGTCTACCCCGATGCGCCGCACTCGTTCTTCGATCGCAAGTTCGAGGAATACGCCGCAGACTGCGCCGATGCCTGGCGCCAGATGCTCGACTTCATGGGCGTCGCGGAGCCCGCCGAGTAACGACGACGCCCACCGCCGGGTGGCGATGGGCGTCGTCCGCGCGTGACGGTGGGATCAGGCGCCGGCCGGTCGCTGCTCCGGCGTCGTCGCCTTGGCGTCAACCGGTCGAACCGGGCGCAGGTAGAGGAAGAGGACGACCACCACGTAGGTGACCCACGCGATCAGCGTGATCCACTCGGGCGAGCTCGTGTAGCCGAACAGGGCCCGCAGGATCGACCCCACCACGCCGAGCGATCCCTCGTCCGGCTCGTGGGGCAGCACAGCGCTGATATCGAACGCGGTGCCGGTCCCGATCGTGATCCAGCCGGCCTCGACGAACTCGTGAATGCCATGGGACAGGAGGCCCGCCGCGATGAAGATCAGGGCGATGCCGGTCCACTGGAAGAACGTGCGCAGGTTCAGGACGCGCGCGCCGCGATAGATCGCGAACCCGATGACGACCGCGATCGCCAGCCCGACCAGCGCGCCGAGCAGCGTGCTGAGGGCCTCGTTGCCGGCAGCGGTCGCCTGCCCCATCAGGAACAACGCGGTCTCGATGCCCTCGCGGATCACGGCCGTGAAGGCCAGGACCGCGAGGCCGATCACGCCACCCTCGACCAGCGCTCGGTCGACGCTCGCGTGCAGCTCACCCTTGATGTTCGCCGCTGTGCGCCGCATCCAGAACAGCATCCAGGTCACCACGCTGGCGGCGAGGATCATGGCGAAGCCCTCGAAGATCTGCTCCGCCGGCGCCTCGAAGCCGCCGATGGTCACGAACAGGATCAGGCCGATCACCACGCTCACGGCGATCGCCGCTCCGGCACCCAGCCAGATCGTGCTGAAGTGGCGTTGGTTCCCGGTCTTCGCGAGGTAAGCGAGGATGATGCTCACGATCAGCGCCGCCTCGACGCCTTCGCGCAGCCCGGTGAGGAGGCCGGAAAGGAAGAACCCGATGTCCAATGCTGTCTCCTGCAAATCGTCGCGGTCGGTTGCAATGCCGCGACGGTTGTTAGGCTAGCCTGACTCGTATCCTTCGTCAAAGCGAACTACCGACGATGCGGTCGGAATTGACATGCGAGCCCTGAACGCCGTCAATCGTCGACCACCCGGTACAGCTTCCAGGCCTCGGGCACGCCCTTCAGCTCGTGGCTGCCCGCATCCTCGAAGGCGATGCCCGAGCCGGCCACCAGGTCGCGCACGGTGCTCGAAACGAGGATTTCGCCGGCGCTCGCCAGAGCTGCCGATGCGCGCGCCAACGTGCACGGCCACGCCGCGCAGTCCATCGCCGGTCCGCTCGCATTCGCCGGCATGCAGGCCGATCCGCACGTCGAGGTCGAGCTCGGCCAGCGATTCGCGCATGGCCATCGCGCAACGAATGGCGCGAGCAGGGCTGTCGAAGGCGGCGAAGAACCCATCGCCCGCGGTGTCGATCTCTCGCCCGCGGTGACGGGCGAGTTCGCGGCGCACGGCGGCGTGATGGCGGTCGACGAGGGACCGCCACGCGGCATCGCCGATGGCCGTCGCCCGCTCGGTGGAACCCACGATGTCGCTGAACAGGACCGTCGCGAGCACGCGATCGGACGCCGGCATCGCATCGTCCAGGCCCTCGATGAAGCCTTCGATCGCGGCGAGCGCGCGGCTGCCAGTCCCTCGAGATGAGCACGTGGTCATCACCCGGCAGCTCGATGGCCTGTGCCTCAGGGATGCGCTCGGCGAAATACGGGGCCGCGATCGCGGATCCGGTTCGCCATAGCACGGCGGTGGGCACGTGGACGCTCGGCAGGATCGCGTCGATGTTCGTGGTCGCGACGAGCTCCCACTGGGCTCGCGCGTCCGCGGCCGAGCCACTGACCCGCGCGTCTTCGCGGACCCAACCTACGAACGCCTCGTCGCCATCTCGACTTGGCGCGACCGCCGCGACGATTTCGCGGGCCAAGGCATCAGTGCCCCATCCCTGCTCGATCGTGTCGGCGTACTCGAGGATCGCCGCCGCGTCGGTGCGGCCGACCAGCGCCCATGTCGGTGACCACAGCACGAGCCCGGCGGTCCGTTCGGGGTACGTGGCGGCGAACACGCTGCACAATGCAGCTCCGTGCGCGAGCCCCACGAGCGCCACGCGCTCCGAGCCGACCGCGTCCAGCACGGCCCGCATGTCATCCAGCCGATGCTCGAGCGTCGGCGGCGCGTCGTGATCGATGCGATCCGAGAGCCCTGTCCCGCGCCGGTCGAGCCTCACGACTCGCCCGAGCGAGCCCAGCCGTCGGTAGATGCCGGCCAGGATCGGCTCCTCCCACTCGTGATCCAGATTCGAGTACCACGCCCGGAGCACCAACAGATCCAGAGGCCCGTCGCCATGGACCTGGTAGGCGACGTGGGTCCCATCGGTCGTGCGGGCGTAGCGCGTCTCCGGCGTCATAAGGCCAGTCTGCCGCCGCACGGGGCGCATCGGTCTAGAATCTGGCGCCCCCGCCCACCCCTGACGGAGTACCGATGATCGACTTCTCGCTGACCGATGCGCAGCGCGAGGTGCAGCGCACGGCGCGTGCCTTCGCGGAGCGCGAGATCCTGCCGCGCATCCGCGAGCTCGACGAGTCCGCCACCTACGACCGTTCCCTGTACGAGAAGATGGGCGCCTCCGGGCTGCTCGGACTGCCGATCCCCGAGCAGTACGGCGGCGCCGGGATGGACTACATCGCTTTCGCGCTCCTGTGCGAGGAGATGGAGCGCGCCGACACCGCCTTCCGCGTCATCCTGTCGGTCCACACCGGGCTGAACTCGCTCACGCTGCTGCAGTGGGGGACCGAGGAGCAGAAGCAGCAGTACCTCGTCCCCCAGGCTCGCGGCGAGAAGCTCGCCACCTTCGGCCTCACCGAGCCCGGAGTCGGCTCCGATGCCGCCAACCTGGCGACCACGGCTCGCCGCGACGGGGACCGGTACATCCTCAACGGCAGCAAGATCTGGATCTCCCTCGGCGACACCGCCGACCACGTCCTGGCCTTCGCCAACGTCGACCGGTCGAAGGGACACCGGGGCATCACCGCCTTCATCGTCGAACGCTCGTTTCCCGGATTCAGCTCCGAGTCGCTGCACGGCAAGCTGGGAGTGCGCGCCGGGAACACCGGCATCGTGACCTTCAGCGACTGCGAGGTGCCCGCCGCGAACCGCGTCGGCGAGGAGGGGGAGGGGTTCACGATCGCCATGAGCGCCATCGACCAGGGGCGCTACACCGTTGCGGCCGGGTCGGTGGGCCTGGCGCAGGCGTGCCTCGACGCATCGGTCAAGTACGCGCACGAGCGCAAGGCGTTCGGCTCCGAGATCGGCCAGCACCAGCTCGTGAAGCAGATGCTGGCGAAGATGGAGCAGGGCATCCAGGCCGGGCGGCTGCTGGTCTGGAAGGCCGGCTGGAAGAAGAACCGCGGCGAGCGCAACACGCGCGAGACGTCGCTGGCAAAGTGGTTCGCCACCGATCACGCAGTGCAGTCCGCCATGGATGCGATCCAGGTCCACGGCGCGTATGGCTACTCGAACGAGTACCCGGTCGAGCGCTACCTCCGCAACTCCAAGGGCTCGGTGATCTACGAGGGCACCTCGCAGATCCACACCCTGATGCAGGCCGATTACCTGCTCGGCTACCGCGCCGACAAAGCGTTGCGCATGCCCCAGCTGGCGTTCGAAGGGGAGATGTAACCCCCTTCTGCGCTGGCCTTCGGGAGCCGCCCGCGGTTGGCCCAGACCCTCTTGACATCGGAGGGCTGGCCGGTACCATGTGTCGCATGGTACGTGGTGAGACACGGAACCCCGCGACGGAACTGCGGCGTGGCGTGCTCGAGATGTGTGTGCTCGCGATGTTGCAGCCGGGCGAGTCGTACGCGTTCGACATCGTTCGCAACCTGTCGGACGCCGGCGAGCTGCTGACGAGCGAGGGGACGATCTATCCGCTCCTGGCGCGGCTGCGCGAGCAGCGGATGGTGACGACGACGTGGCGCGAGTCCGCCTCGGGCCCGCCTCGGCGCTACTACCGCCTGACCGATGCCGGTCGGCGCGCGCTCGTCGATCTGACCGGTGACTGGGCGCGGTTCCGTGACGCGGTGGATGCACTGCTGGCAAGCAGTGGGGAGGTGAGGAGTGGAGTCGAACGCGCTCGTTCGTGACTACCTGGCCAGGCTCGAGACGGCCGCGGCCGTGCTCCCGGCCGCGCGCAGAGCGGAGCTGGTCGGCGAGGTTCGCGAGCACATCGAGGCGGCGATCGCGGTGGATGGCGCGCCCGACGAGGCCGCGGTGCGCAACGCCCTCGACCGGCTCGGGAGCCCGGAGGAGATCGTCGACGCCGAGATCGGCGACAGCAGTCCGCCGGTCGCATCGCCCGCGATCGGACCCGATGGCACGGCAATCGCCGAACTGCGCGGCATCGGACTGCTCGAGATCGTCGCCCTGCTGCTGGTGACGGTCGGGACGTTTGCCGTGCCGATCGTCGGGCCGGCGGTGGGCATCGCGCTCGTGTGGGTCTCGCGGGTCTGGTCGACACGGACGAAGCTGCTGATCACGGCGGTTGCCGCCGCCGTCGTGCTGGTGCCGATCATCGGGCTGAGCGTCGCGGGGAGCGGCGGCGCCATAAGCCCGCCGGTTCCCGTCCGCTGATCTGGCTGACGCGGGTCGCCTCAGCTCGCACCATGACGGGGGCGCAGCAGCATGACCTCGCGCGCGACGGCACGAACCGCGTCGGGCGACCAGGCGATCGGAACGCCCTCCTCGCGGCGCCACAGGGCGAACAGGTCGGCGTAGTGCGGTGACACGGGGTTGCCGGACTGTCCTCCGGCCACGACATAGCGGCTGCGATCCGGATCGGCGAGGTCGATGACGGTCCGGTGGTTGGGAATGGCTCCCGAGTCGCCGAGCGGCGCGAGGGGCCCCACGCCGCCCTGCGCAACCGTGTGGGTGTCGCCGCCGATCGCGACCGGCCCGAGGTTCAGGATGGCGTCGAGGGGACGCCCGACCCCCAATGGATGACGCAGGCGGAGGGGTCGCACCCGTCCCCACGCCCATCGTCGGGTGTCCCATCCGAACTGCTGGCCTAGCATGCGCGTGGCCGATGTCAGCGCTGCCAGGATCTCCACTTCGCCCAGCGTGCCGTCACGAACTGCGCGCACGACGCGGCTGACGGTGACGGCCCCGAGCGTGGTGCGAGGCAGTGCCGGCCCCACGCCGCCACCCAGCGCGGCACGCCAGGCCGTCGGCGCGAACGTGCGGGCCAGCGCCGCGGCGAGCTCGCTCACCAGGAGCTCATAGACCGAGGCCGCCGCCGTTCCGGGCCCGACGACCCCGTCCCACTCTCTCAACAACCCGATGCCGGTGTGGGCGTCGGTATCGACGGCGGCCGCATCGCCTGCCGCGAGGACGGGGTCCCGCAGCTCTCGCCACGGCATCGAGGTGCGGTCGGCCTGGAGTGCCATCGTGGCGGCCACGTCCCAGGTCGATCGTTGGCCGATGGCCTCGATCAGCCGCGCGGCCCGATAGCCGTCGAGCCAGTCGGCGCCAAGGAAGGGGCGTTCGTCGCGGTCCGCCCAGGCGGCGTGGTTGGCCGACACCACGAAGCCGGGCTCCGGGTCCCGGACCCAGGGCAGGTCGTCGAATGGCAGATGCTGCGCCTCCCAGCCGACCTCGGGATCCCAGGCGGGGAGCGGCAGCGTCCCGTGGCCCGCTCTGCGTCTGGGCAGCGTTCCGACCAGCTGCCAGCCGATGTGGCCGCCGGCGTCGGCATACACGACGTTGAGGCCCGGTCCCGGCCACGCGGCGAACGCGCGTCGGAAGCTCGCGAAGTCGTCCGTGCGGTGGACGTCGAGGAAGCCGCGGACGGGCACCGGCTCCAGCCATGTCGCGCGCAGCGACAGGGCGGCGTCGAGGTCGAGGAGCGGCGTGATGACCGGCCCACGCGCGGTCACCACGACCTCCTCGACGACGTCGTCCGCGCCGCGGACCGAGATGCGCTCGGTGATCCGATGGATCGGCTCGGGCCCGCGCGGTCCGGCGGCGGTGCCGGCGGCAAGGTCGAGCCGCTCCCAGAAGAGGTCGGCCGAATCGGTGCAGGCCGCCGTGATGCCCCAGGCGACATGGCCGTTGTGCCCGCTCGGGAACGCCGGGCCGCCGACGAACGATGCGCCGGCAACCGACCAGTCCGGGGTGCGCAGTCGGGCGAGGTACCACGGCGCGGGGACCGTCGGCGCCAGGTGCGGGTCGTTGGCGAGAATCGGGGCGCCGGTCGCGGTCCGCTGCGGCGCGAGGGCCCACGCGTTCGATGCGCCGGCGCCGCCCACCACGTCCCGCAGGCGGGCCAGATCCTCCGCCAGGCGCTCGAAAGACGCGCCGGCGATGGTGGCGGCCGGGACGTGGGTCGGCAGCCACGCGGGGTAGGCGGGAGCCGCGGCCGCCAGCGCGTCCGGCCCATCGGCGAGGAGGATCTGCAGCCTCCCGAGCTCGGTGTCCCAGTTCCCCGACAGGGCCAGCGACTGGAGGCCGAGGAACGCGAGGACGTCCTCGGGAATCCATCGCGTCGCTCGCCTGCGGAGCAGGACCAGCTCGTGCGGGCGCGGCCCGGCGACGATGGCCGCGTTCACGCCGGCGACGTACCCGTCCAGCGCATCGCGGATGTCCTGGTCGAGCACCGCCAGCTGCGCGCGGGCCATGCGCGCAAAGCCGAGCGACCGCGACAGCCGGTCGAGGGGCAGCGCTTCAGCGCCCAGCAGCTCCGACAGGCTGCCCCGCCCGGCACGAGCCACGAGCTCGAGCTGGAAGCCGCGGTCCTGACCGTGGCAGAAGCCGAGGCCGAACCACGCGTCGGCGTCATTCGAGGCGGTGACGTATGGGATGCCCCAGCGGTCACGCTGGATCGTGACCGCGGCGTGGAGCCCGTCGACTCGGAGCTCGCCGCGGATCCGTGGCATGCGGCGGCCGAGCGCGAGCAGCAGCCAGCGACGGCCTGGTCGGCGGGGCATCCGCGGCATGATGCCACCGTATACTCGGTCGGTGAGCCGAACCATCGAGCTGATCGCCGGCCTCGTGCTGCTGCTGATCGGGCTCATCGTGCTGGCCGCAGAGCCGCTCGGCGACTTCGTTCGCGGGCTGGGCATCGGCGACGACGTGCTCGCCTGGTGGCCCGTCCTCCTCATCGGGCTCTCGCTCTTCTTCCTCGTCCCGGCGCTGGTCGGACGGCAGCACCGGCGGCTGCGGGCCGGCATGGTCATCCCCGGCGCGATCCTGGCCGGATTGGGTGGCGCGCTGCTGTACACCAGCCTGACCGACCGATGGAGCGCGTGGAGCTACCTGTGGAGCGTGCTGCCGTTCAGCTTCGGCCTGGGGATGTACGCCGCGGGCTGGATCGCCGACGCGCCGGCATTCAAGTGGATCGGCTCGGGCATCGCCGCCGGCGCCGTGGTCGCATACCTCGTGTTCGCCACGGCGTTCGGGGGCGAGGCGTTCCGCGTCGTCGCCGCCATCGGCATTCTGGGCCTCGGCCTGGCCCTCACCATCGGCGGTCTCGCCGATCGGCTCAGCCGGAAGTCACCGACGACCTGACCCGCGCCGGTCGGAGCGGCGGTGCCCGTCGAACCAGGCGAGGATGCGCTCCATCCGATCGATCCGACGGTCCGGGCGACCGTAGTTCTTCAGCTCGTGGTGCTCGTCGGGGTACAGCACGTACTCCACCTCGCGCTCGAGCACCTTGAGCGCGGTGAACAGCTGCTCGTTGTCTGATGGCGGGCAGATGCGGTCCTCCTCGGCCTGGAGGATGAGGAGCGGCGTGGTGATGCGCGACGCCTGCCTGAGCGGCGACGAGTTCCACAGCCGCTGCATTCCCTCTTCCGTCAGCGGGTCGCCCAGCCCGTGCCGGCGGTTGTAGTGCAACCCGAAGTACGAGTTCGCCCAGGCGCTGACCTGGTTGGCGACCCCGTTCTCGGCCACGGCCGCCGCGAAGCGATCGGTGGCCCCGATCAGCCACTGAGTGAGGTATCCGCCATAGGAAAGCCCCATCACATACAGCCGCGCGGGGTCCGCCAGCCCGCGATGCACGATGGCCTCGATAGCCGCCAGCGCGTCGTCGGCATCGGCGCCGCCCCAGCCGTCGGCCAGCGGTCGAACCCATTCCGCGCCGAACGTCGCCGAGCCGCGGACATTGGGCATCAGGACCCGGTAGCCGGCGTTGCAGAGCATGAGCGCGTCCATCGTGCCGGTCCCGGCCCATGAGCCGGTCGGCCCGCCGTGGAAGACCGTCGCCAGGGGCAGGCGCCGACGACCGGCCCGCGGAGGCGACGCCAGCCATGCGTGGATCGGGCCGGCAGGGCCCGGCAGCTCGAGCTCGGCGACCTCCGGGCGGCCAAAGGACCGCTGCCAGCGCGATCCCTCGCGCGTGACCTGGCGCAGCGAGCCGCGCTCGATGGCGTACACGTCGGCGCTCCCCTCGAGTCCCGCGCTGATCGCCAACCGTCCGCTGCTGGCGTCGTGCTCGAGGCCCGCGCCGTCGACGCGTGCCTCCGGATCGATGAGCGGCTCGGCGACGGCGTCGAGGGTGACGCGGTAGGGGAGGTTGCGACCGCGATCGCCAACGAGGGCGAGGAGTGACGTCTCGTCCTGCCAGATCGGACCGATGACGTCCTCGGCCATGACGAGGTCGGACCACGCCCAGTCGCCCACCGGCCGGTCGAGCGCCGCGGTCAGCTCGCGAGGCGTTCCGCGCGGCAGGTCCATGACCCACAGGCCGGGGAGCACCTCGTTCGGCGGATCCTCGACGTCGGTGCCGACGAACGCGAGGCGCCGGCCGTCGGGTGAGAACGCCGGCAGCTCGGCGTCGCCGGCCAGGCTGACGATCTCGGTGACCCGGCCGCCGCGCGCCGGCACGCTCCAGATCTGGCTGCGTGGCCGGAGGTTGACGTCCTCGCCACGGTCGGCCGCGAAGGCGAGCCGCGCGCCGTCCGGCGCCCAGGCTGGGCTCACCACGTCGTAGTCGCCGCGGGTCAGCTGCCGTGGGCGCGCGCCGGCGCGGGCGTCCGCGACCCACAGGTGGGCGCGTCGCCCGAGATGCCCGGTCTCGTCGTCGCGGAAGTCGGTGCGAGTGATCCGACGCGCGGTCGGCGTTCGTCCCTTGCGCTCGGGACCGACTGCGAAGCGCGGGTCACCGGCCTGCGCCAGGAGCGCGAGCCGTTGGCCATCCGGGCTCCAGTGCAGCCCGGACACGCCGTGCTCGAGCCTGGTGAGCTGCCACGGCTCGCCGCCGTCGAGGGGCAGGATGTAGACCTGGGCGACCGCATCCTCGTCGCCGACCGGGGTTCGAAGGAACGCGAGACGACGACCGTCCGGCGCGATCTGCGGCGAGCCGTCCCGAACGTGGCCGCGCGTGAGCTGGCGCGGCGCCCCGCCCCGGAACGGACGGGCGTACAGGTGCGACTCGTAGTCCTCGCCGACCACGCGACGGAGGGCGTAGACGATGGTCTCCCCGCCGGGGGAGAGGCGAAACGACTCGAGGGCGACCTGGCGACGCACCAGGGCCCGTGGCGTGGCGGCGATCATCGGCGGAGTATGCCGCCTGCGCGGTGACGGATTCCGCCGGGAGGTGCGGAATCGTTGACCGGATTCCGTGGGATGTGCCATCCTCCGGCATCGATGCGGCCGTCCCGCCCCGGGCAGTACCGCGCCATGGTCGACTCAGCGGAGGTACCACCGGTGCGACGACTCACCCCGATCCTGTTCATCCTCGCCCTCGCGTTGGCGGCGTGCGGCGCCGATCAGCCGGCGGCTTCGGCCGACGGGTCGGGAGGGAGTGCGGAGCCCGCCGAATCCGGAGGCGGAACCGCGACTGGCGGCACCGTGCGCATCGGCGTCGGCGGCTATCCCGACAGCCTCAATCCCGGCAATGGCGTGCTGTCCGAGGCGTACACGATGTACGAGCTGGTGTACGACACGCCGATCGCGGTCACCTCCGCCGGCGAATACGTCCCAGAGCTGGCGGAGTCGTGGGAGGTGTCCGATGACGGCCTGACCTGGACGTTGACGATCGTCGACGGTGCGACCTTCCACGATGGCGAGCCGCTCACGGCGGAGGACGTGGCGTTCAGCATCCAGCTGTACCGCGACACCGAGGACTTCCCATTCCTGGCGTCGTACGGGGCGCCGTTCGTCGATATCCAGGCACCGGACGAGCAGACGGTGGTGCTCACGACCGAAGAGCCGCTCGTCACCTTCGAGTCGTACATGGCCTTCATCTACGTCCTGCCGATGCACATCTGGGAGGCGGAGGCCGACCCGGTCGCCTTCGAGAACGCCGAGATGATCGGATCCGGGGCGTTCAGCCTGGTCGAGGCCAGCCAGGGCGAGTTCGTCGAGCTCGCGGCCAACAAGGAGCACTGGAACACGCCGCCGAACGTCGACGGCGTCATCTTCCAGACGATCTCGAATGCCGATGCGCGCGTCACCGCGCTCACCACCGGCGACGTCGACGCCATCAACGAGTTCCCGGCGACCGCGGTGTCGGCGCTGCAGAACACCGAGAACGTGACCGTCCACATCGCTGACGTCGCGGCGGGAGGCACCCTGCGCGATGTCTTCTTCAACATCACCACGGAAGAGAACTGCCCGCAGGACGACGAGGAGACGGCCGACGTCGACGAGACCGGCGTGTGTGACGGGCATCCGGCACTCAAGGACCTCGCGGTCCGGCAGGCGCTGGCTACGGCGGTGAACAAGCAGGAGATCATCGACGTGGCGACGCTTGGGACGGCCTCGCCCGGCCTGTCGCTCGTGCCGCCGGGCCTAGGGGACTTCTTCGCGAGCGACGTCGAGGACTACGCCTTCGATGCCGCCGCGGCCAACACGATCCTGGACGAGGCGGGCTACGAGGACACCGACGGCGACGGCATCCGCGAGTGCCTCGCGGACCAGGACTGCCCGACCGGTGACCTGACGTTCCGCTTCAACTACGCCGATGACATCGACACGGCGCCGCGCGAGGCGGAGCTGCTCCAGGGCATGTGGCAGGAGATCGGCGTCGCGATCACCATCCAGGGTCTCGATCCCGACACGCTGACCAGCGTCTGCTGCCCGGCGTTCGAGTACGACATCATGCTGTGGGGCTGGGGCTCGGACCCGGATCCCGCCTTCCTGCTGGGAGTCGCCCTCTGCGAGGAGATCCCCACCGGGTTCAGCGAGACCGGCTACTGCAACGCGGAGTACGACGAGCTCTATGCGGCGCAGTCGACCGAGCAGGATCTTGCCGCCCGGGTCGACCTGATCCACCAGATGCAGCAGATCCTGGTGGATGACCTGCCGTACATCATCCCGTACTACTCGCAGGAAGTGGAGGCCTGGCGGACCGATACGTTCACGGGGTGGCTGGAGGACGACCCGACCTTCGGGCTCGAGGACCCGTCGTCGCTCGTCAACCTCCGACCGGCGGAGTAAGCCGATGCGACCCGGGCGTCACGGGGACGCCCGGGTCTCGCTGGCCCTGACCACCCGACGTCGATCCGAGGGACGCCGATGAGCGGCCGTGGCAGCTACCTGCTCCGCAAGGTGGGGTGGGCGATGGTCACGGTCTTCGTCGTCATCACCTTCAACTTCGTCCTGTTCCGGGTGCTGCCCGGCGATCCGGCGAAGTCCGGCCTGCGCGACCCGCGCCTCAGCCCCGCGGCAGTGCAGGCGCTCCGGGAGCGCTTCGGCGTCGACAAGCCCCTCTTCGTGGATCTCGACGGCGAGGATCCGTTCGACACCCAGTACGTCGCGTACCTGCGAGCCCTCTCGGCCGGGGACCTCGGGACGAGCTACGCGTTCCGCGACCAGCAGGTCAGCAATCTGCTCGGCCAGGCGCTGGTGAACACGCTGTGGCTGGTGATCCCGTCACAGTTCTTCTCGATCGTGATCGGCACCGGGCTGGGGCTGTTCGCGGCGTGGAAGCGAGGGCGGCCGCTCGACGTCGCGTCGCTGACGTTCAGCCTGTTCATGTGGTCGCTGCCCACGTTCTTCCTTGGCATCATCCTGCTCGTTGCGGGAGCGAACTGGTTCGGGCTGCCCACGTCCGGACGGATCACCATCAGCGGCGACTTCGCCTCGTTCTGGGACCTCGCGCTCGACGTCGGGAGCCACCTGCTGCTGCCGACCCTGACCCTGACCCTGGTGCTGCTGGGCGAGTACATGCTGATCATGCGCAGCAGCGTGCTCGACGTGTTCGGGGAGGACTACATCCTGACGGCCCGCGCGAAGGGCCTCTCGACGTACCGCATCATCCGCAGCCACGCGCTGCGCAACGCCATGCTGCCGATGGTGACGCTGATCGCCCTCAACCTCGGGTTCACGGTCGCGGGCGCCATCCAGGTCGAAGCGGTGTACTCGTGGCCCGGGCTTGGGGCGCTGACCGTCAACGCGGTGGCCGACCGCGACTACGCCGTGCTGCAGGGCGCCTTCCTGCTGATCGCGGTGGCCGTGGTGCTCGCCAACCTGATCGCCGAGCTCGTGTACGGCGTGCTGGACCCGCGCGTGAGCGAGGGATGAGCCGATGACCGCGGTCATCGAGGCCACCGCCCCCACACCGACCGAGCCGCGTCGCCTGACCTGGCGCAGGCTGCTGCAGCATCGGATGGGCGTCGTCGGCGCCGTGATGCTGCTCTTCGCCCTGCTGGTCGCGGTATTCGCGCCGGTCCTTGCGCCATACGACCCGTACGAGAACGTCCCGGTCACCATCTTCGACGTCTACCAGCCACCGTCTCCGGCCCACCCGCTCGGCACCGATGACGGCGGCAAGGACGTGCTCTCGTCGCTGATCTACGGCGCGCGGGTGTCCCTGCTGGTGGGGTTTTCGGCCGCTGCCATCGCGCTCGTCATCGGCGGCCTGATCGGGATCGTGGCCGGCTACCGCGGCGGCTGGCCCGGCTCGCTGCTGATGCGGATCACCGACTTCTTCCTGGTCATCCCCGACCTGGCACTGCAGATCGTGCTGGTGGCGATCATCGGTCCCTCGCTGGGCACGATCATCCTCGTCATCGGGGCGCTGGGCTGGACGACGACCGCCCGCCTGGTGCGATCGCAGACGCTCACCGTCCGGGAGCGGAAGTACGTCATGCGGGCCCGGGCCATCGGCGCCGGGGACACGCACGTCCTGCGGCGGCACATCCTCCCGGCCGTGCTGCCGCTGATGCTGGCCAACATGGTGCTCGTCATCAGCCTGGCGATCCTGTCCGAGTCGACCCTGGCGTTCCTCGGCCTCGGCGATCCGACGGTGATCAGCTGGGGGCAGATGCTGAACTTCGCGTTCGATCGTGGCGCGGTGTCGGCCGGCGCGTGGTGGGCCCTGCTGCCGCCGGGGTTCGCGATCGTGTGGGTCGTGCTCGGCACCACGCTCCTCGGGACGGCGCTCGAGGACGCGCTCAACCCGAGACTGAAGCGGCATCACCTCGAGGCGCCGGGGACAGACGTGGCACCCGAACGGGTGGCGCAGCCGCTGCCGGCGCAGGCCGCCGGCGGTGCCACCCCGCTGCTCAGCGTGCGCGACCTGTCCGTCGAGTTCGACTCCCCGGGCGGGCCATTGCGGGCGGTCGACGCGGTCAGCTTCGACCTCCGCCGGGGTGAGACGCTCGGCCTGGTCGGCGAGTCGGGCTGCGGCAAGACGACCACCGTGCTCGGCATCATGCGGCTGCTGCCGCCGGGCGGCCGAATCGTCGGCGGGTCGGTGTGGTTCGACGGCGAGGACCTCGTGAGCCTCGACGGGGGCGCCCTGCGTTCGTTCCGCTGGACGCGACTCTCACTCGTGTTCCAGGGCGCGATGAACGCGCTCAACCCGGTGCGCACCATCGGCGACCAGATCGCCGAGGCGATCCGTCTCCACTCACCGGCGACGACGAAGGCCGAGGCCAGGCGCCGGACCGGCGACCTGCTGGAGCGGGTCGGGATCGGCCGTCGCCGGGCGGGGGAGTATCCGCATACCTACTCGGGCGGCATGCGGCAGCGGGCCATGATCGCGCTGGCCCTCGCCTGCGATCCCGACGTGATCGTGGCCGACGAGCCGACGACCGCGCTGGACGTGATGATCCAGGCCCAGATCCTCGAGCTGCTGGGCGGGATCTCGCGCGACTTCGGGACCGCCGTGATCCTGGTCACCCACGACCTCGGGGTCGTGGCCCAGGTGTGCGATCGGGTGGTGGTGATGTACGGCGGCGTCGTCGCCGAGGAGAACACGGCCGCTGCCCTGTTCGCCCAGCCGCAGCATCCCTACACCCAGCAGCTGCTCGGGTCCTTCCCGGATCTGGCCCACCCTGATCGACCGCTCCGCGGCATTCCCGGTACGCCGCCGCGCCTCGACGACATGCCGCCGGGCTGCCGATTTGCCCCGCGCTGCCCCCTCGCCTTCGACCGCTGCCACGTCGAGAAGCCTCCCGAGTATCCGGCGGCCGGCGGCCGCGCCTCGTGCTTCCTCCACGATCCTGCCGAAGCGGGACGCGCATGAGCGAGGCGCTGCAGCCACTGCTCCGGGTGGAGGGGCTCGTCAAGGAGTTCCCCACCCGCCGTTCCTTCCTCGACGTCCTGCGGCGCCGGCCGGCACCTCCGGTTCGAGCCGTCGACGGCATCGACTTCGAGCTGCGCGCGGGCGAGGTGCTGGCGCTGGTCGGCGAGTCGGGCTGCGGCAAGACGACGACCGGCAACCTGCTGATGGGCTTGATGCCCCCGACCGCCGGCCGGGTCGTGCTCGACGGCGAGGAGGTGGGCCGGTTGTCCCGTGCCGGGCTGCGACGCATCCGCCGACAGGCCCAGATGGTCTTCCAGGATCCGTACGAGTCGCTCAACCCGCGGATGCGGGTGGGGGAGATCGTCGCCGAGCCGCTCCGCGTGCACAAGGTCGGGGGGTCGCGCTCCGAGGTTGCGACACGCGTCGAGGCGGCCCTCACGTCGGCCGGTCTCACGCCGGTGAGCGCCTATCTGCGGCGCTACCCGTTCGAGCTCTCCGGCGGGCAGCGGCAGCGCGTCGTCATCGCCGCGGCGCTGGCCCTCGAACCCGCCCTGCTCATCGCCGACGAGCCGGTCAGCATGCTCGACGTCAGCATCCGCGCCGAGATCCTCAACCTGCTCGATGCCCTGGCGCGAGATCGCGGGATCGCGGTCGTGATGATCACGCACGACCTGTCGACCGTGGCCGCCTACGCCGATCGGATCGCGGTGATGTACCTCGGCCGCATCGTCGAGCACGGCCCAACCCGCGAGGTGCTCACGAATCCCCAGCACCCGTACGCCCAGGCGCTGCTCTCGGTCGTGCCGATTCCGGACCCGGCGGCGCGACGGCGCCCGGTGATCCTGGGCGGCGAGACGCCGGATCCGTCGCGCATGCCGAGTGGATGTCGCTTCCACCCGCGCTGTCCGCTGGCCTTCGACCGCTGTCCGACGGTCGACCCGCCGCTCTACCCGGCCGGTCCCGCCCACGCGGCGGCGTGCCTGCTCCTGGAGTCCGGACCACGCCGGGTGGAGCGCCCGAACGGGACCTAGCCGCTGCTCCCCGGCATCAGCCAGCCGACCAGCAGCACCGCCACGGCGACGGCCAGGACCAGGGCTGCCAGGTACCGGGCAGGGCGCGGGGCGCGGCGCGCCAACAGCGCGGCCACCGGCGACGCGGCCGCGGCGCCGCCCAGGCCGGCCAGGGCCGCGGCGAACGCATGCGCCAGCGTCGGTGATGCGGCGCCGACCTGTCGCTCTCCGGCCATCACCACGCCCACCACGATCACGACCAGTGCCCCGAACAGGCCGGCTCCGAGGGTCGCTGTCCACGCCCTCGCCACACCCTGCTGGGTCGCGCCGGTGGCGGCCGATCCGGCCCCGAGCGCGGCTGCCACGAGGTAGGTCATCGCCGTCGGCGTCGCCGCGTCGGTCGGTGCCGCGAGCCAGAACCAGCCGAACGCCAGGATCGGTGCGGCCAGCATGCCGACGGCCGCAACCCAGGTCAGGGGCCGCGTCCAGTCCTCGGGGTCCTCGGGCGGCACGACCGCACCGAGACGCACGCTGACCGGGACGAGGTCGTCGGCCTCCTCGGTCATGCGACGAGCGAGGCCGGGCTGGGGTTCGCCGCCAGCCGCAGGCCGATGACCCGGGCGCCGAGCTCGCGGACCATCCAGCCGGCCTGGGCCGCCGTGCGGTCATCATCGGTCGACAGTGCCAGCCCGGCCAGCTCGTCCAGGGCCGCCATCGCGCCCGGCGTGTCGAGGTCGTCGTCCATGGCGGCCAGGAACTGGGACCGGCACGCGGCCACCTCGGGGAGCAGCGACGCCGCGTCGGCCGGCGAGGGCTCCGCCGGCGCGAGCAGCTCGGCACGCAGAGACGCACTGCGCAGTCGAGCGGCCCAATCGGCGGAGCGCTGCAGGCCGGCCTCGGTGTAGTCCACCTCCGAGCGGTAGTGGTGCGACACGAGGTAGTGCCGGATCGCGTCGCCGGGGTAGGTGCGCAGAAGGTCGCGAACGAGCACGAGGTTGCCCAGCGACTTGCTCATCTTCTCTCCCTGGTAGCGGAGCATGCCGGCGTGCATCCAGTGCGCGACCCACGGTGAGCGCCCGGTTGCGCCCTCGCTCTGGGCCAGCTCCGACTCGTGGTGCGGGAAGACCAGGTCACCACCGCCGCCGTGGATCTCGAATCGCTCGCCGAGGTACGCAGTCGCCATGGCCGAGCACTCGATGTGCCAGCCGGGACGGCCGCGGCCCCAGGGCGAGGCCCACGACGGCTCGTCGGGAAGCGAGCGCTGCCACAGCACGAAGTCGAGCGGATCCCGCTTGCCCGGCATGTCGGGCACGTTGCCGCGCTCGTTGGCGATCGGCAGCATCTCCTCGCGGCTCAGTCCTGACAGCTCGCCGTAGCGCGGCCAGGCGTCGATGCTGAAGTAGACGTTGCCCTCCGCCGCGTAGGCCAGCCCCTTCTCGACCAGGCGTCCGATCATGTCGACCATCTGGGGCACGTGATCGGTGGCGCGGGGGTAGTGGTCCGGTGGCAGCCAGTTCAGGGCGGCCATCTCGGTCAGGAAGGTCGTGACATGCCGGTTGCCCAGGGCGAGGTAGTCGTCGCCGGTTTCGCGGGCCTTGCGGAGCATGTCGTCGTCGACATCGGTCAGGTTCTGGACGTACACCACGTCGTGGCCGAGGTACGCCAGGTACCGATGCAGGACGTCGAAGCTGACGTAGGTGAACGCGTGGCCAAGGTGCCCGGTGTCGTACGGCGTCACGCCACACACGTACAGTCCGACGCTGGGCCGTTCGCCGACGGGCGCGAAGGGCTGGAGCCTGCCACGGCGGGCATCGTGAAGACGGAGGGTCACGCTCTGGATTCTAGAGCGGGGGCCGAATCGCGTCGGCGGGCTGGACAGGGGCCGATAGAATGCGCACCGACGACGGGGGGTCCGCTGCCGACCACGTCACCTACGGAGCCGTGCATGGAAGTCCTCCGCTGGTTGCTCTTCTTCGCGATCGCCATGTTCCTCATCGTGGCCGCGATCTTCTTCGTCCTGGGGCGACCCCTGCCGCTGCCGAGCTTCTGAACGAGGGCCGCTACCAGAGCGTCGGCTTCGTGCTCATCAGGAAGCCGATGACGCCGATGGTGCCGGCCATGCCGTACGCCACCAGCCGCTGCTGCCTCGCCCGCCGCCGCCAGGCCTCGTCGTCGCCCGATTCGCGCAGCCCGACCAGCCGCCGCAGGTTCGGGCGGCTGATCACCGCCGCCACGACCAGGTTGATGGCGTACAGCAGGAGGGCGACCAGCAGCCATGGCTGGGTGAGCAGCTCCGGGCCCAGGATCCACAGCATCGCGATCCCGGTGATCGCCAGCCCGGCGCCGATGACCAGCGTGCCGGTGCCCTGCATGGCCAGCAACGCGCGGGTGACCGGGCCCGGGGGGCCGCTGGACCGGCGCAGGACGAACGGCAGCAGCACGCTGGGCAGCAGCAGGCTCACGGCCAGCACGATGTGGGTGATCAGCAGGATCGGAAACCAGTTCATCCGGTCCGGATGCTAGCGCAGCCGGGCCGGGAGGGCGTCGGCGGCGTCAGCGGCCCTTGGTGAAGCCGGTGTGAACTCCCAGCCGCCGCAGAACGGTGGGGACGTTGACTGACCATCCGACGCCGAACGGCCGATCGGTGAACAGCTTCGGCGAGTGCGGGTTCCAGTAGGCCCCACGGAGCCGCTCGATCGTCGGTAGCCGGAAGTCGTACGGCACCACGCCCATGAGCTTGCCGTTCCAGGTGCGCTCGGCAGGCGGCTTTCGCAGTTCGACGTAGACGGCGCCGAGCACCGCGCCAAGGACCGCCGTGCGCGCGAGCCACAGGATCGCGCCAAGCTCCGAGCGTGCCGTATCGGCTCGCTTGGAGAGGTCGCCCCGAACGTTGTCGATCATGGATCCTCCTTGCGCGCCTCCCTCGCAAGCATCGTGCCGCGTGGCATGATGCCGGCGCCGATGCGCCTCGATGCCTACCTTAGCCTGCTGCGCCGGAATCCGGCATTCGCACGCCTGTACGGGGCGCAGCTGACGAGCTTCGCCGGCGACTGGTTCGCCACGGTGGCCCTGCTCGGACTGGCGCTGGAGCTCACCGGATCGGCCGCGGTGGCCTCCCTCGTCCTCGTCCTGCAGACCGGCGGGTTCGCCGCCGCCTCGCCGCTGGCCGGGATGCTGGCGGATCGGCTCGACCGCCGGCGGTTGCTCGTGGCGGCCGACCTGGCCCGCATCCCCGTGGCGCTGGCCTTCCTGCTGGCGCGCGACCCCGAGACCCTGTGGATCGCCTTCGTGGCCGTGCTGCTCCTGGCGGTCGGGGCGGCGGTCTTCGAGCCGACCTCGTCGGCATCGATGCCGAACCTGGTCTCGAAGGAGGACCTTCCCACCGCCAACGTGCTCATCGGCTCCGCCTGGGGCACCATGCTGGCGGTTGGCGCCGCGCTCGGCGGCGTGGTGGCCGCCACGCTGGGGCGCGATGCGGCATTCGTGGTCAACGCGCTCAGCTTCGCCGTTTCGGCCTGGCTCATCATCGGGATCCGGCTCCCGCTGCAGCTCGAGCGCCGGCACGACGACCCTCACGTCGCGCGCGGCGTGCGAAGCGGCATCGTCGCCGCGATCGCGCTGGCGCGCGGCTCGCGGACGTTGAGCGCGTTCGTCCTGTCGAAGACGTCGTTCGGCGTGGGGACCGGCGTGGTGGCGCTGCTGGCCGTCTTCGCCATCGAGGTATTCGGCGCCGGGGACGCCGGGATCGGCATCCTGTTCGCCGCCCGCGGCCTCGGGGCCCTGATCGGTCCATTCGTGGCGCGCGCCGTGGCCGGCACTGACGACCTCGGGCTCATCCGCGGCATCGCGGGATCGTTCCTGGTGGCGGCCGGCTGCTATGCGCTGTTCCCGCTCGCCCCCCAGATCTGGATCGCCGCCGCGCTGGTGTTCGCCGCCCACTGCGGCGGCGGCGCGCAATGGATGCTGTCCACGCTCGGGATCCAGCGCTCGACGCCGGATGCCATCCGCGGTCGCGTCTTCAGCCTCGACTACGGCCTCGTGACGCTGACGATCGCGATCTCGACGCTCTTGGCCGGCATCCTGGCGGACCTGGCCCCGCCACGGGTGGCGGTCTGGGTCATGGTGGCCCTCATCGTCACCGCCGGCGGCGCCTGGATCGCCTTCGCCTGGCCGATCCTGTCCCGTGCTCGGGCTACACTCCCACACCGATGAGCGCCGGCCTGCCCTACCTCGACGCCGATGCGATCCGCGCGGCAGCGCCGATCGGCGATCTCATCGACGCGGTCGAAGCCGCCTACCGTGACGTGGCGGCCGGCCGGGATCGGTCACCGATCCGCTCCCACGTTCCGCTCGACGACGGTGCGCTGCTCCTCATGCCGGGCGTGCGAGCCGGGGGAGCGGGGGCGACCGTCAAGCTCGTCACCGTGATGCCCCGGAACGCGGCCGCCGGCCTGCCCACCGTCCAGGCGCTCGTGACGTGGATCGATGCGGCGACGGGGACACCGCGCGCCCTGCTCGAAGGATCAACGCTGACCGCGATGCGCACCGGCGCCGCGTCCGGCGCGGCGACCCGTCTGCTGGCGCGCGAGGACGCCCGGACGCTCGCCGTCATCGGCGCGGGTGGACAAGCCGAGTGGCAGGTGCGGGCCGCCCTCGCCGTGCGGCCGATCGAGCGCGTCCTTGTCTACGCCCGCAGTCCGGATGCGAGAGAAGGTTTTGCCGCCCGGATGGCGGAGGCGTGCGAGGTCGACGCTGTTGCCGTGGACCGCGCCGAGGACGCGGTCCGCGGGGCCGACGTGGTGTGCTGCGCCACGACGTCGTCCGAGCCCGTCTTCGACGTGGCCTGGCTGCGCCCCGGGGCGCACGTGAACGGCATCGGTGCCTTCACCCTCGATATGGTCGAGCTGCCGCCCGAGCTGTTCGGGCTCGCCGCGCCCGCGGCGGTCGACTCCCGAGCCGCGGCCCTTGCGGAAGCGGGCGATGTCGTCGCCGCGATCCGGCGCGGCCTGGTGTCAGAGGAGGCCCTGGTGGAGATCGGCAGCGTCCAGCGGACCTGGGTCGCGAGCCGGGACCCGATGGCCGTCACGGCCTTCAAGTCGGTCGGGCTGGCCATCCAGGACGTCGCCGCGGCCGAGCTCATCGTCAATCGGCTCCTGCCAGACGAGGCCTAGGCGCTCGGCGAGCACGACGAGCAGCTGCGTGAGCACGGCGCGGAACATCAGCCAGCGATGGGTCGCTCGTGGAGCCGGCCGGGTGTCGGGTGCTCCGTAGCTGTATGGCGCTTCGAGGGCCAGCAACCGGTCGAGGTCGATCACGCGAGGAGCGACCGCCTCGGGGGTCAATGCGGCCGTCGCCTCGATCTGCCCGCTCGCCGGGTCAGCCACCGTCACGACGATGGGTTCGGGGTCGGGCGGCGGCGGAGGCGGCGGCGCCGAGAGCCCGACCTGCCCGCCGCCCGGCTGCGCGGACGGTGCCGGTGGCGAGGGCGGAGCCGGGATTGGCGTCGGGGCCGGGGTCGGCGGGGGCGTCGGCGCGGCGGAGGCCGCTGCCGTCGACGTCGGCGTCGGGGCAGGGGTCGGCGGGGGCGTGGGCGCCGGGGTGCGGGTCGGTGCCGGGGTGGGCGCCGGGGTCACCGGCTGGGGTGCGGCGGAGACGATGACGCCCGTGTAGTAGGTCGCCATGATCTGGGCCGCGCTCTTGCCGGCAAGCCCGCAGGCCTGGCTGCCCCACTGGAACATCTGCCAGCCGTTCGCGCGCGCTCCGCACGGCTCGTTGGCCACGCCGGCGTTGTAGTAGGTCGGGAAGACGCGGCCGCCCTTTGACGCGACCGTGCTCCACGTGGCGTCGACCGCGGCCGCCATGCTCGGGTACGTCGGGCGGCTGGGATCGTAATGCTGGTCGCGCGTGGAGTCGAAGACGTCGAAGCACTGTCCTGCCTCGTTCGTGTAGCCGCGCCAGTGGAGAACCTGGTACCAGGCGTAGTGCTTCACCGCCAGGGCACCCGAGCGCAACGATTCGGTCGTCCAGCTGCTGATCCACTCGCGCGACAGGACGTTCTTCACGTACGCCCGAAAGTCGAGCGTCTCGACGGCGCCGGTCGCCGCGCGGAACACCCGGATCGTGGAGGGCGGCACCGTCTCGGACCGATACGTCCCGCACGCGGAGGCAGCGGCCACCAGCGGCGGGGCGGAGATCGGCGTCAGGGCGGCGGCCACCAGGAGCGCGGCGAGCACGCTCGCGGCGCCTGTTCGTCGGTGCATCGGAGGCCGACCCTATCCGTTGGTCGCACCCCACCACACCCCACCGAACGTACCGGTGGGGACCCGTACCCCCTCAGTCCGCCCAGCGGTGGACGCGTTCGCGGACGGTGTCGAAGCCGAGCTCCTCGCACAGCGCCACGAACCGATCGCGTGGCACGCCATGCCATTCCAGCTCGTCGAGCGACCCGGTGACGTCATCGATGCGGGCATCGCGGTTCAGCGTCGCCAGCCGGCGGTAGAGCAGCGCATCGGCCCGATGGTCCTCGAGGGTGGCGGACAGCCTGCTGGCATTGCGGATGTCGATCTGCCAATCGAGCACGGATGGCGGTATCGCCTCCAGGTGCCCGAAGCGGGCAAGGACCGCGGCGGCGCTCTTGGCTCCCCAACCCGGCAGGCCGGGGAAGCCGTCGCTGCTATCGCCGACGAGGGCCAGATAGTCCGGGATGCTGGTCGGCGCGACCCCGAACTTGTCGCGGATGCCCGCCTCGTCGTAGGTGATCCGCCGCATGCGGTCACGCAGCACGATTCGGTCGCCGTCGACGAGCTGGCCGAGATCCTTGTCGACCGAGCAGATGATCACCTGCTCGATGCGTCGATCGCCGCCGAATCGATCGATCGCCGCGGCGATGCCGTCGTCCGCCTCGTCCTCCACCATCGGCCACACCGGGATGCCGAGCGCGTCCAGCCCCCGCTCCGCGTCGCGGAACTGGGCCAGCAGCTCGCGATCCACGCCCGCGCTGGACTTGTAGCCCGGATACAGATCGTTGCGCCACGACTCGATGACGTAATCGGTCGCTGCGCCGATGTGGGTCACGTCCGGCTCGCGGAGGAGCGAGAGCATCGAGTCGATCAGCCCCTGGACCGCGTTCACCGGGCGACCGTCCGGCGCCCGTCGAGGCGGCCGCGAGTAGAAGGCGCGGAACAGCTCGAAGGTGGCATCCACGAGATGGAGCTTCATCTGTCGTCCGAGGATAGCGGCGGGGGGTTGACACCGTCCCGGCTGGTGGTATAGTTCCATCTGGTTATATAACTGGATGGAAATGGAAAGGCAACAGGACCGTCTCAGCGTCACCTTCGCGGCACTGGCCGACCCGACTCGGCGCGCGATCCTGGCCCGGCTCGCCAACGGCGAGGCATCGGTCACGGAGCTCGCAGCCCCGTTCGCGCTCAGCCAGCCGGCGATCTCGAAGCACCTCCGGGTGCTCGAGCGAGCGGGATTGATCGAGCAGGGGCGACGCGCGCAGTGGCGGCCACGACGCCTGCGCGCCGACCCGCTCCGGGACGTCGCGACGTGGATCGGCGAGTACCGGCCGCACTGGGAGGAGAGCTTCGAGCGCCTCGACACGTTCCTCCAGGAACTCCATGAACAGGCAGATACGAGAAAGGACACCGACGATGACCGCGACCAGGATTGATCGAGGCAGCACCGACTCCACGACGATCTATTCCGAGGGCGGAGACCTCACCTACGAGCGGGTCTTCGCCGCACCCCGCGAGGCTGTCTGGCGGGCGAACACCGATCCGGAGCTCATCCCGCGCTGGTGGGGACCGCATCGGGTCCAGACGCGCGTCGAGGAGATGGACGTGCGGCCTGGCGGCAAGTGGCGCTTCGTGAGCGTTGACGGCGACGGGAACGAGCACGCCTTCTACGGGGAGTACCTCGAAGTCGTCCAGCCGGAGCGCATCAAGTGGACGTTCATGTTTGACGTCGAGGGCGTCGGCCCACAGGGCGGGCCCGAGACGTTGACGCTGGAGGACCTCGGCGACGGACGCACGCTGATGCGGGCCGTCGGCCACATGGGTACCGAGGAGGTGCTGGAGGCGGCGCTGGTCACCGGCATGACCGAGGGCGCCATCGAGACCTGGGACCGCCTGGAGACTCTCCTGGCGGAGCGGGCCAAGTAGGCAGACGGCCACGCGCCGGGTACTCTGCTCAGCGGGGTGCCCGGCGTCGATTCGACCCATCGGCGCCCCGAGGAGGGAACCCGATGGCTGCAGCGACGATCGACGACTTCCTCGGCTCCGTACCCGAGGAGCAGCGACGAGCGCTCGAGGATCTACGCCGTGAGATCCGGCGCGCGGCCCCCGACGCCACCGAATCGATCAATTACGGCGTGCCGGCCTTCAAGCTCGACGGCCGTCCACTGGTGAGCTTCGGCGCCGGGAAGGACCACTGCGCGTTCTACGTGCAGAGCCCGGCCGTGGTCGAGGCATTCGCCGACGAGCTGCACGACTTCCGCCTGACGAAGGGCTCGGTCACGTTCCAGCCGGACCGACCCATCCCGGCCGAGCTCGTGGCGAGGTTGGTCCAGGCCAGGGTCGACGAGGTCCGGAAGGGGTAGTCCGCGCCTCGTCCGCGCACGGAGGCCGGTTCCGATAAGTGGCTGGTAAGTGGCCGTGTGGAAGATGACGGCTGCGGGAGGCGCGGCGCGGAGAAGCGTGCCCTGCGCCGCCGGCCCATGGTTCCCGGCCGGGGTCGGCGGACCACGTCGCGCCCCCGTCATCCGTCCACGCGGGGTCCTCAAACGGCGAGCGGCTCCTTGTACTCGCCGTACACGCGCCGAAGGACGCCGCACATCTCGCCGATGGTGGCATAGGCCCCCACCGCGTCCATGATGGCCGGCATCAGGTTGACGTCGCCGCGCCGTGCCTCGTCCTCGAGGCGACCGATGGCGGCCGCGTGGGCCGATGCGTCGCGCTCCGCGCGCACGCGAGCCAGGCGGTCGAGGTGGCGCCGCTCCTGCTCGTGGCTGATCTCGAGCAGCGGGATGCGCAGCTCTTCGGTGGCATCGGCGTACTTCGTGACGCCGACGATCTCGCGCTCGTGGGCCTCGAGCTCGCGCTGCTGCTCGTAGGCCGCGTCGGCGATCTCCGCCTGCGGGTAACCGGCCTCGAGAGCGCGCACCATGCCGCCCATCTCGTCGATCTGGGCGATGTAGCGCCACGCAGCCTGCTCGGTGCGGTTGGTGAGCGTCTCGACGAAGTAGGAGCCGGCCAGCGGGTCGACGGTGTTCGCGACACCTGACTCCTCGGCCAGGATCTGCTGCTGGCGCAGGGCGAGGAGCGCGGCCTCCTCCGACGGGACGGCCCACGCCTCGTCGTACGCATCGGTGTGGAGCGACTGTGTTCCGCCGAGGACGCCGGCGAGGGCCTGGATCGCGACGCGGGTCAGGTTGTTGAGCGGCTGCTGCGCGGTGAGGGACACGCCGGCGGTCTGCGTGTGGAAGCGCATCCAGCTCGAGCGCTCGTTCTCCGCGCCGAAGCGCTCCGTGGCGAGCTTGTACCAGATGCGGCGCGCGGCGCGGAACTTGGCGATCTCCTCGAAGAAGTCGTTGTGGCTGTTGAAGAAGAACGACAGGCGCGGAGCGAAGTCGTCGAAGCGAAGGCCGCGCGCGATGGCGTCCTCGACGTAGGCGATGCCGTCCGCGATCGTGAAGGCCAGCTCCTGGATGGCGGTCGAGCCTGCCTCCCGGATGTGATACCCGCTGATGCTGATCGTGTTCCAGCGCGGTAGCTCGCGGGTGCCCCACTCGACGGTGTCGGTCACCAGCTTCAGCGACGGCGCCGGCGGGAAGATGTACTCCTTCTGAGCGATGAACTCCTTGAGGATGTCGTTCTGCAGCGTCCCCGCCAGCTGGGCGCGGGGCACGCCCATCTTCTCGGCAGCGGTGATGTACATCGCCCAGATCATCGCGGCCGGCGAATTGATCGTCATCGACGTCGAGATCTCGCCCACCGGGAGCCCGTCGAGCAGGATCTCCATGTCGGCCAGCGACGACACGGCCACGCCGCAGGTGCCGAACTCGCCCTCTGCCATCGGGTCGTCGTGATCGTAGCCGTAGAGCGTCGGCATGTCGTAGGCGATCGACAGGCCGGTGCCGCCCTCGCGGATCAGCGTCTTGAATCGCGCGTTCGTGTCCTCGGCCGTGCCGAATCCGGCGAACATCCGCATGGTCCACAACCGGCCGCGGTGGCCGGTCGGGTGGATGCCGCGCGTGAAGGGCGGCTCCCCGGGCAGGCCGAGATCGTCGACCTGGTCCCAGCCGTCGGCCGGCGCCTCCGGAGGGCTGAACCGATATCGTGGCCGGCCGGCGTCGGGATCATTCGCGGCATCGAGCAGATCGGCCGGCGTCGCCACGCGTTGGGTCTCGACGCCGGACTGGGTGATGAAGCGTTCGCGCCGCTCCGGCGCGCGCTCGAGGGACGGATCCAGGCGCTCACGCCTCCATCGGTCCTCGTGCTCGCGCCAGCGTCGATCGTCGGTCATGCGGCGCAGTGTGGCGGCAAGACCGATGCCGTCGCAACTCGGCGGCCGGCGGCCGCCGCCGGTCAGCCTCGGGTGGCCTCTCGCTCGAGCGTGCGCGCCCGTCGGGCCTCGAACCGCGACGCGGCGGCGTCGAGGTCGGCGAGGGCACGGCGGAGATCCTCGCGTCGCACCTCCGCCTCGGGCCGCAGGCCCTCGGCCTCGAACACGCCCCAATGGCGCAGCAGTGGCCAGATCACCTCGTCATGGTGGATGCGCAGGTCGTAGATGCCGGCCTTGGCCATCTGCGCCGCCTTGCGCGTGAAGTTCTCCATGCCGGCCCCGGGCATCTGGAACGCCTCGATCTCGTCCGCGATCGCGCACACCGCCGCCGACGGATCGATCTTCATCGCCTCCGACAGCATGTCGCGGTAGAAGACCATGTGCAGGTTCTCGTCCGAGGCGATGCGAGCCATGATTCGATCGGCCACCGGGTCCGACGAGTAGCGTCCGGTGTTGCGGTGGCTGATCCGCGTCGCCAGCTCCTGGAAGGCAACGTAGGCCAGGCCGCGAAGGATGTTGCCGCCGTCGTCATGGTCGTACGCGATCTGCAGCTGGTTCATCCGCGACCGCTCGAGGGCGTAGGGATCGATGTTGCGGGTCACGACCAGGTAGTCGCGCAGGACGATGGCGTGGCGCCCCTCCTCCGCCGTCCAGCGGTTGACCCAGTTGATCCACGGGCCGTCGCCGGCCCCGAACATCCGATGGATCTCACGGTGATACGAGGGGAGGTTGTCCTCGGTCAGCAGGTTGACCTCGAACGCGATCTGCGCCACGCCGCTGATGCGCGGCTGGTCCGGGGTCCACGGCTCCTTGTCGAAGTCGCGACCGAGGGAATACGGGATGTAGTCGTGGGGGAACCACTCCTTCGCCATCCCGAGGTGGCGGTTGAGGAACCGCTCGGCGGCGGGCTCGAGCTCGGTCAGGAGGTCGCGCGCCGGCGTGAAGAGCGGGGTGAGGGTCTCGGTCATCTGAGCTCCGGGGTGCGGAAAGGGCCGCGCACCGCTGTCACGACGCGCTCGTTGCATGCTGGGTTGAGCCTCCATGGTCGCACGAATCGAGCGGTTGCGCGCGTCATGCGATCGGTCGTGGAAGGGCCGCGGCCATGCATGGTCGGTCGGATCAGGGGTAGAGCCCGCGGAGCGTTGTCGCCTCGGCAACGCGCGACACGGCAACCATCATCGCCGCGGCGCGGAGGTCGTCGACGCCGTCGGCCGCGGCCATGGCCTGCACCTCGGCCACCCCGGCGTCGATGATCCGGTCGAGCTGGGCGACGATCTCGGTCTCGGACCAGAAGAAAGCCTGCATGTCCTGGACCCACTCAAAGTAGCCGAGCACGGTGCCCCCGGCGGTGCACAGGATGTCGGGGATGACCGTCACGCCGCGGTCGGCCAGGATCGTATCCGCCGCCGCGGTGGTCGCGCCGTTCGCCACCTCGGCCACGATTCTTGCGCGGATGCGGTCGGCGTTGCCGTCGGTGATTTCGCCCTGCAGCCCGGCCAGCACCAGCACGTCGCAGTCGAGCCCGAACAGCTCCGCCTTCGTGGTGCCCTCCGCCTGGGGCAGCTCGCGGATCGCGTCGTGCTCGCGCATCCAGGCCACGGCGGCCGCGACGTCAACGCCGGCTGCCCGCGTCACGGCATCCCGATCGTCGGCGATCCCGACCACCGTGGCGCCGGCGGCGGCGAGCTCCTCGGCCATCGTCATGCCGACCCGGCCGAAGCCCTGGATCGCCACCCGCGCCTCATCGAGCGGCAGCTTCGCCGCACCGGCGGCCGCGATCACACAGCGCAGCGCCCCGCGCGCGGTCGCGCTCCTGCGGCCGCGCGTGCCCCCGACGGCCATCGGCTTGCCGATCACCGAGCCCGGGATGGTGTGGCCGCGGTGCATCGAGAAGGTGTCCATCATCCAGGCCATGGTCTGCGACCCGGTGTTCACATCGGGCGCCGGGATGTCCTTCTCGGGGCCGAGCAGGATGCCGATCTCGGTGGCGAACCGGCGAGTCAGCCCCTGGCGCTCGTTCTCGCTCAGCCGGCGCGGATTGACTCGCACGCCGCCGGCGGCCCCGCCGAACGGGATGCGGACCAGCGCCGCCTTCCAGGTATTCAGCATCGCAAGGGCCCGCACCTCGTCGAGGTCCAGGTTCGGTACGTAGCGGATGCCGCCGTTGGCGGGGCCGCGGTTGACGTTGTGATGGACGCGGTACCCGGTGTACACGTCGACGCGACCATCGTCGTGGGTGACCGGAAAGTTCACGGCCAGCTCGCGCTTCGGCATGCGCAGCACGCGATGCATGCCTGGGTCGAGGTGGAGGCGATCGGCCGCCTCGTCGAGCTCGCCCAGGGCGTTCGCCCAGATGCCGTCCGGCGTGGCCTCGCCGGGCCGCGACTCCGCCATCGCCCTAGGCTACCGCGCCGCGTTCGCCGGCGACAACGCTTCCGGCATCGGGCCCATGGACGCGCGGTGGCAAGATGGAGGCGCTCATCCCAACCGATGCGCCGGCGGCCCGCCTGACGACCCGACCGGCGTGAACCGAAGAGGAGGACCGCCGATGGCGCCGCGCGTCATGACCGTCTCCGGACCAATCCCGCCCGAGAAGCTCGGGTTCACGCTGCCGCACGAGCACACCGGCATCTACCTCTGGCATACCGACAAGCGCTGGGACTACTGGGAGCTCACGCCCGACGAGGATCTCGTCGTCGACGAGCTGCGGGACTTCCGGCGGCGCGGTGGAGCATCGATGGTCGACCTCACCCTGGACGGGGTCGGCCGCGATCCGCATCGGCTCCGCCGGATGGCCAGCGCCAGTGGCCTCAACATGGTCATGGGATCCGGCTGGTATCGCGGCGCGTACTACCCGACCGAGCTGCTGGTCGACCGTCGCACCGTCGGCGAGCTCGCAGACCTGATCGTGGCCGAGTTCGAGCACGGCGTGGGGGACACCGGCATCCGGCCTGGCATCATCGGCGAGATCGGGACCGACAAGCCCTGGGTCAGCGCCGTGGAGGAGCGGGTGCACCGCGCCGCGGCGCGCGCCGCGCTGGCGACCGGCATGGCGATCACCACCCATGGCGTCCAGTCCGACGTCGGTCTCGCGCAGCTGCGGATCTTCACCGAGGAGGGTGTCGATCCCTCCCGCGTGGTCATCGGACACGCCGACTCCCACCTGAACCTGGACTTCTACCTGGCCGTGCTCGACGCCGGGGCCAACCTCCAGTTCGACTTCATCGGCCACCGTTTCGGCGTGGAGGAGGCGCTCGAGCCCCGCCTGGTGGAGACGATCGTCGAGCTGCTGGAGCGCGGCTTCGCCCCTCAGCTGCTGCTGTCGCAGGACGTCTGCCACAACCGGCAGCTGAAGGCGTACGGGGGCTTCGGCTATGTGTACCTGCACCAGCACTTCCTGCCGACGCTTCGGACGGCCGCCGTGGGCGAGGGCGAGATTCGGACGATGACCTTCGACAACCCGGCACGCATCCTGACCATCCCGTAGGCGCCGGCGCCCGTGACCGATCCACGCGACCCGATTGCCGATCTCAAGCGCATCGCCTTCCTGCTGGAGGCGATGCGGGAGCCCGGCTACCGAGTCCGTGCCTTCCGCAGCGCCGCGACCGCCCTGTCCGGGATGAGTCCGGACGAGGTGGCGCAGCGGGCCGCGACCGGACGCCTGCGGGAGCTGGCCGGGATCGGGGAGGTGACCGAACGGACGATCCTGGAGTCGCTGCGCGGCGAGGTGCCGGTCTACCTCCGCCGGCTGGAAAGCACGGAGGGCCGGCCGCAGGCCGAGGGCGCAGCGCAGCTGCGGGCCGCGCTCAAGGGCGACCTCCATGCCCACACCGAGGCCTCCGATGGGCATTTCCCGATCAGCGAGATGGCCGATGCGGCAATGGAGCTGGGGCACGAGTACCTGGTGATCAGCGATCACTCGCCGCGGCTGACGATCGCCAACGGCCTGTCGACGGAACGCCTCATGGCGCAGCTTGACGAGATCGCACGCCTGAACGCGGACCTGGCGCCCTTCCGGCTGCTCACCGGCATCGAGGTGGACATCAACGAGGACGGCTCCCTCGATCAATCGGCCGAGGTGCTCGCGCGGCTCGACGTGGTGGTCGGCAGCATCCATTCGGAGCTGCGCATGCCGTCAGAACCGATGACGCGGCGCATGGTGACGGCCATCGCCAACCCGCACCTCGACGTCCTCGGCCACTGCACGGGGCGGATGAAAACCCCACGCAGGAATCGGCCCGAGTCGACGTTCGACGCCGACATCGTGTTCGCCGCGGCTGCGCGGTTCGACAAGGCGATCGAGATCAACTGCCTGCCGCCCCGCCTCGATCCACCCAAGCGGCTGCTGCGGCTCGCCGTCGAGTCAGGCTGCCGGGTATCGATCGACTCGGACGCGCATTACGTCGGTCAGCTGGCCTGGGTCGACGTCGGCTGCGAGCGCGCGTTCCTGTGCGGCGTCACCCCGCCCATGATCGTCAACGCCATGCCGGCCGCCGCGTTGCTGGAGTGGACCGCCTCCCACGATCTCTAGCCGGTTGGCGCGCGACGTGCATCCGCTCGGGGCGGGCGTATCCTGAGCGCCCCGACCCAGATTGCACGAGAGGAGATCTCCATGCCCGTTGCCAAGGTGACCGAGCTGTCCTGCACGTCGACCGACAGCTTCGAGGACGCGATCCGGGAGGGGATCGAACGTGCCACCAAGACCCTTCGCGGCGTGCGCAGCGCGTGGGTCAAGGAGCAGCGCGTCAACGTCGGCCGCGACGGGACCCTCGAGTTCCAGGCCAACATCCTGGTGACCTTCGTCCTCGAGGGCTGATCTACTCGCTGACCTCCGCCAGCCCGATGCGCCCGTCGCTGCGCGTGAAGCGGGCGCGGTAGGTCGGGTTGCTGACCCGCTGGCTGACCATCGCCGCGTCGAGCGGCTTGCCGCTGCGCGGCGGGGCATACCGACCGCGCTCGGCGACGGCAGCCGCCAGATCTCCCGCCGTCATCGGGCCGCGCTCGACCAGGACGGCGATCATCTCGTCATGCAGCGACACGCGCTCCGCCTTCGGCTTGGCAGAGACCCGCTTGCGGGTGTGGCGCTTCGGTGCCGCCGTCTTCGGCGTATCGGTGTCGTCGAGTCTGGCCTCCTTGGGCGCCGCGACCCGCGGCGATTCCGGCGCCTCGACCGCGATCGCCACCTCGGCCGCGGGCGGTTCGACGCCGGCCCCGAGCGCCCCGTCGCCGTCGCCCGGCGTCCCGTCGCCGGCGCCCAGCGCGGCTTCGAGGGCGGCCACGCGGGCGACCAGGGCGTCGAGACGGTCGGCGAGGCTGCTGGCGGCCTCCGGAGTCGGCACGCCGGACCGAGCCGCGTCGATCCGCTCCTCGACCCAGTGGCGCACGAGGTCGCCGGGTCGCGTGTTGGCCTCGGCGGCGAGCTGCTTCAGCGTGCCGACCCGGCGCGGGTCGAGCCGGATGGACATCGCGCCCTCGTCGGGGGGTCGGTCGTAGCGCGGCCGCGGCTGGTAGGGCCGGCCGCCACCGCCACCGCCGCTGG
Organism: uncultured Chloroflexia bacterium; assembly: GCA_963844265.1. Taxonomy (GTDB): domain Bacteria; phylum Chloroflexota; class Limnocylindria; order QHBO01; family QHBO01; genus JACDBZ01. Next base: position 751,223 of record CAWJMZ010000004.1, on the reverse strand, counting down.
GCGGAGGTCGCCGGTCACGCTGCTGCCAGTCCTGGCCGCCGCCCTCGCGGCGCGGGGGCCGGTCGTAGCGGTCGCGCTCCGGTCGGTCGGGTCGGCGATCGGGACCGCCGCGTCGGTTGAAACTCATCGGTTAAAACGATACGCCCGCTGGTTGAATAACACCAGCGTCCGCTAAAACGACCCCGAAGCCCCGCCACCGCCGCTGCTGCCGCCACCGGAAAACCCGCCACCACCACCGCCGCTCGACGACGAGCTGGACGGCGGCGACGAGCCGACGCTTCCCAGGGCGTCGAACATGCCGCCGATGTCCGGCAGGGCGGAGCCGGAGAAGACGCTTCCCGAGCCGTAGCTGACGCTCCCGGGCAGGGCCGCGGCCGATGCCCCCGACCATGCCGAGCCGGTGGTGCCGCCCAGCCATCCGGGGTAGTACGCGCCGGCGGGCGATCCGGTCGCAGCGCGCTGCTCCTCGAGGCCGCGCGCCAGCAGTGCGGCGACCTCGTCGTGCAGGCCGAGGGCCAATCCCCACACTACGGCCTTGTCCGGGGTGTCGGCCAGGGTTGCGACCTCGGGTTGCTCGACGACCTCGCTCATCGAGCGCGCCTGGTCCATCGTTTTCTGGAGGGTGCGACGGTAGGCGGTCAGCATGGCATCCACGTAGGCGCCGTTCTTGGTTCGCTGGCTCATGGCGCGTCCGAACAGAAGCGTTCCGATCCCGCCGAGGATCAGGGCGCCGCCGAGCATGACCGCCCCGCTCATCGGCACCGAGATGCCCAGCCAGATCGCGCCACCGCCGAGCAGCGCCAGGCCGATCCCGATGGCCGACATGCGTGCGATGGAAGGTCCCGGCATGCGCGCGAGCCAGCCCAGCCGGACGGCCTCGGACTCGAACGCCTTGCGCATCGGACCGAGGGCCGAGTTCACGCGCCACAGCCGCTCGCGCGACAGGACGTTCGACTCGCCGGCCATGTTCTTTAGCTTCGACCATGCCTCGCGCTGCGGGGCCTTGAGCTCCTGGTCGTCGCCCACCTCGGTGTTCACCACGATCGCGGGATCCGTGAGCGGATCGGGGGCGTGGTCGCTGCGTGCCGATGCGGCGTGGTCCAGGTTGTAGAAGCTGAGGCGTCCGGTGCTCGCCAGCTCCGCGAGCAACGTGTTCACGGTGTGATCGGTCGCAGTGCCGCCGCGAACGACGGTCGCCAGTGGGGGCGTCATGTCGGCCGGCGGACCGGCCATGAGGATGGACGGCGAGTCGGTCAGCTCGGGATCATCGCCCTCGCGCCGCCACGTGTTCCAGGCCAGTCCCAGCACCCCGACCAGGACGATCGGGGCCACGACCAGGCCGAGCCCTGCGTTCGCGACTCGGAGCACGTCCAGCCGGTCCCGCGCACCGGGCGTGACGCGCGTGGCGACCTCCTCCACCGTGTCGACCACGGCGCGCTCGAGGTCGCCCGAGATCGCGGCCGGCACGAAATCGGACTCGATGATCTGCTTGAGGGCATCCTCGTTGGCGTATGCGCCCAGGAAGCCGGAGCCACCGAACATGCTGACCCGGCCGTTGATCCGGTTCTCCTCCAGCCCGACCATCAGCACCATGCCATCGTCGAAGCCGGAACGGCCGATGCCCCACTCGTCGATGAGGGCCTTGGCGTTGGCCAGGTTCTCATCCTCGCTGATGCCGGGATCGACCTGGGTGTAGACCACCAGCTCGGCGCCGGTGTCGGCCTCGACCCGGTCGATCGTCGCCTCGAGCTGCGCCTCGGCACCGTCGCTCAGGACGTCGGCGGTGTCGTACACCGCCTGGTCGTCGACCGGATCAGGGAAGGGTGGACCGGCCGCCAGGGCGGCGGCGGCAGTGAGGGGCAGGAGCACGAGCGCGCTCGGGAGCGCGCGAGCCCATCGGTGCATGTGACGAACAGGATACGTCGGCGGAGCGCCGCGCTTCAGGAGCAGCTCACCGTGACGGAAGCAGGCTCCTGCTCGAGGCCGGGGATCTCGTGGGTCACCTCCGCGGTCGCGCCGCCCTCGATCTGCGCGGTGACCGTGTTCGCCGTCCGGAGCCGCTGGCCCGCCCCGTCGAGCGCGCGCAGCTGGCACTTCGCCCGCCCCGGCCGGGTACCTTCATTGGTGACGGCGAACGTGATCGCATAGCCCGGATCGGCGCTTGCGACGCCGCGCACCTCGGCCTGGTACGGGCCGACACCGCGGAGCGAGAGGCTCGCTGCGATCGCCAGGCCCACCACCGCCAGGATGATCGCGGCCACCACCGTGCCGTGGTACTGCGACGCGGACGGCGTCACCATGCCGGCGCGGTTGCAGACCTCGCAGATCGATTCGTCCGGGCCGATCTCGCGGCCGCACTTGATGCACCGGCGCGCGTCGGCGGCGGAGGAGGGGGTCGTCATCGGTGCGGCCATGATGCACGAGCGGAGGCGGGCCGGCCCGAATCATCGGACTGTGGCCCGCCTCCATCGGCGCCTGAGTGACCGAACGGGCTAGAAGCCGTTGTCCTCCAGCCACTGGGCAGCGGCGTCCTCGTACGACTCGCCGTTGATCACGACCGCGTTGCCGAGGTTGGTGAGCTCCTCGGTCGTCAGCAGGACCGAGACGGCGTTCAGAGCCTCGCTGATCTGGTCACCAGCCTCGTCCATCAGCTCCTGGCGGACCACTGGCACGAGGTTCTGGGCCGGGGCCATGCCCTGGTCGTCATCGAGCAGCACGAGGTTGAATTCCACGATCTCCGGCTGCGTGGTGCAGACCTGCGCCACGTCGATGCTGCCGGCGTTCAGGGCCTCCGCGATCGACGGATCGCAGGCGGTGAGGGTCTCGACGTCGAGCGCGGCGAAGTCGATCCCGTAGATCTCCTCCAGCCCGATCCCGCAGTTCGGGTTCTCGGCGCATTCCTGCGCCACGCCCCACTTGAGATCCCCGGCGACCTCCGCGAGGTCGGACAGCGTCTCGAGGCCCAGCTCGTCGGCGGTCTCCTGCCGTACGGCAAAGCCGTCCGCGTCGGTGCCAGGCGTCGCCTCGAGCGCCACGAGCCCGTCCGCGGCCAGCGCCTCGTTCAGCGCTGCAAGCGACTCTTCGACGTCCGAGGTGGGCTCGCCCCCGTACGAGACTGCCAGCAAGCCGCCGATGTACTCGGGCATGAGGTCGATCTGGCCATCCACCAGCGCGGGCTGGGTCACGTCCCGGGGACCGGCCTCGAGGTTGCGCTCGACGGTGAACCCCGCGCTCTCGAGCGCCTGCGCATAGATCTCGGCCACCACGGCCGACTCCCAGAACGACGCCGAGCCGATGGTGAGGCTCGGCAGATCCGCCGCCTGGCTCTCGCTGCCTCCGGCGCTCGCGGCTGGGCTGCTGTCCTCACCCGGCGAGCAGGCGCTGACCACCAGCGCGAGCAGTGCCGCCCCGAGGACCAGCGTGCGGTTGGTCCGCATGGGTCTTCCTCCTGTTGCAGACACCCCGTGCCGCCGATGGGCGACGCGTGGGGGAGCCGAGAGTCTACCAGCGAAGTCGCCAGGACCTGTCAGGTACGCCTAGGCCGGGCCACCAGTCGCGCTACCCGGCACCTGCGCCGGCTCGCTCGGAACGATCGGCCGCCCTCGAAGGCCCGGCGAGGTCGCGGCTCGCTGGAGGGCGGCGAACCCGACCTCCGTGCCGATGGAGAGCGCGGCCACCAGCAGCGCGCCGCCGAAGATCCGGACCTGGTCGCCCACGCTGAACCCGACGATGATGAGCTGGCCGAGTGTGCCTCCACCCAGCACCGCGGCGAGCGTGGCGGTGGCGACCGTCTGCACGGCCGCCGTTCGGACGCCGGCGAGGATCACCGGAAGCGCGATCGGGACCTCGACCCTGCGAAGCACCTCCCACTCGCTCATCCCCATGCCGCGGGCGGCCTCGACGAGCTCCGGGTCGACCTCCCGCAGGCCGACGTAGGTGTTCACCACGATGGGGGGCACGCCGAGGGCGACCAGCGCCAGGATCGCCGGCAGGGGCCCGATGCCGAGGCCGACCGGCAGCAGCAGGAGGAACGCCAGGCCCATCAACCCGAGGGACGGGACGGCGCGCCCGACGTTGGCGATCGCCACCACCACGCGCGCGCCGCGACCCGAGTGGCCGATGGCGAGGCCGAGCGGAAGGCCGATGCCGATCGCCAGCGACAGCGACACGGCCGAGATCCACAGGTGCTCCCACAGCCGTGCCGGGATCCCGTCCCGGCCGGTCCAGGTGGCGGGGTCGCCGAACCAGGCCGCGACCTCTCCGAGGAACTCGATCATGTCGTGCGCCGTTGCGCCCACGGCGTGAGCGCCCGCTGGAGGGCCAGCAGGCCGACGTCGACCACCACGGCCAGGGTGATGGCGAGCACGATGCCGGTGATGGTCGCCGTCAGCCCGAACGATCCGCGCTCGATCCCGATCGTCACGATCAGGTAGCCCAGCCCGCCGAGGCCGATCAGCGCGGTGACGGTCACGAGCCCGACGATGGTGACGGTCGCGATCCGCAGGCCGGCGATGATGACCGGCATGGCGAGCGGCAGCTCGACGCGCAGGAGGCGCTGGCCGCCGGTGTAGCCCATCCCGGTGGCGGCCTCCAGCGCATCCTGCGGCACGCCGCGCAGGCCCTCGACGATGTTGCGGGTCAGGATGAGCAGCGTGTAGCTGACCAGGGCGATCTCGGCCGTCAGGACCGTGCCCAGCCCGGTGATCGGCGTCAGCAGGGCGAACAGCGCCAGCGAGGGGATCGCGTACAGCGTGCCGGTGGTCCAGACGATCGGGCCGTACCAGCCGGGGCGGTTGCGGATGAGCAGCGCGAGCGCGAACGAGATCACGAAGCCGATGCCGACCGCCAGCACCGTCAGGAAGATGTGCTCCAGCAGCAGCTCACCGATGCGATCGAGGTTGTCGACGATCCAGTCGACGTCGATGGGGCCGATGTTCACGACGCGGCCGCGACGTCCTCGCCGACCGGATGCGCCGCACCGTCCGCGCCGCGGACGGGCTCGCGCAGCCGATCTCCGACCCCATCCACGCTGATGAGCCCGAGCACGCGGTCGCGCTCATCGACCACGACGCCCAGCTGGACACTCGAGCCGAGCATGGCCGACAACGCGTCGCGCAGCGTCGTCTCGGGTTGCACCGTCGGGGCGCCCGGCGTGGCCGCCTCTGGCCCGATCGGCCCGGTGCCGGCCAGCTCGTGCCGGTCCAGCCAGCCCAGCGGCCGGCGCTCAGCGTCCACCAGCAACGCGTAGTCCGCGGATCCGATCTCGGCGAGTCGCCGCCGCACCTCGCCGCGGTCCTGTCCCACCTCGACAATGACGGGCTCCGCCAGCTCGACGTCCCGGACGCGCACGAGGCTGAGGCGCTTGAGGCCCCGGTCGGCCCCGACGAAGCGCTCGACGAACTCCGATGCTGGGCTGGCCAGGATCGCCGCCGGCGTGTCGTACTGGGCGAGGATGCCCCCGCGCTGGAGGATCGCGATGCGGTCGCCCATCTTGATCGCCTCGTCGACGTCGTGGGTGACGAAGATGATCGTCTTGCGCACCCGCTCCTGGAGGCGGAGGAACTCGTTCTGCAGCCGCTCGCGCCGGATCGGATCCACGGCGCCGAACGGCTCGTCCATGAGCATCACCGGGGGATCGGCCGCCAGCGCGCGGGCAACGCCCACCCGCTGACGTTCGCCACCGGACAGCTCGTTCGGGTAGCGATCCCGGTAGTCGCCGGGCTCGAGACCGACCAGCTCGAGCAGCTCGTCGACCCGCCCGCGGATCCGATCCTCTTTCCAGCGCAGAAGACGAGGCACGACCGCCGCGTTCTCGCCGATCGTGAGGTGCGGGAACAGTCCCACCTGCTGGATGACGTAGCCGATGCGACGGCGGAGCTCGACGGCGGGAAGGGCCATCACGTCCTGCCCGTCGATGGTGATCCGGCCGCCGGTCGGCTCGATCAGGCGGTTCACCATCTTCATCGACGTGGTCTTGCCGCAGCCCGACGGCCCGACCAGCACGCAGATCTCGCCGGCCGGGATGGTGAGCGTCAGCTCCGTGACGGCCGGTGACTCCGCGCCGGGGTACTGCTTCGTGACCTGCTCGAAGGCGACGACGGCGCCGGAGGCGTCATGCATCGGCCAATCATAGGGACCCGCTGTCAGGGATCGACCAGCGCCCAGATCCGTGGGCTATCGTCGTAGACGAGCGCGAACTCCGCCGACGTGGCGAAGTCCACCGGCTGCCCGCACGGCTGCGGCCGGCCCGCGTCAACCAGATGCGTGGCGCCATACCGACGCATCAGCTCGGCCGACAGCGCCGGGTCACCGCCGCAGTAGATCGTCGCGACGTTGCTGATCCGCTCGTCCGGCTGGTACCCGAGGTTGGCGATGTACGGCCCGAACGTGGTGAGCCGCTTTCGCCCGGCGGCATCGGTCAGCGAGTTGACCCAGCCGTCGGTCACGAACACCGCATCGGCCGGCGTGTTGGCGGCCACCCAGCGCGCCGCGGCGACGTCAGCGGCGGAGAGCACCTGCAGGTTCGAGGTGGCCGTCCAGCCGGCCACCAGGAGCGGCGACGGGATGCTGACGGCCAGCACCGCGACGATCGCCAGCGTCGACCACCGGCGCATCAGCCATGCCGCCGCTAAGGCGACCCCGATCCACATCGCCTGGAAGTACTTGTTCATGTCGAAGTCGATGACGCTGAACTGCACGAGGTTCGGGATCGCGAAGAGGCCGACGATCCAGGCGGCCACGAAGCCGCGATGCGGCAGCCCTGGTGCCACGAGTGCGCCGAGCGCCAGCAGGAACGGAACGCCGAGGTTCGTCAGGTAGAAGAAGACGACGCCGAGGACGCCGTCCTCGCGCGGAGCCGACGGCCATCCGGTGACGAGCTGGACCGCGCCAGAGCCTCCCGCCTGCAGCGCCGGCGCAACGGCGAACGGCGCGGCCAGCACGAATGGCGCCAGCAGCACCAGCGCGTTGCGCGGCGCATTGGCATCGATCAGGCGGCGACCGGTGACCACCCAGGCCAGTGCGAGCAGCGGGAAGACCGGCAGGTAGAAGAAATGGAACGGGGCGAGCAGCGCGCCGAGCACCCCGGCCGCCGCGATCAGTCCGGGCCGGTCCCGCCAGCCGGCGGCGCGCTGGCGCGCGGTGGGCAGCCCGGCGATGAGCAGCAGCACGGCACCGATGAGCATCGGCAGCCCGGCAGTCGTGGCGCGGTGCGCGAGCAGCCCGGTGGCCATCACCGATGGGATGCGGAAGTACGGCCACTCGGTGAGCCACTGGTTGTCGTAGCTGTTGGCGGCGATCAGCTCCAGCGGGCCGCCGAGGCCGGCGGTGAGATCGCCGAAGAACCGGACGTAGCCGAGCCCGCCGCAGAAGACCGCGATCGTCGCCGCGAGCGTGCCGATCCGGGAGCGGTCGACGATCGTGAGCCGGCGGGCGAGGGAGAACGCGAGCAGGGCAAGCGCGGCCGCCAGCACCGCGGACTGGATGACCATGGCCGGGACCGAGAAGAGCGTCGCCGCCTCGGCCAGGATCGCGGCGTGGAAGTCGGCGAACCAGTGGTAGACGAGCGGAGCGCCGGAGAAGTACGGCACCTCGGGCGGGAAATTCTCCCCGGCGTTCAGCGTCTCCGCGATGGAGAGGTGGACGCCGAGGTCGCTCCAGTTGGATCCGCCGGCAGTCACGCCGGCCGCGGTCTCCCGCCACAGGCCGACCGCCAGGACCGTGCCGACCACCACCGCCGCCAGGCCCGCGACGATGAGCGCACCGCGCGCCGGTCGAAAGGCCTGGGGTGGGGGAGGGCGCTCGCCGCGCCACGCGGCGACGACGATCGGGATGGCCAGGATCGCCGCGGCGGCGAACACCACGCCGCGTCCATACCCGCCCGCCAGGTGGCTGAGCCAGTACACGAGGTGGGTGGCGAGCGCGACCGAGCCAACGATGGCCAGGCCCAGGCGGCCGGCAGCGTCGATCCGCGGCCGAAGCGCCGCCACCACCGCCCACCCCGGCAGCACGAGGAGGAGCGGCCAGACGACCGCGACCGCCACGAGCGGGACCCACCACGCCGCGGCGAGGCCGACGCCAATGGCAAGGAGCGCTACCGCGGCCCGTCGGCTCGGGATGCTCACGGCTGCGGATGATACGCGGCGGGCCTAGACTTCCCGCCCATGCCCGACCGCACCCCGACCCTCCTGCTGGGCGGCGTGATGCTGTTCGTCGGCCTCGCGGTGCTGGTGATGATCGACGCGAGCGACGCCTTCGACAGCGCGATCATCGAGGGCGTCCGGAATCCGGCCACGAGCAATGCGCTCGGCTTCCTCGCGTCGCTGACGGAGCTCGGCTCGACCGGGGCCGTGGCCATCGTGGCGGTGCTGACCTTCGCCCTCGGCGCGGCCATCGGCCCCTGGCGGCACGGTCTGATCGGGGCGCTCACCATCGGGGCGGCAGCGCTCGGGGTGGAGCTGGTGAAGGCCGGGGTGGCCCGCGCCCGACCGGACGCCCTCGAGCCGATCATCGTCGAGCATGGGTTCAGCTTCCCGTCCGGGCACGCGACCCTGTCGATGGTGGCGTACGGAGTGCTGGCGGTCCTCATCAGCCGCTCGCGGCTGCCGCAGGGCGTGCGGACGGCCGCGATCGTCGGGCTGGCGCTGCTCGTCGTGGCCATCGGGGTCTCGCGGATCTGGCTCGGGGTGCATTACCCGACCGACGTGCTGGCCGGCTGGACGGCCGGCTGGGTGATCGTGCTGCTGTACGCGTGGTTTACCCGCGGGGTGTCGAGGGAGCCAGCTGAGGCAGCGGCTGACGCGGATCCAGCAGCGCAACGATCCGATCGACCTGCTGCTGGCTGAGCACCGGCTCGGCGGTCATGCGACCGGTCAGGCGCTCCGGCTCACGCTCCACGGTGAGCCCGATCGGGTCCGCCGCATCGGTCTGGACGTCCATGTCGACGTGCGACGCCAGGACCGCCTCGACATCCGCCGGCAGCGCCGCGCGCTCCAGGTACAGGCTGAGCCGCCGGGCCGCAAGCCGGGCGGCGGTGATCGGCGCCGGATCCCACGGCACCCACGACTCGGTCCCGCGGTTCCAGCGATACCAATGCCCGTTGCGGCGCGCGAACCGGCCACGCTCGCCCGCGGTCGTCAGCGCCCAAGTGCCGCCGGGACCGACGAGGACCGCGTCGATCGGCTCGATGCCGCCTGGACTCACCTGGCGGAACCAGTGCCAGTCGTCGTCCAGGCGCCGTCCGAAGGCATCGGCCATCGAGTCGCGGGAGGAGAAGGGGAGGATGCCCAGTCGAGTCGATCTCGAGCTCGGATGACGGATCATGTGGGCCTCTGTCGCGTGGATCGCTGGGTCGTCCGGGCATCGGATGGGCGCAGTCGAGTGTAGCGCGCAGGCACCACCCCGGACAGAGGCTCGAGAGACGAGCCCGTATCATGCCGGCCATGACGGGACCGAACACCTCGCTCGAGGAGGCCGTGCGCACCCTGCTGGAAGAGATCGGCGAGGATCCAGCCCGCGAGGGGCTGGCGCGCACGCCCGAGCGGGTGCGGCGCATGTACGACGAGCTGACGGCGGGCTACCACGTCGACCCTGACGCGCTGATCAATGGCGCGTGTTTCAACGTCGACTACGACGAGATGGTGGTGGTGCGCGACATCGAGTTCTTCAGCCTGTGCGAGCACCACCTGCTGCCGTTCATCGGCAAGGCGCACGTCGGCTACCTGCCGAAGGGCCGGGTGATCGGACTGTCGAAGATCCCACGCATCGTCGACATGTACGCGCATCGACTCCAGGTGCAGGAGCGGCTCACGGTCCAGGTCGCCGACTTCCTCATGGAGCGGCTCGAGCCGAAGGGCGTCGCGTGCGTCGTGGAGGCCACGCATCTGTGCACGATGATGCGTGGGGTGAAGAAGCAGCAGGCGACGATGGTCACTTCCTCCATGGCCGGAACGTTCCGTCGCGACGCCAGGACCCGGGCCGAGTTCATGGGCCTCATCGGCAAGGCGGGAGCCTCCTGAGCCGATGCCGTACGCCGATCCACTGACCGAGGCCGAGCTGACCGCCGCGCTGGCGGACCTGCCGGACTGGTCGCGCGAGGGCGACCATATTCGGCGCACGGTGCGGGTCGCAGGCTTCTCCGCAGCCGCCCAGCTCGTCGGCGCCGTCGCCGATGCGGCCGACGCCGCGGACCACCATCCCGACGTCCACATCATCCGATACCGGAACGTGACCTTCGAGCTCACCACTCACGCCGCCAAGGCGATCACCCGGCGGGACATCGACCTCGCCGCGCAGATCGATCGCCTCATAATCGGCCGCGCATGACCGACACGCCGATCCGCGTTCTCATCGCAAAGCCTGGCCTGGATGGCCACGACCGCGGTGCCAAGGTGCTCGCTCGCGGCCTCCGCGACGAGGGCTTCGAGGTGATCTACACCGGCCTGCGCCAGACCCCCGAGATGATCGCGGACGCGGCGGAGCAGGAGGACGTGGACGTCGTCGGCCTCTCGATCCTGTCCGGCGCCCACATGGCCCTGCTTCCCCGCACGGTGCAGCTCCTCCGCGAACGCGGGATGGAGGACGTGCTCGTCGCGGCCGGCGGGATCATCCCCGACGCCGATGTGTCGAAGCTGAAGGAGGCGGGCGTCGCCGAGATCTTCGGCCCGGGGACTTCCATCGGGCAGATCGCGCGCTTCTTCCGGGAGCACGTCCGGCGCGGTGCCTGAGGCCGGCTCACCGATCGCCGAGCTGGCATCCGGCGAGCGCCGGCCGCTCGCCCGCCTGCTGACCCGCGTCGAGAACGGCGACCCGTCGGTCCGTCCGCTGCTGCCGGAGCTGTTCGCGGCCGGGCGTGGAGCGCACCTGGTCGGCATCACCGGCCCACCCGGCAGCGGCAAGTCCACGCTGGTGAACGCCCTGATAAGTGAGTGGCGCCGTCGTGGGCGCCGGGTCGGCATCCTGGCCGTCGACCCGTCGTCTCCGTACACCCGCGGCGCGATCCTGGGCGACCGAATCCGGATGATGGAGCACGCCGCGGACCGTGACGTGTTCATGCGATCGATGGCGTCGCGGGGCGAGCTCGGCGGACTGGCGGCCACCACCTGGATCGCGGCCGCGGCCCTCGACGCGGCCGGCTACGACCCGATCCTGGTCGAAACCGTCGGCGCGGGCCAGTCCGAGGTCGAGGTGGCGCGCCTGGCCGAGACGACCGTCGTCGTCGAGGTGCCCGAGATGGGCGACGAGGTACAGGCGATCAAGGCCGGCCTGCTCGAGGTGGCCGACATCGTGGTGGTCAACAAGGGGGACCGCCCGGGGGCCGACCGCGCCGCCCGCCAGCTGCGGGCGATGCTGTCGACTGCCGGTGGCCGCATCGAGCGTCAGCCGCCGCAGGTGCTGCTCACCACGGCCACCACCGGCGACGGCGTGGCCGAGCTGGCCGACGCAGTGGACCGGCATCGCGATGTCGCCCGCGAGCCGATCGCGGCCCGGGACCGCGCCGAGCACCAGGTCCGCCGCGCCCTCGCTGAGGTCTCAGCTCATTGGGCTCGTAGGGACCCCGACTGGGAGCCGATCCTCGATCTCGTGGCCCGCCGAGAACTGGATCCGTTGACGGCTGCCGAAGGGCTGTTCACCAAGGCCGCGCCCCACGAGCACTTCGCGACGATTGCCCTCCGTCGCGGCTCCGAGAGCATGCTGTACCTCGGCATCGTGGCTACGGGGGTCAATGCTCCGGCTGACGAGGACCCGCGCGACATCATGGTCGGGCTCGCCCCGTTCGTCGACGCCGCGCGACGCCTGGGTGTCGAGCCATCCCAGCTGTTCGACCGCGCCGCGGCCAGCGGCGGCCGCCACGCAGAGCTGATTCGCACGTTTGGTCGACGGAACGATGTCACGCTTGAGTCCTTCGGCTGGACGATTGTGGAGGCCGCCGAGGGTCTGACGTATCGGTCGACCCTCCGATGAAATCCACGATCAGGGCCTGGCGAGACGGCCGGCTTGTGATCTGCGCTGGTACGCTGCTACCTCCATGAGCCTCGACCGCGTCTTCGTCATCGGCGCCGGCCTGATGGGCCACGGCATCGCGCAGGTCAGCGTCGCGGCCGGGAAGCACGTGACCTTGGCCGATCGCACGGATGACCTGGCCGAGAAGGGCAAGGCCCGCATCGGCGGCAACCTGAAGCGCCAGGTGGACAAGGGCAAGCTCGAGCAGGCAACCGCCGACGAGATCCTTGGGCGGGTCACGACCGCATCGGGCACCGATGGCGCTGCGGGCCACGACGTCGTCATCGAGGCCGTGTTCGAGGACGAGGCGGTCAAGCGCGAAACCTGGGCCGCGTTGACCGACGCCGCGGACGCGGACGCCATCTTCGCCAGCAATACGAGCTCGATCTCGATCACCGCCCTGGCGACCGCGACCGATCGACCCCAGCGGTTCATCGGCCTCCACTTCTTCTCGCCCGTCCCGGTCATGGGGCTGATCGAGATCATCCGCGGCCTCGAGACCGACGACGCGACCTACCGGGCCTGCCGCACGTTCGCCGAGGATCTCGGCAAGACCGTGATCGAGTCGAAGGACATGCCCGGCTTCCTCGTGAACCGCATGCTCGGTCCGTTCATCAACGAGGCCGTGTTCGCCCTCATGGAGTCCACCGGCACGGCCGCCGATATCGACATCGGTGCGAAGCTGGGCCTCAACCACCCGATGGGCCCTCTCGAGCTGAGCGACTTCATCGGCAACGACGTGATGCTCAACGTGATGGATGTCCTGTACCGCGGCTTCGGCGACCCGAAGTTCCGCGCCGCCCCGCTGCTGCGCCAGATGGTCACGGCCGGGCACCTGGGCCGCAAGACCGGTCGCGGCTTCTACGCCTACGACGAGAGCGGCGCGAAGATCGGCTGATGGCGGTCGACACAGCCCCCCACCGCGACCCGTTCGCCCTGAGCGAGGAGGAGCGGCTCGTCCGCGACACCGCCCGGGACTGGGCCCAGCGCGAGGTGGCGCCCGGCGCCGCCCAGCGTGACGAGGAGGAGCACTACGACCGGTCGTTGTTCGAGCGAGCCGGCGAGCTCGGCCTGACCGGCATCCCGTATCCCGAGGAGTACGGCGGGGCCGGCATGGGCACCTTCGCCTGGGTCCTGGCCGCAGAGGAGGTGGCAGCGGCCGACATGGGCATGGCGGTCAGCCTGAGCGTCCACGTCCTCAGCCAGCTCTGCATCTTCGCCAACGGCACCGAGGAGCAGAAGCAGCGCTTCCTGCCGCCCATGACCGCCGGCCGCGAGCTCGGCGCGTTCGCCCTGACCGAGCCGCAGGCGGGGTCCGATGCCGCCGCCCTCTCCCTGACCGCCACCCGCGACGGCGACGACTACCTGCTCACCGGCACGAAGATCTGGATCACGAATGCCGGCGAGGCGGCGCGGTACGTCGTGTTCGGCACGGTCGATCGTTCGGCCGGCAAGGCGGGCATCACGGCCTTCGTGGTCGAGGCCGACACCCCCGGCTTCCGGCTGGGCAGCAGGGAGCGGAAGATGGGAATCCGCGGCACGACCGGCTACGAGCTGGTGCTCGAGGAGGCGCGCGTCCCGGCCGAGAACCGACTCGGCGACGAGGGCGACGGGCTGCGAGTGGCACTTTCCGCCCTGGGTGCCGGCCGTATCGGCATCGCCGCCTGCTGCACCGGGCTGGCCCGCAGCGCGCTCGAGCTTGCGGCCCGCTACGCGCTCCAGCGACGGCAGTTCGGTCGCGCCATCGCCGACCAGGAGATGATCCAGGGGATGCTGGCCGAGATGGCCACCGGCGTGGAGGCCGCACGGCTGCTCACCTGGCGCGCCGCGCGGCTGCGCGACGCCGGGCAGCCGATCAACGCTCCGTCGAGCATGGCCAAGTGGCACGCCTCCGACGTCGCGATGCGGGTGACCACCGACGCGGTTCAGATCTACGGCGGCGCCGGCTACAGCCGGGACAATCCGGTCGAGCGCCTCATGCGGGACGCGAAGGGCGCCCAGATCTACGAGGGGACCAACCAGATCCATCGGCTCATCGTCGCGCAGCACCTGCTGGACGGGATGCGGCGGGAGGTGTGACTGTGTGCCGCATACGAACCGCAGACCCCGTGCGCCACGATGGCGCGAGCAGCGACAGGAGACCAGTCCGATGACCACCGCAGAGGCCACGAATTCCCGGCCGATGGTCGCGCACGGAGAGCCGCTCCAGGTGCCGCCCGAGCGCGAGGCGAGGAACCTGGTCGACCTCGTCCACCGTGCGGTGGAGCGATACCCGGATCGCGAGGCACTGCGCTGGAAGGCGCCGAAGGCGAAGCGGGCTGCGTCAGCGGTCGACGCCGACGAGGGTGGCGGCTGGATCAGCCGCACCTACCGCGAGACGTGGGACTGGATCACGGAGCTCTCGCTCGGGCTTCGCGACCTCGGGCTCGGCCCGGGCCAGGGAGTCGGCATCATCGGTCGCACCCGACCCGAGTGGGTCGTCGGCGACCTCGCGGCGCTGGCAACCGGCGCGGTCACGGCGCCGATCTATCCCCAGTCGGAGCCGGGGCAGGCCGTGTTCATCATGAACAACGTCGGCGCCACCGTGGTGATCGTCGAAAACGCCCAGCAGGCCGCCAAGGTCGAGGCCATCCGCGACCAGGTACCCACGCTGCGGCACGTCATCACCATGGATCCGGCGGGGAAGTTCCCGGAGGGCACGCTCACCTTCGACGACGTCATGGCTCGCGCCGGCTCCGATCCGGCAGTCCGCCGGCTGTGGCGTGAGGGATGGGAGTCGATCGACGCCGGGCAGGTGGCGACCGTCATCCACACGTCGGGCACGACTGCCAACCCGAAGGGCGCGATGCTCAGCCACGGGAACATCCTGTTCAACTTCCAGGCCGCGCTCCAGGTCATCGACCTCAACGCGGACGACCTGTTCCTGTCGTGGCTGCCGCTGTCGCACATCTTCGAGCGCCTGGTCGGCGAGTTCCTGCCGCTCGGCCTGGGCGCGACCGTCGCCTATGCGGAGCCGCTGATCGAACGCCTCGCGCAGAACATGACCGACGTGCAGCCGACCGTCATGGCCGCGGTCCCGCGGTTCTACGAGCGGGTGTATGGCCGGGTCCTGTCGACGGTGGAAGCGGGATCCCCGAACCGGCAGCGGATCTTCCATTGGGCCATGGGGCTCGGCCGGCGGAAGTACGACAACCACCGGTCGGGGCAGGCCAACTCGCCGTTGCTATCCCTCCAGCTGCGGCTGGCCGACGCGCTCGTGTTCAAGAAGATCCGCGCTCGCACCGGTGGACGGATCCGGTACCTCGTCTCCGGCTCGGCCCCCCTGTCGCGCGAGGTCGGGGAGTTCTTCTACGGGATGGGCCTCCTCATCCTCGAGGGCTACGGGCTGACCGAGACGAGCCCGTTCGTCTCGGTGAACCGCCCGCACGACTTTCTGTTCGGCACCGTCGGCACGCCCGCACCGTCGACCGAGGTCCGCATCGACGAGCCGACTGGCGAGATCATCGTCCGTGGGCCGCAGATCATGCAGGGCTACCTGAACAACCCCGAGGAGACCGCCAAGGCGATCGACGTGGAGGGCTACTTCCACACCGGCGACATCGGCGAGCTCGACGAGATCGGCCGGATCACGATCACCGATCGGCTGAAGAACCTCATCATCCTGGGAAACGGCAAGAACGTGTCGCCCGGACCGATGGAGGCGGCGCTCTCGGCCTCGAAGTATGTCGCGCAGGCCGTCATCCTGGGCGACAACCAGCCGTACACCGGGGTCCTCATCGCGCCGGACTTCGAGGAGCTGGAGAAGTGGGCCGCCGCGAATGGGATCGCCGAGGCCCCGCCCGAGCAGCTGATCGAGATCACGGAGGTCGAGAAGCTGCTCGACGCCGAGGTGAAGCGCGCGCTCGAGCCCTTCGCGATCTACGAACGGCCGCGACGCACGGCGCTCCTGCCTCGTGCCCTCACCGAGGAGGCCGGAGAGCTGACCCCGACCCTCAAGACGAAGATGCGGGTCGTGCAGGTCAACTGGAAGGACCAGATCGACTACCTGTTCGACGAGAAGCGAGGACAGACCTAGGGCAATCGTCGGAACGCAGGGACCGGCCCGTGTGGCCGACGCCGCGACCCTGGTCCCGTCAGCGGGCCCGTTCGTCCATCCCCTCGGCCACCGATCGCATCTGATCCGGGTCGTAATCGCCGATCGTCGCTGCCGCGAGGTCGGTCGCGATGCGCGGACGAAGTATGGGGTGGGGATGCGTTCGAGGTTCGATCTTCCGTGACCTGTCCGGCCCGGGACCGATCGGGCGGGTCGCAGTACCATCAACGCGTGCGCGATGTCTACATCCTCTCCGCCGCGAGGACGCCGATCGGCAAGTTCGGGGGCGGGCTGTCCACCACTCCCGCCGTCGAGCTGGGCGCGGTCGCGATCCGCGCCGCCGTCGACCGGGCGGGTGTTGCACCGGAGAAGGTCGACGAGACGATCATGGGCCAGGTTCTCCAGGCGGGCTCCGGGCAGGCTCCGGCGCGCCAGGCGGCGTTGAAAGCAGGGCTCCCCGAAGGGGTGAGCGCCACCACCATCAACAAGGTCTGCGGCTCCGGCCTGAAGGCGGTGATGATGGGCGCGTCGGCGATCCGCGCCGGCGACGCGGACCTGATCGTGGCGGGCGGCATGGAGAGCATGAACATGGCGCCGTACCTGCTGCCTCAGGCTCGAACCGGCTACCGCCTGGGCAACGGCACGATCGTCGACTCGACCGTCCACGACGGACTGTGGTGCTCGACGTGCAACGTGCACATGGGGATGCACGCCGAGCGGGTCGCTGCCAAGCACGACGTCGGCCGGGAGGCGCAGGACGCCTTCGCGCTCCGTTCGCATGAGCGCGCGATCGCGGCGCAGGAGGCCGGGCGCTTCGACGAGGAGATCGCGCCGGTCACCGTGCCGGGCAAGAAGGGTGACACCCTGATCTCGGTCGACGAGAGCCCACGGGCCGATACCAGCGCCGAGGCGCTGGCGAAGCTGAAGCCGGCGTTCCAGCCGGATGGCGGCACGGTCACCGCCGGCAACGCGCCGGGCATCACCGATGGTGCCGCGGCCGTCGTCATCGGCACCGAGGAGGCGCTGGATGGCGGACAGCCGATGGCCCGCATCACCGGCTACGCGCAGGCCGACGTGGCGCCCGAGTGGCTGTTCGAGGCGCCGATCACCGGCGTGCGGCGCCTGATCGAGAAGGTCGGCGGATCGGTGGACGACTTCGACCTGATCGAGATCAACGAGGCCTTCGCCGCGCAGGTCCTGGCCGACGGCAACGAGCTGGGATTCGACTGGGATCGCGTCAACGTCAATGGCGGAGCGATCGCGCTCGGCCATCCGATCGGCGCATCTGGCGCGCGGGTGCTGACCACGCTCCTGTTCGAGCTGCGGCGTCGCGGCGGCGGCAAGGGCCTCGCCACCCTGTGCCTCGGCGGCGGGGGAGCGGTCGCGATGGCGGTCGAGACCGTCTAACCGGACAGATCGTCCAGGACTCCGCCGAGCGTCGTCACGATCAGGTCCGCCTCCTCGTAACTGAGGCAGAGCGGGGGACGGATCTTCAGCGTGTTGCCGTCCCGACCGGTCGTGCCGATCAGCACGCCACGCTCGGCCATCTCGTCCTTCACGCGTTGCGCGAGGTCGCGGGCCGGTTCGCGCGAGGTGCGATCGCGCACCAGCTCGACGCCTGTCATCAGCCCGCGACCGCGGACGTCGCCGATGACGTCATGACGGACGGCCAGCTCCTCCAGCTCGGAGCGCAGCCGATCGCCGACGGCAGCGGCCCGGGCTACAAGCCCTTCTGCCTCGAGGACGTCGAGCACCGCCAGCGCCGCCGCACACGCCACGGGGTTGCCGCCGAAAGTCGAGAAGAAGGTCGTCCTGGCGCCGAAGCGGTCGACGATCTCGGCGCGGGTGATGACCGCCGCGATGGGATGGCCGTTGCCCATCGGCTTGCCCAGGGTGACGATGTCCGGGGTCACCCCCCAGCGGGAGTAGCCCCACAGCTCCCCGGTCCGGCCGTGGCCCGACTGCACCTCGTCGGCAACGAAGAGGGCGCCCGCATCGCGCGCGGCAGCCACGATCGCGCCCACCGTGGCCGGTTCGGGCACGAAGATGCCGTCGGCGGTGAAGGTCGAGTCGACATACAGCGCCGCCGGACGCCGCCCTTGAGCCGACAGACGGCCAACCGCCGCCGCGATCTGGGCACGGCCGACGGCCGCCGGATCGTCGGCATCGGCGTAGGGACCGCGGTACGTGTCGGGCGCGTCGAAGACCTCCACGCCGTCGGGCTGCTTGCCGTCGGGCCACTCGGAGGCCGTGACATCCGCGACGGCCGCCGTGACGCCGTGGTAGCTCCAGGCGGTGGCGAGGCCCGCATTGGCCCCGGTATACGTTGTGGCCAGCCGCCACGCCAGGTCGTTCGCTTCCGACCCGGAGTTGACGAACAGGACGGTGTCGAGGCCGTCGTGCATGGTCGCGACCAGTCGCTCCGCCAGCTGGACGACGTGCTCGTGCAGGTAGCGCGTGTTCGTGTTCAGCGTTGCCGCCTGGCGGCTGATGGCGGCCACCACCCGCGGGTGCGCGTGTCCGACCACCGGCACGTTGTTGTACGCGTCGAGGTAGCGCCGACCGTCGGCCGCCTCCATCCACGCGCCGTCACCGCGCACGAGGTGCAGCGGCTCGCGGTAGGAGAGCGACTCCAGCGCGGTCCCCAGCACCCGCTGGCGGCGGGCGAGCAGCTGGTCGTCGGCCGTGTGGCGGCGAAGCGGCGCCCGTGCGATGGCCGCCATCCGTCGCGAAGCCTCATCGAAGCCGATCGCCTCCATCTGCTCGAGCAGCTCCCACGCGGGGCCAGCCCAGCCGCGGATGTAGTCGTTGTCCGGGTGCTGTGGCATGCGCCAGGCGGAGATCAGGATCGTCTGCGCCATCCGCCCGGCCAGCAGGTCGCCGAGCAGCTCCGCCTCTCCCTCCTCCAGAGGGAGCACCGATGCGTAGCCCGCCACGAACGCATCGGTCACCGCAAACAGGTCCGTTCGGTCGCGCACCAGCGACTGCAGGGTGGCGGGCACGTCCAGGATCAAGGCGGTGTGCGCCATGTCGCCGAAGTCGATGATGCCGGTGACGCGGTCGTCGCCGTCGAGGAGCAGGTTGTCGAGGGTCACGTCGTTGTGGATGAGCTGCGAGCGAAGCGTGGGCAGCACCGGGACCACGCGCCGCTGGAAACGCTCGAGGACGCGGCCCAGCAGCTCGCGACGCTCGGGCCCATCGGTCAGCGGGACGCGGCGAGCCAGGTCGGGGAGGTGCCTCTGGTCCCACCAGATTGTCCGGCCCGCGGCGGGGTGGAAGAACCCACGCAGCGCCAGGCCGATGCGGCCGACCACCTCCCCGAGGTGCGTCAGCGCGTCAGGACCCAGGTCGGTCGGCGCGGCGGAGCGCCCCGGCAGGAGCGGAAGCAGGCGGACGAGGTGCTCGGCGTCGTCAACCACGGCAGTGGTGACGGCTGACCCGTCGAGTGCCGGCCTCGCCACCGGCACGGGGAGGCCGGGGTCGACCGACGCGATCCAGTCGACCGCGGCCACCTCCATCTCGACCACCCCCCGATCCTCGACGGCGTTCGAGACCTTCAGGACCCACGCCGCGCCGGAGTCGTCGGTCAGGCGGAAGTTCTGGTCGCGTTCGCTGACCAGTGGCGCGGCGGTGGTGTCGAGGCCGTACCGCGTGCGCGCGATCTCCTCGGCGTGGCGGACATCGAGGGCCGGCGGCGGCGCATCGAGGACATCCGAGGTGGTCATCGGTGCCGATCGTAGCGGTCGCGGGCGAGCGTGCGGAGACGTGGCTGAGTCAGCGAGCGCGGATCCTGCGCTAGAATCGGCAACCGTCACCCGCGGTCCGGCCTGCTTCCGCCCTTGAGATGATGGCGTGCAGAGGCGCCGGAGCCACGAGATCACAGGAGGCACTCAGCGCACCTGATGGCCAGCCAGAACCCGGTGGCGGAGGTTCCGAACATCTGGGCCGTCGCCCAGTCCCAGTTCGACCACGCCGCCGACAAGCTCGACCTCGACGACGGGATGCGTCGCGTGCTGCGGGTTGCGCAGCGCGAGCTCACCGTGAACTTCCCGGTCACCATGGACGACGGCAGCGTGTCGGTCTTCACCGGCCATCGCGTCCAGCACAACGTCAGCCGCGGCCCCGGCAAGGGCGGCATCCGCTACCACCAGGACGTGACCTTGGACGAGGTCCGGGCGCTCGCGATGTGGATGACCTGGAAGTGCGCGGTGGTGAACATCCCGTACGGCGGCGCCAAAGGCGGTGTGGTCGTCGATCCGAAGCACCTCAGCCTGCGCGAGGTCGAGGGGCTGACCCGGCGATTCACGACGGAGATCAGCGTCCTCATCGGCCCCGAGCGGGACATCCCCGCGCCGGATGTCAACACCAACGCGCAGACGATGGCCTGGATCATGGACACCTACTCCATGCATCACGGCTACACGATCGCGGGCGTGGTGACCGGCAAGCCGATCGCGGTCGGTGGCTCCCTGGGCCGCAACGAGGCCACCGCGCGCGGCACGGTCTTCACCCTCCAGCAGTGGGCGAAGGCGACGAACAACCCACTCGAGGGAGCGACGGTCGCGATCGAGGGCTACGGCAACGCCGGGTCGATCGCGGCGACGCTGCTGGCCGCGGAGGGCTCGCGGATCGTCGCGGTCAGCGACTCGACCGGTGGTATCCACAACCCGTCGGGCCTCGATCCGGCCAAGGTCAGCGCCTGGAAGCAGGAGCACGGCACGGTCGTCGGCTTCCCGGGCTCCGCCGAGATCGACAACGAAGAGCTCTTGACGGTGGCGTGCGACATCCTCGTCCCGGCGGCACTCGAGAACCAGATCACCCGGCACATCGCGCCGCACGTCAAGGCCAAGGTCGTGGCCGAGGCCGCCAATGGGCCGACCACGCCGGAGGCGGACGAGATCCTCCACGACCGCGGCATCTTCATGATCCCCGACATCCTCTGCAATGCCGGCGGCGTGACGGTCAGCTACTTCGAGTGGGTCCAGGACATGCAGAGCTTCTTCTGGACCGAGGCGCGCATCAATGAGAGCCTCAAGGAGATCATGGACCGCGCCTTCGAGGCAGTGCACGCCATGAGCGAGCTTCACGAGGTCGACATGCGGACGGCCGCGTATATGGTGGCGGTGGCCCGGGTGGCGGAAGCGACCACGCTGCGCGGCCTGTATCCGTAAGCCCCCTACGGGCCGATGCGGGCGCCGCGGCAGGCGCGGCGCCCGTGACGCATCGGTCCCCTGAGCCAGGAGGACTCCGATGCTCGATCACGAAGAGCGGTTCCTGTTCCGGGAGGAGATCCACAACCTGGCGAATGCCCTGGCCGATCCCGGCCAGCTCGACAATGTCGAGGACCTGCTGGCCGAGGTGACCACCAGCCCGCGCTTCGACGCCGACGTCTTCACCCTCGAGCGATCCCTGCAGGTCATGCTGGGCCCGCGTGCCGGCTCGACCCTGGTCGGGCTGCTGACGGTGGACCGAGGCGTGTTCGAGGAGCTCGGTGAGATGGGCCTGCCCACCGAGGTGCAGGAACGCCTCGTGTCCTGGCGCGCGCGCTTTGGACTCGTCATCGACAACGCGCTGAACTTCCTGAACAACCCCGACGGCATCCAGGGCCACAACTTCGGCACCCAGGTGCTGCATACCGATTCCGGGTTGACGCTCCAGGGCCGGCTCACGCTCGTGCGCTACAACAACGAGCCGCAGTTCTTCATCGCCGACGCGGACGTGTTGCTGAGCGTGGCGGCCGACATGCTCGAGCGGCTGGGTGAGCACCTCGAGCCCGACATGCTCGACGGCGACCTGGTGACGCGACTGCGCGAGGGCGTGGATCTCGTGGAGCGACGCACGAAGTCGAGGACCTCCGGCTGACTCCTCGCCGCGTCTTCCTGGCGGCGACCGGGCAGAACCGCGGGAAGACGACCACCAGCCTCGGCCTGCTGGCCGCCATCCGCGACCGCGGCCTGCGGCTCGGCTTCGTCAAGCCCGTAGGCCAGCGCTACGTCGTCGTCGACGGCACGCGGGCGGACGAGGACGCGGTGCTCATGAGCGAGGTGTTCGAGCTGTCCGACGCGCTCGACGACATGAGCCCGGTGACCTTGCCGCGCCACTTCACGACGGAGTTCATCCTCGGTCGCGTCGACGACGACCTGGGCGCGCAGGTCACCGCTGCCTTCGACCGGGTCGCCGCGGGCAAGGACGTCGTCGTCATCGAGGGCACCGGGCACGCCGGCGTCGGCGCCGTGGTCGGGCTGTCGAATGCCCGCGCGGCGGCCATGCTCGATGCCCCGGTGATCATCGTCAGCGAGGGCGGCATCGGGCGCCCCATCGACGAGATCGTCCTGAACCGCGCCCTGTTCGCCGCCGAGGGCGTCGACGTGCTGGGAGCGGTCGTCAACAAGGTGGACGTCGACTCGCATCCGCATCTTCCCGATGTGCTCGAACGTGGCCTGGCGCAGCACGGGATCGACCTGCTCGGGTGCATCCCGTACTCGGAGTTCCTGGCCAACCCATCGCTCGAGCTGATCGCCACGCACCTCGACGGTGAGCTGCTGGCGGGCGAGGCGACGCCCGGCGCGATCATTGGCTGGGTGGCGATCGGCGCCATGCAGGCGCGTCACGCGGTCGAGCTCCTCAGGGCGCGGACGCTGCTCATCACGCCGGGCGACCGGGACGACCTCATCCGCGCGGCGGTGGCCGCCAACGAGGGAGCCGCTGTGCCTCGCGTCATCGGCCTCATCCTCACCGGTGGATTCCGGCCGCACGACGACGTCCTCGAGGAGCTCCGCGCCGCGGCGATCTTCGCGTACCTGGTCGGCACGGACACGTATCGCACCGCGCAGGCGGTCGACGAGATCCTGGTGAAGACGCACGCGGCGGACGTGGAGAAGATCGACACGATCATCGAGCTCGTCGGCGGGGCGCTCGACGTGGATGGGCTGCTCGAGCGGCTGGCGACGTAGCGGACCGGACACGAAGGGAGGCCGGACGTGGGCACCCGCCGGCCTCCCATGCACCGGCAACATGGGCGACCCGGAGGCCGCCCGTCGCGGTGACAGGGCGCATCATACGTGGCACCCGCCTGACCGCACTAGTACTTTGGATGGCGCAAATTTGCGCCTACGCGACGTCCCAGGCGAGGGGCATGTTGTCGGTCAGCCGAGCGCGCCCGATCCATACCGCCAGCAGGGCCAGCGCGGGTCCGGAGACGCGTTGGAGCTCCACCAGCGAGCCGGCGTCGGCGACGCTCACATAGTCGATCCGGGCCCGCGGCTCGTGCGACAGCACGTCGGTCATTCGCCAGCGCAGCACCTCGGCCGACCGCTCGCCGGCGTCGTACGCCTGCTTGGCGGCGCTGAGCGCCTGGAACAGGCAGGTGGCCGCGACCCGCTCCTCGATGCCGAGCAGCGCATTCGCGCTCGAGATCGCGAGGCCGTCGTCGTCCCTCACGGTGGGGCACACCACCAGCTCCACGTTGATGAACAGGTCGCGCAGCATGCGGCGCACGATGACCACCTGCTGGGCGTGGCGCTGCCCCATGTAGAAGCGCGCCGGCCCGACGAGGTGGACGAGCTTGAGCATGACCGTCGTCAACCCGTCGAGGTGGCCGGGGCGGGACGCACCCTCGAGCTGGCGAGTGAGCCCTTCGACGGTCACACGGGTCGTGTCGTCGGGCGGATAGAGGGTTGCCACGTCGGGCAGGAACGCGATGTCGACGCTGGCGTGCTCCAGCAGGGCCACATCCCGGACGTGGTCACGTCCGGCCGGAGTGGGCTCGTCGAGCGGGAACGCTCCGGGGTTGACGAAGCTGGAGACGACGACGCAGCCATTCTCCTCGCGGGCGCGTCGGACCAGGGAGAGCTGGCCATCGTGGAGCATGCCCATGGTCGGCACGAACCCAACGCTGTCGCCGGCGATCCGGCGCTCGAGGATCGCGTCGCGCAGCTCGTCCGCGTGATGGACGACGATCACGTTCGACGGCGCCGCCGGCTCGACGATGTGGCGGCCTCGTCGGCCGCGTGGCGATAGCGATCGCCGATGAGGTCCCACAATCGCTCGGCCACTTGGCGCTTCGGCAGCATCGGCCAATCGGTCAGGGCGCCTTCGGCCCCGAACACCGTCACCTTGTTCTCGTCCGAGCCGACGGCGTCGAACGGTCCGCCGACGACGTTGCCGACGATGAGGTCGAGGCCCTTGTCACGCAGCTTGGCGGCCGCGTTGGCCTCCAGCTCGTCGGACTCGGCGGCGAAGCCGATGAGGAACGGTCGCACCTCCTCGGGCATCTCACCGACCTCTGCCACGATGTCGGGATTCGGCACAAGCTCGATCTGCAGGGCCTCGCCCGAGCGCTTGATCTTGCGCTGGCTGGCGCGGGCCGGGGCGAAGTCAGCGACCGCGGCGGCCATGACCAGGATGTCCGAGTTCGGCGCCGCGCCGACGACGGCCTCGCGCATCGCCTGGGCGGTCGTCGCGTTCACGACGGTCACCCCTCGCGGAGGCGTGACGCTCATGGCGCCGGCGATGAGGGTGACCGCGGCTCCGCGGTCGCGCGCGGCCTCGGCGATGGCGACCCCCATCTTGCCGCTGCTGCGGTTGCCGATGAATCGGACTGGGTCGAGGGGCTCGCGCGTGCCACCGGCCGACACGACGACGTGCAGGCCCTCGAGGTCGCCCGAGCGGGCGAAGAGGTGCTCGACCGCCTCGACGATGGTTCCGGGCTCCGCCAGACGACCGATGCCGGTCAGGCCCGAGGCGAGCTCGCCGACCTCGGGCTCGACCACCAGGTAGCCGAACTCGCGGAGCGTGGCCACGTTGCGCTGCGTCGCATGGTTCGTCCACATCCCCGCGTCCATGGCCGGCGCCACCACCACCGGGGCGCGGCTGGCGCAGGCGATCGCGGTGACGGCATCGGCGACCAGGCCGGCCGCGAGCTCGGCGATCAGGTTCGCCGTCGCCGGCGCCAGCACGATCGCATCGGCCGCTTCCGCCAGCTCGATGTGGGCGATCTGCTGGTCGGCATCGAGCTCGAACACATCGTCGAGGACAGGGCGATGGGTGAGGCTCGCGAACGTCAACGGGCCGACGAAGCGGGTGGCGGCCGGGGTCATGGCCACGTCCACCACCGCACCGCGCTCGGCGAGCATGCGCACCAGCGTGACCGACTTGTAGGCCGCGATGCTGCCCGAGACGCCGACCACGATCCGACGCCCGGCCAGGACTCCGCTGGTCTCGCTCATCGGTCGGCGCTCCGCGCCATGGCTGGGTCCCGCTCGCGCATGCCCTGCCACGCGTAGCGGATGCCGCGCAGCGTGAGGTCCGGCTCGACAGCGTCGATGCCCGGCACCTCGCGCAGCCATGGCTGGTGCGTGTAGCCGCCGGTTGCGACGACCGTCACCCGGCTTGCGGCCGGCGCGCGTTCGACGAGCTCGCCGCGCAGGGCGGTGAGCAGGCCGCTCACCAGCCCGATGTAGCCGAGCACGGCGCCTGACTGCATGGCATGGACGGTGTTGGTGCCGATCGCCGACGGCGGACGGCGAAGCTCGATCCGCGGCAGCTTGCTGGCCCGACCGACCAGCGCCTCGAGGCTGAGCCCCATGCCGGGGGCGATGGCTCCCCCGATGTACGCCCCGTCGGCATCGACGAGGTCGAAGTTCGTCGAGGTGCCGAGATCGATCACGATCGCCGGGCCGCCGAACTCGGTACGGACCGCGAGCGCATTGGCCAGCCGGTCTGCCCCGGCCTCGGCGGGCCGGTCGATGCGGATGTCGAGGATGCCGTCGAGGGCGGCGGCGTCGACGATCGCGGGCTCCACGCCGATGCGCTCGGCCGCGAGGCGCTCCCACGTCTCGGTGAGCGGCGGAACGACGCTGGCCAGCGCCAGGGCGTCGAGCTCGTCAAGCCGATGCGCATCGAGGGCCAGCAGGCCGCTGAGCATGGCCGCGACCTCGTCGGCCGTGGCGTTCGCACGGGTGATCGCACGCCACGAGCGCGCCAGCCGATCGTCCTCGAAGAGGCCGATCGTGACGTTCGTGTTGCCGATGTCGGCCGCCAGCAGCTTCATGGCGGCCGTATCGTAGCAGCCGGTTCCGGGCGTCCCGACCGTCGGGAGTCCGGTGCTAGACTCGCCGACGACCCGCAGCGAACGAGCCGATGTCCGAGGCCCGCGCCAAGCTCTACATCAACACCGGCGTCGTGACCGGCCGGAGCGACATCTACAACATCCTGCGGCCGCTGCTGAAGCAGACCGTGTCGTACACCTATTTCCGCGGCACGCGGGTCGAGTCACGCGGCACCGGCTGGGTCGAACGGATCGTGGTCGACCACCCCGAGGTGGCCTCCTACTTCACCCCGCTGGCGATCTGCCTCAACCTCGACTCGTTCGACTACCTCCAGTTCGACACGACGTCCGAGCAGCTGCTGGTCTACACCCTCGTCGTCGGCAGCGAGCGGATCGTCCTCGAGTTCGCCGCCAGCGGCGCCCCTCGCCTCGGACTCGAGGCCGATGTACCGGATGGCACCGATCCCGGACGTCCTCTCCCGCGGAACGCCCAGGAGCTGGCTCGCGACCTTCGCTTCATCCAGATGGAGCTGTTGATGTCCGCCGACGCAGAGGGGACCGATGGCGACCGTTCCGACGAGGACGAGGACGGCGCGTGACCGCCACCCCGGCGCGTGTCACCGCCCGCTCGCCCGCCACGCCCGGGCACGTGCGCACCGTGCTGCCCAACGGCCTACGCGTCGTGACCCAGGAGATGCCCGGAGCGCGCTCGGTGAGCGTTGCGATCTTCGTCCCGGTCGGATCTCGACACGAGGACGAGGCGCATGCGGGCCTGTCCCACCTGCTCGAGCATCTCGTCTTCAAGGGCACCCGGGGCCACCCGGAGGCGGGGGCTCTATCGCAGCGCGTCGAGAGCGTGGGCGGCAGCGTGAACGCCAGCACGGACCGGGAGCTGACGGTGTACTCCTCGAAGGTGCCGGCCACGCAGGGCGCCGTGGCACTCGAGGCCGTGAGCGAGCTGGCTCTGCGGCCGCTCCTGCGCGCGGCCGACCTGCGCGCGGAGAAGCCGGTGATCGTCGACGAGATCCGCATGTACGTGGACTCGCCGTCGGACCACGTGTTCACGCTGTTCGACGAGCTGATGTACGGGAAGCATCCGCTCGGTCGCGAGATCGCTGGGACGATCGGCTCCGTGCGCCGCGCGACGCACGACGGCGTCGTCCAGCACTGGCGGGCTGCCTACCGCCCGTCGAGCGTCGTCCTGGCCGCGGCGGGCGCGATCGACCACGAGGCGGTGCTCCGTGTCGCGGCCGAGTGGCAGGCGGATGGCCCGAGCCTGAATGGCAAGCGGGCCCTGCGCCCACCCACGCCGGAACGCGCGCCGGTGCCGACCGAGGCCGGGGCGCTGCGCGTCTCGCATCGGCAGCTCAGCCAGGGCAATCTGTGCCTCGGCATGCCCGGCGTGTCGCGCAACGACCCCGACCGCTGGGCGATCGATCTGCTGGGCGCCATCCTGGGGGACGGGATGGGCAGCCGCCTCTTCCTCGAGCTGCGCGAGCGGCGCTCGCTGGTGTACGACGTGTCGACCTTCAGCGCCATGTATGCCGATGCCGGAACCTTCGGTATCCACGCCGGCTTCGACCCCGAGGATGCGGACCGAGTTGTTCGTGCCATCGTCGAGCAGCTCGACCGCATCACGACGGAGCCCGTCCGCCCCGACGAGCTGGATCGTGCGCGCGCCTACACCCGCGGACGCCTGGAGCTGCGGATGGAGGACTCCGGCGCGGTCGCTGGATGGATCGGCACGGGCGAGACGCTGCTGCCGCGCATCCTGACCGTGGATGAGGTCATCGAGCGGCTCGATGCCGTCACGCGCGACGAGCTGCTGGACGTCGCCCGGCGCTATCTCACCCCGTCCGCGGCGCGTCTCGCGGTGCTCGGACCATTCCGCTCGCGATCGCGCTTCGAGCGCGCCCTTCGGGCATGACCGACGCCGAACCGCCGACCAACCCGACGGACGAGGACGACGAGGCCACGCCGGCCAAAAACACGGCGACCGCGGACGAGCCTGTACCGGAGGACGACCCTGTACCGGAGGACGAGGCTGCCGCGGCGATCGCGGCGGATCCGGGACGCCACGTCATCGACCTCGTGTCGGACGAGCTCGCGCTGGCCAGGGCGCAGCTGGACGCCGGCCAACCTGGCCTGGCCGAGGGCACCGTTCGCCGTCGTCTGGCGTGGCTCGAGGCGGACGGCGTCGCCGTGGACGACGAGATCGATGCGTTGCGGGCGCTCCTGGCCGAGGCGCTGTGGCGCCAGGGCCGGCCGATGGCCGCACGTGCCGCCGTGGACGCGATCCGGTCCAGCAGCCCGCAACGCCGCCTCCCGATCACGATGCTGGTGGAAGCCGAGGCGCTGGCGGCGGCCGGTGAGCACGACCGCGCGACGGGGGTGATGGAGCGCGTGGTCGAGTCGGTCGGAGTCGACGACGCGTTCCAGCTGCAAGGCGGCGTCCCGGGCCGCTTGGTCTGGCCGCTGCCGACCGAGCTCCAGGTGCAACCCGTCCGGCAGCCGCGGGCCCCGTGGTCTCCCGCTCCCGATGCGGTGGAGCCGCCGGACGACGAGCGGACCGCCGCGGGCCGCCTCAGGCTGGAGGACGCGCGCGTCGCCTACGTGGCCGGGGACATGGCACGCGGAGACGGCCAGATGTCGATCGCGGTTCGCCTCGATCCCGGCCTGTCCGCCGATGGCGTCGCCATCCTCGAGCCCACCTTGGGCCGGAAGCCCGCCGCCGAGCGTCTGCTACTCTACGGCGACCTGCTCCGCGCCGCGGGACGTGAGGTCGAGGCGAACGAGGCCTACGACCGGGCCGCCGGCCAGCGGGGCTGACTCTCCAGCACATCAGGAGCCGCATCGTCATGCAGCGCACCCTCGTCCTCGCCAAGCCCGACGCCGTCCAGCGGGGACTCATCGGCGAGATCCTCGGCCGCTTCGAGCGCAAGGGCCTCAAGGTCGTCGGCCTCCGCATGCTGGCGGTGCCGCGCGAGATGGCCGAGGAGCACTACGCCATCCATGCCGGCAAGCACTTCTACGACGGACTGGTCGAGTTCATCACGTCGGGTCCGGTGGCGGCCATTGCGCTCGAGGGCCCTGATGCGATCGCCGTCGTCCGCAAGATGGTGGGCAAGACCATGCCCAACGAGGCCGAGCCCGGCACCATCCGTGGCGACCTCGGGATCAGCGGACTCCGGAACCTCATCCACGCATCGGACGCTCCAGAAACGGCCGAGGCGGAACTGGCGCTCTGGTTCGGGGCCGATGCCCAGGTCGACTACGAGCGCGAGGTCGATGCCTGGATCGTTGCCGAGGAGCCGGCGCGCACCTGACCTCGAGCCCTCCGCCCGCTCATCGATCGGCCAGTCCTGCGCATGGCAGGTCGGTGCCGATCAGATCGGCAGCATGGATCGGCGAGTGGTTCACAGGAGGCCGTCAGTACCGGATCTCGCGTGAGCCGCAGAAGCATCCATCGTCGGAATCGCGCCGGACCGGCGCCTCGCGTGAAATTCGCGCCGTTACATGCGCGACTCAGGCCATCCGCCTGCCGGGCGCGAACAGCGCACCGGTGTCGCCGGTCTCGAGCGGCGGGTATCCCGGCCGCTCGATGATCCCGATCCGCTCCAGGGGGAAGTAGCGCAACCACGCGCGTCCCAGGATGAGGTCCTCGGAGATCGGACCGAACACGCGCGAGTCCTGGCTGAAGGGCCGGTTGTCACCCATGACGAAGTACGACCCCTCGGGTACGACCCACTCCTCCGGGCAGTCGGGGCGCGGGCAGGTCGTCGCAGCGGAGGACCCGTCCTCCTCGGTCACGACGTAGTCCTCCTGGATGCGGACCGGGCTGGAATCGGGGCGCTGGACGAAGACTCGTCCGTTCTCGAGCGTGACCGTGTCACCCGGGAGCCCGATGATCCGCTTGATGAACGGGATGCCGTCGCCGGTCCCGCCTTCGTCCGGGGGGTTGAACACGATCACGTCGCCGTAGTGGTAGTTGTCGAACCGCGGCGTGAGCTTGTCGATCAGGATGTACTCGCCGTCGACGATCGTCGGCACCATCGAGCTCTGCTGCACTTCGAAGGGCTGTGCCACGAAGTTGTGGATCACGAGGTAGATGAGCAGTGTGAGGACGAGGGTCTCCACCACCTCGAATGCGCATCCGAGGGCACGGCGCGAACCGGCGCGCTCGCCGGTGGCGGGCGCGCCGATGGAATCGCTCTCGTCTGGGACGTAGGTCATGTGCCCTGGGCTGCGGGGGAGGCGGCCGCGACCGGCCGCGGCGACAGGATAGCGCACCGCGACCGGGTAGACTCCGAGCCCGATGGGGACCCTCGTCCTGGCTCGACACTCGATCACGGCGGCCTCCGCCGCAGGCCGCAATCTGGGCCGTCGAGACGACCCACCGCTGGCCGATGCGGGCGTCGCGCTTGCCGCGCGACTGGGGGCCGCGATCGAGGCCGAGCTCACCGAGCTGCCACATGACGAGCTGCGGCTGGTGAGCAGCTCGGCGCGTCGATGCCGCCAGACTGCGGCCGCCATCGGGGTGGCCCTCGACCTCGACGACGCGTCGATCGAGGCGTCCGACGAGCTGCTCGAGATCGACTACGGCGCGTGGGATGGCCTGACCCCGGAGGAGTGCCGGGCGCGCGACCCAGGGCTGCGCGCGGCCTGGGAGTCCGACCCGTTCCACGTCCGCTGCCCCGGAGGCGAGAGCGGCGAGGACGTGGCACGACGTTCCGGCCGCGTCCTGGAGCCGCTCGAGGCGTGGCTGGCCGACGATCGCGCCCGGTGCGCCATCGTGGTGGCGCACAACCACGTGAACCGGCTCTGGCTGTGCGCACTCTTCGGCTGGCCGATGCGCGAGTATCGCGATCGGCTGTCCCAGGATCCGGCCGGCTATAGCCTGGTCGGCTTTGGCGGTGCGGTGCCCGTCGCGCGCCGCGTGAACGCCTCGCCGGAGGCCGCTCGCGGAGGCATCGGGCCTCCGACCCTATAATCGCAAGCCCGTAGACCACGAGGTTGCATGTCGGTCGAGCTCAGCCAGCAGATCCAGCCGGTGCTCACCACCAAGGTGACGCCCAAGCAGATCGCGGCCAACTACATCCTGCAGATGAGCTCGGTCGAGCTCCAGGAGGCGATCGCCCAGGAGCTGGACGAGAATCCAGCGCTCGAGCTGCAGGAGTTGCCGACCTGCCCGATCTGCGGCAGCGCGATCGCCGGCCCGTACTGCACCGAGTGCATGCCGCAACGCGGCGAGACCGACGATCCGACCCGTCTCAGCGCCGACGACCTCCCGGGCGACGGCCAGACGCGGACGCGTGACGAGGACGACGAATTCGACCCGATCGCGCGTGCCGAGGCCGACTTCACCCTCGAGGATCACCTCACCTGGAACCTTCACGCGCAGCTCCCGTCGTCCATCCACCACGTCGCAGATCACGTGATCGGCGCGCTCGACTCGAACGGCTTCCTGACCGAGACCGATGCGGAGATCGCGGCCACGACCAACGTGCGAGTGGCCGACGTCGAGCTCGTGCTGGCGGCGATGAAGGGCCTCGAGCCGATCGGCATCGGCTCGCGCTCGATCACCGAGTCGCTGCTGGCGCAGATCGAGTACCTGCGCGAGCAGGACGAGGTGGAGGTGCCGGCCCACGCCGAGGTGGTCGTCGGCGAGCACCTCGGCGATCTCGGCGAGCGCCGCTTCCGCGAGGTGGCATCGGCCATCGGCGCGTCGCAGCGCGACGTCATCGCCGTCTGGGAGTTCGTGAAGGGCAATCTCAACCCGTACCCGACCGCGGCCTTCACCGCCGCCGTCAGCGGCGACGGCGCTCGGCCGCTGGTTCGCCCCGACGTCCTGATCCGCGAGATCGACGGCGAGCTGGTCGCAGAGGTCGTCGAGTCACGACGCTTCAGCCTGACCGTGGCGCCGATCTACTCGAGCCTCAGCGCCCGCCTGCGCAGCGACGAGACCACCGAGGACGAGAAGCAGCACGTTCGACAGTACGTCGGGCGCGCCAAGTTCTTCATCGACAACATCAACCGCCGGCGCGCGACGATCCAGCGCATCGCCGAGTGCCTGATGGAGCGGCAGCGCGACTACCTGCTGCACGGCGTGCAGCACCTCGTACCGCTGACCCGCGCGGAGGTCGGTGAGCTCATCGGGATGCACGAGTCGACCGTGAGCCGGGCGACGGCCGAGAAGTTCGTGATGATTCCCTCCGGCGAGGTCGTGCCGTTCAGTCACTTCTTCACTGCCTCGCTCGGCGTGAAGGACCAGATCAAGCGGATGATCGAGGCCGAGGATCCGGGCCACCCGTTGAGCGACCAGGAGATCGCCGACGCGCTGGGCGCCGATGGAATCGCCCTGGCCCGGCGGACCGTCGCGAAGTACCGCGACGAGCTGCAGATCCTGCCCGCGCGCCTGCGACATCGCTGAACGGCGCCCATGCGCGCCGTCATCCTTCGATCGGTCCTCGTCATCGCGGCCGGTGGCCTCGTGCTGGCGGGCGTCCTGTACGTCGCCAGCACCGTCGATGCCCGCCCGCCGGAAGTCCTCACGATCGCCGTCACTCAGCCCGTGGGCGGTGATGCACAGGTGGCGCTCATCACGACCAGCATCGAGGTCGCCTTCAGCGAGCCGGTGGACGAGTCAGCGGCCGCGGCGCTGTCCGTCGAGCCGGACATCGATGGTGCCACCAGCTGGAGCGGCAGCACGCTGATCTTCACCCCGGACGAGGCGCTGGCGCTCGAGGCGGAGTATGCGGTCTCGATCGACCACGGTATCCGGGACCGGGCCGGCAACGAGATGTCGGAGCTTCCGCCGCCGTTCACGTTCCGGACTGCCGGACGTCCCACGGTGGTCGAGACGGACCCGGTCGACGGTGCCGCCGACGTGGCCACCGATGCGCCGCTGAGCATCCGCTTCTCGTCGCTGATGGACACCGCGTCGGTCGAGGTGGGCCTACGGTTCGAGCCCGCATTCGCCTACGAGCTGCGCTGGAGCGGCGAGCTGCTCGAGATCCTCCCATCGCAGGCCCTGCGCCCGGACCGCGAGTACGAGCTGCAGGTGGACGGCAGCGCGGCAGACGTCGCGGGCGTCGCGCTCGGTGAGCCGGTCACGGTCCGCTTCCGGACCATCACCCCGGGCGTGGCGATCGAGACCCTCATCCCGGCCGACGAGGTGGACGGCATCTCCCCGATGTCGCCCATCGCCGTCGTCTTCGACCGGCCAATCGACCCGGAGTCGGTCGACGGCGACGCGCTGACCATCACACCGGACGTGGCCGGGACGCTCGAGGTCGCAGGGCTCCCCGGCGATCCGGTCACCGACGACGGAGCCGGGCGCGTGCTGCGCTTCACGCCATCGGCGGCACTGCCCGCGACGACGACCTTCGAGATCGAGCTGGCGACCGGCGTTTCCGGCTCCGATGGCGGCGGCCTCGCCGGCGCGCAGTCCTGGACATTCACGACCGGAGCCGGCGGCGCGACGGTGTCCAACCAGATCACGTTCGTCACCGACCGCGCAGGCGTGGCCAACGTGTGGACCATGAACGCAGACGGCACCGGCCAGCGCCAGGTCAGCGCCGAGCTCGCGCCTGTTGTCGACTACGCGGTCGCCCCGGACGGCACCTCGTTGGTGGTGGGGGATGGCCGCAGGCTGGTCTACCTGCGCGCCGACGGCTCGGACCGCCGTGTCCTCACCCGCGAGGAGCACTGGGAGGTCGATCCGACCTTCGCCCCCGACGGCCAGCACGTCGCCTTCGCGCGCGTCGACGCCGCCGGGGAGCGGGCCTCGGCCTGTGGGAGTGGCGCATCGGTGGGGGAGCGGCGGAGCCGATCGACCTGCCCGCCGAGGCTCGATCGTCGCCGGAGGCCAGCCCGAGCCGCACCGACGACGGGCCCACCCTCCGCGCACCGCGCTACGGTCCCGATGGCGAGGTTGTGGCCTTCGTGGATCTCGCCGGCTGGGTCGGCCTGCTCGAGCGCGCCGACCCGGAGCTGTCCCGCGTGCCATTCGCGGCCGCGGCGGCACCCATCTGGCTGGCGGACGGGAGCGCCGTGCTCCTGACCGGGTCCCTGGACGGCGTCGCCGACAGCGGGTCGTCCGACGCGCCGATCTCGCCGCTCGAGCCCGGCGTGCCCGATGCGGTCTACCGGCTCGGCAGGTCGGCGTCGCGACCAACCACGACCGCTCTCGGACCGGGCTACCGGGTGCTTGCCGTGGCGCCGGACGGCACGATCGCCTACGCCACCGACGAGGGCGCGCTGGGCATCACCACCAGCCTCGACGATCTCGGCGATGCCCCGGAAGCCCGCAGCGGGAACGTCGTCGCCGCTGCCTTCGCGCCCGGCGAGGCGAGCATGGTGATCGAGATCGAGGACGTCGACGGGGGGTCGCGGCTCGAGCTCGTCGAGCTCGACGGGGGGAGGCGGACGCCCCTGGTCCCCGACGGGTCGCGCCCGCGCTGGCTGCCCTGAGCCGAAGCCGGCGACCTGCGCCGGCCCCGTGCTAGAATCCGCCGGTCATCGCTGGCGTGGATCGTGACCTGTCCTCCCGCCGGCGTTTCCCGTGTGTTCATACCCGTCGGTGCATGGCCCACGGTGGCCGCCGGCCGGAACCGGAGGTTTCATGGAGCTGATCACCTGGGTGGTCCCGGTCGCGGGGATCGCGGCCGTCCTCTTTGCCATCTACCTTGCCCGCGACGTGATGTCGCGCGACACCGGCACGCCAGAGATGGTGGCCGTCGGCGACACGATCCGCGAGGGCGCCGACGCCTTCGTCCGTCGCCAGTACACGACCATCGCGGTGCTCGCCCTGGTGGGCGCCGTCGTCATCGGCGTCGTGATCGGGGTCGTCGAGACCGCTGACGTCGCGGATGTGCCGTCCCTGGCCGGCTTCCCGATCGGCGTCATGACCGCGATCGCCTTTCTCGTCGGCGCCGCCTGCTCGATGGCGTCGGGGATCATCGGCATGTTCGTCAGCGTCCGCTCGAACGTGCGCACCGCCGCCGCCGCGCGGACCAGCCTCGTCGGGGCGGTCCAGGTCGCGATGCGGGGTGGCGCCGTCTCCGGGTTCCTGGTGGTGGCGCTCTCGCTGCTCGGCGTGTGGGGCATCTTCACGATCTACGAGACCTTCATCGCCGACGTCACCGTGGCCGAGGCGCCGTTCCTCATTGTCGGGTTCGGCTTCGGCGCGAGCTTCGTCGCCCTGTTCGCCCAGCTGGGCGGCGGCATCTACACCAAAGCCGCCGACGTCGGCTCCGACCTCGTCGGCAAGGTGGAGGCGGGGATCCCCGAGGACGACCCCCGCAACGCGGGCGTGATCGCGGACCTCGTCGGCGACAACGTCGGCGACTGCGCCGGACGTGGCGCCGACCTGTTCGAGTCGACCGCGGCCGAGAACATCGGCGCCATGATCCTGGGCGTCGCCGCCTTCACCATCGCCGAGTCGGCAGGCTGGCCGAACCCGGAAGCCTGGATCTTCTTCCCGCTGGTGATCCGCGCCTTCGGCCTGCTGGCCACGATCGTCGCCATGTTCTTCATCCGCGGCAGCGAGACCGAGAACCCGATGAACATCCTCAACCGCGGCTACTGGGTCACCACGATCCTGTCGGTCGCGGGCCTCGGGTTCGTCACGTACGTGATGATGGACACCAACGGCACGATCTCCAACGGGCTGCCGGTCTGGGTCTGGTTCTTCTTCGCCGGCATCGTCGGCCTCGCGACGAGCGTGGTGTTCGTCTACATCACCCAGTACTACACCGCCGGCACCTATCGGCCGGTACGCGAGATCGCGGAGGCATCGAGGACCGGCCCGGCCACGAACATCATCAGCGGCACGGCGGTCGGCTACGAGACGACCCTCGTCACCGCCATCTCGATCGGTGCCGCGCTCATTGCCAGCCACTGGCTCGGGAGCCAGGCGGGCCTCGTCAACGCCGAGGGCAACGACGTGGGCGGCATCTTCGGCACCGCGGTGGCCACCATGGGCATGCTCATGACCACCGCCTACATCCTGGCCATGGACACCTTCGGGCCGATCACCGACAACGCCGGTGGTGTGGCTGAGTTCAGCCGGTCCGAGGCCCACACGCGCGAGATCACCGACAGCCTCGACGCCGTCGGCAACACGACGAAGGCGCTCACCAAGGGATACGCCATCGCATCGGCCTCCCTTGCCGCGTTCCTGCTGTTCAGCGCCTACATCGACAAGGTCAACCTCATCCAGCGCAACCGCGGCGGGGAGCTGCTCACCGCGGTGAACCTGGCCGACGTCGGGGTGTTCGTCGCGGCGCTCATCGGCGCGATGCTGGTCTACTTCTTCAGCAGCCTCGCCATCCGCGCGGTCGGCAAGACGGCGCAGTCGATCATCGTCGAGGTCCGGCGCCAGTTCCGCGAGATGCCCGGCATCATGGACTACACCCAGCGCCCCGACTACGCGCGGGTGGTCGACATCACGACCCGCGCGGCGCTGCGCGAGATGGTCGCCCCCGGTCTCGTGGCGGTCGCGACGCCGATCATCGTCGGCGTGGTGCTCGGCTACCAGGCCGTCGCGGGCCTGCTCATGGTCGGGACCATCTCCGGCGTCATGCTCGCCACGGTCCTGAACAACGGTGGCGGCGCGTGGGACAACGCCAAGAAGTACATCGAGGCGGGCAACCTGCTGGACGCCGACGGCAACGTCCTGGGCAAGGGGACCGAAGCCCACGCGGCCGCGGTCGTGGGTGACACCGTCGGTGACCCGTTCAAGGACACCGCCGGACCGTCGCTCCACGTGCTGGTGAAGCTGCTGGCGACGATCACCCTCGTGCTCGCCCCGCTCTTCATCCGCTAGCAGTGCTCATGGGTGCCGGGGAACGCCGCAGCTCCCCGGCGCCACGCTGATGGACGTCGTCCTCCAGGCGGCTCTGATCGGCCTTCTGCAGGGCATCACCGAGTTCATCCCGATCAGCTCATCGGCACATCTCGAGCTGGCGCCCTGGATCGCCGGCTGGGAGACCGATGACCTGATCGGCAGCCTGGCCTTCGATGTGTTCCTGCACCTCGGGACGCTCGTGGCGCTGCTGGTCTACTTCCACCGCGAGTGGAGGCGCTACATCGGCGCCTGGTTCGCCAGCCTCCGCGAGCGACGCATCGGCGACGACCCGGACCGACGCATGGCGTGGCTGCTCATCCTGGGAACCATTCCGGCCGCGGTAATCGGCTTCTCGCTGGAGAACGTCATCGAGGGCACGTTCCACGGCGACAGCGACGCGGCCC
This sequence comes from uncultured Chloroflexia bacterium, assembly GCA_963844265.1. GTDB lineage: Bacteria > Chloroflexota > Limnocylindria > QHBO01 > QHBO01 > JACDBZ01. Next base: position 713,829 of record CAWJMZ010000004.1, on the reverse strand, counting down.
GCCTGGCGATCGCCGGATTCCTGGTCATCGGGGCCGCGGCCCTGTACGCCGCGGACCGCCTCGGCGCCCGTCGGCGGGAGCTCGATGACGTCCGGGCCGGCACCGCGGTGGCCGTCGGCTTCAGCCAGGCCCTCGCGCTCCTCCCGGGCATCAGCCGCTCGGGCGCGACGCTGACCGCCGGACTGGCCCTGGGCCTGACGCGCGAGTCGGCAGCTCGCTTCAGCTTCCTGCTGGCCACGCCGATCACCCTCGGGGCCGGCCTGTACGGCTCGCGGCGACTGCTCGAGGCGTCGCCGACGTCGACGGAGTGGATCGCAATCGCGGTCGGCTTCGCGGCGGCGGCGATCTCGGGCCTGCTGGCGATCGGCTTCCTGCTCTCCTGGCTGCGGCACCGATCGGTGGCGATTTTCTGCATCTACCGCGTCGTCTTTGCGGCCGTCATCGTCCTCCTCGTGGTGGCCGGCCGCTGAGTCTCCGCGTTCCGGGTGCATGCGAGGGTGCAGCTCATTCTCGAAATGCGCTCCGTTGGGTGCGAACCCACATGCTCGTTGTGCCGATCGCGTCGGCATCGGGTCGTGGCGGCATGTCACTGTCCCGGCTGCATGCAGGCGGGGCGAACCGGAAGCGCAGGTGCGCGACACCTCGCGATTCGTGCCGTGGCCTTTGACTTTGGTCCCGTCGCGGACCTACAATCTGGCGGCCGTCGGCACCGCCGCGGCAGCCTGGCCCAACGGGTACGGCCAGCTTCAGGAGACGCCGCCACCGAGTCATCGGATAGGGCTGGCGGGGCCTGGAGCATTTTTTGTTATCGGAGCAGCGGGCACAGCGATCGGTCACACCCCGGGGACCGGTCGAGCCTCGCCGGAGGCACCGCAGGAGGACGAGGGGGCCTGATGACCATGAATACGAAACCTGTCTACCTCACCGCCGAGGGGCTCGAGAAGCTCAAGGCCGAGCTGAGCGAGCTGATCACCGTCGATCGCCCCCGCGTCGCCGCCCGCATTCACGAGGCCAAGCTGGACGGGGACCTGTCCGAGAACGCCGAGTACGAGGACGCCAAGCAGGAGCAGTCGTTCCTGGAGGGCCGGATCGCCACGCTCGAGGTCCAGCTGCGGAACGCGGCCGTCATCGAGAAGACGAACGGCGACAGCGTCGGCATCGGCTCGAAGGTCGTCATCAAGGGCGCCGACGGCGAGGAGACGTTCACCATCGTCGGCTCGGCCGAGGCCGCGCCCCGCGAGGGCCGGATCAGCAACGAGTCTCCCGTCGGCGCCGCGCTGATGGGTCGCAAGAAGGGCGACACGGTCACCGTCCAGGCCCCAGCCGGGCCGATCGAGTACACGCTCGTCCGCGTCGGCTGAGCCGAAGTCGTGTTCTGGGCTGACGAGCTCGCGGCGTCGGCCACCGGCCGCCAGGTCGTCAACGACTCGAAGACCCCATCGGGGACGGTCCATGTCGGGAGCCTCCGTGGGCCGGTGGTGGTCGACACCATCGCCCGCGCCCTGCGCACCGCCGAGCGCGAGGTCGAGCTGCGCTACGGCGTGGACGACCTCGACCCGATGGATGCCCAGGCGCTGCTCACGCCCGATGCGATCGAGCGCTTCATGGGCGTGCCGCTGGCGCACGTGCCGGATCCGGCGGGGGACTGCCACCCGTCCTACGCCCGGCACTTCGCCGGAGTGTTCATCGACACGTTCGACGGGCTCGGCATCCACCCCGACACGTACTACTGGATGAGCGAGGTGTACGGCTCCGGCTCCATGGACCCGTACATCCGCCGCGCACTGGAGGGCGCCGCCACCGTTCGGGAGATCTATCGCCGCGTCGCCAACGTGAACCACCCCGACGAGTGGCATCCGCTGTTCGTGGTCTGCGAGTCCTGCGGCCGGATCGGCACCACCATCGTCACCGGCTGGGATCCCGATGCGGGCACGGTGCGATACGAGTGCCGCACCGACCTGGTGCAGTGGGCGACCGGCTGCGGTCACCACGGCGAGGTCAGTCCCTTCGGTGGACGGGCGAAGCTGCCCTACAACGTGGACTGGGCGGCCAAATGGGACCTGTTCGGCGTGACCATCGAGCCGGCCGGCAAGGACCTGTCGACGAAGGGCGGCTCACGGGACCGTTCCGATGCGATCGCGCGCGAGGTGTTCGGCAACGAGCCTCCGCTCAACGTCCCGTACGAGTTCCTCAACATCGGCGGCAAGAAGATGTCGACCTCCAAGGGGCTCGGCGCGGCGGCAACCCAGATCGTCGACGTCATTCCGCCCGAGCAGCTGCGGCTCCTGTTCCTGCGCCCGCGGCCGAACACCGCCATCGAGTTCGACCCCGACGGGACCGATGCCATCCCGCGCCTGTTCGACGAGTCGGACCGCCTGGCGGCGGCCACCGCCGGTCGCGAGGTCCGTGGCGAGCTGCCGCCCGACTTCGAGCGCGTCTTCGCCTACAGCCTGGTCGAGCCGAGCGCTGTCGTCGCGGCCGAGGCTGCCGCCTACCGCCCGGCGTTCAGCCACCTGGCATTGCTGGAGCAGGTGCCCGGCGTCGACGTCGTGGAGCGCGTCACCGCCGAGAAGGGCGCGCCGCTCGCCCCGAGGGAGGCGGAGATCCTCGAGGAACGCCGTCGCGCGGCCCGTGCTTGGCTGGCGACGTACGCTCCGGACTCGGCGCGCATCGCCGTTCGCGACTCGTTGCCGCCCGAGGCCTCCCAGCTCACCGACGCCCAGCGCGAGTACCTCGCCGCTCTGGCATCGGCCGAGCCTCCCGCGTCGGGCGAGGCGTGGCAGGCGTTGATCTTCACCACTGCCAGGGACCGCGGTCTCGCCGCCGGTGACGCCTTTCGTGCGGTGTACCTCGCGTTCCTGGGCCGGCCGAATGGACCGCGCGCAGGCTGGCTGGTCGCGTCGCTGGATTCGGCGTTCGTTGCCGTGCGACTGCGCCAGGCGGCCGCCGCGGGAGCACCGGCGTGAGCGTCGGACTACAACGACTGCGGGACGAGCCGGACCGCCTCCGCCAGGGCGCCGTCGACAAGGGCGAGGATCCGGCGGTCGTGGACCTCGCGCTCGAGCTCGACGAGCGGCGGCGGACGCTGGTGGCCGAGGGCGACGCGCTCAAGGCGGAGCGCAACGCCGGATCGAAGCGCATCGGCGAGGCCATCCGCGGCGGAGCCGATCCGAGCGGGCCGGAGGTGGCGGACCTCAAGGCCGCATCCACGCAGGCGGGCGAGCGCATCGCGGCGATCGACGCGGAGCTCGCGTCCGTCGAGGAAGCGCTCGAGGATGCGATGCTCCGCATCCCGAACCCGGCCGACCTCGACGTTCCGGTCGGCGGCGAGGAGGCGAACGCCACAGTCCGCACCTGGGGCGAGCCATTGCCGAAGGACCATCGGCGCCCGCACTGGGAGGTGGCCGAGGAGCGCGGGCTGATCGACCTCGTCCGCGGGGCGAAGGTGAGCGGCTCCGGGTTCCCGGTCTACATCGGCGACGGGTCGGCGCTGCAGCGGGCCCTGATCAGCTGGTTCCTCGACGTCCATACCCGCGAGCACGGTATGACGGAAGTCTGGCCGCCGGCGGTGGTCAACAGCGACTCGGCGCGCGGGACCGGACAGATCCCCGACAAGGAGGACCAGATGTACGTCGTCGAGCGCGACGGCCTGTACCTGGTCCCCACGGCCGAGGTGCCGGTCACCAACCTGCACCGTGACGAGATCCTCGACGCCGGGCGGCTGCCGATCCGCTACGCGGCCTACTCGCCCTGCTTCCGCCGCGAGGCGGGTGCGGCCGGCCGCGACACCCGCGGCATCCTGCGGGTCCACCAGTTCGACAAGGTCGAGATGGTTAGCTTCACGGCACCCGATGCGTCCGATGCCGAGCTCGAGTGGCTGACCGAGCGCGCCGAGCTGCTGCTTCAGCGGCTCGGCTTGGCCTACCGCGTCCTGCTGATGAGCACGCGCGAGATGGGCTTCGTCCAGGCCCGCAAGTACGACCTCGAGGTCTGGGCCCCGGGCGTCGAGCGCTGGCTGGAGGTCAGCAGCGTCAGCAACTTCCGCGACTACCAGGCGCGGCGGATGGCGATCCGCCATCGGCCAGAGGCGACCGCCAAGCCGGAGCTGGTGCACACCCTGAACGGGTCGGGCCTGGCCTTGCCGCGCACGATGGCGGCGCTGATCGAGACGCACCAGCAGCCCGATGGCTCCGTCCTCGTCCCGGAGCCGCTGCAGCTCTACCTCGGGGGCCGGGACCGCATCGGCGCAGCCTAGCCCTCCGGATCGGCGTCAGGACCGTCACAGCTCCAGCTCAGTTTCCCCGCCAGATCCATCGGGTCGGCCGTCTGGTCTCCCAGGCCGACGTCTGTTGGGGCCAGCCCGGAAAAGGTGATCGACCCGGCGCGCTGGTCGCCGCTGACCGCCAGCTCGCTCGAGGCGTCGCTCGCCATCGCAGCGGAGGTGGGCATCTGGTCGTCGGTGAACGGGCCTGAGTCGCTGACGATTGCCAGCATGCTCCAGCGGTCGTCCCGTGGCTCGGCCCCGTACTCCCACATGTCGCCCCTGGTCACCGCCACCTGCAGCGCATCCTGCTCCTCGCGGGGTTGGTCGCCGATCTGGATGCGCAGGTTCGGATCACCGCTGATCTCGAAGTTGTCGCCATCGGGCGTGATCTGGCAATCCGCGCGGCCGGTGATCGGGGCGGCGTTGGCTGGCTCCGTCAGCTCGATGGTCACCGTTCCCTGCACGATGCTGATCGGCGGGCGAGACGGGCCGAGGTTCTGGCCCAGGATCACGCCGACTCCGAACGTCACCGTCCCGAGCGCCAAGGGGCGGATCGGCCGCCATCGGCTCGCCCAGGCGATGGCGCCGACGAGCAGGATGCCGATCGCGCCGAACGTGACGACGATGCCGGAGCTCGGATGCCACATCATCCAGTCGAGATAGGCCCCCGCTGCGGCGCCGGCGAGGACCGCAAGCGCGACGAGGACGAGGCCGATCCATCTCCCCCGGGTCGTGGTCGGTGCGGTTGAAGCGGTCATCGGTCGCTCCTGGTGGTTGAGCCAAACGTGTGCGCGCATCCTGACTGACCGCATCTGCGGTCGGACTGCGGTTGGACCTGCGTGTCGGGTGCGCGGCTCGGGTCGGGCCTAGCCTCGCCGGTCGCCGAAGCCCAGCCGCCCGCGGCTGCGGGCGACGATGACGCCCGCGATGCAGAGTGCGCCTCCCAGGAAGGCGAGCGCCGGCGGCACCTCGTCGAGGATGAGCCAGGCGAGGCCGATTGCGACCGGAGGCACCAGGTAGGTCATGCTGCCGAGCCGTCCGGCGCTGGTGCGGTTCAGCGCGAACGCCCACGTCGTGAAGGCGATGGCCGTCGGAAAGATGCCCAGGTATACGACCCAGGCGATGGCGTCGGGCGGGGCCGTGCCGATCTCGTCCAGCAGGAGTGGCCCGAACGGCAAGGTCACCAGGGCGCCGATGGCGCAGGCGATGGCGGTGACGCTCAGGGCCGGCACGTTGGCCAGCGCCGGCTTCTGGACGGTGACGCCGGTGGCGTAGGCCACCGCCGCGATCAGGCATAGCGCGACCCCGAGCGGCGCATTCGGCGAATTGGCCTGCCCACCGGTGGCGATGCCGATGACGAGCGTTCCGCTGAAGGCGATCGCGGAGCCGACGACCAGCCGCCGCGGGAATCCCTCGCCCAGGAACAGGCCGGCGAAGATGGCGATCAGGATCGGCCCGACGTTGACGAGCATGGCGGCGGTGCCCGCGTCGACCAGCGCCTCGCCCGCGTTCAGCGCCGTGAAGTAGCCACCGAACCACACGACCCCCGAAACGGCGATGAGGAGCCAGTCGCGCCGCTGGGTCGGCAGCCCCGGGCGCCGAATCGCGACGAAGATTCCGAGCACGACGGCGGCGACCAGCAGCCGTCCTAGCGTGAAGGCGCCAGGGGACAGGTCATCCGCGACGGCCCGGATGCCGACGAACGCCGACGCCCACAGGACGACGGTCAGGAGCGCAGCGCCGAGGGCCAGCCAGTCGACGCCGGTCGCCGGGACGGCGGACGCCGGCGCATCGGCGGCATCGATCGCGGTGGTTTCCGCGGTGTCGGCGACGGTCGTATCGGTCATGCGGTCATTCGGTGCGGTGCTACCGGCAGGAACGACCCATGGCGGCTCGGCGTGAGATTCACGAACCGATACGATAGCCACTGCGCCGGAGGGGTGGCAGAGTGGACGAATGCAGCGGTCTTGAAAACCGCCGTGGGTGCAAGCTCACCGTGGGTTCGAATCCCACCCCCTCCGCCAATAGCGCGAAGAGCGTTCGGGGGAGGGCCATGGGCACCACCGCTCCCGGCAAACGCTTGCCCGCTCGCGACCGTATCCTGCCCCGCAACGGCGGCGTCCCGACCGCCGCTACGGAGGTCGACGCATGTTTCCCGAGCTGTTCCCGTACCTGTTATTCCTTCACGTGGGCGGTGCCATCCTCGCGTTCGGTCCGCCGGCCGCGTATTCGATCATGGGTTCGATGGCGGGGAAGGAGCCGCAGCACGCGAACTTCAGCACCCGCCAGGTCGACGCCATCGGCACGCGCCTCGTCTACCCGCTGGCGATCCTCCAGGGTGTGACGGGCGTCCTGATCATCCTCAGCGTGGATTACCCCATCTTCTCGACGCCGTGGCTCCTCGGCGCGATCGCGATGTACATCATCACGCTGGTGTACGCGCTGACCGTGCAGCGCAATGCCGTGCACCGCATGATCGTGCTGACCTCCGCCCCGCCCGCAGCGGGCAGCCCGCCGTCGCCGGAGATCCCAGCGACGGTCAAGCTGATCCAGCGTGGCGGGATCTTCCTGACCGTCATGATCTTTGTCATCGTCTTCCTGATGGTCGTCAAGCCAGGAGCCTGAGGTTCTTCCATCGGATTGTGATGGGGCCTGCCGGAGGCGCACGCGTGGGCGCTCTCGGCCCTATTCGGTCCTGAGCCGTGGACGAGGACGGAATAGAGCGCTCGTTCGCTCGGAGCGCCTGGCCTGAATGGTGAGGATCACTGCTCGGCGTGCGGACACGAGCATGCTGGAGGTGGGCACCGCATGATTACCCTGAGATCCTCAGCCATTCAGGATGCCAGGCGATCTCACTGGCAGCATGCGTCCTGGAGACCGGCCCGCCTATGGGGAAGTCGTACCTCCCGGTGCGGCGGGCTTTCGTGCGTCCTCACCGAACCACCCCAGATGCGGTGTGATGCAGTACCTGGGACGTACCGGCGGCGCACGCTGGGATAGCTCGGCGTTCCGGACAGCGACGAGCCCCGTCGAATCGACGGGGCTCGCGCAGTTGCAGAGGAGGTAGGGGCGCCTAGAAGCGGTCGCAGGTGCAGGCCATGGTCCGGCGGGCCGTCGGGCTCCACCAGTGGTCGGGGCAACCGCCCACGATCTCCCGGAGCATGGATCGGCGCTCGTACCAGGTCGCGGGGCGCCGGGTGGCGCCTCCGTCCAGCAGCCGCAGGCGCGGGGTGGCGGGTGCCGGAAGTGCCAGCGCGTTGATCGTCATGGTCGGTCAGGGCTCCGTCAATCGTGGGCGGGGTCGCTTGATGAACCGATCCTGACGCGTCGATCACGAGGGCTCGACGCGCACCCGTCGCAGCCCGACGGGGACAACCGACGACCGCAGGCCTACGTCATTCGCCGAGGCCGGGGACCTCGTGATGGAGCCTGCAGCGCGCCTCGTACGTCTCGTCGCCCATGCCCCCGATGACGATCAGTGGGGAGTCGGCAGGCGCCGGCACGCCGTCGATGAGCCGCTGCGTTCGCGTGGCTGGCTCGCCGCAGACCATGCAGATGGCGGTGAGCTTCGTGACCTGGTCGGCCAGGGCCAGCAGACGCGGCATCGGCCCGAACGGGATACCGCGGAAATCGCGGTCGAGCCCCGTGACGACCACTTGCTTGCCGAGCTCGGCGAGGCGCTCGACGACCTCCGGCAGCCGCTCGTCGAAGAACTGGCCCTCCTCGACGGCGACGATGTCCGCACCGGCGACGGCCGGCTCGATCTCCGAGGAGTCGTCGACCGTGATCGCCTGGTGCTGGGCTCCGGATCGGCTGACCACGGTCACCTTGTCGGTCCGGGTGTCGAGACGCGGCTTCACGAGGATGACGTGGCGTCCCGCGATCGAGAAGCGCCGCAGCAGCCGCAGCATCTCGTCGGTCTTGCCGCAAAACATGCAGCCGGCGATCACATGGACCCAGCCGTGGACATAGAACATGGATCGTCAGCCCTCCAGCGACGCGACGAGCACCGGGTCCGATGTCGGCGCGTCGACCCGCTCCGATTCGACCGTCACGGCGAACGTGGTGGCATCGTCGAGCGGGCGCTCGAGGGTCACGACGGCGACATCATCGCCCTGCGGGACGGTCCCGACGGCGACCGGCGCTTCGTCCGGGCCGATGAGCCACAGCTCGTAGATCTGGTCGGCAGGAAGCTCGGCCAGCGCCTCGGCGAGGAAGATCGCCTGGCCGCCGGACTCGATCACCCAGCCCGAGCCGGCCGAACCGGAGACGGCGTACGCCGTGTCGGCCGATGCGACGGCACGCAGCGCGGCGTCCCGCTCGGCGAGCTGCTGGTTGAGCGATACGCTCCATGCGCCGAGGCCGACTGCGGCCCCCAGGGCCACGGCGGCGAGGGCCGTCGCCAGGGGAGCGGCCCGCCACCACGGACGGCGCTCCGCTTCGACGGGGATCGGCTGCGGCGTGACCGAGACAGGCGACGCCGCCCGGTGGTCCTGTGGCGTGGCGGCGATCGTCGCCATCAGTCGCCCGCGGAGGGCCGGCGACGGCTCCACCGGGTCGAGCGATCGCGGAAGGACGGCGGCGACGTCGATCTGCTCGCGGGCATCGGCGTGCGGCTGCGCGCAGGACGCCAGGTGCGCCGCGATGTCGCGCTCGACGTCGGCGTCCACCGAGCCAAGGGCGTATGCCGCGGCGAGCTCGTCGACCCGGTCGCAGGTCATCGGCTCGTTTCCTCGCGCAGCGAGGGCTCGGCAGGCAGGGGCGCGCCGCTGCTGCCGGCCAATGCGTCGCGCAGCTTCGCGAGCGCCAACCGCATCCGGCCGCTCGCCGTCCCCGGCGCCACTCCGGTCACCTCGGCGACCTCGCGGTAGGTGTAGCCCTCGAAGTAGGCGAGCTCGATGGCCCGCCGTTGCTCATCTGGTAGCTGCGCGAGGGCGGTGCGGAGGTCGAGGGCCGACGCGTGGCGCAGCGCGCTCTCCCAGGTTGGGTTCGGGCCCGTGCGCAGCAGCGACCGCTCGTCGGCGTCATCGAGATCGACCTTCGGGCGTCGCGCGCGAACGCGATCGATCGCCCGGTTCCGGACGATGGTCATGAGCCACGCGCGCAGCGCACCCCGCTCCGCGTCGAAGCGGCCGATCTTGCGCCAGACGGCCACGAATGCGTCGTGCACCACGTCCTCTGCTTCCTGCCGATCGCCGACCACGCGGAGTGCCGTGGCGAGTGCCGTCGACGCGTGAGCGTCGTACAGCTCGCCGAGGGCCTCCGCCTCGCCGGCGCGAATCCGATGAGCCAGCCGAGCGTCGGCACCGCGATCGTCGCTCACGTCGGGCTCGGCTTGTGAACGTCCCCGGCTTCGGCCCGCATCATCACGCTCAGTCCCCGACGACGGCGAGGCCTTCCTCCGGCACCCCCAGCTCGTTAGCCAGGGCGGCGCGGAGCGCATCCGTCGGCGGTGAGCTGCCGGTCAGGAGCTTGACGGTCATGGCGGTCGAGGCCAGGAAGGCGCCCTGGCCGTTGGCCACGGTGCCGCCCCGCTCCTGCGCCTGGTCCATCAGCGGCGTGCTGCCGGCGCTGAGGACGAGGTCGAGGACATAGCGGTCGGGCGGCAACAGCTCGGTCGGGATGGGCGACTCGCCCTCCTCGACACCGATGCCGCTCGCGTTGATCAACAGCTCGGCGCGGCTCAGCTCCGCCTCGATGATCGCGTCGTGCCATGGCCGCGCCCGGAGCTCCATGTGGCGGGCGCTGCGTCCGAAGTGCCCGACCAGCGCCTCGGCCCGATGGAGATGCCGGTTCAGGACGGCGACGTGCTGGAAGCCGGCACCGATGAGCACCGCCACCACGGCGCGCGCCCCGCCACCGGCACCGAGCACCACCGCGTTGCGCGGCCACTTGCCCTTCACCCTCGGGAGGAGCGCCTCGAGGCCGGTGCGGATGCCGTCCGCATCGGTGTTGTGGCCACGCAGGCGACCGTCGTCACGGACGAAGACGTTCACCGCGCCGCTGATGCGGGCGTCGTCCGACAGTGCGTCGGAGAGCGGCGGCGCCTTCTCCTTGTGCGGTGACGCGATGAGGGCACCGGCGAAGTCCTCGCCCGCCCTCACCTCTGCCAATGCCTCGGCCAGCTGGTGCGGCCGGCGCTCCCACGGCTCGACCTGGACCTGGGATCCGACGGACTGCAGGGCAGCCCCGAGGACGCCCTGGTGGGGCGTCTGGTCGAGCGGATAACCGATGATTGGAATGCGGCTGGCAGGCATCTCGGACACGCGGCTGGGGGACTTGAAACGGCAGGTACGCCCAATCCGGACGAGTCGTCCGTGGAGGGGCTCCATGCTATCATCGGCGCCGTTCGCGGAGAGGTCGCATAGTGGCCTAGTGCGGCGGTTTGCTAAACCGTTGAAGGGGGTTTCCTCTTCCGAGGGTTCGAATCCCTCCCTCTCCGCCACCGATCCAGATCCGCCCGGATCGGCCGCACGGGTGCCCGTAGCTCAGTGGATAGAGCGTCAGGTTGCGGACCTGAAGGTCGGAGGTTCGAGTCCTCTCGGGCACGCCACTCATTGACACACGAACGAGCCCGCAGGAGCGGGCTCTTGGTCTTTCTCGGAGATCCCTGGGGCACGCGGACGCGGAAGGAAAGGAAGTGGGTATGGCCAAGCTCGTGTTCGGAATGAACCAGTCCCTGGACGGCTACGTCGACCATACGGCGTTTGCGCCGAGTCCCACGCTCTTCCGCCACTTCATCGAGGAGGCTCAGGGGCAGGCGGGCAGTGTGTACGGTCGCAAGATGTACGAGGTCATGCACTACTGGGACGACGATCAACCTGAGTGGGATGCAGACGAACAGGCATTCGCGGCGGCGTGGCGGAGCCAGCCGAAGTGGGTCGTCTCGCGCTCGTTGAAGTCGGTCGGCCCCAACGCCAGGCTCGTCGAGCGTGATCTCGAGGGCGCCATCCGCCAGCTGAAGGCCGAGCGTGAGGGGGAGATCGAAGTTGCCGGCCCGGCCTTGGCGCACAGCCTCACCGAGCTTGGCCTGATCGACGAATATCGAATCTATCTGCACCCTGTCGTGCTTGGTGCCGGCAAGCCGTATTTCGCCGGACCCCGGCCGCCGCTCCGCCTGCTCGCCAGTGATCAGATGGGCGAGGATGTGATCAGGTTGACCTACGTTCCTGCGTAGCCTCGCGACACGCCGGATGCCCGGCGTGTGCACATTCGAGGTGCCTCACACCGGTGCTGGCGCCGCCACAACGCCGGCAACGCGCTCGGACCGCGTCAGGGCGTAGCCGATCCAGAAGATCGCCACCGCCAGCGGAACCATGTATGGCGTGCTCCCCGCGAGAATGCCAACCAGACCGCCGATGATGAGCAGAACCGCAGCTGGGCGCGGGTACACGTTGGCGCGGAACGTCGCCACGCCGAAGACGACCCAGCCGATCGCGAACAGTCCAAACGTCGCGGCAGCCCCGACGATCAGGGAACCGGTGATCGCGCCGGACATCACCTCGGGCGCGGTGGCCGCGATGCGGGGAGCAACGAAGCTCTCGAACCACCAGTCGCCGGCGATGAGGAGGGTTCCGAGGAACGCGACCAGGTAGCCCGCGAGGCCAACCCAGCCGGCGGAATCCGCTTGCCGCAAGTACAGGCCCGTCAATGCGAGCAGCAATGAGTACATGGCCAACAGCGCGATCACGTACTTGACGGTGTGGATGGCGCTATCCGCCGACTGCGCGCCCATCGCGAGCCCGATCGCCAGGTTCAGTCCCTGGCTCACGACGATCAACGTGGCGGCCACCATGCTGATGGGACCCACCAGGCGACCGAGTGTGTGAAGCGTCATGGCTTCCTCCCTGTGGCTCCTACGACTCCGGCACCGACGAGCACACGGCTCGGTCCCGGCGCGGCCCGTGTTGGCATCGGCGAGGAGCCGCAAATCGTTCAGGGGCGCCTCCCCCCGCCACAGGTCGGTCACGGCAAGTGTTGCCGGACCCGGGAAGTGTCTCATGCGGGTCCTAATCGCCTCGCGCACGCCGCGAGGGCGGGCTCTTCGTTGGCACGGCAATCCATGTCGAACTCGGGAGCCCGTGATCGTCGTAGTCTTGTCGAGCACCCCACGAGGAGATCGCGGACATGAAGCAAGGCGACTTCACCCACTTCGAGATCCCGGCCGACGACCCCGATCGGGCGCGGACCTTCTACTCAGGCCTCTTTCCGTGGGCCTTCGCCGATCCGATCCCCGGGTTCGAGGGCTATCACCTCTTCACGACCCCGGTGGGCCAGGAGGGCATGGGCGGCGCGATCGGCAAGCGCGGCGAGAGCGCGCCGGAGAAGCTCCGCACGTACATCCACGTCGACTCGGTCGATGCGGCGCTCCAGAGGGTGACCGAGCTCGGCGGATCGGTCGTGGAGCCGAAGAGCGACGTCCCCGGCCAGGGCTGGTACGGCATCTTCCGCGACCCGGAAGGCAACGAGCTCGCGGTCTGGGAGTCACTGCCCTCAGGCTGACCCGCTAGATCCAGCACCACCCGGCCGGCGGTGCCCCCTGGCTGGTGGAGTCGTCCGGCAGGTTCACGGCTGGCGTGCCGTCGGGACGCTCGCAGTCGGCGAACAGCATCCGCATGCGCCAGCCATCCGGATCCAGCGGGAGGGCCGTGACGACCGGCAGCCAGAAGACGAAGCCGGCGATGACGAGCACGCCGAGGACGCCCGCGGCGGCCCGCGCCCATCCGCGCGCGGACGCCCACGCCCAGGCAGCCACGCATCCGAGGGCAAGGTAGAGGAACGGCAGTGTCGGCAGGAAATACCACAGGAACGTCTGGCTCCGATCGCCGGAGAGCACGAGCCACGGCAGGAAGGTGGCACCGGCTGCGCCGAGGATGACCGGCTCCGGTCGCCACCAATCCCACCCCGCGCGGGCCCAGGTGACGACCAGCGCCACCAGCGCGACCAGGCCCGCCCACCACGCGAGCGGGTTGCCCATCGCCAGGATCTCGCGGTACGTGCCGCCCTCGTCACCGAACCAGTAGGCCACCGGCCGCTGGAGGAGCGGCCACGACCAGGGCGGGGATTGGTACGGGTGGTCTCCGCCGAGCTCGGTATGGAAATCGAGCATCGCACGCTGGTGCTGCCAGATCCCGTTCCACACCGATGTCGGGTCCCACGGGGCGGCCAACAGCTCGCCCGGCATGCGGCCGGTGTAGCTGGCCATGTAGACCAGGACGGGGACGAGCCCCAGCAGCACCAGCGTCGGTAGCGCCTCCCGCCGGGCGGCCCCGACGATCCAGGCTCGCCAGCCCGCCTCCGGCTCCGCCCGACGTCGGTCGAGGATCTCCCAGACCACGACGAGGCCGATGACGGCCGGGGCCACGTAGGCGCCGGACCACTTCACAGCGGCCGCCGCACCGAGGCACGCTCCGGCCAGCATGCGCCACGGCCGCCCGAGCGTTGGCCACCACCACCAGGGGCGATCCGATCCTTCTCGACGGCGGTCGCGGTCGAGCACGATTGCCAGCACGGCGCCGATGACGAACAGGACGATGAAGATGTCCAGCATGGCGATGCGTGACTGCACGATCGCCAACAGGTCGATCGCGAACAGGCCCGCCGCAGCGGCGGCTCCGATCGTGGCCGCCGTCCCCGGCACCCAGCTGCGCAGCAGGCGCCACCCGAGGAGATACACCAGGGGCACGGCCAGTGTGCCGGCCAGCGCGGCGGTGAGTCGCCAGCCGGTCGGTTCGTAGCCGAGGGTCGCGATTCCAGCGCCGATCAGCCACTTGCCGAGCGGCGGGTGTGTGCGGCTGGCCAACTCGGTGATGCCGCATACCGCCTCGTTGCCCGCGACGTACCAGCACGCATCGCGGGCGTAGAAGATCTCGTCGAAGACGAGCTCCAGCGGGCGGCCCAGCGAGATGAAGCGGAGCAGCGCCGCGCCCAGCGTGACGAGGATCAGCGCCGCGCTGTCGAGGCGGGTCCAGCCGCGCGTCGGGCGTGGCGCGGATCGGTCGATGAGTACGGGCTCCTGCGCTGGATGACGGCTCGTATGCTAGACGCCGCCGCATCGGGTGACACGGAGGCGGTTCGAACGGCGGAGGGTTGCGACGCTCATGGGCATGGCGCGCACGGTGGCGGTGGTCTTCGGCGCGATCTACGTCGTGCTCGGGCTCATCGGCTTCGTCCTGGCGAGCCCGCTGTTCGGCCTGTTCGAGGTCAACGGGCTCCACAACCTCGTCCACGTGGTGTTCGGCGCCCTGCTGCTGTACGGCTCGATGTCGACCGAGTCGGCGATCACGACCACGCGCTGGGTGGGAGCGGTTCTGTTTCTCTTCGGCCTCCTCGGCTTCTTCTCGCCCGATGGATGGGGCTTCATGCCGCTCGGCGGCAACGACATCTGGCTTCACCTGTCGAGCGGCGCGATCCTGTTCGCCACCGGCGTCTTCGAGGTCGCAGACGAGCTCGCCTGACGGTGGGGGCAGGGGCCTCTGTTAGACTCGCCCGACCGTCGCCACCGATTCGGTGGCCCCGGTGGAGAGGCGGATCCATGAACTACGAGCTCTACATGGCGGAGGCGATCGCCGAGGCGCGGCGTGGTGGCGAAGAGGGCAACGAGCCGATCGGGGCCGTGGCCGTCATCGACGACGCGATGATCGCCCGCGACCATGACCGCTCGGCGCTGAACGACGACCCGACCGCGCATGCCGTCCTCCTCACCCTGCAGGCAACCGCCAACAAGCTCGGTGCGCGACGCCTGTCGGAGGTCACCATCTTCGCTACCCACGAGCCATGCGCGATGTGCACCGGGGCCCTCGTCGAAGCGCGTGTTCGCTCACTGGTGTTCGCAGTGCCCGACCTCGACCGCGGGGCCGCCGGAAGCGTCATCCAGCTCGCCCGCAATCCGTCGCTGCCGCACCAGATGTCCGTGGTTTCCGGAGTCCGGGAGTCCGAGGCGCGGCGCCTGGCCACCGAGGGCGCATCGGTCTGAGGCACCTGGTCGCCGCCGATTGGGGTCTGCGGTAGACTCGCTCCCGCGCGGAGAGGTGTCCGAGTGGTTGAAGGTGCCGCTCTCGAAAAGCGGTGTGCGGGTAACCGTACCGTGGGTTCGAATCCCACCCTCTCCGCCACGCCTCCCGCACCCAATCGGTCCGCCGGGAGAGGTCGCCTAGAGGCCTAGGGCGCGGCACTGGAAATGCCGTTCGGGGCAACCCGACGTGGGTTCGAATCCCACCCTCTCCGCCACCTCGATTGACCGATCCAGACCCACGGCCTACCATCGCCGCCGGTCGTGCTAGGCGGGGAACTAGCGGTGCCCTGTATCCGCAATCCGCTACAGCGGAGCTGAATTCCCGGTCGAGGCCCGTGCCGTTCGCCCACCACTACCGTGCCCGACGTTGAAGGTCGGGTCCCGCGCAGCGTTGGTCCGTGAACCCCGTCAGGTCCGGAAGGAAGCAGCGGTAAGCGATCGCCTTCGGGTGCCGCGGGACAACCTGGCTGGAGCCGGGCACGGTGGCGAGTGCGAACTGGCTCGTGGTCGACACCGGGTGCACGACCGATTCATCACCTCCCGATCCGCCGCAATCGGTGTACGGTAGCCGTCTGATGTCCGCAGCCCAGCCGATGCCGGTCGCCGATCCCGGCGACCCTCTCCCGAGCCCCCATCGCGCCCTGTACCGGAAGTTCCGCGCACAGCGATTCGGGGAGCTCATCGGCCAGGACCCGATCGTCACCACCCTGCGGCGGGCGGTCACCGGCGACCGGCTGGCGCATGCCTACCTGTTCGTCGGGCCACGAGGGACCGGCAAGACCTCCACCGCCCGGATCCTGGCCAAGGCGATCAACTGCACCGCGCTCGGGACCGATGGCGAGCCGTGCGACACCTGTGCCGCCTGCACCTCGATCCGCGACGGCCGCGCGCTCGACGTGATCGAGATCGACGCTGCATCGCACGGCGCGGTCGAGGATGCGCGGGACCTTGTCATGCGTGCGCTGACCGCGCCGTCCGAGCTGCGCCGGCGGGTCTACATCATCGACGAGGTCCACATGCTGAGCACGCACGCGTTCAACGCGCTGCTCAAGCTGATCGAGGAGCCGCCGGATCACGTCGTCTTCATCCTGGCCACCACCGACACCCACAAAGTGCCGCCCACGATCATCAGCCGCACCCAGCGCCACGACTTCCGGCGCCTGGCAGAGGCGACGATCGCGGGCAAGCTGGCGCGCATCGTCGAGGCGGAGGGCGCGTCCGCGGACGAGGCGGCGCTGGACCTCATCGCCAGGCTGGCCGATGGCGGCATGCGTGACGCCGAGTCCCTGCTCGACCAGGTCCTCGCCTTCGCCCCGGAGCGGGTGACAGTCGCCGACGTCCGTGAGGCGGTCGGCCTGGCCGACGACGAGGCGATCGCCGGGCTGGTCGATGCGTACGTCGCCGCGGATGCGCCCGCGGCGCTCGACCGCGTGGCCGCCCTGGCCGACGTCGGCCGCGACATGGCGCAGGTGGCCGCACAGGCCGAGGGCGAGGCGCGTCGTCGGCTGTTGGCCTCCGCGGCCGATCCCGTCGCGGCCCGACGCCTCGCGGACATCCTCCGCGGCCTTGCCGAGGCGGCCGGCCTTGGCGCGCGCGAGGGGCGCGCACGGCTGATGCTGGAGCTGCTCGCCGTCGATACCGGCAACGCCATTGCCACCCCGCTCGCCGCCCGGCCGGCCGCGGCGACGCCGCGTCCGGTCGCCGCGCAGGTGACTCCGGCCACGCCGCCCGCTCCACGCGCGGCACCGACGCCGCCCGAACCCGTGCCGGCTTCCGCGGTGCCGGAGCCGATCCCCACAGCGGAGGCGGAGGCACGACCGCCAGTGGCCGCGGCCACCGTACGTGTCGGCGACGTCGGGGAGCTGCGTGCGCACTGGGCCGAGGTGGTGGAGCGGGCCAGCCCGGTCCTGAAGCCGCTCCTCAAGGAGTGTCGCCCGGTGGCACGCGACGGCGCGCGGCTCACGCTGGCCTTCCCCGAGGGCCGCGATTTCATGCGAACCAACATCGCTCGGCGCTCCTCGCAGATCGAGGCATTGCTGACCGACATGTTCGGCGGCACCTTCGCCATCGAGTGCGTGGCGAGCAACCTCGAGCTCGAGCCGCTCACCGTCGAGCAGGCCGTCGGCTCGGGGGAGGACGATCCCGAGGCACGCGCGCTGCTGGATGGCGTGCTGAAGATCACCGGCGGCGAGCTCGTGGACGCCCCCGAGGTGCGCTAGCTCCTCTCCACGTCATAGCAGAGGGAACCCGTGAACATCGGCCAGATCACCAAGATGGCGCAACAGATGCAGACGCAGATGGCCCAGGCCCAGGACGAGCTGAAGGAGACGACGCTCGAGGCAACCGCGGGCGGTGGAGCCGTGCGCATCGTGATCACCGGAGCCCAGGAGGTGCGCAGCGTCGAGATCGACCCGTCGGCGGTCGACCCCGACGAGGTGGAGATGCTCCAGGACCTGGTGATGACCGCCATCAACGACGCGATCGGGCGCAGCAAGGAGCTCGAGCGCGAGCGGATGGGCCGCATCGCCGGCGGGATGGGGTTGCCCGGGATGCCGGGCCTGCCCGGCCTCGGCTGAGCCGAGATGGCCGGGCTCATCGCGCCGGTCGCTCGACTCATCGAGGAGTTCAGCAAGCTCCCCGGGATCGGCACCAAGACCGCCCAGCGGCTCGCATACCATGTCCTGCGCAGCTCGACCGACGATGCCCGCGCCCTGGCGGCCGCGCTCGTCGCGATCAAGGAGCAGGTCGATTACTGCAGCGTGTGCTGCAACATCACCGAGGCCGGTGTCGATCCGTGTGACATCTGCGCCGACCCGCGCCGCGAAACGCAGCGCATCTGTGTCGTCGAAGAGCCACTCGACGTGCTCGCCATCGAACGCACCGGGGAGTTCCGCGGCCTGTACCACGTCCTGCACGGCGCGATCAGCCCGATCGACGGCATTGGACCCGAGCGTCTCCGCACGAGGGAGCTGCTCGTCCGCGTCGCCGAGGGCGGGGTGGAAGAGGTCGTCCTTGCCACCAATCCGAACCTCGAGGGGGAGGCGACGGCGATGTACCTGGCCGACCTGCTTGGGTCACATGTTCCGAATGTGACCCGCATCGCGCGGGGCCTACCCGTGGGGGGCGACCTCGAGTACGCGGACGACGTGACCCTGATCCGTTCCCTCCAGGGCCGGCGCGCCGTCGAGCGCTGACGACCTGAGTTCGCTTGACGGGTCGGGAGCGGTGACCTATAGTCCGTGTTCGCGCCGGCAGCAGCCGGTCGATGTGCCACGAACGGCGACTTACGGGTCGCGCAGCGTGACCATCGCGAGTTCACCTCCAGAGGAGTGCTCGAATCGAACGACGCCGATCTGATCGGCCGAGTGGCTTACCAGCTGAAGAGTGACAGGAATCCACACGAGTCAGCGGGACAACGTCGAACTCTAAACCGGTGGAGAAGGCCTTCGGGCACAACCACTGGTTTCGTTTTGTACGGAGAGTTTGATCCTGGCTCAGGACAAACGCTGGCGGGGTGCGTGAGACATGCAAGTCGAACGAGGAGCCTCCGAGCTTGCTTGGAGGTTTCCTAGTGGCGGACGGCTGAGTAACGCGTAGGTGACCTACCCGGAAGTGGGGAATAACTGCCCGAAAGGGTGGCTAATACCGCATGTGGTCGACGGATCGATCCGTCGTCTAAAGGAGCAATTCGCTTCCGGAGGGGCCTGCGTCCGATTAGCTAGTTGGTGAGGTAACGGCCCACCAAGGCGACGATCGGTAGCTGGTCTGAGAGGATGATCAGCCAGACTGGGACTGAGAACGGCCCAGACTCCTACGGGAGGCAGCAGTCGGGAATTTTGCCCAATGGACGAAAGTCTGAGGCAGCAACTCCGCGTGAGGGACGAAGGCTCTCGGGTCGTAAACCTCTTTTCTCAGGGAAGATCCAAGACGGTACCTGAGGAATAAGCCACGGCTAACTACGTGCCAGCAGCCGCGGTAATACGTAGGTGGCAAGCGTTGTCCGGATTTACTGGGCGTAAAGAGCGCGCAGGCGGCTGGTCAAGTCCGATGTGAAATCTCCCGGCTCAACTGGGAAACTGCATCGGAAACTGATCGGCTTGAAGGTGGGAGAGGGTAGTGGAATTCCCGGTGTAGTGGTGAAATGCGTAGATATCGGGAGGAACACCAGTGGCGAAGGCGACTACCTGGCCCATTCTTGACGCTGAGGCGCGAAAGCTAGGGGAGCGAACGGGATTAGATACCCCGGTAGTCCTAGCCGTAAACGATGAACACTAGGCGTAGTCGGTATCGACCCCGGCTGTGCCGTAGCTAACGCATTAAGTGTTCCGCCTGGGGAGTACGGCCGCAAGGCTAAAACTCAAAGGAATTGACGGGGGCCCGCACAAGCAGCGGAGCGTGTGGTTTAATTCGTCGCAACGCGAAGAACCTTACCAGGGCTTGACATGTGGCGGAAAACGGCGGAAACGTCGTCCTCCCGCAAGGGACCGTCATGCAGGTGTTGCATGGCTGTCGTCAGCTCGTGTCGTGAGATGTTGGGTTAAGTCCCGCAACGAGCGCAACCCCCGTGGCATGTTGTATCTCTCATGCCAGACTGCCGAGAGAAACTCGGAGGAAGGTGGGGATGACGCCAAGTCAGCATGGCCCTTACGCCCTGGGCTACACACACGCTACAATGGCCGGTACAACGGGTCGCCAAACCGCGAGGTGGAGCTAATCCCTTAAAGCCGGTCTCAGTTCGGATTGCAGGCTGCAACTCGCCTGCATGAAGCCGGAGTTGCTAGTAACCGCAGGTCAGCACACTGCGGTGAATATGTTCCCGGGCCTTGTACACACCGCCCGTCACGTCATGAAAGCCGATAACACCCGAAGCCGGTGGGCCAACCGCAAGGAGGTAGCCGTCGAAGGTGGGATTGGTGATTGGGACGAAGTCGTAACAAGGTAGCCGTACCGGAAGGTGCGGCTGGATCACCTCCTTTCTAGGGAGATATGTGGGTCCGGTTCGCCGGATCCACCGATCCCAGGTCGATCGGCCAGCTCGCCGCAAGGACCGATGCTCGAGGGAGCATCGGTGAATGAGCTGAACCGCCCTCGAACACACCGACCTGATTCCCGCTGATAACGCGGATTCCTGTCACTCTTCAGCTCGAGCGAGCCAGTGCGAAGCCGCCTCCCCGGAGGCGGCTTCTTCGTGTCCCGGCGCAGTTCGGTTGCGGCTCCGCCGGAGAGGCTGCTACGATGCGCGCTCCCGAGGGCGTTTAGCTCAGCTGGTTAGAGCACTGCCCTGATAAGGCAGAGGTCTCTGGTTCGAGTCCAGAAACGCCCACCACCTCACCTCCCTCGACCGATGGAGCGCCCGTGTCGACCGATGCCGGCGGCGACGTGCCGATGACCGACGAGCGCCCGATGGGAGTCCTCGACGCACCGAACGAGGATCGCGCGCTGCACGCCGCACTGAACGGCGTCGTCTACGCTCGGCATCCGGTCCGCACGCATCTGGTCACGTCCACCGACGACGCGGTCGAGGTGCTCACGCGCTACCTGGGCACCCGGTCCGAGGACGTCCGGCTGGTCGCGGTCAGCGAGCGCATGGTGGCGATCACCCAGGGTCGCTCGTACCCCATCAAGGACATCCGCCCGGGACGCCTCGCAAGGCTGCTCGAGCGCCACGTCACCCGGCCCGGATACGGCATCGGCCTCGGCTCCGCCGAGACGATGGAGCTCGCCATCCGCGAGGTCGGTGCGCCGCGGATCCTGCTGGCAGCCGCCGCGTCGGCAGTGACGAAGCCGTTCGGAGTGCACGGCGTCTTCTACCGCGTTGCCGGCCCCCAGGCCAAGGCGATCGACGGCCCGACGTCCTACACCATTCCGCCCTACAACCAGGCCGCGACGCTCGGCCCGCGCGATCCCGACGGTGCCGCTCGGCGCCTAGCGGCGGCCCTCGAGGTTCCGATCGCGATCATCGACGCCAACGACGCCGGCTGTGCGGTCCTCGGTGCGAGTCCCGGAGTCGACCGCCGCTTCGTCGAGCGCCTTTTCGCCGACAACCCGCTCGGGCAGGCGCGGGAGCAGACGCCGATCTGCCTGGTGCGCGAGGTGCCCTGGCCGGCCGACCGCGACCTGCCGGCCGAGCCGCGGCGCCGGCTTACGCCACCTTGAGCGGCGCCACGCCCCCCACTGCGCCGCCCCCGGACGGCGAGCTGATCCTGACCCTCTCGTGCCCGGATCGGCGGGGCATCGTCGCGCGGGTGGCGGGATTCGTCGCCGATGGCGGGGGCAACATCCTGGACAGCCACCAGTTCGGTGACCCGGACGCGGCGGCGTTCTTCATGCGCATCCACTTCGCGACCGATGGACCGAGCGACGTCGGCGCCTGGCGCGACGCCTTCGCGCCGCTCGCGGACGAGCTGGCCATGACGTGGGAGCTGCACGATGCCGGACATCGACCGCGCGTGCTGGTGCTCGTCTCGCGCGAGGGGCACTGCCTCAACGACCTGCTCTACCGCTGGCGGACCGGCGCCATCGCTGCCGATCTCGTCGGCGTGGCCTCAGCCTACGATGACTTCTCAGCCCTGGCGGCCACGTATGACCTCCCGTACCACCCGCTGCCCGGACCGACCGCCGACCAGGGTGAGCTTGATGTTGCGCTGCTCGAGCTCGTCGAGCGCGAACGGGCGGAGCTCGTGGTGCTCGCCCGCTTCATGCAGATCCTGGGGCCGGCCGCCTGCCAGTCGCTGGCGGCCCGCGCGATCAACATTCATCACTCGTTCCTGCCGTCGTTCAAGGGCGCCAGCCCCTACCGCCAGGCGCACGAGCGAGGCGTGAAGCTCATCGGCGCGACCGCGCACTACGTCACCGAGGAGCTCGACGAGGGACCGATCATCGAGCAGGAGGTCGCCCGGGTCGACCACTCCCATTCGGTGGCGGAGCTGGCGCGCGTGGGCCGGGACGTCGAGTGCGTGGCCCTGGCCCGCGCGGTGCGCTGGCACGTCGAGCGTCGCGTGCTGCTCCACGGTCGGCGCACGGTCGTCTTCCGCTAGCCGGCGACGGCGAACACCTGCCACGTCCCCTCGATGCCCTTGAGGGTGGTGGGGCCGCGGTCGACGAACGAGATTCCGGACCCGGCCACCAGGTCGCGGACCGTGCTCGAGACCAGGATCTCGCCAGGAGCCGCGTGCGCCGCCACCCGTGCGCCGATGTTCACGGCGATCCCCGCCACCTTGTCGCCGAGGACCTCGACCTCGCCGGTATGGAGTCCCGCCCGCAGGCCCAAGCCGAGGGCCTCTGTGGCAGTGACGATCGCCTGCGCGCATCGGATCGCGCGAGCGGGCCCGTCGAACGTCGCGAAGAAGCCGTCTCCCGCGGTGTCGACCTCCCGGCCGTCGAAACGGGTCAGCTCTCGTCGAACCGTCGTGTGGTGCTGCTCCAGGAGGTCGCGCCAGCGGCGATCGCCGAGTGAGGCCACCAGCTCGGTGGACATCGCCAGGTCCGTGAAGAGGATCGTCACGAGCACCCGATTCGGGCTTTCCGCCTCACGCGTGCCGGTCAGGAACTCCCGGATCTCGGCAACAGTGGTCTCGGGATCGAACCACGGCACGTGGTCGTCGGTCAGCAGCTCGACATAGCGCGCACCCGGGATGTTCCGCGCCAGGTAGCGGCCGTTCTCGACGTGGCAGACGCGGTCGCCAGCCGCATGCACCACGAGGGTTGGGACGTTGACCGTCGGCACGACGTCGCGGACATCAATGTCGAAAGCCATCCGCATGAACGCCTCCGCTGCACTCGGAGTTGCCGCATTCACCTGGACGCGGGCCCGCCAGGCCCGTGCCCACTCGGCGCCGTCGACGCTCGGCGCGATGACCCAGATCCCCGTTCCCTGACCCCATCGCTCGGGAAGCGCCGCCATGCTCGCCTCGTGCTCCTCCGGCGTGGCCTCACCCCACGGCCACGCTTCGTCGGTCCGCTCCCGCACTTCTGCGCCCTGGAGGATGAGCGCGGTCGTGCGCTCCGGATGTGCCGCCGCGAACAGGAGCGCGAGAGGCCCTCCCTCCGACTCGCCGATGATGGCGGCGCGCTCGCTGCCGACCGCGTCCATGATTGCGCGAATGTCGTCCATCCGTTCCTCGAGGGTCGTCGCGCCGGGGACGCGGTCCGACATCCCGTACCCTCGCTTGTCGAACAGGATGAGGCGCGAAAACTCGGCGAGGCGCTCGCAGTAGTGCCGGAACGCGGGCAGCTCCCAATAGACGTCGAGGTGGGTGTACGCGCCCTGGGCATACACGAGATCCATCGGCCCATCGCCCACCACGCGGTACGCGACGTTCACGTCTCCACTGCGGGCGAAGCGCACCTCAGTCACCCGGCGAGGGTTACCGTCGCGTGGATGGCTGTCAAGGCGACGCCCATCGCGATGCGGTCGCGGTTTGCTACGATGACGGTTCGGATGGGGATGTAGCTCAGCTGGGAGAGCACCTCCTTTGCAAGGAGGGGGTCAGGGGTTCGAGTCCCCTCATCTCCACCACCGTTTTCACCCTGAACAGCATCGAACGGATGTGCTATTCTGGGTGTCCGAATTGAATCGCGTGGCGCGTGCGCCGCGGTGCAGGCGGTCGCCTTGACCACCCGAAACCGATGCGTTACAGTTACGCGGCTCTCGCGGGGAGACCGCAGCTGGTCCTCCTCGCGATCGTTGTGACAAGCCCACATTGAACCGGTCTCCTGACCGTTGCGCGCGACGTTCGTGGCGCCCAGCGGTCAGCGGATCATCGCTGACGCCGTGACGACCGCCGTCAAGCGTCGACCGGGAGGCGTGAGCCGACCGGCGGGCCAATGAACGAGCCGACGCGGCGAGTGCTCGCCATGCGAGCGCGCGACCTTACAAATCGAAGAGTGGAAGCATCGATTTCGTCGAGGATTAAATCCGAACGCGACCGCTTCGTGGCGTGGCCAGCTCCGTGCTAGCCGCGTGAACGTTGTAGGTCAAGCTACTAAGAGCATGCGGTGGATGCCTTGGCGCCAAGAGCCGACGAAGGACGTGGCAGGCAGCGAAATGCTTCGGGGAGTTGCGAGCAAGCGTTGATCCGGAGATATCCGAATGGGGAAACCCCCCGGGAGTAATGTCCCGGGACGCACGGTTGAATACATAGACCGTGACGAGGACACCGAGGGAACTGAAACATCTAAGTACCTCGAGGAGCAGAGAACATTCCGTTAGTAGTGGCGAGCGAAAGCGGAGAAGCCCAAACCGTGGCTGCGTGATAGGTCGCAGCCGTTGCAGTCGCGGTGTTGTAGGGCCGTCTTGTAGGAGCTGCGATTCCTGCAGGGAGTTACAAATCGGTTCGTTAGCGGAAGCGGCCTGGAAAGGCCTGCCAGAGCGGGTGATAGCCCCGTACGCGAAAGCGATCCGACTCCCGGACGTGTCCCTGAGTACCACGTGGAAGGTCTCTTCATGTGGGAACCCGGGCGGACCACCGTCCAAGGCTAAATACTCTTGGCGACCGATAGCGAACCAGTACCGTGAGGGAAAGGTGAAAAGCACCCCGGGAGGGGAGTGAAACAGTACCTGAAACCGCGTGCTTACAAGCAGTCAAAGGGTGTTGCCCGGATCCTTCGGGAGCCGGGTAGCCTGATGGCGTGCCTTTTGAAGAATGAGCCGGCGAGTTACCCGGTCTGTGGCAAGGTTAAGTCCGTGAAGGACGGAGCCGTAGCGAAAGCGAGTCTGAACAGGGCGTCACAGTCGCAGCGGGTAGACCCGAAACCGAGTGAGCTACCCATGGGCAGGTTGAAGCGGGAGTAATGTCCCGTGAAGGACCGAACTCACTAGCGTTGAAAAGCTAGGGGATGACCTGTGGGTAGAGGTGAAATGCCAATCGAACTCGGAGATAGCTGGTTCTCCCCGAAATAGCTTTAGGGCTAGCCTCGGGGGTTCAGTCGTGAGGGTAGAGCACTGAATGGGCTAGGGGGCTTCCCGCTTACCAACCCCAATCAAACTCCGAATCTCGCGATTACATACCCCGGGAGTCAGACTGCGAGGGCTAAGCTTCGTGGTCAAAAGGAAAACAGTCCAGACCGACAGCTAAGGTCCCAAAATTCAGACTAAGTGGGGAAGGATGTGGAGTTGCTCAGACAACCAGGATGTTGGCTCAGAAGCAGCCATCATTTAAAGAGTGCGTAATAGCTCACTGGTCAAGTGATTCCGCGCCGAAGATCCAACGGGGCTCAAGTCTGATACCGAAGCTTCGGATCGTCGCCGCCTTCGGGTGCGCGGCGGTGGTAGGGGAGCGTTCCGTCAGCAGTGAAGGTCGACCGTGAGGACGGCTGGAGCGGACGGAAGTGCGAATGCCGGCATGAGTAGCGAAATGCGCGTGAGAAACGCGCACGCCGTATGTCTAAGGTTTCCTGAGGAAGGTTAATCCGCTCAGGGTTAGTCGGGCCTAAGCCGAGGGCGAGAGCCGTAGGCGATGGACAATCGGTTGATATTCCGATACCGCCAGAGATCGTTTGCACCTTCGGGTGTCACGGCCGTGGACGCCGGTGCGCTGAGGCAGGTTTTCCTGTCGAGGCAGCCGGTGAGAAGCGACCGCGGGAGCAAGGGCGTGACCGGGAACGGTAGGTTGAGCGCACTTTGGCTATGTGCGTCTAAGCTGGTAGGGGGAGAGGACAGGCAAATCCGTCCTCTCATTACTCCGAGAAGCGAATGAAAGGCCGAAAGGCTGATTCGACTGAGCCGATCCTGCAAGAAAAGCGTCTAGCGAGATCAAAGGCGACCGTACCGCAAACCGACGCAGGTAGACGGGTAGAGCATACCAAGGCGATCGGAAGAACCCTCGTTAAGGAACTCGGCAAATTGACCCCGTAACTTCGGGAGAAGGGGTACCTCGCAGCGCTCATCTTTGATGGGAGGCTGATCGAGGTCGCAGTGAAACGGCCCAGGCGACTGTTTAGCAAAAACACAGGTCTCTGCTAAAGCGAAAGCTGACGTATAGGGGCTGACGCCTGCCCAGTGCCGGAAGGTTAAGAGGAGGGGTGCAAGCTCTGAATTGAAGCCCCGGTAAACGGCTGCCGTAACTATAACGGTACTAAGGTAGCGAAATTCCTTGTCGGGTAAGTTCCGACCCGCACGAATGGCGTAACGATCTGGGCGCTGTCTCAACGAGGGATCCGGCGAAATTGAAATACCTGTGAAGATGCAGGTTACCCGCGGCAGGGCAAAAAGACCCCGTGGAGCTTTACTGTAGTTTGATATTGGACTGAGGTTTAGCATGTGTAGGATAGGTGGGAGACGTTGAAGTTGGGGCGCCAGCCTCGGCGGAGTCAACCTTGAAATACCACCCTTGTTGGATTTCGGCTCTAACGGTGTCCCGTAATCCGGGCACCGGACAGTGTCAGATGGGCAGTTTGACTGGGGCGGTCGCCTCCTAAAGAGTAACGGAGGCGCCCAAAGGTACCCTCAGGCTGAATGGAAACCAGCCGAAGAGTGCAAAGGCATAAGGGTGCTTGACTGCGAGACCTACAAGTCGAGCAGAGACGAAAGTCGGGCTTAGTGATCTGGTACCTCCGAGTGGAAGGGGTATCACTCAACGGATAAAAGCTACCCCGGGGATAACAGGCTTATAGGGCCCAAGAGTTCATATCGACGGCCCTGTTTGGCACCTCGATGTCGGCTCGTCGCATCCTGGGGCGGAAGTACGTCCCAAGGGTTTGGCTGTTCGCCAATTAAAGCGGTACGCGAGCTGGGTTCAGAACGTCGTGAGACAGTTCGGTCTCTATCCGCCGTGGGCGTAGGGAACTTGAGAGGAGCTGCTCCTAGTACGAGAGGACCGGAGTGGACGAACCAATGTTGTACCAGTTGTCATGCCAATGGCATTGCTGGGTAGGTATGTTCGGTTGGGATAAGCACTGAAAGCATCTAAGTGCGAAGCTCGCCTCAAGATGAGGTTCCCCACTGGGTTAACCAGGTAAGACCGCAGCGAGACTAGCTGTTTGATAGGCCGCACGTGTACGCACAGCAATGTGTTCAGCGAAGCCGGCACTAATGGTCGAGGGCTTGACCTAGTTCACGCGACTAGCACGCAGCTGGATCGCGTTCGGAAGGTGGCGCCGCGCCACCGCCACGACGATTCGACGCTTCCACCTTCGATGTCGCCCCGGGTGGGCGACGGTCGAGAATTGAAGATCTATCCCGGTGACGCTAGCGGAGAGGCTCCACCCGTTCCCATCCCGAACACGGAAGTTAAGCTCTCCAGCGCCGAAGATACTTGGGGGGCAACCTCCTGGGAAAATAGGTCGTCGCCGGGATATTTCATTGTCGGCCCCACCGGTTCGCCGTGCGGGGCCCTTGCTATCCTCGACGCGTGGATCGCGTCTGCCCGCTGCTCGGCCTGGCCTCGGATCGCCGGGTCGCCGTCGACGGCGTCGACAACGCCCACCGCTGCCACGCCGAGGCCATCCCGATGCCGCTCGAGCGCCAGCAACAGGCCGCCGTCTGCCTCACCGCGGCGCATGAGCGCTGCGAGCGCTACCTCGCCCACCTTGCGCGCGCCGGCCGCGGAACGGGGCCGACGGCGCTCGCCGACGGGCTCGTCTCAACCCGGCTCGTCCTCGCGCCGGAACCCGCCTGGCGCGGCATCGCCGGTCGCGCGCGCCGAACCCCCCGCGGCCCGCTGGTCGCCGTGGCAGCCGTCGCCATGGCGGTCGGGCTCGGGGGCGTGGCGCTCGCATCCGCCGTGATCGACGGCCGCTTCGGTGTCCTCGGTAGCAGCGCGTCGCCATCAGCCGCTCCACCGACGATGACCGCCACGCCGTCGCCGACCTTGACTCCGCGCGCCACCACCCCGTCCCCGACCGCCACGCCAACCGTCACCGCCACGCCGTTGCCAACCGCGACGCAGGCCCCGACGCCGGCCCCAACGCCAGTGCCCACCCCGGCCCCGACGCCTCCACCCCCGACCACGTACACGGTCGTGGAGGGCGACACGCTGGCGCTCATCGCCCAGCGCTTCGGAACGACGGTCGCGGCCATCCAGTCGGCCAACGGGATCGGGGATCCGGATGAGATCGTCATCGGTCAGGTGCTCGTCATCCCCTGATGGTCAGAACGGCGGCTGACAGCTCCGGCAGAAGGTGGTGGCCTCGCGTCCACCGATCTGGCGAAGCTCGCGGCCGCATCGCGGGCACGGCTCGCCGCCGCGGAGGTGGACCTTGAGGAAGGAGCGGTCCTGCGTCTCGATGTGTGGTGGGACGCTCTTCCGGATCCTCTCGATCGCATCGGCCAAGACCGCGCGCATGGCGTGGTACAGCCGCTCCACGTCATCGTCGCCCAGCGTGCTTCGCTTGCGGAACGGTGCCAGTCTCGCCTCCCACAGGATCTCGTCGCTGTAGGCGTTGCCGATGCCGGCCACGAAGCGGCTGTTCCGCAGGAGCGGCTTCAGCTCGCCGGGGTGCCTGCGGATGCGCGTCCGAAACGCATCGAGGGTGAGCGCCGGGTCGTCCGCGTCCGGGCCCATCTCGGTCCAGCCGGGAATCGCGTCCATCTCGGCAGGCGCCACGAGGTAGAGCTTGCCCAGCATCTCGCGGTCGACGTACCGCAGGTCCTCGGAGCCATCGAGGCCGAGCCGGAGGCCGGTCCGCGCTCGAATCGCGCTCGCTCGATCCGGTGATCCAGAAGCGTCCGGCCAGCATCGGGTTCGCGGCCAGGATGCGCGTTGGGGTGTCGTCCCGCTCGAATGGAAGGAGGAGGAACTTCCCGCGCCGCGCCGGCCGGCCGACGGACGTTCCCACCAGGGATGCAAGCTCGTCGGGCGTGGCGCGCACCAGGATCGGCGTCGGCGCCGACGCGCTCAGGACCGCCCGTCCGGAGACCCGTCGCTCGAGCTCCTCGGCCACGACGGTGAGGTCGGGCAGCTCAGGCACGAGGTCGGATCCGCATTGACCGTATGGTATGCTACCCGGGCCGTGTGGCAGACAACCCCATAGTCGCGTGAGCGCGTCGTTCCGTCCGAGCAGCGAGGAGCACCGATCGTCCGATTTTCGAGACAGCAGGCCGCCCTGATTGCAACCGACGGTGATGAACGCCCTCAGCGCGGAGGGCGTTATCTGTTGTCACGGACTTTGATCGACAGGAGCGTACCCACATTTTGATCGACGACACGAATCAGGCGAGCCCCGCCACGCCGGACTCCGATCCGGACGCAGCGGTCACGGTCGCCGAACAGCCGGCCCCCCTCGACGAAACCGAGACGCCCGCCACGGCCTCCATCGCGGTGGACGAGGCGCCCGAGGCACCCGAAGCCGCCGCCCAGCCTGCCACCGATGCAGTGACAGTCGCGGAAGAGGTGCCGGCCGTTGAGGCGACGCGCGCCGAGGAAGCGCCCGTCGAGCCGGTAGCGGAGGAGCCCGGTGCGGTCGCCACACAAGCGATCGAGGATGAGCCCGCCGCGATCAGTGTCGAGTCGATCGCGCCCGAGCCGTCCGCGCCGGCCGACGACGCGCCGGTCGAGACCCCGGCGGAGACCGAGGCAACGCCGGCTGCCGAGGCTCCCGAGCCGACCACCATGGCCGAGCTGATGGATCACCCCGACAACGAGGTGAAGAGCCTGAAGCACGGCGACGTCGTGGAGGGCACGGTCGTCCGCATCGACCCCGACGAGATCCTCGTCGACTTCGGTGGCAAGAGCGAAGGCGTCGTCAGCAACCGTGAGCTCATGAACCGCCGAGGCCCGCGTGACGGCGACGAGGGCCGCGCGGAGATCGAGGTCGGCAGCCAGGTCCTGGTGTACGTGCTGCAGCCGGAGTCACCCGAGGGGCATGCCGTACTGTCGCTGCGCCGCGCCGGGCTCGAGCGCAAGTGGCGGGGCATGCAGGAGCGCTTCGATGCCGGCGAGATCGTCGAGGCCCGTGTGATCGACCACAACAAGGGCGGCCTGATCGTCGACCTCGGGGTACGCGGCTTCGTGCCGATCAGCCAGATCGTCGACTTCCCGCGCCGACCGCGCGACGAGCAGCCTCGTGACGCTGCGCAGGAGATCGCGGAGAAGCTGCAGCCCTTCGTCGGACGCACGCTCCGCCTGAAGATCCTCGAGGTGAATCGCAAGGCGAACCGCCTGATCCTGTCGGAGAAGGTCGCCCTGTACGAGGAGCGCCGCGAGAAGCGCGACGAGCTGTTCAGCAGCCTGGAGACCGGTCAGCGGGTGACCGGCGTCGTGCGCAGCATCGCTCCCTTCGGTGTCTTCGTCGACCTGGGAGGGATCGACGGCCTCGTCCACAAGAGCGAGCTGTCCTGGAACAAGGTCAACAACCCGGAGACCGCCTACGGCATCGGCGACGAGGTCGAGGCCGAGGTCATCGACATCAAC
Organism: uncultured Chloroflexia bacterium; assembly: GCA_963844265.1. GTDB lineage: Bacteria > Chloroflexota > Limnocylindria > QHBO01 > QHBO01 > JACDBZ01. Next base: position 683,201 of record CAWJMZ010000004.1, on the reverse strand, counting down.
CACGAGCGCGGTCGGATCAGCCTGTCGATTCGCCGCCTGCAGCCGGACCCGTGGCAGGAGTCGGTTGCGAAGTACAAGATCGGAGACGTGATCGAGGGCACGGTCACGAAGCTCGTGAACTTCGGCGCGTTCGTCCGCGTGGAGGAGGGGCTCGAGGGCCTGATCCACATCAGCGAGCTGTCCCACCAGCGGGTGGCCCATCCCGGCGACGTCGTGCAGGAGGGCCAGCAGGTCAAGCTCCGCATCATCAGTCTCGACTCGGAGCGCCATCGCCTGGGCCTCAGCCTGAAGCAGGCGGAGGATCGCCCCGCGCCGGCGCCTCGCGAGGAGCGTCCGCGGCGGGATCGCGGTCCGCGCCGGGACCGGTTCGACTACCGGCCCGAGGACGCGACCGCCGAGCCGGAGGGCGGGATCGACAACACGATGGCGGCAGCCTTTGCCGAGTCGGGCCTGCTCGATCAGTTCCGCACCTCGCAGGGCACCCCTGAGCCGGCGGCTCCGGCCGAGCCGGTCGCCAAGCCCGTGTCCGAGGCCGAAGCAGAGCCAGTGGCAGAAGCCGAGGCCGAGCCGGTGGCAGAAGCCGAGGCCGAGCCGGTGGCAGAAGCCGAGGCCGAGCCGGTGGCAGAAGCCGAGGCCGAGCCGGTGGCAGAAGCCGAGGCCGAGCCGGTGGCAGAAGCCGAGGCCGAGCCGGTGGCAGAAGCCGAGGCCGAGCCGGTGGCAGAAGCCGAGGCCGAGCCGGTGGCAGAAGCCGAGGCCGAGCCGGTGGCAGAAGCCGAGGCCGAGCCGGTGGCAGAAGCCGAGGCCGGCGACGCGCCGACGACAAAGAAGAAGAACGCGGCCAAGGCCTAACCCTTCTCGCCAAACGCGATCCGACGGAGCGGGCCCGAAGATGGGTCCGCTCTTCGGCAATCTTCGGGGCGAGACGACGCAACGATGAGCGAATTCGTGCCGTCCTGCGTATCTACACCAGACGCCTGAGCGAGGTACGCGCACAGCAGCGCTTGACGGCATCGGTGCCGTACACTCAGGCCCAGACGCACACGAAAGCGGCGACCCATGGACCGATTCGACAAGTTCACCGATCGCGCGAGGAAGGTGCTGACGCTCGCCCAGGACGAGGCGCAGCGCTTCAACCACAACTACATCGGTACCGAGCACCTCCTCCTCGGCCTCGTCCGCGAGGGCGAGGGCGTTGCCGCGCGCGTGCTCGAGAACATGAACGTCGAGCTGTCCAAGGTCCGCACCGCGGTCGAGTTCATCATCGGGCGCGGTGATCGCCCGGTGGTCGGCGAGGTCGGGCTCACGCCGCGCGCCAAGCGCGTCATCGAGCTGGCCATCGACGAGGCCCGTCGGCTCGGCCACAACTACATCGGTACCGAGCACCTCCTCCTGGGCCTCGTCCGCGAGGGCGAGGGGATCGCCGCAGGCGTGCTCGAGAGCCTGGGCGTCAACCTCGACAAGGTTCGCCACCAGGTCATCCACGTCCTCAGCCAGTCGAGCAGCACCGCGCCCGCTCCCGAGACCAAGCGTCCGTCGAAGACCCCGACACTCGACCAGCTCGGCATCAACCTCACCGACCTGGCTCGGCAGGACAAGCTCGATCCGGTCATCGGCCGGGAAAAGGAGATCGAGCGGGTCATCCAGATCCTGAGCCGGCGCACGAAGAACAATCCAGCCCTCATCGGTGAGCCCGGCGTCGGGAAGACGGCGATCGCGGAAGGGTTGGCGCACCGCATCGTGAAGGGCGACGTTCCCGAGACACTCGCGGACAAGCGCGTGCTCACGCTCGACATCGGCTCGCTCGTCGCCGGCACGAAGTACCGCGGCGAGTTCGAGGAGCGCCTGAAGAAGATCATCGAGGAGCTTCGTGCAAGCAGCGACAGCGTGCTGTTCATCGACGAGCTCCACACGCTGGTGGGTGCCGGAGCGGCCGAGGGCGCGATCGACGCGGCGAACATCCTCAAGCCGCCGCTGGCTCGAGGCGAGCTTCAGTGCATCGGCGCCACCACCCTCGACGAGTTCCGGAAGTACATCGAGAAGGACGCCGCGCTGGAGCGACGCTTCCAGCCCGTCATGGTCGAAGAGCCGACGATGGACGAGGCGGTCGAGATCCTGTTCGGCATCCGCGAGCGCTACGAGGACCATCACCGGGTCAAGATCAGCGACGAGGCCGTGCGCTCCGCTGTCGACCTGTCGGTGCGCTACGTGGCCGACCGCGCCCTACCGGACAAGGCGATCGACCTGATCGACGAGGCGGGCTCGCGGGTGCGGCTGCGGTCTGCGTCGGCGCCCGCGGAGATCAAGGCCGCGCAGCAGGCCCTCGAGGAGACGACGCGCCTGAAGGACGAGGCGATCGCGGGCCAGGACTACGAGGCCGCAGCTCGCCTGCGTGACGAGGAGGCCCAGGGCAAGGAACGCATCGAGGAGATGCGGAAGGCCTGGCACGAAGAGCAGGCCAAGGAGACGCCCGTCGTCACCGACGAGGACATCGCCCAGGTCGTCAGCATGTGGACCGGCATCCCGGTGATCCGCATCAGTGCCGAGGAGTCGGAGCGCCTGCTGAAGATGGAGGATGCCCTCCACGGCCGGGTCATCGGCCAGCAGGAGGCGATCGAGACGATCAGCAAGGCGGTGCGCCGCGCTCGGGCCGGGCTCAAGGACCCGAAGCGACCGATCGGCTCGTTCATCTTCATGGGACCCACGGGCGTCGGCAAGACGGAGCTTGCGAAGGCGGTGGCCGAGTTCATGTTCGGCTCCGAGGACGCGCTCATCAAGATCGACATGAGCGAGTTCATGGAGCGGCACAACGTCTCGCGCCTGGTCGGCGCCCCGCCCGGCTACGTCGGCTACGACGAGGGCGGACAGCTGACCGAGGCTGTGCGGCGCAAGAGCTACTCGGTGGTGCTCCTCGACGAGATCGAGAAGGCGCATCCGGAGGTCTTCAACATCCTGCTCCAGATCCTGGAGGACGGGCACCTGACCGATGCGAAGGGGCGCCGCGTCGACTTCCGCAACACGGTCATCGTGATGACCAGCAACGTCGGCGCGCAGCTCCTCCAGCGCGACACCAGCATCGGCTTCCGCGCCACCTCCGGCGACGAGTCGCTGCAGGCGAACCAGGAATACGACCGGATGAAGGAGAAGGTCCTGGGCGAGCTGAAGAACGTGTTCCGCCCCGAGTTCCTCAACCGCATCGACGCCACCGTCGTCTTCCGCCAGCTCACGCGCGATGAGATCCGCCAAATCGTGGATCTGCTGCTGGCTCGGGTGAAGGACCAGCTTGCGGGCCAGGAGATGGAGCTGGTGGTGACCGATGCCGCCAAGGACTCGATCATCGCGAAGGGCTACGACCAGGCGTACGGCGCGCGGCCGCTGCGCCGCGAGATCCAGAATCAGATCGAGGACCCACTGGCCGAGCGGATGCTCCAGGCCAGCTTCTCGCCCGGCGACACCGTCGTCATCGATCTCGGCGAGGACGGCGCGCTGACGATCGACCGCGGCACGCCCGCAAAGAAGCAGCCGGCACGGGCCGGCCGGTAAGCCGCCGGTAATCCGGCGGTGAGCGGCGTCGTGGCACGATGGCCTTGCCCGTGAACCACTGAGGGCAAGCGTGCCAGCCGTCAAGACCACCTACCTCTGCCAGCAGTGCGGCGCCGCCTCACCCAAGTGGGCCGGGCAATGCCCGTCCTGCGCCGCCTGGAACACGTTGGTCGAGACCGCGGCAGCGCCTCGGGCGCCCGCCCGTGCGCGGCAGTCCGCGTCGCGGGCCATGGCCGGCGCCGCATCGGTGGAGCCGATCGGCCAGGTCGAGAGCGCCGAGGCATCGCGATTGGCGTCGGGGATCGGGGAGGTGGATCGGGTGCTGGGCGGGGGATTCGTCCCCGGCTCGATCGTCCTGTTCGGTGGGGACCCCGGTATCGGAAAGTCGACCCTGCTGCTCCAGCTGGCGGCCCGCCTCGCGGAACGGGAGCCGGTGCTGTATGTCACAGGCGAGGAGTCCGCGGCGCAGGTGCGCGGACGAGCGGAACGCATCGGGGCGGTGGTCGAGGGGCTTAACCTGGCCGCCACCACCGACCTCGAGACGGCGCTCGCCGCCATCGATCATCTCCGCCCGGGGTTGGCCGTCGTGGATAGCGTCCAGACGCTGACGAGCGGTGAGCTGACTGGGCCTGCCGGCAGCGTCGGCCAGGTGCGAGAGGTCGCCGCCCGGCTCGCGGAGGAGGCGAAGACGAGCGGGACATGCGTCGCCCTGGTCGGTCACGTCACCAAGGAGGGCACGGTGGCGGGGCCGCGCACCCTCGAGCACCTCGTGGATGCGGTGATCTACCTGGAGGGCGAGCGGCTCGGCTCGACCCGCCTGCTGCGAGCGGCAAAGAACCGCTTCGGGTCGACCGACGAGGTCGGCGTGCTCGAGATGCGTGGCGACGGCCTGGCCGAGGTGGACGACGCGAGCCGCTTCTTCCTCGAGTCCGACGAGAGCCCCACGGCCGGTGCGGCTGTCACCATCGCGCTCGAGGGAACCCGACCGCTGGCCGTCGAGATCCAGGCACTGTCCGCGCAGGCAAGCTACGGCTCGCCCCGGCGCGCCACGACCGGGGTCGACACGAACCGCGTACTGATGCTGATCGCGGTGCTGGCGCGCCACGCTGGCCTGAACCTCTCGAGCCATGACGTCTACGTCAACGTCGCCGGCGGCCTCCGCATCGACGAGCCGGCCGCCGACCTTGCGATCGCGATGGCCCTCGCCTCCAGCCTGCGCGACCGGCCGGTGCAGCCCGCGACGGTGCTGGCCGGCGAGGTCGCGTTGTCGGGACGGCTGCGGTCAGCTGTCCGCGCCGAGCGCCGGCTGCTGGAGGCCACGCGTCTCGGGTTCGAGCGGCTCGTCACCGGGCCTGCCCGAGGAGCCGCGCCCGAGCGAGCCCGCGGACTGACGGTGGCGCGTGACATCCGGGAGGCCATCGCCCAGTCGCTGTCGGACTGAGGTTCGGGTTCCACCTGCCGGACCAGCAGAGGGGCGCCAGCGGGGTGGGGCGGTGCATGGACGCCACGGGACCCAGATGCTAAGGTTTCGGCCCGCCGGGACCGGCCGCGGTCCGACGGTCATCATCTCTTCTTCATCCGCTTCATCCTCGCCCGCGGCCATGATCATTCGGAACTCATTCATGACACGGATCATCCAGCTGACGGGTGCCCTGCTGGGCACCCTGATCGGGTTCGCGCTGGGGTTGGCGCTGCTGCAACGCGCCGGCGGCCTGGTGGAACCCGCCAACCGGCCCGCCTTCCTCACCGCGTTCGTCGTGGCGACCCTGCTCTTCGGGTACCTCGCCATCCCCTACATCACGATCTACCCGGTCCGTCGCGCGGTCGACAAGCTCACGGATGCAGGTGCGGGAGAGTTCGCGCTCGGGGTGACGGCCGTGGTCGTCGGCCTGCTGATGGGCGTGCTGATCGGCATCCCGCTGGCGCAGCTCGGAGGAGCCGCCGGGCAGCTGCTGCCACCGGTCGCCGCCCTGTTCCTTGCCTTCATGATGCTGGCGGCCACCATGTACAAGCGGGACGTGCTGCTCGCCGCGGCCGGGGGACTCATCCCCGGTGGGCGTCGCGCGGGTGCGCCCGGCCGCGTGGTGATCGACACCAGCGCGGTGATCGATGGGCGCATCGTCGACATCGCGAAGACCGGATTCATCCTCGGTCACCTGGTCGTCCCGCGCTTCGTGCTCGACGAGCTGCAGCGCATCGCCGACTCCCCGGACGCGATGCGTCGCAACCGCGGTCGTCGTGGGCTCGAGATGCTATCGGCACTGCAGAAGGACTCCATCGCCCAGGTGGAGATCAGCGAGGCCACCTACCCCGAGGTCCCCGAGGTCGACGCAAAGCTGATGGCCTACGCGCGCGACCATTCCGCGGCGATCCTGACCAATGACTACAACCTGAACCGCGTGGCCGACCTCCAGGGCATTCGCGTGCTGAACATCAACGAACTGGCGAACGCGGTGAAGGCCGTGGTGCACCCGGGCGAGGAGATGAGCGTGCGGATCATCCAGGAGGGCAAGGAAGCCGGGCAGGGAGTCGGATACCTCGACGACGGCACGATGATCGTGGTGGAAGGCGGAATCCGGTTCCTCAACCAGGAGCTGCCGATCACGGTCACCCGCGTGCTGCAGACCGTGGCCGGCCGCATGATCTTTGCCCAGCCGCGCGGCGACGCGGTTTGACGCACGGGCCGATGGCGACGCCCGTTCCGTTCGCTGCCATCCTGGTCGCCGCCGGCCGCAGCAGCCGGATGGGAAGCGACAAGCTGTGGGCCGATGTCTGGGGGCGGCCCACCTGGCGTTGGAGCCTCGACGCGCTGCTCGCCACGCCAGGACTGACCCGCGTCGCGATCGCGGTCGGAGCGGACGCGGTCGACCGATTCCGCGCCGCGCTTCCCCACGACGATGCCGATCGCTGCCTCGTCGTCCCCGGTGGCGACGTGCGCGCCGACTCGGTGATCGCCGGGCTGTGGGCGTTGACGGGGGCCGGGCACGACGACGCCACGCTGGTGCTGGTCCACGATGCCGCGCGTCCGGCAGTCCAGCCGGAGCTCATCGGCGCGATCGCGGCCGCGGCCGCCGGCGGGGAAACGGCGGTCATCCCGGTCGTGCCGGTCACCGACTCGTTGAAACGCATCCGCAACGGGCGGGTCGTGGCGCCCGTCGAGCGCGAGGAGGTCGCCGCCGCCCAGACCCCGCAGGCCGCACGGCTCGGGGCGCTGCGGGCCTCCATCGAGGAGGCCCATGCCTGGGGCCGGCCGATTACCGACGACGCGGGGGCGCTGGCCGCCGCCGGCGTGCCGGTCCACACCGTCCCCGGCGACCCGACGAACCGCAAGCTGACCGATCCGGGAGATCTGGTCGCCATCCGCGCGCTGCTCGCCGCCCGGGCGGCACCAATCGAATCGCCTCATCCCACGGCCGCCCGGACGGGCATCGGTTTCGACGCGCATGCCCTGGTCGAGGGCCGGCCGATGCGCATCGCGGGCGTCACCTTTCCCGAGGAGCAGCGCGGTCCCGAAGGGCATTCCGATGGCGACGCCGCGCTGCACGCGCTGATCGACGCGCTGCTCGGCGCCGGGTCCCTCGGTGACGTCGGGATGCTCTTCCCATCCGATGCCGACGCCTGGGATGGCGCCGACTCCGCCGAGCTGGTTGGGGGCGCCGTGCGGTTGCTCCGCGACCGGGGCTGGCGACCGGCCTTCGCCGACGTTACCGTCGCCGTTGCACGGCCGTCGATCGCGCCCCGACGAGACGAGCTGATCGGCCGCGTCGCCGAGCTGCTCGGGCTTGCGCCGGAGGCCGTGTCGATCAAGGGGACGACGACCGACGGCCTCGGCATCGCCGGCGAGGGTGGCATCGCAGCCTGGGCCGTGGCGGGCATCGAGCCAGCCGGGTGAGCGACTGGATCGGCGGTCGCCGTCCAGTGGCCGAGGCGCTCGCCGCCGGGCGCCAGGCGCACCGCCTCCTCGTGTCGGCGTCGGCCCGGCCATCCCCCGAGCTGCGGGCGATCACCGACGCGGCTCGCCGCCTCCACCTGCCGACCGACCGCGTCCCGGCGGACCGTCTGAGCCGCATCGCCGGGTTCGACGGCCACCAGGGAGTCCTGCTGGAGGTGGAGGAGCGCCGCTGGGCGAGCCTCGACGACGTGCTTGCGCATGCCCGCACCGCCGAACACGAGCCCTTCGTGCTGGTTCTGGAGCACCTCCAGGATCCGACGAACTTCGGGACCCTTCTACGCTCGGCCGAGGCCGCCGGCGTCGACGGCGTCGTCTTTCCCGAGCGCGGGGCTGCACCGCTGAGCGCTGCCGCCGTGAAGGCGAGCGCAGGGGCCAGCGAGCACCTGCTGCTCGTGCGGCTGCCGACGATCGGCGAGGCCATCCATGACCTGAAGCAGTCCGGGTTGCGCCTGGCGGCCGCCGACCAGGACGCGCCCGCATCGGCCTGGGAGACCGATCTCTCCGGGTCGCTGGCCGTGGTGGTCGGCAGCGAGGGGAGCGGGCTGTCAGGAGCGACCAGGCGACGTTGCGATGTCCTCGTCAGCTTCCCGATGGCGGGACGGGTGGCCAGCCTCAACGCCGCGACCGCCGGCGCGCTCCTGCTGTTCGAGGTGGTGCGGCAGCGCAGTCGCTAGACTCGTGGCGTGCCGAGGTAGCTCAATGGCAGAGCATCGGTTTTGTAAACCGACGGTTGTGGGTTCGACTCCCACCCTCGGCTCCAGCGCCGCGTCGCGAGCGCATCGGTTCCCTCCGGAGACCCACGGCGGCTACGGATCGGCCAGGAGTTGGTCAGTGATCTCGTAGTGATCGTAGAAGTCCTGCCCGCTGAACCAGGTGAAGACGCGGTCGGGCAGCAGCGGCAGGTCCGTGTCGAAGTAGGCGTTGAAGATGGCGCGGAACGCGTTCACCGAGCTGATCGAGGGGTAGACCTCCGGATCGTCGACGCCCGGCAGGTAGAAGGCGTTGAGGATCCGGAACTTGCGCTCGATCTCATCGGGCCGGGCATGCTGCCATTCGAACGTGTCCTGGTGCCCGGCGAAACGGTCGGGGAGCGGCCCCTCGTCCGCGCCGATCACGATGATCGGCTGTTGCTCGGGCGGGACGTCGAGCAGCCGCTCGACGATGCCGAGGAGGCGCCCGTTGGCGTACTCGACGTGATCCGCCAGGTTCTTCTCGAGGGATCGCGCCGCCGCCTCCGCCTCTGACAGGTAGTTCCCCTCGGCGTCGAAGACGTACGGGTCGTGCGGCAACGTGATGTGCGCGAACACGAACTTCGGGCCGGGCGCGGACGCCATCTCCTCCAGGCGGGCGAACTGGAAGAGCGTGTGCATGCGCTTGACGTCTCGCGATGCCAACTCCGTCTCAACGCCGAACATATCCATCGCGCGGAGCATCGTCGTGTCGACGAGCAGTGCGTCGAACTCAGACGTTCCGCCATACGCCAGCAACTGGTCGGCCAGCGCGTTCGTGGCGGTCCCTCCCCACCACGTCGCGACGTGAACGTAGCGATAGCCATTTGCCTTGAGGAATGCCGGGACCGCCAGCGTTCCCTGCAGCCGATCGTGGAGCGGCTTCCAGTCCGTTGGATTTGCGGCGGCGGCACTGAGCGCGTCCATGTCCAGGTAGTCCATGTCGAGCGTGGCGACCAGCGAGAACGCCGTCTTCACGTAGTTCGCGACGCTCTCATGGGCCACGTAGAAGCCGCGCTCCTCGAGCGCGTCGAGGAACGGCCGGTTGTCGTATGCGTACTGCTCGCTGAGTGTCCGCTCCCCGGGATACCGGTCGAGTACGAGGTAGTAGATGTCGCGCTGCACGGGCTGCGCGTCCGGCCCGACGGTCAGCCCGACCGGCTGCTCCTGCGCCGCGGCGACGGGCGGGTGGTAGCCGAGGATCGGAACGACATTCATCGCGAGCAGCGCCGCCGCGAAGACGGTCAGGGCGTCCGCGACGGCGCGCGGTGGACGCCCGGCGAGCGCGATGACGGCGAGCGCCAGCAGCAGCATCGCCACCCACGCCGCCAGCAGGATCGGCTCTTCGACGCGGCCCTGGACCAGCTGCCAGGCATGCCCGTACGTGAAGAACAGGAGGACGGCGACGCTCGCAGCCAGGCCCGCGCGGCGCAGGTCGCGGAACACGACGAGCGCGATGAGCATCGCGGCCGCGGTCCCAAGCAGGACGATCAGCAGCGGCCTGAGTACGACGGCGGCGCCAACCTGCTCCTCGATGTTCTGAGCGAAGAGGAAGAGCACAAAGGTCGCCGCCAGCAATAGCGGATGGGCGAGCGACGTCCATGGCGATGCGAGAACCCGCATGGCACTGTTCCCCGGTCGCGATATCGGCCGCGGGGGCGCTTCGACCGCTTCGGCGTTCATTCGCGGCATGCTAGCCGACCCTTGGCCGATCGTGCCGGTCCACCGATGATGCGGTCCGCTCAGGGTGGGGATGAGCCTCGGCGTCCAAGCTCACCGTGCGTCCCCTCCCGAATGGCCCGAATGCACTAGTTCCGTGTGTGCCCGCCGCGCGTAGAGTCGACGACATGCAACCCGTCCACGTCCTTCTCGCCCAGGCGCTCTCGCTGAGTGGTCTGGTCGCGGCAACCGGCGCGTATGCGGGGATCGTGCGGCGACGGGTTGAGCGCCGGATCGAGATCCAGGCCGCGGCGCATGCCAGCCAGGCAGCCGTCACACGCGTGGACAGATCGATGGCCCTGTCGCGAATCGACCGCACCTTCAGCGCGGTCGCCTCCCGGCGTCGTGGCCACCGTTCCGCGGGGACGCGGGAGGGGTAATCACCCCACGCATCGGGTCCGGTCCAGCGATGTTGAGGGCGATTGGGCCTTCGGATATACTCGCTGCTCGGTCGGCGTCGCACCACGCGCCGGCCGCGATTCGTGGGTAGGTTGAGCAGGTGGTGAGCTCCGCTGACTGTAGATCAGCCGTCTTTCGACTGTGGGGGTTCGATTCCCTCCCTGCCCACCATCACAGCGCAGCCGAACGACCAGTCCCCAGGCCCACGTAGCTCAGTAGGCAGAGCACTTCCTTGGTAAGGAAGAGGTCTCCGGTTCGAGCCCGGACGTGGGCTCCACGCTTGCCCCGGTCCGCATAGCGGGTCCGTGCCGCGATGACGGGAAACCACCGCAAATCTATGTCCTAGAGTTGACGGCGCATGGCACCCGCGGCGATCCTCGGGCGGCTCAGCCCGCCATCGGTCCGGAGGCAACCCGTCGCGTGGATCCCAATGTCGTCCTGCCGTTCCTGAGCTCCGCGCTGTCCTTCGTCTTCGCCGCCATGGTCGCCGACCAGTGGTGGCGCCGGCGCCAGCCGTATCAACTCGTATGGACGGTCGGGCTCCTGTGGTACGGCGTCAGCGCCGGCACCGAGTTCCTGGGCGGGGCCTTCGGCTGGAATGAACCGCTCTATCGGACCTGGTACCTGGTCGGCGCCTTTGGCGTTGCGGCTTATCTGGGCCTCGGCACCGTCTACCTTCTCAACCGCACACGCTTCGGTTACTTCGTCGCCGTGTCGTTCGTGCTTGCCGGGCTGTTCAGCTACCTGACCGCAGCGAAGTACACGCGGGAGGGGACGCCCCCATCCGATGCGATCGTCCTCGGCGTCGTTGCAGCGACGCTCGCGTCGGCGATCACTCTCGCCGTGGTTACGCGATTCCGGCGTCGGTGGGTAGGTCACGTCGTCGCTGCCATCCTCGTCGGTGCCTCGGCCATCGTCACCGTGTTCACGCTGGCCGTGCCGGTGGCGTCGCCGGGCTACTCTCTCGACGAGCTCGGCATCCCGACCGGTGCGGCAATGCCGGCGGACCTGCGCATCCTCACACCGCCGTTCAACATCGTCGGGGCGTTCGCTCTCGTCTTCGGGGCGGTGTACTCGGCCTACATCTTCATGCCGAAAGTGCGCGTGGTTCGCGTCACCACGGACGTGCCGATCGTCGGTGCCGTCGGTCGCGCGATCGCGGTCTTGGTCAACTTCGTCGCGTCGATCCCGGCGGCCTGGCGGGCATTTCGCACTGGCACGCTGAACTCGCGCGTGCCGGCGACCCTGCTCATCGCCCTCGGGGGCTTCATTCCGGGCTGGACGAGCGGCCTGAACCGGTTTGGCATCACGTGGTCGTTCTACATCGGCGAGCTGCTCGGCGTGATCTTCATCTTCCTTGGCTTCCTGGTCAGCATCGAGGTCTTCAGCGACGTGCGCCTGCCGTTCACCCGGATCGTCCTCCGACAACGAGAGCGCCCGCCAGGACGAGGGGCGGGCGGAGCCATCGAGAGCTCTGCGCCTCGTTGACGGCGGCGCCGATCGCGGAGTACAATCTGCCGGCTTTCCCCCGGTGACCCGCCCTAGTTCGACGTGGCCGCGGAGCCGGTCGGCCGGGGGTTGACGACGAGGAAACGAGAACCACGTGGCTAAGGCCGAGAACCGACCCGTGATCGCATTGGCGTGCACCGTCTGCAAGGAGCGCACGTACAGCACGCGGAAGAACAAGCGAAACGACCCGGGGCGCCTGGAGCTGAACAAGTTCTGCCCGCGCTGCCGGCAGCACCAGCTGCACCGGGAGACGAAGTAGGGAGGCTGCGTTCGCGGAGGGGTGTAGCTCAATTGGTAGAGCACTGGTCTCCAAAACCAGCGGTTGCAGGTTCGAGTCCTGTCGCCCCTGCCACCCTCACGACCGCCGCCATCCCACCCACCACGCCGTAGCAGGAAGACCGAACCGATCGTGTTGACCGGCATCCGCCGCTATCTGGTCGAGAGCTGGGCCGAGCTGAAGAAGGTCGCCTGGCCGACTCGCCAGACCGTCATCCGCCTGACCGTGCTGGTCGTCGCGGTGTCGGTCGCCGTGGGTCTCTACATCTTCGTGCTCGACCGGATCTTCAACACGCTCATTGACCAGGTGATCTGATGCCCGACGAGACGACCCCCGAGACGACGGTGAACGAGGCGCGCGAGGCCGCCCGTCTCTCGCGCGAGGCCCCGCGGCCCGGCGACATGCCGGAGGCGGAGCGCGCGAAGAAGCAGTGGTACGTCATCCACACGTACTCGGGCTACGAGAACAAGGTGAAGGCCAATCTCGAGCACCGCATCGAGTCGATGGGCGTGGAGGACCAGATCTTCCAGGTCCTCGTCCCGATGGAGGAGGAGATCGAGATCCGCAACGGCCAGCGCCAGACCGTGAATCGCAAGGTCTTCCCCGGCTACGTGCTGGTGGAGATGGCGATGAGCGACGAGAGCTGGTACGTGGTGCGGAACACCCCGGGCGTGACGAGCTTCGTCGGCTCCGGGAACCGACCGCTGCCCCTCGACGAGACAGAGGTCAAGAAGATCCTCAAGCAGATGGGGGTCGAGACGCCGAAGTTCAAGGTCCAGTACCAGAAGGGCCAGAGCGTTCGCGTCAAGGACGGTCCGTTCGCCGAGTTCATCGGCACGGTCGACGAGGTCAACCCGGAGAAGAACAAGGTCAAGGTGCTGGTCAGCATCTTCGGCCGCGAGACCCCGGTGGAGCTCGACTTCCTGCAGATCGAGAAGCTGTAGGACCGATCCAGTTCGCGGCGTCAGCAGGCGCCGCCCAGGCAGAGGGAGGGACCGCAGCGGTCCCGTCTGAACCTCCGAAGGAGAACCGATGGCAAAGAAGATTCGCGCGATGCTGAAGGTCCAGGCGCCGGCCGGCGCCGCGACTGCCGCCCCGCCGGTCGGGCCGGCGCTCGGCCAGCACGGCATCAACATCATGGAGTTCATCAAGGCCTTCAACGAGCGCACCGCCGACCTGCGCGGCTACGTCGTGCCGGCCGAGATCACGGTCTACGAGGACCGCAGCTTCACGTTCGTGACGAAGGCCCCGCTGGCGGCCGCGCTGCTGAAGAAGGCGGCCGGCGTCGAGTCCGGCTCGTCGGTCCCGAACAAGGAGAAGGTCGGACAGGTGACCCGCGCCCAGGTCCGGGAGATCGCCGAGATGAAGATGCAGGACCTCAACGCCAATACCGTCGAGCAGGCGATGCGGATCATCGAGGGCACCGCGCGCTCGATGGGCATCGAGGTGGCCTCCTGATGGCGAAGCACGGACGCAAGTACACCGAGGCGGCCAAGCTCGTCGAGCCGGAGCGTCGCTACGAGATCGATGCGGCCGCCGAGCTGCTGCCGCGACTGTCGATCTCGAAGTTCGACGGCACCGTCGAGGCGCACCTGCGCCTGGGCGTCGACCCGCGCCACGCCGACCAGCTGGTGCGCGGGACCGTTGTCCTGCCTCACGGCACCGGCAAGACGAGCCGCGTCATCGTGTTCGCCCAGGGCGAGAAGGCCCAGGAGGCGCTGCGCGCCGGGGCCGACGAGGTCGGCGGTGACGACCTGGTGAAGCGGATCGACGATGGCTGGTTCGAGTTCGACGTGGCGATCGCCACGCCGGACATGATGGGCACCGTTGGCAGGCTCGGGAAGAAGCTCGGACCGCGCGGCCTGATGCCGAATCCCAAGTCGGGCACCGTGACCTTCGACATCGAGCGCGCCGTCGGCGAGATCAAGTCGGGCCGCATCGAGTTCAAGGTCGACCGCGCCGGGATCGTCCACGTGCCGGTCGGACGCGCGAGCTTCACGCCCGAGCAGCTGGCCGCCAACGTCGCGACCCTGGTGGACGCGATCAACCGCGCCAAGCCGTCGGGTGCCAAGGGCACCTACATGCGGACCCTGACCCTGGCGCCGACCATGGGCCCGGGGATCCGAGTCGATATCCCATCGGCGCTGGCAGCCGCCAACGCCTGAGAGGACAGGGCGGCGCGCATCGGCTAGGATGGGCGCCGATTCAACCGAAGACGCCAGAGACCGCGATGCGTCCCGGGTGTGACTCCCGGACCAATCGTCGGCGCTGAACGACTCAGACGCCGCGGCACGCGCAGGCACGAATGAACTCGCTTGCCATGACGGCGGTTCCGTGTCGCGCACTGCACGGGCCGCCGTTTTTGATTTCAAGGAGGAGACCAGGACAGACCGATGCCGACCGATGTGAAGCGCCAGGCCGTTGCCGAGCTCACGGAGCTGCTCCGCTCCAGCTCCGCCATGGCCGTGGTCGACTACCGGGGCCTGAAGGTCTCGGACATGCAATCGGTCCGGAGGACGCTCCGCGACAGCGGCGTGCAGCTCACGATCGCCAAGAACCGCCTGCTGAAGATCGCCGCCGACGAGGCGGACCGCACCGAGCTCAAGGACACGCTCACCGGTCCGACCGCGCTGGCCACGATCGACGGCGACGAAGCGGCGATGGCGAAGGCGCTGTCCGATGCCCTCCGGCCCTACTCCCGCGTCGTCACGGTGCGTGGCGGCATGCTGGGCAGCCAGGCGATCGACGCCGCGCAGCTCACCCGGCTCGCCACCCTCCCGTCGCGCGACGTCCTGCTCGGCAAGATCGCCGGCGGGATGGCCGCACCGATGACCGGCATGGCCGCCGTGCTGGCCGCGAACATCCGCAACCTGGTCGGGGTGCTCAGCGCCGTGGCCGACAAGAAGCAGCAGACGCAAGATCCGGCCTGACGGGTCGACGAAGCGAACGACAGGAGAACGAATTCCGATGGCGACCAAGACCCTGGACAAGGATCAGATCCTCGAGGCGATCGACACGATGACCGTCCTCGAGCTCAGCGAGCTGGTGAAGGCCTTCGAGGAGCGATACGGCGTGACC
The DNA here is from genome assembly GCA_963844265.1 of uncultured Chloroflexia bacterium. Taxonomy (GTDB): domain Bacteria; phylum Chloroflexota; class Limnocylindria; order QHBO01; family QHBO01; genus JACDBZ01. The sequence goes on along the minus strand of CAWJMZ010000004.1, from coordinate 667,999 downwards.
GCCGCCGCCCCGGTGGCCGTGGCCGCCGCCGGCCCCGCGGCCGGTGGTGACGGTGCCGCCGCAGCTGCCTCCGAGGAGCAGAGCGAGTTCGACGCGGTGCTGACCGACGTCGGCGCCAACAAGATCCTCGTGATCAAGGCCGTTCGCGAGCTGACCGGCCTTGGCCTCAAGGAGGCGAAGGACCTCGTCGACGCGGCCCCCAAGGCCGTGAAGGAGGGCGTCGCCAAGGAGGAAGCCGAGGCGGCGAAGGAGAAGCTGGCCGAGGCGGGGGCCACCGTCGAGGTCAAGTAAACCTGCCCGACTCACGCGATCAGAAGCCGGCTTCCCTTCGCGGGAGCCGGCTTCGTCGTGCCCCCGGCCTTTCATCGAGAACGGCGAGCGTGTAGCATGAGCATCTGCACGTTCTTGAGCAATTGCTCATGTCGCACACCGGAAGGGCGGGACGTTGCCCGACGAGCTCAGCTGGGACGAACACGAGCTCCTCGCGCGCATCGCGCACCGCTGGTACGTCGAGGGTCGGACCCAGGGGGAGATCGGTGGGGAGTTCGGCCTGTCGCGACCGAAAGTCCAGCGCCTGCTGGAGCGTGCGCGTGCAAGCGGCGTGGTCGAGATCCACATCGAGCCCCCTCCGGGCGTGGACCTCGACCTCGAGGCCCAGCTGATCGACGTGTTCGGCCTGACCGACGCCATCATCAGCTCGCGCCGCCCGGACATGGAGTCCCAGCGTGCTGGCGTGGCGCGCAGCGCCGCCCGCCACCTGGAGCGGCGCCTGCACGACGGATCGGTGGTGGCGGTGAGCCACGGTCGCGACATCGGCGAGGTCCCGCGCTACTTCCGCCCAGCCGCGCCGATCGACTGCGTGTTCGCCAGCGCCATGGGCGGGTCCCCCAGCGTCGACGCCCCGACCAATCCCAGCGAGATCTGCCGCGCCCTGGCGGCGCGATGCGGCGGCCGTGCCGAGATCCTCTATGCCCCCGCCTACGTGGAGAGCTCCGAGATCCGCGATCGGCTGCTCGAGCAGGAAGCGGTGGCGCACGCGCTGCAGGTGGCGGCCGATGCCGACGTCGCGCTGGTCGGGATCGGCGGAACCGACGACGGCTGCACGATGGTGCGCAGCGGTTCGCTCTCGCTGGCCGAGATCGCCGAGCTCAGGACCCAGGGTGCGGTGGGGGACGTCATCGGCAACTACGTGGACGTCGACGGCTCGGTCATCCAGGCACCCCATGACAGTCGGCTCGTCGGACTGTCGATCGACGATCTGCGACGCATCGGTTCGGTCGTTGCCGTCGCCTCGGGCGACGAGAAGCCGCGGGCCATCCTCGGAGCCCTGCGGGCCGGAGTCATCGACGTCCTGATCGTGGACGAGGCGAACGCGCGCGACGTCGTCGGCCTCGTTCGGGGAGGAGATGGCTAGTGCCTGTCACGCCAACGACCGAGATCATCAGCCGCGCCTTCGAGGGCAGGTACGGCGTGGCCGCGATCAACGTCGTGAACGACCTGACCATGGAGGCGGTCCTCGCGGCGGCGGAGAATCTCAGGGCGCCGCTCATCGTCCAGACATCGGTCAAGACCGTGAAGTCGGTCGGGGCCGACGTGCTGATGGCGATGTGGCGCTCGATGACCGACCGCATCACGGTTCCGGTCGCGCTGCACCTGGATCACTGCGGTGAGCGCGAGATCATCACCCTCTGTCTCGAGAAGGGATGGAACTCGGTCCTCTTCGACGGCTCGCAGCTGAGCGTCGAGGAGAACCAGCGGCAATCCGCCGAGGTCGTGGCCGAGGCACGGCCGTACGGCGCCCTCGTCGAGGGAGAGATCGAGGGCTTCAAGCGCGTCGAGGAGATCGGCGACGACGACGCCGTCGAGGCACAGTCCCTCGAGACCGCGGTCGAGTTCATCCGCGCCACCGGTGTTGATGTCTTCGCACCCGCCATCGGCAACGCACACGGCATGTACCGCACGACGCCGACGCTCGACAGCCAGCGAGTGACCGACATCGTCGATGCGACGGGGATCCCGGTCGCGCTCCATGGGGGAACGGGGATGACGCCGGACCAGTTCAGCGACCTCATCGCGCGTGGGTGCGCGAAGGTCAACATCTCGACCGCGCTGAAGATCCAGCTCATGCAGTCGGGCTACGACTACATGACCGAGCACGCCGGCGAGTACGACCCGCCAAAGCTCTTCGACGCGCAACGCGCCGCGGTCAAGGCCATGGCCGAGGACCACATCCGCCTGTTCGGTAGCGCCGGAGCGGGTGGATGAGCGCCCTCGTCTTCGACTGCGACGGGGTGCTCGCGGATACCGAGCGCGATGGCCATCGCGTGGCCTTCAACCAGGCGTTCCGCGAGTTCGGCATTCCGCTCGAATGGTCGGAGGACGAGTACGGGCGCAAGCTGCAGATCGCCGGCGGCAAGGAGCGAATGGCGAGCGAGCTGACGCCAGACTTCTGCGATGCCAACGGCCTGCCGACCGACCCGGAGGGCCAGGCCGCCATGCTGGGCGACTGGCATCGGCGCAAGACCGCGATCTACACCGAGATGGTGGCTGCGGGCCGGCTGCCCACGCGCCCCGGCATCCGCCGCATCGTCACCGAGGCCCAGGACACCGGGTGGGCCATGGCCGTGGCATCGACCTCGGCGGAGCCATCCGTGATGGCCATCCTGGAGCAGGCGGTCGGGCCGGATCGCGCGGCCCGTTTCGATGCCGTGCTGGCGGGCGACATCGTGCAGCGAAAGAAGCCCGCCCCCGACATCTACCTGCTCGCACTCGCACGCCTCGGTACGTCGCCCGCCGAGACGCTCGTCATCGAGGACTCGCGCAACGGCCTCCTCGCGGCGGTCGCTGCGGGCCTTCGATGCGTCATGACCGTCAACGCCTACACGGAGGAGGAAGCCAACGAGGAAGCCATCCTGGTCGTCTCGTCGCTCGGCGACCCGGGCGGCGAGCGCACCCGCGTGATCGCCAACCGTGGCGCGGCGCAGCCCGGCGACTACATCACCCTGGTCGACCTGGAGGGCTGTCTGGCCGGCTGAGGCCGGCTCGGTCATTGAAGGAGGTTCGTGTATGGCAAGACCCGCGCTTGATGACGTCGACCTCGTCCTGAGGACGATGGCGAAGACGATCGTCGACAACACGGAGTACTTCTCCCAGCTCGACGCCGTGGTGGGAGACGGCGACTTCGGCTACTCCCTGCGCAGCGGCTTCGAGGTTGTCGGGGCCGAGCTCGACAGCTTCGACCACTCGAGCGTGGGCTCCGTGCTCAAGAAGGTGGGCCTCACGATCTCCTCCAAGGTGGGTGGGTCCAGCGGCCCGTTCTGGGGCACGGCCTTCCTGCGAGCCGGCATCACCGCGGGCGACAGGACCGAGCTTGCGTCTGAGGACCTCATCGCCATGCTTCGTGCGGCGGTGGAGGGGATCATGGCCCGCGGCAACGCGTCGCTCGGCGAGAAGACGCTCCTCGACGCGCTCGTCCCAGCCATCGATAGCCTTGAGGCCAGCTTCGCCGAGCCGATCACCGACGACGGCGTGGCAGCACTCCAGGAGGCGGCAGACGTGGCGGTCACCGCCGCCGAGAACACCAAAGGCATGCTCGCCATGCGCGGCCGGGCCGCGTACGTCGGCGAGCGCAGCCGTGACTCCGTCGATGCCGGCGCGACCGCGATCGGCGTGATTCTCCAGGACATCAGCGCCGCCTGGCGCGACAAGTACAGCTCCTGAAGGAGACCCAGGGCGTGAAGAAGTTCGTCAACGACCCCAGCCAGTTCGTCGCCGAGTTCCTCGAGGGCATCGCCCTCGCCAGCGGCGGATCCCTCAAATACGAGCCGAAGTACAACCTCATCTACCGCGCCGACATGCCCAAGGCCGACCGGGTATCGATCATCCAGGGCTCGGGCTCCGGCCATGAGCCTGCTCACACCATGATCGTGGGTCCGGGCATGCTCGACGCCGCATGCCCGGGCGACGTCTTCGCCGGCCCGCCGGTGGAGTTCGTGACCGAGACCGCGAAACTCATGGATACCCCGGCGGGCGTGCTGTACCTCGTGAATAACTACACCGGCGACCGCGCCGCGTGGGAGATGGCCAGGGAGCTCCAGGAGGCCGAGGGCCAGAAGATCGGCTACCTCCTCGTCAACGACGACGTGGCGGTCCAGGACTCGACGTGGACCGTCGGGCGCCGTGGCGTGGCCGGCAACTTCTTCGTGATCAAGGCCGTCGGCGCCAAGGCCGACCAGGGCGGCAGCCTCGAGGACTGCGTGGCGGTCGGTGAGAAGGTCATCGCCAATGTACGCACCATGGGCATCGCCCTGTCCTCGTGCACGCCGCCGGTGCGTGGCACGCCGCTGTTCGACATCGGTGACGACGAGATCGAGATCGGCATCGGCATCCACGGCGAGCCGGGCCGGGAGCGCGCCAAGATCAAGCCGGCCGACGACCTCGTCGACATCCTGCTCGACGCGATCGTCCCCGACCTGCCGTTCACCTCAGGCGACGAAGTTGCGCTGATGGTGAACGGCCTGGGTGGCACACCGATCAGCGAGCTCTACCTCCTGTATGGATCGGCCCACAAGAAGCTGGCCGACAAGGGGATCAGCGTCTGGCGCAGCTACGTCAACGAGTACTGCACGTCGCTCGAGATGGCGGGGGCTCACATCTCGCTGCTCAAGGTCGACGACGAGATCAAGGAGCTGCTGCTCGCACCCGCCGAGATCGCGTATCGGGTCTTCTGAGCGCACGGCGGAGAGGCCGGCTCGGGTGCACGAGCCGGCCTCGGCGAGGCGGAGGCGCTTCAGTTGACGAAGCGGGATGCTTTGATATACTGCTCGTTCGCGTGTCCGCGCCTCACCATGCCTTCCTCCAGGAGTACTGAATGGCCTTGGCCGAGTCTGCCAGCCGATTTGAGCTGGCTCCGATTCGTGAGAATTTCTCGCATATTCCGGAAGTCCTGCCCCTCCCGAACCTGATCCAGACTCAGACCGACTCATTCGAGTGGTTCGTCAAGACCGGCCTCCGCGAGCTCCTCGACGAGATCACCCCGATCACCGACTTCACCGGCAAGAATCTCGAGCTGCACTTCCGCGAGTTCTACTTCGAGGAGCCGAAGTTCTCGGAGGAGGAGTGCCGCACCCGTGACCTCACCTACGCGCGTCCGCTGAAGGTGGAGGTCGACCTCGTCATCAAGGAGACCGACGAGGTCAAGCACCAGACCGTCTTCATGGGCGACTTCCCATGGATGACGGACCAGGGCACCTTCATCATCAACGGCGCCGAGCGCGTGGTGGTCAGCCAGCTGGTGCGCTCGCCGGGCGTGTACTACACCGCTGCCGAGGATCCCTCGACCGGGCGGCTGCTGCATGCCGCCAAGGTGATCCCGAACCGCGGTGCCTGGCTCGAGTTCGAGACGTCCAACAAGGACCTGCTGAGCGTCAAGGTCGACCGCAAGCGGAAGATCCCGGTCACCACGCTGTTGCGCGCCGTGGGCCTCGAGACCAGCGAGATCGAGAAGATCTTCGCCCCGGCCGACGATAACCCGGAGCATCCGTACGTCGCGCTGACGCTCGAGAAGGACCCGGCTCAGGACCAGGACCAGGCCCTCATTGAGGTCTACAAGAAGCTGCGCCCCGGCGATCCCCCGACCGTCGAGAACGCGCGCGCCCTGGTCACCAGCCTGTTCTTCAACTTCCGCCGCTACGACCTCGGCCGCGTCGGCCGCTACAAGCTCAACAAGGCGCTGGCCGATGTGGCCACCAAGCTGAAGATCGACCTGCCCGCGGAGGAGACACCGAACCCGCGCGAGAGCCGCGTGATCAGTCGCGAGGACATCGAGGCGATCATCGGCAAGCTGATCGAGCTGAACAACGGCCGCGGCGACCCCGACGACATCGACCACCTGGGCAATCGGCGCATTCGCGCCAACGGCGAGCTGATCCAGAACCAGTTCCGGATCGGCCTGCTCCGCATGGAGCGCGTCGTGAAGGAGCGGATGACGATCACCGACTCCGACCAGGCCACGCCGAACACCCTCATCAACATCCGTCCCGTCGTGGCGGCGATGAAGGAGTTCTTCGGCGGCAGCCAGCTCAGCCAGTTCATGGATCAGACGAATCCGCTGGCCGAGCTGACCAACAAACGACGCCTGTCGGCGCTCGGCCCGGGTGGCCTGAGTCGCGAGCGCGCCGGCTTCGACGTCCGTGACGTTCATCCCAGCCATTACGGCCGGATGTGCCCGATCGAGACGCCGGAAGGCCCGAACATCGGCCTGATCGGCTCCCTGGCGACATACGGGAAGATCAATCGTCACGGCTTCATCGAGACGCCGTACCGGAAGGTGCGCCGCTTCGTCGGCAGCAAGGACAAGCAGGCCGATGCCCTCGGCCAGATCCTGGCCGAGGACCTGGTCCTGTCCGACGGCGGCAAGCCGGTCGCCAAGGCCGGCGCCACCATCGACGACAAGCTGTGGGGCCAGATCAAGGACGCCAAGGTCGCCCAGGTCCGGGTCCGGCCGGTCGTGACCGACGAGATCGTCTACCTCGATGCGTCCGAGGAGGAGAAGTTCCACATCGCACAGGCCAACGCCGCGCTCGACGAGAGTTTCCGCTTCTCCGAGGACCGCGTGCTGGTCCGCTATAAGGACAAGTTCCTCGAGGAGTCGGTCGACGTGATCGATTACATGGACGTCAGCCCGAAGCAGATCGTCAGCGTCGCCACGGCGATGATCCCGTTCCTCGAGCACGACGACGCGAACCGGGCCCTGATGGGCTCGAACATGATGCGCCAGTCGGTCCCGCTCCTCCAGCCGGAGGCTCCGGTGGTCGGCACGGGCGTCGAGTTCCGCGCGGCCCTCGACTCGCAGGGCGTCCTGGTGGCCAAGGCCGGCGGCACCGTCGTGTCCGTCACGGCCGACTTCCTCCAGATCGAGCGTGACGAGGGCGACGAGCGCGACACGTACAAGCTGAAGAAGTTCCTGCGATCGAACCAGGGCACCTGCATCAACCAGCGGCCGGTCGTCGACGTCGGCGATCGTGTCACCGCCGGGCAGGTCCTGGCCGACGGCAGCAGCACCGATGGTGGCGAGATGGCCCTCGGCCAGAACATCCTGGTCGCTTTCCTCCCATGGGAGGGCGGCAATTACGAGGATGCCATCGTCATCAGCGAGCGGCTCGTCAAGGACGACCTGTTCACGTCGATCCACATCGAGAAGCACGAGATCGAGGCCCGCGACACGAAGCTCGGCCCCGAGGAGATCACGCGCGACATCCCGAACGTGGGCGAGGAGAGCCTGCGCAACCTCGACGAGGACGGGATCATCTACGAGGGAGCCGAGGTCAAGCCCGGCGACATCCTCGTCGGCAAGATCACTCCCAAGGGCGAGACCGAGCTGACCGCCGAGGAGCGCCTGCTGCGCGCGATCTTCGGGGAGAAGGCCCGCGAGGTCCGCGACTCGAGCCTGCGGCTGCCGCACGGCGAGCGGGGGATCGTGGTCGACGTCCGGCAGTTCAGCCGCGACAACGGAGACGAGCTGCTCCCCGGCGTCAACCGCCTGGTGCGAGTCAGCGTGGCCCAGAAGCGCAAGATCGCGGTCGGCGACAAGATGGCGGGCCGGCACGGCAACAAGGGCGTGATCGCCAAGATCCTGCCCGCGGAGGACATGCCGTTCATGCCGGACGGCACGCCGGTCGACATCGTGCTCAACCCGCTCGGCGTGCCGAGCCGGATGAACATCGGCCAGATCCTCGAGACCCATCTCGGCTGGGCCATGAAGGCCCTCGGCCTCAAGGCCGCGACGCCCGTGTTCGACGGCGCCACCGAGGCGCACATCGAGGAGGCGCTGAAGTCAGCCGGCCTGGCCAAGGACGGGAAGACCGTCCTGTACGACGGCCGCACCGGGGACCCGTTCGATCACCGCGTGACGGTCGGCTACATCTACATGCTCAAGCTCCACCACCTGGTGGAGGACAAGATCCACGCGCGCTCCACCGGGCCCTACAGCCTCATCACCCAGCAGCCGCTGGGCGGCAAGGCGCAGTTCGGTGGCCAGCGCTTCGGCGAGATGGAGGTGTGGGCGCTCGAGGCCTACGGCGCGGCGAACATCCTCCAGGAATTGCTCACCGTGAAGTCCGACGACGTCATGGGTCGCGTGCAGACCTATGAGGCGATCGTCAAGGGCGAAGAGATCCAGTCCCCCGGCGTGCCAGAGTCGTTCAAGGTGCTCATCAAGGAGCTCCAGGCGCTCGGCCTGTCGGTGGAGATCCTGAACGAGAACGAAGAGGAGATCCGCTTCATCGAGGACACCGGCAGCTACCCGCTGCCGGACCTCGGCGGAATCAATCTCCAGGGCTTTGAGGAATAGCCTCGACCGGCGGCGCCGCAGGACGCCGTCGCCGCGTCCCACCCATCGGTCGATCCTGAGCCGGGGTCTGGTCCACCCCGGTCGAGAGCGCAGCAGCGGCACCGCCAGCCGCCGCAGGAGTCAGTAAGCCGCTCATGCTTGAAGTCAACAATTTCGACGCGATCCGCATCAGCCTCGCGTCCCCCGATCAGATCAAGGGCTGGTCCTCCGGCGAGGTCACCAAGCCCGAGACGATCAACTACCGCACGCTCAAGCCGGAGAAGGACGGCCTGTTCGACGAGCGCATCTTCGGTCCCACCAAGGACTGGGAGTGCTACTGCGGGAAGTACAAGCGCATCCGCTACAAGGGCATCATCTGCGACAAGTGCGGCGTGGAGGTCACTCGCTCGAAGGTCCGTCGCGAGCGGATGGGCCACATCAAGCTTGCCAGCCCGGTCAGCCACATCTGGTACTTCAAGGGCACGCCGAGCCGTCTCGGCATCCTGCTCGACATCAGCCCGCGCAACCTCGAGCGCATCCTGTACTTCGCCCTGTACGTCGTCACCCGCGTCGACGCGGCGCAGCGCGACAAGGCGATCCAGCGCGTCGACGAGGAGGCCGAGGAGCGCGTCGCGCGCGCACAGGCCGTGGTCGACGAGAAGCGCGCCGAGCTCGAAAGCGCCGTCGCCGACAAGCGCACCGAGGTCGACGCGGCTCACGAGTCCGAGAAGAAGCGCGTCGCCGATGCCCAGGCTGCCCGAACCGAGGAGCTGATGACCGCCGCGCAGGCGGTGGAGGCATCGATCAAGGCCGCCGGCAAGACGCTCACCGAGGACGTCGTCTTCGCGGCGACCGGCGAGGTGATCGGCAGGGCCGAGGACACCAGCAAGGTGGCCCTGGCCAAGCTGCGCGAAGTCGCCAAGGGCGAGGTCGCCGCCGTCGCCGCCGATGCCAAGGAGGCGCTGGCCGCCGCGGAGGAGAAGTATCAGACCGCGGTCGCCGACCTCACCTCGGGGATCGAGGAGGCAACCGCCTCCGAGCGCGAGAACGTCGCGCGCGAGACTGACGACGCCCGCCTCTGGGCACGCACCGAGAAGGCGCGGCTGGCCGACATCAAGGTCATGCAGATCGTCACCGAGGCCGAGTATCGCCAGCTGACCGAGCTGTACGGCCGCATGTTCGACGCCGGCATGGGCGCCGAGGCGGTGAAGAAGATCATCGAGCAGATCGATCTCGATCAGCTCAGCCAGGACCTGCACGTCGAGATGCGCCAGACCTCCGGCCAGCGCCGGAAGAAGGCGATCAAGCGCCTGCGTCTGATCGAGGCCTTCCGCAAGTCCGGCGCGCGGCCGGAGTGGATGATCCTGTCCACCCTGCCGGTCATCCCGCCGGACCTGCGCCCCATGGTCCAGCTCGACGGCGGCCGCTTCGCGACCTCCGACCTCAACGACCTGTACCGGCGGGTCATCAACCGCAACAACCGCCTCAGCCGTCTCCTCGATCTCGAGGCGCCGGAGATCATCATCCGCAACGAGAAGCGGATGCTGCAGGAGGCGTGCGACGCCCTGATCGACAACGGCCGGCGCGGCCGCGCGATCGCCGGCACCGGCAACCATCGGCTCAAGAGCCTGTCCGACATGCTGAAGGGCAAGCAGGGCCGGTTCCGCCAGAACCTGCTCGGCAAGCGTGTGGACTACTCGGGCCGCTCGGTCATCGTGGTCGGCCCGGAGCTGAAGCTGCACCAGTGCGGCCTGCCCAAGAAGATGGCGCTCGAGCTGTTCAAGCCGTTCGTGATGCGACAGCTCGTCGAGAAGGGCTTCGCGCACAACATCAAGAGCGCCAAGCGCATCGTCGAGCGGGTGCGGCCCGAGGTGTGGGACGTCCTCGAGGACGTCATCAAGGACCACCCGGTCCTGCTGAACCGCGCCCCGACCCTCCATCGGCTCGGCATCCAGGCGTTCATGCCGGTCCTCGTCGAGGGCTCCGCGATCCAGATCCACCCGCTGGTGTGCTTCGCGTTCAACGCGGACTTCGATGGCGACCAGATGGCGGTCCACGTCCCGCTCAGCTCCGCGGCGCAGCAGGAGGCGAAGGACCTCATGCTGTCGACCCGCAACCTGCTGTCGGCGGCCGATGGCTCGCCGGTGGTCAGCCCGACGCATGACATGGTGCTCGGCTGCTACTACCTGACCGTCGACCGCCCGAAGAGCCGGTCGAAGGACGGTGGGTTCAAGCCGTGGCAGGTGTATTCCGACGACGCCGAGGTGGTGCTCGCGGTGGCGTCCGGCGCGATCCACGTCCAGGATGATGTCCGCGTCGAGACCGAGACGTGGGAGGGCGAGCCGGCGGACGGCAAGACCGTCAGCGAGATCCTCACCACGACCGCCGGTCGGGTGATCTTCAACTCGATCCTGCCGCCGCAGCTGCGCTTCGTCGACCGGGTCATGGACCGCAAGGGCCTCAAGGAGATCATCGCCCGCTGCTACCGGGACCTCGGTCCGGAGGCGACGGCGACCCTGGTGGACGGCATCAAGGCCATCGGCTTCCACTACGCCACCGAGGCCGGCATCACCATCGGCGTCGAGGATCTGGCGGTGCCGAAGGAGAAGACCAAGCTCCTGGCCGATGCGCAGACGCGGGTCGACGAGATCGACCGCGAGTTCCGCCGGGGCTTCATCACCGACGACGAGCGCTACACCCAGACCGTCGAGGTCTGGCGCGAGACCACCGACAGCGTCACGCAGAAGATGCTCTCCGGGCTTGACGAGCGCGGCTCGATCATGCTCATCACCAACTCCGGCGCCCGTGGCTCGGTGACCCAGGTCCACCAGCTGGCCGGCATGCGCGGCCTGATGGCCGACCCGTCCGGCCGGATCATCGACCTGCCGATCCGCTCCAACCTGCGCGAGGGGATGAGCGTGCTCGAGTACTTCATCTCGAGCCACGGGGCCCGCAAGGGACTCGCCGACACGGCGCTCCGCACCGCCGACTCCGGCTACCTGACCCGGCGCCTGGTGGACGTGGCGCAGGACGTGATCACCCGCGAGGACGACTGCTCGGCGGACATCGGCACCTGGATCACCCGCGAGGAGTCCGATCAGATCCCCGAGCCGTTCATCGAGCGCCTGATCGGCCGCATGGCGGCGATCGACATCGTCGACGAGAAGTCGGGAGAGGTGCTCGTCGAGCGCAACGCGGAGATCGACGAGGCCGCGCTCGAGCGGATCGAGGCATCGACCCTCGATCGGGTCAGCGTTCGCTCACCGCTCACCTGCGCCGCGCGCCACGGCGTGTGCCGCATGTGCTACGGCCGCAACCTGGCCACCGGCAACCTGGTCGACATCGGGCAAGCTGTCGGAATCATCGCGGCCCAGTCGATCGGTGAGCCCGGCACGCAGCTGACGATGCGGACGTTCCACACCGGCGGCGTTGCCGGCGAGGACATCACGCAGGGTCTGCCGCGCGTCGAGGAGCTGTTCGAGGCCCGCATCCCGAAGGGCCAGGCCACCATGACCGAGATCGATGGCGTGGTCGAGGTGCCCCCGGCATCGGGCGACCAGCCGATCACGGTCCGGGTCACCCACCGGGAGGCCTACGACACGAACTTCAAGCTCACCGCGCAGCACGAGATCCTGGTCGCCAATGGCGACGAGGTGACCGAGGGCCAGCTGTTGGCCCGCCTGGGCGAGGGCGAGGAGCTGATCGAGATCAAGGCGCCGAGCTCCGGCCGGGTGACGAAGAAGGGCAACACGGTGACCCTGCACACGGAGGAGGTCGACGTCCGGGAGTACCCGGTGCCGCACTCCGCGCGTCTGCGAGTCGCCGACGGCGACGTGGTGCAGGCCGGTGATCCGCTGACCGAGGGGTCGCTCAATCCGAAGGACCTGCTGCTCATCAAGGGCGTGGACACCGTCCAGCGCTTCCTGGTGTCGGAGGTCCAGAAGGTGTACCGGTCCCAGGGTGTGACGATCTCGGACAAGCACGTCGAGATCATCGTGCGCCAGATGCTGCGCAAGGTGACGATCGACAACGCCGGCGACACCGAGCTGCTCCCGTCGGAGCTGATCGACCGCTTCGAGTTCGAGGAGACGAACAACCGGATCCTCGCCGAGGGCGGCGAGCCGGCCACGGCGCAGACCGTCCTGCTGGGCGTGACGAAGGCGTCGCTCAACACGTCGTCCTTCCTCGCGGCCGCTTCCTTCCAGGAGACGACCCGGGTGCTGACCGAGGCGGCGATCAACGGATCCAAGGACCACCTCATCGGCCTCAAGGAGAACGTGATCATCGGCAAGCTGATCCCCGCCGGGACCGGCGCCGAGGCGCGACGCCTGCAGGCCGAGCGGGCCGCGCAGATCCCCCCCGAGGAGGCGGAGCAGCAGCGCGAGGCCGCCGCGGCACGGGCCTTCCTGTCGGGCGACCCCGATACCGACGGCTCCGGCGAGGTGGAGACCGACGAGGCCGAAGCGGCTGCCGAGGCCGAGGGCGACACGATCGCAGAGCTCATGGGCGCCGGGGACAACCCGGAGATGGAGGCCGCCGTCGAGGAGCAGACCTTCGAGGAGCTCACCGAGGAGGAGCCGGCGAAGAGCTAGGCGCTCCAGCCAACTGACCGATGCAATGGGCGGCCGGTAAGGCCGCCCATTGTGCTACCCGGTCTAGGGATACCCAGGAAAGGTGATCGAGTCCACCAGCTCCATCGCGATGGGCAACCAGGCACGATAGTCCGCGGGACTCCGCGCCCAGACCTGAATAAGGACGATGCGCCCGCCGACGTCGGAGACGATGAGCCGCGTCGGATAGGGCAAGTCAATGAACGGAAGCTCGACCGAGTCTTCTGCGCCCCATTCGAGGTGGATGTGCGGATACGCTGAACCGCCGCTGGCTTCCAGGTCGCCCTGGATCGCGGGGCGGGCGTCGAGTTCGATCGCCGTTTGCGCAACGACATCCACGCTGGCGTTGCCCTCGAGATCTTCGAAGAAGCCCGGATAGCCGAGGAGGACGTCCGCCCGACCTAACCCTTCTTCCGTCTTGGCGCCCGTCACGTCCGCGACGATGACCCCCCATGAGCCAGGCTGCTGATCTCGGCCGCTTTCCACGTCCGATCCCGCGGTAAAGGCAACCCACCGCGTTCCGTGAGTTGTCACCTCCAGACTGGTTTCCGGCGGCAGCACGAAGGCGAACGGCCGGACAAAGTCGGTGACGCTCCCTGGGGTTGAGCCGGGACGCGGTGTGGAGTGCGGCGTGATGCTGGCATCCGGCCCACCTACCCGCGACAGCGGTCCCATGCCGAGCAGCCAGCCGACCCCGACGAGGACGACGATCGCGGCCGCGGCCGCGGCGACAGCGATGTGCCAGGTGATTCCAAAGAGATCGCCCCTGCGAGGCCGTTGCGGAGTACGAAAGGTGTCCGCGATGACCATGCGACGCACCGAGTCGTCCAGTTCAGTCGGGCCGTCTGCAACCCACGCACTGATGGCCAGGTCCGGATCGTGCGTCGGATTCATGGTCTCGGAGCCTCCGGAATCACGGGGACGGCGTCCGCGACGATCGCGGCTCGGAGCGTCTTCGTTGCGTAGTGCAATCGCGACTTCACTGTGCCCAGGGGTATCCCAAGTACCTCGGCGATGCGAGGAAGTGGGAATCCGCTGTGATGGTGGAGCATGAAGATCGCCCGCCGGTCGGGTGCGAGTCGGGCGAAGGCCCGCTCCAATGCATCCCGATCGTCCGCCGAACGTGATGGGTCAGGGCTCGCTGCCATGTCGTCAGGTAGGACGGACGAGAGACCGCTCCAGCGGCGATGACGCCGCAATTCGGCATAGCAGGCATGGAGCAGGAGTCGATAGACCCATGCCTCGAATCGCTCGGGATCGCGCAGTCGAGGCAGATCACGCCAGGCACCCAGGAATGCCTGTTGCACAGCGTCCTCGGCCACCGTACGGCTCCGGACGACCCGATGGGCTAGCGAGAAGCATCGGTCGCCTACCAGCATGACGAGGTCCTCGAAAGCCGAGTGGTCGCCACCCTGGGCGCGCATGACGAGCTCGGCAGGAACCGTAGCCGTCACCGCGTCACACCGTTCATGCCTCGTATGGGGCGAATGGCAGGCGAATCGTTCAGCCGCGCTGGGAAGGCATCGACTGTACGTGCCGCGAGCCGATGACGAGAATGGCCCCCGGGCCGCCCTTCGTCGCTACCTCTTCGGCGGACGGCTCGGGTAGTTCAGGGCTCCGTTCAGCAGCCAGAAGGCGCCGGCGAAGAAGGTGGCCACGAATAGCACGAACGGCCAGTCGCCGGCGATGGTCACCAGATACAGGGCACCCAGCAGCGGCGGGCCGTAGCGCAGGGTCCGGGACCCGAAGATGACCCAGGCTGCAACGGCGCGGCCGCGCGATTCCTCGCGTGCCAGCCAGACCGTGATCGCGAGGTTGATGGCCAGGTAGGTGGTCGCCAGAACGACGGGCATCGGCATGGGTCTCGGACACGGTACCCCCGCATGCAACCCCCGTGCGACCCGGGTCGCGCGGAGCGTGGCTCGGTTGACGCCAATCGGCCCGTTCCGTATACTCCCGTTCCGGTGTCCCGCGTGCGGGACGCCTTCGTGTGTGCCCCGGTGGGCACCCTCCGCTGAAGCCTCCGATGGGCATCCTTGCCGCGTCGCCGTGGGCTCCGCGGAGAACGCAGCCACAGTCATCAAGTACGCGAGTACGAACGCGAGGTTCTCGTTGCCGACCATCAGCCAGCTGGTGCGCAAGGGTCGCAAGCCGGCGATCAAGAAGGTGAAGGCCCCGGCGCTGCGCCGGACGCTGAACACCCTCAAGCAGACCACCAGCGAGGGACGCGGCGCGCCGCAGCGGCGGGGCGTGTGCCTCCAGGTCATGACGCGCACCCCGAAGAAGCCGAACTCGGCGCTTCGGAAGGTGGCCCGTGTCCGCCTGACGAACGGCATGGAGGTGACGGCCTACATCCCCGGCGTCGGCCACAACCTGCAGGAGCACTCGATGGTGCTCGTGCGTGGCGGCCGGGTGAAGGATCTGCCCGCGGTGAAGTACCACATCATCCGCGGCACCCTCGACGCGGCCGGCGTTCGCGACCGCCGGCAGGGCCGCAGCAAGTACGGCGCGAAGGCGCCCGGGAAGTCCTAGCACATGCCCCGACGACCGACGATCGCGCGCAAGACGAAGTACGCCGAGCAGCTCACCGGCACGGCGCTCACGCTCGATCAGTTCACGAACAAGCTCATGCACGGCGGCAAGCGGCAGCTGGCGCACCGCATCCTGGAGGATGCCCTCGCGCGCTGCGAGAGCCAGGCGGGCCGTGCCGGCGTCGAGGTGCTCGAGGCCGCCCTGCGCAACGCCATGCCGCTCATCGAGGTCAAGCCGAAGCGCGTCGGTGGCTCGACCTACCAGATCCCGGTCGAGGTCCGCGCCGACCGCCGGGTCAGCCTCGGCATGCGCTGGCTCATCGAGTCGGCCCGCAGGCGGAACGGCAAGAGCATGTCGGACAAGCTCGCCTCGGAGCTGATCGACGCCAGCAACGGCCTCGGTGCCGCGGTGAAGCGCCGCGAGGACACGCATCGGATGGCGGAGGCGAACCGCGCCTTCAGCCACTTCAAGTGGTAGGCCGATGACCACCACCCAGACCGCCACGCGGTCCACCAAGGCAGGCGACATCTCGCTCGAGCGCACCCGGAACATCGGGATCATCGCGCACATCGACGCGGGCAAGACCACGGTGACCGAGCGGATCCTCTTCTACACGAAGAAGATCTACAAGCTCGGGGAGGTCCACGAAGGCGCCGCAACGATGGACTGGATGGAGCAGGAGCAGGAGCGGGGGATCACCATCACCGCCGCCGCCACGACCTGCTTCTGGAACGATCATCGCATCAACTTGATCGACACGCCCGGGCACGTGGACTTTACGGCCGAGGTGGAGCGCAGCCTCCGCGTGCTCGACGGCGCGGTCGTCGTGTTCGACGGCGTGGCCGGCGTCGAGCCGCAGTCCGAGACGGTGTGGCGCCAGGCCGACAAGTACCACGTCCCGCGGTTCTGCTTCGTCAACAAGCTCGACCGGACCGGCGCCGACTTCTGGCGCGTGGTCGACATGATCAAGGACCGCCTCGGCGTGAACGCCGTGCCGCTGCAGGTGCCGATCGGCGCCGAGGATAAGTTCCGCGGCGTGGTCGACCTCATCAACATGAAGGCGATCACCTACGGCAACGACCTGGGCGACCAGATCGAGATCGGCGAGATCCCGTCCGACGTGCAGGCGACCGCCGACGAGTGGCGCGACAAGATGATCGAGTCGCTGGCCGATCTCGACGACGACATCGCCCACAAGTACCTCGAGGGCGAGGAGATCTCCGCCGATGAGATCCGCGTCGCCCTGCGCGCGGGCACGCTCGCCTACAAGATCGTCCCGGTCCTCACCGGATCAGCACTGAAGAACAAGGGCGTGCAGCCGATGCTCGACGCGGTCATCGATTTCCTGCCGAGCCCGCTCGACGTCCCGCCGGTCACCGGCACGGACCCGCGGACGCACGAGGAGGCGACTCGCCAGACCGATCCGGCCGAGCCGTTCGCGGCACTCGCCTTCAAGATCGTGGCCGACCCGTTCGTGGGCAAGCTCGGGTTCTTCCGGGTGTACTCGGGCACGCTGAAGACGGGCTCGTACGTCTACAACTCCTCGAAGGGCCAGAAGGAGCGCATCGGCCGCATCCTCCAGATGCACGCCAACCATCGCGAGGAGATCGACCAGGTCAGCGCCGGCGAGATTGCCGCCGCGGTCGGCCTGAAGAACACGACGACCGGCGACACGCTGTGCGTCGAGGACAAGCCGATCGTGCTCGAGTCGATCACGTTCCCGGAGCCGGTCATCGAGCTGGCGGTGGAGCCGAAGACGAAGGCCGACCAGGACAAGATGGCGATCGCCCTCCAGCGCCTGGCCGAAGAGGACCCGACCTTCCGTGTCCACACCGACGAGGAGTCGAGCCAGACGCGGATCGCAGGCATGGGTGAGCTCCATCTCGAGGTGCTCGTCGACCGCATGCTGCGCGAGTTCAAGGTGCAGGCCAACGTCGGCCGGCCGCAGGTGAGCTATCGAGAGGCGATCCGTCGCCCGGTGCCGAAGGCCGAGGGTCGTTTCGTGCGCCAGACCGGCGGCAAGGGCCAGTACGGCCATGCCGTCCTGACGCTCGAGCCACTCGAGCGAGGCGCCGGGTTCGAATGGGAGTCGAAGATTGTCGGCGGCGCCGTGCCGCGCGAGTTCTGGCGCGCCATCGAGCAGGGCGTCGTCGAGGCGCTGGCAGGTGGCGTGGTCGCCGGATTCCCGGTGATCGACATCAAGGCCACGCTCATTGACGGCTCGTACCACGAGGTCGACTCGTCCGAGATGGCGATGAAGATCGCCGGCAGCATGGCCGCCAAGGACGGCGTCGCCAAGGCAGACCCCGCGATCCTCGAGCCGGTCATGAAGGTCGAGGTCACGGCGCCCGAGGACTTCATGGGCGACGTCATCGGCAACCTCAACGCCCGCCGCGGCACGATCGACGGCATCGACGAGCGGGGCTCGAGCCGGATGATCCGGGCGCATGTCCCGCTGGCCGAGATGTTCGGCTACGCGACCGAGCTGCGCAGCATGACCCAGGGCCGCGCCACGTACTCGATGGAGTTCAGCCGCTACGCCGAAGTCCCCACCCACCTCGCCAACGAGCTGATTGCAAAGTCCAAGAGCTAATTCGGACCGATAAGGAGCGACGAAGGACCAACCATGGCCAAGCAGAAGTTCGACCGCAGCAAGCCGCACGTCAACGTCGGCACGATCGGTCACGTCGACCACGGCAAGACGACGCTGACCGCAGCGATCACCAAGTTCCTGTCGCTGTCCGGCGGCGCGGACTTCCGTGCCTTCGACCAGATCGACAACGCTCCCGAGGAGCGGCAGCGCGGCATCACGATCGCGATCAGCCACGTCGAGTACCAGACGGCGAATCGGCACTACGCGCACGTCGACTGCCCCGGCCACGCGGACTACATCAAGAACATGATCACCGGCGCCGCCCAGATGGACGGCGCGATCCTGGTCGTGTCCGCCGCGGACGGCCCGATGCCGCAGACTCGCGAGCACATCCTCCTGGCGCGCCAGGTGGAGGTCCCGTCGCTGGTCGTGTACCTCAACAAGGTCGACATGGTCGATGACGAGATGCTCATCGACCTCGTCGAGATGGAGGTGCGCGAGCTCCTCACCAAGTACGAGTTCCCGGGCGACGACATCCCGGTCATCCGCGGCTCGGCGCTCAAGGCGCTCGAGTCCAGCAGCGACGACCCGGAGAACGACGACTACGCCTCGATCAAGGAGCTCATGGAGGCCGTCGACTCGTACATCCCGACCCCGGCGCGCGAGACGGAGAAGCCGTTCCTGATGCCGATCGAGGACGTGTTCGGCATCAAGGGCCGCGGCACGGTTGCCACCGGCCGCATCGAGCGTGGCATCGTCAACACCGGCGAGAGCGTCGAGCTGGTCGGCATCCACGAGAAGACGCGTCAGCTGGTCGTGACCGGCGTCGAGATGTTCAAGAAGACGCTGGACGAGGGCCAGGCCGGCGACAACGTCGGCCTCCTCCTGCGAGGCATCGAGCGCGACGAGCTCGAGCGCGGGCAGGTGCTGGCCAAGCCGAACAGCGTGAAGGCCGGGACGAAGTTCAAGGCCGAGGTGTATGTCCTCTCCAAGGAGGAGGGCGGCCGCCACACGCCGTTCTACGCCGGCTACCGCCCGCAGTTCTACCTGCGGACGACCGACGTGACCGGCGCGATCATCCTGCCCGCGGGCGTCGAGATGATCATGCCAGGTGACAACGTCAACATCGACGTCGAGCTGATCCAGCCGATCGCCATCGAGCAGGGCCAGCGCTTCGCGATTCGCGAGGGCGGTCACACCGTCGGCGCCGGCGTGATCACCGAGGTCATCGGCTAGCCATCATGGCCAAGCAGCGCATCCGCATCCGGCTCAAGGCGTACGACCACAAGCTGCTCGACCAGTCGGCCGAGCAGATCGTGGAGACCGCGCAGCGGACCGGCGCCGACGTCGCCGGTCCGGTCCCGCTGCCGACTCGGATCGAGAAGTACACCGTCATCCGTGGACCGTTCGTCCACAAGGACGGGCGGGAGCAGTTCGAGATCCGGACCCACAAGCGCCTCATCGACATCATCGACCCGTCGACGAAGACGGTGGATGCGCTGATGCGGCTGTCGCTGGCGGCCGGCGTCGATATCGAGATCAAGATGTGAACTCCTTCGCATGCGCCGCCTCGGTGCATCGCGAGGGCGTTCCGCCATCAGGAAGGAACCACCAACAGTGCCGGCAGGATTGATCGGAAGGAAGCTGGGGATGACCCGCATCTTCGCCGACGACGGAAGCGTCGTCCCGGTGAGCGTCATCGAGGCGACCCCGAACACCGTCACGCGCATCCGGAACGTCGAGAAGGACGGCTACGCGGCCGTTCAGCTCGGCGCCGGTGTCGCGCGCCGCGCGACCAAGCCGGTTGCCGGTCAGTTCAAGCACCTCGACAAGGAGCTGCAGCGCCCAAGGAGCGTCCGTGAGGTCCGCCTCGATGCGACCGACGGCTACGAGGTCGGGCAGCAGCTCGGCGTCGACCTGTTCGAGGCGGGGGAGCTCGTCGACGTGACGGGTGTCTCGAAGGGGCACGGGTTCACCGGCGTCATCGCCCGCCACCATTTCCGGCGTGGTCCGAAGACCCACGGTTCCGACCACCATCGGGCACCCGGCTCGATCGGCGCGGGGACCTACCCGGGCCGGGTCTGGAAGGGCAGCCGCATGCCGGGCCACATGGGCAACGAGCAGGTGACCGTGAAGAAGCTCAAGGTCGTGAAGATCGACCCGGAGCGCAACCTCATCCTGGTCAAGGGTGCGGTGCCCGGGGCGCGCAACGGCCTGCTGCTGGTGCAGAAGGCGAAGTGACGATGCCACAGACGACGATCCTGACGGCCGACGGCAAGGAGGGGGGCACGGTGGACCTCCCCGAGACCCTCTTCGCCGCGCCGGTCAACGAGTCCCTCATCCACCAGGCCGTGGTCCGCCAGATGGCGAGCCGCCGGATTGGCACGGCCGATACGCAGACCCGAGGCGAGGTCCGCGGTCGCGGGGCGAAGCCGTGGCGCCAGAAGGGCACCGGCCGCTCCCGGCAGGGCACCAAGTCGGCCCCGCACTGGGTCGGCGGTGGCGTGGTCTTCGGGCCGCATCCCCGCTCTTACGCGCAGAAGCTGCCGGCCAAGATGCGCCGCAGCGCGCTGCGCGGCGTGCTGTCCGCCAAGCAGGCGGACGGCGCCCTGCGCGTGGTCGAGGGCTTCGACATCGACGAGACCAAGACGAAGACGATGATCGGCCGGCTGGGTGGCTGGAAGGCCGAGGGCAAGGTCCTGCTGATCCTGGCCGCCCGCGACGAGAAGGTGGAGCTGTCCTGCCGCAACCTGCGGGAGGTGCGCGTCATCCTGGCCGACAGCCTGAACGTCGTCGACCTGCTCGAGGCCGATACGGTCGTCTTCACCCGCGACGCGCTCGACCGCGCACAGGAGGTGTACGCGTGACCGGCAGCCTGCACGACGTGCTCCTGCGTCCGGTGATCAGCGAGAAGAGCACGCTCGAGACCGAGCGTAACAACTACACGTTCGCCGTGGCACGCCACGCGAACAAGTTCCTCATCAAGTCCGCGGTCGAGGCCGAGTTCAAGGTCAAGGTTCTCGACGTGCGGATCGTCAGCGTCCGCTCCAAGCAGAAGCGTCGCGGGCGCCGAACGATGGGCACGGTTCCCGGCTGGAAGAAGGCCATCGTGTCGATCGCGCCCGGCGACAAGATCGAACTCTTCGAGGCCGTCTGAGCATGCCACTTCGCAACTATCGACCGACGTCGCCCGGGCTTCGCCAGATGACCCGCTCGACGTTCGAGGAGATCACCAAGGACACGCCGCACAAGCCGCTCACCGAGAAGCTCGTGCGACGCGCCGGTCGCAACAGCCAGGGCAAGATCTCGGTGCGCCACCAGGGCTCCGGGCACAAGCGGCTGTACCGCGTGATCGACTGGAAGCGCGACAAGTACGGCGTCCCGGCGAAGATCGCCACGGTCGAGTATGACCCGAACCGCTCTGCCCGCATCGGCCTCCTCCACTACGCCGATGGCGACAAGCGCTACATGCTGCTGCCCCACGGCCTCGGGGTGGGCGACACGGTCGCGTCCGGCCCGGACGTCGAGGCGCGGACCGGCAACGCCCTGCCGATGTCGCGCATCCCGCTGGGTACGCAGGTCCACAACATCGAGCTCGTGGCAGGTCGCGGCGGCCAGATCGTGCGCTCCGCCGGCAGCAGCGCCCAGCTGCTCGCCAAGGAGGGTGACCACGCGACCCTGCGCCTGCCGTCGGGCGAGGTGCGCCGCGTGCGCGTCGAGTGCATGGCGACCGTCGGGCAGGTCAGCAACCTCGACCACGAGAACCAGAAGATCGGCAAGGCCGGCCGCGCGCGCCACATGGGCAAGCGGCCGACCGTGCGCGGTTCGGCCATGAACCCGAACGACCACCCCCACGGTGGTGGCGAGGGCAAGCAGCCGACCGGCATGCCGCCGAAGACGAAGTGGGGCAAGCCGGCCATGGGCCTGCGGACCCGCGCCAAGAAGAGCAAGAGCAACCAGCTGATCGTCCGCCGTCGGTACGGACGGGGTTAGGAGCCGATAGATGAGTCGTTCCGTCAAGAAGGGACCATTCGTCGACGCGCGCCTGCTCGGCCGCATCGACGACATGAACAAGCGCAACGAGCGGAAGGTGCTGAAGACCTGGTCCCGCGCCAGCGTCATCTTCCCGCAGATGATCGGGCACACGATCGCCGTCCACGACGGCCGTCGTCACGTGCCCGTATTCGTCACCGAGAACATGGTCGGGCATCGGCTCGGCGAGTTCGCTCCGACGCGCACGTACCGCGGGCACACCGGACGCTCCACCGAGCGATCCACGGCGCTGAAGTAGGCGAAGCCGATGCGTGTCTCCGCAACAGCCAAGTACGTCCGGATCAGCCCACGCAAGGTGCGGCTGGTCACCGACCTCATCGCCGGCAAACCGGTCGAGGAGGCGGCGGCCATCCTGCGCTTCCTGCCGAACGCGGCGGCGAAGGACGTGGGCAAGGTGCTGAAGAGCGCCACCGCCAACGCCGAGAACAACTACAACCTGTCGGCCGATGAGCTGCGCGTGGTGAGCGCGGTCGCCGACGAGGGCCCGACCCTGAAGCGCGGGCGACCGCGCGCGCAGGGACGGTACTTCCAGGTCCTGAAGCGCACCAGCCACATCACCGTCGCCGTGGCTGACCGAGAGGAGTCGTAAGTTGGGTCACAAGGTCCATCCGTACGGCTTCCGGATCGGCATCATCAAGCCCTGGCTGGCGAAGTGGTACGCGGATCGCGACTACGCCACGCTCCTCCAGGAGGACATGCGGATCCGGGAGCTGGTCGCGAGGCAGCTGTCGAACGCGAGCGTGAGCCAGGTCGAGATCGAGCGTGGCATCAACCACGTCACCGTCACGGTTCACACCGCCAAGCCGGGCATCGTCATCGGCAAGGGCGGCGCGAACGTCGAGGCCCTGCGCACGAACATCGGCAAGCTGACCGACAAGAAGGTCAAGCTCGAGATCAAGGAGATCCTGCAGCCGGAGCTGGACGGCATGCTGCTGGCTCAGAACGTCGCCGGACAACTGGAGCGCCGCATCGCCTTCCGCAAGGCGATCAAGCAGTCGATCCAGCGCACGATCAAGGCCGGCGCCAAGGGCGTGAAGATCCAGGTCTCCGGCCGCCTCGGCGGCGCCGAGATGAGCCGAACCGAGTGGGACAAGGAGGGGCGCATCCCGCTGGGAACATTGCGCGCCGACATCAGCTACGGCGTCGTCCACGCCCACACCACCTACGGTCGCATCGGCGTGAAGGCATGGGTCTACCGCGGTGAGCAGCTCGGCGACCGGCCGGGCAGTGCCCGGACCGAGCCCCGCGCCCCGCGCCGTGGCGCTGCCGCTCCGGCCCGTGGCCGCTCGAGCGCGACGGCCGGGACCCGCCGCGGTGGGTCGCGCGCCGCCGACGAGGAACGTCCCGTGACGGCAGTCCAGGAGACGGAGGAGGCGGTCGCGACCGAGGCGCCCGTGACGGAGGCCCCGGTTGCCGAGGCGCCCGTGGCCGAGGCTCCCGCCGCCGAGGCCGCTCCGGAGCCGGCTGCCGAGCCGACCGAGGCCGCTGCCGAGCCGACCGAGGCCGCTGCCGAGGCCGCTCCGGAGCTGGCTGCCGAGCCGACCGAGGCCGCTGCCGAGCCGACCGAGGCCGCAGACGACACGGCGAAGGGGTCCTGACGATGCTGATGCCAAAGCGGGTCAAGCACCGCAAGGTCCAGCGCGGTCGCCGCGCCGGCCTGGCCAAGGGCGGCACGTCGGTCAGCTTCGGCGAATACGGCCTGATGGCCGAAGAGGTCTGCTGGCTCACCAGCCGCCAGATCGAGGCCGCGCGGCGCGCGATCACCCATCACATCAAGCGTGGTGGCCGAGTCTGGATCCGGGTATTCCCCGACAAGCCGGTCACCAAGAAGCCAGCCGAGGTCCGGATGGGATCCGGCAAGGGCGCGCCGGACCACTGGGTGGCGGTCGTCAAGCCCGGGCGCGTGATGTTCGAGATGTCAGGCGTCCCGGAGCCGATCGCTCGCGAAGCGATGCGCCTCGCCGGGCACAAGCTGCCGATCAACACGAAGTTCGTCGTCAAGGAGGGCCTCGAGCATGGACATCAGTGAGGTGCGGGCCCTCTCGGACAAGGACCTCGAGGGCGCGCTGCGTGACGCGAAGCAGGAGCTATGGAAGGTCCGCTTCGACCTCGCCACGCGACAGGAGAGCAACTACAGCAGGCTGCCGGCGACTCGCAAGCGGATCGCCCGCATCCTGACGGTGATGACCGAACGCCAGCGCGCGGCCGAGTCCGCGGCCGCTGACACAGAGAAGGCCAGCTGATGCAGGGCAAGCGACGAACGAAGGTCGGACGGGTCGTGTCCGACAAGATGGACAAGACGGTCGTGGTCAGCGTCGAGCGGCTGCGGCGGCACCCGGTCTACAAGCGGGTGGTCCGCCTCAGCAGCAAGTTCAAGGCGCACGACGAGGAGAACACCGCTCACGTCGGCGACACGGTGCGCATCGAGGAGAGCCGCCCGCTCTCCCGCGAGAAGCGCTGGTCGGTCGTCGAGGTCGTGGCCCGCGGCTCCCACGAGGAGCTGATCGACGGGACGGAGCAGGCATGATCCAGAAGTACAGCAGGCTGCGCGTGGCCGATAACTCCGGCGCGCGAACGCTGTCGTGCATCTCCATCATCGGTCGCTCCACCAGCGACACCGCCGAGGTCGGCGACGTGATCGTGGCAAGCGTCAAGCAGGCCCTCCCCAACTCGGGCGTGAAGAAGGGCGAGGTCGTGCGTGCCGTCGTGGTACGGACGACCAAGGAGTACGGCCGCCCGGACGGCAGCCACATCCGCTTCGACGAGAACGCCGCCGTCCTCATCAACGCGCAGGGCAGCCCGCGCGGCACCCGCATCTTCGGGCCGGTCGCGCGCGAGCTCCGCGAGCGGAACTACATGAAGATCGTGTCGCTCGCCCCGGAGGTGCTCTAGGTGAACGTGCGAAGGGGTGACACCGTCCTCGTGCTGGCGGGCAAGGACCGCGGGAAGCGCGGCACCGTCGAGCGGCTCGAGAAGACGAAGCGAGGCTTCGGCGTCGTGATCCCGGGCATCAACATGGCCAAGCGCCACCAGCGCGCGCGGTCGCGGACGCAATCCGCCGGAATCATCGACCTGCCGGTGCCGATCCACATCAGCAACGTCCAGGTGGTCTGCCCGCGCTGCAACCGGCCCACCCGGATCGGTCACAGCCAGCTGGAGAGCGGGAAGCGGACGCGCGTCTGCAAACGCTGTGGCGAGCAGATCGAGGTGACCAGGTGAGCCCCGAGAAGAAGGCGACGGCGACGCGCTCGACCGCGACGCGATCGCGCGCGACGGCGAAGGCCGCCGACGGGCCCACTGAGAAGCCGGCCACGGCATCGACCAACGGCTTCCGTCGCCCGACCTACCATGGCCTGCGTCAGCGCTATCACGACGAGGTCGCGCCGGCGCTGCAGCGGGAGTTCACCTACCCGAACTCGATGGAGATTCCGCGGCTCGACAAGGTCGTGGTCAACATCGGCCTGGGGGAGGCCATCGCCAACGCGAAGGCGCTCGACGCTGCGGTCGGCGACCTCACCACGATCACCGGCCAGAAGCCGATCGTGACGCGGGCCAAGCGCAGCATCGCGCAGTTCAGGCTGCGGACAGGGATGCCGATCGGCGCCAAGGTGACGCTGCGCGGACAGCGGATGTACGACTTCCTCGAGCGCACGATGGCGCTCGCGCTGCCGCGCATCCGAGACTTCCGTGGCATTCCCACCCGCTCGTTCGACGGTCGCGGCAACTTCAGCCTCGGCCTGCGCGAGCAGCTCGTCTACCCGGAGATCGATTACGACAGGATCGACCGGCTGCGCGGGCTCGAGATCAGCATCGTGACGACGGCGAAGACCGACGAGGAGGGGCGCAAGCTCCTCGAGCTCCTCGGCATGCCGTTCCAGAACAACTGAGGAGCAGCACGTGGCCAAGAAGTCGAGCATCGCAAGATCCCGACGCACGCCCCGCTTTGGCGTGCGGCAGCACAACCGCTGCCAGGTGTGCGGTCGTTCGCGCGCCTACATGCGTCGCTTCGCGATGTGCCGAATCTGCTTCCGGGAGCGGGCCCTGCTGGGCCAGCTGCCGGGCGTGACGAAGTCGAGCTGGTAATACGGCTCGCCGATACCGAGGCCGTCGAACCGTCGACGGCCGCCATCAGCGGCAGGCGCCACCCGCCGGGTGACCGGGCCGGGAGCGAACCGCCGCCGAGGAGACGAACGAAGACCACATGAACGTGACCGATCCAATCGCCGACATGCTGACGCGAATCCGCAACGCCAGCGCGGCGCGACACCGTGAGCTGTCCCTCCCATCGTCCCGGGTCAAGCGCGAGATCGCGCGGATCCTCACCGACGAGGGGTTCATCGACTCGTACGAGACGCGTCGTGACCCCGAGGCGGTGCAGGACCACCTCGTGCTGCGACTGAAGTACGTCGAGGGCAAGACCCCCGTCGTCACCGGGCTGAAGCGGATCAGCAAGCCCGGCCTGCGCGTCTACGCGCGCAAGACGGAGATCCCGCGCGTTCTGGGCGGGCTCGGCGTCGCCATCCTCTCCACCTCCCACGGGATCATGACCGGGTCCGATGCCCGGAAGCAGAATCTCGGTGGCGAGGTCCTCTGTTACGTCTGGTAGGAGCGCATCAGCATGTCTCGCATTGGACGAATGCCGATCCCGCTCCCGTCGGGGGTCGAGGTCGCCCAGGAGGGCACTCGCCTCCGCGTCAAGGGCCCGCTCGGGACCCTGGAGCGCCAGATCCATCCCGAGATGACCCTCGAGCGCGAGGACGGCACGCTTCGCGTCGTGCGCCCCAGCGACGAGCCGCGCCACCGGGCGCTGCACGGCCTGACGCGCACGCTGGTCAACAACATGGTCACCGGCGTGGCCACCGGATTCACGAAGAACCTCGAGATCTCCGGTGTCGGGTACCGCGCGCAGCTGCAGGGCGCCAAGCTCGTCCTCGCGCTCGGCTACTCTCATCCGGTCGAGGTGGATCCTCCGGCCGGCATCGAGTTCCGCGTCGAGACGCCAACGCGGCTGTCGGTATTCGGCGCCGACAAGGAGCTCGTCGGGCAGACCGCTGCCTACATCCGCGCCCAGCGCAAGCCCGAGCCGTACAAGGGCAAGGGCATTCGCTACGCGGGTGAGCAGATCCTCCGCAAGGCCGGCAAGGCCGGCAAGGTCGGGGCCTGAGGATGACGATGACGAATGCATCTCGCGACGCGCTGCGTCGCAAGCGCCACGAGCGACTGCGGCTGCGCATCAGCGGCAGCACCGAGCGCCCGCGCCTGTCGATCTTCCGCAGCGCGAAGTTCATCTATGCCCAGGTGATCGATGACACGACGGGTCGAACGTTGGCTGCCGCCTCGAGCCGCGAGGCAGGGCTGAGCACCGGCACGCCCGTCGACGCGGCGCGCGCCGTCGGCAGGGCCGTGGCCGAACGGGCCAAGGCGGCCGGAGTGTCGGCGGTCGTGTTGGATCGGGGCGGATACCAGTATCACGGGCGGGTCCGATCGCTCGCCGAGGGCGCCCGCGAGGGCGGCCTCAACCTGTAGCGAGAGAGGAGACTCAGCCATGGCACGCATCGATGCGTCCAAGCTCAACCTGGAAGAGAAGGTCGTCCAGATCAACCGCGTCTCGAAGGTCGTCCAGGGTGGACGTCGCTTCAGCTTCAGCGCGGTCGTAGTCGTCGGCGACGGGAACGGCACGGTCGGCGCCGGTATCGGCAAGGCCGGCGAGGTGCCCGAGGCCATCCGCAAGGGCGTCGAGGACGCGAAGAAGCATCTGATCAAGGTGCCGCTGGTGGGCTCGACCATCCCGCACGAGGTGCATCGCACGTTCGGGGCGGCGAAGGTCATGCTCAAGCCGGCCAGTGCCGGCACCGGCGTCATCGCCGGCGGATCGGTGCGCTCCGTGGTGGAGGCCGCGGGGATCCGCGACCTGCTCAGCAAGGCGTCCGGGTCCACCAACCCGATCAACGTCGTGCGCGCCTCGATCGAGTGCCTGGCGAGCCTGCGCTCGGCGGACGAGATCGCCGCGCTCCGCGGCAAGACGGCCGAGCAGCTGCTCGGGAAGCGCGGCGCCGAGCTGGCCCGCACGCCGCACGAGATCCCGGAGCGGCGCGAGCCGATGAACACCGGGCCGGGAGGCGGACGTGGCCGTTAAGGCGAACGCGAAGACGCTGAAGGTCACCTGGGTCCGCTCGACCATCGGGCACAAGGCCGCCGCGCGCGGCACGATCCGGGCGCTGGGCCTGCATCGGCTCAACCAGACCATCGAGATCGCCGACACCCCCGAGAACCGTGGCATGCTGCGGCGCGTCGACTTCCTCCTGTCCGTGGAGGAACCGTCGGGCGGCAGTTCGGCGAAGGAAGGGGATTCGAAGTGAAGCTCCACGACCTGCACCCGGCCCCCGGGTCGCGCAAGCCGGCCCGACGGGTCGGCCGCGGCCACGGATCCGGCCGCGGCAAGACGGCGGGACGCGGGACGAAGGGACAGAAGTCTCGAGCCGGCGGGAAC
The DNA here is from genome assembly GCA_963844265.1 of uncultured Chloroflexia bacterium. Classification (GTDB taxonomy): domain Bacteria; phylum Chloroflexota; class Limnocylindria; order QHBO01; family QHBO01; genus JACDBZ01. The sequence goes on along the minus strand of CAWJMZ010000004.1, from coordinate 639,392 downwards.
CTCCCAGCCTGGTTCGAAGGCGGCCAGACGCCGCTCCACGTCCGGACCCCGAAGCTGCACGGCTTCAAGAACCGGTTCCGCGTCGAGTACGCGCCCATCAACCTGGCTCGGCTGGGCGATCTCGACAAGGGAACCCTCGTCACGCCCGACGTCCTGGCGCACGACGGGTTGCTCGCCAACACGAAGCAGCCGGTGAAGATCCTCGGCGTGGGTGATGCGCCCAAGGGCGTCACGGTCCACGCCCATGCCTTCAGCAAGTCGGCCGTCGACAAGCTGACCGCGGCCGGCAGCACGGTCCAGCTCTTGAGCTGGCCGGACAACGCGCCGATCGACGAGCGGCCTGCCAAGCCCGAGGGCAAGCGCTCCGCGCGGCGCCAGGCCGGGATCGATCGCGCCGCGCGCGTCGACGCCGGTGGCGATGCCGCGCCGCCCGCCGCGCCTCCCACGAAGAAGGAGCGCGCAGCCGCCGCGGCCGCCGCGGCAGAGGCCGAGGACGCTGCTTCCGATGAGGCGGCTGGCGATGCCGAGGCAACCGAGGCATCGGCCACCGACACCGACGAGACCGAAAGCGAGTCCTAGACCTTGATCGAGACGGTCGTCACCGCCTTCCGCGCGCCGGACATCCGGCGCAAGCTGCTGTTCACGCTGGCGATGCTGGCGGTGTTCCGGGCCCTGACGAACGTCCCGATCCCCAACGTCAACACGGCGGCCCTGGCGAACCTGTTCACGGACAATCCGCTGCTCGGGATCCTGAACATCTTCTCCGGCGGTGGCCTGGCGGCGGCCTCGATCATCGGGCTGGGTGTGAACCCGTACATCAACGCCAGCATCATCATGCAGCTGATGCGCGGCGTGATCCCGGCGCTCGAGGAGCTGAGCCGGGAAGGCGAGTACGGGCGCAATCGGATCAACCAGTACACCCGGCTGCTGACCGTGCCGCTGGCGTTCGCCCAGGGCTACGGCATCAGCGTGCTGCTCAGCGCGAACGGGGTCATCCCGGCCAATCCGCTGTTCAGCGTCGAGACGCTGTCGCTGCTGCTGAGCTTCACCGCTGGCACGATCCTGCTGATGTGGATCGGCGAGCTCATCAGCGAACGCGGGCTGGGCAACGGCATCAGCTTCATCATCTTCGCCGGCATCGTGGGCAGCATCCCGTCCCAGATCGGCCCGATCATCAGCGGCCCCGACGCGTTCACGCGCCTCATCCCGTTCCTGATCGTGGCGATCGTGGTCATCGCGGCTGTGGTGTTCATCAACGAGGGCCAGCGCCGGATCCCGGTGCAGTACGCCAGCCGCGTCCGTGGCCGGCGCATGTACCAGGGCCAGACGCAGTACCTGCCGCTGAAGGTAACGATGGCAGGCGTCATCCCGATCATCTTCGCGGTCAGCATCCTCCTGTTCCCCGCGCAGATCGCGAGCTACTTCACCGCGAGCGACATCGACTGGGTGCGAAACGTCGCCACCTGGATCAGCACGAACCTCAACGGCCAGGACAACATCCCGCTGTACGGCACGCTCTACTTCCTGCTGGTCGTCTTCTTCACCTACTTCTATACCGCGTTCCAGTTCCGGCCCGACCAGACGGCCGACTACCTGCGCAAGAACGGCGGGTTCATCCCCGGTATTCGGCCCGGAAAGCCGACCGAGGAGTTCCTGGCGCGGGTCACGAACCGGATCACGCTGGGCGGGGCGCTCTTCCTCGGAGGCATCGCGATCCTGCCGTTCGTCATCACCGCCATCATCCCCGGCACCACGAGCCTCCAGCTCGGCGGAACCAGCATCCTCATCATGGTCAGCGTCGTGGTCGAGACGATGAAGCAGCTCGAGGCCCAGATGATGATGCGTCACTACGAGGGCTTCATCCGATGACCGATCCCAGCGACCGGCCCGAACGGGCCAACGAGCGCCTGATCGTGCTCCTGGTGGGGGCGGTCGGCACGGGCAAGGGGACTCAGGCCAAGGCGCTGTCGCGCGAGCTCGGCCTGCCGCACCTCGCCTCGGGAAACCTGTTCCGCGCGGCCATGGCCGCCGGCACGCCCATCGGCGAGGAGGCGCAGCAATACATGCAGCGCGGCGAGCTCGTGCCGGACGAGATCACCATCGGCATGTTCATGGAGGAGCTGGCGAAGCCGCACGCAGCGCGCGGGGCGATCCTCGACGGCTTCCCACGCACCGTGGGACAGGCGAAGGCCCTCGACGAGACGCTCGACGCCGTCAACGAGGAGGTCGATCGCGTCATCTTCATCGAGGTCCCGACCGACGAGATCATCCGCCGCGTCGGGGGCCGATGGATCTGCCCCACCTGCAGCACGCCCTACCACGAGACCGCCGATCCGCCGCGGGTGCCGGGAGTCTGCGACAAGGAGGGCTCGCCCCTCCGGCAGCGCGACGACGACCGCCCCGAGGTCGTCCAGGCCCGCCTGGATCGCCAGGTGCCCCCCATGCTCGAGGTGGTCGACCACTACGAGCGTGCGGGCATCGTCGACCGGGTGGACGGCACCCAGTCCATCGACGCGGTTGCGCGCGACATCCTGTCCCGCATGCGCACCCAGCGGGCGGGCGGCTGATGGGGGTCGGCCGTGCCGGCGCGGTGACGATCAAGCGCGCCGCCGAGATCGACCGCATGCGGGCGGCGGGGCTGCTCCTGGCCGACATCCTCGGCGTGCTGCACGCCGAGCTGCGGCCGGGCGCGACGACGGGCGAGCTGGACGAGATCGCCGCGCGCATGATGCGTGACGCCGGCGCAGTCAGCTCGTTCAAGGGCTACGGCAGCAACCCGCCGTTCCCCGGGGTCATCTGCGCGAGCGTCAACGACGAGGTCGTCCACGGCATCCCGTCTCCCCGCCGCCGGCTGGCCGATGGCGACGTGGTGAGCATCGACGTGGGGTGCATCGTCGACGGCTGGCATGCCGACTGCGCCCGGACCTGGGTCGTCGGCGAGCCGACGCCGGAGGTCGCGCGCCTGGTCGACGCGACCCGGCGAGGGATGGAGGCGGGCATCGCAGCCGCGATCCCGGGCAACCATCTCGGCGACATCGGTCACGCTATCGAGTCGATGGCGCGGGAGCACGGCTATGGCATCGTGCGGCCATTCGTGGGCCATGGCATCGGCCAGTCGATGCACGAGGAGCCGCAGGTGCCCAACTACGGCCGACCCGGTGCAGGGATGCTGATCGAGAGCGGGATGTGCTTCGCGATCGAGCCGATGTACAACCTTGGCGGTGACGACGTCTACGTCGAGGACGACGGGTGGACCGTGCGCACCGTGGACGGGGCGCTATCGGCCCACTTCGAGAACACGATCGCGGTAACCGATGACGGGCCCGATGTCCTCACGGAGCGCCCATGAGGGCGCCTTGTGCGGGTTACCGGATCGGGGTATACTCACCGTTCCGTGGGTCGCCCTGTGCGGCGGCCTTTCCGTGTGTCAATCCCACCGAAATGATCAGAGCTTGAAACGAGGGTGCGTGTCGCTTGCCGAAGAAGGATGCCATCGAGGTCGAGGGTGAGGTGATCCTCCCCCTGCCGAACGCGATGTTCAAGGTGCGCCTGGAGAACGGGCACGAGGTGCTCGCACACATCTCCGGGAAGCTGCGCCAGAACTTCATCCGCATCCTGCCCGGTGACACCGTCCGCGTCGAGCTGAGTCCGTATGACCTCACCCGGGGTCGCATCACGTACAGGATGAGATGAAGGTTTCTGCATCCGTGAAGCCGCGCTGCGAGCGCTGCAAGGTCATCAAGCGCTCTGGTGTGGTGATGGTCATCTGCGTCATCCCCAAGCACAAGCAGCGGCAGGGGTAGGCGAGTCGTGGCACGTATCGCCGGCGTCGATATTCCCCGCGAGAAGCGGGTCATCGTCAGCCTCACCTACATCCACGGCATCGGCCCGACCTCGGCCGCGAAGGCCATCGGCGCGGCCAACGTGTCGCCCGAGACCCGCGTCCGTGACCTCACCGAGGAGGAGGTCAACCGCCTCCGCGAGATCGTCGACCGCCAGTTCAAGGTGGAGGGCGACCTTCGTCGCGAGGTCAGCATGAACATCAAGCGCCTGATGGAGATCGGCTCGTATCGGGGCCTCCGCCATCGGCGCAACCTGCCGGTCCGCGGGCAGAGAACGAAGACGAACGCGCGGCAGCGCCGTGGCTCGAAGAAGACGGTCGGCGTCCGCCGCAAGAAGTAACCAGGGAGTTCCATGGCAGAGCGTAAGAGCGCGAAGCGCGGGAAGAAGCGCGAGCGAAAGAACGTGCCGGTCGGGCACGCGCACATCCAGTCGACGTTCAACAACACGATCGTGACGATCACCGACACGACCGGGAATGTCATCAGCTGGGGCAGCGCGGGCCTGGTCGGCTTCAAGGGCTCCCGAAAGAGCACGCCGTACGCCGCCGCCCAGACGGCTGAACTCGCGGCGCGCCGCGCGATGGAGCATGGCATGCGCCAGATCGAGGTCTTCGTGAAAGGCCCCGGGGGCGGTCGCGAGCAGGCGATCCGCTCCCTGCAGTCGGCCGGCCTCGAGGTGAGTGCCATCACCGATGTCACGCCGATCCCGCACAACGGCTGCCGGCCGCCGAAGCGGCGTCGGGTCTAGGGGACGACATGGCACGCTACACCGACGCCGTCTGCCGCATCTGTCGGCGCGAGGGCCTGAAGCTCTTCCTGAAGGGCAGCCGCTGCTACAGCCGCAAGTGCGCCTTCGAGCGCCGCAGCACGCCGCCCGGCATGAATACCCAGCGCCGCCGCAAGGTCAGCGAATTCGGGCTCCAGCTTCGCGAGAAGCAGAAGGTCCGCAAGAGCTACTCCGTGCTCGAGCGCCAGTTCCGCAACTACTTCGAAAAGGCGGAGCAGGGCAAGGGCATGACCGGCGAGAACCTGCTGCGCCTGCTCGAAATGCGCCTCGACAACGTCGTCTACCGGATGGGCTTCGCCTCGAGCCGCGCCCAGGCTCGCCAGCTCGTCACCCACGGCCACTTCGCGGTCAACGGCCGTCCGACCAATATCCCGAGCTACGGGACGAAGGTCGGGGACCGCATCGAGGTCCGCGACAGCCGCCGCGGGCGCGAGTACTTCAAAGTCGCGCCCGAGACGATCAAGTCCGCCCAGATCCCCGAATGGGTGAGTGTCGACCCGGCGAAGCTGTCGGGAACGGTGCTCGCCGAACCGGCGCGCGAGCAGATGCCGCTCGAGTTCAACGAGCAGCTCGTCGTCGAGTACTACTCGCGCTAGGAGTCACTTCTCTCTCATGATCGAACTCGAGACCCCGCAGCCCCAGCAGCCGCAGCCGGCGCCGACCCCGCGCATCGAGGAGGTGCACGCGGAGGGCAACCTGTCCCGCTTCGAGGTGAGCCCGCTCCAGGAGGGGTACGGCGTGACGCTCGGCAATGCCCTGCGCCGCGTCCTCCTCAGCTCCCTCGAGGGCGCCGCCGTCACCAGCCTCCAGGTCAACGGCGTCTTCCACGAGTTCAGCACGATCGAGAACGTCAAGGAGGACGTCACCCAGATCGTGCTGAACGTGAAGAAGCTTCGCCTTCGCTCGTTCGCCCGCCACGCCGTCACGCTCAAGCTCGTGAAGCGCGGCGCGGGCCCGGTCACCGCCGGCGACGTCAGCGAGTCGGCCGACGTGGAGATCGTCAACCCGGACCTCGTGCTCCTCACGCTCGACTCCGACTCCGGCTCGATCGAGATGGACCTCACCATCGAGAACGGGATGGGGTATCAGCCGGCAGAGCACACCGAGGAGATGCCGATCGGCGTCATCCCGGTGGACGCGATCTTCTCCCCGGTGCGCCGCGTGAACTACCAGGTCGAGAAGACCCGCGTCGGCCAGATGACGAACTACGACAAGCTGATGGTGGAGATCGAGACCGATGGCACCCAGACCGCCCAGGCGGCGCTGAGCCAGGCCGCCGATATCCTCGTCCGCGAGTTCGGCCGCTTCGCCGAGATCGGACGGCCCGCGATGCCGGCGGGTGAGGAAGCCCCGGTCGCACCGTCGGCCAACCTCCTCGACGCGCCGATCGAGGAGCTCGACCTGCCGATGCGGGCGTACAACTCGCTGAAGCGGAACAGCATCACCAAGATCGGCCAGGTCCTGTCGCTGTCGGACGACGAGTTCCTCCGCATGCGCAACTTCGGCCAGAAGTCCCTCGACGAGCTCAAGGAGCGCCTGGCGCTCCGCGGCTTCATCAGCCCCGACGCAACCTCGATGAGCACCGACGAGTCGGATCTGCCGGCGTCGGCGGAGCTCGACGAGGCGGCAGCAGCCGAGCTCGACCGGGAGTCCTGACCGATGCCGCACCGGATCGCCGGCCGCAAGCTCGGGCGTAAGCACGACCATCGCCTGGCGATGCTCGGCAACCTGGCCGTGTCGATCCTCCGCTACGAGAAGATCCAGACCACCGAGGCGAAGGCCAAGGAGGTCCGCGGCCTCGTCGACGGCATGATCACGCTCGCGAAGCGCGGCGACCTTCACGCCCGCCGGCAGCTGGTCAGCAAGATGCCGCACGAGCCGCTCATCGTCGACAAGCTGATGACGGAGATCGCGGTGAAGTACGCAGATCGACCGTCGGGCTTCACGCGGATCGTCAAGATCGGGCAGCGCGCGGGGGATGCTGCGCCGATGGTCCAGATCGAGCTCGTCTGAAGGGCGGGCGCAACAGAATTCGGTCGTGCCGATGACCGCCGCCGCGCTTCGGCCGGTGCGCGCGGTGATCGAGTACGACGGGACGGCCTTCGCCGGCTCGCAGGTCCAACCGAACGCGCGGACCGTGCAGGGGGAGCTGGAAGAGGCCCTTAACAGGCTGATCGGCGAGCGGACGCGAGTCCGGCTCGCCGGGCGAACCGATGCCGGGGTGCATGCCACCGGCCAGGTGGCGGTATTCCGGGTCCCTCGCGGGACACGGCTGCCGGGCCTGCGGGAGCGACTGAACGCGCTCCTGCCGGCAGACCTGGTCGTGCGGTCGCTGCGACCGGCGGCGGCAGGCTTCGATCCCCGGCGGGACGCGCGTTGGCGCGTCTACCGCTATCGGATCCGCATGAACGGGAGCCGCCGACCGACGGATCGGCATCGGACGCTCGAGATCGACGACCGGCTCGACGTCGTCGCCATGGCGGCGGCGGCGGCACGGATGGTCGGGGAACGCGACTTCGCGGCCCTCGGCAGCCACGTGCGGGGCCGGACCGTGCGGCACCTCGCCGAGGTGCGCGTCACGCGTCGCGGGGACCTCGTGGAGGTCCGCGTGACGGCCAACGCGTTCCTGCGACGGATGGTGCGCAGCATGGTCGCGATCCTCCTGGCCGTCGGGCAGCAACGCCTGGCGCCGGAGGCGGTCGACGGGCTGCTCGACGGGAACGGCCGCGCGCTCCACGGGCGAGCGGCACCGGCGCGAGGGCTCACCCTCGAGCGAGTCGTCTATGGATCAGCCGACAAGGACACGAACGCATCGGCCCCGCCGGGTGGCGGGACCGGAGACCAAGGCAAGACCGGAGAGCAGGGAACGTGAAGACCTACGCCGTCAAGGCGAGCGAGATCGAGCGCAGCTGGTGGGTCGTGGATGCGACCGACCAGACTCTCGGCCGGCTGGCGACGCGAATCGCCACCCTGCTCGAGGGCAAGCACAAGCCGATCTACTCGCCGCACCTCGACACCGGCGACCACGTGGTGGTCGTGAACGCGGGCAAGATCCGCGTCACCGGCGACAAGCTGCGCCAGAAGAGCTACTTCCGGCACTCGAACTATCCCGGCGGCCTGCGCGAGGAGAAGCTCGGCGCCCTGCTCGAGCGCAAGCCGGAGCTCGTGATCGAGCGGGCGGTGAAGGGCATGCTGCCGCAGAACCGCCTCGGCCGAGCAATGTTCAAGAAGCTGAAGGTGTACCGCAGCGGCGAGCATCCGCACCAGGCCCAGCGACCGACCGCGGTCGAGCTGTAACAGGAAGGACGATCGGTGAGCACGAACTACGTCTACGGGACCGGCAGGCGCAAGACCGCCGTCGCGCGCGTCCGCCTGCTGCCCGGCGACGGCGCGATCGTCGTCAACGGGAAGCCGGCGTCGGAGTACTTCGGTGGTGCCGTGCGTGACGGCGCCATCCTCCTGCCGTTCCGGGTGACCGAGACCGAGGGCCGCTACTCGGCCAGCGTCCTCGTCGCCGGCGGCGGCATCTCCGGCCAGGCCGGAGCGATCCGGCACGGTATCGCGCGCGCCCTGCTGAGCGCCCATCCTGACGCACGCGCCGCGCTGCGCGAGGCCGGGCTGCTGACGCGCGACCCGCGGGCCAAGGAGCGCAAGAAGTACGGCCTGAAGCGCGCGCGGAAGGCGCCCCAGTACACGAAGCGCTGAGCACGGCGCCACATTCTTCACGGCACGCTCAACCGAGGCGCTCCGGCGGAATCGCCGGGGCGCTTTGGTATCATCGGGGCACGCCGCACGCACGCAGGCCGCCATCCCGACTGTGATCGACGCGATCCGCGAGTTCTACGCAACGTACCTGCAGGGCAGCTGGACGTCGATCATCGACATCCTGCTGGTGGCGTTCGTCATCTACTGGCTGTTCATCCTCATCCGCGGCACCCGTGCGGTGCGGATCGTCATCGGCCTGTCGGTCCTGTACCTCGTCTACCTGGCCGCGGTGCTGTTCGGCCTCGACCTGCTTCGCAGCCTGATGGAGACGGCGGCGCTGGCCGGCCTGTTCGCGGTCGTGGTCGTCTTCCAGCCGGAGCTGCGCCGAGCGCTGGAGCAGATCGGCCGCATCGGCTCGGTGAACCGCTTCTTCGTCAGCTCCGAGGTCGCCAGCGCCGAGCGCGTTGCCAAGGAGATCAGCCGCGCCGCGCGGATCCTGGCAGGCTCGCGCCACGGCGCGCTCATCGTCCTGGAGCGCGAGACCGGGCTCCAGGACCTCGCGGCCGAGTCGGGGGTGCCGGTCCACGCGGACCTGCGGGCTGAGCTGCTCGTGACGATCTTCTACCGCGGCACGGCACTGCACGATGGAGCCGCGGTGATCTCTGGGGAGAAGATCACCTCCGCCGGCGTGCTCCTGCCACTGAGCCAGAACGTGCTCGACTCGGAGCGATACGGCACGCGCCACCGTGCCGCCATCGGCATCAGCGAGCAGACCGATGCGGTCGTGGTCGTCGTCAGCGAGGAGACCGGCTCGATCAGCCTCGTCGTCCGCGGCCGGATCGAGCGCAACCTGACCGAGGAGCAGCTGCGACGACGGCTGTTCAACCTCATCCGCCCGCAGGCGCCGCGTCGCGCCGTGCCGTTCCTGCGCCGATCGATCGAGGGGCGCTGGCAGGTGGGGCAGGATGAGGTCGCAGCGGTGGACGAGGCACCGATCGATCCCGAGGCGCGCGTCGTCGGCGGCGGCACCTCGACCGACCAGCGGCCCGTGAGGCGCTGAGCGTGGGGATCCTGCTGCGGAACTGGCATCTGAAGCTGTCCGCCATCCTGCTGTCGACCGTCCTCTACACCGGGCTCGTCTTCTCCGGCTCGTTCTCGGACGACGAGGTCCAGGTCCGCATCACCCAGACCAACGCGTCGCGGGATGCGTATGTCCTGACCGGCGATCTCGGCTTCGTCACCGTGACCTACCGCGTGGCGAATGAGCAGGCAGGCGCCATCGCGGCCGATGCATTCCAGGCGACCGTCGACCTCTCCGCGTACGACATGGAGCGCTCGCCGGAGCCCCAGCAGCTCCCGGTGGAGGTCACCACCGACCTCGAAGGAGTGCAGATCCTCGGCCGCGAGCCGACCACGGTTCGGGTGGAGATCGACAGCATCGAGGTCCGATCCGTGCCCGTCGAGGTCGACCTCGGAACGGTGCCCGAGGGCCTCGAGACCGGGGAGCCAGCCCTGAGCGACGACGAGGTCGAGATCCGTGGACCCGCGTCGGTCGTGGGGCAGGTCGACCGCGCCGTGGCGCTGGTGGCCATCCCGGCCTCGGGAATCGACGTCAACGAGCCGGTGGTCGTCCGACCGGTCGACGTCCGCGGCCAGCCGGTCGGGGTCGGACAGCTCGATGTGGACCCGGAGACCGTGTCGGTGCAGATCGACGTCGAGGCGGTCGAGACCACGGCGACCGTCACCGTCCGCCCGGTGATCGAGGGCACGCCGGCGCCCGGATTCGCGCTCGAGGCCCTCCGCGTCGAGCCGTCGGCCATCACGCTGCGGGGTCTGCCAGAGGATCTGGCGGAGATCACCGACCTGACCACCGCGCCGCTGAGCATTGAGGGCCTGTCCGCCGATGAGGAGTTCGAGGCTCAGCTGGAGCTGCCCGAGAACGTGAGCCTCGCCGATGGAGGTGAGGCGACCGTCACCGTGACCGCGACGATCGTGCCGTCCGTGTCGAGCCGAACGTTCGTGCTCGGTGTCGTGTGCCAGAACGCGGGTGCGAACGCATGCCTGCCCGGGCTGGAGCAGGTGGCGGTCACGGTCAGCGGCCCGGGCGAGGTTCTCGCGGGCCTCAGCGCGGGCGATCTGACACCGATCCTCGACGTCGGCGGGCTGGCACCGGGCAGCCACTCGGTGACCCCGCAGGTCGGCGGCCTGCCCGAAGGCGCCGAGCTGCTGTCCATCAGCCCCGGAACGGTGCCGGTCGTCATCCAGGCGCCGGCCACGCCGGCTCCCGAACCGACGCCTGAGCCGTAGATGGGGCGTCGATTCGGAACGGACGGCATCCGCGGCCGGGTGGGGACCGAGATCACCGTCGAGCTGGCGCTCGCGTTGGGTCGAGCAGTGGGCCACCGCTTCGGCGGCGACGGCAGGACCGTGGTCCTCGGGCGCGACACGCGCCGTTCGGGCGAGATGCTGGGTGCCGCCCTCACCGCGGGCCTGACCGCAACGGGAACGGACGTCGTCGACCTCGCCCTCGTCACCACGCCGTGCCTGGTTCACGCGAGCGTCGGACCGACCTTCGCCGCCGGCATCATGGTCTCGGCCAGCCACAACCCGGCGCCGGACAACGGGCTGAAGGTGGTGATCGACGGCCGCAAGCCGAGCGACGAGCTCGAGGATGAGCTCGAGGCGCTGATGGACGACCCGTCCCTCATCGTCGAGCGCCCGAATGACCGACTCGGACGCCTCCGTCCCGATCGAGGCGCGATCGAGGCCTATCGGCGCCACCTCACCGAGGCGGCGGGCGACGCCTTCGCGGGGCTCCGAATCGGCGTCGATGGCGCCAACGGGTCGGCCAGCGTCATCGCCCCGGACCTGTTCCGCTCGCTCGGCGCGGAGGTCACGGTCCTGTTCGATGCGCCCGACGGAGTGAACATCAACGCGGGATGCGGCTCGACGCATCCCGAACGGCTGGCCGAGACGGTCGCGGCCGCCGGCCTCGATCTCGGGCTGGCGTTCGACGGCGACGCGGACCGACTGGTCGCCGTGGACGAGCGTGGCGAGATCGTCGACGGGGACGCCATCATGGGGATCGTGGCGCTCGAGCGCCTGGCGGCCGGGACCCTCCGCAACAGCGTGCTGGTCACCACCGTCATGAGCAACGGCGGCCTCGAGCGGGCCGTGACGCAGGCGGGAGGCAGGCTCATCCGCACACCGGTCGGGGATCGACACGTGTTCGACGCCATGGAGCGCGAGGACGCGGCGATCGGCGGCGAGCAGTCGGGGCATATCATCTTTCGCGACCGCGCCAGCACCGGAGACGGGCTGCTGACCGCCATCGAGCTCGTGCGCTCGATGCGGGTCGCGGGCACACCCCTGTCGCAGCTGGTCGAGCGGATTCCGAGGCTGCCGCAGGTGGTGATAAACTCAGCCGCCGTCCGACGCGACGACTGGCGCGACGACAACGAGTTCTCGGGGGCCGTCGAGCGCGCCACCGAGCACATGGGGGATCGCGGACGCGTGCTCGTCCGCCCGTCCGGCACCGAGCCCAAGATCCGGATCATGGTCGAGGGCGACGATGCCGGCGAGATCGAACGAATCGCCCGCGAGCTGGCCTCGCTCGCCGAGACACGGCTGAACTGAGCGCCGAACGGTCGGCGAGGAGGGCACATGTGCGGCATCGTCGGCTACGTCGGTCCGCGTGACGCCGCGCCGATCCTGATCGAGGGCCTGCGACGGCTCGAGTACCGGGGCTACGACTCGGCTGGCATCGCGGTCCTCACCGACGACGGCCAGGTCTTCGTCGAGAAGAAGGCCGGCAAGCTCGCCAACCTCACCGAACACCTGAACGGCGACGCTCCGGCCGGCCACCCGGGCATCGGCCACACCCGCTGGGCGACCCACGGCCCGCCCAACGACACAAACGCGCATCCGCACACCGACTGCACCGGCAAGCTCGCGCTCATCCACAACGGCATCATCGAGAACTACGCGCCGATCAAGCAGCGCCTGGCCGCCGAGGGCCATCGCTTCACGTCGGATACCGACACCGAGGTGCTGGTGCACCTGATCGAGACGCACTACGCCGGTGACCTGGTGGAGGCGGTGCGAACCGCGCTGAACGAGGTGCGGGGTGCCTACGCTGTCGGCGTGATGCACACCGATCACCCGGATCGGATCGTCGGCGCCCGGATGAACGTGCCGCTCATCGTCGGTCTGGGCGATGGCGAGGGCTTCCTGGCCAGTGACGTCCCGGCCATCCTCGAGCACACCAAGAACGTCGTCATCCTGCACGAGGGCGACATCGCCGATGTGACGTCCGATGGCGCCCGGATCGTGTCCCTCGACGGCACCGAGGTGGAGCGTGAGGTTACGGAGATCCATTGGTCGCTGGACGCAGCGGAGAAGGGCGGCTTCGCGCACTTCACCCTGAAGGAGATCTACGAGCAGCCGCACGCGATCCAGGAGTGCCTGCGAGGGCGCGTCGACGCGACGGGCGCCGTCGAGCTCGAGGAGCTGACGGCCATCGAGGATCGGCTCGCCCGTGTCGAGCGCGTGTACGTGGTGGGCTGCGGAACCGCCAGCTACGCGGCGCACGTGGCCGCCTACCTCATCCAGGACTGGGTCGGGCTCCCGGCGGTGATGCAGGTCGGATCGGAGATGCGCTACAGCCCGCCACCGATCGACGATCGGACGCTGGTGATCGGCGTCAGCCAGTCCGGTGAGACGGCCGACACGCTCGCGCCCCTGAAATTGGCGGCCGAGCGCGGTGCGACGATCGTCGTCGTGACCAACGTCGTCGGCAGCGCCATCACCCGCGAGGCCGATGCGGTCTGCTACCTCCAGGCCGGGCCGGAGGTCGCCGTGGCCAGCACGAAGGCGTTCGTCACCCAGGTGCTGGTGCTCCAGATGATCGCCCTACAGCTCGCCCGGATGCGCGGCACGCTCTCACCCAGCCGCCTGCGAACCTACGGCCAGGCGCTGCGGACCCTGCCGAGGCTGGCGGCGGAGACGCTGAAGACGGCACCGGAGGTGAAGAAGCTGGCGCAGCGGTTCGCCCATGTGCGCGACTTCGTCTTCATCGGTCGGGGAGTCGGCTTCCCGATCGCCATGGAGGGCGCGCTCAAGCTCAAGGAGCTGTCGTACGTTCATGCCGAGGGCTATGCCGCCGGCGAGCTGAAGCACGGGCCGATCGCTCTGCTCGACCCGGAGACGCCCCTCCTGGCCATCGCGACCCAGGGTGCCGTGTACGAGAAGGTCGTCAGCAACGTAGCGGAGGCGCGCGCCCGGTCGGCGCCGGTGATCGCCATCGCCACCCAGGGTGACGAGCACATCGGCCATTACGCGCACGACGTGATCCATGTGCCCGAGACGCCGGAGCCGATCAGCCCCGTGATCGCCGTGCTCCCGCTCCAGCTGCTGGCCTACGAGGTGGCGGTGGCGCGCGGCACGGACGTCGACCAGCCGCGCAACCTGGCCAAGTCGGTCACGGTCGAGTAGCGGCCCGCCGTCGGCCTCCGCCCGTCATGACCCGACACGAGATCGGTATCGATCTCATCGACATCGACCGCATCGTCGGCGTGCTGGGCCGCTTTCCGGACCGGTTCCGGCTCCGGGTCCTGACCGATCGCGAGCAGCGCTACTGCGGTCGCAGGGTCGAGCGCATCGCGGGCCGATGGGCGGCCAAGGAGGCGATCAGCAAGGTGCTCGGGCTTGGCGTGCGTGGCGTGGGCTGGCGGGAGATCGAGATCCTGCCCAACGGCGCCGGGGCGCCGCAGGTGTACCTCCACGCGCGTGCCGCACGCAGGGCAGCGGTGCTCGACCTCGAGGAGGTGACCGTCTCCATCTCGCACGAGCGCCACATGGCCGTGGCGGTGGCCGTGGCGCACCGCCGGCACGACTAGGCACCGATGGCGCCGAGCGTGGAGGCGATCACCCAGCGCTGGGTCGCGCGGCACCTGCCGGCACGTCCCGTCGGCGCCCACAAGGGCGACTTCGGACGGGTGCTCGTCCTCGCCGGCTCGATCGAGTACCCCGGCGCCGCCCTGCTGGCCTCGCTCGGCGCGATGCGCGCCGGCGCCGGCGTCGTCCGCGTGGCGACTGCCGAATCCGTCGCCGCGCGCGTCGCCGGCGCCGTCCCCGAGCTCACGTGGATGGCGCTCGACGAGGAAGCCCCGGGCCTCATCGCGCCCGGAGGTTGGCGACGCGTGACGACAGAGGCGGGTCGGTACGACGCCGTCGTGGTCGGGCCTGGGCTCGGCGCCCAGCCGTCGACGCGCCGCCGCGCCCGTCAGCTCATCTCGGCGCTCACGGTGCCCGCGGTGATCGACGCGGACGGCCTCAATGCCCTCGCCGACGCTCCCCGCTGGTGGCAGACGCTGCAGGCACCGGTTGTTCTGACGCCGCACCCGGGCGAGTTCGCCCGCCTCAGCGGCGAGGCCGCGCCGCCATCCGACGACGACGACGCCCGTGCCGGCAGCGCGACCGACGCGGCCGCGCGCTGGGGCGCCGTCGTCGTCCTGAAAGGCGCTCACACCGTCGTCGCCGACCCCGGCGGCTCGGTGCTGGCGTCGGCGGTGGCGACGCCCGCCCTGGCGACCGCCGGCAGCGGCGATGTCCTGGCCGGAGTCATCGGCGCGTTCCTGGCTGCCGGCGCAGAGCCGATGGCAGCGGCTGCCTGCGGAGTCGCCGTCCACGGGACGGCGGGCCTGCTCGCTGCCGACCGCATCGGCTCGGCGGGCGTGATGGCCCGGGACATCGCCACCCTCGTACCCGAGGCGATCGGCCAGCTCCGCTCCGATCGAGCGCGATGACTGCCGTCGGCAGCCCGCATCGGGCGTGGGTCGAGGTCGACCACGCGGCCATTCGGCACAACCTGGCAACGATCCGGCGACGCGCTCCCGGGGCCGAGGTGATCGGCGTGGTGAAGGCAAACGCCTACGGCCACGGGGACGTGGAAGTGGCGCGGACGCTCGTGGCGGCGGGTGTCGAGCGCCTGGGGGTCGCAACGGTTGGCGAGGGAGCAGCGCTGCGAGAGGCGGGCATCGAGGTGCCGATCGTGGTGCTGTGGGGCATCGGGCCGCCGGAGGTGGCGCTCGCCGCTGCCTCGGAGCTCGAGCTCATCGTCACCGACATGCGGACCCTTGCCCTGCTCGACGGGGTCGCGGGTCGGATCGGTGTCCATCTCAAGGTCGACACCGGTCTCGGCCGCCAGGGCGCAGGGCCGGACGAGGCGCTGGAGCTGGCATCGGCGATCACTCGCCACTCGCACGCGCGCCTGGTGGGAACGATGTCGCATCTCGCCGTCCCGGGCGAGGACGATGCGGCGACGGAGGTACAGGTCCTGCGGCTGGCCCGTGTGCTCGATGCGCTGCGCTCGGCCGGGGTCGACCCTGGCCTGGTGCACGTCAGTGCCACGGGCGGCATCCTCGCCGGTGTCGCGGGCCCTGCCGATGCGATCCGCCCCGGCCTTGCGCTGTACGGCCTGGTGCCGGCCTGGGCGGCGGGCCGTGAACGATCGCTGCGCCCGGCGCTGAGCGTCAAGGCCCTACCGTTGCGGCTGTTTGAGCTGCCGGAGGGCGAGGGCATCGGGTACGGGCTGCGCTTCCGCACCGCACGCCCCACGACGATCGCCACGCTGGGCATCGGCTACGGCGACGGGTGGCCGCGAGCCCACACCAACAACGGGTCGGTCCTTGTCCGCGGGCAGCGGGCGCCGATCGTCGGGGCGGTCAGCATGGACGGCCTGACGGTCGATGTGGGCGGAATCGCTGGTGTAACCTACGACGACGAGTTCGTGCTCATCGGCGAGCAGGAGGGAGCGCGCATCACCGCGGACGAGGTCGCCGCCGAGCGTCGGACCATCAATTACGAAGTCACGACCGCGCTGCGGGGACGACTTCCGAGACTCCACCTCGGGGTCGGATGATCTCCGGCCACTGACCGGTTACGAGGCCCGATGAGCGAACCGAGCGAGATCGACGTCTGGCAGGGAGAGATCGCGGAGCTCGAGGTCGACGCGCTGGTCATCGGCGCCTCCGAGTCGCTGTTCATGACCACGGGTCCCGCCGCCTCGGTGAAACGCCACGGAGGCGACGCCATCGAACGTGCCGCGGTCGACCAGGGCCCGATCCAGCCAGGCAGCGCGGTCGCCACCGGCGGCGGGTTGCTCGCCGCTCCGTACGTGATCCACACCGTCGCCGTCGGTCACGACCGCATCGGCGATCCGGCGCGGCTGCAGGCCGCCGTGGCAGCGGCGCTGGCCCTCTGCCCGCCGCTTCAGCTCCACCGCATCGCCATTGCTCTGCTCGGCACCGAGTACGGCGCCTTCACGGTCGACGAGGCGGCCGAACTGCTGGTCGCGTCGCTCCTCGCCGGCGCAGCGGACGCCGGGCTCGACTCGATGGTCATCGCCACCGTGCACCCGGCCGAGACGCAGGCTGTCGGGGAGGCGCTGGCGCGACACCGGGCTGGGGTCGGATGACGGACGATCCGGCGCGTCGGGTGGCCGACGAGCTCGACCGCCGTGGACTGGCTGTGCCCGCGCGACTGCTGGCCGATGCGCACCGACCCCTCTCGCCGCTGCTGGCCGACCTCGGGGCGGCGCTCGGTCCCCTCGCCCGGGCCATCGGCGGAGGGCGCGTCGCAGCGACCGTTCGCTGGCTCGAGGAGCCGGATGCGCTCGATACGCTGGTGAACGCCATCGACGCTCGAGGGGAGCGACGTGCCGGAACCGGCTGAGCTCCTCGGCGAGCTCGTCGGCTGGGTGGGGGACGTCCTCGGGGCGTCGTCACTGCGCTTCGACGTCGGCCCCACGCTTGTCACCCTCGGCATCATCCTCGTCCTCCTCCAGCTCGTCGCGCGGCCGGTCACCCGCTGGGTCAGCTCGGATGCGGGCGGGCTCGGCGCCGTCGGCCGCGCCATGGCGCTGGCGGCCGAGGCGGGCACCGACGTCGTCGTCTCGCTGGGCGGCGGCGGCCTGGTGCGGGCCACAGACGCGATCGGGCGGCTCCAGACCCTGGCCGCCATGCCCGTCCTCGCCCACGTCGGCCGCGCAGCAGCCCGCAGTGGCGTGCCGCTCCGGGTCCTGACCAACGATCCGATTGCCGCGGTCGTGGCCCACGCCACGGTCGACGCGGCGCACGCCAGCACGGAGACCCTGGAGCGTACCGGCCGCTCTCGGGTCGTGGTGGCGGGCGAGGGCCGCCCCGCCGCGGCGGGGCTGGTGATGACGACCCGCGCCCGGCCGGCCGCCGCCTTCGCCATCGGCAGCCTCCGAGAGGAGGCCATGTTGCATCTCGAGGGCCTCCGCAGCGGCGCCGGCGCCCTCACCGCGGCGACGGCCGAACCGTCGCAGGCGTCCAGCGCGCTGCTGGTGACGTCCGGCGCCCTGATCGGGCCGGAACCATACCGGGTGGCCGCCGACCTGCGTGCCGACGTGAACGAGCGGACGACGGTGATGGCGGCCAACCGCCTCGTCCTCATCGCCGTCGCCGCGATCGTCGTCGGTTCCCTGCTGGCGCTCACCGGGGTAGTCGACCCAGGCGCCGTCCTGCTGGGGACTCCGACCGAGTGAGGCGCCCGACGATCACCGTGCTGGTCGTCGTGACCGGCGTGCTTCTGCTGGTGGACTACCTCGTCGTCAACGATTCGCTCGGCGACCTCGCCGCCGTGGCGGTCGACGCGGCGATCCTGGTCGCGGCCGGCGCCGCCCTCGCCGCCGGTGCCGCACTGGTCGCCCGCCGCGGGACGGACCTGTGGCGCCGGCGTGGCGACCCCGTCGGCGCGGTCCTCGTGCTTGCCGGCGTCGCCGCCATGCTCGTCGCCGGCCTGCGCCCTGGCGCGACCGGCGCGGCCGATCCGGCGGTCGGCTGGCTGGTCGCCGCCCTCCTCGTCCCGATCGCGGCGACCCTGTTCGGGTTGCTCTTCGTCACCACCCTCGCCGCGGCCCGTCGTTCGCTGGATGGGCGCGCCGGTGGTCGCGAGGCATCCCTGCTGGTCGGATCCGCGATCCTTAGCCTGCTGCTGCTCCTCCCGCTGGGTGGAGAGGCCGGCGCGTGGCTATCGGATGCGGCAACCTGGGTCCTGGCCGAGCCGATCGGCGCCGTGTTCCGCGGGCTGCTCATCGGCATCGCCATCGCCGCCGCCCTCTTCGCGGCGCGCACGCTCCTCGGGATCGGGACTCCCGATGAATGACCGGCGCATGCTCCTTGCCCGGCTCGCCCCGATCGGCCTGGTCGCCCTGCTGGCGGTGGCGTGGCTGGTTCCGGCGGGCGGGCTGCGTTTCGCATCGGGTGACGACACCGTCGCGTCCCGATGGACCACCGCGCTCGACGCTCTGCCGGACGACCCGACCGTGCTCGTGGGGTTCGACGGTGACCTCGGCACGTACGCCGAGGTGCGCCCGACCGTGCGGACGGCGCTGGCCGATCTCATGGCCCGCGACGCGCGCCTCGTCTTCGTCAGCCTGACCCCAGAAGGCAGAGCGCTCGCCCTGGCGGAGCTCGATCGACTGGCGCGGGGCGAGGCCAATCCGACCCGGTTGCTCGATCTCGGATTCCGGCCCGGGAGCGAGGCGGCCCTCGTCGCGCTGACGCGCAACCTCGCTGTCCCGGACACGGCGGAGGGAACGCTGGCCCGATCGGTTGCCGGCGAGGGCATCGCGGCCATGGACGCCGCGCTGGTGGTCGGTGGCAACGACCTGGGGCCGCGGAGCTGGGTTGAGCAGGTGAGTCCGCGCGTGGACGATCTGCCGATCCTGGCTATCGCGCCGACCACGCTCCTGCCGGAGCTGGAGCCGCTCGCCGAGACCGGCCAGCTTGCCGGCCTGCTGGCGACGCCGCGCGACGGCGCGGCCTACCGCGAGGTCGCGGAGCTCGGCAACCTCGACCGCTTCCGCGAGACCCCCGAGCCGCGGCCCATGGTGCTCCTGGTCGGCCTGCTCGTGGCCGTCGTGGTCCTCGGACAGGCGTGGGCCGCGCGGGTGGCTGCGCAGGCCAAAGCCATCGAACGCGATCCCGGACCCAGCGCGTCGTGAACGGGTTCTTCGGAACCGGAACCGCGGACGTCATCGCGACCTGGGTCGCGGCCGCCGCCACGCTGGTCGTCCTCGGCGGTCTCCTTGGCGAGCGCCGCCTGTTCGGCTGGTCGCAGCACCTCCTGGCGGGCCTCGCCACCGGGTTCGTCGTGCTGCTCGTCGTCAGCGAGGTGGTCGTGCCTCGACTGCTGACACCGCTGGCGGACGGTGGAGCCGGTCGCGCCGACCTGTGGATCGGCCTCGCGCTGCTGGCGGCCACGGCTGCGGCACCGTGGCTGCCCCGGCTGGTCGCCGCGGTGCCGGTGTCCATCGCCAT
The DNA here is from genome assembly GCA_963844265.1 of uncultured Chloroflexia bacterium. Lineage (GTDB taxonomy): Bacteria > Chloroflexota > Limnocylindria > QHBO01 > QHBO01 > JACDBZ01. The sequence goes on along the minus strand of CAWJMZ010000004.1, from coordinate 619,713 downwards.
CGGTGCTCTCGCGGCGTTTGCCCTCGGCGGCGCCGTCGTCGGCATCCTCCTGCCACAGCTGGTCGCCGCAATCGCGGTCGACGAGGGCGGGACGGCCGAGACGCTGACCGGCGTCGCGGCAGCCGGCGTCAGCGGGCTGGTGCTGCTCGGGTTCCTGCACGGCATGCCGCGGGGGCGACCCATGGAGGCAGCCGCCGCGACAGGCCGCTGGCTCCTGATCGCGGGCATCGGCGGCTGGCTGGGATACCTGCTGCTGTCGCGACTCGTGCTTCTGGTGGACCGGATCGGCTTCCTCGCCGGCGACTGGCTGGGGATCGGCCGGTGAGCGTCACCGTCGATACCGAGCTGGCGGTCCTGCTCGACGTCGGATCGGCATGGGCCAAGGCGTCGGTCATCGGACGGGTGCGGGGCCGGTGGCGGCTGGTGACGCACGTTGCGCAGCCGACCGCGTGGGGCTCGGCCGAGCTGCAGCAGGCGTTGCTCGATCGCCTGGTCGTCGCGATGGATCCCCGGCTCGCCGGTCGGGCCGAGGAGCTGCTCGCCTCCGCCAACCGGATCGAGTGCCACACGGCGCGGCGGCCCGGGCGGCTGTCGGTGGTTGCCGTCTCGCGCGAGCTCTCCGGCAGCGTCGCCAGACGGACTGCCGAGGCCGCTGGCTGGCAGGTGGTCGAAGTCGTCACCCTCGACGACGGCCGCTCCCTCGCCGATCGTCTGGCCGTGCTTCAGGCGGTCGAGACCGACGCCTGGCTGCTGGCGGGTGGATTCGATGGCGCTGCAAGCCAGCGCGCGCGTGAGGCCGCCGCACTCGTCGCCGCGGCGCGACGGCCGGGCGGCGCCCCGGTGGTGTGGGCGGGCTCCAGTGCGCTCAGCGACGAGGTGGTCGCCATGTTCGAGGAGGATGCCGTCTCCCTGGCACCGAACCCGCGGCCCGACGCGCGCCGGGACGACCCGGTGCCGTTGCGCGAGCAGCTGCAGCACCTGCTGCGCGATGTCGTCGCCCGCGACGAGGAGACCCACCTGTCGGCGATCGCTCTGCCGCGGGCGGTCGGCGCCCTGGCAGCCGGCACCGGGCTGCGGGTGCTGGCCGTCGACGTCGGCGCCCGCTCGGCGATCAGCGCGCTGGCGGAGGCGGACGGGACAGTGACGAGCCGCTTCCACGGCGCCGGCGGGCTCGCGGGCCTGGCAGATCTGCCCGGGGCCGCCGCACGCGTCAGCCGGCTGGCCGGCGACGCCGGCGACGACGCCGCGGTGGCAGACCTGATCCAGACCCTGCGGGCCAGGCCCGCCGGCCTGCCACATGCGCCGGAGGAGCTGTCCGCAGCCCAGACCGCGGTGCGCGTCCAGCTGGCGGCCCTGCTCGAGGAGTCTCCTCCCGGGCCGATCGACCTGCTGATCGGTGCCGGCTCGTCGATCGCCGCCGCGCCCACCCCGGCGCAGGCGGCCCGGATGCTGCTCGAGGGAGTCCGCCCGCTCGGGGTGACCCAGCTGGCGGTCGACGCCGCCTCGGTGCTCGGCCCGCTGGGATCGCTGCCGGACGAGGAGATCACCGAGGGGGTGGCCCTCCTGAGCGAGGACCTGCTGGTGCCGCTCGGAACTGCCGTCGTCAGCCGCGGCGGGAGCGCCGGACGCGTCGCGATGCGGGTCACGGTTCACCGTCCGGGCTGGCCGCCGATCGCGCCGATCGAGGTCCGCTCCGGGCAGCTGCAGGTCGTGCCGCTCGGGCGCGGGCAGGAGGCGGAGCTGACCATCGAGCCCGGCGACGGCGTCAGCCTCGGGCCTGCCCGCCGCTCACCGCGGATCCAGGCGCGTGCGACCGGCGGACCGATCGGCATCGTCCTCGACGCTCGAGGCGTACCCATCCCGCTGCCGAAGCGGAGCGACGACCGTCGGGCGGTCCTCGCCGCATGGCGGGACACGCTGAACCGGGAGCCGCCGCCGGGCGTGGAACGCGTGGCATGAGCGTCGTGCATCGGGTCCGGCTGCCCGTCGGCGCCACGCCCATGGTCGAGCCCGGCCAGCCGGTCGAGCCGGCGGAGGTCCTGGCCACGCGCCGGCCTCCCGGTCCTGGCGCGACCCTGCCGATCGCCGCGCGTCTGCGCCGGTCGGCCGAGGACGCCGCCGAATGCGTGCTCGTTGCGCCGGGCACCACGGTCGATGCCGGCGAGGTCATTGCGCGCGACGGCAGCCGAGAGGTCCGTGCTCCGGAGGCGAGCCTCTATCTGGGCTACGACCGCGACGACGGATCCGCGCTCCTGGCGCCGCTGCTCGGGACGGAACCGATCCTGGGCCACGTGCGGGGCGAGGTGACCGACGTGCGGCCGGATGCGATCGAGGTCCGGGTCAACGGCGCGCTGCTTGGTGGCGTCGGTGGCAGCGGCACGGCGGTCCATGGCGAGCTGCGGGTCGCCGTGCACGAGCCGGCCGAGGAGCTGCGGGCATCGGCGATCGACGTCGAGGCCACCGGCCGCATCCTGGTCGGGGGCTCACGGGCGTCGGCCGAGACCCTGACCCGGGCGCGGGCCATGGGCGTGGCGGGCATCGTCCTGGGTGGCATCCTGGACAAGGAGCTGCGCGACTTCGAGGCCACGCAGCGGCGGCGTCGCCAGGTCGGCGCCGCCGAGGGCAGCTTCGCCGTGCTGCTGCTCGAGGGATTCGGGAAAGTGGGGGTCGACCCGGCACTGTTCGCCTGGTTCCGCGCGAACCAGGGACGCATGGCGAGCCTCTTCGGCGATACGGCGCGGCTGTACGTCTACGATGCCGATCCGCCGCCCGGTCGTCGGGCGCTGCCGCGTCCCGGTGACCGGGTCATCGCGCATCGGCGTCCGTTCGCCGGGCTCACCGGCGAGCTGGTCCGCGTCGTGGATAGCATGCACGCGGCCCCATCCGGCATCGCGGCCCGATCGGGACTCGTGCGGTTCGCCGATGGGCTGACCGCCGTGGTGGCGCTCGCGAACCTCGAAGCGACGGAGTCCCCCGAGGGCCACTGAGGCGGACCCTTCCTATACTGGCCGCCATGGAGCGAACGACCGCGCCCGCCGCGCGGCGCGGTAGCCTGGTCAGCACGAGCTCGCAGCAGACCCACGCCCTCGGCCGCGAGGTCGGCCGCGCGGCGGTGCCCGGCACGCTCCTCGCCCTGCGGGGACCGCTCGGCGCGGGCAAGACCCAGCTCGCCAAGGGCGTCGCCGAGGGTCTCGGCGTCTCCACGGTCGTGAACAGCCCGACGTTCGTGCTGATGAACGAGCACGTCGGTCGCCTCAGGCTGTACCACGTCGACGCGTACCGTCTCGCCGATTCGGAAGAGGCGGTGGCGGCGGGGCTGCTCGACGAGCGGGAGCTGGACGGGGTCACCGTCATCGAGTGGGCCGATCGCCTCGACGGATGGCTGCCGCTCGATCGGCTCGAGATCGAGCTCATGCCCGGCACGGGCCCCTCTGAGCGCCTCGTCCGCTGGCAGGCGCACGGGCCGATCCACGCACGGCTCGCCGAGGCGCTGGACAGCCCGTGATCCTCGCCGTCGATGGCGCCTCGCCCGCCCTCTCCGTGGCGCTCGCCTCGGCCGATGGCGCCCTGGCTGCGGAAGCGTCCTGGACGTCCGCGCAGCGGCAGTCCGCCGAGCTGATGCCTCGGGTGCTCGGCCTGCTGGCGGATGCCGGTCACGACGTCGCCGACCTGACCGCCGTCGCCGTCGGCACGGGGCCCGGCTCGTTCACCGGGCTGCGGGTGGCGATGGCCCTCGGCAAGGGACTCGCCTTCGGCCGCGGCCTGCCGATGGTCGGCGTGCCCAGCCTGGCCGCGTGGCTCGTCCAGGTCCCGAGCGCCGCTGCGGCCGTCGCCCGCGCGGGCGCTCGCGAGGCCTACGTCCTGTCACGCGGGGCGGAGGTCGTGCGCCTCGTGGACCGGGATCAGCTCGCGGACTTCGTGGCCGGAACGCCCGTCGTGGCCTCTGCCGAGCTGGCGGACGCCTTCGGACTCGATGGCGCGTCGGAACCGGCCGCGGGGCCCGCGATCGCGCTCCTGGCGTCCGCTCGCCTGGCGGAGGCGCCCGAGGGAGACGATCTCGCGCGCCTGGAACCGATGTACCTGCGCGCGCCGCGCGGCGTGACCTCGACCTCAGAGGGAGCCGTCCGATGGCTGTGACCGCGCCGATCGTGGTCGAGCCGATGCGCCTCGAGGACGTCGGGGACGTCCACGAGATCGAGCGCCTCAGCTTCCGGACCCCGTGGCCCGCGTACGCCTTCGAGCAGGAGCTGCGTGGCAACAGGCTGGCCCGCTACGTCGTCGCCCGCGCGGGGGACCGCGTGGTCGGCTTTGCAGGCATCTGGCTGATGGTCGATGACGCCCACGTCACCACGTTCAGCGTCCATCCGGAGTGGCGCCGTCAGGGGATCGGCCGCCAACTGCTCGTCAACCTGGCCGAGCTGTCCAGCGCCATCGGCGCACGGCGCATGACACTCGAGGTGCGTGCGTCCAACCTGGCGGCGCAGGCGCTGTACCGCGCCTTCGGGTTCGAGGAGGCCGGTCGCCGGCCGCGGTACTACACCGACGACGACGAGGACGCGCTGGTGATGACCACGCCGGAGCTCGACGATCCGAGGATGACGGCCATCGTCGCCGCCGAGCGCGAGCGCCTCGGCCGGTGAGCGGACCGCGCATCCTTGCCATCGAGTCATCCTGCGACGAGACCGGGGTCGCCGTCGTGGTGGGCGGCCGGCGTCTCGAGGCCAACCAGGTCGCGTCGCAGGTCGCCCTGCACGCCGCCACCGGCGGCATCGTGCCGGAGGTGGCCGCGCGCCAGCAGCTGCGCTGGATCATTCCCACGCTCGAGGCGGCGCTGGCCGAGGCGGACGCGGAGTGGTCCGACCTCGACGCCGTGGCCGTGACCTACGGCCCCGGGCTCATCGGCTCGCTGCTGGTCGGCGTCAACGTGGCGAAGGCGATCGGTGCCGCGCAGAACCTGCCGCTCATCGGGGTCAACCACATCGAGGGCCATATCTACGCCAACTGGCTGACCGATGCGCCGGCGGATGCTCCGCTGCCCCCCGATCCCACATTCCCGCTGCTCTGCCTGGTGGTCAGCGGCGGCCACACGCAGCTGGTGCTGATGGAGGACCACGGCCGGTACACGCTGCTGGGCCAGACGGTGGACGACGCCGCGGGTGAGGCCTTCGACAAGGTCGGCCGGCTGCTCGAGCTGCCCTACCCGGGTGGCCCGGCCATCTCGGCGGCTGCCGAGGGGGCGACCCCGGCAACGCGCTTTCCGCGCGCTCGCACCGCCGGCGCGTACGACTTCAGCTTCTCCGGCCTGAAGACCGCGGTCCTGCGCGAGGTCACCGGGTATCGCGAGCGGGGTGAGCCGATCCCGGTCGACGGGATCGCGGCCGCGTTCGAGGATGCCGTCGTCGATGCGCTGGCCACGAAGACGGTCGCCGCAGCGCGTGACCACGGCGTCGCCGCGGTTGCACTGGGCGGCGGGGTGGCGGCGAACCGCTCGCTGCGCGGAACGCTGGCCGACCGCCTCGCTGCCGAGGGTCTCCCGTTGCTGGTCCCGCCGCCGGCGTGGTGCACCGACAACGGGGCCATGATCGGCGCGGCCGCGGGCTTCCGCTTCGCGGCCGGCGACCGGGCGGATGCCTCGCTCGAGGCGATCCCGAACCTGGCCCTGCCCTGGCTGGACGCCTCGTGAGCGACCCGCTCGCGCCGGAGCGGCTGGTTCCGCCGACCCCGGGCCAGCTCCGGAAGCTGATGGGAGCCGAGCGACTTCGGCCACGCAGGAGCCTGTCGCAGAACTTCCTGACCGATCCCGAGGCGCTCGACACGATCGTGGCCGCGGCCGAGCTGTCGCCGGGCGACCGGGTGGTGGAGGTCGGTCCGGGCCTGGGCGTCCTCACCCGGCGCCTGCTTGCTGCGGGGGCATCGGTGCTGGCGGTCGAGCTGGACCCGCGGCTGGCGGACTATCTCCGCCGCGAGCTCGTGGGGGTGGACGGCTTCGAGCTCATCGAGGCAGACGCGCTCAGCCTGCATGCTCGTGAGCTGTTCCCGGGCGAGCCGATCAAGCTGGTCGCGAACATTCCGTATCACATCACCAGCCCACTGCTCCACGCCTTCCTCGAGGGTGAGCGCCCCCCGGAGGTCACCGTGCTGCTGGTGCAGCTGGAGGTGGCAGAGCGGGTGGCGGCGCCACCGGGGCAGATGAGCTACCTGTCGGTGTTCGCCCAGAACGTCGCCAGCGCGGAGGTCGTCGCTCGCGTGCCGGCGGGGGCGTTCGAGCCCGCACCCGCCGTCGATTCGGCCGTCCTGCGCCTGCGCCGGCGGCTCGACCCCGCCGTGCCGCCCGGTGACGCGCGTCAGTCGTTCTACCGCGTCGTCCAGGCCGGATTCCGCCAGCGTCGGAAGCAGGTGCACAACGGCCTCACCCGTGAGCTGCCGCTCGACCGCGAGGCCGTCGAGACGGCGCTGGCGGGGTGCGGGGTGGACCCGGACCGACGGCCTCAGACGCTGACCATCGACGAATGGGCCTGCCTGTCGACGGCGCTTGGGCCGGCCCTGTGAGCGTGCCGCTGCGCCTCGAGGCTCCGGCCAAGCTGAACCTCTCCCTGAGGGTGGTCGGGCGCCGTTCGGACGGGCACCACGAGCTGGACAGCCAGTTCGCGCTGCTCGACCTCGCCGACCGGCTGCTCCTCCTGCCCGGCTGCAGCGGCCTGCGGCTGGACGGCGACGGCGTGTCCGAGCTCCCGGTCGGAACTGACAACCTCGCATGGCGCGGCTTGGTGGCCGGCCTGGCCGGCGAGCCGGATCTCGCCTGCCTGGCGGTCGAGAAGCTCATCCCTGCCGCGGCGGGGCTCGGCGGCGGATCATCGGACGCCGCGGCCGCCTGGCGCCTCGGCCGGGCGTGGCGAGGGCTGCCGGACGTGGCGACCGCCGAAGAGCTCGTCGCGCTGGCCGAGATCGGCGCGGACGTCCCGTTCTTCGCCGCGGGAACGGCGGCTGCGCAGGTGCGCGGCATCGGCGAGCGGATCCATCCCACCCCGCCCGAGCCCACGTTCGCGGTGCTGATCCATCCACCGTTCGGCCTGTCGACCGCGGCGACCTTCGCAGAGCTGCGCCCCGACGAGTGGGGCCGTCTCGAGAACGACCTGCTCGCCCCCGCTCGAAGGCTGCGCCCCGAGCTCGACGATCTGCTCGAGGCGGTCGCGCGCGCCGGCGGCACGCCGCGGCTGACCGGATCGGGGCCAACCATCTTTTCGCTCACCGACGATGCCGAGCGTGCATCCGCGCTCGACGCCGGCCTGCGCGACGCGGGCCTGCGCACCACCCTGACCCGCACGCGGACCGAACCCGCCATCATCGAGCCCATCGACGAGGAGGAGCCTTCGACATGACCAGCCGAGACGTCATCCATTCCGACGCGGCCCCCGCGGCCGCCGGCCCGTACAGCCAGGGCATCCGCGCCGGCGATCTGGTGTTCACCGCGGGGCAGATCGGGATCGACCCGGCCACCGGCGAGCTCGTCGGGCCCGACGTCACCGCCCAGGCCGAGGCGGCGCTCGGGCATCTTCGCGCCATCCTCGAGGCCGCCGGCAGCGGGCTCGACCGCCTGGTGAAGGTGACCGTCTTCCTGGCCGACATCGACGACTGGCCGGCCATGAACCAGGTCTACATGCGCCACGTCGCCGAGCCGTTCCCGGCCCGCAGCGCGTTCGCGGTGAAGGACCTTCCGAAGGGGGCGCGGGTGGAGATCGAGGCCGTCGGCCTCGTCGGCGTCGGTTGACGCTGCGAATCGGGCACCTCTACCATCGCCCAACGTGTCTGCATCGCTGACCGCCCCAGCGGCTATCGTCCTGGCCGCCGGCCAGGGCACCCGCATGCGCTCTCGCATCCCGAAGGTCCTCCATACGCTCGCCGGACGGCCGATGCTGGCTCACGTCCTTGACGCCCTGGAATCGGCCGGGATCGGCCGGTCGGTCGTCGTGACCGGCCACGGGGCCGATGCGGTCGAGGCCGTCGTCGAGGGGCGTGCCGGCTGCATCCGGCAGGTGCCGCAGCGCGGGACGGCCGATGCGGTGCGCGTCGCGCTCCAGGCGGTCCCCACCGATGCCGACGAGGTGGTCGTCACCATGGGCGACGTCCCGCTCCAGCCGCCCGAGCTGGTGACGGAGCTGCTCGCCGCCCGGCGCGAGGCCGGGGCGGCCGTGGCGCTGGTCGCGGCGACCCTCGATGCGCCGGCCGGCTACGGGCGCATCGTGCGCGGCACGGACCGTGCGGTCACCGCCATCGTGGAAGAGGCCGACGCCGATGACGCGGTTCGCGCGATCTCCGAGGTGAACGTGGGGACGTACGCCTTCGACGCCGCCTGGCTGAGAGCGGCGATCGGACGGGTCGAGGCCTCGGCGTCGGGCGAGTACTACCTCACCGACCTCGTCGCACTGGCCGTGACCGATGGCCGCGGCGTGCAGGCCGTGCTGGCGCCCGACGCCAACGACGCGCTGGGCATCAACGACCGGGTCGCCCTGGCCGCGGCCGAGGAGCGCATGCGCAGGCGCATCAACGAAGAGCACATGCGCAACGGCGTGACGATCGTGGAACCGGCGACGACGCGCATCGACGCCGGGGTGGAGATCGGCCAGGACGCCCGCATCGAACCGGGCACGACGCTCCAGGGCACCACCGTGATCGCGCAGGACGCGGTCATCGGGCCGAACGCCCACGTTCGCGATAGCCGCATCGGCCCGCGCAGCCACGTGTGGGCCAGCGTGGTCGAGGAGGCCAGTGTTGCCGAGGACGTCGAGGTCGGCCCGTTCGCCCACCTCCGCCCCGGAGCGGACATCGGTCCGCGCTGCCGGATCGGTAATTTCGCAGAGGTCAAGAACACGAGGATCGGCGCGGGCACGCAGCAGCACCACTTCAGCTACCTCGGCGACGCCGAGGTTGGGGAGAACGTGAACGTCGGCGCGGGATCGGTCACTGCGAACTTCGACGGCACCCGCAAGCACCGCACGACGATCGAGAGTGGCACGAGCCTCGGGGTGGACACGATGATGATCGCGCCGGTCACCATCGGGGAGGGTGCGACCACCGGGGCGGGCGCCATCGTCACGCGCGACGTCGCCCCGGGCAAGACCGTGGTCGGCATGCCGGCCCGGCCGATCGAGATGCGGCGCCGCAGAAGCGAGCCGGCTGACGCCGGCGACCCGGATGCCGGGCAGGCACCCGTCCCCACCGGGGCGGATCGGAACCCGTAGGGAGGCGGACATAACACCGCCCGATGGACGGTAGCAGTACCTCCGGCAACCCGGTCGTGGACCTTGCGGTTGTCGTTCTTCTCATCCTCGTCGGTGGCTTCTTCGCCGCCAGCGAGATCGCGCTCATCACGGTCAGGCGTCACCGGCTCCAGCAGCTGGTCGACGAAGGGAACGGCGCCGCCCGGACGGCCCGCCGGCTCACCGAGGATCCCAGCCGCTTCCTGGCCACCATCCAGATCGCGATCACCTTCCTCGGCTTCCTTGCCGGCGCGGCCGGGGCCGCGGCCTTCTCGGGATACCTCGCGCCGCTGATCGCGGCCATCCCGATCGGCTTCATCAGCGACGCGGCCGAGACCATCGCGTTCGTGCTCGTCACGCTGGTCATCGCGCTCGCCTCGATCGTCGTCGGCGAGCTCGTCCCCAAGACGCTCGCCCTGAACTCCCCCGAGCGCTTCGCGCTGGTCGTTGCGCGCCCCATCGGCCTGCTGCAGTCGCTCTTCTCGCCGGTGGTGTGGTTCGTCTCGCGCCTCAGCACGATCCTCGTGCGCCTGCTCGGCGGAAAGGAGAAGCCGCAGGGCGGCTACCTGTCGACGGAGGAGCTGAAGATGCTCGTAGAAACCGGCTCCGAGCAGGGCGGGATCGAGGAGGAGGAGAAGGAGATGATCCACGGGGTCATCGAGCTCGGGGACAAGCGCGTCCACGAGGTGATGGTCCCCCGGATCGGGATCCGAGCGATCAACGTCAACGATCCGCTCGACGTGGTGCTCGATACGATCGTCCTCGCCGGTCACTCCCGCCTGCCCGTGTTCGAGGACAACCTCGACAACATCGTGGGCATCCTGTACGCCAAGGACCTGCTGCCGTACCTCAAGGGCAACGGGCGCGGCAACGGCCAGATCGACATCCGCCAGCTCGTCCGGCCGCCGGTCTACGTGCCGGAGTCGAAGCCGGTCGACGACCTGCTGCACGAGATGCAGGCCGTCAAGCGCCACATCGCGATCGTGGTGGACGAGTACGGCGGCACCGCCGGCCTGGTGACGATGGAGGACGTGGTCGAGGAGATCGTCGGCGAGATCCAGGACGAGTACGACACCGAGGAGTCGCCGATCGAGGACATCTCGACGGACGAGGAGCTCGTGTTCCGGCTGGACGGCATGGTGAGCATGGACGACCTGCGCGACCTGTTCGACCTGCCCGACGACGACGAACCGGACGAGGACGCCTACGACACGGTCGGCGGGTTCATCGTCCATCGCGTGGGGCGCATCCCGTTGCCGGGGGCCGAGATCCCGTTCCGCAACGAGATCATCCTCCAGGTCGAGGCCGCCGAACCTCGGCGCGTGGCGCGCGTCGTGGCGCGTCGCCCGCGCCTGCCCGAGGAGGTCGACGAGGCCGAGACGCCGGAAGGGGCCGCGGCCGGCTGACCGACCGGGATCGCGTGCCGGTTCGCCAGTCTCAGGCGGCGATCACCGAGCTGACGAGCCCAGCCAACTCCCGTTTCCGGTCGAGCGGACATGGCAGGAGCTCGAGATGCTCGAGCGCCAGGTCGCGGTAGCGCCGCGCCTCCGACAGCGTGTACTGCCGGGCGCCGCTGCGCTCGAGGATGTCCAGGACTTCGGCCACCTCCTCAGCGCCGATCGGCGCGTCGGCCACAGCCATCGGCCCGCGGCCGTCCGTGGCGCGGACGCCCGGCGTGTAGATCTCGACCAGGCGCGTCCGGTCGGGGTCGGTGCCATGCTCGAGCGCATAGACCACCGGCAGGGTCTTCTTCCGCTTGCGGACGTCCCCGGCCTCGGCCTTCCCCGACTCGGTGGACGCCCAGAACGAGCCCTTGACGTCGTCCGCCATCTGGAACGCCATGCCCAGGTCGTAGCCGAAGCGTCGGTATGCCTCGATGACGTCGGGATCGTCGGTGGCCAGGATGGCGCCGGCCTGCACCGATGCGCCGACCAGGGCCGCGGTCTTCTTGCCGATCATCTCGAGGTAGGCATCGACGGAGACGTCGGCCTGCCGCTCGAAGCTGATGTCGAGGTACTGCCCCTCACATAGCGCCAGGCACGTCTCGTCGTACACGCGCATCAGCGCCAGCACCCGCCGCTCGCTGAAGCCGTCCTCGAGGAGCCGATAGAGCGCGAGCCGGCTCAGCGCGAACAGCGCGTCCCCGGCGTTGATGGCGAGGGGCACGCCCCACACCGCCCACAGCGTCGGCCGATGACGCCGTTCGGTGTCGGCGTCCTCGATGTCGTCGTGGACCAGGCTGAAGTTGTGGCCCAGCTCCACCGCCGCGGCGCCGGGCAGGGCCGGGCGGTAGTCGCCGGTGAGCGAGTGGTAGGCGAGAAGGCCGAGTAGCGGGCGCATCCGCTTGCCGCGCGGACCGTCAGCGCCATCCAGGCCCAGGTGATAGGCCAGCATCTCGTACAGCGGCCGCGCGTGCCCGCCGCGCACGTCGAGGACGCTCGACATCTCCGACTCGATGTCGGTCAGGAGGCGCGTAAACTCGGTCCTGATGTCCACCTCGGAAGGGTACCCGACCTCCTCGGGCAGGCGTGCCATGCCGCTGGTGCCGGGATCGGTGGGTGTGGGATCCATGCATTACATGATACACCGATGTAGCACGTTCCGCACAGACGATCGATGAGCCCGCGCCCGCGCGTGTACAAGACCGAGGCGATCGTGCTGCGCACGATGGACCTGGGCGAGGCCGACCGGGTCCTGACGGTGCTGACGCCGCGGTTGGGCAAGCTACGCGTGATCGCCAAGGGGGTCCGCCGGCCGCGGTCTCGGATCGGCGGTGGGCTGCAGCCGTTCAGCGATGTCCAGCTGGTGCTGGCGGTGGGCCGGACGTTCGATGTCGTCACCTCGACATCGCTCGAGGACCCGCACCTGGGGCTTCGGAACGACCTGCACTCGACCGCAGCGGCGTGGTACGTCGTCGAGCTGGCCGATAGGTTCTGTGAGGGCGCGGCCGACTCGCACGAGGCATTCCGACTGCTGGCGCAGGCGCTCTCCGCGCTCGACGCCGGTGCCGGCGTGCAGCGCGAGGTCGTCGCCCGATGGTTCGAGCTCGCCCTGCTGGACGCGATGGGCTTCCGGCCCGAGCTGGGTCGCTGCCTGGAGTGCGGCGCCGCGATCGAGCCCGAGGGAAACGCCTACTCCGCGGTCGGTGGCGGTACGCTCTGCCCGCAGTGTCGCCACGCGGCACATGGCGCGCGACCGGTCTCGACCGACGCGCTCAAGGTGCTGCGCCACCTCCAGCGCTCCCCGCTGGTCGGCGTGCTCGGATTGCGGCTCGCGTCGCCGTTGCAGCGGGAGGTCGAGCGCCTGCTGCACGCCACCGTGACCGCGGTGCTGGAGCGCGAGCTGCGCTCACGCGACTTCCTGGAGGAGGTCGCCGCCCGGGAGGCGGCAGCGACGACCTGATGCCAGATCGATGATCGCGTTCTCGATCCGCCCCGTCGGCTAGACTCGACCACCCCATCGGTCCATCTCACGCACCGCGGAGCCGCAGTTCACCCGTGCCAGCGCCCAACTTCGACGTCATCGTCAGCCTCGCCAAGCGCCGGGGATTCGTCTTTCCCTCGAGCGAGATCTATGGCGGAATGGCGGGCTTCTGGGATTACGGCCCGCTCGGCGTGGAGCTGAAGAACAACATCAAGGCGGCGTGGTGGCGCCACATGGTCCAGCTGCGTGACGACGTGGTCGGCATCGACGCGGCGATCATCATGAATCCGCGGGTGTGGGAGGCCTCGGGGCACGTGGCCGGCTTCAGTGACCCGATGGTCGACTGCCGCAACTGCAAGCTCCGCTTCCGCGAGGACGACCTCAAGGGTCCGCCGACCGAGATCGCGTGTCCCAACTGCGGTCAGCGCGGCACGCTGACCGAGGCCCGCCAGTTCAACCTCATGTTCGCCACGCACGTCGGGCCGGTCGCGGAATCGGCATCGGTGGCCTATCTGCGCCCCGAGACGGCGCAGGCAATGTTCGTCCAGTTCGAGAACGTGGCGACCAGCATGCGGCGCAAGCTGCCCTTCGGGATCGCCCAGATCGGGCGAAGCTTCCGCAACGAGATCACGCCGGGCAACTTCATCTTCCGCGACCGCGAGCTGGAGCAGATGGAGATGGAGTTCTTCGTCCATCCCCGTGACGAGGACGAGTGGTTCGCCCATTGGGTCGACGCGCGCCACCGCTGGTGGACCGACGTCCTGGGCATCTCCGCAGAGCGCCTGCGGCTGCGTCCGCACGACGCCGACGAGCTCAGCCACTACAGCAAGCAGACCACCGACATCGAGTACGAGTTCCCGATCGGCTGGTCGGAGCTGGAGGGCGTCGCCGACCGCACCGACTTCGACCTGAAGGCGCATTCCGCCGCATCGGGCAAGCGGCTCGAGATCTTCGACGAGGCGTCGGGGGAGCACGTCGTCCCGTACGTGATCGAGCCCGCCATGGGCGTCGACCGTGCGGTCCTCACCGTCCTCGTGGACGGCTACGAGGAGGAGCAGCTCGCGAAGGAGTCCCGGGTCGTGCTGCGCGTTCGACCCGAGCTGGCGCCGATCAAGGCGGCGGTCCTACCGCTGCTGCGCAACCGTCCCGAGCTCGTCGAGCGGGCGCGGGCGCTCACCACCGACCTGAAGCGCGACGTGTCCGCGATGTACGACGACACGGCGTCGATCGGGAAGCTCTACCGGCGGCAGGACGAGATCGGCACCCCCTACTGCGTGACCGTTGACCCCGAGTCGCTCGACGACGGTGCCGCCACGATTCGCGATCGCGACTCCATGACCCAGGAGCGCGTGTCGATGGAGCTGGTGCCGCAACGGGTGGCGGATCTTGTCGCCGGCCGGGCCACGTGGTCCGGCGTGCCGCGCGAGCCCTCTCCGGCCTGAGGGAGCGGTGAGCGAGCGCAGCGCCACGACACTGGACGAGGTGGTCGCTGCGCACGAGCGCGGCGACCATGAGCTCGTCCTGCGCCTGACCGACGCCCGCCTGGCGCAACGCCCCGGCGACGACGCGGCCCACGAGTACCGCGCCCGCGCGTTCCTGGCGCTGGGCCGCCCTGACGAGGCGGAGCGTCACGCCGCCGACGCCGTCCGGCTCGACCCCGACGAGATCCGTTACCGCGAGCTCCTCGCGCAGACCCTGTCGGCCAGCGGCGCGCACCGGGACGCGGCGGCCGAATACGGCCGGCTCGCCGCCAACGACCCGCGCCAGACGACCTGGACCGTGGCCGAGGCCGAGGAGCGCCTTGGCGCTGCGCAGCCGCGCATGGGCGTCGACGCCGCGCGCCGGGCGGTGCGGCTGGCGCCGGACAATGGGCGCGCCCAGCTGGCCCTCGCCCAGGCCCTGGCACGCACCGGCGACGCTCGCGGCGCATTCCAGGCGGCGACGCGCGCCGCGACCCTGCTGCCCGGCGATCCGGCCGCCCGTGAGGCGCTGGCCGATGCCGAATGGCTGGCGAACGAGGATGCCGCTGCGTTCCGCGAGTTCCGGGCCCTCGTCGCTGACCTCGACCCGCAGGGCCGCCGTCGCGTGACGCGCAAGGCGCGGACGCTGTACCGCCAGCATGCCGGCTGGCTCGGTCGCCTGCTCATCGCCGTGCCGCCGCTGTTCGAGCTCGCCTTCCGGCGCGGCTGGGTCAGGCTCGACGGCGGATGACCGGCACGCTGCGCATCGCGCTGAGCGAGGACCTGCAACCCGGCGAGCTGGCGGCGCTGACCACCCTGTGCGAGGCGGCCTTCGACCAGCCGTTCGCCCGGGTCTGGGATCGGATCGGACCGGGGATCCACGTCATCGCCGAGGCGGACGGTCGAGCCGTGGCGCACGCGATGGTCATCGACCGGCGCCTGTATTTCGGGCACGAGCCGGACACCGCGGTGGACGTCGGCTACGTGGAGAACGTGGCGAGCCTGCCCGAGCTCCAGGGCCGGGGCCACGGGACCACCGTCATGCGCGAGATCGGGCGGATCATCCGGGACGAGTACGCGCTGGGCGCGCTCGGCACCGGCAGCAACGCGTTCTACGAACGGCTGGGGTGGGAGACGTGGCGAGGCCCGACCTCGGTCCGCATGCCCGACGGCGAGCGCGTTCGCAGCCCGGGCGAGGACGGCCACGTCATGATCCTGCGCACGCAGCGCACCGAGCCCGACCTGGATCTCACCGGCCCGATCGCCGTCGACTGGCGCGCCGAGGAGCCGTGGTAGCGGTGCCGCACCGACCTATGCTGCGAACATGACCATTGACGCGCTCCTCTCCCGCGGCGACGGCACGGACGAGCTGGTTGACCTGGCCGGTTGGGACCGCCGCAGGATCGGGAAGGACGAGTTGCTGTGGATCGACATCGTTGACCCACGGTCCGATGAGCTCGACACGATCCGGGCCGCACTCCGCATCGGGGACGACACCGCCGAGGCCATGCGCAGGCCGGCGTCCACGCCATCGGCGATTGTCCACGACGACGCGGTCGAGGTCGTCGTCCATGCCCCGGGACCCGACGCGGAGGATCGGCCCACGGTGCTTCAGATCCTCACCGGCGACGGATGGGTGATCACGAACCACCCGGAGCCCATCGGCTTCCTGGAGGAGCACCGCGAGCGGATCCAGGACCAGCGCGAGGTCGGACTGCTGAGCGCGGTCGAGTTCCTCGCCGACGTTCTCGGCTGGCACGTCGACGCGTTCGTGAACGCAGCGGAGCAGCTCGAGCACGACGTGGACGAGCTCGACGAGGCGGCCCTGGGGAGCGATCGCGACCTGCTCCGGCGGCTGGTGGCGATGCGGCAACGCATCGCTCGCGTGCGCCGCCTGCTCATCGCGCACCGCGGCGCGTATGCCGATCTCGCACGTCCTGATTTCCTCCTTCACCTCGATGAGCGCGAGATGCAGGCCATGTCAGCCGTCGTTCAGCGGCTGGAGCGAGCGCTGGATGGCATCGGGAACGCTCGGGAGATGCTCATCGGCACGTTCGACGTGCACATGACGCGGACCGCGCAGCGCACGAACGACGTGATGAAGGTCCTGACGCTCGCATCGGTCATCCTCCTGCCGTCGGTGGTGCTGGCAGGCGTGATGGGAATGAACTTCAAGGTTCCGCTTTTCGACAACCCCGACATGTTCTGGGTGGTGGTCGGCCTGATGGCGACCCTGGCCGTCGGGACCGTTGCCGTGGCGAAGTGGCTGAAGTGGCTGTGACGCCGGCGCGCTGAGCGTCGGGGCGACGGCCGCGCGGTACAATTCCCGCTCCCCCTAGCGAACACAACGAGGAGCCGATTCGCCGCATGGCCACGACCGCTCGCAAGCCCCGGAAGTCCGCCTCGAAGGCAAGCGCCGCGTCGAACGGGAAGCTGATCTACACCTTTGCCGAAGGCAACGCGAGCATGCGCTCGACGCTCGGCGGCAAGGGCGCCGGCCTGGCCGAGATGACGAACGCCGGACTCCCCGTGCCTCCCGGCTTCACGATCACCACGCAGGCCTGCAACGCCTACTACGAGGCCGGCAAGGAGCTCCCGCCGGGCCTGTGGGACGACATCGTGGCCCACATGAAGGAGCTCGAGCAGCAGACCGCCAAGGGCTTCGGCGATCCCGAGAACCCCCTGCTCGTCAGCGTGCGCTCGGGTGCCGCCTTCTCGATGCCGGGCATGATGGACACGGTCCTCAACCTTGGTCTCAACCCGGACACTGTCCAGGGCCTGATCCGCCTCACCGGCAACGAGCGGTTCGCCTGGGACGCGTGGCGCCGGTTCGTGGCGATGTTCGGGCGCATCGTGCTCGACCTCAAGGCGGAGGACTTCGACGAGCCGTTCGAGAAGCTCAAGCACAAGGTCAAGGCGAAGCTCGACACTGACCTGACGGCGGAGCAGCTGCACGCCATCGGCAACCGGTTCGCCGAGATCGTGAAGGAGAAGACGGGGGAGGAGTTCCCGACCGATCCGTATCGGCAGCTGGAGCTGGCCGTCCGTGCCGTGTTCGACTCCTGGTTCGGCAAGCGCGCCCACGACTACCGCGAGTTCAACAAGATCCCCCACGACCTGGGCACCGCGGTCAACGTGGTGACCATGGTCTTTGGCAACATGGGCGACGATTCCGGCACCGGCGTCGCGTTCACGCGCGACCCGAACACCGGTGAGCGGGCGCTGTACGGCGAGTACCTCACCAACGCGCAGGGCGAAGACGTCGTGGCCGGGGTGCGGACGCCGGACAAGATCAGCCAGATGCGCGACGTGATGCCCGAGGTCTACGCGCAGTTCGAGGAGATCGCGCAGCGGCTCGAGGGCCATTACCGCGACATGCAGGACCTCGAATTCACCATCGAGCGCGGCACGCTCTACATGCTCCAGACCCGTTCCGGGAAGCGGACCGCCCCGGCCGCTATCAAGGTGGCGGTCGACATGGTCAACGAGGGCGTCATCAGCAGGGAGGAGGCGCTTCAGCGGGTTGATCCCTCGCAGATCGTGCAGCTTCTGCTGCCGCGCTTCGACGAGGCGGCCAAGCAGAAGCGGACCGATCAGCTGCTCGGCAAGGGCCTGAACGCATCCCCAGGAGCCGCCGTGGGCCAGGCGATCTTCGAGCCCGGTCGCGCGGTCGCGGCAAAGGAGGCGGGCAATCCGGTCATCCTCGTCCGCATCGAGACCTCGCCTGACGACGTGCACGGCATGCTGGCCGCGAAGGGCGTCCTCACCGCGCGCGGCGGGGCGACGTCGCACGCGGCCGTCGTGGCCCGCAGCATGGGCCTGCCCTGCGTGGCCGGGGCCGAGTCATTGAAAATCGACTACAGCAAGCGCGAGATGCGCGCCGGGTCGGCCACCGTCCGCGAAGGCGACATGATCTCGATCGACGGCACCACAGGCGAGATCTACGCCGGCGAGCTGCCGACGATCGAGGCGAGGTTCGAGGACGAGCACGACCTCGCCACGCTGCTCGGCTGGGCGGACGACGTGCGTCGCCTCCAGGTGTGGGCGAACGCCGACTACCCGCGCGATGCGGAGCGGGCGCGGGCGTTCGGCGCGCAGGGGATCGGACTGTGCCGGACCGAGCACATGTTCTTCGAGGGGGACCGGCTGCCGACCGTGCGCCGCATGATCCTCAACGCGCATGCCGCCACGGCCGCGAGGGCCAAGGCCGATGCGGATCGCACCGATGAGGACCACGAGGCGCTCCAGATCTTCGACGCGGCCCTCGGCGAGCTCGAGCGGCTCCAGACCGATGACTTCGCGGGCCTCTTCCGCGCCATGGACGGCCTGCCGGTGGTCATTCGGCTCATCGACCCGCCGCTGCACGAGTTCCTGCCCTCGCACGAGGAGCTCATCGCGGACGTCACCCGCCTGCGCACGCTCCTGTCGCTCGAGGGCGAGGGTGCCGCCGACGCCGTCGGCGATCGGCTGACGCCGGCGATCGAGAAGGGCCTGACGCGGATCTTCGGGAAGAAGGACGCGGCCCGCGCGATGAAGCTCATCCAGCGCGAGGGCAGCGCATCGGCCGCCGATGGCGGCGATCGGTCCGGGCGCGAGACGGAGCTGGCCGAGAAGGAGGAGCTGCTGCAGGCCGTGGAGGCGATGCGCGAGCAGAACCCGATGCTCGGCCTGCGCGGGGTACGCCTGGGCCTGATGGTTCCCGACATCGTGAAGATGCAGACCCGGGCGATCCTTGCCGGCGCCGCGCGCGTCGCTGCCGAGGGCAGGACGCCGCTGCCCGAGATCATGATCCCGCTCGTCGGCCACGTGAACGAGCTTCGGGAGACCCGCGACATCCTCGAGGCCGAGGTGGGCCGGATCGTCGAGACCAGTGGGCAGCAGGTCGACTACAAGTTCGGGACGATGATCGAGGTCCCGCGCGGCGCGCTGACGGCGGACGAGATCGCCGAGCACGCCGAGTTCTTCAGCTTCGGCACGAACGACCTCACCCAGATGGCATTCGGCTACTCGCGCGACGACGCGGAAGGCAAGTTCCTCATGCAGTACGTCGACCGCAAGATCCTGCCCGAGAACCCGTTCCAGGTGCTCGACGCCGCCGGCATCGGGCAGCTGGTGCGGATGGGCGTCGAGAAGGGCCGATCGACGAAGAAGGACCTCAAGATCGGCATCTGCGGGGAGCACGGCGGCGATCCGCAGTCGATCGCCTTCTGCCACGAGGTCGGCCTGGACTACGTGTCCTGCTCACCGTTCCGTGTCCCGGTGGCGCGGCTGGCGGCGGCCCAGGCGGCCATCGCCTCGACGGAGACGCGCGACAAGTAGCGCCGACGATCAGGCCGAGCTCTCGTTTCCGTCCAGGAGACAGCCCGGGTCGAGGGCATCGACCAACAGATCGCTGTCGTTGTCGACGCCGTCCTCGCAGTCATCGGGCACGGCAGTCGGCACCGGCGTCGGAACGGGCGTGGGCGCCGGGGTGGGAACCGCGGTCGGAACCGATGTGGGCACGCTGGTTGGCGGTGGCGTGGCCCCCCGTGGCGACGGTGGAGGGGCTGACGGTCGCGGCGTGCCGGCTGGCGGGAAGACAATCGCCGGGGTGGGTGTCGGGAAGAACCCCGGACCCCCCGCCCGCGGGGCGACCGTGGCGGCGGCCACGGCGGAGGCCTCTGGCTCGCTGGACGGCTCCTCGGAGGTGCCGGCGCTCGTGCTCGCCTGGCCGGTCGCCGTGGCACCGGCAGTCGATGGGGGAGCGTCGGACGGGCCGCCGGCACCGCCCAGGATGCCCTCGCCGAGCGGCGTGGGACTCGCCTCGGCCACACCCGGGTCGGCGGGCTCCGGAACGAGCCCCCCGGCCCCGATCCCGGAGGCGACGGCGAGCGCGAGGACCGCGATCACGCCGGCGGCGAAGCGCGCCGTGCGCGTCGACGCCAGCGCCGACCGAGGGAGCGCGGATCGGAAGGGCGGCGCAGAGGCCGCTCCGGCATCCACCGCCAGCAGGGCGTCGAAGGCGTCCGCCCGGCGGAGGCAGTCGTCGCAGGCCGACGCGTGCAGCGCGACGTCGCGGGGGAGGTCGGCGCGGGCGCCATCGATCAGCCAGGCGGCGAACGCCTCGTGGCGGCCGGTCACGCCAGTGTCCGCGCGGCGCTGGCCGCGATGCGCCGCCGGATCGGCCCTGGAGAACCGTCGAGCTCGCCCGGCGATGCCGTCGCCCCGGCGAGGTAGCGACGGCGGGTCGCGCGCAGGAAGCGGTCGAGGCGCGTGCCATCCCGGCCCACGATCGTGGCGACGTCACGGTGGTCGAGACGTTCGATGGCGACCGCGACAAGGCCGGCACGCTGGGTCGGGGACAGCCCGGCCAGGCCTGCCAGCGCCGCGGGCGTGATGCCCAGGTCTCGCAGGGCGGCCATGCGATCGGGGGACGCCAGTCGCCGGTCGTCGCGCCTCGCCGCGCGCGCCGCGTGCCGTCGGAGCCATGCGGCGGCGCGCTCCGGGTGGCGCAGGGACGCGAGGCGATCCCCGGCAGCCTCGAGGGCGTCGGCGGCGAGCACGGCCGCGCGATGGCGATCGCCGAGCGTGACGAGCAGCGCGAACCCGTGGAGGCTCGGTCCGTGGAGCTCGCGGAAGGCTGCCTCGACCAGCTCCGCATCGGGCGGTGGTGGCGCCGAGGGCGGATCGATGGGATCGACTGCCTGCATGGCCTGGGTGTGGATTCCGGTGCGGTTGGGTGCGGTTCGGTGCGGAGTGTAACGCTGGACTGCAATCCCTCGGCCGGAACGCGCGGAACTGGCCGTGTGCTTGACAATCGGGTAGAATGGACTGCGGGGTATTGACAAGGTACTTGACAAGCGCTGGACCGCAGCGCGAGGGGATCGGCAATCACGGCGTCATCCGGCATCACCGCTGAGATCAAGTCGAAGCTGCCCGCCATCGACGTGGTGGGTGAAACCGTCGCACTCAAGCGCGCCGGGACGGTCTACAAGGGCCTCTGTCCGTTCCACGCCGAGAAGACGCCGTCCTTCATCGTCACGCCCGAGCGCGAGACATGGCACTGCTTCGGCTGCGGCGAGCACGGTGACATCTTCACGTTCCTCATGCGGCGCGATGGACTCGAGTTCCGCGAGGCGCTCGAGCGGCTGGCCGAGAAGGCCGGGGTCGAGCTGTCGGAGCGCACGGCGCGCGAGGATCGACGCAAGCGACGGCTGCGGGAAGGGCTCGAGGCGGCCGTGGCGTGGTTCCGGGAGGTCCTGCTGCAGGCGCACCAGGCAGAGCGGGCGCGGGAATACCTCGCCGAGCGTGGCTTCAGCGAGGAGACGCTCGAGCGCTTCGGCATCGGCTATGCGCCGAACACCTGGGAGGCGCTGACCAAGCGCCTGCGCTCGAAGGGCTTCACCGACCAGGAGCTGTCCGATGCCGGCCTGGCCAGCCCATCGACGCGGGGCGGGGTGTACGACAGGTTCCGCGGCCGAATCATGATCCCGATCCGCGACGCCTCGGGTCGTCCGATCGGCTTCGGCGGACGGATCATGCCGGGCAACGAGGGTCCGAAATACCTCAACTCGCCGGCGACGCCGCTGTTCGACAAGAGCCGCACGCTGTACGCGATCGATCTCGCGAAGGGCGCCATCCGTCGCGAGAAGCTGGCCGTCATCGTGGAGGGCTACACCGATGTGATGGCCGCTCACCAGGCCGGGTTCGAGAACGTCGTGGCCAGTCTCGGGACGGCGCTGACGGCGGGGCAGGTCGAGCTCGCCAACCGCTATGCCGATGGCGTGGCGCTGGCGTACGACGTCGACCTCGCCGGCGAGGCGGCGACCCAGCGAGGCCTGGTCGAGGAGCTCCAGGGCGTGGTCAGCAAGGTGCGCGTGATCCGCATCCCGGCCGGCAAGGATCCGGACGAGTACATCCAGACCGACCCCGACGGGTGGCGGGAATCGGTGTCATCGGCGGTGGAGCTCCTTCCGTACTTCATGGAGCGGGCGGCGGCCGAGGTCGACCTGCGCCAGGCGCAGGGGCGCAGCGCGTATACGCGCCGCATGCTCGACCTGCTGCGCCGCATCCCGGACCGTGTCGAGCGGGATTCCTACATACCGCAGCTGTCACGCCTGGCGGGGATCGACGAGCGCATCCTGCGCGACGAGCTGACCCGAGGGCCGGCGCCGATGCCGATGCGGCCGTCGGACGACGGCCGGCGGGCGGACGACGAGCCGGAGCTGGGGCCGCTCGAGCGTGAGGCGCTGACGCTGGTGCTGCTCAACCCGACGCTGCTCGACGAGGTGCCGGCGGACGAGCCGCTGCCGATCCGGGACGCTGCCGCTCGAGAGATGGTGGCGGCCTGGCGATCGGCGGTCGAGGCGGCCGGCGCGCGCCCGGACGTCGAGACGTGGGTCGGCCAACTGGACGCCGCAACCGGCGGGCTGGCCCGCAGCCTGCTGGCATCGGCCAGGGCGCGCGGCCTGCGGCCGGACCTCGAGACCGACCGCGAGGCGCTGCGCGTCTGCCTGCTGCGCCTGCGCGTCACGGAAACGGAAGGGCGCATGAGCGACCTGCAGGCGTTGATCCGGGCCAGCGGCGAGGACGACGACACAACCGATATTCGAAGCCTGGAGCAACAGTTCCAGGAGCTGACGCGCGAGCGTGAGCAGCTGGTGAGAGCGATCAGAGGACCGGCCGTGGGGGCTGGCGAGAGGAGGAGTTGAGCGTGGCGACGGGGACCACCACCCGCAAGCGGCCGGCGGGAGCATCGGCCGAGGAACCGAAGACCAAGAAGGGGACGACGACGGCCAAGGCGGTCGCATCCAAGTCGCCTGCACCGAAGGGGACGGCCACGAAGGCGGCCTCCACGAAGGCCGCGGGGTCGAAGACGCCTGCCGCCAAGGCCGCCGCCAAGGCGCCCGCCGCGAAGCCGGCTGCACCGAAGGGTGCCGCCACGAAGGCTGCCGCCACGAAGGCTGCGAGCACAGCCAGGGCCTCGGCCACGACGACATCGGCCGCAGCAACTGCCAAGCCTTCGTCGAAGGGCTCGACTCCGAAGGCCGCCCCGGCGAAGAAGCAGCCGTCGAAGAAGCGGTCTTCGGCCGCCGATGACAACGGCAACGGCAGCGTCGACAAGGCGCAGGCCGCGGTCATCACGGGCCTGATCGCCCGTGGCCGCGAAGAGGGGTTCCTGACCCACGACCAGATCCTGGAGGCCGTGCCGCGGCCCGAGGCGAACATGGCCCAGGTCGAGGAGCTGTACGCGGCGGCCGAGGAGGCCGGGATCGAGGTCCTCGACGAGCAGAACCAGCCGACGCTCATCGGTGAGCCCGACGAGGAGGAGGCCACGCCGGCCGCCACACCCGCGGGCACCGCCAAGCCGAAGGAGGCGGAGGAGGACCTCGAGGCGCTCGCCGCCGATCTCATCGGTATCGACGACCCGGTCCGGATGTACCTCAAGGAGATCGGCAAGGTCGCGCTACTGACGGCCGAGGAGGAGGTCGTCCTCGCCAAGGCCATCGAGCTCGGCGAGCTGGTGGTCGAGGATCCGGCGCGTGCGCTGGTGAACCTGTTCGCGTGGGTCACCCTCGACTCGGAGCCGAAGGCCCGGTCGATGGCGGCCATGCGCGCGTTCGACCTTCCGAAGGAGGCGCCGCGCGTCACCCACGAGGCCGTCGACTGGTGGACCGGCAGGAAGCGGAAGACCGTCGAGCCGATCGTCATCAAGCTGTCGAAGGCTCGCAAGGCATCGAACCTCGACGACGAGGCCCGCACCCGCCTGATGGAGGGGGAGTCCATCCTGAAGGTGCTCGCCTCCGATCCGGTGCAGGGCATGAAGGACGCGATCCTGTTCGGATCGACGTATCGCTTCCGCTCGATCAGCCATGCCGGCGCCACCGAGCTGATGGAGCTCGAGCGGTGGGCGCGCGAGACCGCCCAGGACATCGTGCGGGCCTACATCGAGGCGGGCAACGATTCCGAGTACCTGCTGAGCCTGGGGTACGACCCGACGATTCCGGCGGACGTGCCGCTCGAGAAGCGCACCGGGCGCCTGGTCGAGCAGTCGACCGATGCCCGCAAGCGCCTGACCGAGGCGAACCTGCGGCTGGTGGTGTCGATCGCCAAGAAGTACATCGGCCGCGGCATGAGCTTCCTGGACCTGATCCAGGAGGGCAACATCGGCCTGATCCGGGCGGTCGAGAAGTTCGACTACGAGAAGGGCTTCAAGTTCAGCACCTACGCCACGTGGTGGATCCGCCAGGCGATCACCCGAGCCATTGCCGACCAGGCGCGGACGATCCGCATCCCGGTCCACATGGTGGAGACGATCAATCGGCTGATCCGCGTCAGCCGCACGCTGCTGCAGGAGCTGGGGCGCGAGCCGACGGTGGAGGAGATCGCGCGGCGCATGAGCCGCGACGAGATCATCCGTGAGCTGCGCGACAAGCTGCAGCGCGAGCCGACCGAAGCGGAGACCGATGAGCGCGTGGCGGAAGGTCCGCAGACGGTCAGCCCGGAGAAGGTGCGCGAGATCATGAAGGTCTCGCAGGAGCCGGTCAGCCTCGAGACGCCCATCGGCGAGGAGGAGGACAGCCACCTCGGGGACTTCATCCCGGACCTCGCCTCGGTGGCGCCGGCCGACGCCGCGTCGCACCAGCTGCTGAAGGAGCAGGTCGAGGGCGTGCTGGACTCACTGACGCCGCGCGAGCGTCGGGTGCTCCAGCTGCGCTTCGGGCTGGAGGACGGACGGTCTCGCACGCTCGAGGAAGTCGGTCGCGACTTCAACGTGACGCGCGAGCGGATCCGGCAGATCGAGGCCAAGGCCCTTCGGAAGCTGCGTCACCCGAGCCGGAGCAGGAAGCTCAAGGACTACCTCGAGTAGGGCTGGAGGCCATCGCGGCGGCCGTACACTGCCGCGATGGCCCGGGCATCCCTGCCACAGTTCATCGCGGAGGTCGTGGACGATCGACGCGCCGTCCGTGCTCTTGTCGCCTCCACACTGGCGCTCCTCGCGGCGGGACTGAACCCGCAGATCTACTCGCCGTACCTCGTCGACGTCCAGTCGGCCATTCGGGCCAACCCCGAGCTGCTGGCGCTGTCGACGCTCGCCAGTGTGCTCGGTGCCGGCACGCTGCTGATCGGCGGCGTCGCCGCGGACGTGTATCGCACCCGGCGGATCCTCGGGTGGGCGCTGACCGCGTTGATCGCAACCTCCGCCATCGGGCTCGTCGTCAGCGAGGGACCGCTGTTCTCTGCGTCCAGGATCGGTGGGGTCATGGCAGCGGGGATGGTCGTTCCCTTCGCCATCGCCGTCGTCGCGACGGTCTACGCCGGGACCGCCCGGGCCACGGCGATTGGGATCGCGTACGCCGGTTTCGGGCTCGGCAGCGCGCTGCCGCCGATCCTGCTGACCATCACCGGACCCGGCGGAAGCGATTGGCCGGCGTATCTCGCCTCGCTGCTGGCCGCCATCGGTGCGCTCCGCGTGAGCCGGGCCGTCCCGAACCTTCCTGGCGCGTCGGGCGCACATGCGATCGCCATCGGCCGCCTCGCGCTGTGGGCATTCGGTGTGATCTCGCTGGCCGCCGGCCTCGCCGCGGTGGGAAGCGGCACCAATCCGGTGCGCCTCGCCCTGGTGGCGACCGGGACGGTGGTTCTCGCGGCCGCCCTCACCCTCGAGTGGCGCGCTCGGGCCGCGGGATCGCCGCTCGAGGTCAACCTTCGTCCCGTGACGGTGGTGCTCGCGGCGGGGCTGTTCATCGGCTTCGCCCAGGCGGCGCCGATGACCCTGCTGCCGGTCTTCTTCCAGGTCATCCTCGACTTCGGGCCGTTCTTCGCGGTCGCAGCGCTGGCGCCGCTGATCGCCGCGTTGGTCGTCGCAGGACCGGTTGCCGGCTGGCTTCTGCCGCGGATCTCGCCCCGGTGGTTGATCGGCGGCGGGCTGGTTGCGGTCGGCTGTGGCGATCTCCTCGTTGCCTTCGTCGCGGGGCGCGGCGTGAGCTACCTGCTGTTCGTCCTGCCCTTCGTGCTGGTCGGGGCCGGCTTCGTCATCGCGACCACGGTTCGCACCGCGGTGATCTTCGCCAGCGTGCCGCGCGACCTGCCCGCGTCGGCCGCGGCCTTGAACGAGGCATCCGTCGGCCTCGGCAGTCGGGTCGGGGTTGTGGTCGCCGCCGTGCTGCTGACCGAAGCGTCCCTCGCCGCCTACGCCGCCAGCGTGCCGACCGGTGTCGACCCCACCGCCCTGGAGACCCTGCGCGACCTCGTGGTTGCCCTCGGAACGCCCGCACTGGTCACGCAGCTCGACGGCGTGGATCCAAGTCTGCTGAGCGGGTATGCCGATGCCTATGTCGACGGCATCCGCATCGTGCATCTCGCCATCGGCCTGCTCGCGGTCGTCGCGGGGTTCCTCGCCGTCCTCGGCCTCGGACGTCGCGACCCGCTGCAGGGGATGTGGGAGCACCAGGACTGAACGACGCGCGGTAGCATCCCGCGATGGAGTTCAACGAGGTCGTACGACGGCGGCGCATCGTCCGCCATTTCGCCCCGGGACCGATCGCGCGGGAGGCGTTGGAACGCATCGCCGCCACGGCGCAGAGGGCACCATCCGCCGGATTCAGCCAGGGACAGCGGGTGGTGATCGTCACCGATGCGGACCGGCGGCGCCGGCTGGCGGAGCTGGCCGGCGAGGCGTTCTACACCGGCCGGGGATTCGACCCGTGGATCAGCGAGGCGCCGGCGCTGTTCGTACCCGCCGTGTCGGCGAAGGTGTACGTCGACCGCTACAACGAGCCGGACAAGCGCGACCCAGCCGCCCCACCCGGCACCGAGGGCGACTGGGACGTGCCGTATTGGTGGATGGACGGCGGCTGCACGGTGATGCTCCTGCTCCTCGCGGCCGTAGACGAGGGCCTCGCGGCCGGCTTCGCCGGCGGCGACGTCGATGGCATCCGCGACGAGCTGGGGATGCCGGCCGACTTCACGCCGCTCGGCGTGATCCCGGTCGGCCAGCCGCTGCCGGACAAGAAGTCGCCCTCGCTCGCCCGCGGCTGGCGCGGTCTCGACGAGTTTGCCCGGTGGGAGACCTGGGCGGGGCCCGGCTGAGCGTGGGCGTGTGGACCGGACGGCGCTCACGGGATCGCGGCGAGGACCGATGAGCTCGTCCGGATCCATGCCGGAGGCATCGTCGGTCGGTCAGCTTCCGCCCTCGGCCGGGGGAGATCCCGAGGCCGCCATCCTGAGCATCGCGATCCGGGTCGGCGCCACCATGCTCGCGTCTGGGGCCCAGACGCGGGACGTGGAGATCGCCATCAGCGACGTGGCCGCCGGGCTGGGTCTCGAGGTGTCGGCCGCGGTGACGTTCTCGACGATCGCCGTGTCCTACGTGCGCGCCGGGCACCGGCCGGCGACGCTGCTCCACCTCGTCCGCGATCGAGAGGCGGACTTCTCGCGGCTGGCGGCCGCGTCGCTGGTCGCCAGACGCGTGGGTGCGGGTGAGATGTCCGCCGCCGAGGCGGAGCGCAGTCTCGACGAGCTCGACACGGCGCGCGCTCCGTATCGGCCTTCGGTGGCTGCGGTTGCACCCGGTGCGTCGGCCGCGGCGTCGACGCTGCTGTTCGGCGGCACCGTGGTCGACGGGCTGGTCACGCTCGCGATCGCCCTCGCCATCCAACCCGTGCTCGCCATGATCGACCGATCCGACCTCCCGGCGTTCTTCCGCGTCGCCTTCGGCGCCCTCGCGTCCTCGCTGGCCACGGCCGCACTCGTGGGCCTCGGTCTCCCTCTGAACGGCGACCTGGTGCTGACGGGGAGCCTCCTCCGCTTCCTGCCCGGGTACGCGCTCGTGTCGGGCATCCGTGACCTGCTCGATCAGTCGATCATCTCCGGGACCGCCCGTCTCGCCGAAGCGATCGTGCTGGGCGCCGGGGTGGCCGGCGGCACCGCTGCCGGCCTGGCATTCGTGGAGCTGTTCGGTGTGCGGCTCACCATCGAGACCGTCGGAACGAGCGATTGGAACGGGCTCGTCGTCGCCCTCTCCGCCTTCGTCGCGGTAGCTGCCTTTGCGGTGCGCCTCGGGGTTCCGGCCCGTATCGTCGGGCAGGCCGGGCTGCTCGGCATGCTCGCGTGGCTTCCGTTCCGGGCGATCGCGTTCCCGACGGGATGGATGGACCCGCTGGTGGCGACGTTCGCCATCACGATGGGCGTCGGGATGGCGGGCCGCGTGCTGGCCCGTCGATACCAGACCCCGACCGCCCTGTGGGTGGTGCCCGCGATTCTTCCCTTCCTCCCCGGTCTGCAGATCGTCACGGCGATGCTGGCCGAGTCCGATGTCGACCGCGTCGTCGGCCTGCTCGCCGCCGCCGGGACGGCCTTCGTCATCGGCACCGGCGTGGCATCCGGCGACATCGTGGTCGCGACGGTGCGGATCTTCCGCGACGAGGTGGTCCCGCGAGCCATCGAGGTCGCGTCGGAGGGGGTCGACACCCTGGTCGTCACGCCATTCGAGCGGATCACCGCTCGACGGAGGCCCGGCGGTCCAGGCCCACAGCCCGGCGCCGAGGACGTGAAGGACGTCGACGATCGTCCCGACCGCGGTGACCACACCGATGCCTGAAGGGAAGCGGACAACCCACGGCGCGCCAGCGTGTCGTAAAGTGAGGGACGATACGAGGAGGGCGATCATGCCTCGGCTTCACCTGAGATTCACGGCATTGGCCGTCGCCGGGCTGCTGGCTGCATGCACGGCCGAGTCGGCACCATCGGCGACGAACGCCCCGGGCGACGCCTGCGAGGCGTTCGCGGCCATCGAGGACAGCTTCGAGGCATTCCAGGCGCTCGATCCGGAATCGGCGTCCATCGAGGACTACCGGGCGGGCGCCGAAGACGTCCACGACGCGCTCGAGACGTACCTGACCCTGCGTGGGTCCGAGGCGGCGGAGACGGAGTACCAGCTTCGCGTCACCCTGTCCCAGCTGGCTGTGTCGCTGCGCGCGGCGTCGGGCGACGCGACCATCCAGGAGGCAATCGACGAGAGCCAGCCGGAGATCGAGGCCGCCCGGACCGCCATCGACTCGATCGGCACCGACAGCGGCTGCCTCGAGGAGGGCTGACGCGGCGCCGACTCCCGGATGGGTCCCGCCATCGCGAACCTCAGCGCTCCAGGACACGGCCGCGTCTTTGACCGGCGTTCGCGGTGCGCGATATCATCCATGCCGTCCAGGGCATCCGTAGGCGCTTGCCCCGATGCGTTCCGGCGTAGCTCAGTGGTAGAGCGGGCGGCTGTTAACCGCTTGGTCGTAGGTTCGAATCCTACCGCCGGAGCCAACCCCGAGCCGAATATCCGGAACCTGGCGCCGTGCGCGCGCGTCCCGTGGGCTGTGCGCCCTGCCCTCCTCGCAAACGCCTTCTGCCTGCTGGCCGCCTACGTGATGGTCGGCTGCATGCCACCCACCGATGGCACCCTGCGCGTCCATGCGGTCGCCGGCCCAGCGTGTCCTGTGGTGAGCGATCCTCCGGATCCCGCGTGCGCGGACGGGCCAGTCGACGGCGCCGAGGTGGCGGTCCTCGACCAGGGCGGGGGAGAGGTGAGGATGCTCGTGACGGATGCCGACGGCCAGGCATCGGTGAGTCTCCCGGCCGGCCGGTACACCGTCGTCCCCCAGCCGGTGGACGGGCTGCTGGGAACCGCCCCACCGACCGAGGTCGTGGTGCCGGCTCAAGTGGATGCCGAGCCGGTGACCCTGGTCTACGACACCGGAATTCGGTGAGGGGCTAACGAGCGCTGCAGGTCCTGCGTTAGTACCAGTGAGCCGGACACTGCGTTGGCGGCTCTGCCGCCAGGGCAGCCGCAGTGTCCGGTCTTCTCGTGTCCGCGGCGGGCGGCGCTACGCCTCGCGCTCGTGCCAATCCGGGTCGACCGGCGCGGTCGGGCCGACGTCGTCGAAGGTGGGGACGAGGATCCAGCCCATGACTCCCATGGCGACCCCGAAGATGGCGAGCATCGCCGTCCCGGCCGGCTCGTAGCTCAGGAACCAGTAGACCACTGCCACCGCGAGGATGAGAAGTGGGAGGGCGAAATACCGCAGGAACATGGACCGATGATACCGGCTGCGCACGCGCGTGGACACGAGCGAACGGCACCAGCCGCCGCGCGCCGATCTGGGTGGTTGGCGAGTAAATGTGGGTAAATCTATACCTTAGACGAGCCAGCCGCAGTCCGAGCGACCGACGGGACCGGTCCCGCGGTGGGCGAGGGCGCCCGCCGGCCTGATCCCGGTATCCGGCGCGTGGGCGCGGACGAGCGGGCTCTTGTTGACGGCGCGGTCCGCGTCGGCCAGGGTCGAGCGGCGGGTGGTCGGGTCGGTGACCGGCGGCGCGGACTCGGGTGGAGCCCCCACGGCCGCGAGCCCTCCGGCGCTCGACATCTGGCGGGCAGTGACGACCGATCCATCCGGGTAGGAGAGCCACAGGCCCCGGAGGCGAGCGATGAAGTGCTCCGGCATGCCGGGGACCAGCATGTCGACGATGCCGCTGCCACTGCGTCGGTAGCCACGCGGCCGCTCATCGGCCTGGACGCGGTCGACGAATGCCCGCTCCAGCAGCTCCTCGACGGCGACCTTGATCGCCTCGGGGGCATCCACCGAGGTGCGACCGTTGCTGAACGTCGCCCGCCCGGCCGACGTCGGCTCTGGTTCGCCGCGCGCGGTGCGAAGCAGCTCGAAGACGATGACATCCTCGGTGCGCGGGTCGGCGTATCGGTCGAGCATGCCGGCAGGATAGCGCAGCGGACGGTGCGGTCGGAGCAGGTCGCGGCACACCGATCGGGGCCATCGGCTCGGCTAGAATCGGTCCTCCAAGCGCAGCGATCAGGAGGAGCCGTGAGCGAGGTCGAGGAGGGGCCGTACCGGGAGATGGTGGAGGCCCAGGACGACCGCCAGATCGACACGTGGGCGGCCGACCTGTTCATCGACTTTGCGAAGCGAATCGGCGTCGGAACCGCAATCGCCGCCTTCTGTGATGCCACCGACCTCGACGCGCGCGGCTTCCAGCGGGCCTTCCTGGTCGGCGGGGGACCCGATCACGTCGTCGGCATCGACACCGCCGGCATGGTGGCGGCCCCGATCTTCGAGCTACCCAGGGCCATCGCCGGGTTGCGCCGCACCGACGCGGCCGCGCGCCGGAAGCTGATCGACTTCCTTGTCGCCCACCGCGAGGTCATGTCCTATACCGCCTGAGTCGCCGGCGACCGATGCGATATGTGGGGACGGCTACCGGGCTATTCGGCCTCGTCGTGCTGGCCCGACCCGGCCCGCATGATGGCGATCGCGTTCTCGATCTTGAGCTTCGTGATCGTCAGGTGCTTGGCAAAGTTCGCCCGGTTGACGTCGGGGATCTGCTCCATGAGCTCCGGCTGACGGAGGATGTCGACCAGGTCGTCCACGCCCTCGGCGAGCTTGGCCCGCGCGCCCATGAGGGCGTCGTCGGCGGCCTGCGCGGCGACCGCGTGGCCGGCTGCGGTTCGGCCACGCCGACGCGGCGATGCATCCTTGGCCGGCTTTCCGTTGGCAACCTCCTGTGCCTCTGTCGTCCCGGTGATGAGCCGCAGCTTCGCCAGGCTGAGCTCGCCGGCCGCGATCCGCTTCGCCAGTCGGCGGCGCGTCCGCTCGTCGCCGATCTTCATCAGCTCGTACGCGTGGCTGATGGTGTCTTTGCGCAATGACACCAGTTCGCGAACGTCGGCCGGTGCATCGGTCAGGCGGAGGCGGTTCTCGACATAGCCCTTGTCCTTGCCGACCTTCTGCGCCAGCTGGCGGACGGAGTAGCCGAACGTGTCGGTCATCTTCCGGAACATGACCGCCTCTTCAAGCGGCGACACGTCCTCGCGCTGCAGGTTCTCGATGATCGAGACCTCGAGCGCGGTCTGCTCGTCGAACTCCACGACGATGGCGGGGATCGTCTCGCGCCCCGCCATGCCCGACGCGCGCCAGCGACGCTCGCCCGCGATGAGCTCGTACTTGGTCCCGGCCGGCCGGACCAGGATCGGCTGGAGGACGCCGTGCTCACGGATCGAGTCCGCCAGCTCGGTGAGCGAATCCTCGTCGTAGGAGAGGCGCGGCTGCGCCGGGTTGGGGAGGATCTTCGAGACCGGCACCTCGCGGATCTGCGCCTGGGTGGCGCGCGACTCGATGAGTGACACGATGCCCGGGGCCAGGTCGGTGGCCTGGGCCTCGTCGAACAGGCGGTGGATGTTCTCGCTGAACGCGGGACGCTTGTTAGCCAAGCTCGATCACCTCCTGGGCGAGGTCGCGGAATGCGCGAGCCGCGGATGAGTTGGTGGCGTATTCGGTCACCGGGCGACCAGTGAGTGGCGCTTCGCCCAGCTTGACCGTGTTCTTGATCATCGTGTTGAAGACCCGGTGGTCGCCGAGCTGCTTCAGGTTCTCCAGCATCTCGCGCGCGAGCACCGTCCGGCCGTCGTAGAAGGTCGGGAGCAGCCCGAGGACCTCGAGATCATGGTTCAGCTTCAGCTTGATCGTGTTGATCACCTTGATGAGCGCGGTCAGACCCTTGATGGCGTAGTACTGCGTCTGCACCGGGATGATCACGCGGCTCGATGCAACCAGCGAGTTGATCGTCAGCAGCCCAAGCGTTGGCGGGCAGTCGATGATCACGACGTCGAACTGGCGATCTACCCAGCCGCCGATGGAATCACGGAGCACCATCTCGCGTCCGATGACCGTGAACAGCTCGACTTCGGTCGAGGCCAGCTCGAGCGTTGCCGGCGCGACCCATAGGCCTGGCGTCTCGGTGGTGCGCACGATCTCGTCGAGCGCCACCCGTTCGTCCGAAAGCACGTCGGCCATCGACTGCCGCACATCGGACAGGGACACACCGAGCCCGACCGTGAGATTCGCCTGCGGATCCATGTCGATGCACAGGACCCGGTAGCCGCGCTCGGACAGTGCGCCGCCCAGGTTGATGGAGCAGGTCGTCTTGCCGACTCCGCCTTTCTGGTTCGCGATCGAGATTACCTTGGTCAACGCATCACCTTCGTGCGAGTCGGGCGGGAATGTCGCGAACGCGACGGGATCGATGATAGGCCGATGCGTCCGGCCCGGTCACCGGGGTTATCCACAACGTGGAGAAATGTGGCTGTCGTTGTGCAAAGACATCGGTCTATACTCGAAGTTGTCCACCGTCGGCCGGGAGGGCCCGTAGCTCAATGGTCAGAGCAACCGGCTCATAACCGGACGGTCGCAGGTTCGATTCCTGCCGGGCCCACCATCCACCTTGCGTGTCACGGAGGAGCGCTGCGTGTCGACTGCCGACAAGCTGGAACGATTGCAGCGGATGCGCGAAGAGGCGCGACAGGGCGGGGGAGAACGACGGCTCGAGCAGCAGCACGCTCGCGGCAAGCTCTCCGCCCGTGAGCGCATGGAGCTCCTGCTCGACGAGGACAGCTTCACCGAGATCGACGCGTTCGTCACGCATCGGACCAGCGAGTTCGGACTGGACGAGGAGCGATACCTCGGCGACGGCGTGGTGACAGGCTTCGGCCGCATCGACGACCGGCTGGTCTTCGTCTACAGCCAGGACTTCACCATCTTCGGCGGCTCTCTGTCGGAAGCCCACGCCGAGAAGATCTGCAAGGTCATGGACCTTGCGGTCGAGAACGGCGCGCCGGTCATCGGCCTGTCCGACTCCGGCGGCGCCCGCATCCAGGAAGGGGTCGTCAGTCTTGGCGGCTATGCCGACATCTTTCTCCGGAACACCCTGGCATCCGGCGTCGTGCCGCAGATCTCGCTGGTCATGGGACCATGCGCCGGGGGTGCCGTGTACTCGCCGGCGATCACCGACTTCGTCGTGATGGTTGAGGGGACAAGCTACATGTTCGTCACCGGCCCGAACGTGGTGAAGACGGTCACGCACGAAGAGATCGACTTCGAGGGTCTTGGTGGCGCGCGAGTCCACAACGAGATGAGTGGCGTCGCGCACTTCCTGAGCCCTGGCGAGCCGCAGGCACTCGAGCTGGCCCGCGCGCTCGTCGGATATCTGCCGCAGAACAACGTGGACCTGCCGCCGCGCCGCAGCGAGTGGACCGATCCGTCAGTCGACGGAGCGGCGCTCGACAACCTTGTCCCCGATTCACCGAAGCAGTCGTACGACATGCACTCGGTCATTCGCGGCATCGTCGATGGCGACTCGTTCACCGAGGTGCACGAGCACTTTGCCCGGAACATCGTCTGCGGGCTGGCGCGCATCGAGGGCCGATCGGTCGGCGTCATCGCCCAGCAGCCGGAGGTGCTGGCCGGTGTGCTCGACATCGATGCGTCCGACAAGGCCGCTCGCTTCGTTCGCACCTGCGACGCGTTCAACGTCCCGATCCTGACGCTGGTTGATGTGCCTGGCTTCCTGCCGGGCGTCGACCAGGAGCATCGCGGGATCATTCGTCATGGCGCGAAGCTGCTATACGCATACTGCGAGGCGACCGTTCCGAAGGTGACCGTCATCACCCGCAAGGCATACGGCGGCGCGTACGACGTCATGAGCAGCAAGCACGTCCGCGGTGACATGAACTTCGCGTGGCCGACGGCGGAGATCGCGGTGATGGGCGTGGAGGGAGCGGTGAACATCATCTTCCGCGACCGCATCGCGTCCGCTGACGACGCCGATGCGGAACGCGTCCGCCTGGTGAGCGAGTACGAAGAGCGGTTCGCGAACCCGTACATCGCGGCAGCTCGCGGCTACGTGGACGAGGTGATCCTCCCGTCCGAGACGCGCGCCCGGGTGGCCGGCTCGTTCGCGATGCTGGAGAACAAGCGACAGTCCGTGCCGCCGAAGAAGCACGGCAACATCCCCCTCTGAGCCGCGCGTGTCTTTGCGCACGGACAGTCGGCCCCCATCGACGCCGCCCTTTCGGCGGCTGCTCGTGGCGAACCGCGGCGAGATCGCCCTGCGGGTCGTCCGCGCCTGCCGGGAGCTGGGCATCTCGCCGATCGCCGTCCACTCCGAGGTCGATGCCGACGCCCTCCACGTCCGCGCCGCCGACCGATCGGAGCTGATTGGTCCCGCCGCGGCCCGCGACTCCTACCTGTCCATCGATGCGATCCTCGACGCGGCCCGTCGCAGCCAGGCCGAGGCCATCCATCCGGGGTACGGCTTCCTGTCCGAGAACGCCGACTTCGCGTCCGCTGTCGAGGACGCCGGCCTGACGTTCGTCGGTCCACCGCCGTCCGCTCTGACGGCGCTCGGCAACAAGCTTGAGGCGCGGCGCTCAGCCGAGGCCGCCGGCGTGCCGATCGTCCCGGGCACGACCGTCGCGCTCGGCGCGGACACGTCGGCCGTCGAGGGACTCGGCTTCCCGGTGATGCTGAAGGCCGCGGCCGGCGGTGGCGGGCGAGGCATGCGGCGGGTCGATCGGATCGAGGACCTGGAGCAGGCGATGGCGGCGGCGCGACGCGAGGCCGAGGCCGCGTTCGGCGATGGCACCGTCTATGTCGAGCGGCTCGTCAGCCCCGCCCGCCACGTCGAGGTCCAGGTGCTCGGCGATCGGCACGGTGGGCTTGCCGTTCTCGGCGAGCGAGATTGTTCCGTCCAGCGCCGCCACCAGAAGCTGGTCGAGGAGTCCCCGTCGCCCGCCCTCGACGAGCGAACCCGCGAGGCGCTGTTCGACAGCGCCGGCAGGGTGG
The DNA here is from genome assembly GCA_963844265.1 of uncultured Chloroflexia bacterium. GTDB lineage: Bacteria > Chloroflexota > Limnocylindria > QHBO01 > QHBO01 > JACDBZ01. Next base: position 583,917 of record CAWJMZ010000004.1, on the reverse strand, counting down.
CGCGCACGGTCGAATTCCACAACGCCGCGACGGTGGAGTTCCTGGTCGACGCGGACCGCAACCACTACTTCCTCGAGATGAACACCCGGCTGCAGGTCGAGCACGGCGTCACGGAGCTGGTGACCGGCCTCGACCTGGTGGCGTGGCAGATCCGGGTGGCGGCGGGCGCTCGCCTGCCGCAGGAGGTACTGGATGCGCCGCGCCGCGGCCACGCGATCGAAGTGCGGCTCTACGCGGAGGATCCCTACGACGACTTCCGCCCGACCGCCGGGCGCATCACCGCCTGGCGGATGCCCGAGGGACCGGGTGTCCGGGTGGACGCCGGCATGGAGGCCGATACCGACCTGAGGCCGGAGTACGACCCGCTGCTGGCGAAGCTCATGGTCCACGCCGATGACCGAGCCGCCGCCGTCGCGCGGCTGCGTCGAGCGCTGGACGAGACGTTCATCGGCGGCCTGCAGACCGATGCCGGCTTCCTGCGCTGGCTCGTCGACGACCCGGCCTTCGACGCAGGCGACTACGACACCTCCCTGATCGCGGAACGCTGGGGACGGGGACCGCAGCTGTCGGATGGCGCCGCCGCGCTGGTGGCGGCCGCCGCGCGGGCGGCACGCATCAGCAGGCCGCCGGCATCGGCCGTTGGACCGGGCGCCGCCGACGAGTCGGGGTGGGGGAGGCTCGCCCGCCGCGAGGCATTGCGGCGATGAGCGAGCTCGAAGTCCGGATCGGCGATACCGTCGTCGCCCCCGCCGATGGCTGGGAGCTCGAGTGGGTCGATCTCGCCCACGGGCTGGCGCGGCTGGTCGGGGACGGGGCCTCCATCCCGGTTCTGGTCGAGGGTGCCGGGGAGCGGTGGGCCGTCACGCTCGGCGGCCGCCGGATCCCGGTCACCGTCCGCAGCTGGCGGGAGCGCCTGCTGGCCGAAGCCGAGACCGCCACGCGGGCGCATGCCGGGCCGATGACCGTGAAGGCGACGCTTCCCGGGCTCATCGTGGCCGTGGCCGTCGAGCCGGGGGTCGAGGTCGCGGAGGGCGACCCGCTGCTCACCATCGAGGCGATGAAGATGCAGAACGAGGTCCGCGCGCCACGCGCCGGCCGAGTCATCGAGGTGGCGGTCGTCGCCGGGCAGGCGGTCGCCACCGGCGCTGCGCTCCTGAGGCTCGAGTAGCCGGTCGGGCCGACTCCGGCGTCTACAATCGACGGCCCATGAGTGACCCCGAGCGCCCGGAGGCGCGTCCGCATCGGTCCACCTCGGGCTTCGAGGTGCGGCGGGTGTACGGTCCGGGCGATCCGGCGGGGTTCGATCCGGCGACGATGCTCGGCGACCCGGGCAGCTATCCGTTCACCCGCGGCACTCGGTCGGATGGCTATCGCGGCCGGCCGTGGACGATGCGCCAGTACGCCGGCTTCGGCTCGGCGGAGGAGACGAACCGGCGGTTCCGGTATCTGCTGGAGCGGGGCCAGACCGGGCTGTCCGTTGCGTTCGACCTGCCGACACAGATCGGCTACGACTCGGACGACCCGATGGCCAGCGGGGAGGTCGGCAGGGTCGGCGTGCCGATCGACTCGATCGCCGACATGGAGATCCTGCTCGACGGCATCGACCCGGGGGCCGTGAGCACCTCGATGACCATCAACGCCACCGCGGCCATCCTGCTCGCGCTGTACGAGGCCGTGGCCCGTCGACGCGGCGTCGACCCGCATCGGCTGCGAGGCACGATCCAGAACGACATCCTCAAGGAGTACATCGCCCGCGGCACGTACATCTTCCCGCCAGGGCCCTCCATGCGGCTGGTCACCGACACGTTTGCGTACTGCCGGGCCGAGCTGCCGGCCTGGAACACGATCAGCATCAGCGGGTATCACATGCGCGAGGCGGGGGCGACCGCGGTCCAGGAGGTCGCCTTCACGGTGGCGAATGCGATCGCCTACGCCGACGCTGCGCTCGCCGCGGGCCTGGCCTTCGACGACTTCGCGCCCCGGCTGTCCTTCTTCTTTGCCGCGCACAACGATCTCCTCGAGGAGGCCGCCAAGTTCCGCGCGGCACGGCGGGTGTGGGCCACAGTCGCGCGCGAGCGCTACGGCGCTCGGGATCCGCGCAGCATGGCGATGCGGTTCCACGTCCAGACCGGGGGATCGACGCTCACGGCTCAGCAGCCCGACGTCAACGTCGTCCGCACCACCGTGCAGGCGATGGCTGCCACGCTGGGTGGTGCGCAGTCGCTGCACACGAATGCCCTGGACGAGGCGCTGGGGCTGCCGACGCCGGCCACCGCCCGGCTTGCGCTCCGCACACAGCAGGTGCTGTATCACGAGTCAGGAGTCGGCGCGACGGTCGACCCGCTGGCGGGCTCCTACTACGTCGAGTCGCTGACCGAGGCGATCGTCCAGGCGGCGCTGGCGGAGCTGGACGCGATCGACGCGCGGGGCGGAACGCTGGCCGCGCTGGCCGACGGGTACCAGGCGGACGCGATCGGCGACGCGGCCTACGAGGTCCAGCGCGCGATCGAGGCGGGGGAGCGCATCGTCGTCGGTCTCAACGCCTTCGTCGACGAGGGCGGCGAGGAGCAGCACCCGCAGCCGCAGGCCATCGACCCCGGGCTGGAGGCCCGACAGGTCGAGCGCACCCGCGCCGTGCGAGAGCGTCGCCATCCGGCTACCGCCGCGGCGGCCATCGCAGCGCTCGAGGCCGCGGCCGGAGGAACGGAGAACGTCCTGCCCCGAATTCGCGCCTGCGTCGAGGCCGATGTCACGCTCGGCGAGATCGCGCATGCCCTGCGGCGCGTATGGGGCGAGCACCGGCCATGACCCGGTTGCCGCGGATCGGGCCGATTCACCACGTCGCGGTGGTCGTGTCCTCCATCGAGGAGACGTTGCCTCGGTACCGTGATCTCTTCGGCCTCGAGCCCGAGGCTCCGCCGATGACCTTCGCGCCCCAGCGCGTCCGGCTCTGCTTCCTCCCGACCGGTACCGACTCGGCGGCGCGGATCGAGCTGGTGCAGCCGATCGACGACCAGAGCGGCGTGGCTCGCTACCTCGCCGCGCGCGGCGAAGGCGTCCACCACGTCTGCTTCGTCACCGACGACCTGCCGAGCACACTCGAGGCGTTGGCGGAGGCGGAGGCGGAGCTGATCGATCGGGAGCCGCGCGCTGGCGCGCACGGCTCCGTCGCGTTCGTCCACCCCCACTCCCTGAACGGCGTCCTGTGGGAGCTGCTGGAGCCGAAGCCCTAGCTCAGCCCTCGATCGGCTCGCCGTCGGGACCGAAGACCCACCAGACCTCGCCGACGCCCTGGCCGTTCGTGTCGCCCGCCGCCTCGTCCCCGGCGAAGTAGTACGCCGGATAGCCGTTGACGGTGAGCATGGTCGTCCCGTCGGTGGCCTCGGTCGTCCCGAGCTCGGCGTCGACGCCCTCGCCGGCGGTCGGCGTTCCCTCGGCGGGAACAGGCGGCCAGTTCGCGAAGCAGTCGCCCTCGCAGGTGCTCGGCTCGCCCTCGGCGTCGTTGGCGAAGAAGTAGATGACGTTGCCGTCGGCGTCGGTCAGGATCTCGCCGAGATCCGAATCGGCCACCAGGACCGCGGCATCACCGGCTGCGGCCTCTGATGGGGCGGCGGCCTCGGACGCCGCCGTCGAGGCAGCCGGTTCGGCGCTGTCGTCATCGGCGCCGGCGCAGGCGGTCAGCACCATGGCGAGCGAGAGACTCGCGACGGCGAATGCCGAGCGTCGTCGGAAGGTCGTGTCGAATGGCATGGGTGCCCCCAGGTGCGGTATTCGATGCACTCCGACGTACGCCCCGGGTTACGCCTGGGCTGCGTATATACGGTATATACGACCCGGAAAGGACCAGGGTCAGCGGACCCCGGCGTCCCGCAGCAGCTGGGGGATGCGCGACGGCGAGTCTGCGACACGGATGCCGGCCTCCTCGAGGGCCGTGCGCTTCGACTCGGCCGTGCCACCGCCGCCCGCCGAGATGATCGCGCCGGCATGGCCCATGCGCCGTCCAGGCGGCGCGGTCCGTCCGGCGATGAACGCCGCCATCGGCTTGCGGACCTCGCGCGCGCAGAAGGCCGCGGCCCGTTCCTCCTCCTCGCCGCCGATCTCGCCGATCATCACGATCGCCTCGGTATGCGGGTCCTGGTTGAACGCGTCGAGCACGTCGACGAAGGAGGTGCCGATGATCGGATCGCCGCCGATGCCGACGCAGGTGGACTGACCGATGCCGGCATCGGTCATGGCCTGCACCACCTCGTAGGTCAGCGTTCCCGAGCGCGAGACGAGCCCTACCGCCCCGGGCCGATGGATGTCGCCCGGGATGATGCCGACCTTCGCCTCCCCGACGGTCGTCAGGCCCGGGCAGTTCGGCCCGATCAGCCGCGTGCCTCGCGCCTTCAGGACGTGGTAGACGCGCAGCATGTCGAGGGCGGGGACCCCCTCGGTGATGCACACCACGAGCGGGATCCGCGCCTCTGACGCCTCCAGCATTGCGTCGGGTGCGAAGGCGGCCGGAACGAAGATGCACGACGCGTTCGCGCCGGTCTGTTCCACGGCCTCGGCCACGGTGTCGAACACGGGGGTGCGACCGCCGAGGGCCGTCTGTCCGCCCTTGCCCGGCGTCACGCCGGCAACGATGTTCGTCCCGTACTCGAGCATGGCGCTCGAGTGGAACTCGCCCTCTCGGCCGGTGACGCCCTGGACCAGGAGCCGCGTGTCGCGGTTGACGAAGACGCTCATGCCGCGCCACCGCCTGCGGCCGCGACCGCCTTGGCGGCCGCGTCGTCCAGCGACTCGGCGGTGATGAGGTTGGCCTCGGCGAGGATCGGCTTCGCCTCCTCCGAGTTGGTGCCCACGATGCGGACGACCATCGGTACGTCGCGCTCCAGCAGCGATCGCGCCTCGACGATGCCGCGGGCCACCTCGTCGCCGCGCGTGATGCCGCCGAAGATATTGATGAGGATCGCCTTCACGTTCGGGTCGTCGAGGATGATCCGGAATGCCGCAGCGACCTTGTCCGCCTTGGCCCCGCCGCCGATGTCGAGGAAGTTGGCCGGCTCACCGCCTGCCAGCTTCACCAGATCCATCGTCGTCATCGCCAGGCCGGCCCCGTTCACCATGCAGCCGATCGTGCCGTCGAGCTTGATGAAGCTGATCCCGGCCTCGCGGGCCGCGATCTCCGACGGCTCCTCCTCGTTCAGGTCGCGCATCGCCTCGAGGTCGGGGTGCCGGGGCAGCGCCGAGTCGTCCAGGACGATCTTGGCGTCGAGCGCCAGCAGCCGACCATCTGCGGTCACGACCAGCGGGTTGACCTCGGCGAGGTCCGCATCGGACTCGACGAACGCCGCGTACAGGCCGCGCATGACGGTCGCAAACTCCGCCCGAAGCTCGGCCGGGATGCCGAGGAAGAACGCCGTGCGGCGCACCTCGTGCTCCTGGAGGCCGATGAGCGGGTGAAGCGGCAGCCGCAGGATGGCGTCGGGGTTCGACTTCGCCGTCTCCTCGATCTCGACGCCGCCCTCGGCCGAGGCGATGACCGTGATTGCCTTCGCGGCGCGGTCGAGGATGAGGCCGAGGTAGTACTCGTGCGCGATGTCGGCCGCGGGCGCGATGAGGACCGTCTTCACCGTCGTGCCCTTGATGTCGAGGCCGATGATCTCTCGAGCCCGATCCTCCGCCTCGTCCGCCGTGGCGGCAAGCTTCACTCCGCCGGCCTTGCCGCGGCCGCCGACCAGCACCTGCGCCTTGACCACCACCGGCCCGTGCATCTCGATCGCGGCGGCGCGGGCTTCGGCGGGCGACATCGCGACCTGTCCGGGAAGGAGGGGCACGCCGTGGCGGGCGAGGATCTCCTTCGACCGATACTCCTGGAGCTTCACGCGCATCTCCCTGTTGCGTGGCGTCGGCGGCGCACGCTCGGAGAGAGAAGGATGCCGACGCGGGGAACGTGCCGATTGTAATGGGGTCAGGCCTGACCCGCCGGGTTGGTACGATGAGTGGCGGCGACCGCTGTTGCCCGACGGTTTCGCGCCCAGAGTCACCGAGGTCCCATGCGGCTCGAGGCATTGCGCCAGGCCCTCGCCAACCCGTCGATCCGACGCGCCGAACTGGCATGGCTGTTCGCGATCGCGGCCCAGTCCGCGTACCTCGTCGTCATCGTCGTGTACGCGTACGACGTCGGCGGGGTGGCCGCGGCGGGCGTCGCCACCACGTTGCGAATGATTCCGGCGGCAATCCTGGCGCCGATCGTGACCGGCCTTGCCGACCGCCTTCCACCGGGACGGGTGCTGGTCGGCATCCACCTCGCTCGCGCGCTGGTGGTCGGTGCCGCGGCGCTGGTCATCGTGGGCGGGCTGTCCCCGGCGTTGGTGTTCAGTGCCGTCGCCGTGGAAGGCATTGTCGCGACGCTGCAGCGCCCGACCACGATGGCGCTCATGCCGGCGCTCGCCCGCTCGCCGCAGGAGCTGGTCGCGACCAACGCCACGACGAGCACCTGCGAGGCGCTCGGGACGCTCGTCGGTCCCGCGATCGGCGGGCTCCTCCTCGCGGTGAGCGGCCCAGGTCTGGCCATGGCGGCAACCGCTGTCGCCTTCGGCGTGGCGGCGCTCATCGTCGTTGCGGTGGAGGCCAGTCGCCCAGCCGAGCTTTCCACGGCCGGCGAGGGACGCTCGCGGCTGCGGGAGCTGCTCGCCGGGTTCGGCGCGCTCCGCCAGTATCCGTCCGCGGGGCTGCTGACGGGCCTGTTCTGCGCCCAGACCTTCGTCAGGGGCATCCTGACCGTCCTGCTCGTGGCGGTTTCGGTCGAGTTGCTGGGCCTCGGCGAGTCGGGGGTCGGCTTCCTGACCGCCGCAATCGGTGCAGGCGGATTGATTGGTGCCGTCCTGTCCTTCGCTCTGGTCGCACGCCGGCACCTGGCCCTGCCGTTCTCGGTGGCGCTTGCCGGATGGGGACTGCCGATCGCGCTCATCGGGCTCGCGCCGATGCCCATCCTGGCCTACGGCTGGTTGGCGTTGCTCGGGATCGCGAACGCCACCCTCGACGTCGCCGGCCTGAGCCTCCTGCAGCGTTGCGTCCCGAACCGGGTCCGCGGCCGTGTCTTCGGTGCGCTCGAGAGCGTCGCCGCCCTCACATGGGGGCTTGGCTCCTTAGCTGCCCCGTTGCTCGTCACCACCCTCGAGCTCGAGGGCGCGCTGATCGCCACCGGCGCGCTCCTCCCGCTCCTCGCCCTGGTCACGGCGCCCCTCGTTCGTCGCGCCGATGCGGCCGCGGTGGTGCCGCATCGCCAGCTGGAGCTCATTCGCGGCGTCCCGATGTTCTCGCCCCTGCCGATGACGACGCTCGAGCAGATCGCTGGCGGGCTGGTCGAAGAGGAGCACGCGTCTGGGGTCCACGTCATCAACCAGGGAGAGTCCGGCGACTGCTGGTATCTCGTCATCGCCGGCGAGGTAGAGGTGGTGCACAACGGCCACCGGGTCCGGACGCTGGGAAGCGGCGACGGGTTCGGTGAGATCGCACTGCTCAGCCAGCGCCCGCGCACGGCGACCGTCGCGACGACCGAGCCGACGCGGCTGTACCGCCTGCCACGCCCGGTGTTCCTCGAGGCGGTGACGGGGAGCCCGAACGCCGTCCTGGCCGGCGAAGAACTCATGCGCAGCCGCCTCGCGGAGCTCGGCCACTGACGAGGGCCCGATGCCGGTCTGCGGATGACGTAGGCTGCGCCGATGCGGCCGATGTCCGAGCTCGGCGCCATGCACCCGGTGTCGCTCCGGTTCCTGGACGACGGGCTGGAGGAACGCTTCCAGCGCGAGGCCGGGGCCGAGGGAGTCGAGCGATTCCGGCTCAACGGGGTCACGTCGTGCCTCCTGTGGCTGGCCGCCGGGCTGCTCCCACTCGTCACGGACCTCCCGGCAGCGTTGATCCTCCCGCTCACCCTTGGAATGGCGGCCGTCAGCCTCGTCCTCGCGCTCCTCAGCCGATGGGCGACGACCCTCGATCGCCAGCACGCCCTCGCGGCCACGGTTCTCACCGTCGGGAACGGCATCGTCGTGCTCGTAATCGTCACCGAGGCAGGAATCCTGCCCGGGTATGGCGTGGCGGCCATCACCCTGCTCTTCGTCTGGGGGTTCGTGCTGCGCGCGCGCTTCGTCTTCGCTGCCGCTCGAACCGTCGCGATCGGCGTCCTGTTCGGGATCGCCGCTGCCCTGCACACCGGCCCGAGCCTCGTGGTGGATGTCTTCATCCTGGTGGCCGCATCGATCGGCAGCCTTGTCGCGCACCGCATCCTCGAGCGGACCCGCAGGCGCCTCTTCCACCGTGACATCGTCATCACCGAGCAGGCGGCGGCGATCGAGGTCGAACGTCAGAAGTCGGATCGGCTCCTGCTGAACGTCATGCCCGCCTCGATCTCCGATCGCCTCCGGGAGCACGCCACCACCATCGCCGACGAATACCCCGCGGTGTCGATCCTGTTCGCCGACATCGTGGGCTTCACGGGGCTGGCCGCTCGCCTCAGCCCGGCTGCCGTGGTCGAGCTGTTGGGCAGCCTGTACACGGCGTTCGACGACCTGGCCGAGGAGCGGGGCCTCGAGAAGATCAAGACCGTGGGCGATACCTACATGGCGGCTGGAGGTCTGCCGCTTGCGACCCCCGACCACGCGGCGCGCATGGTCGATCTCGGGTTGGCGATGATCGCCGCGGCCGGGCAGCCCGCGGATGGACTGCCGGCGGTCAGGCTCCGCGTCGGCGTTCACTCTGGACCGGCCGTGGGTGGGGTCATCGGCAGCCGCAAGTTCGCGTTCGACGTGTGGGGAGACACCGTGAATGTCGCGAGCCGCCTGGAGAGCCAGGGCCAGGCGGGTCGGGTCCACATCAGCGACGCAACGCGGGCACTGGTGCGCGACCAGTTCGACGTCGATGCGCCCGGCACGGTCGAGCTCAAGGGGCGAGGGCCGATGACGACCTACCTGGTCATCGGTCCTCGTGCAGCAGTGCCGTCGGTTGCCGCGTCGTAGACTGGCGGACCGCACGCCGGCGCGTTGACCGGTACGCACGACACGAGGTCGACCGTGACCTACACCGTGACCCTGATCCCCGGCGACGGCATCGGACCCGAGCTGGCGGAGGCGACCCGAACCGTCCTGGAGGCGACCGGCATCGGCTTCGAATGGGACGTCCAGCAGGCCGGCGAGGCAACGATCGCCTCCGAGGGCACCCCGCTGCCGGATCGGGTCGTCGAGTCGATCCGCACCAACGGCGTCGGGCTGAAAGGCCCGATCACCACCCCGGTCGGGTCCGGCTTCCGCTCGGTCAACGTGGCGCTGCGCAAGGAGCTCGAGCTGTACGCGAACGTCCGACCCGCGCGGACGATGACCGGCGTCGAGTCCCGCTACGACAACGTTGATCTGATCATCGTCCGCGAGAACACCGAGGACCTCTACGCCGGGGTCGAGCACATGGTCGGCCCTGATGCGGCGGAGAGCATCAAGATCATCACCCGCGCCGCCAGTCAGCGGATCGCCCGCTACGCGTTCGAGTACGCGGTGAAGAACGGCCGGCGCAAGGTGACCGCCGTCCACAAGGCGAACATCATGAAGCTGTCCGACGGGCTGTTCCTGGAGTCGGCGCAGCAGGTGGCCGCCGAGTACGGCGGGCGCGTCGAGTTCGAGGATCGCATCGTCGACAACATGTGCATGCAGCTGGTCCAGAAGCCGGAGCTGTACGACGTCCTCGTCCTGCCGAACCTGTACGGCGACATCGTGTCCGACCTGGCCGCTGGCCTGGTCGGCGGGCTGGGCGTCGCGCCGGGTGCGAACATCGGCGAGAAGGCGGCCGTCTTCGAGCCGGTCCATGGGTCGGCGCCGAAGTACGCGGGGCAGAACAAGGCCAATCCCACCGCCCTGATCCTGTCCGGCGCCCTGATGCTGCGCCATCTCGGCGAGACCGATGCGGCCAACTCGGTCGAGGCGGCCGTGCGCGACGTGATCGCCGACGGGCGCACGGTCACCTACGACCTGGGTGGCAGCGCCGGGACCCGGGAGTTCGGCGAGGCCGTGGCCGCGCGCATCAAGGGAGCCTGAGTCCTCTGCAATGCCCTTCGATCTCGCCGCGCCACGCCTCCGGCGAGTGCGTTGGTTCCCGGCGAGGCGCGCGCCTTCGCTAGAATCGAGGGGCCGCTAGTTCCGCGCCGCCCGTGGGGTGGTGCCCCGAGGGAGTGACTCGACGCCCGTGATCAACCTGTTCGGGTACCGCGTCTCGTGGTCACAGCTGGCCTGGTTTGGCCACCGCGCCAGCGGGCTCGGCGTGCTCCTGTACCTGTTCATGCACATCGTCGAGACCTCGACGGTGCTGTTCGGCCCCGACGTCTACAACGCCGCGGTCGGGATCTTCAAGAACCTGCCGGCTCGCATCGGCGAGGTGGTGCTGATGGCCGCGCTGGTCTATCACGCGCTCAACGGCATCCGGGTCATCGCCATGGACTTCTGGCCCGGCCTCACGATCTACTACCGGCCGCTGACCTACGGCGTGATCGGCGCGACGGTGGTGGCCATGATCCCCCTCGGCCTGCTCATGCTGCGGCCGTTCATCGCGTGGGGCGGAGGGTGATCGGATGAGCACGGAGACCCGTCGACCGCGCGTGATCTACGCCAACCCGTCGCACGCTGCCCGGCCCCTGCCCGAGGCGTCCGGACGCGAGCGCTTCTGGTGGTACTTCATGCGGCTGTCCGGCCTGGCGCTCGTCATCCTGGCGCTTGGCCACATGTTCATCATGCACGTGCTGGTGGAGCTGACCGGTGGCGAGATCAACTTCGCCTTCGTCCAGAGCAGGTGGGGCACGCCGTTCTGGCGGATCTACGACCTTCTCCTGCTGCTCCTCGCCTTCGCGCATGGTGCGAACGGGGCACGGATCGTGATCGGCGACTACGTGGCGAACCGGAAGGCGCGCAGCTTCTTCATCGGCGTGCTGCTGGTGATCAGCGGCATCTGGCTGGTGCTCGGCATGGCGGTCATCGCCTTCTTCGATCCGAACAGCGCGCCGCCGACCGGACCGTTCTCGTGACGCTCGCCACCGTCGGCCGGCCCACCGTCCCAGAGACCCGCGTGCACGAGCTGGACGCGGTCGTGGTGGGTGCCGGCGGTGCCGGACTGTATGCGGCGCTGGAGCTGAAGCAGGAGCTCGGCCCCGAGGCCCGCATCGGCGTCATCAGCAAGCTCTACCCCTCCCGGTCGCACACCGGTGCCGCCCAGGGCGGGGTGTGCGCCGCGCTCGGCAACACCGAGGAGGACCACTGGGAGTGGCACTGGTTCGACACCGTGAAGGGCGGGGACTACCTGGTCGACCAGGACGCCGCCGAGGTGATGTGCCGCGACGCGGTCGAGACGATCATCAATCTCGAGCACCTCGGCCTGCCGTTCGACCGAACGCCCGATGGCCTGATCAACCAGCGCCGCTTCGGTGGCCACACGCGCAACTTCGGCGAGGGGCCCGTACGTCGCAGCTGCTTCGCGGCCGACCGCACCGGCCATGCCATCCTCCAGACGCTGTTCCAGCAGTGCATCAAGCACCAGGTCACGTTCTTCGACGAGTACCAGGTGCTCGACCTGGCCATGCCGGACGGGCCCGGCGGGCCGGTGACTGGCGTCATCGCCCTCGAGCTGGCGACGACCGAGCTCCACGCCTTCCGTGCCCGGACGGTGCTGTTCGCGACCGGCGGCTACGGCAAGGTCTTCAAGGTCACGTCGAACGCCCACACCCTCACCGGCGACGGCATGGCGATTCCGTATCGCCGCGGCCTGCCGCTGGAGGACATGGAGTTCTTCCAGTTCCACCCGACCGGCATGTACAAGCTGGGCTTCCTGCTCTCGGAGGCGATGCGGGGCGAAGGTGGCGTTCTCCTCAACGACGCCGGCGAGCGCTTCATGGAGCGCTACGCGCCCACGATGAAGGACCTGGCCTCGCGCGACGTCGTCTCACGCTCCATCTATCTCGAGATCGCCGAGGGACGCGGGATCGGGGGCGAGGACTACGTCCATCTCGACGTGCGCCACCTGGGCGCCGAGGTGCTGAACAAGAAGCTGCCCGATATGAGCGGCTTCATACGCACCTACTTCGGGCTCGAGCCGTTGACCGACCTCGTGCCGATCCAGCCGACGGCCCACTACGCCATGGGCGGCGTCCCCACCGACATCGACGGGCGCGCCCTGGCCGACGAGCGCAACATCGTCGTTCCCGGCCTCTACGCCGCCGGGGAGGTGGCCTGCGTCAGCGTCCACGGTGCCAACCGGCTCGGCACGAACTCCCTGCTCGACATCCTCGTCTTCGGCCGTCGCGCCGGAAAGGCCATGGCCGCCGACATGTCCGAGCTCCCGCAGCCGATGCCCGATCCGGGGGCGGAGGCATCGGTCCAGGAACGCGTCAGCCGGCTCCTGGGCGGTCCGGCGGAGGGGGAGCGACCGGCGGTCCTGCGCACGGAGCTGCAGGAGGTGATGTTCACCAAGTGCGGCGTGTACCGCACCGAGCAGCTCCTGACCGACTGCCGTGACGAGGTCCGTGCGCTACGGGTGCGCGCCGAGCGCCTGCTGGTCGACGATCGCGGCTGCCGCTACAACACCGACCTCGCAGACGCGCTCGAGCTCGAGTTCCTGCTCGATTGCGCCGAAGCGACCGTCGAGTCGGCCCTGGCACGGAAGGAGAGCCGCGGCGGGCATGCGCGCGAGGACTTTCCGGAGCGAGACGACCGGAACTGGCTCAAGCACACGTTCGCGACTCGACAGCCGAGCGGCGAGGTGGGCATGACGTACAAGCCGGTCACGATCACGGAATTCGAGCCCAAGGCGCGGGTGTACTGACCCCATGGCCATGGACGTCTCCCTCCGCATCCGCCGCTACAACCCGGAGATGGATCGCGAGCCGCACTGGGAGGAGTACACGGTGCAGGCCGAGCCGACCGACCGGGTGCTGGATCTCCTCCACCAGGTGAAGTGGTACCAGGACGGGACACTGACCTTCCGTCGATCGTGTGCCCACGGCGTGTGCGGCTCCGACGCGATGCTCATCAACGGGCGCAACCGGCTCGCCTGCGAGTACCTCGTCCGCGACGCGGGGAAGACGATCACCGTCGAGGCGATCCGCGGCATGGACATCGTCAAGGACCTACTGGTGGACATGGAGCCGTTCTGGGAGTCGTACCGACAGGTCAAGCCGTTCCTCGTCAACGACCAGGTCCCGGTGGACGGCCGGGAGCGCCGCCAGTCGCAGGCCGATCGCGACCGGTACGAGGACACCAGTCGCTGCATCCTGTGCGCTGCCTGCACGACCAGCTGCCCGGTCTTCTGGTCGGATCAGTCGTATGTCGGTCCGGCGGCCATCGTCAATGCGCACCGGTTCATCGTGGACTCGCGCGACAGCGCCACGCAGGAGCGGCTGGAGATCATGGCCGACCCCGACGGGGTGTGGCGATGCCGCACGACGTTCAACTGCGTCGAGGCCTGTCCGCGCGACATCAAGATCACCAAGGCCATTCTCGAGGTCACTAACGAGATCAACCGGGCCGGCGTGCGGTGAGGCTGCTGATCCATACCGATGGCGCGGCCCGCGGCAACCCGGGTCCGGCGGGGGCGGGAGCGATCTTGCGCGATGCCGGCTCCGGGGAGGTGCTCGCCGAGGTGGCCCAGGGCCTCGGTCGCGCCACGAACAACGTCGCCGAGTGGACCGCGGTGCTCCTCGCCCTGGAGGAGGCTCGCCGCCTCGGCGCGACCCATGTCGACATGCGCATGGACTCCGAGCTCGTCGCACGGCAGATCTCGGGGATCTACCGCGTCAAGCATCCGGACCTCAAGCCGCTCCACGCCAGAGTGATGACCCTGCTGCGCTCGTTCGAGGGCTACACGGTCGGCCACGTCCCGCGCGAGCTCAACAAGGACGCCGATCGCCTCAGCAACGTGGCGATCGACGGGTGGGGAGACGATGCGCCGCGGTCGACGGCGACGCTGGAGTAGCTGGTTCGCGGCCGGGCTGGCGGCGGCCGTCGTCACGTCCTGCGCCAGCCCGCCCTCGGACCCCGAGCCGTGGGATCGCCCCGTCGACGGAGCGGCCGGTGTGACCGAGTGGGTTGACAACGGCACACCAACCAGCCCGTTCGGCCCCGACGGCGTCGAGTGGTCGTCGCCTGACGATCTGATGGACGCCCTCGTCGCGTCGATCGAGCAAGGCGGTGTGGGCGTCGAGCACGCCGTGGTGTCCGGCGAGGACGCCGATGTCGTCACGGGCTGGGTGCGGGTCAGCGACCTCGGTGCGGACGCGGCGCTGGCCGCGGATCTCCGTCTGCGGATCGAGCGCGCGAACGGCTCGTGGGCGGTGACCCGGAGCGAGCAGCGACAGCACTGTCGCCTCGCGCCCAGTGACGGCTCCTGCCCGGAGCCCGGCCGTCCGTCGCCGGCTGAGACCTCGGTGCCGGTGGAGTCCTCGGCGCCGTCCGCGACGACGGCTGCGTCCGGCGCCGTATACCTGGCCCTTGGCGACTCCGTGACCTTCGGCATCGGCGTCCCGCGGCCGGTCGAGAACGGCTTCGTCGCCCGCGTCGCCGACGCCCTGGCCGCGTCCGATCGCCCGATCGCCGACACGCGGATCTTCGCGGTTCCCGGCGAGACGGCAGCCGGCTTCCGCGACCGACGGCTGGACGACGTGTTGAACGCGATTGGCGAGCTCGGGTCACGGATCGAGCTGGTGACCGTCGGGCTCGGCGCCAACGAGGTCCTGAGGGTCCGCCGCGAGGGCGCGTGCGTGCAGCAGCCGGATGGCGACGCATGTCGGGCATTGGTGGATGCGGCCGCCGCCGAGGCGGCCGATGCGCTGGACACCATCCTCGGTGCGGTTGGAGATGCGCTCGCCAGCCACGGCAGCTCCGCGCGAATCCTGGTCCTCGCCTACTACAACCCCGATCTGCAGCCGGTTGCCATCGAGACGATCGTCGGCTCCGACGGCGGCGTGGCCTGCGATCCAGCCGAGCGACGCCCTGGGCTCGACGACCGGATCGCATGCGTGGCCGAGGGGCGTGACGCCACCGTCGTGAACCTGCATGCCGCCTTCCTCGGTCGCGAGCTGGAGCTGACCCGCATCGGTGAGGGAGACGTCCACCCCAACGCCGCCGGTTACCAGGCCATTGCCGACGCCATCGTCGAGGCCATCTCGACCCGCTGAAATCGAACGCACGTTCGAATCGGGTAGAATGCTTCTCCCTGGAGGCGGCTGGATGGCCGCGGGCGCATCGGTCGAAAGGCCGCGTCCGAGGAAAGTCCGAGCTCCACAGAGCAGGCTAGCGGGTAACGCCCGTCCGCCGCGAGGCGAGGACCAGCGCCACAGTGACGATGCCCTCCCGGTTCGCCGGGTGGGAGTGAAACGCGGCAAGCTCTAGCCGGAGCAAGACCGAATAGGGGAGCGCAACGCGGCTTCGGCCGCAGCAGGTGGCTCGCTCAGCTCCCGGGTAGGTCGCGCAGATGGATGGCCGTCCGTGACCGATGGAGACATCGGCTCACGACAGAACTCGGCTTACAGGCCGCCTCCAGGGACATCACGTTCGCCACGACGGGTCGCGGCGGCCGATCGCGTGTGGTCAGACGCACGGTCGACGAGGACTGTGTTCAGGGACGGCTCGCGCGCCGGACGAAGCTGTTGCGCCAGCCAGCTCTCGGCCGGTACGCGATCCGGCCATCAGCGAACGCTCAGTCCTCATCCTCGCGCCACACCTTGCGGGCCGTGCAGGCGTTGCAGATCGGGCGCGCCTCGTCCATCGTCCCCAACGGGAGCGGATACTCCGGACCCCCGAGCAGGCACGTCACCGCCACGGAAGCGGGGTTCCCCGGGACGATGCCGACGTGGCGAACCGAGCAGCGGCGGATGCGACCGGACCGTGGGATCGGTCGACGTTCTCCTCCCCCCTCGATCGGGTTCAGGGCCATCGGGGTACGGCCTCGGTGCACCGTCGCCTGCGCGACATCGGCTTCAGGCTAAGCGGGGTGCGATCCGGCAACAATGACGCCTTCGTACCATCCCCGTCCTGCCAGCGGTGACCTCGCGACCCGGCGCTGGCGCACGCTAGACTCGGGCGGTCGCGGGACCGCGATGCACCAGGACGAGGAGGTGTCGTGTTCGGACGACGCAGGCGGGAGGAGGAGGCTGCCGCCGAGGCTGCCCGCGAGGCCGAGCGCCACGCCCTGTTCGCGAAGCTGGCCGAGCGCCCCGAGCACGTCTGTCCATTCCTTGGCCTCGACGGCGACCGGACCGGCTACGTCGAGGGCGTCAGCGACGAGCACCGATGCTTCGCCTTCGGAGATCCGGCCCCGATCAGCGCTGAACAGCAGACGCGGGTCTGCCAGGAGCGCGGCTACGGCAACTGCCCGCGCTACCTGCGCGGAGTGCTGGTCATCCCGACCGAGGAGCTGGAAGCCCTGCGCCGACCGCGCGCGCCGGCCGAGCCGTTGCCGCCCCCACCACCCGCGGCGCCCGAGCCGGAGCGGGGCGGCCGGCGCGGGACGCCCATCCTGCTGCTGTTGCTGCTCTTGCTGCTGGTCGGTGGGGGAGCCGGCGCGTTCCTGTTGTTCGGTGATCCCGGCGGCATCGCATCGACCTCGCCCACGCCATCGGCCACCGCCGAGCAGTCGATCGCACCGCCGTCCGTCGCGCCGGCCAGCGCCGAGGTGAGCCAGCCGGCTCCGACGGCCAGCACTCCCGAGACCAGCGCCCTGCCCACGCCCACGGCGGAGCCGACGCCCGAAGCGGGCGACGCGTTCGCGTTCTATGAAGTCTCGCTGGCGCCCGAGGAATACCGGCTCTTCCAGCTCAACAGCGACGGAGTGCGCTTCGCCAGCCGCCTGACGTCCTTCGACGGCTACTCGTTCGCGCGGGCCGAGCCGGAGGAGGGCGCCGATGGCGACGTGTACTGGGTCACCCAGGACGGCGACCTCGTCGGCTGGGCGTACACGTCACCCGACTCAGGGACGTTCCGGATCCGCGCGGTCTTTCTGAACAGCGCCCAGGAACGCAGGTCCGAGTATCTCGACGAGGACGAGCTGACGGTGATGCCGGAGGCGACGCCCGCTCCCTGACCCGCGTCGCCACCCGACCCCTGACTCCTCGATCGCGCCAGCCGGTCATTCCGGCGCCCTTCTCGGCTCTGACGTCAACGCGGCGCGCCCGGCCGCGAACCCAACGCATCGCCGCCCTGTGGGTACCTCGCCGCGCAAAAAACCCCTTGACGGGTGGTGGCTGCCCTGTATAGTGGCGCCCGGTGGTTCCAAATGGGGCCATGTGGGGAGAAGTGGTGAATCACAGGCAGGATGGATCGACCGTCGTTCCTCACCGGGGAGTTCCGGCACGCGCTGGACGATCGAGGCCGCGTTGCGGTCCCGGTTCGCTTCCGGGCGCGGCTGGCCCAGGGCGCGACCCTGGCCCGATGGTTGGACGGCTGCCTGGCGATCTTCCCGGCGGACACCTGGGAGGACCTCGCGGCACGGATCCAGTCCCTGCCGACCACCAACGCGGCCGCACGGCAGTTCGGTCGCTTCATGAGCTCGGGAGCGGTCGAGGTGGAGCTCGATCGCCAGGGGCGGGTCCTCGTCCCGAGCTACCTGCGCGAGTACGCCGATCTGACCGGGGGCGAGGTGGTCGTGGTCGGCGCGCTGAACCGGCTCGAGATCTGGGCGCCGACGCGGTGGCAGCCGTATCGGTCGCAGATCGAGGACGAGCCGGAGGCGCTCGCCGAACACCTCGCCGACCTGGGCATCTGACGGTGCCCGGGCCATTCATGCGCTTCCGGGCCGGTCGGCCCGCCGTTCGACACACGAGGTGCAACGCCACATGGGAGAAGGGCACCTGCCGGTCCTGGTCGACGAGGTCGTTACCTCGCTGGCCGTGGGCGCCGGCAGCTCCGTGGCTGATTGCACGGTCGGCGGCGGTGGGCACGCCGAGCGGCTCCTGGAAGCCACGTCTCCGGATGGCCGCCTGCTCGGCATCGATGCCGATCGGGCGGCCATCGCGGAGGCGGAACGCGTCCTCGCCCGCTTCGGCAGCCGGGTCGTCCTGCGTCAGGCGAACTTCGAGTCGGTCTACGACACGGCGATCGATGCCGGCGTCGTCCCGCTCGACGGGATCCTGTTCGACCTGGGACTCAGCAGCTATCAGCTCGCCGATCCCGGGCGCGGTTTCAGCTTTGCGGCCGACGGGCCGCCGGATATGAGATTCGATGAAACAAGTGGTGTATCGGCCCTTGAGCTCATCGACCGTTCATCGGAGCGAGAGCTCGCCGGAATCCTCGCGACGTTTGGTGAAGAGCGCCGTGCAGGCCGCATCGCGAAGGCGATCCTGGCGGCGCGTGCGGAGGGTCGCATCGTGACTGCCGCCGATCTCGCCGCCGTCGTGGCCGCCGCTTCGCCGGGCCGCCCCGGTGGCGCCGATGCACGGCGGATCCATCCGGCGACGCGGACGTTCCAGGCACTCAGGATCGCCGTCAACCGCGAGGTCGAGGTGCTGTCCGCCGGCCTGGCCGGCGCGCTCGCCGCGCTTCGTCCCGGCGGCCGGCTCGCCGTCATCAGCTACCACAGCCTCGAGGACCGGATCGCCAAGCGGTTCATCGCCCGCGAGAGCCGCGATTGCCTCGAGGACCCGCTGCCGCCGGTCTGCACCTGCGGCCACCGCGCGCAGCTCCGCGCGGTCACCAAGGGCGTCGTCACCCCGGGCTCGGAAGAGGTCCGGCGGAATCGTCGCGCGCGCAGCGCGAAGCTGCGCGTCGCCGAGAAGCTCGCGTAGGACGCGGGTGCACGAGGAGGGTCCAGGGATGAGCAAGGGTCGGTCAAGACACCAGGCAAGCCGGCGGAGGATGTACTCCGCGCGCCAGCGGGATCTTCGTGAGCGGCGGCTGCATGCCGCGCGCGAGGATGAGTACTGGCTCAGCGACCAGGTCGCGGCGATCGAGATCGAGGAGGGGCTCGACTTCGAGGCGCCCGCTGTCCTCGGCGTCACGGTCCGTCGTCGCGCGACGGCCGCCTAGGCGCCGGCAGAGAACGAGAGAGTCAGCCGCGAAATGGCAGTCATCGGCGCTCGACCGGCCACCGGACCCTGGTTCCTGCCGGGCCGCGGCCGACCGCGCCCGCGCACTCGGCCTCGGCCGGCGCGTCGCGTGCGAGGCACGCGTGCGACTCGGCGCTTCGAGTCGCGGCTCGACATCAGGCCGCTGCTGGTCGCGATCGTGGTGGCCGCCGCCCTCGCGCTCTTCTACCTCAGCCAGTCCACGCGTGTCGCCGCGACCGGATACGAGATCGACGCGCTCGAGGCCCAGCTGGCCGTGCGACGCGCCGATCAGCAGCAGCTGGTGCTCGCCATCGGTGAGGCCAGGTCACCCGCCGAGATCACACGCCGCGCCCGCGCCGAGCTCCGGCTCGTGCCGCTGACGCACGACGTCGTCACCTACGCCCCAGCACCGAGCGAACCCGCCGATTGACCTAGACCCCGCGGCCGAACCGCGGCCGCACGCACCGGAGACCAATCGTCAATGCTCGCCAGGACCGACAGTCGTGCCCGCGCCATGGTCCTCTTCATCGTCGTCGCGTTCGCGGCGACGGCGATCGGCGCCCGGCTGGTCTGGTGGCAGGCGGTCCAGCAGCCCTGGCTGGCGGGCATGGCCCTCCACCAGCTGGCACAGCACGAGGAGCTCCCGGCGGAGCGCGGCGAGATCACCGACGTGACCGGGCAGCTGCTGGCCACCTCGGTCGAGCTCCAGTCGATCTTCGCCACGCCCCCCACCGTCGACGATCCCCGCGACACGGCGCGCCTCCTCGCGGCCGCCCTGTCACTGCCCGTTGCCGACGTTCGCCAACGGCTCGAGAGCGACGCCGCATGGGTCTGGCTCAAGCGACGCGTCTCGCCACGCGAGGCGGAGCGAGTGCGCCAGCTCGACCTGGCGGGCGTGGGCATGCTGCCCGAGACGAAACGGGTTTACCCGATGGAGGGCGCGGCCAAGGACACGACGATGGCCGCCCAGCTCATCGGATTCGTCGCCGAGGACGACAAGACCGAGGGCCGCTACGTCGGTCACTTCGGCATCGAGCAGAACGAGAACGGGCTGCTGGCCGGATCGCCCGGGAGCGTGAGCGCGCAGGAGGATGTCATCGGCCGGCGCATCGCCGACTCCGCGACATTGTTGACCGAGCCAGTCGACGGGGCCGATCTGCAGCTGACGATCGACGCGGGCGTCCAGCACCTGCTCGAGGCGGTGATCTGGGACACCTACCGGAAGAACAATGCCACCGGGGCCACCGGGGTCATCATCAACGCCGAGACCGGCGCCATTGTTGGGATGGCCAGCGCCCCGTCCTACGACGCGAACCAGTTCGCGACCACCGATGGCGGGCGCTTCTCGAACCCGGCGGTCTCGCGGCAGTACGAGCCGGGATCGGTGATGAAGGCGTTCACGATCGCCGCCGCGCTCGACGCCGGCGCGGTCACCACTCGCGACACGGTTGATGACGACAACAACCTGCAGCTCCGCGGCGTCCGAATCCAGAATGCGGACCGCGCCGACTTCCCCTACGGCCACGGGGCGATCACCCCTGGCGACGTGCTGGAGCTGTCGAACAACGTGGGCGCGGCGAAGATCGGTCTGAAGCTGGGTGGGCAGGCGTTGTATGACGCATTCCGCCGGTTCGGCTTCGGAAGCGTGACCGGCATCGAGCTGGCCGCCGAGGAGCCGGGCATGGTCTGGCATCCGGACCAGGCTTCGGGCGAGCTCACCACCGCCCAGAACGCCTTCGGGCAGGGGCTGAGCTTGACGGCCGTCCAGCTCGCCGCGGGCTATGCCTCGTTCGCCAACGGCGGCATGCTGGTGACGCCGCACGTCATCCAGGGCTGGACCGACCCGGATGGCACGTATCACGAGGCGCAGCACCCGCCGGGCGAGCGGATCCTGCGCGAGAAGACGGCCCAGACGATGATCGACCTCCTGACGAACGCGATCGACGAGGGAATCGCCACCGGGGCGTCGATCCCCGGCTACACCGTGGCCGGCAAGACGGGTACGGCGCAGATCGCCGGTCCGGTCGAGGTGACCAACGCGGACGGCGAGAAGGTCACCGTCTACCGCTACATCGCCGGATGGGTCGACTCCAGCTTCGTCGGCATCCTTCCTGCCGGCGATACGAAGCTCGTGACGGTCATCCTCATCCACCGCCCGGTGCCGTGGGACCGTCGTATGCCGGACCGACCGGAGTACGTGTACGCACGTCTGATGCCCGAGATTCTCGACTACCTGGCCATCCCGCCGGACCGTCCGCTGGAGCCGGTGGCGCAGCCATGACGCTGGTAGACTCGCCGCGATTCCGCAGCGTGGGCCGTGTGCACCCGACCATCCGCCTCGACGATCTGCTGAGCGTCGTCCATGGCCGACTCCACGGACCGACCTCGGTGAGCACCGTCTCCGGCGCATCGGTCGACTCGCGCGCCGTCACCCCCGGAAGCATCTTCGTCGCCCTGCCCGGTGAGCGGACCGACGGGCACCGATTCGTCGTCGACGCCCTGCGTGCCGGCGCTGCCGCCGCGCTGGTCGAGCGACCGGTCGAGCTCCCACCCGACCTGGATGCCGCCGTCATCTCCGTCGCCGATCCGCTGGCCGCGCTCCAGGAGCTGGCCGCGTGGTGGCGATCGCTCCACGCGGTCCGGGTGGTGGGCATCACCGGTTCGACTGGCAAGACGGTCGCGAAGGAGATCACCGCCGACGTCCTGTCACGCACCCTGCGCACGCTGCGCAACGAGGGCAACCTGAACTCAGAGACCGGCCTGCCGATGACCCTCCTGCGTCTGGACGACTCCCACGAGGCTGCGGTGCTCGAGATGAGCATGTACACGGTGGGCGAGATCGCGCGCCTGGCGGAGCTGGCACGACCGGAGGTGGGGATCGTGCTCGCGGTGCACCCCACCCATCTGGAGCGGGCCGGGAGCATCGACCGCATCGCGCAGGCGAAGGCCGAGCTTCCCGCGGCGCTGCCGGCGGACGGCCTCGCGATCCTCAATGCCGATGACCCGCGCGTCGCCGCCATGCGTGGCCTGACGCGGGCCGCAGTGCGCACCTTCGGGCTCGGTTCGGACGCCGAGGTGCGTGCCGACGACATCGTCGGCCACGGCCTGGCGGGCACCGAGTTCACGATCACCGCCCCGTGGGGCGCGCGCCGCGTCAGGAGCGCCACGCCAGGGCGTCATCTCGTTCCCCACGCGCTCGCGGCGGCGGCCGCGGCGGACTGGCTCGGCGTCCCGCTCGACGAGGTCGCCGCGGCCCTTGCCGCCGGCAGCCACGCGGCGCACCGCATGGCGATCGTTGCGGGCGCGGCGGGTGCCACCCTGGTGGACGACACGTACAACGCCTCGCCCGTCAGCGTGGCCGGCGCCCTCGACTTCCTTGCCGAGACGCCGCTCGCGGCCGGCCGGCGACGGATCGCCGTGCTCGGCGACATGCTGGAGCTCGGGCCCGAAGAGGAACGCCTGCACCGCGAAATCGGCGCTCGCGCCGCCGGGACGGTCGACGCTCTCGTGGCGGTGGGTCCGCGCGGTCGCTGGATCGCCGAGGCGGCGCGTGCGGCGGGCGCGGACCACGTCCTGGCCGCGGACGGCGCCGAGGAGGCGGCGGCGGTGCTGGAACGGGAGCTGGCTCCCGGGCCTGGCGACCTCGTGCTGCTCAAGGCGTCGCGCGGCATCGCTCTCGACCGGGCCGTCGACCTGCTGGCGGAGGTGCGCCCGCCGTGGAGCTGATCTCGATCGTGGTCGCCCTGCTGCTGGCCTTCATCGGCATGGTGCTGCTGGCGCCGATCTACATCAACCTGCTGCAGCGGCTCGGCTACGGGAAGCAGATCCGGCTCGAGGGGCCCGAGGCGCATTACGGCAAGGCCGGGACGCCGACCATGGGCGGCATCCTGGTGGTCGGCGTGGTCCTGTTCCTGGCCATGGCACTGCGCATCGAGGATGCGGCCACGCTGACGCCGATGCTCACCCTGATGGGCGTCGGCATCCTCGGCGCGGTCGACGACTACGTGAACGTGCGCACCGGCCTCGGCGTGCGTGGCCGCTGGAAGCTGGTGTGGCAGACGGCGGTGGCCGTGCTCGCCGGCTACTACATCCAGCGCCACTTCGAGCTGACCGGCATCAACGTGCCGTTCCTCGGTCAGTTCGAGGTTGCCCCGATCCTGCTCATCGGCTTCATCGCCTTCGTGATCGTGGGGACCAGCAACGCGGTCAACCTCACCGATGGCCTCGACGGGCTGGCCGGCGGCGTCCTGATCTTCAGCTTCGTCGCCTACCTGCTGATCAGCCTGGTGCCGGTCGAGGACGTCAAGAACGCGCAGCCCAACCTGGCCGTCTTCTGCGCGCTGGTGATCGGGGCGCTGATGGGGTTCCTGTGGTTCAACGTGCACCCGGCGCAGATCTTCATGGGCGACTCGGGCGCGCTGAGCCTGGGGGCCACGCTGGCCGTTGTGGCGACCGTCAACGGCCAGCTGCCGCTGCTCGCCATCGTGGGGATCGTGTTCTTCGCCGTGATCATGAGCGTCGTGATCCAGGTCGTGTCGTATCGGCTGCGGGGACGGCGGATCTTCCGGATGACGCCGCTGCACCACCACTTCGAGCTCATCGGCTGGGCGGAGGAGAAGATCACCCTCCGCTTCTGGATCGTGGCGGCCCTGGCCGGCCTGCTTGGCTTCAGCATCTTCCTGGTCGGCGTCGAGCAGCTGTAGGTGGACCGATGATGACCGCCCCCGTCGCTCCCATCCGCACCGTCGAGGACTTGCGCGGCCGCCGCGTCGTCGTCCTCGGCCTCGCACGATCGGGCGTCGCCGCCAGCCGCTTCCTGGCCGATGCCGGCGCCGTCGTTGCCGCCTACGACGGGCGCCCGGCCGCTGACCTCGCCGATGCGATCACCGCGCTCGGCGCGCGTCCGGTGCGGCTGGCGCTGGGCGTGGACCATGCGGCGGCGGTGGCACTTCTCGAGCACGCCGACCTGCTTGTGACCAGCCCGTCGATCTCACCCCGCTTCCCGACCACGGAGGCGTGGCTGCGCGAGGCGCTGGTGGACGCCGAGGCGCGCGGGACGGAGCTCGTCAGCGAGGTCGACCTGTTCCTTCGCCTCACGCGCGCTCGCGTCCTGGCGGTCACCGGCACAAAGGGCAAGACCACGACAGCCTCGCTGGTGGCGGCGATGCTCGAGGCCGGTGGCCTGCCCGTCACCCTGGGCGGCAACATCGGCACGCCGCTGGTGGAGCGGGCCGATGAGCTGACCGCCGACGACTGGGTCGTCCTCGAGCTGTCCGAGCTGCAGCTGCCGACGATCAGCCGCGGTGCCGATCTCGCGCTCTACACGAACATCGGCGAGGACCACCTGGACCGCCACGGCACCGTCGATGCATACCGCGCGGTGAAGGCACGCCTAGCTGACCTGACGGCGGCGACCGGGCGGATCGTGCTGAACCGCGACGACGCCGGCTGCCGTGACCTCGCCGCGCGCCTGCCCTCGGCGGCGGTGGCCTGGTACGGCCTCGAGCCAGCGGATCATGGCGCGCTCGACGCCTGGGTCGACGACGAGGGATGGGTCACCGTGGCGGGGGAGCGGCTCCTTCCAAGCCGGGAGGTCCCGCTCCCCGGCCGCCACATGCTGGCTGACGCGCTTGGCGCGGCGCTGGCCGCCACGCTGGCCGGGGTGGCCGGCAGGGCCATCGCGGAGGCGGTTCGCGGGTTCCGCGGCGTTCCCCACCGCCTGGAGGTCGTGGCCGAGCGGGACGGGGTGCGCTGGGTGAACGACTCGCAGGCCACGATCCCGGTGGCCGCGATGGCCGCCCTCGAGGCGTTCGATGCGCCGATCGTGCTCATCGCCGGCGGCAAGGACAAGGGACTCGACTATGCCGCCTTCGCCGATGCCATCGCGCGACGGGCCAGAGTCGCGATCCTGATCGGCGAGACGGCGCACGAGCTCGAGCGGCTCATCGGCGAACGCGTGCCGGTCCAGCGTGCCGAGTCGATGGACGACGCCGTGCGCCGGGCCGCCGCGCAGGTGGGAACCGGTGACATCGTCCTGCTCTCACCCGCAGCGGCCAGCTTCGACATGTTCGTCGACTACGCGGCCCGAGGCGACGCGTTCCGTGCCGCCGTGGCGGGCCTGGAAAGCGCCCGATGAGCGCCGTCGCGGTTGCCACCACCGCGCGCAAGACGGCCGTTCGCGGTGGTGTCAAGCGCGAGCGTCACGAGCCCGCCTTTGCGCTCCTGCTGGCGGCCATGGCGCTGACCGCCATCGGCATCGTGATGGTCTATTCCTCTTCCAGCGTGCGCTCGTACTTCAGCACCGCCGACCCGGCGGCGCAGGGACTCGAGCAGCTGGTGTGGGCCGGCATCGGCCTCGTCGGCCTCGTGGTCGCGATGCGGCTCGACTTCCGGCACCTGCGTTATCTGGCGATCCCGTTCTACGTGATCACCCTGGCCCTGCTCGTCGCGGTCCTGGTCCCCGGCATCGGGTCGGAGATCAACGGCTCGCGGCGCTGGATCGTGATTCCGGGGGTGGGCTCGCTGCAGCCCGCCGAGTTCGCGAAGCTCGCCATCGTCCTCTACCTGGCGCACTGGCTGGATCGCCGCGGCACGGCGGCCAGGAGCTTCTGGAACGGCCTCGTGCCGTTCGGCATGCTGGCCGCCCCGGGCTTCCTGCTGATCGCCATGGAGCCCGACCTCGGCACCGCCGGCGTCTACGTCATCGTGGCCGTCAGCATCTTCTTCATGGCCGGGGCCAACCTGCTGTACCTCAGCGCGATCGGCGCCGGGGTGATGGCGACGGCGTGGCTCATGATCAGCAGCACGAGCTATCAGCTCGAGCGGGTGCAGACCTTCCTCGACCCGTTCCGGGATCCGCTCGGCGCCGGCTACAACACGGTCCAGGCGCTGATGGCCCTCGCCCTGGGCGGGATCACCGGCCTGGGCCTCGGCGAGAGCCGCATGAAGTTCCTCTACCTGCCGGCCCCGTCCACCGACTTCATCTTCGCCATCATCGGGGAGGAGTGGGGGCTGGTCGGGACGCTCGCTGTCCTCGCGCTGTTCGTCGTCGTTGCCTACCAGGGGTACCGCATCGCGATCACCGCGCCCGACACGTTCTCCGGGCTCGTGGCATGCGGGATCACGACGTGGCTGGTGGCGCAGGCCTTCATCAACCTCGCGGTCGTGACCGCGCTGATGCCGGTGACCGGCATCCCGCTCCCGTTCATCAGCGCCGGAGGCTCGGCGCTGACCATCAACCTGGCGGCCATCGGCATCCTGCTGTCGATCAGCCGCGAGACCACCCAGACAGGATCCATGCGCGATGCGATTTTCGGTGTCGGGCGGCGGGACCGGCGGGCACGTGTACCCCGCGCTGGCCGTCGCGCGAGCACTTCGCGACGTCAGACCCGACGTTGAGCTCGACTACATCGGCGGCGTCAGGGGCTTCGAGCGCCGGCTCGTGGCCAGTCACCCGATGCGGGGAGAGCTGCCGTACCACGAGCTCGTCGTACGCTCGTTGCGCTCCGCCGGGGCATCGGTCCACACCGTCCTCGACCCGATCCGGCTCGCCGCCGCCATCCCACAGGCGTGGTGGCTGCTTGGCGGGCTGCGTCCTGCGGCGCTGTTCACCACCGGTGGCTACCTCGCCTTGCCGCTCGTCCTGGCGGCACGCGCGCGGGGCATCCCGACCCTGGTCTGGGAGGGTAACGTGCTGCCCGGGCGCGCCACCCGGGCCATCGGGCGCTTCGCCACCCGCGTGGGGGTCAGCTTCCCGCCAACCCTCGAGGCGTTCCCCGCGAACAGCTTCGTGTCCGGGACGCCGATTCGCTCGTTCGCGGGAATCGATCGTCACGCGGCGCGTCATGCCCTCGGCGTCGGCCCCGACGATCGGTTCCTGCTGGTATTCGGCGGGTCCCAGGCAGTGACCCGGTTGAACAGCGCGGTCGGCGAGGCGCTGCCGCGGCTGCTGGGCGACTGGCACGTCCTGCATCTCGCGGGCGAGGCGGGCATGGCCGATGCGGGAGCGGCCCGCCAACGCCTGCCGGCCGAGCTTCGTCCCCGCTATGCGGCCGAGCCGTTCCTCACCGACCGTATGGCCGATGCCCTGGTGGCGGCCGACCTGGTGGTCGGCCGCGCCGGCTCGTCGACCTGCGCGGAGCTCACGGCGGCCGGGGTCGCATCGATCCTGGTGCCCTATCCGTTCGCCGGCGCGCATCAGCGTTACAACGCCGGGTTCCTGGCGGACGAGGGAGCGGCGGTCGTGGTCGCGGACGAGGAGTTGACCGGGGACCGCCTGGCCGATGAGGTGTCGAGCCTGCGCGATGACGCTCGACGCGAGGCGATGGCCGCCGCCGCACGCCGGCTGGGACGTCCGGACGCGGCCCGGGCTCTCGCCGATGAGCTGGTGGCAATGGCCGAACGGCGACCGCCGCCGTCCGAGACGGGCGTGTGAGCGTGATGCGCGCGACCGCCGCCCTCGACGCGTTGGATGCCCTGGCCGGAGAACGCGGCCTGGCGGCCATGGAGCGCGACGCTCCGTTGGCGCCGCTCACGACGTTGCGGGTGGGCGGCCCGGCCGACCGTCTGGCGGTGGCTGCGAGCGTCGAGGAGCTCGTCGAGCTGCTGCGCCTGGCAGGGGAAGCCGGCGTCGAGCCGTTCCTGCTCGGCAAGGGCAGCGACATCGTGGTTGCCGATGCCGGCATCCGCGGGCTCGTCATTCGGGTGCGGGCAGACGCCGTGGATGTCGAGCCGCCCCTCGTGCGGGCCGAAGCCGGTGCCTCGATGACCGGACTCGCCAAGCGCTGCGCCCGCGACGGCCTGGCAGGCTTCGACTGGGGCATCAGCATCCCCGGCTCCTTCGGGGGCGCGGTGTGGGCCAACGCCGGCGCCCACGACGGGCAGATGGCGGACGTCGTGCGGGAGGTCGAGGTCTACGACCCGCGCGAGGGTTCGCGACGGACGATTCCCGCGGGCGAGATCGGGTTCGCGTACCGCGACTCGCGCTTCAAGCACTCACCCGAGGTCGTGCTGGCGGGCACGATGGAGCTCCGGGAGGGCGACGCCGACGAGATCGGCGCGCTGGTCGCCGAGCACCAGGCGCGGCGCTCGGCCACCCAGCCGCTCGCCGACCAGAACGCCGGCAGCGTGTTCCGCAACCCTCCGGGTGACCACGCCGGCCGGCTGGTCGAGGCCGCCGGGCTCAAGGGCCACCGCATCGGCACCGCCGAGGTCAGCACCCTGCACGCGAACTTCATCGTCACCGACCGGGGGGCGGCCCGCGCCGCCGACGTGAGGGCGCTGGGCGACCACGTCCGCGCCACGGTGCTGGGTCGCTTCGGCGTCGAGCTGGCGTACGAGATCGAGTTCGTGGGCGACTGGTCGGAGGCCGTGAGCGCATGACCAAGCGACTGCGCGTCGGGATCTTCGCCGGCGGGCGTTCCGCCGAGCACGAGGTCAGCATCGCGTCGGCCGAGGCGGTCCTGCGGGCCATCGATCGCGACCGCTACGAGCCGTACCTCGTCTACATCGACCGATCCGGTCGCTGGCTGCTCCCGTCGGGCCCCGCCCCGGCCCTGGGCGACGGCGATCGGCTGGCTCCGCTGCTCGGCGCCGCCACCCCGGCCGAGGAGGTTGCCAAGCTCCGGACGCACGAGGACCTGCTGCCGGCACCGATGGACGAGCGATCGATGGCGGCTCGCACGGCGGTCCGGTCGCTGGCCGACGCGATCGACGTCGCCTTCCTGGCTGTCCACGGACCCTTCGGTGAGGACGGGACCCTCCAGGGATTCCTCGAGCTGGCCGACATCCCGTATATCGGCGCCGGTGTGCTGGCCAGCGCGGTGGCCATGGACAAGGTCGTCTTCAAGGACCTCATGCGCGGGCACGGACTGCCGGTCGTCGACTCCACCTGGGTGCGGCGGCGTGTCTGGGAGCTCGACCCCGATCACGTCGTGCGTGAGGTGGCCGAGACGATCGGCGAGCGATCGGTCGTCAAGCCCGCCCGCCTTGGCAGCTCGGTCGGGATGACACTCGTCCATTCGCTCGATGAGCTTTCCGGCGCCCTGGACGAGGCCTTCCGGTACGACAGCAAGGCGATCGTCGAGGCGTACGTTGCCGGAGCCCGTGAGCTCGAGTGCGGGGTGCTCGGCACGGACGACCCGATCGTCTTCGAGCCCGGGGAGATACGGTCGAGCCACGAGTTCTATGACTACGAGGCGAAGTACGTCGAGGGTGTGGCCCTGGTGGAGCCCCGCGCCGACATCGACCCGGATCTTGCGGCCCGCCTCAAGGAGCTCGCGCTGGCAGCGTATCGGGCGGTGGATGGCGCCGGCATGGCGCGCGTCGACTTCCTCGTCACTGCCGAGGAGGCCTACCTCAGCGAGATGAACACCCTGCCCGGCTTCACCGCCACCAGCATGTATCCGAAGCAGGCGGAGCTCGCCGGGATCACGTTCACCGAGCTCGTCGATCAGCTCATCGAGCTGGCGCTGGAGCGCGACCGATGAGGCTCAAGCGACCGCCTCGGACCACGCGGGCGACGCGGGCGACCGGGCGCGGACGTCCGCGCGGGGCGCACCGCGTGGGGCCTCGGCCGCGAGGTCGCCAGGCGAGGCGTCCCGGGATCCCGTTCCGCCGCCGCATGACGGGACGCCTGCCATCGATCCGGCGGCTGCTTGCGAGCGTGGCGGCCGTGGCGGCAGTTGCCGGGCTCGTGGCGCTGCTCAACGGGCCATGGCTGCGGGTGAGCGCGGTCGGCTGGAGCGGGGGGACCTACACGCGTGGCCAGTCGGTGGAGGCGGTGCTTGACGAGGCGCGCGGGCAGAGCGTGCTGGCGGTCGATACCCGCGCCCTGCGGGCGAGCATCGAGGAGGTGCCGTCGGTCGCGGCGGCGGAGGTGACGACCAGCCTCACCGGGCGCGTGGAGGCCTCGGTCACCGAGCGCGAGGTTGCCATTGTGTGGCACACGGACAGGGCCCGCTTCCTCGCATCCTCCGACGGCACGGTGTTCGCCGCCCTCGTCCCCGACGGCGAGGCCCCGGACGCTCTCGCGGACGTGGCGACGGTCCACGACGATCGTGCGACGGCCCGGCTCATGACCGTCGGCGACCGCATCCCCGCGGAGGTCCTGGCGGCAACCATGCGGATCGTCTCCATCGACCCGGCGGTGCTCGGTTCAACAGCGAGCGGCCTCGCCGTTCGTCTCGATGACGAGTTCGGCTTCCGCCTGGTGGCCGCGGACGCGGGGTGGGAGGCGGCGTTCGGCGTCTACGGCACCGATCCACGCGAGTCGGCCGCGGAGGCCGCCGTTCGACTGGAGCGGCAGGTCACCGCTGTACGCACGCTGTTCGCCTCCCGGGCCGAGGCCGAGATCGGATGGGTGGATGTCCGCAACCCCGGAAAGGTATATTTCCGTGCCAAGGGGTGACCCGGGCGTTCGGAACGGGCGCCCCACCAATGGTTCCCCCACGTTCTGGACCCGCCCTCATGTGGCTTCCCCTCGTCGGCCTTGCGCTCGGCATCGCGCTCGGGCTGGTGCTCAACGTCAACGTGAGCCCGGACCTGGCGCGCTACTCGGCCGTGGCCATCCTGGCCGGCCTCGACTCGGTGCTGGGAGCCATCCGCGCGGAGCTGGACGCGCACTACGACAACCGGATCTTCATCTCCGGCTTCATCACCAACACGCTGGTGGCGGTGGCGCTCACCTTCGTCGGCGACCGCCTGGGCATCGACCTGTACCTGGTCGCGCTCTTCGCCTTCGGCCTCCGCATCTTCCAGAACGTGGCCCTCATTCGGCGTCACTTCCTGTAGGCTCGATCGGCACCCACTGCGCCCCTCGGGACGCCGGACACAGGAGGTAGCTTGGAACGCGAAGCGGTCCTCGTTGGCATCGACGCGGGCACGACCAAGGTCACGACCCTCATCGGCGAGGTCGGGCGCTCCGGTGATGTGAACGTCATCGGCTATGGCATTGCGCCATCGGTCGGGATGAAGAAGGGGATGGTCGCCAACATCGACCAGACCGTGAACTCGATCGCCTCCAGTGTTGAGAAGGCCGAGCGCCTGTCCGGCTACAAGATCAGCTCGGCCTTTGTGTCCGTCGGGGGCTCGCACATCAGCAGCCAGAACTCGCGCGGCGTGGTGGCGGTCTCCGGCCACAAGCGCGAGGTGAGCCGCGAGGACGTCGGGCGCGCCACCGAGGCGGCCAAGGCCGTGCAGGTGCCGTCGAACCGCGAGATCCTGCACGTCGTCCCGCGTGGCTACATCGTCGACGGCCAGGAGGGCATCAAGGACCCGCTGGGCATGTCGGCCGTACGGCTCGAGGTCGAGACACACATCGTGGCTGGCGCGGCCACCTCCGTCCAGAACCTCAGCAAGTGCATCGTCACCTCCGGCGTGCAGATCGACGAGATGGTCATCAGCTCGCTCGCCGCGGCGGAGTCCGTCCTGACCGATACCGAGAAGGAGCTCGGCGTGCTGGTCGCCGACATCGGCGGCGGCACCACCGACATCGCGATCTTCGTCGACGGTGCCGTCTACCACACCGCCGTGCTGCCGGTGGGCGGCATCAATGTCACGAATGACGTCGCGATCGGCCTGCGCACCTCGCTCAACCTGGCCGAGGAGATCAAGATCAAGCACGGCAGCGCGAACATCGCCGAGGTCGAGCCCGAGGAGCTGCTGAACGTGGCGGTCCTCGGCGAGGCCGGCGGGCAGACCATCCAGCGTCGCAAGCTGTCGGAGATCATCGAGGCACGGATGGGGGAGATCTTCAGCCTGGTGCGCGAGGAGGTGAAGCGCTCGGGCCACGCCGGGATGCTGCCCGCCGGGGCGGTGCTGACCGGTGGCGGCGCGCGGCTGGCCGGCGCCGAGGTCCTTGCCCGCGAGACCCTCGAGATGCCAGTGCGCGTCGGCTCGCCGCAGGGCGTCGGCGGGCTGATGGACCAGATCGGTAATCCGGCCTTCTCGACCTCGATCGGTCTGCTGTTGTGGGGCGCCCACCATCTCGGCGAGGAGCCGATCGGCTACGGCGGCGGAGGTAACGGCGTGAACCCGCTGTCGCGCGTGGGGGAGTGGATCCGGAACCTCTTTCCAGGCTGATCCGTCGAACACTCTTCCCATCCGCTCGGACCGCGGGCATACTGCCGCCGATCACCCGAGCAGGGGGAGCACAGTGTTCCGAGCGTGGCTCCTCATCATCCTGCTTGCTGCCGGCTGCGCGACATCGGACGCGCCGTCCCCTTCTGTGGAGGCGGAGGGCGCGGTGGGGGGCACGCTGCGCGCAGGGCTGTGGATGTGGGACGACCCGGACACGCTCGAGCCCGCACTTCTCGACCCGCAGCTGTTCTTCTGGCACCCGTTCGCCCGATGTTGCCTGCTGCGCACACTGCTGAGCTACGAGGGCCGCGCGATCGAGGACGGGGGTGCGCAGCTGCGGCCGGATCTCGCGAACGCGATGCCGGAGGTCAGTGCTGACGGCCTCACGTGGACATTCCACCTGCGGGAGGGCCTGCGCTATGCACCGCCGTTCCAGGACCGACCGATTCTCGCTCGCGACTTCATCACGGCGCTCGAGCGCACGACACGGGTTGGGGAGTCGCCGTACCACGACGTCATCGAGGGAGTCCAGGCATTTCGCGACGGGGAGGCCGGCACGATCTCCGGCGCTCAGGCCCCGGACGACCTGACCATCGTCTTCCGGCTGACGGAGCCTGCCGGTGACTTCGGCAACCGGGTCGCGATGGCCTACCTGGCGCCGATCCCGGAGGAGGCGCTCGCGGTCCACGACGAGGACTACGCCGGGTATCTCGTCTCGTCCGGCCCGTACATGATCGAGGGCGCGGAGACCATCGACTACGCCGATCCACAGGCGCCCCCGACGTACTCGGCCGACGACCTCGTGCTGGTTCGGAACCCTTCATGGCTGCGGGAGCTGGACCCGATCCGGCCCGCCTACGTCGACCGCATCGAGGTGGTGCACGTCTCCGATCGTGGGTCCGAGAGCGTCGACGCCGTCTCCCAGGGACAGATCGACGTCATGCTCGATCCGATGACGGCGATCGCGCGCGAGGCGGTCGTCGCCGACCCCGAGCTCCGTCCTCGGTTGCGAGAGGCCTCGTACCCGACGCTCTTCTTCATCCCCCTCAACCTCGCGCAGCCTCCGTTCGACGACGTTGCCGTCAGGCGGGCGGTGAGCGCCATCATTGACCGAGAGGCGCTGATCGGCACATTCGACTCCGACCGGGGAAGCGCGTTCGTCCCCGTCGCTCACGTCTTCCCCGAGGTGGCGGTGGCGGGGTTGCTCCAGGACTACGTGCCGGCCGATTCCGGGGGCGGCCCCGGAAACGTCGACCGCGCACGAGAGATCATGTCCGAATCCAGGTACGACTCCGACGGCGATGGACGCTGCGACGGCGACGACTGTGCGGTCCTCGGGAACCGCATCGGCCCGACGTCGGATGCCGCTCTCGACGTCATCGATGCCGGTCTGGCTGAGCTCGGGATCCAGGTCGACTGGGTCGACGAGCCACAGATGAACGAACCGGCCGGGCACGTCGGGTTGGGGGCAATCTTCGGCTGGACGGCGGACTATCCGAGCGCGAATGACTTCATGCTGCTGATGACACAGCCGGGGGGACCCGACAACTTCAACCTTTCGCTCGTCGGCGCAACGCCCGAGCAGCTCGATGAGTGGGGCTACGCCGTGCCAGAGGTCCCGTCGCTCGACGACAAGATCGGCGTGTGCCGCGCACGAGGAGGCAGCGCAGCGTTCGCGTGCTGGGCCGAGCTCGACCAGCTGATGTCCGAGCAGGTGGTCGCGTGGATCCCGGTTGCGAGCCACCTCGGCGGGCACGTGATCTCCGACCGGATCGCTCGGTTCGAATTCGCCGGATCCGAATCCGGGCCTGCCCTCGACCGTATCTCCCTCTACGCTGAGGCTTCGCCGTGATCCGCCGTGGGCGACCGGCGGGGCGACGCCTGGCGACCGTCCTATTCACGGACATGGTCGGGTCCACCGAGCGAGCGATCGAGCTCGGCGACCGCGCCTGGCGCGAGCTCCTGCGACGGCACCACCGCGCGGTCCGGGCCGAGCTCCGTCGGTTTGGCGGGCACGAGGTCGACTCCGCCGGCGACGGGTTCTTCGCGACGTTCCCGCAGCCGGCGGACGCGATCCGATGCGCGATTGCGATCCGTGCCGCGGTCCGGCCACTGGGCCTATCGGTCCGGTCGGCGGTGCATACCGGCGAGGTGGAGCAGATCGGCCCCAAGGTTGGCGGAGTGGCAGTGCATCTTGCCGCCCGCGCGCTCTCCGCAGCCGAGCCGGACGAGATCCTGGTGACGTCGACCGTCCGCGACCTGGTCGCGGGGTCGGAGCTGACGTTCGCCGACGCGGGAACCCGGACCTTCAAAGGATTCTCCGAGCCGTGGCACGTCTATCGCGTGACCGGGCCTGAACCGACGTCGGCAGCGGCCTCCGCGGAGGAGGGACCCGATCGCCCGGCGTTTTCGCGGCGGTCGGCCATCGCTCTCGGCGGCGTCATCGGCGCCGTGCTCGTGGTGGGCGTGCTCGTCCTCCTGGGGGTGACGGGCCAGCCTCCCGGCGTTCAGCCGGGGCCGAACACCGTGCACCGGATCGACCTGAAGAACGCACCGGTGGATGCGGTGTCCGTGGCCCGAGGGCCCGCCGCCGTGGCCGTGTTGGACGACGCCGTGTGGGTCGCCAGCGAGGCGGGCACGGTGACCCGCATCGATCCGAGCGACGGTTCGACCCAGGTGGTGGGCGGCATCGGCATCCCCACGGCCATGGCGGCCGGGAACGGCTCCGTCTGGGTCGCGGAGGGGTTCGGAGGAGGCGTCTCCCGCATCGATGCAGCCGCGGTCGAGGTCCGCGATGTCACGGACCTCCACGGGCGGCGACTGGCCGTGGAAGGCGACGCGGTGTGGATCGCCGATGACATCGCGGACCGGGTGGTCCGCCTCTCGACGACGACGCTGACCGAGGGCTCGCTGGAGCTCGAGGCCGCGAGCGGGCCGCGGGCCATCGCAGCCGCGGGCGGAAGCGTCTGGGTCGCAAACGAGCGCGCCGCCACGGTCTTCGAGGTCGACGCGGCCACCACCGTTGTCGTCGGGCATCCGATCGGTCTCGGCAGCACGCCGACGGACCTCGCCGTCGGCGCCGGCGGTGTCTGGGTCACGAGCATGGATGCGGACCGGCTGTACCGGATCGATCCGGTACAGGATCGCGTCGTCGCAACGATCGAGACGTGCGACGGCCCTGACGCGGTGGTCGCCTCTGACGACGGGGTCTGGGTGGCATGCCGTATCGGTCAGGTGGTGCGCCGCTTCGGCGTGGACGGGACCCTCGTCGCCGACATCGCCGTCAAGGGCACGCCGGGGGCGCTCGCACTGGCGACGGACGGAGTCTGGGTCGCTCTGCGAGACGACTGAAGCGACGACCGCCGGCCTCCACGTGGACAGTGGCCCGAGTCGTCCACCACCGACGGCGACGCTGTGGATAAGTTGCCACAGGATTGTGGAAAACGTCCGACGGCGTCATACGCCGATCGCTAGAATCGGTCAAACCCGTCGAAGCCCTCGGGTTGACAACTCCCAGCCACCTGCCGCGAAGAGGATCACCCGACATGCCGCTCCGATCTGACTCCGAGAACTTCGCGTTGATCAAGGTCATCGGCGTCGGTGGTGGCGGCTCGAATGCCGTCAACCGGATGATCCGGGCCGAGATGATGGGCGTCGAGTTCATCAGCGTGAACACCGATGCGCAGGCGCTGCTCCAGAGCGACGCGCCGCACAAGATCCGCATCGGCGACAAGATGACTCGCGGCCTCGGCGCCGGAGCGGATCCGAGCGTGGGGCAGCGGGCGGCCGAGGAGGACTCGGAGAAGATCTACGAGGCCCTTAAAGACGCCGACATGATCTTCATCACGGCCGGCATGGGCGGCGGCACCGGGTCGGGGGCGGCACCGGTCATCGCGGAGATCGCGAAGGACCTCGGCTCGCTCACCGTGGGCGTGGTGACGAAGCCGTTCAGCTTCGAGGGCATGCGCCGCAAGCTGGTGGCCGAGCAGTACACCGAGCTGCTCAAGGAAAAGGTCGACACGCTGATCACGATCCCGAATGATCGGCTGCGCGAGGTGGTCGACAAGAAGACCTCGATCGTCGACGCATTCCGGGTCGTGGACGACGTCCTGCGCCAGGGCGTGCAGGGAATCAGCGACCTCATCACCGTGCCCGGCCTCATCAACCTCGACTTCGCCGACGTGAAGACGATCATGCGCGACGCCGGCAGCTCGATGATGGGCATCGGCATGGGAACCGGCGAGAACCGGGCCGTTGAGGCGGCGCGGGCCGCTGTCATGAGCCCGCTGCTCGAGGTCAACATCACCGGCGCACGCGGCATCCTGTTCAACGTCACCGGCGGCAGCGACCTTGGCCTGTTCGAGGTCAACGAGGCGGCCGAGGTGATCAAGGAGGCCGCCGATGCCGAGGCCAACATCATCTTCGGCACCGTGATCGACGATCGGATGCGCGACGAGGTGAAGGTCACCGTCATCGCCACCGGCTTCGACCCGGCCAAGAAGACGAAGGCGCCGAACCGATTCGGTGCCGAGTCGGCCGGCGGCGTCGAGTCGAGCCTGGACGAGCGAAGCCGGGAGATCCTGGCCGAGATCGAGCGCGACCGCGCCGAGCGCGCGAACCTCGAGGAGCAGATGGGCGAGGAGTCTCCATTCGCCAGGCCGTCGGAGCGCGAGGCGACCGAGATCCGGCCGGCCGAGCGTCAGCCGGTGCCGGTGCGGCCGGCCAGCCTCGAGAAGCCGTCGTACGGCGAGACCGACCTCGATATTCCGTCCTTCCTGCGCCGCAAGAACGACTGACCGATGCGGGTCACCCCGCAGCCAGTTCAGCCGCCACGCGTTCCATCCGCGAGACGCATCTGATTTCTGCCAGATCGTCTCCGCGAGACTTCAAGGACGGGTCCGGCGTTCCTCGCGCCAGGCGCCGAGCGTGGTGACCCTGCCGTATCGTCTCCCCGTGACGAAATGGCAGGAACAGGGCGGCGAAGGTCGGCCCAACCGTCTCCCCGTGACGAAATGGCAGGAACCCAGGCGCCTCGCGCCCGGCGCGCGATCATCGGTTCGCTAGGCACGTGGAGGCGGGGCTTGTCGAGGCGATCCACGAGCGGTTCGCGGCGCTGCTCGCCCGACTGCAGGACGTGGCCGCCGCGCATGGGCACGACCCTCACAAGCTGCGGATCGTGGGGGTCACCAAGACGCATCCGGTCGAGCTCGTTCGGGCGGCGATGGACGCCGGCATCACGCGGCTCGGCGAGAACCGCGTCCAGGAAGCGGAGCCCAAGATCGCGGCAGCGCCCGATGCGGAGTGGCACCTGGTCGGCCGGCTCCAGTCGAACAAGGTGCGTCGAGCCGTACGCGCGTTCGAGGTCATCCATTCGATCGACTCGACCGAGCTCCTGGCGCGCGTCGACGACGTCGCCGCCGAGGAGGGTCGTCGTCCGCGAGTGCTGCTCCAGGTCAACGTGAGCGGCGAGGGCAGCAAGGCCGGCCTCGCGCCGGCGGCGCTTGCCGGCGTGCCCGCGCCGAGCACCGCCGACCTCGTCGGCCTGATGACGATCGCCCCGTTCGGGGTCACTGACGCGGGGGCGCGCATGATCTTTGGCCGCCTGCGACAGCTGCGCGACGAGCTCGAGCAGCGCCTCGGGCGGGGATTGCCCGAGCTGTCCATCGGGATGAGCTCCGATGCCGAGGCGGCGGCCGCCGAAGGCGCGACCCTGGTCCGCATCGGCACCGCCCTGTTCGGGCCCAGAGGCTGACGGCTGCTATCCTCGCGCCATGACGCAGGTGCTCGTCAACTTCATCCAGATCCTCGCCTTTCTCCTGTGGTTCCTGCTCATCGCGCGGGTGGTGCTGAGCTGGACGAACCCGAGAGGCGGTGGCGGGTTGACGGCCTTCGTCTACCAGATGACCGAGCCGATCCTGGCACCCATCCGGAGGCTGCTGCCGCCCACCGCGGGCATGGACTGGTCGCCGCTGATCGCGATGCTCGTGCTCGGGGTCATCGTCCGCGTCATCGTCCGCCTCTGAGCGTCCGCGTGCCGGATCTGGAGGTCGTCGTCACGCCGCGAGCCGGCGAGGACCGCGTGGGCCCGCTGCGCGACGGCGCGCTCCTCGTCCGCGTGACCCGGCCCGCGACCAACGGCGAGGCCAACCGCGCCGTGGTGCGGCTCGTCGCCCATGCCCTCGATGTGCCGGCAGGGACCGTGGAGATCGTGATCGGCATTCGCGCCCGTCGGAAGCGGCTGCGCCTGTCGTCGATCGGCGCCGCCGAGCTTGCCCGACGGCTGCGGGCGATCGGCGCCGATTGATGGAGCCGACGACGCGCCGCTATACTGCCCACTCCCCGATGGGCGATTGGCTCAGCTGGTTAGAGCGCACGGTTCACATCCGTGAGGTCACTGGTTCGAATCCAGTATCGCCCACCATTTCCCTCCTTTTCCGCCGCGCTCGTGGCTGATCGCGACGCGCCCGGCAACGTCGTGCCCGCCGCCGAGGTGCGGGCCATGTTCGACCGCATCGCGCCGATCTACGACCGCATGAACTCGCTCATGACACTGGGTCGCGATGCCGGATGGCGACGAGCCGCGGTGGCGGCGACCGGGCTCCGCGCCGGGATGTCGGCGGTCGACGTTGCCTGCGGCAGCGGTGCGCTGACCCGGGAGCTGGCGCGGGCCGTCGGCCCTTCCGGGGCGGTTACGGGCGTGGATCAATCGACCGCCATGCTCGCCCGCGCGACGGAGGCCCGCGCCTCCGCCGGGGCCGCCGACCCGCGCTACGTCCCCGGCGATGCGCTGGATCTGCCGCTCGCGGACGGAATGGCCGACGCGGCCACGATCGCCTTCGGGCTGCGGAACGTCGGTGACTACCGTCGAGCGTTGGCTGAGCTTGCGCGGGTGACACGGCCGGGGGGCCGCATGGTCGTGCTCGAGATCGCCACGCCGCGGAGCCCGATGGGCAGGGCGGTGGCTGCGGTCTGGCTCCGACGCATCGTCCCGATGCTCGGGTGGCTCCTCGGGGCCGGAGCGGCGTACCGGTACCTGCCGGACAGCGTGGAGCGCTACCCTTCGCCCACACGCATCGCCGAGCTTATGCGCGCCAGCGGCCTCGAAGAGGTGGGCTGGCGACGCCTCGGCCTGGGCCTGGTCACGCTCCACGCAGGCAGCCGCCGCTGACGCCGATGCGGGTCCTGCTGACCACCGAGTCCTACCTGCCGTACCTGTCCGGGGTCACCGTCTCGGTGGA
Organism: uncultured Chloroflexia bacterium; assembly: GCA_963844265.1. Lineage (GTDB taxonomy): Bacteria > Chloroflexota > Limnocylindria > QHBO01 > QHBO01 > JACDBZ01. The sequence goes on along the minus strand of CAWJMZ010000004.1, from coordinate 544,551 downwards.
CGCGTTGGCGCGTGGGCTCGGTGCGCGCGGCCACGAGGTCCTCGTCCTGGCGCCCCGTCCGGCTGCCGGATCGGCGCCGCAGGAGGTGGGATCGCCCGGCCCGGCGCCGCGCCAGGCATGGCTGCCCTCCTATCAGCTGCCACGCATCGCACCGGCCGGCTACCGGATGCCGATCCCGCTGCCATGGACCGGCGCCGTGGCGGAGGCCGCGCGCTTCGGGGCGGACGTGGTCCACGCCCACTCTCCCTTCGTGACCGGTCTGCTCGCCAGGCGGCTGGCCCGAGCAGCGGGTGCCCCGCTGGTCTTCACCCATCACACCCGCTTCGCCGACTATGACCACTATCTCGGGCCGCTGGCCGGCCCTGGCGCCGCCCTGACCGACGTCTACCTCGCCCGATTCTGGAGCGCCTGCCGGGCAGTGATCGCGCCGTCGAGCGACCTCGCGGTCGAGCTCCGCGAGCGCATGCCCGGCCGGCCCGACGCGGTGCACGTCATCCCCACCGGCATCGACGTCGACGCGATCCGGGGCCTGGCGCCGGTGGACGTCCACTCTCGGTTCGGTTGGCCGGCCGATGCCGTCGTCGTCGCCTCGCTCGGGCGGCTCGCCCCCGAGAAGAGCCCGATGGCGGTCCTGGAGGCGGTTGCGGCTGCCGCCGCGACCGCGCCACGCCTCCGGTTGGTGGTGGTCGGCGGAGGCCCATCGGAGGCGGAGCTGCGGGCGCGCGCCGAGGTCGCGGACCTCGTCGGACGGGTCGCCTTCACCGGAAGCCTCCCACGGCTCGATGCCCTCGCCGTGCTCGCCGGTGCCGACCTCTTCGTCTTCGCGTCCCGGACGGAGACGCAGGGACTCGTACTGGCCGAGGCGCTGGCTGCAGGACTGCCGGCGGTCGCCATCGATGGGCCGGGCGTGCGTGACTCGGTGCGTGACGGCGTCGATGGGATCGTCCTGGCCGCGCAACCGGCGGGCGATCGCACGGCGCGGCTCGGGTCGGCGCTGGCATTGGTCGCGACGGACCCGGACCGACGCGCCGAGATGGCGGCGCGCGCGACGGCCGATGCGGTGCGCTTCTCGGTTGGGGGACGGGTCGAGGAGACCGAGGCCCTGTACCGATCCGTCGTCCGTCGGACGGCGTCATGAATCGCTTGCGCGGCAATCGATGGCGCGTACAATGCCGGGCATGCGAGTGAGTGTGGTGGCCCGCCTCGTCTCCCATCCAACCATCGACTTCGGCTCGGGCCGTGGTCGTGCGCACCGGTCGCGCCTCGGGCTCGACCGTGGTCGGTCGGTGTACCACCGGCCACGACGCACGGTGCTGGTGACGCCGACGGTGGCGGCGCTCCGGGCCGAGACGAGCCGATTCCGCTTCCCGGCGGTCGGTCGCGCCACTCGCCTACCTGCACGCCGTCCGGCGCTTCCCTTCGGGCTGCCGCGCGCCCGCCGCGTCTAGCGGCCCCGGTGGCCGTCCTGCGAACTGCGCGTGCCACCTCCGCGGGTGGCGTCGTCCATCGGAACCTCGACGGTCGTCTCCAGGTCCTGCTCGTGCATCGGCGATCGCCGCGTCTGTGGGCGCTGCCGAAGGGAACGCCCGACTCGGGCGAGACCATCGAGGAGACGGCGCTGCGCGAGACTCGCGAGGAGACCGGGATCGAGGTCGAGATCGAGCGCCAGCTACGCTCGATCCGCTACTTCTTCGTCCGTGGCTCGACGCGCTTCCACAAGACCGTGCACTTCTTCCTCATGCGGCCCATCGGTGGATCGACCGACGAGCATGACTCCGAGTTTGACGAGGTGCGCTGGACGGACCTCGAGGAGGCGCTCGCCATCCTCAACCACGCCACGGAGCGATCGGTGGTCGAGGAAGCGGCCCAGGTGCTGGCCGGGGCGGAAGACCGCCATCAGCCGATGACCGGCGCCGAGGCCAGCGCGTGAGCGAGGCCCCCGCCGCCCTGCTCCGAACTCCGCTGCACGACGTCCACCGCGATCTCGGCGCCCGGCTGGTCCCGTTCGCCGGCTACGAGATGCCGGTCCAGTACACGTCGATCATCGACGAGCATCGGACGGTGCGCACCGCCGTCGGGCTGTTCGACCTGTCGCACATGGGGGAGCTCGAGGTAACCGGCGAAGAGGCGGTCGCCTTTCTCCGCTATGCGCTCGTCAGCGATCCCGGAACCCTCGTCCTGGGCCAGGCGCAGTACTCGATGGTGTGCGAGGACGATGGCGGCATCATCGACGACCTCATCTGCTATCGACTCGCCGACGACCGCTTCCTGGTGGTCTGCAACGCGTCGAACCGCGCAGCGGTGGTCGCGCACCTGGAGACCCTGCTGGCGCGCGGTGACTTCGGTGCCTCGCTGGAGGACCGCAGCGAGCGCACTGCGCTCATCGCGCCGCAGGGCCCGAACGCGGCCGCGGTGCTCGAAGAGCTGACCGACCTGGACCTTCCGGGCATCGCCAACTACCACGCCATGCAGGGCGAGGTGGCCGGCGTCGAGTGCCTGGTCGCTCGCACCGGCTACACCGGCGAGGACGGCTTCGAGCTCTTCTGCGATGCCCGTCGGGCACGGGATCTGTGGAGCGCGGTGGCGGCGACCGGCGAACCGCACGGCCTGCGGCCGTGTGGCCTCGGCGCACGGGACACGCTGCGCATGGAGGCGGGGATGCCGCTGTACGGCAACGAGCTGACGCGCGAGACGAACCCGTTCGAGGTCAATCTCGGGCGCGTGGTGAAGCTCGAGAAGGGGGAGTTCGTCGGTCGTGCCGCGCTCCAGGCGGTGCAGCAGGTCGGGCCGGAGCGCAAGCTGGCTGGCCTCGAGATGCGCGACAACGCGATCCCGCGCGCCGGGTATGCCGTGCAGGCCGATGGGCAGACCGTCGGCCAGGTCACGAGCGGGGGCCTGTCCCCGACGCTCGGAACGAAGATCGCCATGGCGCTCGTCCCCGCCGAGCTTGCCGGGGTGGGCAACGCCTTCGACGTCGTCGTCCGCGACCGCCCCTACCGGGCCGAGCAGGTAAAGTTGCCGTTCTACCGGCGCGCCCGCGACTGAGTGTCGCGCCAGCCTGAGGAGGATCCGATCGCCGATGTCCTACCCCGATGACCTGCGGTACTCGAAGGAGCATGAGTGGGTCCGCGTGCAGGACTCGCGCGCCACGATCGGGATCACGAGCTTCGCCGCCGACGAGCTGGGTGACATCGTCTTCGTGGAGCTGCCGGAGGTCGGCGCCACGCTGTCGCAGTTCGCCCCCTTCGGCGTGGTCGAGAGCGTGAAGGCGGTCAGCGATCTCTTCGCGCCGATCGCGGGCGAGGTGCTCGAGGTCAACGATGCGCTGCGCGACGCGCCCGAGCTGCTGAACAGCGATCCCTTCGGCGAGGGATGGATCGCACGGATCGCGCTCGCGGATCCCGCCGAGCTCGACGTGCTGATGGACGCTGACGCCTACGGCGCCCAGACCGCCTGAGGGCGGCGCCGATGACCTACTCGCCCCACACCGAGGCCGATCGAGGCCAGATGCTCGGGGCCGTCGGTGTCGGCTCGGTCGAGGACCTGTTCGCCGACATTCCCGAGGCCGTGCGTGCGTCGGGGTGGACCGTGCCCGAACCGCTCGCCGAGCAGGAGGTTCGGGTCGAGCTCACCCGCCTCGCCGCAACCAACCGCGTTCCCGAGGTCAGCTTCCTGGGGGCCGGGGTGTACCGGCACCTGGTTCCCGCCGTCGTCGGTGAGGTGATCGGCCGTCCGGAGTTCTCCACCGCCTACACCCCCTACCAGCCCGAAGTCTCGCAGGGCACGCTGCAATCGATCTACGAGTTCCAGTCGCTGATCTGCGAGCTGACCGGCATGGAGGTGGCCACGGCCTCGCACTACGACGGGGCCACGGCCACGGCGGAGGCGGCCCTCATGGCCTGTCGTCTGACCCGCCGCCACCGGATCGCGGTGTCAGCGGCCGTGAACCCCGACTACCGTCGCGTGCTCCAGACGTACTGTTCGGGGCCTGGCGTCGAGGTCGTCACCGTCCCGGTCGATGTCGCCGCTGGCGCCGCCGGCAGCACCGATCCCGCCGAGGCAGCGGCCGCGCTCGGCGATGACGTCGCGTGTCTCGTGGCGGCACAGCCGAACTTCTTCGGGCAGCTCGAGCCGATGTCCGAGCTCGCCGAGGCCGCGCACGCGACGGGTGCACTGCTCGTCGCGGTCGTCGAGCCCACGTCGCTCGCCGTGCTGGCCCCGCCCGGGGCGTACGACGCCGACATCGTCGCCGCCGAAGGCCAACCGCTCGGCATCCCCGCCAGCTTCGGCGGACCCTATGTCGGCCTGGTGGCGGCTCGGATGGCATCGGTTCGGCAGATGCCGGGGCGCCTGGTCGGTGCCACCCGCGACGTCCAGGGCCGCAAGGGCTACGTGCTGACCCTCCAGGCCCGGGAGCAGCACATCCGGCGAGAGAAGGCGGCGAGCAACATCTGCACCAACCAGGCGCTCATGGCCCTCGCTGCCACCGTCTACCTCGGCGCCGTCGGCCCAGCGGGGTTGCGAGAGGTGGCGGAGCTGTCGATGACCCAGGCGCGCCACGCCGTCGCGGCGCTGGCCAAGGCGGGCCTGGCCGAACGGCGCTTCGACGGACCGTTCTTCGCCGAGGTGGCGCTGGTCGTGCCCGATGCCGCCCGCCGCCACGCCGCGCTGGCCGAGCAGGGCGTCGTGGCCGGGCATCTGCTCGAGCGCGACGATCCCCAGCTGACCGACACGCTGCTCGTGGCCGCCACGGAGCTGACCACCGACGCCGACATCGAGCGGCTCGTCGCGGGGCTCGAGGCGACCCGATGACCGTGACCGAGGCGCCTGGTCGGGCCGACCCGTCGGGGCGTGGCGCCGCATTTGCCGGTGCCAGCGGCGGTGACGAGCTCTCGGTCGTCGAGCCGCTGATCTTCGAGCGCTCGCGGCCCGAGCGTCGGGCGGTCCGGTTCCCGTCCGCGTCGGCCGCCGCTCGTGCGGCCGCCGACGGCCTTGCCGATCTGCCGGCCGATGCGCTGCGCGACGTCCCGCCCCGGCTCCCGGAGGTGAGCGAGCTGGAGCTGCTCCGCCACTTCAACCGCCTGGCCCACCTGAACCATGCCATCGATCTTGGCTTCTATCCGCTCGGGTCGTGCACGATGAAGTACAACCCGAAGGTCAACGAGTGGGCGGCCCGCCTGCCGGGCTTCGCCGACTCCCATCCGCTCGACCCCGAGGCGCTCAGCCAGGGAAGCCTCGAGCTGATGTGGCTCCTGGCCGAGCTGCTGAAGGAGATCTCCGGCTTCCCTGCCGTCAGCCTCCAGCCCGCCGCGGGCGCCCACGGCGAGCTGACCGGGATGCTCATGGCCCGCGCCTTCCACCGCGCCAACGGGGAGGGAGAGCGGCGGACGAAGGTGCTGGTGCCCGACTCCGCACACGGCACGAACCCGGCGACGGCGACGATGGTCGGCTACGAGACGGTCACGATCCGCTCGAACGAGCGCGGCGGCATCGACCTCGAGGCTCTGCGCGCGGCGCTGGGACCGAGCGTGGCGGCGCTGATGATCACGAACCCGTCGACCCTCGGCATCTTCGAGGACCAGATCGACCAGGTCGTGCGGGCCGTGAAGGAGGCCGGCGCCATTGGCTACATGGACGGCGCGAACCTGAACGCGATCCTCGGCCGCTTCCGCCCGGGCGAGGCCGGGTTCGACGTCATGCACTTCAACCTGCACAAGACGTTCAGCACGCCGCACGGCGGCGGCGGGCCGGGTGCCGGTCCGGTAGGGGTGAGCGAGCGCCTGGAGCCGTTCCTGCCCGCACCGATCCCAACCCTGGTCGACGGCGACCCCGACGAGGTGCGCGCCAACGCATGGTCGGGCCGATCGACGCCCGGCGCGCGGTTCGCGCTCGACACCGAGCGACCGCACAGCATCGGCAAGGTGCGAAGCTGCTATGGCAACTTCGGGATGTTCGTGCGGGCCTATACGTACATCCGCTCCAACGGCGGGGCCGGCCTGCGGACGATCAGCGAGGACGCGGTGCTGGCGGCCAATTACCTGCGGGTCCGACTCCACGACGTCTACGACCTGCCGTACGACCGCCTCAGCAAGCACGAGGTGGTGTTCAGTGGTCGGCGCCAGAAGCGCGAGCACGGAGTGACGACGCTGGACATCGCCAAGGCGATCCTCGACCACGGCATCCATCCGCCGACGATCTACTTCCCGTTGATCGTCGAGGAGGCACTCATGGTCGAGCCGACCGAGACCGAGTCGGTCGAGACGCTCGACCACTTCATCGAGATCATGCGCGACATCGCGGAGCTCGCTGCGAAGGACCCCGACGCGATCAAGCGAGCGCCGACCACCACCCCGGTCGGGCGCCTGGACGAAGCCGCCGCGGCCCGCCGCCCGGACCTGCGCTACACGTTCGCCGAGGAGGCCCCGCCTACCGCTCCCGCTGGTGCGCCGACGCCAGGCGCCCCGACTGCGTGAGCGCAACGCGGTCCGTATTCCTGATGCGACGACGCGGATCGCGTCATGACGGCAGCATAGGTCTGAACCTAACTGGACCGCGCGGCGTACGATAGGCAACCCCTCACGGCGGCCGAACGGCACAGGTGCGAGTGGAAGCGAGACAGCCGGACGACCTCGTCGAGCGCATGCAGAGCGGCGATCTGGATGCATTCGAGGAATTCTTCAACACCTTCAAGCGACCGGTCTACGCGACGGCGCTGGCGATCACGCGCGACCCGTTCCTTGCCGAGGAGGTCCTCCAGGACTGCTTCGTGAAGGCGTACCGGGTGCGCGAGCGCCTCGACCCGGCGCGCTCACCGCTTCCCTGGCTGCAGCGCGTCACGATCAATCTGTGCTACAGCCGGGTCAGTCGCCGGAAGTCGCTGTCCGAGCCGATCACCAGCCTCATCACCAACCTGGTCGTCGACCTCGCGGCGCGCCCTGACCAGGTTGCCGAGTCGCGCGAGGTTCTCGACGTGCTGCAGCGCGGGATCGACGCCCTGCCGCCGAAGCAGCAGACGGCCATCATCCTCTACTACCTCCACGGCTACTCACTCGCCGAGGCCGCGGAGATCGCCGATTGCAACGTCGGCACCATGAAGTCGCGCCTGCATTACGCGCTGAAGGCGCTGAGGGCGCGCCTGCCGGTCGAGCGGCGCGTGCCGGTCGGACGGGCGGCTGCCGTGCGGGTGACGCACCGATGACCTGCCGTCGCATCTGCCGAGAGCTCCTGTGGTCCGTACGCTTCGGCGAGCTGGACGCGAGCTCGCAGCCACACCTCGAGCACCTCGCCGGGTGCGGCGCATGCCGGGACGAGGTTGGCTTCGACCGTGAGGTGGTCCGCCAGCTGCGGGTGGCCCTCGACGCTCGCGTCGATGGCATGGCGCCCTCGGCCACGGCGTGGGATGGGATCCTGCGCCGCGCGCAGGCGCCCGAGCGAAGCCGATGGGCGACACTCTGGAGCCGATCGCTCGGCGTTGTCGTCCGTCTCCGCACGGCGACAGCCATGGCCGGCACCGGGCTGGCGCTCATTCTCGCCCTGAACACGCAGGTGGTCTCGATCGTCGGGCCGGGGTCGACGCAGCCCGCTTCGCCCGCCGAAGGCTCCAGCCTGACCGATGGCGGCGGCTGGGTGGCCGCCGAGCGCAGCCGCCGCCTGGCGTTTGAGCAGGCACCGGGCCCGGACACCCTGGCCGATCCGCAGCCGCTGGTGGTGCTGCCCCCACCGCGCCAGACGCTCGCGGTGATTCAGCCGGCCTTCCAGGCCGGTCCCGGAGAGGTGGGAAGCCTGGAGATCGCGATCAGCGCAAGCTCCTCGCCGCCGTCGGCGGAGATCGATGAGCCGGTCACGGAGACCCTCGTCCCGCCGGGGCCGGTGCCGACCGAACTTGCCCATCCTTCCTGAGTCGATCGGAGTATGCGAGACTAGCGGACCGTTTCGATGGATCAGCCCCGGATCACCGGCGATTGCCGATCAGCGACCGGAGCGGTGGTCCCACCCAGCACCAATCCCATTGTGGAGGAGAGTGGATGCGCACCTGGAGATTGATCTCCATCTTCGCCATCCTGGCGCTCGTTCTCGCCGCCTGCGGCGACCAGGGCACCAGTGAGTCGGCGGAGCCCTCGGATGAGCCGCCAGCGAGCGGCGAGTCCGCGGCCCCGGAGCCGTCGGGCGGCGCGGCCGGTGAGCCCGTTGCCGGCGGCACGCTCGTGTTCGCGGGCGCCCGGCTGTCTGCCAGCCTCGACCCGTTCCTGACGAGTGACGGCGAATCGTTCCGCGTGCTGCAGCAGGTCTACGAGCCGCTCGTCGACCTTGCTCCCGGCACGACCGATGAGCTCGTCGGCGTCCTGGCCGAGTCGTGGACCGGTGGCCCGGAAGACACTGAATACGTATTCACCCTCCGCGAGGGCGTGACGTTCCATGACGGCACGCCGTTCAACGCCGAGGCCGTGAAGTTCAACTTCGATCGCTGGCAGAACGCGCCCGAGGAGCTCCAGGCGAGCGCCTACTACTACGGCGCGATCCTGGATGGCTTCGGACCTGAGAACCTGATCTCGAGCGTCGAGGCGACTGACGAGTTCACGGTCACCATTACCCTGCGGGAGCCGAATCCGGCCTTCCTGTTTGGGATCACGCTTACCCCCTTCAGCATCGTCAGCCCGGCGATCCTGGAGTCGACCAATGCCGATGACCCGGCCGCCGGGACCTTCGCCACCGACGTGACCCAGGCGGGCACCGGTCCGTTCATCCTCGAGGACTACGTTCCGGACGACAGCGCCACGCTGGTGCGGAACGAGGACTACTGGGATCAGCCCGCCTACCTCGATCGCGTGATCATTCGCCCGATCGCGGACCCGGCGGCTCGCCTCCAGGCCCTTGGCAGCAGTATCCAGGGCTACGACCTGGTGAATCCGGCGGACTATGAGACCGTCGAGAGCCAGGGCTTCTCGCTGGTCGAGCGCCTCTCGTTCAACGCGTTGTACCTGGGCATCAACCCGGTCGCGCGCCAGAACGCGGTCGATGCCGACAGCGCCGTGGCCGGCGAGTACGGCGACGATCTCGAGTCGCCACTTGCGGATGCCGCCGTGCGGCAGGCCGTCGGCATGGCGATCGACAAGGCGGCCCTGATCGAGACGTTCTACGGTGGACGCGGTTCGCCGGCGGACATGTTCATCCCGCCGTCGAGCGGCTGGTACGACGCCGTCATCGCCGGTGTCGAGCCAGACGTCTACGACCCGGAGGGTGCCGCGCAGCTGCTGGCCGACGCCGGCTTCGGCCCGGACAACCCGCCGACCGTGCACTTCTGGTATCCGACCGAGGTCACCCGCCCGTACATGCCCGATCCGCGTGGCCTGCACGAGGCCGTCACCCAGATGCTCGAGGACGCCGGCTTCGTCGTCGTTCCGCACAGCGATATCTGGGACGATCCGGGCTACCTGTTCGACGCGCAGAACGGCTTCTACGATCTGCACTTCCTCGGGTGGACCGGTGACTACGACGATCCGTCCAACTGGTACGGCGTTCACTTCGGGTACGCCCAGGGTGAGCCAGCGGCCCAGTTCGGCTGCGACGTCGAGGGTCTCGAGGACGCGCTGGTCGCGGGCGATGCGGCGCTGGAGGAGGAGGAGCGTGGCGCTGCCTGGGCCGAGGTGGCCGGGCTGATCCATGGTGCCGACTGCTTCATCACGCTGGCCCATGGAGACACGGCGCTGGCCTTCACCGACGTGGTGCAGGGCTACGAGCCGAATCCGACCGGTTCGGAGAGCTTCAAGACCGTCTGGCTGACCGACGGGGGCGAGTAACCTTCCTTCGGTCGGACCTACACTGAGAGGGCCCCGGCGCTGCCGGGGCCCTCTCTCCCTCGTCACGCTGGAGAGCCGTGGGAAAGTTCATCCTTCGTCGATTGCTGCTGCTCGTCCCGATCCTGCTCGGCCTGACGATCATCATCTTCCTGTTCATCCGGCTCCTGCCGGGTGACCCGGCCAGCGCGATCCTCGGCGAGCGCGCGACGCCCGAGAGCATCGCGCGAGTTCGGGAGGCGCTGGGCCTGGATCGGCCGCTGCACGAGCAGTACCTCGAGTACGTGGGCGGCCTGGCCCAGGGCGACCTCGGCAGCAGCTTCCTCACCGGCCGCGACGTCGTCGACGACTTCTCGCAGCGGTTCCCCGCCACCCTGGAGCTCGCGCTGGCGGCGATGATCTTCGCGCTGGTCATCGGCATCCCGCTCGGGATGGTCACGGCAAAGCGCCGGGGAAGCGCGATCGATCAGTTCGGCACGGTGATCTCGCTGATCGGCATCAGCATCCCGATCTTCTTCCTTGGGCTGATGCTGAAGTTCGCGTTCGCCATCCAGTGGCCGATCCTGCCGGACTCCGGGAGGATCGACCTCATCCAGTACAACATCCCCCGCGTCACCAACATGATGACGGTCGATACGCTCCTGGCCGGGGAGTTCGGCGGCTTCATCGATTCGCTGCGACATCTGATCCTGCCCGCCATCGCGCTGGGCACGATCCCCCTCGCCATCATCATGCGCATCACCCGGGCCAGCGTCGTCGACGTGTTGAACGAGGACTATGTCCGAACCGCCAACGCCAAGGGCCTCCGCGGAGGCCTGGTCGATCGGCGCCACGTGCTGCGCAACGCCATGCTGCCGGTGGTGACGGTCATCGGACTCCAGACAGGCCTGCTGCTGGGCGGCGCGATCCTGACCGAGACGATCTTCGGGTGGGGCGGCGTCGGGAAGTGGATGTACGACGCCGTGCTGTCCAGCGACTACCAGGTGATCCAGAGCGGCGTTCTGCTGCTCGCCCTGATCTTCGTCCTCGTCAACCTCGTGGTGGACATCAGCTACGCGTTCCTCAACCCGAGGATCCGCTACTCGTGACCGCCGCGACCGTCACGGCCGACACCGTCCCAGACGATCGCCCGGTCGGCCTCTGGACCGATGCCTTCCGGCGCATGCGGCGCTCGCCTCCGGCCCTGGTCGGCGCCACGATCGTGGGCCTGATGCTGCTGATGGCGATCGTCGCTCCACTCATCGCCCCCTACGACCCGACCCGCGGCACCCTGTCCGACAGCTTCCTGCCGCCGTCATCGGAGCACTGGTTCGGCACGAACATCCAGGGCCAGGACGTGCTGTCGCGGATCATCTACGGCGCTCGGCTGACGCTGGGAATCGCGGTGCTCTCAGTGACGATCGGCGTCACCGTGGGCACCTTCTTTGGTGCGCTGGCCGGGTTCTTCCGTGGAACCGTGGACGCGGTGATCATGCGTGGCGTCGACATCATGCTGGCAATTCCGGGGCTGCTGTTCGCCATTGCCGTCGTCACGTGGCTGGGTCGAGGCGTGCCGCAGATCGCGATCGCCATCGCGGTGGTCAACGTCCCGATCTTCGCCCGCCTGCTGCGCAGCAGCCTGCTCGGCCTGCGCGACGCGGACTACGTGGTCGCCGCCCGATCGGTGGGCGTGCGCGGGCCGGCCCTGCTGACGCGGCACATGCTGCCGAACGCCATCGGCCCGCTCATCGTGCAGGGCACGCTGGCCCTGGCGACCGCGGTGGTCGATGCGGCCGCGCTCGGCTTCCTCGGCCTGGGGCCGCCGGATCCGAGCACGCCGGAGTGGGGCACGATGCTGGCCGACAGCTATCGCTACCTGAACCAGGCTCCGTGGCTGGCAGTGTTCCCGGGCGTCTTCATCGTGGTCTCGGTGCTCGGCTTCAACCTCCTGGGCGACGGGATGCGCGAAGCGCTCGACCCGAAGCTGCGCCGATGATCCGGCAAACGTCGGCGGAGGAGCTTCCGCTGCTCTCGGTCCGCGACCTGAGCGTCACGTTCGGGTCGGGCGACCGCACCGTCCACGCCGTGAACGGGATCAGCTATGAGCTCGCGAGCGGCGACACGCTCGGCGTGGTGGGTGAGTCGGGCTGCGGAAAGAGCGTCAGCTCGCTTGCCCTCATGCGGCTCCTGCCGAAGCCGGCGGCGCGCATCACGTCGGGAGAGATCCTGTTCGAGGGCGAGGAGATCCTGACCCTGAGCGAAGACGCGGTGCGCGAGATCCGCGGCAACCGGATGGCGATGATCTTCCAGGACCCGATGACGTCGCTCAACCCGGTGCTGACCGTCGAGCGGCAGCTGACCGAGGTCCTCGAGACACACCGCAAGCTCAAGCACACCGGCGCCGTCACGCGCGCCGTCGAGCTGCTCGAGCTGGTCGGCATCCCTGCCGCGAGGCGACGGCTCAAGGACTATCCCCACCAGTTCTCCGGCGGCATGCGCCAGCGCGTGATGATCGCCATGGCGCTTGCCTGCGATCCGCAGCTCCTCATCGCCGATGAGCCGACCACCGCGCTGGACGTGACGATCCAGGCCCAGATCCTGGACCTGATGCGGTCGGCGGTGGCGGAGATGGGCACGGCGCTCATCCTCATCACCCACGATCTCGGGGTCGTGGCCGGCATGGCCCGCACGATCAACGTCATGTACGCCGGCCACATCGTCGAGCGGGCGGAGACCACCGAGCTGTATGGGCGGCCGCGCCATCCCTATACCGTCGGCCTGCTGCGCTCGATCCCACGCCTCGACGAGCAGGGCCGCGGCGAGCTCGTCCCGATCCAGGGCCAGCCGCCCGACCTGTCGCGCGAGATCCCGGGCTGCCCGTTCGCGCCGCGCTGCTTCAACGCGCAGGAACGCTGCACGCAGGAGATGCCGCCCCTGGAGGACGCGCCCGACGCGGCGCCGGGCCACGAGGTGGCGTGCTGGTACCCGGCCGATGGGGAGCACCTCGTGCCGAGCGGCTTCGCCGCGGAGCGTGCCTCGTGACCCAGGCTGCCGCCCCGCTCGCGGCCGGTCCCGCGCCTGAGCCAACCGCCACGCCGCTGCTGCGCACGGAGGGCCTGCAGGTCCACTTCCCGATCACCGAGGGCGTGCTGTTCGAGCGCCGCATCGGCGAGGTCCGCGCCGTCGACGGCGTGTCGCTCGAGGTTCACCGCGGCGAGACGCTGGGGCTGGTGGGCGAGTCGGGCTGCGGCAAATCGACCTACGCGCGCGCCGTCATCCGGCTCGTGGACGCCACGGCCGGACGCATCGAGTTCGACGGCCTCGACATCACGGCGCTGGAGGGCAACATGCTGCGCCGGATGCGGCGACGGATGCAGATGATCTTCCAGGACCCGTACGCGTCGCTGAATCCGCGGATGACGATCGGCTCGATGCTGAGCGAGCCGCTGCGCGTCCACCGCATCGCGAGCGGCTCCGAGGCGGCGAAGCGGGTGCAGCGCCTGATCGAGATCGTCGGCCTGCCGAGGAACGCGATCAACCGCTATCCGCATGAGTTCTCCGGCGGGCAGCGCCAGCGTGCCGGCATCGCCCGTGCCCTGGCGGTGCAGCCCGACTTCATTGCCGCTGATGAGGCCGTATCGGCGCTGGACGTCTCGATCCAGGCGCAGATCGTCAATCTGCTGGCCGATCTGCAACGGGAGTTCGAGCTGACGTACCTGTTCATCGCCCACGACCTGTCGGTGGTGCGGCACATCAGCGACCGCATCGCGGTCATGTACCTCGGCGAGGTGGTCGAGCTGTCGCCCGCGCAGGAGCTCTACGCGCGTCCGCTGCATCCCTACACCTGCGCGCTCGTCAGCGCGGTGCCGATCCCCGACCCACGGGTCGAGACGAAGCGCAAGCGCATGATCCTGCGCGGCGACGTGCCGTCGCCCGCAAATCCGCCCTCAGGCTGTCGGTTCCATACCCGCTGCTGGCTGCGTCGCGAGCTCGGCGAGCCCGAGCGCTGCGTGGCCGAGAACCCGGCACTGCGCGAGATGGCGCCCGGGCACCGGGTGGCCTGCCACTTCGCGGAGGAGCTGGCGGGAGGGCCGCGTCGAGAGGAGCTCTTGACCATCGGCGCCAAGCACTCCGACGCGCGCGACGTGTCCGACGATGAGGCGGTGGCCCCGAGCGAGCTCCCGCCGACGCCGGCCGAGGACGAGACCTTCTTCCCGGGCGACGTGGGGGAGAAGTTCGGCCAGCACTGATCGTCTAGGCTTCGCGCGTGGAATACCGGATCGCGCTGGCCCAGGTGGCGCCGCGGCTCGGCGACCTCGAGGCGAACCTCGCGCTCGTCGCCGATCGGGTGCGGGATGCCGCGGCGGAGCGGGCGCAGCTCACCGTCTTCCCGGAGCTGGCGCTCACCGGCTACCTCCTCCAGGACCTGGTTCCCGACGTCGCGATCGGCGCCGATGATCCGCGGCTGCTGGGCATCGCCGACGGGGCGCCGGGGATGCTGGTGGCGGCCGGCTTCGTGGAGGAGACGCCGGAGCATCGGTACTGCAACAGCGTCGCTCTCGTCCGGGACGGCACGCTGGTGGGCCTCCACCGCAAGGTGTACCTGCCGACCTACGGCCTGTTCGACGAGGGTCGCTTCACGCGGGTTGGCGATCAGATCCGCACGCACGACGCTGGTGAGCCGATCGGCCGCATCGGCCTGTCGGTGTGCGAGGACTTCTGGCACCCCAGCCTGCCGATGCTGCAGGCGCTGGACGGCGCAGCGCTGCTGGTCAACGTCGCGGCAGGTCCGTCCCGCGCCCCGGGTGGGCCGGCAGGCCTCGCCGCGATCGCCGGCTGGCACAAGATGCAGGACACCTACGCGCTGCTCGGGACCGTGCCGCTCGCGTTCTGCAACCGTGTTGGCAACGAGGAAGGGCTGACCTTCTGGGGTGGGTCGCGCATCGTGTCCGCGGACGGGTCGACGGTCGTGGAGGCGCCCCTGTGGGAGGAGGCCCTCGTGGTCGGCGCGCTCGACACCGATGACCTGCGCATCCAGCGCTATGGGCTGCCGGTCCTCGCGGACGAGCGACTCGAGCTGGTGCGTCGGGAGCTCGACCGCATCATCGCCGAGCGGGCCGGGATGGACGGAGCGCCAGAGGCGTGACCACCGGCCTCGACGAGTCGGCGCCGCTTCCGGCCGTCGACGCGGCGCTGGCGGTCGGGATCATCGTCGACTTCATTCGGCGCCAGCTGGACCAGGCCGGCTTCTCCCGCCTCGTGGTCGGGCTCTCCGGCGGCGTCGACTCCGCGACCGTCGCCTTCCTGGCCGGGCGAGCGATCGGGCCCGACAACCTGCTCGCCGTGCGGATGCCGTACGCCACCTCGTCGGAGGCCTCGGAGACCGATGCGCTGCGCGTGGTGACCGCGCTCGGCTGCCGGACCGAACGGGTGGACATCAGCCCGATGGTCGACCCGATGCTGGCCCTCATCACCGACGACGACCCGGCCACGCGCAACGTGCGTCGCGGGAACGTCATGGCTCGCCAGCGCATGGTCGTGCTGTACGACAGGTCCGCCGCATTCGACGCCCTCGTCATCGGGACAAGCAACAAGACCGAGGCGCTGCTCGGGTATGGGACGCTCCACGGCGATATGGCGGCTGCCCTGGCGCCGATCGGTGATCTCTACAAGACGCAGCTGCGGGCAGTGGCCGCTGAGCTGGGCGTCCCGGAGGAGGTTGTGGCCAAGCCGCCATCGGCCGACCTGTGGCCGGGGCAGACCGACGAGGGTGAGCTGGGCCGCTCCTACGACATGCTCGACCGCGCGCTGTATGCCCTGGTGGACCGCCGCTGGTCCGTGGACCGCTGCGAGCGCGCCGGCCTTCCTCGCGACCTTGTCGAGTGGGTCGAGCGGCGCGTGGCGCGCATGGAGTTCAAGCGCCAGCTGCCCCCCGTGGCCAAGCTGTCGCTGCGCACGCCGGGCTTCGACCACCTCTACCCGCGCCGGCGTCCGGGATCGCGCCGCTGACGGCAGGCGCCGATCACGTGGTGTTACCTCGGCGAGCGGCGTATTCTTCGGCGGCTGCTTCCCACCAGCCGCGAGGAGTCCGTCATGGGAAACCGCCGTGTCATCGAGCTCTGGGTCAAGGCCCTCGAGGCTGACGACGTTGAGACCCAGCGCAGCATGCTCCACGACGACTTCCTCGGGCGCTACCCACAGTCGGGCGAGGTGATCCGTGGACCGGACAACCGGATCGCGATCGCGGCGAACTACCCGGGACGCGAGGATACGGGCCTCCGTCCGCGCATCCAGACGATCTCCGGCACCGACGACCAGTTCCTCACCGCCCCGTCCGCGCTCGGCTGGTCCATCGTCCACCTCAGCGGATCGGACGACGAATTCACGGTCACTGGCGTCGTGCCCTATCCCGACGGCTCGATCTGGCACGCCATCGCGCTGCTCACCGTGCGCGACGGGCGCATCTGGCGCGAGACGAGCTACTACGCCGAGTCCTTCCCGGCACCGGACTGGCGCGCAGCCTGGGTCGAGCGCGAGCCAGCACGCTCCTGACGGGTCTGCGGCCCTGGCGACCGCACGATAAGCCGCCGGTAACGAGGCGGTAACGGGTCCTCCGTAGCCTCCTGCCCGAGCGGCCGTCCTCGCCCCCGGTGCGCTGCGTTGATGGAAGGAGCCATCGCTATGAACAAGGTGATGCTCGTCGGCAGGCTGACCCGCGACCCGGAGCTCCGGTCGCTGCCGTCGGGCAAACACGTCGCGACGTTCACCATCGCGACGAACGACTTCCGCGGCGGGGGAGGTGCCGAGCGGACCGAGTATCACCCCTGCGTCGCGTGGGACCGCCTGGCCGAGATCTGCGGCCAGTTCCTGTCGAAGGGCCAGCTCGTCGACGTGGAGGGCCGGCTCCAGACCCGCCAGTGGGATGACGATGCCGGCAAGCGACACTGGAAGACCGAGGTCGTGGTGGCCTCGCTCGAGATGCTGTCGGGCCGCTCCAAGAAGGAGTACGCCAAGGAGGCCCAGGCCGTGGCCGAGGGTTCGGATGGCGAGCCCCAGGCCAACGGCGCCACGGTCGACGACGACGTCGAGGCCGTCGTCGCCATGTGATCCGTCGGGTGACGGGGCTTCTCCCCCGGTCCCGTCACCCGGCCCGACCTCCACGTCCGGTCAGTGTGCGTGACGAAGCCGCCCGCGAACCAAGGTTTCAACCACGCATCGGGTCTGCGATCGTCAAGCGCCGGCCTCCGGCGAGTCCGCGGAGGCATCGGGCGACACTAGATGCCATCGCCGCAGCCTAGGACGCACGGACTCGCAGAGCGGAGCGAACACGCCCCCGGCTTGTCGTCGTCGTGCCTATCCGGTGCCTATCTCTTCTCAGCGCGACACATTCCCCACCCAGCATTGCGAACCCGAGGATTGTCACCAGCAGCGCGGTTCCGAGGTCACCACCATTGGTGACCCACACAAACGCGAACACCAGGCCACAACCAACGCCGGTTGGACGTGCGGGTATGGCAGTCCCTGAGTTGCGTCACTACCGTCTTCGCGCGACAAGCCACGGTAATCGGCCGGGAGTAGCCGTGAGCGCGGAGCCGCCGCCAAGCCGGGCTAGTATTCCGTCGAGGAGCCTCGGGGCCGGGCAGGTGCGGCTGGACAGCGGAGGTTCCGTTCACAAGCGGGCTCTTGCCAGTGGCTGGCAACTTGCTGCGTATGAACGATTGACGGAACTTGCTTTCTGATCGGGAGTCCCAATGCGACGAATCGGCATCGCAATCGTCACGGCAGCCATGCTTAGTGTGGCCGCCATCGGATCGGCATCGGCACATGTTCACGGCATCACGCCGCTTCGGTGCGTCGGAGTTGCGGATGACGGCGCGAACAGAGTGGATCTCACCCCAGCCGCGGCGGCCAATGGGGGGCCGATCAGTGGGCTGATTCCCCGCACGGTTGGCAACTCCTCGCTCGTGCCGGGGGACGGCGGGTTCGACACGCCGGCCTGCCCCGCAGACTAGTCGCGGAATACCGAGCAGTAAGGCGCCGGTAATCGAACCCGGAGTAGCCCCAGCGCGGAGCCGCCGCAACGCCCTCCCGGCACGTTGGGACTAGCGGCGGCTCTGGCTGTGATGAACTAGGCAAGCCCGCCGGATCGGAGTACAAAGACCTCACGCGGGCGCCGCCCGTCTCGTGACCGACCGGCCCAGGCCCGCCCGCGCGAAGCGAGGTCCCGAGCCATGCGTCGCATCCTTACCTCCCTCGTTGTCCTGGCGACCCTTGTCCTGCTCCTGGTTGCGCCGGCGGCTGCCGCACCGCCGGTGAGAGACTCCAGCACGCAGACGTTCCTCTCAGCCTCGAGCTTTGAGTGCGGACCAGCCACGTGTACGGACACGTTCGTCGACGTCTTCACGGTCAGCGACGAGGCCATGGTCGTGTGTCTATTCGAGTCGACGTTCAACATTCACACCGGGCGGATCATCTCCGAGGGTGGCCGCTGTTCCGAGGAGGTCTCCAGCGATACGCTCGACGTCGAACAGGATCTGTCATCGGCCGTGCTGTCTCCCACACAGGTCACGTTCTTCGAGTGCGATGAGCAGGGGTGCGTTGAGGGCGACACCGTCGTCGTCTCGGCGGAATTGACCGCCTCGGGCGGAAGCTCCACCGATAGATCGCGCCAGACGTTCACCGATGGCACCTGCACCTTCACGTTCACCTCGTCGGGCGAGTCACGCCAGGCGACGGGCACCGTCACGATCGACGGCGAGTCGATGGCTGTGGGTGGCAGCATCGGCAGCGGCAAGTTCACGTTCATGGAGCGCTGCCGCTGAAGCGTCGCGTTGGGATCGCCGGACGGATAGAGGCCGTCCGGCGATTCGTCCGCACTGCACAGGCTGTTCGGAAGCCGCCGCGAAGCCCGGCAAGTAGCGGCGGACTCCCGAAGTCGAACCGCGGTCGGTGGGGCATCGGTGATCGTGCAGTGTGAGGGAGCACGGCATCTTTGCCGGGGCCAACCACCGCAGCGCACAGTGAAACGGAGTCACCCAGGGGGGTGGCTCCGTTTCTCAATGCTCCCCGGCGCTGCATCCGCCTGGATAACGAGAGCGCCGATCGTAAGCCGCCAGTAGCGACTCGGAATAACCTCCGGCGCGGAGCCGTCGCGAAAGCCCGGCAACGTCTCCGACCGCCTGCTAGCAGGGCGAGTCGGCAAGTCGGGATAGCGGCGGCTTCCGTCTTGCATGCGAGGCGGATCATGAGTGCGTGAGGGCCAAGCTAGCGACGACCGCTGCCGCCATGATCCTTACCGGCTGTGCGGTCCCGCCGGCACCAAGCTCACCTGAGTTTTCACGGCCCACGGCCGCGGCGACGCCGTCCGCACAGGAGCGAAGCTCGGCAGCCGCCACCGAGCAACCTCTGACGCTTGCCAATCTCTGCGGTCGGCCGGGTCAACTCGTGCCCGGAGGGTTGGCGCGTGTGAACCGCGACACAGTCACCCACACCGGGCCAGGCCCGCACTTTGAGGCTACGGGGGCGACCACCGCCGTCATCCCGGCCCGGACCGCTCTGCCTGAGCCTTTCCGCGTCCTGGCGGGAGATCGCGTCGTCGTTGAGGACGGTCCGCTACGGGTCGGCGAGGTAGATTGGTACCTGGTGTTCTCCGCCGAGGTGCGCGGAGAGGTCAGTGTCGGAGAGACCGTTCCGACCTCCGCATCGTGGGTACCCGCCCGCGACGGTGAGGGGTCGCTGTTCGAACCTCTCGACGGCAGTGTGGCCTGCCACTTCCTCGCGGCCGGAGGACCCGGACAAGCCGCTCTAATCATTCCGCCGGACGATTGTTCCAGCGGCGCACCGTGCCCTGGCGGCGCGCTTGCGTGGGTGGCAACGGCGGCGCCTGGCGAGAGCTGTCGTTTCGTCATGACCGACCGTGAATCCGGGGAAGTCGTGATCGATGCCGATGTCGCGGAGTGGTCGAGCGGCGCATCGTGGTGGCGTGATCGGGAGTCTCGCCTTTTCGTGGAAACCGATTGCGTCTGGAGCGTGCGAACCGCGGAGGCCTGATCCTCGCGGAAGCCGGCGGTCGGGAAGGCGGTGTCGGGATAGCGGCGGCTTTCGTATGCTTGCGGCGCCTATCGCTGCGGCAGAGGGGACTCCGTTGAACTGGGCCACCGTCATCCTCCACTGGCTGCACGTGCTGTTCGCGGTCACGTGGTTCGGCGGCCACATCTCGCGGGTGCTCCTGGTCGAGCCGGCGGTACGGACGTTGCCGGAGTCTGCCCAGCAGCAGTTCAACCGCTACGTGGAACTCTACGCCACGCGTATCTTCGTACCGGTCATCATCGGCGTTGGTGTGACCGGCATCCTTCTCGGGACGATCTTCGGGCCGGTGAAGTCCTTCGAGGCCCTGCTCGGCACTCCATATGGCATCACCTTCCTCGCCGCCATCGCCTTCGGGCTGTTGGCCGCCTCGCCGGTCAAACCCTCATGGATGACGCGTTACGTCGACCACATCGCCTTCTTCGGCGCATTCACCGCCATGATCCTGATGCACTTCGGCCTCTGACCTGTGGCGCGGTGCGGCGGCATACCAGGCGCTTCCGTATGCTCCGGCCATGGCACCACTGGCCGGCATGACCAAGGAGTGGCCTCAGGGCCTACCTGCCCAACGGCTGGGAGCTGCGCGGCATGGTCAAGGGACCGCGCCAGGCTGATCCGGCCATCCACGGCGCGACCTGGACGGCCTGGGCCACCGGTGACGGCCAACGTGCCGGCGGTCACGGTAACAGCGCCGAGCACGCCATGGCCGACCTGGCCAACCAGCCTGCTCCGCATCCGCCAGGATCAGATCGGCTAGCGACGGCTTCGTAGCGCCGAGTCCCTTGACCTAGGATGTCTTGCCAGTCGACGGGTTTGTGGCCACGAAGATCGCCATCGAGCCGACAGTCTCCAGCTCCACCCGCTCAAACGATGCCTCGAGGATCTCCCTGAGACCCTCCTGGCTGTCGCCGCGGTTGTCGAAGGTGCCCCGTCGGTTGTTGGCCTCGAGAATGCTCCGCGCCAACCAGGTATGTCGCCCTGAGGACCCGAGGATCGAAGCACCGAAGAGGACGCCCGTCGGAGCGAGGACGGCCGCCACGTTGGCGACGGCAGCAGCCTTGCGCGGGAGCGGTCCTGGCAGGCAGTGGAGCACGCCACTGAGTGCAGCGGAGTCGAACGGTCCGTCGACCGGAAGTGGCTTGCAGACGTCGGCCTCAACGGTCGTGATGTCCAGCCGCCGCAAGCGCCGGGATGCATGTTCGAGCACGTGCAGGTTGGGGTCGAGGAGGGTGAGTGTGCTGTCGTCAGGGATGCCAGCTCGGTCGAGGAAGTAGCCAGTACCCGGACCCACGTCGAGGTGCCGGTGGCCGACGTGCCGCCGGTACCCGTCCACGAGGCGAGTCGTCGGGCAGCGCCACACGACTGGCGTGAAGAAGCCAAGGATCACCGGGTCGTACATCTTGAGGAAGAGCGGGTTGTACTCACGCTGACCCTTGTATGCGGGGTCGTCACGATCCAATGCTCGATCCCTCCTCCATCGTGACCGCAGCGGATTGGCCCGGAGGTTGCGCGGTCATACGCGCAGGGCAGCCCTCCGGGCCTCGTTCGCGCCCCCCTGGCGAATCAGCCGCATCGGCGGCGCTACGGTCTGAGCTCGCTCCGCGTGCGTCGGATGGCCGATAGCATCTCGGGGTCCGCTCCGTCGCGCGCGATCCTGTCCTCGAGGGCACCCAGCAACTCGACCATGCGCCCCCGGATGCGCTGCCGCGTGCCCGGATCGCGGGTCTTGTGCAGGGCACTTCTGCCACTGACCACGATGGTGCGGAGGCGGAGCTGATCGGTCGCCATCGTGTGGCCCGTGGGGAGCGAGGCCGGCTCCTCCGCTCGCTCTCGCTCCGGCCCCTCTCCTGTAGTCACGTGCGCCCGGCTCGACGCTGGCGCGTGCCGCCCGCGAGCCAGCGCCGTAGGCTGTCGGCGGTCTCCGCGTCCTTTCGGCGGGTCCGCACGCGCTTTGGACGGGAGCCGACCGGCCTCGGGTGCGGTCGGCTGCGCTTCTGGTGTCCTTGCCTTGCCATGTCTCGCCCCCACCATGGATTGCCGGTGGACGAGGGCCCGCCCACCACCGTCATGGTGTTGACGAAACGCCGGTGTGTCATTACGGTTTTGTCATGGCGGGCAGCAAGGCGCCCCCACGACGCGTGCTGGTGCTGGCCGATCAGCCGGTCATGGTCGAGGTTATCGCCCTGACCCTCAACCACGGCGAGTTCGTGACACGAAACGCGCCGAATCTCGACGAGGCCAACGCCATCGTCCGCGAGTGGCGCCCGGACGTCGCGGTCATCGACATGGACCTCGGAGCGAGCCTCCTGCGCGAGCTGAAGCCGCGAACGGCCGGCGCCCCGGTCACCCCGATCCTCGCCCTGACCCGCCGCGGCGATCTCAAGCACAAGCTGGACGCGTTCGATCAGGGCGTCGACGACGTCATGACGGTGCCGTTCTCACCCGAGGAGCTGCTGGCACGCGTCGTCGTGATCACGAGGCGGGCGTATGGCCCCGGCAGCGGGGTTGTCTCGACGATGAGGGTGGGAGAGATCGAGATCGACATCCTGAACCGGCAGGTGCGCGCGGGAGGTTCGACTCTGCACCTGACCGCGATCGACCAGAGCCTCCTCTACGTCCTCGCTGCCAACGCGGGGCGCGTGCTGACGCGCGAGGACATCCTCGACGCGGTGTGGGGTCCGGACTTCGTGGCGGAGAGCAACATCGTCGATCGCCACATCCGTGTGCTGCGCGCAAAGCTCCAGAATGACTGGCGCCGTCCGCGGTACATCGCGACCGTCCCAGGACAGGGGTATCGCTTCGTCGCGACGACGCAGAGGGACGACTCGCCGTCCTAGGGCCGAACGCCCGAGCCCGCAGTGTCTTGGCATGGTAGGGCGCGGCCGCGCGGCGCGACGTGCGCGCTAGCGTACTGCCGCCCCGACGTACGCCCTGCTCGGTACAAAGGTCCGCTGGCTAACGCCGTCCGGATGATCGGACCATGCGGCAATGCCCGGCTTCAGACATCGT
Source organism: uncultured Chloroflexia bacterium (assembly GCA_963844265.1). GTDB lineage: Bacteria > Chloroflexota > Limnocylindria > QHBO01 > QHBO01 > JACDBZ01. The sequence continues at coordinate 521,683 of CAWJMZ010000004.1, read as the reverse complement.
CCAATCGCCTCCGCCACTGTCGCGGTGGTCGCCGCGCTGCTCATCGTGGTGCCGGTGGTCGCGGATCACGGAGCGCCGCACGTCGTGCTCGAGCCCGGCACCACTGGTTGCGGAGGTGTGCTGCCCTCCAATGACGGCAACACCGACATGCGCGTCGTCGGCGGCAGCATGGTGCCGGGTGGAACGGCCGTCTTCGAGATCACCTATCCGCTCTCAGCGTCGAGCGTGGGCAAGGAGTTCACGATCCTCGACTGCGCCTTCATCAACGACGTGGCGGCGCTGAAGTACACCGTTTCCTTCGTGCCGAGCAACGAGTCCTTCGTGCTGCGCATGACGCTCGGCGTCCCCGATGATGCCCCGGTCGGCGGGCTGTACTGCAACTACGTCAAGACCACCGGCAGCCCCACTGCCGCACAGGCCAGCCAGCGAAAGGCGGGGCCCGCCTGCTTCGTCATCCGCTCGCCACGCGGACCGGCACCCGCACCCCGCACGACCGTCTCGCCGCCTGGAACGCCCGCCGCGCCCGGCGCCCCCGCCGCGCCCGGCGATCCGACGGAGACCTCCTCGCCGATCCTGCTCCCCGACACGGCATTGGCTCATCCGACCGGAGCCCCATAGCCATCCGATAGCAAATCGAGGGGCACTGCGCTGTCCCCCCTAGGGCACAGGGTAGGCGTCGGCGCAGTGACCCTCGAGTGGTGCGCAAATGCAACTGTCGTGCCGGATCAGGGCCGACTCCCTGCGCGGCTGGACGGGATCCAGCGGCCACGTGCCGGACCGGGAAAAGCCCATCGCGCGTGCGTATACTGGCCGCCCGCGGCGGCACCATCGGCAACTGCTGCCGCGCGCAGCGCAGAGGGAAGATGTCGGACGAGTACCCGTACAACGGGCGGCTGAGCCGCTGGGACGAGATCGCCCCCGGGCTGGCGATCATCGGCGTGCAGGCGCTCGAGGATCCCTTTCCGTTCACTCCCGGGCAGTACGCCACACTCGGCCTCATGGGAAGCGAGAAGCTGATCCAGCGTCCCATGAGCATCTCTTCGTCCGCCGACGACCTGAGCGACTACGAGTTCTTCATCCGCCGTGTCGAGGGCGGGGCATTTACGCCGCTGCTCTGGGAGCGATCCGTCGGGGACGCGATCAACATCAAGGGCCCGAAGGGCAAGTTCCTGCTCCAGGACGATGGCCGTCGTGCGCTGTTCGTCGCCTCCGGGACCGGACTCGCGCCCTTCATCAGCATGATCGAGACGCTCCGATCCCGGGGTGAGTCGAGGGACATCGTCCTGCTCCACGGGGTGAGCTACGACTACGACCTCGCATGGCGTAAGGAGCTGACCGAGCTCGAGCTGGGCGACGGCTTTCCGCTGCGCTACGTGGCCACCGTGTCGCGCCCGCAGGCCTGCCCGACCTGGACCGGCTGCACCGGGCGCGTCGAGGCGATCGTGGATTCCCAGCTCGAGGAGCACGCGCTCACGCCGGAGACCGCGACGATCTACCTGTGCGGCAATCCCGAGATGATCACCGCGGTGGAGGAGATCGCCGCGACCCGTGGCTTCCCGCCCGAGCAGGTGCGCAAGGAGCTGTACTGGCCCAAGGGCAAGAGCCACTGAGCGCCGTATGACCGATGACGGCCGCTACTACCTGACGACGGCGATCTTCTATCCGGCGCCCAAGCCGGCGCTGCACTCGATGTTCGAGGCCATCGGCGCGGACATGATCGCCCGCTACCACCGGCTGCTCGGCGAGGACGTGCGCTTCCTCACCGGTCTCGACGAGCACTCGGCCAACGTCGAGCGCGACGCGCGCGTGCAGGGAATCGACCCGCACGCGCTCATCGACCCGTGGGCCGCGGAATGGCGGGCGACCTTCGAACGCTACGCGATCAGCTTCGACCGATTCATCCGCACCACCGATCCCGACCACGCCGAGGCAGCCGCGGAGATGGTCCGTCGCGCCCAGGCGAACGGCGACGTCTACCAGGGCGTGTACGAGGGTTGGTTCTGCACCGGCTGCAACGAGTTCAAGACCGATCAGCAGCTGGTCGACGGCCGCTGTCCCGATCACCCGACGCTGGAGCCGGTGTGGCTGGAGGAGTCGAACTACTTCTTCCGCCTGTCGGCCTACCAGGAGCGGCTCGAGCGCCTGTACGCGGAGAACCCGTCGTTCTGTGAGCCGGAGCACTTCCGCAACGAGGTCCTCGGCTGGCTCAGGGAGGGCCTCCGGGACTTCAGCATCAGCCGATCGGGCGCGACCTGGGGCATCCCGTTCCCGGGCGACCCCGAGCACAGGATCTATGTCTGGTTCGACGCTCTCACCAACTACCTGACCGGAGCCGGCTTCCCGAACGACGCAGAAGCGCTGTCCCGTTGGTGGCCGGCGGACCTCCACGTCATCGGCAAGAACATCACCCGCTTCCATTGCCTGTACTGGCCGGCGATGCTGATGAGCGCCGGCGTGGAGCTGCCGACCCAGGTCTTCGCCCACGGCTTCATGCTCGATCGCGGTCAGCGGATGAGCAAGACGACCGGCAACGTGCGCGATCCGGACGAGACGGCGGCGACGTTCGGGGTGGACGGCACCCGCTACATGGTGCTTCGCGAAGTGCCCTTCGACCGCGACGCGGACGTCTCGACCGAGGCGTTCGTGCGTCGCTACAACGCCGACCTCGCCAACGATTTGGGAAACCTGGTCAACCGCACGGTGAGCATGAGCCGGCGCTACCTGGACGGCAGCCTTCCCCCGGTGGCCGATGCGTCCGATGCGTCCGATCAGGCGATCGCCGAGGTCGCCGGGCGCGCGGTGGCCGACTACGGCGACGCGATGGGGCGCTTTCACCTCGACGAGGCGCTGGCCGCGATGATGGAGCTGGTGGGCGCCGCCAACGGCTACGCCGAGGCCCACGCGCCGTGGGCGCTGCACAAGGCGGGGAACCTCGATCGCGTCGGCCAGGTGCTGGCCGTCATGGCCGAGGCGTGCCGGATCGTCGGCCACCTGCTCGCGCCGGCGGCCCCCGACGCGGCGCGCCGGATCCACGAGCAGCTCGGCGTCCCCCCACCCTACGACGAGCGTGGGGCGGGCGGTCCCGGGCTGGCGGCGCTCACCGCGTGGGGTGCTGCGCCGGCCGAGCAGCGGACCGGCACGGCATCGCCGATCTTCCCGCGAGTGGAGCTGGAGGTCGCGGGCTGAGCCGTCGTCGCGGCCCGGAGCGCCTGCCGGGGATCGTCGACTCGCACGCCCACCTGCAGCACGAGCGCTTCGATGCCGACCGTCAGGCGGTGCTCGACCGGGCGCGGGCCGCCGGGGTCGAGCGCATCCTGGTGCCGGGCTGGGACCTCGCCTCGTCGGAGGCGGCGCTCGCGCTGGCAGCACGTCACCCGGACCTCCTCGACGCCGCCGTCGGCGTCCACCCGCACCACGCCGCCGCGCTCGACGGGCCGGGCTGGGAACATCTCGAGCGCCTTGCCGGCGAGCCCGGAACGCGGGCGATCGGCGAGATCGGGCTCGACCACCACCGCAACCTGTCGCCGCCCGACGTCCAGCGGGACGTCCTCGAGCGGCAGCTCACCATCGCGGCCGCGCACGACCTGCCGGTTCTCGTCCATGACCGCGACGCCCACGACGACACCATCGAGGCGCTGCTCGCGGCTCGTGGCGGAGCAGGAGGGAGCATCCGCGGGGTGCTCCATGCGTTCTCCGGCGATCGGGCCATGGCCGCTCGGCTGGTCGAGGCGGGATTCCTGATCAGCTTCGCGCTGCCGGTCGCATTCCGCTCGGCGCTGGGCCCGCGCGACGCGGCGCGGTCGCTGGCCGGCGGCACGTTCGTGGTCGAGACCGACGCTCCATACCTGGGTCCGGACCGCGACGCCCGCAACGAGCCGACGACGGCGCTGCGGGTCGTCGCCGAGCTCGCGCGACTGCGGGGCGTGCAGCCCGAGGAGCTCGTGGCGCCCATTCGGGCCGCCTACGGGGCTCTCATCGGCTAGCGACTGGGCGAGGGAGCGCCTGTGTGCTCAGCGAGCCAGTCTGGCACGGCGGTTGCATCCGGCAGGCCTGACGGTGGCAGGTGCCATCAACCAGCGTGTCCACAGGAGGAGGTCCCACCACATGGGCCAGGTCAACGTCAACACTCCCGGCGGGACTGAGCCAGCCGGCGAGCCGGCCGGCAGCAGCAGCGCCGGGTTCATCCTCGGCATCATCGTGGCCATCATCGTGATCGCCGCGCTCGTGTATTTCCTGGTGCTCAACGGAGGCAACGGGGACGCCGATCCGGCAACCGACACGAACGGCGGCGGCGACACCGGCGGGGAGTCCCAGCCGGCCACCGATGACGGCGGGGGCGAAGTCGCGCCCAGCGGCTGGGTGCTCGTCAACCGCGCCTGATCCACCACGTTCGAACCGCTGCACGCGGCGCTCGGCTTCGGCCGGGCGCCGCGGTCGTGCGTGTGCGCGGAATCGGTTGACACTCGGCGCCCGCGAGTGCTACTTTGGCGTTAGCACTCTCGACGGTTGAGTGCCAGTTCGATGGTTCCGATCCACACCAGGGGTCGAGAAGGCCGCGACGGCGCTCCTGACGGGAAGCAAGCGATCAACAGCACCAAACCGCATCGGTTTGCGCACGCAAGGAGGCATCACGCACACATGACCAGCACGGTCAGCGGCACGGCCACCGGGCTGAAGCCCCTGGGGGATCGGCTTGTCGTCAAGCCCACCCCGCGCGAGGAGATGACCAAGAGCGGCATCGTCCTCCCGGATACCGCCAAGGAGCGCCCGCAGGAGGGTACGGTCCTGTCAGTCGGCCCGGGTCGCACGCTCGACGACGGCTCGCGCGAGCCGATGGAGGTCAGCGAGGGCCAGAAGGTCCTCTTCCAGAAGTACGCCGGCACGGAGTTCAAGCTGGACGAAGAGGAGCTCTTGATCCTCTCCCAGAAGGACATCCTGGCCGTCATCGAATAGCGAGAGGAACGAAGAGAACGTGGCGAAGCAGCTGCTGTTCGAGGAAGAGGCGCGTCGCTCCCTGAAGCGCGGCGTCGACAAGATGGCCGACGCCGTCAAGGTCACGCTGGGCCCCAAGGGCCGCTATGCCCTCCTCGACAAGAAGTTCGGTGCGCCGACCATCACGAATGATGGCGTCACCATTGCCCGCGACATCGAGCTCGAAGACCCGTACGAGAACATGGGTGCTCAGCTGCTCGAGGAGGTCGCGACCAAGACCAACGACGTTGCAGGAGACGGCACCACCACCTCGATCGTGCTGGCCCAGGCCATCATCACCGAGGGTCTGAAGAACGTCACCGCCGGCGCCAGCCCGATGGGCCTCAAGCGCGGCATCAGCAAGGGCGTCGAGACGATCGTCGAGGAGATCAAGCGACTCTCCAAGCCTGTAGAGACGACCGACGACATCGCCCACATCGCCGCCATCAGCGCGCGCGACGGCGAGATCGGCGACATGATCGCCCAGGTCATGGACAAGGTCGGCAAGGACGGCGTGGTCACTGTCGAGGAGTCTCAGGGCCTGAAGATGGAGACCGAGTACGTGGAGGGCATGCAGCTCGACCGCGGCTACGTCTCGGCCTACATGGTGACCAGCACCGAGGGCGGGAAGCTCGAGGCGACCCTCGACCAGCCCTACATCCTGGTCACCGACAAGAAGATCAGCGCCGTGGCGGACATCCTGCCGACGCTGGAGAAGACCGTCTCGACCGGCAAGCCGCTCCTCATCATCGCCGAGGACGTCGACGGCGAGGCACTTGCCACCCTGGTCGTCAACAAGCTCAAGGGCACGATCAGCGTCCTGGCTGTGAAGGCGCCGGGCTTCGGCGATCGGCGCAAGGCAATGCTCGAGGACATTGCGACCCTCACCGGGGCTCGCGTGATCAGCGAAGAGGTCGGGCGCAAGCTCGACAGCGTCCAGCTCGAGGATCTCGGCGAGGCTCGCCGCGTGACGGCGACGAAGGACACGACGACGATCGTTGAGGGCAAGGGTGATCCGAGTGCCATCAAGGGTCGCATCGGCCAGATCAAGCTCCAGATCGAGGACACCACCAGCGACTTCGACCGCGAGAAGCTCCAGGAGCGGCTCGCCAAGCTGTCGGGTGGCGTCGCGGTGCTCAAGGTCGGCGCGGCCACCGAGGTCGAGCTGAAGGAGAAGAAGCACCGGATCGAAGATGCCCTGTCGGCGGCTCGTGCAGGCGTCGAGGAGGGCATGGTCGCCGGCGGCGGCTCGGTCCTCATCCACTCGCTCCCGGCCCTCGACAAGGTGGAGGTGCTGGGTGACGAGGCCATTGGCGTCAACATCCTGCGTCGCGCGCTGGAGGAGCCGTTGCGTCAGATCGCGATCAACGCCGGCCAGGAGGGCTCGGTTGTCGTCGAGGCGGTCCGCAAGCTCAAGCCAGGCAGCGGCTACGACGCGGCCAAGGGTGAGTATGGCGACCTGTTCGCCTGGGGCGTCATCGACCCGGCCAAGGTGACCCGGTCGGCGCTCGAGAACGCAGCCAGCGTGGCCGGCCTGCTCCTCACCACCGAGACGATCATCACCGATCTCCCGGAGAAGGAGAAGGCGATGGGCATGCCGCCCGGCATGGGCGGCGGCGGGATGGACTTCTAGCCCACCCTCAGCTCAGCGACCAAGGGTCCCGGCCTCGGCCGGGGCCCTTCGTCATGGCCTCGATTTCCATCGGCTGCTCACTGGGACGGGGCGGGTGGACGGATCGTCCGCTCCAGGTCGTCGAGCCGCCGATGGATCGCGGCGGTCCGCTCCTCCTGCTCCGCGAGCAGCGCCCGGACCGCGATGATCGCACGACGCGGCTCGTCGACCGCAGCTTCGAACCGGGGCTTCTTGGGTGGCGCCAGGAACACGTTCGCGATGAAGCCCGTGAGCACGCTGAACAGACCGATGCCGGCGAGGAGCAGGAACACGCCGATGATCCGGCCCCCTTCCGTCACGGGGAAGCGATCCCCGTAGCCGACGGTCGTGATGGTCACGATGCCCCACCACAGGGCGTCACCGGCGGAGCGGATGTTGGCCGCTTCGGCAGCGCCCTCGACGTAGTAGATCGACGCCCCGGCTGCCTCGAGCACGAAGAGGACGAGGAAGAGCGTGAGGAGGAAGGTGGCCGATGCCCGCGCCTCGACGAGATCGCCCAGGAGCCGCCTGCCGCCGTAGGCTCGCATGAGGCGCACGACCCGGATGATGCGGAAGATCCGCAGGAATCGGAACAGCGGAATGCAGGCCAGCAGGTCGGCCCAACCCTGTCCTCGGACGAAGTACCCGGTGCGCGACCTGGCCGAGAGGAACCGGTTCACGAAGTCGAAGACGAAGATCGGGGTCAGGATGGCTTCCATGACGAGGACCACGTCCTGGGCAGGCCCTCCCTGCCCGGTCACGATCCGCGCGACGATCAGGAAGAGCAGGTTGAACGCGGACATGACGGAGAGGAGGAGGATGAAGACTTCGTAGCCGATGCTCTTCAGCTCACGATCCTGACCGTTCGCCATGGCTGACTCCTTGTGCTCGGTCGCGCCAGCGCGGGGTCCTGTGCCGCGCCCCGCCGCGATGATCGCACTCACACGGGCCGGGATTCCGGCGCTGGCGGCGTACGATGCCCGTATGGGACCGGTCCGGCAGCTGATCGTGGTCGCCTTCGCGATCATCCAGGCCATCCTGGGGGCTCGGATTCTGCTCGATCTGGGCGTGCTGCCGGCGGACATGCCCTTCGTCGGCTTCATCGAGCCGGCCTCGGATGCGCTGGCCGCGCCGGTCGTGGCGCTCGCGGAGCGGTTCGGAACCGATTCGCCCGGCTTCGGAGCGGGCCTGGACCCGGCCATCGTGACGGCGCTCATCGGATGGTCGGTGATCGAGGTCGTGGTGCTCATGGTCGTCGGTCGCCGCTGACACCCGGCATCGGCTGACGCGAGACCGCCGAAGAACCCGAATCGCTCATGCCGGGGCAGAACGATCTGATCATGCGCGCGCGTATGACGCCGTCGTACACTCGACCCGTCGCGACCATGCCACGCAGGAAGGACTTATGCCCGGCCACCTTCGTCGTCGTAGCCTCGCCCTCAGCACCGCCCTGACCCTCGGCCTCCTGGCGGGCATGCTCCCGCAGCCGACGCTGGCCGCGGCACCCAGCCTGTCGGCCGCGATCGTCAAGGATGGGCTGAGCATCCCGTGGGATGTCGCCTTCCTGCCCGACGGGCAGATGCTCGTGACCGAGCGCATCGGTCGCGTCCGGGTCTACGCCCATGGCTCGCCGGGAGCCCCGCTCGTCCGGACGATCGGCATTCCGAATGTCTGGCAGGTCGGCGAGGCCGGCCTGATGGGCATTGCGGTCGACGTCGACTACGCCACCAACCGATTCGTGTATGTCTGCGCGTCGCGTCGCCACGGCACCGCCGCGGCAGTCAACGAGGTGATCCGCTACAGCATTCGTGGCGACGGCACGTGGGGCGGCGCGAGGACGATCGTCACCGGCATGCGCGCGGCGAACATTCACAACGGCTGCGCGGTCGAGATGTCGCGCGACGGCAGGCTCTGGGTCAGCATGGGCGATGCGAGCAACCAGTCGCTCCCGCAGAACCGGAACAGCCTGAACGGCAAGATCCTGCGCATGAATCGCGACGGCGGAACCCCCGGCGACAACCCGGTCATCGGTGGCACGCGCAACATCGTGTACTCGATGGGGCACCGCAATCCGCAGGGCATCGCCATCCGCCCGGGGACGAACCAGGTGTATGCCATCGAGCACGGCCCCGAGCGCGATGACGAGATCAACCTTCTCGTCGCGGGCGGCAACTACGGGTGGCCGTGCTACACCGGTGCGGGGAACCCATTCAACAGCCTCAGCGGGTCATGCCTGGCAGCATCGGCGTACCGCAACCCGCTGTGGTCGTCCGGTTCGCCCACGCTGGCGACCTCCGGCGCCACGTTCGTGGCCAGCTCGCAGTGGGCCGACTTCAACGGTCACCTGTTCGTGAGCACGCTGAAGGAGTCCGACGTCCGCCGCTTCTCGATCAATTCGGCCGGCACCTCGCTCGGCGGCCCGGCGACGCTCTTCAATGCGGCCTGGGGCCGGATCCGCGCCTCCGTGCTCGGACCAGGCGGGCAGCTGTATCTGACGACCTCGAACGGATCCAACGACAAGGTGATCCGGGTGCGGCCGGCAGGCACGTCCGTCGGGCGCATCGCCGGAGCGAACCGTTTCGCCACGGCGGCGGCCCTCAGCGCCTCGGCCTACCCGTCCGGCGCGGCTGACGTGATCGTCGCCACCGGCTCGGACTTCCCTGATGCCCTGGCCGGTGGCGCGGTGGGCGGTCGGCTGAACATGCCGATCCTGCTCACGCTCCGCAGCGAGCTCCCCAGCCAGACGCGCGCCGAGCTCGATCGGCTCAACCCGCAGCGCATCTGGGTGCTCGGTGGAACCGGGGTGATCAGCGACGCGGTGCGCAACGCGCTCGTCCCGTACGCGTCATCGGGGCAGGTGACCCGCGTCTTCGGCGCCGACCGCTACGCGACGGCGGCCGAGATCAGCGAGCGCTGGTACGCGCCCGGCGTGGCGGCGGCCTTCGTGGCGGTCGGCACGAACTTCGCCGATGCCCTGGCCGGCACGCCGGCGGCCGCGATGCGCGACTCACCGCTGCTGCTCGTGCGCAGCGGGGCCATCCCGTCCTCCACGGCGGCCGAGCTCGACCGCCTGAACCCGCAACGGATCTACATCCTGGGTGGCACGGCGGTGATCAGCAGCACGGTCGCGTCGCAGCTCGACGCGTACACGGCCGGACCGGTGACCCGCCTGGCCGGGCCGGACCGCTACGCCACCGCCGCGGCGATCATCCGCACCTTCTGGTCGAAGGTGCCGAGCGTGTACGTGTCGAGCGGCGTGAACTTCCCCGACGCGCTGGCCGGCGGTGCGGTGGCGGGCCGCCAGAACCTGCCGATGCTGCTGTCCGGGAAGGGTGATGTCTCGCTCCACACCGGCCAGGAGGTGCTGCGACTGTCGCCGCGCCGGGTGACGATGCTCGGCGGGACGGCGGCGCTGAACGCTGCGGTCGAGACGAGGCTCAGGCGTCTGGTGGCTTCGCCGTAAAGGATTTGTCGAGTCGCGAGCGCATCGGTTCGTCGTAGGGTTCGAGCGGCGCCACACAGGCGCGGCCGAGCAGGAGATGGCCCGATGCGCTACGTGCTCTTCAACTGGGTGAGCCCCGAGGACGTCGCCGACTGGGAGACGTGGACGCCCGAGCAGCAGCAGACGGACGTGCAACACCACGTGGAGTGGTTCACGCGGCACCGCGAGCACATCGTCGGCGGCGAGGAGCTCAGCTACCCGCCGGCGGTGAAGACGCTGCGCCGCGGCCGGCAAGGCGAGGGCGTCGTCGTCACCGACGGGCCGTACGTCGAGACCAAGGAGATCCTGGGCGGCTTCGTCATTCTCGAGGTGGCCAGCATGGACGAGGCGATGAAGATCGCCGCCGACTGGCCGTCGCTGAGCAGCCAGCGGAATGCGACGGTGCAGGTGCAATCCGGGTTCGTGCGCGACTGAGGCAGCGACTGGCATGACCGATGCAATGCACGGCGCATGGAATTGATCGTCGCCCTCATCGTGCTCGCGGTGGGCGTGTTCCTCGAGGCCTCCCGGCCCTCGACCGAGGTCGTCCGAGTCCGCTCGCACCGCGACTGACCGCACCGGGCGCGACCAAGGGATCGGGCTAGAATCGGGGCCATGCCCCCCGATGCCCCCACGCCCACAGCTGCGCGTCCGGGTCTGGCTGCCAAGGAGATCCTCGAGCGACTGAACCCTCCTCAGCAGGAGGCGGTGTCGCACCTCACCGGGCCGCTCCTCATCCTGGCCGGCGCCGGCAGCGGTAAGACGCGTGTGCTGGCGCACCGGGTCGCCTACCTCGTCGCCACCAGCTACAAGCCGTGGCAGATCGTGGCCGTCACGTTCACGAACAAGGCGGCAGGCGAGATGCGCGAGCGCATCGCGGGGCTCATCGGCGAGGAGGCCGCGCGCGAAGCGACCATCGGCACCTTCCACGCCATCTGTGCCCGCATCCTGCGTCGCGACGGCCAGCACATCGGCCTGACGCGCTCTTTCACCATCTACGACCGGGCCGACCAGGTGGCGCTGGTCAAAAGCGTGCTGCGGCGGCTGGACCTCGACGAGAAGCGCTTCAGCCCGAACGGCATGCTGGCCTGGATCGGGCAGCGTAAGGACGAGCTGGCTGACGTTGCCACCGCGCTGCGCCAGGCGGCGAATTATTACGACGAGACCGCCGCGCGCGTCTACGAGGCCTACCAGCGTCAGCTGGCCGAGGACGACGCGGTCGACTTCGACGACCTGCTGATGCGGACCGTGTTCCTCTTCGAGCAGCACCCCGCCGTGCTGGGGAAGTATCAGGCGCGCTGGCAGCAGATCCTGGTCGACGAGTACCAGGACACCAATCGCGCGCAGTACCTGATCTGCCGTCACCTGGCGGGGAAGCATCGCAACCTGGCCGTGGTCGGGGACGACGACCAGTCGATCTACTCGTGGCGGGGCGCCGACCTGCGCAACATCCTCGACTTCGAGGCCGACTACCCCGACTGCAAGGTCGTGAAGCTCGAGCAGAACTACCGTTCGACCCAGACCATCCTCGACGCGGCGCACGCGGTCGTGAGCCGCAACGCCGGGCGCAAGGACAAGCGCCTCTGGACCGATCGCGGGACCGGGACCCAGATCACGCTGTTCGACGCCTACAACGAGTACGAGGAGGCCGAGTTCGTCGCCCGCCAGGTCGAGAAGCTCGTCGGGACCGGGCGGCGCGGCGGGATGACGGCGCTGCTCACGAGCCGTGCCGACGACGAGGACGGCTCGCTGCGCTACGGCGACATCGCGGTCACGTACCGGATCAACGCCCAGAGCCGCGTGATCGAGGAATCGTTCATGCGCTTCGGTATCCCGTACCAGCTCGTCGGCGGCGTGCGCTTCTACGAGCGCCGCGAGGTGAAGGACGCTCTCGCCTACGTCCGGCTGGCCCGCAACCAGGCGGACCGCGTCGCACTGGCGCGGATCATCAACGTGCCGGCGCGGGGGATCGGCGCCAAGACCGTGGAGGAGCTGAATGCGTGGGCCGAGAGTCGTGGCGTGAGCCTGTGGCAGGCGGTCGTGGACGCGGGGCAGAACCCGAACCTCGTTCCCCGCGCCCGCGGGCAGCTGGCGGCCTTCGCGGATCTCATGCAGGGGCTGATGACGATGGCAGCCACCGAGCCACCGTCGGCCATGTTCGACGCGGCGCTCGAGCGCTCGGGGCTCCAGGCGGCGATCCAGGACGGCACCGAGGAAGGGGACGAGCGCTGGGCGAACGTCCTCGAGCTGCGTGGCCACGCCGCGGAGTTCGACGAGATCGCACCGCCCGAGGGCCTCGCGCGATTCCTGGAGGAGGTCGCGCTGGTCTCGGACCAGGACGAGCTGACCGAGGCACCCGACCGGGTCACGCTGATCACGCTGCATGCCGCCAAGGGCCTGGAGTTCCCGGTCGTCTTCATCGTCGGCCTGGAGGAGGGCCTGCTGCCGCACCGTCGCGCCCTGGAGGACGAACGGGAGCTGGAGGAGGAGCGGCGCCTGGCCTACGTCGGCATGACGCGCGCCAAGGACCGGCTGTATCTCGTCCACGCCCATCATCGCTCGACTTATGGCGTCGGCGCCCAGGCAGATCCGTCCCGCTTCCTGGCCGAGCTGCCGGAGGATCTGCTGGCCGCGGAACGCTCGGCGGCCCCGTTCCGACGCGGAGGCGAACGCTGGGCCGGCACGGACGACGAGGGAGGCTGGCTGCCGTCCGGCTACCGCTCGCCGATCCGGGGCCGGGTGAGCGAGCCGCTGCGGCCGATCAGCCTGCCCGACCTGTCGGCGCCGGCAGGACCGGCGACGCCGCGGCCGGTCGGCGGCAGGCTGGATGCCGCACGCGAGCGGGTCGCATCGGCCAGCTACGAGGGCGCGACGGTCGACCTGGGCAGCGGCACGTTCTCCGCACCGGGTGCCGGTGACGCGAAGGGCGCCGAGGAGGAGCCGTCGTGGCGCGCCGGCGACCGCGTCTCGCATCGCCGCTTCGGTGACGGCATCGTGGTCAGCAGCCGGATCGTGAAGGGGGACGAGGAGGTCACCGTGGCATTCGTTGGCGAGGGCGTGAAGCGGCTGATCGCCGCGTATGCGGGCCTCGAGCGGACCGGGTGAAGCCGATGTCCACCCACGGCCTGATTGACGAGCTGACATCGGCCCGATCCGGGTTCCTGGCGACACTCGACGCCATCGACCCGGCTCGTCGGGATCGTCCGGGGCTGATCGGTGAGTGGGGCGCGCGGGAGCTGGTCGCCCATCTCGGCTACTGGGCCGGGCGCGTCGTCGACGTCATCCGCGCGCTGGAGGACGGACGCGTCGAGGAGGCCTACGAGGAGCAGCTGCCGGTCGACGAGGTGAACGACACGGTCGCACGCGTTGCGCGGGAGACCGACCTGGCCACGGTGCGGAAGCGGGAGGCGGCGTCGGTCGAGGCGCTGGTGACGGAGCTGCGCCGCATGGATCCGGCCCTGCTCGACGACCAGTTGCCGAGCGGCGCGTCGCTGGAGGCCCTGGTGCGCGAGGATGGGCCGGACCACTACCGGCAGCACACCGAGGATCTCCTGCATGCGCTGGAGGGAGTCGCACGTGCGTGAGGAGCTGCTGACGGCGCTGGACGGTGCGCGCGCCGACTTCCTCGACGCACTGGCCACGGTCGACGCCGACCTCGTCACCGTCCCGGGGGTCATGGATGACTGGAGCGTCCGCGACCTCGTGGTCCACGTGGCCTTCTGGGCCGACCACGCGGCCGGAGCGCTCGACCTCGCCAGCGATGCGCGCGGCGAGGAGTTCGCGTACTCCAGCGCACAGACCGATGCGATGAACGCGCGCGTCCTGGAGGAGGGACGTTCCGTGTCGCCAACTGACGCGCTGGCGCGGGAGGAGGCGGCATTCGCCGGACTGCGCGAGCGGCTGGCCGCCCTCGAACCCTCGCTGCTCGAGCGTCGGCTCGGCAACGGCGACACGGTCGAAAAGGTCATCCGCTACGACGGCCCCGACCACTATGCCGAGCACACGGCCCACCTCCGCGCCTGGTTCGGGCCGGACGACGACGCGGGCGACGACCCGGACGCCTGACGACGATGGTCGCCACCCAACCGGCCGCCCGAGCGGCGGAGCTGCGCGCGCTGCTGGAGGAAGCGAACCACCGCTACCACGTCCTCGACGCGCCGACGATGAGCGACCGCGAGTACGACCTTCGGTTCCGCGAGCTGGTCGATCTCGAGGCGACGCACCCGGAGCTCATCACGCCGGACTCGCCCACGCAGCGAGTGGGAGCACCGGTCGAAGGCGGCTTCCCGGCCGTTCGGCACCAGGTGCCGATGCTCAGCCTCGGCAATGCCTTCGGCGCCGACGAGCTCCGAGAATTCGACGCGCGCGTCCGGCGTGGACTGGCGCTCGGCCCGGACGATGCGCCGGTCCCGTATGTGTGCGAGCTGAAGATCGACGGCCTGGCGATCAGCCTCCGCTACGAGGGTCGGCGCTTCGTGCGTGGCGCGACGCGCGGCGACGGCACGACCGGCGAGGACGTGACCGCCAACCTGCGGACGGTGCGCGCCATCCCGATGACCCTGCGCGAGGACCCACCCGGCGACGCGCTCGAGGTGCGCGGCGAGGTGTTCATGCCGCGCGGCGCCTTCGCCGCGCTCAACGAGCAGCTGGAGCGGGATGGCAGGCCGTTGTACGCCAACGCCCGCAACACGACCGCCGGCACCGTGCGCCAGAAGGATCCGGCCGTGACGGCCAGCCGCCGCCTCTCCCTCTGGAGCTATCAGCTCGTCGGGGCGCACGGGCTCGAGACGCACTCCGACTCCCTGGACCTGCTGCGGCGGCTGGGCTTCCCGGTGAACCCCATCACCCGGGTGGTGCAGGGGATCGATGCGGTCATCGCCTTCACCGAGGAGTGGGCCGAGGCGCGCAAGGATCTCGACTACGAGACGGACGGGATCGTGATCAAGGTCGATTCCCTGGCCGATCAGCAGCAGCTGGGCTTCGTCTCCCGCGCGCCGCGCTGGGCGACCGCCTACAAGTTCCCCGCGGAGCAGGTGACCACCAAGCTCGAGGAGATCGAGGTCTACGTCGGCCGCACCGGTGCGCTGACGCCGGTCGCCCACGTCACGCCGGTCCTGGTGGGTGGCACCACCGTCCGCAACGCCACCCTCCACAACATCGACGAGATCCGGCGCAAGGACCTGCGGGTCGGCGACACGGTCGTCCTCCAGCGTGCCGGTGACGTCATCCCGGAGGTCGTGAGCGCGGTCGTCGACGCGCGCGATGGCAGCGAGAGGGCCTGGGAGATGCCGGCCAGCTGCCCGGTCTGCGGCACCGAGGCAGTGCGCGAGGAGGGCGAGGTCGTCACGCGCTGTCCGAACCCGTATTGCCCCGCCCAGCGCATCGGCGGCCTGCTCCACTTCAGCGGGCGCGGCGGGATGGACGTCGACGGCCTCGGCTTCAAGATCATGCTCCAGCTGGCCGAGCGCGAGCTCGTGAAGGAACCGGCAGATATCTACCGGCTTGACGTGGAGACCCTCGAGGGGCTCGATCGCCTGGGTCGGAAGTCGGCGGAGAACCTCGCCGCGTCCATCGCGGCGGCGCGCCAGCGGCCCCTGAGCCGCATCCTGAACTCGCTCGGGATCCGGCACGTCGGCGAGCAGACCGCCATCGACCTCGCCGCCTGGCTGGCCGGCGAGCTGCCGCGCGCCGAGGGCGAGTCGGACGCCGAGTGGACCCGTCGCGCGGCGGACCGGCTGCGCGGCGCCTCGGTCGAGGAGCTGACCGGCGTGTACGGCATCGGCGGGGTGGTGGCGGAGGGGATTCGCCGCTTCTTCGACGACGAGCACACCGCCGACACGCTCCACCGCCTGCTGGACGCGGGCGTCAGCGCCGAGGCGCCGGCCGTTGGCGCGACCAGCGAGCCGGTGGAGGGGCCGCTCAGCGGAAAGACGCTGGTGGTGACCGGCACCCTTCCCGGCTTCAGCCGCAGCGAGGCCGAGGAGGCGATCCGCGCCGCCGGCGGGCACGCCGGCTCGTCCGTATCGGCCAAGACGGACTACCTGGTGGCCGGCGACAAGGCCGGCAGCAAGCTCGCGAAGGCCGAGCAGCTTGGCGTGCCCGTCCTGGACGAGGACGCATTTCGGGCCATCCTGGACAGCTCATGACCGATGAAGCCGCGGAGGAGAGACACCTGACGCCGGTCACGGTGCGCGACGCGCGGCCGGACGACGCCGCACGGATTGCCGAGGTCGCCGAGGCCAGCTGGCGCGAGACGTACCGCGACATCTTCGAGCCGGCCTTCATCGACGACTTCCTGCGGAGGAGCTACTCGACCGACCAGCTTGCCCGGGAGGCCACGTGGACGGCGGATCATGCCGAGGCGCAGTTCCTCGTGGCGGAGCGTGACGGCGACATCGTCGGCTACCTGGGCTTCGGCGAAGGCCCTCGCGGACCGGAGCTGTTCCGCGTCTACGCCCATCCGGTCGCGTACGGCACGGGCGTCGGCGGTGCGCTGCTCGACGAGCTGCATCGGCGCATCGACGGTCGCGTCGACGCGTATGTCCTCGACGTGCATTCGCGCAACGAGCGCGGGCGGGCGTTCTACGACCGCCGGGGCTTCGTCATCGTCGGTGGCGGGGCCACGCCGGAATGTGATCTCACCCTGCAGCGAACGCTGCTGCCACGCCAGGCCTCGCTTCCGATCGAGACCGAGCGCCTCCGGCTCCGATCGCTCACCGCAGACGACCTGTCGGGGCTGCATGCCATCTACGGCGATGCCGACACGATGCAATTCGTGGGTGCTCGCGGCCGGCCCACCGACGACCTTGCAGCGTCTCGTCGGATCCTGGACTGGATGATGCGCCACGAACGGCTGCACGGCTTCGGCCTGTGGGCCGTTGACGAGCGAGACGGGGAGGCGACGGTCGGCGTCGCCGGCCCGCTGTGGGAGGAGGGACACGGGCCGGAAGTCGAGGTGGTCTACCTCTTCCGTCGGGATCGATGGGGCCGCGGCTACGCGACCGAGGCCCTCCGAGCCGTGCTCGAGCGGGCACACGGCGAGCTCGCCCTCCCACGGGTGGTGGCGCTCGCCTACCCGGAGAACGGAGCCTCGCAGCGGGTGATGGCGAAGGCGGGCATGCGGCCGGATGGCGAGGTTACCGCCTACGGCCGGCCGATGGCGCGCTTCGTGAGCGAGCCGGGCGCCTAGCGGCGGCCGCCGGCCATGCGCGTCGCCTCTGGCAGGCGGCGAAGCGTCCACATCGCCAGGATCCCGATCACGGGGCCCATTGCCAGCAGCCCGAATGCCGCTGCCCAGGACGTCTCGGACCCGGGCTCGAGCAGCCCGACCCCGACGATCGTCACCGCGGTGAGCAGGAAGCCCGTCGCGGTCTGGAGCGCGAGCGCCGATCCCGACGTTCCGGGCGGCGCAAGCTCGCTCACCGCCGTCGAGAACTGTGCCGAGTCGGCGACGACGGTGATGCCCCAGACCACCATCACGGCCAGCAGGAGCCACGTCGGCGCACCGAACAGGAGGCCTGCCAGCACCGCACAGGTCCCGGACACCGCCATGGCCGCCATGGTGAGCGTGGTTCTTCCCAGCCGGTCGGCCAGCGCACCGGCGGCCACACAGCCCAGGGCGCCGGCGCCCACCACGAGGAAGGCGATGGCGCTCGAGGCGGCCGGGCCGGCGCTCCCGCTCGCAGCCAGGCTGGCGGCCAGGAAGATCGGGACCCAGGTCCACATGGCATACAGCTCCCACATGTGCCCGAGGTAGCCGAGGTTGGCGAGCAGGACGGATCGTTCCCGCAGCGCCGAGCGCGCCATGCGCAGGCTCAGCCGGGCGGCCGGCACGCTCAAGGGGCCGTCGCGGACCCCGCGCCAGGCCAGGAGCGCTGCCAGCACGCCCGATGCGCTGGCGGCCAGCACGATGAGTCGCCAGTCGAGCTCCGCCGCCGCTCCGGCGGCGCGCAGCCCGTGCGGCACCGCGGACCCGAGCGTGATCGCCCCGATCAGCACGCCGACCGCCAGCCCTCGCTCGCCGGGCGAACCAGCCGGCGAGCACCTTCATCGCCACCGGGTAGACCGCCGCGATGCCGGCCCCAGACAGCGCGCGCAGCGGGAGCGCGGTCACGAGATCGGTGGCGAGCAACGCGAACGCCGCATTCCCGGCGGCCGCCAGCAGCGCACCCCAGGCCATGAGCCGGCCCGCGGGAACCACGTCCGCCGCGCCGGAGAACGCGATGACGAGCGCCCCGATCGCGAAGCCGACCTGCACGGCGACGGTCAGGTATGCAGTCTCCAGCGTCGAGATGCCCCAATCCTCGGCGATGAGCGGCGAGACGGCCGCCGCGCTGAACCACGGGACGAGCGCCAGCAGCAGGATCGTCGCGAGGATCGCGAGCTGCCCCCAGCGACCCGGTGCCTCAGCGGGCATCGGGCAGCATCGTGTAGACGAGGCACTCGCCGCGCAGGACCTCCGTGCCGTCCTGCCGCCGCGCGACGCAGCGCAGGCGCGTGATCGGCTTGTCCCCCCGCGCCTCGATGACCTGGGCGTGGGCGGTGACCGTGTCCCCGACGAAGACCGGGGCGGGGTAGTCCCATTCCTGGTGCAGGAACACGCTGCCCGGCCCAGGGAGCTCCATGGCCACCAGCGCGTTGAACAGCCCGGTCGTCAGTCCTCCCTGCACGACCAGGCCGCCGAGCTTCGTGTGCTCCGCGAAGCCGGCATCGAAGTGCAGTGGGTTGCGGTCGCCACTGATGCGGGCGAAGGCCTCGACGTCGTCGGCGGTGAAGGTCCGGGTCCAGCTGGCCGTCGCGCCGATCGGGGGCGGGGTCCAGGACGGGGGAGCCATCGGTCAGTCGCCCTCGGCCAGGAAGGCCTCGACCAGCTCGTCGTAGCGGCGGAACGAGCTGCGCACGGTGTGGCCGCAGGCGGGATCGGTGACGAGGTGCGCCCCGCGGATCCGATCCGCCACCAGCTGCGTGGACGTCAGCGGCACGACCTGGTCCTGCTCGCCAGCCAGCACCAGCGTGGGGATCGCGATCTCGCCCAACCGATCGGTCACGAACGAGGTCGGGTCGAGCGTTGCCCTCAGCTCGCCAATGAACCGCTCGGGGGTCGCCGGGCGCGGCTGCAGGCGAGCGGCGGCACCGAACGCACCGGCCTCCACCTCCGAGGCCGCCTTCATCTGCTGCGCCATGGCAGCGAAGAACTCGCCCCACGCGCCGGACTCGGCGAGCTCGATCCAGCGGGCCATGCGCGTCGCCATCGGCGAGTCGGGCGCCGTTTCCGCCGCGACGGAGGCCAGGACCAGCCGGTCCACCAGCTGCGGGTGGTCGACGGTGAGCCACAGGCTGATCCGGCCACCGCCGGACTCCGCCTCGATCGCCACCGGGCCGAGGCCACGCTCGCGCAGCACGGAGGCGATCGCATCGGCGATGACCCGCGGATGCATCACGCGCTCGGCATCGGCGGGATCGTCGGGCAGGGGTCGGCCCAGGATGGTCACCGGACGCGCCTTGGTCCGATCGGTCCAGCGGCGATCCAGGACCTGCTCCGTCCCGGCCAGCGGCCGCATCCCGGTCTCGACGCCGCCCAGCACGACCAGCGGCACGCCAGGACCCCCGGGCAGCGGGTAGGCCTCCAGCGTGCCGCCCGCGATGGGGTGCCGCTCGACGGTCATCACCTACATCCTGCCAGATGCACCCACGAGCCGAGGGAGTCGGGGCGCCGGCTGCGCCCCGGTGCACGGCCCCGCTACCATCCACCCATGGCCAGCATCTCCAGAGCCGATGTCGAGCACGTCGCCGACCTCGCCCGCCTCCACCTCACCGACGAGGAGATCGACCGCATGCAGACGCAGCTGTCGAACATCCTCGAGGCGATCGAGACGCTGCGCGACGTCGATACCTCGCACGTCGGTCCGACCGCCAGCGTCATCCAGCTCGAGAACGTGATGCGCGAGGACCTGGCCGCCGCGCCGATGGCGCGCGACGCCGCCCTCGCCAACGCCCCGCTGCGGGACGACCCGTTCCTTCGCGTCCCGACGGTGCTGGAGGAGGGCCGATGAGCGAACTGCTGCTGGCCGATCGAACGATCACCGACGTCGCCGCGGCCCTGCGCAGCCGCGAGACGAGCTCGCGCGAGCTGACCGATGCGTGCCTCGCCCGCATCGAGCGCGATGCCGAGCGTCTCAACACCTTCCTGGCCGTGGACGCCGACGCCGCCCGGCGCGCCGCCGAGGACGCTGATGCGGCGCTCGCGCGCGGCGAGGGCGGGGAGCGTCCGCTGCTGGGCATCCCGTACGCCCTGAAGGACATCTTCGTGACCCGCGGCCTCGACGAGGCTGGGCAGCCTATCGCGGGCGGCCTGCCGACGACGGCCGGCAGCCGCATCCTCGAGGGCTATCGGTCGCCGTATCCATCCGCGGCGGAGGAGGCACTGGCGCGCGCCGGCGCGGTCCTGCTGGGCAAGACGAACTGCGACGAGTTCGCGATGGGCTCCTCGAACGAGAACTCGGCCTACGGGCCGGTGCGCAACCCGTGGGACGAGACGACGGTCCCAGGCGGCAGCTCCGGCGGGTCGTCGGCCGCGGTCGCCGGCGGGCAGGCCTACTTCGCGCTCGGCACGGACACCGGCGGCAGCATCCGGCAGCCCGCGTCGCTGACCGGCACGGTCGGCATGAAGCCGACCTACGGGCGGGTCAGCCGGTTCGGCATGGTCGCCTTCGCCTCGAGCCTCGACCAGGCCGGGCCGTTCGCGCGATCGGTGCGGGACGTGGCGCTCGTCCTCGGGGCGATCGCCGGCCACGATCCGCGCGACGCGACCAGCGTCGACACGCCGGTGCCCGACTACGCGGCCGCGCTGACCGGCGAGGTGGGCGGCCTGCGGCTCGGGGTGCCGCGCGAGTACTTCGTGCCCGGCATGGAGCCAGGCGTCGAGACCGCGGTGCGAGCCGCGGTCGACACGCTGCGCGGCCTCGGGGCGGAGATCGTGGACGTCAGCCTGCCGTCAACCGACCGAGGCCTGGCCACCTACTACATCATCGCGCCCGCCGAGGCGTCGGCGAACCTGGCGCGCTACGACGGGGTGAAGTACGGGCTCTCGGTCGGCGCCGACGAGCTGTGGGAGAACTACACCCACACGCGCGGCAGCGGCTTCGGGCCCGAGGTGAAGCGGCGGATCATGCTGGGCACGTATGCGCTGAGCGCCGGCTACTACGACGCCTACTACGTCAAGGCGCAGCAGGTGCGGACGCTGATCAAGGACGAGTTCGACGCGGTCCTGTCCGACGTCGACGCCATCCTGGCCCCCACCTCGCCGACCGTCGCGTTCAAGATCGGCGCCAAGGTGGATGACCCGTTGGCCATGTATCTCAACGACGCCTGCACGTTGCCGGTGAACATCGCCGGGCTGCCCGGGATCAGCGTGCCGGCGGGCCTGGCCGATGGGCTGCCGGTCGGCCTCCAGGTCATCGGCCGGGCCTTCGACGAGGCGACGGTGCTGCGCGTGGCCGATGCGTACGAGCGCGCCGCCGGCTTCGCCGACCTCCGGCCGCCGACCGCACGCGCCGCCGCTTGACCGACCGGTCGCCGAGGTGGATCGTGGCGGCGTGCGCATCGGTGAGCTGGCTCGCGACCTGGGGGTGAGCACCGACACGCTCCGCTTCTACGAGCGCAGCGGGTTCCTCCCGCGTCCCGAACGCGGTGAGAACAGCTATCGCCAGTACTCGCCGGCCGATGCCGAGCGGATCCGTCTCCTGCTGGATCTGCGACGCCTCGACCTGCCACTGGAGGAGGCCGCCCGACTGGCCGGATGGTGCCAGTCCGGCCACTGCGCGGAGACGACCGTGGAGCTGCCATCGCTCATCGGCGCCAAGCGCGCCGACCTGCGGGCTCGCATCGGCGGCCTGGAGCAGCTGGACGCCCGGCTGGCGGCTCTCGAGCGCCACCTCACCTTGACCGAGCTGCCGATGGTCGGCGCCTCCGCTCCGTGCTGCTCGGCCGCAGCGGCCGTTGGTGAAGTGTCTAGCGCGTGACTGCCACGGCCTCCAACCGGCCGAGCGCCGCGGCCAGCGGCTCGGAGTCCGGCGTCTGAGGCAGCGCGCCGATGGCACGCCAGCGGGCGGACAGGCTCGTTCCTCCGTCAGCTGCTTCCAGCGCATAGGCGACGATGGCCGGCCCGATGTCGGGGAGCTCGGTCCGGCGCGCGAGCCGGCGCGGCGGGCTCCAGTCGACGATCTCCTCCAGCGTGGTGAGGCGCCGAGCGACGCATCGGCTGATGCTGCCGATCCCCTGGCGCCCGTCGGGTGCCAGCTCCTCGACCAGCTCGATGCCCTCCCATGCCTGCCGGCCGGTCGGAGTGGTCAACAGCTCCCACACGACGTCCGCCGAGGCGGGGATCGTCCGCTGTGCCTCGGCGACGGTCGTCCCCTCGGTGTCCTGCGCCGCGTCGCTTCGCGCGGCAGCCCGGAGGGCGTCACCATCGAGAACATAGCCCTCGACCACGCCGAGGTGCTCATACTCCTGGCGTGCGGGCTGGAGCCCGGCGGCGATCGGATCGATCTGGAGTTCCTCGACGACCGCATCGGTGAGCAGGGCGTAGCTCTTCGCGCCCGCCTGCGCCGGCGCGCTGTCCTTCATCAACCGATGCACGAGGATGACGTCACGTCCGGAGAGCTCGTCGCGCCCGGCGATCCGTTGGGGCAGGACGGTGCCCACGTGCGCGAAGAACTTCAGGTCGAGCTGCGGCACCGTGCGGCAGGCGCTGCACTGGCAGCTCGATCCGAGACGCAGGCTCTCGACGCGACGACGGAAGGCATCGTAGGACGCCGCGATGGTGGCGATGAGCCCGGCGCCGTCGAGGCGCGAAGGGTCGACGTGGAGGAAGGCCGCGTCTCCCTCCAGGCCGACGAGCTCGAAGGGCGGCACCAGGCTCTCGACCACCGTCCCGACGAGATCGCCCGCGATCATCGGCGCCTCCTCAGGTTCGCTGCCGGTCAGGTAGCCGGTGTAGCCGGACAGGTCCGCCAGGAGCAGCAGCTCCCGGGTGAGCGGCTGTTGCGCGGTCATGACTGTGACGCAGCCGACATCGCGGCCGCCGGTGTCGACTCCAGGATCGCCTTGAGGCGCACGAGCTCCGCGGCCTCGCTGCGGCTGACCTCGCGTGCGACCACCGGCTGCAGCAGCCGCCAGAACCCATGCAGCCGGAACGCGCCCGACGTCGCCAGACGCGAGCCCTCAGCCTCGGGCATGGCACCCATCACCGCCGTCCATGTGAACGCCGGGTGCTCGAGGCGGTAGGTGACCTGCCGGCCGGGCTCGAGGTCGGTCAGCTCGTAGCGGACAGGGCCACGGAATGGGCCCGGCATGCTGAACGTGCCGGTCGACCCAACTTGGATCGGTCCCGACCCATCCGGCCGAACGTCTCGCATGTCGGTCCACTCGGTCCAGCGCCCGATGTCGACGATGCCGGCGAAGACCTCGCTCGCCGGGCGGGCCACGGTGACGTCCGATGCGTACCTGAACATCTCTTCCTCCTTCGATTCGAGTCGTGCCTGATGAGGTACGCATCGGATGCTGAGCCTTTGAGCGGCTCCAATGTCAAGCCCTCAATTTCGCCGGGGTAGACTTGCGCCGATGCCCGAGATCAGCCAGGTCCGCATGACGGTGCCCGACCAGGGGACGTTGAGCCGCATCCTCCGCGAGGGCGGCGCGCAGCAGTTTCCGCAGTGGCTCTACGCGGAGCCGGGGGACGAGGCGAGAATCGTGTCCTGGGGGGTCCGTGGCAGCCCGCTGCAGATGCTCGACATCCCGCCGGGCGATGACGCGCGGCGCGGGCTCTTCCCCTTGGCCAGCGACGACTGGACGGAGGCCGTGCGCGGCCTCGTGCTGGCCACCCTTGACCTCGACCGGGCGATCGCCGACCTGGAGCCCGCGCTCGGGACGGCCTGGCGCGACGTCGCGCCGGACGACCTCATCGGCGCCGACTGCCGCAGGCTGGTCCTCGGGCGCAGCGTGCTGGTGCTGGCCCAGCCCAACCGCGAGGGCTTCGTCGCGGCTGCCCTCGCCAAGTTCGGCGAGGGTCCCGTGGCGGTGGCCCTGGACGGCACCACGGCCGGCGGACGCGCGGCGCGCACGAACCCGGTCAGCGACGGACCGGCCACCTACGTCCGCATCGGACCGCGACCAGCCCCGTACCTGATCTTCCTGCCGGCGCGGTGATCGACGCCGATCACCATCGCGCCGAGGTCGAGCAATGGCGCGAGGGCCGCTATCGGTCGCTGCGTCGCGACCTCGGATGGCTCACGCTGGCCGGGCTCGGCTGGTTGAAGCCGGGCGCAAACCGGGTCGGCTCCGCCCCCGATGCGGACGTCGTGCTCCCCTCGGGTCCCGCGATGGCCGGCACGATCACCGTGCGAGACACGGGCGCCGTGGCCAACGGCGAGTGGCGCCACGAGGGAGTGCCCGTCCGGGACCTGCCGCTCGTCACCGACCGGGACGGCGAGCCGACGCTGCTCGAGCTCGGGTCGCTGAGGGTCTGCCTCATCGAGCGCACGGGCCGGCTGGCAGTCCGAACGTGGGACCTCGACGCGCCGGCGCGCGAGTCGTTCGAGGGGATCGAGCACTGGCCCGTGGACGCCGCGTGGCGCCTCGACGGGCGTCTCGAGCCGACCCCGGGCCGCATCCTGGACGTGCCCGACGTCTTCGGCGGCACCGAGCCCGAGGAATCGCCGGGCGATCTCGTCTTCGATGCCGCAGGCGGAACGCATCGGCTCCAGGCGCTCCCGGGCGGGGACCACGGCGAGCTGTGGCTGATCTTCGGAGACGCCACCAACGGCGACGAGTCCTACGGCGGCGGCCGCTACCTCTACACCGATCCACCCGATCCCGAAGGACGCGTCGTGGTCGACTTCAACCGCGCCTACAACCCGCCGTGCGTGTTCACGCCCCACGCCACGTGCTGGCTCCCGTGGCCGGCGAACCGGCTGCCGATCCGCGTCGAGGCCGGCGAGAAGCGATACGGCGACGCCCACTGAGGTCGGCGCCGCGCACTAGATGTCGCGGCGGACCTCCTCCAGGTCGAGATCGCGTTCGACCCGGCGCAGCGCCTCGTCGCTGATCAGGCCGCGGTCCCGCATCTCGATCACCGCCAGGCGCTCCGCGGTCAGCACGGCGCGCCGGATCGCCTCGTGGTCGCGTTCCTCCGGGTCCTCGCTCGCCTCCGGGCCCTCGTGGTCGTGCGCATAGTGCTCGGCGCGGTGGGAGTAGCGATCGCGCAGCTGGTCGATGAGCGGCACGTGACCCGGGATCTCGGTGACGAGCTCGTCGAGCCGTTCGAGGGCGGCCTCGGTCGCCGCCTCGCGCGCGTGCCGCTCCTCATGCTCGGCCGAGCCGTCGTCCCCGATTCCCGCCCAGCGGATAACGAGGGGCAACGTGAGCCCCTGGCCGACGAGGGTGACGAGGATGACGACGAAGGTGAGGTAGATCAGCAGATCTCGCTCCGGAAAGGCCGTGGGGAGGGCCAGCGCCGCGGCAAGGGAGACCGCTCCGCGCATCCCGGCCCAACCGAGGACGACGATGGCGCCCGTCGGCGGCGCCGGGTCCCGTTCCGCCAATCCGGGCACGATCCAGCGCGGGATGTAGGTGGCCGGGAAGACCCACAGCATGCGGACCGCGATGACGGTCACGGCCACGGCGGCACCCAGCACGGCGAGCTCGCCCGGCGGCCGCGCCCCGATTTCGTCCATCACATCGGGCAGCTGGATGCCGATGAGAAGGAAGGCCAGCCCGTTGACAACGAACGTGGTCATCTGCCACGTGCCGAAGCCGAGCAGGCGGGTGTCCGAGCTCATGATCCGCGGCGCACGCCAGCCGAGGACCAGGCCGGCACTGACCGCGGACAGCACGCCCGAGACATCCAGCGCCTCCGCCGGCAGGTACGCGGCGAACGGCGCGATCAGGGTGATGAGGACCTCGACCGGCGGATCCTCCAGCCTGGCGATGACCCAGCTGACAGCCCAGCCGACCGCGAGGCCGATGGCGACGCCGCCGATCGCCACCAGCACGAAGCCGGCGGCTGCCTCCCCGAGGCTGAACGTCCCGGTCAGCGCGGCGGCGACCGCGAAGCGGTAGGTCACCAGCGCCGTGGCGTCGTTCACCAGGCTCTCGCCCTCGAGGATGGTCACCAGCCGCCGGGGCAGTCCCAGCCGTCGAGCGATCGACGTGGCGGCGATGGCGTCCGGTGGCGAGACGATGGCCCCCAGCGCCACCGCCGCCGGGAACGGGATGCCCGGGACGAGCGCGGTCAGGACGGCGGCGACGGCAATGGTGGTGGTAAGGACCAGGCCGAAGGCCAGCAGACTGATCGGCCGGGAGTTCTTCCACAGCTCGCGCGGTGAGCTGAGGTAGGCCGCCGAGAACAGGATCGGCGGCAGGAACAGCAGGAGGACGAGCTCCGGTTCCAGCGTCACGCGCGCCGGGCCGGGGATGAAGCCGAGGCCCAGCCCACCGAGCACCATGAGGATCGGGTACGGCACGCCGATCCGTCGGGCAACGACCGTCAGCAGCGCGACCACGGCCAGCAGGAGGACGAAGGCTTCGATCGGTTCCACGGCGACCAAGCCTAGGTGATTCGGCGCACCACCGAAGGGTGGGGGCCGATGGTACCGATCACAGACCGATGTCCCGGCCGCACACTGCTCGCAGCTGCCCTGCCATCCCAGACGCAGGAGTCATCCGTGACCGACCAGTTCCCGCTCGAGCCGAACACCGATCCGACCGAGGGGGACGGTTCCACCAGCCCCGCGCCGCGCACCCCGAGCCTGTCGATCTACACCCGCCGCGAGCCCACAACGACCCCCGTGGACGCCGATGCCCCACCTCCGGTCCCCACGCCGCGGCCGGCGGCCGAGGAGCCGTTCCCCGGGTTGGTGACGACCATCGGCCGCCTCAGTCACGTGCCCGCCGCCGACCTGTGGCCGACCGCCGGCGCGATGGCCTCCTGGCTGGCAGCCACCCCGAGCGCACTGACCGACGTCGCCGGCATCGCCGACGTCACGTTCCAGTCGCCGGAGGGTGCCGTGCTCGTGGGATCGAGCCCTGGCGGCGCGGTCTGCGTGGTGTGCGAAGTCGGTCCGACGAGCGACGAGGGTCTGGGGGTCCTGATGCGCGTCGCCGCGGTGCAGGACGGCGGCACCGTCGTGTGGATCGCCGGCGACCCCGGCGACCCGCATTGCGCGGCGCTGTCGTGGCTGAACCGATCGACCTCCCCACGCTTCACCCTGCTGCGCGTCACCGGTGTGCGCATCGACGGATCGGCGTCGGCGCCGATGTTCGCCGTCGTCGTTCGCCCCCCGCGTGGCTCCGGCACGGCCACGGAGGCCGGCGGCCCTCGGCGTCGCGTCGAGGACCACCTCACTCCCGGCTGACGGGCGACCACCCGCAGGAGCCACCGGCTCGGGGAGCGCTAGACTGGCGCGGATGACGAGCCAGCCCGCCCCGACGCGCCGCGCGACCGCCGACTTCCTCAACCACACGGTGCGCGACATCCCGCCGTCGGGCATTCGGCGCTTCTTCGACATGCTGGCCGAGATGAAGGACGTCATCAGCCTGACGATCGGCGAGCCGGACTTCACGACGCCGTCGGGCATCACGCGGGCGGCGATCGAGAGCCTGGAGGCGGGGGAGACCCACTACACCGCCAACGGCGGGATGATCGAGCTGCGCGGGCTGATCGCCCAGAACCTTCGCGACCGCTATGGCGTGGACTACGACCCGCGCACCGAGGTCGTGATCACGGTGGGGGCATCCGAAGGCGTGGACGCCTCCCTGCGCGCCACGATCAACCCCGGCGACGAGGTCATCTACCACGAGCCATGCTTCGTGGCCTACGCGCCGTGCATCCAGCTCGCCGGCGGCGTGGCCGTGCCGGTCGCCACCACCGACGCCACCGACTTCCGGGTCACGGCCGACATGATCCGCGGCGCGATCGGCCCGCGGACCAAGGCCATCTTCCTGGGCTACCCGAACAACCCGACCGGCGCCGTGCTCGATCGAGCGGAGCTCGAGGCCATCGCCCGCGTCGCGGACGAGCACGACCTGCTGGTGTACTCGGACGAGATCTACGACCGGCTGGTGTACGGGGCCCACGAGCACACCGCCTTCAGCGCGCTGGCCGGCATGCGCGACCGCACCGTGCTGCTCGGCGGGTTCAGCAAGTCGTACGCGATGACCGGCTGGCGCATCGGCTACGTTGCCGCCCCGGCCGAGCTCATGGTGGGCATCGCCAAGGTCCACCAGTACGGGATCATGTGCGCGCCGACCGCCGCACAGTTCGCCGCGATGGAGGCGCTCCGCACCGGCGAGTCGCCGCTGCAGGAGATGCGCGCCGAGTACGACCGGCGGCGCCGGTACATGACCGACCGCTTCAACCAGATCGGCCTCCACTGCTTCGAGCCGATGGGCGCCTTCTACTGCTTCCCGCGTGTCACCGATGCGACCGGGCTGGACGAGACGGTCTTTGCCGAGCGGCTGCTGGAGGAGGAACGCGTGGGCGTCGTGCCGGGCACGGCGTTCGGTCCGTCCGGCGCCGGCCACGTGCGGGTCTGCTACGCCACCGCCTACGAGCAGATCGTCGAGGCCATGGACCGCATCGAGCGCTTCGTCGGACGCCATCGGGCGTGAGTGGCCGATTCGGCAGCACCGCGGCCTTCTCACGCACCGCCGCCGAGTACGAGGCCACGATGGCCCCGGCCCTGCTGCCGGTGGCGGAGCGGGTCGTCCGCGCCGCGGCACTGCAACCGGGTGAGACGGTCCTCGACGTCGGCACCGGGACCGGCACCGCCGCGGCGCTGGCGCTCGGGGAGGGACGGCGCGTCATCGGCCTGGACGGGGCCGCCGGCATGCTCGAGATCGCAGCTCACGAAGTCCCGGAAGCCGAGCTGATCGAGGCCGACTTCACGACCATCCCGCTCGACGACGGATCGGTCGACGTCCTGCTCGCGGTTCATGCCCTGCTGTTCGCGACCGATCGGGTCGCGACCCTCCGCGAGTGGCTGCGCGTGACCGCTCCCGGCGGCCGGATGTCGCTGTCCGTTCCCGGCCCCGGCCACGTTGTGCCGAGCGCGATCTTCGGCGGCGTCCACGACCGCTACGACATCGAGTGGAGCGCGTCCGACTACCCGGAGACGGCCGAGCTGGCGGATTGGGCGCGGCGCGCCGGCTGGCAGGACGTGGCGACCGACGCCGATCCGACGACCGGCATCCGGCTCGCGGACGAAGCAGCATTCCGGACGTGGCTCCGCGTCGCCCGCTTCGGCTCGGACTGGCCGCCGGAACGGATCGAGCAGTTCGCGATCGACCTGATGGCCATCGCTCCGCGCGGCGACGGCGGCTCGTTCCAGCTCCCCTTTGGTGCCCAGTACCTGACCGCAAGCCGCCGCGCATGAGCTTCGCCGAGCTGCTGCGGGTCCAGCCGGGAACCACGCCCGACCTGGCCGCCATCGATCCGGCATCGACGCCCGGCTTCGAGGGTGGGAAGACGGAGGCGCAGGCCCGGCTGAAGGAGCTGCGCGCCGAGCTGGAGGAGTTTCAGATGCGGCTGTGGGCCGAGGCGAAGCAGGCCCTGCTGGTCGTGCTCCAGGCACGGGACGCCGGCGGCAAGGACGGCCTGATCCGCAAGGTGGGAGGAGCGTTCGACCCGCAGGGCGTTCGGGTCACCTCGTTCGGCGTGCCGACCGAGGTCGAGCTGCGCCACGACTACCTGTGGCGGGTCCATGCCGCGACGCCGGGCAAGGGACATATCGGCATCTTCAATCGCAGCCACTACGAGGACGTGCTGGTGGTGCGGGTCGAGGAGCTGGTGCCCGAGACGGTATGGCGCGAGCGCTACGACCAGATCAATGCCTTCGAGAACGTCCTGGCGGCGAATGGGACGCGGATCGTGAAGCTCTACCTCCACATCAGCCGCGAGGAGCAGAAGCGGCGGTTCGAGAAGCGGCTCGAGAAGCCGGACAAGCACTGGAAGTGGTCGTCGGGCGACCTCGATGCTCGCGCCAAGTGGGACGCCTTCCAGGCCGCCTACACCGATGCGCTGGCCCGCTGCTCAACCGAGGTCGCCCCCTGGTTCGTGATCCCCGCCGACCACAAGTGGTACCGGGATCTTGCCGCCGCCGAGATTCTCGTCGAGACCGCGCGCCAGATGAACCCCCACTGGCCGCGGCCGGACGAGGATCTGTCGTCGATCGTGGTCCCGGACTGATGCCCGAAACGCGCCGCGTACGGAAGGCCATGAAGCACCGATCGATCGCCGGCCTCATCCTGGCGGCTGCCCTGGCGCTCGCCGCCTGCGCTCCGCCCGACACCGGTGGCGGCAGCTCCGCCGAGCCGTCGGCCCACGACGGCGGGTCGCATGCGCCGATGGACAGCGGAGCCCCGAGTGAGACCGATTCCGGCGGGCGGTACGACTACTGACCGTCAGCCCGCGTGCTGGAGGCAGGCACGGGCGAAGACCGCCAGGCCCTCGATGGCCTTCTCGCCGTCGTCGCTGGAGATGGTCAGCTCGATCCTCGGATCCTCGGCGACGAGGCGCCAGACAGACTTGACCTCGTCGGATCCCTCGACCTGCTGAGCGTCGGTCTGGAGACGCAGGCCACGGATCGAGCTCCATCGAACGAGCTGACCGCGCAGGATCCAGTCGCCTTCCGGGCTGGCGCCGGCGGGCGCGTACTGGTAGTCGAGCAGGCCGGCATCGGTGGCGACGAAGATGCGCAGCCGGCCGTTGTCGGGGTTGACCGTGACGTGCGCGGCGTACTCGGCCGCGTCCAGCTCGCCCAGCTGCCGCTGCACCAGGCCTCGCGCTCGCCCCAGGGTGTCCCATTCACCGATCTTCATCGGGCGGCAGCATAACGCCGGCCGGGCGGTCACGGATCGGCGAATTCTTCACCGATGGTCTGCGCGCCGTTGACACCTGCGCACGGATCGGCGCGAATTTCACATGACCGCGCGTTCGCGCCGGCTCCGGTGAACGGCTCGCCGATCCATGCTCGCAACCGCGCGAAGCGGAGCGATCACGTGACAAATGCGCCGATCCATAGGCGCAGCAGAGCGACCTACAATCGGACGATGGCAATCGAGGCGGGCACCCAGTACGAGACGATCATCGGCATCGAGGTCCACGCCCAGCTGCGGACCGAGTCGAAGATGTTCTGCCCGTGCCCGACCTCGCCGCCGCCCGGGGCCGCGGACGAGCCGAACACCCGCGTCTGCCCGATCTGCCTGGGGATGCCGGGGACGCTGCCGTCGATCAACCGACGCGCCGTCGAGCTGGTGATGCTCACCGGGCTGGGCCTGAACTGCCACGTCGAGACCCACGCAGTCCGATTCGAGCGCAAGAACTACTTCTACCCCGATCTGCCGAAGGGATACCAGATCAGCCAGTACGCCCTGCCGCTGACCAGCAACGGCCGCCTGGTCGTGCCGGTGCCGGCGGAGGACGGCGAGGTGACCATCGGCATCACCCGCGCGCACCTCGAGGAGGACACGGCGCGGATGCAGCACGCCGGGCGGGGCTACAGCGTGGTGGACTTCAACCGCGCCGGCGTGCCGCTGATGGAGATCGTCACTGAGCCAGAGCTGCGCTCGCCGGCCCAGGCCCGCGCCTACGGGGAGACGCTGCGCGAGCTGCTGCGTGCCATCGGCGCCTCGAACGCGGACATGGAGGCGGGCAGCATGCGGATCGAGGGCAACGTCAGCCTTCGCCCGGCCGGCTCCGCCGCGTTCGGGACGAAGGTCGAGGTCAAGAACCTGAACTCGTTCCGCTCGCTGGAGCGGGCTCTCGAGTACGAGGTCGCCCGCCAAGCCGAGGCCCTCGAGCGCGGAGAGACGTTGCGGCAGGAGACCCGTGGCTGGGACGAGGAGGCGGGCCGCACGGTCGTCCAGCGCTCGAAGGAGGAGGCGAACGACTACCGCTACTTCCCCGAGCCCGACCTGCCGCCGCTGCGGCCGTCCGAGGCGTGGGTCGCCGAGCTCCGTGCCCAGCTCCCCGAGCTTCCGTCGCAGCGCCGCGTGCGCTACACCGACGAGCTGGGCCTGTCGAGGTACGACGCCGGGGTCCTCACTGCCGACCGAGCGCTCTCCGACTACTACGATGCGGTCGTGACGGCCGGAGTGGATGCCAAGAAGGCCGCCAACTGGGTGACCGGGGAGTTCAGCCGTCTCCTGAACCACCATGCCGCGGAAGGCCTCCGTGCCGATGCGGTCGCGCTGCGGCCCGACGGCTTGGCCGAGCTGATCGCGGCCGTCGAGGATGGGATCGTCTCCGCGGCGAACGCCAAGACCGTGCTTGCGACGACCTTCGGGACGGGGGAGTCACCGCGGGCGGTCATCGAGCGAGAGGGCCTCGGCCAGGTCTCGGACGGCAGCGCCATCCGCGCCGCGGTCGATTCGGTCCTCGCGGACTTCCCCGACCAGGTGGCGGAGTACCGCGCGGGGAAGCAGCAGATCTACGGCTTCCTCGTCGGCCAGGTCATGAAACGGACGGCCGGGCGCCTGGATGCTAGGCTGGTGAACGAGGAGCTCCGCCGAAGGCTCGAGGCATAGCAGCCGGCTCCTTCTGGCACGTCGCGTGCGAATGGCATCAGTGCCCGCCCGGGACCGGAGGTGACCGATGCGAATTGCACAAGTGGCGCCGCTGATCGAGAGCGTACCACCCGCCGGGTACGGCGGGACCGAGCGGGTCGTCTCCTACATCACCGAGGAGCTCGTTCGCCAGGGGCACGACGTGACGCTGTTCGCCAGCGGCGACTCGGAGACGTCGGCTCGGCTCGTTGCCGGGACACCGAAGGCGCTCCGCCTCCAGGATGACGTCATCGATCCGCTCGCCCATATGGTGGTGCAGCTGGAACAGGTCGCCGCCCGGGCATCGGACTTCGACGTCATCCACTGGCACCTGGACTACTTCCACTTCCCCATGTCGCGGCGCCTCGGCGTCCCCCAGATCACGACGCTCCACGGTCGGCTCGACATCCCGGACATTCAGCCGGTGTACCGCGAGTTCGGCGACATGCCGCTGGTGTCGATCTCGATGGACCAGCGCGCGCCGTTGCCCCAGGGACGATTTGTCGGCTCGGTCCATCACGGGCTGCCGCCGGACGAGTTCACCCCGTCCTACGAGACCGGGCGCTACCTCGCGTTCCTCGGCCGCATCTCGCCGGAGAAGCGCGCCGACAGGGCCATCGAGGTCGCGCGCCTCGCCGGGCTGCCCCTGAAGATCGGCGCCAAGGTGGACGACGTGGACCGCGAGTACTTCACGAAGCACATCGAGCCGATGCTCGAGGCGGACCACGTCGATTTCGTCGGCGAGATCGCCGGCAAAGAGAAGGAGGACCTGCTCCGTCACGCGGCGGCGCTCATCTTTCCCATCGACTGGGCGGAGCCCTTCGGCCTCGTGATGATCGAGGCCATGGCCTGCGGCACGCCGGTGATCGCGAACCGGATCGGATCCGTCCCTGAGGTGGTCGACAATGGCGTGAGCGGCTACATCGTTCGATCCACGAAGCAGGCGGTCGACGCGGTGCGCCGCGTGGGTGAGCTGAACCGCGAGGCGGTCCGCGCGTCGTTCGACCGGCGGTTCACCGCCGAGCGCATGACCCGCAACTACGTCGACATCTACGAGCGGCTGATCGCCGATGGGGCGTTCGCTGGGGAGCCGGCGACGTTCAGCGTCGCCGAGGCGGAGAAGCCCGACCCCAGGACGGCGGAAGTGGCCGAGGTCTGAGCCGCCGCGGCGATCAGTCGAGCCCGGTCGCTCGACGGAGCCCGAGGATCGCGTCCAGTTCAGCGTCGGCCAGCCCATCCACGACGATCTCGGCGGTCCCGACGCGCTCAGCAGGCCCGATCCCGACCACCAGCATGCCCGCCGCGTGCCCCGCCGCGACGCCATCGGCGGCGTCCTCGAAGACGACGCATTCAGCCGGTGGCAGCCCAAGTGCGGCCGCCGCCGCCAGGAACAGGTCGGGAGCCGGCTTCGCGGCCTCGACGGTGTGACCGTCGCAGACCGCGTCGAAGCGATCCGCGATCCCGAGTCGGTCCAGCACCTCGCGCGCGTTGCGGCTGGCCGATGCGAGAGCCACCCGCAGGCCGCGGTTTCGGGCGGCCTCGACGAGCTCGGTGGACCCGGGCAGAACGTCGTCCGGCGTCAGCGTCTTCAGCAGCTCGCGGTAATAGCCGTTCTTGCGGTCCATGAGGTCCTCCGCCTCGGCCTCGGACACGGACCGGGCTCCGAGCACGCGCCCCAGGGACTCCCGTCGACCGATGCCACGCAGCGCCTCGTTCGCCTGGCGATCGAATGGCAACCCCGCCTCGTCGGCCATTCGCTGCCACGCCCGGTAGTGGAGCTCCGCGGTGTCGGTGATGACGCCGTCGAGGTCGAAGATCAGGCCGCGGATCGTCATGACTCGGCCGCAGGCTGACGGAGATCGATGTCGACGGTCCGGCCGCGATGCACGAGGCGAAACGCAAGGCGGGTCCAGTGCGACGGCAGTCGAGGCTGGGTGACGACCTCGTCACCCTCGAAGCGAACGCCACCGAAGCCGAAGACCAGCGCCTGCCACAGCCCGCCTGCCGACGCCCCGTGGATGCCATCGGCGGTGTTGCCGCGGATGTCCCCCAGATCGGCGCGGGCAGCCCGCATGAAGTGGGTGTACGCCTCGTCGACCTCGCCGACCCGCACGGCCATGATCGACTGGATGGCAGGACCGAGGGAGGAGCCGTGGGCGTGATCGGTGCGGGCCGTGTAGTACTCGTAGTTCGCGGCGAGCTCGGCCGGGCTCAACAGGTCGGGCAGCAGGTAGGCGAGCATGAGCACGTCGGGCTGCTTGATGACCTGGGTCTGCGCGGCGCCCTCGATCCCCAGGATCGACTGCATCGAGGCTGTCCTGCCCGCGTATTCGGCGAGATCGACGTCCTGGAGCGAGAAGTACCCGTCGAACTGCTGGACCAGCCCAGTCTGCTCGTCGCGCGACAGCAGGATGGCGTCGGCGACCTCGCGGAACCGTGCAGCCGCCTCCGGGACCGCGCCGAGGCGATCGGCTCGCTGCGGATCGGTCTCGCGAAGCCACTCCGTCAGTTCGGCCGCCGTTCGAAGGTGCCAGGCGGCGAAATAGTTTGTGAAGGCGTTGTTGTCGACGTGCTCGTGGTACTCATCGGGCCCGATGACGTCCGAGAACTCGTAGCGGCTGGCCTCGGCGTTCCACTCCGCGCGGCTTGCCCAGAAGCGGGCGGTCTCCAGCACCAGCTCGGCGCCTCGCTCGAGCATGAAGCCATCGTCCTGGGTGGCCGCCCAGTAGGCCATTACCGCGTGGGCGACGACGGCTGACACGTGAATCTCGATGTCGCCCGTCCAGATCCGAGTCAGGCGCGTCGGGTCGCCGGCATCCGGCGCCCACCGTGGCGTGACCTCGTCACCGGTCTCGGCGCTCTCCCAGGGGATCTGCGCCCCGTCGAATCCGCCTTCGGTCGCCTTGCGGCGGGCGCCCGGCAGGCGGTGGTAGCGGTAGGAGAGCAGGTCGCGAGCGATCGACGGGTGGACGTGGGTGAAGAACGGCAGCATGAACGACTCGGTGTCCCAGAACACGTGGCCGTAGTACCCGAAGCCGGACAGCGTCTTGGCGCCGATGCTCACCTGGTCGTCGCCACGCGGCGCGGCGATCAGCAGGTGGTAGAGCGAGCTGCGGATCGCGAGCTGAGCTTCCACATCGCCCTCGATGACGACGTCCGAGAGGCTCCAGTCGCGCTCCCACGCGGCGGCCGATGCCGCGAACAGGCTGTCGAAATCCTCGCCCGAGAGCGCTGCCAGCCGCTCGGACGAAGTGCGGTCCGGGTCGGCGGCTTCGCGCGACGATGAGATGACGACGAGCTTCTCGACGACCACCCGCTGGCCGGGCGTGGCGTCCCAGCCCGCGACCGTGGTGGGACGCCTGGGGTCGTCCAGAGCGCGACACTCGGCGGCGGCGCCGCGGACCTCGACGTGCGTCGCCACAGCGACCGAGATCCCCGACCCCGCGACGCGTACCGTCATCGACGCGGTCGCGCCGTCGAGGCGCTGGCTCGTCCAATCGAGGTGAGTCACCCCGTCCCGGTTACCGCTGGCCTCCAGCGGCGCCCGCACCTCCACCGCTCCCGAGAAGTCGACCGAGGTGATGGAGACACGCACACCCCCCACGTCTGGTGCTGCAAGCGAGGCGAATCGCTCGAAGACGAGGCCAACCGTCATCCCTCCAGGGCTGCGCCACGTGACCTCGCGCCGCAACAGCCCGGTCCGAAGGTCCAGGGCCCGCCGATAGTCGAGGATCGTGCCGCTCGCCAGCGAGAACGCCTCGCCGTCGAACGCGATCTCGAGCGCTGTCCAGTCCGGCAGGTTCGCGAGCTCGCTGACCGCGATGGGGTGGGGCACGAAGATGCCGTGCATGAACGTCGCGGACTGGTCGCCCGGATAAGTCTCTTCCAGGCTGCCCCGCGTCGCGAAGCGCCCGTTGCCGATCGTGAACGCGGTCTCGGCAGCCCGCAGGCGTGCCGGATCCAGGTGTTCCTCGACCAGGAGCCAGCCGGCATGGAGCGAAGGAGCCGGAGCCGGTGCCGTCATACGTCCCCTCAGACCTGATTTCCGCGCGCCGCCACGAGGGTGGCATATCGGTCCATCTGTCGTCCGTCGGGCAGTGGCCCTGCCCGGCGTTCGCGCGAGGATGACATATGCGGGCGGACCTGACGTCGTGATCCCGAACATGATCGGATGCGCCGGGCTACGCTCCACACGTGCCCGCTGACGCCACATTCGACCTGCTCCGCTTCGCGCACGAGCTGCTGGACGAGACCGATGCGATCGCCCTCCGCCACTTCGGCGGCGACCTCACGATCGACGCGAAGGCGGACCGATCCCTCGTCACCCAGGCCGATACCGGGATCGAGACGCACCTCCGCCAACGGATCGCCGATGCCTACCCGCGCCACACGGTCGCCGGCGAGGAGTTCGGCGTGGCGGGGGACGATGGCGACGGGCGCTGGATCGTGGATCCCATCGACGCGACCCATAACTTCGTGCGCGGCATCGAGGTGTTCGGCACGCTCCTCGCCTTCGAGCGCGACGGCGCGCTCGAGCTCGGCGTCGTCTCGGCTCCGGCGATGCGGCGCCGCTGGCACGCGGTTCGCGGCGGAGGGGCACACCTGCGCGCGGACGGTGAGGAGCGGCCGATCCGGGCCTCGCGCATCGCGCGCCTGGCCGATGCCCAGATCACCTTCGCCACGCTCCGCGGCATCGACGACGCGGGCCTCGGCGACGGGTTGCGGCGCATCGTGCACGGCGCCTGGCGCGACCGCGGCTTCGGCGACTTCTGGGGCCACATGCTGGTCGCGCAGGGATCGGCGGAGACGATGATCGAGTACGGCGTGAAGCCCTGGGACATGGCCGCGCCGTACGTGATCGTCACCGAGGCGGGCGGACGCATGACCGATCTGGAGGGCACGCCGTCCTGGACCGCGTCGAACGTGCTCAGTTCGAACGGCCTGCTCCATGACGAGCTGCTACGGATGCTTGCTGCCTCTTACTGATTCCGTATTTCGCACGCAACTGCACCAGACCCCTCCGGGTACGGAGCCCATGATCCGTACTCCCGTAGGTACTGCCACGGATTCCGCAGGACATGGCCGACGCGTACCTTAACCTTCACGCTGCCGGGGAAGTGCCCAACGGCGGGTTAGTGGGGAAGAGGACTTATCTTCATGTTCAGGAAGCGCTTCGCTCGAGCGTTGACAGCGACGACCATCATGTCGCTGATCCTCGCATCGGTAGCCTTCGCCGACGTCATCACGGCCGATGGCGATACGGCTCGCAACGGTTCCGACATCCAGTATCAGCAGGACAATCCGTCGAAGCGGCCCTGCACCGACCTGTGGACGGCAGAGAATGGGAAGATTGCCCCCGGTCAGGTCGTGGTGACGTATAACGGCAACACGCACTACAACGTCGGAGCCACTGTCACCCTGACCGTCACGCCCACCGCTGCGGCGTCTGCGCAGGGAATTACTGCAACCGGCGGTAGCGCGTTGGTCCCCTCTGGCTACGACAGCAACGGGGACACATTCACAATCGGCTTCACCACCAAGGTTCCGGCGACCGCCGCCGACGGAAGCTATGACCTGAATCTGTCGACCTCCGGCCCCGCCACACAGCGGACGGGCTCGTCGAACTCTCCGGTCAATCCCTACGTGCAAACCGACACGGTGAGCATCTCAATCGACTGCGCTCCTGACGTGGTCGACACGGACGGCGACACCGTTGCCGACGCCGACGACAATTGCCCGACAGTTGCCAATACCGACCAGGCGGACGCGGACTCGGACGGGATCGGCGACGCCTGCGAGGCCGACACCGATGGTGACGGCGTCATCGACGACAACGACAACTGCGTCAGCGTCGCCAATACCGACCAGGCGGACGCGGACTCGGACGGGATCGGCGACGCCTGCGAGGCCGACACCGATGGTGACGGCGTCATCGACGACAACGACAACTGCCCGAGTGTCGCGAATGCCGATCAGGCGGATGCTGACGCAGACGGCGACGGCAATGTGTGCGACTCGAACGCCTACGTCCCAACCGTGGACACCGCAGCGCTCGACGCGACTGGGGACGAGGGCACCACCCTCGGCACCTCGGGAGCATTCGATGACCAGGACGGCGATGCCACCCTGACCATCAGCAAGGTTTCCGGTGACGGCACCGTCGTCGACAACGGGGACGGAACGTGGTCGTGGAGCCTCGGGCCGACGACGGACAACGGGACCGGCACCGTCAGTGTGCAGGCGGACGACGGCGAGCACGCAGTGGCGACCGATAGCTTCGACTGGACGGCAGTCAATGTCGCGCCCGTAATCAGCGCTGCCTCGTTCGGCTCAGCAGCCGCGTGCCCCACCACACCAGGCGCGAACAACGTCAATCTGACCATCACCTTCACGGATGCGGGATCGGCTGACACCCACACGGCCGACATCGACTGGAACAACGACGGGATCTACGACCAGACGGTCCTTCTGTACACCAGCGGCACGGAGATTCCGCACTCCTACGCGACGGCCGGCACCCACACGGCCAAAGTGAAGATCACCGATGACGACGGCGCGGTCTCAACGACCACGCCGACCGCCACCGCCACCGTCAACTACAACCTGAGCAGCATCCTGCAGCCGATCAACGACACGCGAAACGGCCAGGTCATGAGCCTGTTCAAGTACGGCAGCACAATCCCGGTCAAGGTCGTTGTCACCGACTGCGACGGGAGCATCCCGAGTGACCTGACGCTGAAGGTGACCTGGAAGCAGGGCCTCAGCCAGACGCCGGATGGGGTCGCCGAGGTCATCCCGACCAGCCAGGCAGACCTCGGCAACACGATGCGGTTCTCGGACGGCAAGTACGTTCTCCAGCTCAACTCGAAGAACACCACCTCGGATTCGACGAGTGGCATCACCATCTGGGTGACGATTCAGGAGACCGGCCAATCCGTTCAGGCGAACATCGGCTTCAGGAAGTAAGTCGAAGGCTACTCAGGACAAGGCCGGCCCGGAAGGGCCGGCCTTCTTCGTTGCCCCTTGATTCGTGATGCCACAATCCGAGCGTGCCCGGGCTCGATGATCGGGCCGCTGTGGGGGAGCGACGTCTCCAGGTCATCCTGGGTCTCCTCTTCATCGGCCTGACGGCAGTCACCATCGTCGTCTTCGCGCCGACCCCGGTCGGGATCGCGATCGTCGACGAGCAGCTCGACCTCGTGATCAACACGGTCGCGACTCTCGCTGCCCTTGCAATCGGCGGCCTGGCGTGGGCGCGGTATCGCGTAACGAGCGAGTCGTTCGCCTTCGCACAGGCGGGAGCGTTCCTCACCCTGGGCATCGTGAACGGGCTGGTGCTTCTGGTCGTCGTGTTCGACCGTGGAAACCAGCTTGGGTTCTCGCTGTCCGACCCGGGGTCGGTCCCGATCGTCGCCTTCGTCCTCACGCGCTTCGTCGCCGCCAGTCTCCTGCTGGTAGGTGGCGTCGCGGCAATCCGGCGCACAGTGATCCGGACGCGATGGGCTGGGCCCCTCGTGCTTGCCCCGGCGGCGCTGACCGTTGCGCTGC
Source organism: uncultured Chloroflexia bacterium (assembly GCA_963844265.1). Classification (GTDB taxonomy): domain Bacteria; phylum Chloroflexota; class Limnocylindria; order QHBO01; family QHBO01; genus JACDBZ01. The sequence continues at coordinate 481,433 of CAWJMZ010000004.1, read as the reverse complement.
TCAGCCTCCTGCGTGCGTCCGACATGCCGGCGCTCCTCTCTTCGGATGCACTCAACCACCTCCGGACATCACCCGATCAACCGCTCGATCTGACGACGCTCTCACCCGGCCTGCTGGCCGTGCAACTGACCATCGGAGGGATGTTCCTCGCAACGGCGTGGTGCGCCGAGCGCACGACGATCCGCGACGATCGCCCCGCGGATGCGTACCTCGCCGTGGGCCTCCTTCTCGCTGCCTTCAGCCAGGTCCATTTCGCGGTCAACCCGGGTTCATACACGGCGCTGATCACGACCGGGGACGTCCTGCGGCTGCTCTTCTATGTGGCACTCCTCGCGGGTGTGATCGTCCAGAGCCGCACCGACGTGCGCGGGCTCCAGGAGGCGAACGTCGAGCTCGAACGGCTGCGTGACGCCGACGTCAACCGCGCGCTTCTCGAGGAACGGGCGCGACTGGCACGGGAGGTCCATGACGGGCTCGCGCAGGATCTGTGGTACGCGCGCCTCAAGCAGGGTCGCCTCGCGCAGCTCGTCACGGGTGAGGAGGAACGAGCGCTTGCGCAGGATGTCGTCGACGCGATCGACAGCAGCATCGCGGAGTCCCGCCAGACGGTGATGGCAATGCGAGCCGGAAGTACCGATGCGCCCCTGCTGGATGTCGTGGAACGCTACGTCGAGGACTTCGGCGATCGGTTCGCGCTCGACGCTCGATTTGACGGAGATGGCGTGGAGCCACTGCTCCCGCCGCGCACGCAGGCAGAGGTGTTGCGGATCGTGCAGGAGGCGCTCAACAACGTTCGGAAGCATGCCGATGCGACCGTGGTCCGGGTCACGGCGGCGATGGACGGAGGAGGGCTCGAGATCTCGGTGACCGACAACGGCCGCGGGTTCGATCCGAAGACCGTGAAGGGCGGCTTCGGGCTGACGGGCATGCGCGAACGTGCCGACCTGGTTGGAGCGCGGCTGGACTTCCGGTCCGAGCCCAGCAACGGCACGACCGTCCGCCTTCGCGTGCCGGTGTCCGAGGTGGGGCGATGACCGAGCCGCTGCGGGTGATGCTGGTGGATGACCACGCGCTCGTTCGTTCCGCGGTTCGTTCCGCGCTCGAGGCGCCGGACATCGAGGTAGTCGCTGAAGCGTCGAGCGCCGAGGCAGCGGTCGACGAGGCGATGCGCTCCCGCCCGGACGTGCTGCTTCTCGACATCGACATGCCGGGCATGACGGGTATTCAACTCGTGCGCGAGCTCCACCCCCGGCTGCCCGAGACGCAGATCGTGATGCTCAGTGTGAGCGGCGATGAACGCACGGTGATCGAGGCGATGCGGCACGGCGCAGTCGGATACCTGACGAAGGACCTCGGCCCAGAGGCCCTTCAGCGAGCGGTGCGCGGGATCCGCTCCGGGGATCTGGCGATGTCGCGGCGCATGGCCGCCCGCGCGCTGCGGCAGTTCATCACCGGCGAGGCACGAGAGGCGAGCCCGGAAGACTCCCTGCTGGGCACGCTGAGCAGCCGGGAAGTGGAGGTCCTGGCGCTGCTGGCGGACGGGCTGACCGACCGCGAGATTGCCGCCGGGCTGGTGATCTCCCCTCGGACCGTCGAGTCGCACGTCAGCGCAATCCTCCGCAAACTCGGAGTCCGAAATCGGGCCGAGGCGGCGCGGACCTATCGCGAGGCACGCGGCACCGCCGGTTGATCGTCGAGTTCTGGCCTGACGACCGCCGCCTCGCCGCCCGCGAGCCGCAACGCCTGCCTGAGGGCTGACTCCGAGGAGGGAACGACAGCCAACCGCCGGGGGCGCGTGGGCAGCATCAGGGTGGTGGCGACTGGCGCAAGCCGAACGACATCGACCGGTTCGCCATTCGACCGTCCGGCGCCGATCTCGACGCCGAAGCCGCCGAGCTGTGTGCTTGAACACGCCGCGCTTCGGTTCCACGCGGACGCGGGCGACCGGGCCCGTCTTCGAGGAAATACCGCCGGCGAACGAGGAGCGAGGCGACTCGCACCTCTCGCGGCCGGATCTCGAGCCGCAGGCTCAATACGTGGAAGGCGAGCAGCACGACGTAGGCGAGCACGATGCCGCCAGCGATCAGGAGTGCCATCCCGATCGTGCCGGCGGTCCGGAGACCCATGACGATCGCGATCTCCGCAATGGCGAGGCGCAGGACGAGCCACAGGATGATGCGAGCCGGGTCGCGGTCAGGCAGAACGCGGATGGGGAAGCGAGCGCGCTGGTGGCCCGCTGTCAGGCTACCGGCCTCGCATCCGCCGCAGCAGGCCCCTCAGCCCCTTCGGTCGCTGCCCATTCTGCTCGCCCTGATGGGCAAGGCGCCATGTCAGCTCCTGCCCGACCACGGACTCGATGCTCTTGGGGCGATCCACTTCGACCGCGATCGGTACTCGCGCTCCGGACGCCCAGCGATCCCGCTCGGCGAGGGCTGCCTCGTACGCCTCCTGGGCAACGGCCAGCGTGGCCAGATCGGCGGACCGGCCACTGGCGGCGCCGCGCATTGCGCTGGCCCATGCCTCGCGCGCGGCGGTGTAGCGTTGCTCGGCATCCTCGAGCGATGCAGCGCGATCGGTAGCGCGGGGAGTAATGCCGACGGAAGGGGCGTGCGAGCGCCTGAGTGGGGAGCTCGCCGGCGTGTCGGTAGGCTGCTGCGTCTTCGAGGACGACACCGCGCGTCGGTCCGTCATCGCCGAAGCTCCCGAAGGGCGGCGGCGACCTCCGTTCGGAACAGGCGCGGGCGGTCGATGTCGAACGCAAGGCCCTCGGCGTCCTTCAGGGTCACGAGCAGCCGTTCATCGACCGTCGCGATCTCGCTGATGTCGCCCAACTGTACGTTCACGCTCACCTGGCCAATGTGCACGAGCCGCCGGGACGTGAGATACAGCGTCCCCCCAAATCCCAGGGCTCGGTCTCCTGGAGTCCTAAGGATGGCAGATCGACGCAAGCCGTGGACCAACTCGCCCGGTTTCAGGTGCGCGCTGACAACATCATCGGGTTCGAAGGTGCCAAGTGGCTCGGTGCGGAGTCGCTCCCGAGCCTCCAGCGCATCCCGCTCGTCGGCCTCGACACGAGCAGCGGTGGCGGTTGCGTCGCGAAGAGCGGGACCCTCCTCCGTTGGGGCATCGACGGACACACCGTCGGCCGCCCCCTGGTCTCGCTCTACCTCGAACACAGCCGAACCGTAGCCCGGCGACGCTATGGCCGGCATCCGGGGTTGTACTGAGAGGGATACGGACCGACGCGTCCGTAGCGCCACGGAGCGTCCGCTTCTCGGGCTCCGGCTCGGTCCACTACGATCGTCGGATGGCAGCGCAGCCGATGACCACGCGCGGCGTCGTCTTCGAGGGACCGGGGCGGAAGCCGCGGATCGAGGAGCTGCACCTCGACCCGCCCCAACAGGGCGAGGTGCGGGTCCGGATGGCAGCAGCGGGCGTGTGCCACTCCGACCTCCACGTCGTGGACGGCGAGTGGGAGCGGCCTGCCGGCGTGGTGATGGGCCACGAGGGCGCCGGCTGGGTCGAGAAGCTCGGCGAGGGCGTCCATGGCCTGGATCGGGGCGACCTGGTGGTGCTGGCGTGGACGGCGCCCTGCCGGCGCTGCGAGGCGTGCCAGCGCGACGAACCGTGGCTGTGCGGCCAGCCGGACGGCAGCGGGCATCGGCTGGCACCGGAGCTCGTGCGGCTGCACAGGCCGACGGGGGAGCCGATCGGTGCGTACAGCGGCATCGGCACGTTCGGCGAGCACCAGGTCGTGGCCGCATCGGCCGCGATCAAGGTCGATCCGCGGACGCCTCCGGAGGTCGCGGCGCTCATCGGCTGCGCGGTGACGACCGGCATCGGTGCAGTCAGGAACACGGCGCGAGTGGCGGCGGGGGAGTCGGTCACGGTCATCGGCCTCGGTGGCGTGGGGCTCAGCGCGGTGATGGGTGCGGTGGCGGAGGGCGCGCACCCGGTCACGGCCATCGACACCGTCGCCGGCCAAGCTCGAGCTGGCCGTCCAGGCCGGCGCGCATCGGACGCTGCTGGCCAGCGAGGCGGACCAGGCCGGGCTGGCGGACCATGTCGATCGAATGCATCGGCCTCGTGGAGACCGTCGAGACGGCCATCGATCTGGCGCAGACCGGGCGGCACGGTGACCCTGGTGGGGATGACGCCGCAGGGACAGCGCGCGAGCTTCGACGTCTATCGGCTCGTGGAGGACGGCAAGGTCATCCGAGGCTCGAACTACGGCTCGTCGGATCCGGCCGTCGACTTCCCGCGGATCGCCAGCGAGTACCTGGCAGGGAGGCTGCCGCTCGATCTGCTCGTGACGGAGCGCATCGGTCTCGAGCAGCTGGATGGCGCCTTCGAGGCCATGCGCCGCGGCGATGGCGCGCGCCGGGTGATCGTCTACTGAGGCCGGATGGCACGCTGCCTGCGACGCGCATGGGCATGAGTGATGCGCGCCAGAGCCCGATTCCGCAGGATCGGGTCAACGAGAACGTCGACCAGGCCCAGCGAGCCGCCGATGACCACCGCCAGGCGGCGGAGCAGGAGCGATACCTCGAGGACCAGGGCGTCGACGAGCGCCCGGGCACGAACCCGGACGAGCAGCCGGGCGTGCCGGACGAGCCGACCGGGCCCGCAGACGGCGGCGACTGATCGGCCGATCCGCCAGACAACCAGCGAGCCCGGGCGATAGGCGCCCGGGCTCGCTGATGGATGCCGCAATGAAGGGCTAGCGTCCCTTCCGATCGGCCCTTGCTGCGGCCTTCTCGGCCTTCTGCTCGGCCCTTGCTGCAGCCTTCTCGGCCCTGGCAGCAGCCTTCTCGGCCTTGCGCTGTTCCTTCGCCGATGCCTCGGAGTCCTCGTCAGCCTCGGTGGCCGACGCCTCGTCTACGGCCTCCTCGCCGGACTCCTCCTCTTCGTCATCGGGCTCCCAGCACAGGATGCGGGCGTGCTCGCTGACCCAGTGGCCATGGGTCGAGTGCTCGGACGCGGCGAAGCCCTCCCAGTCGTGGGCGGCCGCGGAGACGCACTGGCCGTGGTTGGCGAACTCCTCGGCGTCCTCTTCCTCGGCGTCCTCGTCGAGCTCCTCCTCCTGCTCTTCCTCGTCGACCGTCTCCTCGGGATCCTCGGTGTCCCAGCAGGTGTCGCGAGCAGCCTCGCTCACGACCGCCCCGTGGTTGCCGTCCTCTTCGGTCTCATCGGTCTTGTCGGAGGCCTCTTCCGAGACGCACTCGCCGTGGGCGGCGCCAGATGCGGTCTCTTCCTCGGACTCCTCGTCCTCGAGGTCAGACTCATCGGCGTCCTCCTCGAGATCCTCGTCGGAGTCGGCCTCCTCGTCGGCGTCCTCCTCGAGGTCCTCATCGGAGTCGCCCTCTTCCTCGTCGCCCTCCTGCTCTTCTTCCTGCTCGGTGTCCTCGTCGGACTCGTCGTCCGCGCCGAATACGACGTCGTGGACGAACGCCGCGATCGTCTGGCCGCGCGTCGCGTCCTGCGTTCCCGAGGGTGCGGCGCCGAACGCCGCCGAAACGGAGAGCGTGAGCAGCAGTGCCCCTCCGATCAGCGCCATCCAGGTGCTTCGAAGTCGTTGCATGATCGACGGATACCCTCCATCTGGCGACGCCGCGGGGCAGCGCGGGCGCCATGGGCCTGGTGGGCGCAATACGCGCCCGGACAATGACTGTCCGAGGATGGCAGCCGATGCCGGCGCCGTGGCCGGTACATGGGTCCGCGGCCGGCCGGACCTTGGTCAGGCCTCGCTCGCCGACCGGGCGAGCGAAACGGTTGGTCCGATGCGGTTGGGAGGGGTCATGACCCGTGGTGCGAGTCAACGGACACCGGAGGCCACGAAAACGGCCTTTCCGGCGTCACTCGACCCGTAGCTGGGGCCGAACGGCACAGCGGATCGGTTTCCAGCGTTCGTTGACCCGTGGGGCGGGTCGGCACGCCGGCAGAAGAGATCACGACCCGGCCTGCGGCCGATGCTTGCGCAGCAGGATGTCGATCGCGTCCCGGTATCGGGCGCCGGAGGCGTGGCGTCGCAGCCAGTCCAGGTAATCGGGATCGCGGCGCGCCACCTCGCCGAGGGTCCAGCCCTGGTAGCGGCCGAAGTCGAGGCGCTGGCCGGCGCCGTCGGCGTCGAGCGGGCCACGAGGCGCGCCATGGGTCGGATCGTGCGCGGGCGTGGGCGGGGGAGCGCGGCGGCGATCGGACTCCCAGACCTGCCGCTTCACCGGGATCCCGCACGATGGCGTATGCCCAGTTGAGGTCGGTCATGCGCCGTTCCTCGGCCTGGTTCAGGGGCGTGGACGTGTCGGGGTGGACCTTGCGCGCCAGCACCCGGTAGGCGGCGCGCACGACGTCCAGGTCGGCATCGGGCTGGACCTGCAGGATCCGATACGGGTCGCGCCGCTCCATCGGTCCGGTGGCCTACACCAGCGCCCGCTCCACGACCTGGCGCAGCACGGGCAGCGGCAGCGCGCCGGCCTCGAGCACGACGTCGTGGAAGCGGCGGATGTCGAACCGATCGCCCTGGCGTGCCTGGGCCTCGGCTCGCAGCCGCAGGAGCTCGAGCTGGCCGAGCTTGTATGCCAGCGCCTGGCCGGGCCAGGCGATGTATCGGTCCACCTCGTTGACGATGTTGTTCTCGCCGAGCGCGGTGTGGACCGTCATGAAGTCGATCGCCTGCTGCCGTGTCCAGCCCAGGGCGTGGATGCCGGTGTCGACGACCAGTCGCGACGCGCGCCAGGCATCGAACGAGAGGATGCCGAAGCGGTCGAGCTCGCCGGTCAGCAGGCCCATCTCCTCGGACAGGCGCTCGGTGTACAGCCCCCAGCCCTCGATGTAGGCGGTGGTGCCGTTGAAGCGGCGGAAAGCGGGCAGATCGGTCAGCTCCTGCATGATCGCCAGCTGGAGATGGTGGCCGGGCACGGACTCGTGGAAGGCCAGCGTCTCCGCCTCGTAGCGTGGTCGTGTCTCGGGCGCGGAGGTGTTGATGAAGTGCTGCCCCGGCCGCGAGCCGTCGGCCGCGGGGTCGCGGTAGTACGCGATGGTGGAGTGCTTCTCCTCGTGCTCGGGCATGCGCACGACCTCGCACGGGGCCTTGGGCAGCCGCCCGAACCACTGGGGGACCGCCGCATTGGCGCGCTCCAGCGAGGCGACCGCGGTGTCGAAGATCTCGTCACGGGTCGCGAAGTGCAGCGCCGGGTCCGAGCGCAGCGCATGCAGGGTGGCGGCGAGCCCATCGGTCGCGAGCAGTCGGGCGCCGAGCTCGACGAACTCACGGTCGATGCGCTCGATCTCGGCCAGGCCGATCTGGTGGATCTCCTCGGGCGGCGTGTCGAGCGAGGTGTGGGCTCGGGCCAGTCGCCGGTAGGCGTCCGTGCCGCCGGGCAGGTGCATCAGCCCGGGGCGGTCGTTCGAACGGGCAACGGGCGCGACCTCATCGGCGAGCATGCGCCGGAATCGCTCGTACGCCGGACGGATGGCCTCGCCGATGGTGGCCAGCAGGTCGTCCCGCAACGCCGGTCGGTCCTTTGCCGGCTCCGCCAGCGGCCATTCCGCGTCCGGCCGCGCCAGCAGGTCGTCGATCCCTTCGATGGTCTTCGTGACCAGCGCCGCGACCGCCACCCGTCCGTCGGCCAGCCCTCGGCGCAGGTTCTCGCCGGCCTGGTCGAGAGCGCCCGGCATGGCACGCCAGCGCTGGAGGAGCGCCGCGCCCTCCTCGTCGGTCCGGGCTCGGTGGTACGCCGGAATGGTGAGCAGGTGAACCTGCGGCCCGTCCATCGGGTCGACGCTGAACGCGGGCATGTCCGCGTCGACGACCGCGCGGTCCGTGCGCAATGTCTCCGCCAGTGCAGCGCGCGTCACCGGATCGCCCTCGGGCCCGATCTCGGCCAGGCGCCCCTCGAACCCGTCCAGGGCGGCCCGCCACGCGTCGGTGGCGGCGGGGGACTCGTCCTCGAGCGCGTGGTCGAAGCGGCGGTCGCCGATGGCGGTGGCGTAGGTGGGATTGCGCTCGAGGTACGCGTCCCAGTAGTCGGCGGCCAGCCGATCCAGCTGCTGGGGTGTGGTCACGCGGCCATGCTAGCCGCGGACCCGCCCTCTGCGGCGATCAGCGCGGCATCTGGGTGACGTGCGGGACCGGGCCCCTCGGCGCGGTCCTTGTCCTCCTCCGGCTCCTCGCCCTGCGGGACGGCGGCATCGCCGGCCTCGCCGAGGGTTGCCTCCTCGTCGGTGATCGGGTTTGGCATGTCCCGAGCGTCCTCGACCTGCTCGACGCTGTCTCGGGTGCGATCGGTGTCCATCGGTGCACCTCCTTGCGCCGAATCCGATGCAAGTGCCGGGCCGCTGCGCCTATCCTCCCGCCGATGCATCCCGCCTCGCCCGCTTCCTTGATACGCCTCCGGGCCCCGAAGCAGCCCGATCCGAACCGGCTGATGCGCACCTGCGCGAACTGCGGCTCGGAGATGGAAGAGCGCAAGTGCAAGCTGATCTGCCGGGGTTGCGGCTACTTCCTGAGCTGCTCGGACTACTACTGAGCCCTGCGCCCCTGCGCAGCGCTACTGCGTCGAGCCGATGAACTCGATCGTCCACATCAGCCGATCCAGGACCGCCTTGTTCAGCTCGTAGTCGCCGCCCATGTGGGCCGCCGACCGGGCGATCAGGTTCGGGCCCTCCTCGGGTGTTGGCCCGAGCTGGATCACGTAGAAGTACTCGTCGGGGAACTCCACGCGCACCGCACTCTGGCCGCCCACCATTCCGGTCTCGGTCCGGATCGGGTCCTCTGCCCAGCTCACCCTGTCGGCCACCCATTCGATGGTGATCGCGATCTCCTCGGGGACGGCTGGGTATTCGTCGACCTCGTAGGTCGTCGGGGCGAACCAGCTGCACGGCGCCACGTCGCGGAACTCGGTGTTGGTGTACCAGGAGTCGGGGTAGACGAGCTGGTAGCCGTCGCGCCGGTTCTCGCAGGTGTCGCGCTCCACGAAGAGCGCATCGGCCTCGGCGTTCGCGGCCGGCTGGAACCTGCCGCCCGACGCCGCCGACGGGGAGGGGCTCGGCTCGGTGGTCGGCGTGGGCTCGACGGTCGGTTCCTGGGTGGGCTCGGCCGTGGCCGACGGCTGCTCGCTCGGCTCGACACTGGGCGAAGGCGTGGCGTCGGTCGCGGCGTCGCACGCAGCGAGCGCAATGGCGAGCGCGAGGATCGAGATCAGGCGGTTCATCGGGCCGAAGGGTAGACGGCCGTCGCCCGGAGTGGAGTAGTACGTTGCGCGCACCGCATCGGCTGCGCTTGAGTGGCGTGTCAGACCGCGTTGGGTCCGAGCGGGTTGGAGCGCGCCCGTGGGACGGGTCAACGGATGCGCGAAACCCCTGATACGGGCTCCGGCGAGACGTACGACCCGCGGGGCGGGTAGAAAGTCCCCACTCGTCCCGTTCAGGCGTCCGTTGACCCCGCAGACGGGTCATGGGGATCTACAGGACGATGATGCCATTCGCACCCGGGTCGCGCGCGTTCTGCAGCGCAGCGAGGATCGTGCGGGTGCGCAGCGGGAACGATCGTCTGCAGGCCGGTCGCACCCTTCAACGCGGTCGTGTTGCTGCGCGACCGGAGGAGCAGCAGGTACATGCGCTCGAGCCTCGCGTCTCGTTGCTTTGAGTGAATGTCGCGCAGCAATGCCTGCTCATCGACCAGGCGCGTCTCCACCTCGATGCCGGTCGTGACCGGCAGCCCGGTGAGGACCAGGTCGACCGCACGATGATCCCCTGGAACTGGCAGCGGCCATTCGCGCCTCCATGCCACGGTTCCTGGGAGGCGGCCGATCAAGCGGTCCATGAGTGCGGTGTGCGCCGCATCCCGCAGGGGAGGCCCGAATGGGTAGGTCTTCAGCCACAGGTCCAGTCCGACCACTCGGAGCAGACGAACGCTCGCGCCGATGGTCAACGACGGCGCTTCACCGCGTTCCACACGACCGACTTCGGATCCGCTGAGCCCAGCCGCGGCACCCAGACGGTCCTGGCTGATTCCTGCCATTCGCCGGGCCTCGCGGATCTCCCTTCCGATGCGCTGCGAGAGCCACACAGCGCGGCGGGCACTTTCGTCAAGCGGTCGATCTCGGCTCGGCACGGTTCGATGTTGCGGATGTCGCCTTACCGGCCGCTTACGGACGGGCTCGCAAGGGCTCGCACGGGCTCGCACGCGCATGACCCGTGGGGCGAGTCTACCGATGCGCAAACCTCCGAGATCGGCTAGTAGTCCGCGTAAACGACCCGTGCGGCGGGTCGAACACAGCCCCTGACCCTCCTGGCGCATCCGTTGACCAGCGGGGCGGGTCACATGAGCCCCACAGCCGGGTCACAGGAGCTCCAAAAGCCGGTCACATGAGCCCCGAAGCCGGGTCACAGAAGCCCCGAAGCCCGGGTCACATGCCGCGCAGGCGCAGGAACTCCTCGTTGGTGGCGTCGCGGCCGAGGAACCCGCGCACCAGCTCGTCCCCGTCAAGCGTGCCGTTGGGCTCGAGCACGGCGCGCCGGTACGCCATCCCGACCTCGGACGAGGTGACGCCCTCGCGCGCGAAGCGACCGAACATGTCGTCGCCGATGACCTCCGCCCACAGATAGCCGTAGTAGCCGGCGTCGTACCCCTCGATGATGTGCCCGAATCCGGCGAGCATGAACGTTCCCTCGGGGTAGGGCATGCCGGTGATGGCAAACGTGCGGCGCATTGCCTCGTCGGGGTCGGGGACAGAGGGATCGGCATGCAGCGCGAGGTCGACCTGGCCGTAGAACGCCTGGATCGCCACCTGCAGCCCGACGTTCACCCACCGAGCGCGCCGCAGCTGGTCGACCAGCTCGTCGGGCATCGGCTGGCCCGTGGCGTGATGCCGGGCGAAGCGCCGAAGGACCGACGGCTCCCAGGTCCAGTGCTCCATGATTTGCGACGGCGCTTCCACGAAGTCCCACTGCGCGCCTTCTTCGCTGGAGAAGCGCGCGTACGAGGCGCGCGTCAGGCTCATGTGCAGGATGTGCCCGAACTCGTGGAAGAGGGTTTCCAGCTCGCCGATGGCGGAGCAGCGCCGGCTGGCTGGCCGAGGGAGGCGTGAAGTTGGCGAGGATCGCGCTGACCGGTGCCACGTACGAGCCGTCGGCTGCCCGATGGCCGAGGACCAGCTGATAGGCCGCGGCGTGCGTGAACTTGCCCTCTCGCGGATGCAGATCGGCGTAGAAGTGGGCGATCGAGCGGCCGCTCTCGCGGTCGAGGATCTCGTACAGCCGGACCGATTCGTGCCAGGCACGGGCATCAGGCACCTGCCGGTACTCGAGCCCCAAGACTTCGCCGGTGAGCGCGAACATGCCCTCGATGGCCGGCTCGAGCGGCAGGTACTCGGCCACGCGCTCCTGGTCGAGCCCGTACTCCTCCCGCCGCAGTGTCTCGTCGTAGTAGCGCCAATCCCACAGGGTGATCGGGCCGTCGTGGCCATCGGCCTCCATCCGTTGACGCAGCACATCGAGCTCGCCGGTGACCGTTCCCTCGAGCGAGGGCAGGAGCTCCTCGTAGAAGGCATGCACGCGGGCGGGCGTGCGAGCCATCTTCACCTCCATGGCGTGATCGGCCCACGTCGGTTCGCCGAGCAGCGCGGCCATCCGCCGACGCAGGTCCAGCGCCTCCTCCAGCAGCGGCCGATTCAGGTCGACTGCCTTGCGCCAGTCCTTGATCAGCAGCTCCCGCCGCAGCTCACGGTCGTGCGCCTGCTGCATGAATGGGTTGAGCTCCGGGTAGTCGAGGCTGACCCGGTACGTGCCCTCGCGCGATCCAGGCGCCAGGCGCTCGACGTACGCGTCCGACAGGCCGGCGAGCTGGTCGCGGGTGACGTCGATGCCGTCGCGGAAGTCGTTGAGGTTGCGCTGGAAGGCCACCTGCACCTCGACCAGCCGGGTTCGCAGCCGCTCGAGCTCGGCCCGGTCCGCCTCTCCGAGCTCGTGACCCGCCCGACGGAAGTCGCGCAGCCAGTGCGCAAGGAGCCGTGCCTCCTCGCCGGTCAGCGCCTTCCCCTCCTCGGTGTCGGCGAACGCACGAACGACCTGGTAGAGGTCGCGCCGAAAGACGAGTGCGACGCGCCACTTGTTGATGCGCTCTTCCGCCTCGGTTCCGGCTTGCCGAACGGCGGCATCCGGATGGGCCTGGCCCATGAACGCGCCGCGCCCGTACGCCTCCACCAGCCGCGCCACTGCCAGGTCGAGCGGGACGAGGGTCGCCGCCAACGACGGGGCGCCGGCGCTGGCCAGCGCCGCACGGGCGAGCTCCTCGGCGTCGGCAATGGCTGCATCGGTCTCGGACGTGACCGATGCGGGCGTGACGGCGGTGTAGTCGTGCAGCGGCTCAGCCACGGTATTCGCTGATCTCGAACAGGTGGCCATCGGGATCCCGGAAGAAGCAGCGCGTCTCGGAGCCGTGATCGATCGGCTCGCTGAGGAACAACGCGCCGCGGTCGCGAAGGGTCTCGTAGGCGGAGCGGCAGTCGCGCACGCGGATCGTGAACAGGTGGTCCAGCGTCGCGGGATCGGTCGGCGGGGCCAGCGTCACGCCCGGCTTGTCCTCGGTCGGGCCTCCGCCGTTGACGAGCAGCAGCCAGGCGCCGTTGAACGACAGGACTGCCGAGTCGCCGCCGTACTCGCGGAAGAGCTCGGCACCGAGGACATCGGTGTACCAGCCGCGGGATCGGGGGACGTCGGACACCACCAGGATGTGGGTCAGCGCCATGTCGCCGGTGGGGAAGGTCATCGCCCACCCACGATAGCCGCGACGCCGGGATCAGGGAACGGAGATCGCTCCCAATCGGCCGTTCGCAGCCGCCATGACGGACGTGATCGTCGCCACCGGAACTGCGTCCTGCGGCCCGCGCTCGGCGTAGAGGGCCCGCATGAAGCAGAAGGCGTCGAACAATCGCCGTTCCTCAGCGGTTGGTCGCCTGGGTCGAATGCTGCGGGTCGTGGTCATGCAGGCAGCATCGTCCTTCGCCGATGTCCGGTCATCGGGCATGGGACCGGCGTCGGGATCGGTCATTCGTCGCGCTGCTCATGCCCGGCACCGGATGTGCATTCGGGGAGGAAACGGCATCGCGAGGGAACCTTCAGACATGACGCACGAGACCACGACACCGACGCAGCAGACGACGGTCGGGGAGCGCGCCGGCGAGCAGGAGCACGTGCACCCGGCCCAGGTCCACACCCACGACCACTACCACGTGACCCATCACCACACCGGCGGCGGGATCCTGGGAGGCGAGTTCGAGCATCGCTCGGCCTACCACAGCCACGAGCACAACCACGCTCCACTCGTCCACGGACATGATCACGAGCCGGCCGACGAGCGGATGGACCACGAGAAGGAAGCGCACGTCCACGATCACAACGACCCGGCCGGCGACGGATCCTGAATCCGGGTCCACGACGCGCTGACGATCGGTCGCCGGACGAGCAATAGCCCGCTCGTCCACTCGACGCCCGATGCATACTGGTTCGGAGGGCTCCGAGAGGGCCCGCTGAGCGGATGATGAGGGCAACCATGGCATTGGTCGACGACCGCGGCGCCGATGTGCTCCCGGTCAATTGGAAGTGGCTGGTCGGGATCGGCGTCGTCCTGGCGATCCTGGGCCTCGTGGCGCTGTGGAACGCGGTCGACGCGACCCTGGTGACCACGGTGATCGTGGGCTGGGTGCTCGTTGCGGCGGGCGCCATGCAGCTCGTGGGAGCCTTCACCGGCGGCACGTCGACCGGGTGGCGGATTCTGCAGGGCCTGCTGGGGGTGCTCTACATCATCGTCGGCTTCAATATCGTGTTCGACCCGCTGGCGGGCGCGCTGGCGCTGACCGTCGCGGTCGCCCTGATGCTGGTCATCGACGGCGTCATGCGCATCATCTCCTCGGTCATGGACCGCGGCGAGGGCTGGGGCTGGTCGGTCGGTCTCGGGGCCATCAACATCCTGCTAGGCCTGTGGGTCTGGACCAACTTCCCGCTCTCCGGAATCGCCATCGGCTTCTTCGTTGGACTCCAGCTGCTGTTCATCGGGATGCTGTGGATCGTCACCGGCTTCGCCGGTCGGTCTGCGGAGCGGGCCACCGTCTGAGAGCGAGACCGATGAATTCGGATCCTGCCGCGGGTCTACGCTGGTAGCCACATCCCTCAGGAGAGAACCCCGGATGAACTTCAACAGCATCCTGATCGGCAGCGAGGATCCTAAGCGCCTCAGCGAGTACTACACGAAGCTGTTCGGGCCTCCGGCCATGGAGGACGGCGGCTACACCGGCTGGCAGGTCGGGAGCGGCTGGGTCACCGTCGGCCCGCACGACGAGGTCAAGGGCAGCAATTCTCAGCCCGGCCGGTTGATCTGGAACATCGAGACCGCCGACGTGCGCGGCGAGTTCGACCGGTTCGTCGCGGCCGGCGCGACAGTGGTGCGGGAGCCCTACGGTTTCGAGGGCGACCAGACCGGTGGTCTCATCGCCACGCTGTCGGACCCGGACGACAACTACTTCCAGCTGATGAGCCCGATGGGGCCGCCGTCCGAGAGCTGACCTCCTCGGCACAACTTCACCGTCATCCCGACGACGCCTCGAGGCAGGTCACCGCGGCGGCGACCGCGCGTTCGGGCGCGGCGATCCGGGCCGATGCGTTGCGCCAGACCGCGGTCCGCCGGCCGCTTCCGCCCGACGCGTCCCAGACGAGGACCGCACCGAGCCGTAGGAAGCGATCGTAGAACTGCCGCGTGCTGTCGAAGCCCCGCCGCACGAAGTACGGCTCGTCCTTCGCGTCGGCCCGGGCGCGGATGGCGCGAACGGCCGCACCGACGTCGGTCTCGGTCACTGTGATGCCATGGCCGACGATCAGGATGACGTTGGCCACGCTCGCCGGAAGCTGGCGAAGCTTCACGAGCAGCGTGGCGGCCACGCCATCCCGGTCCAGCGCGTGCCGCGGCCGGGTCACCTCCAGGTCGAAGGCAGGGTGGTCCCGGTAGGCCAGCGCGTAGTCCGGTCCGCCACCGGTGGAGCCGCGCGGCTCGAAGGCGAGCTCGATGCGTCGGTCGTCCAGCAGCCATCGAGCAACCTCGAGCTCGGCGCGAACGTCCGTACGCGCGGCGTCGTCACCGGCGGTTCGCAGCTTCTTGCGGATCTTGTCGCGATGGGCGTCGGCGAAGGAGCGGAAGCGCGGCGAAGCCGCGAGCCACGCGCCGAGCTCGTGGCTCAGGGGAGCATCGTCAACTCCCTCGAGCAGCTGATGGGCGAGGCGCTCGACGCCCGCCGGCCTCGTTGTCGACCGGGTCACGCTCACAGCGTAGCCTTGTACGATCGTGCCGAGGGACCCATGCCGGAGAAGCCGATGACCGATACGCCCCTGAGCACCGCTCTGGAACCTACCGTCGACCGTCCCGGTATCCCGGCCGAATACGGGACGTCCAAGGCGAAGGAGTTCCTGCCGTGGAGCCACGTCGAGGAGCGCCTCAACCGTGATCGCATCTATTGGGTAGCCACGGTCGGGGCCAATGGCCGCCCCCGCGTGCGGCCCATCGACGGGGTCTACGTCGACAACGCGATCTGGGTGGGTGGCAGCCCGAAGGTCCGCTGGATCGGCGAGCTGGCCGCCAACCCGCAGGTGAGCGTGCATCTCGCCGATGTCGACGACGTGGTGATCCTCGACGGCGAGGCCGAGATCCTCGAGACGGTGGATGGCGACCTGGCCGAGCGGCTGGCCGCCGCCTCGAACGCGAAGTTCCCGGAGTACGGCATGAAGGCCAACTTCTACCGCTCCAACGGGGCGATCGCGATTCGTCTTCGCAAGGCGATTGCGTGGACGGACATCACGCGCAATCCGACGCGCTTCCGTTTCGAGCGCTGAGCGCGCTCAGACGAGGCGCCGGTCGGCGGCCCAGCGCGTGAGCTCGTAGCGGTTCGAGAGCTGCAGCTTGCGCAGCACGGCCGACACATGGGTCTCGACCGTCTTCACCGCGATATGGAGCTCGTGCGCGACCTCTTTGTAGGTATAGCCGCGGGCGATGAAGCGCAGCACCTCGCGCTCGCGCCGGCTGAGCAGGTCCAATTCCGGGTCGAGCGGCTGCGGAGCCTCGCCACCGAACGCGTCGAGCACGAAGCCCGCAAGACGCGGAGAGAACACGGCGTCGCCCTCGTGGATGCGCCGCACGGCGGCCGACAGCTCCTCGGCCGAGATCGACTTCGTGACGTAGCCCCGGGCGCCGGCGCGGATGACGCCGATAACGTCCTCGGCCGCATCGGACACCGACAGCGCCAGGAACCGGACCTCGGGGCGCTCGGCACGCACCGCCTCGATCACCGCCCGACCGCCACCGCCGGCCATGTGCACGTCGAGGAGCACCACGTCGGGCCGCGCGGCCAGGATGGCGGGCACGGCGTCCTCCACCGATCCGGCGTCGCCGACGATCTTCAGCTCGCCTCCGAGCTCGGAGCGCACGCCCGACCGGAACAGCTCGTGGTCGTCGACCACGAAGACTCGCGTCGTCATGGCGCCCGCCTGGGCAGCTGGAGCACGATCTCCGTGCCGGCACCGGGTCGGCTGTGGACGTGGGCCGTCCCGCCCCGCCGCTCCATGCGGCCCACGATCGAATCGGCGATGCCTCGCCGGTCCGGCGCCACCGCGTCGGGTTCGAAGCCGCTGCCCTGGTCGCGGATGAAGGCGCTGATCGTGTCCTCCTCGACCTCGACGTAGACAGAGATCGTGGTGCTGCCCGAATGGCGCGCGGCGTTGGCGACGGCCTCCGCCGTCGCATTGACCAGCCCGCGCAGTCGATCGTCCAGCTCGGCATCCCCGACCACCACCGCCTCCACGCTCACCTGGTGCTGCCGCTCGAGCCGCCCGGCCATGGAGTCGATCGCGTCGCGCAGCCGCGCCTCGGCGAGGTCGGGCGCGCGGCCGTACAGCCAGGCACGCAGCTCGCGCTCCTGGGTGCGGGCGAGGCTCGCCATCTCGCGTGGCGCCTTGGCGCGCTGGATGAGCGCCAGCGTCTGGAGCACCGAGTCGTGGAGGTGGGCGGCCATCTCGGCGCGGGCCTCGGAGCGGACCCGGCTGCTGCGCTCCTCGACCAGCTGGCGACCCATGCTCCACGCCCACGGCCCGGCAAGGAGTGTCAGGCCGACGACAGCCACGATCATGGCCAGCAGCATGTTGCCGGCCGCCGCCAGCGACGTGTTGGCCGCCAGGAAGACCCCCATCGCCACGACGATCAGGACGGTCCCGATGATCACCCTCGGAAGGGAGACCTGGCCGCTCAGCACGGACTCGAGCGGCGTGCCCAGGCTCGACAGCGTCGATCGCGCGCGGCCGTCCTCCGGGCGGCGCGCCCACAGGATCGCGAAGCCGATGGCGGCCAGCACCACCGGCCATCCCAGCTCGCCGCCGAACCACAGGCCGGAGATCCAGAGCAGCAGCAGCAGCCCCAGCGCGACCAGGCCGAGACCGGCGAGCTGCCTCCGGGCGGGAAGTCGGATCCGCCGCTGCGGCGCCTCGACGTCGGCGCTCGGCTCCTCGAGCGGCGCGAGAAGCCAGGTCAGGACGTACACGATGAGCCCGAAGCCGAGCGCGAAGGTCAGGGCGATGAACGCGACGCGCACGATGTTCGGGTCCACGCCGAGGTGGTTCCCGATGCCGCCGGCAACACCGCCGATGATGCGGTCGCTGCGGCTCCGCTCGAGGCGGCTGCGGGTGCGTGTGGTCTCGGTGGCCCGATGCCGGGCGTCGGCCTGCGCCATGGCCGCATGTTCCCACACGGCCGTATCGGTCCACGATGGGGGACATCCCTGACCCCGACGCTGCGCGATCAGGGTCGAATGGGGGTTCTCCCCAATGGTCAACGCGGTCGCCGGCCTCGATGATCGGTGCATGACGACCGAGCAACCGACCGCCCCCCGAGTCCTCCGCCGCCGCTCCGACGATCGCGTGATCGGCGGCGTGGCGAGCGGCATCGGCGATTTCCTGAACGTCGACCCCCTTCTCATCCGGATTGCCTTCGTCGGCCTGATGGTCTTCGGCGGACTGGGCTTTCTGCTCTATGTCGGCGCCTGGCTGCTGGTGCCGGACGATGCCACCGACAAGTCCGTCCTCGAGCATGTCGTGCAGGGCTCCGGGCGGATGCGGAACCCGTGGCTGCGGGCCATCGTGCTCGTCGTGGGTGCCCTGATCGCCGCCAGCGTTCTGACCAACGTGCTCTTCGGCGTCCGCACAGATCTCGGGACGGGGATCCCGACCTCGGACTCCGGGTTCTTCGGCGTCCTGACGATCGCGCTGGTCATCGTCCTGCTCGGCGCGGTCATCCTGCGCCGCAGCGACCCGACCGATCCCGTCGTGGCGGCCACGGCGGCGCCAAACACCGCGGCCTCATCCACGGCCGATGCGGCGGTCCCGCCGACACAAGCCGTGGCCGCGGCACCGCGTCCGCGTCGCCGTCGTCGCCCCGCCTCTCCACTCGGGTGGTACATCCTCGGCGCGGTGCTGGTCGCAGTCGGCGCCCTCGCGCTGCTGACGAACGTCACCGACGTGTCCGTCCAGCTGGCCCAGTACTTCGGGCTGGCGCTCGCCGTGCTCGGCGTCGGCCTCGTGGTCGGAACGTGGTGGGGGCACGCCCGGACGCTTATCCTGCTGGGGCTGCTCATTCTGCCGTTCGCCGTGATGGCGAGCTACGTGACCGTCCCGCTCGAGGGCGGGATCGGGGAGCAGCGCTACACACCGATGGACCCCGGTGAGCTCCAGGACGAGTATCGCCTCACCGGGGGCCAGCTGGTGCTCGACCTCACCGAGGTCGAGCTGACGGCGCCGATCGAAGTCGCAGCGAGTGTCGCCATGGGCGAGCTCGTCGTCCTGCTCCCCGAGGAAGTCAGCGGAGAGGTGGATGCCACGGTCGGCGCGGGCAACTTCTACATCCTCGGCGCCTCTCAGAGCGGGACGCAGCTCGAGGACCGGTTCGTGCTCGACGGTACCGGGCCGGACGTGACGCTGGCGCTCGACACCGGCGTCGGAACCATCAGGGTCTTCCGGGAAGGATCACAGGGACGCTAGCCATGACACGCCACTCACCAGATCTCCTGTCGCTCGTCTTCGGCCTGCTTTTCGTGGCAGCCGGGCTGGTGCTGCTGTCCGGCGACAGCGGCGCGCTGTCGCTGACCTGGGTCGGACCGCTGATGGCGATCGTCATCGGGGTCCTGCTGGTCGTGGCGGCGCGTTCGTTCCGTCCGAGCGTCGAGGGAGAACCACCGGAGGCCGAGGAGGCCTGACCGATGCGGGCGTGGCGCTCCGTCCTCGTCGCGTTGCCATTCGTGCTCGGGGCCGCTGTGGTCGGGGCGCTGTCCGCGGTCCTGACCGCGCCGCGCTGAGTCGCGGCGCCGAGTCTTTCAGCCGGCTCGCTCCCGCAGCCACTCGAGGGCGCGCTCCGCGCCAGTCAGGACGGAGATGTGGCCCTCACCCGGCGATTCCCGCAGCTCGGCTTGTGGGATCTGGCGCGCCAGCCAGCGGCTGTGCGAGGCCGGGACCATGCGATCGTCGGATCCGTGGATCAGCAGCGTCGGTGCCGACACCACCCCCGGCTCGAAGCCCCAAGGCGCGACGTAGGCCAGGTCGTCGTCCACCAGGCCACCTGGTCCATCCGCGAGTGCCGGCTCGACCACCGATCCGAACCATCCCCACTCGCCGGCCAGCGCCGCGTGGTCGGCCACGGTGAAGCCCGAGTCACCAGCGGGTGCGCTCGCCTCGAAGCGCTCCTTCGCCTCGCGACCCTCGAGGGCGGCCCGCAGAGCGGCGACGCCGGACGGCGCCATGCCGGCGAACCAGTCGAGGCCGTCGGCGCCGAACGGCGCGAGGCCTGCGCCGCTCACCACGGCCTGAACGCGATCCGGCATCAACGCGGCACAGGCCAGGGCGTGCGGGCCCCCACCGGAGTGACCCATGACGGCGAAGCGCTCCATCCCAAGGGCATCGGCGATGGACGCCGCATCGGCCGCCGCCGAGGCGATGGTTCGGCCGATGACGCGCGTGGAGCCCCCGTAGCCCGGGCGGTCGTAGCCAAGCCATCGGATTCCCAGCCGGTCGGACGCCGCGAAGAGCGGGGCCGGAGGGGTGCCGATGTTCGGAGTCCCGTGGTGCCACAGCACCGTCAGCCCGATCGGCGTGCCAACCGGCGCGCGGTCATACCCGTGCAGGGTGCGCCCGTCGTCCAGCCGGACGTCGATCTCATGCATCGGTCAGGTCGTCAGCCGGCGTCGATGACGCAGAAGCGGTTGCCCTCGGGGTCGGCCAGGATCACGTAGTCCGCATCGGCAGGGCGCTTGTCCCAGTGGACCTCCGTCGCACCCAGACCGATCAGCCGTTCGACCTCCGCCGCCTGGTCTGCGGCGTACAGGTCGAGGTGGATGCGCGGCGGGATCTGGAGTGTCGAGCGCACGCGATCGAGCGACACGTTCGGACCGGTTCCGTTGCGCGGGCGGAGGAGGGCGAAATCCTCGTCGTCGCCCTCCCGTGCCACGTAATCGAGCGCGGCGGTCCAGAAGGCCTTCTGCCGCTCGACGTCATCGACACGGATGACGACTGAGCCGATGGTGAGCATCGCTCAACGATACGCCGGGCGCAGCTCCCCGGTCGCGAATCGGATGGCTGCGACGTTGACGCGCGGGTCGATCCAGTGCTCGCAGTACTGGAAGCGGTGCGTCGTCACCAGCCGGCCATCGCGGTCGACGACGAATTCGCCGGGAAGCAGCCAGGTGTTGTCGACCATTGGCCTGCCTTCCGCGACCCGCGACGCGGCGAGCGACGCCCCGGCCTCGGGCTCGCAACGCAGGTAGTCGTCGGGTGCATCGAAGAGCATCTCGATCGGCCCGCCCTCCAGCAGCCCGAAGGCGCGGTACGCGCTGCTCGTCCGGGTCGCAGAACAGCAGCATGTCGTCCGGCAGCTCGTTCGCCGCCGCGTAGGTCAGGGTCCGCTCCGGCTCGCCCTGCCCGACGAGCGCCACGGTCGCCCCGGCATCGCGATAGCTCGCGTACTCCGAGCGGAGACGCTGGGCACGGTCGCGGCCGCAGCTGCAGCCGAAGTGGCGCCAGAACAGGAGCAGCGCCGGGCCGTCGGCCCAGGCCGACGAGAGGGGGCGGAGCTCCCCCGAGCGTGCCTCCACCAGGTCGAGCGACGGAGCCGGGTCACCGGCCTGGACGGGCAGCTCGGTCCAGCGGGTCCGGGTCGGCCCGGCCGCCCAGCCGTGCTGCCACTCGCGTCGGGCGGCATCGGTCTCCGGAGTTTCCGGTTGATGCAGCACGCGGGCTCCATCCTGGGTCATGTGGCACTCCTCAACGGCATGAAGTCGAAATCCGTTCATACCACGCAGGCGAGCGGTGCGCGAGCGTTGACCGCGGGACGACGAGTGCTACGCTTTCCGACGGCCCGAGCATCGACTCTCGAGAGGGAGGACCTAGATGCGACACGGACACTCAGCACCGTCCGTTCACCCGCGTTCGCGCGCCCAGGGATGCGGTTCGGCGCGACCATCGCAACGGCAGCCTTGATCCTTGCCGCCTGCCAGGCCGACGAAGGGGGAGGCAGCGCCGACGCCGGTGACGGCGGAGACGCCGGAAGCTATCCGGAGAGCGCGATCACCATCGTCGTGCCCTTCGCCGCGGGCGGTCCGACCGACACCGTCACCCGGCTCGTCTCCGAACCCATGGCCGCCGAGCTCGGAGGCGAGATCGTCGTCCAGAACGTCGAGGGTTCCGGCGGAACCGTGGCGGCCGACCAGGTCGCCAATGCCGAGCCCGACGGCTACACGGTGCTCATGCATCACATCGGCATGTCCACCGCGCCGACGCTGTACCCGGACCTTCCGTACGACCCGCTCGAGGACTTCGAGATGATCGGGCTCGTGACCGAGGTCCCGATGACGTTCATCGGCAGCCCGAACTTCGAGCCAACCACGATGGAAGAGCTCGTGACCTACGTGGGGGAGAACCTCGACACGGTCACCTATGCCAATGCCGGCGTCGGTGCCGCGTCGCAGCTGTGCGGGCTGCTGTTCGAGACCGCCACTGGGCTGGACCTGACCGAGGTCCCGTACGACGGCACCGGACCGGCCATGGATGACCTGCTTGGCGACCAGGTCGACTTCATGTGCGACCAGACGACCAACACGAGCGAGCCCATCCTCAATGGTGATGTCAAGGCCTATGCGGTCACCACGCCGGAGCGCATCGAGGCATTGCCGGACGTACCGACCACCGAGGAGGCCGGCGTGGGCGACATCCAGGTCACCGTCTGGCACGGCCTGTACGTCCCGGCCGGGACGCCGCAGGAGATCGTCGACGCACTCAACGCGGCACTCGTCGTTGCGCTGCAGAACGAGGACGTCATCTCGCGGATGGCCGAGCTCGGCACGGCTCCGGTCGCCGAGGACCGGGTCACGCCCGACGCCCATCGGGAGCAGCTCGAGTCCCAGATCGAGCTGTGGCGGCCGATCATCGAGGACGCCGGGGTGACGGCGGGCTGATCACCGCGACGGAGATGGGGCGGCGGACACGTCGCCCCATTCGCCGTATCGGATGAAGTGGGAGGGTCGTGTGCCCGAGGTTCGTCGTGCGCTGAAGGACATCCTGGCCGGCTCGATCTTCATCGTGTTCGGTCTGGGCTTCGTCCTCGGGGCGCTGTCGTACGACGTGGGGTCGCCCGTCCGCATGGGACCCGGATACTTTCCGCTGACGCTGGGCGTCTTCCTCGCCGGGCTTGGGGTCCTGGTCATCGTGAAGGGGTTCCTGGCCGGCGAGGGCGAGCCGATCGGCCAGGTGGGTTGGCGCGCGGTCGTGATGATCACGGCCGCGCTCCTGTTCTTCGGGCTGACGATTCGGGGCCTCGGCGTGGTGGGGGCGTTGTTCGGGTCGACACTGCTCGCGTCGCTGGCGCGCTCCGCGACGACGTGGCGCGAGGCGCTGGTCATCTCCATCGGTCTGACGGTTCTCACTCTGCTGATCTTCGTGGTCGCCCTGCAGCTGCGGCTGCCGCTGGTCGGCCCGTGGGTCCCGTTCTGAGCGGGCGATGGAGCTGTTCGAGAACCTTGCGCTGGGCCTCGAGACGGCGCTGCGCCTCGAGAACCTGCTGTACTGCTTCATCGGCGTCGTGCTGGGCACCGCAGTGGGCGTGCTGCCGGGCATCGGGCCAACCGCGACGATTGCGCTCCTGCTACCGATCACGTTCAACTTCGAGCCCGTCTCGGCGCTGATCATGCTCGCCGGCATCTACTACGGCGCCCAATACGGCGGCTCGACGACCGCGATCCTCATCAACCTGCCCGGAGAGTCGTCCGCGGCGGTCACGGCAATCGATGGCCACGAGATGGCCAAGAAGGGCCGGGCCGGGCCTGCGCTGGCGGCCGCCGCCATCGGCTCCTTCGTGGCCGGCACCGTGGCGACCCTCATCCTGGTCCTGTTCGCGCCCCCGCTTGCCGACGTCGCCCTCACGTTCGGATCGCAGGAGTTCTTCGCGCTGGTGGTGCTCGGGTTGATCGCCTCGATCGCGCTGGCGCGCGGATCCACCCTCAAGGCCCTCGCCATGATCGTGCTGGGCATCCTCTTCGGCACCGTTGGCCGTGACAACGAGAGCTTCGTCGCCCGCTTCACGTTCGGAGTGCCCGAGCTGGACGGGGGCATCAACTTCGTGTCGGTGGCGGTCGGCATGTTCGGCATCGCCGAGATCCTGCGCAACCTCGAGGACGAGAGAACGCGCGACGTGGTCACGAAGACCATCTCCAACCTGTGGCCGACGCGGGAGGACCTGCGCCGGATCGTCGGGCCGATCGCGCGGGGCACCGCCCTCGGCTCGGCGCTGGGCATCCTGCCAGGGGCAGGGCACGTCCTGGCCTCGTTCGGGGCGTACGCGGTGGAGAAGCGGCTCTCGAAGCGCAAGGAGGAGTTCGGGCACGGTGCGATCGAGGCGGTCGCGTCGCCCGAGTCGGCGAACAACGCCGCGGCGCAGACGTCGTTCATCCCGCTGCTGACGCTCGGCCTGCCGCCACATCCGGTGATGGCCCTGATGCTCGGCGCATTCATCATCCACGGCATCACGCCAGGGCCGAACGTGATCACCGACGAGCCCGAGCTCTTCTGGGGCCTGGTGGTATCGATGTGGATCGGGAATCTGTTCCTCGTCCTGCTGAACCTGCCCCTCATCGGCATCTGGGTCCGGATGCTCACGATCCCGTACAAGGTGCTCTTCCCGGCGATCATCGCGTTCGCCGCCATCGGGACCTTCTCGCTGGGATCGAACGCGTGGGACGTGTTCATGATCGCGTTCTTCGGGGTCCTGGGGTACGCGCTCATCAAGCTCGGATGCGAGCCGGCCCCGTTCCTCCTCGGCTTCGTCCTCGGGCCGTTGCTCGAGGAGCATCTGCGGCGCTCGCTGATCATCTCGCGCGGTGACCTGTTGACGTTCGTGACCCGACCGATCTCGGCCGTGCTGCTCGCGATGGCCGTCGCCGCGCTCCTGCTGGCCGTGCTGCCCGCGATCCGCCGCCGCCGGGAGGTCGTCTTCGCCGAGGAGGAGGACTAGGACGGGCGCCCCGATGACGTGATCCGATGCGATCGCGGGCGTCGTAGTCCCTCTGACCAGGCCTCAGCGACAGTCGGGGGTGCCCGCCATGTCCCAATCTCCGATGATCGAGCGCGTCCAGCCACCGCGATGGGTCGGCGTGGCCCAGGCCATCGCCGGCATCGTCATCGGCCTGCTGCTGCTGTTCGCGCCGGGGGCGAGCTCCGTCCTCATCGTGCAGCTGGTCGGCCTCTGGTGGCTCATCGCGGGCATCGTGTCCCTGGTGAGCCTGGCGTGGGACCGGAAGCTGTGGGGATGGACGGTCGCCAGTGGACTGCTCGGCATCGTTGCCGGGCTCGCCATCATCCGGCACCCGCTGTGGACGACCGTGATCGTGGAGAGCGCGCTGTTCGTGTTCCTCGGCGGCATCGGGGTGTCGCTCGGGGTCACCCTCATCGCACGCGCCGTGAGTGGCCGGGACTGGGGAGTCGGCATACTGGGCGTCGTGGACGTCGTCATCGGCCTGCTCCTGTTGTTCAACCCGCTGACGGGAGTCATCGCATTGCCGATTCTGCTCGGCCTGCTCGCGCTGATCGGCGGCATCGCGGCGCTGGTGATCGCGATTCGCGGGCCGAGGAACGACGCATCGGGGGGCGGAGGAGAGGATCTGAGATGACAGGATCGGATTACGAGGATGGTGGAATGACGTCTCGCGACAGCGATAGCGACAGCTCGGCGTGGCTGGTGGGCTTCACCGCGTTCGCGGCCATGATGATGATGCTGATGGGCTTCTTCCAGGTCAGTGTGGGGCTCATCGCCCTGTTCAACCAGGAGTTCTACGTCACCACGCCCGAGTACGTCTTCGCCTTTGACGTCGGCACGTGGGCCTGGATCCACCTGATCTGGGGCGCCATCGTGCTCATCGCCGGCTTCTCGCTCCTGTCGGGGGCAACGTGGGCGCGGGTGCTCGGCGCCGTGATCGCGGCGATCGCGGCCGCTCAGGCCTTCGTGTTCCTCCCGTATCAGCCATTCTGGTCGATCATCATCATCGCGCTGTCCGTGCTCGTGATCTGGGCACTCACGACGCGCGTCGGGGACATCGAGTCCTCGCTCGACTGATCGGCACCTGAACGAGACCTGCGGGGGTGCAGGCCACACCCCTGGCAGGCGCTCGCACGCGGCATCACCCCACGACCACGGGGTGCCTGCACCCGTGAAAACTTGGTTAAGGGGTAGGCAAGCGCGGAAATCTGCGTAAGATTGCTTACACAACGCGAGGAATTGACCCGGGGTGCTCGTGCCGTGTTCCCGGTGAGCCGCGCGTCGGAGCCCGAGCATTACGAGAGCCCAGCAGCCAACCATCGCGCCGCTTCCCGGATCTGCCCTGCTATGGGCACCCCCGGACGAGGTGCACGCACCCCCGCGCAGGACCGGACGGTCCGTCGGGTTCCTGGTGGTACTGGCTCTCACCGTCGTCGCCGGCATGGTCACCTCCTCGGTGCTGCTGGCCGCCGGGTCGGACTATCTCGTCGAGGATATCGCTCCCACCATCTATGCCGCGTACCTCGCCGCGGCTCCGGTCCTCGTCGGCGTCATCTGGCGGATCCGTCGCCCGGAGAGCCCGGTGGGCGGCCTCCTCGTCCTGTTCGGGCTGAGTGCCTGGACACAGGCGCTCCAGGCGTCGGACGACCCGATCCTGTTCTCCGTCGGCGCCGTGGTCGGCCAATCGGCCATCACGGTCTGGACGCTCTTCCTCGCCCTGGCCTTCCCGGTCGGCAGGCTGCGGGGCCGCGCGGATCGAGCGGCGATGGCGCTCGTCTGCGCCTCGGTCCTGGCGTATCTGGTCTGGGCCAGCCAGGCGCCGACACTCCTGGCAGGCCCGATCGCGCAGTGCTTCGTGCTGTGTCCCCCGAACCCGTTCCAGATCGGCAACTCGCCGTGGCTCCTGGCGGTGGCAGGCAACTTCTCCCTGCTGGCGGGACTGGCGTCGGCCATCGGGGCGTTTGCGATCATCGGCTGGCGACTCCGCGGCGCCGGCGCGCGCTGGCGAAGCTCGCTGCCGGTAGCGCTCACCTCGCTGCTCTTCGTCGGCATGCTGGGCACCTTCCACATCACGCGGTCGGCGATCGCGGCCAACGGGCGACTGGACGACGTCATCTCGTGGCTCCTGGTGGCCACAGCCATCGCATTCCCGATCGCGTTCCTCGTCGACCTCGTGCGTACCGAGTACGCGGCGCAGGCGACCGGGCGCCGGCTGCTGGACCGGCTGGTGAGCGCGGATGGCGGGCCGTGGCGAGACGCCCTCGCCGAGGCGCTCGGCGATCCCCGCCTGCGCCTCGCAACGTGGGATCCCGCCACGAACAGCTACCGCGACGAATGTGGCTGTCACGTCGAGCCGTCGGTGCCGATCGGCGACCATGCCTGGATCGAGGTGCACCGTGGCACCCAGCCCGTGGCGGCCATCCTCGCCGAGCAGGGCATCCTGCAGGATCCGCGCATCGTCGCGACCGCCGCGAACGCCACGCTCGTGGCGACCGAGCTCGACCAGACCCACGACCGGATGGACACCCTGCGCGATGCGATCACCGAGGCGGCCGATGCGGCCAGGGTAGAGCTGGGGCGGGACCTGCATGACAGTGCCCAGCAGCGCCTGGTCGCCCTCCGGATCCACGTCGGGTTGGCGCGCGAAGAGCTCAACCGGCCCGAGGAGCGAAAGGTGCTCGATGCGATCGGCAGCGAGGTCGAGGCAGCGCTGGCCGACATCCGATCCGTGGCGCATCTCGACGGTCCGCCACACCTCCGCGCCTTCGGGCTGCCGGTGGCACTGCGCAGCGCCACGCGCGCGGCGGGCGTCCCCGTCCATGTCGAGGCCGGCGTGGTGCCCCGCTCGAATCCCGACCTCGAGCGGGCGGTGTACTACACCTGTCTCGAGGCGGTCCAGAACGCCGCCAAGCACGCCGGGTCGGAGACGTCGGTGCACCTGCGCCTGACCGCGGGGGACGATAGCCTCGAGTTCGCCGTCATCGACAACGGACTTGGGTTCGCCGGCGAGACGCCGTCCGGGGCGGGACTCGAGATCATGCGCGCCAGGATGCGGGCCGTCGGCGGATCGCTCCAGATCAGTTCCATCCCGGACCGGGGCACGTCAGTGGTCGGACGCGTTCCCCTCAACGCGACCAGCACCTGACGCCCTGCGCTCGCGCCAGCCCTCGATCAGCAGGTAGACCGCCGGGACCACGATGAGGGTGAGGAACGTCGAGCTCAGCAGCCCGCCGATGACCACCGTCCCCAGCTCCGCCGCGATGATCGAGCCCTCGTTCAGCCCTGCCGCCAGTGGCAGGAGCGCGAAGATGGTGGCGATCGCGGTCATGAGGATCGGCCGCACCCGGGTGTGACCACCGCGAACGATCGCTTGCCGCAGTGGAACACCCTCGGCCCGCAGCCGCTCGACCAGGTCGATCAGCACGATCGCGTTGGTGACCACGATCCCGATCAGCATGAGGAAGCCGATGAGCGCGCTGATGCCGATCGGCCGTCCGGTGAGCAGCAGCGCCGGGAAGGCGCCGATGGTGGCCAGCGGCAGGCTGAGCAGGATCACGAACGGCGTGATCAGCGAGTTGAAGGCGAGGACGAGCATGACGTAGACGAGCAGGATGGCGATGCCCATGGCGATGAACAGGCCGCCGAACGCCTCGGTCAGCTGCTCGCTCACGCCACCGACCTGGACCGATACGCCCGGCGGCAGGTCGCCGGCCGCGTCGAGCCGCTCGACCTCTGCGGCGATCGCCGTCGACACCGCACCGGTGTCCTCATCGGTGATGTCCGCGCTGACGGTGGCCGATGGGGCGCCGTCGACACGACTGATGGTCGGGCGCGCCTCGACCTCCTCGACGTCGGCGACTTCGCCGACCGTCGTCGGGCCAACCGGCAACGCCTCCAGGTCCTCGACCGAGGTGGCGGTATCGGCCGGGAAGCGGACGACCATCGGTACCGGCTCCGCGGCATCCGCGACGGCGAGCGTCCCGACCTCCGTCGGCGACAGCACCCCGCCGATGATGCCGGCCACCTGCGGGGCGCCGACTCCCGCGGCTGAGGCACGAGCGGGATCCACGGTGACGACGATCTGCCGGGCCTCCGCCACGAGATCGGTGGTGATGTTCGCCAGCCCATCGACGGATTCGAGGGCCTGGGCGACGGTCAGCGCCGCCTCCTCGACGTCCTCGGCGCTCGACCCGCTCACGACGAGCGAGGTGGCGGTCCCGCCCCCCGGCCCGGTGGTCTGCTGCACGGCCACGTCCCAGCCGTCGGTCTCGAGGACCGAGAGCGACTCGTCCAGGCGGACCGCCGCTGCCTCCAGGTCCGCGTCGTCGTCGAGCCGGATGAAGAGCTGGGCCGAGTTCGCGGGCCGGCCCGACGCCGCGGCAATCAGGGTCCCGAACCCGGTATCGCCCTCCGGCGGTACGGTCGACTGCACCAGCCTGACCTCGTCGTCCTCCAGCAGAATCGCCTCGGCCTCGACCACGGTGTCGCGAACGTCCTCCGAGTTCATGCCCGATGGGGGAGCGACGCTGGCACGGAGCAGCTTCTCCGACCCCGAGTCGATGAACTGCGTCGGCAGCAGCGGCACGAGGAACAGCGAGCCGACGAACAGGACAAGGGCGGCGGCGAAGACGCCGGCCGCCCGCCAGCGCGAGCTCGTCACCCAGCGGATCGTCGGGTCGTAGATCCGAACCCAGATCGATCGCCGCGGCTCGCCCAGCGCGTCCACTTCCTCGCGTCGAGGCCTTCCGATCCACAGGAACGCCAGCACCGGAACCACGGTCAGGGCCACCACCAGCGAGGCGAGAAGCGCGAAGGTGACGGTAAGGGCAAACGGCAGGAAGAACTGGCTGACGAAGCCGCCTGCCAGGCCCAGCGGCAGGAACACCGCCACGGTGGTGAGGGTGCTCCACGTGATCGCGCCGGCGACCTCGGATGGGCCTTTGAGCGAGGCATTCAGCCGGTTGTCGCCCATAGCTCGATGGCGATAGATGTTCTCGAGCACCACGATCGAGTCGTCCACGACCCGGCCGACCGCGACCGCCAGCCCGCCGAGGGTCATGATGTTGATGGTGATGCCGGTGAACTGCATCGCGATGAGCGCGACGAGGAGTGAAAGCGGGATGCTGAGCGCCGCCACGAACGTCGAGCGGAGGCTCAGCAGGAACGCGAAGATGGTGAGGATCGCGAACAGCGCACCCAGGCCGCCCTCACGCAGCAGGCCGTCACGCGACTCGAGGATGAAGTCGGACTGGTCCGACACCCTGGTCACCACGAGGTCGGCGTCGCTGTCAGCCACGATCTCGTCCAGCGCTTCGCCGACCGCCTCGGAGACCTCGACCGTGTTCGCCGACTGGGTCTTGGTGACGGTCAGGCCGAGCGCCTCGTCGCCGTTGATCCGGGCGTAGCCGGAGCTGGCGACCTCGACCGTCTCGATGGACGCGATCTGCCCGAGGGTGATCGGCGTCGGCACCTCCGCCGCCGGGTTCGTGCCGACCACGAGGCTCTCGAGCTCGGTGGTGGACTCGACCTGGCCGCGGACCGTGACCGGGAGCGATCCGCCCTCCTGCTCGAGCTCGCCGGCCGGCACCGTCAGGTTGGCCGATGCCAACACACCCTGGAGCTGCTGGAGGTTGATCCCGGAAGCGGCGACCTCGGCGGGATCGAGCGTGATCTCGACTTCCTCCGTCAGGCCACCGGTGACCTCCGCGGTCGCCACGCCCGAGATGGCGCGCAGCTCGGGAAGGATCTCGTCCGCGGCGATCTCGCCCAGCTCCGTGAGCGAGGCGGTCGGCGAGGAGATCGAGGCGATCACGACGGGGGATTGGCTGAAGTCGAACGGCGTCACTTGCGGGTCGACGCCTTCCGGCAGGGAGAGGGCGGCCACCGCGTCGTCGAGGTCGGCGACGGCCTCCTCGACGTCCACGCCGTATTCGAACTGGGCGATGACGAAGCCGATGGAGTTGGCTGACGTCGAGTTGACCGTGTCGATGCCCGGCAGCGTCTTCACGGCGTTCTCGATCGGCACGACCACGTCGTCCACGACCTGCTCGGCCGCGGCGCCCGGGTACGGCGCGATCACGGTCGCGACCGGGAACGAAATCTCCGGGAGGAGCTCCTGCTTGAGATTCGACCAGGCCAGGACGCCGCCCACGAACAGGGCAGCGGCAAGCAGGATGGTGACGCTGCGGTGGCTGACGGCCGCGCGGCTGAGCCAGGTCATGGAGTCTCCTCGTCCAGGGTGCCGAGCGCGTCCGACAGCAGCCGGATGGCGCGCTCGATGACTTCGATATCCGCCGATGGGAGGCGGCTGAGCAGGTCGCGCAGGCGTGCCCTGCCGAGTTCCGACATCTGCTCGATCTGTGCGCGCGCCATCGGCGTGGCGCTGACGAGCACCTGCCGTCGATCGGTCGGATCGGGGCTGCGCTCGAGGTGGCCGTTGCGGACGAGGCGATCAACGCTCTCGCTGGTCGTGGACAGTCCGGTCCCCAGCCGCTCGGCGAGCGCGCCCATCGTCATCGGGCCCGCCGCGGCGACCACGTAGATCACCTTGAGCTGGGCGAGCGTGAGGCCGAGATCGACGACCTCGGGGGTGTGAACGGCGACAGCGCGCTCGTGGAACGCCTCGTACGCCACCATGGCGCGGGCGATTGCGTCGGCTCGGGACACGGAAAGTTCGGTTGCTCCGGATAGATCGGTGTGACCGAAGTATTGCTCGTCCGACGGTGGCATGCAACTGGCGGGTACGAACCGGGCGCGTCCAAACGGACGTTCGCGGTACTGTCATCTCGTCACCAGCAGGAGACGACCCGATGAAAACCGATACATCCGAGGCGATCACCGCCCTGCTGCTCGAGGCGGAGCAGGCGCACGGCGTGTACGAAACGATCGAGCTGGGTGGTGTCTACGACAAGGATTGGCCGCGCTGGTACGGCGAGTACGTCATCGAGCATGGCCTGGCCGACATCGTGGGCCACGTCACCCCGCTGGACCGGGTCACGATGGTGCTCGAGACCGCATACGCCGAGTTCGACCGGGCGGATCCGAAGCCGGCGGCGTCGTGGGCCGAGCACATCGGACGCCGCATGTCCGCGGAGCTCGCCAGCTAGCGCCCCTCGGCGTCGGTCCCGAAGCCCTCGCGAGCCGTCCGCTCTTCGAGCGTCTCGAGCTCCTCGAACAGGGTGATCTGCAGTCCGGCGGGCGCCTCGAGGCGGGAGTTCAGCGACCGCCACGGCGTCTCGCGGGGTGACGCGATGAGCTCCGCGCCGGCAGCGACCAGCCGGTCCGTGGTCGCTCGGCCGTCGGCTACCTCGAACGCGATGCGGATGCGGGGCGCGACGGGTCGCCCGACCTCAACCTCGTCGATCATCCGCTTCTGTGCCGGATTGGCGATCTCGAAGGTCGCTCGACCGGCCTCGAGGATGGCGACGCGGGCGTCGCCCTCGCCCTCGAACGCGGCCTGCTCCGGCAGCCCGAGCACGTCGCGGTAGAACCGAACAGCGTCGTCATAGTCATCGGCCTCGACCACGACCCGCATCTGGAGGACGGGTGCCGTTGCCGTATCGGAGTCGGTGCGCTGATCGCTCATGCGGCGTCGAGGAATGCCAGCGTCACGGCTGCGAACAGCGGCGAGGCAAAGGCGTTGTAGTGCTGAAGGCCCGGCAGGATCGCGAGGGCGTGGCCTCCGGCCGGCCGGTTCTCGCCCATCCAGCCGCCGTCGTGGCCGCCGCCGAGCAGGTCGAAGATGTCGGCATAGTGCCGTGGCGGCGCCTGGTCCATGTCCCCGGCGACGAACAGTGTCGGCACCTGCAGCCCGCGCACATCCTCGGTGTAGTCGTAGGGCTCCTTCATCACGTCGCCGATCTTATCCATCAGCCGGCCGAAGTCCTCCGGTCGCGGCGCGAGCCGCATGTAGGTCTCGTACATGGGCGTGCCTTTCATCATCTCGACGACGTCGCCGCTCACCTGGGCCTGCATGGCGATGAGGGCAGGATCGACCGCGTCCGGCCGAAGGTAGACCGATGCGGCGACCAGCTTCCCGACCTTGCGCGGATACTTGATGGCCGTGAAGAGCGCGACGCCACCGCCGAGGGAGTAGCCGACGACGTCCGGCTTCTCGAGGCCGAGGTGGTCGATGAGCGCGGCGATGTCGTCGGCCATGAGCTTGATGTCGATCGGTCGATCGATGTCCGCCGTGCGTCCATGCCCCTGGAGATCGGGGACGATGACCTGGTGGCTCGCCGCCAGTGCGCCGATCACCGGTCCGAACATCTCGCCGGATCCCAGCCCGCCGTGCAGCAAGATCAGCGGCTTCCCGGCGCCGTGGGTCTCGTAGTAGAGGTGGAGTCCGTTCACATCGGCGTAGGCGCCGATGCCCTTCGCGTCGGTGGTCCAATCGGTGCTCATGCTCGCGATCCTTGTGCGGGGGTTCGGTATCAGCCAATCGGACGGCTGGCGCCGCCGGAACTCATCGGTCCAGCGTAGTGCGCATCAGGCTGGGGTCTTGACAATAGTGTGCGACACACACTATTGTGCCGAGCATGGTAGATGGCGAGCTGTTGGGCACGCATCGGCAGGAGCTGCGACGGGGCACCGTCGTCCTGGCCTGTCTGCTCGCGCTGCGCGTGCCTGAGTACGGCTACGCGCTGCTGAAGCGGCTCGGGGATGCCGGCATACCGAGCGAGGCGAACACCATCTACCCGCTGCTGCGCCGGCTCGAGGAGCGTGGCCTGCTGGCGAGCGAGTGGAACACCGACGACACCCGCCCGCGAAAGTTCTACCGGACCAGCGCTGCCGGACGCGAGCTCGCGGCCCAGCTGATGACTGACATGACCGATCTGACCGCGTCCCTGCACGCACTGAATGGAGGATCCCACGGATGACCGAGCTCACCGAGCGTTACCTCGCCGCCGCGCTGCGGGGCGTTCCGCACGGGCAGCGCACCGACGTCGAGCGGGAGCTCCGCTCCTCGATCACGGACGCCGTCGAGGACCGGGCGAACGCGGGCGAGGATCGCAATGGGGCCGAGCGGGCGGTTCTCGACGGACTCGGCGACCCGACCCGGCTGGCGGCCGGCATCGCCGGACGGCCTCTGCACCTCATCGGTCCCGATCTCTTCGTCGAGTACCGGCAATTGCTCGTGATGCTGCTCAGCATCGTGATGCCGATCGTGGGCATCGTTCAGGCCGGACTGGCGATCGCGGGCGGGGAGACCTTCGTCGCCGCGCTGATCGCGGGGGCGGTGGGCGCATGGACCGTCGGCGTTCATCTCTTCTTCTGGATCACGATCCTCTTTGCGGCGATGGAGCGCTTCGACGCGATGCGCGACGCGCGAGAGGGAATCGCCGCGGCAACCGGCGCGTGGAACGTCGATCGCCTGCCGGCGCTGCCGAAGGACCGGGTCAGCGCCAGCGACGCGGTGGGCGAGGTCCTCACCAGCATCCTGACCATCGGCGGCATCCTGTTCCTCAACAGCGTCGCCTGGTTCACGGACGAGGCCGGGGAGGTCATCACGCTCTTCAACCCGGACCTCTGGAGCCTGTGGCTGCCCCTGCTGCTCGTGCTGCTCGCCGCCATTGCGCTCGTGCAGGTGGTCGTGTTCCTGGTTGGCCGGTGGA
The DNA here is from genome assembly GCA_963844265.1 of uncultured Chloroflexia bacterium. GTDB lineage: Bacteria > Chloroflexota > Limnocylindria > QHBO01 > QHBO01 > JACDBZ01. Next base: position 447,218 of record CAWJMZ010000004.1, on the reverse strand, counting down.
CGATCACGCTGGCCATCGGCTACACGGTCCTGGAGGTCGCCTTCGCCGTGCCGGTCATCGTGCTGGCACTGTCCGGGTCGCTGATCAACCCGGCGTTCGCGGAGGCCGTCGGCTGGCCGGCTCTCGCCGAGGGCAACGGCCCGGTGATGATCTCCGTCGCTGTCGTCACCGCGTTCGTGACCGGCTGGGAGATCGTCGACGCGTTGCGGCGCGCACGACGCGCGGACACGCGGGCGGCCACGATGGCCCAGGGTCAGGCAACCCGATGAACGAGACGCCGGCCGCGCCGCCGCCGAAGTCGCCGTACGTGCCACCCCGCTTCGTCGTCCGCGGCGCGTGGGTGATCCATCGGCTCCTGTACCGCCTCACGCCCGGCCGCTACGGCTTGTGGCCGGCGAAGCCGGGCAAGTGGGGGACGATGCGCCTCCACACCGTCGGCCGCCGATCCGGGCGCAGCCGTGTCGCCATCCTCGGCTACTTCGAGGACGGACCGAGCTACGTCACGCTGGCGATGAACGGCTGGGCCGCGCCGGAGCCGGCGTGGTGGCTCAACCTCCAGGCGAATCCCGATGCGGTTCTCGATCTGCCGGATCGCTCGATTGCCGTCCGTGGTCGGGCGGCGACCGGCGATGAGCGAGAACGCCTCTGGGCACGGTGGCGCGAGCATGGCGACGACGTCGACGGCTACGCCACGCGGCGCCCGACCGAGACCGCGGTGGTCGTCCTGGAGCCTCGGAATCGGGACGCTGCCTAGGTCGAGTCCGCCCGGCTGGGGACCTCCTGGATCAGCCAGACGTTGCCGTCGGGGTCGGCCATCGTGGCGTACGACCCGAAGTCGCCACGCTTCGGGTCCGGGCCCGGCGTCTGCCCGGCCTCGCTCCAGTGGAAGATGTCGCTGACCTCGATGCCACGCTCGCTGAGATCACGGTGGGCCGCCTCGATGTCGGTGACCACGAGGTAGGTGTTGACGTACGACCCGGGCTCCGACTGGGGCATGCCCGTCCCGAACGTGATCGAGCACGCCGATCCCGGCGGCGTGAACTGGACGACCCGGAACCCGGGTGCCGGCTCGGTGTCGACGTCGAGGTTCCAGCCGGCCTGCTGGTACCACGCCTTGGCGCGGTCGACGTCGCTGACCGGCAGGGTGATGGCTTCGATGCGGTAGTCCACGGGCGAGGACGCTCCTTGGGGGTTGGAATGAAGTGTCGCGGTCAGATTGGAAGCAGCACCGCAACCACGCCGACCGCCAGACCGATCGCGAAGGACGAGAGGCTGATCTGTCGAGCGCGGCGCAGGTCGAGCCTTCGCGCCTCGGCATCCTGGACGACGACCGCGTCGCCACTGCCACCGAAGTTGAAGATCCCGCGCTGGGCGAAGCCGGCACAGAACTTCATCCGGGCCTGCAGATAGCCCGATGCCGATACCGCGACGGGCAGGATGACCGCGAGGCGGGTCCACGCCGGGGCCCCGATCGCGATGAGGACGGCGAGCAGGACCAGGGCCGCAGCCGCGCCGACATGACCCGCCATCCGGCGGCGCCGGATCTCGGCAGGGCCGATGTTGCAGACCCCGGGCTGGTAGGCGGCCGGCGGCAGCGTGGTCATTCCGCCCGCGGCAAAGAGTGTGGTGCTCACGTGATGGTGCTCCATCGGCGAGGTGATCCGGGATTCGCGTGGGCGGTCGCCCCGGTCCGCCGATCATATCCGCGATTCGCGGACCACGCGTTCGGCTACCCGGTGGCCACCACCGCGTGCTTCCTTGCCACCTCGCCGATGATCCCTGCCAACTCCTGGGGTCGCGACCACATCGGCCAGTGGCTCGTCGGAAGGTCGACCCAGCTGACGTTGCGGAGCTCCGGGATGCCGGCCAGGAACGACCACTCGGGGTGCTCCCTGGCGTAGGTCTGGTACTGCTCGCTGGTGAAGGCGGTGCAGATCAGCGTGCTCGGAAGGTCGCGCCGGGCGTCGTTCGTCAGCTCGAAGCGGTCTCGCAGGATGCGGCCAGGAACCGGAACGGCGCGCTGGCGGAACGTCTCCTTCTGCGCGTCGCTGATGCCATCGAGGTTCTCCTCGGCCACGATCTCCTCCCAGACCATGGGCTTCTCCGCGTCGGCGAAATCCGGGTCCTGGGGCGCGATGCCGGGCGCGGTGTCGACGTAGACCATCGCGGCGATGCGCTCCGGGACCCGATCGCTGGCCGCGTAGCCGGTGAACCCGGATGCGCTGTGGACGGCGAGCACGGCGGGTGAGCTGGCGCGCTCGAGTGCGCCGACGATGGCGGTGACGTGGTCCTGGAAGGAGATCGACGACCTGTCGGCTTCCTTCGATTCCAGGCCCGGAAGCGTGATTGCCGTCACGTCGTGGCCATCGGCGCGCAACGCGTCGGCCACCTCGTCCCACGCCCACGCTCCCAGCCAGAAGCCGGGGACCAGGATGATCGGTGCGGACTGTTCAGCCATGTCGCTCCCTATGTTGCTGTGCTGGTCGAGAAATCGATACGCATCACGGCCCGGCGCGGCGTCGGACGGCCGACCTCTCCGAACCCGGCGGCCGCAAACATGCTTCGCGTGCCCATGTGGAGCTCGCCCCACGTAATGTCCTTCCCCGGCTGCGTGAGCATGGGGTATGCCTCGAGGACGCGAGCGCCGCGCTCTCGCGCGAACTCGACGGCCGCGCGCGCCAGCGCATAGCCGATGCCCCGCCGCCGGAACCCGGCGCGGGTGAAGACGCAGGTCACCGCCCACACCGTCTCGTCGGTCTTGTCCTCGGTGCGGCCCTCCCACGGGACGCGATAGACGCGCAGGAGGCCCTCGTATGCCGGACGGGGCTCGACCGCGCACCAGCCGACGGGCTCGCCGTCGAGGTAGGCGACCAGGCCGCTCGTCATGGTCGCAGCCGGCTGTCCGCAGTGCGTCTGCGCGCGGAGCCGGCGGGCACGTTCCTCGGCGGGATACGACTTGAAGGCCTCGCGCGGGGCGAGCTTGTAGCGCTGGCACTGGCAGATGGCCGCCGGGCCGCTGGGGCCGAACACGGTCTGGAGGTCGTCGCATCCGGCCCCGTTGGCCGGGAGGACGGTGATCTCACCGGTCATGTGTTCATGGTGGACGAGGAACCTGACACCGCACGGCAGGAATCCGGCGCATCATCACGTCATGAGCACACCCACCATTCGCCTCTCTTACGAGATGTGGCCGCAGTACAACCGCCGACTGCGCGAGGTCATCAGTGCCATGACTCCCGATCAGCTCGCCATTCGGCCGTCGCCCGACGGGTGGCCCATCTGGGCGACCGTCGGCCACGACGCCGGCACGCGGGTGTACTGGCTGTGCGACGTGATCGGCGAGCCCGGCGCGGAGACGACGCCCTTTGGCCCCAACGCCGAGGTTGGCTGGGAAGACGACCTCGACCATCCCCGCAGCGCCGAGGAGCTGGTCGAGGGGCTGGACAGCACGTTCCGGCTCATCGAGAGCTGCCTGGACCGATGGACCCCGGACATGCTCGGCGACCGCATCACTCGCGAGTACGCTGGGACGGTCCAGGTCCACACCCGCTCCTCGATCCTGCAGCGGCTCTTTACCCACGACGCGTACCACTGCGGCGAGCTGTCGCAGACGCTCGGCATCCACGGGCTGCCCCAGATCGACCTCTGGCGACCCGACTAACTCGTTCGATGGACGGCGGCTTGACGACCGGTTGACTGCGCATTAACGTTCAACCTAATGGTTGAGCGTTCAGCCGTCCTCGACGGCACCTATGCCTCTCTCGCGCACCCGGTACGACGGGCGATGCTCGACCGCCTGCGGGAGGGAGAGGTGCGGGTCACGGATCTGGCGCAACCGTTCACGATCTCCCTGGCCGCCGCGTCGAAGCACATCGGCCAGCTCGAGCGGGCAGGCCTCGTCCAGCGCGACGTGCGGGGGCGAGACCATTGGATATCCATCCGCCCACAGCCCCTGGAGGATGCCGCAGCGTGGCTCGCGCTGTATCGATCATTCTGGAACCGTCGCCTGGACGTTCTCGACGAGCTGCTGCGGTCGAATTCCGATGGATGAAGGTGCCCTGGAGATCCGGCGGACCCTGCCCGCACCACCGGAACGCGTCTTCGCGGCCTGGACCGATCCCGCCTGGCTTGAGCGCTGGATGTCGCCCGTCGGCCACGCCCGCGTCGAGGCCGATCCTCGCGTCGGCGGTCGTCTTCGCGTTGTCATGATCGGCGACGGTCGCGAGATCGAGCACCGCGGGGAATACCTGGAGGTCACGCCACCGAATCGGCTCAGCTTCACCTGGCATTCCGCGTTCACCGGGGGACAGGCGAGCCGCGTGACCGTTGAGCTCGCGGCGGCAGGGGACGGAGGAACGGAGCTGACGCTGCGACACGAGCTCTTGCCAGCGGCCGCCGCCAGGTCGCACGAGGGGGGATGGGGGACGATGCTGAACCGGCTGGCGCAGCAGCTGGAGGAACCGATGGAGGTGCGGCGTGGCCCTTGACGAGACCGCGGAGATCGAGATCGAACGAAGCGCCAAGGACGTCGCCGCGTACATGTTCGACCCAGCAAATGACCCGGAATGGATCAGCGGCGTCAATGCCGCCGAGCCGCTGGACGGCGTCCCGCTCGCCGTCGGCTCCAAGGTGCGGCGCCGCGCGAGCTTCCTCGGTCGGCGCATCGACTATGTCATGGAGATCGTTGAGCTCGCGCCGGAGCGGCGGATGGCGATGCATGCCGTCGAGGCACCGATGCCGATGGACGTCTCGTACGAGGTCGAGCCCCGACGCGAGCGCAGCGTGGCGCGGGTTCGGGTGCAGGGCGACGCCAGCGGCCTGTATCGGATCGCGAGTCCGCTGATGTCGGCTCAGGTCAGCCGGTCCATCGGCAAGGACGTCAGGGAGCTCAAGCGGATTCTGGAATCCAGGTTCTGACGCTGGCCTAGGATGGCGCCATGCAGGCGCTCGAGGCATTGCATCCCGCCGCACGGCTGTCCGGCTCGGGCCGCCTGGAGGGGCCCGCGCGGCGGATCGTGTCGCTGCTGCCCTCGGCCACCGAGATCGTGTGCGCCTTGGGGCTGGCAGACCGGCTGGTCGCCGTGACCCACGAGTGCGAGTTCCCGCCGGAGGCGATCGACGGCGTCCCACGGGTCACCGCAAATCGGCTCCCACCGGAGGTAACCGGGTCACGCGAGATCGATGCGGCCGTCCGTTCCGCACTGGATGCCGGCCACGGAATCTACGCGCTGGACGAGGCCCGTTTGGCGGAGCTCCGGCCCGACCTCGTGCTTACCCAGGAGCTGTGTCGTGTCTGCGCGGTGTCGTACCCGACGGTGCTGAAGGCGGCGCGGAGCCTGGGTGGCGACGGCGGCCCGGTCGTCGTGTCGCTCGAGCCACATACGCTCGACGACGTATTCGCCACGATCGAGCTCGTCGCGCATCTCGCCGGCGTCGACCATCGAGCCACCGAGCTGATGGCGGGTCTCCGTCAGCGATTAGCGACGATCGAGCCGATGGAGCCCCGCCCGCGCGTGGCGGCGATCGAGTGGCTCGACCCGCTGTTCGCGCCGGGGCACTGGGTCCCGGAGCAGGTCGAGCGAGCCGGTGGCACGCCGGTCATCGGCTGGGCCGGCGAGCCGTCGCGCGAGCTGGCGTGGGCTGACCTCGCGGAGTCCGATCCCGACGTGATCGTGCTCGGCTTGTGCGGCTTCGACCTGCCGCGGACCATCGGTGAGTGGCGCGCGTTCGACGTGCCGCCGGCGCTGACCGCCACGACCGCCTGGCGGACCGGACAGCTGTGGGCGATCGATGGCTCGGCGTACGTCTCACGGCCCGGCCCGCGGCTCGTCGACGGGGTCGAGCTGCTGGCCGCGATCCTGGCTGGCCGCCCGGATGAACGTGCCGTCCGATTGGGTCGGTAAACGCAACCCTGGAGTCAGGCAGCCCGCACGAGCGCCCGCCGGCAACGGAGGGCATTTCTGACAGAACTCGGCCGGAATCCCAGATACGGTGGTGGGCAGGATGAGGACAGGGATCCACGACTGAGGAGCCGCGATGACGACCACGGATGGCATCACACCAATCGCATTCCACGAGGCGGAGGGCCTCGAAGACTGGCGTGTCGTCTGCGACGGCGCGACGGTCTTCCTCCGTACGTCGTCGCTTGCCGAGAGCGCGCGGCTGGTCCAGGGCTTGGCGGAGATCGAGGGGATCGAGGACCATCCGCCCGCCATCGACGTCCGCCATGACGGGGTGACGGTCCGGTTGATCACCGCGGCGGACGACTGGTTCGGTCCGACGCAGCGCGACGTGGAGATGGCTCAACGGATATCGGCGGTCGCCGACCAACTCGGTCTCCAGGCTGATCCTGCTGCCGTGCAGGGCGTCCTGGTGATCCCCGGGGCCCCAAAGGACGCTGACATCTTCCCGTTCTGGCGTGCCGTCCTCGGCTACGACCCGCGCCCGGACAGCCCCGAGGAGGACATCATCGATCCTCGCGACCGCGGGCCGGCACTGTGGTTCGAGGAGATGGACGAGCCGCGACCCGATGGAGGCGGCGCGATCCACCTTGCCGTGTGGGTGCCCCACGACATGGCGGAGGCACGCGTCCAGGCGGCGCTGGCGGCCGGCGGCCGGATGGTCCGGGACCGGGCGCCGTCCTGGTGGACGCTTGCCGACCCGGCCGGGAACGAAGCCGACGTGGCCACCGTCATCGGTCGGGACTAGCGACCGTCCTCTCCTGCCGGGCCGAGACATCGGTCGCAGATCGGCTCGGCCGCCGCTCCACCCGCGGGTGGAGGGCACGTTCCTGCCTCCGCGGGATGGAGCAGGGACCCGTAACGCCGATCGTGCCTCATGGGCGCACGGGAAGTGCGCCGAGAAACAGGAGGCACATCGACATGACACTCATTCGTGCAGGCGGAACGCCGCGGCTGACGCTGCGCCGTATCGCCGTCACGGCCGTGACCCTTTTCGCTGCGGCCAACCTGATCGTCGGGATCGTTCATGGCGACGGTGGCTCACGGCAAGCACCGGCCAACGATGCCGAGATCGAGGCATTTCTTGCCGAGGAGATCCACGACGCCGGATATCCCGGCGCATCGTTCGCGATCGTCCGTGACGGTCGCATCACTCACAGCGGGGGAATCGGCCGCGCCGATGCGAGCGGGCGGCCGGTGCGGCCGGACACGCCCTTCGTCATCGGCTCCCTCAGCAAGGCCATCACAGCCACCGCGCTCATGCAGCTGGTCCAGGCCGGCCGCGTCGAGCTTGATGCGCCGGTGCGCACGTATCTGCCCGACTTCGCCCTGGCGAGCACGGGCGTCGACAAGATCACGCTCCGCCAGCTGCTGCACCACACCAGCGGCATTCCAACGCTGGCCGGTGTCACGCCGTTGGCAGGCCCCGTCACCACACTGGCAGCCCAGGTCGAGGCGCTCCGCTCGGTGAGGTTGCAGTCGGAGCCGGGATCGACGATCGCCTACTCGAATGCGAACTACGTGGTCCTGGGGCTGGTCATCGAGCGTGTAAGCGAGCGCACGTTCGGAACCTACGTCGCCGAGGAGATCTTCACGCCGCTACGGATGGACGACTCGCACGTCGACATCAACTCGGCCGTCGCGGACGACCTGACCGATGCCCACCGGTTCTGGTTCGGAAATCCGACCGGCGGCGATCCGCTGTGGCGGCCGGACCTGATGCCCTCCGGCTGGCTGGTGGCCAGCGCCGACGACCTCGGTCGCTTCCTGGCAGCCAACCTTTCGGGTGGGGCCATCGATGGTGCCCGGGTGCTCCCGCGCGAGGCAATCGAAGAACTGCACGCCGGCGCGGTCGATGCTGGACGGGGGCGGTACGGAATGGGCTGGGTCGACGGGGCGCTCGGGGAGACGCGTATCGTCAGCCACTCCGGTTCGACCACCGACATGGCGAGCGCGATGTACCTCGCCCCGGAGGAGAACGTCGGTCTCGTGGTGCTCTACAACGGGCAGAGCCTCGTGTATGAGCTGCTGCACAAGGGCGAGTCAATCGCCGAGGCCGCCATGGCCCGACTGCTGGGCGAGGCAGCTGGCGGGACGCTCGGCGCCCTGTACCCGGCGTTCACCGCGGCGGTCGTGCTCATGGTCGCGCTCCAGGGCCGTGCCATTGTCCGAGCTGTGGGCCACGCGCGGCGTGGTGAACCCACGGTACGCCCGATCCTTGGCCATCGCTGGATCGGCGTGATGACGGCAACGTGGAGCCTGGCGATCGCGCCCGCCCTCGTGCTGTGGGCGACGCCGGACACGTTCGGCGCACCCTGGTCGGTGCTCGTCCACATCGACCTCGGCCAGGCGCTGGCGGCATATGCCCTGCTCCAGCTCGTCCTCGGCGCCATCATCGTCGTCCCTCCCCTCGTTCGGCGGGCGGGTGCGGTTGGCCGGCCGATCCCTCGACCGACCACCGGACAGCACGTAGGCTGACGACATGCCGACCGGATCGTGGATCCCGTCGCGGGTACGCCGGCACGCCGATGTCATGGACATCGGAGCCGGCGTGGCCGTGTTCATCGGCGTCCTCGCCATCGCGCTTCTGCAATGGGGGATCACCGACGAGGGATGGACGCGCGGCGTCACGCTCGGCGCCGCGCTCGGCTTGGTCGTCGCGATCGCCGTCCGACGCGACCGGCTCAGGCGAGTCGCCCGCGAGCGGGCCGATGGGGAGCAGCGACTCCAGCTTGCTCGTGAGCTGCACGATGCTGTGGCCAGCCAGGTTGGCATCATCGGCATTCAGGCGGCGGCTGCGCGCCGCATCCTGGCGACCGATCCTTCGTCAGCCGCAGGCTCGCTCGAGGCGATCGAGCTCGCCGCACGCACGGCCAACACGGACCTGCGACGCATGCTGGGCACCCTCCGGTCGGAGCCGACCGCGCCCGCTCCCCGGCTGCATGACCTGCCGGCGCTGGTCGGCGAGTACCGCGCACAGGGCCTCGCCGTGGAGCTTCGCGCGTTCGACTCGCCGCGCGACCTCGAGCCGGGGCTCGACGCGGTTGCCTACCGGATCGTGCAGGAAGCGCTGGCGAACGCCCTTGCCCACGCCGGCCGCGTCCAGGCCACCGTCGACGTGGCGGCGCGCGATGGCGCCCTGCGCCTGTTGGTGATCAATCAGCCGGGTCACCCCGCATCGGTGCATCGCGGAAGCGGCCTTGGGCTGCAGGGCATGCAGGAGCGAGTCGCCCTCCATGGCGGCACGCTCCGCGCCGGCCTCGGAATCGGCGGCGAGTTCGTGGTCGACGCGACGCTGCCCGTCCGACGCGGATGAGCGACATCGGCGTCCTGCTGGTGGACGACCAGGCCATGATCCGGCACGGACTGCGCCTGATCATCGAGTCGGAGCCCGACATGCGAGTGGTGGGCGAAGCGGCCGACGGAAGCGAGGCCATCGACCGCGTGCGCATGCTCCGTCCCGACATCGTGCTGATGGACGTGCAGATGCCCGGCGTCGACGGCCTGGAGGCGACCAGGCGACTGCTGGCGGAGCGGCGGGACGCGAGCGGTCCGCGCGTGGTCATGCTCACCACGTTCGACCTCGACGAGTACGTCTTCGAGGCACTGCGCGCCGGAGCGAGCGGGTTCCTCCTGAAGAACGCCCCGGCGGAAGACCTCGTCGCGGCGATCCGCACGATCGCAGAGGGAGACGCCCTGCTGGCTCCCGCCGTCACCCGCCGTGTGGTCGAGGCCTTTGCGGTTCGTCGGCCCACTGCCGATGCCCGAGGTCGGATCGAGTCCCTCAGTCCCCGGGAGCGGGACGTCCTCCGCCTGGCCGCGCGAGGGCTGACGAACCGCGAGATCGCCGATCACCTCGTGGTGGGCGAAGCGACGGTGAAGACGCACATCGGCAGCATCCTCGCCAAGCTGGGCGCCCGTGACCGCGTCGCGCTCGTGATCGCGGCGTACGAGGCTGGGGTCGTGGAACCCGGCGCGGAGTAGCCACGCACCCACGGTCAGTCAGACGGCACCTAGGCCCTGTACTCCGCGCCCGATGCGGCCCTTCGCCTAGCGTTCGGCGACCACGGCCTGCGAGGACAGCACCTCGCGCAGCTTCGCTGCGAAGGCCTCCGGCTCGCCGGTCTGCCCATACTCGCCACCGAGGAAGCCGCCGTGGTCGCTCGGGAAGACCACCGGCTCGGTGCCGAGGCGCTCCGCGACGGCATGGGCCCCGCGGTTCGCCATCTCGCCCTCGGAGCCCGCACCGGCCGCCAGGACGATCTGGGTCGAGGCACGCCGAAGGGCTTCGAAGTCGGGCTCGCAGAGGGTGCAGGTGACGATGTTCTGGCCGAGCATCACATCGGTGCGTGACCCGTCGTCCTCGGTCGGCATCCCGAACATCGCTGGATCCGGCGCGGGCTGCTGGCCGATGTCGTCGGGGAACTCGCCACGATGGCTCACGATGGCGATGAAGTGGGCCATTCCTGCGCCCCACCCGCGCTGCTGGTACGAGTCACTGATGGCGCGCACGGCAGCTTTCGCGTTGTCGCTATCCGGCAGGATCGAGGCGAGCGGCGGCTCGTGCGCGATCAGCGTCCTGACGTCCTCGGGGTGATTCGCCACGAGGTTGAGGGCATTCACCGCCCCACCGCTGCTGGCGAACAGGTCGACCGGGCCGAGCCCGGCGGCCTCGATGACCCGATGCAGGTCGTCTCCGTGCTGGTCGGGCGTCGACTGGGTCGTCGGATCGTCCTTCGTGCTGCGCTCCGAGCCGCGCGGGTCGTACGTGATGATCGTGCGATCGGGGAAGTGGCTGGCGAGCGAGACGAAGCCGGCGGCCGCCATCGGCGAGCCGATCAGGAACAGCGGCGGCTCCGTGCTGGCGGGGTTGCGTCGGACGTCGTAGGTCAGGGTTGCGCCGGGAACGTCCAGCGTCTGGGTGGTCGGCTCGGTGGTCGTCGCGGTCACGGTGCTCTCCTCGAACTGGCGTGCGTGTGTCGCTCGATGGTTGGACGGGCCGGCGAGTCGAATCTCATCGGCCCTGGATCCTGCGAAAGGTGATCGGGAAGTCCAGCTCCCAGGCGCTCCCGTCCGGCGACGACTCCCAGCGGCCATCCATCGTCGCGCCGCCGTCACGGAACTCGCCCACGAACCGCTGGTGGAAGTCGGGAGCCGCGCGCTCGAGCCGCCACTCGTCGTCCGCCAGGGTGCCTCGGTAGATCCTGAAGACGCCGCGATCGTCGGCGTACAGCTGGGTGACCTCCCCGGTCGAGTCGTCGAAGCCGATGACGGCGGACGTCGTGGCCGGCGCATTCTCGATCCATCCGGGATCCGTCCACTTCGCCTCGGTGCGCTCGGCGACGAAGGCGCCGTCCTCGATCCACTCGAACGTCGCGCGCCCGCGGCCCGCGGAACGGCCATCGACCGTGGGCTCGAACTCCCAGGTGCCGATGAGCCGCTCGAGCGGTGACTCCGCCATCGTGTCAGTCGCCTCGGGCCGCGCCAGCGCTGACCGCCTCCTCGGCGAGGATGGCGTCGATCTGGCCGACGGCCTCGATCATGCCCTGCTCCTGGCCCATGGCAAGGAGCTGCTCCATCGCCTCGGTGCTCGGGAAGCGGCTCTCGATCGACATCCGCGTGCGTCCGTCGCCGAACTCCTCGATCGTCACCTCCATCTCGCCGGCCGGCATCTCCTCGTTCGGCGTGCCGTCGTCGTTGGCGAAGCCATCGCGCACGAGGAGCCGATGCGGCGCATCGGCCTCGAGGATGTCCCAGAAGCCCTTGGGCTGGTCGCCCTCCGGACCGGTCATGTGGTACTCGATGCGGCTGCCGGGAGCCAGGTCGTGCTTCGTGAAGGTGGCCGGGTAGGTAGGAGGTCCCCACCAGCGCTCGAGCTCGCGCGGATCGGCCCACAGCTGCCACACCCGCTCGGGCGAAGCCTCGAACTCGGCGTCGAGGGTCATGGTCAGGGAATCGGGGTCCTTGCGGACGGCGGTGACGGTCATCGGTCGATCTCCTTCGGGTCGGTGGTGACGAGCTCGGTCATGCGGTCGATGCGACCGCGCCACAGCTCCTCGTAACGGTCCAGCAGGCGGCGCGCCATGCGCAGCCCCTCGAGATTGGTGCGGACGACCTTGCGTCGCCCGATGCGCTGCTTGCTGACCAGGCCGGCACGCTCGAGGATCGCGACGTGTTTCTGCACCGCCGCGAAGCTCATGGGGTAGTGGCTCGCCAGCTCGGCGATGCCCTCCTCGCTGTCGATCGCGCGGCGCACGATGTCGCGGCGGGTGTGGTCCGCCAGGGCGCCGAACATGCGGTCGAAGTCGGGAGGTGCGATCTGCATTGATACAACCATACGGTTGTACCACCAGCCTGTCAAGCCGGGAAGGCTTCTTGGACGCCCGAGTAGTCTGGGGAGCCGGCGATCTCCGCCCCTCGCATGTGTTTTGAGCCACTTTCGCCGCCGCCACACCCATACCCTGGACCGGCCCGCACCGGCGCCGGACGCGCACCCAGTAGTCAATACCGAGCAGGAGCCAGACTTCCGATGACATCCACGCAGCAGGCTGACGCGGCGAGCCCGCAGCCAGCCCTCACGCCGGCCTCCCTGGACGCGCTTCGGGCAGCTCTTCGGGACCGTGTCGCGCTCCCGGGAGACGATCGCTACGCCGAGGCCACCACGATCTGGAACGGCATGATCCGCAAGCGGCCGTCGGCCGTGGTGCGGGCGTCGTCCATTGACGACGTGGTTCGGACCGTCCGTTTCGCCGCCGACGAGGGCGTCGAGCTGTCCATCCGTGGTGGCGGCCACAACATCGCCGGCCTCGCGCTCTCGGACGGCGGCCTGACGCTCGACATGTCCGCGTTCCGTGACGTCGTCGTCGATCCCGAGGCGCGGACCGTGCGGGTCGGCGCCGGCAGCCTGCTCGGCGACGTGGACCGCGCCACACAGGTGCACGGGCTGGCGGCACCGCTCGGGTTCGTGTCGCAGACCGGCGTCGCCGGGTTGACCCTGGGTGGCGGCTTCGGCTATCTGACCCGACGATTCGGCTGGACGGTCGACTCGCTGGAAGCGGTCGAGATCGTCATGGCCGATGGGACTGTCGGGCGCGCCTCGCGGTCGGAAGAGCCCGAGCTGTTCTGGGCATTGCGCGGCGGGGGCGGGAACTTCGGCGTCGCCACGGAGTTCGTCTTCCGCCTGGACGAGGTCGGACCGCAGATCACCGGCGGGGTCATCGCGTGGCCGGCGTCGATGGCAGTCGATGTCCTCGACGCATTCCGTGCCACGACCGAGTCCGCACCGCGCGAGCTCACGATGGCCGCCCTGCGCCGGAACGCGCCTCCCGCCCCGTGGCTGCCGGAATCGGCGCATGGCACGCCGGTCGTGATGGTCGTGGTGTGCCACTCCGGCTCTCCCGAGCAGGCCGCGGCAGATCTCGCCGCCCTGCGCGCCGTCGGTGAGCCGCTGGCGGACCTGGTGGTGGAGAAGGAGTATGCCGCCCAGCAGACGCTGCTGGACGCCACCCAGCCGAAGGGCATGAACTACTACTGGAAGTCCGAGTTCATCGCGGGCCTCAGCGACGGCCTGCTCGAGACGTACCACGCCCAGTTCGTGGACCAAAAGGCGCCGGCCAACCAGATCGTCCTGTTCCATCTCGCCGGTGCGCTCAGCGAGCGATCCGAGGACGAGGGGGCCGTGGGCAACCGCGAGGCAGGGTTCGCGTGCGTCGTCCAGTCGATGGGGGCGGCGGACCTCGCACCGGACGAGAACCGCGCCTGGGTGCGCTCCGCCTGGGAGGCGCTCCGCCCGTACTCGACCGGTGGCAACTACATCAACTTCCAGACCGATGACGAGCCCGATGCCCGCATGGTCGAGTCGTATCGGTCGAACCTCGACCGCCTGCGGGCCGCCAAGCAGCGGTACGACCCGACCAATCTGTTCCGGGTGAACCGCAACATCACCTGACGGGCGTCCCCGCCAGCGACGACGGGCCGCGAGGACCGTTGCGGCCTTCGAGAGGTGTCAACCGGCCGGGATTATCCGGTCCAAGCGGCTCTGGCCGTTGAGCTGCGCTGCGCCGATCGTTGGTGCACGAGCACCCGACCCAGAGGTGATGGGCAAATGCGGACCATCGGTCTTCCGGCCGACTCGGCGAGCCGCGATGTGCCGGCGTCACATCGCGACTTGGTCGAATGTCCGCCGGCGGCCGCGCTGACGACCATCGGCGCCGACGGCTACCCGCAGACCTCGCTGGTGTGGTGTGACTTCGACGGCCGATACGTCCGAGTGAACACCATGGCGCGCTTCGCCAAGGCGCGGAACATGCGCCGCGATCCGCGCGTCGCCCTGCTCTGCTTCGACCCGAACCAGCCGCTCCGCTACCTGGAGATCCGGGGCACCGTCGTGGACATGACCGAGGATGGGGCGGGGCAGCACCTCAATGCCCTGGCCTCGAAGTACGTGGGCCGGCCCGTGCGCTATTTCGGCGACGTGATCGCCGCCCCGTTCGCCGAGACCGAGATCCCCGTGCTCTGTCGGATCCGGCCCGATCACGTCGTCGCACTCGACGCCCGCGGCGGTGGATCGTCGTGACCGTCCGGCACGTCGCGTCCGACACGCTCCCGATCCCCGTCAGCCATCTCGACCTGCTGCGTCGGCCGATCTGCGGAGTGCTGACGACATTGGGACCTGGCGGAGCACCCGAGTCCAGCCTGGTTTGGGTCGACCACGATGGCGCGTGCGCACGGGTCAACACCACCCTGGAGCGGCGGAAGGGCCGCAACCTGCGTGCGAGTCCAATGGTGAGCCTGCTGGTCGTCGACCCGGGCAATACCGCCCGCTACATCCAGATTCGCGGCGACGCGGAGCTGGTGACCCAGAGCGCCAGTGAGCACCTGGATGAGCTGACTCGCAGCTACACCCGGCACCCGCGCTACTACGGGCACATCTACCCGAGCGAGCAGGAAGCGCGCGAGACCAGGGTCATCTGCCGCATCCACGCCCGTCGGATCACCCTCGATGCAATCCACGCGTGACGGAGGCATGACCCGATGACCACGATGCGCGTTCGAGACGTCGATCTCTTCGTGGAAGTCGTGGGCAGCGGACCACCGCTGGTACTGATGCACGGCGGGCCGGGAGCGGATCACTGGACCATGAACCCGTTCCGGCGACTGGCCGACGAGTTCACGCTGGTCTTCTACGACCATCGCTGCAACGGCCGCTCGCAGGGCGCACAGGTGCAGTCGATGACGTGGGAGAACCTGACCGCGGACGCGGACACGCTCCGGGAGCGGCTCGGCTTCGAGAGCTGGACCGTGCTCGGCCACTCATTCGGCGGAACGGTCGCGCTCGAGTACGCCCTCCGATATCCCGATCGCGTGTCGCGCCTGATCCTGCTCGACACCGGAGGCGACGCGTGGTGGCCGCAGCACAACGCGGCTGAGCTCCTGGCCCGGCGCGGATACAGCTCGAAGGTCGTTCGGCTCGTGCGCCGCTTCTTCAACGGGCGGGTCGCGGCGAATCGAGCGCAGTCGGCGATGCTCCGCTTCGGTGGTGCGTACTTCCATCGGAAGGGCCTGCCGCTCCTGTGGGTGGTGGCGCGCGATCTGGTCCATGGTGAGTGGCGCTCCGTGTTCCGCGGCGAGCCGCTCGTCTTTGCGGGTCGTCATCTCCTTCCCGGATGGGGCGTGATGCATCGGATCGGCGAGATCCGGGCTCCAACCCTCGTCATCGCCGGGCGCGACGACTTCCTGTTCCCGCCCGAGCACCAGGCCCAGCTGGCGGCCGGGATCCCCGGTGCCCGGCTCGAGATCGTCGAGCGTGCCGGCCACAACCCCCACGCCGAGCAGCCCGCGGTCGTGATGGAGGCCGTCCGACGCTTCCTGGCCGCTTCGACCGACATCGCGCCCGGGTCGCCACATTCGCGCGCCGCAACCGCGCCGATGGCCTCAGGAGCTGCCTGATGGATACCGCGGCTGCGCGTCAGACAGAAGACACTCACGAGATCGACGAACGCCGCCTGCGCTCGAGGATCACCCAGATCCTCGTCCGTCATCCCGCGGTCGGCCTCGCCCTCGGCGTGGTTCGGGGCGGTCGGCTCGTGCTCTTCCACGGCCACGGCGTCGCGGCCATCGATGCGGGGACACCCATCACCGCGGACACGGCGTTCCGCATCGGCTCGGTCACCAAGCTGTTCACCGCCGTCGCTGTCATGCAGCTGTGGGAACGCGGACTGGTGGACCTCGACGCCCCGGCGAGCGAGTCGCTGCGCGCATTTCGGCTTCTTCGCGGCCACCGCAAGTTCCGTCCGGCGACCCTCCGTCATCTGCTGACCCACACGTCCGGCATCCCCGACGTGCGGCATCCCCTCGACCTCCTGCACTTCAGCTGGGGCCCGTTCGAAGGGCGTCCTCCGTTGCACAGCGTCCCGGCCGGTGGGCCGATGCCATCGCTGGCGGAGTACTACCGCGATGGCCTCGCGAGCGTCGTCCAGCCGGGAACGGCATTCGCCTACTCGAACCATGGCTTCGCCACGCTCGGCCAGGTCATCGAGGACGTCAGCGGACTGCCGCTGGACCGATACCTCCGCCAGCACATCTTCGATCCGCTCGGTATGGACCACACTGAGCTCGGTCGCTCGACGCAGGCCGCCGCGCGGCTGGCGATCGGATACACCATCCGGCGCGGTGGGCCGGAGCCCGTCCCGGACCGGGAGTGGATCGGAGCCGGCGGAGGGGGGATCTACTCGACGACCGCGGACATCGCTCGCTTCGTCGCCGCCGTCCTGGGCGGGGGTGCGGCGGCTGGCGCCTCCGTGATTCGACCGGCGACGCTGGCTGGCATGCTGCGGCCGCAGTGGCGGACCGACCGCCGGGTCACAGCCATGGGCCTCGGCTTCTTCCTCAGCGCCGTTGCCGGGCACCAGTTGGCTGGCCACGAGGGCATCCTGCCCGGCTTCAACTCCCACGTGCTCATCGCCCCTGATGACGACCTCGGCGTCGTCGCGTTCACCAACGGCTCCAGTGGTGCGATGTCCTGGCTGCCGGACGAGGTCAGCGGACTGCTGCTCGATCTGCTGGGCGTGCCGAAACCAGGCGTCCGCACGGACGTCGCGCACCATCCCGAGATCTGGGGCGACCTGTGCGGTCGCTATCGGCTGCCCGCGCGGATCTCCGACCTGCGTGGCCGGATGCTCATGGGTCGAGGGGCGGAGGTCTACGTGCGGGGAGGTCGGCTCATGGTCCGCGTTCTCGCGCCGGTCCCGGGGCTCGGGCGCGGGCTCCCGCTCCATCCCGACGACGAGGCCGATCCGCTCGTGTTCCGCATCGACCCATCCGGTACCGGCTCGCCGACGTTCCGCATCGTGTTTGCCCGCGACCGCGGCGGCGATGTCGTGGCGGCGCACACGGACCTCGGATGGCAGCCGCTCTCGCTGCTCCGCTCCCCGCTGCGGCCGTCACGCCGCTCCGTGGCCCTCCGGCCGCGCAGGCTCCTCCGGCCATGATCGAGAGGCTCAGCGGCGCCGATCGGCTGGTGCTCGGGGCGGACGCGTCCTGGCCGCAGGATGTTGGGGCGCTCGCCATCCTGGACGGCGCCGGACTGCTCGACCGCGATGGCGCCATCGACACAGTCGCCATCCGAGATGCCCTGGCCCGTCGGCTGCACCTCGTTCCCCGCTTCCGGCAGCGCGTCCTGGGGCTGCGGCGCGGGCTCGGCGGGCCGATCTGGGTCGACCATGTCGCGTTCGACGTCAGCGACCACATCCGGGTCCGACCGCTGCCGGCCGGGAGCGGGGACGAGGCTCTGCTTCGCGCGGCGGAGTCGATCCGCCGGCACCGGCTCTCCATCAATCGGCCGGCGTGGGAGGTATGGCTGCTCCCGGGACTTCGCGGGGGGAGGATCGGCCTGTTCCTGCGGATCCATCACGTTGTCGCGGACGGCCGTGCGGCGTTGACCATGCTCGGCGCCCTGTTCGAGGCGGATCCCTCAGCGCCGCCGCTGGATCCGCCACTGTGGTCGCCGGCCCCTCCGCCCTCGACCCGCGAGCTCCTCGTCGACAACACCCGGCGCAGGCTGGCGGCGGTCGTCGCCGCGCTTGGCGCACTCGCCCGGCCATGGGCCGGACTGCAACGGCTCCGTCGGGCCGCGCCAGGGATGCGCGAGCTCATGGCCGAATCGCCGGGCGACGAGACGAGCCTCGACCGCATGATCGGTCCGGAGCGGCGCTTCGCGATCGTCCGCGAGCGGCTGCATGACATCCGAGCCATCGGACGGGCGCACGGCGCTTCCGTCAACGATGTGCTGCTCGCCGCTGCCGCCGCGGGTCTGCGGACGCTGCTGATGTACCGTGGCGAGCCGGTCGACGACGTCTCGCTGCGCGTCTTCGTCCCGGTGTCGCTCCGCGGCCGACTGCGCGGCAGAGTCGAGGGCAACGACCTCTCGCAGATGGTCGTCCCGATCGCGCTCGGCACGACCGATCCCGTCGAGCGCCTCCGGGCGATCACTCGAGAGACGACGGCCAGGAAGGGCCGAACGCGAACCCCGCCGACCATCCTCTTCCGATACGGAGTGGTGCGGCGCCTCGTGCTCAGGGCCATCATCGGCCAGCGCGTGAACGTCACGTCCGCAAGCCTGTCCGGCCCGAGGAAGCCGCTTTACCTTGCGGGAGCGCGGGTCCTCGACCTGTTCCCCGTGCTCAACCTGATCGGCAACCAGACCATCGGCGTCGGCGTGATCTCATACGCGGGTGCCTTCGAGATCTGCATCACTGCCGATGCCGGCGCCGTCCCCGATGTCGACGTCGTCGCGGCGGGGATGCGAAACGAGCTGGCGGCACTGGCTTCCGGCGTCCCGCGCGGGATGACGGCGCCCAACGTCCAGGACGGCCGACGGCAGCGCGGCCTCGCCCCCGCGGATTCGGTTGTGCCCGCGTTGGCTGGTGCGAGGCCGATGACATGACCGCTGCCGCGACCCCGACGGCGACCGACGAGCTGTGGCGGCACAGGGCGACCGACCTCGCTCGGATGATCCGCTCGAGGCAGGTCAGCAGCCGAGAGGTCGTGCAGGCGCATCTGCGGCGCATCGAAGAGGTCAATCCGGCCCTCAACGCAGTCACCATCGTCCTGGGCGACGAGGCGCTCGAAGCCGCGACGGCAGCCGATGCCCTTGCCGCGGCGCAAGACACGCTCCCGCCCCTCCACGGCGTGCCGTTCACGGTCAAGGCCAGCATCGACGTGGTCGGGTCGCCGACGACCGAAGGGCTCAGGATGCTGGCTCATGCGTATCCGACGATCGACGCTCCCAGCGTCGAGCTGATGCGACGGGCCGGAGCGATTCCGGTCGGGAGAACGAACTGCTCGACGATTACGGTCCGCTGGCACACCGAGAGCGAGCTGTGGGGATCGACGGTCAACCCGTGGGACAGGACCCGAACGCCGGGTGCCTCGAGCGGTGGCGAGGCCGCGGCGCTCGCGAGCGGCATGAGCCCGCTCGGGCTCGGAAGCGATGGACTTGGGTCGCTCCGATGGCCCGCGCAGTGTTGCGGCGTCGCGGCTCTGAAGCCGACCTTTGGGCGAATTCCACGCGCCAGCTCGCTCGACCCGGCCGACGGCCCGATCGGTCTCCAGCTGACGAGCGTGGAGGGCCCGATGGCACGTTGCGTCGATGACCTCCGCGCTGCCTTCGAGATCTTGGCCTGGCCGACCTGGCGCGACCCGTGGAGCGTGCCGGCACCGCTGCGGGGTCCTGCGCAGGCCACGCCAATCAGGGTCGCCCTCGTGCTCGACCCGGCCGGCCGCGGCACATCGAATCGGGTCGCGGAAGGGGTTCGGAGGGCCGGAGCCGCATTGGCAGATGCCGGATATGTCATCGAAGAATCAGAACCGTCGGACATTGAGACGGCCGCGCGGGCGGTGCTCGACATGCTGTACACGCCGGACATGTGGGAGCTCTCCAATCGAATGCTTCCGATGCTCCCTCCTGCGACCCAGCGGTTCCTGACGGCCTTCATGGAGGTGATCGGCGAGCCCGACCCGCTGCGCAGCGCGAACGCTTTCGTCGTCCGCCAGCGGGTTCTTCGAGCGTGGGGAGAGTTCATGGAGACGCGACCGCTGATCGTCGGCCCGATCTGCACCGAACTGCCGTTCGAGGTCGGGACCGACCTGGACGAGGGGCGCGTGGCCGCGACCATCGGGGAGATGCGGCTGGCGATCGCGGTGAACGCGCTCGGTCTACCGGCCGTTGCGGTCCCGGTCGGCGTCGCCGACGGGCTTCCTCAGGTCGTCCAGGTCATCGGGCCACGCTTCCGAGAGGACTTGTGCCTCGATGCGGCGGCCGCGATCGAAGAGCGGCTCGGCGTCCTGACGCCGATCGATCCCCGCTGAGGCGGATGGCCTACCCCTGATCATCGCCCTGTTATGAACGGGGAGCTGCCGTTAGCATCGGGTCATGGCGAAGCAGGACCCGGCACCGACTTCCCAGCGCATGAAGGCGGCGTATCGGGATCGGTACGGTCCCCCCGAGATCGTGGAGATCCGGGACGTCGAGCGCCCCACACCCTCCGACGGCGAGGTGCTGGTTCGCGTGAAGGCCGCATCGGTCAACCGTGCCGACCTCGACGGGCTGAAGCCCAAGCCCAGCTTCGTCCGGCTCTTCATGGGCTTCCGCGCGCCGAAGAGCCACGAGGTTGGCATTGACGTGGCCGGCGTGGTGGAGGACGTCGGGGCGGGCGTGACCCGCTTCAAGCCGGGCGACGAGGTCATGACCGACATGTTCGCGACCGGGAAGTTCGGCGCCTTCGCCGAGTACGTGTGCGCGCGCGAGAAGGCGTTCGAGCCGATCCCGGCGGGCATGCCGTTCGAGGAGGCCGCCACGCTCCCGCACTCGGCGGTCCTCGCGCTGCAGGGTCTCCGCCTGCGCGATGGCCGGACGATCAAACCCGGGGACCAGGTGCTGGTCGACGGCGCCTCGGGCAACGTCGGTCCGTTTGTCGTGCAGATCGCGAAATCGATGGGCGCCGAGGTGACTGGGGTGGCCAGCGGGGACAAGCTCGACTTCGTGCGGTCGCTCGGCGCCGACCATGCCATCGACTACAGCAAGGTCGACTACACCAAGGCGGGGGAGCGATACGACTGGATCGTGGCGGTCGACTCGCACTACTCGATCCTCGGGGTCCGCCGAGCTCTCAAGCCGAACGGCGTGTACGCCACGATGGGCGGCGAGACCGGCAGCATCCTGGCGTCGCTGATGGGCAGCCTGCTGA
This sequence comes from uncultured Chloroflexia bacterium, assembly GCA_963844265.1. GTDB lineage: Bacteria > Chloroflexota > Limnocylindria > QHBO01 > QHBO01 > JACDBZ01. The sequence goes on along the minus strand of CAWJMZ010000004.1, from coordinate 426,013 downwards.
TCTCGCGCTTCGGCGACAAGTGGACCGGCCTGGTGCTGTGGTGGAAGCCGATGCACCGGCCTGATGTCGAGAGGCTGAAGGAGCTGATCGCGGCCGGGAAGCTCAAGCCGGCGATCGATCGCCGCATGCCCCTGTCTCAAGTGGCCGAGGCTCTCCGCTACGTGGAGGACGGTCGCGCCAGCGGCAAGGTCGTCATCACGCTGGACGACTCCCCGGCTCCATCCGACTGAGGCGCAGGAAGCTCCGTACGCCACCGGCCCGCAGGATCACGCGCTGAACGGGATGGAACACGGGGATGGCCTCCTCGGCCCCGATGACGCGCGGCGCCGTTGCCCCGTGGTCGCCACCACGCCATCGGACGGTGCAGGCCCCCGCTACCAGGACGTTGCGCAGCCACTGTGTCTCGCTGCCCCAGGGCAGCGGGATAGTGAAGGCGTCGTCCGAGGCACGGATCGCGACGGGCACGGCGTAGGCGCGTCCCGACCGGCGCCCGCGATGGCGGACGACGGCCCACAACGGAAGCCAGCGGCGACCGGCAAGAGGTCGGGCCAGCGGACCGGTGATCCGGGCGATCGCGCGTGTCACGCGCGCCAGGACCGACGGCCCCGAGGACTGGCTGATGGCGGACATGGATTGAGCGTTCTCCAGGTGGTCGAGTTCACAACGGAGTACGGAGCGGGCGTCGCCGATGTGACCGCCGTGGTCAGGGGAGAGGGTCGCGGTTGTACAGCCGCATCGCCCAGAAGTAGCCGCCGATGCCGATGACAAGGCACCAGCCGATCGCGAGCAGGCCGCTCGATCCAATTGGCGTGCCCAGCAGCAGGCCGCGCACCGTCTCGATCATCGGCGTGAACGGCTGGTACTCGGCGAACCAGCTGATCGGCCAGGGCATGGACTCGGGCGGAACGAAGCCGCTGCCGAAGAACGGCAGGAGCAGCAGCGGGAGCGGCAGGTTGCTCGCCGTTTCGACGCTGTTGGACACGAGGCCGAGAGGGACCGCCAGCCAGGTGAACGCCAGGCTCGCCAGGGCCAGCATCCCGATCGCCCCCGCGATCTCGATCGGGCTCGTCGTGGTCCGGAAGCCGGTGAGCATCGCGACCGCGACGATGAGGAGGATGCTGAACATCGTCTGCAGCAGGCCGTTCACGACGTGGCCGGCCAGGACGGCGGCGCGAGGGATCGACATGGTGCGGAAGCGAAGGACGATGCCCTCGTGCTTGTCCATGGCGATGACGATCGCCGTGGACGACACGCCGCTGGCAACCGTCACGATCAGGATCCCCGGCGTCAGATACGCGATGTACGCGTCGCGGCCGCCGACGGCGCCGGGCAGCCCGTCCCCGAGCGTGGAGCCGAAGACGAACACGAAGATCAGGTAGAAGATCACCGGCATCGCGGCGACCAGCAGCGTGAGCGACGGATATCGGCGGGCGTGAAGCAGGTTGCGACGAAGCATCGTCGCGGTGTCCTGGAGCACGAACGAGGCTCCGGTCATTGGGTGGCCACCTTTCGTGGGGCGTCCTTGCCAGTCAGGGAGAGGAAGACGTCGTCGAGGTCCGGCGTGTGGAGCGAGACTCCGGCGACCTCGACCGAGACGGCCGCAAGCCGGTCCAGCACCGCCCGCAGCGAGGCGGCCGAGCCGTCGGTCGGGACGTCGAGGGTCAGGGCATCGGCGTCGCGTCGCACGTCGCCGAGCCGTTCGGACGCCCGATCGAGCTGGGCGGGATCGCCGAACTCGAGCCGGATGTGGCCGCCCGGCACGAGCCGCTTCAGCTCGGCCGGCGTGCCCTGCGCAACGATGCGACCGTCGTCGAGCAGCGCGATGCGCCCGGCGAGCTCATCGGCCTCCTCCAGGTACTGGGTCGTGAGGAAGATCGTGATCCCGTCGCGAACGAGGCCGCGGACGATGTCCCACATCGTGCGCCGACCGCGCGGGTCGAGCCCCGTCGTCGGCTCGTCAAGGAAGACGATCCGAGGGTCACCGACGAGCGTCATCGCCAGGTCGAGCCGACGCTTCTCTCCACCGGAGAAGGTCGCCACCATCCGGCCGGATACGTCGACGAGGTCGAATCGCTCGAGGAGGTCGGCGATCCGTCGCCGCCCCTCGGTCCGCGGCAAGTGGTTGAGGTCCGACATCAGGAGCAGGTTCTCCTCGCCGGTCAGTAGGTTGTCGACGGCGGAGAACTGGCCGGTCACGCCGATGACGGCGCGCACTCCCTCCGGATCGGTCCGGACATCGCACCCGCCGACCTCGACCTCGCCCGCGTCCGGGGTGAGCATCGTGGTGAGCATGTGGACGGTCGTCGTCTTGCCGGCGCCGTTCGGGCCGAGCAGCGCGAAGACCGATCCGGTGGCGACCTCCAGGTCGATCCCATCGAGCACCAGGGTGTCGCCGTACGACTTGCGAAGGCCGGTGGCCCGAATCGCGGTGGCGGTCATGACCGCCACCCCCACTCGCATGTGGGTCGAGCTTCAGATGTCGAGTTCCTGAACGCCAGGCTGCTTGACGGATGCGGAGACCGTCTCGAAGAGCTCTTCCGGAACGCGATCCCGAAGCTCGTCCAGCGTGTCGAACAGGTCGAGGGTCGCCTCCGCGGGCTTCCCGCCGCCGGATGCCATGCCGATCCCGGTCCACGCTCGCCAGCCGGTGAGCGGGTTGCCCTGGGCGTCGCGCATCTCGAAGTATTCGGTCTGCTCGGTATGGAGCGCGAACTTCTTCGGCCCGCGGTAGACGCGGTAGTGGATGAACTTCTCGCCATCGGACTTGAACCATTCGCCGAGGAGGACGGCGTGGAAGCGAACCTTGCGGCCCGCGCCGAAGCCGACCTTGAGGACGACCTCCTCGAAGCCGGCCTTTCGCGCGTCCTCGACTTCGATGTAGCGCTTGAGCGCACTGCTGATGGCGGCGGACAGGTTGTCGCCGGCCAGCTCCTGGGCTCGTTTGAAGACCGGCTCGTCTTCGTTCGAAACGTAGATCGTTCGGTTCGGCACGTGTGCATCGTATCTCCCAGCTCGGTGGCGGTTTGCCCGCGATACGTAGCACTATACGTATAACGATACGTAGAGTCAAGCAATGCGGTTGACGTGCATGTCGTAGGCTCGATTCATGACTGCCGAGACACTTCCCGATGGCCCCGATCTCGAGACGATGCTCCAGCTGATCCGCGACGAGTTCGCAGATGCGGTGGTCGCGACCCTCGACAGCGCGGCCTTCTTCAGCCTGGACGAGAAGCACTGGCCGAACTTCGCGACCGTGGTCTGGACCGATGAGCACGACGAGGGCGCGCCGTCGAACCTCGCTCGCGACGGCGTGTACCGCGTCAACGTCGGCGTCGACCGCGAGACGTTCCAGCGGCTCGTCGGTTCAATGGCAGAGCCCGAGTACGCCGCCTTCGACCGATTCATCCCGCACCCGGTCTACGCCAGGCAGCGATGGATCTCGGTCCTCAACCCGAGCTACGAGACGGTTCGCACCACGCTCATGCCGCTGATTGCCGCCGGCCATGATCGGCTCGTGGCCCAGCGCGCCCGCACTGCCGACGGCTGAGCCAACTCAGCCGATCGCCAATCGCAGCTCGTCCGCCCGGGCGAGCTCGTCGGCGATGCTCGCCCGCTCATCGGTCTCCAGGGCAACCTCGTCAACTTCGCCGAGCAGTCGGGTGGCGAGGCCATCGTCCCCCAGGGCGTGGGCGGCCTCGGCTCGCAGGATCTTCGCGCGGGCGACGAGAATGCCGGCCGCATCGGGTTCCTCGGCCAGGGCACTGTCGATGACGCGTGCCGTCGTCTCGGGGTCGCCGCGCGAGTACATCAGCAGGTCCGCGGCGGCGAGCGCCTTCTCGAGCCGGGAGCTCGGCCGCGACGCGGCCCCGTCGGTGGACGCCAGGGGCTGACCGATGCGGATGATGTTGCCGCCCGGGTCGGTGAGCAGGAACTGCCGAACGCCATACGACATGTCCCTGAGTGCGCCGATGCGAGGGATGCCACGGGTCGGGACGCGGCCCAGCGCTGCCTTCAGGCTGGCCCGGAAGTCGGCGTACAGCCCGTCGATGTCCGAGACGAGGACGTAGCACGTGCTGTACGAGTCGGCCGGCTCGTAGCCCTTGAGCACGAAGAAGTGCAGCTCGATCAGCCCACGCTGCACCGATGCGTAAACGTTCGGCGCCTTCTGCCGATACGTGACCTCGAATCCGAGCGACTCGTAGAAGGGGAGCTGATCGTCGATCGACCGGCACGGCAGGAGCGGGATCATGCGCTCGGCGGGAAGGGTGCTCACTGACCCATGCTACCGATGACCGATGAGGGTGACGGGCGGACGCCGTCTGATAGACCATGCATCAGATGACAGGCGAGAACGCGGTGCCGGCACGGGCGACCCAGCGCGAGTGGATCGGCCTCGCCGTCCTGACGCTCGCCGCGCTCGTGTACGCGATGGACCTGACGGTCCTCAACCTCGCGATCCCGATCATCAGCGCCGAGCTCCAGCCATCAAGCGCTCAGCTGCTGTGGATGATCGACATCTACGGGTTCCTCGTGGCCGGCCTGCTCATCACGATGGGCACGCTGGGCGATCGCATCGGCCGCCGCAGGCTCCTGCTGGGCGGGGCTGCGGGATTCGCGATGGCGTCCCTGCTGGCGGCGTTCTCGACGAGCTCGGAGATGCTGATCGCCAGTCGAGCGGTCATGGGCATCGCCGGCGCCACGATCGCGCCGTCGACCCTGTCGCTGATCTTCACGATGTTCCTGGACCCGAAGCAGCGCTCCACCGCCATCGGCGTCTGGATCGCCGCCTACTCGGCCGGCGGCGCCATCGGACCAGTCCTGGGTGGCGTGCTCCTCGAGTTCTTCTGGTGGGGATCGGTGTTCCTGATCGGTGTCCCGGTCATGGCCGTGCTGCTCCTTCTCGGTCCGCGCACCCTGCCGGAGTACCGCGACCCGGACGCGCGCCCGCTGGACCTGCTCAGCGCGGCGATGTCGCTGCTCGCCATCCTCGGTGTCGTCTACGGGCTGAAGGAGCTCGCGCAGGGTGGGCTCGCCCCGATGCCGGTCCTCTCGATCGTCGCTGGCCTGCTGGTGGGCGCGTTGTTCGTTCGTCGCCAGCTCAACATCGAGTCGCCCCTGATCGACGTCCGCCTGTTCCGCATCACCGCCTTCAGCGCATCGCTGGGCACGTACTTCTTCGGCATCTTCGTGGTGGTCGGCTATTTCCTCTTCATCTCCCAGTACCTGCAGCTCATCCTGGGGCTGTCGCCGCTGGAAGCCGCGGTCTGGTCCCTGCCATCCGCCGTCGGCTTCATCGTCGGCTCGACGATCGCGCCAAGGATCATCCATCGCTTCCGCCCGTCGGTGGTGATGGGCGTCGGCATGGCGATCGCGGCGGTGGGCACGGCGATGCTCATCGGTCTCTCCGTGGACGGCGACGGCAGCCTGCTGCTCATCGCTGGGGCCTCGGTGATCATCTCCATCGGGCTGGCACCGGTGATCACGCTGGCCACGGAGCTGATCGTGGGCAGCGCCCCGCCGGAGCAGGCCGGTGCCGCCACCGGGATCTCTGAGACGAGCGGCGAGCTCGGCGGCGCGCTGGGGATCGCGATCCTCGGCAGCCTCGGCACTGCGGTATACCGGGCAGAGCTCGGCGACTCGCTCCCATCGGACCTGCCATCGGAGGTCGCTGACGCGGCGCTCGACACGCTCGGCGGCGCGATGGCGATCGCCGAGACGCTGCCCGGCGCCATCGGTGACGCGGTCGTTGCGGCGGCGCAGATCGCCTTCGTCGATGCCCTGCACATCGTCGCCGCGGTGGCGGCGATTGGCGCGGCGGCCACGGCGATCGTGGCTGCGGCTGCACTCTGGAGGGTGCCCGCCCGGTCAGACGAGCCGAGTCCCGAGGGGGCGCCGGAGCCGGTCGGCGCCGTGGAGTGAGGGTCACGTCAGAGCCGATCCCGCCAGACCTGTTCCTGTCCGGCTACCCCGACGAGATCCGCGACATCGCGGAGCGGCTGCGCCTCGTGGTCCACCAGGCCGTCCCCGATGCGCTGGAACGCGTCCGAACCGGATGGCGGCTGATCGGCTACGACGTCCGGGTCGCCGCTCGCCGCACGCGCTATTTCGCGTTCGTCGCACCCGAGCCGATCCACGTGCACCTCGGCTTCGAGCACGGCGCCTGGATGGCCGATCCCGACGGCCTGTTGGAGGGCGCTCACCTGGGTCTGAAGAAGGTCCGGTTCGTCACGTACGTGCCAGGCGACACGATCCCGACCGAGGCGCTTTCAGAACTGACCCGGGAGGCAGCCGCGCTCGCCGCGCTGCGGGCCCCTGGAGCGTGAGCTCACACCGCCCCCGGCGATCGGCTGGGCAGATCGTCTCCTGAGACCAAACCGGACAGCTGGTGTCACGTACCGACGCCTAATCTAGAGGCCGGACCACACCGATCGAAGCACGAGGACCGATCAACCGATGCAGGCCGACGACATCCGCTGGCTCTTTGCCTACGACCGATGGGCGACCAGGCGCGTGCTGAACGCGCTCGACGGCGTCAAGGAGGAAACGTGGGCGCGCGGCGACGCGGTCGGCGAACGTGGCCTCGGAAGCATCCTGGTTCACCATCTCGGCGCCTCGCAGCGATGGCGCATCGGGCTCGCCAGCCGAGGCCAGGAGGAGGGCCCATCGCCAGAGCGCGAGCCCATACCGACGGCCGACGAGCTCCGCGATCGGTGGGAGGCCGAGTGGGCCGAGGTCGACGCCTGGCTGCCGACCCTCACCGACGAGTTCGTCGCCATCGTCTTCGACGACGTTCCGGTCTGGCAGATGCTCATGCACGTCGTGAACCACGGCACGCAGCACCGCGCCGAGGCGGCCGCGCTGTTGACTGACGAGGATCGGTCGCCGGGCGAGCTCGACATGATCAACTACTCGGAAGAGCTCGCCGGCCGAGGAGGCAGCGAGGTCTGACAGATCAGACCGACGATGGCCGACGCGGACTCAGTGAATCGGCGGTAGGCTCGCCGCATGCGCGAACGTGAGCTCGAGTCGGAGCAGCGGGTCACGAACCTCGAGCTGTTCTTCGACCTCGTCTTCGTTTTCGCGATCACGCAGGTCACCGCGTTCCTGGCCCACCACCTGACATGGGACGGCCTGCTTCGAGGCCTATTCCTGCTGGGTGCGCTGTGGTGGGCCTGGGCCGCGTACGCGTGGCTCACGAACACGCTCGACCCGGAAGAGGGAATCGTGCGCATCGCGGTCTTCGCCTCGATGGCCGCCATGCTCGTCGTGGCCCTCGCCACGCCGCACGCGTTCGACGTGGATGGCGTCGTGTTCGGGATCGCCTACTTCATCGTCCGCGCCCTCCACCTGGTTCTCTACGCGATCGCCGGCCGCAATGACCCGGACCTCGAGCGGGCGGTCCTCAGGATCCTGCCGAGCGCTCTGGTCGGCGCGGCGCTGCTGGTCGTCGCGGGCTTCTTCGACGGTGCCGTGGAGCTCGGAATCTGGGCCGTGGCGCTGGCGATCGACTACCTGTGGCTCCTCGTCAGCGGAATGCAGGGCTGGCGCGTGTCGCCGCATCACTTCGTCGAGCGCCACGGCCTGATCATCATCGTGGCGCTGGGGGAGTCGGTCATCGCCATCGGCATCGGAGCCGGGGAGCTGCCGCTCGACGCCGGCACGATCGCCGCAGCCGCGATCGGCATCGCCGTGGTCTGCACGCTGTGGTGGTCGTACTTCGACTGGGTCATCTACGTCTCGCAGGCCAAGCTCGCCGAGGCCACGGGTCTTGAACGAGCGGTGCTCGCCCGCGACCTCTACTCCTACCTCCACCTGCCGATGGTGGCCGGCATCGTCCTGTTCGCGCTCGGCCTCGAGTTGACGCTTGCGCACGGCGATGTCCCGCTCGAGATCATCCCGGCCATCGGCCTGTGCGGGGGGCTTGCCCTGTACTTCGCTGCCCATGTGGCAGTTCGGCTTCGAACCGGGGGCGGCTGGGGCCACGGTCGGCCGGTCGCCACGGTCGTCCTGCTCGCGCTCGTTCCGGTCGCGATCCAGGTGCCGGCACTGCTTGCGCTCGCTCTCGTTGCCACCGTCTGCGTGGGCCTCATCGCGTACGAGGCGCTGCGCTATCCCTATGCGCGCGCGTGGATCCGGAGCCACCGCGGGGAATTCACGATGGAGGAGGCTCGGCAGATCGGGCCGATGCGAGGGAGGCACCCGGAAGGCCAGCCGACGTCACCCGACGTGGACTCGTAGGTTCGGATCACTCCGACCGAAAGGAATCCGAGTTGGACCTTGTGTCGGGCGCGATGATCGGGTGAGACGCGCCCGATGATCGGGCGCCACCGGAGCAACCGAGGTAGAGCCCGATGTCATCCGAGCGCCCCCAGCCGCCTACCCCCGTCCTACCGATTGCGTCGCTCGACGATCCGCGAACGATCCAGATTCTCTCCACTGAGCACTGGAGCCTGCTCGGCGCCCGGTCGCTCGCCTACAACGAGGCCTTCGTTCGCGCCGGCATGTTCCTGACCTTCCTGTCCATGTCATTCGTCGGCCTCGCGCTGGTCGCCCAGGCAATGGCGTTCGGCCGCGACTTTCTCTGGGTTGTCGCGCTGGTGCTCGTGTTCGACTTCGTCGTGGGCGTGGCCACCTTCGGGCGGATCAACGGGGCGAACGTGGACGACCTGCGTGCGAACCACGGCATGGCCCGTATCCGCCACGCGTACACGCAGATCTCGCCAATCGTGACGCCGTACTTCACCACACCCACGCACGACGACATCGATGCAGTCGTGACGGTCTACGGCCCCATCTCGTCCTCTCTGCTCGGGCAATTGGCATATGGTCTGACCACTTCGGCTGGAATGATCGGCCTCATCGTTGCCATGGTCGGAGGTGTGCTGGCCACCGTGCTTGCGCTCCTGACCGGCGTCGAGGGCGCCGTGGCGAGCTGGATCGGCGTGGCTGGCGGCGTCGTCGTGTTTGGCGCGCTCCTCGCGTACAGCGCGATGGCGATCCCGCGCGAGCAGGCCCGATTGACGGCCCTCTTCCCGACCCCCGGGACGAACGCGGTCGCCGAACGCGAGGAGTGATCCCTTACGGACCGATGCTTCCGAGCCAGCTGCCGATGAAGTAGAGGAGCCCCAGGGTCACCGAGACGGCGATGACCACCGCCGGCCGATCTCCGAACGACGGTTCGACCGGAGCGGCACGTGCCGGGCGTCGCTGACGCGGAGCGGACGGCCGGTCCTCTGGCCAGGTCGTCCAGGTCGACGTTGTCGCCTGGGGCCGGTAGCCATAGCCGGAACCGGATGCTGCCCACGGCGTGGTCATCGCGTCGTATCGCGCGCGTCGGGTGGGATCCGACAGGATCCACCAGGCCTCGTTGACGCGCCGCATCCGCTCGGCGGACTGTGGCCCCGGGTTCAGGTCAGGGTGGAACTCCTTCGCCAGGCGCCGGTGCGCGCGCGCCGCCTCGTCGCGGCTCGCACCCCTCGGTACACCAAGCGCGGCGTACGGATCGAGCGCCGAAGTGGCCATGTCAGGCGCTCCGCGGTGGAAGCCGGGAGGCGCGACCCGCATCGGTTTCGATGAGCAGGTCGGCGATCACCAGCATGACGATCGCGGCCTCGATGCCCTTCGTCACCCAGCCGAGGGTGAAGTAGGGACCGATGACGAGGTAGGCCACGATCGTGACCGATGCGTACGCGGCCAGCCCGATGCGCGGCAGCCAGCCAAGCCGGCGAACGGCCGGCATCGGCAGCGCGCTCGCGCCGAGATAGGCGGCCCCTAGCGCGAGGTAGCCGAGCGCGTTGAGCAGGAACAGCGTGCCGCCCAGGGTGAGGTGGATGATCGCTGTGGCGAGGGTCAGCTCGAGGATCACCCCGGTCAGGAGCATCCTCGACGTGGCGTTCGTGGTCATGGCTTCGACCTCTTGGTCGCGGATTGGTTGTCACAGAGAGCACGAACCGAAGGCGCCCGATGTGACGGCCAGAGGGCGATCGGCGACGATGTCACAACCGATGCAGCGGATGCGTGCTCTTTCCATGACCACACCGGACGACGCGATCACGTGACACGACGGGACCGGCTTGCCGAGGAATTCGAGCGACACCGTGGGCACCTGCGCGCCGTCGCCTACCGGATGCTCGGATCGGTCACCGAGGCGGATGATGCGGTGCAGGAGGCCTGGCTGCGGCTGGATCGCAGCGACCCGGGCGGGACCGATGACCTTCGCGGCTGGCTGACGGTGGTGGTCGGCCGGATCTGCCTCGACGCGTTGCGCCGGCGCAAGTCCCGCAACGAGCAGCTCGCGGGGTCCTGGCTGCCGGAGCCGATCGTCCGCATGGCGAACGACGCCGGCCCGGAGCGCGATGCGGTGATGGCCGACTCCGTCGGGCTGGCGCTGCTCGTGGTGCTCGAGTCGCTGACGCCGCCCGAGCGGCTCTCTTTCGTGCTGCACGATGTGTTCGGCGTGCCGTTCGAGGAGATTGCGCCGGTGGTGGAGCGATCACCGGCCGCAACGCGTCAGCTGGCGAGCCGAGCGCGCCGGCGGGTTCGCGCCGAGGCTCCCGAGCCGGATGCCGACCTCGCCGTGCAGCGCCGCGTGGTCGACGCGTTCCTGGCGGCCGCGCGCGACGGTGACTTCGAGGGCCTGCTGCGGGTGCTCGATCCCGACGTGGTCAGCCGGGTCGACGGCGGCCCGAACGGACCGCGACCGTTTGCCCGCCCACCGATCGTCGGTGCGGAGGCCGTGGCGCGCGCCGCCGGTGGCTTTCGCGGTGCGGCCCCGCAGGCTGAGCCGATCACGGTCAACGGGGCCGCCGGTCTGCTGGTCAGGTTCCCGGCACTGTCCATCGTCGCGGCGTTCACCGTCGCCAACGAGCGCATCGTCGAGATCGACATCATCGCGGACCCTGAGAAGCTGCGAGGGCTTCCCTCGAACTGAGCCCCTACATCAGAGGCTGGCGAGGATGTCCGGTGGCCGCGGCCTTGCAGGCCCAGACGACTGACTGACCGGGACCGATGAATCGGGCGCGCGCCGCCGGTCATGTCAACGCAGATGCGCACCGCCGCAGGAGAACAACCATGACCACGAGCCCGATGGGATCACCGAGAGAGACGAAGAACCTCGACATCTATGGCGATCCGCCGCTCGAATGGGAGCGCGTGATCGATGCCCTGAACAAGATCCGCGACCTGGAGGTGGAGGACTCCGCGAGCCACTACTGGATCGCCACGACGCGACCGGACGGGCGTCCGCACGTGATGGGGGTCGGCCTCGTCTGGGATGACGGCAAGTTCTACATGGCCAGCGGTGCGGGGACCCAGAAGTCCAAGAACCTCGCCCGCGATCCGCGCTGCATGGCCAGCATCGCGGCGCCGGGGATTGATATCGTCGCCGAGGGTGAGGCGAAGATCATCCGCGACGAAGGCGAGCTGCAGCGCATCGCCAAGCTCTTCGGCGGCTGGGGCCCGCAGGTGCGGGACGGCGCCTTCTGGCACGAGTACAGCGCGCCGAGCGCTGGTCCGCCGCCGTGGGACGTGTACGAGATCACGCCGACGACCGTGTACGCCGTGGCGACGGCGGAGCCGCACGGCGCCACGCGCTGGCGCCTATGAATCCCGCATCGGGTTGATCAGGTCGAGGCGGCTGATTGCACGCTTGCTTGCCGGAAGAGCAGGCCCGATGCGACCCAGGCGGCAATGAAGAAGGCGTCCGCCACGAGCGTCGGCCCCAGGCCGGCGACCAGCGCAATCACAGCGACCACGGCCTGGGCTCCGGCCGTCACGAACAGCGCGATCGACGCTTCACGCGGCTCGAAGCGAGCGATCGCGGCGCCGACGAGCGCAACGAAGAGGACCAGGACGTACATCAGGTTCCCGCTCTCGACGTCCATCATGCCGACGGCGAGGTTGACCCAGATGAGGCCGAAGCCCGTCAGGACGGCCAAGCCGACCGCGGCCCGGTGTGCCAGGCTCCCGCCGCGCGAGCTGGCGTACTCGAACAGGAGGCCGCTCCCGAGGATGAGGACGCCCATGATGGCGAAGTCCATCGGACTCCAGTTCACCCCGTCGGTGCCTGAGCCGGGATCGGGGACGCCGAGGTTGAACGCCATGGCGAGGGCGGGCACGGCCAGCACGGCCGCGGTGACGAGCACCCAGCGGCCCCATCGGATCACGTTGTTCGTACGCATGAGCTGCGTCATGTTCTCCCTCATGATCTGTGCCGAGGTCTCGGCGAACGTCCCGAGGACGAAGCCGATGAGCCCGCGGTTGCCCTGGCTGCGCTCGCGGGCCAGGTCGGTGAATGTCTGCTCCATCGGCTCGCCGAAGCGCTGGTGGAATGGCCTTGGGTAGAGGTGGAGCAGACGCGCGTACCAGCGGCGGTATCGGCCGATCGCGCGATCAGTTGCCATCGGCGAAGGCGTTCGGCGTGATGTGCTTCTCGGTGGCGACGGCCACGACCTCGCGGTAACGGTCCAGCTCGGCCTCGAGCGCCTTTTGCCCGAGCCCGGTGAGCGTGTAGTAGATCCGCCGCTCGTCGTCGATGGACGGGTCGACCTTCTTGTCGCTCTCGCGAATGAGCCCCGCGTCCATCATCCGGCCGAGCGACCCGTACAGCGTTCCCGGCCCCATCTTTACCTTGCCCTGCGACTCCCGCTCGACCTGCTTCATGATTCCGTACCCGTGGCGCTCCTCGGCGGAGAGCGCGAGAAGGATGTGAAGCACCGCCGGCGTCAGAGGGGAGTGGACTGGGCTTGCCATGCCCCGAGCCTATATCCGTGACGGATAGATGTCAAACGGATATAGCCCGACTGGCCGTCCGACGGTTGCTTAGAAGTCGCGGCGACCGGCAAAGTGCTCGACCACCTCCGGGCGAGCGAGCTGGTAGATCGCGAGCCGATGGCCACCGGGTGTCTCGAAGGAGCAGACGGGGCCGTGCGGGATCTCGAGTGTGTGTCCCTTCTTCCAGCCGCGCGCTTCGAGGGTCTGCATTGCCCGCTGGATGTCGGCCACCCGAAAGACCATGACGGGCCGGTCGCCCTCGAGGTGCTCGGCCAGGAGGATGCGTGGCGGATGCTCGGTGATCTCGACCATCGCGACCCGCGTGCCCATGCCTTCGACGGCGAACGTCAGCTTGGCGCCCAGGACTTCGGTGAAGTAGTGGACGTCCGCCGCGACATCGCGGCTCGGCATATAGATGAAGTCGAGCTGTTCGAACAGCGTCACGCTTCTGTTGTACTCCCGATTTCGGCGCCGTGACAGTCGTGGTGACGGTCTGGGATGCTGGAATCTCCCTGAGGTCCCGGTGCAACGTCGGAGCAGCCTCAGGGGTCCTACGCTCGACGTGACTACCTTGGAGAGTCAGCAGATCGATGAGCCAGTTCGACGACGAGCTGCGCCGGGCATCGGCCCCGCCGGCCGCAGAGTCGCTGCCACCGGATCTCCTTGACGAGGCGCTCGATGCGCCGCCGCTTTGGCCACGCTGGGTCGCGATCGGCGCGGTGATGGCCGCCGCGACCTGGTCGTGCTGGCGGCCGGGGTCGGGATGGGCGCGCTGGTGCCGAGCCCGTCGCCCAGCCCGTCGATGCTGCCATCGGCCGAACCCGAGCCGAGCGAGGCTGCAGTTGCCCAGCCGTCGCCGTCGCCGAGCGAGCCCGCCGTGGCAGAGCCGTCGTCGTCGGCGAGCGAGTCCGCCGTTGCACAGCCATCGGCGCCGCCGCCGGAGCCGATCACCGCATCGGTCGAGGATGACGGGTTGCGCTTGACAGTGACCTTGGACCGAAGCCGCGGTTACGCGGTCTGACGGACAAGACTCGGAGCCGATCGGCTTGGCCGCGGTCGGGCTCGCCCGGACGACTCGGTTCCGCTGCGGCCTGGGCGGGACGACTGGCCCGGAGATGAAGGAATTCTCAACCTCGTGACGGTCGATCCGAATCTTCCCGAATACGGCTTCCTCCCCGAGGAGTGGCTGGATCAGGAAGGGAATTTCGGCTGCACCACGGATCTCGTGGTGAGCGAGATTCCCGCCGACGAGGCTCCTGCGGTCGGCGGGTGGTGGTCATGGTGTCCATGGGTGCATCCCATCTGTTCTCTTGCTAGCCGTATGACACCGTACTGATCTCTTGCTAGCCGTATGACACCGTACTGAGACCAAACTAATCGACGAGCCCGCTTACGACCCCGTGATGGCTGCGTTATCTCGCTTGCCTGCCGAGCGTATGGTGGGTGGGTCGTCCGGGGAGTCCGGCGGCGCCATCGCTGCCCGTGGGTAACGGTTCCCGAGCAGAGGGGTACTCACCGTGTCTCCACTTCGTCGGACGGCGACCACCTGGCTCGCCCTGCTCACCCTGGCGCTGGCAGTCGTCGCCTGCGCCGGGACTGCCGCAAGCCCATCGACGGGCGACGGATCAGCGTCAGCAAGCACTTCTACCGACTTCTCCGCGATTTCATGCGCCACCGATGATCCCGGGGATGTGGGCGGTTTGTCCGGCGCCTGGCAGGGGGATGACGACGGCGTGTACTACATCCGCCAGGTGGGTGACTGCGTGTGGTGGTTCGGGACGGAGGCGGATGACATCGAGCCGGGAGTGACTGGGCAAGCGGAATGGTCGAACGTGGCTGCCGGGCGCGTGAACGGCACCGAGGTCGTTGTGGAATGGGCCGACGTTCCGATCGGGGTCGTCCTCGGCGGCGGCGGCCTCACCCTCACCTACGACGAGGCCGATGACCAGCTGGTGATCACACAGCAGCGCGGCGACTGGGGATTCGGCGCCACGACGCTGACGCGCATGGACGGGCGAGGGATCGCAAGTCCCGAAGCAAGCCCGAGCGAGTCCGCCAGTCCGTAACCCGCCAGTAAGCGACCCCGAGTAGACACGGAGGAACGAAGTGATCAAGAGCGGAACCATCCAACTGCCGGCCACCGACCCAATGACCGGGACAGGTGGAAGCTGGACCCTAAACACCGCCGGCGGGGCTGGGGGGACGTACCTCTCTCCGGACATTCCATTCGCGCCGCCGTGGAGCGGCGCCCCCCAGCCGTTCAGTAGCCCGCCTACCGTTGTCGTGTCGCTGGCTGGCATGGCTGTGGCGGGGGGGCCGCCCCGCTTCCGCCTGTCCGTGGAGAACGTGCAAGCCGAGGAGTTCAACATCCGGGTCACCGCGGAGCCGGGCACGACGCTTGACAACGTGTCGGTCACGTGGCTCGCGGACGACGGGGCGTAAGCCGCTAGGTAACCGCCCCCAACTACGGAGTCGCCGCGAAGCCGGGCAAGGCAACGTCTCCGGCCGTCCTGCTAGCGAGACGGTTCGGCAAGTCGGGATAGCGGCAGCTTCCCTCTATGCTCTCGCCATGTGCGCATGAGGAGAGGTCCGAATGAACTCGACGGAGGACGCACGGCACATCGTTGAGCGATTCCTGGCGGAGGCGGTCACCGCTGGCGACAGTGCCGCCATGGACGAGCTGGTTGCCGAAGAGGGATTGAAGCAGGGGGTTGCGTGGTTCAAGGAGGCGTTTCCAGACCACGCGGTCGTTCCTGAAAAGCTCCTGGCCGCCGAGGACGACCACGTCGTCGCGCTGCTCCGCGCATCGGGCACGCACCTCGGGCCACTCAGCGGAGTGCCGCTCGAGGGACAATCCATGAGTGGTCACCCCGGCCGCTCAACCGGGGTGATGGAGACGGTCCCGCCCACAGGCAAGCGTTGGGAGGTCAATGCCACCGCCCTCTACAAGGTCGAGGTCGGTCAGATCTCCGCCCATTGGATCGTGTGGGACTGGCTCTCGATCCTTGACCAGATTGGCGCCCTTGAATCCGTGACTCGAACGCAATCAGGCGATCCCGAGTAGCGATTCGGAGCCGCCGCGAGACCCGGCCATTACTCGCCTCCGGAGCTAGCAGGGAGGATCGGTGCGTCGGGATCGCGGCGGCATCCGTATGCTCCGTGCGTGGCACCGCTGGCGGGCATGACCAAGCACTGGACCCAGGCATCGGCCTACCTGCCCAATGGCTGGGAGCTCCGTGGCGTGGTCGAGGGACCGCGACAGGCTGACCCGGCCATCCACGGCGCGACCTGGACTGCGTGGGCCACTGGCGACGGACAGCGCGCCGAGGGCCACGGCGATACCGCCGAGGCAGCCATGGCCGACTTAGCCAATCAGCTGCTCCGCATTCGCCAGGATCAGAATGGCTAATCTTGGTCGACGTGGCCGACTCAACAGCACAACCCGACCCGCCCGCGAGCCGACGGCGTATCCAGTTCAAGGACTACGGGAGCTGGCGCGCCAACCTGCTGTTGTGGGGTCTCCCTCTCGCACTGGTCGTTCTCTTCTTGCTCGGCTTCTTCGGGTCGGGGAGCGTCATGTCGATCGCCGGCATTCCCTTCGATGTCACCTGCGAGGGATGGTCGGACGATCCCAGCCACTGCGCTCAATGGGCCGAAGACGTTGTCGACTCGGGCATCCCAGAAAGCGAACCGCCCCCCGCCGACGTGATGGAACTGGAACTCAAGAAGTCCTGGTTCGGGCTAGGCGACCAATGCACGGCGGTGTTCACGTTCGACGGCGGCGCCACGGCTGAAAGCGAGGTCCCCTGTCCGTGAAGCCACACACGGACTGACCCGCTGATCTGGGCGCCATCCGCCCTGACTCGAACGGCTGACGCCGACTGATCATCGATACCGATGGCGGTCCCGGAGACTCGCGAGGCGCTTGACCTGGCGCATCTGCGCTCTTGGGCCGGCGGAGTCTGACCGTGAAGCCGACGGCGGATGCTGGCTGGCTCAGCGTTCGTCAGCTGGCTCGAGCTGTCGATGAGGGACCGTCCCGACCATTCTTCCGCGACCTCCACGGCGGCCATCGAGGGTGGGGAACGGCCGATAGCGACTATTGCGAACCTATGCGGTTGACGTCCGGCGGCCGCCATGCCCACGGGGACTCGATCAGTAGGAAGCGTGCCGGCCAGAGGTGCGGCACACGATCGTTCAATGCAGATCGGTATCGGCCTTCTACACTGCATTGCATGAGCGGCGTGCTCAATGGCCTGACTCATCCAATCGTTCTCGCGCCGCTCGGCGGCGGACCCGCCACGCCGGCGCTCGCGGCCGCCGTGTGCGAGGCTGGCGGTGTCGGGTTCCTGGCAGCCGGCTACCGACGCGTAGACGATGTCCGTGCGGAGATCCGCGACCTTCGCCGTAGTACCGACCACCCCATTTGGGGTCAACGTCTTCGTCCCTGGCGACCCTGCCGTCGACGAGCGGGGCGGTGCACGCGTACGTCGCGACACTCGAGCCCGACGCGCAACGACTCGGCGTCTCGCTGGGGGAACCTCACTTCGAAGACGACGGGTGGGACGCGAAGCTCGACCTCCTCCGAGAGGAGCGTGTGCCGGTCGCGTCGTTCACGTTCGGTTGTCCATCCGCGGCGGTGGTCCGCTCACTCCACGACGTCGAATCCGAGGTCTGGGTCACTGCGACAAGCGTGCAGGAGGCCAAGGCGGCTCGCGATGCCGGCGCTGACGCGATCGTGCTGCAAGGGATCGAGGCCGGAGGCCACCGCGCCACGTGGATCGACACCGATGAGGCGGAGGGGTTGGGCGTCCTCGCGCTCGTTCGCTTAGTCGCATCCGAGGTCGATCTGCCTCTGATCGCGGCCGGCGGGATAACCGACGGACCGGCCCTCGCGGCGGTGCTCGCTGCGGGAGCTCGTGCTGGTCAGCTGGGATCGGCCTTCCTCCTGGCGGAGGAGGCGGGAACCAGCGACGCCCATCGCCGTGCCCTGGCTTCCAACGCTCCAACGGCCCTGACAAGGGCGTTCACCGGTCGCTTGGCGCGGGGCGTGGTGAACGATTTCATGAGGAGGCACTCGCGCGACGCACCCATCGGATACCCGCATGTTCACTACGCGACCGCACCGTTGCGAGCAGAGGCACGGAAGAGGGGAGACGCCGAGAATTTCCACCTCTGGGCCGGACAGGCGCACCGATTGGCGCTCGACGCACCTGCTGGCGAGATCGTCAGACGGATCGCCGCCGATGCGCGTGACGCGGCCGCGGCAGGGCGTCTCGAGCAGCCTGACTGAATCGCTTGGTCGCCGGTTCGCGGAACGCGGGCGCATCCCTACGGGGTTCGGTTCGACTTCGGTAGTCGTGTCGGGATCCGAACCGAAAACGATGCCGTGGCGCGCCGAAGGTCGACCGAAGGGTAGGCCCTGCATTGTCGGTGGATCACCCGCACACGCAGGAACCAGCGATGATGATCTACCACCTTCCGTTCATGAGCTCCGGACGACTGGCAGCGGAGCGGCGAACTGCGGTCGAACGCTATTTCGAGGCCATCCAACAGGGAAATCGCGAGGAGCTCACCGCGCTGCTGACAGCCGATGCGGTCACGCGATGGCCGCAGTCCGGCGAGCGCATCACCGGCGCGATGAGCTGCATCCGCGTCCACGAGAGCTACCCGGGCGGACCTCCCAAGTACCGCGTGAACCGCATCACCGGCTCCGGCGAGGTGTGGACCGCTGAGCTCGTGTCCGACTACGGCGACGAGCAGTGGTTCGGCCTGAGCGTGCTGGAGTTCCGCGGCACGCGGATCGCGCGAATGACGGACTACTTCGGGCAGGCTTTCCCGGCGCCGGAATGGCGCAAGGATATGGTCGAGCTCGAGATCGCGCCGGCCTGATCTCGGAATTTGGCGCTGTACCGATGCGTGCGGCAGGCGTACCGTTGGCGGACGATTCTCCTGGAGGGGGAGAGAGCTGATGCCCGAGCAGCCCGAGATCGTCGCCCACGCCCTCACGGCCATCGTGGCCACGTGGCTGGGACTGATCGTCCTGACCCGATCCACGCATCGCCGGGGCGCCCGGCTGTTCGCCGTGCTGGCCGGCTATCTCGTCGCCTGGTCGGTCGCGATCATCATCCGCCTGACAAGCGAGTCCGGTGTCATCGCTCCCGTACGGGCGGTCGAGGACTTCGCCGCGTTCATGCTGCCGGTCACGACCCTTCACGTGGTACTGGCACTCACCGTCGAGGGCAGCCGAACGGCGGCGCAGCGCACCGTGCTGGTCGTTGCGTACGCCCTCAGCATCGCGGTCGCCATCGCGGCCGTCCTGTTCCCCGAACAGCAGCTTCGCGTGACACCCCCGCACCTGGCCCTGCCCGGCATTCCAGGCGAGGTACTGGGCTGGTCATGGATCGCCGCGCGCATCCTGATCCTGGTCGCCGCGTTGTACTGGATCGCTCGAGCGCTGCCGGCTGCTCGGGATGACATCGCGCGGCGTCGGCAGCTTCTGGCGTTGCTGGCGACCGTCGTGGTCGGCACCATCGGGGGCACGCTGCGCTTCCTGCCCGGGCCGGCGGACAATGCCCCCTGGCTCGGGGGCAGCCTCATCTCGCTTGGGGTCGTGATGGCGGCCTACGCCGTGTTTGCGCAGGGCCTGTTCCTGTCGTCGGAAATCGCCGGGCGTGCGTTTCGGTACACCCTCGTCCTGGGCTTCGGGGTCGCCGCGTATGTGGGCATCGTGGTGGGCCTCGAACGGGTCGCACGGGAGCTGCTCGGGGTGGACATTCCGATCGTCACGCCGCTCGCGCTCGTCGCCACCATCGCGCTGTTCGATCCGGTCGCCTCGTGGCTGCGCTCGGTGCTCACTGCGCGCGCCGGCGTCGATCCGGCGCGCGACCGCCTTCGGCGGGCGCTGGGTGCTGACCTGACAGCGCCAACCCCGGAAACCGTCGTCGGTCCCGCGTTGGCACGCGTCAGCCGAACGCTCGCGTTGGACGGAGCGGCAGTGGAGGATCCAACCGGACAGGTCGTGGCGGAGCACGGCCGTCCACTCCGCGACTCGCCACTGGCGATCCGGCTACCACTCCGCAGCGGGCGCGATGAGCTGGGCTGGGTCGTGTTCGGGCCGAAGTCGTCGCAGCTGCCGTTCGTCTCCGACGAGCTCGGGCTGCTGACGGCGGCATCGGCATACGTGGCCGCCTCACTGGACCTGGGGGCACGGCATCGGGCACAGGCCGACGCACTCGAAGCGCTGTCGGCGGACAGTGCCGCGGTCGATGCTCACGGAGTGGCGCTGAGCGAAGCGCTCGTCGGATCGGCCGCTCCCGAACCGGGGCTGCACGTATACGCCATGGGACCTCTCCGGGTGGAGCGTGGCGGCGTGGCGCTGGAGCACTGGGGCGGCAAGAAGGCCGGCTCTCGGCAGGCCGAGGCCGTCTTCGCCTTCCTCTTCGACCGGGGCGAGCGAGGAGCCGCGAAGGAGGAGATCGTCGAGGTGATCTGGCCCGACGTCGACCTCGACAACGCCGATGTCGCGTTCCATCGGACCCTGAATGCCCTGCGTACGACACTGGAGCCCGGTCGTCGCAGCGGTGCCAGGGGCTACGCGGTGACGTTCTCGAACGACCGATATCGGCTGCATCCTGCGGTGGTCCAGTGGAGCGACCTCGAGGCATTCGACGAGTCGATGGCCTCCGCCGGCGCGGCGGACGGAACCGAGGAGCCGATCCGATACCTCGAGCGCGCGCGAGCGCTCTACCGGGGCGAGTACCTCGACGACTGTCCCTTCTATGGCGACTCGGCGGAGGTCGAGGAGCGGCGCGGACTCCTGCGGCGCCGATGTGTCGACGTGCTGCTGGCACTCGGTGAGCGATATGAATCGCGCGGGGATCGACCAGCCGCCGCCGCCTCCTTCCGGCAGGCGCGGAGCATCTACGGGGATGACCTCCCATCGGTGGACGCTGCCCTCGTGCGATTGGGCGTCCCGATATGACGCCGTCCACGCCGCCGGACCCGCCCACCGCCGAACGGCTCGAGCGACACGCGGAACTGCTCGACGACATTACGCGAGGTCGCTCCAGTGGCGCGCTCTTCGCCGTGATCTTCATCGTCCCGTTGGGTATTGCGTTCTTCATCACCTTCGCCTTGGCGATGACGCTCTTCGCAGGCGTCCTGACGCTGATCGGCCTGAGTGACTCGACGTTTGCGGGTCTCGCTGCACTCCTCGGTGCGATTGCATGCGCCGTGGCTGCGGTTGTCGTGGTGTACCGGCGGCTGATCCCGCGTCTGCCATGGCTTCGTCGGTTGGTGAACCGACGCGCCGATGGCCGCCATTTGGGCTGATGAAGGCCTGCTGCGACGGTGAGTTTTCCCATGGCGAGTTGTCTAATACGGCATGAGCAACGTCAGAGTGCACATCTCGACCTCGCTGGACGGCTATGTTGCCGGCCCCAACCAGAGCCAGGAGAACCCTCTCGGCGAAGGCGGGGAAAGCCTCCACGACTGGTTGGTCAAGCTGCGGGCGTGGCGCGAGGCCGCCGGCATGGAGGGCGGCGAGGAGGACGCCAGCAGCAGTGTGGTGGAGGAGGAGCACGCGAACGTCGGTGCCGAGATCATGGGGCGAGGCAAGTTCGGCCCAGCCACCCGCGGGCCGTGGGGCGACGATCCATGGCGCGGCTGGTGGGGCGAGGAGCCACCCTTCCACAAGCCGGTGTTCGTCCTCACCCACCACGAGCGCGAGCCGCTGACCCTGTCGGACACCACCTTCACCTTCGTCACCGATGGCATCGAGTCAGCCCTGGAGCGAGCGCGGGAGGCGGCCGGCGACAAGGACGTCTTCATCGGCGGCGGCGCCGACGTCATCAACCAGTACCTGGCCGCCGGGCTGGTTGACGAGCTGGAGCTGCACGTCACGCCGATCCTCCTGGGCGGCGGCGCGCGTCTCTTCGACGGGGTCGGACCAGCAATCAAGCTGGAGGAGATCCGAGCGTTGGAGGCGCCCGGGGTCGCGCACCTCAAGTACCGTGTTGTGAAGCCGGTGAGCTGAATCCTCAGCTCACGCTCACTCCTGCCTGTCGCGAAACCGGGTGATCTGGCGCTGCACGGCGGCGGCGTCGAACCAAGCGTTCTCGTAGCAGATCAGCCCCTCCCGGATCTCGAACACATGGAGCATGCGCACCTCGACCGGCGCACCACCGCCGTCCATGCCCGCCCACGCCCCGTGGACGTGGCCGGCGATGATCGACTCGTCCACCACGAAGCGTCCGTCCTCCCCGGTGAACCGCCGCACTGAGGTCAGCGTGACGTCGGGAATGGCTTCGATGATGCCGGAGTAGACCCCCGCGACCTCGTCCTTGCCCCGGAACGGCGAATCGGGATGGGTAACGTCGTCCCACACGATGTCATCGGTGTACGTGTCAAGGGTCGCCTGTACGTCGTGGGCGTTCTCGGCCGCGAAGTGGCGCTCGATGATGTCCATTGCTTCTCGTCGTGCCGTGGGCGCGATCAATCGTTCAGGAGGCTCTCCCAGTTCGGAGGCACGCGACCTTCCGGGCCCGGGGACGGGCTGATCCAGCGGGTGATGGAGCGGGGGCGGCAGTGGCAGCCCTGCGACGGCATCATCGGTCTGGTAGTCGTAGAACCAGTCCTCGCCGGGTTCGAAGCTCGTCACGATCGGATGCCCGGCGCCGAACGCGTGATGCCGGGCGTGCTGGGACGGCGAGGAGTCGCAGCAGCCGATATGGCCGCACGCGGCGCAGCGGCGCAGGTGGAACCACCATCCGCCGGTCGCCAGGCACTCCATGCACCCGGTTCCGCTCGGTAATGCGTTCGGGTCGATCGGCGCGGGGTCATCGGCTTGGCGCATGCAGCCTCACTTCCTGCGCCGGCATCCACGGGCCGGCAAACGATCCCCTCGGTCAGCCATCCGAGTGTAGGCGCGACAGCGTTCTGGGGGAATCCTCGGCGGCCAAGTGCCGGAAGGCCGTCTCTCAAGCCGCCGATGCCGCCGTCCGCAGTAGGCTGCGTCTGAGCACGGACAGGAGCTGCCACATGACCTGGGAACACGCCGAGGAAGCCGCGAAGCCGGTGCTGAAGTGCCCGCTGTGCAGCGGGACGGAGTTCGACCGCCAGCAGGGTCGGATGGACTCCCGATGGGGGATCACGAGCCACAAGCTCGTCCTCCAAATCTGCCGCCGATGCGGGCTCGTCCTGCAGTTCTCGGCGGGGCGCGGCATCTTCGACTTCGACTGAGGCAGGTTACTGAAGGCCGGTCAGCGACGCTTCATCGCGAGGTAACGGTCGCGCTCGTGCTTGTCGAGTTTCTCGATCGAATAGCGGAGCATCACCCGTGGCATCGTCGCGGCATGGGCATCGAGGAAGGAGACGAGCCGATCATGGTCGCGCTTTCCGGCTTCGCGGAGCATCCAGCCCACGGCCTTTGAGACGAGGTCGTCGGGGTCGTCGGCGAGCGTTTCGGCGATCCGATAGGTGTCGTCGAGCTGATCGCGCCGGATGAAGGCGAACGTGCTCAGGATCGCGGTTCGCCGCTCCATCGGCCTCGGAGACTGCGCCAAATCGTGCAGGATGTCCCTCGGCTTGTCGACCAGGTACTCGCCCACGACGTGGATCGCACTGCGGTCGACGAGGTCCCAGGTGTTGATCCGGTCATGGCGGCGGATGTACAGGTCGAACAGCTCGCGCCGTCGCTCGATGGCCGTCTTCCGATCCCGCGCCTGCCAGTCCATGATGCTGACGGCGCCGACCTTGACCGGATGATCGTCGCTCTCGAGCAGCTGCTCGATCTCGGCGGGCGACATCGCCTTGAACTCGAGGGCCAGCTTGAAGATCTGGCCCATCCCGATGCCGGTGTACGGATCGGCGTCCTGGGTGTCTCCAGGTCGCAGGGAGGCCAGACTGTGCACGAAGGCCTGCGCCGTGGGAGTCGCATTCGCCGACATAGGCCCAGCATACGGGCGTGTCGGCTGGCTACACGCGATCTCGAGAGGAGCGGATGGCTCGATCGAACGTCCTGACCTGGAAGCAGGTGTGGTCACGACGCCTCAGCCGCCACGGCCTGGCCGCGCCAGTCCCGGCCAATCGGATGGCCGACCAGGTTGCGGCGATCTGCGGCGCCCACGCCCAGGTGATGTCGGCGGCCGAAGTCTCCATCGGCATCCGCGTTTCGGGGATCACGCGCGAGGACGTTCGTCATGCGCTCTGGGACGAGCGCTCGCTCGTCAAGACCATCGGTCCGCGCGGCACGGTGCACCTGCTGCCTGCCGCAGACCTGTCGATGTGGAACGCGGTGCTCGAGGCCTCGTTGCAGCCACCGACGTTCCCGCCCGGCGTGCGGCTCGAGGTTGAGCGGACGAACGCAGTCGTGGAGGCGATCGGCGAGGCCTTGGCCGACTCGGACCTGACGCTCGCGGAGCTCGATGTCGAGGTCCCGGGGCGGGCCGGCGCGTGGGCGGGCGAGCGGGTCATGCCGGCCTTCCAGGAGCTATGGCCGCGGTGGCGCCAGGCGATCCGTCCGGCTGCCAACCGTGGCGCGCTGTGCTTCGGGCCGAACCGCGGTCGGACGTTGACCTACTCGAGCCCGCGTCGGTGGGTCGCCGGCTTCCAACCGACCGCTCCGGAGGAGGCGACCGGCACAGCCGTGCGTCGCTACCTGCATGCCTATGGACCTGCACGACCGGAACACTTTGCACGGTGGATCGGCAGCTCGCCCGGCTGGGCCAGGGACGCGTTCGCACAGGCCGGTGACGCGATCGAGCGCGTCGAGGTCGAGGGCGACGAGCTGTGGCAGCTCACGAGCGACGAGGCTCCCGTGGCCGCGCCCGGCGGCGTCCGGCTGCTGCCGTACTTCGACGCGTATGGCGTCGGCTGCCACCCCCGTGAACGGCTGTTCACCGGTCGAGCGGCCGAGCGCGCTCTGGCGCGCGGCCAGGCCGGCAACTACCCGGTCCTGCTCGTCGATGGGCTGGTCGAAGGCGTCTGGCACCAGAAGCGCTCGGGAAAGAAGCTCGCCATCACGGTCGAGCCCTTCCGGACGCTGACCCCGAGCCAGCGTCGGGCGCTGGAGGAGCAGGTCGAGCACATGGGCCGGATCCAGGAGGCGACCGCGACGCTGACCATTGGGACTGTCTCAGCCGGTCCGCATGCCTGACTCAGAAAGGTGACAGGTTCGCGCTGGTGAGCGGCTACTGTGAGGGGCATGAGTGAGCAGGGTTGGCGCGAGTTCCTGGCGGCGGACGGGGTCGAGGACTGGGTGATCCTCCACGGCGGTCCGACGGCCGTGTTCAGGGTGGCAAGCCTCCAGGAGGCCGCGCGCCTGGCGGCCTCGGTGGCCGAGGTCTCGGGCCTCGAGCCGCGGACGCTGCTGACCGCCGCAGTCGACCGCCTGACCGTGAAGCTCACTCGCGAGATGTGGGGCACCGAGGCACGGCATGTCGACGTCGCGCGGGCCATCTCTGCCGTCGCGCGGCAGCACGGCGCCATCGCTGACCGAGGGGCGGTTCAGGAGATCCAGCTTGCGGTCGCTGCGATGCGCGAGGCGATCGACCTGGGCTTCTGGCGTGCCGTGCTCGGCTATGCGCCGATGCACGATGACAACGCCATCGACCCGCTGGGCCAGGGCTCCACGGTCTGGATGCAGGACCTTGATCCGAACAAGCCGCTGCGCCATGCCATGCACGTGGACGTCTCGGTCGCGCGCGATCATGCCGAGACACGGATGCGGGCCGCCGTGGCCGCGGGCGGGCGCGTCGTGGACGACTCGGGCGCACCGGGCTCCTGGATCCTCGCCGATCGGTCGGGCAACAAGGTCTGCATCGCCGCCTGGCCCGATGGCGCGGTGATGCCTGAATCTGACGAGTCCGACTGAGGCGGTCGCCCGAGGTAGATTCACGGTCACAGGTGACTCGCCTCGCAAAAGCCGGATGTCGGCGCTTGGAGACCCGCGTTCTGCCAACATCGCGCAGTGACCCTGCGAGCCCCTGACCCGAGCCGGGACGGCGACTTCGTCCACCTCCATGTCCACTCGGAGTTCAGCCTGCTCGACGGCCTGAGCCGCATCGGCGAGATGACCCAGCGGGTGGCCGACCAGGGCATGCCGGCGCTGGCGCTGACCGACCACGGCTCCATGTACGGCGTCATCCCGTTCTACGCCGCCGCCAAGAAGGCCGGCATCAAGCCGATCATCGGCATCGAGGCCTACATCGCCCCGCGCGGCATGACCGACAAGGAGGGCAAGCAGGACGCCGACTACCACCACATGATCCTGCTGGCCAGGGACGACGTCGGCTACCGCAACCTGCTGGCCCTGACGACCGCGGCGCACCTCGACGGCTACTACTACAAGCCGCGCATCGACAAGGAGCTGCTGGCCAGGCACGCGCAGGGGCTCATCGGCACATCGGCCTGCCTGGGCGGGGAGGTGCTGAAGCGCCTGGCGCAGGGGGATGAAGCCGGGGCAGCCAAGGCGGCCGACGAGTATCGGTCCATCCTGGGCGACGGGAACTTCTACATCGAGGTCCAGGAGCACGGGATCGACGACCAGCGGCGACTGCATCCGCAGCTGGTGGAGCTGGCGCGGCGTCAGAACATCCCACTGCTCGCGACGAACGACACGCACTACACGCACCCCGAGCAGTACGAGGCGCACGATCTGCTGGTCTGCATCCAGACCGCGTCGAACCTCGACACGCCGGGGCGGATGCGCTTCGAGAACAACGAGTTCTACCTGAAGCCGGCGGCCGACATGCGCCGCCTGTTCAACGGCGAGCTGCCCGAGGCCTTCGACAACACGCTGGTCATCGCCGAGCAGTGCGAGGTCAACCTCGACTTCGAGGGCCTGCGCCTTCCGCATTTCGAGGTGCCCGACGGCGAGACCGAGGGCTCCTGGCTGCGCAAGGAGTGCGAGCGCGGCTTACTGGAGCGTTACCAGACGGTTACCGATGAGATCCGCAACCGGCTCGACTACGAGCTCGGGATCATCGATCGGATGGGCTACTCGGCCTACTTCCTGATCGTCGCCGACTTCATCCGCTTCGCCCGGGAGCGGGGGATCATGACCACCTGCCGGGGGAGCGCTCCGGGCTCGATCGTGACCTACTCGCTCGGCATCACGCCGGTTGACCCGCTGGAGTACGGCCTCCCCTTCGAGCGCTTCCTGAACCCCGACCGGGTGACGATGCCGGACATCGACATCGACTTCCAGGACTCGCGACGGGACGAGGTCATCGAGTACGTCACGCGCAAGTACGGCGACGACCGGGTGGCGCAGATCATCACCTTCGGGACGCTCGGCGCCAAGGCGGCCATCCGGGATGTCGGGCGCGCCATGGGCCTGACCTACGCGGAGGCCGATCGGGTCGCGAAGGCGGTGCCGCTGGAGCTGAACATCTCGCTCGATCGCGCCATCGAGACTTCGCCGCAGCTGCGCGAGCTGATGGCGGGGGACGATCGGGTCGACAAGCTCATCGGCATCGCCAAGCAGCTGGAGGGTGTCTCGCGCCACGCGTCCACCCACGCCGCCGGGATCGTGATCTCGCGTGAGCCGCTGACCGAGATCATGCCGCTCCAGCGCGCCACCGACGGCAAGACCACGATGACGCAGTTCGAGATGCACGCCTGCGAGGCGCTGGGGCTCCTCAAGTTCGACTTCCTGGGCCTTATCAACCTCACCATCCTGGCCGAGGCCGTCGAGCTGGTGAAGAAGCACCGGGGGATCGACCTCGACGTCGACAACCTGCCCCTGGACGACACCCGCACCTTCGAGCTGTTGGGTCGCGGCGACACGATGGGCGTGTTCCAGCTGGAAGGCAGCGGCATGCGCCGCTACGTCAAGGAGCTGAAGCCGACCGAGGTACGCGACCTGGCGGCGATGGTTGCCCTCTTCCGCCCGGGCCCGATGGCGAACATCCCCTCGTACATCAAGCGCAAGCACGGCGAGGAGCCGGTCACGTACCTCCACGACTCCCTCGAGCCCGCGCTGCGGGACACGTACGGGATCTTCGTGTACCAGGAGGACATCATGACCGCCGCCATCGCGATGGCGGACTACACCGGTCCGGAAGCGGACAACCTCTGCTATGCGATCCGCAAGAAGAAGGAGGGCGTCCTCCGCCAGCACGAGGCGAAGTTCAAGGCTGGCGCGAAGCGCAAGGGGATTCCGCCGCACATCGTCGACCAGGTCTTCGCCGCCTTCGAGCCCTTCGCCCGCTACGGCTTCAACAAGGCCCACGCCACCTGCTACGGGCTGATCGCGTACCAGACCGCGTATCTCAAGGCGAATTACCCGATCGAGTTCATGACCGCCGTGCTGAACGGGTTCTCCGGTCGGGCCGAGAAGGTCGCCGCCGTGATCGCCGAGTGCCGGCACCTGGGGATCGAGGTTCGCCCGCCCGATGTCCAGCGCTCGTTCGCCACCTTCACGGTCGAGACCGATGCGTCCCGGGTGCCCGAGGCCATCCGCTTCGGCATGGCCGCGATCAAGAACGTTGGCGAGGGCGCGATCGAGGCCATCGTGGCCGTGCGGGACGGTGGTGAGGAGCCCGGGCCGTTCGCCTCGCTCGACGACTTCTGCCGGCGCGTCGACCTGCACACGATCAACCGGCGCGTGGTCGAGTCGCTCATCAAGGCCAGCGCCATGGCGTCATTGGGCACCGCCGGGGCGTTATTGGAGGCCCTGGACGCGGCATTGGAGAACGGGGCGCGCCACCAGCGCGACGTGGCCGCCGGGCAGTCGACCCTGTTCGATCTGTTCGCCCTGCCGGTGGAGTCGAGCGGCACCGCATTCCTCGACAGTGGGGAGGAGATCCCACGCCGGGAGCGGCTGCGCTGGGAGAAGGAGCTCATCGGCCTGTACCTGTCGGAGCATCCGTTGGGCGACATTGCCGATCAGCTCCCCGAATACGTCACCGCCTATACCGGCGATCTGGCCGAGGAGGAAGACCAGTCGAAGGTCACCCTCGGCGGCATCGTCCTCTCGTCGCGCCGCGTGATCACCCGGGCCGGATCCACCATGCTGGTGGCCACGCTCGAGGACCTGCAGGGATCGGTCGAGGTCGTCGTCTTCCCGCGCGTCTTCGAGGAGACCGGACCTTCGTGGGTCGACGACTCCGTCGTGCTCGTCACCGGACGGATCGACCGCCGCGACGAGACGCCACAGATCCTGTGCGAGGCGGTCCACCAGTGGGACGACGCGGTCCGCATGGGTCCGATGGCGTACGGCGCCGAGCGTGACCGGCTGCTGGCTCCGCGTCGACGCTCTGGCGGCCAGAACGGCAACGGGGAGCGCGCGCAGGGGGTCTGGGCCGGCGGTCCGGGTCAGCGGTCCGCGGCGGTGCCGGTCGAGCCCGCGGCGCCGGTGGCCGTCGCGGTCGCCTCCGCCCCGGAACCGGAGCCGGAGGAGGTGTCGGCGCTCGTTGGCGCGCCCGCGCCCGGCGAGGACCCGCCCGCACCCCTCGACGCCGTGCCGCTGCAATCGTCGCCCGTTGCTTCGTCGGCGACCGTGGCGGTCTCGATCGGCGACGACGTCCCCGCGGATCGACTGCTGGGCGCGATCGAATCGGTGAAGGGCGCCCTGATCGGCCGCCCGGGACCGCTGCCGGTCGTGCTCAGCCTCTCGGTCGCCGGCGCCCTGCGCCAGGTGCGGCTACCCGACAAGGTCGCCTGGGATGACCGCCTGGCCGATGCGGTCCGTCGCGCCG
Source organism: uncultured Chloroflexia bacterium (assembly GCA_963844265.1). GTDB lineage: Bacteria > Chloroflexota > Limnocylindria > QHBO01 > QHBO01 > JACDBZ01. The sequence goes on along the minus strand of CAWJMZ010000004.1, from coordinate 396,539 downwards.
CCGGTGTGCCTGTTTCCGTGGAGCTCCGGTCGGCCGAGGAACGTCCAGCCTGACCCTCAGCCGTCGGCGAATTGCAGGGTCTGGAGCATGTCATCGATCACGCGAACGGCGCGGTCCTGCTCGAATCGCCCGCCGCCGAGGGAGGCATGGACCTCGATCCATCGGTCCGGAAAGCCCGGCGGGCTGAGCTGCCACCACGCATCGGCGCCGTCGGGGTGACGGCGGAGGTCGAATACGGCGGGCTGTCCGCCGATGATCCGGTCAGCGTCGCGACCGGGCCGGGCGGTGACCGGGTCGGGGACTGGCGGGGTCCCCTCGGCCCAGGACGTGATCACGACCGATGCTTGGCCGGGAGGCACATCGGCCGAGACGATCGGGCACTCGTGCTCGAACGACAGGCATCGCTCGCCGGTCGCGATCTCGTAGCTGACGAGGTGGGCCAGGACCTGGTGGTCGTTCCCGTCCGTCCCGGCACCGGGGTAGGCGCGCCAGGTTTCCGGGACCTCGAAGCTGATCCCGTCGAGCTCGATCCTCGACCCATTGCTCGCCGCGCCCCCGGCCTGGGCCAGGACGAGCATGACGAGGCCCACCAGCATCGCGGCGGCCGCGACCACGAGGATCGCGAGCCAGCCGGATTCGCGAACCGATGGGGGTGCCGCCGGTGCCTGGGGTGGACGGGTCGCCGGCGTCCGGGCCGTCACGGTTTCAGGGGTGGCGGCCCAATGCGGCGGGCGGATGACCTCGTGCTCGCGGTCCCACTTCGCGCGCCGGGTCGGCGAGGAGACGATCGCCCAAGCCTCGTTGATCCGCGACATCGTCGGCGATGGCGGCGCACCGGCATCGGGGTGATGCAGCTTCGCGAGGCGCCGAAACGCCCGCGCGATCTCGTCCCGGGTCGCCGTCCGGGCGACGCCCAGCACCGAGTAGGGATCGAGATCGGCCATGGCCGCCGCAGTCTACGTCCCCCTTGCTATCCTGTCGCCCGATGATCACGAAGCGCGCCCGCCGTCCGGCCGAGCCCGGGGATCCGTCGTCGACGGTGGTCCCCGAGGCTACCGAGACGGCCGCCGTCGCGACCGTTCCGCCCGCGACCGAGTCGCCGATCGACGGAGACCAGCTCGACGCCGCCATCCTTCGCGCGCTCCGGCAGAAGCCGAATCAGACGGTCGACCTCCTTCCGCTGGCCGATGAGCTGGGCGTGGACCCGATCCGCGTCCAGCTGGCCATCGAGCGGCTCGGACAACGCCGCATGGTCGTCATCCCGTTCGTCGAACCCGGCTCCGCGGGAGGAGCCACCCTCACCGCGGTCGGGCTGCGATGGCTCATTGAACGCGAGGGCGGGACGCCGGCCGACCAACCCGCTGCGTTGAAGACCGCGGCGCAGCACGTCCGTCCGAAGGACGAGGCCGCGCGCCTTCCGCGTTCCGAGGTCTACGGGGTCAGCCGCGGTTCCCCGAGCACCCAGTGACCCTCGGTCGGTCGGCATCGGCGAGTCGATGATCAGTCGGTTCGTCTCCTCGGTCGCCGGCATCCCCGGCGCCATCTGGCGCGGCACCGTTGGCCGTCTGACCGCCAGGCCGCCGGTCACGCCCCCGGTGGTCGTCGCCCCGCCCCAGGAGCCGAGAAGTGTCGCCGGCATCACCTTCCGCGCGAGCCTGGTGGTGGTCGGCGTGGCGCTGGCCGCGTACCTCCTGTACGAGCTGCGGCTGCTGCTGATCCTGGTGTTCCTCGCGATCCTGCTGTCCGCCGGCCTGTACGGTGTCGCCCGCTTCCTCGAGCGTTTCCTGCCTCGGATCCTGGCCGTGTTCGTGACCTACGCCCTGCTGGTCGGGCTGTTCGTGCTGGTCCTGTTCCTCATCTTCCCGCCGCTCGTGCGCCAGGTGATCGAGTTCGTCGACGACCTGCCCGCCCTAGCGGATCGGCTGCGCGAGAGCGCGATCGAGTTCATCGACACCGTCACCGGGCAGCCAGGCACGGGGGAGGACCTCATCGACAACCTGACCGAGGGCGCCCAGGGTGCGGCTCCCGAGGTCGGCTCGCTGCTCAGCGTGCCGCTGACGCTCGCGTCTATCCTCACGAACGCGCTGGTCGTGGTCTTCCTCTCGGCGCTGATGCTGATCGAGCGCGACCGTGCGCGCGGCTGGGTGCTCGAGTTCGTCGACGAGCGCGACCGCGAGGCGGTGATCGGTGTCTCGCGCAACGCCCTCCTGCGGTTGGGGGCCTACGTGCGTGGCCAGTTGCTCGTCATGGCGATCATCGGCTTCGGATCGACGCTCGGGATGTGGGTGCTCGGCGTTCCCTTCGCCGTGCCCCTCGGCGCGCTGTCGTTCATCACCGCGGCCATTCCGCTGGCCGGCGCGTTCATCGCCGGCATCCCGATCGTGTTGGTTGCCTTGACCGTGTCGCCGGGCACGGCGCTGCTGATGGGCGCGTGGCTGGTCGTGCTCCAGCAGCTCGAGGGCTCGGTGATCACGCCGTACATCCAGGGACGGATCGTGAACCTGTCCGCCATCGCGGTGCTGCTGGGCGTGCTGGCGGGCACTTCCATTGCCGGCATCGTCGGCGGCATCATCGCCATCCCGCTCGTCGCCGTGGCCGATGTCTTCCTGCGCGATATCGTCTTCCCGCTCCGCCGCCGCGCCGAGGCCCGTCGCCGCGGTGGCCTGGAGGCGCCTGCGCTGTAATCGGCTGGTAAGCCGCGAGTAGCCGTTTGCGGTGCACCCTCGGGGTGTGGACGCTCATCGGCTTGGGAGCGCGTCTTCCGCACCGTGCGGCGCCGCCAGCGTCGGCGTCAGTCCGACGTCGCTCGCGCTCGCAGGCGTGTCCGACGTGACCGTCTCGCGCATCGAACGCGGCCGCGTCGAGGATCATGGAGGTCGCGACGGTTCTGCGCGTCGCAGAGGTTCTCGGTATCCGCGTCGAGTGGCTCGCGAGGTGGCGCGGCAGCGGAGCTGGACCGGATGCTGAACGCAGGCCATGCCTCGATGCATGAGGTCGGTGCGTGCCATGGCTCGAGTCGGCCGCTTGGGTGGTTGCGCCCGAGGTCTCGTTCTCCATCTACGGCGAGCGGGGCATCATCGACATCGTCGCTTGGGCCACCGTCGACCCGGTTCGCTGCTGATCGTCGAGCTGAAGAGCGCCGCTCGTCGACGTGCAGGCTTGATCGGGACGTGTCGACCGCTATCGCGCGCCTCGCACCGCAGATCGCCGCCGAACGTGGCTGGAGGCTGACAGCGTGAGCGCCTGGGTTGCTCCTTGCCGAGGGTCTGCAACGAACCGGCGCCGCGTGCTGGCACATGCGAGGGTCCTGCGTTCCGCCTTTCCCGCAGACGTGGAGACGCATGCATGCATGGTTGAGGAAGCCTTCAGGCAGCGCTGCGAGGCCTGTCAGTTCTCTGCCAATCGACTCACTCGGGATCCTTATGGCTCGCTAGTCCGGGGAAGCGACCGCGTCCGCCTGGCTCGGACGAGCGTGTGCAGCCGCGTGCCTCAGGCTGCCGAAACCGTCTGCTGATGGGATGATCTAGCGTGAGTCCGCGGCACCGTGGAAACGCGTAACCGTCGCGTCAGCACGAATGGCCAAGGATCCGACCGCTGCGCAGGGCGAGAGAGCGGCCTCAGGCCCGGCGCACCTCGCCGTGCCTACTCGTCCAGGAATCGGCGAAGGAAGTGCGAGGTCTCCGCGTGGCGCGGGTTGTTGAGCACCTGCTCCGGCGGGCCCTGCTCGATGACCGTGCCGTCCTCCATGAATACGACCTTATCGGCGGCCTCTTTGGCGAAGTGCATCTCGTGCGTGACCACGATCATCGTGACGCCCTCGTGCGCCAGGTCCTCCATGACCAGCAGCACCTCGCCGATGAGCTCCGGGTCGAGGGCGGAGGTCGGCTCGTCGAACAACAGGACCTTCGGCTCCATGGCCAGGGCCCGAGCGATGGCGACGCGCTGCTTCTGGCCGCCCGACAGGCGGGACGGGTACTCGTCGCGCTTCTCGATCAGGCCGACCTTGTCGAGAAACCCCTCGGCGCGGGCGACGGCCTCGTCCCGCGACACGCCGGTGACCACCATCGGTGCCTCGATGCAGTTCTGGAGCACGGTCATGTGGGGGAACAGGTTGAATTCCTGGAACAGCATCCCGGCGCGGAGGCGGATCTGGCGGATCTCTTCCTGGTGCCGCCGGTTGCGCGCGTGGAGCGGATCGGCCTCGAGGCGCAGCCCATCCACGGTCACCACCCCGACCGTCGGCTCCTCCAGGAAGTTGATGCAGCGCAGCAGCGTGGTCTTGCCGGAGCCGGATCGGCCGATGATCATCACCGCCTCGCGCTGCCGAACCTCCAGGTCGACCCCGCGCAGCACGTGGTGGTACCCAAAGTACTTCTCAAGTCGCTCGACCTTCACGATCGGCTCGCCGATATGGGACGGCAGCGTCGTGCCGGCCTCGTAGCCGGAGGCGGCTGACGCCGGGCGCTGGCCGAGGTCGGGGACCGAGGCTTCGGTCATCGGTCGCTCTGCGCCAGTCGACGCTCGAGCCATGCCTGGAGGAAGGTGAACATGATCGTCAGCACCCAGTACACGATCGCGGCGATCAGCAGGGCCGTCATCGGCTCCAGGGCGGACCGGCCAAGGCGCTGCGACCAGAACAGCGTCTCGTGGACGCTGATGATCGACACGAGGGCGCTGTCCTTGAGCATCGCGATGAACTCGTTGCCGATTGCCGGCGTGACGATCCGGAAGGCCTGAGGCATGACGATCCGGCGGAAGACCCTGGACTCGGGCATGCCGAGGGCACGGGCGGCCTCACCCTGGCCGCGGGGCACGGCCTGGATCCCGGCACGGAAGATCTCGGTCATGTACGCCCCGTAGTTGAGGCTCAGCGCGATGATCCCGCACACGATGGCGGGCAGCACGATACCCACCTGCGGCAGGGCGAAGTAGATGACGAAGATCTGGACCAGCAGCGGCGTGCCGCGGATGAGAGAGACGTAGAACGAGGCCGCCGCGTTGAGCACCGCATTCGAGCTGATCCGCCCCAGGGCGCCGGCCAACGCCAGGATCGTGGCGAAGAAGATCGAGGTGATCGACAGCAGGACGGTGACCCACACGCCCTCGCGGATGATCACGGGTCCCGATGTGACGACGAACTCCCAGTCCCAGGCGTCGGCCGCCATCAGGACGAGGATGACCCCAACGATGATCGCCAACCAGACGGCGAAGAAGGTCAGCCGCCATCGCGTCGAGCTCGCGCGCCGGGCAGCGGCGATCTCCCCGACGATCGGAGCGACGTGAGCGGCCCCCGAGGTTGCTGCCATCAATCTCGTCCTGTGGCTCTCCGGAAATGAGGCGAGGCGGGAGAGGCCTCCGCCGCTCCCGCCTCATTTGCGCGTCGCGCTACCTACTCCTGGACGGTGTAGTCGAGACCCTCGTACCACTCCTCGGAGAGGCCGGAGAGCGTGCCGTCCTCGTGCATCTCTCCCACGATGGCGTCGACTGCCTCGACCAGCGAGTCGTTGTCCTCGACCGCCTTGTCGAACCCGACGGCGAGCGGCTCGTAGAAGACAGGATCCCCGACCAGCCGAATGGCGTAGTCACCGCTGTCGATGGCGCCCTGTGCCGTCGGCAACGCCGTCAGCCAGCCCTGGAAGTCCTCGGTCCGGCCGGACCGCCAGGCCTCGGCGCAGTCGACGTCGGTCGGGAAGGTGGTGGAGGTGAGGCCGTCCGGCGGAGTGGCGATCTCACCCGCGGACTCCGGAAGCGACAGGGTCCCCTCGATCCAGAACAGGTAGGTCGTCTGCTCAGCCACGCAGATCACCTGCCCGGCGAGGTCGTCGAGGCTCTGGATGTCCGAGTCCTCGAGAACCGACATCTGGGCAGGCGTGAAGTAGTAGGGCTGAGTGAAGTCGAGCACCTCTTCGCGCTCGGTGGTCACGGTGATCGAGCCGACGCTCATGTCCCATCGGTCGGCCCAGGCGCCGGCCACCACGGCGTCGAACGTGGGATCGGTGAACTCGACCTCGACGCCCAGCCGTGCGGCAATCTCCGTGGCGGTGTCGATGTCGAAGCCCTCGTACTCGCCGGTCTCCTCGTTGAGGAAGGACTGGGGCGGATACGCCGGATCGGTCGAGACGCGGATCACGCCGGCCTCGCAGATTCGGCCGAGGTGGTCGTCGCCGGAGTGCGTCTCGCAGACTCCGCCCCCTGCGGCGCCGCTCCCCGCCGGCTCGCTGGCCCCCGGTGACCCACTGCCCTCGTCGGGCTGGCACGCCGCCAGAACGAGCATCGCGACCGGCAGGATCGCGAATCGTCGCATCTTGTTCACTGAATCTCCTCCTACGGCACGCCGGAAGGCGGCGGCATCGGTGTCTTTCGCTCGGTGGGCGCACACTTGTAGCACTTCGGCCCGCGCATCGGCAACCGATCTGAGCGCGGTGACCTCTGCTCGCATGGTCGCATCGGTACACTCTCGCGCATGACCACGACCGTCCCGAGCACGCCGCTCAGTCGCGCCGCCACGTTGCCGTCGCGCTACTACCTGGATGCGGAGGTGCTCGAGCTCGAGAAGGAGCGCGTGTTCGGCCGCACCTGGCAGCTGGTCGCCCGCACGGAGGATCTGGCGCGGGTGGGGGACTTCGTGCCGGTCACGGTCCTCGACGAGCCGATCGTCGTCACCCACGGCACCGACGGCGAGCTGCGCGCGTTCTACAACGTCTGCCGCCATCGGGCTGGCCAAGTTGCCCTGGCGAAGGGCAACCGCAAGTCGCTCCAGTGCCGCTACCACGGCTGGACGTACGGCCTGGACGGCACCCTGCGCGCGTGCCCCGAGATGGAGGACACCGAGGAGTTCGCCAAGGAGGACTTCGGCCTCGTCCCGGTGCGCGTGGACCGATGGGGGCCGTTCGTCTTCGTGAACTTGGATTCATCGGCTCCGCCGTTGGCGGAGATCATGGGCGCGATTCCGGCGGAGGTGGCTCGGGCGGGCTACGACGTCGACAACATGCGGCTGGTTGAGCGGCGCGACTACGTCATCGAGTGCAACTGGAAGGTCTATGTCGACAACTACCTCGAGGGCTACCACCTGCCGATCGCGCACCCGCAGCTGTACCGCGAGCTCGACTACGACTCATACCGCGTCGAGGAGTTCCGGTACTACTCGAAACAGCATGCCCCGATCCGCGAGCTGAAGCCCGGGGAGGAGATCGGGGTCGACCGCCGCTACCTGCGCCAGCCCGGCGCGGAGGACTCGGCGCTCTACTACTGGCTGTTCCCGAACACGATGTTCAACATCTACCAGGACAACATGTCCTCGAACGTCATCCTGCCCCTCGGGCCGGATCGGACCCTGACGGTCTTCGAGTGGTTCTTCGCCGAGCCCGGATCGGGTCCCGGCTGGGAGTCGATGCAGCAGACGATCGCCTTCAGCGACGAGATTCAGCAGGAGGACATCGTCATCTGCGAGCAGGTCCAGCGCGGCCTCCGCTCCCGTGCCTACGACACCGGCCGCTTCTCGGCCAAGCGCGAGAACGGCGTCTATCACTTCCAGAACCTGGTCCGCGAGTTCCTCGGGGAGTAGCGCCGAATGACCGACGCACCCGCCACCCGAACCGACGGCAAGCTCACTGTCGCGCTCGTTTCCGATGTGTTCTGGGAGCCGGACGGGACCGCGCGACTCGAGGACCGGCTCCGGGAAGCCGCCGAGCGCGGCGCGGACCTGGCGGTGCTGCCCGAGCTGCCCCTGAACCAGTGGAGCCCTGCCACCAAGGACGCCAGGGACGACGACGCGGAGACGATGGGCGGTCCTCGGGCACAGGCGCAGAGCCTGGCGGCAGGGGGGGCCGGCATCGGTCTCGTCGGCGGGATCATCCACCGGGCGGAGGACGGTCGCCGGACCAGCCGCGCCCTCGTGTTCGGCCGCACCGGGCGGCTCGAGGCAACGTACGAGAAGCTCCACCTGCCCGAGGAGGAGGGGTTCTGGGAGACGAGCCACTACGAGCCGGGCAGCGAGCCTCCGCGGCGCATCGACGCGTTCGGACTGCCCATCGGCGTCCAGCTGTGCTCGGACAACAACCGGCCAGAGGGCACGCATCTGCTCGGCGCCCAGGGCGTCGCGGCGATGCTCAACCCGCGGGCCAGCGAGGAGCGCACCTACCAGCGCTGGAAGATGGTCTGGCGCGCGAACGCCCTGACGAGCGCCTGCTACGTCCTGAGCGTCAACCGACCGCATCCGGAGCAAGGGGTGCTGATCGGCGGCCCGAGCGTCGCGATCGATCCGCGCGGCGAGGTGCTGGTGGAGACGACCGATACGATCGCCATCGTCACCCTGGACAGCCAGGTCGTGACCGATGCGCGTCGCCTCTATCCCGGCTACCTGCCGGTGCGGGCGCGGCTGTATGCCGAGGCCTGGGGAGAGATCGCCGCGACCGATGGAGGCCCTGACTCGGGCATCGCCTGAGGCTCAGCCCTCGGCCAGGCGGAACGTCGCCTCGGCGATCAGCTCGTCGCCGACGTACACCCGCCAGCGGAACTCGCCGGTTCCCCAATCCTGCACGAAGCCGGCGGCGCTGCCGAGGCTGTAGCCGATGATCGCGTCCGCGGGGTCGACGGGCAGCTCGTCGTTGGCCACGACCTCCTCGTCTTCGAGGCGGGTGATCTCGTTGCGGATCGGTGTCGCGCCCGGTCCCTCGGGGGTGGTGAGCGCGTAGGCGAAATTGGCGCTGGGCGCGAACGTGTCGGTCGCACCGGTGACATTGCCGGCGTTGTCGAGCCCGGTACCGAACGCGAGCGTGCCGCGCAGCGCGGGCGTCGGCGACGGGGTGGGTGCGGGGGTGTCGCTCGGCACGGGCTCGACCGAGGGCTCGGGAGTCGCCGCGAGGCTGGCGCTTGGCGAGGGCGACGACTGGGCGACCGTCGGATCGGTCGGGTTGAGGCTGGAGATGAACAGACCGATGAGCACGGCGGCGAAGATCGTGCCGATCACCGCGCCGATCGAGATCAGCGAGGTCTGGTCCGTCGGGAACGGCCCGGCCGGCGCGACGCGCGCCTCCGTGTGTCGCAGCGCCACGCCGCACGACCGACAGACTTGTGCCCACTCCGGGTTGGCGCGGCCGCAATTGAAACAGTCGACCGTCTCGTCGTCGGGCATCGGCGCGTGGGGCTCCTGTCGGTGAAGGCCGGTGGCGGGCGAAGCCTAGCATGCAGGTGGCCGCCGGCGGTGAGAACGCCGACGGCCGATGATCGACCTCGCAACAGGCCGATCGGTAGCGAGTCTACGCGATCCCGGAGCGATCCTCAGGAGGCCTCCCGAGGACGGCGCGGGCCATGCCTAGCCGATGAAGTCGGGCGGCGCGGTGGGTCGCGGCGGCGGCTCGGTCGAACGCGAGGCGATGAGGTAGGCGGCATCACTCTCGGCGAGCCGCTGCTGGACCGTGGCCCAGTACGCGTCGCGCTCGGATGGTTCGCGGATCGAGCGGCGATCGAACGGGGCGAGGCCACGCAATCGGTCCATCAGGGTCACGGACCGGCGTCGGGCGCGGAGCGCAGCGAGATCGGCTTCGAGATGCGTCATCGGTTGTCAGTGTGTCGGGTGCCGCTCCGGCGCACAGCCCACCGGATGGACCACGGCAAGTCGGTACTCATGGCGGCGCCGGTCGGGGCTGCCGAACTGGTACGGATGATGCGGTGGATGACGGCAGGAGAGCGCCGGACGAACCCAAGCTTTCGAGCCAGGGGGGAGCCGACGCTCTCCCTTCGATTCACCGCCGCGGGTCAGTCATACCGCCGCAGGTCAGTAGTGCGGCTGGTCGAGCAGCCAGCGCCCGTCAACGAGCACGAGCTCCCAGTAGCCGATGAACTCCCGACGCGCGCCGGACTCGTACTCCTCGACGAAGTTCGCCTGCACCAGTGCTCGGTCCACACCTCGTTCGACGGTCTGCAGCTGCGTGAACGTGATCGCCGCGGTCTGGTCGAATCGCTCGTCGAGGTTCTCGCGACGCGAGAACTGCGCCTTCATGCGATCGCTCCAGAGCGCGTACGCCGCATCGAAGTCCTCGTCCACGACGCGCGCGTAGAAGTCGGTCACCGCGGCCTCCGGGTCCTCCAGCACCGCGACCACGATCGGCGTCGCAGTGGCCCCTGGTGGCGTGGCCGGCGGTGGCGTGGTTGACGGCGGGGTGGCCGGTGGTGGCGTGGGTTGCGCCGTCGGCGCGGGGGTCGCCGCAACTGGCGCAACCGTCGGCGGAGGCGTGGGTGCTGGCGTCGGCGGGGGAGTCGCTACGGGCGTGGCGACCTCGGCGGTCGCCGAGGGTGAGGCAGTCGGCTCCGGCGTGACGATCTCGCCCTCGAGCTCACCCACCACGATGGATGGCGGTGGAGGCACGCTCGCGGTTCTCGAAGGGAGTTCGAGCAATTGCGTGGCCAGCAGGACGGCGAGGACCAGCAGACCGCCGACCGCTGCGATGATCCAGGGAACGGCCCCGGCAGGCCGGCGTCGCTCGTCCGGTTCACGGCGCCGGCCCGGCTGTGCAAACGCAGCCGACTCGGTCGGTTCGGGAACGTTGGCGGACACGACCGTCGGCACCACCTCGGTCGTCGGCTCGACCACCGGTGGCGGCATGGCTTCCCTGGTTGCGGCCGCTGCGCCGTTCAGCGCTCTTCGGCGTCGCTCAGCACGCGCGCCGGTAGCTTTCGAGCGACGGCGCTTCCCCCTTGCCATGAGGATGCTCTTCGCATGCGGCGTACCAAGTCGCCCGCCTTACCCCCTCCGCGGGTCGACGACGACGTGCATGCGGCCTTTCCCGACGTAATGCTCGTGGCGTCGGCAGATGCCCATCGGTCCCCCGATCATTCGGAACTGCGGGTCCCGGAACCCGAAGGTCACCGTGCGGAGCGCCCGCTCGTGGCAGCCGTCGACGTTGCAATGCCGGAGGACCATGTGCTCGCGGTACCGGGCGATCGTGACCTCCGCCCCGCACGTGCAGTCGAGCTTCGTCTCGAAGATGTCGCCGCCGACGTAGCTCACCGGCACAGAATAGAACAGGCGTTCGAATCGAGGAACCGACCCGAATCCCGCGCGTATGGGTGGGAGGGACTAGGCTATGCGGGTGCCACTGCTCGTCGCCGTCGTCATCGGCATCGCCGCAATGATCCTGGTCCTGGTGGTCCTGAACCGGATCACGCGAATCAGATAGCCGCCAGCTCGCCCCCGGTCAGGGCGCCGTGATGGCCCACGTCTCGACCGTCTCTCGGAGCCGCTGCTCCTCGTCATGCATGATCGAGATGCAGCCACAGGACCTCGAGAGAAGCCCTTCACGGTCGGTGATGGACAGGCGACCACGCGAGTAGTTGATCAACCCCGCGTCCTTGAACTGACGCACCGCCAGCGATAGCGATGGACGTTGGGTGCCGATCATCTCGGCCAGGAACTCCTGTGTCACGTCGAACGGGGCCTCGTCCACGCGCTCGTCCACCTGGAGGAGCCACCGCGCCGCGCGTTGGTCGAGCCGGTGAACGCGGTTGCAGAGAATGAGCTGCGCCATGCTCACCATCACGACCTGGGTGTAGCGCAGCGCCAGGTTCACCATGCGGCCGCCTCGCCTGAGCTCCGCCCGAAGATCCTCCGACGGCAGGCGGAACGCGGTGAGCGGGAGCTGGACCACGGTGCGAACCGGCATCTGGCCAGTCCCGAGGAAGACCGCGATCCCCGACATGCCCTCGCGGCCGACCATCGTCGTGTCGACCGATTCGCCATTGGGACCGAGTGCCAGGATCGATGCGATCCCCTCCGTCGGGAAGTAGACGAACTCGATCTCCTCGTGCGGTTCCTCGAGGATCTCGCCTCGCGGAAGGGACACCGGCTCGAGTTTGGGCTCGAGCCGAGCGAGCTCCGCCGGCGGCAGGAAACCGAGGAGCGCATTACGGCGTGGGTCCTCGATCATGCTCGAGGCAGGCCGTTTCGTGTCGACACCGGTCACGCGCCCACTGTACCCCAGCGGTATGTCAGATGGCGAACAGACGACATATACTCGGCGGTGACATCGTTGCAGTGTCACACGTGGAGGAGAGCGCACGGAGGCGTTCAGATGAGGTCGGTAGTTCTCATTTCGTGCCCGCGAAACGGGGACCTGGTGACGACAGGCGTGGCGGCGGATGTGCTCGACGAACTCGCCCCGCTCAACGTCCTGCAAGCCTGCCAGAGCTGTGGCGAGGACCACGAGTGGACTCGTGACGAAGCGGCAATCACGGTGACGACGGAAGCCTGAGGCACGGTTGGCACACGGACGCCCAACTCGCCGCTGATGCAAGTGGCCCCCGATCCGAAGATCGAGGGCCACTGAACGTGCTGTGCGGATGCTACTCCCCGCCACCGGCCAGGAAGCCCGTGTGGCCATTGCAGGAGTCACCCGGGTGGAATCCCGGCATCGGGTTCGGGGTCACGCCCCAGTTCTGAACCCGAGGGTCAGTCGGCCCCTCGCCTGGCGTCTTGTCGTTCAGCCCTGAGAACGAGCAGATTGAGTGGGCTCGGAAGCCCTGGATCGGCGTTGGATCGCCCTTGCCGGTGACCTCGCCCGCCAGCGCCGAGCCGGCGCTGATGCTGACGAGCAGCGCAGCCGCGGCGAGCGCGCGGAGCAGCCTCGAACCAGTGGATCGACGGGTCATGCTCGGAATCCTCCGTGCGGCATGCGAGGTCGGGACGCGGTACCCGGGCGGCGAAGGTGGGTGGCGCGTCTCAAGGCCTTCGTTGCCGTTGCTTCGGTTGTAGCGTCCGACCCCTCGGGTCCGACATGGACAAATGACGTATGGATGCGCACGGACGGTCGACTGCCCAACGGTTGCGGTGCTGATCCGTTAGAAGGGGTATGGAGGAGTACGGCCCATCCACCCCCCAGGTCCAGCGACTTCTCGCACGAGTCGGCAGCATGACCCTGGACGAGGCCGTCGATCTGTACGAGGCATACGCCGCACGCATGCTGATCCACGGCTGGGATGCCGAGCGCCTCGCGCTCGCTCGCGCTCGCCGCGCCGCATCGTCGGCCGGCCTCGCCGACGAGTACGACCGCGCTCGGCACGATGCCGCTACCGCGTGGCGACATGCCCTGCCGGACGATCGAGGACCGTGGCTGTTCGTGGGACGCGCCATCGCCAACGCCGGCGGCGAGCTCGTCGTCCACCGCTCCCTGGACGAGAAGCACGTTCAGATGCTGGTCGGCCCGTGGAAGATGGCGATGGGGTCGCTGGAGCCGGTCGGACCCGGAATCAGCACGTTCGCGGCTGCCGGCGTCCCATAACTGGGCCCTCACGGCCCCGTTCCCCCGGACCACGGTGGCGCTCGTTCGGATTGGTGAAGATTTCTTCGCATCGCTCGCGATGGCCCATGGCGGCACGGTTGCTGCATCGCAGTCCCCCGAAAGAGGTGACCGATGCGCCAGGAAACGGTACGAGTGGTATTCGACAACCGCCCGTACCTCGTTGTGATGCGGGAGGATGGATCGCTCGACCGAGCCTTCGGTCCGTTCGACCCGGGGACGGAGCCCAACCTGGCGGAGGGTGATGACACCAGCGCGGTGACGAGCCAGGCGCTCCTGGCGGAGCTCGAACAACTGCTTCCCCTCAGCCCATCCCTTCCGGCGAGCCGCAATACCTTGGCAGGTGGGTAGCCTCGATGGAAATGTGGATGCCACCCGCGATCATCGTCGTGTTGGCAACGTTGATCATCGACCGGACTCGCGCCTACCGGGCGGTGCCCGCGATCGTCAACCGGATCCGCCGCCGGCGCTGAATACGCTCGGACGTTATTCGTCGCCGATCACGGGGCGATTACGCTGGGAGACGGGGGTGCTGAGAACTTCCGCGATCGTCTCGATGCTGACGGGCTTGAGCAGCGTCGGAACGCCGAAGTCTCGAAGCCGCTTCCGCGCTTCATCCAAGGCGTCGGCGTTCCCAGTGCATACGACGATGGGGATGTTGGCCAGCCGGTCGTCGCTGCGGAGCTGGATCGCCATTGCGATCCCGTACTCGCCCTCCTCGCCCACCTGGAGGTCGAGGATCACGGCGTCCGGATCGTGGGCGCGAATCTGCTCGCTCTCAACGCCGGTCGTGGTGAGACCGACCGGCTCATAGTCCAGCTCGCGGAGCAGATCGCGGTAGAGGTCAAGGATCGCCTGGTCGTCGTTGACCACCACGACTCGCCGCCGCGCGGCGGATGAATCTCGTTGCCGAACAGCCACAGGCCGACGCCTCGCACGTAGGTACGGGGCAGGAAGCATGGACGATGCCAAGAGACTTCCGTGGGGATGCCCGGGCGTCGCGGATCAGGACGCTCCTGCGCCCAGCAATGCCATCAGCACCATCATCAGACCGATTCCACCGATGAGGACGCCAAACAGGAACGCCCAATGAGCGGGTTGATTGATCTCTTGGAGATGCTCATGCCGAACCGTGGCAGCGGTGATCTTCTCGTCGCTCACTTGTCCACCTTCCGCTTCTCGAGCGCGTCGATCTTGGCCTCGATGCGACGCAACGAGGCCTCGGTGTCGTAGTCGGTATCAGGCGATTCGTGGCTGCTGCGGTGGACGAGAAAAGTCGTCAGCACCACGAAGGTAAAGAGCTGCAGGAACTCCGACTGCCAGTTCTCGAAGGTTGCCTCGCCCCAGCGCCAGAAGTAGCCGGCGTCTCCAAAGGCCGTTGCGTGCTTCGCCGTGCGCCTGTTGCTCTGCAGCGAAGTCCTGCCAGCCCATCCAGGTCTGGAGTCCAAGGCTCACCAGGAAGAGCGCGGCCAGGGTGATGCTGAGTCCGTAGTCTCGCCATACGCGGCGGACGTTCACGAAACCGTCCCCGTGCGCGCGCGATCGAGAGCCTCACCGAAATCGCCTCCGAGCATCGCATCATCGATGCCCCATTCGTGGTCCTGCCCGCACTCGAGGCAATCGATCAGGAGCTGCGGGCCGCTTGCCACCGAAGGCACGTCGGTTAGCTCGAATCCGGTATCGGTCGCCACTCCGGTGGCGGGACACGCGACCAGGAGCCGCCGAAGTAACCTCCGTTGCTCCGGACCGGCAGTGGCCGCCGTCCGCCCCGTGTCGTGCTCGCCATGTGTCAGTGCCACGTCTTCCCCTCCGAACGCTGATGTCACGGACGGCAGGTGGAAAAGCAACCGGTGTGCCAGAGCAACGACGAGGCCATCGCCATCCATCAGTCGATCCGCGGCTCTGTAGCCGCGCTCAAGCGCCAGTTCACCGCTGAAGCCCAGAAGGGTGCTGGTGCCGGAGGTGGGACTTGAACCCACACGAGCTTGCGCTCATCGGTGTTTGAGACCGACGCGTCTGCCGATTCCGCCACTCCGGCCCGGGGAGCGGTCATTATAGGAAGCCGATGCCCGACGCTTCCGAGCGGACCCCGACGAATCGCACGCCGCCGCTTCCCGACGAAGCGGCGGTGATCGCGCGGGCGGCTGCCGGAGATCGTATGGCGTTCACCCAGCTGATGGAGCACTACCAGAGCGCCTGCTACGGCCTGGCGTGGCGCCTGCTGAGCGACGCCGACCAGGCCGCCGATGCGACGCAGGACGCATTCGTCCATGCCTATCGGTCGATCACGACCTACCGTGGCGGGGTCTTTCGCTCCTGGCTGCTGCGCATCACCGCGAACGCCAGCTATGACATCCTCAGGCGCCAGCAGCGACGGCCGACGAGCCCGCTGCCGGATCCGGAGGAGGGCGCCCCCGAGCTGCCCGACCTGGCGGCCGTCAATCCGGTTGCGGAGGCGACGAAGAGCGAGCTGTATCGCCACCTCGAGGTCGCGCTGCGACAGCTGCCGCACGACCAGCGAACCGCGGTGGTGCTGTGCGACGTCTATGGCATGGACTACAACGAAGTGGCCGCGATGACCGACTCCGCGCTCGGAACCGTCAAGTCACGCATCCATCGAGGCCGGTTGCGGCTCCGGGAGCTGATGGCCGAGCATCGGGAACTGTTCACCGGATGAGGGCGTCTGGAGCGTAGGCATGCTGATTCCGAACCATCCCGACGACGAGCGACTGTCGGCGCTGGCGTCTCGAGACGACGACGCCATGGCCGACACGAAGCTCACGTCCCACGTCGCCACCTGTCCCCGATGCACCGAGCTCGTGTCCGAGATCGGTGCGCTTCGTGTGTCGCTCGCCGAGCTCCCGGACCTCGCTCCACATCGCCCACTTCGTCTGCTTCCGCCGGTGGCCGATGCGCCCGCCGCGGGTGGCGGCGGCAGCTGGGTCCGGCGCCTCTTCGCGCCGGCGATGACCGCCGGAGCGGCGTTGGCGATGGTCGGCCTGGTCGGCACCACGGCACCGCTCCTCGGCGGCATGGCGAGCAGCGGCGCGGCGCCGGCGCAGGACTCCGCCGCGGAAGGTGGTGCTGAGCACGTCGCCTCCTCGTTCGCTCAGACATTGACCACAGAGGAAGCCGCGCCTGCCGCCGAGGGCGGGGGAGTCGCCGCCCACTCGCCGGACGAGGCCGAGGACGGTGAGAGCCGCGCCCACGCCGATGCGTCGGTCCCGGCGAGTGGCGAGGTCGAGAACTTCTACGCACCGACGACAGCCGGAGGCGATGAGGACCTCGACGCTGGCCTCACCGCTGAGCGCTCGCCGTGGCCGATGGTCCTCTTCGCGGGCGTCGCGCTGATCATCGGCGCGCTCCTCCTCCGCTGGATCCTGGCGCCGCGCGCCGGCTGACCGTCTCCCGGTGGTCGCATCGGCCTGTGGGTGACGTCAGTTCCTCTCAAACGTGCACCGGCGGAACGCTATCCCCGGTTCGTCCCGTGCGACCCTATCGAGTGTTCACCCGGTGACCGGATGACAGGAATTCGGCCGAACTCCACGCTCGGCGCGGCGGCGCCGGCTCGCCAGGACTCGGGATACGGTTCCTCGGATGCTCGTTTGACAGGGAATGGGCCTCGGCGTTGGATCAGAGCGCCAGGCGGCTTGCCGCGATCGCTCCGAGGAGGAGCAGCACGAACAGCGTCCCGACCAGGACAGCTGCCCAGCCAGAGTCGCGGAACGTCGCCGGCGGCGGATCCGGCCGTGCCGGCCGCCGCGTGCGTGGCGTGATGACCTCGCCCGGCGCTCGCACCGTCCTCGGTGCGGCGCGGGTCGCGTCGGCGGTGGTCCGCCACGTTGCCCAGGTCCTGGTGGACGACGGTTGGGCCGGGTGGATCACGGTGCGCGAGGCGCCCCAGTGCCCGCTGAGCGGCGTTCCGGCTGACGGGTAGGCCCGGTCGTAGTCGGCGCGGGCCACGGGGTCCGACAGGATCTCCCATGCCTCGTTGATCCGCCGCATCCGATCGGCGGCATCGAGGGCGCCCTCGGACGAGCCATGCAGGTCCGGGTGATGGCGCTTGGCGAGGTCCCGATGCGCACGTGCCACCTGGAGCGGCGTCGCGCTCCGCGGAACGCCGAGTACGGTGTACGGATCGAGCGTGCGTCGGGCGTCCATCGGGCCGATTCTACGGCTCCCAGCGGCGGGTCGACGGGGCAGTCCGCAGGCCGGTATCGGTCTAGACTCCATGGACCGATGCCCGACCGCCGACCACTCCTCATGCTCATCGATGGGCCCAGCCTCGTGTACCGCGGCTACTTCGCATTGCCGCCGCTCACGATGTCAGACGGCACGCTGGTCAACGCGGTCTTCGGCTTCCTGCAGATCGTGCTGCGAGGGATGCAGGACGTGAAGCCCGACTACGCGATCCTCAGCTTCGATCTCGGGAAACCGCAGTTCCGGTTCGACGCATACCCGGAGTACAAGAAGGGCCGGCCGTCGATGCCGGACGACCTGCGCGCACAGTTCCCGATCGTGCGTGAGATCGCGCAGATGATGGGGATGCCGATCCGCGAGCTCGAGGGCTACGAGGCCGACGACGTCATCGGCACGTTGACGAAGCGGGCCACGGCGGCCGGCGTCGACACGATGATCGTCTCGGGCGACCTCGATGGCCTCCAGCTGGTCGACGACCACGTCCGGCTGCTGACCACCCGCATGGGCGTCGCCGCCACCGTGATCTACGACGAGGCCAGGGTGATGGACCGATACGGCCTCCGCCCCGACCAGATGCTGGACTACAAGGCATTGAAGGGCGACTCCTCCGACAACATCCCGGGCGTGCCGGGCGTGGGGGAGAAGACGGCCAGCAGCCTGCTTCAGCAGTTCGGCACGCTCGACGGCATCTACGAGCACGTCGACGAGGTGAAGGGAAAGCTTCGGGATCGCCTCACCGAGCATCGCGAGTCGGCGTTCATGTCGCGCGAGATCGGCCGGATCATCGTCGATCTGCCGGTCGAGCTGGAGCTCGACGAGGCCCGGACGGGTCGCTATGACCGCCGGGCGGTCGCGCAGCGCTTCCGCGAGCTCGAGTTCCGCTCGCTCATCGACCGATTGCCCGCGTCGAGCATCGCGCCGACCGGCTACGACTCGCCGGACCAGGAGACGAAGGGCGGCCTCCAGCTGAGCCTTGACCTGCTCCAGGGCGGCAAAGCGGCGGCCGACGTCGATGCCACGCCGACGGCGCGGCCGGACCCCCTCGCCGATCCGTCCGGGGCGATCGAGCACGTCGACCCTCGCGTCGTGCGAACCGACGCGGACATGACGGAGCTCGACGCGTGGCTCGAGGCCCACGGGGATGCGGTCGGCCTCGGATGGGCGACCGGCGGGGGACGGGCGCTGGATCGGCGGTTGATCGGGGTCGCCCTGGCCGGCGCCGATGGCTCCACCTGGTACGTGCCGTGCGACCCGGCGAGCGTCGCCGCCGAGCGGTTGCCCGCGTGGTTCTCGCGTGCCGATCGGCGCCGCATCGGACATGACCTGAAGCAGCTCATCACCACCCTGCGTTCGGACCGCGGGCTGGAGCTGAGCGGGACCTTCTTCGACACGCTCGTTGCCGGCTACATGTGCAACCCGGCCCTGCGGTCGCAGACCATCGACGACGTGGCCGCCACGCGGTTCGGGGCGACCCTTCCCGAACGGCCGGTCAGCCCGGACACCGGGGCCGAGGAGCGCGCGATGGCCCGCCGCGCGGCCGCGGAGGCACTGACGGCGCTGCTCGTCGCCCCGGCACTGGAGCGGGAGCTCGCGGATGGGGGATTGGCGAACCTGTTCGACGAGGTGGAGATGCCGCTCGTCCCGGTGCTCGCGCGCATGGAGCTCGCCGGGGTGCTGCTCGACCGCGTCGCGCTGGCGGCGATGCACGAGGAGTTCGCGGGCCAGCTCGCCGGGCTGGAGGAGCGGATCTACGGCCTCGTCGGCCGCGAGTTCAACATCGGCTCACCCAAGCAGCTCGAGACGGTGCTCTTCGACGAGCTCGGGTTGCCGGCCACCAAGCGGACGCGGACCGGGCGCTCCACGGACGCATCGGTCCTCGAGGAGCTCCGGTCGCAGCACGAGGTGGTCGACCTGATCCTCGAGCACCGCCAGGTAGCGAAGCTGAAGTCGACGTATGTCGACGCGCTGCCCGCACTCGTGGATGACGAGGGCCGGCTCCATACGACGTACCAGCAGGCGGTCGCCGCCACCGGTCGCCTGTCCAGCACCGATCCGAACCTCCAGAACATCCCGATCCGCACCTCGCTCGGCCGCCGCATCCGCCGTGCCTTCGTCGCTCCGCAGGGGAAGCTCCTCCTCGGCGCGGACTACTCCCAACAGGAGCTCCGCATCCTCGCCCACGTCTCCGGCGACGCCGGGCTGAAGGCGGACTTCGAATCGCACTCCGACATCCACCTCGCGGCCGCCGCGCGCGTCCTTGGGCTGGCGCCGGACCAGGTCGGCCCGAAGGAGCGGTCCGTGGCCAAGATGATCAACTACGGGATCGCGTACGGGCTGTCCGACTACGGCCTGGCCGAGCGGCTGAAGATCCCGCGCGACGAGGCGCAGCATTTCATCAACGAGTACTTCGCCGCGTACGAGGGGATCCGTCGCTACACCGTGGAGATGAAGATCCTGGCGCGCGACCAGGGCTTCGTCACGACCCTCCTCGGCCGTCGGCGCTACCTGCCGGAGCTCACCGCGCGGAACGGCGCGCTGCGGTCCGCCGGGGAACGAATGGCGATCAACATGCCGATCCAGGGAACCGCGGCCGACGGCATGAAGATCGCGATGGTCCGGATGGACGCGGCGCTCCACGAGCGCGGGCTCCGCTCCCGCATGCTCCTCCAGGTCCACGACGAGCTCGTCTTCGAGACCGACGAGGAGGAGCTGCCAATTCTCGCGGAGCTCGCCAAGGAGATCATGGAGTCGGCGCTGCCGCTCGACGTGCCGCTCGAGGTCGACCTCAAGGTCGGCCAGAACTGGGAGCAGATGGACCGATACGTGCGCGAGAGCGCTGGCTGGCGGCGGATGGAGAAGACCGCCGTGGAGGTCGCGCGCCAGGAGGCCGAGGAAGAAGTCGCCGCCGAGCTCGCGTCCTAGGGCGCCCTGGCGCCGCAAGGTTCGATCGGCCTCTGCGTCATTTCGCCGATGCGGTCGCTCGTACACTGAGGTGCTGTCCTGCCTGCGGAGGACGACGTGCCCGAGCCACGCGACCAGCACCTTGGCGATACGCAGCCATCGCCCAGCTTGGCGAGCCCATCGGGCACCCCTGAGACCGAGCTGCGCACGTTTCTGATCGCGGACATTCGCGGTTACACGACGTATACCCGCGAGCACGGTGACGAAGCGGGTGCTGCCCTCGCGTCACGCTTCGCCGAGCTTGTGGCCGAGGTCGTGATGGCGCGCGATGGCCGTCTGGTGGAGCTCCGCGGCGATGAGGCGCTGGTCGTGTTCGTGTCTGCCCGGAAGGCGCTACGGGCCGCAGTCGACCTGCAGGCCCGATTCGTTGAGGCGGGTTTGCCGCGCGGCGTCGGGATCGGCCTGGATGCCGGCGAGGCCATCCCCGTCGGGGACGGGTATCGCGGAGCCGCGCTCAACCTTGCTGCCCGACTGTGCGCGGCGGCCGGGGCCGGCGAAACTCTCGCCTCGGAGGCGGTGATCCACCTGGCCGCCAAGCTGGATGGCATCGCGTATGTCGACGCCCGCGCCGTCAAGCTCAGGGGGTACCGCGAGTCGGTCCGGGTGGTGGTCGTGATGCCATCCGAGCGGGCCAAGGGCCACCGGATCGCGTCAGGCGATGGCGCGCACGGCCCGGGACGGGCCCGCTATGCGGTCCTGGTCGGCGCAGCGCTCGGCGTCACCGCCGTGGTCGCAACCGCGCTGGGTGGCGGGATGTTCATGGGCGGCGGATTGGCTGGCTCATCGCCGTCGAGCGCCCCGAGCGCGTCACCGGACCTGCTTGCCGATGCGGGCCTTCCCCTTCTCGCCTTCTACGACCCGAGCACCGGCGACCTCAGAGCCACGACCCCGATGGCGTCGCCGCGAAACATCGCGTTCTTCTCCGACGAGTCGTTCTGGATCCTGGGCGAAAACCCCAGGGCGTTCAACCGCATCGACCCGGTCGATCGGCGGGTCGTGCAGTCGATCCCCATTCCGGTGGTCGAGGTCAGTGGCTTCAACATGGACGACGCCTCGATCTGGGTGACGGACCTGGCCGGGCCGCATGTCATCCGGATCGACAAGCGAACGGGGGTCGTCGCAGAGTTCCCGCTCGGGACCGATGAGCTCGACCAGGCAATCGCGAGCGACGTGGCGGTCGGCGGTGGATCAGTGTGGCTGGCCCGACCCGACATCCCCGAGATCATCCGGCTCGACGCCGTCACGGGTGAGGTCCAGGCTCGACTGGACATCGATGCCTGGGGCGTGTCGTATGGCGCCGGTGGCCTCTGGTATTGGCGGGAAGGGTGGATCGGTCACATCGACGAGGTCACCAACGAGGAGACCTTCAGCCCGCTCCACCTGTCGTCCGACACGTGGCTCGGGAACATTCACATCGGCGGTGGTGACGCGTGGACAGCCCTGTCGGGCACCGGGCAGGTGTGGCGGGTCGACCGGTCCGGACGCCAGACGAGCTACTCCCTGCAGCCGGGAGTCGGCGAGATGGCCGCGACGGAGCGGACGATGTGGGTCACCAATGCCAACACCGGGGCCCTGACCGGGATCGACCTGGTCACCGGACAGCAGACCCACGAGATCGACACGGGCCACGCTACGCTGGCCGTCGCCGCCAGCGGCGATGAGCTCATGATCGCGGTGGGTCCAACCGTGGACGAGGCGATCGCCGATCTCGACGGCTCGGTGCTCACCGCGTCGACTGACGGAATCCCGTGGTGGGACCTCGCTCCGGACCCGGCCCTCAACGGGCACTGGGAAGTCCACCAGACCCTGTACATCACCTGCGTCGGCCTGCTCTCCTATCCCGACAAGCCGGCGCCGGAAGGATGGGAGCTCGAGCCCGAGGCGGCGATCGGCATGCCGACGATCAGCCCGGATGGCCGGACCTACACCTTCCGGATCAAGCAAGGGTTCATGTTCTCGCCCCCATCGAACGAGCCCGTGACGGCCGAGACCTTCCGTTCGACGCTCGAGCGCACCCTGTCGCCGGTTTTCGACGACGAGGCGCCGGGGCCGCAGCTGTACAGCGACATCGTCGGAGTCGCGGACTATCGCTCGGGAACGGCCGATCACGTGCGAGGGTTGGCTGCCGATGGCGATCGCCTGACGATCACGCTGGAGGCGCGGTCGCCGGACTTCCTCCACCGCCTGGCCCTGCCGTACGCGTGCCCCGTCCCGATCGGGACTCCTGCCTTGCGGAGTGGGCTGAATCCGGAACCGCCGATCGGGGGAGCCGGACCCTACTACCTCGCTGAGAAGGTCGGGAAGCGACTCGTGGTGTTCCTCAAGAACCCCAACTACGACGGGCCGCGAGCGCAGCCCTTCGACGCAATTGCCATCAAGGTGGGCACGGAACCGGCCACGGCTATCGACCAGGTCCAGCGCGGCACACTCGACGTCGCGATCCTTGCCGGAGGCGATCCGGTCTCGGGCGCCCACAGCTCCATCGCCGCGGAGTGGGGTCCGGCGAGTCCGCACGCGGCCGATGGAGATCAGCGGTGGTTCGGGGCACCCGGCCTCGGCGTGGACTATCTCGCGCTGAATCCGTCGCGCCCCGTGTTCGGCGATCCGGACGTTCGGCGTGCGGTCGCACTCGCGCTCGATCGGGAGGCCCTGAGCCGCATCTTCGTCACCGCACCGACCGCGGAGCTGCTCTCCCCGAGCGTTCCGGGTTCTGCGGGCGCCGATGCGCGCGTCCCACGCCAGGACGTCGATGCGGCGCTGGAGTTGATGAACGGCCGGACGTTCGAGGTGACGATGCAGGGCTATCCCACGAGGTGGGAATGCGGCCCCTGCCGCGAGTTCGAGGTGGCGGTGACTGGTCAGCTCAAGGCCATCGGAATCACCGTCACGGTACGGCACGAAGAGGAGGAGGACGACTATCCCGGCGACGCGCTCGAACCCGGAAGCGACATCGACCTGCTCGGCCTTGGTACGGGCACGGACATCCCCGATCCGGTAAACCTGATGGGAGGGCTGCACGAGGACCTGTGGATCGGCGAGGCGAACCTCCGCGAGCTCGATCGGCTCGAGGGCCTCAGCGGGCAGGAGCGGATCGACGAAGCAGCCTCGTTCGCGCAGCGCATCGTCGCCGACGAGTTCCTGGTCATCCCGACGGGCTATCCCATCTCCGCATACCTCCTGTCGGAGCGCATCGGCTGTGGCTTCGTCCAACCGGCGATTGGCGCCCTGGACCTCCTCAGCCTGTGCATCGAGGACGCAGCAATGCCAGCCTCGTCCGCCAGTCCGGCGCCGTAGTCGGTTCACCCGAAGCGGCCGCGATCGTCGTCCGGCGGAAGGATCGGGCACACTCTCGAAATGCCGGAGCTGCCCGAAGTCGAGACCGTCGCGCGCGACCTGGCGCGCTGGGTGTCCGGCGCGACGATCGCCGGCGCCACCGTCCACTGGGACCGCACGATCCGGCATCCGCAGCCGCCGGAGCGGTTCGCCGCCGAGATCAGCGGCGCCACCATCCGGCGCGTCGACCGCCGCGCCAAGACGGTGCTGCTCCACCTCGACGACGGTCGGGTGATGACCGTGGCGCTGCGGATGACCGGTGCGCTGATCGTCGCGGAGGCAGGAACGCTGCCGGACGCGTACGCGCGGGTCGTCTTCACGCTGGCCGACGGACGTGAGCTCCGCTACCGCGACGTGCGCAAGTTCGGACGCATCGGCCTGTGGCCCGGTGGTGGCCTTCGGACGGTGGGCGCGGGACGCGGAGCTCGAAGCCGTCGCGTGAAGGAGGACGCCGGCATCTATCGCATCGGCGAGGTGTTCAGCGGCCATGGGCCGGAGCCTCTGCGCCGGAGCTTCACTGCCGAGCGGTTTGCAGAGCGTCTGTCGCGCCGGTCGGCCAAGCTGAAGACGCTGCTCCTCGACCAGAGCTTCATCGCGGGGGTCGGGAACATCTACGCGGACGAGGCGCTGTGGCGTGCTCGGCTCCATCCGCTCCGTCCGGCCGACACCCTGACGCCCGTCGAGGTACGGCGGCTGCACCGCGCGGTGCGGCAGGTCCTGCGCGAGGGGATTGCCAACCGCGGTGCGAGCTTCAGCGACTACGTCGATGCCCGCGGCGAGAAGGGCGGCAACGCCGAGCGACTTGCGGTCTATCGGCGCACCGGCGAACCGTGCTACCGATGCGGCCGGCGCATCGAGCGCATCGTCGTCGGCCAGCGAAGCACGCACTTCTGCCCGAGATGCCAGCCGGAGCCGGTAGCATCGGACGGGTCATGAAGGTCATCGGCCTGACCGGCAACATCGGCTGCGGCAAGAGCACCGTCGCGGCCATGCTGCGCGACGAGGGGGTGGCCACGGTCGACGCGGACGCCATCGCCCGCGAGATCCGCCACAACGACGCCGATGCGCGTGCCGCCATCCAGGCGCGCTTCGGCACCTACGACGCGGACGAGCTGGCACGAGTCGTCTTCGCCGATGCCGATGCGCTGCGCGACCTCGAGGCGATCCTCCATCCGCGGGTGCGCGGCGCGATCCGGGCTCGTCTGGCCGAGCTCGACCAGGCCGGCGAGCAGGTCGTCGCCGTCGAGGTCATCAAGCTGCTGGAATCACCGCTCGCCGACGCGTGCGACGCGATCTGGGTCGTGCGCTGCGACGAGGCGGACGCGATCGCTCGCCTCGCCGCAACGCGCGGGATGGACGAGGCCACCGCCCGACAGCGGCTGGCGAACCAGTCCCCGCAGGACGAGAAGGTGGCCGCCGCCGACGTCGTGATCGATGGCTCGGCACCGATCGAGGAGACGCGCCGCCAGGTGGAGCTCGCCCTGGCGACGCTGCGCGCGAAGCCCGGTTAGGGGAGCTCGGCCTCCTCCGGCGCCGGGAACTCGAACTCCTCGAGGATCCGATCGAGGGTGGAACCCTCGGTCTCCGCCGTCCGGTCGTCCTCGTCGGCTCGGAGGACGAACGTGAACTGGGCGCCGGCGGCCTGGAGCTCGGTGATCTTCTCGGCCGTCGCCAGGTCGGTCCGCAGGATGTAGAGGCTGCCATTACGGACGAGAATCTCCAGCTGCTGGAGAGTCGTCTTCGTCGACGGCCCGGCGACCTGCGCGGGGGCCCCGTCCGGCGACGGCTCCTCGCTCGGGGCGGGCTCGCCCGGCTGGTTGCCCGTCGGGGCGACGTTCAGCGTGGCGATGAGGTCGACCGGCTGGCCGGGCTGCAGGGTGCCAGCCACGGCCCGGTCGTCGGGCACGGTCATGCTCACTGCGCGGAGGTCGGGCATCGACGTGCTGAACTCCTCGCCCGGCGGCAGGATCGAGAACGTCGCCCCTTCATCCGTGGATGCCAGCAGGTTCGGGGTGATGAGCTGGCCAGGGGTGATCGGGACGTTCGCGATGCGGCCGAGCGCCTGGTCGAGCGAGGACAACGCCGTGTCGCTCATCGGGTCGACCGGGACGTTGCGCATGACGACGTCGATTTCCTCGATGGTCTTGCGGCCCGGGATGTCGAGTGCCGCCACGACGACCTGGCGCGTCTCGACCTCCCCCTGGTCCGCCAGGCCGCTCGCCCGTAGGGCGATGAAGACGGTCGCCGCGACGAGCAGGGCGACGATGATGCCGACGGCGATATAGATCTTCGATCGTCGGCTATTGCGGTCGGAATACTCGAGCTCCACGAGAGCGGTTCTCCGTTACGGGCTTGTCAGGGCCAGGGGATGAGGCGGGCGCGCTGCACGGCTCGCAGCTCGCCGCAGTCGGGGTCGGCGCAGATCGGGCTGATGGCCCGGCCGGTGATGGTGTTCGACACGACGTTGTCGATCTCGAAGGCCGCGAAGCCGATGATCTCGACGTACTCCCCCTCGGTCGGCTCGGCGACGACATAGAGCGTCGCGGTGGCCAGCCGCGTGACGGGCTGGCCGTCACTGTTCGTGGCGTGGGCGCGAACGGTGAACATGTAGCACCCGCTGGCCAGGCCATCGGTGTCGACGGTCATGGTGGACGGCGCTCCCTGGCCGCCGGCGGGCGTCACGGTCGAGGCGCTGAACGAGACGGCCATTCCGGCCGGAGCCGCGATCGGGTTCAGGATGCAGTCGCTGAGTGAGCTCGGGTCCCAGCTGAGTGCGACGGTCGTGGCGGGGGCGCCGCTCGACCAGCTCTCGCTGCGCACCCGGATCGTGTACGTCACGGCGTCGCCGTAGGCGTCCGCGGAGGCGCTGAGGGACGAGTTCGCGAGGTGGAAGCCACGGGTGGCGCCACCGATGTACACGGGGATCGGATGGCGCCGACCCTTGTACGGGACGTTCGACGTGCCCTCCACCCAGACGGTGTAGATGCCCGGCGCGATCGCGTTCGTG
The DNA here is from genome assembly GCA_963844265.1 of uncultured Chloroflexia bacterium. Taxonomy (GTDB): domain Bacteria; phylum Chloroflexota; class Limnocylindria; order QHBO01; family QHBO01; genus JACDBZ01. Next base: position 369,746 of record CAWJMZ010000004.1, on the reverse strand, counting down.
GAGAAGTCCTCCATCATCACGCTTCGTGTGGACTCGCTGGCGCCGAAGAAGAAGTCGTCGGGGTTGAATACTGGCTCGTTCATCGACCCCGGCGCCGGCGCTCCCGTGCCGGGCAGCTTGAGGATATTGTCCGCCGGGTCGGCGGCATCCTCGTCGCCGATCAGGGCCAGCTCGACCGATCCGGTGAACTGGTCGTTGCGCGAGACCGAGAACGTCGGCCCGTCCGTCGGGCTGGTGGTCGTCGCCGGAAGGGTGATCCGCGACGGGGGAGTGATCGAGAAGTCGGGGATCGCCTTCACCGTGCCGTCGTAGACGGCGAGCATGACTCGGTCACCGGGGTCGAACATCTCGTCGAACGCATCGACGAGGTGGCCGGTGTTGTGCCCGGACAGCGTCGCCACCTGGAGTCCGCCGGTCGGCGGCTGGACGGCGGCCGGAAAGCCGGGCCCCGGATAGCCGGTGAGGACGTACTCGGCCTGCTCGTCCTTCATGGTGTTCTCGTTCGTGCCCGGCTCCTCGCCGTTGTAGTAGTCGCGCGCGGTGACGTCACGGAAATCGCGAATGTCCAGGTTGATGAAGCCGCGGAACTCCGAGCTGTTGTGCGCCTTGCTGCCGGTGCCGTAGATCTCGAACAGCGGCCCCTTGATCCCGACGCCGTCACCGGCCGGTGTCCGGCCGTTGTAGCCGAGCGGGTTCGCGTCGACCTGGCCCTGGGTGCTGGTAGCCTCGGTAGCGAGGACGTCCACGAACGTGCCGCCCGGACCGGGCGGGCCGTCGTAGCGGCGCGCGACGATCGGCAGCGCCGGCTCCTGGATGAGCGTGCAGTGCGCGCGTGCGCCCACGCCGAGCGTCGGGATGCCGACCACGCGCGCCAGCATCGTCTCGATGTCCCCCGAGATCGCCACGCGCACCGAAGTCGCGGCCACCACGACGCCGCTGGTCAGCTCGTCGGCGTCGAGGAAGCCGCTGCCGTCCTCGTCCGTGTAGGCCGCCGGGTCGGCCATCGTCCCGGCCGTGCCCGACGGCGAGCCCTGCATGTTCACGCTGGCCACGCTGCGCGCACGCGTCGACGCCGCGGCGACATCGGCCACCGCGCCATCCTTGAGCGACTGGCAGGCCGCGAGGGCGGCGGCATCGGCGGCGGTCTGCATGTGCCGGCGCTCCGCCATGAGGCGGCCGATGTCGATGGCGATGCCCGCCACGCCGAGCAGCACGATGATGCCGATGGCCATGATCACGAGCACCTGGCCATGCGGCGCGCGGGTCGGGTGATGCATCAGTTGATCACCATCGCCGCATCGGCCTTGATCTCGAACAGGCCGTTGCCATCGTCGTCGAGGATGGCGTCGAGCAGCGGGACGACCAGGGCCTGGTTGTAGGTCACCTGCACCCGGACGAGGCATCCCTTGCCGGAGTCGACGGTGCAGTACGTGTCGGATTCCGACGTGTCCGGGCACTCCGTTCCCGGTGCCGTGCCGCCCGCACACAGCGACACCTCGATGTCGCCGTTCTGCCACAGGTCGAACAGGCCGTCGCCATTGAGATCGACGCCACCCGGGCACGGCGAGCTGGCCGAGAAGTGCGGGCTGGAGGGGGTGAGGAAGCCGAACGCGGCGGTCGCCGCGTCGACTGCCGAGGTGCAGCGGGAGTCACCCTCGGCTGCGTTTCCGTTCGACGCGACGTAGCGGTGAATCGTCGCCTCGCGAGCACCCTCCCGCGCCGCGTTCGTGAGGGAGACGTTCGCGCCGAGGATGAGCCCGAGCTGGACGATGCCGACGATCACGACGAGCAGCGGAAGGAGGACGGCCGCGAACTCGACCATCGCCTGGCCGCGGCGTTCCTCACGCTCCGTCCGCGGGCGCGGAGGGGCGACCGGCGTCGCCGGCGTGGGCGCAGGAGCGGGCGCGTCGAAGGGCAACATGTGGCGGAAGGCAGACCGATATCGGGTTCAGGACGGGCAGCACGGCGATCGTAGGAACGGGCCGAGTAGTACCGATATAGGCCGTTGGGGGCGGTTCGCATGGGACCGATGGAGGTCGTCTAGAATCGGGTCCCCATGCCCGACCTGAAGGTCCACGCTCCGTACGAGCCGACGGGCGATCAGCCGACGGCGATCGCCTCGCTGGTCGATGGGATCGGGCGTGGCGAGAAGCACCAGGTCCTCCTCGGAGCGACGGGCACCGGCAAGACCTTCACTGCCGCGAAGCTCATCGAGGCGGTCCAAAAGCCGACGCTGGTGATGGCGCACAACAAGACGCTGGCGGCGCAGCTCTACCAGGAGTTCAAGGAGTTCTTCCCGGACAACGCGGTCGAGTACTTCGTGAGCTACTACGACTATTTCCAGCCTGAGGCGTACCTGCCCCGGACCGATACCTACATCGAGAAGGACTCGTCCCGGAACGACGAGATCGACCGACTGCGGCACAACGCCACTCGAGCCCTCTTCGAGCGGCGAGACGTCGTCATCGTGGCGTCGGTCTCCGCGATCTACGGCCTGGGCGCGCCGGTCGACTACGGCGCCACGGTGATCAACCTGAAGCGCGGCGCACGGTACCGACGAGACGGCATCCTGCGTCATCTGGTCGACCTCCAGTACCAGCGCAACGACGCGGCCCTCGGCCGCGCCAAGTTCCGCGTCCGCGGCGACGTGCTGGAGGTCCAGCCGCCCCACGGTGAGTACGTCGTCCGCATCGACTTCTTCGGTGACGAGGTGGAACGGATCGTCGAGATCGACGAGCTGACCGGCGAGGTGCTGGCTGAGCGCAGCGAGGTGAACCTGTACCCCGCGACGCACTACGTGACCCCGCGGGAGAAGCTGCTCGTCGCAGTCGAGAAGATCGAGGACGAGATGGAGGAGCGGGTCCGGTGGCTCGCCGACCAGGGGCAGGAGCTCGAGGCGGCGCGGCTGCGGCAGCGGACCCAGTTCGACCTCGAGATGATGCGCGAGGTCGGGTTCTGCTCCGGGATCGAGAACTACTCGCGCCACCTCGCCGGCCGCGAGGAGGGCGAGCGTCCCTGGACACTCATCGACTACTTCCCGACCGACTTCCTGCTGATCATGGATGAGAGCCACATCAGCATCCCGCAGGTCCACGGCATGTACAAGAACGACCGGACGCGGAAGGAGATCCTCGTCGACTTCGGGTTCCGGCTGCCATCGGCCCTCGACAACCGCCCGTTGACGTTCGAGGAGTTCGAGGACCACATGAGCCAGGTCGTCTACATGTCGGCGACCCCGGGGCCATACGAGACCGAGCGCGCGCAGAACGTGGCCGAGCAGTTCATCCGGCCGACCGGCGTGGTCGACCCGCAGATCACGGTTCGTCCGACCGCCGGCCAGATCGACGATCTGCTGGCTGAGATCCGCGCGACCGTCGAGCGCGGCGAGCGCGTCCTGGTCACGACGCTGACCAAGAAGATGGCCGAGGACCTGGCGGACTATCTCGCCGAGCTCGGCATCAAGGTCCAGTGGCTGCACTCGGAGGTCGACACCCTCGAGCGGATCGAGATCCTGCGGGACCTGCGTCTCGGCGTGTACGACGTGCTGGTCGGGATCAACCTCCTGCGCGAGGGCCTGGACCTGCCCGAGGTCACGCTGGTCGCGATCCTCGACGCCGACAAGGAGGGCTTCCTCCGCTCGGGCGGCTCGCTCATCCAGGTCATCGGCCGAGCGGCGCGCAATATCGGCGGGCGAGTGCTGATGTACGCGGATCGCGTCACCGATTCGATGCGGGCCGCCATCGACGAGACCGATCGACGCCGGGCGAAGCAGGTCGCCTACAACGAGGAGCACGGCATCACTCCGGAGACGGTGATGAAGGACATCCGCGACATCCACGAGAGCCTGCGCCGGGTGGCCGAGGAGCGGACGCAATTGGAGATCGAGGGCAAGGAGCCGGAGGAGCTTGCGGCGATGATGGGCCGGCTCGAGGCGCAGATGAAGGAGGCTGCTCGCGGCCTCGAGTTCGAGCGCGCGGCGGCCCTGCGCGACGAGATCCTCCAGCTGCGACGCCTGCGCGAGGAGCTCGCCGCGGCGCCGGGAAGCATCCCGGCGGAGGTGTACGCCGCGGCCGCCGAGGATGACGCCATCGACGGCCGGCGAGGGAGCGAGGCCGCGCGAGTCTTCAGTACCGCGACGACTCCGAACGTCATCGCGGCCGGATCCCGGCGCCGACCGCCACGACGCCGCCGACCGTAAAAGTGTGAAGCCGATGACGCGGGCCCACGAGGACACGCACTGATGGCCGGCACGATGCCGCACGCGATCTTCGTCGAGACCGACGTCGACGCGGGCGGTCTCGTCGGCGCGTACGCAGCAGAGCTCCCGGGCTGCGCCGTCTTCGCCGCCACGGCCGACGAGGCAGCCGGGGCCATGCCGATGCGGGTCAGCCGCTTCACCCGCTGGCTGCAGGACCAGGGCGAGGCCGTTGCGGACTTCGTCGGCGACAACTGGTACGAGGTCGAGCGTGCCCCCGCGATGGCCGCGGACGGTGGTCGTCGCCGCGCGGCGTTCACGCTGGACGAGCTGCCGCCATCCGACGACGAGTTCGCCACGTGGCTGCGCTGGCTCGAGCTGGCGCGGGAAGAGCTGGCCGATACGCTGGACGCCGGCGATCCGACGGCGGCCGTCGACCTCCTCGACGCGATCGAGCGCCAGGATGTCGCGTTCGTCCGCGAGCTCGGGGGCCAGGCTCCACCACTCAGCGCGGACCCGGTGGATCGCCTGTACGCGGCGCGCGACGCACTGTCCGATGCGCTCGAGGCGGCCGGATCCGCTGCCGACGGCGTGCGGCGTATCCTGCGGCTGGCGATCGCCGACGACCTCCGCGCAGCCGAGGCGCTCCGCGCCGGCGCGTGATCGACCTGTCCACCGCCGCGCCGAAGCGGCTCCGTCATGTCGGGGAGTGGCCGACCCCCTCCCCGCGCCGCGCACCCCGGGGATCCGAACTGCGCGCGCTCCAGGACGCCATGCCACGATGCGACGGTGGCGCAAGGCCCGTGCTGTCCGGCGACGGGACAGAGCGCGCGATGCTCATTGGCCAGGCGCCCGGCTGGCGCGAGATCGAGACCGGACTGCCCTTCGCCTGGGACGCCGGCAAGCGCCTGTGCGGATGGCTCGCCGCGGCCGGCATCACGACCGACGACTTTCGGGATCGCTGGTACGTGACGAGCGTGGGGAAGTGCTATCCGGGTCGGGCGCCGGGCTCCTCGGTCGATCGCCCGCCGTCCCCCTCGGACATCGGCCGCTGGACGCCGTACCTGCTGGATGAGCTGCGCCTCGTGGCTCCGTCGATCCTGCTGCTCGTCGGCGGCCTGGCGCATCGCTTCGCGTTCGGGAGTGGCGCCCGCCTCGACGACCTCGTCGGTCGTGAGCTCGCCTGGGATGCGGCACCTGGCGCATCGGTGCTGTGCCTGCCGCATCCATCCGGGGCGTCGACGTGGCTGAACGATCCGGACGCGCGTCGAGCTCTGGCGGCGGGGGATGACGATCCTCAGGGATCGCTGGTCTACGGGCGAGTCCGGGTGACGGAGCGTCGTCTGTGGATCGGCGCGGTCGTCGGGCTCGGCCTGTTCACCGCGGTCATGCTGTTCGTCGGCAACGTCGTCGGGCCCACCCGTCCGGAGGCGGATCCGCTCACCGTCGAGGAGGTGCTCGCCGACGGGCCGCCGGCCGAGCGGTGGGGTCGCGAGGAGCTCTACATCACTGGGTGGTACGCGGAGCTGGCCGGCGATTGCGTGGGGGACGATGGCGGGGCGGACCCCTCCGTCGCGTGGCTCCAGCGCGATTGCCCGCTGCGCGTGCTGCTCCCCGCGCAACCCTCGGATGACGTGACGCAGGAGGAGCTGCTGACGACAGGGGTGCGCCTGACGGCGCCGCTCGGCAACGCCTTTCCGTCGCGTGCCGAGCCGGGCGGGCCGAACCTGCGCGGTGGCCAGCTCGTGTTCGTCGGGTCATTCGACGACCAGGCCGCCTCTTCGTGCGTGCCGGAGCGCGTCGAGCGATGCCGGAATGCCTTCGTCGTGACTGACTACGACGAGCAGGTGCGGTAGCTCAGCTCCCCGTCACCATGTCGAGCAGGCCGGCCTGGCGGGCTCGGCGCATGAACCAGGCGAACAGGCCAAGCGCCAGGGGCAGCGCGATGGCCGTGCTCACCAGCAGGTAGAGCATGACCGTCACGTCCGGCAGCTCGCCCATCGTGCCCGGCGAGCCATGGCCGAGCAGGCCGCGCCGCGACGCCTCGAGCCACCAGGTGGTCGGCATCGCGTACGCGATCGGATGCAGGATGCTCGGCAGGATGTCGATCGGGAAGATCGCCCCCGACACGAGGTAGAGGGCGCCGGCGATCGCCTCCGGATAGTGCCAGGCCTCCTGTCGCAGCTGGAGGCACCAGCCGGCCATGGCGATGCCCAGCGCCATGACCGCGACCAGGCCGAGCAGGCTGGCCACCGTGAGATAGACCGGCTCGGGCCGCAGCTCGATGTCGAGGAAGACGACGCCGACCAGCAGGGTCAGGACGACCGCGACCAAGGAGATGGCCACCCTTGCGATCGATCGGCCGATGAGAAACGGGAAGAGCGACGTCGGCGTGACGACGACGTACTTCATCATGCGGTAGCGCTCGCGATCCTCCAGGATCGACTGGACCATGCCACTGATGACGCCGAAGACGACGTTCCAGAGCGCGCTGCCGACGATCATGAACTGCAGGAACTCCGTCCCCTGGCCGCCGGTGATGACCTGGAACATGACGACCAGGATCAGGGCGGCCGCGAGGGGCTTGGCGATGGTGTAGACCGCGAAGAGGAACGGATCCGACCAGTTCGACTCGATCGCCCAGCCGAGTCCGATGGCGGTCCGGAAGGTCCGCCACGCGTCGGCCAGCGTCGTGCCGCGCACGGCCGCGCGATCGATCATTGCCATCGCAGGGTGAGGCGTCCCTCGCGCCGGGCGAGATGCTCGAGGTACCGCAGGGCGATCCGGGCGCCGACGAGGAAGACGACGCCCATCACCGCCAGGATGGCCATCTCGGTCCCGACCGGCAGGACCCCGGTGACGTCGCTCCCGGCGAAGACGAGCTGGCGCATCGCATCCAGGCCGACCGCGAGTGGCAGCGTCGCCATCATCAGCCCGGCGATGGGCCCGATGGCGCGTAGCGGGAAGTTCACGCCGCCGAGGAAGTAGATCGGCTCCTGGAGCAGCTCGGCAAGATGGTTGGCCTCGCGGCCCCACATCAGGAAGAGTGATGCGAAGAGCATCCCCAGCCCGTACAGCGGAATCATGGTCAGGATGAAGACCGCCACCAGCAGCCAGGGCTGCTGGATGTCGTACGTCACTCCGTACAGCACCGAGCCGATCGCGATCACCGCGACGGCGCGGGAGCTCGTCATCACCAGGCCGCCGATGGCCATCCCGGCCAGGATGCTCATCAGGTGCATCGGTGCGGTGAAGTACAGCTCGAGGTTGCCCTGGTCCTTCTCCCAGTAGAACTGCGCGGCCATCATCCACACCACGTTCAGCCAGAACGCCGTCATCGCCCCGCCCACCACAACGAAGCCGATGTACTCCTCGGGCGCCTCGAGGGCGCGATACACGAACACGAAGGCGCTGACCGCCAGGAACGGGAGCAGGATCTCGAAGAAGACCCACGACGGCTCGCGCGTCAGGCCGATGATCCGGGGGTAGGCCCGACCGATCACGGCGCGGAGGTTCGTGCGGACGACCTTCCCGGTCGACCAGTCGGCGGCCTCGCGCGGACCCGACGCGGTGGCATGGTCGAACGCGCTCATGACGAACCCTCCGAGCCGTTCTCCGACTCGCCGAATCCGCGCCCGACGAGCTCGACGAACACGTCCTCGAGGCTCGGCTCGGACTTCTCCAGTCCCACGAGGTGCGAGCCGCGGTCGGCAACCGCGGTCACCACGCTGGTCAGCGCGGAGTCATCCTCAAGCGCGAGCTTGACGGCCACCCGGTCGTTGCCGGCGTCGCCGGCCGACTCGTCGTCGGCGCGGACGGCCGACAGCACGCCGGGAAGGTCGGCGAGAGCCGCCATGCCGCCGTTCGGGGGCAGCTGATCGAGCTCGATCCGGAAGATCGACTCGGCCTGCACGCGGCGGCGAAGCTCCTCGGGCGTGCCGAGCGCCAGGATCTTGCCGTGGTCGACGATCGCGATCCGGTCGCACAGCTGCTCGGCCTCGACCATGTAGTGGGTCGTGAGCAGCAGCGTCCGGCCGGGTGCGCCGGCCTTCCATGCCAGCGTGTGCTCGCGGAGGTCCCGCGCGGCACCGACGTCGAGCCCGAGGGTGGGCTCGTCGAGGAACAGCACCCACGGGTCGTTGAGAAGCCCGCGCGCGAAATTGAGCTTCTGGCGCTGACCGGTTGAGAGCGTGCGGACCTTCTGGTCGCGCTGCTCGGTCAGCCCGGTGATCTCGATGAGCTCATCGACGCGCCGCCACCCCTCGCGCTGCGGGAGCCCGTAGAACTGGCTGAACATCCAGAGCTGCTCGCGCACGTTGAGCAGCCCATACCCCGACTGCTCACCCCCGGCAACCATGTTGATGACGCGCCGGATCTTTGCGGTCTCGGTCACGACGTCGAACCCCGCGACGCGCGCGGTGCCGCTGGTCGGGATCAGAAGGGTGGTGAGGATCTTGATGAGGGTCGTCTTGCCCGCGCCGTTGGGACCAAGAAGCCCGAAATACTCACCCGGCTCGACGTCGAGGTCGACGCCGCCGAGGGCGGTCACGGGGTCGGGCTTCGCCTTGTAGACGCGCGTGACGGCACGCGCATGGATGGCAAGGTCGTCGGACATCGGAAGGCAGCACCAGTTCCGGGCAAAGTCGTGCGGGAGGGGAATCGTAGCACCGGCACCGGGCTGGAGGGATCGGCCAGACGACGTAGCGGAGCGCGCCCCGGAGGGTCAGTTGCGGTCGATCTCTCCGTCGCACCCGCCCGGGCCATGGTCGCAGTCGACCGCCAGGAGATGGGCGCCGGCGATCGAGAGGAGGGCGGAGCAGACGGCCTCGTCGCTCGGCATGGTGGGCGGCAGGACGTCGAGCGCCTGCTCGACCCGGGCCGCCAGCACCGCGGACATCGAGTCCGACGGCGTGAACGTCCGCCAGTCGCCATCGCCGTCCCAGATGACGATGCCATATCCCTGGACCGCGATCGAGATCATCGGCGTTGCCCCATAGGTACCAGTCGAGTACTACTCGGTAGGATCGCGCCGGTAGGACCGGCTGCCAAGTGAGCGGCTCCGCACCGGACCGCACCTCCCCGCCCAATCTCCGGCACCTGTCGGTTCGCCAGCCGAGCCGCTTGTGAGAGCGCTCTCTTGACGAGCGGTCATACAATGCCCTGGTGACCGTGAGAGCGCTCTCTCCGACCCGGCGACCGCGAACCGGTCCCGTGACCCTCGAGCACGTCGCCAGTGAGGCGCGCGTGTCCCGGGCGACGGCCTCGCGAGTGGTGAACGGCGACCGGCGCGTGGGCGAGCCGGCCCGCAGCGCGGTCGAAGCCGCGGTCCAGGCGCTCGGCTACGTTCCCAATCGGGCGGCACGAAGCCTGGTCACGCGCCGGAGCGATTCCGTTGCCGTCGTCATCCCCGAGCCGACCACCCAGCTGTTCGGCGACCCGTTCTTTCCCCGCGTGGTTCGAGGCATCAGCGAGGCCCTGGCCGATGAGGGACTGCAGCTCGTCCTGCTCATGCCGCAGGAGCGGTCGGAGCACGCACGCGTCGAGCGCTACCTCGAGGCAGGGCACGTGGACGGCGTGATGCTGATCTCCCTGCACGCAGCCGATCCGATGCCCGCGGCCCTGCGCCGGCATGGCGTGCCGCTCGTCGTCGGCGGCCGGCCGCCAGAGGCCGGGGTGACGTTCGTCGACGTCGACAACCGCGGCGGGGCGAGGACTGCCGTCGAGCATCTGCTGCGCGCCGGCCGACGCCGGATCGCGACGATCGCCGGGCCCCAGGACATGGCCGTCGGCCGCGACCGCCTGGACGGCTATCGCGCAGCGCTCGTGGCCGCGGGCAAGCCGCCCGACGAGACGCTCATCGAGGTCGCGGACTTCACGCATGAGGGCGGCCGGGCGGCGATGGACCGGTTGCTGGCCCGCGTGCCGGCCATCGATGCGGTGTTCGCCGCATCGGACCTGTTGGGGCTGGGAGCGGTGGCGGCGCTTCGCGCAGCTCGGCGCGCGATCCCAGGCGACGTCGCCGTCGTCGGGTTCGACGATTCGCCGCTCGCCACGACCACGGAACCGAACCTGTCGAGTGTTCGGCAACCGATCGAAGAGATGGGCCGGGAGATGGCGCGCCTGCTGGTCCAGGAGATCCGGTCGCCGGGCGGACCCCCACGCCGGGTGATCCTCGACACTGAACTCGTCGTGCGCGGCTCGAGTATCGGCATCGGGGGCGACGGCAGATCCACATAGCCCGGGTGCAGCGGAGGCGATCGCCCGGAACGGAGGGAAGGAGCGGCATGGATCGACAGAACCTCATCCTGCGACGGTTCGGAGTCCTGTCATTCGGGCTCGGGTACTTCGCGGACGGTGTGTGGGTGGACCACGCCGAGCTTGCGGACAGCGGCGCCGGGCTCGACATCTCCGGCGCGGGCTCGGACGTGGATCGAGACGAGGTCCACGCGTGGCTCGGATGCTGCGCCGAGAGCGCGCAACCCGCGGCCATGGACGGCAGCGGACGCGCGACGCCGATCCCCATTCAGAGCCCGGCCGGCACACCCGCACAGGTCCTCCACGCTGAGCCTCATGTCGACGCCGTCGCTGGCCGCTCGTCCGCTCTCTGAGCGCTTCCCGGCGGGATTCGCCTGGGGCGCCGCGACGGCGGCGTACCAGATCGAGGGCTCAGTCGAGGCCGATGGTCGTGGAGCGAGCGTGTGGGACACGTTCAGCCACACACCGGGCAAGATCGTGGGCGGCGACACGGGCGACGTCGCCTGTGACCACTACCGTCGTTGGGAGCAGGACCTCGACCTGATGGCCGCGCTCGGCCTTCGAGCGTATCGATTCAGCGTCGCCTGGCCGCGGATCCAGCCGACCGGCGCCGGACCCGCCAACGACGCGGGGCTCGATTTCTACGACCGCCTCGTGGACGGAATGCTGGCGCGGGGCATCGAGCCATGGCTGACCCTCTATCACTGGGACCTTCCCCAGACGCTCCAGGACGGCGGCGGCTGGACCGATGCGGGCGTGGTCGAACGGTTCGCGGAGTACGCAGGCATCGTCGCGGGTCGGCTCGGCGATCGCGTGGCCCACTGGATCACGCTGAACGAGCCGAGGACGCATGCGTTCATCGGGCATGGCACCGGCCGCCACGCGCCCGGCACCGTCGGGTGGAATCACGCACTGCGCGCGATCCACCACGAGCTGCTCGCCCATCGCGCGGCCGTGCCGGTCATCCGCGCTGCGGCTCCTGGCGCGAAGGTCGGGATCTGCCACGACGTTGCGGACGTGGTGCCGGCCTCCGATGATCCCGCGGATGTGGCGGCCGCTCGCCGCCACGACCTGGCGATTCGCGCCTGGCTGCTCGGCCCGACGTTCGGTCACGGCTATCCCGCGGAGCTCGTCGACTGGTACGAACGGCACGGCTACCTCGACGGCATCGATCCCACGGCGGTGGCGACCGCCGAGCCGATCGACTTCCTCGCGATGAATTACTACACGCGTGAACGGATCGCGCACGCCGAGCCGGTTGCCGAGTGGGGAATCGGCGGCCAGGGCGTGAAGGGTGGCACCGAGTGGACCGGCAACGGATGGGAGGTCTGGCCCGATGGCCTGCGTGCGTCGCTGCAGCGGGTCTGGGACGAATACGCGCCGCGCGAGATCGTGATCAGCGAGAACGGCAGCGCCTTCCCCGACGCGCTCGCCGCCGACGGCTCGGTGGACGATGAGCAGCGGCGCAGCTACCTGGAGCGGCACCTGTCCGCCGCGGCCGACGCGATCGAGGCGGGGGTCCCGCTCACCGGGTACTTCGTGTGGTCGTTGCTCGACAACTTCGAATGGGCGCTCGGATACGGGACGCGCTTCGGGATCGTCCACGTCGACTTCGCGACCCAGGCCAGGACCGTAAAGGCGTCGGGACGCTGGTACCGGGAGCTGCTGCGATCCGCGCACGAATGAACGAAACCTGACGGCGGGAGGCGTCAGGACCCGGGCGTGACCTCCCCCTCGTGGGCACGAATCGAGACAAGGAGGACGACATGGAACGCCGGCCGAAGCGACGAGCTCGCGCAGCGATCGTCGTCGCCGCGCTCGCCGGGTTGATCGTGGCGACGCCGGTGGGCGCCGCAGACCCGCCGAGCGGGCTGGATGACGACACCCAGCTTTCGGTGCCAAAGCCGAACCATGCGGCGCGCGAGCAGATCGCAGCCCTTCGTGCAAGCGGTGCCCGCGACGACGCAGAGCGCATCGTGGCCATGATCGAGACGCCCCAGGCCAACTGGATCGAGGGCGGTTCTCCGAAGCAGGCAACACAGGACGTCCGCGCGATTGTCAGCCGGGCGAACGACAAGGGCACCGTTCCGGTGCTGGTCGCCTACAACATCCCGTTCCGCGACTGCGCGCAGTTCAGCGCCGGCGGAGCTACCAGCCCGGCGGAATACAACACATGGATCGACGGGTTCGCCGCAGGTATCGGCACCGGCGAGGCGATCGTCATCCTCGAGCCTGACGGCCTCGGAATCATCCCGTGGTACGACCCCTATGGCGGGGCCGACGGGAGCAGTGCACCCGAGTGGTGCCAGCCGGCCGAGGCGAGTCCTGCGACAGCGTCGGCAGATCGCTTCGCGATGTTGAACCACGCGGTGGACGCGTTCGCGGCGCTCCCGCACGTTCGCGTCTACCTCGATGGCACGCACAGCGCGTGGCTCGGCGTGGGCGATGCGGCGCACCGGCTCGCGCAGGCCGGCGTCGAGCGGGCGGACGGGTTCTTCCTGAACGTGTCCAACTACCAGTTCACCTGGAATTCCGTCCAGTACGGCACGTGGGTCTCGCAGTGCCTCGCGTACGCGACCACCGTGAACCCGGGTGACTTCTTCGGGTGCCCGAACCAGTACTGGAATGGTGGGCCGTTCCCGGCCAAGATCGCGGACCTTCTCGGAGAGTGGACCGGCGTGGCGCTCAGCCCGTACGGCGTGTGGAGCGACGCCTCGGACACCGCGGCCCTCAACACGTCCGGTCTCAACCTGCGGTACGCGAACATGCTCGGTGGCGCGGCGGCGGCGACCCGGTTCGTGGTCGACACGAGCCGGAACGGGCATGGCCCGTGGCAACCACCTGCCGGCGAGTATCCCGATCCGCAGGACTGGTGCAACCCGCCAGGTCGCGGCCTCGGCGTGCGCCCCACGGCAGCGACCGGCAGCGATCTGCTGGACGCGTACCTATGGGTCAAGACCCCCGGGGAGTCCGACGGGGAATGCACACGGGGTGAGGGGCCGGCGGGCACGACGGTCGATCCGGAGTGGGGGATCATCGACCCACGCGCCGGCGCCTGGTTCAGTGCGCAGGCACTCGAGCTGGCGAGACTCGCCATCCCGGCCCTGGACACCGACTGAGCGGGTAGCCGGGGCGGAGCTCGGGCCGCCCCGGCCCACCCCCCGTACCGCAGGGCGCCGGTCGGTGGCGACGGTCGTCCCTGGCGCGGGTAGCATTCGGCCTCGTGAACCGTTGGGGCGCGCCGATCGTCGCGACCGGTGTCGCAGTCGCCGCCGCCGTGCTGCTCGGGATCCAGCTGCCCGCGGATCCGATCGACGGGTTCACGTTCAGCAACTCGCCGTTCACCGACGAGGGCTGGTCCGTCCTCGGCGCGCGCAACCAGGCACTTCTCGGCACCTGGTCGACCGACGAGTGGCGGCTGTTCTGGGCGCAGCTGCCGTTCAACCTGGCGGTGCTCGCCGCATTCGAGGCGATCGGCGTCGGGATCGTGCAGGCGAGGGCCGTGTCCCTCCTGTGCTCGGTGACGGCCGTCGGGCTCCTGACCTACATGCTCGCCCGACGAACCGGGAACGTGCCAGGGCTCGTCGCCGGCCTGGCCCTCGCCACCAGCACGCTGTTCCTGTACTACGGCCGACTCGCCCTGCTCGAGCCGATGGTCCTCCTGTTCCTGGTCGCGGGCTTCGGCCTGCTGGTGCTGGGCTGGCCGCATCGGACCGTCATCGGAGGCATCGCGGCAGGTGGCAGCCTCGCGCTCGCCATCGGCACGAAGCCGTCGGCGGCGTTCGCCGTGGCCGGCATCCTAGCCGGTGCGCTGATCGCCGGCGGATCGGTGCCCGGCCTTCGGCGGCGCGTGGCGACCTGCACCGCCGTCATCGGTATGGCCGCGATCGCGTGGCTCGTCGCGATTCTCGTTCAGCCCGGGCTGCTCGAGATCATCTTCCAGATCTGGCCGCAGCAGGACATGCCCGCCTCCTTCGCCGAGGCTTTCGAGCGCGCGCGCATCTACCTCCAGAACTCGGACGGCGCGCTGGCCATGGCGTCACCACTCCTGGTCGGCGCCGCTGTCGCCACGGTCATGACTGCGGCCTCGTGGCGGCATCTGACACCGTTGCAGCGCGCTGCCACCGGGGCCGCCATCGGTTGGATCCTCGTCGGATGGGCCGTGCTCGTCATCGTGCCGTACCGTCCCAACCGGTACGTGGTGCAGCTGCTGCCGGCGTTGGCGGTGCTCCTCGCTGTGGGACTCGCCGCACTCCGGCCGCGCTTCGAGCGCCTCCTGCCAGCGACCCGAGCGGCCATCACGGCAGTCCTTGTCGCGGGGCTGGCCTGGCATGGAGCGACATCCCTGGTGCGATGGCAGTCGGAGGCCACCTATCGACTACCGGCGATCCAGGCCAGGGTGCTCGATCTCGTCACGGACGACCGGCCGATGGAGGGCGGACCGGCCCCGACTATGGGAATGCGCGTGCCCGCGCCGGCTATCGTGACCCGCTTCGGGCCGGCGACAGTGACGTCCCTCGTGAACGAGGGAGACCTCTATGACCGATACGGGATCGGCTGGGTGTTCATTGGTCCAGCGATGAAGCCCGCATGGGCCGCCGATCATCCCGAGGCCTGGGCGAACCGTGAGACGGTCGAGTGCTTCGACTGGGGCTCGGGTCCGGCCTGTCTCGTCCGCGTCCCGTAAACCGAACAGGCGTTCGCATCGGTCCAGATCCTGCTACGATGCGGGTCCGATGCCCTCCGACAAGATCGTGGTCCGCGGTGCCCGCGAACACAACCTGAAGAACCTCGACGTCGAGATGCCGCGGGACCGGTTGATCGTGATCACCGGACTGTCGGGCAGCGGGAAGTCGAGCCTGGCGTTCGACACCATCTACGCCGAAGGGCAGCGCCGCTACGTCGAGTCGCTCTCGGCATACGCGAGGCAGTTCCTCGGGCAGATGGAGAAGCCCGACGTCGACCAGATCGACGGGCTCTCGCCGGCAATCAGCATCGACCAGAAGGGCGCGTCGAAGAACCCGCGCTCGACGGTCGGCACCGTCACCGAGATCTACGACTACCTGCGACTCCTGTTCGCCCGCATCGGCCGCATGCACTGCCCGATCTGCGGCCGGGAGATCGAGCGCCAGACCGTCGAGCAGATGGTCGACCGGATCTACGCCCTGCCCGAGGGTACGCGCGTGATGCTCATGGCGCCGCTCGTCCGCGACCGCAAGGGCGAGCATGAGAAGCTCCTCGCCGGCGCGAAGCAGGCCGGGTTCGTCCGCGTCCGGGTCGATGGCGAGCTGCTTGACCTGGACGAGGAGATCAAGCTCGACAAGAAGTACAAGCACTCGATCGAGGTGGTCGTCGACCGACTGGTCGTTCGCACCGCCGATGACGAGGGTGCGCCGCGGCCGGATGCGTCGCGCATGGCCGACTCGATCGAGACGGCGCTGCGCCTGTCGGACGGGCTGCTGCTCGTGAACCAGCCCGATGCGCCCGCGAAGGAGGCCGACGAGCTCTACAGCGAGCGCTACGCCTGCCCGGAGCACGGCGGTTCGTTCGAGGAGCCCGCACCGCGCAACTTCAGCTTCAACTCGCCGCACGGCGCCTGCCCCGACTGCACCGGACTCGGGTCGCGGCTCGAGATCGACCCGGACATGGTGCTGCCAAACGACGAGCTGAGCGTCGACGAAGGGGCGATCCTGCCGTGGCGCCGGATGGCGACCAGCGACACCTGGTTCGCGAAGATCCTCGACGCGGTCGCGGAGCACTACGGCTTCCGCACCGATGTTCCGGTGCGCGACCTGTCGGACGAGGCGCGCCGGATCCTCGCCTACGGGAACGGCGGCGAGCGCATCCCGGTCCGCTACCGGGCCCGCAATGGGAACGTCCACACCTTTCGGACGACGTTCGAGGGGATCGTGCCGAACCTCCAGCGACGCCACCGAGAGACGGGCTCGGAGGCGATGCGTGCCGAGATCGAGCGCTACATGACGAACAAGCCGTGCCCGTCATGCAACGGGATGCGGCTGAAGCCGGAATCGCTGTCGGTGACGATCGCCGGGCGCAATATCATCGAGACGACGCGTCGCTCCGTGACCGATGCGCTGGCCTGGTACGACGCCCTGCCCAAGCGCCTGACCGAGCGCGAGAACCAGATCGCGCGCCAGGTCCTGAAGGAGATTCGGGCGCGGCTCGGGTTCCTCATCGACGTCGGCCTGGACTACCTGACCCTCGACCGCGCGTCCGGGACGCTCAGCGGCGGCGAGGCGCAGCGCATTCGGCTGGCCACGCAGATCGGCTCGAGCCTGATGGGGGTGCTCTACATCCTCGACGAGCCGTCGATCGGCCTCCACCAGCGCGACAACGCCCGGCTGATCGGCACCCTGGTCCGGCTCCGGGACCTCGGGAACACGCTGCTCGTGGTCGAGCACGACGAGGAGACGATTCGGTCCGCTGACTGGGTCATCGACATCGGCCCGGCGGCGGGGGAGCACGGCGGCCGCCTGATCCACTCGGGGCCGCTGCCGGAGCTGCTCGACAACCATCGGTCGATCACGGCCGCATATCTCCGCGGCGACAAGGCCGTGCCCGTGCCGAAGCGGCGACGGAACGGCAAGGGCGAGGCGATCGTGGTGCGCGGCGCACGCGAGAACAACCTGAAGGAGATCGACGTCGCCTTCCCACTCGGCCGGTTCGTTGCCGTCACCGGCGTCAGCGGCTCCGGCAAGTCGAGCCTGGTGACGCAGATCCTGCACCCGGCTCTGGCCCAGCGCATCTGGGGATCGCGCGAGCCGGCCGGCAGGCACGAGCGCATCGAGGGGATCGACCTGATCGACAAGGTCATCGAGATCGACCAGTCGCCGATCGGCCGCACGCCGCGCTCGAACCCCGCCACCTACACCGGCCTGTGGGCGCCGCTGCGCGAGCTGCTCGCCGCCGTCCCCGAGTCACGGCTGCGGGGCTACAAGCCGGGACGCTTCAGCTTCAACGTGAAGGGTGGCCGCTGCGAGGCGTGCGAGGGCGCGGGGATCGTGCAGATCGAGATGCACTTCCTGCCCGACGTCTACGTCCAGTGCGAGGTGTGCAAGGCGAAGCGCTACAACCGCGAGACGCTCGAGATCCACTACAAGGGCAAGAACGTCGCGGAGATCCTCGAGATGACCGTCGAGGAAGCGCTGAAGTTCTTCGACGCGGTCCCGTCCATCCGCACCAAGCTGCAGACCCTATCGGACGTGGGCATGGGCTACATCCACCTCGGTCAGCCGGCGACCACGCTGTCGGGCGGTGAGGCGCAGCGCGTGAAGCTCGCCACCGAGCTGTCGAAGCGGGCGACCGGCAAGACTTTCTACATCCTCGACGAGCCCACGACCGGGCTGCACTTCGACGACGTCGCGCGGCTTCTCCAGGTGCTCGGGCGCCTGGTCGAAAGCGGCAACACGGTCGTCGTCATCGAGCACAACCTCGACGTCATCAAGACCGCGGACTGGGTCATCGACCTCGGACCGGATGGCGGCGACAAGGGTGGGGAGCTCATCGCCGCCGGCACGCCCGAGCAGGTGGCTCGTAACCCCGCGTCCCACACCGGGCGATACCTGCGTCCCGTGCTTGGGATCAGGGATGCGGCGACCGAGCCCAAACCGGCGCGGCGCCGGAAGGAGGCCGTGGCTGCCGCGTCCTAGCGGCGTCAGGCCACGGTCAGCGACCGCGGCGCCCGGTATCCAGTCCCATCTCGCCGAGGAACGGCGACGGCCGTGCCGGGTCGAAGGCGAGGACCAGCCGATGCGTTGCGCGCGTCAGCGCGACGTACGCGAGGCGCCGCTCCTCCTCCAGCGCTCGGTCCGGGTCGTCGGCGTCCAGCAGAGACCGGCGGTTCGGCATCCGGTCCGCCTCGAAGCCCAGCACGACCACGGTGTCCCACTCGCGGCCCTTCGAGGCGTGGACCGTGGCCAGCTCGACGAGCGCATCCGGATCCCGTAGCGCGGCCATCCGCTCACGCGCCCGGTCAAACGAGGTCACGAACGCGTCCACCGTTGCGAAGGCCACGGACCAGCCAAGCAGCGCATCGAGCGCAGCGTGGCCCTCGTCGCCGAGCCCATCGGCGGTTGGTTGCGACCGATCCCATCCGCGCTCGGCGCGCAGCCGTCGCAGCAGGTGGAAGGGATGGCCGGGATCCACCGAAGCCCGGGCCCGATCCACGAGCTCCACGACGGGTTCGGCCTCGACCGGCGGCGTCGCGGCCATCGCGTGAGGGACGCCCTCGCGTACCAGCGCCAGGTGAACGGGCGTCAGCTCGGATCGCGTCCGCGTCAGGAAGCAGCACGATCGGCCCGCCGCCGCCTCGCCGATTGCCAGCTGAACCATCGATTCCTGCCAGGCGGCTGTCGGCCGTGTTCACTCCGGCAATCGCCGTCGGATCCGGCGCGAGGGTGGCAGGCGCCCGGATCGGCTTTGCAAACCGCTCGCGGTTGACGGCCACGAGGCGGGCGGACCCTTCGACGACGGCTCGCGGACATCGGTAGTTCGTCGCCAGCATCACCCGCTGCGCGGATGGGTAGTCGCTCGAGAAGCGCAGGATGCGCCGGACATCCGCGAGCCGCCAGGCGTAGATGGTCTGGTCGTCGTCGCCGACCACGAACAGGTTGTCCTCGGGCGCCGCGAGGAGCCGCACGAGACGCAGCTGTGCAGCATCGACGTCCTGGAACTCGTCGACGCAGACATGAAGGAACCGCGACTGCCACCGAACCCGAATCCGAGGGTCGCCCTCGAGCAGCTCGCAGGCACGGACGACCATGTCGTCGAAGTCGATTGCGCCACGGACGCGCAGGAGGTCGCCGTAGATGTCGAGTGCCGCGACGACCTCGGGCGGCGGGTCGCGCCCCTCGATCTTCCGGGCAGACAGCCAGGTGTCGAGGGCGGACGCCTCCGGCACGGCGCGCTCACTGTCCTCCGGCGAGCAGGCGTCGCCGAGCAGCACGGAGCAGCGGAAGTCGGTCGGCGACCAGCGTGCGCCCGTCGCCCGCGTCGAGCAGCACCTGGCGCGCCAGCGCGTGGAGCGTGCGGATCTCGACGGACGCTGCCGCCGAGACCAACGGCCCGAGCCGCCGTTCGACACGCGCACGGAGGTCGAGCGCCGCCTCACGGTTGAAGGTCACGACGCAGATGCGGTCTGGGGGCACTCCGCGGTCGAGGAGCACGGCGAGGCGGGCGACCATCGTCGTCGTCTTGCCGCTCCCAGCCGGCGCGATGATCTGCGCCGGCCCGTCCGGCAACGTCGCGGCTGCCCGCTGCTCAGGGTCGAGCGAGTCGAGGATTGCATGGAGCCTGGAGTCGGAGGGCGCGGAGATCGCCATCGGCCGATGGTGGTCATCACCGCTTATCGGCCGATCATCAGTGCCTTATCGGCGGGGCACCGGCCGACCCGATATCCTGTCCCTCCCCGCCCACCGAACGAGGGACCCGAGAACCCGATGAGGACGTTGTGAGGCGCCAGGCGCAGATGGCGCGTGGCGACGACACGCTTCCCTACGACCGCGAGTACATCCGCAGCGGCGGCGCCACCAGTCGAAACCGGCGCCGCCAGGCATCCTCCAAGCTTCCGCCGAAGCCGCGACGCGCCAGCGCCACGCGGCCGCGTCGACGCCGCTCGTTCCGACGCACGGTGGGGACCGTGCTGTTCCTCGTGCTGGCGGCGGTCATCGTCGGCGGTGTCCTGCTCGGCATGCGCGCGGCCGCCTTCAACGCCACGGTGACCGACACGCCGTTCGTGTCGACGTCCCTTCTGGGCCCGCTGAACGGCAGTGACCGGGTCAACGTGATGATGGTCGGCTACGGCGGCGGCGACCACGACGGGGCATATTTGGCCGACTCGATCCAGCTCCTCTCGATCGACCCGGCAACCGACACGACGACCACCATCCCGATCCCGCGCGACCTATGGATCGAGGGGGTCCCGGCGTTCAGCCAGAACGGGAAGATCAACGAGGTGTTCTCGATCGGCCACGTCCAGAACGGCAGCGTCGACGATGGTGCGGCGGCGCTGGCCGACGTCGTCTCGACGGTCACCGGCCTGGAGGTGGACCACTGGATCTCGATCGACTTCCAGGGCTTCCAGGAGATGGTCGATGCCGTGGGCGGCGTGACGGTCGACAACCCGACGCCGTTCTGCTGGACGACGATCGAGGAGTTCCACCTGGCCGGCCGCTGGGAGATGGGCTGCTTCGAGCAGGGTCCCCTCAGCCTGGATGGCGAGCAGGCGCTGACCTATGCCCGGGCGCGGTACACGAGCGACGTGTCGGAGTCGACCGACTTCGCGCGGTCCGTGCGCCAGGCGCGGATCATCGCGGCGCTGCGGACAAAGCTCGGTGCGGGCGGCGTCGGATCGGTGATGCCGGGCCTGCAGCTGATGGATGCGATGGAGGGCAGGGTGCGCACCGACCTGTCCGTGATCGACCTGTTCCTCCTCTCGTCCCACCTGTCGAGCGACCGTCGCGTGGAGCTCACCGAGGATGTGGTGCTCTCGGCGACGACGAACTCCATCGGGCAGTACATCCTCATCCCGACCGGCTGGACCGGACCTGGGGACTACGGGACGATCCGCAGCTTCCTCGAGTCCGAGCTGGCGCAGCCGGTCAGTGCGGAGGGCTCGGCGTCCGATGCGCCGTAGCCGGCGCCTTCATCTCGTCGACCTGCCGCGTCTCCTCGTCCGGATCGTCATCGAGCTCGCGGGCCTGTTCGGAAGCCGATACCGGCGCACGGAGGGGGCCCACGTCCTGGTCCGTGACGAGGCGGGACGGATCCTGGCAGTGCGCACCACGTACCTCGGTCCGGGCTGGATGCTCCCCGGCGGACGCATCGAGCGCTCCGAGACGCCGCACGTCGCGGCCGCCCGCGAGACGCTGGAGGAGACCGGCATCGAGGTCCGCATCGAGCGGCTGCTGCTGGTCGACGGCCACCGACGTCGCAACGTGAGCTTCGTGTTCAGCGGCTCTTTCGTCGGGGGCACCCTCGCCCCGCAGTTCGGCGAGATCGCCGAGGTCGGGTGGCTGACGCGGGACGAGATCACGGCGACGTCCTGGCGACTGGATCGGCTGCTGGAGCATCTCGACGGGGAGGACGGGGAGGTGAGCTACCTCGGGCTCGAGCGGAACGACGCCTAGAATTTCTCGCATGAGCCCCCAGCGCACCATGCCCGACCAGCTGCGGGCGGTGCTGCGCCGCCTGCCGACGAAGCCCGGCGTGTACCTGATGAAGAACGCCACCGGGCGGGTGCTCTACGTGGGCAAGGCGGACTCGCTGCGCGGCCGCGTCCGGTCGTACTTCGGCGCCCGCGGGCCGGAGGACGCCCGCATCGGCCGCATGGTGACCGAGGTCGCCGACGTCGACTACATCGTCACCGACACCGTGTCGGAGGCGTACCTGCTCGAGTCGAACCTCATCAAGGAGCACCGCCCCCGGTTCAACATCCGGCTGCGAGACGACAAGAGCTATCCCTTCGTGAAGATCACGCTCGGCGAGGACTTCCCGCGCATCGTGCGGACCAGGAAGCTGGCACGGGATGGGAGTCGATACTTCGGCCCGTACGCATCGGCCTCCAGCGTCGACGAGACCCTGAAGCTGCTGCGCAAGATCTTCCCGTTCCGCACCTGCAACCTCGACATCCCCGAGGGGAAGCGGGTGCTCGAGCGACCATGCCTGCTGTACTACATCAACCGATGCCAGGGGCCGTGCATCGAGGCCATCGAGAAGGCGCCCTATCGCGAGACGATCGGCCAGATCGTCGACTTCCTCGAGGGAAAGCAGGAGCCCATCGCCGCCGATCTGCACCGCGAGATGGATGCGCACGCCGAGGCGCTCCGCTACGAGCAGGCAGCCGTGGCGCGCGACAAGCTGCGGGCCGTCGAGCGCACGATGGAGCAGCAGAAGATGGCCGCCTTCAGCCGCGCAGAGCACGATGTCGTCGGGCTGGCACGGGCCGAGGACGAGGCCTGCGTCCTCGTCATGCAGGTTCGCAACGGCAAGCTCATCGGGCGCGAGCACTTCATCGTCGAGGGCGCGCGGGACGTCGCCGAGGACGAGGTGCTGGGCTCCTTCCTGCAGCAGTACTACGCCACTACCGAGGCGCTGCCACGGGCGCTGCTGGTGCCGGTCATGCCGGCATCGGCCGACGACCTGGCCACCTACCTCGCTGATCGGCGCGGCGTGCGGGTGACGATCACCGTCCCGGAGCGGGGGGAGAAGCGGCGGCTGGTGGCCCTCGCCACCCAGAACGCGGTCGAGGCGCTCGAGCGCGAGCGGGCGGAGTGGATGGCCGATGCGGCGAAGCGCGACGAGGCGCTGACCGAGCTCGCGTCCTCGCTGGGGCTGCCACGCGTGCCGCAGCGGATCGAGTGCTACGACATGAGCAACATCCAGGGCACCTCGGCGGTCGGCTCGATGGTCGTCTTCCTCAACGGCAGGCCGGAGCCGAAGGAGTATCGGCGCTTCCGGATCCGCTCCGGAGAGACGCCGGACGACTTCCGGATGATGGCCGAGGTCCTGCGCCGGCGATTCAGCCGCCTCGCCAAGCTGCGGGCCGAGACGGGCGCCCTGTCGCTGGCCGCGGTCGGCGCCGACGAGGCGCCGGAGGGCGACGGTGAGCCGGACCTGCCACTCGACCTCGAGCCCGATGCCGGACCGATCGAGGGAACCGTGGAGCGCCTCCCGCGTGACGCGGTCTGGGCCGTGCCCGACCTCGTCATCGTGGATGGCGGCAAGGGACAGCTGTCGACGGCGGTCGGCGTGCTGGAGGAGCTGGGGATCGGCGACGTCCCGCTGGCCGGCCTGGCCAAGCGGTTCGAGGAGCTCCACCTTCCCGCCCAGTCAGCGCCGGTCGTCCTGCCGCGTCGCTCGCAGGCGCTCTACCTCGTCCAGCGCATCCGCGACGAGGCGCATCGGTTCGCGATCACCTACCACCGCGACGTCCGCGGCAAGCGCGCACTGCGGTCGGAGCTCGACGACATCTCGGGCATCGGGCCCGGTCGGAAGAAGGCGCTCCTGAAGCAGTTCGGGTCGGTGCGGCGAATCCGGGAAGCCACCGTCGAGGAGGTGGCTGCCGTGCCGGGGATCAGTCGCGACCTGGCCGAGCGGCTGAAGTCCCACCTGGCGCGCGAGGGCATGCTCGCCTAGCGACCGTAGGGCCTTTTCGGCGCGTCGCCCGGAAGTCGCTATACTCTCGACGCCCGCCGCTATGGAAGCGGCGTATTTCGTGTCCCGCACATTCGAGGACGGACCGAGCCGCTCATGACCTGGCGCCGTATCGCCCCGTGGGTCATCGGGGTGATTGCCCTGGTGGCGATCTTCATCACCCTGCCGCGCGTCACGCTCGGCCTCGGCTGGCTACCCGACGAGATCCTCGGTACCGAGTTCCGCACCGTACTGGGCCTCGACCTGCAGGGCGGCAGCCGGGTGACCCTCGAGGTGATCCCCCAGGAAGGGCAGGAGGTCACCGCCGAGGACCTCGAGCTGACCCGCGACATCCTCGAGCGCCGGGTGGCGGGCATCGGCGTGACCGAGCCCCAGGTGCGCTCCGAGATCGCCGGTGATGGGTCACGGCGCATCATCGTGGAGGTCCCCGGCGTCTCGGACGAGGCGCAGCTCCGCGACCTGGTTGGCTCGACCGGCCAGCTCCAGTTCGTCGACCCGCAGGGGCAGCAGCTGACCGAGGGCCAGGACATCAGCGATCTGCTCGCGTCGGGCGCGGTGACCGAGCTGTTCAATGGCGGCGAGATCCAGCAGGGGAGCGTGGCGCCCGACGTCGGGGCCGGCAACCAGATCGGCGTGTCGTTCGCCCTCAGCGACGAGGCGAGCAACACCTGGTGCCAGTTCACGACCGCGAACGTGGATCGGCCCGGTCCGATCGCGCTCGACGGACAGGTCATCACGGTCCCGACCATCAATGACCCGATCTGCGCGGGCACCACGATCATCACCGTCGGGGCCTCGAACCCGGCGAACGAGGCCGAGCGGACGAACCTGTACAACACGCTTCGCTTCGGCGCGCTGCCGCTGTCGCTCGAGGAGCAGGGCTTCGAGACCGTCGATCCCACCCTCGGCGCGGACTTCCTGACCCAGGCGCTCGTCGCCGGCGCGGTCGGCCTCTTCCTGGTCCTGTTCTTCATGGTCGCCTACTACCGGCTGCCCGGCGTGCTGGCGGCGCTGGCCCTGATCTTCTACACGCTGGTGGTGTACGCGATCTTCCGCATCATCCATGTGACGCTCACGCTTGCCGGCGTCGCCGCGTTCATCCTGTCCATCGGCATGGCGGTCGACGCCAACATCCTCATCTTCGAGCGGATGAAGGAGGAGATCCGCGCGGGCAAGACGCTGGGCCCCGCGATCGAGGCCGGCTTCAACCGCGCCTGGTCGAGCATCCTCGACTCGAATGTCAGCTCGCTCCTCGTCGCCGGCTGGCTCTACTGGCAGGGCACGACGGCGGTGCGCGGCTTCGCGCTCGTCCTGATCGTCGGCGTGCTGGTCAGCATGTTCAGCGCCGTCACCGTCACGCGGACGCTGCTGCGCTGGGTCACCCGCACGACGTGGGGACGCCGGATCGAGCTCTACCACGTGGAGCGCTAGGCCATGTACGACATCGTCGGCAAGCGCAACCTGTGGTTCGCCCTCTCGGCCCTCCTCACCATTCCCGGGCTGATCTTCATCTTCCTCGGCGGCCTGAAGCCGTCGATCGACTTCACCGGTGGGACCGAGTGGGAGGTCCGCTACGAGTCGCAGCCCAGCGCTGAGGAGGTCGAGACCTTCCTGGCCGAGATCGGCTACGAAGCGACGGTCACGGAGCTGCCCGACGGGTACCTGCGGATCAGGACGGAGCCGATCGATCTCGCGCCGCAGCCCACGCCGGAGCCCTCGCCGACGCCCGCGTCCAGTGCGTCGCTGGAACCGAGCGCCAGCGCTGCGCCGTCCGCCAGCGCCGAGCCGAGCGGGTCGCCCGACGGGTCGGCATCGGCCGAACCGAGCGCGGAGTCCTCGGCGACGGAGGCGGCATCCGCGGCACCGTCCGCCTCCCCCGAGCCGAGCGAGCCGCCGGTCGTGGCCGGCACCGAGTTCGCGGACGTCGAGGATCAGCTGGAGGCCGAGTTCGGGCCGGGCGAGCCGAGGAGTGTCCGGACGGTCGGCCCGATCATCGGCGCCGAGCTCATCCGCACCTCGGCGATCCTGATCATCATCGGTGAGCTCTTCATCCTGGCCTACCTGTGGGTGCGTTTCGGGTTCCGCTACGGCACCGCCGCCATCGTCGCCCTGCTGCACGACGTCATCCTGGTGGTCGGCACGTTCGCGATCCTCGGGTACTTCTTCAACCTCGAGTTCGATGCGCTGTTCGTGACCGCGCTGCTGACGATCATCGGCTTCAGCGTCCACGACACGATCGTCGTGTTCGACCGCATCCGCGAGAACCGCGTGCGGCACGCCGGGGAGCCGTTCGGGGCGATCGTGAACCACTCGATCCTGCAGACCATGGCCCGCTCGATCATCACCTCGCTGACCGTCGCCGTGACGCTCGGCGCCCTGCTTCTGCTCGGTCCGCCGACGATTCGCACCTTCGCGCTGGCCCTGCTCCTCGGTGTCGTCTCCGGGACGTACTCATCGATCTTCAACGCCAGCCAGATCCTCGTGGCCTGGGACGATTGGGACGCGAAGCGGAAGGCACGGAGCCGAACGCCGGCACGCGCCTGACCCCGATAACGGAACGGTAAGCGGCGGGGGACCGCGCGGGGCTACCATGCCGCCGTGATCGTCCCGAGCCTCGAGTGGCTGCTGCCGGAGCCCGTTCCGGAGCCCCCGTCCTTCATCGGGTTCGGACGACCGGTCGCCACGCTTCTCGCGCGCCGCGGCTTCGCGGACGACGCGTCCCTGCAGCGCTTCCTCCAGGCCGGCGCCGGAGCGCTCCACGACCTCTCGCGCATGGCCGATGCGGACGTTGCGCTCGACCGTATCGATGGCGCGATCACGGCAGGGGAGCGGATCGCGATCTGGGGGGACTACGACGCCGACGGGATGACGGCCATCGTGGTGTGGGTCACCGCGCTCCGGAGGCTGGGGGTCGAGGCGGTCCGCTACGTGCCGTCGCGGATGGCGGAGGGCTACGGACTATCGGTCACCGGGCTGCGGCAGCTGGCCGACGCCGGTGTCCGCCTCGTCGTCACCTGCGACTGCGGGGTGAGCAACGCGGTCGAGGTCGACGCGGCTCGTGCGATGGACCTCGACGTCGTCATCACCGACCACCACCTGCCGCCCGCCACGCTTCCGAACGCGGTGGCTGTCGTCGACCCGCACCGCCCCGATTGTGCGTACCCCGATCCCGATCTCACCGGCGCCGGACTGTCGTACAAGCTCGCCGCGGCGCTCCTCGACCGGCACGGACTCCCCACCGAGGGCCTGGCGGCCATTGCCGCCATCGGGACGGTCGCGGACCTCGCACCGATGACCGGCGAGAGCCGGGCGATCGTGCGGCTCGGCATCGACGAGCTGGCGCGCACGTCGCACGCGGGGCTCCGTGCGCTGCTGCGCCGTTCGTGCGAGGCACCCGGCCAGCCGACCGCCCGCGACCTCGCCTTCGGCGTCGTGCCGCGCATCAACGCCGCCGGACGCATCGCCGACGTCGAGCTCGCCCTCACGCTCCTGCTCGAGGAGGACGTCGAACGCGCCGAGGCGTTGGCGGCCGAGCTGGAGGAGGTGCACGAGCGACGCCGGGCGATGACCGTCGAGGCGGTGGCGGCGGCCCGGTTGCTGGCCGATGCGTCACCGGGCGTTGTCCCGCTCCTCGTGCGCGACGACCGCTGGGCGCCGGGCCTGGTCGGCCTCGTCGCCGGACGCCTCGCCGATGCGCTGGCGCGTCCGGTGGCCGCGGCGACGCTCGTCGGGGAGGAGGTCCGCGGATCGGTGCGCGCCCCGGTCGACTTCCACGTGGCCGCCGCCCTCGAGGCCTGTCACGACCACCTCACCAAGCGCGGCGGGCATGCGGGCGCAGGAGGATTCAGCCTCCTCCCCGGATCCTGGGAGGCCTTCTCGGCCGCTTTTGCCGCCCTGCCGCGGCCGTTTCCCGCTGACACCGCGGCTGACCGCGTGCGACCGGGACGCCAGGTGGTGGATCTGGTGCTGTCCGCCCGATACCTCGACTGGGGGCTGGCCGACGAGCTCGACCGCCTCGCGCCCTACGGGCCGGGCCACGTGGAGCCAGTGCTCGCGGTGACCGGCATGACGGTCCGGGAAGCGCGCCGCGTGGGGACGAACGAGGCGCACATCGCATTCCGGATGCGGAGAGGCCTCGAGACGTTCGACGCGATCGCCTTCGGCCACGACCCGGACCGTCCCCTGCCGGAGCCGGATACCGAGATTGACCTCGTCGGGACGCTGGAGCGGGACGTATTCGGCGGCCTGCCGCGCCTGCGGCTCCGGGTGGTGGACTACGCCACCTCAGCGGCCAGCCCGCTCGTCGCCCGTCGACTGCCGCCCATCGTGCTGGCCCGCGCCGGATGACATCACCGCTCGAGCGGCTCCGCGCTCGAAGCGCGACGCTCGGCGCGCCGCTGTGCCTCGGCATCGACCCGCACCCGGACCGCCTGCCGCCAGGGCTCCCCGCGGACGTTCACGGGATCGAGACGTTCGCGCGGGGCCTGATCGAGGCCGCCGCCGAGCACGCGGTCGCGGTCAAGGTGAACGTCGCCTTCTTCGAGGCATTCGGAGCCGACGGCTGGGCCGCGCTGGAGCGCGTCCGCGCCCAGATCCCCCCGGAGGTGCTCTGCGTCCTCGACGCCAAGCGCGGCGACATCGGCTCCACCGCCGAGCGCTACGCCACAGGGCTCCTCGGTCACCTGGGTGCCGATGCCGTCACGCTCAACCCATACCTCGGAGAGGATGCCATCGATCCGTTCGTGGCCTATCCGGATCGGTTGGTCTACGTCCTCGCTCGCACCAGCAACCCGTCTGCGCCGACCGTGCAGGAGCTGATGACCGACGGCGACCCGGTCCATCTGCGAGTCGCGCGCTGGGCCGCCGACCGCTGGACGGATGGCCGCGTCGGACTCGTGGTGGGCGCCACCGCCCCGGACGAGCTGGTGCGGTTACGGCAGGCGGTCGCGGGGCCCGCCTTCCTCGTGCCGGGGGTCGGAGCCCAGGGAGGCGACCTGTCCACGGCCGTGGCCACCTGCGCTGGAGCGTGGGCGCCGGGTCTCGTCTCGATCTCCAGGGCCATCGCCGAAGCCTCCACCGGCGCGGACTGGGCGGCCGCCGCTGCCTCCGCGGCCGGGGCCTTCCGGGATCGTATGCGAGACGCGGTGCTACACTCGAACGCCAGTGCCGCTCCTGCGGCCCCCAGCGGAGGTTCGTGAGTACATGCCGGTTCCCGGACCGATGGAGCTCATCCTGCTGTTGGTGATCGTGCTGATCATCTTCGGCCCCGGCAAGCTGCCCGACATCGGCAACGCGGTCGGGAAGGGAATCCGCGAGTTCCGCAAGGCATCCAGCGACCTCGAGGAATCGGTGCGCGGCGAGCCGAAGCGTCCTGCCAAGGACGAGCAGGCCGCCGGCGAAACCTCGGACCGCTGATCCTGGCCGTTGGCCAGGGTTCGGCGCCGGCCCATGATCGGCGCCGAGTGACGTGACGTCCGCAGAGCCGCCGCTCCTGCCCGTCGACGCCCCGGATCGGGGCCCGGACGCAGCGACGATGAGCCTCATCGAGCACCTCGATGAGCTCCGCAGCCGGATCATCGTCGCCGCGATCGCGGTCGCACTCGCCGCCGTCGCCGGCTTCTTCCTGGCCGAGCCGCTCCTCACGCTGCTGCTCGACGCGCTCCCGGAGGGCAGCGACGTCATCCAGCTCCGCGTCCTCGAGGGCCTCGGGGTGCGCATCCGCCTGGCGCTGTTCATCGGCCTGGCGCTGGCCATGCCAATCGTCCTGTACGAGGTCTGGGCGTTCGTGACGCCCGGCCTGACCCGCCGCGAACGCCGCGTGGTGTGGCCGCTGCTGCTCGTGGCGGTCCTGTTCTTCGCGTTGGGGATCCTGCTCGGCTATCTCGTGATCCCGAACGCACTGGAGTTTCTCCTCGACCTGTCCCTTCCGGGCGTCCCACCGATGCTCGACGTCGGCGAGTACATCGGCTTCGTGACGACCCTGATGATCGCCTTCGGCCTGGCCTTCCAGTTCCCGGTCGTTCTCATCCTGCTCAACCGGGTGGGGATCCTGAGCTACGCGTTCCTCGCCGCACGACGTCGGTTCGCGGTGGTGATCATCGTGCTGGTGGCGATGGTGATCACGCCGGGCGGCGACCCGATCAGCTCCGGCATCCTGTCGCTGATCATGTACGGCCTGTTCGAAGGAGCGCTGCAGGTGATGCGGATGGCGCGCGGCTGAGCGCGATGGACGGACCGATCTGGCTGCTGACCGATGCGGCCATGGACGTCCACCAGGCGCCTGGCCATCCGGAGCGGCCGGATCGTCGTGCCGCCGCGGCAGCCGGTGTGCGGGACGCAGCGGGTGAGCGCCTCGTAGAGACGGCGTTTCCGCCCGCCTCGGACGACGAGATCGCCGCGGTGCACGACGCCAGGGTGGTCGCGATCCTCGAGGAGGCGGACCGGCGCGGCGGGGCATGGCTCGACCCCGACACGTATGTCGTTGCGGGATCGTGGGATGCGTCCCGGCTGGCTGCGGGCGCGACCGTCCGGGCGGCGCGCGCCGTGATCGCCGGCGAGGCGCAGGTCGCGTTCGCCGCGGTCCGACCGCCGGGCCATCATGCCAGCGCCACCCGCCCCAGCGGATTCTGCCTGATCAACCACGTCGCGGTGGCCGTGGCGGCCCTCCGTGCCGATGGATCCGCCCGACGCATCGCGATCGTCGACTGGGACGTCCACCATGGCGATGGGACCCAGGCGATCTTCGACGCGGATGCCGACCTGTGCTACGCGTCGACCCACCAGTGGCCGCTCTATCCGGGCACGGGGCAGGTCGCAGACCGCGGCGTGGGGGAGGCGGCCGGGACGAAGCACAACCGGCCGCTCGACGCCGGTAGCGGCGACGCCGCCTTCGTGGCGGCCTGGGTCGACGAGCTCTTGCCTGCCGTCGAGGCCTTCAAGCCGGAGGCGATCCTGGTCTCGGCGGGGTACGACGCGCATCGTCGCGACCCGTTGGCACATCTCGCGGTCACGGAGGACGGATTCGCGGCCGTCGCGCGCGAGCTCGGTGACGTCCGCCGTCGCCTCGGCCTGCCTGGCGTGGCCCTGACGCTGGAGGGCGGGTACGACCTGGACGCGCTGCGGAGCTCGGTCGCTGCGACCGTCGCCGCGCTGGTCGCAGCGTCGTGATCCACGCCCGGCCACGGCTATACTCGGCCTGCGTTCGATGAAGGAGGGGAGCGTGGCGCGGACCGCACCGACTGCCACCGAGTCAGCCGCCGCGTCGGCGGATCCGGGGACGGCTTCGCCGCGCGCAACGGGCGTCGAGATCGAGCACTTCCTGGTCATCTCCGGCCTGTCGGGCGCCGGGAAGAGCCAGGCCAGCAAGCTCTTCGAGGATCTGGGCTACTCCTGCGTCGACAACCTGCCACCAGTGCTCCTCGATCACTTCCTCGCGCTGCGCCGCCTGGAGCCGGAACGGTACCGCCGGTCCGCGCTCGTCCTCGACATCCGCGCGGGCGACCCGGCCCCGGCCATCGCGCGGGCGGCCGAGGCCCTCGAGGGCGAGGGAAGCCATCTCGAGCTGATCTTCCTGGAGGCCAGCGACGCGAGCCTGGTGAGCCGGTTCAGCGAGACGCGCCACCGCCACCCGCTGGAGGCCGCGCGAAGCGGAATCCAGGCCAGCATCGCCGAGGAGCGACGGCTGCTGGCCCGCACCCGCGAGCTCGCCGACCACGTCGTCGACACCACCGGCCTCTCGATCGGGCAGCTCAAGGACCGCCTGTTCGCGCTGGTGCCACGCGAGACCCGCACCGATGATCTCCGGGTCGACATCGTCACCTTCGGCTTCAAGTACGGGATTCCCCTGGAGGCGGACCTCGTCTTCGACGTGCGCTTCCTGACGAACCCGTACTGGGAGCCGGAACTGAAGCCACTCTCCGGCCTCGAGGAGCCGGTGCGCGACTTCGTTCTGGGCCAGCCGGCCGCGACGAAATTCCTCGACATCGTGGCGGACCTCCTGGAGCTGACCGCGCCCGCCTACCGCGCCGAGGGGAAGGAGCAGCTCCGGGTGGCGCTGGGCTGCACTGGCGGGTATCACCGCTCGATCGCGCTTGCCGAGGCCCTGGCGGAACGCATCGGCGGGCTGGAGGGCGTCCAGGTGCGGGTCTTCCACCGGGAGCTGGGCCGATGAGCCGTTCCCGAATCCCGCGGTGGCTGTATCCGGGGATGCACCTCAAGCGCTGGCTGGTCCTGCTGTTCCTCGGCATCGCCATCCTCGGGCTGGGCGCCGCCATCTTCATCCGCGACCTGTACCGGTCGCAGGCCGCCGACGAGATCGCGATCGTGTACTGGCTGACGGGCGCCTGGATGGACCCGACCCTTCGCGCGGCCGTGGTCGCCTTCATCGGCCTGGTGCTGACCGGCTTCGGCATGTGGGGCCTGATGCGCTCGGTGATCTCGCCGTTCGTCGCCCGCGGCGACAGCGTGATGGAGGTCCTGTACACGAAGCGCTATCTCGCCCGCGGGCCCCGCATCGTCGCCATCGGCGGCGGCACCGGCCTCTCGACGCTCTTGCGCGGGATCAAGGGCTACAGCGCCAACATCACCGCCGTGGTGGCGGTCGCGGACGACGGTGGCAGCAGCGGGCAGCTGCGTCAGCAGCTCGGCATCGTGCCGCCCGGCGACATCCGCAACTGCATCGCCGCGCTGGCCGACGCCGAGCCGCTGATGACCCAGCTCATGCAGTACCGCTTCCCGACCGGTTCGGGGCTCGACAACCATGCCTTCGGCAACCTGTTCATCGCGGCCATGACCGCGGTGACCGGGGACTTCGAGGAGGCCGTGCGCGAGTCGAACCGCGTCCTGGCCGTCCGTGGCCAGGTGCTTCCCGCGACCAGCGTTCCGCTCAACCTGTCGGCGCGGCTGGCGTCGGGACGGCTGCTCAACGGCCAGTCCGGCATCACCAGGGCGGACGAGCCGATCGAGGAGGTCTTCATCGAGCCGGGCGACGTGCGGGCGAACGGTGAGGCGCTCGAGCGGATCCTCGAGGCGGAGATGATCGTCATCGGTCCGGGCAGCCTGTTCAGCAGCATCCTGCCGAACCTCCTCATCACCGATGTCCAGGACGCGCTGCGCGCCGCGCCAGGGCTCAAGGTCTATGTGTGCAACGTGGCGACCCAGCCGGGCGAGACGGCCGAGATGACCGCCTCGGAGCACCTCCGCGCGCTGTTCGACCACGTCGGGCCGGATCTGGTCGACTACGTGATCGTCAACCGCAGCATGGAGGCGCGGCGGCCCGAGGGCTGGCTGGCCGAGCCGGTGGAGGTCGACGTGCGGCGCCTCGAGGAGCTGCCCGTCGTCATCGTCGAGGAGGACGTGGTCGACCCAGCAAATGCCCACCGGCACGACCCGGCGAAGCTGGCCGCGGCGCTCATGCGCCTCCAGCAGGAGGACCGGATCGAGCGACCGCGGCAGCGCCGCATCCAGCGCCCCACCGCACACGCCTCCTGAGCGGATCGGTGCTCCTCGCCGGCGAGGTGAAGGGTGAGCTCGCACGCATCCACCCCGCCCGACCCTGCTGCCGTCGAGCCGAGCTCATCGGCCTGCTGCACGGGAATGGCAGCGCGGTGCTGCGCACCCTCGACCACGCCACGGCCCGCACCGCGGTCCACCTGGCTGGATCGCTGGGCATGGCGGTCGATCCGCCGCGGCCGGCCAAGGCCCGGGCAGGCGACCGAGCACGCCACCACCTGCTGGTCGAGATCGACTCCGCCGTCGCCGATGGATGGTCGTGGGACCTGGCGCCTCCTCACGACCGACGCGCGTTCCTGCGCGGCGTGCTGCTGGCCTCCGGATCGATCTCGTTCAGCTCCTCCGGACCGCACGTGGAATTCGTGCTGCGCGACGAGACTGCTGCCCGTGATCTGCGCCGCGCCCTCGCCGACCTCGATGTGCGAAGCCTCGTCGCGGAGCGGCGCGGCCGCCAGGTCGTCTACCTCAAGGGACACGAGGAGATCGCCGCCCTCCTGCGCCTGGTCGGGGCGAATCGTGGTGTCCTCGAGCTGGAGACGCACCGTGTCGGCCGCGACGTGCGTGCCCGCCTGAACCGCCTCGTGAATGCCGAGGAGGCGAACCTCGGTCGGACCGTGCGGGCCGCCGAACGGCAGCTCACGGCCATCGCGCGCCTCGAGCGGGACGGGCGCCTGTCGACGCTCGGCGGGGGACTGCGCGAGACGGCCGCGATGCGGCGCCGCATGCCGGATGCCGATCTGGATACCCTTGCGTCGGCCCTCGGCGTCAGCCGGTCGGCCGTCAACCATCGGCTTCGGCGGCTCGTGGAGCTCGCCGCCGACACGGAGGATGCCTGACCGATGCCTGCCGCCCGCCGCATGCTCATCGCCGGCAACTGGAAGATGAACCCTCCGTCGGCCGCGGAATCCTTCGCGCTCGCCGATGCGATTCGCGGAGCCGTCCCGATCCTGGAGGGTGTCGACGTGGTGGTCTGCCCGCCGTTCACCTACCTCGACCTCGTCCGCGGGGTGCTGCGGGGCTCGGCGATCGCCGTTGGTGCCCAGACGATGCACTGGGAGGACCACGGCGCGTACACCGGGGAGATCTCCCCGGCGATGCTGGCCGCGGAGCCCGGTGATCCGCTCGCCACGCACGTCATCCTCGGTCACTCGGAGCGCCGGCAGTACGACGGCGAGACGGACGAGGGGGTGGGCCGAAAGGTCGCGAGCGCCGTCGCCCACGGCCTGCGACCGATCGCGGCGGTCGGGGAGCGGGCGGACGAACGGCGTGAGGGAGCGACAGCATCGGTGGTGGACCGCCAGCTGCGCGCCGCCCTGGGCGGGCTCGATCGGCTGGCCGGCACCGGCCTGGTGATCGCCTACGAGCCCGTGTGGGCGATCGGCACGGGCGACGCCGCTTCCGGCGCTGACGCGCAGGAGGTGGCGGCCCAGATCCGCGCGATCCTGCGCGAGGTCGACCCCGACGGAGCGGACGAGGTGCCGATCCAGTACGGCGGCAGCGTCACCGGCGATAACGCGGCCGAGTTCTTCGACCAGCCGGACATCGACGGCGCCCTGGTCGGTGGCGCCTCGCTGCGCCCGGACCAGTTCGCGGAGATCGTGCGCGCGGCGGGTGCATCGCTCGGATGACCGTCCTGCTGGTCGTCCTGGACGGGTTCGGCCTGAACGACGACCCGGCCCGCAACGCGCTGCTGGCGGCACCGATGTGGAACTGGCATCGCCTGCTCGAGGAGTGGCCGCACGCCCGGCTGGCCGCGTCCGGCGAGGCCGTCGGCCTGCCCCCCGGCCAGATGGGCAACAGCGAGGTGGGGCACCTGAACCTCGGAGCGGGTTTCCGGGTGCTCCAGGATCTGCCGCGCATCACCGCGGCCATCGAGGACGGCTCGTTCGACGACAACCAGGTGCTCACCGGTGCGGCGCGCGAGGCGTTGGAGTCCGGCGGCCGGCTCCACCTCATGGGGCTCGTCGGGCCAGGCGGCGTTCATGCGGTCGACGGGCACCACGTCGCCATGGTGAACCTGGCTCACCGAACGGGCCTGCCACCTGACCGGATCCTGTTCCACGCCTTCACCGACGGGCGCGACACGCCGCCGCGCTCGGCCGAGGCGTTCCTGCCGGCGCTGGAGGAACGCTTCGGCGATCGTGCCCGAATCGCGTCGGTCACCGGGCGCTACTACGCCATGGATCGCGACCGGCGCTGGGATCGGACCGGCCGCGCGTACGACGCGCTGGTCCACGGAGCCGGGCTCCGTGCGCCGGACGCCCGCTCCGCGATCGCGACCGCGTATGAGCGGGGCGAGAGCGACGAGTTCGTCCAGCCCACGATCGTCGAAGGCGCCGCGCCCATCGGCGACGGCGACGCGGTGGTTCACATGAACTTCCGCGCCGACCGTGCTCGCCAGCTCACCCAGTCACTCGCCCGGGCCGACTTCGACGACTTCGACCGTGGCCGGCCGCCGGCGGTATCGGTCACCACCCTCACCGAGTACCAGGCGTCGGAGGACCTGCCAGTCCGGGTCGCCTTCCCACCACTCGTCATCGACTCGCTGGCCGCGCGGCTGTCGCAGCGCGGGATGCGCCAGCTGCACGTCGCGGAGACCGAGAAGTACGCGCACGTGACGTACTTCTTCAACGGCGGAGTCGAGGACCCGTTCGCCGGCGAGGACCGGGTCCTCGTACCGTCGAACCGCGAGGTCCCAACCTACGACCTGGCCCCGGAGATGGGCGCTGGCCCGATCACCGATGCGCTGGTCGAGGCCCTCGATGCCGGCCGCCACCACTTCATCGTCGTCAACTACGCCAACCCCGACATGGTCGGCCACACCGGCGTGTGGGACGCGGCGGTCCAGGCGGCGGAGTTCATCGACGCCTGTCTCGGGCGCGTCGCGCGGGCGGCCCTCGGCACCGGCTCCCCGATGCTGATCACCGCTGACCACGGCAACATCGAGGAGATGCGCGACCCGGAGGGACGCCCGCAGACGAAGCACACCACGTCCCCGGTGCCGATCGTCCTGGTCAGCGAGGCGCACCGCGGCGCGCGGCTCCGAGACGGCGCCCTGTCGGACGTGGCGCCGACGTTGTGCGAGCTGCTCGGGATCCCGCCAGGTCCGCAGATGACCGGTCGGAGCCTCATCGGCGGGGCCTAGGGAGCCGCGGGGCGCATCGGCAACCCCTCTGCTATCCTGCGCCGGATGCCTACCGCGATCCTCATCGCCCAGATGATCCTCGCCATCGCGCTCATCGCCTCGATCCTGCTGCAGCAGCGCGGGACCGGCCTTGGCGGCGCGTTCGGTGGTGAGGTGACGGCCTACCGCAGCCGGCGTGGGATCGAGCGCACCCTGTTCCGCCTGACGATCGTCCTCGCGGTCCTGTTCGTCGCATTCAGCCTGCTCAACCTGCTGCCGCAGGTCTGACCGAGGGCTCTGGGCCGGGCGCGGATCCGCCGCGCGGGGCATGCTATCATCGGCGCTCGCAAGCCCGGATTCGCTCCGGGTGCGGCCGTGCCGAGGTGGCGGAATAGGCAGACGCGCTAGGTTCAGGACCTAGTGACCGCAAGGTCGTGTGGGTTCAAGTCCCTCCCTCGGTACCATCCGAACTTGCTTCGGGCCCAGGTGGCGGAATTGGTATACGCGTACGTTTGAGGGGCGTATGGGGAAACCCATCCGGGTTCAAGTCCCGGCCTGGGCACCACTTCACTCGACAGACACCGATGCGCCGCTCGCCGATGACGCGAGCGGCGTTTCGCATTCGGTCACGCGGCTGATCCGATGGCGGCTGAGGCAGACAATCCTCTCAAACGCGCATGTGGGGACCCTTAGAACCGGTTTCTGGCATCGATTCCTGTCAGATGCGCATGCCCCGGACCACATGACAGGAACGCCACGCTTGCAGGCGAGCGCTCGATGCCGCCGCACCCGCGCTAGCGTTCCCCGGATGAACGATTGATCGGAAAGGCGCCGAGCGCTCGGCGGCGGTGGCCTGGCGGTCATCGGCTACCATGCCGCATCGGGCGGTTAGCTCAGCTGGTCAGAGCGCCTCGCTTACACCGAGGAGGTCGGGGGTTCGAGCCCCTCACCGCCCACCATCATCGGTAGGATGGCAGGCACCCCGTTTCTCCTCGTGCTGTGAGGAAAGGCGGGTAGAGGCCCGGTCGGTGGTTGCACACCGCCGGGCCTTGCTGATGGACCCGATCGGCCGTTCAGCGGACTCCGCGATCGCATGCGGAACGCAAGCGCCGGAGGTCCGTGGGGTAGCATGCTCGGCGTCAACTCTTGCGCCCGAGGAGCTTCCGCATGCCGCTCTGGGGATGGATCGTCCTGATCGCGATCGCGGTCATCGTCCTGTTCCTGATCTTCACCTACAACGGCCTGGTCCGCCTCCGGAACATGGTCGACGAGGCGTGGAACCAGATCAGCGTCCAGCTGAAGCGCCGGCACGACCTGATCCCGAACCTCGTGAACGCCGTGAAGGGCTACATGGAGTTCGAGCAGGAGACGCTGACGCGTGTCGTCGAGGCCCGCTCGGCAGCCGTCACCGCCACGGAGCGCGGCCCGGGCAACGCCGCGCAGGCTGCACAGGCGGAGAACTTCCTGACCGGCGCGCTGCGACAGCTGTTCGCCCTGGTCGAGAACTATCCCGATCTCAAGGCGAACGAGAACGTCATGCAGCTCCAGGAGGAGCTGACGACGACGGAGAACCAGATCGGCTTCAGCCGCCAGCACTTCAACAGCACCGTCCGCGAGTTCAACACCGCGATCCAGACCTTCCCGAACGTCCTCATCGCCGGGCTGTTCGGCTTCCGCGAGCGCGACTACTTCCAGATCGCCGAGGCCGATGCGGCGGTCCCGCAGGTCGACCTGAGCACCTCCTGAGCCGATGACTCAGCCGGCGCGGTTGGCGCCGACGACCTTCTATCGCGAGATCGATCGCAACCGGCGCCGAAGCTGGGTGCTCATGGGCGTCGTCATCGTCCTGCTCGGACTGCTGGGCGGCACGATCGGCTACGCGACGGGCTTCGGATGGGGCGGCGTCGTCGGCGCGGTCGCCATCGCCGTGATCATGAGCGTCGGCTCGTTCTTCGCCGGCGACGCGCTGGTGATGGCGACCAGCGGGGCGCGAGAGGTCGATCGCGCCAACCCGGCCGAGCGGTACAAGCAGCTCGTGAACGTGGTGGAGGAGATGCGCCTGGCCGGCGGGCTGCCTCCGCCCCGGCTGTGGGTGATCGACGACTCGGCACCGAACGCGTTCGCCACCGGGCGCGACCCGGAGCATGCCAGCATGGCGGTCACCACCGGCCTGCTCGACAAGCTCGATCGCGAGCAGCTCCAGGGCGTCATCGGGCACGAGATGAGCCACATCGGCAACCTCGACATCCGCTTCACGCTGCTGGTCGGGGTACTGGTCGGCAGCATCGCGCTGCTCGCCGACTGGTTCCTGCGCTTCACCTATTGGGGCGGCGGGCGCCGCTCCAGCAGCGACTCCGACCGTGGCGGCGGGGGAGTGATGGCGGTGATCTTCATCGTGGCACTCGTGCTGGCGGTGGTCGCGCCGCTCATCGGCCGCCTGGTGCAGGCAGCGGTCAGCCGCAGCCGCGAATCGCTGGCCGATGCGACCGCGGTCGAGCTGACCCGCAACCCGGTCGGCCTGGCGCGCGCCCTCCGCACCATCAGCGACGACAAGGAGGTGCTCGAGGTGGCCAACCGCGCCACGCAGCACCTGTACATCGTCAACCCCATCAAGAGCTTCGAGGAGCGCGCGAAGTCACTGTGGGACACGCACCCGCCAATCGGGGAGCGCATCCGCGACCTCGAGAACATCGCCGGGCAGATGGGGCTGGCGTCTTCGAACCCGGGCTGAGGTTGCGACCGCAGGAGCGCATCGGTATCCTTGCGACCGCCTGATGCGACAGCGTTGGCGGCTGAGGAAGCCTCAGCGACGAATCGACGCCGAGGTAGCTCAGTCGGTAGAGCACCGCCCTGAAGAGGCGGGTGTCGTCAGTTCGATTCTGACCCTCGGCACCAACCACGCGGTATCATCGGGCGACAAGCGGGCGGAAGTGGCTCAGTTGGTAGAGCATCACCTTGCCAAGGTGAGGGTCGCGGGTTCGAGTCCCGTCTTCCGCTCCATTTTCATGTCCGGCTGGTCGATCTCCCGGCTGACCTGCTAGCGTGAGACGAGGCGGTGCCCCGTCGTCTAGTGGTAGGACAGCGGACTTTGGATCCGTGAACCGAGGTTCGAATCCTCGCGGGGCAGCCAGCCGTACGACCGGTGGCGACGTGCCCGAGTGGTTCAGGGAGCGGTCTGCAAAACCGCGTACACGGGTTCGATTCCCGTCGTCGCCTCCACATTCTGAGCACCCACAGATCGCGGCCGTCACTCCCATGCCGATTGCGATGGTGGTCAGGAAGAGTCTCTTCACGTCGGTAGGATCCCCCCACCAGTCAAGACCGGTTGGCGCCGTCTAGGATGACGGCATGACAGAGGCGCGAGTGGCTTTCGCCGTCGTCGCGGTGATCGCCGTACTCGTTGTGATCGCCATCGTCGTCGCAAGTGGGCCAATGACACCTGAGAGCTTCTCAGACGGACGGGAAGGGCCGGGGGACGTCATCGACAACGACCACGACGACTACCCGCACGACTGCCTCATCGGAGATCCGTGCACTCCGTTTCCGATGCCGTCGCCGGGCCGGTAAGGCCGGCGCCACTAAGCCGCCGGGAGCGTCGAGTTACTTGCCGAGTCGCTTGAGCAAGGCTCCGAGAGTCTCGCGCCTGGTCACCTCGCGGAGTCCGGGAACTTCCTTTCCGGGCGGGCAGCACTCCGTATGCGCGAAGTCGTGATGACCCTCGGCTGCAGCAGCGCATCCTCCGGGCTGACCACGCTTCCGCTGGCATGTCCGGTGCATTCGCAACCGCCCACCAGGGGAACGAAATGAGCCGGCGGACCGACTGCGGGGGGAACGCAGCTGAACCGCCGGCTCGTTCGTACTGTAGGGGACCGTGTCGCGGCCTTGCTGTCGGAACCCGGGTGTATGCTCGAAGCGTCGCAAGGTGATCGGAGGGATGTGCGATGGCACCGCGCATTACCGTGCTCAATCACAACGCCGAGTTTCTGGAGCTCCTGCGCGACATCCTGAATGACGAGCACTACGTCACGACGTGCATCGATGCCGACATCGAAGACGAGGTGGCGCGCATTGTCGAGTCGCGCCCTGACCTCCTCATCATCGACCTGCGAGTGGAGAGCGACGGACATCACGGCTGGGACATCGCTCAGGAGATCCGGCGAGAACCGGCACTCGACGGGCTGCCGGTGATCATCAGCAGCGGCGACATCCTGGCGCTGGAGAGCCTCGCCGAAGACCTTGCGGGAGTACAGCGCGTTCAGACCCTGGCCAAGCCGTTCGAGATTACCGAACTGACCGCTGCGATCGACCAGCTGCTGGCCGAAGCGGCTGCGGGATGAGCCTTGCTGGGAATACAACTGGTCGCCGCTGACGCCTAATCAGGTAACGCCGGCGAACCGAGCTAGCGCGATGACGCGGTTCGAGCACTGAGCGCGGACAAGTGGCTACACTGGCGCCATCGCGGAGGTGGCCGCAATCCCGTGCCGACTGGTTCGATACCCGTCATCGCATCCACTCTGCTGCGAGTAATCAGGCCCGGACCTCGGCTCGGAGGGGTCCGGGCCTTCCCATGTGCGATCGCGCACCCGGCCCTGGCCAGGCGGAGCGTCGACTCCTCCCGGTACCCCGACTGATCAGGGCTCCCACTCGATCGGTCCCTCCGGGGGTCCGTCCGCCGGGGCGAGCTCCTGCTGGCCGGGCATCGGCGGCGGCACAGACGGATCCTCCGGCTCGACAACGGGCGCGGCGATGCGAGCACCCGAGCCCTCCTGGGCGGTCGCGCCCACCTCATCACTTGATGGGATCGACAGGGCCGCGGCAGAGAGTGACGTCGTGGTCGTCCCGCCGACCGGAAGCCAGTAGCCGGCGAGAGGCCCGGAGGTCAGATAGACCGATGGGCGCCCGTTGATGCGCGCGCGGGCCGCGTACGCCCACGTGGTGGCGCCAGTCGAGGCGCTCTTCTGGGCAGTGACCGCCCCGGCGGCGTCGAACTGGTAGGCGGTGCGACTCCCCGCCGAGACGCCAAGGGAGCGGTTCCAGTAGTACTCGAGCCGGTCGACGAACCCGCGGGCGTAGACGGCCGACGACTCTCGGACCCAGGTGCCGGCGAAGTAGCCATCGGACATCGCGAACCAGATGCCGTTCCCCGGCTTGATCCAGCCGTAGGGGACGGTCCGGCTGGAGTACGGCGCGTTGCTCGACGACGAGAGGCTGAGGGATTTCGCCTTGGTTCCGGTGCCGCTGCTATCGAAGGTGTAGCCGACGTGGACGCCGGCGTGGAACACGGCGGTGCCGCCCGACCGATAGTGCGGGTTGTCCGCCGTGAAGGTGTCCGCATGCCGGGCGAACGCCTCGCTGCGCGTGTACCGATACAGCTGGATGAACTGCCCGATGTGGGTCAAGTGGTAGGGGGGATTGCGGACCCGCCGATCGAGACAGCTCTGTGCGATGCAGTAGTGGCTGATGCCGCCGGGCGTGCGCACCGTGCCGGCCACGCGGCCGCTGGTGCTGATGGCGCCGAGGGTGAGCTCGCGGGCATCGGTGCTGCCGGTCAGGCGCCAGTAGTCGTACAGGCCCCAGATGGCGAAGTTATGGCCGTTGAAGGTGTGATCGAACGGGACCCACGGGTATTCCTCGAGCCACAGCCTTCCATTCTCCACTACCACGACCCATGGCTTGCCAGCCTCGCGACGTACGAGGAACGACGCGTACGTGTTGTGCGCCGCCTGCAGCCACTTCGCTTCGCCGGTGAGCTCGTGGAGACGGACGAAGCCCGACAGCGCGATACCCTGGGCCATGGCCGAGTACCACGGTGCCTGCATCGTGCCGCGGCCGTGGAGGCTCCAGTCGAACGGGTAGGGGAAGAAGATCCCGCCGGCGTGGCGCACCGCACGCTGGAGGAGGCGGTTCGCATTGGCCAGGGCCAGATCGAGGTAGAGGGGATCCGGATCGAGGCGGTAGTTCCGCAGCATGTTGACGACGTACTGCGCCTGCCCGACCGGGTGGTCGTACAGCTTCCCGTCGCTGTGCTCGTACTTGAAGACGCCATTCGCGTCCCGCGTGCCGTATGGCGCGACGATGGTCGTCGCGTTGAACGCGAGGAGATCCTCCGGCACGGACTGCAATGCGTGGCCGTCCACGAGGAATTCGTGGGGTCCGACGCGCGCCCAGGCGGTCGCCGCGCGCACCTGGCCGACAACGGCGCCGGCGATCACCGCCTCGCCGCCCAGCAACGTCACCCGGGTCGGGTCGAGCCGCCGGAGCTCTGCCCCGGTTGGAGCCGGCAGCGAGGTTCGGGTCGTGAGCAGCAGCGGGCCGCCACGCGTGATGGCGGCCGGCACGCCGGCGACGGCGTCGGCGAAGCCGTCGCCCGATGCGAGGAACGCCCGAAGGCGGCTGTCGCGCGGGAACGCGCCCGCGCTGATGGCCGCGGAGGTCGCGTAGCGATTCGCGCCAGCTTGGCGCGTCACCCCACCGGAGGTGAAGGACCGCAGGGCGGTGACCACGGCGTCGCTGACCACCGCCGTGCCCCCCACGACGACGATGCGCTGCGGCCGAAGGCGCGTGAGCTCGGTCTGGATCGGCGCTGGGATACCGCCCGGCTGCACCAGGAGGACGGGTCCGCCGATGCGGCCGGCAGCGGCGCCTGCGCTCAGAGCGTCCGGGAACGACCGACCGGTGGCCACGTAGGCGACCGGCGCACCGGCCGGGAAGTAGCGGGCGCTGATGGCCGCCGCGGTGGCGAAGCGGTCCCGCCCGGCGATGCGGCCGACCGTTCCGCTCGTCAGGCTCCGGAGAGCGGCCTCTACATTCGACGAGACGGCCGTCGTCCCGCCGAGGATCACGATCGATCGGGGCGCCAGGCGGACGAGCTCGGCGCGCGTCGCCGTCGGGAGATCGCCGCGAGGCGTGAGGAGGATCGGCGCCTTCAGGCGTCCGGCGGGCGAGCCACCGGCGAGGGAGTCGGGAAAGTCGGTGCCCGTGGCCACGAACGCCACCTGGACACCCGGCGCGAAGGTCGCCGCGCTGATCGCGGCCGCCGTGGCGTACCGATCCGCACCCGCATGCCGGTCGACCGCCGCCGCGGTCGCCGTGGCCGGGCCGGCCGAGACGGAGACAGCGATCACCGCAATGACGACCGCCAGGGCGAGATGAACGAGCCGCCCGACGGCGTCCCCCCGCGTTCGCATGGTTACCGATCCTCGGGAATGACAGGTTGCCTATCGGCTGGCGCAGGATAGGCGCGCCCGAGCGCCTGCGCTACCCTCTCCTGCCTGCCCGCACGTGCCGGAGTGGCGGAATGGCAGACGCAGCCGGCTTAAACCCGGCGGCCGCAAGGCGTGGGGGTTCGAATCCCTCCTCCGGCACCAGCTCAGCGCGGATTCGGTGTTCGGCGGAGGGCGTCCTCCCCCGAAGGATCCTCGCCGGGCTGGGCGACCCGCGGGTCGGCG
This sequence comes from uncultured Chloroflexia bacterium, assembly GCA_963844265.1. Taxonomy (GTDB): domain Bacteria; phylum Chloroflexota; class Limnocylindria; order QHBO01; family QHBO01; genus JACDBZ01. The sequence continues at coordinate 326,041 of CAWJMZ010000004.1, read as the reverse complement.
TGATCGGACGGATCGGGCGCTGCGCCCTCTCGCACCGGGTGCTCGTCCTCCGGCTCCTTGCCCGCGTGGTCGTTGGCCGGGTCGCGCCTCATCGGCGCCCGAACATCTTCCGGCGCTGCTGGCGCTTGGCAACCGGCGCCTGGTCGATGCCGATCACGGCCTGCGCCACCCTGCGCATCGCGGCCGCGGCCGGCGAGGCAGACCGGGCGATGACCAGCGGCACGCCCTCGTTGACCGAGCGGATCATCTCCACCTCGGTGTACGGGATCTCGGCGGCCGGCTTCGCGCGGAGCAGGTTCTCGATGTCGCGCGTCTTGAGCAGCTCCTTGGGAAACACGTGGTTGATCACGAGATGGGTTCGCGCGCGCAATGGCGTCGCGTCGGCCAGGAACGCCATCAACAGGCTCATCGAGCGCAGTGCCGCGATCTCCGGGAACAGGACGAACACGTGGGCGTCGGACTGCTCGAGGACCCACAGGGTTCGCGGGTCGAGCCGGCTGCCCAGGTCGACGATGATGTGGTCGAAGGACGGCCGCATCAGCTCGATGATGGCCTGCAGGTGCTCGAGCGTGACCCGGAAGTCGGCCTCCGGCCTCGTGGGCGCCGCCAGAACCGAGAGCCCGGAGCTGTGCGTGGCGAGGTACGTTCGCGCCAGGTCCGGATCGGCCAGCGCCATCTCGTCGGTGGCGAGGACGGCCACGTCGTACCGCGGCGTGAGGTTCAGGTGCGTGGCGACCTGGCCGAACTGGAGATCGAGGTCGATCAGCAGCACCCGCGATGCCGGGATGGCCGGCCCCGTTCCGTTGGCCGATGCGGGGGGTGGTGCGCCGCCGCCGGACAGGAGCACGGCCGTGTTCACCGCCAGGGTCGTCGTGCCGACGCCGCCCTTGGGGCTGAAGAAGGCGATGAGCTCACCCGTCGTTGTGCCCGATGCCGCCTGCGGGCGGACCTTGCCGGATCGGATGAGCAGCGCCATCACCCGGCCCTCGAGCTCGTGGCGGTCGAAGCCGCCATCGATCACGTCGTCGGCCCCGGCCTCCAGGAACGCGATCCGTGCCTCGACATCGCGCGCCGGCGCCACGATGAGGATCGGCGTGACGCCGGATCCGGCCGTGCGCAGCGAGGCGATCGCCCCCGATGCGGCGAGGCCTTCGGCCACGATCAGGTCGGGCGCGCGGCCGCGCATCGATGCCACGGCGTCGGCGGGCGTCGTGACGGCCGCCGTTCCGTAGCCGGCACCCGCAAGCGCAGCCTCGAGCTCGGTGCGGAGCTCGGGACTGCGGGCGCAGATCAGGATCGGGTTCGGCGGCATCACATCAGCGGCAGCAGGTTGACAGGTGCCGAGTATACGGTTCGCCGGCCGCAGCGTTGGCGGCCGGCCCTGGAGCGGGCTATACTTCGTCGGCGCCTCCCGCTTCGCGGAGGCGTGATCAACGTGGTCCAACCCTTTCTGCCGTGCCGGCCAGCGCCCGCTGCCGAGCGCCGCAATCCCAGAGAGAGGAGTCCGACGCAGCTGATGCGCCGATACGAACTCATGCTCCTGCTCCGTCCCGACCTGGAGGACGACAAGCTCCAGGCCGCTGTGGAGAAGGTCACTCGCGCCATCGTCAATGCCGGTGGCAGCCTCAGCAAGGTTTCGCCGTGGGGCAAGCGCCGCCTCGCGTACGACATCCAGCGACATCGCGAGGCCAGTTATTTCCTGATCCACTTCGACATCGAGCCCTCGCAGGTGCGGGAGATCGAGCGCGGGATGCTGATCAGCGAGGAGATCCTGCGTCACCTCGTCACGGTGCTCGAGGACCGCGGACCGGTCGACGAGATCGTGCCGGCCGCCGCCGCTCGATCGACCGGCGACGAGGACGCTGAAGGCGACGCCACGACTGCCGCCGACTCCGGCGATGTCGAGGCGTCCGACGACGCCGCGCGTCAGCACGGAGATCGAGTCCGTTGACGAGGAGCGCGAGGCCGATGCGGTCGCCGCCGAGGTGGGGGGCCAGGCCCCGGCCGACGTTGACGAGGAGCGCGCCGAGGGCTGACCGCCGCCCGGCACAGGAGGATCCGCCATGTCCCTCAACAAGATGATGATCATCGGCAATCTCGGGGCCGACCCCGAGCTGCGCTACACGCCGAGCGGCAAGGCCGTCACGGATCTGCGCGTCGCCGTCAACAACAACCAGCGCGGCGCGGACGGGGAGTGGGTCGAGGAGACCCTCTGGTTCCGGGTGAGCGTCTGGGAGCAGGCGGCTGAGCGCCTCGCCGAGCAGCTGCGCAAGGGCAACAAGATCTACGCCGAAGGCCAGCTGCGCGCGCGGGAGTACGAGAGCCGCGACGGCGAGAAGAAGACCTCACTCGAGCTGGCCTTCGCGCGGGTGGTCAACCTGGAGCGGCGGCCGCGCGACGAGGATGGCAGCGGTGGTGGTCGGGACGGCGGGTCCTACAGCGACGCCCCTCCAGCCGTGAAGCCGCGCGGTGCCGAGCAGCGGGGATCGTCCGCGCCCGGCAGCGAGATGGACGTCGACGACATTCCCTTCTGACCGATTCATTCGACTGAGGACTGACTGAACCCATGGCAAGCCCCCGATCCCGCCGCGAGGCGGCGGACTACTACCGCGACCGGCGTCGCCGCAAGGTCTGCAACTTCTGCGTCGACAAGGCCGAGAGCATCGACTACAAGGAGGTCAACCGCCTCCGCCGGTACCTGAGCGAGCGAGCGAAGATCGAGCCGCGACGGAAGACGGGCACGTGCGCCCGGCACCAGCGGATGCTGACGACGGCGCTCAAGCGCGCCCGTCACGTCGCGCTGCTCCCGTACGCGCCGCAGCACCTCCGCCCGTAGCATCGTCGGCCGGCCTTCGGGCCGGCCGATCGCTTGCCGATGCCGACGGACCTGCTCCTCGCCCTCAGCGGACTCGCTGCGGGGGCATTCGGCGCACTCCTCGGGCTCGGTGGCGGCATCCTCATCGTCCCGATCCTCACGCTGGGCTTCGATGTACCTCTCACGACCGCCGTCGGCACGAGCCTGATCTGCGTCATTGCCACCTCCACCGGCGCCGCAGCGGTCAACGTTCGCGCCGACCGCGCCGATGTCCGGCTTGGGATCACCCTTGCCGCGGGCACTGTCGTCGGCGCCCTGACCAGCGCGGTCATCGCTGGATTCCTGCCCGAGCGCGTAGTGGCGGCGCTGTTCGCGCTGCTCCTCGGCTACACCGCCTTCACGATGGCCCGTGGGCTCGTGCGGCCCGGGGTCCGTCCTGCCGGCGAGGACCAGCTGGACCCCTCAGCGCCGGACGGCCCCGGCGCACCCCCGTACCGCACCCAGCGCCTGCCGGCGGCGGTCGGGGTCTCGTTCATCGCCGGCAACGTCTCCGGGCTGCTCGGCGTGGGCGGCGGGATCGTCACCGTGCCGCTGCTGCACCTCCTGATGGGCGCGCCGATGCGGGTGGCGGTGACGACCTCGAACTTCATGATGAGCATCACCGCGGCTGCCGGTGCATACGCCTACCTCTTCCGCGGGGACGTGGACCCACGCCTGGCTGCGCCGGTGGTCCTCGGCGTGGCGGCCGGGGCAGCGGTCGGCGCGCGGGTCTCGGCGCGGATGCGATCGAGCTGGCTCATCGGACTCTTCGTGGTCGTGGTCGTGTACGTGGCTGTGCGGATGGCGCTTCGCGCGCTCGGCGCCTCGTGACCTCGCCGCGCCGGCGTCCGGATCTCCTGCGCGAGGGCATCGGCGCCGTCCTGCGCTTCGGCACGCTGGCGGCCATCGCGGCCGTCGGCGTCGGCTACCTCCTGCTGCTGGACTCTGGCGACGCACCCGGGACGCAGCCGCTCGTCGAGCTGCTGAAGGACGGCGGTGGGGGAGCGGTGGTGGGGATCGGTCTGCTGGTGCTCACGCTGGTCCCGATTGGTGTGCTGGTCGTGGCCGCGACCGGGTTCTGGAGGCACGGGGAGCGGCGGGAGCTCGTCGTGGCGCTCGTCGTGTTGGCGCTCCTGGCGCTGAGCCTCGTGGCTGGAGTCCTGCTCACCTCCGGTTGACCGGCCCGCCGATTCGGGCGACACTCGATGCTGCCCGAGGGGGAGTACCCCACTCAGGCGTCATCGTCAGGACGGCGGGGTTCGTGACCTCGCCCGGTGACGCCGGCCGATCGATCGCACTGGTCGGGAGAGACCTTCGGCTCGTACCGCATGAGGTCGCCCGATGCCCGACTACGTCTCGTGGATCATCTTCGCCGTCGCGGTTGGCGGGCTGCTCGCCTTCGACCTGTTCGTGTTCCACCGCGAAGCGCGCACGGTGCGAATGCGCGAGGCGGCGACCTGGGTGGCGATCTGGGTCGCGCTCGGCCTGGCCTTCGGCGGCTGGATCTTCCTGACCCAGGGAGCGACGAAGGGCGCGGAGTACCTCGCCGGCTACCTCATCGAGTACTCGCTCTCGATGGACAACGTCTTCGTGTTCGCCGTCCTGTTCGGGTACTTCGCGGTGCCCGCGCAGTACCAGCATCGGCTGCTCTTCTGGGGCGTGCTGGGCGCGATCGTGTTCCGGGCGATCTTCATCCTCGCGGGCACGGCGCTGCTCGAGTCGTTCCACTTCGTGGTCTACGTCTTCGGTGCGCTCCTGTTGTTTACCGCATGGCGCATGGTGTCGACCGGCACCGACCACGTCGACCCGAGTGCAAACCCGGTGTTGCGCCTGATGCGCCGATTCGTCCGCGTGACGGACGCCTACGAAGGGCAACACTTCTTCGTCCGCCGCGAGGGCCTCATGTGGGCGACGCCGCTCTTCGCGGCGCTCGTCGCCATCGAGACCAGCGACATCATGTTCGCGATCGACAGCGTGCCGGCGATCCTGGCGATCACCACCGACACCTTCATCGTGTTCACGTCGAATGCCTTCGCGATCATGGGCCTCAGGTCGCTGTACTTCCTGCTCGCCGGGTTGATCGACCGGTTCGAATTCCTGAAGTACGGCCTGGCGGCGCTGCTCTCATTCGCCGGTCTGAAGATGATCCTCAGCGACGTGATTCACATCGACGTGTGGGTCTCTCTCGGCATCATCGCCGGCATCCTGCTGATCTCGATTGCCGTCTCGCTCATCGCTACCCGCGGCCGGGACGTGGCTGAGCCATCGCCGCCGGCAGGGTGAATCGGGCTTCACGGGTATACTGCGGAGCGCTCGGAGGCGGCGCAGATCGGCCGCCGCGAGTGCACCGATGCAGCGGGACGCATCGGCGCAGGCGACCACCAGCCCGGAGGATGTGAGTGCTGAAGCAGGAGACCGATCCGCACGCCGGCACGGCGCAGACGACCACCGACCTGTGGGCGTTCTTCCGTGGCGAGTTCGTGCCGCTGCGCGACGCGAACATCAACGTGATGACGCACGGCTTCAACTACGGCACCGCCGTCTTCGAGGGCATTCGCGCGTATTGGAACGCGGACGAGGAGCAGCTCTTCGCCCTCGAGCTGCTGGCGCATTACCGGCGCATCAAGTCATCGGCGCGCCTGCTGCTCATGGAGGTCCGCCAGAGCGCCGAGGAGCTGGCCCAGCTCACGGTCGAGCTGCTGCGTCGCGACGGGCTGCGAGAGGACATGTACGTCCGCCCCATCATCTACAAGAGCTCCGAGACGATCGGTGTGCGGCTCCACAATCTCGACGCCGAGATCACGATCTTCGCGGTGCCGTTTGGCCAGTACATCGACACCGAGGGCGGGATCCGCGCCCAGGTGAGCACCTGGCGCCGCACCGACGACAACGCGATCCCCGCGCGCGGCAAGATCACCGGTGCGTACGTCAACGGAGCGCTGGCCAAGAGCGAGGCCCAGCTCAATGGCTTCGACGAGGCGATCGTGCTGACCGCCGACGGCCACGTCAGCGAGGGGAGCGCCGAGAACCTCTTCATGGTCAAGGGCGGGACGCTCATCACGCCCGCGGTGACCGACAACATCCTCGAGGGCATCACGCGCCGCAGGCTGCTCGAGATCGCCCGGGACGAGCTTGGGATCACGACCTCCGAGCGCACCATCGATCGCACCGAGCTGTACACGGCCGACGAGGTCTTCCTGTGCGGCACGGGCGCACAGATCAGCCCGGTCATCGAGATCGATCGGCGGCCGGTGGGAAACGGCCGGCCCGGCCCGATCACGAAGGACCTGTCCCGAACCTACTTCGACGCCGTCCGTGGCAGGCTGCCTGCATACCGTGACTGGCTGACCCCCGTCTACTGAGCAGGCGGCGCGGCGGACCGGCATCGTCGCCACCGACCGGGCGGCCGGGCGAGCGACTCTCATGACCATATCGGACAACCGCGATCGCTACCGCTGGCTCGGCCGGCTCCTCGAGATGGTGCCCGGCACGATCTCGTGGGCCATCCTCATCCTGCCCGCTCTGGCTGAGCTTCGGCTATCCCTGGCTCGTCGCCTACTTCGTGCTGGCCTTCGACTTCTACTGGCTGTGCCGCGCCCTGTGGTTCAGCGGCGCCGTGATCGTCGCCTTCCGCCGCATCAGACGAGTCGCGGGCGGTGGACTGGACGGCGCGCCTCGCGACGCTCGACGATCCCGCGCGCCGCATTGCAGGAGCTCGAGGCGGTGCTCGGTCGCCGGCGGGACGTGCCGCGCGGGGCGCTGGGCGTCGCGGCGCCGGGCGTCGGTCCACGACCGCGCGCCGGCGGATCGGCGGGGCATCCGGCGGGAGCTCGATGAGCTGCATCGCGTCGCCGCGCTTGAGGCCCCGCCGCCATCGGTCGGGGAGCTGGTGCACCTCGCCCTGATCCCGACCTATACCGAGCCGCTGGAGAAGCTGCGGCACACCGTGCGGGCGCTGGCCGAGGCTGAGTGGCCGAGCGAACGCAAGATCTGCGCGATCATCACCCGCGAGACCGACGCCGGCGGGCATCGCGAACGTCGGCGCCCTGCGCGAGGAGTTCGGCGGACGAGTTCGCCGAGTTCATCCACATCCTCGATCCGCTCGAGCCGGGCATCGTGGTCGGCAAGATCGAGCGCCATGGCCTGGGGCGGGCGCTACCTGTACCGGCATGCTCGTGCGTGAGCGGGGGATGGACCCGCGTCGGATCATCGTCACCGACCTCGACGCCGACTACCGCGTCCACCCGCAGTACTTCGCCTACCTGTCCTGGGTCCACCTGACCGATCCGAACCGCGAGACCCAGCTCTACCAGCCGATCCCGTACTTCCACAACAACATCTGGCAGGCGCCGATGCTCCAGCGGCTGTTCGCCGCGGTCCTGACCCAGCTCCAGATGTGGCGAAGCGTCCTGCCCGAGAAGCTGCAGAGCTTCGGCTCGTACTCGACGACGCTGCACCTGGTCCACGACGTCGGCTATTGGGCGACCGACGCCATCCCCGAGGACAGCCGCTTCTACTGGAAGAGCTATTTCCGCTACGGCGACCGATTCCGGGCGGTGCCGCTGTTCATCCCGATCTACGGCGACGCGGTCCGCGCGCGAGGCTACTGGCGCAGCATGGCCGAGCAGTACCTCCAGGCGCGCCGCTGGGCATGGGGCGTCACCGACATCCCGTACGTCATCCAGAACGCGATCACGCATCCGGAGATCCCGTTCTGGTCGCGCTTCTGGCGGGTCCTGAACCTGTTCGGCGAGCACATCAACTGGGCGATCGCGCCGTTCGTGATCATGTTCGGCGCGACGATCCCGCTTCTCATCAACCCGGCCTTCGCCGAGACGACGCTCGGGCCAGAACCTGCCGCTCTTCGCCAGCGTGATGCTGACGATGGCGCTGGTCAGCCTCTTCGTCCTCGTCGTGGTCGAGCATCTGATCGTGCCGCCGCGCCCCGTCGACTGGGGACCGGTCCAGCGCGTCCTCAGCTACGTGCAGTGGCTCGGCCTTGCCGTTCGTCGGCATCCTGTTCAGCAACCTCCCGGCGCTCGACGCCCAGACCCGGCTGCTCACCGGGCGCTACCTCGAGTATCGCGTCACCGAGAAGGTCTGACCGATGCCGTCGCGGGTCCCACCGATCGCCCGGATCAGGCTGGCCCGGAGCACCTGGCGGTTGCTTGTCCTGCCGCTGCTCCTCGTCCTCGCCGGCGCAGCCCTGGTGGCCTGGGCAGTGCTCGGGCCAATGGTGGCCGGCCAGCTCAGCTGGATCGCCCTCGTGGCCGGTGGGGCGCTCCTCGCCGTCATCGGCCTCGTGGTCGCCGCGTTGCTGCTCAGCATCCGCCTCGACGTCGAGGAGGCGGCGGTCCGCGTGCGGTCACTAGGTCGCGAGCGGATCTACGCGCTCGTGCCGGGGCCGGTCACCCGGGTCCGGCTGCGCGGAGAGAACGCGTCGAAGCTGCGGATCCGAACCGGCGTGTTCGGCTGGGCGGTCGGTCGCGGCCGGCTGCGAGGCGAGGAGGAGATCGAGATCGTCCGCCTGGCCCCGACGGCGACGGCGATCGTCGTCCCGACCGAACGTGGACGCCTGGCGATCGCTCCGGCCTCCGAGGCGGAGCTGATCGAGGCGCTCTCCAGGGCGGCGCGCGCGCGGCAGCGCCTGGAGGAGCTCGCCCGGGTCGCGCCGCCCGTCGCCGCGCCCTCGGCCGCTCCGGAGCCCTCGCCCGCCGAGCCCGAGCCCGAGCCGGAGCTGCCCGCGCCCCCGGAGCCGCAGCCGGAGCTCGAGCCGCACGTCCTGACCGGGATCGAGCGGGCCGAGTTGGAGGAGCGCCTGGCCCGGGAGCGCGAGGCGGCTGCCGTGGCCGCTGCCGAAGGCATCACGCTGCCAACGCCCTCGGAGCCGATCGCGCCGGTCGCCGCCCGGGCCGTTGCCGCCGACAGCGTCAGCGCGGAGGCGATCCCGGACCAGCCGCCGGCCGGATGGCGGCGAAGGAGAGGGCGTGCCGCGCGCCTCGGTCGCCCGCGCCCGTCCGCGGCCTTCGTGCTCCTGCCGCTGGTCGGCACGGGCATCGTCTGGGGCGCCGCGACCTTCCTCGATCGGCTGCCGGAGCCGGGGACCGATCTTGCCCGTCTGACGTCGCTCGGCCTGGTCCTCGCCGGGCCCGCGACATCGGTGGGGGCGATCATGGCGCGCGCCTGGTGGCCACGCCTGGTGGGCGTGGTGGTCACCTCCGGCCTGGCCGCTGCGGTGTTCGTTGGCAGGGCCGTGTTCGGCGGCTGAATTGACACCGCGCCGGGCGGCTGCGACGATCGGCGACCAATCGAAACGGCGACGACGGAGCCGCGACGGCCGTCATCCCGACCCACGAGCGAGCCTGGACGGTGGAAGCAGGCGAGGTCGGCGACGGTCGCCATCCCTCCTGAGCCGGAGGCGCCAAGCGGGCACGGGGCCCGTGGGTAACGCCTCCCGCCTCGCCCCCGTGAGCGGGCGCTGACGAGTGGGCCGACCGCGTCCGGCGGACGCATCGGTCAAGCGCGGGTGGTACCGCGGGAGCTGGCTCCCGTCCCGGAGATCGGGGTGGGGGCCTTTCGCATATCTGGAGACGCGACGAATTGTTCAAGCCGGTGTCGACGAAGCTGGACGTCCCCGCCCTCGAGCGCGAGGTCATCGCTCGGTGGGCTGAGCGGGACACGCTCGCTCGCTACCTGGTGCGCAACGCGGCGTCGGAGCGGAAGTTCAGCTTCATCGACGGGCCGATCACCGCGAACAATCCGATGGGCGTCCACCATGCCTGGGGCCGTACCTACAAGGACCTGTACCAGCGCTACCACACCATGCTGGGGGAGCGGCAGCGCTACCAGAACGGATTCGACTGCCAGGGCCTGTGGATCGAGGTCGAGGTCGAGCGCCAGCTCGGCTTCAACAACAAGCGGCAGATCGAGGAGTTCGGGATCGACCGCTTTGTCGAGCTCTGCAAGGAGCGGGTCGACAAGTTCGCAGCCATCCAGACCGAGCAGAGCAAGCGCCTCGGCTACTGGATGGACTGGGACCACAGCTACTACACGAACTCGGACGAGAACAACTACACCATCTGGGCCTTCCTGGCCGAGTGCCAGCGACGCGGGCTCCTGTACAAGGGCCACGACGTCATGCCGTGGTGCCCGCGCTGCGGGACCGGCATCAGCAACATGGAGGCGGCCGAGGGGTACGCCGACGTCAAGCACCTGTCGGTGACGCTGCGCCTGCCCATCACCAGCGCCGGACACGAGGACGAGGACCTGCTGGTCTGGACCACGACGCCGTGGACCCTGTCCAGCAACGTCGCGGCGGCGGTACATCCGGGCCTGACCTATCAGCTGGTCGAAGGACGGGAAGGCCGCCGATGGTGGGTGAGCGCCGGATCGAAGCATCGGGTGGCGGGAGACGCGTCCATCGTGCGCGAGGCTCCCGGCAGCGAGCTGGTCGACCTCACCTACGCCGGGCCGTTCGACGAGCTTCCCGCTGTCGCCGGCGTCGTCCACCGCGTCATTCCCTGGGACGAAGTGTCCGACGTCGAGGGCACCGGCATCGTGCACATCGCCCCGGGCTGCGGCCAGGAGGACTTCGCGCTGTCGAAGGCGTTCGACCTGCCGGTCATCGACCCGATCGACCAGTTCGGCGTGTTCGGCACCGGATTCGGCTGGCAGTCCGGCCGGTACGCCGGGGCCACGGCCGATCCGGAGGAGGACATCGCGCGGGCCGTGGTCGCGGACCTCGAGGCGAAGGGCCTGCTTGTCGCCAAGGAGAGCTACGCGCACTCCTACCCGCATTGCTGGCGCTGCCAGACGCAGCTCATCTTCCGCCTCGTCGACGAGTGGTTCATCGCGACGGACCCGCTGCGCGAGTCGATCAGCGCCTCCACCCGATCGGCGCGCTGGCTGCCGGAGGGGATCGGGCTCATGGAACGCGAGCTCGACTGGCTGCGGAACATGGGCGACTGGATGATCAGCAAGAAGCGGTACTACGGCCTGGCGCTGCCCATCTGGGAGTGCACCGAGTGCGACGGCTGGGAGGTCATCGGCTCCAAGGACGAGCTGCGCGAGCGCGCCGTCGCCGGCTGGGAGGACTTCGACGGCCACTCCCCGCATCGGCCGTGGGTCGATGCCGTCGAGATCGCCTGCACCTCCTGCGGGGGCGTGGCGCGACGGACGACCGACGTCGGGAACCCCTGGCTGGACGCCGGGATCGTGGGCCTCTCCACGCTGAAGTGGAACACCGATCGCGACTACTGGCGCGAGTGGTACCCGGCAGACTGGATCAGCGAGTCCTTCCCGGGCCAGTTCCGCAACTGGTTCTACGCGCTGCTGACCGAGTCGACCGTGATGACCGGCACCGCGCCGATGCGGACGCTCTTCGCCTACGCGCTGCTCCTCGACGAGAACGGCGAGGAGATGCACAAGTCGAAGGGCAACTCGATCCCGTTCGACGAGGCCGCCGAGCACATCGGGGCCGACGTCATGCGCTGGATGTACGCCGGCGCCAACCCGGCGACGAACCTGCGTTTCGGGTATGGACCGGGCCACGAGGTGGTGCGCCGGTTCTTCCTGCCCCTGTGGAACACCTACGGGTTCCTCGTCACCTACGCCCGGCTCGACGGATGGACGCCCGGCGCCACGGACGACGCCGCGCGCGCGCACCCTGCTCGACCGATGGATCCTGTCGCGGCTGGACACCCTGGTGGCCGGCGTCCGGGGGGCGCTGGACGAGTACGACGCGATGACCGCCACGCGTCTGATCGAGTCGTTCGTCGACGACCTCTCGAACTGGTACGTCCGCCGGAACCGCCGGCGCTTCTGGAAGGGCGAGCTCGACGACGACAAGCGCGCCGCCTACGCAACCCTCCACGAGGTGCTCACCACCCTCGCCCGCCTGCTGGCGCCCATCCTTCCGCACCTGGCCGATGCGATGTGGGAGAACCTGGTGACCACCGTGGAGGCCGATGCGCCCGACAGCGTGCACCTGGCCGACTTCCCGACGCCGGTGTCGGGCCGCGGCGACGCGGCCATCGAGGACGCCGTCGAGCTCGCGCGGCGTACGGTCGCCCTCGGGCGCACGGCGCGCTCGGCGTCGGGCCTGCGGACCCGGCAGCCGCTCCGGACGGCTCGCGTCAGGCTGCCGGGCCGGCGCACGACCTTCAGCGACGATCCCGCCGTCGAGGCCGAGCTCGCCGGCCACGTGCGCGACGAGCTCAACGTGCGGGAGCTGGAGCCGATCCCCGACGAGTCCGAGATGGTCGAGCGCAGCCTGTACCCGCTGCTGCCGGTCATCGGTCCACGACATGGAAAGGCAGTCGGCGCAGTGATGGCCGGGGCGCGGAGCGGCAACTGGCATGTCAACGATGACGGGACCGCGACCGTCGGCGACGTCACGCTTCAGCCGGACGAGTTCGAGCTGACCGCCCGCGCCCGCCCCGGACACGAGGTGGCCGAGGACGACGACCTGCTCGTGGCGCTCGACACGACGATCGACGCGGAGCTGGCGGCGGAGGGCGCGGCGCGGGAGGTCGCGCACCGGCTCCAGGCGATGCGAAAGGCCGCCGGCTACGAGATCAGCGACCGGGTGCGCGTGTCGATCGCCGGCGACGCGTCGGTGACGGATGCGCTCGCGCCGCACCGCGACTGGCTGGCGTCGGAGGTGCTCGCCATCGACCTCGCGATCGGGGCGGATGCGTCGTTGGAGCACGCCGACCGCAGCGAGACGCTGGAGCTCGACGCGGGGAGCCTGACGCTCGAGATCGCGCGCGCCCCCGCCGGCGGCGTCGGCTAGAGTGGGCGGCGTGGAGGCGGGAATCGACCGGGCATCGTGGTCGCTGCGACCCACGGTGATCCTCGTGGCCACCGCGGCGCTCGTGTACCTGGCCGACCAGGCGAGCAAGGCACTCGTCGTGGCCAGCCTCGACTACGGGGAGCGGGTGGACGTGATCGGTGAATTCGTCCGGCTCTGGCACCTTCGCAACACCGGCGCCGCCTTCAGCCTGCTGCCCGGCGCCACCTGGCTCTTCGTGCCCGTCACCATCGTCGCGCTCGGCATGGTGGCGTACTTCCATCGCCAGTTCCGGGACCGCGGACCGTGGATCCACGTGCTGCTCGGCGTCATTCTCGGAGGGGCGCTCGGCAATCTCACCGATCGCGTGCGCCTCGGCTACGTCGTCGACTTCGTCAGCGTCGGAATCGGGGACCTGCGCTGGCCGGCGTTCAACGTGGCAGACCCGTCGGTCGTCATCGGCATCGGGCTGCTCGTCGTCTATCTCACCTTCTTCGACAGCCGGCAGCGGCACGACGAGCCCGCTGGGTGACCACGGTGGTTGACCGGGTCGTCGAGGGCGCGGCGCCCGCCGGCCGGGTCGACCTCGCCGTGGCAAGCGTGGCGGAGATCAGCCGCGCGCACGCGCAGCGCCTGATCGGCGACGGCCGCGCGCTGGTGAACGGCCAGCGACGCCGATCCAGCGACCGCCTCACCGGCGGGGAGACGGTCCGGGTGGAGCTGTCGGCGCCTCCGGACGAGTCCCTCGAGCCGGAATCGATCCCGCTGCGGGTGGCATACGAGGACGACTCGATGCTGATCGTGGACAAGCCCGCTGGCCTCGTCGTGCACCCGAGCGCCGGCCACGGGACCGGCACGCTGGTGAACGCCCTGCTCGGCCGCGCCCGCGATCGCGGGGAGCCGCTCGGATCGATCGCGGGTGTCGGCCGCCCGGGCATCGTGCATCGGCTGGACAAGGAGACCAGCGGCCTGATCGTGGTCGCCAAGACCGATGCTGCCCAGGCCAGCCTCATGCGCCAGTTCGGCGAGCGCAGCGTCGAGAAGGAGTACCTGGCCCTGGTGCGGGGGACCGCCCCGTCGCCGCGCGGCCGCGTCGAGGCACCGATCGGCCGCGACCCCCGCGACCGCCAGCGGATGGCCGTCGTGGCCGGCGGACGAGCATCGATCACCGAGTACGAGCAGGTCGCGCAAGTCGGTGGCTACGCGCTCCTCGCCCTGCGGCCGCTCACGGGGCGGACGCACCAGATCCGCGCGCACCTGGCATACCTGGGCCTGCCGATCGCCGGCGACCTGCGCTACGGCGGCGGCGAGGGACCGGGCGGGCTGCGGCGACAGTTCCTCCATGCGGCGCGGCTCGGGCTCGAGCGACCCCTCGATGGGGCGATGTTCGGGCGTGGAGCGCGCTCCCGGACGATCTGGCCGCATCCCTCGACGCGGCCGGCATGGCGGTGGCGCCGGGACGGCTGCCGGATGGTGTCGGCGCCGAGGTGGAGGGATGACCGAGCCCGAGAAGCGCATGACGTTCCCGTACCCGATGCTGGTCGTCGTGTCGGGACCGTCGGGCGTAGGCAAGAGCACGATCGTGGCGGAGCTGGCGCGCGCCCACCCGCAGGTCGTGCCGATCGTGACGGCCACCACGCGCGGGCGCCGGGAGAACGAGACGGACGGCGTCCACTATCGCTTCCTCAGCGACGCGGACTTTCGCGCGTTGATGGATCGCGACGGACTGCTGGAGTACGCGAACAACCACGGGTACTGGTACGGCACACCGGTGGACCAGGTGCGTGGCATCCTGGCCGCCGGCCGCGACGCGATCCTGACGATCAGCCCGGAGGGGGCGCGCAACATCCGGCGCCTCGTGCCGGACGCCCTCCTGATCTTCGTCATGCCCCCGACCATGGAGGCGCTGGCGGATCGGCTCCGCGGCCGCGGCTCCGAGTCCGAGGCGAGCATCGAGCGGCGCCGCCACGACGCCGAGCGCTGGATGGCCGAGGCGGACGACTACGACCAGGTGGTCGTCAACGAGACGGGGCGACCGCAGGAGGCGGCCGAGCGCATCTGGGAGATCATCCAGGCCGAGGCTCGCCGCGACCCACCTCGCCGACCTCGCGTCTGACCGGGCGGCCATGACCGAGCGGCGATGAGCGAGCAGGCGCGGCCGATCCGGGTCGCGGTCGAGGCGGTCGCCGATCGCCCCGAACGGACGTTCACCTACGAGCTGCCACCGACGCTCGGCGAGGCGCGTCCGGGCTCATTGCTGCTCGTGCCATACGGCCGCCGTCTCGCCCTCGGTTACCTCATGCCCGGGAAGCCCGAGGACACCACGGAGGGGACCGTTCGTCCGGTCGAAGCGGTCATCTCGGAGCCGATGCTGACGCCGGACCTCCTCGCGCTGGCGCACGAGATCGCCGTCTACTACCGCGCGCCAATCGGCGCAACAGTCGCGGCGATGCTGCCGCCCGGCCTCGAGTCGCGTCTCCTCCGCCGCTGGCATGTCGAGCGTCCCGAGGAGCTTCCCAGCGAGCTCGCGGACGCGGTGGACGACGACGGCTGGATCGCCGATGCGACCGTCCAGCGGCGCGCTCCCCGACGCGGCCGATCCGCGTGGGTCGAGCGCCTGCGGCGAACCGGCGTCCTGCGGCCGGACTGGTCGCTGCGGCCACCGGGGGTGAGCGAACGGCGCGTTCGCGTCCTCCGCGCGCTCCCGGGTCCGTTCGATCCGCCACGCCGCGCACCGGTACAGCGCGCCCTGCTGGAGGCTCTCGACGGCGGTGAACGGACCATGCCCGAGCTCGCCGAGCTGCTCGGGACCGACGCCGGCGCGCTGCTGGCTCCGGCCCGCCGGCTCGTCGCCCAGGGCCGAGCCGAGCTCGACTGGCGGACGGTGGAGCGCGACCCGCTGGCGCATCGTGCCGAAACTGCCGACCCGCGCCATGCCCTCGCGGACGAGCAGGCGCAGGCGCTGGCATCGATCCGTGCTCTGCCGCCTGGGGGCGAGCTGCTCCTCGAGGGCGTGGCCGCGTCCGGCAAGACCGACGTCTACCTCGCGGCGATCCGGGACGTCCTCGACGAGGACCGCACGGCCATCGTCCTGGTCCCGGAGATGAGCCTCGTGCCGCAGCTCGGCGACCGGTTGCGGGCCGTCGTGGGCGAAGGCCTGGCCGTCCTGCATTCGGGCCTCTCGGCCGGTGAGCGCCACGACGAATGGTGGCGGATCCTGCGCGGCGAAGCGCGGGTGGTGGTCGGCACACGCACCGCGGCATTCGCCCCGCTCGAACGGCTCGGGCTCATCGTCGTGGACGAGGAGCACGACGGGGGCTACAAGGCGGACCGGACGCCGCGCACCGACGCTCGATGGGTCGCCCGGCGCCGTGCCGAGATGGCGGGAGCGCGCCTCGTCCTGGGCAGTGCCACGCCGGATCTGGTCAGCGTCGCCCGCGCCCGCGGCGGTCACGCGGAGCGCGCCCGGCTGGTGGAGCGCCGCGTGGGGGGCGTCCCTTCGATCGAGGTCGCGGATCTGCGTGCGGAGCTGGCCACGGGCAATCGGTCGATCTTCTCGGCACCGCTGGCCGACGCGCTCGGCGCGCTGCAGCGGGGGAATGAGCAGGCGGTCCTGCTCATCAATCGGCGTGGAGCGGCCACGTTCATCCTGTGCCGTGATTGCGGCGAGAGCCTGCGCTGCCCGGATTGCGACCTGCCCTTCGTGTACCACCTCGACGGTGGCACGCTGCGATGCCACCACTGCGGGCGGACGGCGGCGCCGACGGAGCGCTGCCCGAGCTGCGGCAGCGGGCGGATCCGATACTTCGGCGCTGGGACCCAGCGCGTGGAGGCCGAGCTGCGGGGACGCTGGCCGGGCCTCCGAGTCGCCAGGCTCGACTCCGATGCCATCGCCGCGCGGCGCGGCTTCGAGACGGTGTACGACGACTTCCGCGAGGGCCGGACGGACGTCCTGGTGGGGACGCAGCTCGCGGCGAAGGGGCTGGATCTGCCCGCCGTGACCCTGGCAGCGGTCATCGCCGCCGATGTGACGCTCAACCTGCCGGACTACCGCGCCGCGGAGCGGACGTTCCAGCTCGTGGCGCAGGTCGCCGGCCGCGCCGGCCGCGGCGATCGGCCGGGACGGGTGATCGTGCAGACCTACGCCCCGTCCCACTACGCGATCCGCGCCGCCGCCGCGCTGGACGTCGACGGCTTCGCGGACGAGGAGCTGCTCCGCCGGCGGCTGCTCGGCTATCCACCCTTCAGCGTCATGGCACGCCTGCTCGTCGCCGACCCCGATCGCGGCCGGGCCGAGGAGCGCGGACGGAGGGCGGCCGCTGCGGTCAGCGGCGGCGATGCCGAGGTGCTCGGGCCGCTTCCGTCGTACGTCGCCCGCCGCGCGGGCCGCTATCGGTTCCAGGTCGTGGTCCGCGCACCCGATGCCGACGCCCGCGCCCGGGCGCTCGATCGGGTTCCCGCCGGGGTGGCCATCGACGTCGATCCGGAGTCGCTGCTCTGATGGCTACAATGCACCCCGCTATGGCCCTCCGACCGATTCTCACTGCTGACGAGCCGATCCTCCGCGAACGCACCAAGCGCGTCTCGACGTTCGACAACAGCCTGCATCGGCTGCTCGACGACATGCTCCAGACGATGCGCGACGCGCCCGGTGTGGGCCTGGCGGCGAACCAGATCGGCGTGCCGCTCCAGGTGGCGGTCATCGAGATCGACGACCGGATCACCGAGCTGGTGAACCCGCAGATCGTGCGCACCGCCGGCGAGCAGCTCGACTGGGAGGGATGCCTCTCGATCCCCGGGTACGTGGCCGAGACCGGTCGCCACGCAAAGGTCACCGTCAAGGCGCGCGACCGCCACGGCCGCGAGTTCCGCGTCAAGGGCGATGAGCTCTTCGCGCGCGCCCTCCAGCACGAGATCGACCACCTCAACGGCGTGCTCTACATCGACCATCTCGATTCGCTCGAGGAGCTCGTACGCGTCAGCGAGCACCACGAAGACGTGACCGAAGAGACGGCTGCCGGCATCTAGTGGCTTCGCTCGGTCGCATCGCCTTCCTCGGCACCGGCGCGTTCGGCGTCCCGCTGCTCGCGCGCGTCGCGGAGTCGGCGGACGATCTCCTCGTGATCAGCCAGCCCGACCGACCGGCGGGCCGCCGGCTGCAGCTGCGAGCGACGCCCGTCACGGCCTGGGCACGGGAGCACGGGGTTCGCGCCTTCACCCCCTCCAGGCTCCGCTCGGACGAAGCGCGGACGGCGCTGCGGGACTACGCGCCTGACGGCATGGTCCTCGTCGCCTACGGGCAGCTCGTGCCGCCCGATCTCCTCGAGGTGGGGGAGCGTCCGCCACTGAACGTCCATCCCTCGCTGCTCCCACGGCATCGCGGCGCCGCGCCGGTGGCGGGGACGATCCTCGCCGGCGACAGCGAGGGCGGCGTGACCCTGATGGTGATGACGGAGGATCTCGACGCAGGACCGATCGTGGAGCGCTGGCCTGTGGTCCTCACCGGCCGGGAGACCACGCCCGAGCTCGAGGCGCGGCTCTCAGACCTCGCCTCGGAGGTCGTACCGCCTCTGCTCGAGCGGTGGGCCGCCGGTGAGATCGCCCCCGATCCGCAGGACGAGCGACAGGCCACCATGGTACGCCCCTTCTCGCGCCGAGACGGATGGGTCGAGTGGAGCCGGCCGGCGGTCGAGATCGACCGCCAGGTGCGTGCGCTCCAGCCATGGCCCGGGGCATGGACCACCATCGATGACCGCCGGATCCACGTTCGCCGCGCGCGGCCGGTGCACGGCGTCGACGACGTCCCGGTTGGAGCCCTCCTCCCCGGCGACGTCCCGCGCGTCGCGTGCGGGATTGGAGCGCTCGAGCTCGAGGTGGTGCAGCCCGAAGGCCGCCCGGCCATGCCGGCCGACGCCTGGCGCCGCGGCCTGGCGCGCGAGCACGTGCTGCTCGGCGCTGGCCAGCCGGAGCGCGTGGTCAGGTAGCCGTCGGGACCGTCTCAGCCTCCTGGCCGGGGAGGTGCGTCAGGTCGCGGACGCTCCACACGCCCTCCACGTCGCGCACCCGGTCGATGATCCGCTTTCGGGTGGCCTCGTCCGGCACCTCGCCACGGATCACGACGATCCCGCGCTCCACGTTGACGTTCAGGCTGCCCTTGGGGATCGACCTGGCGCGGAACACGATGCTGCGCACGCGATCGGTCAGGGTCGCGTCATCCACGGGCTTGGCGTCCGGCGAGCGACCCGCCTGGATCGCCTCGACCTTGCCGGCCACCTGGCTCTGCGCGCGGTGCACGGCCTGGGCTGCGTGCCGTCCGGTGCGGCGAATGATCGCCGAGCCCTGGTCGAGAAGGCGGGCACGGCGAGCGCGTCCGCGCGAGGGGTCGAGGAGGAAGGCGGCTGCCGCCCCGGCGGCGGCACCCAGAGCGGCAAGGCCGAGGGCGCCGAGCCCGCCCGGACCGGTCCGTCCGTGAGCGGCGAGATCCGCGCGATGGCGCGCCGTTGCGGCCGTGTCACCGGCGCGGGATGTCATGCGGTCGAAGATGTCCATGGCGAAGGGTTCTCTGTGGGATGTCACCGACTTCTACGGCAATCCCCGTGCCGCCTGTCCACGGGCTGCCCGGATCTGACCCCACGCCGCCGCTCCGATATACTCGGCTCAGCCCTCCGGAGGTGGGCAGAACACCGATGTTCCTAGACCCGCTCTACATCGTGCTCCTCGTCGTCACGCTCGGCATCACCGGGTGGGCGGCATGGCGCGTCCGATCGACCTACGGCAAGTGGTCCAAGGTCGACTCTGGGATCAACCTCGACGCCTTCGACTTCGCTCGCCAATTGCTGGACCGCCAGGGTCTGCAGCACGTGCGCATCGAGCCGACGCCGGGCCAGCTCACCGATCATTACGACCCGCGCGGGAAGGTCCTGCGCGTCAGCACCCAGGTCGCCGACGCCTCGGCGCTCGAGACGGCCGGGATCCGCAGCGCCACGCCGCGCCTGTCGGTGGCCGCAGCCGCGGTCATCGGGCACGAGGTGGGACATGCGCTGCAGGACCAGCAGAAGGACCCGATGATGGCCGTCCGGCAGGCGATCGTTCCGGCGGCGCAGTTCGGCTCCAGCATCGCACCCTGGCTGGTGATCGCCGGCCTCATCTTCCAGGTGACCGGCCTCGCCATCGTCGGCCTCATCGGCTTCGGGGCCGCTGTGGTGTTCACGTTCGCGACGCTGCCGGTCGAGATCGGCGCATCGGGCAAGGCCCTCGCCTTCGTCAACGGCCTGGGCATGACCGCGGAGCGACAGACCGGCGCTCGTGAGGTCCTCAAGGCTGCCGCGTGGACATACGTCGCCGGAGCGCTGACCGCTCTCCTGACGTTCCTGTACTACGCCTTCCTGATCTTCGGACGCCGTGACTGAGCTGCCGCTCGCTGGCTCCCGGCCGGCGATCAGCGAGGTCGACTCCGCATCGCTCGCCGCGTGGCTCACAGCCCGCGGCGAGCCCGCGTATCGCTCCGGGCAGGTCCTGGCCGGAGCGCACCGTCCCGAGGCCCATGGCTTCGACGACGTCACCGACCTGCCGCGCCCGCTGCGCGCAGCGCTGGGCGACGCGTTTCGGTTCAGCACGATCGTCGATAGCCACGTCATCGGCGCCGACGGCGGGCTGACCGCCAAGGCCGTCCACGAGCTCGCCGACGGGCAGCGCATCGAGTCGGTGCTCATGCGCTACCCGGGCCGCGGACGCGCTGCCGCGCGGACCACGATCTGCATCAGCTCCCAGGCCGGGTGCGCGGTGGCGTGCCCATTCTGCGCGACGGGTCAGGCCGGCTTCGGCCGCCAGCTGACGCCGGGTGAGATCGTGGACCAGGTCCTCCACTGGCACCGACCGCCATGGAGCGCGCTGGGCGAGGGCGGTGCCGGCCACTACAACATCGTGTTCATGGGAATGGGGGAGCCGCTGAACAACGCGGATCGAGTCTTCGAGGCCGTCCGCCTGCTCAACGACCCGGCCAGGCTCGGGGTCGGAGCGCGCCACATCACGGTGTCGACCTCCGGTGTCGTGCCCGGCATGGATCGCATGGTCGACGAGCTGCCGCAGGTGAACCTCGCGATCAGCCTGCATGCCGCCACCGATGCGCTGCGCGACGAGCTCGTCCCCATCAACCGCAAGTGGCCGGTCGCCGAGGTCGTGGCCGCCGGCCGCCGCTTCGCCGCGCGATCGGGGCGGCGGGTGAGCCTCGAATACGTGATGATCGACGGCGTGAACGACGCGAACGAGCAGGCCCACGGGCTGGTGCGCCACGCGGCCGGCTGGCGGTCACATGTCAACCTCATCCCGCTCAACCCGACGCCCGGCTCACGCTGGAGTGGCACCCCGCGCGCCGGCATCGAGCGGTTCAGCCGCATCCTGCGAGACGGGGGGATCACGGTGACGGTCCGCGACACGCGCGGCCGGGAAATCGATGCGGCCTGCGGTCAGCTCCACGCCCAGCTGGCGAATCGGTCGCTCCGCGACGCCCGCGAGGGAGCAGCGACCTCGGCATGAGGGGCGACCCGCAGATCAGCGCAAGCATCCTGAACGCCGACTTCGGCCAGCTCGGTGACGAAGTGCGCCGCGCCGACCGCGGGGGAGTGGACTCGATCCATCTCGACGTCATGGACGGGCACTTCGTCGACAACCTCACCATGGGCCCGGTCATCGTCGAGGCGGTGCGGTCCGCCACCAGCCTGCCGTTCCACGCGCATCTCATGATCGACAACCCGCTCGCCTACGCGGAGCGCTTCGCCGATGCGGGCAGTGACCTCATCGTGTTCCACGTCGAGGTCGAGGACGATCCCGGGGAGGTCATCGCGGCCATCGAGCGGGCCGGCCGCCGACCGGGGATCGCGCTCAATCCCGACACCCCGCCCGAGGCGGTGCATCCCTGGCTGGAGGCCGTCGACCTGCTGCTCGTCATGACGGTCCATCCGGGCTGGGGCGGCCAGGCGTTCATGGCCGAGGTGATGCCGAAGCTGCGTGCGCTGCGTGACGAGGTGGACCGGCGCGGCCTGCCCCTCCAAATCGGGGTCGACGGCGGCGTGAATCTCGAGACGGTCGGCGACGCCCACGACTCCGGCGGCGAGGTCCTCGTCGTCGGCAGCGCCCTGTACCGGACCGATGGCGACCTGGCGCCCACCGTCGCCGGCCTGCGCGCCGCGGCCCGGGCCCGCGACCTTGCGGGACTCGACGCGGAAAGGACCTGACCCTGCTGCCTCGAACCCGCCTGGTCCTGACGGCCCTCGCGCTGCTGCTGCTGCTCGCTGCCTGTGGCGAGGACGGCCCCGCGCTTCCGTTCGTCCCCACCCCGGAGCCGACGCCGGAGCAGCCGCGCCAGGTGGCGGTGACGGTCGTGACGCGCGGCACGGAGACACCGGTGCCGGGTGCCCGGGTCACGGTCGACGGGTCGACGACGGCGACTGATGACGCCGGCGCCGCCAGCCTCACCGCCCTGCGCGGCGCCGAGGTCAGCGTCGAGGCCGACGGGCACGATCCGCTCGAGGTGGCCGTCCCCGACGAGGGCGATGTTCGCGTCGAGCTGCGGCCGAACGTGGTGGCCGGCACGGTCACCGATTCAGCCGGCGAACCGGTCGCCGGCGTTCGGGTCTTCGTCGACGGCGGCGAGACGATGGCCGAGACCGGTGACGACGGTGCCTATTCCCTCGGCGACGTCCCCGAGACGGGCACGCTCCTGTTCAAGATGCCGGGCTTCCGCCTGGTCGAGCTCGAGCTCGGCGAGCAGACGAACGTCGACGTCGCCCTCGAGCCGTTCGAGGCACGCGCGCTGTATGCGCCGGCAGCCATCTTCGAGGCGCCCGGTCGCCTGGATGCCCTGCTCGACCTCCTCGATCGCACCGAGGCCAATGCCATGGTCATCGACGTCAAGGAGACCGACGGCCGCCTGTACTACGCCACGGATCTTCCCGAGGCCGAGGAGGTCGGCGCCGTGCGCGAATCGCCGGTCTTCGATCTCGAGGAGCTGCTGCCGATGCTCAAGGAGCGCGGCATCTACACCATTGCCCGCATGGTCGTGATGAAGGACAACACCTCGGCGGTGGCGCGGCCAGAGCTCGCGGTGCGCAACAGCGCCAGCGGTGAGCCCTGGCGCGACAACATCGGTGGCGCGTGGCTCGATCCATCGGCGCCCGGCGTGGCCGAGTACATCGCCGCCATCGCCGGAGACCTCGCCGCCAAGGGCTTCGATGAGGTGCAGCTGGACTACATCCGCTTCTTCAGCGACGGGCCCTACGACGTTGCGGACACGAACCTGCCGAACACGCAGTCGTTCCGGCTGCCGGCCATCCAGCGGGTCCTGCGGGTCGTCAGCGGGGAGCTCGACATGACGCGCACCTTCCTCGGTGCCGACGTGTTTCCGATCAGCTTCATCGTGCCCGACGACCAGGGCATCGGCCAGCGGCCCGAGGTGATCATGCCGTACGTCGACTACTTCAGCCCGATGGTCTACCCCTCGCACTACGGACCAGGCGTCTTCGGCTTCGAGGTCCCCAACAACTTCCCGTACGAGGTGATCGACCAGACGCTGGAGATCATGAACGAGCAGAAGGCCGGGCTGCCGGTCGTGATCCGGCCGTGGATCCAGGACTTCGGCTACGGCCCCTTCCCGCCCTACACCGCCGACCAGGTACGGGCGGAGATGAGCGCCGCGGCCGATCGCGACGCGAAGGGCTGGATGATCTGGAACGCCCGGGCCACCTTCACCGAGACGGCGCTGGCGGCACCGCGCGAAGGAGAGGACGCCGGGCCGGTCACGTCCGCGGGCTCATCGCCTCCGGACGAGCCATCTGCCTCCGCCGCGCCATCGGCTTCCCCGTAGGCCGATGCGGCTCGTCGTGCAGCGCGTCACGCGCGCCTCGGTCAGCTCCGGCGACGAGCGGCTGGCCGCCATCGGTCCCGGTTCGGTGGTCCTAGCCGGCGTCGGTCGCGAGGACACCGGGGAGACTGCCGACCGCATGGCCGGCAAGCTGCTCGCGCTGCGCTACTTCGAGGACGCCGACGGGCGGACGAACCTCGCCATCGGCGACGTCGGTGGCTCGCTGCTGGTCGTGAGCCAGTTCACGCTGTACGCCGATGTCCGGCGTGGGCGGCGTCCCGGATTCACCGATGCCGCTCCGCCGGAGCAGGCAGTCCCGCTGCTGGATCGGCTCGTGGCGCGCCTGCGCCACACTGGCCTGGAGGTGGCAACCGGCCGGTTCGGCGCCACGATGACGGTCGAGCTCGTGAACGATGGCCCGTTCACCCTCGTCCTCGACTCGGATCGCGACCTGGCCTAGCCCAGCGGATAGGACAACGCCCGCGTGAATGACGCGGGCGGATCGGTGCTTCGGCTGCGGCGTAACTACCGTAGATACGGCGGTGGCTAGACCTTCTGAGCGGTACGACGGCAGCGGCTGCAGGCCTTGACCTTCTCCGTCTTGCCGTCGCGAACAACGGTCATCGGCTGAAGGTTGGGCAGCCATCGGCGCAGGGCGCGCTTGCGGTTCATGCCGACCGACTGGGGATTCCAGCCGGTGATCGGGCGCTTGCCGCAGATGTCGCAGACGCGGGCCATGGTCGAGCGGGTCTCCGATGAAGTCATAGAAAAACCGGCGCTCGCCGCGCCGGAGCGACCACGATGGTAGCACGCTAGGATCGGCCCATGCAATCGAGCCGGGTCGTCCTGGATCCGATCGATCTCGACCGGCCGATCCGCACCGCCCTGCCCGCCCTCGCTCGCGCTGCGAGCGCCCTGGGGAAGCTCGGCATCACGACGCCGCGCGAGGCGCTCTGGTACCTGCCGTTCCGGTACGACGACTTCAGCGACCTCCGTCCGCTGGCCGAGCTCAGGCCGGACGAGAAGCAATCCGCCCGCGTGACGATCGATGCCGTGCGGGTCGAGCCGGGCTTCCGGCGTCGACCACAACGCGTCATCGCCCAGGTCAGCGACGCATCGGGCAGTGCGGAGGCGATCTGGTTCGGGCGCCGCTACGTCGAGCGCCGGCTGCGCGTCGGCGACGAGGTCGTGCTATCCGGCAAGGTCGGGCAACGCGGATGGCAGACGCAGTTCACCTCAGCCGAGTTCAGCCCGGCCGGCCACACCTCGGTCCACACCGGGCGCGTCGTGCCGGTCTACCACCTCGCCGCCGGCGTGACGCAGAAGCGCCTGCGCGAACTGCTGGCGCGCATTCTCGAGGCATCGCTGCCGGCGGTGGAGGACCCGCTGACCGATGCCGAGCGCGGCGACCTGCGGCCGCTGGACGAGGCGTTGCAGACCGCCCATTTCCCGGAGGAGGCGGGCGACGTGAAGGATGCGCTCGACCGGCTGGCCTTCGACGAGCTGCTGGCGCTCCAGCTCACTCTCGCCCAGGCTCGCAGGGCCCGCGACGACCTTCGCGCCGCTCCCATCGCCATCGGCCAGGATGCCGTCGACGAGATCGTCGATGCCCTCCCGTTCCGCCTGACCGGCGACCAGCGGGCGTCGGTGGACGCGATCGTCGCCGACCTGGCTTCGGAACGCCCGATGCGGCGCCTGCTCCAGGGCGACGTCGGTAGCGGGAAGACCGCCGTGGCCGCCGTGGGCCTGGCCGCGGCAGTCCGCGCCGGATGGCAGGCGGTGCTGATGGCACCGACCGAGATCCTCGCCCGCCAGCACCACACCGGCCTTGCGCCGCTGCTCGACCGGCTGGGCGTTCGGGCCGAGTTCCTGTCCGGATCGCTCACGCCCGCTCGCAAGCGAGAGATCCACGACGCGATCGGCGGCGGATTGGCAGAGGTCGTCATCGGCACGCACGCGGTGATCAGCGAGGCGGTCGAGTTCCCACGCCTGGGCCTGGCGATCGTCGACGAACAGCATCGCTTCGGAGTCGGTCAGCGCGCCGCGCTGCAGGCGAAAGGCAGCGATCGGGAACCGCACCTGCTCGCACTGACGGCGACGCCCATCCCGCGCACGCTGGCCCTGACCGTCTACGGCGACCTGTCGATCAGCACGATCCGGGAGCTTCCGCCGGGTCGCCAGCCGATCCGGACCGAGATTCGCGACCGGAGCGCGCTGTCGAAGATCGAGGCGTTCCTGGCCGCGGAGGCGGCCGGTGGCCGTCAGTCCTTCGTGGTCGTCCCGCTGGTCACGGAGTCCGAGGCGCTGGAGGCCGCCAGCGCCGAGGCCGAGGTCGAACGGCTGCGGGCGGCGCACCCGGCGTTGCGCATCGGCCTAGTCCACGGTCAGCAGCGCTCCGACGCGCGCGATGTGACGATGACGGCCTTCGCGGCGGGGGAGATGGACGTGCTGGTCGCCACGACGGTGATCGAGGTCGGGATCGACGTGCCGAACGCCAGCGTGATGCTGATCGAGGACGCCGAGCGCTTCGGGCTGGCACAGCTTCACCAGCTGCGCGGGCGGGTCGGGCGAGGAGCGCATCGGTCGTTCTGCATCCTCCTGTCGGACGCGACCGACCCGCTGGCCCAGGAACGGCTCGCCGTCGTGCGCGACTCACAGGACGGCTTCCACATCGCGGAGCAGGACCTCCGGCTTCGCGGCGCAGGGAACCTGCTCGGAACACGGCAGTCCGGGCTGCCGCCGCTGCGCGTCGCCTCGCTGTTCGAGCCGCGCCACCTCCGACTGGCGGAGCGTGCGCGGGCCATGGCCGATGCGGTCGTCGCCGACGACCCGGCGCTGGCGGCCCGGCCGCCACTGGCCCGTCTCCAGGCAGCCTTCGCCGCGGTCGAGGACGAGGGGGATGCCGCCTGATGCGGGTGATCGCCGGCACGGCGCGCGGCGTCCCGCTCGCCGCACCGCGTGACCGCGGCACGCGCCCCATCACCGATCGGGTGAAGGAGACACTGTTCGCCATTCTCGGTGAGCGGGTACCCGACGCACGCTTCCTCGATCTCTACGCCGGCAGCGGCGCGGTCGGCATCGAGGCGCTCTCCCGTGGCGCGGTATCGGTGGACTTCGTCGAGCGCGGACGGCCCGCCATCGATGCGATTCGCGCGAACCTGGCGACGACCCGCCTCACGGGCGGGGCGCGCGTGCACGCGATGCCGGTGGAGCGGTACCTCGCCGGCAGTACGGATGGGCCGTGGGACCTCGTCGTGCTCGATCCGCCGTACGAGGAGCGTGCTATCGTGGCGCCGCTTCGGGCCGTGGTGCCGCACCTCGCTCCGGGGGCTACCGTGGTCGTGAAGGCCTTCTGGCGCACGCCGGTGCCCGCGGTCGAGGGGCTCATGGCGGTCCGCGAGCGTCGCTTCGGCGAGACGATGCTCAGCTTCCTGGAGACGGAGGGCGCATGACGCGGGTCGCAGTCTTTCCCGGCTCGTTCGACCCGATGACGAACGCCCATCTCGACGTTGCGCGACGCGCATCGCGCCTGTTCGACCGGCTGGTGGTGGGGGTCCTCAACAACCCGAAGAAGGCGCCGCTGTTTCCCATCGACGAGCGCGTGGCGCTCATCGAGCGCTGCGTGGCGGACCTCGGCCCTCACGTGAGCGTCGATGCCTTCGACGGCCTGACCGTCGACTTCGCCCGCCACCATCAGGCCGGGTTCATCGTGCGCGGGCTGCGTGCAGTGAGCGACTTCGAGGCCGAGCTCCAGATGGCGCTCACGAACCGCAAGCTGGCGCCCGAGGTCGACACGACCTTCCTCATGACCGCGCTCGAGTACGGCTACGTGAGCTCGTCGCTGACCAAGGAGGTCGCGCGATTCGGTGGGGACATCACCCCGATGGTTCCGCCGGCGGTGGCGGAAGCTCTCGCTCGGCAATTGGCCGCCGACCCGCGCGTATAATCGCGAGCAAGGAGGGTCGGGCCACGGACATCATCTTCCTCGTCGAGCGCCTCGAGTCGCTGATCGCGACCGGGAAGAAGTTGCCGCTGACGAACAACGTGGTGCTCGACCAGGCGACGATCCTCGAGCTCGTCGACCAGCTCCGCGTTTCCGTGCCCGAGGAGGTGCGCCAGGCACGCCGCATCACCGAGGAATCCGACCGCATCGCCGAGCGCGCACGCGAGGAGGGGGACGCGATCATCGCGAGAGCCCAGGAGCAGGCCGCCCAGATGCTCGACGAACGCGAGCTCGTGCGGGCCGCTCAGCAGCGGGCGGGAGAGATCATCGAGAGCGCCCAGCACGAGGCGCAGGAGGTGCGCCGGGGGGCCGATGAGTACGCCGCCGGCGTGCTGATTCGCCTCGAGGGGGAGTGCATCAAGGCATTGACGAGCATCAAGCGCGGGATCGACATGCTCGACGAACGCCACCGGACGTCGGCCGGCGACGGAACCACCGACGCAGCGGCCGGCGCGATCGTTGTCGACGAGGAGCAGGCGCACACCGCCTCCCGTCCATGACCTCGTTCAACGTCGCCGGGCTCCTCCACGAGCCGCCCGGGGCGACGCGCGACGTCCGCCTGCGCGACCACTACGTCATCCTCGGCGGCGACATCGAGCTCGCCGGGCCGCTCGACGCCGACCTGCGGCTCCAACGCACGAACCGCGGCATCCTCGTGCGGGGCGAGCTCCGGGCGCCGCTGCGGCGGACCTGCGCCCGCTGTACCGATCCGTACGTCGAGGAGGTGCGTGTCGCGATCGAGGAGGAGTTCGTCCCCTCGCTCGACCTTGCCAGCGGAGCCCAGCTGCCCACCGAGCCCGGGGGTGACGTCGTCCTGCGCATCGATGAGCACCACGAGGTCGACCTGCGCGGCGTCTTCCACGACGAGCTGGCGCTGACCGAGCCGATGCACCCGCTGTGTCGGCCCGACTGTCCCGGGCTGTGCTCGGAGTGCGGTCAGAAGCTGGAGGGTGGTCCGCACGAGCATGCCGGCGACGACATCGACCCGCGCCTGGCCGGGTTGGCCGCGCTGCTCGTCGAGCGCAACGGGCATGGCAACGACTGATCGGGCGCCCCACTCGCGACTCGCGACCTCTCCGGCTATACTGCGGCGTCCCCGTTTCTGATCGGTCAAGGAGTTCCGCGTGGGCGTTCCCAAGCGAAAGGTATCCAAGGCACGCCAGGGCGAGCGCCGCGCGCATCTCGCCATCAGCGCGCCGCCGCTCGTCGAGTGCGAGCACTGTCACGAGCTGAAGCGCGCCCATCACGTCTGCCCGACCTGCGGCTGGTACGGGGGCCGTGAGGCCGTGACGATCGAACCGGTCACCCCGGTCGAAGGCCAGCGCTAACGCCCA
The DNA here is from genome assembly GCA_963844265.1 of uncultured Chloroflexia bacterium. Lineage (GTDB taxonomy): Bacteria > Chloroflexota > Limnocylindria > QHBO01 > QHBO01 > JACDBZ01. The sequence continues at coordinate 297,202 of CAWJMZ010000004.1, read as the reverse complement.
TGCGCATCGCGGTCGACGCGATGGGAGGCGACCACGCCCCTCGCGAGATCGTCCGCGGCGCGATCGATTACGCCGCTGCCAGCGCCGACGAGGTCCTCCTCGTCGGTGATGTGCCGCGCCTCGAGCGCGAGATCGTCGCCTACGGCAACGCCAAGCCGGCCAACATCCGCCTCGTCGATGCTCCCGAGGTCATCGGCATGGGCGAGCACCCTGCCACCGCGCTGCGCAGCAAGCGGCGCGCATCGATCGTGGTCGCCACGAACCTCGTGCGCTCGGGCGAAGCCGATGCGGTGGTGAGCGCCGGGTCCACCGGGGCAACGATGGCGGCCGCCGTCTTCCGGCTCGGACGCATCGACGGCATCGACCGGCCCGCACTCCCCGCGCACATGATCACGCCCACGGGGCCGGTCATGCTGCTCGACGTCGGCGCCAACGTCGACTCCGACGCCGAGAACCTCGTCCAATTCGCAGCGATGGGGGCGATCTTCGCCGAGCACGTGCTCCACGTCGCCAATCCCCGTATCGGCCTGCTCAACATCGGAGAAGAAAGCGAGAAGGGCCATGCCATGGCCCGCGAGGCCTACGAGAAGCTCTCGGACGCGGACCTCCACTTCGTCGGCAACGTCGAGGCGCACGATGCGATCGCCCACCGAGCCGACGTCGTGGTGTGTGACGGCTTCGTGGGCAACGTGGTGATCAAGTTCTTCGAGGGCATCACCAGCTTCATCTTCCGAGCCCTGCGCGAGGATCTCCAGCAGGGACCGATCGCGCCGCTCGCCCTTCTGGCGCTGAAGCCCGGCTTCGACCGCATGAAGGCCCGGTTCGACTACGAGGGCTACGGCGGGGCGCCGCTGCTCGGCGTGAAGGGGGTCAGCATCGTGACCCACGGGCGGGCGAAGGCGCGGATGATCGAGAACGCGATCCGCGTCGCCTCCGAGTCGGCGACGGCCGGCGTGCCGGACCTGATCGCCGAGTGGACGCGGGAGCACCCGGCGCTCGCTCATCGCGGAGTTGCCTCGCGGATCGCGTCCCGCCTGCATCGCGAGCGCGCCTGACGTGTCGACCGCTGCGCGCCGCACGTCGCGACGGGCCTCGGCGGGCATGCTGGCGCGGAGGATCGCGCTGCTGGCGATGTTCGAGGACGACTTCCGACCCGGGAAGGGACCGGCCGCGCTCGATCGCCTGGCGGACGAGCGAGGCGTGCCTGAGGAGGTGCGGGCACATGCCGCGGCGATCGTGACCGGCGCGCTCGAGCATCGGCCCGAGCTGGACGCACGGATCGCGGCCGAGGCACCGCTCATCCCTGTCCCGGAGCTCGGTCGGGTCGAGCGTGCGATCCTCCGGGGAGCCCTGTTCGAGATGCTATACTCCGCCGCGACCCCGAGCGGGGAGCCGATGCGCGACGCCGTCTCTCTCGCCCGGATCTACGCCGGCGATGCAGCGCGACGCCTGGTCAATGGCGTGTTAGGAAGCGTTTCCAGATCGGGTGGAGGAGCCTGAATTCGTGACCGACGGGACCACGTACGATCGCCTCAAGAAGATCATCGTCGAGCAGCTCGGCGTCGACGAAGAAGAGGTGACCCCGACTGCCTCGTTCGTCGAGGACCTCAACGCCGACTCCCTCGACCTGGTCGAGCTCATCATGAGTCTCGAGGAGGAGTTCGGGATGGAGATCTCGGACGAGGATGCCGAGCGCATCCAGAAGGTCTCCGACGCCGTCGAGTACATCGAGGAGCATCAGCAGTAGCCAGGGGTCGCCCATGGACGCCGGCCCTCCGAACGCTGCCGCGCTGGGCGAGCTGGGCGACCGCCTCGGCATCGTCCCGCGCGACCCGGCCCTGATCCGCCAGGCCTTCGTCCACAGCTCCTACTCCAACGAGAATCCCACCCGCGTCTCGGGCCACAACGAGCGGCTGGAGTTCTACGGCGACGCGGTCATCGGCCTGACCGTCAGCCGCCTGCTCTACGAGCGCTATCCCGACGAGGACGAGGGGTTCCTGACTGCCCGCCGGGCAGCCCTCGTCAACCGAGAGGCGCTCGCCAGGATGGGGCTCGAGCTCGGCCTCGACCGGCACCTCCTCCTCGGGCGCGGAGAGACCGAGGCCGGCGGCGCCACCAGGCCATCCCTGCTGGCCGCGGCGTTCGAGGCCATGGCCGGGGCGCTCTCCCTGAGCGAGGGCCACGATCGCACCGAGCAGGTGCTCGCGCGGCTGTTCGAGCCGCGCCTCGAGGCGCTGGCGGCGATCGAGGGCGCGCCGAAGGCCGCCAAGTCGCGCCTTCAGGAATGGACGCAGCGTCACCTCGGGATGAAGCCGATCTACCAGGTGGTGGGCACCACCGGGCCTCCGCACGAGCAGCAGTTCGAAGTCGCCGTCCAGCTCGACGGGCGTGTCGTGGCCAGCGGCGGTGGCTCGAGCCGACAGCGGGCCGAGGAGCAGGCGGCGCTCGCGGCCCTGGCGACCTTGATCGACGACGCGCGCGCCTCGGTGGGCGACGCATGAGCCGGCTTCGAGAGCTGCGCCTGCACGGGTTCAAGTCGTTCGCCGATCCGACGCGCTTCGTCTTCGAGCCGGGCGTGAACGCCGTCATCGGGCCCAACGGCTCCGGCAAGAGCAACATGGCCGATGCGATCCGCTGGGTCCTTGGCGAGCAGTCGAACCGATCGCTGCGCACGCGGCGATCCGACGACGTGATCTTCGCCGGATCCGAGCAGCGCAAGGCGCAGGGCATGGCCGAGGCGGTCCTCACGCTCGACAACGCGGACGGATGGCTGCCGATCGAGTTCGCGGAGGTCAGCATCGGCCGGCGCTCGTACCGCTCCGGCGAGAGCGAATACCTGATCAACGGAGCGCGGGCTCGGCTTCGGGACGTGGTCGAGCTCCTCGGCGAGGGGCGCCTGGGAGCCAACGAGCTGGTCGTGGTCGGGCAGGGGACCGTCGACGCGGCGCTGTCGCTGCGCCCCGAGGAGCGCCGGCAGCTGTTCGAGGAGGCCGCGGGGGTCAAGGGGCTGCAGGTGAAGCGGAACGAGGCGTCGGTCCGGCTGCAGAAGGCGCTCGACAACCTGTCGCGGGTGACCGACATCGTGGGCGAGCTGAAGCCCCAGGTCCGCCGGCTCGCGCTCCAGGCGGAGCACCAGCAGCAGCACGACACGCTCGGTGCGCGGGCTCGGGCGCTGGTCGTCGCGTCGCATCGACGGCGGGAAGGCGCGGCGCGGGCCAGTCTCGGGGAGGCTCGTCGGGCCGCGGCGGCCGCCGAATCCGCGCTCGAGGCGTTTCGCGCCTCGCAGGACGCCGGACGCGAGCAGCTGGCGGCGGCCGAGGCACGGTACTGGGAGGCGGAGGAGGCCGCCCGAGCGGCCGGCCGCGCGCGCGAGGAGACGCGAGCCGTCGTGATCCGTGTCGAGAGCCGCCTGGAGGCCCTCGAGGGCCGGGTGCGAGAGCTCGCCGCGACGATCGAGCGCGAGGTGGTCGAGCTGGCCGATGCCCATGCCCGGCTGGCCGCATTCGACGACGGGACCGCCGATGCCGCCATCAGCCCTGCCCTGCGCGAGGCAACGGCGGCGGAGGAGGCGTGGCGGACGGCGGTGGCGACCCTTGCGGAGGCGGACGACGCCCTGCTGGCCGCGGAGGAGGCGCTGGCCGCGCTGCGCGCGCGCGAGGCGAACCAGATCGCGACGATGGCTCGGGCCGACGAGGAGACGACTCGGCGCGCCGCTCGTCGTGAGCAGCTCGACGAGGAGCTTGCCGACGTACGCGCCCAGCGCGAGGCGGCGGCCGCCGAGCTGGAACGGGCCGGGAATGCGCTGCAAGAGACGGAGGCGCGTGCCGCGACGGTGGCCGCCGACCTCGAACGCTCGGTCGCGGAGCGGGACGCGGCCCAGGCCGCCGCGGACGAGGCGCAGCCCCACGTCGTGTCGCTCACCGAGCGGCTGCGCGCAACGCGCGCGGAGCTCGAGGCCCTCGCCGAGCCCCACGATGCCGCCACCCGGCTCGGCCGCCGGCTGGCCAGCGCAGGTTGGCCCACCCTGCTGGACACGATCTCCGCGCCGGAGGAAGCGTGGCCGGCGATCGAGGCCGTCGTCGGCGGGGAGCTGGAGGGCGCGTTGCTCTGGGCGCACGACGACCCGACCGCCCAGCTGCCAGGCGCCCGCGGTGCCGCGCGCCTGCTCGCGCCGTCCGAGGCCGCGAACGGCGATGGACGCGACGCCGCTTTGGCGGCTGTCGGCGCGGAACGAACGCTCGCCGAGTGGGTCGACGCCCCGCGTGCGCCGCTCGCATTCCATCGCACCGCGGTTGCCCGAGACCTCGATGCCCTGCTGGCCGGCTGGCAGTCGCTCCCGCTGGGGTGGGGCGCCGTCACCGCCAGCGGCGACCTTGCCGACGGCAGGGGCGTGGTCACGCTCCGCGGCCGGGCCGACCCGCCCGGAGGCGCCGCGGTGCGTGCCCACGCTCGCCGCCGCGAGCTGGCCGAGGCGGTGACCCGGATCGAGCGAGACCTCGCGGATGCGCAGTCGTCCGCGCATGCCGCCGTGGAGCGGCTGCGACTCGGCCGCGATGCGCACCTCGCGGCCCGCGATGCGCATGACGACACGGACCGAGCGCTTCGCGCCGCCCGATCGGAGCTCGACGCCGCCACCGCCCTGTTGGCGCGGACCAGCGAGCGCGCCGAGGTGCTGGCGGCGGAGCTGGCCGATATCGGCGACCCGAACGCCCCGGATGCCGCGTCGGCAGCACCACGGGTCCAGGCGTCCGGGGAGCTCGATCGCCTGCAGCGGGCCGCGGACGCCGCCAGAAGCCATCGTGACGCTCGCGCGGCAGAGCGGGACACGGCGCGGGATCGATGGAGCGCCACGCGTGGCCAGGCAGAGGAGGCCGAGACGCGGGTAGCCGACCGACGCCGTGAACGGGCGGTGGCGGAGGCCCGTGTCGCACAGCTCGAGGCGTCGGGGCCGGACCGCGTCCGGTCCAGGGACGAAGCCGAGGCGGATCGGTCGGTCCTCGCCGAGGAGCTGCGGGTTGCAGGCGAGGCGGATGCCGCAGCCGAGGCGGCCCACGTCGCCGCCGAGGCTCGACGGGGGACCCGTCGTTCAGAGCTGCTCGAGCTCGAACGGACCCAGGGCGGCGCCTCGGCGCAGCTGGGCGAGCTGGAGCGCGCCGCCCAGGCCACGGCGATCGAGGCATCGCGCCGGGATGAGGCGCTTGCCGCCCTCGGCCGGGAGCGCGAGCTCGCGCTGGACGGGATTCCCGTCACCGACGTCGAGATCGCAACCGACGAGATCGAAGCGCTCGGCGACGAGGAGCTGGACACCGAGCTGCGCCGTGCGCGCCGAATGCTCGCCCAGATCGGATCGGTCAACCCGTTCGCCGTCGAGGAGCATCGCGAGCTGAGCACACGCCTCGAGGAGATGACCACCCAGGAGACCGACCTGCGCGCCGCGATCGGGTCGACCGAGGAGCTGATCGCACGGCTCGACGTCGAGATCGCGCAGCAGTTCGACGTCGCCTTCCGCGCCATCGCCGAGCGCTTCGACGAGTACTGCCGCCTGCTGTTCGCCGGTGGCTCCGGGTCGCTCCAGATGGCGGACGAGGCCGATGGCGACGCGCCGGGCGGTATCGAGATCGTGGTGCGCCCACCGGGAAAGCGGCTTCAGCGTCTGGCCATGCTGTCGGGCGGCGAGCGCGCGCTGACGGGGACCGCGCTCCTCTTCGCCATGCTGACGGTGAACCCGGTCCCGTTCTGCATTCTCGACGAGGTCGATGCCGCGCTGGACGAGGCGAACATCGGCCGTTTCGCGGACGCGCTGCGGCGCCTCAGCGAGTCGATCGACTTCGTCGTCATCACCCACAATCGCGCGACGATCGAGGTGGCGGATACGATCTACGGCGTGACCATGACCGATGCTGCCGTGAGCCGCGTGCTATCCCTGCGCCTGGCCGACGTGCCGGCCGAGGTCAGCGCCTAGTGTTCTGGCGCCGCCGCGGCGAGCCCACCCCCGAGGAGCCGGCCGTCGCCGAGGAGCCCCCCGTCGCACAGCAACCAGGCTCGACGGCCCCGGACGCGAGCCCGGCGCCGGAGCCGGCTCCGATGACGGTCGCCCGCCCCAGGCGAGAGCCGTCGGGCATGGGCCTCCGTGCCCGGCCGTCCGGCATCGGCGCGCGCCTGCGATCGATTCTCGGGGCCGGCAGCCTTGCCACCGAAGCCACCTGGGACGACGTGGAGGAGGTGCTGATCGGCGCGGATGTCGGCGCCACCACCACGCTCGAGCTGGTCGACGCGGCGCGCGAACGGGTCAAGAGCGAGGGCGGCCGATCGGGTGATGACGCGCGTCGCGCGCTGGCCACCGAGATCCGCGACCGGCTGACCCGAGTCGGATCGGGCCAGTTCGAGCTCGGTGAGGCCCCGTCGGTGATCCTGGTGGTCGGCGTGAACGGCACGGGCAAGACGACGACCATCGCGAAGCTGGCGTACCGCCTCGGCGCCGACGGGCACCGCCTGGCGCTCGCCGCTGCCGACACGTTCCGGGCCGCGGCCATCGAGCAGCTGCGGATCTGGGGAGAGCAGCTCGGCGTGCCGGTCATCGCGCAGCGCGCCGGCGCAGATCCCGGGGCCGTGGCCTTCGACGCGGTGGCCGCCGCGGAATCGCGCAATCTCGATGCGGTGCTGGTCGACACCGCCGGCCGGCTCCAGAACAAGCAGCAGCTGATGGACGAGCTCGCCAAGATTCGGCGGGTCATCGAGCGACGCCTGCCGGGCCAGCCTCGCCACGTCCTCCTCGTCCTCGACGCCACCACGGGGCAGAACGGCCTGCTGCAGGCCGAGGCGTTCAGTCGCGAGGCCGGGGTCACCGGCATCGTCCTGACCAAGCTCGACGGCACCGCCAAGGGCGGCGTGGCGCTCGCCGTCGCGGACCGGCTGGGGGTGCCGATCGTGTTCGCGGGCGTCGGCGAGGAGGTCGAGGACCTGGCCCCGTTCGACCCAGAGGCGTACGTGGAGTGGCTCTTCGCCGCCTAGCTCGATTGCTGCCCGGCCGATCGGCACCTAGAATGGGCAGCCGTTTGCCGGTGCGGCCGCATCGGCCCTGAGCCCGTATCGGTCATTCCATGTTCGAATCTCTGTCGTCGCGCCTGCAGGGCATCACCCAGTCCCTGCGTGGCAAGGCCCGGATCACCGAGGCCGACCTCGACGTCGCGCTGCGAGAGATCCGCCTCGCGCTGCTCGAGGCCGACGTCAACTTCAAGGTCGTCAAGGACTTCGTTGCCCGCGTCCGCGAGCGGGCTCTCGGGGCAGACGTGCTGGAGGGCGTGAACCCCGGTCAGCAGATCGTCAAGATCGTCCACGACGAGCTGGTGGAGGTCCTGGGCGGCACGCGCCACCACCTCCAGCTCGAGGCGCGCCCGTCCGTGCTGATGATGGTCGGCCTGCAGGGCTCGGGAAAGACGACGACCGCCGCGAAGCTCGCCGTCCGGTTCCGGAAGGAGGGCAAGAAGCCCCTCCTCGTCGCCGCGGACGTGTATCGTCCCGCCGCTGTCGACCAGCTCGTCCAGCTCGGCGACCAGATCGGCATCGAGGTGCACACCCGGTCGGTCGGCACCCCCGCGCTGGAAGTGGCCCGCTCCGGGCTGGAGGTCGCACGCCAGCGCGGCGTGGACGTGATGATCCTCGACACGGCCGGTCGGCTCCACGTGGACGACGCGATGATGGACGAGCTCGTACGCATCACCGGTTCGGTCACGCCCGCCGAGACCCTTCTCGTCGTTGACGCGATGACGGGCCAGGAGTCGGTAAAGGTCGCCGAGGCGTTCCACGCCCGCCTGCCCGTCACCGGCCTCGTGCTCACCAAGATGGACGGCGACGCGCGCGGCGGTGCCGCGCTCAGCATCCGCGCCGCGACCGGACTGCCGGTTGCCTTCCTGGGGACCGGCGAGCGGACCGATGGGCTGGAGCCGTTCCATCCCGACCGGCTGGCCCAGCGAATCCTCGGCATGGGAGACGTCCTCAGCTTCGTCGAGCGCGTCCAGGAGAACGTCGACCAGACTCAGGCCGAGGACGCGGCCAAGCGCCTGATGGAGAACCGTTTCACCCTCGAGGATTTCCGATCGCAGCTCGAGCAGATCAAGAAGATGGGACCCATCGGCCAGCTGCTACAGATGGTTCCCGGCGCGAGCCAGATGGCTGGCGCCGCGCAGGCCGCCGTCGATGCGGGGGAGATGAAGCGCATCGAGGCGATCATCGACTCGATGACGCCCGAGGAGCGGCGGCGTCCCGACATCATCAAGGCCAGCCGACGACGACGCATCGCGATCGGCAGCGGCACGTCCACCGCCGAGGTCAATCGGCTCCTCAAGCAGTTCGTCGAGATGCAGCGGATGATGAAGATGCTGAGCGGCGGGAAGCTGCCGCGCATGGGTGGAGGTCTGGGCGCCCTGCTCGGACGCTGACCCATGCATCGGCTCGTCATCGCACTCGTCACCCTGCTCGGGCTCGCCGCCGCCGCCTTCGTCGCCGGCTATCTGCTGGTCTTCTCCGTCGCGACCGACCGCGCCGCGGCACTGGCGCCGGCGAACAGTGCCTTCTACGCCAACGTCTACCTCCAGCCGTCGACCGGACAGCAAATGAATCTCTCCGAGCTCATCGGCCGCCTTCCCGGGTTCGCCGACGACGCCTCGCTGGACGAGAAGGTCGACCAGGTCGTCCAGAACCTGTTGTCCGACACCGGCATCGACTACCGCGAGCAGATCAAGCCCTGGCTCGGCAACCAGCTGGCAGTGGCCGGCTGGCCGGGCGCCGACGGTGTGACCGACCCGTTGGCCGTGGTCATCGCGGACGTGAAGGACATGGACGCCGCGCAGGAGGCGGTCGGGGAGCTGGTCGCCGATGCTGGCGCCGCCTTCACCACCGAGTCGCACGAGGGCACCGAGATCCAGGTCTCGGACACGGGGTCGTACGCCTTCGTCGACGACATGCTGGTCATCGGTGAGTCAGCCGAGAGCATTCGCGCGGTCATCGACGTAGCCGGCGGGGACGAGAGCCTTGCCGACGTTCCCGCCTTCGTCGCGACGATGGAGTCACTGGAGCCTGACCACCTTGCGTCGGCGTACGTCGACATCGCCGCCATCGGTGAGGCCGCCGAGATGTCGGACCAGGTGGCCGCGGTCTCGACAGCAGGGGCGGTGCTGGTCGCCGAGCCGGACGGCCTGCGATTGAGCGGGAGCGCGCCGTTCGACGAGGCCAGCGCGGGACCGTCCGAGGCCGCCAGCTTTGCCCTGGGCGGTGAGCCGAGCAGCCTGGTCGACTGGATGCCGGCGGACACGGTCGCAGAGGCTGTCGTCTTCGGACTGCGGCAGACCCTCGAGAACGCCGAGACCGCGCTTGGGGCCGCTCCGGAGGGCGAGGAGGTGATCGGCACGCTCGACACCCTGCGTGCCCTGGCTGCGCTGGGACTGGGCATCGACCTGGACAACGACCTGCTGCCGCTCCTCGATCGCGAGGTGGCGGTCGCGATCCACGGCTTCGACGGAACGCTGCCGTCCGGGCAGATCCTGCTGCGACCGTCCGACCCCGACGCCGCTTCGGCCGCCCTCGGTCGCCTGGCCGATGGGCTGACGTCTGCCGGCGCGACGCGAACGACCGTCCAGGCGGCCGACGCGGAGCTGACCGTGCTCGCCATCCCGGACGTCGGAGAGGTCGCCTACGCCATCGTGGATGACATCGTCATCCTCGGCCTCGGCGTGGACGACGTCGTCGCCGCGATCGAGGCCCACGCGACCGGAGATTCGCTCGGCATGAGCGAGCGCTACACGCGCACGTTCGAAGTCGCCGGCACGCGCGGCGGCAGCGAGGCCTATGTCGACGTGGGGGCGGCGCTGGAGCTGCTTGGCGAGCCCGCCGAGCTTCCTGCCGACGCGCGCGATATCCTTCTCCAGGTCGGGACGGTTGCCGCAACGGTTCCGTCCCGGGACGATCAGATCGAATTCCACGCCGTCCTGACCATCGATCCATAGGACGCATCACACAGTTCGCCAACCCACAACAGAGGTATCGAATCCCTTGGCAGTACGTATCCGACTGACGCGCGTGGGGGCCACGAAGCGCCCGGCGTATCGCGTCATCGCCATCGACAGGAGGCGCTCGCGCGACGGACGCGCGCTCGAGATCCTGGGCTATTACGACCCGCTCACCGAGCCGGCAACCGTTCAGCTCGACACCGCCAAGATCCAGGCCTGGATCGGCAAGGGGGCACAGCCGTCCGATACGGTCGTGAAGCTCATGCGGCAGTCGGAGCGTGCGGCCACGCAGGGGGAGGAGGCGCCCAAGCCCAAGCGTGCGTCGCGCGCCGCGGCGTCCAAGCCATCCAAGAAGGCCAAGGCGAAGGCCACGGCCGCGGCCGAGGCGCCGGCGCCCGCCGAGACGCCAACAGCCGATACGGCCGCGGCTGAGGCGAGCGACGCCGCACCGACCGACGAGACGGAGACAACGGCCGCCGCTGAGGCCGTCACCGCGCCCGAAGAGGTCACCGAGCCCGTTGCCGACGAGGCCGAGCCAGTTGCCGACGAGCCCGTTGCCGACGAGGCCGAGCCAGTTGCCGAGCCGGAGACGGACCAGGCGGAGACCGCAGCAGACGACGGCGAGAAGGCCAAGGCGTGAAAGAGTTCCTCGAGTACGTCGCTCGCTCGCTCGTCGACAAGCCTGACGCGGTCTTTGTCGAGGTCGAGGAGGATGGCGACGAGACGCTACTGACCCTGGGAGTCGATCAGGAAGACATGGGGCGCGTCATCGGCCGCGACGGCCGGATAGCGAACGCGATCCGCAGCCTGCTCCGGGTCATGGCGACCCGGGATGGACGCCACGTCGAGCTGGACATCGTCTCCGACGCCGAGTGACCGTCGCCTGGCGGTCGCGCGCGTGCTTGGCCCCAAGGGCCTGCAGGGCGGACTTCGGGTCGAGCAGCTGACGGACTGGCCGGAGCGCTTCGCGCCGGGCGCCGAGCTCTGGTTCGACGGATCCACCGAGCCGATGCACGTCACGCGCGTCGAGAGCGGCGGCCGCTCCCTGGTCGTGTACCTGGATGGCATCCCCACGCGCGAGGCGGCGGAGGCCGTCGCCGGGCGCTATCTCGAGGCACCGGCCCGCACCCTGCCCGAGGGCGAGTTCTTCTGGGACCAGCTCATCGGTCTCCAGGTCGTGGAGACCAGCGGGGAGCCAGTCGGTGAGCTGGTCGAGATCTTTCGCGCGGGCGGGAACGAGGTGTACCGCGTCGTGGGACCGTCCGGCGAGCGGCTGATCCCGGCGCTCCGCCGCACCGTGCTTGCCATCGATCTCGAGGCCGGGCGGATGACGGTCGCCGCCGACGACGCGGAGGAGGTGCGCTGATGCGGATCGACGTCGTCACCATCTTCCCGGAGCTCGTGGAGGTGCCGCTGCGGACGTCGATCGTCGGCCGTGCCGTCGAGTCGGGGGTCGTGGATGTCGGGATCCACGATCTGCGCGAACACGGGCTCGGACGGCATCGGACGGTGGATGACGAGCCCTACGGTGGGGGAGCGGGGATGGTCATGCGTCCGGAGCCGCTGTTCGCCGCCGTCGAACCCCTGCGGGCGGCGGGCGCTCACGTCGTCCTGCTGGACCCCGCGGGTGAACGCCTCAGCGACGGCCTGGCGCGCGAGCTGGCGACGGTTCCGCACCTCGCGCTGGTGTGCGGCCGCTACGAGGGAATCGACGACCGGGTGCGGACGATCGTGGACCGCGAGGTGAGCATCGGCGACTATGTGCTCACCGGTGGTGAGCTGCCGGCCGTCGTGCTGATCGACGCGGTCGTACGGCTTCTGCCCGGGGCGATCAACCAGGCCTCCCACGAGGGCGACTCGTTCGCAGGTGGGCTGCTCGAGTACCCCCAGTACACGCGACCCGAGACGTTTCGCGATCTCCCGGTGCCGCCGATCCTTCGCTCCGGCAACCACGGCGAGGTGGAGCGATGGCGTCGTCGAGAAGCGCTCCGCCGCACCCACGAGCGCCGACCGGATCTGCTGGACGGGGTGGAGCTGACCGACGAGGATCGGGAATTCCTGGACGCGCTGTCCTCCGACTAGGTCGCCTTTGCCGCTCCGGACGCTCGTGCTATACTCCGCCGGTCGCGGCCGCTCTCGCGGTCGCGTTCGCACGTCCGAACGAGAAGCCCGCGGGTATCCCCGCGAGAACGAGGTCGCCCCAGGATGAACGCCATCAAGGAGCTCGAGCGCGAGCAGCTCCGCACCGACGTACCGGAGATCGCCCCCGGCGACACGGTCCGCGTCTCGGTGAAGGTGGTCGAGGGCAACCGCGAGCGGATCCAGGTCTTCGAGGGCACCGTCATGCGGATGCGTGGCGGCGGCCTGAACCGACAGATCACCGTGCGCCGCATCGCGAGCGGCGTCGGCGTGGAGCGCACCTTCATGGTGCACGCACCGCGTATCGACAAGATCGAGGTGGTCCGGCACGGCGTCGCCCGACGCGCACAGCTCTACTTCCTCCGCGACCGGGTTGGCAAGTCGGCCACGCTCCGCGAGCGCCGCGCCAACTGATCCCCGACTCGGCCCCGACCGCCGGGTCACCTCGCCGCATCGGTTCCGGTCGCGCTCGATACACTGACCGCGTGACCGTCACCAGGCGCTCCACCCGAGTCGTCAAGCCTTCGACGCGGGTCGAGCGCGTCCACTGGAATGCCGGCCGCACCATGGTGGTGGGAGCCGACGCCGTCGGCGTTGCCTGCCTCAGTGGCCCCGTCCTCGCCGCCGCGGTCGTCATGCCGGCCTACGGCCGCAGGATCCCCGGCGTCCGCGACTCCAAGATGCTCTCGCGAGCCCAGCGCGAGCGCCTCTACCCCAAGATCCGGCGCGGGGCGATCGCGGTCGGGCTTGGCGCGGCCAGCGTGGCGGAGATCGATCGGCTCAACATCTACCACGCCACCAACCTCGCCATGCGACGCGCCATCTGTCGCGTGGGAGAACGCCAGCACGTGCTGATCGACGGGCTGCGGGTGTATCGGTTCGAGGACTTCGTCGGTTCCTACACCGCCCTGGTCCACGGCGACGCTCGGTGCTACTCGATCGCCGCCGCCTCGATCGTGGCCAAGGTGGTCCGCGATCGGCTCATGGACCGCCTCGCGTCCCGCTACCCGCACTATGGCTGGGAGCACAACGCCGGGTACGCCACCTTCGTCCACCGGCGCGGCATCGAGGAGCATGGCATCACGCCCTTCCACCGCCGCTCCTTCGCCAGGGTGCGCGCGATCGCCATCGGTGAGCAGCTGGAGCTGGAACTACCGCCGGAGAACCTCGATGCGCTGCTCGTCCCTGAGCTGGCGGCGGTAAGCGAGGGGTAATCGAGCGATACGCCCCTCCCGGCACCATGCCGGTGGAATGACCAACCCCCGTCACGCACTCGGGCTCGCGGCCGAGGCCGCCGTGGCCGCCTGGCTCGAGGCCACGGGATGGACGCTCCTGGCGCGGCGGGTCCGGTCGGTGCATGGCGGAGAGGTCGACATCCTCGCACTCGACCGTGACCGTGTCCTTGTCGCGGTCGAGGTCCGCGCGCGCCACTCGGCGCGCACCGGGGCGGCGGCATTGACCCTCAACCGCCGGCGCGTCACCCGCCTGCGCCATACCCTGTCGGCCTGCGCTGCCGCGACCCGGGTCCCGCACCATGGTCTCCGCGTCGACCTCGTCTCGGCGGAGCCGCTGCCCGCGGCACCGAGGCGATGGCGCCTGCGCCGGATCGCGGGCATCGACATCGGATGAGGCTCAGCGCCCGAAGAACGCCTCGAGCAGCTTGATCGACGCGATGTACGGGCGGCTCACGCGATAGACGCCGTGCCGATCTGCGGCGGTCTGACCCTGGTAATAGGCGGCCAGCACCAGGTCGCGGTTGCCGTCGTACCGGTCGAGGTAGTGCCGCAGCAGCCGCACCCCGGCCCGGACGTTGGCCTGGACGTCGTGGATCTCCACCGCGCTCCCCAGCATCGCCTCGCCGACCCACTCCCCGGTGGTCGGCAGCAGCTGCATGACGCCGACGGCGCCGGCCGAGCTGACGACCTTCTGCTGCCAGCCCGACTCCTGCCAGGCGACGGCCAGGGCGAGGGCGGGCGGCACGCCGAAGCGGTTGGCTTCTTCGACAATGACCCGGCGCACATCGTCGCGCTGCGCAACCAGGGCGGCCATGGTGGACGGCATTGCCGGAGCCGCTGGCTTGGCAGCTGCCGCTGGCGCAGGCGCAGCGGCCGTGCCCGGGATGGTGAGCTGCTGGCCGGCGAAGATGCGGCCCGGATCGGCGACGCGGTTGGCCTTGGCGATGGCCGCGATCGTCACCCCGTAGCGACGCGAGATGCCGGTGAGATGCTCCCCGGCGCGGACGGTATGGACGCGCGCAGCCGGTGCGGCCGGGGCGGGCGTGGCGGGCGCTGGCGCGGGTGGTTTCGGAGCGGCTGGCGCGGGCGCGGCGGCCGTTGCCGGGATGGTGAGCTGCTGGCCGGCGAAGATGCGGCCCGGATCGGCGAGGCGGTTGGCCTTGGCGATGGCCGCGATCGTCACCCCGTAGCGACGCGAGATGCCGGTGAGATGCTCCCCGGCGCGGACGGTATGGACGCGCGCAGCCGGTGCGGCCGGGGCGGGCGTGGCGGGCGCTGGCGCGGGTGGTTTCGGAGCGGCCGCCGCTGGCGCGGGCTCGAGTCGAAGCGTCTGGCCGACGAAGATCCGGTTCGGGTCGGCCAGGTCATTGATCTCCACCAGCCGCTCGATCGGCACGTCGTGGCGGCGGGAAATCGCGGTGAGCGTGTCACCCGAGCGGACCAGCACCTCGTCGGTGGCAAGTGCCGCGGTCGTCAGGATCGGGGCGGCCACGATGGCGGTGGCGATGGCGGAGGCAGTGGTGAGATACCGCGGTCGGGACAACAACGAATCGGTCCTCCTGAAGGGGCGCTCGGGCGGGCCGATGCTAGGAGGCGTCCCTGAGGGGTCAAGGTACTTGCGGATGGTCGGGGAGTACTTCGGTACCGATGGGTGCGGTGCGGGCCGGAGCGGGCCGGTTCAGGGCTGCCACGCGCTCTGGTATACTTCTCAGGCTCACGCAGTCGCGTGGGCGCACCCATCTCACACGCTCGGCGGATCCCGCTGGTCGTCGGTGCCCTCGCATGGCGAGGGTCGACCCGGGAGCGCGTACGTCGGGCGGAGGAACAACCGGAGGTATCTCTCTTTGGCTGCCACCAGCATGAAGCAGCTGCTCGAGGCGGGCGTCCATTTCGGGCACCAGACCCGGCGCTGGAACCCGAAGATGCGCGAGTACATCTTCGCGGAGCGCAACGGGATCCACATCATCGACCTGGCCCAGACGGTCACCCGCCTCGACGAGGCGCTGGAGTTCGTCCGTGAGACCGTGCGACGCGGCGACAGCATCCTGTTCGTCGGCACGAAGAAGCAGGCCCAGGAGGCGCTCGCCGAAGCGGCGCAGCGATCGGGCCAGCACTTCGTCAACAGCCGCTGGCTCGGCGGCATGCTCACGAACTTCATGACCATCAAGCGCCGCATCCAGCGCCTCGAGGCGCTCGAGGCGCGACGGGACTCCGGTGAGTTCGAGCGGCTCACGAAGAAGGAGGCCTCGAAGCTCAACGACGAGATCACCAAGCTCGACAATGCGCTCGGCGGCATCCGCAAGATGCGGCGCCTGCCCGGCGCGGTGTTCATCGTCGATCCGCATCGCGAGTCGATCGCGGTGGCCGAGGCCCGCCGTCTCGAGATCCCGATCGTGGCGATGACCGACACGAACTGCGATCCCGACCTCGTCGACTGGGTCATCCCGGCCAACGACGATGCGATCCGATCGGTGAAGCTCATCTGCAGCCTCATGGCCGAAGCGGCAATGAGCGCACAGCAGGAACGCCAGGCGCAGCTGGACGAGGAGTTCGAGCAGGCGGAGGCGATGCCGCCGGTCGACGAGAGCACGCTGACCAGCGACGCCGACTACAGCGCCGCGCTCGCCTCGGGTGAGGCCCTCGTCTTCGAGCCAGAACCGGAGGACGACGAGGAGGAGGAGCGCAAGGCACGCGCCCGTCGCGCCGCCCACATCGAAGAGGGCGAGCCCGAGCACGATCCCGATCGCCAGCACGAGCGATTGATCGACGAGCACGCAAAGGAGCCCCGCCCGTAGGCGGAGGCAGGAAGGAACATGACCAACACGCTGATGATCAAGCCCGAGGACGTGAAGAAGCTCCGGGAGCAGACCGGGGCGGGCATCATGGACTGCAAGCGCGCGCTCGAGGAGAGCGGCGGCGACTACGACACCGCGGTCCTATGGCTCCGTGAGAAGGGCCTGTCCACGGCGGCCAAGAAGGCAGGCCGTGCCGCTCGCGAGGGGATCGTGCAGAGCTACATCCATCACGGATCGCGGCTCGGCGTGCTGCTGGAGCTCAACTGCGAGACCGATTTCGTCGCCCGCACCGACGACTTCCAGCAGCTCGCTCGCGAGCTCGCGATGCAGATCGCCGGGATGGCGCCGCTGTACGTGAGCCGCGACGACGTCCCGTCCGAGCTGGTCGAGGAGCAGCAGCGACTGTTCGCCGTCGACGCGGAGCGCGACGGACGGCCGGCGGATCGCATCCCGATGATCGTCGAGGGCAAGCTGAACAAGTGGTTCGAGACGGTCTGCCTGCTCGAGCAGCCGTACCGCGACACCGACCGCAAGGTGGGTGACCTGATCACCGAGAAGGTGGCCATCCTGGGCGAGAACATCAAGGTCGCCCGGTTCGCCAGGATGGCCGTCGGGGAGACCGCCAGCGCGGACGCCGACGAGGCCGCCTGACCGATGACCGATGCCGCCGCTGCGGCCGTCGCCACGCCACGCCGGGTGCTGCTGAAGCTCTCCGGCGAGGCGTTGATGGGTGAGAACGAGTACGGCATCGACCCCGGCGTGGTTCGCGAGATCGCGGGCCAGGTGGTCTCGGGCGTCTCGGATGGCACCCAGGTGGCGATCGTCGTCGGCGGGGGCAACATCTTCCGGGGTCTCGCGGCCAGCGCACGGGGCATGGACCGCTCCACCGGCGACTACATGGGCATGCTGGCGACGGTGATGAACGGGCTGGCCATCCAGGACGCGCTCGAGCAGCTGGGCCAGCCGACCCGGGTGATGAGCGCGATTGCCATGAACGAGATCTGCGAGCCCTACATCCGGCGTCGCGCGGTGCGCCACCTGGAGAAGGGCCGCGTCGTGGTCATGGTGGCCGGCACGGGCAACCCGTACTTCACGACCGACACGGCCGCGACGCTCCGCGCGGTCGAGGTCCACGCCCAGGTCATCCTCAAGGCGACCCGCGTGGACGGGGTGTACGATGCCGACCCGGAGACCCATCCGAACGCGCAGCGCTTCAGCCAGATCGGCTACACGGAGCTGCTGAGCAACCGCCTGCAGGCGCTCGACGCGACCGCGGTGAGCCTGGCGATGGACAACGAGATGCCAATCGTCGTATTCGACATGACCGTCCCGGGGAACATCGCCCGGGCGGTGCACGGCGACCGCATCGGCACGCTGATCTCAGGAGAGGAGACTCGATGACGCACGAGGCACTCATCGCCATCGAACCGAAGATGCAGCGCGCTGTCGACGCCATGGAGCGTGATTTCGCCGGGGTCCGGACCGGTCGGGCCTCCACCGCCCTGGTGGAACGGCTCACGGTGGACTACTACGGGACCCAGACGCCCCTGAACCAGGTGGCCGGCATCAGCACGCCGGATGCGCACCTGATCGTGATCCAGCCGTGGGATCGATCGGTGCTGTCGGCGATCGAGAAGGCGATCACCAAGAGCGACATCGGCCTCGTGCCGAACGTCGACGGCACGGTGGTCCGCCTCAACGTCCCCCCGCTCACCGAGGAACGCCGTCGCGAGATGGTGAAGCAGGTCCGTCGGCGCACCGAGGAGGCACGGGTCGAGGTTCGAAACCATCGACGCGAGGCGGCCGATCACCTAAAGAAGGCGCTGCGGGACGGCGACCTGTCCGAGGACGAGGAACGGCGCGAGCTCGAGAACCTGCAGCGGCTCACCGACCGCTACGTCGAGGCGATCGACAGCCGCGCGGACCGCAAGGAAACCGAGATCCTGGAGGTCTGAGGTGTCGGACGCGGACGGTCCGCGGCACGTCGCCATCATCGCCGACGGCAACCGCCGCTGGGCCCGCGACCGCGGGCTGCCGGTCCTCGCCGGCCACGTCCAGGGCATCGAGGCGATCCGGCCGATCGTGCGCCGAGCCCGCGACAGCGGCGTCGAGACCCTTTCGGTCTACACCTTCAGCACGGAGAACTGGACCCGTCCCGACGAGGAGGTCTCCGGCCTGTTCAACCTGATCGACGGCGCGGTACGCCAGTACACCGATGAGCTCATCGCCGAGGGCGTCCGCGTCCAGGTGATCGGGCGACTGCACGAAGCCCCGTCGGACGTCCAGCGCTCGATTCGGGCGGCGGAGGACCGGACGCGGGCCGGAGCGCGGATGACGCTCAACATCTGCTTCAACTACTCCGGCCGAGCGGAGATCGTCGACGCGGCGCGCGCCCTCGTCGCCGCAGGCGCCGACCCGAACGCCATCGACGAGGCCCACTTCGCCTCGCATCTTTACACCGCCGGCCAGCCGGACGTCGACCTGCTCATCCGGACCGGGGGCGACCGGCGGACCAGCAACTTCCTGGTCTGGCAGGCCGCTTACGCCGAGCTCGTGTTCTGCGACAAGTTCTGGCCGGAGTTCCTCCCGGCAGACTTCGACGCAGCGGTGGCCGAGTTCGCGCGTCGCAGCCGCCGGTTCGGGAGCTGAGCGGGTGCTCCGAACGCGGATCCTGACCGCCGTCATCCTCGCGCCCCTCATCCTGCTCGTCGTCTTCCTCGGCGAGCCGTGGCTGTCGCTGCTGATCGGCGTGGCCGCATTCCTCGCCCTCGTCGAGGTCGTCTCACTGCTCGATGCGGCCGGCTACCAGCCGCCCCAGGTCCTCACGATCCTCTCCGGCGTGGCGCTCACCGCCGCCAGCCTGATCAGCGTGAACGCGGAGAACGTAGGCGGCGTGCTGACAGGCTTCCTTGCGGCCCTCGACCCGCCGGGAATCGTGGCCGCAACACTCGTGGCGGTCATCCTCCTCCTCGCCGCCGCGGCCTTCATGCGCGGCGACCCGAAGATCGGGTTCGTCACGTGGTCGATGAGCGTGTTCGGGAGCGCGTACGTCGGGTTGCTGCTGCCGACGATTGCGCTGGTCGCCCACCTTCCGGCACCGGGAGGCACGGCCGCGACGGCGGTCGGCGCATTCGGCCTTCCCTCGGGCGTCGCCTGGACGCTGACCCTCGTGCTCATCGTGTGGGCCTATGACACCGGCGCCTACCTTGTCGGACGGCAGGTCGGGCGCACCCGCCTCGTGGAGCACATCAGCCCCGCGAAGACCGTCGAGGGCCTGGTCGGTGGGCTGGTGGCGGCCACGATCGCGGCGGGCATTGGTGCCGCGCTCATCGGCCTGGAGCCCTGGCACCCGCTGATCCTCGGACCGGTGGTCGGGATGGCCGCACAGGCCGGTGACCTGGCGGAGTCGCTCCTCAAGCGCGCTGCCGAACGCAAGGAGTCGGGGTCCCTGGTTCCCGGCCACGGCGGGATCCTCGACCGCATCGACTCGTTCTTGTTCGCCGCGCCGGTGCTGGCCGGGTATGCCCTGCTCGTGGCGGGCCGCGGCGGGTGACCGGCGTCGCCGTCCTCGGGTCGACCGGATCGATCGGGCGGCAGACACTCGAGGTGATCGACGGCCTCGGGGACCGGTTCCAGGTGCTGGGCCTGGCCGCCGGGCATGCCGGGCATGAGTTCACCACCCAGGTGGCGGACCACGCGAGGGCACGTGCCTGGTGCCCCGCCGAACGCCCCGCGGAGATCCCGCCGCACCGGTGGGCGGACAGCGGCCTCGAAGAGCTGGCGACGCTCGATGGCGTCGAGCTCGTCGTGGTGGCCACGACCGGCATGGCCGCATTGCCCGCGGTGCTGGCGGCGCTCGACAGCGGCCGGCGCGTGGCGCTGGCGAACAAGGAAACGCTCGTCACCGGCGGCCATCTCGTCCTTGGCGCGCTCGCCCGCAGCGGCGGCGACCCCCTGGACCGGCTGCGGCCGATCGACAGCGAGCACTCCGCCATCTGGCAGTGCCTCGTCGGGGAACGCCTCGACGAGGTGGAGCGTCTGGTCCTGACGGCCAGCGGTGGGCCGTTTCGAGGACGACCCGCCGATGAGCTGGCGAGCGTCACCCCGGCGGAGGCCCTCGCGCATCCGACCTGGCGGATGGGGCCGAAGATCACGATCGACTCGGCCACGCTCGTCAACAAGGCGTTCGAAGTCATCGAGGCCAAATGGCTGTATCGACTCCCGTACTCTAAGATCGATGCCGTGATCCACCCCCAGAGCGTCGTGCACTCGCTCGTCGAGTTCGCCGATGGCTCGTTCAAGGCCCAGCTGGGGCTTCCCGACATGCGCCTCCCCATCCAGTACGCGCTCACCCATCCGAAGCGGCTGCCGTCGCCGACGCGGCGCAGCGCGCCGGCCGAATGGGGTAGCCTCGAGTTCGGGCCGCTCGCGGCCGGCGCCTACCCGGCCTATGACACGGTCCGCAGCGCCGCGGCGGCCGGCGGCAATCGCGGGGCGGTGGTGAACGCCGCCGACGAGGCCGCGGTTGCGGCCTTCCTCGACGGGCGGATCGCGTTCACGGCGATCGCGTCGACCATCGACGACGCCGTCGATCGCTGGGGAAGTGACGTCGAGCCCGACCTGGCGACCATCGTCGCGCTCGGCACCGAGATCCGCACCACGCTCGACTCGGAGCTGACCTGATGGACGTGGCCGGCACGATCGTCGCCTTCATCGCCATTCTCGTCGTCCTGGTGCTCGTCCACGAGCTCGGCCACTTCGCGGCGGCAAAGCGCGCCGGCATCACCGTGGAGGAGTTCGGGATCGGCTTCCCGCCCCGGATCGGATCGGTGATGTATCGCGGCACCCGGTACAGCCTGAACTGGATCCCGCTGGGCGGCTTCGTGAAGATGCTGGGTGAGGACGGCGACGTGGAGATTCGCCGCCTGCGAGAGCAGGGTCTGAACGACGCCGAGGTGGAGACCGCCATGGCCGGTGCCTTCAACCGCAGGCCGGTCTGGGTGCGCATCGTGGTCCTGCTGGCCGGCGTGGTGATGAACTTCGTCCTCGCCGCGGCCCTGTTCTCCGTTGCGCTCAGCATGCCGGTGCTCGTGGGGGAGGGCCCGCTGACGGTCACCGAGATCCAGCCGAACAGCCCGGCTGAGGAGCAGCTGGAGGTGGGGGACCTCATCCTCGGGGTCGATGGCCAGAGCTTCGAGCGCTCCGCCGACCTCACCGACTACGTTGCCGAGCATGGCGGTGAGGAGGTCACGCTCCAGGTGGAGCGCGACGGCTCGCCGATCGATCTCACCATCACTCCGCGGGTGGTGACGGAGGAGGACCGGGCCAGCGGGATCGGGCCGATCGGCTTCGCCTACGACCCGGCCCAGATCATCGAGGAACCCTCGCAGGTCGACGGACCGCTCGACGCAGTCGCGAGCGGGACGGCCACGGCCTGGACCATCGCAATCCAGATCCCGGGTGGCCTGGCCGATGCGGTCGGCGGCCTGCTCGGGATCAACCCGGAGGCGCCGGACGCCCGGGGCCCGATCGGGATCGCCCAGGAGACGGGGCGCGTCCTGGAGGCGCCGCTGGTCAGCCAGCTGTTCTTCGTGGGCCTCCTGTCGATCAACCTGGCCGTGCTCAACGTCCTCCCGTTCCCGCCGCTCGACGGCGGCCGCATCGCGGTCGTGCTGATGGAGGCGGTGCGGAGGCGGCGCCTGCCGGCCGAGCGCGAGGCGTTGATCTACCTGACCGGCTTCGCGGTCCTCATCGCCCTGGTCATCCTGATCAGCATCCAGGACATCCAGCGGCTCATCACCGGGGCATAGGCCCGCGGAGCGAGCCCTTCGGCGGTCTAGGTCGACATCATTTCGCAGACGTCAGACTCGAACCCGATATTCTCCACGGACAAGAAGCCGCCAGCCGGGTCCAGCTCGACAATCGCCTGTCCAGCCGTCAACACGAACGTCCCCGGCGGGTACAGCGAGACTGAGCGGCCGCCGTACGTCAAGGTCGAGGTGCCGTCGGCGCGGAAGGACTGTCGAACCGGCCCTGAGATGTTCAGGGTCACCGACGCATCCTCGACACCCGTCGGGCTCAGGCGCACGACCAGCGATCCGGTGGTCACGAGTCTCGCTGCATCGCCCGAGGCACCGAAGAATGTCATCACCTTCTCCCGATTGGTGAGAACTTCGACAGTGACCGCGAACGGACACACATCGCCGGCCGCGAACTCAAAGACGGGTGGATATTCAAGCGGTTCACGCGTCGGCCGGGCTGCCAGGGTCGGGCCGGCAACCGCTGCGGCCAACACTCCGAGCATCAGGGACAAGGGGGCACGTCTGGTCATCGGGGGCACCTCGACTCGCGTGCGGGTCGGGTTCGCCAGTGGCTCGGCGCGGTCCCCCGGCGGCCATCGATGTGGGCCCGCGCGTCATCGCCTCCCGCCTCGCAATTATTCCGTCGCGTCAAGCGGGCAAGCGCAGGCTCGCAGACCGTCGCGCCACGCGTATATCCGTATATACGATCGCGGAGCGGAGACCCCCTCGTGGCAGAGAGAGGGGTGATCGGATATACTTCGGGACGGTTCTGCCGGCCATCAGCGAACCACAATATTTGAACCTGAGTGCCAAGGACGTGGGTCGGTTCGCCATCCCACGTCTTTGTTTGTCCCGACCGAGGAGCGGCCATGAATCGAGACTTCATCGGAGCATTGCTCCAGCTGAACGCCGAGAAAGGTGTGCCGCAGGAGATCCTGATCCGGACGCTGGAGCAGGCCATCGAATCGGCCTACCGGCGCAACGCCGATGCGCCCGAGAACGTGGTCGTCACGGTCGACCCCGAGAGCGGCGAGATCAGCGTTGCCCGCGAGTACGAGGTCATGGCCACGCCGGAGGAGATCGAGGATCCCGAAGCGCAGATGGTGGTGCAGGAGGCGCAGAAAATCGATCCCGCCACGGGAGTGGGCGCCAAGGTCCGCATCCCGGAGAACGTGACGCAGGCGCAGCTGGGGCGGATCGCCGCGCAGACCGCCGGGCAGGTGTACCGGCAGCGCCTCCGCGAGGCCCAGCGTGACGTGGTGTTCCAGCAGTACGCCGCCCGCGAGGGCGAGATCATGACCGGCAACGTGCAGCGCACGACCGACTCGGCCGTGGTGCTCGACATGGGTAAGGATGTCGAGGCGGTCCTGGCGGTCACCGAGCAGCTGCCGAACGAGACGTATCGCATCGGCCAGCATCTCAAGGTCTACGTCATGGAGGTCCGACGCACGACGCGCGGCCCCGTGATCGTCGCCAGCCGCACGCATCGGGGCTTCCTTCGCCGCCTCATGGAGATGGAGATTCCCGAGATCTACAACGGCACCGTCGTCATTCGCGGGATCGCGCGGGAGGCCGGCAGCCGCTCGAAGGTGGCGGTCGAGTCGCGCCAGCCGGGCGTCGACGCGAAGGGCGCGGCCGTCGGGCAGCGTGGCGCGCGGATCCAATCGATCGTCGCCGAGCTCAACGGCGAGAAGGTCGACATCGTCCTGTGGGACGAGGACCCTGGACGTTTCGTGGCCGAGGCCCTGAGCCCTGCCGAAGTGCTCAGCGTGCGAATCGACGAGGAACACAAGATCGCCAACGTCATCGTGCCCGAGCGCCAGCTCAGCCTTGCCATCGGCAAGGAGGGGCAGAACGCGCGGCTGGCCGCCAAGCTGACCGGCTGGCGGATCGACATCCGATCGGATGCAGGCGTCGCGACGGCCGCGGCCGAGCACGGCGAGCACGCCGAGCACGTCGAGCACGGCGACGAGGAGCACGAGCCGGTCGCGGAGGCGCCGGCCGATGCCGAAGCGAAGACCTGATCACGTACCGACCCGCACCTGCGCGGTCTGCCGCGTCGCGCGCCCCAAGCGCGAGATGGACCGGCTGGTCCGCACGCCGGGCGGGGCGGTCGAGCGCGACCCCACCGGACGGCTGGCGGGGCGCGGAACCTATCTCTGTCACGAACCCGGCTGCCGAGACCCCGAGAAGGCTGCGGCGGCCGTCAGGCGAGCGCTCGGCGTCGAGCTCACGCCGACACTGCTCGAATTCGAGGTGAACGATGCCACCACGTAGATACCGACCACGCCGCCCACCGCGTCCGCAGCGCAAGCGCACCGGAGCCGCCGCCGCCGTGGCTGAGGCGCAGGCTGCCGCTGCGCGTCCCACCGGTCCCGTCGAGCTCCCGAATCCGGTCGTGGTCAAGGACCTCTCGGAGAAGCTCACCGTCAGCAACGCCGAGATCATCAACGTCCTGATCAAGAACGGCATCTTCGCCACGGTCAATCAGTCGATCGACTTCGACACCGCGTCGCTCGTCGCCGGGGAGCTGGGCTTCGAGACCGTCGAGGCCGGCATCGCCGAGCGCGAGGCCGCTGTGGCCGCCGCCGGTCAGGAGCTGGTGAAGCCGGGCAGCGCCGAGGACGGCGATGGCAAGCCCGCGCTCTGGACCGAGGAGGACAGCGCCAAGCTGGTCACCCGCGCACCGATCGTGACCGTCATGGGCCACGTCGACCACGGTAAGACGTCGCTTCTGGATGCCATCCGCGAGACGAAGGTCGCCGACCGCGAGTCGGGCGGCATCACCCAGCACATCGGCGCCAGCGAGGTCGTGCACAACGACAAGCGCATCGTGTTCCTCGACACGCCCGGCCACGAGGCGTTCACGGCCATGCGCGCCCGTGGCGCCCAGGTCACCGACATCGCGATCATCGTGGTCGCGGCCGACGACGGCGTGATGCCCCAGACCAGGGAGGCGATCGACCACGTCCGCGCCGCGCGCGTGCCGATGATCGTGGCGATCAACAAGGTCGACAAGCCCGATGCCCAGCCCGACCGGGTGAAGCAGGAGCTGGCCGACACCAACGTCCTGATCGAGGAGTACGGCGGCGACGTGATCGCCGTGCCGGTGAGCGCGAAGCAGCGGACCGGCATCGACGACCTGATGGAGATGGTCCTGCTCGTCGCCGACCTCCAGGACCTCAAGGCGAACCCCGACCGCGCCGCGATCGGCACGATCGTCGAGTCCAAGGTCGACAAGGGCCGTGGCAACGTGGCCACCGTGCTCGTCCAGACCGGCACGCTCGAGATCGGCCAGATCGTCAGCGTCGGCCGCACCTGGGGTCGCGTCCGCGCCCTGAACAGCGCATCGGGCAAGCGCGTCACCAAGGCCGAGCCGGCCACCGCGGTCGAGATCCTCGGTCTCCAGGGCCTGCCCGAGGCGGGCGACACCCTGCGCGTCGTGGCCGACGAGAAGACGGCGCGCGACCTCGCCGAGAAGGCGGAGGCGGCCGCCGCGGGCGGAGCCGACCGCACGGTGAGCACCCTCGAGGAGGTCAGCGCCCAGATCGCGGATGCGGAAGTCGCCGAGCTGCGCGTGGTGCTCAAGACGGATGTGCAGGGATCGCTCGGTGCGATCCGCCATGCGCTCGAGCGCCTGAACACCGACGAGGTCCGGATCAACATCCTGCGCGAGGGGGCGGGCGGGATCAACGAGAGCGATGTCAACCTCGCCTCCGCCTCGGATGCCGTCGTGGTCGGCTTCAACGCCGCCCCCGATGCCGGCGCGCAGCGCGCGATCGAGGCGACCGGCGTCGACGTGCGGCTGTACGACGTGATCTACAAGCTGACCGATGACATCGGCCAGGCGCTGCAGGGCATGCTCGCGCCGAAGATGGTGGAGCAGGTCGAGGGTCACGCCGAGGTCCGGATGGTGATCAAGGCCGGCCGCGCAGGGAACATCGCTGGCTCGTACGTGACCGACGGCCGCATCGTGCGCGGCGGCCAGGCACGCGTCTTCCGCGGCAGCGAGCTGCTGGCCGACACCCGCATCACGTCGCTCAAGCGCTTCAAGGACGACGTCCGCGAGGTGGCGACCGGGTTCGAGTGCGGCATCGGGCTCGACCTCGACGACATCGCCGAGGGCGACGTCATCGAGTGCTACCAGATGGTGGCCGAGGGAGCCTAGGCACCCCGATGAGCCAGCGTACGGATCGGCTCGACAGCCAGATCCGGGCCGAGCTGATGGAGCTGATCCAGCGCCAGATGAAGGATCCGCGCGTCGGGTTCGCCACGGTCACGCGCGTGGAGACGGCTCGAGATCTGGGTAGTGCCCGGGTCTGGGTCAGCGTGCTCGGCACCGCCGACGAGCAGGAGGCGGCGCTGAGGGCCCTGACCGACGCGGCGCCGTGGCTGCGGCGGCAGCTCGGCGGGCGCCTGACAGTGCGCCACATTCCGGAGCTGTCCATTCGGCACGACGACTCGATCGAGGCCGGCGACCGCGTCCTGCGGCTGCTGAACGAGCTCGAGCAGGAGCGCAAGCATGAGTCGTGAGGCGGCACTCGAGGCGATCCGCGGTGCCGATCGCCTGACCTTCATCTGCCACGAGAATCCAGACGCCGATACGCTCGGCTCGGCTCTCGCGCTTCGGATGGCGACCGAGCGCCTGGGGAAGCGTGGCGAGGTGGTCGCCGCCGACGTGCTTCCGCCCTTCCTGGCCGGGCTGCCCGGCGCGGCCAGCGTCGTGCGAGCGCCCGGACTCGAGCCCGATGTCGCGGTCGTGCTGGACGGCCCACTGTCGCGCACCGGGGCCATCGCACGCGACTGCGCCGAGTGGCTGTCCCGGGCGCGCATCGTGAACATCGACCACCACATCTCGAACGACGGCAGCGAAGCGGCCATCGCGTACGTCGACGCCGACGCGGCCGCCACCTGCGAGATCGTGGCGCTCATGCTGCCGGACCTCGGCATCGAGCTCGATCGCGATCTCGCGACGGTTCTCGCCGCCGGCATCGTCCAGGACACCCACACCTTCGCGCACCCGAATGCGACGCCTCGCACCCTGCGCGTCATGGCCGAACTCATGGCGGCGGGTGCCCCGCTGTCCGACCTCCACCGCGCGATCTACGCGGACAAGCCGTTCTCGACGATGAAGCTGTGGGGCCGGATCCTGAACGGCGTCGGGCAGCGTCGCGACGGACGGATCGTGTACGCCGCCCAGTCCCTGGCGATGCTGGCCGAGACTGGCAGCGACGCCACGGCCACCGAGGGCTTCATCGACCTTCTGAGCTCGACCCGCGACGGCGAGATCACCGTCGTGTTCAAGGAGGCCGATGCATCCCACGTGCGCGTCAGCGTCCGCACCCGCGGGCACGCCGATGCGGTCGCGATTACCGCGGCATTCGGCGGGGGAGGGCACGCCCGTGCCGCAGGCTGCTCCCTCGACGTCCCCCTGCCCGAGGCAATGGCGCGCGTCCTCGACGAATGCGAGCGCGAGCTCGACCGCGCCGATGCTCGGGGTCGTTAACCTCGACAAGCCCGTCGGGCCGACCAGCCACGACATGGTCGGACTGATGCGGCGCCTGACGGGCACGCGGCGCATCGGTCACGCCGGAACCCTCGACCCGCTCGCCTCGGGCGTCCTGCCGATCCTGGTCGGTCCAGCGACGCGGTTCAGCGAGGAGCTGACCGGCGGCCGCAAGCGGTACGAGGCGGTCATCCGGCTGGGCGCACGCAGCGCGACCGACGACGCCGAGGGCCCGATCGAGCCGAGCGACGCGGCCATGCCATCCGACGATGCGGTGCGCGACGCGTTGGCCGGCTTCGTCGGGACATTCGAACAGCGACCGCCGACCTTCAGCGCCCGCAAGCACGGCGGCCGCATCGCGCACCGCGCGGCTCGGGCCGGCGCACCGCTGGACGTTCCCCCGCGGACGGTGACGGTCGACACGATCGACCTGCTCGAGCTCGCGCGCGACGATGACCATCTCGACCTGCGGGTCGACGTGCGGTGCGGCGCCGGCACCTACATCCGCTCGCTGGCGCGTGACGTCGGCGATCGGCTGGGCTGCGGCGGGTACCTGGCCAGCCTCCGACGCACCGAGGCCGCCGGCCTGCGAGCGGGCGACGCGGTCGATCCGGACCGGCTGGAGGCACTTGCCGCGGCTGGCCGGCTGGCGGAGGCGATCCGGCCAGTTGGAGAGCTGCTGCCACTGCCTCGGGTCGAGCTCGACGCGCCGGCCGCCGACGCGTTCCGCCACGGGTCGGCGCGGCGGCTAGCCGGCGGTCCCACCGGCCGCGTTGCCGTCTTCGGGGACGGCGTGCTGCTGGGAGTCGGAACGGTGGCCGACGGGTCGCTGCAGCCGGAGAAGGTCCTCCCGCTCGAGGCCGGCGCGTGACGGCCGGCCGACTGCCGCTGCCAGAGATCGGGCCGGCGGTCGTCACGCTCGGCGTCTTCGACGGTGTCCACGCTGGGCATCGACATCTCGTCTCAGCCACCGTCCACGCGGCCACATTGCGTGAGGCGGTGAGCGTCGCCCTCGTGTTCCGGCCACACCCGGAGGAGGTGATCCGGCCCGGAACGATCATCCCGCGCCTCCTGCCGCCCTCGCTGACCCTCGAACGGCTGCGAGGTGCCGGCATCGACCACGCGATCGAGGTGCAGTTCGACGAGGCGCTCCGGTCGCTGACGCCCGAGGCGTTCCTCGCCGCCCTGGCACCGGCCATCGCGCTGCGCGGCCTCACCATGACGCCGGACAGCTCCTTCGGGCACCGCCGCGCCGGGACGCTCGCGCGCGTGACGGACATCGGACGCAAACGGGGATTCGACGCCATCGGCGTCGAGCCGCTGCTGGTCGGCGGCGCGCCGGTCTCGTCGTCCCGCGTCCGGCTCGCGCTCGGAGAGGGCGACATTCCGGCCGCGACCGATCTCCTCCTCGCACCGCCGCTGCTGCGAGGGATCGTCATCCACGGCGATCGACGCGGCCGCGAGCTCGGCTTCCCGACCGCCAACCTCGAGTTCGACTACGCGCCCGCACTGCCGGCGCTCGGGATCTACCTCGGCCGGGTCTCCGTCCCGGAGCGTGGTGTCGGTCCGGGCCACCCGGCGCTGGTCAGCGTGGGGGTGCGGCCGACGTTCCACGACGACGGTCGCGTGCTGGTCGAGGTGTACCTGCTCGACTGGGACGGAGATCTCTACGACGCCACCCTCGAGGTCGAGCTGCTCGCACGCCTGCGCGAGGAGCGACGCTTCGCCGATGTGGCGAGTCTCGTGGAGCAGATGCGCGCCGACGAGGCGGAAGCGCGACGCCGAATCGCGGCCGATGGCGGCTGAGCGCCTCCTCTGCTAGAATTTCGAACGTTACGGAAACGAATGTGGAGGAATACGTGCCGCTCGCCAAGGACGCGAAGAGCGCAATCGTCGACGAGTACGCCACGCACGAGGGCGATACCGGTTCACCCGAGGTACAGATTGCGCTTCTCACCGAGCGGATCAAGTCGCTGACGGAACATCTGCGCAGCTATCCGAAGGACAACCACTCGCGCCGCGGGCTGTTGAAGCTCGTCGGGCAGCGCCGACGGCTGCTGGCATACCTGGTCCGGAATGACGTGGACAGGTACCGCACCGTCATCAGCAGCTTGGGGCTGCGCCGCTAGTCACATCTCGCGATCGACTCACGCCCCAAATCGGGCACCGGGTCTCGCATCTCTCATCACCTAACAACCCGACATCGGCCCCTGCCTGACGCCTGCGCTCGCGAATCGAGCGCGCCAGGCACCCAGCGCCGAGTCGCACCACTCACTGGAGGAATCAGTGTCAATCAAGCACGAGGCTGAGATCGGCGGCAAGCCGTTCAGCATGGAAGCCGGCAAGCTCGCGGAGCAGGCCGATGGTGCGGTGATCGTCCGCTATGGCGACTCCGTCGTCCTGGCGACCGCGGTCGCCGCCAAGGAGCCGCGCGAGGGCGCGGACTTCTTCCCGCTCACCGTCGACTACGAGGAGCGGATGTATGCGGCCGGCAAGATCCCCGGCGGCTTCATCAAGCGAGAGTCGCGCCCGTCGGAGGCGGCCATCCTGGCCATGCGCCTCACCGACCGGCCGATCCGCCCGCTCTTCCCGAAGGGCTATTACAACGACGTCCAGGTCGTCCTGACGGTCCTCTCGACCGACCAGGAGAACGATCCGGACATTCTGGCGCTCAACGGCGCATCGGCGGCGTTGAGCATCAGCCACATCCCGTTCATGGGCCCGGTGGGCGCCGTGCGGGTCGGCCGCATCAACGGCGAGTTCGTCACCAACCCCACCAACAGCCAGCTCGACGAGTCGGAGCTCGACCTGGTCGTGGCCGGAACCCGCGAGGCGGTGATGATGGTCGAGGCAGGCGCCAAGATCCTGCCCGAGTCGGTCATGGCTGACGCGATCGCCTATGGCCACGCCGAGCTGCAGAAGTCGATCGACCTCCAGGACAAGCTGATCGCCTCGGCCGGCGCGCCGAAGAAGGTCCCGTTCGTGGGGCCGAAGGCGGAGTCGGTGGCCAAGCTCGGCAAGATGCTCTCCGAGGGCCGCAACGAGTTCGTCGTGTTCGACCTCGAGACCACGGCGTTCAAGCCGGAGAACGGCTTCATCGTGGACCTCGCCGCGCTCCGCATCCGCGACGGGGAGGTCGTCGACCGCTTCGAGTCGCTCGTGAACCCCGGCCGTCCGATCGTCGGCCACCAGATCCACGGCATCAGCAGCGACGACGTGGCCAATGCGCCGACGGCCGCCGAGGTGCTCACGAACTTCACCCAGTGGGTCGGCGAGACGCCAGTCGTGGCGCACAACGTCGCCTTCGACCTGCCGTACGTCTTCCGTCACCTGCCGAACGACGTGAAGTGGACCCCCAGCGCGGTGTTCGACACGCTCGAGCTCGCCTACCAGCTGTACCCCGATGCCGGCGCCTACAAGCTGCCGGATCTCGTGCGCTTCATTTTCGGGCGCGACCATGCCGCCGCCCATCGCGCGATGCCCGACGCCGAGGCCGCGGCTGAGCTCTTCCTCCACTTCACCTCCGGCCTCGCCGAGCGCCTCGACGCGGTCCGCCGCGACGTGGCCGACGAAGTCCGCCGCGCGCGCGACAGCTACAACCGCGCCGAGCAGGGCGACCGGATGGAGGACATCCGTCGCCGCCATGGCATCGGTTCCGCGCTCATGGACGCACTGACCAAGGCGACCGTCCGCGAGCTCGTGCTGAGCGAGAACATCCGAATCGACGGCCGCGACACGAAGACCATCCGTCCGATCAGCGTTGAGGTCGGCTTCCTGCCGCGCACCCACGGCTCGGGCCTGTTCCAGCGCGGGCAGACCCAGGCGCTGAGCATCGCGACCCTCGGGCCGTCGAGCAACAAGCAGCGCATGGATACGATCTCCCCGGAGACCGAGAAGCGCTACCTCCACCACTACAACATGCCGCCGTACTCGGTCGGAGAGGCGAAGTTCATGCGCGGCCCGGGCCGCCGTGAGATCGGCCATGGGGCGCTCGCCGAGCGCGCTCTCCTCCCGGTCCTCCCGACCGAGGCCGAGTTCCCGTATGTGATCCGCGTCGTGAGCGAGGTCGTCAGCTCGAACGGCTCGACCTCGATGGCCTCGACCTGCGGCTCGACCCTCGCCCTGATGGACGCTGGCGTGCCGATCAAGGCGCCGGTCGCCGGCGCGGCGATGGGCCTCATCACCGACAAGGAGAGCGGCCGGTACGCCGTCCTGACCGACATCACCGGCAAGGAAGACGCCTACGGCGACATGGACTTCAAGGTGACCGGGACGGCCGAGGGCGTCACGGCGCTCCAGATGGACATCAAGGTCGCCGGGATCACCACGGACATCATGCGCGATGCCCTCCAGCAGGCGTACGACGCGCGGATGCACATCCTGGGCAAGATGACCGAGGTCATCAGCGCCAGCCGCGAGGAGCTGAGCCCGTACGCGCCACGGATCACGACGATCAAGATCCCGGTCGACAAGATCCGCGACGTCATCGGCTCCGGTGGCAAGGTCATCCGCCAGATCACCGCCGAGACCGGCACCGAGATCAACATCGAGGATGACGGCACGATCCAGATCGCCGCCACCAGCGGCGAGGCCGCCCAGAAGGCGATCGCATGGATCGAGGGCCTGACCAAGGACGTCGAGGTCGGCAAGGAGTACATGGGCAAGGTCACCCGGATCATGAACTTCGGGGCCTTCGTCGAGATCCTGCCGGGCAAGGAAGGCCTGGTCCATATCAGCCAGCTGGCCGACTACCGCGTGCCTCGCGTCGAGGACGTGGTGAGCATCGGCGACGAGCTGATGGTGGTCGTCACCGAGATCGACCGCATGGGCCGCGTGAACCTGAGCCGCCGCGCGGCGATGGAGCGCCACATGGCCCGAACGGGCGCCGGAGGCGGCAACAACGACAATTCGTAGGCCGATGGCGCCGCCGCGACGACGCGGCGGCGCGCTACCCTCCGAACCATGGGCTCGGAGGCGGCACTGGCGCAGGTCGCGGATGAAGTCCACGTCTGCACTCGATGCCCGCTCTCCGCACGGCGCACGCACGCCGTCCCGGGGGAAGGCAACCTCCTGAGTGACGTGCTCCTCGTCGGCGAGGGGCCCGGAGCCCGGGAGGACGCGACCGGCCGTCCATTCGTGGGCCCGGCCGGGCAGCTGCTCGACGAGCTGCTGCACGCCATCGGCTGGGAGCGGCCCGACGTGTTCATCACGAACGTGGTGAAGTGCCGGCCGCCCGGCAACCGGGACCCGGAGCCGGCCGAAGTCGCCGCGTGCGCGCCCTATCTGGAGCGGCAGGAGGCGGCCCTCGATCCTGCCGTGGTGGTGACGCTCGGCCGGCACTCGCTGCAGCGCTACCTGCCCGGGGCGCGGATCTCGTCCGTGCACGGGCAGCTGCGTCGCTCCTACTCCGGCCTGCACGTCTTCCCGATGTACCATCCTGCTGCGGCTCTGCACCAGGCCTCGCTACGCGAAACGTTGTTCCGCGATATGCGCGGCCTTCCCGCAGCGCTGCTGGCGGCGCGCCAGGCGCTCACCGACGAGCGCGTGGCGGCGGTCCAGGCGGAGGAGGCGGTGGCGCGGATCGACCACGAGGCGGCGCCGCCGGAGGACGCCCAACAGATGACTCTCTTCCAGGAGCCGTGAATGGCTGACACCCTGCGCATCATCCCGCTCGGCGGGGTGGGCGAGGTCGGCAAGAACATCACCGTCATCGAGGTCGGCGGCGAGATCCTCGTCGTGGACTGCGGCCTCGCCTTCCCCGAGCCGGAGATGCTCGGCATCGATCTCGTCATCCCGGACGCCACGTACCTGGCGGAGCGGCGGGACCGGGTGCGCGGCATCATCCTGACCCACGGCCACGAGGACCACACCGGCGGCCTGCCCTACGTGCTGCCCAAGATCCCCGGTACGCCGATCTACGCGACCCGGCTCACCGAGGGCCTGGTGCAGGGCAAGCTGCGCGAGCACAAGCTGCTCGACAGCACCCCGCTCCACGTCGTCGAGCCAGGCCGCGAGTTCGCCGTTGGGCCGTTTCGGGTCACGCCCTTCCGGGTCAACCACTCGATCCCGGACGGGGTCGGCTACGCGATCGAGACGACCGTGGGAACGGTCGTCCACACCGGCGACTTCAAGTTCGACCACACGCCGCCCGACGGCCGCCGCGCCGACCTCGGCCTGCTGGCGGAGATCGGCAACCGCGGCGTGGACTTCCTGCTCAGCGACTCCACGCGGGCCGAGAAGGAGGGCTACACGCTGTCCGAGGCGACGGTGGGCGACAGCCTGCATCGGCTGGTGGGCGAGGCGCCCGGACGGGTGATCGTGGCGACCTTCGCGAGCAACATCGGACGGGTCCAGCAGGTGATCGACGCCGCCTGGGGCCACGGCCGCAAGATGGTGGCGCTCGGGCGGAGCATGGAGCAGAACACGGCCATCGCCCTCGAGCGCGGCTACCTCGACGGTCGGGATGGCACGCTGGTCAAGAAGGAGCAGCTCCAGCGGTTGCCGAAGGACCAGCTGGTCGTGATGACGACCGGGTCGCAGGGTGAGCCGATGAGCGGGCTGACGAGGATGAGCAACCGCGATCATCGGAACATCTCGATCGAGCCCGGCGACACCGTCATCGTGTCGGCGTCGCCCATCCCCGGCAACGAGGAGGCGGTCGCGAAGACGATCGACAACCTCTTCAAGGAGGGGGCGATGGTCCACTACGAGCCGCTGGTCCATTGCCATGTCTCCGGCCACGGCTCCCGCGAGGAGCTCAAGCTCATGCTGGGCCTGGTGCGGCCGCGGCACTTCATCCCCGTCCACGGGGAGTACCGCATGCTCGTGCAGCACGGGCTGCTGGCCGAGGCGGCGGGGGTCGACGTCGACAAGATCTTCGTGCTCGAGAACGGCCAGGTGGTCGAGTTCGACGGCGAGCGCGCCCGCATGGCGGAAACGGTCTCTGCTGGCGCGGTCCTGGTCGACGGGATCGCGGCGATCGACGGCATCGATGGCGTCGTGCTTCGCGACCGCCGCATGCTGGCGTCGGACGGCGTGGTGATGGTGGCCATCACGGTCGACGCGAAGACCGGGCAGCCGGTCGGCCAGCCCGACCTGGTGAGCCGCGGCTTCCTGTCCGACCCCGACGATCCGCTGATGCGGGAGGCGCGCGACCACCTGCTGGAGGCGCTCCAGCAGCGGCACGAGGACGAGCACACCGCCGAGGCGGGCTTCGTGAAGACCAAGATCCGCGACACGCTGAGCCGCTTCTTCCACCAGCGCACGAAGCGTCGTCCGATGATCCTGCCGATCGTGATGGAGGTCTGAGCCGAGCGGTGGCGACACGACGACGCTCCACCCCTCGTCGCCGAAGCACGCGGCGTCGGCGCCAGACGACGCCGTTCGTCATCAGCGGCCGTTTCCTGCGCGAAGGACTCGCGCTGGTCCTGCTATTCCTGGCGATCATCAGCGTCATCGCGCTGTTCGCGCCGGACGCGGGGGCCATCGTCCGCCCCTGGCACGACGTGCTCTCGACCATGCTGGGGTGGGGGATCGCGTTCGCGGCCCCGCTCCTCGTGGGGTTCGCGGTGATGCTGTGGATGAAGACGATGCCGGCGGAGCGCTGGATGGCCGCCACGGGCGCCGCCGTGGTGGCGCTGGCGCTGCTGGGCATGTTCCACCTCGCGGTCGGCGGCGGGGCGGAGGCGATCGAGCTCGGCGAGGGTGGGGGAGCGATCGGCTTCGGCGTCAGCGCAACGCTGGCCGGCGCGCTCGGCCCGGCCGGTGCCTGGATCGTCCTCATCCTGCTGGCCATCGTCGGGCTGCTGCTGTACTTCAACATGACCATCGGCGATCTGGTGGCCGGCTATCTCGCCGACCGCGACGACCGCATGGATCGCGAAGCGGCCGATGCCAAGCGCACCGCACGTCGCCAGCGCGCGAACGAGCCGCAGCGCGTCGAGGCGATCCCGGTGGGCGAGCAGCGGACCGGGTTGATCGACCGGGTCCGCGACCGTCTCAGCGGGAGCCACGAGCTCGACGAAGAGTCGCCGCTCATCGTACGCCGCGAGCGGCCACCCACCAACGGCAACGGCAGGGCTCGCGTTCCGGTCGCCGCCGCAGCCGCGGTAGTCGCGACGGACCTGGAGGAGGCACC
Source organism: uncultured Chloroflexia bacterium (assembly GCA_963844265.1). Classification (GTDB taxonomy): domain Bacteria; phylum Chloroflexota; class Limnocylindria; order QHBO01; family QHBO01; genus JACDBZ01. The sequence continues at coordinate 261,585 of CAWJMZ010000004.1, read as the reverse complement.
CGGCGAGGGAGGGGTGGCCACACCGCCATCGGCCGAGGATCTCGAGCACGAGGAGGAGGCGCACCTCGCCCAGGCGGCCGCCGGTGAGGCGGCCGATGCGGCGCTCGAGCCGACCGAGCGCAGCTGGGACCTGCCGCCGCTCGACCTGCTGGCCGATGCGCCGGAGACATCGGCCGCGCAGCTCGACCTGTCCGCCAAGGGCCGGCGCATCCGCGAGACGCTCGCCCACTTCGGGATCGGGGTGAAGGTGTCGCGCATCCAGGAGGGCCCGGTCGTCACGCAGTACGCGCTCGAGGTCGAGCCGGGCATCAAGCTGAGCCGGATCGCGAGCCTCGCCGACAACCTGGCGCTCGCGCTGTCGGCGCGCAGCATCCGCATCGAGGCCCCGATTCCCGGCGAGCCGTACGTGGGGGTCGAGATCCCGAACGCCGCGTTCGACCTGGTCACGCTCAAGGAGGTCCTGGCCAGCCGGAACTTCTCCGAGGCGTCGGATCGGTCAAAGCTGGCGTTCGCGCTCGGCCAGGACGTGGCCGGCCAGCCGTTCAGCGCCGATCTGTCGAAGATGCCGCACCTGCTGATCGCGGGCGCGACCGGATCGGGCAAGAGCGTGTGTGTGAACGCGCTCATCGACAGCATCCTGATGAACGCTACGCCGACCGAGGTGAAGCTCATCCTGATCGACCCAAAGCGGGTCGAGCTGGCACAGTACAAGGGCATCCCGCACCTGCTCACCGAGGTCATCGTCGAGCCGGAGAAGGCGGTCAATGCCCTGAAGTGGACGGTCGGCACGATGGAGAGCCGGTACGCCGAGTTCGCATCGCGCGGGGTTCGCAACATCGGCGGCTACAACGACGCGCTGCGACCCGGGCAGCCGCGGATGCCGTACATCGTCATCGTCATCGACGAGCTCGCCGACCTCATGATGGTCTCGGCCTACGAGGTCGAGTCGACGATCACCCGGATCGCCCAGCTGGCGCGCGCCACCGGCATCCACCTCGTGGTCGCCACCCAGCGCCCATCGGTGCAGGTCATCACCGGCCTGATCAAGGCGAACATCCCGTCGCGCATCGCATTCGCCATGACCTCCGGCGTCGACTCCCGCACGATCCTCGACACCACCGGCGCCGAGGACCTGCTGGGTCGCGGCGACATGCTGTACCAGCCGATCGACGCACCGCGCGCCGTCCGGCTGCAGGGCGTGCTGGTCACGGATCCGGAGATCGAGTCCGTCGCCCGCCACTGGCGGGCGCAGGGCGGCGCGCAGTACCGTCCCGAGATCACCGCGCCCCGCCGCGACGGCAAGGGCGGCGGCCGTCCGGGGGAAGACGAGGCGGACGATGACGCCGATGCGCTGTTGTCGCAGGCGGTCGACATCGTTCGGCGCTCGGACAAGGCATCCGCGTCGCTGCTCCAGCGGCGGTTGCGGATCGGCTACGCGCGCGCAGCGCGCATCCTCGACCAGATGGAGGACCGCGGCATCGTCGGGCCCGCCGACGGCAGTCGCTTCCGGGAGGTGCTCGTCACCAGCGACGGCTGGGGCGGCGACATCGAGCCGGACGGGGACGAGGGGTGACCGAGCCGGCGCACAAGCTCGGGGAGGTGCTGCGCGCTGCCCGCGAGGCGAAGGGGGTCGACCTGCCCAGGGTCGAACGCGAGACAAAGATCCGTGAGCGCTACCTCTCGGCGCTCGAGCGCGGCGAGTACCGCGAGCTGCCGGGCTCGGTGTACACCAAGGGCTTCCTGCGGAACTACGGCGCGTACCTCGCCCTCGACCCGGAGTACCTGATCGACCTGTATCGGCTGGAGACGGCGGAGCTGCGGGCCGAGCGTCCGATGACCCCGACGCCGCCGCGCCCGATCGCAGGCCACCGCGCTCGGTCGTTCGTGGTCACGCCAGGCGCCGTGGTCGCCGCCATCCTGACGCTGCTGGTGGGCGGCTTCATTGCGTACCTCGGCTACGAATTCGTCAACTTCGCGCGCACCCCCGAGCTGCGCATCACCGAGCCGGCCGGCAACGTGAGCGGGCATCCCGAGATGACGATCACACTGCGCGGTGTGACGGCGCCGAACGCGACGGTGACGGTGAGCAACCTGCGTGAGAACCCCAGCGTGGAGGCGGATGCCGAGGGTGGCTTTGCCGTGACGGTTGAGCTGGTGCCCGGCTCCAACGTCGTGAGACTCGTGGCGCGAGACCCGGTCACCGGGCGCGACTCGGAGCCCGAGGAACGCACCATCGTGGTGGTGACCGATACCGCCGGCAGTCCCAGCCCGCAGGCGGCCACCCTCGCGCTGGACGCGCCCGCGGCCGATTCCACATTCACCGGCGCCGTTCCGGTGGCGGGCACGACGGCTCCCGGCGCAACCGTCGCGGTCACCGCCGCGCTCGTCGAGGCACCCACGCCCGACTTCCAGGTCACGGATCCGGCGGGCGGAGCGATCGCCCTCGATCCCGCCGAGCCGACCCCGCCCGAACCGGCGACCCTCACCGCCGATGACGCCGGAGCCTTCGCCGGCGAGATTCGCCTTGCGGCGGGAACGTGGGATGTCACCGCGGCCGTAGAGGGCGCCGAACCGGTCGTGCGACGGGTGCGCGTCGGGGGCGGCGAGGGCCTGCGCGCCACGCTGCGGCTGGCCGAGGGTGACTCCTACCTCGAGCTCGACGAGGACGGGGCCCCGGTGGCCGGCACGTCGGGGGGTATCGCGTCCGACGGAGACGTGATCGAGCTCGAGGCCAACGACGGCCTCCGGATCCGGGCGGGCAATGCGGGAGCGGTGCGGGTCACCATCAACGGGATCGGCCTCGGCACGATGGGTGCTGACGGTGCCGTCGTCGAATGGCGGATCGAACGGGGCGGCGGATGACCGCGAGCAGCGAAGATAGGGGAGCGATGCGCGGGACAGTTCGGTAATCGCTCGGCATCGGATAGGCACGAGGAAGAACAGTGGCGGGTGAATCATCGTTCGACGTGGTCAGCGACTTCGACCAGCAGGAGCTGGTGAACGCGCTCGACCAGGCGCGGCGCGAGATCGCGACGCGCTACGACTTCAAGAACAGCAAGGTCGGATTCGAGCTCGGCAAGGAGGCGATCACCCTCACCGCCGACGATGAGTACCGGGCCGGCGCGGCCAAGGACCTGCTTGAGTCCAAGGCGGTCCGCCGGGGACTGAGCCTCAAGATCTTCGAATGGGGACCGGCGGAACCGGCGTCGGGCGGCACAGTCCGCCAGGAGATCCGGCTGAAGCGCGGCCTGACCAGCGACCAGGCCAAGGAGCTGGCCAAGCGCATCCGGGATGCGTACCCGAAGACGAAGCCGGTCATCCAGGGCGACGCGGTGCGAGTGTCGGCGAAGTCCAAGGACGAGCTGCAGGCGGTTATCGCCGACCTCCGCGCGCTGGACTATCCGGTCGCCCTGCAGTTCACCAACTACCGCTGAGCCGATGCCGTCCTCCCGCCCGCCGACCGACGAGGAGCTCGTCTCGGCGGCACGACGCCTCGGGCGGCGCCTGGTCGATCGCCGGTGGCAGATGGCCGCGGCCGAGTCCTGCACCGGCGGGATGGTCGGGCACGTCATCACCCAGGTGCCCCGCTCGAGCGACCACTTCCTGGGCGGGGTGATCAGCTACTCGGATGCGGTGAAGGAGGACCTGCTCGGCGTGCCGGGCGAGCTGATCGAGCGCGTCGGAGCCGTTTCGGCGGAGGTCGCGGAGGCGATGACCGACGGCGCGCTGGAGCGCTTCCCCGTCGCGCGGCTCGCCGTGGCGGTGACCGGGATCGCCGGGCCCGACGGCGGGTCCGACGCGAAGCCGGTCGGGCTGACCTACGTGGCCGCCGCCGTTCGGGACGGGCCGGCCGTGGTCGAGCGCCATGCATGGCCTCACGATCGCGACGGGAACAAGCGGGCCTCCGTGCTGGCGGTGCTCGAGCTCGCGACGCGCGTCGCGGCCGAGGCCTGAGCGATGGTCCGCCCCGGTGAGCGGATCCACGTGGTCGGCATCGCAGGGTCCGGTGCCGCCGGGACGGCGCTGCTCCTCCACCACGCCGGTGCCGACGTCGATGGCTGCGACCTCGATGTGCCGTCGCCGTACACGCCGCCGCTCGAGGCAGCGGGCATTCGTCACATGCTCGGCCACGACCCGGCGCACCTCGACGGCGTCGAGCGCGTCGCGATCTCGCCGGCGCTGCGCGCGGTCCCTGGGCACGCTGAGCTGGCCGCCGCCGCCGCTCGCGGTCTCCGCATCGACACATGGCAGGCGCTGCTGGGAGAGCTGATGGCCGCGCCAGGACACGTCGGCGTCGGCGTGACCGGCACGCACGGCAAGTCGACCACCACCGCGCTGCTCGGCCATCTGCTCGTGGCAGCCGGACTCGACCCGACGGTCGAGGTCGGTGCGTTCGTCCCGGCATGGGGCGCATCGGTCCACCCCGGGAGCGGAGCGCCCTTTGTGGTGGAGGCGGACGAGTTCGGCGACAACTTCCTGAACTACCGCCCTGCGGTCGCGATCGTCACGAACGTCGAGATGGACCATCCGGACTACTTCGCGGACACCGCGGCGGTGATGGCCTCGTTCGAGCGCTTCGTGCGAGGCATGGAGCCTCATCCGGCGATCGGCGGGCGCCTCCTGGTCATCGCCGCCGACGACGCCGGTGCGCCGCTGAGCTGGCCAACCGCCTCGACGGCTGGGACGGGAGGACCGTCCGATACGGACCCGGAGGCTCGATCGAGGCGACCGACGTGTCGATGGACCGCGACGGCACCTCGTTCGGCCTCTTCGACCGCCGCTGGCGCATGACCCTCGCCGGCGTCCACAACGTCGCCAATGCCACCGCCGCCCTGATCGTTGCGCGCGAGCTCGGTGCCGGCCTGGACGAGCTGGCCGCGGGCCTCGAGTCGTTCACCGGAGCCGGGCGCCGCATGCAGCTGATCGCCGATACTCCATCGGTGACGATCTACGACGACTACGGCCATCACCCGACCGAGGTCCGCGCGGCCCTGGCCGCCGCTCGCCAGCGCATCGGCGCGGATCGGCGGCTGTGGGCCGTGTTCGAGCCGCACATGTACTCCCGAACGGCGCTGCTGATGGACGCGTTCTCGACCGCCTTCGCCGATGCGAACGAGGTGGTCATCGCCGACATCTTCGCCAGCCGCGACACCCCGGAGGCGATCGCATCGACCTCGGCCGAGGAGCTGGCGGACGCGATCGAGCGATCCAGCGGCATCCCCGCCATGGCGACCGGCGACGTGGACGCCACCACCGACTACGTTGCCGACCACCTCGCCGACGGCGACGCGGTGCTGGTCATGGGCGCCGGCAAGTCGTACCGCATCGCGCGCGGCCTCGCCGACCGGCTGGTCGGGGATCCGGCCTCGTGACCGGAGCCAGATCGGCCGTTCTCGGCGCGCTGCTCGCGCTCGGCGTGACCGTGGCGTACCAGCTCATCGTGCGGCTGGTGGAGGCATCCGGGGCCCGCGACCAGCCGGCGGTGATCCTCATCCTGCTGCTGTCCGCGTTCCTCGGCGTGCTCACCGCGGTCGCGACTCGCATGCTGCGCCTTCCCGGCGCCACGGCCCCGACCGTCCTCGTCCTGGGCTGGACCCTGGTGCCCGTGCTGCTGGCCGCCATCCCGAGCGAGGCGACCTCCCTGTTCGCAGGCGATGCGGCGCTCTCGTCGGGCCAGGCCCTCGCCCTGGCTACGGCAACAGTGGCCGCCGCGGTCACCCTGGGAGTCCCCGCGGACCGTCGGTGAGCGACCCGGTCCGGGATCTCCTCGACGAGCAGATCGCCTACTACCGCGAGCGCGCGCGGGAGTACGACGCGACCTCGATGCCGGACGGCGATCCGTACGCCGTCCATGCCGAGGCCATTCGCTCAGCTGTCCGTGAGGTCGCGCCGGGCAGACGGGTGCTCGAGATCGCGGCGGGGACCGGCCAGTGGACCGGCCTGCTGGCCGACATCGCCGACGATCTGCTGGTGACCGATTCCTCGCCGGAGATGCTCGAGCTCAACCGATCGAAGGTGGGGGAGCGGTCCAATGTGCGGTACGAGGTGGCCGACGCCTTCGCCATGCCGGGCTCCCACGCGTTCGATACCGTCTTCTTCGGGTTCTTCCTGTCCCACGTCCCTCCGAGCCGGTTCGAGGCGTTCTGGGCGGTGCTGGATGGCCTCGTGGCGTCCGGGGGACGGGTCGTGTTCGTCGACGAGGCCGCTCCCGGCGTCTCCGACGAGGAATGGATCGACCGGAGCCGCCGGCCTCGTTCATCGGCGCCTGCAGAGACGGCAGCGCTGCATCGTGCGGTCAAGGTGCTGTGGGAGCCCGCACGACCTCGAAGCTCGCCTCGCGGATCTCGGTTGGAACGCATCGGTCCGCGCAGGAGCGGCCCTTCTACTGGGGATCGGCTGTCGTTAGTCGCCGGCGCTCAGCTCCTCGAGGGTCGGGCAGTCGTCCCCGAAGTTGTACTTCTCGCACTCTTCCGGCGTGAAGCCACGGCTCAGCGATTGCCTGGCGATCGAGATGAGCTCGTCCACGTCCAGCGTGTAGACGAGGATGTCTCCCGGCCTCCGGCGCGACGGCAAGATGGTCGTCGTTCACGAACGCCAGCGCCCTGCACCTGTGTGTCGGCGACGAAGATCTCCTGGAGGATGTCCAGCGTCTCGGCATCCCAGATGCGAACGTACCCGTCGGAGGTGCCCGTGGCGATGCGCGATCGATCCGGGCTGATGGCAATGGACTTCACCTGCGCGTCCGTGAGCCCGCCTTGCGTGTCGACCACGTCGAGCGTGGCAAGGTCCATGGCCACCAGGGTGGCATCTCCGGATGCCGGACTGTCGATCAGGAAGACGGTCGAGCCGTCTCCGGAGTACCCGACGAACTGGACGGCGGAGAACCCTTCCGGATGATCTCCACGAAGGTCGTCGATCGCCACCGCTTCGATCAGCTCACCAGATTCGGTCGAGTACCGCCGAATAGTGACGGGTGCCTGCATCCTCATCCGTGGTCGCCACGAGCAGCTCTGCGCCATCGGGCGTGAACGTCGCGCCGTGGGGGACGTGAATCGGATCGCTGAAGCGCACCGAGCCGTCCGTCGCGTCCCATACGACGAAGCCACCCGCTGCGTCGCGCATGTCGTTGACGGCGGCGATCGCCTCCCCATCCGGCGACCAGACGAGCTCCAACGCCCACATCGGGAACGGCGGGTCAGGGATGGCATTGCAGCCCGGGGAAACGTCGCCCAGGTCGCCAGTCGTCTCGTATGTGCACGTTCCCGCCAGTTCGGCGAGGACCTTCCCGCTTCGCGCGTCCCGGATGGTCAGCCCACCATTCACTGGGAATGCCCCATCTTGGCGGACGAAGCGCGTCCCATCCGGTGAGAGGGCGATGCCTTGGCTCCCGTGTTCGGGAACTCGCGTCAAGACGACCTGGTCCACCATGTCGACCAGGACCGAGTCGACGACCGCCGGGTCGGCGGGGCATTCCGTCATCGCCATCACCGCGTGGCCGTCGATAACGCTGAGCGACTCGCTGTAGACGAAGCCGGGGCACGTGTCCACCACGCCGACTTCACCGCGGGCGCCAAGGTCGAACAGCGCAGCGGTTTCACCCTCGCGCGTGACCAGCGCGAGATCAGGCGAAACCGTTACTCGGTGCGGGTCAACCGGGCCGAACGAGCGGATCTCCTCGCCCGTCCGCACGTCCCAGTGGCGCAGCCTCGAATCGTTGCCTGCCGAATACACCGACGCGCCGTCAGGTGCGAAGACGACCGACCTGGTTTGTCCCGCGTGCCCATGGAAGAATCCGATCCGTTCGCCCGCGGCCACGTCCCAGACCCGGATCGGGCTGTCACCGTAGACGAGAAGGTCGCCGTTCGGACTCAGCGCCCTGACACCGCCGCCACCATCGGTATCCGTGCTCCAATCGATCGTTAGCAGTTTTGCGCCGGTCGCCGTGTCGGCAACGATGGATACGATCCCGTCGGCGGTGAGGTCGTCGTACGCCACCGTCGATCCATCGGCGCTCAGGGCCGCGTCGAATCCTTGCCGCGTGAGCAGTGTGCGCTCTCCGCTGACCATGTCGATGAGCTCGCGCGCCGGCCAGTCGAGGTTGAGGCACGATCCGTTCTCTTGGACTGCGTCTTCCGGTGCGGTCGCAATAACCGCATGCGCGTCGGACAGCGCCTTGAGCTCCAGGCCACACGTGCCTCCGTCGAGACGCCGGACCAGGTCACCGCTGTCGGCGCGGAAGATGAACAGTCCGATGCGGTCGGGAGCCGGGATCTCCTCGGTCTCGCCGCTCGCCCCGATCGCGACCACTAGGAGCTCACCGTTCGGATTGAATGACGGAGGGCTCAACCACAGATCTTCCCCGGCGTCGTACGTCCACAGCTCGGCGCCGGTCTCACGGTCCATCACGTCGATCACGGTCGTGCCCCCTCCACCCATCGCAATGAGGCGACCCGTCGGGTCCAGCCCTGGCTCGAACTCACCGGCCCGGTCCTCCGGCCACGAATACGTGGCGACGACCCGGTCATCTGCCAGGGCCCGCCGCAACGCGCTGACGGTCTCCAGAGGCGGCTCCGTGAGCATCGCCCCGCTGAGCGCGAGCAGCCGCGCGAGCGTTGCATCGGTGCCCAGGGCCGTCACCGCCGAAGCGGCCAGCTCACGCGAGCGATTGAGGAGGGCCTGCCTCCTCGGCGGTCTCCCGTTGCCGGTCTGCCTCATCGGCCGCCGCATCGGCACGGTCCGCCTCGGCCTGCGCCTGCTGGGCCTGCACGAACGCGAAGCCGCCGGCTGCGACCGCGGCGACCAGGAAGACCGCCGCGCCGCCGAGCAGCACGCGCAGCCGTCGGTTCGTGGCGCGCTGGCGATTGGCCTCGTCCTCGGCGGCCTCGCGGCTGGCCGCCACGAAGGCACGCTCGGTGGCGTTCAGCTCGGCGTCGTGCTCGCCCGCCCAGTCGAGCATCGCGACCAGTCGCGCGCCCCGGTACAGGTCACCCGGCTCGCGCCCGCGTTCGTCCCACTCGCGCGCGGCACCGATCAGGTGGAGGCGGAGCTGCCGACCGGACGCGTCCTCGTCCAGCCATCCCTGGAGACGTGGCCATTCGCGCAGCAGCGCCTCGTGAGCGACCTCGATGTAGCCGTCGCCGGTGGTCAGCAGACGCTGCGTGGTCAGCGTGTCGAGGACCGCTGCCACGCCCGGCGAATTGTCGGTGTCGAATTCGCCGCATCGGCACTCGCCGTCGCACCAGCGTGTCGCCCTCGCCCGGACCGGCCAGGCGGAGCATCACGCCGCGGGCGATCGGCTCCTGCTCGGGCGTCAGGCGCGCGAAGGCCGACTCCGCCAGCCGCGCAACGGCGCCGCGGAGGCCACCTCGCGCGTTGTAGGCCGCCAAGGTCAGCCGTCCGTCCTCCCGGGCCTGCCATAGCTCCAGGAGCGCCGTCGACAGGAGCGGCAGTGCGCCGGGCTCCTCGCCGGCGTCCCGCACCAGCGCCTCGGTGAGCTCCGGCTCGACTCGGAGGCCCACCTGCTGCGCCGGTTGTTCGACGATCTCGGCAGTCTCGGCCGGGGTGACCGGTCCCACCAGCACGTGGTCGGCCGCGAGCTGCCGCGCCAGGGCTGGATATGCGGCCCCCTGCCCATACTGGTCGGCGCGGACGGCCACGATGACCTTGAGTCCCGATCTCGGGCGTGGTCAGCAGCTCCAGGAACGCGTCGCGGCCTTCGACGTCGGTCGCAGCGAACACCTCCTCGAATTGGTCGACGACCAGCAGGAGACGTTGGCCGGCAGACTGCGCCGCGAGGCGCTGCTCGAGGTCGGCGACCACGTCCTGCCGCTCTTCGGCGCCAAACGCCTTCGCGAGCGCGGCGCGCAGCTCGAACATCGGCCGCTCGCCGGGTCGCATCACGACCGTGGTCCACGTATCGCTGCCGGGGAGAACGCCGCTGGCGAGGGCCGGAAGGAGGCCGGCTCGGAGCGCCGAGGACTTGCCACTGCCTGAGGCGCCCACGACGGCCACGAACGGGCTGCCGACCAGGCGGGCGATCAGCTCAGCGACCACGCGCTCGCGACCGAAGAAGTACGCCGCGTCCTCGGCCTCGAACGTTGCCAAGCCCTTGTACGGGCAGATCATGGTCGAGGGGTCGCCGGTCGGAGCGTCATCGGCGTCGGCCGTCGTCAGACGGGCGCGCCGGGTGGCCAGCTCGAGGCCCGCCATCTCGCGGATGACGTCCTCCTCGGCGGCGCGCAATCCGCGCCGATCGCTCGCCGCACGTTCCGCCGACGTCCCGAGGCGTTGGGCACGCGCCGGCGCGGGCGAGCTGGCTGGCGATACGGTGCACCGCCGCCGGGACGCCATCGCTTTCCTCCTCGATGCGTGCCAGCGGCAGATCGTCGACCGCGTGCTCGGCATAGAAGGTGGCGATCGCGCGGACCGCATCGGCGTCGAGGCGCCCGAGCGTGCGCTGCCCATCGGGCGACAGCCGCTCGAGCTCGTCCTCCACCTGGCTCGGCACGCGCACGACGGCGAGCAGCAGCGTGCCCACGCCGGGTGGGGGATGCCCATGCTCGGGCCATGGCCTCGAGTGCCGGCACGCTCGCCTCGTCCAGATCGTCGATCACCAGGAGCAGGGGAGCGGTCGAGGCTGCCTCCGCGCGCCAGCTGCCTGGAGTCAGTTCGCCACCCGCCACATACCTGACCTCGGACCCGTCCCGCAACGCCAGCCTGGCCAGTCTCGGCGGCGAGTCGCGTCTTGCCGATGCCAGTCGGTCCCATGATCCCGACGGTGCGCGAATGGCCACGGCGAGCCCGACGCCAGTGCCATCCCGAGCCAGCGCAGGTCGGCTTTCGCGGCCCGCCAAGCGGGATCAGCGAGTCCAGCCCGGGTGGCAGGTGCGCCCGGTCCTTCAGCGCCTCGGGTGGCGTGTTGCGCGGACCGCCGGGCGGCGTGCTGGTTCCAACCAGCCATGGCGTGACGGTTCCGTCGATGCCTTTGAGGCCTACCGGCTCCAGGGGCTCGAACACCAGATCGGGCATCGGACCGGCCAGATGCTTGAGGCTGTCGGTGACGCGGATCTCTCCCGCGCTCGCGCCTGCGCACAACCTGGCGGCAAGGTTCAGGGCGGCGCCCCGGAAGCCATCTGCCACAGCAACCGCCTCACCGGCGTCCAGGCCCATGCCGACGGCCAGAGGAAGATCCGGCTCGGCCAGCGTTTCGTCGGCGAAGGCGTCCTGGAGCTCGACGGCCGCACGCAACGCCGCGCGTGGCGATGCTGAACACGGCGAGCGCCTCGTCCCCACGAAGCTCCACCAGTCGCCCGCCCCAGGCCTCGATTCCCTCGGCCATGACGGCCGCGAATTTCTTCGCCAGCCTGGAGGTGGCCTCGTCTCCGTGGCTCGTCGGTGAAACGCGTGTAGCCGCGAATATCGGCGATCAGGAACGTGCGGACAGCTGCGCTGTCCGCGAACGCCTCAGACGTGTTCGACACGCGCTGCCTCCGTTGCTCGGTTCCGGGGGCGGCGGGGGGCCGCTGAGAGCGGTGAGTATTCGCCGCGCGCCGGTGCTTGTCCACCTCTCCCCGATCGCTCGGTTGTCATGCGGTGCGAGTAGCGTCAGATAGTTGACGGCGCAACTATCGGTGGTATCATCGGCGCATGCCTGCCATCACCGTCGACGACATCACCGTCCTGCCGCGGGTCCTGCCACCGGATCCGGCCGTGTCGCGCGAGCGCGCCGTCCTGAGCGTCACCAGCGCGCCGAAGGGCTACGAGGGCGAGGGCTTTCCGGTGCGGCGGGCGTTCCACGGCGTCGACCTCGGCCTGCTCGACCCGTTCATCCACATGGACCAGATGGGCGAGGTCGAGTACGCGCCCGGCGAGCCGAAGGGCACGCCCTGGCACCCGCACCGCGGCTTCGAGACCGTGACGTACATGATGGACGGCACGTTCGAGCACGCGGACTCCAACGGCGGCGGGGGAGTGATCACCAACGGCGATACGCAATGGATGACCGCCGGCGCCGGCATCCTGCACATCGAGAAGCCGCCGGAGGCGCTGGTCGTCAGCGGCGGGCTGTTCCACGGCATCCAGCTGTGGGTCAACCTGCCGAGCTCGCAGAAGTGGGCGCCGCCGCGGTACCAGGACATCCGCGCCGGCCAGGTCGGCCTCGTCGCGTCACCCGATGGGGGAGCCCTGCTGCGCGTGATCGCCGGCGAGCTGGCGGGCCATGCCGGCCCCGGCGTCACCTACACCCCGATGACCCTGGTGCATGCCACGCTCAGCCCGGAGGCCGAGGTCACCCTCCCATGGCGGGCGGACCACAACGCGCTGGTCTACGTCCTCGCCGGCCACGGCACGGTCGGCGCGGAGCGCGTCGCGATCCAGATGGGCCAGCTGGCGGCCTTCGGTCCGGGCAATGCGATCCGCATCGGCGCCACGCCGCGCCAGGAGAGCCGGAGCCCGAACCTCGACGTCCTGATCCTCGGCGGTCGACCGATTCGCGAGCCGGTGGCGTGGGCCGGCCCGTTCGTGATGAACACGCGCGACGAGGTGATGCAGGCGTTCGCCGATTACCAGGCGGGCCGTCCTCGGAAGCATCCCGGCCGTCCACGGGGCCCCGACCACCCTCACCGAGTCGAGCCCGGACGGGGCGTAGGCGATGGACGCCCACCGCCACCGCTGGACCGGGGTCGACTTCTTCGTCGACGGCGATCGGCCCATGCTGCGCCAGGCCTGCGGGTGCGGCCTCACGCGCGACGTGAGGGCCTGGGACGTGACCTGGACGCCCTCGGTCACGCCGCCGAGCGAGGCACCAGCGCGTACACCGGGCGGGGATTCTCGAGGCCCTTGATCTCGTGCACGCCGCGATCGGCGAAGGCCCTCGCCTACGCCGAGTCCGGGGCCGGGATCGGGTGGTCCTCTGGCAGGGGCGAGACCCCGGTGCGCCACAGCGCGACGAGCAGCGCCACCAGCGGGACGGCCAGGATCACGACCAGCATCAGCGCGAACGGCGTTTCGATCTGGATGTTCACCGCCGCCAGCGTGATCAGCACGCCGGCCGTGGCCACCACGACGCCGAGCCACAGGATCAAACGCTCGGTCATGCGCCAGCGCCCGGCCAGCTCCGGCTCGCGCTCCGCCAGCATGCGACCCATCAGACCGGCCAGGACGTACGCTCCGATCGGCTGGCTGAGGGGCAGCAACCCCAGCGGCCCGCTGAGGGGCGCCAGGGTCTCCAGGACGGCTGCGGCCGCGGCAATCACGGCGAGGACCACCAGAATCTGCAGTGTTCTGTCCGCGCCGCGCACGACCGACCGCAGCCGAAGCATGGCGTACAGCACCAGCGCGCCGCCGACAGCGTCCGGGACGATATCGAATATCGGAACGCGCACGTCGACGACGATGATCAGCGTGGCGATCAGCAGCAGGCGCGCAAGCCCCGCGAGCTCGCCCCGCGACGTTAGCTCGGGCATGATCGCCGGAGCATACCGCGCCGTCACCGAGTCGAGTCCCGTACTGAGCTTTCGCCGAGTGTGACCATCGATCGGGATGCCGCTACCGTTCCTAACGTTACATAACATCTATTTGGGGAAGTAGATGCGCAGGCGGACTGAGTAGTCCGCGGGCCCGATGGTCCTGCCCACCAGGCCGGATCGTCCTATGCGGGTCGATGTGGCGGCGACGTAGGCTCAGCGGCATGCGACAGTCACTGTGGTCCGTGGCGCTGGCCGGGATCGGATTCGGCAGCCTGGCAATCGTCGGTGGCACCGCCATCGGCGGTGAGATCGGCCCGTTGGCGGTTGGCTATGGCCTGCTGGTCGTGGTCGCCGCGCTGTACCTGGTGGCCGGGCTGGCCATCCGGCAGCGGGTCTGGCGCCACCTGAGCCGTCCCGAGCCTGCCGCGCCGCCCATCGACCGCCTGGCCGGGCGCCGCGTCTTCTAGTCCTGGGTGATCCGGCGCTGCCGGAGCGCCTCGAACCCGATGATGGCGGCAGCGGTGGCGGCACCCAGCTGCGGCGCGCGCGGACGGCCGTACCCGATCCGCATCTTCTGATCGGCCCGCTCGACGAATGAGCGAGTGACGCCGCGGCGCTCCCCGCCGATGAGCAGGAACAGCCCACCAGTCAGGTCGGCCTCGGCCAGCTCGACCGCGTCGTCGTCATCCACCGCGCACCCCACCCGCAGGCCGGCGCGCCGACAGGCATCGGCCGCCTCCTCGGCCGTTGACGCGGACGCCATCGGCAGCAGCTCGGTCGTGCCGGCTGAGGCGCGCGTGACGGTCGTCACCGCCGTCTCCCAGCTGCGACGCGTGACCAGCCCGTCGACGCCCGCGGCGTAGAGCGCGCGGGCGGCCTGGCCGAAGTTGAACGGGTCCTCGATGCCGTCCAGCATCACGATCAGCGACCCCTCCCCCACCTCGGCCAGCAGCTCGGGCACGCCGCGCTCACGGCGCGGGCCGACCAGGGCGATCAGCCCGCCGTGGGTGCGACCACTGCTGAGGGCGTCGATCTCGTCGCGCCCGACGCTGTCGATCAGCACGCCGCGCTCACGAGCCAGGGCGCGAAGGCGTCCGAGGCGGCGGTCGCCGGGCCGCGTCGCCCAGATCCGGTGGACGTGGCGCACGCCGGCGTCGAGCGCGGCCTCGACCGAGACATGGCCCTCGAGGATGATGGGCCACTGCAGGACGGCGGCGTCGCCTCGGTCCGCGCGGTACGGGACGAGGTCCCCCGCCGCCATGGCCGACGCGTCCGCTGCGGTCGAAGGCAGCCCGATGGACGCGCGTCGCGCCTCCAGCTCGCCCGGGTCGTCGACCGGCACCGAGAACTCGACCTCGCCGTCATCGGCCAGGAGCGCGATCGTGCCGTACACCTGCCGTTCGCCGGACGCCGCGGCAAGGTGATCGGTCAGGATCGCGAGGTGACGTGGATCCGCGTCGCCCGCGGCGACCGCGTCCGCCAGCTGTGCCAGCCAGCGGCCCTGCGTCGTCGTCGCGGCATCGGCATGGTGGGCCAGCCACCAGGCGGCATCCACGCCATCGGCGCCGACCACACGCAGCGCGGGCCAGCCGTGCTCCTCGACGATCGCCGCGAAGCGCGCGACCTGATCCTCGGTCGGTCGCTCGTCCGCGCTCAGCGCGAGCAGCTCCTCACGCAGCTGCGGTTGGCGGGCCACCCGGTGCGGCTAGTGCGGTGCGCCGGCGCGGCGGCGCGCGCGCCCCGCGTTGGCGAGCTCGGAGGCAATCGACGGCGGCAGATGGCCGCTGACGCGCACGCCGGCCTCCTCGTAGCGCTCCTCCACGTCGCCCGAGCTGCGCGCCCGCGCCACCAGCTCGCCGCGCTCGTACGGAACGACCGCATCGACCGCGACCATGTCGCGCCGCAGCGTATCGGCGACGCGCTGACGCAGGCGGTCCAGGCCGTCCCCGGTCAGCGCGCTCACGAAGACGGCACGGTCGCCCTCGGGTGGCGTCCCGGCATCGGCCGGGAGCAGGTCGAGCTTGTTGTAGACAGTGATCCGTGGCGTGTGGCCGGCGCCGAGCTCGTCGAGGACGGTCTGCACCGCTGCCTGCTGCCGGACAAAGTCGGGGTCGGAGGCGTCGACCACCTCGAGGAGCAGGTCCGCGCGCATGACCTCCTCCAGGGTGGCTCGGAACGCGTCGACCAGGTCGTGCGGCAGCTTGTTGATGAACCCGACGGTGTCGGTCACGACCACTCGCTGGCCGCTGGGCAGGTCGACCTGGCGGCTCGTCGGGTCGAGGGTGGCGAACAACATGTCGGCCGCATAGACGTCGCTGGCGGCCAATGCGTTGAGCAGGCTGCTCTTGCCGGCGTTGGTGTACCCCACCAGGGCGACGCTGGCCACCTCGTGCTCGTCGCGGCGCCGGGCGCTGGTGGCGCGGTGACGGCGGACGTCGTCGAGGTCGGCGCGGACCTTCTTGATCTTCTCGCGGATGAGACGTCGGTCGGTCTCGAGCTGACTCTCACCGGGACCTCGGGTCCCGATCCCACCACCGGTGCGCGACAGGTGCGTCCACAGCCGCGTCAGGCGCGGCAGGTGATACTCGAGCGCTGCCAGCTCGACCTGCAGGCGTCCCTCCTTGGTCTTGGCGTGCCGAGCGAAGATGTCGATGATCAGGGCCGAGCGATCCAGCACCTTGCAGTCGAGCAGCTTCTCCAGGCCGCGCTGCTGGTTCGGCTCCAGCTCATCGTCGACGATCAACAGGTTGAAGTCGCTCGCGGCCTTCTCGTCGACGAGCTCCGCGGCGCGACCCTTGCCGAAGTACCAGACCGGGTCCGGCGCGGCGCGGCGCTGGAAGGCCGAGCCCACCACCGTCGCCCCGGCCGTCTCGGCCAGGGCGGCGAGCTCCGCCAGCGAGCGCTCCACCGGCCAGCCACGTGCGGCGGGATCGTCGAGGCCGATGAGGAAGGCGCGCTCGACCGGGGTGGTCAGGTCGATCATGCGGGCGCGTTCGGACATCTGTTCGATCCATGGTAGCCGATGCCACGCGGAGCCCGTCGGGCCTCGATCGGTACGAAGGTCATGCTGCGTCGGCGGACTCCATCTGCCATACCTCACCCCACCACACCCACAGGGGGCAGACGGGAGCTCGGGTTGGAATCACATCGCCCGGCCACCGCCGGGATCCGCGGCCTCAGCACCGGCGCGCTGACCCGACGCATGCTGATGGGCAGCGTGCTGGCCGTGATCGCGTTCGCGGCCGCGTACCAGCTGTCGCTGGTGCTCGCCCACACGGGTCAGGCGCTGGCCATCGTGCTCGCCAGCGGCGCGGCGCTCATCGTGGGCGCCGCCGTCATGTCGCGCACGATCTCGCCGATCGTCGCCGGCCAGGCCGACCTCCAGGAACGGTACGAGGCAGCCGTCGCTGACGCGCTGCGCGACCCCCTCACCGGGCTCGGCAACCAGCGAGCCTTCCACGAGGAGCTGGAGCGCCAGGTCGACGAGGCGCTGCGCTATCAGACCCCGTTGGCGCTGATGCTGATCGACCTCGACGAATTCAAGGAGGTCAACGACACCCGCGGGCATGCCCGCGGCGATGGGATCCTGCGGGGCTTCGGCGAGCTGCTCACCTCGGTCCTGCGTCGGCCCGACCGCGCCTACCGCATCGGCGGTGACGAGTTCGCGGTCGTCCTGCCGCACACCGATCTCGAGGGCGCGCGCATCGTCGCCCGACGTGTGCTGGCGCAGGCACTCCAGCCCGCGCTGCGGGTCGAGGATCTGGAGCCGGTCTCGTTCTCCGCCGGCCTGTCCGCCGTCCCCGAGCTGGCGGACGGCCGTGCCAAGCTCTTCTCGCAGGCCGATGCCGCGCTGTACGTAGCCAAGCGTGGCGGCGGCACTGACGTCGTCGCCTACGAGATCGGGGTGGCGCCTGCCGCGGAAGGGGCGGAGGCAGGTCCGGCGTCGGCCGCCATCTCCGACGTTATCGCCCGCGGGCTGCTGGCTCCGGTGTACCAGCCGATCGTCGCGCTTGCCAGCCGGACCGTGATCGGCCACGAGGGTCTCATTCGCCCGGTCCCGCCGGCGCCGTTCGCCGACCCCGGGGCGCTATTCGAGGCAGCCGACGTCGGTGGCAGGCTGACCGCGCTCGATCTCGCCTGCGTCGAGGCGATCGTCGCGGGCGCGCACGCGCTGCCCGAGGAGCAGTTCCTGAGCCTCAACCTCTCGCCGGCCACCCTCGAGGCGCCGGACTTCAGCCCCGCCGTGCTGCTCGCCATCCTGGCGCGCCATGGCTTCGATCGGCAGCGGCTGGTCGTCGAGCTCACCGAGCACCAGGCCATCCATGACATCGATCGGGTTCGGAGCCGCCTGGACGAGCTTCGCGCGTCCGGGGTGCGCATCGCGGCCGATGACATCGGGGCCGGCAATGCCGGCTTGCGCCTGCTGGCGGAGATCAGCTTCGACGTGCTGAAGGTTGACCTGGGCCTCGTCCAGCGCAGCTCGTCGGGCGACCAGTCGACCGCGGTCCTGGGCTCCGTCGTGGCCTTCGCGTCGCGCATGGGGGCCCTGGTCATCGCCGAGGGCGTGGAGGAGTCCGCGCAGCTCGCGTCGCTGGCCGAGCTCGGCATCGAGGTCGGCCAGGGATACCACCTCGGCCGCCCCGGTCCGCTCAAGCAGCCGGTGCGAGAGCCGGATCCGGTGCCGGTGGCGATGTCGGCCTGGCGCGAGTCACTCGGCCTGCCCAGCGCTAGCTGAGGGCCGCTCGCAGCAGGCGCTCCGCCTCGTCCACCAGCGCAGGGTCGTTGCCGGCGCGGCCCGCGGCCGGGAGCCACATGACGCGTGGCTCGCGTCGGAACCAGGTGAGCTGGCGCTTCGCGTACTGTCGCGTGCGACGGGCAGTGCGCTCGATCGCCTCTTCCAGCGTGAGGGTCCCGCCCAGGTGCGCCGCCGCCTCGCCGTAGCCGTGCCCGCTCATCGGCCGGAGGTCCGGCCCATAACCCGCAGCGAGCAGCGCGCGGACCTCGTCCAGCAGGCCACCGCGCTCGAACAGCCAGCGCGCCCGCTGGTCGATGCGCCGGACCAGCACCTCGCGCGGGCGACTGAGCCCGACCAGCGCAACGCGACCGGCCCACGGATCGGCCCGGGGTATCCCTCCCCCGCCGTGCGCCCGTTCCAGCGCCCGCAGCACGCGGCGCGGGTTGTTGAGGTCGGTGCGCGTGGCGGTCACCGGGTCGAGCGCGGCGAGCTCGTGCGCGAGTGGGGCGAGCCCGTCCACCTCGAGGCGCTCGACGAGCGCGGCCCGAACCTCCGGTGACCACGCCTGGGCCGCGTAGTCGTGGCCGTGCAGCAGAGCTTCGACGTACAGTCCCGTCCCGCCCACCAGCATCGGCAGGCGCCCACGAGCGACAACGTCGGCGACGGACGCGCGCGCCGCGTCCACCCAGAGGGCGACGCTGAACGGTTCGTCCGGGTCGACCAGGTCGAGCAGGTGGTGCGGCACCGTGGCCCGCGCGGCCGGATTGGGCTTCGCGGTGCCGACGTCCATGCCGCGGACGGCCTGGCGCGAGTCGGCGACGAGGATCTCCACCGGCAGCCGTTGCGCCAGCGCCAGCGCCAGCTCGGTCTTCCCCGACGCGGTCGGACCGACGACGCCCAGGATCGGCGGCGCGTCGGTCATGGGGCCCGGGTGCGTATATACCGTAGATGCTCCCCCACGCTCACACCTCGACGAGGCGCTGCACCTGCTCGATCGAGGATGCCCGCCCGGTGGCGCGATCGGCGCTGATCACCACGGCGTTGAAGGACACCGGGCCATCGGCCACCTGGAAGCGCGTGGGCAGATGGCGGGTGAAGCGCGGCAGGACGGTCTCCAGGCTGAAGCCGATGATCGAGTCGCGCGGCCCGGTCATGCCGATGTCGCTGATGTAGGCCGTGCCCCCGGGCAGGACGCGCGCGTCGGCCGTCGGCACGTGCGTGTGCGTGCCGACCACAGCGCTCACGCGGCCGTCGAGGTACCAGCCCATCGCGTTCTTCTCCGAGGTGATTTCGCAATGGAAGTCGAGGACGCGGATCGGCGGCAGCGGCTCGGCCGCGCCGTCGAGGAGCTCGTCGAGCTTCGTGAACGGGCTGTCGAGCTGGTTCATGAACACCCGGCCCATGGCGTTGATCACCGCCACCTCCTCGCCGGAATCGGTGTGGTGGACCAGCCATCCCCTGCCGGGAGCCTCGTCGGGGTAGTTGATCGGCCGCAGCACCGGCCGATCGCCGTCGAGGTAGTCGTAGATCTCGCGCTTGTCCCAGATGTGGTTGCCGGAGGTGATGACGTCGATCCCACCGCCAAGCAGCTCTTCGGCGAGGCTGGGAGTCAGGCCGGCGCCGGCTGCGGTGTTCTCGCCGTTGGCGATGACCAGGTCCAGCGCCAGCTCACGCCGCAGATCCGGCAGGGCGTGCATGACCGCCAGGCGTCCGGGCTTGCCGATGATGTCGCCGATGACGCAGATGCGCAGGTCGCTCACCGCGCGTAATCGACGGCTCGCGTCTCGCGGATGACGGTGACCTTGATCTGGCCCGGGTACTGGAGCTGTTCCTCGATCTTCTTGACGACGTCGCGCGCCAGGCGGCTGGAGGCCAGGTCGTCGATGTCCTCGGGGCGAACCAGGATGCGAATCTCGCGGCCGGCCTGGATGGCGAAGCAGCGCTCCACGCCGGGGAAGCTGAGCGCGATCTGCTGCAGGTCGTCAAGCCGCTTGACGTAGTTGTCCAGGCTCTCGCCCCTGGCCCCCGGTCGCGACGCGCTGATGGCGTCCGCGATCTGGACCACGGTCGCCTCGGTCGAATCCTGCTCCACCTCCTGGTGGTGCGCGGCGATGGCATTGCACACGATGGCGTTCACGCCATAGCGCGCGGCGATGTCGCCGCCGATGGCGGCATGCGGGCCCTCGACCTCGTGATCGACGGCCTTGCCGATGTCGTGGAGCAGGCCGCCCTTCTTCGACTCGCCGACGTTCGCCCCGATCTCCGCGGCCAGCAGCCCCGACAGGCGGGCGGTCTCGATGCAGTGGTTCAGCACGTTCTGGCCGTAGCTGGTGCGGTACTTCAGCCGCCCCAGCAGCTTGATGAGCTCCGGATGCAGGCCCGGGACGCCGGCGTCGTAGGCGGCCTGCTCGCCCGCCTGGCGCATCACAACCTCGATCTCGGAACGGCATTTCGTCACCGTCTCCTCGATCCGGCCCGGGTGGATGCGGCCGTCGCTGATCAACTTCGTGAGCGCCAACCGCGCCACTTCGCGGCGGACCGGGTCGAAGCCCGAGAGGACGACCGCCTCCGGCGTGTCGTCGATGATGAGGTCGACGCCGGTCGCCTGCTCCAGCGCCCGGATGTTGCGTCCCTCTCTGCCGATGATCCGGCCCTTCATCTCCTCGTTCGGCAGCGCCACCACCGTGATGGTCGCCTCCGAGGTGTGGTCGGCCGCGATCCGTTGCATGACGGTGGTGAGGATGCGTCGCGCGCGGTCGTCGCCCTCCTCCTGCGCGTGGCGCTCGATCTCGCGAACGCGGTGCTGGGCCTCCGCCTGTGCCTCGTCGACGATCTGGGCGATGAGCGAGTGACGTGCCTCTGCCACGCTGAGGCCGCCGACACGCTCGAGCTCGGTGAGCTGCCGCTGCTGGAGCTCGGCAAGCCGCGCACGCTCCTGGTCGAGCTCCGCCTGGCGGGCGGCCAGTGCGTTCTCACGCTCCTCGATCGTGGCCACCTTGCGGTCGAGCGCCTCCTCCCGGTCCAGGAGGCGGCGCTCGGAACGCTGGAGCGTTGCCCGAGTCTCTCGGGCCTCTTCCTCCGCCGCTCGACGGAGGTGCAGGGCCTCGTCCTTTCCCTCGAGGACGATCTCCTTCTGCTTGGCGCGAGCCTCGGCCACGAGGCGCTCGCTGTAATGCTCGGCGTGCTTGACGGCGTTCGTCGCCACGACCTGGCGCAGGACGAAGCCGATCGCGATTCCGACGGCGGCAGCAATCGCCGCCACGACGACGATGACGAGATCAGGCATGTCGGCTCCCCATGCTGTGGAGCCCGGATGGGCGCTCTCGCGTCCGCCCCGCGGACGCATCGGTCGGTCGATCGGGTGGGCGGCTGCCCACAGAGGGGCGAGTGTAGCGCACGTCGCCGCGACGCGACCGCCGGGGGTCAGGCTCGCGCGAAGATCCGACCGATGAGCCGAACATGGTCCAGGTCACGCGGCAGCAGGTCCTGGAGCATGACGCGTTGGGTGCCGAGCGCCTCGAGCGCTCGCACGCGCTCCATCGCCTCGTCGGGCGTGCCCATAATCCAGCGGCCGCGACGCTCAGCGAGCCACGCGTCCCCGTCGGTCGCACCCTGTCCGATGGTGGCCAGGAGGTCGTGCACCCGGACTCGGAGATCGGCGTCGGTCTCGGCCACCAGCACGCCGGTCATGGCCGAGTACACCACCTCGTCCGGGTCACGGCCGATGGCCTCGCACGCGGCGCGGACGCGCGCGTAGGCCGCCGGGACGTCGTCGGGCGATGCGGAGTTGAGGTTGAACTCGTCGCCGTAGCGAGCGACGAGCCCTGCCAACCGTGCGTTGCCCTTGCCGCCGAACACGATGTGCGGGTGACGGCGACCCCCTCGGGCGATCTCACCGTGGCGCTTCGAATTGCGGACCTGCCAGTGCTCGCCGTCATAGGACCAGCCATCCGGCTCGGTCCACAGACCGTGGATGATCGCCATCTGCTCCTCGAGCCGGTCGAACCGCTCACCAATCTCGGGGAATGGGAGCCCCAGCTGGGTGTGCTCGTCGGCGTTCCAGCCCGCTCCGAAGCCGGCCTCCACCCGTCCGTCGCTCATCTCGTCGACGGTCTGGATGATCTTGGCCAGGGTTCCCGGCAGGCGGAAGGTCACCGGTGAGACCAGGACACCAAGCCGGATGGTCGACGTCTCGCGCGCCAGACCTGCGAGCGTGGTCCAGGCATCCGTGGTCGGCAGGCCGCCCGCGCCGGGGAAGCTGGCGTAGTGGTCCGATCGGAAGAAGGCCTCGAGGCCGGCGTCCTCGGCAGTTCGCGCCAGGGCCAGCTGCTCGTCGTAGGAGAGCCCCTGCTGGGGCTCGGTCATGAGGGCGTAGCGCATGGCTACAGCCTAGCCGGTCGGGGCGGCGGCTCGGCCGTGGCGCGGTGGGCGCTCCGGCTCAGAGCTGGGTCGCGCGCGCGTAGCCCACGCTGCGGGCGCGATCCATCCAGCGCGGCTCGGTATCTCGCACCCGGTCGGCCGGCGCCAGCAAGTCCGGCTCCTCCCAGTCGTCGACCGCGTCGACCTGGGGTCGGTTCACGTCATTCGGGTCGACGCGGCGGTACTCGTCGATCCACTCAGCAAGGCTCACGGGCACCAACCCTAGCCAGTTCCGTGCCGCTCCGAATCCGTGAATCCACGGAGCGCTCTACGGATTGCTCACTCCGGGACGCCGCTTCGTCACGCGAGAGGAGCCGCGTGCCTCCTCGTGCTGGGCGAGGTAACTGTCGAGGTCCGCGCGCGCGATCGTCTCGCCGATGACGTCCAGCGGGACGTCCTCCAGCCGGCGGAACCGGACGCAGCTCTTTCCCATGTTCAGCGCCTTGCCGGTCCCCGCCCAGCGCTCGCGGAACCACGCCTCTGTGTCGCGGTCACCGTAGACGCTGTTGAGGTACAGGCTGACGTACTGCTTCTGGCTGGCCAGGCCGACCAGTCCCAGCGGCTGCCCGTTGTATGTGTTCGGGAAGCGCTCGAGCGGCACGTACCAGCCGATCATCCCGTACTGCATGCCCTCCGCATAGCCGTCCGGGAGGTTGCGGCGGATCTCGTCGCGTATCGCCCGCACCATCACCTGCCGGTCCTCCGGCAGCGAGGCGATATAGGCGTCTGTTGTCGTCGCCGTGCTGGTGGCCACCGAGTCCTCCGTGTCTGCTGGCTGCCGGTTCCAGCCTACTCCTCCCCCGCCTCCGGGACGTCATCGGACGCGGTGCCGGCTTCGACCAGCGCGGCGCGCACCGTATCGGGGTCGAAGCCGCGTCGGACGAGGTACATGCCCACGCGCTGGCGCGCCGCGCGGTCGGCGGGCATCGGGCGGCCGCGCAGGTGCCTGGCCAGCGCATTCCTGGCGCGCGCCAGCTCGTCACCCGGCAGGCCCTCGTCCTCCGGACTCCGCTCCGGCGCGGCATGCTCCAGGCGGTAGGCCTCGATGATGTCGCGACTCACGCCGCGTTGGCGGAGCTCGCTCTCGATCATCCTGCGACCCCGCGGATTGTGCCGATCGCGCTGCTCGCCCCACCACCGCGCGAAGGCTGCGTCGTCCACGTAGCCCAGCTGGGCCAGCCGCTCGAGGGCCGCCTCGATCTCCCCGTCGGGCACCTTGGCGCGCCGCAGGCGCTGGCTGATCTCCCACCGCGTTCGCGGGCGCGTTCCGAGGTAGTGGACGGCGACCTCGAGCGCCGAAAGCGGCTCGCTCGGCTGGCCCTCCGCCGGTTTCGAGCGTCGTGCACGCACGTTCGAGCGCTACTCCGCCTCGCTGATGCCCTCCGGACCGACCTCGATGCTCGCGACCTTGCCGCGGATCTCGTCGTCGATCCGCTCAGCGATCTCCGGGTTCTGCTTCAGGAAGTCCCGAGCGTTCTCGCGGCCCTGCCCGAGACGCGTGTCCCCGTAGTTGAACCAGGCACCGGTCTTGGAAAGGATTCCGGCGGCGATGCCGACGTCGAGCAGTCCGCCCTCGCGGCTGATGCCCTCGTTGTACATGATGTCGAACTCGGCGACGCGGAACGGCGAAGCAACCTTGTTCTTGACGACCTTGACCCGGGTGCGGCTGCCGATCGCATCGGTCCCGGTCTTCAGGGTCTCGATGCGGCGGATGTCCATGCGGACGCTGGCGTAGAACTTCAGCGCGCGACCGCCGGGCGTGGTCTCCGGGCTTCCGAACATCACGCCGATCTTTTCACGCAGCTGGTTGGTGAAGATGAGCGCGGTCTGGCTGCGGTTGATGGCGCCGGTCAGCTTGCGGAGCGCCTGGCTCATCAGGCGGGCCTGGAGGCCGACGAACGCGTCGCCCATGTCGCCCTCGATCTCGGCCCGCGGGACGAGCGCCGCGACCGAGTCGACGATCACGACGTCGACGCCGCCGGAGCGGATGAGGGTCTCGGCGATCTCGAGGGCCTGCTCACCAGTGTCCGGCTGGCTGACGAGCAGCTCGTCGACGTCGACGCCGACGTTCTTGGCGTAGCCGGGGTCGAGCGCGTGCTCGGCGTCGATGAAGGCCACGACGCCGCCGTTGCGCTGGGCGTTGGCCGCCACGTGGTAGCAGAGCGTGGTCTTGCCGCTCGATTCGGGGCCATAGATCTCGGTGATCCGGCCGCGCGGCACGCCGCCCACGCCGAGGGCGAGGTCGAGCGCGACGGAGCCGGTCGAGACGGCCGGAACGTTCTGCGCCTCGCGGTCGCCGAGACGCATGATCGCGCCGCGGCCGAACTGCTTCTCGATCTGCAGGATGGCGGCATCCACGGCCCGGCTCCGCTCGCCGTTGCCACTGCCGTTCTTCGTCGCCCCCGTCCCGGCTGACTCAGCCTGGGCTGGAGCCGTCTGGCTCACCGCCACCGGTGCATCCATGGTTCGCTTGCGCTCCTCGTGCTGTGCCGTGCGCCCCGGTGGCCTCCGCTCATCCCTCATCCTGGGCGGTCGGGTCCTGGGGCTCCGGTTCTCGTTCCTTCCGCTTCGGCTTGATGACCTCGACCTGCCGCATCGGCGGCTGATAGGTCGGCGGCGCAACGGAACCCGGTGGTGCGGGCGCCTGTTTCGCGGCCTTCTTGCGCTTGGGCTCCTTGCGCGGTCGATCTCGGCCCTTTGCCATCGCTCGAACCTCCGAAGCTGTGTGCCGATTCGAGCGGCGCCGATGTTGCGCCTGAGCCCTTATCGGACACTTAGTCGGCGCTTACCGGACGCCGATCCCCTACGACGGCGATTCTACGCTCCGCGTCGTGACAGCTCGTGCGACGCGATCGCGCACTGCCATTGTACTCCTCCGTGTCATACGCCGTCATACATCCGCAGCCGAGGTCCGGGCGAACGCGGCGCGGATCGCATCGGCCAGGAGCGCGAAGGAGCCGTCGGTCAGCGACCCGCGGAGGCGCCGCAACAGCTCGAGCGTCCAGGTCAGGTTGTGGACGGTGGCCAGCCGGTAGGCCAGCAGCTCCCGGGCTCGGAACAGGTGGGCGAGATAGGCCCGGGAATGGCCGCGGCACGCCTCGCAGCCGCATGCCGGATCAATCGGACCCGGGTCGTCCAGAAAGGCCGCGTTGCGAAGGTTGAGCCGACCGGCATCGGTCCACACCTGCCCGGTCCGGGCCACCCGGGTCGGCAGCACGCAGTCGAACAGGTCGATCCCGTGCTCGACGGCGGCAAAGAAGTCGACCGGCGAACCGACGCCCATGAGGTATCGCGGGCGAGGATCGTCCCCGAGCGCCTCCGCGACGACGGCCAGGGTGGCGGCCATCTCGGCCCTGGACTCCCCCACCGACAGGCCGCCGATGGCGATGCCGTCGAACGGCATGCCCGCGATCGCGTCGACGGACACGCGCCGCAGCTCCGGGTCGATGCCGCCCTGCACGATCCCGAACACCGCCTGGTCGGGCCGCGCCCGTGCGGCCAGCGATCGCTCCGCCCAGCGATGGGTGCGTTGCATGGCCTCGGCGACCTCGGCGCGCGGGATGGTGGGATCGACCAACTGGTCGAACGCCATCGCCACATCGGCGCCGAGCATTTCCTGGATCTCCATGGCGCGCTCCGGCGTCAGGCGCTGTTCGGAGCCGTCGAGGTGCGAGATGAACGTGACGCCGTCGTCGTCCACCCGCCGCCGGTCGGCCAGGCTGAACACCTGGAACCCGCCCGAGTCGGTCAGGATCGGGCCGTCCCAGCCCATGAACCGATGCAGGCCTCCCAGCCGGGAGATGCGCTCGGCGGTGGGGCGCAGGTTGAGGTGGTACGTGTTGCCCAGGATCATCTGCGCGCCGGCCGATCGGAGGTCCCCGGGTGTCAGCGCCTTCACCGTTGCCTGAGTGCCGACGGGCATGAATTGGGGCGTGTCAATCGCGCCGTGAGGTGTGACAATGCGCCCCAACCGGGCGCGCCCGACCGGAGTGGCCTCGAAGGTGGATGTGAGCGAAGCCCGCGTTGACACCGCCGGAGAGGATAGGCTACTGGGGCACTACGGAGAGGTGACCGTCACGTGCGACTGACCGAATGGCCGCGCATGCCGTTCCTCAACGACGAAGTCAAGGATTGGATCGCGCTCGAGCTGCAGAGCCTGGGCGTCGAGGACCTGGCGGTGTACGCCCTCGAGGCGGGCACCGAGGGCGACGAGCGCCGGGTGATGGTGGCGACCGAGGTCGGGCTGCTCGATCACCGATACGCCCCGTTCGGCTCGTCCGCCCGCTATCGGCTCGCCATGCTGATGTACCCGTGGCAGGTCCTGCGCGGGGTCGAGCTGCGCGCTGACACGTTCCGTCTCTGGGCGCGCGAGCACCGCACGCGGTGGTCGTTCCGCCTCCACCACCCGCATTTCGAGGCGGCCACCGAGTCGCCCGATCTCGGCCAGGCCCTGTGCGACCTCGCGCGGGTCTGCGCGGTGATGGCCGAGCCGTTCGGCGTCCCCGCCGGCCGTTCCAGCTCCGAGGTTCCGGGCGCTCATCCGGGCGGGCCGCGACCTCTGCCCCCGGTCGAGCCGGCCGGGTCCGACGAGGAGCCCGGCGACGAGCCGGTGGCGGAGGCCGGCCCGGCGCCGCCAGCCGAGGGCGAGGCGGGCGAGAACGGATCAGGCCCGGAGGACGACGCGGACACGCGGCCGACGGCGGTCGCCGTGGGTGAGGACGAGGAAGTGGTGCAGCTCGGCACCGATGATGACGAGCTCGCGGCTGTACCCACCCGATCCGACGACCAGGGCTAGACGATCAGCATCGCGTCGCCGAAGCTGAAGAACCGATATCCCTCGGCCAGCGCCGCGCGATAGGCCTGGAGCAGGCGGTCGCGCGCATCGAAGGGCGTGGCTGCCTCCATGCCGGCCTGCACGAACGCGGTGACCAGGAGCAGCAGCGAGCTGCGCGGAAGGTGGAAGTTGGTGATCAACGCGTCCACCGCGCCGAACTCGTGCGGCGGCGTGATGTACAGGTCGGTCCAGCCGGTGGCTGCGTCCGTTCGCGCGGCCGTCTCGAGGACCCGGACCGCCGTCGTGCCGACGGCGACGACGCGCTCTGCGTCACGGGTCGCCCGTCGCGTCGTCTCGGGGATCTCGTACCACTCCCGATGGATGTGGTGCTCGTCGACGTACTCGCCCTCCAGTGGCCGGAAGGTGTCGAGACCGACGTGGAGCGTCACGACGGCGCGGCGCACGCCGCCCGACTCCAGCGCGGCGAGCAGGTCGGGGGTGAAGTGCAGGCCGGCCGTCGGGGCCGCGGCGGAGCCCGGAGGGCGCGCGTAGACCGTCTGGTACCGATCGGCCGGCGCGGCGCGGTCATGGATGTAGGGCGGAAGTGGCATCTCCCCGGCGGCGGCCATGACCGCATGCGGGTCGCCATCGAATCGGATCGCGCGGGTGCCGTCGCCCAGCCGCTCCCCGACCTCGAGGCGGTGGCCGTCGGCGAGGGCCAGGACGGCGCCCTCGGCAAGACGTCGTGACGGGCGTACCAGCGCTTCCCAGCGCTCCGCGTCTCCCTCGATCGGGCGCAGGACGAGGACCTCGGCCGCACCGCCACTGGCACGCGTCGCGCGCAGCCGGGCCGGGATCACGCGCGAATCGTTGACGACCAGCAGGTCGCCGGGCCGCAACCAGCGACCGATGTCCCCGAAGCGAGCATGGTCGAGGCCGCCGGAGCGCCGCTCGAGCACGAGCAGCCGCGATGCGTCACGGGGCTCAGCCGGCGTCTGGGCGATCGCATCGGTCGGGAGGTCATAGGCGAAGTCGTCGACGCGAAGGCGGCGCGGGTTCACGCCGAAAGCGTAGCGCCCGGCCGGATCGACCGGCCGGGCGCCATCGGTCTCAGGACGGAGCGGCCTGCACCAGGCTGTTGAGCCAGGCCTGTGCGAAGTAGATGGCAAACGCGATCGCGACCACCCACATCAGCAGGTGGACCTCGCCAGCCTTGCCGCGCACGGTCTTGATCAGCACGTAGGTCACGAAGGCGGCGCCGATGCCGACGGTGATGTTGTACGTCAGGGGCATGAGGGTGATGCCGAGCAGGGCGGGCAGCCCTTCCTCGACGTCGCCGAAGTTGATGTCCTTGATGAGGGTGGCCATGAGGTAGCCGACCACCACCAGCACCGGGCCGGTGGCGGCGAAGGGAACCATCGTCGCCAGGGGGGTGACGAACACCGCCAGCAGGAAGAGCATGCCGGTGATGACCGAGGTCAGGCCAGTCTTGCCGCCCTCGGCCACTCCGGCGGCGCTCTCGATGTAGCTGGTGTTCGAGCTGATGCCGCCGGCGCCGCCGGCGGCTGCGGCCACCGAGTCCACGATCAGCACGCGGTTGATGCCGGGAACCCGGCCCTCTGGCGTCGTCAGGCCGGCCTGCTCGGTGATGGCTGTGGCCGTGCCCATCGTGTCGAAGAAGTCGGTGAGCATGATCGAGAAGATCGTCAGCGCGGCGACCAGGATGCCGAGGTCCCAGACCTCGGTCACGTTGAACTGGCCGAGCGTC
The DNA here is from genome assembly GCA_963844265.1 of uncultured Chloroflexia bacterium. Lineage (GTDB taxonomy): Bacteria > Chloroflexota > Limnocylindria > QHBO01 > QHBO01 > JACDBZ01. The sequence continues at coordinate 232,423 of CAWJMZ010000004.1, read as the reverse complement.
GAGAAATCCGGCACGAAGTCGAGGTTCTGCGGAAGCTCGGTGAGCCCGAAGACGTAGGCGACGATCGACATCACCACGATGCTGATCAGGAGCGCGGCCCGGACCTTGAGCGCGAACAGCACGATCGTCAGCAGTAACCCGAGCAGGAAGACCCAGGCCGAGGTCTCCAGCGGGAAGTTGAACTGCACGACCGGGGTGCCGGGACCGATCAGACCGCCATCCACGAAGCCGATGAACAGGATGAACAGGCCGATGCCGACGCCGATCGCGCGCTTCAGGGCCAGCGGAACGGCGTCCATGATCGCCTCCCGCAGGCCGACGAGCACCAGGACCAGGATGATGAGGCCCTCGAGCACGATCACGCCCATGGCGCCCGCCGGCGACAGGCCGAGGCCGATGACGAGCGTGAACGCCACGATGGCGTTGATGCCGAGTCCGGCGGCCAGGGCGATCGGATAGTTCGCGACGATGCCCATCGCGACGGTCAGGAGGCCGGCGATGGCGGCTGTTGCGGCGCTCGCCGCCGGGATGAAGGCGTCCCGCTCAGCGCCCTCGGGGAACATGTTCGACAGGATCAGTGGATTGAGAAAGATGATGTACGCCATCACCAGGAATGTGGTGACGCCGGCACGCACCTCCGTGCCGATGGTGGTCCCCCGCTCGCTGAGCTTGAACCACGAGTCGAACCCGCTCCGCGGCTCCGGCGCCGGCGGTGGTTCGCTCCTCGGTACCTCCGCTGAATCTACCGCCACTCGGCTCACCCTCCGCTCCGGGGCACGTGGGAGCCCAGACACCTCGTTGGGCACCGGTGCCGCCGCGCAGCCTACTCCCCGCCGTCGGGTCCGCGGAGGGCTTTTCCGCTAGCGGCGAAGGAAGAAGTTGGCGAGGATGGTGAGGATGACGCTGATCACGATCATCGACGCGATCGGGATGTAGATCGCGCCCCGTTCCCCCTCGATCGCGATGTCGCCCGGGAGCCGCCCGAACGGCAGCCGTACGCCGAGCGCCGCCAGCCCGCCGATCACCACCAGCACCAGGCCGATGACGAACAGCAGGCGGCCGAATTCCGGGCTCATGTCGTCGCGGCAGTCCCCTACGAGTCGAACAGGCCGGGTTGGGACGCGGCAACGCTCGCCGAGGGCGGCGGCGTCAGGCCGAGGTGCTCCCAGCCGCCCGGCGTCAGCTGGCGGCCGCGTGGCGTGCGGGCCAGCAAGCCGATCTGCATCAGGTACGGCTCGACCACGTCCTCGATGGTCTCGATCGGCTCAGACACGGTGGCCGCCATCGTCGCCAGCCCAACCGGCCCGCCGCCGTGGTGCTCGGCGATGGCCCGCAGGAGCTGGCGATCCATGGCGTCGAGGCCGCGTGCGTCGATGTCGAGCAGGGCCAGCGCGTCGCCGGCGAGCGCATCGGTCACGGTGTCGTCTCCCCCTCCACCCCGGACCTGGGCATAGTCCCGCACCCGTTTCAGGAGGCGGTTCGCGATGCGAGGCGTGCCGCGGGAGCGGCCGGCCACCAGCCGTGCGGCACCATCCGTGAGGGAGATGCCGAGGATCTCCGCCGAGCGTCGCAGGATGTGCTCCAGCTGCGGCTCGGTGTAGTAGTCGAGCCGATAGGTCACACCGAATCGGTCGCGCAGCGGGCCGGTGATGCTCCCCACCCGCGTCGTGGCGCCGATGACGGTGACGTGCTCGATCTGGAGCCGCACCGTCCGGGCGCCGGGTCCCTTGCCGAGCACGACGTCGAGGGCGAAGTCCTCCATCGCCGGGTACAGGATCTCCTCCACGACATGGCTGAGCCGATGGATCTCGTCGATGAACAGCACGTCGCCCTTGCCCAGGCTGGTCAGGACCGCGGCCAGGTCACCGGCCCGCTCGATGGCGGGGCCGGAGGTGGTGCGGATCTGCGCCCCCATCTCGGCGGCCACGATGTTCGCGAGCGTCGTCTTGCCCAGCCCGGGCGGGCCGTACAGCAGGACGTGGTCGACCGGCTCCGACCGATGCTGTGCCGCGTCGATCAGGATCGCCAGGTTCTCCTTGACGCGGTCCTGGCCGGCGAACTCGTCCAGGCGGCGTGGCCGGACGGTCGACTCGAGCGCGAGCTCCTCCTCGGCCACGTCGGCCGCGGTGATCCGCTCGATCGTCATCGGACCCACCCTCGTCGCTCGCCGCCCGAATCGAACATCTGAGCGATTCTACCCAGTGACGAGCGCGTCGCGCGCCCAGCCACGCACCACATCGTGGTGGGCCGACCACGCGTCCCACGTGAGCTCCGCCCAGCGGCGCACGAGGCGGACGTGGCTGGGCCCGTCGCGTGCCTCCAGCAGGTCGGCGGCCGTCATCTCGTACGACAGCGGCGGGTCGAGCCACGGCCACCCGCGATCCGTATTCGCGAGCCGCTGCGTGATCGCGTTGAGCTGCTCCATCTCGAGGTCGTGCTCCAGCCAGTGGCACAGGCCGACCAGGTGCAGCGCCACCGACTGGCGCTCGCGCCGCTCGTCGTGACCGGGATGCTGCACGGCGTACACGTCGACGCTGTGGCGGTGCACCCGACCGAAGGTGACGTCGCCGAACTCGCGCGCCAGGACCTCGCCGAACGCGGCCCAGCAGGCCGGCGAGGCGCCGATGTAGGGATGGGTCTCGTCCACGGCCTGCGGCAGGAAGCGGGTGCCGCACCCCGGGCAGGGCTCAGTGATGCGGGCAAGGTCCTCCGGGGAGTCGACGTCCGGGAGGGGTGCGTGATCCACGGCGGTTACCAGCGTCGGGTCCGCCCGCAGCAGGCCGCGGAGGCCGAGGTCGCCGTCGAGCCCTTCGGCCAGGTCGAAGGCCTCCCGCTCGATGAGCACCGGCGGGCCGATGACCCCATCGCTGCGGGTCCCCACGATCGGCGTCCCGCCACGCCAGCCATCCAGCTGTTGGAGGAGCGGTACGTCGACCGTCGGCTGGTCGGCTAGGAGGATCGTCGCCGCCTCCGCATCGGGCGGGACGGCCGCGAGCCCGAGCCGGAGCGAGCGGCTCATGCCACGCTCCGGCGCGTCGTTGCGCACGTGGTCGACCGACTCGGGGACGCGCAGCGTCGACGGCGCCACGGCGATGATCGGCGACAGCCCGGCCGCGGTTGCGACGTCGACCACGATCTCGAGCATGGTGCGCGAACCGATCCGCACGGCCGCCTTCGGCGATCCGAAGCGTGAGGAGGCGCCGGCGGCGAGGATCACGCCGGCGATCCGCGATGTCGTCTCCATCGGCCTCATTAAACTCCCTGCATGCCGCCGCCGATCCACGCTGAGCCGTTCGACCTGCTCATCGTCGGGGGAACGGTGGTCGACGGCAGCGGCGACCGTGGGTTCCCCGCGGCGGTCGGCATCCGAGGCGATCGCATCGAGGTGCTGCGCGGCGCGTCCGATGAGCCAGCCGCGGGGCGACGCATCGACGCGGCCGGCCGGGTGGTCTGCCCAGGGTTCATCGACCTGCACAGCCATTCGGGGCTGATGATCTTCGCCGATCCGCTCCACGAGCCGAAGGTCCGACAGGGCGTCACGACCGAGGTGATCGGCGTCGACGGGCTGTCGTATGCCCCGATCAGCGACTTGACCGACCTCGAGGCGCTGGTCCGCATGAATGCCGGTCTCGACGGCATGCCGGAGGTGGCCTTCGACTGGTCGACGGTGGAGTCGTACCTCGACCGCCTCGACCGGCTGCGGCCCAGCCTGAACCTCGCCTACCTCGTCGGAAACTCGGCGCTTCGCATTGGCGCCATCGGCTGGGAGGAGGTGCCGTCGTCGGCGGCACAGCTGGCGGACATGCGCGCCATGCTGCGCGAGGCGATGGAGGAAGGGGCCGTCGGCATCTCGTCCGGCCTCGACTACCCGCCCGGCTCCTATGCCGACACCGACGAGCTGGCCGCGCTGACGTCCGAGGCCGCGGCGCTCGGCGGTTTCTACCACACGCACGTGCGCTATCCGCTGGGCGACCGCTACCTCGACCCGTTCCGCGAGGCGATCGAGATCGGCCGCCGCGGCGAGGGCGCCGTGCATATCACGCACTTCTACCACCGCCAGACGTTCCCAGGAGGGCCTGGACCGATGCTGGCGCTGGTCGACGACGCTCGCGCCGAGGGCCTCGACGTGACCTTCGACACGTATCCCTACGAGTGGGCCAGCACGCGGCTGCTCATCATGATCCCGCCGTGGGTGCAGGCCGGTGGGCCCGATCCGACCAAGGAGCGGCTGGCCGATGACCGGGTGCGCGACCGCATCCGCCAGGAGCTGTCGGAGCGCGGCGTCCTGTATGCGGGGCGGCGGGCATGGGACGACGTCCGGCTCGGGGCGTTTCGGACGCCGGACCTGCTGCGGTGGGAGGGGCACACGCTCGGCGAGGTGATCGCCGACCGAGGGCAGGACCCGGTCGACGTGCTGTGCGATCTCCTCGTGGCCGAGGACCTGCGGCTCAACCAGGTCACGCCCGGGCCATGGAGCGAGACGCTGGGCGACTTCGTCCGCCACCCCGTCGGCATGATCGGCACCGACTCGACCTTCATCGGGGCCAAGCCGTCGCCGCGGACGTACGGATCGTTCCCGCGCGTGCTCGGCCAGTTCGTACGGGAGGAGGCGCTTCTCAGCCTCGAGGAAGCGGTGCGCTCCATGACGTCCGCCGCCGCCGCACGGCTGGGGCTGCGCGACCGCGGGCTGGTGCGGGACGGGTTCATGGCGGACCTCGTGGTGCTGGACCCGGATCGCGTGCGGTCAACTGCCACCTATGACGAGCCGCGATCGTTCCCGGAGGGGATCGACTGGGTCATCGTGGCGGGGCAGGTCGTGGTGGACGACGGGGTGCACACCGGCGCCCGACCTGGCCGCGTCCTCCGAAGGAGCGGCGCCACGTGACCGGCGCCGCTCCTCCGCCGAGGTTGGCGGACGGATGGCCCGGCGTCGCCGGGATCGCGGTGCTTCTTGGCGGGCTGTTCGCTCTGCACCAGACACCGGCCATGACTCCGGCCGGCGGCTACCTGGGCGGCGAGTTCATGTACGCCGATCCTCGCGGCCCGGAGCTGTCGGTCCCGACCGAGGGGGGACGGACAGTCGCCGATGCGGCAGATGTCGCCTTCCGCGAGATCGGCGAGGCGGCGTTCGACGACGCCTACTGGGCCACGATCGTGGCCACGTTCGCAGACGAAGCGGACGCCCGATCCGCGGCCGGCACGATCAATCCTCCTGAGGGAGCAATCGCGTCGCAGCACGGGCCGCTTCTCATCGTCACCCCGGTCGAGCACGATCCGGAGGCGCCGGCCGATCCGCTCGTCGCCGAGCTGAGCGCCCTTGGCGGCAGCGTGCTCGTCGAAGGCGACCGGTACGGAGAGGGCTCCATCGTCGTGGACCTCAGCTGCACGGCGGAGTCGGACGCTGCCGCGGCTGCACTCTCGGCGGCGATCGGCGACTACGGTTCCCTGCCCTACTACGCGCTCGCGCGACCTCCGTGGGTCGACCCACCGATCACGGCCAACGAGGCGCTCGCGCGCTCGACATACGCTCGCTGGTCGACCTCCATGGTCGATTCGCTGGCGGCGGACGGCACCCTGTCCGAGTACGCGGATCGGTTCCTGGAGGCGACGTCGCCGGAGGAACGCGAGCGGCTCACCGATGACATCGGCGAGTACATCGCCGGACGGCAGCTCGAAGGGCTCGACGGGGAGGTTCACCCGGGCGTGGTGGCGCTCCTGGCGGCCCGGCCCACCGGCGGCGAGGCGGACGACACGGTGGCCTGGGGCCGCGAGCTGGGGCGCTTCATGGGTCAAATGAGTCCGGTCCCCGACGAAGATCCGAACTGGTTCGAGCAGCGCGTGAACGCCAGCATCGGCGCCGCCCAGGCAGTGGGACCGACGCTGCAGCTCGGCTGGATCAGCTTCAGCCGCATCGCGCTGGGACTGCCCGCGCTGCTGGGCTACCTGGGCGAGGAGGGATGCGGTGAGGTCATAGTCCGTCTCACCGACTTCGACGACGTGCGCGGCGACTGATGGCGCCCGAGGTGGCGAGCGCTACGATGCACCGATGGACCGCCCGAGCCTGACCACCCGGACCGCCCCTCCCGGCGTGGCCACACCGGCTTCGGCACCGGCAGACACGGCGCCGCTCATCCTGCCGCCGGACGTCCCGGCCCCCGGGCGCGCGCGCCCGGCGATGCCGTTGCGGCGGGAGGGGCCGGCCAAGCTCACCGGCGAGGCGAAGTACGCCGACGATCTCGTGTTCCCCGGTGCCTGGTTCGGCGCCACCATCCGGTCGACCGAGCCGCACGCCCGGTTCGTCGGCGTGGAGCTCGACGCTGGCTTCGATTGGTCCCGCGTCGTGGTTGTGACGGCCGACGACATCCCGGGCGACAACGTCGTGAGCCTCATCGACAGCGACCAGCCGGTGCTCGTGCCGGTCGGCGGCGAGATCCGCCACCAGGCCGAGCCCTGCGTCCTGCTCGCCGCAGCGGATCGCGCCACGCTGCGTGAGGCGAGGCGCCACGTCCGGTTGCGTACCGAGCGCCTGCCGGCCGTGTTCGATCCGCTCGACTCGGACCGGGAGTTCGCCCATTACACCGTCGAATCGGGCGACGCGGCGGCGGCGATGACCGAGGCGGTGGTGGTGATCGAGGGCACATACCGGGTCGGCCACCAGGAGCAGCTGTACATCGAGAACCAGGCGATGATCGCGGTCCCGCGCGAGGACGGCGGCGTGACCGTGCATGGCTCGCTGCAATGCCCGTACTACATCCACAAGGCGATGAAACGGGCGCTGGCGATGGGCGACGAGCTCGCCGTCGTGGTGCAGGCCGAGACAGGCGGCGGGTTCGGCGGCAAGGAGGAGTACCCATCCGTCATCGCGCTTCACGCCTCGCTGCTGGCGCTGAAGTGCGGCAAGCCCGTTCGGATGATCTACGATCGCCACGAGGACATCAGCGCCACGACCAAGCGTCACCCGGCCGTCGTCCGCGCCCGATGGGGCGTCTCCGGAACCGGCGAGCTGCTGGCCCAGGAGATCGAGGTGATCATGGATGGTGGGGCGTACTGCACGCTCACCCCCGTGGTCCTGAGCCGCGGGGTGCTCCATGCCGGCGGTCCGTACCGCTGCGCCAACGTGCGCATCACGGGCCGCGCCATGGCGACCAACACGCCGCCCAACGGCGCGTTCCGCGGATTCGGCGCGCCGCAGACCGAGTTCGCCGCCGAGATGCAGCTCAACCGCATCGCGGAGGCGCTCGACGCCTCTCCCCTCGACCTTCGCCGGCGCTGGGTCTACCGCGAGGGCGATGTGACGCCGACGGGCCAGGTCTTGCGCGAGTCGGTCGGCGGGATCGACGTCCTGGAGGCGGCTGCGGACGCATCGGCCTTCGACCGTGTCCAGGCGCAGACGCGTGCGATGCGCGAGGGCCGGACCGACGGCGCACGCCAGGCGACCGGCATCGGCCTCGCGCTCGCCTGGCACGGGGCCGGCTTCACCGGCTCGGGAGAGGTGAAGCTCGCGTCGGTGGCGTCGCTCGAGCTCACCGCTGAGGGCCGGATCCGGATCCTGACCGCCTCGACCGAGATGGGACAGGGAACGAAGACGATCTTTCCGCAGCTCGTGGCCGACACACTGGGTGTGGAGTTCGGAGACGTGGACATCGCCCCGCAGGACACCTCTATCGTCCCCGACTCGGGACCCACGGTCGCCTCGCGCACGGCGATGGTGGTCGGTGGGCTGCTGATCCGCGCGGCAGAGAAGCTCCGGGCACAGGTCGAGGAGACCACCGGGCGACCCTTCATTGACGCCTACCGGGAGGCCGGTCCGATGCGGGTGGATGAGCGATTCGTCCCCTACCCCGGCGAGCCATTCGACGACGCGACCTACCGCGGCGACGCGTACCCGGCATTCGGGTGGGCGGCCTGCGTGGTGAGGGTCGACGTCGATCTCGACACCGGCGAGGTGGCGGTCCGGGACTGCGTCGCCGCCGATGACATCGGTCACGTCATCCACCCCGTCCTGGCTGAGGGCCAGGTGGAGGGCGGCACGCTGCAGGCCATCGGGTACGCGACGATCGAGGAGATGAAGCTGGTCGACGGGCGCTACCTGAACGACCGCCTGGCGACGTACCTCATCCCGACGTCCCTCGACGCGCCTCGCATTCGATCGATCCTGGTCGAGAAGCCGTACTCGGGCGCGCCGCACGGCGCCAAGGGTGTTGGCGAGCTGCCGATGGACGTTGGCGCCCCGGCCGTGGTGGCTGCCATCCACGATGCCGTCGGTGTCTGGATCCACGACCTCCCGGCGACCCCCGAGCGCATCCTGGCCGCGCTGACGGACGGGGCGATGCCGCAGGCGCCGGGGATCTCGCTCGAGGAGCCAACGCCGCGCACGCCGCCCATCGAGGACCTGCCGCCCGGCGGCGACGAGATGCCCTTCCGAGCTCCCACGGATCCGGGTGATCCCCGGTGACCTTCGCCTTTGCCGTGAACGGTGACCCGGTCCAGGTCGAGGTGGGCGGAAGCCGCCGGCTGCTCGACGTCCTGCGCGAGGACCTCGGCCTGACCGGGACGAAGGAAGGGTGCGGCGAGGGCGAGTGCGGTGCGTGCAGCGTCCTGCTGGACGGCAACGTGGTGGACGCGTGCCTCGTGCCGGTCAGCCAGGCTGCCGGCAGCGACGTGACCACGGTGGAAGGGCTCGCCGCGCCGGGCACGCTGGGTGTCCTGCAGCAGGCATTCCTCGAGACCGGCGGGGCGCAGTGCGGCATCTGCACCCCTGGCATGCTGATGGCAGGCGAGGCGTTCCTCGCCTCGGGGGCGGAGCCGACGGATGAAAGCATCCGGGAGGCGATCGCCGGCAACCTGTGCCGCTGCACGGGGTACACGAAGATCATCGAGGCGATCGCGCTCGCTGCCGAACGAAGGAGCCACCCATGACCGAGCAGACCGAGAGCCTGTCGCAGGCCCTTGATGACCACGACGTCACCTTGGCCATGACCACGGCGCAGCTGCTGCTCGCCCTCGTTGGCGTGTGGGTGCTGCTGCGCATCATCCGCGGCCTGCGCGACTGACCGCGCCGAATGCCGAACGCGGTCGAGCCCCCGAGCGAGTCCCCGACCCGGCTTGACGTTGCGTACGCCCTGCTAGCCGATGCCGACGCCGGGCCGTGGCGGCCGTTGGCCGGCGGGACGGACCTCATGGTGCAGGTCACGGGCGAGATCGGCGAAGCGCCGGGGCGGATCCTCGACATCTGGGGCCTCGACGACCTGCGCGGGATCGGGGTGGACGGCGACGCCCTCGTCATCGGCGCATTGACGACGTACACCGAGCTGCGCCGCTCGCCGGTCGTTGCCGAGTTCTTCCCGGCGCTGGCCGAGGCGGCAGCGACGATCGGCGCGGCGCAGATCCAGAACCGCGGGACGATCGGCGGCAACATCGTGAACGCCTCGCCGGCCGGCGACACGCTGCCGGTGCTGCTGGCGGCGGGCGCAAGCTTCGTGCTGGGGAGCGTGGCCGGCGAGCGCGAGGTGGCAGCCGACGACTTCTGGCCCGCCTACCGCACCACCGCCCGGCGCGACGACGAGCTGCTCCTGCGCGTGCGATTGCCCCTCGTCCCGGACCGGCAGGTCCGGTTCCGAAAGGTCGGGACGCGACGCGCCCAGGCGATCAGCAAGGTCGTGCTGGCGCTGGCCTGGCGGGCGGACGGCACCGATGGCGCGGCCTGGAGCGACGTGCGCCTGGCCCTCGGTTCGGTGGCAGCCACCACCATCCGGGCCCGCGGAGCGGAGGCCGTCCTGGAGGGTGCGCCGCCCACGCGCGAGACCGCCGACGCGGCCGTCGCCGCACTGACCGCCGAGCTCCGCCCCATCGACGACGTGCGATCGACGGCCGATTACCGCCGGTTGGTGGCGGGACGCGTGCTGCATCGGCTCATCCGGGCCGAAGGCGGATGGTGAGGTGAGCGCCGAGCCGGCCACAGGAACCGTCACCCTGGTCTTCACCGATATCGAGGGCTCGACTCGTCTGCTCGAACGGCTCGGCGACAGCTACGCGACCCTGATCGCGGACCATCATCGGATCGTGGACGGCGCGTCCAGCCGCCACGGTGGCACCCGCGTCGACGCGGCCGGCGATGGACTGTTCATGTCGTTCGGGACGGCCCGCGGCGCGCTGTCGGCTGCGGTCGAGGCCCAGCGCGAGCTGGGCGCCCACGCCTGGCCGGAGGGGGCCGACGTGAGGGTGCGGATGGGCATCCATACCGGGGAGCCGCTCAGCTCGGCCACCGGCTATGTCGGCATCGACGTCCACCGCGCGGCGCGGATCTGCTCCGCCGGCCATGGTGGCCAGATCCTCGTCTCGCAGGCCGCCCGAAGCCTGCTCGGTACCGCGTTGCCGAACGACGTGACGCTTCGCGACCTCGGCGACCATCGGCTGCGGGGTATCGAGTCGGCCGAACGGCTGTACCAGGTCATGGCGCCGGGCCTCGAGTCGGAGTTCCCACCGGTTCGCTCCCTCGACACGATGCCCAACAACCTGCCGCGGCAGCTGTCGAGCTTCGTCGGCCGGGACGCGGAGATCGTTGCCGCGGAGGAGCGCCTCGCGGAGTCGAACCTGGTGACGCTGACCGGCACCGGCGGCGTCGGGAAGACGCGCCTCGCCCTGGAGATCGGCGCCCACCTGGTGACGCGCCACCCGGACGGCGTCTGGCTCGTGGAGCTTGCGTCCCTGACCGATAGCGAGCTGGTCGACGACGCGGTGGCCACGGCGCTGCACATCAAGCAGCGGCCCAACACCCAGATCATCGACGCGCTGGTGGAGGGCATCGCCGAGCGCGAGCTGCTGTTGATCCTGGACAACTGCGAGCACCTGGTGGAGTCCGTGGTCGAGATGGTCGATCAGCTGCTGCGCCGATGCCCGCGGCTCCACGTGCTGGCGACGAGTCGCGAGGCGCTCGGCATTCCTGGCGAGAGCCTGCTGCCGGTGACCTCAATGACGCTGCCGGACGTGGACGCAGGTCCTCCGGATCTCGCGGCGATCGCCGAGTGCGACGCAGTCCGCCTGTTCGTCGACCGAGCGCGGGCGGTTGCGCCGGCATTCGAGCTGACCACGGCGAACGGGGCCGCGGTCGCGCAGATCTGCCGGCGGCTGGACGGGATTCCACTCGCCGTCGAGCTTGCCGCCGCGCGGGTTCGCTCCCTGCCCCCAGCCCAGATCGCAGCTCGCCTGGACGACCGGTTCCGCCTGCTGACCGGCGGCAGCCGCACCGCGCTGCCGAGACATCGGACGCTGCGGGCGGCGATGGACTGGAGCTTCGACCTGCTCACCGATCCCGAGCGAGCCGTCCTGCCGCGGCTCTCCGTCTTCGCCGGCTCCTTTGCGCTGGAGGCGGCGGAGGCCGTGGTCAGCGACGACGCCGTTCCGCGTGACGACGTGCTCGACCTCCTCGGGCATCTCGTCGATCGCTCGCTGCTCGTGGCCGAGGACGGCGGGACGGAGGCGAGATACCGCATGCTGGAGACGATCCGCGACTATGGCCAGGAGCGGCTTGCTGAGTCCGGCGAAGCGGTGAGCCGATATACGCGCCACCGGGACTGGTTCGCCGCACTGGTGGAGCAGGCCCGCCCGGCGTTCTTCTCCGGTACGGTCCAGCCCGAGTGGGTGGCACGCCTGGCGGCCGACCATGACAACCTCCGCGCCGCGCTGCGCTGGGCGCACGAGGACCCGACCGGTGCCAACGTCGAGCTGGGAATGGCATCCGGCCTGTGGCGCTTCTGGGAGGTGCGAGGCGATCTCGAGGAGGGCAGTGCCTGGCTCGAGCGAGCACTCGATCGCCTGGGCGGCGAGGTCTCGCTGCGCCGCGCCAGCGCGCTGACCGGCGCCGGTGTGCTGGCGGCGCACCGCGGCGACTACGCGCGCGCGGTGGCGTTCCACGAGGCCAGCCTGATGCTGCACCGGGAGCTCGGCGATCCCCTCGCCATCGCCACGGCCTGCAATAACGTGGCGAGCGTGGCGATCGAGCGCAACGACTTCGGGCGCGCTCGCGAGCTGTACGCGGAGGCCATCGACCTCACCGGCGGCGCCGGCGATCGCCACGGCGCCGCCTACACGGTCATCAACCTGGCGGACCTCACCTCCCGGATGGGCGACGAGGAAGAGGCCGATCGCCTGTTCCGCCAGTCGGTCGCGATGTTCGAAGCACTGGGCGATCAGTGGGGCGCAGCGCACGCGGCGACGCGGTTGGCACTCGCCGCCCGCAGGAGCGGCGATCTCGAGAGCGCCCGAATCGGGTTCGAGGAGGCACTGGCCGCCAACCAGCGGGCCGGCGACCGCCACGCGGAGGCGAGGGTGCTCGCCAATCTCGGCGACGTCGCCGCCGACGGCGGCGAGCTGCGTCAGGCGGAGGAGCTGTACCAGCGGAGCCTCGCGGTGCGCAGCGAGCTCGGCGACCGCATCGGCATGGCGACCGTGCTCGAGCGCCTGGCTGGCGTGGCGGAGGACCGCCCTGTGCGCGCCGCGGCCCTGATCGGAGGGGCGGCCGCGCTGCGCGAGGAGGTCGGCGCGCCGCTGTCGGCCGCGGGGCTCGCACGCCTCGACCAGTTCCTGGCCGGCCTGCACCAGTCAATCGGCGCGGCGGCGGTGCAGGACGCGGTAATGGAGGGCCGCGCGTCGCCGATCGGTCAGACGCTTGCTCGCGCGGCCAGGAGCGACTAGCTCCCTTCCTTCACCTCGAGAATGCGGTCGGCCAGCAGCCCGTGGGCCTCGCGATGGACTTCTTCGGCGGCCTCGGCGGTCGGCGCATCGACCAGGCAGAAGACCTTGCCGGTGGCCTCGTCATACCAATAGCGCAGGTAGGAGACGCCGTGCTTCGGCCCGACTTCCATGTCGCGCGCATGCGCGTCGGCAACCGCGGCGCCGGTGAGGCCGGGGATGTGCTCGTGCTCGTCGAGGTAAAGGGGCATCGGGTCCTCCGCTGGGATGGCGACCGTTGCTATGGACGATCTTACGGGCAACGCCGGTCGAGGATGTCGCGCAGGATACTCTGCGAGTGTCATGCATCCTACTGACGAGGTGAAGCGCAGATGAAGCGGCCGGACCGGTCCGAGGTCCTCGTCTTCACCACCACCGCCGACTTCCGCTCCTGGCTCGAGAAGAACCACGACACCGCGACCGAGGCGTGGATCGGCTACTTCCGCAAGGGCGTGCCGAAGACGTCCCAGACCTACGATGAGGCCGTCGACCAGGCGCTGTGCTTCGGCTGGATCGACGGCATCACCTACCGCGTCGACGACGAGGTGACGACGAACCGGTTCACACCCCGGCGGAAGGGCAGCTACTGGAGCTCGGTGAACATCGGAAAGGTCGAGCGGCTGAAGGCGGCGGGCCTGATGGCCGATGCCGGCCTGCGCGCGTTCGAGGCGAGGGATGCGTCGGCCGCGGCACGCTACTCGTACGAGAACCGCCCGGCGGACCTGCCGCCCGAGATGCTGGCGCAGCTGCACGCAAGCGATGCGGCGCGCGCCTACTGGGATGCGCAGAGCCGGTCCTACCGGCGCACCGTCTCCTTCTGGGTGGTGAGCGCGAAGCAGCAGTCCACGCGCGAGCGGCGGCTGGCCCAGCTGATCGCCGATTGCGAGGCCGGGCGGCCGGTGAAAGCCATGGGATACGGGCGCACGCCAGAGGCGCGAGGCTCCTGACTGCCGCACCCGGGCGGTAGGTTGCCGGACGTGATCCGGCACCGACACATTCGTCGGATGTCGCGTACCGGACACTGCGCGTGTCGCATCGCCGCTCTGGGCGCATCGTGGTCCACCGTCTATGCTCCGGCGGCAGCATGACCACAGACGCGCGCCACCTGGCAATCGAGAATCGGCTCCGGACGGAGTCGACGGTCTGGTTGAGCTCCATGCGCCCCGATGGCCGCCCGCACGTCGTCCCCGCCTGGTTCAGCTGGGACGGATCTGTCTTCGACCTGTTCAGCAAGCCGCACGCGCAGAAGGTCCGGAACGTGCGAGAGCATCCGGCGGTCATGCTGGCCATCGGGCAGCCCGGTGCGGAGTGGGACGTCGAGCTCGTCGAGGGCACGGCCGCCGTGCTGGATCGCCCGACCGCGGAGGTCGTTCCACCCCGGATGTTCGAGAAGTACGCGGAGCTGATGGCCCGCGCGCAGCTCGATCGGACCACGTTCGTGGGGACGTACTCGCAACCCGTGCGCATCACGCCCACCCGGTTCCTCGGCTACGGCGGCAAGGGCTGGACCGATCCCGCGCTGACACCGGACGGTGACGACGACGTGAGCGGGCATCTCTGGATGCCGGAGGTGCAGCGGGCATTGCTCGACGAGATCGCGCGCGCGACGCGCCGTGGAGTGACGCCGGAGCTCGTCGCCCTCGAGGAATAGCGTCGCACGACCGGTGCGGCCGCCGGGTCCGCGCCGCAGCGCCCGTCGGGGGACGCGCACGGGCTGGGACAATGCACCGATGATCGATACGCCCGCCGGAGTCCAGCTCACGCGCGCCGATGTGGCCCACGGCGAGGAGGTCCTGACGCCGGAGGCGCTCGACTTCGTCGCCCAGCTGCATCGGTCCTTCAATGCCGACCGGACGAAGCTGCTGCAGGACCGCGCGCGTCGGCAGGAGCGCCTCGACGCCGTCGAGATGCCCGACTTCCTGCCCAATCCGATCGAGAGCCGCGACCCGAACTGGCGCGTCGCCCCAGCGCCGCCGGACTTCGACGACCGCCGCGTGGAGATCACCGGCCCGGCTGAGCCGAAGATGATGATCAACGCGCTCAACAGCGGCGCGTCGGTGTTCATGTGCGACTTCGAGGATGCCCTGTCCCCCACCTGGGACAACGTGGTCACCGGGCACTGGGCGGTGGGTGCGGCGGTGCGCCGACGGCTCACCTTCGAGACCGACGAGAAGGCCTACGTGCTCGGGGATACGCTGGCGACGCTGTGCATCCGGCCGCGCGGATGGCACCTTCCCGAGGCACATGTCCTGGTCGACGGCGCGCCAATCAGCGCCTCGATCTTCGACTTCGGGATCTGGTTCTTCCACAACGCGCGGGAGAGCCTGGTGCGCGGGACCGGGCCGTACCTCTACCTCCCGAAGCTGGAGAGTCACCTCGAGGCGGCGCTCTGGAACCGGATCTTCGTCGCTGCCCAGGAGGCGCTCGACATCCCGCGCGGCTCGATCCGCGCCACGGTCCTGGTCGAGACGATCCTCGCGGCATTCGAGATGGACGAGATCCTGTTCGAGCTGCGCGAGCACGCGGCAGGCCTCAACGCCGGTCGCTGGGACTACATCTTCAGCGTCATCAAGAAGTTCCGCACCCGGCCCGACATGGTCCTCCCCGACCGTGCCCTGTTGACGATGACCGTGCCGTTCATGCGCGCGTACACCGAGCTGCTGGTGCAAACCTGCCATCGGCGCGGGGCGCACGCCATCGGCGGCATGGCGGCATTCATCCCGTCGCGGCGCGATGCGGAGGTGAACGAACGCGCCCTGGCCGCGGTGCGTGCCGACAAGGAGCGCGAGTCCGGCGACGGTTTCGACGGCACCTGGGTCGCGCACCCCGACCTCGTGCCGGTCGCGCGCGAGGTCTTCGACGCCGTCCTCGGCGAGCGGCCCAACCAGAAGGACCGTCTGCGTCCCGAGGTCCGCGTCACCGCCGCCGACCTCCTCGACGCATCCGTTCCGGGCGGACAGGTCACCGAGGCCGGCGCGCGCGCCAACGTGTCGGTCGGCCTCGCCTACCTCGCCTCGTGGCTGGCCGGCAACGGCGCGGCAGCCATCAACAACCTCATGGAGGACGCGGCAACAGCGGAGATCAGCCGCTCACAGCTGTGGCAATGGCGAACGCATGGCGTGCCGCTCGACGACGGGACACCGTTCACCGCGGACCGGTACGCCGCCATCCGCGACGAGGAGCTCGCGACCCTCCGATCGGCCGCGCCGGATGCCCCCTGGATCGATGCGGCCGCCCTCCTCGACGAGCTCGTGCTGTCCGACGACTACGCCGAATTCCTCACGCTTGAAGCGTATCGCCGGCTGGGGTGACGGCCCGGCGGCTTCCACTTCTGGTCAAGCTCGTGGCCTGTTCGAAGTAAGATCCGCCGATGAGGTTGGTCACAATCGCTGCCGCGCTCGTCGTCAGTGTGTCGCTCGCGGCATGCGGAGGGGACGGGGCCACAGGATCTCTGACGCTCGAGGAGCGCGTTGTGGGGGAAGCCGAGGCGCCCGGTTCCGAGCCCGATCCGGTAGAGACACCCGTCACGGCGACCGGGCTCGATGAGCTCGAGGCCGAGCTGGCTCGCCCTACCGTGTACGAAGAAGACCTCCGCGCAGTCGAGGAGGCGGGATTTGTCGCCATGGTCGTCAACACCCGCTTCTTCCCGAGCGAGCCAGGCGGCGAGCACGCTCCCGGCACGCCCCACGTCGTCACGTTCGTCTACGAGTTCGAGTCGGACGACGGAGCGAACACGGGCGCCGACCTGGCGCACGAGATCGGCCTCAGGCCCTGTCCCGAAACCTGCGCATACGAGATCACCGAGTTCGAACCGACCGGCGTGCCGGACGCGAAGGGCGTGCAGGCGATCGCGACTCAGGAGGCGATCGACGAGATCGGCGATGACATCCACCCCGACGCCAGGTACAGCGTCTACTTCGCGGACGGGCCAGTCGCGTACGAAGTGACGGTGTTCGGCCCGCCGGATGAGGTCACCAGCCAGCAGGTCGAAGATATCGCCGCGAACCTCTACGAGCGCGTACAAGGCGCGCCGTTGCCCTAGCCTTCCTGACCCAGGCCGTCGGCCGGCGTTTGCCCGGCCTTGGCCCGAGTTGCCCCGTGTCGCTTGCGCCAGTGCGCTCCGGTCAGTGGCTCGCGTACAGCGTCGCCGCGCGAATCATCTGCGTCGGGTAGTACGTCGAGGTCTCGCACCATCCCGGCGACGAGACGCACGGATACTGCGCGCGGCGCGTCGAGCCGACCTTGGAGCTGCGCATGTAGTCGCTGTGCCCGATCCAGGTCGGCGAGGTCGTGTAGCGCCAACGGTGAGGCACCGACATCGCGGTCGCCGTGTCCTCCTGGACGATGAGGTCGCCGTGTGACCCGATGATCGTCCAGTCCGTGCCGCCGGTCCCCTGCGGGTTCTTCGCGTTAGTCTTCAGCCACGTGATCAAGGTCGACCAGGGTTCCATCTCGGCGCCCTGGGTCGAGCCGGTGAGCGTCGCGAAGATTGCGCCGTTGTGCGGCGAGCCGAGGGTGGTCACGTCCTCGACGAGGAGTCGTGGAAACGAGTCCACGCCCTGTTTCGCGAGCGCGTAGCGGATCAGCAGCCCGCCCAGGGAGTGCCCCACCACATCGACGGCGATGCCCTTCGCTGTGAAGTTCGTGGCGACGTAGTTCGCGAGATGCCACGACAGGTGGCGGATGCTCGTGTTGTTGTTGTGCGTGGTGCCGGAGTGGCCGAACCACGCCGAGTGGCTGCCGAAGCAGCCCATGCAATCCATGGTCATTCCGGCGCGCGCGTTGCAGTTCGTGTCACCGCTCAGGAACTTCAGCACGCGGAACTCACCAGTCCAGCCGCTGGCCCGGAGGTGGTCCAGGAGGAAGCCCCAGTCTCCCTCGCAATTCGCTCCGCTGAAGCCGTGAATGAAGATGACGGGCTTCGCCTTGTCGTCGGTGCGGCCATCGACCGCGGTCGCGGTGACGTGCTGCAGGCTGAAGGTGAGGGAGATGGCAGCAATCAGGGCTCCCACCCTCCGACGGTGAATCGCTCGGGTAGCCATGGGTCCTCGGCTCGTGCGCGCTTGGGCGTTTCGCTCGCTCGACGAGCGAGTGATCGCATCCAATACGCGCACGCCAGGGCGTCTGTTGCACCGCAGGAATCGTCGTGAGCTCGGGATGCGAGCCATGGGGAGATCCTCCGCGTAGGTTCGGCTGGCCGTTGGGTCCAAGCCTTTACCCGGAGGAGTACGGGTTGCCTACGGCAACCCTGCGGCGGACCCACGCATGATGGCCCGCATCGTGCAGTAGTTGCGTGAGCAACTGCACCGAGGCATGGCGAAGTTCTCATGACGGACTACCAGGCGTTCGAAGACGCGCTCATCGAAGACATGCGCGCGCACGATGGCCAGGTCACGACCGGGCCGCTGGCCGGGCATCCGCTCCTCGTCTTGCGATCCCGCGGCGCGAAGTCCGGCGAGGAGCGCAGAGCGATCCTCACCTACCACCGTGACGGTGACGACTACCTCGTGGCAGGCACCGCCAGCGGGTCGCCGACCACCCCGGCGTGGGTCCACAACGTGGGCGAGCAACCCGAGGTGAGCATCGAGACCGAGAACCGCACCTTCAAGGCGAACGCGACGGTGATCGCCGAGGGACCGGAGCGCGATCGGCTCTGGGAGGGTCACGTCGCCCTCCTGCCCTGGTTTGCGGGCTACCCGGCGCAGAGCGGCCGGCTGATCCCGATGGTCCGCCTCACCCCGGTCGCCGCCTAGGACGGGCGCGCTAGCTAGCCGCGGCCGCCAGCGAGCCCTCGGTCACCTCCCCCTTGTGGGCGGCGAACGCGGCCAGAACCTCGTCTCGCTCCGTTGAAGGGACGCCTGCGGAATCAAGCGTCCGAGCCAGGACGGATGCCACCTCATCGAACTCGTCCGGTGTGATCCTCAGCGGACGG
Organism: uncultured Chloroflexia bacterium; assembly: GCA_963844265.1. Classification (GTDB taxonomy): domain Bacteria; phylum Chloroflexota; class Limnocylindria; order QHBO01; family QHBO01; genus JACDBZ01. Next base: position 213,762 of record CAWJMZ010000004.1, on the reverse strand, counting down.
TGGGCTTCCTCGAGGCCGATCGGCGTCGCCCCGGGGCGCGTGCCCGTGTACTGGAACGGGCCACCGGCGACGTTGCAGACCCACAGTGTCCGCATGAACTTGAGGCCGGGCAGCCTGTCGAGCCGCGCGGTGTGCCACTCCCGCAGCGCGGGATTGGGCGACTCCCGCCCGACGATCGGGTCCGCGATGAGCGCATCGCTGAACGCGTCGACCACCCCGGCAATGCCGAACGCACCTCCCAAGCGATCGTAAAGACTCTCATCGGCCATGGTGGTGCACCTCCTGTGATGTGGGCAGGTCTGTTCTATCAATAACATCGGCGTGCGTTACAGTTAATATGTCGCGCAGGGCCCGGCACGGCCGTCGCGCCGATGAGTTTGCGGCGCTGCCGGTGTCTGAATGGCATGACACGTGCGCCGGAGGCGACGTGGCCAGGTATGCCCTGATCCACGGCGCGGGAGACGTCGGCTGGTACTGGCATCTCGTCGAGGGCGAGCTGCGCAGGCGCGGCCACACGACGGTGGCGCCTGACCTGCCCGTCGAGGACGACGAGGCGACGCTCTCCGACCACGCTGCCGTCGTGCTCGACGCCATCGCCCGAACGGGCGGCGAGGGCGAGCTCGTCATCGTCGGTCAGTCGTTCGGAGGCTATGTCGCCCCGATCGTCGCGGAGCGCGCCACAGCCGACCTGCTCGTCCTCGTCGCCGCGATGATCCCGCAACCGGGCGAGTCGGCCGACGAGATGTGGGAGGCGACCGGCTGGCGCATGCCGCCCGGTGACACCATCGCGGTCTTCTACCACGACGTCGACCCGGCGCTGGCGGCGGTGGCAATGGCGCATGAGCGCCGCCAGTCGTCGGCCATGTCCGGCGACCCATGGCCGCTCAACGCCTGGCCGGACGTCGAGACCCGATTCATCCTGTGCCGCGACGACCGCTTCTTCCCGGCCGGCTGGCTGCGCCAGGTCGTGCGTGATCGGCTAGGCGCGGAGCCGGACGAGCTCGACAGCGGCCATACGCCGGCGCTCAGCCACCCCGTCCAGCTCGTCGACATGCTGGAGTCTTTCCGCAGGACCAAGGAGGAACCCGATGCTGACCGATAGCCGAGCCTACTCAGGCTTTTCGACGAACGACACCGAGGCCACTCGCGCCTTCTACGCCGACACTCTCGGCCTGAAGGTGGCCGAGGAGAACGGCATGCTCACCCTCCATCTCGGGAGCGGCGCGACCGTGCTCGTCTACCCCAAGGAAGACCACCGGCCCGCGGCGTATACCTGCCTGAACTTCCCGGTGCCGGACATCGACGCCGCCGTCGACGAGCTCGCCGGGCGCGGCGTCACGTTCGAGCGGTACGAGGGCATGCCGCAGGACGAACGCGGGATCATGCGCGAGCAGGGTCCCCCCATCGCCTGGTTCACCGACCCGGCCGGCAACATCATCTCCGTGCTCGAGGAGTCGCCCGGGCAGGAATCCTGACAGCCGGCGTCACGATCGGAGTGCCAGACTGGACCGATGCGAGCGAGTAACGCCACCACGCTGTTCGATCACCTCTACTGGGTTCGTGACTCGATCCTGAGCGCGGCTGCGAGGCTCGAGGCGGCCGAGTTCACGAGCACTGACACCGTCACCAACCGTGACCTGCGAGCGACGCTCGTCCACGAGCTCGACGTCCAATGGAGCTGGCGCGAACGCCTGCAGGGGGCGGACTGGGAGGAGTGGGGCGAGGACGCCGAGCTGCGGGCCGAGGACTACCCGACCGTGGAAACGGTCGCCGAGCACTGGCGGCGTGACGAGGCCGACACGCGCGCCTGGCTCGCCTCCCTCACCGATGTGGACCTCGACGCCCCGCCGGTCCGGGACGAGGACCGGCAACCGCTGTGGCACTACGTCATGCACCTCTACAGCCACGGCCTGCAGCAGTTCAGCGAGGCCGCCGTACTCCTCACCCGGGCGGGCCAGTCACCGGGCGACATCGGCTTCCTGGAGTTCGTCCAGGCCACCGGCCGTCGCCTATGAGTCGGCTTCAAGCCGATTCAGGTCGAGCACCATCCGGCCTTCGGGATCGTGGGGTCCCAGCTCCCGGTATGCAACGGATTCGTACAACTTCCTGGCCGGGTTGTCGGCGTCCACGCTGAGGCCGATTCGCTCCAGTCCGTCGGCGCGTGCCTGTTCCTCGATTCGGAGCAGGAGGGCGCGGCCGACTCCCCTGCCCCGGTAGCCGTTCTCGACTGCGATCGCGAGCTCCGGCGTCCGTTCGTCGATGTACCCATCGCCGTGCGAGGCCTCGGTGAAGAGCCGATACCAGGCGGCGCCGACCGGGCGGCCGTCGATCTCGGCGATGAACCCTACGTCCCCGGGGCGGCCCCAGTCGCGGTGGTACAGGCCGAGATAGTTACGCACCAGCATCCGCAGGATCGGCCGCAGCACGAGCTGGCGCAGACGTGGCAGCGGTGAGGTCGGCATCGGCCGCCAGAATGCCGCAGCGTCGAGCATGCGGCGCAGGAACGGCAGGTCGTCGGCGGTCAGAGGCCGAATCTCCACGACCGCACGAGTGTACGACGGCGGGTATCCTCAACCGATGCGTCTGCCAGGCACGCCCCACGAATGCGGTCCTCTCCTCGAGCTCGGCTGGATCAGCCGGCAGCTCGACGTCGGCATGCCGATCGACGAGGGCGTCGACACGATCCCCGTGGCCTGCATCGTCGGCAGCGTCCAGCGGGCACGCGACTTCGACGCGTGCTGGCATCCGCTCCATCCGCCACTCGAGAAGGTGATCGCCGACATCGCGCGCGCCGCGCCGCCGGGATTGGAGGAGCCGATCGACGTCGTCCGCGTCGACCGCGCCTACTTCGTACGGGACGGGCACAAGCGCGTGGCGCTGGCCCGACGAACCGACCGCGAGTTCATCGACGCGAGGGTCAGCCGAGCCCCGAGCCCGTATGCCCTCGAGGCACAGGTCGACGAGGAGGCCGTGCTGCGCACCGCCCGCGAGTCGGAGTTCCGACGCCACAGCGGGCTGGCCGAGACGCTGCCCGACGTGCGCTTCGCGCTGACCGAGATCGACGGCTACGGGGAGCTGTACGCCGCCATCCGGATCCACGCCTTCGACATGTCCGAGGAGCAGAACCGGATCGTGCCCTGGGCGGAGGTGGCCACCGACTGGTATCGGTCCGACTACCGCCCGACCGTGGAGGACGCTCGCGGGAGCATCGGGCAGCTGATCGACTCCATGACGGACGCCGACATCTTCCTCACCATTCACCGACGCCGGCAGGCCTGGTGGGGCAGCGAGTGCGACGCGATCGAGTGCGCCGCGCAGGAGCTGCTGGTGGAGCAGCAGATGGCCGCCGCGCGGAAGGGCACGCTTCGCCGCCTGGTGCTGGGCTCCCCCGGAGAGCGCGCCAGTCGCGCCCCGATCCTGCCCCTGGCCGACGAAGCCCGCTGAGCCGCGCCGCGTCAGACGCGGCCGGCCTCGTCAGCGTACCGCCGGGCCGTGCGGCGGGGCGGGACGCCCGACGAGCCGCAGGGGCGCCGCGGCCGGTCCCTCGAGGTAGGTTCGGAGGATCGGCTCGAGGTCGGCATCGGTGCTGCGCGCCAAGTGGCGGACCAGGTCCCGGCCACGGACGAAGCCGTGCCGATGCTCGTCCACCCAGGCGCGCATGGCGGAGAAGAAGGCGTCGTCACCCATCGCCGACCGCAGCCCGGTGATGAGCTCGGTGCCCTGGTAGAACACGGCATGGAAGTAGCCGTCGCAGCTCGTCCAGTCCCCGCCGGTGGTCGGTCCCGCCCCCCACGCGAAGACCTCGGAGTCGACCGGCCGTGTCGAGCATGCATTCTCTCCGATGCCCATCAGGTGGCGGGCGCTGAAGTCGGCGAAGGCCTCGTCGAGCCACGGCTCGCGCTGCTGATGGTTCCCGAGCTGGCCGTAGAACCATTGGTGGGCGACCTCGTGGTAGACGACGTACGGGTCGGCGACCTTGTCCCGGGTCAGATGGATCATCCGCGGGTACTCCATGCTGAAGCCACCACCCGAGCCCACCTCCGCCAGGACGAGGTCCGGCCACGGGTAGTCCCCGAACGTCTCCTCGAGGCCGACGAGCCCCTGCACGGCCAGGTCCGCCGTGTGCCCTCCCCCGACCGTCTCGGTGTAGACCCGCACCTCGTGGCCGTCGACGCTCCGGGTGGTGAGCGCGAATCGAGGGTTGACGACGAAGCTGAGGTCCCTGACCTCGGCCACCTCGCAGGCCCAGGCAGTGCCCGATCCCTGCGGGGCGGCGGACAGGCCCGGGCACGCGATCGAGTCGCGCGGAAGCGGCGCCGTGGTGGTGAGATCCAGCCGGATGGCGTCGGCGGTCCAGGTGATCTGCGGATCGCCCAGCCCGTAGACGTCGTGCTCCGGTCCCGCGATCGGGAACCACTGCCCAAAGCTCAGGACGCCGTTGTCGCGGCTGAGCCTGGCGGTGAACGCGTCCGGTGCCCGGGCCACGTCCAGGCGGAACGCCAGGCGGATCTCGGCCGTCACGTCCGGGCGCAGCTCGCCGAGCGGGACCTCCAGGTTGATGGACGTCGTCCACGCGACGTCAACCGGCTCGCCGTCCACGGTCACCGGCTCCTGGAGCGTGAAGAACCCGAGCGCGCGTGGCACGACCCCGAGGTCGACATGGTCGATCGGGAACGCGGCCTCGTTGGTCAGCTCCAGCGTCATCGTCGCGTCGAGGCGGCCCGCAGCCACGTCCAACGTCGCCGCAATCGCATAGCGCTGGCCCAGGCTGGCCGTCGTGGCGCCCGCCGCCGGGTGCACTGGAAACAGCGCGACGCCCAGCGCCACAAAGACTGCGAGCGCGAGGAACTGGCGCGGGGACATGGAGCCATGTTGCCGGGTCCCCCTCCGACTGTCATCCTGCCCAGCGAACCACGATGACGACCCTCACGCCGCGGGGGACGCGGGGCCGCCTGGCCCTCGTCGCCCTCGCCTTCCTCCTGCTCTTCGCCACCGGCTTCACGGTCGTGCGCGCCAACGTGCTCGGCATGGGCGATCGCTTCGACCGCCTGGCGGCACGGGTCGAGAATTTCATCGATCCGCCGCCCCAGCGTTCGACCCTGCCGACGGTGATCGTCACGCCCGAGCCGAGCCCGTCGGCCACGCCGGAGCCCACACCCGAACCGACCGCGGAGCCATCGGCCACGCCGGAGCCCACACCCACCCCGCTCGTGCGGCAGGCCGTCGACGTCGAGCTGGTGGAAGACCCGGCGACCGTGTTCGCGTCGCAGCTGACCGAGAAGGACTGCGCGGTGGCCGGCACCCAGATGGTGCTCGCCATCCTCGGGCTGGGGAACACCTCCGCCGAGTTCCAGGCGGAGCTCAAGGGCCGCATCGGCGAATGGGAGGCCTTCGCCGACAGCCAGAACGGTGGCTGGGGCCCGGCGGCGGTGGGTTTGGCGCTCGCTGCCTACGGCGCGAGCGGATACGAGGTCCGCGCCTACGACACCTATGCCGATGCGCTGCGCGACTCGGCCATCGCGATCACCCAGCTCGACAAGCCGGTCGTCATGTTCCCCTGGTGGGGAGCCCACACCTGGGTGATGTATGGCTACCGTGCCGATGCCGACCCCACCCTGTTCGACGACGCGGCCATCACCGGCGCCTACATCCTCGACCCGTGGTACCCCCGCGTTTCGTCGATCTGGGGCGCATCGGACCCGCCGGGCAACTTCGAGGACCGCGGCGAGCTGGAGCGCAACTGGCCGGCCTACCAGGGGCCGCCGGGCTACGAGCAGATCGGGCCGGGCTGGACCCGGCCGGAGGGCCGCTACCCGGATCGCGATGGGCGCTTCATCGTGCTGATGCCGACCACGCCGCGGGACGCTTGAGCCGCACCGCCAGGGCCAGGCCGAGGAGCAGGGTCTTCACGGCCTGCCCGATCGCGAACCCGAGTGGGATGGCGATGATCCCGAAGCCATCGATCAGCGCCAGCGTGGCAACGATCGTGACGAGCAGCCCCGCCAGCGAGGCGAGGACCTGCAGGATCGTGTGGCGCGTGGCGTAGATCGCACGGCTCAGCAGGTGCGACACGCTCTCGAAGGGGACGGACAGCGCGAAGGCCGCCAGCGTGCTCGCCACCAGGACGACGTCGTCCTCGCCGAACTCACCGCCGCCGAGCAGGACCCGGACCGCCGTCTCGCCCAGCACCACCAGGCCAGCCGCGGCGGCGATCGTAAGTACCGAGATGCTCGCCAGGTTCGTCCACAGCAGGCGCGTGAACCCGGGCCGATCCCTTACTGCGTAGGCAGTCGAGAGCGCGGGGAAGACGGCCAGGGCGAAGGCAACGCCGACGAGGCTGACCGGCACCGACTGGAAGTTGCGGGCGAAGCTCACCGCGGTCACCGACCCGGCCGCCAGCTCGGACGCCACCGCGGTGAAGAACAGGAAGGTGATCGGCTCCACCGGATGGCTGACCATCTTCGGCAGCATCAGCCGGACGAACTCGCCCAACGGCGGCGTTCGGCCCTCCCACTCGAACCCGATCCTGAACTCGCTGCCACGAAGGCCGATAAAGCGGCTGCCGAGGTGGATCAGCGCCCCGATCACCGCGCCGATGGCCGGCCCGTAGATGCCGAGCGAGTCGGCGAACAGCAGCGTGCCGAGGATGATCCCGCCGTTGTAGATGAGCGGTGCGATCCCGTACCAGAAGTAGCGCTGCTCCGCGAGCAGCACTTGGCCGAGCGTCAGGGAGGCGGCGAACAGGATGGGGGTGACGAGCATGACCCGGAACAGCGAGACGTACAGGTCGGCCTGGGCGCCCTCGAAGCCCGGCGCGATGAATGCGGTCGTGGCTTCGGCGAAGATGAACATCAGGACGGCCGCGACGCCCATGACGGTCACCGCCGCGGTGAGGACCGCGCGCGCGAAGCGATCCGCGGCCGGCCGATCGGGCTCGGAGCGCAGCTGGAGGAAGATGGGGATGAACGGTGCCGCGAGGCCCGCCTCGACCAGCACGTCGAGCAGCAGCTCCGGCAGCACGAACGCCGCGTTGTAGGCGTCCAGCTCCGAGCCGACGCCGAAGGTGCGGGCGAAGATGCGGTCGCGGACGAGCCCCAGGACGTAGCTGGCGAAGATGAGGGCCGACAGCAGCGCCGCTCCGCGCGGCAGCCAACCGGTCGACGCGCTGCGGGCCGCGGTGCGGATGCCCCTCACGCGGGGCGGTCGCCTCCCAGGCGGCGGAGCCGTCCCGCCACCTCGTTCAGCACGGCGGTTCGGACGTCCGGGAACTCGTCCATCAGCGCATGGAACTCACGATGACCCACCACCAGCACGCGGGTGAGGCCATCGGCTCGCACCGTCGCCGTCCGCGGCCGGCCGTCGAGCAGGGCGATCTCGCCGAAGAAGTCGCCGGGATGGAGCTGGGCAATCGGGTTGCGGCCGTCGAGCACGGTGAGATGGCCGTCAAGGACGATGAAGAACTCGTGGCCAACCTTGCCCTGCTCGGCCAGAACCTCGTCGAGACCGACCACGACCTCGTCGCTGAGCTGCCCGAGCCGCTCGAGCTGGCGGGTGGTCATGCGGGCGAACAGCGGCACCTTGCGCAGATGGTCGAGCTTCTCGTCGTGTGCCATTGTGCGCAGTCTACCGTCGCCGGCCAACGGCTCGAAGGGTCGCGCTCGCGGGCGAACCGTGGCACCCCCACGGATTCCGTGGTAGGCTGCACGCAGTCAAGGGTCCCAACCGGGACCGAAATCATCGCGCGGCACCACGAACGCTCCCTCTCACGGTCTAACGGCGAGATGGCTCGCTGAGGCCGCACGAGAAGGAGTGTTTTCTTTGTATACGTTCACCGACAAGACGCTGACCTGCGTCGACTGCTCGACTGAGTTCGCGTTCACCGCGAGCGACCAGCAGTTCTACGCCGACCGGCAGTTCAGCGAGCCGCGCCGGTGCCCGGCCTGCCGCGCCGCCAAGAAGGCGGCCCGCGGCGAGAGCACGGGTGGCTACGGCGGCGGCGGGTACGGTGGTGGTGGCGGTGGCTACAGCGACCGCCCGCGCGAGATGTTCAGCGCGACCTGCGACAGCTGCGGCAAGGAGGCTCGCGTCCCCTTCCGCCCGACCGGCAGCAAGCCCGTCTACTGCAGCGACTGCTTCCGCCGCTAGGCGCAGTCTTCCTGCACCGATACGACCCGGTGGCTTCGGCCACCGGGTCGTTCGTTATTCCGACGCCCGATAGACCAGGCCGACCCCGCCCGGGTCGAGGAGGGTCAGCAGGTCTCCCTCCAGGCTCGGGACGAACCCGTCGCCGATGACAGTCGTCACCTGCGCGTCCTGTGCGGTGAGCTCCTCGGGACAGAGGTCGTCGCTCATGGCAAAGGTCGTGGCCAGCAGCTGCCCGGCCTGCTCGATCCACTCCCCATCGAAGGTGCGGCACCCGGTCGAGCCGGTGAACGTGCCATCGGAGCGCAGCAGCAGCGTCGCCGGCTCCCCAATCGCCGCGGCTGCCACGTCGCCGACGAGAAGCGTCTCCAGCGTCCATTCGGTGTCGACGAGGTCGGCGGTCGGAGGATCGGGAAGGCGCGTGAAGCGCAGCTCCACTGCGTCGCCCTCGAGCACCAGCTCGTCACCGTCCAGGCGCATGGTCCGAACGGCACCCAGCGCTTCGACGTAGGCGGCCTCCACCACCATGACCTCGTCCGGCATGCAGGCCATCGCCGTCCAGGCCAGCTCTCCGATCGCGATGCCGTCTCCAGTCGCCTCGAGCCGGCCGCCGTATTCGTTGCAGGCCGCCCGTCCGCCCACGCTGGAACCCTCGAGCGTGAGGGTCACCGGGTGGTCGTCCATCAGCGGGACCGAGCCCGCCGTGGATTCCAGCGCCACCAGCTGCCATGACCCCTGGGGGTCACCTGGATCCGTCGTCGGGCTCGCCCCGCTCGCGCCGCAGCCGGTCAGCCCGACGAGGACGGCAAGGATCGTGAGACGTTGCATGGCGGCCTGACGTCCGCGACGATCGATCGGTTGCGTCAGCGCCGGCGCTCCAGGAAGCGGCCGCGCCCGACCTCCGGGGCCGCACCCCGGCTGAGGACATGGACCGGTGCGCCCCGCACCTCCAGGCCCTCGTACGGAGTGAAATCGCTGGTGTGATGCAGGTCGGCCTGCGAGATGGTGCGACGTGCCTCCGGATCCCACAGGACGAGATCGGCATCGCGGCCGACCTCCACGGCGCCCTTGCGCGGCAGGCCGAACAGGCGCGCAGGCGTGGAAGCCAGCACGTCGACCAGGCGTTCGACGCTGATGCGCCCCTCCGCCACGCCGACCGAGTACGTCACCGACAGCAGCGTCTCGATCCCCGGCGCTCCGTTGCTGATCTCGGGGAACGGGGGCGCCGGCAGGCGTTTCTCCGTATCGAGCCGGTCGGGCACGTGGTCGCTGCCCACGACGTCGAGGATCCCATCGCGCAGTCCGGCCCACAGCGCGTCCACGTCGAGCTGACTACGCAGAGGCGGCGAGATCACGCGCTTCATGACCTCGGCGTCGTCGGGATCGGCGTACAGGGCATCGGTGAAGGTCAGGTAGTGGGGGCACGTCTCGGCGAACACGGGCTCACCACGCGCCTTGGCCTCCGCGACGGCGTCGAGGGCGCCCTCGGACGAGAGATGGACGATGTAGAGCGGCGCCTCGGCGCGACGGGCCAGCTCGATCGCCTGGCGGGTGGCGGCCGCCTCCGCGTCCGGCGGCCGGGTTGACGCGTGCGCCCGCGGGCCCACGTCTCCGCGGGCCAGCGCCTCGGCGACCAGCGGATCGATGATCGCGGGGTCCTCGCAGTGCAGCTGGAGCATTCCTCGATGCTCGGCGGCGACGCGCAGGACGCGCGCCAGCTGCTCGGCGGCCAACGCGAAGTCGTAGACCATGAAGGCCTTGAAGGTCGGCACGCCGCGGCCGATCAGCTCCGGCAGCTCGTCCAGCAGGCGACGCTCGTTACCGCTCAGCACCGCGCACAGGCCGTAGTCGATCGGTGCCCTGCCATCGGTCCGTTCGAGGAACTCGTCCAATCCGCGGAGGGGCGATCGTGCGCCGGCCGCGCTGATGCCGGTGCCGGGGTTATTGAAGGTCAGGACGGTCGTCGTCCCGCCGCGCGCGGCCGCCTCGAGATCCCGGGTGAACCGGTGCGGATGCCGACGATCCGGCAGGCGGACGTGCGTGTGGACGTCGATCGCCCCCGGCAGCACCAGCAACCCGGTCGCGTCGAGCACCTCGGCGCCGTCGCGTGACAGGTCGGGCCCGATGGCCTCGATGCGTCCTCGCCGGACCGCGACGTCCGCGAGCTCCGAGCCGGTGGCCCGGATAACCGTGCCGCCGGCGACGACGACGTCAGTCACGACCCCTCGCGGATCTCGATCTCCTGCGCACCATCCCACAGGACGCGTCGCCCGACCTCGGGCAGCTGCTCCTGCCCCGTGGTCAGGGTGGCGAAGTGGTTGCCCGCCAGCGGCCCGACCTTCGAGCTGAAGCTGCACGCGCCGTACGGGAAGAGGATCTCGCACTCCGACACGTCGCCGGTGTAGATGAGGATCTGGCCCGGCGCGGGGTGCGAGGTGTGGTTCTCGAAGCCGACGGCGGGGCGGCGATCCCCGAATGGGATCCAGGTCGACTCGCCGCTCCAGCGACAGTGGATCAGCTTCGAGCGAATCGGCAGCCAGGGCTCCAGGGCGGCGCGGGTGCGTGGCGCATCCGCCTCCCAGTCGGCGGTGAAGGTGAGGTCGCCGACGTGGATCGTCAGGTCAGCCATGCACGCAGCATACGTCCGATCACCTCGGCGTCGCCTCGCCCGGGGCGAACGGCGCCCCATGTCCCGGCACGATCAGATCCGCCAGCTCCAGGACCCGCGCGCGCGACGCGTGGAGGACGCCCGGATCCGGCGCATACGGATCCTCGGCCGGCCCGTCCGCGGTCCACCACAGGTGCGTAAAGACCACCCTCCCGTCGGCAGTCTCGGCCAGGGTCGAGATGTCCTCGGCCGAGTGACCCGGCGTTCGGAGCAGGCGCACCGACGGAGCCAGGACCCGGCCCTCGGCCTCGGCGTCGTCCCATCGGCCGGCGAAGTCGTAGATGGCCCAGTGGTCGTGGACGCGGGCGGCCGGGAACAGGGCGACGTTGAGGGAATGGTCGGGGTGGTGATGCGAGATGACCACGTCAGTGACGTCGGTCGGCGCGATGCCCAGGGCCGCTAGCGGGTCGAGGATCGCGGCCTGCGACGGAGCGAGGCCGGGATCGATGACGATGCGCGCGTCGCCGTCGCGGACCAGGCTGCAGGTGCTGCTGCACCGGGGGCCGGGCGACCCGGCCAGGAGGACATCGAAGCGGGCCGTACGTCGCGCCGGTGCATCGGTCATCATCATGCCCGAGCATAGCGGAGGCCCTCCATGGCTGGCGCACGCGCCACGATCAGCACGCACGTCCTCGACCTCGCCAGCGGCGATCCCGCGCCGGGCGTCGGGGTGGCGATCTTCCGTCTCGCCGACAACGGCCAGCCGGAGCTGATCTCGGAGCTCCAGACCGATGCCGACGGCCGCATCCATGACCTGCTGGACGGCGAGCCCCTGCGCGAGGGCGACTACCAGCTGGCCTTCGACGTGGGCGGCTACGTGGACGACCCGGACGCGTTCTTCCAGAGCGCCGCCTTTGCATTGCGCGTGACCGACGTCGATCGTTCGTACCACATCCCGCTGCTGCTCAGCCCCTATGGCATGAGCACGTACCGCGGCAGCTGACCGGGGTCCGGTGGCGATCGAGATCCGCGACTTCGAGCCGGGCGACCACGACTGGGCGCGCCGTCTCATCGGCCACCACCAGGGCGGCGACCACCGCGTGGCGCGCCTCGGCCAGCTGCTCGACCCGCTCGAGCAGGAAGGGATCGTCGCCGAGCTCGACGGGCGCCCGGTCGGGCTGCTGACTGTCCACGAGGGCGATCGAGGGCTCGAGGTGCTCACGCTGCACAGTGAGACTCGGGGCGTCGGGGCGGGCACGCGGCTGCTCGAGACGGCGCTGCGGGTGGCGGCCGCGTCGGAGGCGCCACGCCTCTGGCTGGTGACCACGAACGACAACCTCGACGCCATCGGCTGGTACCTGCGGCGCGGCATGACCGTCGCGAAGGTCCACGAGGGCGCAGTCGACCGTGACCGCGCCACGCTGAAGCCGGGCCTGGCCGAGCGGAACCCGGACAACGACATCCCGATGCGCGACCTGGTCGAGCTCGAGCTGCCGCTGGCCGACGGCGACGCGCTGGCCTTTCGCCGATTCCCGCGGATGGAGGATGTCGACGCCCTTCCGCCGGAGCCGGCCGCGGCGTCCCTCGGCCCTCTGTTCGAGGACGCGCCACAATTCCTCGCCCGCCTCGTGGCTGAACGGCCCTTCGGCGACGACGCCACGCTGATCGCGCGGGCTCACGATCTCGCTCGCATCCTGCCCGAGGACGAGCAGATCGAGCTGCTGAACTCGCACCCGCGGATCGGAGCCGACCCCGTCTCGGTCAGCGCCCTTTCGCACGAGGAGCAGGGCTACGACGACGACGACGCGCCGGCCGCTGCGGAGCCGTGGGTGGCCGAGGAGCTCGAGGCGCTCAACGACGCCTACGAGCGCATCTTCGGGTTCCGATTCGTCATCTTCGTGGCCGGGCGCCCTCGATCGGAGATCGTGCCGATCCTCGAGACCTCGCTGCGGGACGAGCGGATCTCGGAGCTGCGGCGCGGCCTCGACGACGTGGTGTACATCGCCGCCGACCGGCTGGCCACGCTGCGCGGCTAGGGTTCGCTGGGGGAGGGATATCGGTAGATAGGCTCCGGCTGCGCCGTCGTCGGCCGACCACGTAGACTCGGCCCATGCGACACGAGATCCGCTACGGCAAGGCGGACGTCAAGGTCTATCGCACCCACGCCGAGCCGCTGACGGGGATCTCGACCATCCCCGAGTCCCCGTTCAACGGCCGCGACAACACCCTCGTCGCGGCGGAGATCGAGGTCGTCGTGCACGGCACCGAGTTCCTGGACGCGTACACCACGGGCGACAACCGCAAGGTCGTGGCGACCGACACGATGAAGAACTTCATCCACGCGACCTCGCTCACCGCCCGCGCGCGCACCCTGGAGGAATGGCTGCTGGAAGTCGGGACGGCCTTCCTCGCCACGTACCCTCACATGGAGCGTCTCACGATGCTCGGGCGTGACCTGCCATTCCCCGCGGCGGTGGTCCCGGGCGAGGGCGGCTTCGAGGCCTCGGACCGGCTGTTCGAACGGGACCGATGCGACTCGGGGACCGCACGCCTCGAGCTTGCCCGCGAGGCCGATGGCAGAGTCCTCATCGCAGAGCACGAATCCGGCCGGCACGACCTCCAGCTCATCAAGATCACCGGCTCCGCCTTCGCCGACTTCGCGCGTGACGAGCACACCACGCTCCCCGAACGTCCCGACCGCCCGCTCTATATCTGGATGAACGTCGGCTGGCGCTACGCCGATGCGTCCCACGCGGTGCTGGCGGATCCGGCGAAGTACGTGGCCTCGGAACAGGTGGCCGACCTGTCGGCGGCCGTCTTCCACGAGTTCATCAGCCTCTCGATCCAGCACCTGGTCAACGAGATCGGGACGCGGATGCTCGATCGCTGGCCGCAGCTGGCGGAGGTCAGCTTCGACGCCCAGAACCGCCTGTGGGACCTTGGTGGCGAATCGCCCGACGACGCTCGCGTGCGGACCTACGCCGATCCTCGCCCACCGTTCGGGCATATCGGCCTCGTCCTCCGCCGGGACTGACTCCTCAGGCGGGTCTCGCGCCGATCATCTCGGGATGGTCGATGGCCGGGCAGCGGTTCATGACGACCAGCAGCCCCGCATGCGTGGCGAGCTCCGCGGCGTCCTGGTTCCACACGCCGAGCTGCATCCAGATCGCCCGGGCGCCGATCTCGATGGCCTCCTCGACATGCGGGAGCACGGCGTCCGGGCGGCGGAAGATGTCGACCACCTCGATCGGAGCGTCGGGGTCGGCGGGCACCGAGCGCAGGTCGGGGTAGGCCGGCAGGCCGTGCACCGTCTGCTCGTGCGGGTTGACCGGCACCACCCGGTATCCCTGGGACAGCAGGTAGCGCGACACGCCATGCGAGGCCCGCCGGGGGTTCGACGAGCAGCCGATGACTGCCCAGCCGCGATACGAGCGCAGGATGCGCTCGGCCACCTTCGGGTCGCTCCACGGATCGGCGACGAGCTCCATCAGCGCGACCGCGCCAGCTCCTGCAGCGCTGCCTTGATTCGCGTGTCGAGCTCGCCATCGACGCCGGCCACGGCGCCGGCAGCCCGGCGCGCCTCCGTGGCCGAATAGCCGAGCGACTCCAGTGCCGCGACCACGTCGGAGTCAGTGGTGGACGCACCTCCGGCGGCGATGCCGGCCGCGTGGACCTTCTCCTTGAGCTCGAGGATAATCCGCTGCGCCGTCTTGCGACCCACGCCGGAGACCGAGGTGTAGACGTCGACGTCGTCGGTGACGATGGCCAGCTGCAGCTTCGTCACCGGGTGCGCGGCCGTGATCGCCAGCGCCAGCCGCGGGCCGACCTGCGACACGGTCATCAGCAGCTCGAAGAAGGTGAGCTCCTCGACCGTGGCGAATCCGAACAGGGCCTGCTGGTCCTCGCGCACGAGGTGGTGGGTATAGACCGATGCCTCGCTCCCCTGCCGCAGGCGCGCCAGCAGGGCGGGCCCGGCCACGACCCGATAGCCGATGCCGCCAACCTCGACCAGGGCGAAGTCCTGGCCGACATGCGTCACCGTCCCGCGCAGGGACCCGATCACCCGATCACCGCCCTGGGCTCCGCCGCCGAGCGGTACGCGCAGCCGATCGCGACCGCCAAGGCATCGGTGGCGTCGTCCGGGACGCCCGCCAGGTCCACGCCGAGCAGCCGCTGGACCATGTCGGCCACCTGCGCCTTATCAGCCGCCCCGTTGCCGCAGACGGCCTGCTTCACCTCATTCGGTGTCGGCTCGTCGATCGGGACTGCCGCCGCCGCGGCCGCCAGCAGCGCCACGCCACGTGCCTGTCCGACCGCCATGGCGGTCTGCACGTTGCGCTGGAAGAAGAGCCGCTCGATCCCGATGCGTGCGGGGCGGTGCTCGGCGATCAGGCCCCGTAGCGCCTCGTGCAGCTGACTGAGGCGTTCCCCGTCCGTGGCGTTCGACGGAGTTCGAATGCAGCCGGCGTCCAGCATCCGAAGCGACCCACCGTCGAGCGCAACGACCCCGAAGCCGCAGACCGCGGTGCCGGGATCGATGCCGAGGGTGATCACGCACACCATGGTAGCGGTCTCGGACTCGCCAGATTGCCGTACGACGAATTTCGTCCCAGGGGTTGACATCGTCCGAAACGGATCGTATGATGTGGCTGAAGTTCGAAGTTCCTCGGACTCATGTAACGATTTCAAACGAAAGGATGGCGATCGAATGATGATGCCGAATCCCGTCATCCTGAGCGGCCTCGTCCAGGATCGCGAGCAGCGGCTGAACCCCAGCCGGCCTCCGCGTCAGGCCGCCCCGGGCGTTCTTCGGGTTCGCATCGGCCGTGCGCTGATCGCGGCCGGCAGTATGGTGAGTGGCGAGCGGGTCGAGCTTCCCGCTCGCCCTCCAGCGCTTTCGCGCGCTGCCTGACTCTCCAGGGAGGACCAACCAATGGCGCCCACCCGTCGACCGGGCTCTCCGCCCGCGCTGAGCATCGAGACCGCCCCAGCCTACGAGCTGCTGCACTCGATCGTGGTCGTCATCGACTCCGAGGACGCCGACACGTACGACATCGGCCCGGCATGGACCGCCGAGATGCGGGAGCGGGCCGGCACGGAGCTGATGGAGCGCCTGGCGGCCATCAGCTTCGGTGACTGCGACACGTTCCGTCATCTCCTCGGCCTGGCCTACGACTCCCCCGCTCCCCGCGATGTGCCGGCCTTCCTCGGGCACCTACGCGAGACGGACCCGATCGAGCTGAAGCTCCACCTGGTCCAGTTCTACGCCCGTGACACCCGGCGCATGACGCCGGCGGCCACCATCCGCGCGGCCGTCGCCGGCGACGCCGACGCCAGGAACGAGTTCCTGCGCACCTCGCACCCCGACTACGAGCCCTGGGTTGCGTACCTGAGCGCCGTCCTGGACGCGGACGAGACCTGGCTCAAGGAGGAGATGGTGGCCGTTCTCGAGGCATGGGCCGAACGGGTCTGGAATCCGGAGTCCCCGACCATCCTGCCCATCCTCGATCGCGACGCCGACGCCAAGCGCCAGCTCCAGCGCGACCTCCCCCTGGATCGATTCGTGACCACCGCCACGAACGGCGTGGAGTTCGCGCCGCGGCCCGGCCTGGAGCGCGTGGTCATGATCCCGAGCTTCGTTCAGCGGCCGCTCGTCGGCCACGTCGAGTTCGGGGACGTGCTCATCATCGTCTTTCCGGTCGCCGACGAGAGCGTCACAGCCGATACCGATGCGCCGCCGCTGCGGCTCGTGCGCCTGTCGAAGGCGCTGGGTGACGAGAAGCGGCTGCGCATCCTGCGCGTGCTCGCCGAGGGCGAGAAGACGCTCATGGAACTCGCGGAGACGTTCGGCGTCGCCAAGACCACGATGCACCACCACATGATCGTCCTGCGCTCGGCCGGGCTCGTCACCGTGGGCGTTGGATCGAAGCGCTATCGCCTGCGGCACGAGACCGTGCCGGATGTCGGTGCGCTGCTCAGCGGGTACCTCGGCGCCGCGACGCATCCCTCCGCGGCGCCGGGGAAACCCGCCGCCTCGTCAGGGAGCTAGCGCGCCTACACGACCTGGGCTTCGAGCTGCTCCATGAGCTCGGCAGGGATGTCGAAGTTGGCGTACACGTTCTGAACGTCGTCGAGGTCCTCGAGGCGCTCGATGAACTGGAGGACCGCCTTCGCCTGCTTCTCGTCGCTGATCTCGACGGTCGTGGTCGGCTCCATCGACAGCTCCGCGGACTCCGCTTCGTACCCGGACGCGGCGAGCGCCGAGCGCACGGCCTCGAGCTCCCCGGGCTCGGTGGTGACGATGACGCTGCCGGCGTCCGGCGACCCGACGTCCGCGGCGCCGGCGTCGATGGCGGCGAGGGTGATCTCGTCGGGGTCCCGCCCGTTGAGCGGAATGCTGATGACGCCCTTCTGCTCGAACTGCCACGCCACGGTGGAGAGCGTGCCGCCGGCCCTGCTGAACGCGCTGCGGACTTCGGAGGCGGTGCGGTTCCGGTTGTCGGTCATGGCCGCGATGATGACTGCCACGTTGGCGGGGCCGAGGCCCTCGTACGTGACCTCCTCGTACTGCACCGCGTCGTCCCCGCTCCCCGTCGCGCGCTCGATCGCGCGCTTGACGTTCTCCGATGGCATCGAGTTGGCGCGTGCCTTGTCGACCGCCATGCGCAAGCGGTAGTTCGCGTCCGGATCGGGGCCGCCCTGGCGGGCCGCCGTGATGATCTCGCGCGTGAGCTTGGTGAAGAGCGCGCCACGCTTGGCATCATTCGCGCCCTTCTGGCGCTTGATCGTGGACCACTTGCTGTGGCCTGACATCCGTCCTCCTTGCCGCGCAGCGACTCGCGGCGGGCGCGCGGGATCAGGTTCGTGCTGATTCGGGAGCGCCGATTCTACCAAAGCGGCCGATGCGATCCCCGATCGGCGCCAGGACCTGGCGGTCGAGGCTCCATCGGCCCGCACCGGTGATGACGAGCACCGAGCACAGGCCGAAGAGGCCGACGTGTGCGATGACGGGGTCGTCCGGCAGGGCGAACAGGGCAAGGGTCAGCACGCCGAAGCCAACGACGGCGCTGAAACGGGTGAGGACCCCGGCCAGGATCGCGAGCCCCAGTGCCGTCTCGATGATGAACGCGCCGACCACCCACAGCTCCGGCGGGACCGGCACGACCTCCGTCAGCCCATAGCGCTCGACCGCGGCGAGCGCCTGATCGTGGATCAGCAGCTTGTCGACGATGCCGGACGCGACAAACGCACCCCCCAACCCCAGTCGCACGAGCAGCGGGACCAGGTCGTCCGACCGGCCCCTGCCGAGATTCCGGGTGGCCGCCTCGGCCCCCGGCCCGCGCGGGAAGGCGGCCCGCAGCAGGTCGTCGAGCGATGGCCGCCCCGGACCGAGGAGAGCGGCCACGGCGAGGGCACCGGCCACATCGAGCATCATCACCAGCTCCGGGTAGGCCACGAGCGTGACGGCGTACGCGCCCAACGCCACGAGTGCCGCCGGGCGGACGGCCAGGCCGAGCAGCAGCAGGAAGCCGCAGGCGGTGAGCAGCAGCGACACCAGGCCTCCGGCCTCGATGGTCGGCATGAACCGGACGCGTGCCAGCCCGGAGCCGATGAGGACGAGACCGACCGACAGGCGGACGACCCACGGCAGGTACTCGTCGTACGTCCGCGCTCGTTCCACGAACCGGACGCGTGCGGCCTCCAGCGGTCGCCAGCGGGCCCAGGCCACGACCAGGCCGATGGTCACCAGCGCGCCACCCACGACCAGCGCCAGGGCCCCCGGAACGGCGAGGGTGTCGAGCAGGAATCCGATCGGATCCGACGAGGCGTCCGGGTCGGTGACGTAGTCGACGTGCGCGATGAGACGCTGCATGGTCAGCACGCTTCAGCAGGGTGGCTGCCAGATGTCACTCGCGGACGGTCACCACGCCGCGATCCAGGATGAACGCGCCCGCCGCGGTGCCGATGCCGATGATGGCCAGCGCGGCGGCCATCGGCTGCAGGGTTCGCACGACGGCGGAAATCAGGTCCGCGATCGCCGTCTCGCCGGCCGCGGTGGCGGCCACGTCGGGGAGCGACGACGAGATGAGGGTCACGCCGATCCAGCCGACCACGACCGCGATCGCCACGGCGATCCCGACACGGATCAGACCGCTGGCGAGGGTCGGAGCCAGCACGACGGCCAGCACGGCGAGCACCACGGCCACGATCAGGTTGACCCAGACGAGTCGATCGAAGGTCTGGACGAGGCCCTGGGCGTTGCGCAGCTGCTCCTCGCTCATCACGGGCACCTGGCCGAAGTCGGGGCGGAGCTCGTGGCCCACGACCGCGGCGAGCCGCTCGATCGCCTGCTCGGCATCCTCGCTGGACTCGAAGGGCGGGATCTCTCGCTCGATGCCCACCGCCCCGATCCCGGCGTTCACGACCGACCGGATGGCCTCGGCCAGCACCGGCACCAGGTTCAGGCGCACCTCCCCCTCCTCGATCACCACGCGCGGCAGCTGGTCCAGCTCGTCCCGAAGGAGCAGGACCGCGCGCTCGTGTGCCACCCGGATGACGTCGACCAGCAGGTCGCTCCCCGAGGCGGAGGCCACGAAGTTGTGCACGGCCTCGCGGATCCGTGACTCGATGCCGGCCGTGATCGGCGCGGCCAGTCGCTGGAGGCCGGTATCGAGGCGCTGGAGGCGCTCTGCCTGGCTCGCCGACAGCCCCAGCGCATCGGCGAGGGCATCGGTCAGCCCTGTCGCCGCTCCGGAGATCGTGTCGGCCACCCTGGCCTCGAGGTCGAGGGCCTCGAGGGCCTCGTCCGCAAGTCGGTCGGACACCACCGCCTGTACCGATTCGCTCTCGATGACGGGGGTCACCGCCGCCATGAACTGGTCGGTCTCGAGGACGGTCTGGTGCACCCAGAAGCCGATGACCGTAGCGCTGACCGCGATCGCGGCAAGCACCGTCAGGATCCACGACGCGATGCCGCGGATCGGGCGCCGCGCGGCTGCCTCTGGCGCCGGTGGCTCTGGCGTCGGTGGCTCAGGAGCCGATGCCGGCTCCGGCGTGATCGGCCGCGGCGCGGCGGCCTCCGTCGGGCCCGGATCGTTCGGCGCAGGCGCGGCGGCCTCGAGCTCGGGCGCCGCGGGCTCGGCGGCCGCCGGCGGGGGCGCTTTGCGCCTGGTCGCCCTCCGCCTGGTGGGCTTGGGCTTCGTCGCGTCTGGTTCGGCCAGGATCTCGCCTCCGCGTGATCTCCGATTCGCTCTCCATACGGGCCTGCGGGCCTTCGCGGATGGAGGGCTTGCTTATAATCCTCGTCCGAGCTCACACGGCCACCGAATCGCCCGAGGCGCATCCATCGGTACGGCGTCTTCGGGCCCCACCTGCTGTGCAAGGAGCACCGATGAAGCCGACCACGCCCGACAAGATCCGGAACGTCGCACTCATCTCCCACGGTGGCGCCGGGAAGACGAGCCTCGCCGAGGCGATGCTCTTCGACTCCGGCGCGATCTCACGCCTCGGGACCGTCGAGTCAGGCACGACCACGCTGGACTGGGATCCCGACGAGCAGCGACGAACTCAGTCGATCAACCTGGCCATCGGCTCACTGGAGCACGACGGCGTCCGGATCACGATCGTCGACACGCCCGGTTACGCCGACTTCCAGGCCGATGTCGTCGAGGCCCTCGCCGCCGTCGACGCGGCAATCGTCGTGGTCGATGCGTCGGCCGGAGTGGAGGTCGGGACCGAGGAGGTCTGGCGGCTATGCGAGGCCCGGGGCCTGCCGCGCATGGTGTTCGTCAACAAGATGGATCGCGAGAACGCGAACTACGACGCAACCCTCGACGCGCTGAAGGCACGCTTCGGACCGAAGATCGCGCCGGTGTACCTGCCGATCGGTTCATCCGAGACATTTCGCGGCTACGTGGACGTGATCGAGGAGCACGCCAACGTCTACGAGGGCGGAACGGCGAGCGAGGTGCCCATCCCGCCCGAGCTCGAGGGGATCGAGCACACCCGCCGGGACGCGCTGGTCGAGGCAGCCGCCGAGGCCAGCGACGAGCTGATGATGAAGTACCTCGAGGGCGAGCCGTTCACCGACGAGGAGATCGAGGCCGCGCTCCACAAGGGCACGCGCGAGGGATCGGTCGTCCCCGTGTTCGTCGGCTCGGCGACGCAGAACATCGGCGTCCGTGAGCTGCTCAGCATGATCGTGAAGCACATCCCCTCCCCCGCCGAGGTCGGCGGACGCCGGACGAAGGATGGGAAGGACGTCGCGCCCGATCCGGGCGGGCCATTCGTGGCGCAGGTGTTCAAGGCCAGCGCCGACCCGTTCGTCGGCCGCCTCACCTACTTCCGCGTGGTGTCGGGAACGCTGGCGGGCCAGGGTCACGTGTACAACGCCTCGCGGCGGGAGGAGGAGCGCATCGGCAACCTCCTCGGCGTGCAGGGCAAGGACACCGACAACATCCCCAGGGTCGGCCCCGGCGACATCGCCGCGGTGGCGAAGCTCACCTCGACCCATGCCGGCGACACGCTCGTCGCCGACCGCGCCCACGCCCTCGAGCTCGAGCCCCTGGCCTTTCCCGCACCTTCCCTGCAGGTGGCGATCGAGCCGGAGTCGAAGGCCGACCTCGACAAGCTCGGCCAGGCCCTGCATCGGCTCGAGGAGGAGGAGCCAAGCGTTCGCATCCACCGCGAGGACGGCACCGGCGAGACGATCCTGACCGCCATGGGCGACGCGCACGTCGACGTGATCGTGGATCGGTTGAAGCGAAAGTTCGGCGCTGCCGTGCGCACCGCGACACCCCGGGTGCCGTACCGGGAGACGATTCGCCAGGCGGCACGCATCGACAACAAGTTCAAGCGACAGACGGGCGGCCACGGCCAGTACGGCCATGTCGTGATCGAGTTCGCGCCGGCGGACATGGGTACCGGGTTCCAGTTCGGCGATCGAATCGTCGGCGGCGTCGTGCCGAAGCAGTACATCCCGGCCGTGGAGAAGGGCCTGCGCGAGGCGATGGCCGAGGGCGTGCTTGCCGGCTACCCGGTGGTCGACCTGCAGGCCACCCTGGTCGACGGCTCGTACCACACCGTCGACAGCTCCGAGATGGCGTTCAAGGTCGCCGCTTCCCAGGCGCTGAAGCGGGCCTTCGAAGCCGCCTCACCGGCACTCCTGGAGCCGATCCTCGAGGTCGACGTCGTCGTCCCCGACGAGTTCATGGGCGATGTCATGGGCCAGATCACGTCAAAGCGCGGTCATGTCCTCGGCATGGATTCGGGCGACGGCACGCAGCACCTCAAGGCGCAGGTTCCGCAGGCCGAGATGTTCCACTACGCGACCGAGCTGCGCTCCATCACGCAGGGCCGCGGCCGGTTCAGCTGGAAGCTCGACCACTACGCCGAGGTGCCGCACAACATCGCGGACAAGGTGGTTGCCGAGGCCGCGCAGAACGGCCATGGCGCCGAGCGGGGGCACTGAGCTCATCTCCGGGTACTGATCAGGTCGAGGCGAGCGAGACGGCGAAGCCCACGACCGTCGCAATGCCGGCGATCGCGCCGCCACGCTCGAACGCGAAAGGCATCAGCGAGTTCGTCATCATCGCCAGCAGGCCTCCCGCCGCGAACGCAGCCGCGCGGCCGCCCGTCGCCCCGGTGGCATCCGCCAGGAGGAACCCCAGGCCGGCGGTCAGGCCGCACACCACCACGACCACGCCCCTGATCAGGTCATCGACATCAGTCGCCGTCGCGGTAGGCCCAGGGCTCCCCGGTGGCGCGCTTGCGCTCCTGCGTCCGTCGATAGATGAATCGTTCTGCGGCGTAGGTCGCCACCGCAAGCAATCCCGCCGCCAGCGCCACGATCAGCGGGGCGCTGCGCCATGGCTCGGTCGAGCCGGACACGATGGTCACGATCCAGATGACGAGCGCGCTGAGCGCCGCTCCGGTGAGCCCCGCGGCGAGCGCCCCGGTCATGAATGCGAGGTTCACCCGTCGGTCACCTCCGCCACCGCCAGGGTGCGCTTGCCGCGACGGAGCAGCAGCCATCGGCCGGCGAGCAGATCGGCCCGGTCCGGGACGGCCGCCGGGTCGGTGATGCGCGTGTTGTTGACGTAGGCCCCGCCCTCGTTCACCACGCGCCGCGCCGCTCCGCGGCTGTCCGACAGGCCCGAAGCCACGAGCAGCTCGAGGACCGATGGAAGTCCGTTGGAACCGCCGACCGTCGCCCGCGGAAGGTCGGCCAGCGCCGCCTCCAGCGTCTCGGCGTCGAGAGCGGCCAGGTCGCCCTGGCCGAAGAGCGCCTCCGAGGCGCGGACCGCCGCGGCGGCCGCATCGGGCCCGTGCACCAGCTCCGTCACCTCGGTCGCGAGCGCGCGCTGCGCCTCGCGCGCATCCGGCCTGGCGGTCACCGATGCCTCCAGATCCTCGATCTCCCCCTGGCCGCGGAAGCTGAACACCCGCAGGTACGTGCCGACGACCGCGTCGTCGACGTTCAGGAACCACTGGTAGAACGCGAACGGCGAGGTCAGAGCCGGGTCCAGCCACAGCGTGGAGCCGGTGCTCTTGCCGAACTTCTCGCCGTCGGGCCGGGTGATGAGCGGGGTGGCCAGGGCGTGCACCGTCGCTCCCTCCACGCGGCGGATGAGGTCGACGCCCGCGGTCAGGTTGCCCCACTGGTCGCTGCCGCCCAGCTGGAGCGTGGTGCCGTGGCGTCGGTACAGCTCGAGGTAGTCGAGCGCCTGCATCACCTGGTAGCTGAACTCGGTGTAGCTGATCCCCCCGGCCTCGAGCCTGGCGCTGACCGATTCCTTGGCGAGCATGCGACTGACGCTGAAGTGCTTGCCGACGTCGCGGAGCCAGTCGATCGCCGACATGCGTGCCGTCCACTCGAGGTTGTCGACGATCAGGGCGCCGGCGGGACCATCGAAGTCGAGGTACCGCTCCACCTGCTGCCGGATGCGCTCGACCCAGCCGGCGATCACGTCCGGCTCGTTCAGCGCGCGCTCGCTCGTCCGCCCGCTCGGATCTCCCACCAGCCCGGTCGCACCACCCACCAGGCCGATCGGTCGATGACCGGCCAGCTGCAGCCGCCGCATCGTGACGAGCAGGACGAGGTTGCCGAAATGCAGGCTCCGCGCGGTCGGATCGAAGCCGCCGTAGTACGTCAGGGGGCCTGCGGCCATGGCGGCGCGCAGCGTCTCAAGATCGGTGTGGTCGGCGATCATCCGCCGCCAGTCGAGATCGTCGAGCACGGCGGCGCGCCGGGATGCGGCGTCCATCGGGGCCTGAGTATACGCATCGAACATCCGTGCTACCCTCCGCGCGCATGACCCGACGACCACCGCCGCCCGGGCCGCGCGGCGCGCAACGGGCCATGGGCCGGGGGGCCCCACGCAGACGCCGGCCAGGCTCACCGATCCTTCCCAGGCTCATTCTGGTCGTGTTCGGCGTGCTCGCCGCGGCGCTGTTCGGGCTGATGGTCAACGTGTACGCCTCGTTCACCAGCGACCTGCCGAGCGTCGCCGAGATCGAGGATATCGACCTCGCCCAGGGCTCCACGGTCGTGTCGGCGGACGGGGTCGAGCTGGCGACGTTCGCCATCGAGGACCGCCGCGAGATCGCCTACGCGGAGATCCCCCAGGTCATGCTGGACGCGCAGGTCGCGGCCGAGGACCAGACGTTCTGGACGAACCCGTGCGTCGACTTCCGCAGCATCGTGCGCGCCGTGCTCCAGAACTTCCAGGCCGGCCAGACCGTGTCCGGCGCCTCCACCATCTGCCAGCAGCTGGTCCGCATGCGGCTGTTCGAGGCCGAGCTGATGGCCGATCCGGAGCGCCAGGTGGAGCGCAAGATCAAGGAGGCGATCCTGGCCCTGCGGCTCGACGATCGCTACCCCGGCGAGGAGGGCAAGCAGCGCCTGCTCGAGATGTACCTGAACCAGGTCTACTACGGGAACAACGCGTACGGCATCTGGGCAGCCGCCGACAGGTACTTTGGCAAGGACCTGACCTCCGACGCACCGGAGCAGCAGCTCACCGTGAGTGAGGCGGCCCTGCTCGCGGGCCTGGTGCGCGCGCCATCGCGCCTGGACCCGACGCCGGAGGCGATCCAGGAGGAGCGCGACGGCGAGACGGCGTTCGTGGTCCCGATGGACTCGCAGGCAATCCGGGTCCGTAACTTCGTGCTCGACCAGATGCTGGAGAGCGACATGATCACCCAGGCCGAGTACGACGAGGCGGTTGCTGCGGAGATCGTGCTGGCGCCCCCGGACGACAGCGAGTATCTCGCCCCCCACTTCGTCTACGCCGTCCGCCGCGAGGCCGCAGACCTGCTGGAAGGCGAGGACCTGCTCGACACCGGCGGACTGCGTGTCATCACGACCCTCGACTACGAGGGGTACCAGGTCTCCGCGGAGAAGTGGGCGCGCATCGCCTACGACCTCGACCGGCTGTCGGACGAGGAGCTGGTCGCCACCTACGGTGAGGAGGCGCTGACCTGGATCGCGCAGCTCCAGGGCCGCAACATCAACAACGACGCGATCGTGACCATCAACTACCGCACGGGCGGCGTGCTCGCCTACGTCGGATCGGCGAACTTCTACGGCGAGGCGACGCCGGAGCATCAGCCGAACTACGACGTCATCGGCCAGGCCTACCGCCAGTCGGGGTCCGCCTTCAAGCCGATCACCTATGCCACCGGCTTCGAGTCGGGCACGATCACGCCGGCCTCGATGTTCATGGACGTCGAGGGCGAGATCGTCGACGGCTACAGCGTCCCCAACGCGGATAACCGCGAGCGCGGACCGGTCCGTGTGCGCGACGCGCTGAAGTACTCGCTGAACATCCCGGTCGCGAAGGCGCAGCAACTGATCGGGACCGAGAACGTGGTGGCCATGGCCGAGCGGCTCGGGCTCGACTGGGACCCACGCCAGGAGGCCGAGGTCGCCATTCCGTCATTGACGCTCGGCACCATCGGCGTGCACATGCTCGACCTGGCCGGTGCCTACGGCGGGATCGCCAATGCCGGGGAGTTCGTGCCGCCCTACCTCATCGAGCGCATCGAGGACAGTGACGGCAACGTGATCTACGACCACGCCGATGTCGACGATGCCGACCAGGTCATGACATCGGCTTCCGCGTACCTGGTGACCGACATCCTGGCCGACAACACCGACCCGGCCGCCAATTCGCTGTGGGGACCGCGCTTCCAGCTGCAGACCGAGGACGGCGGGCGCCGCCCCGCGACGCTGAAGACCGGCACGACGAACGACTTCAAGGACCTGCAGGCGGTGGGCTACCTTGCCGGCAACCCCGACGACCCCGACGATCCGGCCGGCGCCATCGTCACCGGCGTCTGGGTCGGCAACAGCGACTTCTCCGCCATCGAGGACGTGTTCGCCGCCGACGGGCCTACGTTCATCTGGCACGACTACATGGCCGAGATCGCGGCGCTCAACGAGCTGCCCGTCCACGACTTCGCGCGCCCGGAGGGCGTCAGCGAGGCCGAAGTCGATGCCATCAGCGGCATGCTGCCGGGCGAGTTCACCACGACAACGGTGACCGAGGTGTTCCGCAGCGATCGCATGCCGAACGAGCAGGACACGCTGCACCGGGAACTCCGCATCGAAGCCGAGACCGGGAAGATCTGGCAGGAGGGCTGCGGCGACTTCGAGGCCCTCGAGCCCTCGACATCGCCGGACCCCTCGGCGGCGCCCGCCCCGCCCGAGGCGCGCGAGGAGGTCTACCTCGACCTCGTCGGTTGGGAGGAGCACCACCCGACGTGGGAAGAGGCGAACGTCGAGTGGATCGAGGAGTGGACCGGTCGCGAGGAGGAGCTCAACTCGACGGTGCGCGTGCCGTATCCAGGCCCGCTCGACGCGCAGCTCGCCCCGACCGAGGACTGCACCCCGGGCGAGGTACCCACGTCGACACCAACCCCCAGCCCGACACCAACCCCCAGCCCGACACCAACGCCGTCCCCGACACCGCTGGCCACCCCGCCTCCCACGCCGGTGCCGACCCTGCCGCCGCTCACCCCGAGCCCAGTGCCGACGCCGTCCCCGACTCCCGCGCCGTAGGGGTCAGAGCTCGGCGACCGTTGCCCCCTCGCCGCCTTCGTCGCGACGTCCGCCACGCACGCCCCGCACGCGCGGGTGCTCGCGCAGCGCGTCCCTCACGGCGCGGCGCAACGCCCCGGTGCCCACGCCATGGATGATCACGACCTCGTCCAGGCCAGCCAGCAGGGCGTCGTCGAGGTGGGCATGCAGGCGTTCGAGCGCCGCCTCCACCCGCTCCCCGTGGAGGTCGAGGCTCGGCGACACCCGCTGGGCGGCGCGCCGTCGGAGCTCTTCGGCCTCCAGGTCCCGGGGCGGAGGTCCGCTGATCGGCTCCGGCACGACCTCGACGTCGTCGGCCGGCACCACCAGGCGGGCGCCCTCTGTCTCGAGCGTCACGCGGCCCGTCCGTCCGCTGATGTCGACGATGCGGCCGGCGGTCCCGAGCGTGTGCGACCGGCCCCACAGTCCGACGCGCGGCTGCGGCCCGTCCGAGGCCTCCGGCTCCTCGTCGGCGGCCGCCGCGCTCGGCGGGGCCGCTGCCTCCTCGCGGGTTCGCGCGGCGCGACGGCTCAGCTCATCGAACGCCGCCGCGCTGGATGACCCCTTGCCGCGGGTCAGGTTGCGCTGGCGGGTCAGCTCGCGGCGGACGTCGGCCACCTCTCGCTCGGCGCGCGCGACCATCTCGTCGGCCGCGCGTCGCGCGTCCGCCAGCAGCTGGGCCGCCTCCTTCCGGGCGCGAGCCACTCCGGCTCGCGCCAGATCGCGCTCCTCCGTGGCCGCGGTACGCTCGGCGTCCGCCGATGCCAGTGCCGCGGCCTGGTCATCGCGGGCCTGGGTGATCGCGGCCAGCGTCTCCTCCATCGTGGCGTGCTCGGCTGAGATCCGTTCCCGTGCATCGGCGAGGATCTCGCGCCGGCAGACCCAGCCGCTCGGCGATGGCGAACGCCTGGCTCTTCCCGGGCAGCCCGATCGTGAGCCGATACGTCGGACGCAGCGTGGTCACGTCGAACTCGACGGCGGCGTTGGTGACGCCGGGGTGCTCGGTGGCGAACGTCTTCAGCTCGGCGTAGTGGGTCGTCGCCGCCACCATGGCCCCGGCATCGAGGAGCCGCGTGACGATCGCCATGGCCAGGGCCGATCCCTCGGTGGGATCGGTCCCCGCTCCGACCTCGTCCAGCAGGACCAGCGTCGCCGGGCCGGCCGCCTCCACGAAGCGCACCACGTTGCGCAGGTGGCTCGAGAAGGTGGACAGCGACTGGGCGATGCTCTGCTCGTCGCCGATGTCGGCCATGACCCGGCTGAAGACCGGCAGCCGTGCGCCCTCGGCAGCCGGTACCCGAAGCCCGGCCTGGTGCATGAGGGCCAGGAGGCCCAGCGTCTTCAGGGAAACGGTCTTGCCGCCCGTGTTCGGGCCGGTCACCACCAGCGCCCTGTAGCCGAAGCGGTCGCCCAGGCGCAGGTCGATGGGAACTGCCGTGTCGCCCAGCAACGGGTGGCGGGCCGACAGGAGCTCGGCCGCGTCCTCGACGATCGCCGGGCGGACCGCGTCCATGGTCTCGGCCAGGCGTGCGCGTGCGATCCACAGGTCGGCTCGGGCCAGCGCCTCGAGGCTGGCGCGGAGCGTCTCCGACCGCTCTTCGACGGAGCGTGACAGGACGTCGAGGATCCGCTCCTCCTCGCGCTGTTCGGCGAGCGTCGCCTCGGTCCAGGTGTTGTTCAGCTCGACCACGGTCAGCGGCTCGACGAACAGCGTCGCCCCCGATGCGCTCTGGTCGTGCACGATCCCCTTCAGGCGTCCCTTCGCCTCGGCCCGGATGGGGATGACGTACCTGCCGGCACGGACGGTGACGATCGACTCGCCAATGACGCCGGCCAGCTGGCTCGAGCGCAACATTGCGTTCAGCCGCTCACGAACCCGGTCCTGGGCGGTGCGCAGGCGTTTCCGGATGGCGGCCAGCTCCGACGAAGCCGAGTCGAGCAGCTCCCCTGCCTCGTCGAGGCTGCGGGCGATCTGCGCGCCCAGCTCGGGGGCGGGGTCGAGATCGTCGCGCACGCCCGCCAGGTGCGGGTCGCGCCACGTCTTCAGGCGGTCTGCGAAGCGCTGCGTGGCATCGAGCGATGCCGCGATGTCGAGCAGCTCGGCCGGCGCCAACCTGCCTCCTCGCGCGGCCCGCTCGAGCGCCGGGCGGATGTCGCGCGCCCCACCGATCGACGCCTGCGCCTGGTCGGCCAACAGCCGGCTCGCCTCGCTGGTCTGATCCTGCAGCAGGCCCACGTGGACGGCGTCGGCGACCGGCCGCATCGCCACCGCCAGCTCGCGGGACGGCTCGAAGGCGGCCAACGAGGCCAGGCGCTCGACGATGGCACCGAACTCAAGCGCGCGGAGCGTCCCCTCGTCCGCGGCGCTGCCGCTGGTCGCGTCAGCGGCGGGAGACGTGGGGGTCATCCGCGATCCAGAAGCGCAGCGGCCGGGCCGCCCACGCGCCGGCGTAGTCGACGCCCACCCTCGGGCCCTTGCGGATCACCGGCCGCGGGCCGGTCCAGGGCTCGAGCCGTACCGGCCCGTCGAGGAGGTCGATTCCGTTGAGGCCGCGGTCGACGCCGAGCGCCTGTCCGACGTTGCCGGGACCCGACGCCAGCCGCCGCTCCGGGGCCAGATCGCCGCGCCGTCGGCGAGCGAGGGCGTGTCCCTCGTCGATTGCCAGTGCGCGAATGAGCACCGCCTCCGGCTTGTCTCCGGGACCGGCAACGACGTTGAGACAGTGGTGCAGACCGTAGATCAGGTAGACGTACAGGCGGCCCGGCGGCCCGAACATCACCTCGTTGCGGGCGGTTCGTCCCCGTGCCGAATGCGCGGCCAGGTCCTCCGGGCCGCGATACGCCTCGACCTCGACGATCTGGCCGCCGACGCGTCCCTCTGTCGACTCGTGGACGAGCCGGGCCCCGAGGAGCCGCGCGGCGAGCTCGGTGGCCGGCCGATCGAACCACGCACGATCAAGGCCATCCGCCGCGTCGGCCGGCGCCTGGATCACGGCTCGAGGAGGAGGGCGATCTCGTCGGGCACGAAGGGACGGGCGAGGAAGCCGGCAGTGGGTATGACGGTCTGTCGGAAGAAATCGACGATGAGCGAGCTGTTCAACGCGTCGTAGTAGCTGGCAACCCAGCCGCCGGTGTCGTTCCCCTCCAGGAAGAAGCTGTCGAGAACCACGAGCTGGAAGCTGATCACCAGGGCGACATAGATCAGGCCGAAGATCGCGCCGCCGATCTCGTCGAGCTGGCGAACGATCGGGAGTCGTGTGCGTCGGTACACGGCACGGATCACGAACCACGCGGCGATGACGAGTCCGACGTACAGAATCATGTAAATCAGGAGCTCGCGACCCTCGGGCGTGAAGGCGCCCCAGAAGCGGAGGAGATCGAAGATCGGGCCCTTGAGCTGCGACGCCAGGATGAACGCGACGATGACCGCCAGCGAGTTCAGGACGTACCGGATCATTCCCTGCGTGAAGCCGGCGAACACGCCGCCGGCCAGGACGCCGATGATGACCAGGTCCACCCAGCTCAGCTCCGCGAACAGCTCCACGCGTGTCTCCCTGTCCCGCTTCGATGACCCCGGGTCCCGTTCCCAGGCCCGGGCCGCGCGCAAGGGTACCAGCCGCTCACAACGCCGGACAAGGCAATCTCGCGGTCAGCGGATCTCGGCGCCGAGGTGGTGGCGCAGCGAGCCACGCACCTTGTTCAGGGCTTTGTCGACCGCCTTGTCGTCGCCCGCCTCGAACGGCTGGAATCGGAACGCGATCGCGTAGCTGACCCGGCCGAGCCCGATCTGGTCGCCGCGGTAGACGTCGAACAGCCGCAGCTCGTCCAGCATCGGCCCCGCGCTCATGCGGGCCACGCGCAGCAGCTCGCCCACGGGCGTCGCCTCGTCAACCACGACCGCGAGGTCACGATCGATCGGTTGGGCCGCAGACGGCATGCGCGCCTCGATGCGGTCGGGGACGAGGCCGAGGAGCCGCTCGACGTCGAGCGCCGCATCGACCGGCCGACCCACGAGGCCCCAGGCCTCGACCACCCGCGGATGCACTTCGCCCAGCGACCCGTACGGTCGGCCGGCTGCATCGCAGATCAATCCCGTCCGGCCCGGATGACGGTGGGGATGCCGGTCGTCCGGGTCCTCGGCGCGGTACGTCGGCCGCGGGGCGCCGATCGCGTCATGCACGGCGTCGACCAGTCCCTTGAGCGTGGCCACGTCCGCGATGTGCACCGGCTCGCCGGGCACGGCCGGCACCGCGGCTCCGGCCAGGACGATGCCCAGCTCCCACGATTCGTATCGGCCCGTTCCCGCGGTCTCCGCGCGTCGTTCCCGTGGGGTCGGCGTGCCGGCGTTCCGCCAGTACACCTTGCCGAGGTCGTACAGCCAGGCGTCCGTTCGGCGCCGCCTGGCGTTCTCGGCCACGCCACGCAGCAGCGACGGCGCCAGCACCGGGCGCAGGATGGCGTGCTCCTCGCTGAGTGGGTTGTAGATCCGCACGAGGTGCTCGCCGACCGGACCGTGGCCCGTCCGCACAAGGTCGTCCGCACCGATCAGGGCATGACCGACCATCTCGTCGATCCCCAGCCCCGCCAGGACTCGGCGCAAGGCCATGCGCGGACTGCTGGGGTCGGCGCGGAACGGCGGCAGCGCCGCGTGCGGCAGCCGCCCCTCGATGCGCTCATAGCCGTAGGCCCGCGCCACGTCCTCCGCGACGTCGGCGGCAACGGTCACATCGAGCCGGTGCAGCGGGACGATCACATCCAGATCGGGCTCCGAGCCGTCGACCCCGAAGCCGAGCGGCTCGAGGAGGGTGCGGACCCTGCCGCCGTCGAGGTCGATGCCGAGCAGGCTTCGCATCCTCGGCACGTTCACCGCCACGCGCCGCGGCGACGGCGCGGTCGGGTCGTTGTCCACGATGCCGGCACCCACCTGGGCGCCGGTGGTCTCGGCGATGAGGCGAGCGGCCCGGTCCGCGGCATACCGCGGCAGATCGGCGCTGATCCCCTTCTCGTGGCGCATGCTCGCTTCCGAACGCAGGCCCAGACGGCGCGCCGTGTTGCGGATCGTCGGGCCGTGGAAGACGGCGGACTCGAGGATGACGCGGCGGGTCGCTTCGGTGACCTCGGTCGAGGCGCCACCCATGATCCCGGCCAGGCCGATCGCCTGCTCCTCGTCGGCGATCACGAGCATCCGATCGTCGAGGGTCCGGGTCACGTGGTCGATCGTCTCGAGCCGCTCTCCACCCCGCCCGCGGCGGACGACGATCCGGCCCTCCGGCACCCGATCGGCTTCGTACGCGTGCTGCGGCTGACCGAGCTCGTGCATGACGTAATTCGTGACGTCCACGATCGCGCTGATCGGGCGCATGCCCGCGGCCACCAGGCGGCGCTGCATCCAGTCCGGCGACGGGCCATTGGCCACGCCGTCGAACCAGCGAGCGGTGAAGCGCGGGTTGAGCTCCGGCTCATCGATCCGGACGCTGACGTGCGCATCGGTCCGCTCGTCGCTCTCCGCCACCTCGGCCGGTGGCAGCCGCAGCTCCGCGCCGGTGAAGGCGGCGACCTCGCGCGCCAACCCGACCATGCTGAGCGCGTCGCCCCGGTTCGGCTTCACGTCCACGTCGAGCACCGTCTCGCCCAGCACCTCGGCCAGGGGGGTTCCAGCCGTCAGCTCGTCGCCGCGTCCGAGGATGTGGATGCCGTCCGCATCGGTTCCCAGGCCGAGCTCCGCGGCGCTGCACAGCA
Organism: uncultured Chloroflexia bacterium; assembly: GCA_963844265.1. Classification (GTDB taxonomy): domain Bacteria; phylum Chloroflexota; class Limnocylindria; order QHBO01; family QHBO01; genus JACDBZ01. Next base: position 181,192 of record CAWJMZ010000004.1, on the reverse strand, counting down.
TCCCGTTGCTGATCTCGCCGCGGATCTTCGTGCGCTCGATGCGCCGGTCACCGGGAAGCACAGCGCCGACCAGCGCGGCGGGCACGAGCTGCCCGACCTCGAGGTTCTGCGCGCCGCATACGATCTCGACCGGTCCATCGCCGGCGTCCACGGTGGCGAGCCACAGCGTGTCGGCGTTCGGGTGCCGTCGCACGTCGAGCAGGCGCCCGACCACCACCCCCGCCCAGTCCGCGCCAGCGACCTCGATGCCGCTGACCTCCATGCCGCGCATGGTCAGCTCGTCGGCCAGCACGCGCGGCGACAGGTCGATGTCGACGTAGTCGCGCAGCCAGGACAGCGGCACGCGCATCTAGCGGCCCTCGGCGAACTGGGTGACGAAGCGAAGATCCGCACTGAAGAAGAGCCTGATGTCGCCGATGCCGTGCCGCAGCATCGTCATCCGGTCCGGACCCATCCCAAAGGCGTAGCCCTGGAACTCGTCGGGATCCAAGCCACCGGCTCGAAGCACGTTGGGATGCACCATGCCGGCGCCCAGAATCGTCATCCAGCCGGAGCGCTTGCAGGCGGCGCAGCCCTCGCCGCCGCACACCAGGCAGCCGATGTCGAATGCGACGCTGGGCTCGGTGAACGGGTAGTAGCCCGGGCGGAAGCGCGTCGCCACGTCACGACCGTACAGGGCACGCGCGACCTCCTCGAGCAGGCCCTTGAGGTCGGCGAGGCTGGTGTCGCGGTCGATCACCAGGCCCTCGACCTGGAAGAACTCGAAGGCGTGGGAGGCGTCCACCGCCTCGTATCGGAAGCAGCGGCCCGGCGTGAGCACCCGGATCGGTGGCTCGAGGGCACGCATCGCCCGCACCTGCACCGGCGAGGTGTGGGTGCGCAGGATCGTGCCGTCCGCTGCGGGCCGCGGATCCCCCGCCTCGACCGAGCCGGGCTCGGCGACGTACAGCGTGTCCCACAGGTCGCGCGCCGGGTGGTCGGGCGGGATGTTGAGCAGCTCGAAGTTGTACTCCTCGGTCTCGATCTCGGGGCCCTCGAACACCTCGAAGCCGTACGCGTGGAACAGCTCGCGCAGGTCGCGCATGAGCGTCAGCACCGGATGGAGGTGACCGACTCGCACCGGGCGCCCCGGGGCGCTCATGTCGATTGCCTCGTCGGCGAGCCGTACGTCGAGGTCGGCGCCGCGCAGCGCCGACAGCCGATCCTCGATGGCCGTCTCGAGCGTCCGTCGGACCTCGTTGGCACGCTGCCCGAGCGCGGGCCGTTCGTCCGCCGGCACCGTTCCGAGCCGCCGGAGCAACGCGGTGAGCGTGCCCGTGCGGCCGAGGAGCTCGTGGCGCAGCTCGTCCACGGCATCCGCCGTCGCGGCAGCGGCCAGCCGCTCGCCGGCAGTGGCGCGCAGGTGCTCGAGGTCGGCGCGGAGATCGCTCATCGGTGCGGGCTCATCGGTCGGTGGTCAATGATCGGCGAAAACGAACGACCCCGTCCCGGGTTCGGGACAGGGCCGTGAAACCGGCGTCGCTGGACGCCGGTCAGCTGGAAAAGGACGCCTTGGCGGTGTCGACCATGGCCGCGAAGGCGGCCGGCTCACGCACGGCCATGTCAGCCAGGATCTTCCGGTCCACCTCGACGCCGGCGGCCTTGAGCCCGGCGATGAAGCGGCCGTACGGCACGCCGTGCTGGCGCGACGCGGCGTTGATGCGCTCGATCCACAGGCGGCGCATGTCGCGCTTGCGATCGCGGCGGTCACGGTAGGCGTAGACGAGGGCGTGGATGAGCGCCTCGCGCGCGGGGCGGATGAGGGTCGAGCGCGTGCCGCGCCGTCCCTCGGCCTGATTCAGGAGCCGCTTGTGGCGGCGATGCGCGGCGACGCCACGCTTGACTCGGGCCATTCGGCTACTTCCCCTTGCCCGCGTACGGCATCAGCCGCTCGAGCTTCTCGACGTGCACGTCGGCGACGATCGCATTCCCGGCATAGCGCCGTGTCCGTCGGCTTGACTTGATCTCGAGGTGATGGCCGCGCCACGCCTTGGGCCGGATCCACTTCCCGGAGCCGGTCTTCTTGTAGCGCTTGGCCGTCCCCTTGTGGGTCTTCATCTTCGGCATGGTTGACCTTATCCCTACTGTGCCGGCGCCTCGTTCGTCGCCGTTGGCTGCTCCGCAACGGGTGGCGGTGGTGCCTTGGCGGCGATCGCGTCGCCGATGGTCTCGCCGGCCGGCGTTGCCGCTGCCTCGCCGCCAGCTTCCGTCTTCTTCTCGGGCCGCTTCTCGAGCGGCGCCATCACGATGTACATGCTGCGACCTTCGAGCAACGGCTGTCGCTCGATGGCGCCGTGCTCCGCCAGCAGCTCGGCGGTGCGCATCAGCAGGTCCCGTCCCAGGTTCGCGTGGCTGATCTCCCGCCCGCGGAAGCGGACGGTGACCTTCACACGATCACCATGGTCGAGGAACTGCGCCGCGCGTCGCGCCTTCACCTGGAGGTCGTGGACGTCGACCTTGACGCCCAGCCGGACCTCCTTGAAGGTCTGCGACTTCTGCTTCTTCTTCTGCTCGCGTTCGCGCTTCTGCAGCTCGTACTTGTACTGGCCGTAGTCGAGGATCCTGCAGACCGGCGGGACCGCGGTGGGCGCGACCTCCACGAGGTCGAGCCCCTTCTCCTGGGCGAGGGCGAGAGCCTCACTGGTCGGCATCACGCCGAGCTGCTCACCCTGATCATCGATGATCCGCACCTCGCGGATTCGGATCATCTCATTGACGCGGAGGTCCCTTGCCAGTTCCTGCTCTCCTTCAACAACAAGGCCACCTGGCCGATCACGGACGGGTGGCCCTGCAACGTACGCGAATTGCCGGCGAATGATACATCGGCGCGCGGGAGACGGTCAACGCGACCGTCCCCCGTTGCCGGTCATGCGCAGCCAGAGCCGTCCGACATCTCCTGGAAGACGCCACGGACCTCGCCGGCCGACGACTGGATGTCGGCGAGGACGTCCGCGATGGGCTGGTCGGTCTCGACATTCTGGATCTCGGTCGAGAGGTCGCTCCAGGCCGTCTCGAGCGCGGCCTCGTCAGCCTCGCTGACGTCCTGCGCCGCGGCGGCGACATCATCCCACGCAGCGTCGATGTCCTCGCGAGCTGCCTCCACGTCCTCGATCGACGCGCTCGCCGGATCGAGGTCCTCGAGCGCCTGAAGCGAGTCACCGAAGGCGGAGAGGCTGCCACAGAGATCGGCCTCGGCACTGGCCTGGGACTGCTCCTGGGTGCAGGCCGCGAGCACGAGGACGACGGTCGCGACCGGAACACCGATGAGCCGTAGACGGGAATGCATGTGGGTTACCTCGTTCTGCGAGCCGATGCGGGTCGAATATGCTGCGTCGGTTGTGCCAGACATTGCGTCAGGTGTGCCAGACCGGTCACGCACCGTATCCGGGGACGCGTCCGCGGCCACCGACAGCACCGACGCCATACGACACGATGTCGGCGAAGATGGAGAGCCCGATCCACAGCCAGTCGAACCCGTCGATGCCCCCGATGCCCACGACGACGTACATCAGCGTGGTCCACGGCAGGAACAGGAACCCGAGAAGCGGGATAAAGAAGCTGTCGAACATCAGCGACCATCGCGCCGGTTCGATGAGCCACCAGAACAGGATCGTCGCGCGCGGGCCAAGGAACAGCAGCGACATGAAGAGACACATCGGCTCATCGCTCCGTAGAGTCCCGCGAAATGCCACGGGAGTTCTCTGGCTGTACGACCCGCTGTCGCCGCTTGGATCGCCTGCATGACCTCAGAGCCGGCCGGAAACGGTCGCCGCGCCGCACTCCTCGAGGCCACGCTCTTCACCCTCGTGGCGCTGGCCGTGTACTGGATCACCGGTCCGCCGGCGGACGGAGACATGTGGCCGCCGCTCGCCGAGGCATTCGTGTCCGGACAGCTGCATCTCGACCAGGATCGGCCGTGGCTGGAGCTCGTCCCCCGGCCCGAGGGGGGCCAGTACGTCCCGCTCCCGCCCGTGCCGGCGCTGACGCTCGTTCCGGCCGCACTCGTCACCGGGCCGGGCGCGCCCTGGGGCGAGCTGGACGGCAACACGTACGCAAGCATCGTCGGCGCGCTGAACGTCGGGCTCGCCTACTGGCTGCTGCTCGGGTGGGGCGTCGCTCCATCACCGCGCCGCTGGATCACGATCGGCTTCGCGTTCACGACCCATTGGTGGGTGGCCGGCATGGCCGGCCCGCACCACTACGCGGAGATCTGCGCCGTGCTGTTCGGTCTGGCAGCCCTGAATCTCGCGGTCCGTGGACGCGCCGCGCTGGCCGCCGGGTTCCTGCTCGGCCTCGCCGCCGGCTCGCGGCTGCCCACCGCCCTCGCATTCCCCGCCCTGGCCGCGCTGTACGCCCGTGTACCGCACGGCGGCTGGCGCATCGGCCGCGAGCATGCCTGGCTGGTGGCGGGCGTGGCCGTGCCGGCACTTCTGCTGGCGGTCTACAACGTCGCGCGCTTCGGATCGCCGATCGACTTCGGCTACGCGCACATCCCCTCGGGGGAGAGCGGGCTGATCACGGACGAGCCATGGTTCAGCGAGGGCCTGCTGTCGGTGACGTACATCCCACGGCACCTGAAGGTGATCTTCGTCGACGGCTTCCAGTTCGTCGCCGAGGCGCCGTACCTCCGCCCGTCCTTCTCCGGCGCCTCGCTGGTCCTGACCGCGCCGTTCCTGTTCATCTCCGTCCTTGCCCGCGGGCGGATGGTGCCGTGGCTCTGGCTCAGCGTCCTGCTGGTCATGCTGCCGGACCTGATGTGGGGATCGTGGGGCTTCGCGCAGTTCGGTTATCGGCGGATCCTCGACGCGATGCCGCTCCTGCTGCTGCTCATCGGCCTCGCGTACCGCGACCGCAGCGACTGGGTGCTGCGCACGCTCGTCCTCTTCGGCGTCGTCGTGCACGCGTATGGCATCTGGGTCATCAACGTCCTCGGTTTCGTCGACTGAGGCACTCCCGGCCCAACTACCTGAAAAAGGTCCGGCTGGCCTTCGGCAAGTGGCGCCCTACGATTGGGTGGCGAGGCCCACGCCGCCGACCGAGACGGCGCGCGCCGGTTGAGAGGGGAGCACGCCACCGGCCCACCCCGCATCCAGCCCTGGCTCACGCCTTCGTTTGCTGCCCGGTTCGCTGCGCGTGCCCTCTCCAAGTCGCAATTTCGGAGGGCACTCCATGTCCACGTTCACTCTCAGACCGATGCGGCTGCCCGCACTGCTGGCCGTCGCCGCACTCCTCGCGGGGTTCATCCTCGTGGCTCCGGCCCGCGCCCACGACCCGATCTTCGGGGTCGATCCCGCCAGCGTCGAGGTCTCGCTCGATCCCGGCGCCAGCACGGACGTGACGAAGACCGTGCACACGCCGGAGATCCCGCCCACCCCGGACATCTTCCTGCTCATCGACACGACCTTCAGCATGAATGACGACATCGCAACGGTGCAGGACAAGATCGAGGAGCTCATCGCCGGTGTCAGCGCCGGCGGGCTGACCGACCCCGCCTTCGGTGTGGGGATCTACGAGGACTATCCGTTCGATCCGTGGGGAAGCGCCGGTGCAGGCGACGTCGCCTATGACCTCGTGCAGACGATCACCACGAACACCGCCGCTGTCATCGCCGCAGTGAACTCGCTCACGCTCGGCGACGGAGCCTCGGTGCCAGAGAGTGGCTACGAGGGCCTGTATCAGGCACTGACCGGCGCCGGCCGTGATCTGCCGCAGCCGGACGGCAGCGCACCCGATGGCGACACCGCCGACCTCGGCGAGATCGACGCCGGCCTGGGTGCCGGATTCCGCCCCGACGCGGCTCAGGTGATCGTCCTGCTGGGTGATGCGCCCTTCCACAACCCGGGCGACCCTCCGACGTCGACACAGTTCGCAACCGGCTATCCCGGTCCGGGCCAGGCGGAAGTCGCTGCCGCGCTGGGTGACGTGAGCCTGTTCTGCCTCCTGCCCAGCGCCCTCGTGCTCGGCGGTCCCGGATCGCAGTGCACCGCGCTCGGCGCGAGCAACTTCGAGGTCGGCGACGCCAGCGAGGACATCGTCGACGCGATCATCGCCGCTCTGGGCGAGGTCGAGGTCGAGGTGGTGCCGCAGGCGACCTGCGACGACCCCGAAGTGACCGTCTCATGGAATCCGGCCAGCCAGACCGTCGTCAGCGGTGAGGACGCGATCTTCACCGAGACGATCAGCGCCAGCCTCGCCGCTCCACAGGGCGACACGGTGGAGTGCACCGTCGAGTTCCTCGTCGACGGAGAGCTCCTCGACGGATTTACCCAGACGGTGACCGTCCACATCAACGACGTGACGGCGCCGACGATCGCCTGCGAGCAGGGCACGAACCCTCACGGCAAGACGATCCCGCCCGCGGCCAACCAGAACCCGGACGGGTTCTACCAGCTGTTGTCCGAGGACAACGTCGATCCCGATCCGCAGATCTTCGTCCTCGACTCCGAGACGGGCATGGTCTTCGGGCCATACCCATCGGGCACGACGATCAAGTGGACCGAGGCCAACGGTGCCAGCCCGAGTGAGAAGAAGATCGGAAGTGGCAACGGCAAGGCCGGTGCCGTGACGGTTCATCTCAAGGGCCAGGGCGACGCGCTCGTCGTCGCCCTGGATGCGTCGGGCAACGAGTCCGATGCGGTCGCGTGCCTGGTCCCGCCGCCACCGCGGTGACGGCTGCGTCCCACTGATCTCGAGGGCGGGTCGCCGGCAGGCGGCCCGCCTTCCCCGAACCGCGCTTGACCTCCGACCCCATCCTTCTCCACGTGGAGTCCCTGGCCGATCTCGCGTTCGTGGGCGGCAGGATCGAGCCGATCGCTCCTCGACGCCTGCCGGTCGATGCGGTCGCCGTACGGGACGGGCGCATCGTCGCAGTCGGCACCGCCGCGGAGATCCGCGAATGGATCGGGCGCACCACGGAGGTCGTCGCGCTGGACGGCGGAACGCTGCTGCCGGGCTTCCAGGATGCGCACGTGCATCCGATCTCCGGTGGCCTCCTGGCGAGTCGCTGCGACCTCCACGACCTCGCCGATGCGCCGGCATACCTCGACGCCGTCCGGCGATGGGCGCATGCGCACCCGGAGCGACCGTGGATCCTCGGCGAGGGGTGGTCGCTGACGGCCTTCCCGAACGGCGAGCCGGGAAGGTCCGCCCTCGATGCGATCGTCGGGAACCGCCCGGCCCTGCTGTCGAGCAACGACGGACACGTGGCATGGGTCAGCTCACGCGCCCTCGAGCTGGCGGGCGTAACCAGCGCCACGCCGGATCCCCATGGCGGTCGGATCGTGCGCGACGACCACGGCGACCCGACCGGAACCCTCGTCGACGGTGCCATCACGTTGGTCGAGCGGCTGATCCCGCCCCCGACCCACGAGCAGCTGGTGCGCGCCATCGAGGTCGCCCAGGGTGACCTGCATCGGCTCGGCATCACGGCATGGCAGGACGCGCATGTCGAGGCGGCGGAGCTGGCGGCATATCGGGATGTCGCCTCGTCCGGCACGCTCAGCGCGCGGGTCGTCGGCGCGCTGTGGTGGGAGTGGGATGGCGGCCTCGAGCAAATCGAGGGCTTCGAGGCGATGCGTCGGGAGGCGCGTGTCGGCAGGCTGCGAGCCGACTCCGTCAAGCTCATGCTGGACGGGATCCTCGAGTCCCGCACGGCCTGGATGAGCACGCCCTACCTCGGGACCGATGGCGAGCGGGGCGCGCCGTTCATCGAGCCAGCGGTCGTCATCGACGCCGTATCGGAGCTCGACCGCCGCGGATTCCAGGCGCACTTCCATGCCATCGGCGACGCGGCGGTGCGGCTGGCGCTGGACGCCGTCGAGGAGGCCCGGCGCCGGAGCGGCCCGTCGGATGGCCGGCACCATGCCGCGCACCTCGAGGTCATCCATCCCGACGACGTGCCGCGCTTCGCCACGGTTGGGATGGCCGCGAACATCCAGCCGTTCTGGGCCGTCGACGACGACCAGATGCGGGACCTGCGCTCGCCTGCGCTCGGAGGCCGGCGCCATCGCTGGCAGTACGTGTTCGCCAGCCTGCAGCGTGCCGGTGCACGCCTTGCCGGAGGCAGCGACTGGACCGTCACCACCGCCAACCCGCTGCTGGAGATGGAGGTCGCCATCCGGCGGGTCTCACCCGATGATCGCGAGGCGGACGCGTTTCTCCCCGACGAGCGGCTGACGCTCGACGAGGCGCTGGCAGCCTTCACCATCGGGTCGGCGTACGTCAACCACCTCGACCACGAGACCGGCACGGTCGAGGTCGGCAAGCGCGCGGACCTCGTGATCCTCGATCGAGACCTCAGGTCGATCCCGGACGGCCGGATCGGGGACGCCTCGGTCGTCGCCACCTACGTCGACGGCGAGCGCGTCACCGGCTGAGGCCCCGGGGATCAGGGACGGCGACCGTCCGGGTAATCGTGGTAGACCGCGACCTGGCGCCCGTCCGGATCGGCAATGCGGAAGCTGCGCGACCCCTCCCACCGGTCGCCGGACGGCGGAGCGGCGAGGGCGAATCCGCGGCGACCCAGCTCGGAGGCCCATGCGTCCACCTCGCCTGCGGTCTCGACCTTGAATCCGATCTGCATCCCGTCCCGCGCCGGAGCATCGCCCCTCCGGAAGCTGAGCTCGAATCCGCCGAGCTCGAGGTCCACGCCCGCCTCGTCGTCGGCGAGGCGCCGGAAGCCGAACGCCGACTCGTAGAACTCGGCGACCCGCTGCGGGTCGGTGGAACGCAGGGCCAGCTGGCCGACGCCGCGCATCTTCCTCATGGTCGGGCGCTCAGGCCGCCGGCTCGTCCCCGGACGCCACCGGCCACAGCTCGCGCGACGCGGCGCGGGCGGTGAGGTCGGCCACGAACTCGTCGAGCGCCACGCCCTGCGACGACTCGCCGGTCCGCAGCCGTGGTGAGACGGCGCCCGCCTCGGCGTCGCGATCCCCGACCACCACCATCACCGGGATCTTCTGCTCCTGGGCCTCGCGCAGCTTGGCCTGCATGCGCTCGGAACGGGTATCCACCTCCGCTCGCAGGCCGGCCTCGGTCAGCGCCGCGCGGACCGACTCCGCGTAGTCGAGGTGTCGGTCGGCGATCGGCACGACCATCACCTGGACCGGGGCCAGCCAGAGCGGGAAGGCCCCGGCGTACTGCTCGGTCAGGATCCCGATGAACCGCTCGAAGCTGCCGTAGATCGCGTAGTGGATCACGACGGGCCGCTCGAAGCCGCCGTCGGCCGCGCGGTACTCGAGGTCGAAGCGCTGCGGCAGCTGGTAGTCGGCCTGGATCGTGGCCATCTGCCACTCCCGGCCGAGCGCGTCCTCGATGAAGATGTCGATCTTCGGGGCGTAGAAGGCGCCGCCGCCAGCGTCGATGTCGTACGCCATGCCGTCTTCCTCGAGGCGCTCCCGCAGGCGTCCCTCGGCTCGCTCCCAGAACTCGTCCGAGCCGAGGCGCTTCTCCGGTCTGGTGGCGAGCTTCGCGCGCGGCTCGAACCCGAACGGGCCGTACTGCTTGCGCACGAGCGACAGCGCCAGGCGGATCTCCTCGTCGACCTGGTCGTCGCGGCAGAAGACGTGAGAATCGTCCTGCGTGAGCTGGCGCACCCGGAACATGCCGGCCAGGACGCCGGTGCGCTCCTTGCGGAACAGGACCGAGTAATCGGCGAACCGAATCGGCAGCTCGCGGTAGGACCGTGCCCGGGTGCGGTAGATGAGGATCTCCTCCGGGCAGTTCATCGGCTTCAGACCCGAGACATGGTCGTGGTCGTCCAGCACGAACATGTTGTCCTGGTAGTTGTTCCAGTGGCCGGAGGTCTCCCACAGCTCTTTGCGAACCAGGCTGGGCGTGCGCACCTCGTGGAAGCCGGCCTCGCGGCGCACCTGCAGCGACCAGTCCTCGAGGGCGCGCCAGATCGCCATGCCGCGCGGGTGCAGGAACGGCGCGGCCGGCGACTCGGGGTGGAAGGTGAACAGGTCGAGCTCGCGACCGAGCTTGCGATGGTCGCGCTTCTTCGCTTCCTCCAGGCGCCACAGGTGCCGGTCCAGCTCGTCCTGGCTGTCCCAGGCGGTGCCGTAGATGCGCTGCAGCATGGGCCGCGTCTCGTCGCCGCGCCAATACGCCCCGGCCGTGTTCAGCAGCCTGAATGCGCCCAGGTCGCGAGTCGAACCGAGGTGGCCGCCGCGGCACAGGTCCTCGAAGGTGCCGTGGCGGTAGAAGCTGACCGTCGGGCCCTCGGACGGATCGAGGTCGTTGACGATCTCCACCTTGAACGGCTGGCCCCGCTCCTCGAGCAGCGCGATCGCATCGGCACGCGGAAGGTCGCGGGATCGGTCGAACGCGAGATCGGCGGCCTGCTGCTCGCGCATCTTGGCCTCGATCTGCTCGAGGTCGGCGGGCGTCAGCGGGCGGGGCAGGTCGAAGTCGTAGTAGAAGCCATCCTTGATGGCGGGGCCGACGCCGAGCTTCGCCTCCGGGAAGATCTCCAGGACCGCCGCGGCCATCATGTGCGCCGCCGAATGGCGCATCGCGGCCAGGTGATCCCCTCGGCCCGAGTCCAGGGCGGCGCCCGCGTCCGCGCCGACCTCGTCAGCGTCGATCGTCATGCGGCGAAGGGTAGCGCATGGGGATTTGGGGAAGCGTCGGCGATGGCGCCGGCATCGGCCTCAGACGCGCTTGAACTGCTCGAACGGCTGGCGGCAGTCCTCGCAGTGATAGATCGCCCGGCACAGGGTCGGCCCGAACGGGTTGTCCATCGTCGTGTTGCGAGATCCGCAGTACGGGCACTCGGCGATGGGCAGGACCGCGAGCTCGTCCAGCATGCCCAGGGCTGGCCCGGCGGGCATCGGCGCGGGCGGCGCAAATCCGCTGCGACGCAGCGCCTCCCGTCCATCCGGCGAGATGCGATCGCTGCTCCAGGGCGGGTCGTAGCTCACCACGACGTCCGCCTGGAGCCCGAGGGCCCCCATCCGCTCGCCGATCTGCTGCTGCATGACGCCGATGGCCGGGCAGCCCACGAACGTCGGGAGCAGCTCGATGCGGACCCGGTCGCCGGAGGCGGCAACGGAACCGATGACGCCCAGGTCGACCACGCTGATGGCCGGGATCTCCGGATCCGGCAGGTTTGCCAGCTCCTCCCACACCCGGCGCTCGACGCCATCGGCGATCGTCACCAGGTGGCTCCCGCCCCACTGCGGGCCACCGAGGTGAGCTCGCCATGGAGCCAGCGGAACGCGTCCGAGCGCCGCTCTCGTCCATCGAGCCGCGGGGCTGACTGCGGGAGGTCGCCGGCCACCGGCTCCAGCGTCGGCCGGACCCGGGCCACCCATTCGGCGTGTAGCGCCCGCATCGGCGTGGGTAGGACCCCGCGTGCGACCAGGGTCTCCTCGTTGAGAAGCGGCGCGAACACGTCCTGTGCATCGGGCCACAATCGCCGCACGGCGTCGGCCAACCGGTCCGCGGCGTCGCCCCTGCTGTCCGCCAGCCGGCGGAGCCATGCCTCGGCGTGGAGCAGGTGGTACGTCTCCTCCCTGCGCATCTTCGCGGCCAGCAGGGCCAGCGGCTCGTGGCCCGATGTGGCCAGTGCGGCGAGCCGGACGGCGTCGGCGGTCTCGTACAGGTAGCGGCGGGCGACGGTGGCCGCCCAATCCCCGCGCTCGTGGTCCAGCAGCGATGCGTGGCGGTACGCCTCCGGCTCCCGGCCGTAGGCGATCGCATCGGCATCCTCTCCGGTCAGCTCCGCCAGCATCTCGTACAGCGCCCGTGCGTGGCCGATCTCGTCCTGCGCAATCGAGCTCGTCGCAACGTCCTCCTCGAGCATCGGCGCGATGCCGGTCCACTCGGAGTCCCAGAAGCCGATCACGAACTCGTCGTCGGCCAGCGTGAGCAGCAGCTCGGCCAGCGCGTCGCGGGTGGTGGGGTCGAGCTCCGGCGGTGCGGTCGTCACTCCCCCGCCTCCGCGGCAGCTCGCGCCTTCGCGGCCTCGAGCTTGTGCTTGATGATGTACCCGCCCGGCTTCTTGTGGCTGCGATCGAACGGAGGCTTCAGCAGATCCGGGTCCCCGAGCTCGGTGATCGCATCGCGGGGGACGATCCACAGGCGGTACGACTCGCCACGTCGTCCGTAGAACTCACGCGCGTAGTGCATCGCCAGCTCCTCGTCGGGGGCGTTCACGTTCCCGGCGTGGACCATCGGGTCACCCTCGTCCTCCTGCCGGAAGACCTCCCAGACGCGGTCAGAGGGGGCAGTGGTCATCGGCCCAAGCGTACGCCATTGGCCTGCGGCCAGCCCGCCGCCAGGTCATGGTGTGAGGCTACCCGCGATCAGTCGGGCCAGTCACGCGACGGCGGCGTCGACCGGTCCCAGGAGGGCGTCCCGCACCCACTGCGTGTTCGCGAAGCTCGCGCGACGGAACTCGAGGCGGGACTGCGAGGCGGGACCGTGCCCGGTGACGACCGACTTCAGCTCCGCCCAGTCCGGCTCCGTGTACTGCCAGCGGCCGGTCGCCTCGTCGAGGCGCAGGGCCGGATCCGGGATGTTGAGCCCGAGCTCCCGGATGCGCGGCACGTAGATCGAGAGGAACTCCTGGCGCAGCTGCTCGTTGCCCTTCGACTTGATCCCCCAGTGGAGGTCCTTGTCCTTCGCCGGGTCCGTGGGCGGGCCGTGCATCTGCATCAGCGGACCCCACCAGCGATCGAGCGCCTCCTGGACCATGGCCCGCTGCGCATCGGTCCCGTTCATCATCGTCAGCACGACGTCGCGGCCGTGCATGATGTGGACGGACTCCTCCCAGCAGATCTTCCGCATCGTGCGTGCGTACGGGGCGTAGGACGAGTCGCGCAGCGCCTGCTGGGACACGATGGCGGCCGCGTCAACCAGCCAGGCGATGATGCCGACGTCCGCCCACGAGCGCGTCGGGTAGTGGAAGACGTTGTGGAACTTCGTCTTGCCGTCGAGGAGGTCCTGCAGCATCGCCACCCGCGGCTTGCCGAGATCCTCGGCCACCCGGTACAGCAGCTGGGCATGGCCGACCTCGTCCTGGATCTTGCTCGTCAGCGCCAGCTTTCGGCGGAGCGTCGGCGCCCGCATGATCCAGTCGCGCTCGGGCAGGACGCCCATGAGCTCGGAATTGGCGTGCATCTCGACGAACTTCAGGACGGCGGCACGGTACTCGTCGGGCATCCAGTCATCGGCCTCGACCTTGCCGCCGGAGCCGACGTGAGCGAAAAAGCCGTCCGAATCGCCCGGCTCATACGGGAGCCGGCCGGTGCGTAATTGAAGCTGATCGGCGCTGTCCATCATCCCGCAGGGTACTGCAAGACCGATGCGAACCGCGAGCTCGGCATCCCGCCCACGCGACCAGGATCAGGCGTGCGGCGCGCGCTTGAGCGGCCGATGCCAGCGGGTGTACGCCTCGTCCCTGGAGCAGTCGACCGTGAGCCGATCGCCGTCGGCCGTGACCTCCGGGCGCGGCACGTACAGGTCCACCGGCAGGAGGCCGGTCGTCCGTACCAGCAGGTAGTCGGCGAACTCGGCGTCGACCGTGCCGATGCGCCTCCTGCCGCGACCGTAGAGGACGCGTCCTTGCACCGCCGGCGTCGCTTCCATGGATGCCACCCTACCCCACCGGCGGCAGCCCGTCGGGCGCGGCCACCAGCAGCCGCCCGGCGTGCAGCTCGACGCGCAGCGGCAGGTGACCGAACGGCTCGCCATCCAGGTGCACGAGGGTGGCCGGATCTCCCACGACCTCGATCAGGCGGCCGCGCGCCTGCTCGACCTGGGGGTGCCGCACGTGGGTGCCGCGGTACAGGTTGAAGAGCTGCCGCAGGGCGGTGGCGCGCGACACGTCGCCCACGATGCACAGGTCGAGCGCCCCGTCGTCCACCACCGCCCCTGGGGCGACCCGCATGCCGCCGCCGTAGTACTCGCCGTTCGCCATCGCGACGAAGAGCACCGAACGGCGCGTCGTCACGCCGTCGATGGTGAGCTCGATCCGTCGATTCCGGAAGCGCCGCAGCTCCACAAGCGTGGTGAGCAGGTAGCCGGCCTGCCCGCGCTGCCACGCGGCGCGGGACGCCATGGCCGCGGCGACCTGGGCATCGAAGCCGATGCCACCGGCCGATGCGAACCATCGGCTTCGGCCGTCACCTCCCGTGGCGAGGGCGAGGTCGACGGTCCGCAGGCGGGCCCCCACCGCGATGGCCCATGCCGCCCGGGGATCGCGCGGAAGCCGAATGCTCCGAGACAGGTCATTGCCGCTGCCGACCGGCACGATGCCGAGGCCGATGCGGGCCGGTCCGAGGACCAGCCCGTTGACGACCTCCTGCACGGTGCCGTCTCCGCCGACCGCCACGACCCGATCGTGGCCATCGTCCGCGGCTGCGCCCGCAATCCGCTCCGCGTCGCCACGGGCTTCGGTGACCACCACGCGCACCTCGGGCCGCGTCGCGAGCCGCTCCCGGAGCCACGGCAGCAGCCGCGCGGCGTGACCGCCGTCGGCGGTCGGGTTGACGATGACGAGCGGGGCGTGCGGCACGCGACCGATTGTGCGGTTGGCGTCAATCGGCCGCAGTTGGTACGGTCAGCGCGATGCAGACCTGGTTCACTCACATCGCCCGCCTTCTCGGAGCGGCCGCCGGCACGTTCGCCGGGGTGGTCGCCGTGCAGCTGATGCGGCTGCGCCGCATGGAGTTCCTGCCCGGCCACCCGGGGTTCTACGTGAATCACACCGTGCTGCCGACGGCGGCAGAAGATCGAGGTCGCGGCAGGCTGCGCCTGGTGGTGCTGGGCGACTCGACGACTGCGGGCGTTGGCGTCGATCGAGCGGAGGACTCGCTTCCCTATCAGCTCGCGCAGCGGCTGGCCGACCATCATCGGCGTCCCGTCCACGTCGTCAGCTACGGCTGGGCCGGGGCTCGCATGGTGGACCTCGTGGAGGATCAGCTGCCACGCGCAGGCACGCCGTTGCGCAGCGGCGAGGCCGCCCCGTTCCTGGCAGGAGCCGATCTCGTCGCGCTGGTCATCGGTTCGAACGACGCGACGCACCAGACGCCGCCGTGGCGATTCCGCAGGGACCTTCGCGCCGCCTTGCACCAGGTCCGTACGGCCGCCCCCGACGCTCGTGTCGTCCTTGCCGGCATCCCGGCCTTCCGCGGGGCACTGCGAGCCTTCGAGCCACTGATCTTCATCGCGGACCAGTACGCACGCCCGCTGCGCCGCGTGGCACGTGCGGAGGCCGAGGAGGCTGGTGCGGCCTACGCCGACCTCGCGGCCGAGGTGCCGCGACGGATCGATCGGGACACGCCGTTCCTGTCGCGCGACCGATTCCATCCGTCCCGCGTCGGCTACGCCATCTGGGCGGACGTGATCTTCGAGGCGCTCGTCACCGGACCGCCACCGGCCCGGCCGGCCGTGGACGCCCCGATGGAGCCGGCCGGGACCTAGGCGCCCGGTGCGAGGGCGCACCGCATCCCCCTTGCCCTCGGCGGCCGTGAGGTGCGATCCTTCCCGCACCAGACCGGTCCTTTCCGCCCTCGTGCCCTTGGGGGACATCTTGCGCCGAGCCCTTTCCCTGCTCGCGGCGCTGGCGACGCTGTTCGCCAGCTTCGGCCTCGCGGTGCCCACCCGGGGGGCGGAGCCACCGAAGGTGGCGGTCATCGTCGGGCCTGTGGGCGAGAAGCTCACGCCGATCTACCTGTCACTGGCCGAAGCCGCGGCCACGGCCGCGGAGGAGCGTGGCGCGACGGTCGCCCGCGCCTACTCGCCCGGTGCGAGCGCTGACAACGTGCTCGCTGCCGTCGAGGACGCCAATGTCGTCGTCTACTTCGGCCACGGGGTGGGTTCGCCCAATCCCTACTCGGAGACCCCGGACCCCGCGACGACGAACGGATGGGGCCTGAATGGACCGAACGCCAAGGGCGACCACTCGGACTCATGGAAGAACGGCACGCTGGCGTATTACGGCGAATCGTGGATCGCGGAGCATGCCAGGCCCGCCCCGGGCTGGGTGATGATCTACTCGAACGCCTGCTATGCGCCCGGGGCGAGCGAAGGCTTCGACGACCCCGCGACCGAGGAGATCGCGGCCGAGCGCGTGAGCGCCTATTCGCGCGCCCCGCTGGCCGACCTCGGTGCCAGCGCGTATTTCGCAACCGACTTCTACGAGGGAGCGGCCCACCTGGTTGGCGCGTTGCTGGACCAGCCCGCGTTGCCGTATGGCGATCTGTTCGCCACCGAACCTCGCTTCAGCCCGGACAGCCTCGTACGGCTGCCACACGGCTCGGTAGAGGGAGCCGAGACATGGCTGCACCTGTCCCCGTACTTCGAGGGCAAGGTCGACTACTGGTACGCCTTCGCCGGCGACCCATCTGCCAGCCTCGTGGCTGGCGCGGGCGGCGCGCCGACTGCGGAGCTCCCCGCGCCCGATATCGCCGAGATGGCCGCCGAGGGCGTTCTGGTCGGCCAGGCCTCCAGCTACGCCGAGACCGCGGGGTACGAGGGCGTCCCGACCGTTGCGCTCCCACCGGCTGCCGGGATCAGCCCATCGGCGGAGCCGGCCGTCGTACTGGTGTGCGCGGAACGCTGCGTCGCGCTTCCCGTGGTCGACGTCTGTCCGTGCTACGCGGGTACCGCCGACCAGCGCGTCATCAACCTGTCGCACGCGGCCTGGGCGCTGGTCACCGACATGCCCCTCGAGGAAGGCCTGATCGACGTAGAGGTCCACCTCTCGCCGATCGCGCCGATCCCGCCCTCGGCGGTCCCCTCCGGCTGAGCCGTCAGGCCGAGGCTGGGGGCAGATCCACGGTGGCGGGAACGCGGCCCGTCATGACCGGCACG
The DNA here is from genome assembly GCA_963844265.1 of uncultured Chloroflexia bacterium. Classification (GTDB taxonomy): domain Bacteria; phylum Chloroflexota; class Limnocylindria; order QHBO01; family QHBO01; genus JACDBZ01. Next base: position 164,332 of record CAWJMZ010000004.1, on the reverse strand, counting down.
CCCACGCGACGTCGATCGAACCTGTCCGACAGCGTCCCGATCTCGCGCCGCAGCACCTCCGGCCACGGCCGGCCGACGACCCCCGCCACCGGGTAGCGACCGCCGAACACGGCGCGCGCCAGGGCGGCCTTCGCGGGGTACTGGCCGGGCTCGAACTCGAGCGCGTAGTGGTGCTCGCCGCTGGCCGCACGGCGCGATGAACGAATCGCGGCCCAGAGCGAGGTCGTGCCGGTGGGGAGCTCGAAGCTGACCAGGTGCGCCTCCCGCTCGACGAGCGGCGTGGCGGTGGCCACGAGGGCACCGCCCACGGACACGTCCTGCACGGCGGCCGGCTCGCCGTCGATCCAGCCCGGAACGTCGATGGCGAAGCGAACGGCGCTGCGGCGCTCGGCGGCGAATCGCAGCGACCGCACGCGGCGGATCGCCAGCCAGGTCAGGCAGGCGTTGACGACGAGCCAGCAGAAGGCGCCTGCCGCGGCCCATTCCGAGGCGTAGCCGATGTCGATCGGCCCAACGAGATGCAGGGCATACACGGCCGCGGCCACGAACGACACGCCAAGCGTCAGGCGCAGGAGAAGGGGTGCCTCCGTGCGCCCCCGGTCCGCTGCCATGCGGCCCTTCGGGGTGACGAGGAAGCGCGGCGTGCGCGGCACGAACAGGGTCAGCGTGGCGGCGACGTTGGGCGACATGCGGACCAGGTCGAACACGATCGACAGGATCGGCCGATAGGCTCCGCGGCCGAGAAGGTACAGCGCCGCCTGCTGCAGGAGGTACGTGACCCCGAAGATGAGGGCGAAGGTCAGCCCGTCGGCGACGATCGGGACCTGGCCGGACAGCAGGACCGCGGGTGGCAGGAGCAGGAAGCCGAGGCTGCGCCAGGCGTCAAACCAGCCGAGCAGGGTGGCGGCGTACCCCAACCGCTGCCCGACCGTCAGGCCCGACACGACCAGCGGGTTCTCCATTCGAAGCACCTGCATGGCCCCGGTGCCCCATCGGTTGCGCTGGAGCTGGTACTGGGCGGCATCGTCCGCCGCGAGGCCTCGCGCGAGCACCTCGTTGTGATAGACGGTCTTCCAGCCGCGGCGGTGGAGGCGGATGGTGGTGTGGATGTCCTCGGTGATCGTGTCGGTGGCGGCGCCGCCGACGTCCTCGAGAGCGGAGACGCGCACCAGGGCGTTGGTCCCGCACCAGAACGCGGCGTTCCAGCGGTTCTTTCCGGGCTGGAGCAGCCGGTAGAAGAGCGTCTGCTCGTGGAACGGCTCGCCCATGGCCGTGCCGCTACCGTGCTCGAAGCTGGTGACGTTGTAGAAGTCCTGCGGCGTCTGGACCAGCGCGACCTTCGGGTCGGAGAAGTAGCCAAGCGTGGCGGCGAGGAATTCGGGGGAGGCCACGTGGTCGGCGTCCAGCACGGCGATGATGTCGGCCTGGATGATCCCCAGCGCATGGTTGAGGTTGCCCGCCTTGGCGTGCTCGTGGGTCGGCCGAGCGAGGTACTTCGCGCCGAGCGCCGCGGCCAGTCGCTCGATGTCGGGCCGCTCGCCGTCGTCGAGCACCCATGTCTCGTGCGCCGGCTCCATGGCGACCGCGGCCGCGATGGTCGGGACCAGGATCTCGGGACCCTCGTTGTAGGTCGGGATGAGGACAGCCACGCGTGGCAGGCGGCGCAGCGGACGTCGCGCCGGACGCCGATCGACGTCCCACAGGCTGAAGGTGAAGAGGCCCAGGCCGATGGCGGCATGGATCTCGAGCACCAGCATGGGGATGGCCAGCCACGGCGCATCGGGGTTGAGCGTGGCCACGGCACGCCAGCCGAGGTACCCGACCGTCGCGAGCAGCGCGAGCACGGCCACGCTGCGGATGAGCAGCAGCCGATGGGCAGAATCGGGCGGAGGAAGGTGCCCGCGACGGCGGGCCTCGAGTGCCACGCGCGCAGAACACCATCCCCGGGACCATCGGGCCATGAACCGATGGTCCGGGTGCGGGGCGTACCCTAGCCGACGCGGACCTCGACGGTGTGGTGGCCGCGGGCGCCATCGGGATCGGGTCGCGTGCGCTCGTCGGTCTGCACCACCCCGTCGCCATCGGTGGCACGCACCCGGAGCATGTGCTCGCCGGCCGATGCCTCCCAGCGGTAGACGAACTGCACCCAGGTCGCGTCGGAGATCGGAGCGCTCAGCTCGGCGGGCTGCCATCCATCGTCGTCGACCTGCACCTCGACGGCGCGGATGCCTCGGTCCGGCGCCCAGGCGACCCCGGCAACCGCCACCGGCCCTGGCGAGACGCTGCTGCCACCCCGTGGCGTGTCGATGCGCGACTGGGTCAGGATCGGGGCCTCCTTGGACCAGCCCAGCGGGATCCAGTAGGCGTCGAACGCCTCGAGCGTGGTCAGCTCGATCTCGGCCAGCCACTTCGTGGCGCTCACGTAGCCGTACAGGCCCGGCACGATGAGCCGCGCCGGGAACCCGTGGTCGGCAGGCAGCGGCTCGCCGTTCATCGCCACCGCGACCAGCGACTCGCGTTCGTCGGCGAGCGCCCACACCGTCGGAAAGCCGACCGTGAAGCCGTCGACGGCGCGCCCCACGATCTGGGTCGCGGCCGGATCCACGCCAGCCTCCTCCAGCAGCTCCTTCAGCCTGACCCCACGCCACAGCGCATTGCCCACCAGGTCACCGCCGACCTCGTTGCTGACGCAGGCGATCGTGACGTACTGCTCGTGGAGCGGCCGACTCACCAGCTCGTCGTAGGTCAGCTCCAGCTCACGGTCGACCATGCCGGTCACCCGCAGGCGCCAGGTGGCGATGTCCGGCCGTGGCACGATGAGCGCGGTGTCGATCCGGTAGAAGTCCTCGTTGGCGGTGACGATCGGGCTGATCTCGGTCACGTCGAGCGATGCGCCGGTCGGGACGGGCGGTGCCGTTGCGACCGGCTCCGGCACGGAGCCGACCTGCGGCACCGCGTTCAGCCGGCCGCGCTCGAGGAGCGTACGCCCCACCACACCACTCACCGCCGCAACGCCGATCACCCCAGCGGTGTTGACCAGGAAGCGGCGGCGGCCCCAGGCGGGCATCTCGGCGCGCGGCGGGGCTTCCGCCTCCGCGGCCAGCCGCAGCAGGCGCCTCAGCGCGAGGAGCGCGACGACCACGGCTACCACCGCGACGACCAGCGTGGTGACCGGGGCCGCCAGCGGATCTCGAAGCCCGGCGCCCAGGGCCAGCAGGCCGAAGCCTGCGAAGCCGATGCGGGCCAGCCCGAGGCGCTTCCGCGCCAGGACGCCCAGCCCGGCCGACACGGCGAGCGCCACCCCGATGATGAGGAGGTTGAGAAGCAGCTTGTCCGCCTCCCCGAACAGGTCGACCACGAACTGCTTCGCGCCCGGCGGCTGCAGTGCGATGACGAGGTCGCCGATGGCGATGATCGGCGAGGCGGCCGACGGCAGGATCCCGGCGAGCAGCTCGGCCGCGCCGAGCGCCGCCGCACCCGCGCCGAGCCCCGCCAACGCGGCGGCGCCGCGGCTGCGTGGTGTGGGTGCTGGGTTTTGCGTTGGGTCGGTCATGTCACCCTGGGAACGCGTGGGATGATCGATCGTACGTAGCGCGTGTCTGCCGCACAAACCGGCACGCGAGCGGGGGTCGGTCCTATCATCCGCCGATGGCCGACCGAATCGACCTTCGCTCGGATACCGTAACCCTGCCCGGCGATGCCATGCGGCGCGCGATGGCCGAGGCCGAGGTCGGCGACGACCAGTACGACGAGGATCCGAGCGTCAACCGCCTCCAGGACGAGGTCGCGGCGCTGCTCGGAATGGAGGCGGCCCTCTTCCTGCCCAGCGGCACGATGGCCAACCAGGTCGCACTCCGCTCGCTCACCCGGCCCGGTGACGACGTCCTCGTGCCAACCGACGCGCACATCGTGCTGCACGAGACCGGTGCCGGAGCTGCCAATGCCGGTGTCCAGTTCAGCCCGATCGGCGCGCGCGGCGTCTTCGAGGCCGATGCCGTCCGTGCGGCAATCAAGCCGCGGGGCCATATCGTGTACCCGCCGACCACCCTGCTGGTGGCGGAGAACACGCACAACCGGGCGGGCGGGATCGTCTTCCCGGCCGACATGCTGGCCGATGCGGTCAAGGTCGCGCGCGAGCACGGCCTGGCCACCTATCTCGACGGGGCGCGGCTCCTCAATGCCGCGGTGGCCAGCGGACGACCGGCGGCGGACCTGGCGCGCGGATTCGACCTGGTGGGGCTGTCGCTGTCCAAGGGGCTCGGCGCTCCGGTGGGGTCGATGCTGGCGGGCGGCCGCGAGCTGATCGAGCGCGCCCATCGCTATCGGCGCATGGCGGGCGGCGCGATGCGCCAGGCCGGAATCCTGGCCGCCGCGGCGTCCTACGCGCTCGAGAACCACGTCGACCGGCTGGCGGATGACCACGCCAACGCGCGGCTGCTCGCCGACGAGCTGCTCAGGGGCGACGACGTCGAGATCGACCTGGCCACGGTGCAGACCAACATCGTCGTCTTCTCGCTCGTCGAGCGTCGAGGGGTCCCCGACGCAGTCACCTTCGTCGAGCGATGCCGCGAACGCGGCGTCCTGCTGAACGCCTTCGGACCACGAGTCGTCCGCGCCGTGACGCATCTCGACGTGACGGCCGACGACTGTCGCGCGGCGGCGAAGGTCATGCGCGCGGTCGCCGACGGCCGCTGACGCGAGCTCCTAGACCTCTTCCATCGGTTCGACCTTCGCCGGATCGAAGGCCAAGGACGCGGAGTTGATGCAGTAGCGCAGCCCGGTCGGCTGGTCGCGGGCGTCGTCGAAGATGTGCCCGAGGTGCCCGCCGCAGCGGGCGCAATGGACCTCGGTGCGTTTCATGAACAGGGACCCATCGGTCTCGGTCTCCACCGACTCGGCATCCTTCGGCTGGTAGAAGGAGGGCCATCCCGTGCCGGACTCGAACTTCGTGTCGGCGTCGAACAGGTCGGCGCCGCAGCCGGCGCATCGGTACACCCCGCGGCCATGCTCGTCCCACAGCGCGCCGGTGAACGCGCGCTCGGTGCCCTTCTCACGCAGCACGTGATACTGCTCCGGCGTCAGCTCGGCTCGCCACTCCGCCTCGGACTTCGCGATCTTCTCGGTCATGTGAACAGCGTACGTCCGATCGCTCCGGGTTGCCCAGATGGCCGAGGCGGTGCTGGGCGGATTGTCGGAGCGCGACGCCCGATGAACGGCCGTGGTCCCGCGGAACTCGGCCGCCGATGCTGGAAGCATGGCAATCCATCGGGCTCCGATGCCAACGCATCTCGACCGATCGGCCACCACGCTGCTCGCGGCCCTGGTGACGGTGACGCTCAACGTCGCCCTCGGGTCCGCCGTCGTCCTGCAAAGCCTTCGGCCAAGCCCCGTCGCCCCGCAGCCGCCACCCCCGGTCTCGTCGCCCGCGCCATCCGACACGCCATCGCCGACCCCCTCGCCGACCCAGCGGCCGACGCCGACGCCTTCCGCGTCACCCAGCCCGACGCCGACGCCGGTGCCCACGATCGCCCCGACGCCGGTGCCCACGATCGCCCCGACCCCGGTGGCGACGCCGGTCGCCGCGCCACGGCCGACGCCACCGCCGACGGGCAACGTCCTGCCGCCCTGCGCATACATGGACGTGCCGACCACGCACGACGCCTACCCCGACTGGCCGATCTCCCTGCTCGACACGATCTACCATCTGCCCGCTTCATATGCTCCCGGCGACCTCGCCGACAGTTCCGCGAGTGGCCTCAACGGTGGGTACCTGCTGCGCACGCTGCTCTTCGAGGACCTCGAGCAGCTCGCATCCGATGCCCGCGCGGCGGGCGCGCCGATTCGCCTGGTGAGCGGCTACCGCAGCCACGCACAGCAAGCGGCGACGTTCGACTACTGGGTCAGCGTCGGCGGGTACGAGCAGGCCCTGCGAACCAGCGCTCGCGCCGGCCACTCGGAGCATCAGCTTGGCACGGCGATCGACGTGACTGGCGAATCGGACGCCGCACCGTGGGAGTACGCGGACTGGGCCACGACCCCTGCCGGCGCGTGGATGGCACACAACGCCTGGCGCTACGGCTTCGTGATGAGCTACCCGCGCGGCTCGTTCGACGTCACCTGCTACGACTACGAGCCGTGGCATTACCGCTACGTCGGCCGCGCGCTTGCCGCCGAGATCACGGCCAGCGGGCTCGCTCCGCGCCAGCTGCTGTGGGGCCTCCAGTAGCCGCCTATCCTTGACGCAGATGAGCGTCAGCCGAATCGTCCTCGGTCCCGGAGCGTCGGGCACGATCGATCGCCTCCACCCGCACCGCGACGGGCTCGTCGCGCGCGGCTTCGAGGTCGAGCTGGTGGAGCTGCCACGCAGCGCCGCCGAGCGTGCCTTGCCGGTCTATCGGGACGCGGTTCCGGAGACCGGGCGCAAGGCGGCGGCCATCGGAGGCCACTCGTTCGGCGGCCGCGTCGCTTCGCTGCTCGCGGCAGAGTCCGCGCCCGCGGCGCTGATCCTGCTCTCGTACCCGCTCCACGCTCCGGGCCGCCACGAAGCCTGGAAGGATCGGACGTCCCACTGGCCCGACATCGTGTGCCCCGTCATTCTGCTCAGCGGTGAGGCCGATCCCTTCGCGCGGCTCGACCTGCTGCGGACCGCGGTCGCCCAGCTGCCCGACGCGACCCTTCACACGTGGCCGAAGGTCGGCCACGGCCTGATCCCCGTCCTCGACGAGGCGCTCGACCTTGTCGCCACCTTCGTGCGCGAGCGTACCTGACGGATCCTGTCAGGATTCGGGGGTATCCTCGGCCCGATGCGCGCCTCCCGACTCGTCCAGCTGCTCCTCCTGCTCCAGGCGCGCGGTCGGATGACGGCCGCCAGCCTCGCGACCGAGCTCGAGGTCAGCGAGCGAACGATCCACCGCGACGTCGACGCGCTCAGCGCCGCCGGCGTCCCGATCTACGCCGAGCGCGGTCCACACGGCGGGATCCAGCTGGTCGACGGCTACCGCACGCGCCTGACCGGCCTCACCGGCGACGAGGCCGAAGCCCTGTTCCTGTCCGGGCTGCCCGGCCCCGCGGCGGAGCTCGGGCTCGGGACCGTGGTGGCGGCCGCGCGGTTGAAGGTCCTGGCCGCGCTTCCGACCGAGCTGCGAGCGCGCGCTTCCCGCCTGGTCGAGCGCTTCCACCTCGACGCTGCGGGCTGGTTCCATACCTCCGAGTCCGTCCCGCACCTCGGGGCGCTGGCGGACGCGGTCTGGGAGAGCAGGCGCGTCACGGTCGGGTACCGCCGCGCCGGCGGCGAGGTGGATCGCATCCTCGATCCGGTGGGCCTGGTCCTGAAGGCCGGGGTCTGGTACCTCGTCGCCATGACGGATGGGCAGGTCCGCACCTATCGGATCTCGCGCTTCAGCCGCGTCACGCCCACCGAACGCACCTTCGAGCGGCCGGCTGGCTTCGACCTCGCCGAGCACTGGCGGGCGTCGATCACCGCGTACGAGGAGTCGGCTCCGCGCATGCAGGTCACCGTGCGGATCGACCCGCGCGCCATCGGACTGCTGGCCGACCTCGTCGGAGAGCGGTCGGTGCGATCCGCCGAGCGCATGGGCGAGGACGCCGATGGCTGGCGCCGACTGCGCCTGACGGTCGATTGGCCGGAGGAGGTTCCGGGCCGGCTCGTGGCGTTGGGCGATCGCCTCGAGGTGCTCGAGCCGCCCGAGGTCCGCGACGGCGTGCGGGCCATCGCCGAGCGCGTCCTGACCCGCTACGCGGTCAGCTGAACAGGCCGAAGAACGCCCCGATCGCGGAGGCCACCAGCCAGCCGAAGAGGGCCAGCGCGGCGATCACGGCTCCGATGGGGAGCAGCACCGCCACCCAGTCGTCCCGCGTCGAGCGGTCGGGCTGCTGGAGGTGACGCCGCATGATGGTCAGGTTGCGGGCATTCGACTTGAACCAGAAGTCGAACACGTCGCCCAGGAACGGGATGACCCCGATGGCCATGTCGACGAGCGTGGTGACGAGCATGCGGGCCACGACGATCCCCGGCAGGCCCATGCGCGAGGCTCGCCAGACCACGTACAGGCCGATGACGCCACCGACGACGTCACCGAACCCGGGGATGAGCCCGATGAGCGCGTCGATGCCGAGCCGGCGACCAATCCCCGGTAGCGGGATGCTGCTGTCGAGCAGCCACGCCAGGCTCTCGACCTCGGCCAGCGAACGGGCTCGTCGCTCGTCGCGGCGGTCGAGTATCCTCGGCTGCGTTCGAAGGCGGTCTCTGACAAGCATGGTCGCGTCCCATGCACGTTGAGTGCCGCCCACGACACATGACCCAGGCATCCTGCCGCCATGTCGACGGAATGCCGATCGACCGCGAACCCGGAGACCGTTGCCAATGTCCGCCCTGCCGAGCGCGAACCCGTCGCCGACACAGACCGGTGCCAGGGTGCCGCTCATTGGCCTCCTTCGCGGCCTCCTGCTCGCCGAGGCCGTGGCCACCCTCGTCCTCGCCATCTTCCTCAGCCTGCTGGCCGGGGGCGAGGCGGACCTCGGTGGCAGCGTCGCCGCGGACACCGAGACCTCGCTCCGCTTCGCGGCCGGCGGCGCCTTCCTGTTCGCCATCTTTGCGGCGGTCGCATCGCGCGGTGCGCGACGCCGCCGGGCGTGGGCATGGACGATGGCCGCGATCCTCCAGGTCCTGTTGGCCATCGGCACCGGCGTCGCGGTCATGGCGGCGGAGTGGCACCCGCTCTACCTCATCGGATTTGCGATGGCAGCCGTGGTGATGATCGTGCTGTCGACCGGTCCGGTTCGACACGCGCTCGGGCAGGACTGACCCGCCCTGCGGCCCGCTCTCGGGGTTCCTGACAGAAGCTGTCCGGTATCCGGACTAGCATGGCCCGATGACCACCGGGAACCCACACGATCCGGGACCGGACGCCGCCGGTCGCCGTGGCGAATCGCATGCGGACGCGTCGCGCGAGCCGCTGACCGTTGGCGAAGCGACGGTCCGCATCGGGACCGCATCCTGGACAGACCCGACGATGACTGCTCCGGGCATCTTCTACCCGCCCGATGCCGGCACCGCCGAGGATCGGCTCGTCTACTACGCGAACCAGTTCCCCATCGTCGAGGTCGACGCGACCTACTACGCACTACCCGCGCGACGCACCGGGGAGCTGTGGCTGGAGCGCACACCTCCCGGGTTCACGTTCGACATCAAGGCCCATGCCCTCATGACGGGACAGCCGTCCGAGCCGAAGCGCCTGCCGAAGGACCTGCGGGAGGCGATGCCCCCAGAGCTGCTCGACCAGAAACGGGTCTACGCCCGCGAGCTGCCACGCGACGTGGAGGACGAGATCTGGGCGCGCTTCCTCGATGGCATCGAGCCGCTGCGGTCATCCGGCAAGCTGGGTGCGGTGTTCCTGCAGTACCCGCGCTGGTTCTTCCCCACCAGCGAGTCGCGGGACGAGATCGTGAAGGCCCGTGAACGCCTCGGTGACACGCCCTTCGCCGTCGAGCTGCGTCACGCGTCATGGTTCAACGACAAGAACCGCGAGCGCACGGTCGCCTTCTTCGAGAAGTACGAGATTCCGTTCGTCATGGTGGACGCCCCGCCCGGGACGAAGTCCTCCGTTCCGCCCATGACGGTCATCCCCTCGCCGAAGCTCGCGGTCGTCCGCTTCCACGGCCGGCGGACGGAGACGTGGGAGGCGTCCGGCATCCCGGTCGTGGAGCGGTTCCGCTACCTCTACGACGAGGGCGAGCTCGGGGAATGGGTTCCGCGCATCCACGAGGCGGCACGGCAGGTCCCGGAGATCCACGTGCTGATGAACAACTGTTACGCCAACTACGGCACGACGAACGCTCGCGAGATCGCCGACCTGTTGGCGGCAAGCATTCCGCGCCTCGACCGCTGAGCCGCAGCGTCGCCGAGGCGCTACCCTCAGGTGCGATGACCGAGCGCGGGGGACCGATGACCATGAGATTGGCCGCCGTCCTGGCGATCGTCCTGCTCGGCGCCGGGTGCACCTTTCCCGATCTGACGAGCCCGACCCCCCGGCCCTCCCCCACGCCATCCCCCACCCCCAGCCCATCGCCGACGGCCGAGCCGCCCACTCCGACCCCCGATCCCACGCCGGATCAGGCGGCCATCCCCGACTTCGCCGCCGGGGAGATCGTCGCCTCGCTCATCGACGGCCTGCGCGTGCGCGTCCGACCTGGACTCGATGCGGGGATCGCCACCGGCCTCCTCCCGCTCGACGCCGAGCTCGAGGTCGTGATGGGGCCCTTCCTGCTCGACGACTTCGGCTGGTACCTGGTGTCCGATTCCGACCCCGCCGATCCCGACTTCGAGGAGGGCTGGGTCGCTGCCGGCTACGAGCCGGATCCGTTCCTGCGACCCACCGGGCGTACGAGCGAGGACCATTCGTTCGTCGCCTCGCTGGCGGGCAGGGGCGACGCGGAGGAGGGACCGATGGAGATCGACGAGGGCGATCACGCCATCCGCTGGATCGCCACCGACCCCGAGCGTCGGGGCTGCGCCTTCGCGGTGTCGCTGACGCCCGGCGGCGGTGACCCCGTGCCGGTCATCCGTGCCACGGTCGGCGGGGGCGTGGATCGCGGGACGCTGCAGCCCCAGACGTTCGACGCGCTCGGCGTCCGCGGGGCCGTCTTCGCCACCGTGGCCTCCGACTGCGACTGGGCGCTCGTCATCGCCCGTGTTCCCGCCGCCGAGGCCAGCCCATCGGCCGGCGACTAGCCGTCCGGTTGCGACCGCCGAGCTGTCGCGAAGCCCGCTAGGCTGGAATCCATGAGGGGGTCGTTCGGTATCCGATGCAGCTGATCGACGGTGCGCCGGTCTTCTCGGCCACCGACCTCGTCGGCTACCTGGCGTGCGAGCACCTGACCGCCATGGAGGCGGCGGTGCTGCACGGCGACCTGCCGCGGCCCTATCGCAACGACCGCGAACTCGAGATCATCCGCAAGCGGGGTTTCCAGCACGAAGCCCGGTACCTCGCCGAGCTGCGCGCGGGGGACGCGAGGATCGTCACGATCGAGAGGGACGACGAGGAGGAGCGCGCGGCCCGCATTCGGCGGCAGGCAGACGAGACGATCGCTGCGATGACGGGCGGCGCCGACGTCATCTTCCAGGCCACCTTCTTCGACGGCCGCTGGCTGGGCTACGCCGACTTCCTGCTTCGCGTGGACGATGCCGAGCGGCCCTCGCGATGGGGTCCGTACCACTACGAGGTGGCCGACACGAAGCTCGCCCGCCACGTGAAGGCCGGCGCGGTTCTCCAGATCTGCTCGTACGTCGACCAGCTGGAGCGAATCCAGGGCGTGCGGCCGCGGGAGATGAAGGTCGTTCTCGGCGGCAGCGCCCACGAGACCGCGGTGCTGCGCACGGACGACTACATGGCCTACTACCGCGCGGCCAAGGAGCGGTTCGAGGCGGCCGTGCTCGGGCCCGAAGGCGGCCTGCTGCCGACGTCGCCGTCGACCACCTACCCGGAGCCGGTCGAGCACTGCGACGTGTGTCGCTGGGCCGTCGTCTGCGCGCAGCGTCGTCGCGACGACGATCATCTCTCGCTCGTGGCCGGGATCACCGGCCGGCAGCGCACTGCGCTCGCAACCCGCGAGATCGACACGGTCGTTCGGCTGGCCAACGCCCCGCTCCCCTTTCAGCCGCCGCTCGACGGCACCAGCGCGGCCAGCATCGAGCGCGTCCGGGAGCAGGCCCGGATCCAGGTCGCAGGGCGCGGCCTGCCCAGGCCGATCCACGAGCTCATCCTTCCCGCGCCGGGAGAGCCGATCGAGCCGGAGCGCGGACTGGCCATGCTCCCTCCGCCCGACGACGGCGACCTCTTTCTCGACCTCGAGGGCGACCCGTACGCGTTCGACGACGGCGTGGACTACCTCTTCGGACTCCTCGACACAAGCGGCGCATTCACGCCCATCTGGTCGTTCGACCCGGATCGGCCCGACGAGGTCAGCCTGGCGGGCGAGAAGGCGGCCTTCGAGGCCCTCGTCGATCTCCTCATCGCCCGGCTCGATCGCCACCCCGGCATGCACGTCTACCACTACGCCAGCTACGAGCCCACGGCGCTGAAGCGGCTGATGGGGCGGCATGCCACCCGTGAGGACGAGGTCGACCGTCTCCTGCGGGGCGGCGTCCTGGTCGACCTGTTCCGCGCCGTGCGCCAGAGCCTGCGCGCGTCGGTGGAGAGCTACAGCATCAAGCGCCTCGAGCCGCTGTACGGCTTCGAGCGGGCGATCGAGCTTCGCGACGCCGGCTCGAGCATCGTCGCCTTCGAGGAGTGGCTCGAGCTCGGCGAGGGCGATCGACCCGCCTCCGCCATCCTCGACGAGATCGCGGCCTACAACCGCGACGACGTCGTCTCCACCCTCCGCCTCCGGGACTGGCTCGAGGCACTGCGCTCCGAGCTGGCGACCGCAACAGGGCAGGACGTCCCCCGACCGACGCCGGTGACCGGCGACGCGCCGGTCGAGCTGGCAGAGGCGGAGGCCCGCGTGGCGGAGGTCGCCGATGCGCTGACCCATGGCGTCCCGGTCGACCCGATGGCGCGCACTGCCGACCAGCAGGCGCAGTGGCTGCTCGCCCAGCTCCTGTCGTGGCATCGGCGGGAGAAGAAGGCGACGTACTGGGAGTTCTTCCATCGAATGGAGCTCGACGCGACCGAGCTGACGATCGACAAGGGGGCGCTTGGCCCGCTCGAGGTTGTGGGCTGCGTCCGCGAGCCGTTCCTGCCGACCCCGAAGTCGAAGCTGCTGCGCCAGGTGTGGCGGTACCGATTCCCGCCGCAGGACTACGACATCGGATCGCGCAGCGAGCTGTATGACCCGGCGCTGCGACAGGCGTCGCCCGACGGTGGCATGAAGGCCTGGAAGATGAACGCCGCGATTGTCCACGTCGATGCCGGCGACAGCACGATCGACGTCGAATGGAAGGGCGGCGAGAAGCCCATGCATCCGGCGGGGATCGTGCCGCTCGACGTCTTCCAGGACGGGCTGCACCGGGCGGCACTGCTGCGCCTGGGCGAATGGGTCGTCGAGCATGGCATCGACGCGGACGGGCCGTGGCGCGCGGCCCGTGACCTGCTGCTGCGGCGCCCCCCGCGTGCGGGCCAGGCTCCGGGTAGGGCCCTGTGTGGCCCAGGCGAGGCCGAGCTCGACGCAGCAGGCCGGCTGGCCGTCGCCCTCGATCGAACCACCCTCGCCATCCAGGGGCCGCCGGGCTCCGGGAAGACGTATACCGGGGCGCGGATGATCGTCGCGCTGGTCGCGGCCGGGAAACGGGTGGGGATCAGTGCGAACAGCCACAAGGTCATCGGCAACTTCATCGATGCCGTCCGCATCGCGGCGCGGGAGGCGGGCATCGAGGTCCGCATCGGCCAGAAGATCACGGAGGACGGACAGGGCGTCGACCACGACGACGTGGTCGTGACGAAGGACAACGCCGTCGTCCGCGACGGCCTGCGGCTGGGCACGCTCGATGTGGTGGGCGGCACCTCGTGGCTGTGGGCCTCCGAGCACAGCGACGGCCTGGTCGACGTCCTCTTCGTCGACGAGGCGGGCCAGGTGGCGCTCGCCAACGTGCTGGCCACCGCCGGGGCGGCGGAGTCGATCGTCCTGCTCGGCGACCCGCAGCAGCTCGATCAGCCGCTCCAGGGTTCGCACCCGCCGGGTGCCGATCGTTCGGCGCTCGCCCACCTTCTCGACGGCCGCCAGACGATCCCGGACGACCTCGGCCTGTTCCTGGAGCACACGTACCGGCTCCATCCCGGCGTCGCCCGATTCACCTCCGAGGCGTTCTACGAGGGCCGGCTCGAGTCGCGGCCGGACCTCGAGCGACAGCGCGTCGTCGGCCCCGCCCCACTGGCCGGCAGCGGCCTGCGATACCTGGAAACGTTCCATGTCGGGGCGGACAGCGTGTCGCGGACGGAGGCGCTGCAGGTCGCCGGGGTCGTGAGGGCGCTGGTCGAGAGCGGGTCGTCGTGGGTCGACCGGCACGGCGAGGAGCATCCCATCGGCTACGGCGACGTCCTCGTCGTGGCGCCCTACAACGCCCAGGTCGGCCAGGTCGCCAGCCTGCTGCCGACGGAGGCACGGGTCGGCACGGTCGACAAGTTCCAGGGCCAGGAAGCGCCGATCAGCATCTACTCGATGACCAGCAGCTCACCGGAGGACGCGCCGCGCGGGATGTCGTTCCTGTACTCGCGTCATCGGCTGAACGTCGCGACGTCACGTGCCAGATGCGTCGCCATCGTCGTCGCCGAGCCATCGCTCCTGCGCGTCCGGGCGCGAACGCCGGAGCAGATGCGACTCGCGAACGCGCTCTGCCAGTTCGTGGAGCTCGCGCAGAGCACCGCTCAGCGGCCGGCGCCCTCGAGCGACTCGGTGAGCTGGACCAATTCGCCGCCAGGGGCGTTGACGTCGACCGGCTCGAACAGGTAGCACACGTACTCCCGGTCACCATCGTCCCACGACCCCTCCGACGGCGTGATGAAACTGGCGTAGATGGCCGACGTGTCGTATGGCGCATCGACATACGGCTCGAACGCCGACACGCAGATCGACTCGAAGATCGCGTCGAACTCGGCCTCGGTCGGGTAGGTGTCGCCGTCGCGATCCTGGACTGCGAACACCTCGTACTCGTGCGGCTCGTCGCACGGCACGCCGTCGACCTCGCTGATCTCGTCCTCTTCGGAGCCGATGAAGCAGTCGCCGGCCCGCAGCTCGGTCACCGACACGTTCCCGGCGGTGGTCAGCGACCCGTCGTCGCCTCGTTGTGCCGTGGTGAACCACCCGACGAGAAGCGCGATGGCGAGGGCCGGGATCCACCAGAAGCGCAGCCAGCGCTGCCATCCGGGCCGCTCGGGCTCGGTGGCCGGAGCCGGCACGCCGGCGCCAGCGGCCCACGACTGCTGGTCGGAGGCCGTCACCTCGCTGCCGCGCGTCAGGCCGCAGCGGGCGCATGTCATCGCCGTTCCATCGTTGTCGGCGAAGCACCGCTTGCAGACCCAGCGATCCGTCACGGCGGGCACGGTAGCCGATTCAGGCGGTCCGCGGGCCGGCCTCGCGCGCAAAATCCGCGACGAACGCCTCCTGCGCGGGCGTCTCGACGGCGGTCGGGTGCCGCAGGCGCCGCACCTCGCGGATCGCGTCGCCTGCCTCCCAGCCGGCGGCCACCAGGGCGCAGGCCACCACCGTGCCGGTGCGGCCCACGCCGCCCATGCAGGCAACGGCGACGTCGCCACGCTCGCGCGCTGCGGCAATGGACGCGAGGATGGCGTGCGCGTCTGCGATGGAGGCGGGAGGGTGGCCGTCGGGCATCGGTCGGCGCTCGACGGTGATGCCGTGCTCGGCAGCCTGCTGGACGATGCGAGCGTCGCCCCAGCGCGCCAGCTCCCCGTCGTCCACGAGGAGCACCAGGCATCGAACCCCCGCGGCGCCAAGGTCGACAAGGTCGCGATCCAGCTCGCGCCGGTAGACCCGGCCCGGATAGCGCGCCGATGCCCCGTGCTTCCCGGGCAGGATCGTCATGCCGAGCCTGCCGGCCCGGCGGTCTCGCAGGCTGCTGGGATCGAGCCAGTCGACGCGAATGGGTCCCGCCCCATCGTCGCCCCGGAGGCTCACCTAGTTGAGCTGCCCGTTATCGCGCGGGCAGAAGTGCCCGGTGGGATCCAGCGGCTGGCCACAGAACGGACAGGCGGGGCGGCCGGCGGACACGAGCGCCTCGGCACGTCGCACGAAGCCACGCGCGTCGCCCGGACCGATCCGGATGCGCAGGAGATCCGGGCCGTCGTCCGCGTCGTCCGGCAGCTCGATGTAGTCGCCCGTCTCGCTCGGGGTCTGCGCCTCGATCACGAGGGCTTCGCCATCGGGATCCCAGGCGAGGGCCATGGCGCCGACCCGGAACAACTCGACCACCGGCTCCTCCAGCGGATGGTCGTCCGCGTCGAGCGGCGGGGACGGCGCTTCCACCGCATCGAGGAGGTCCTCCATGCGGGCGGCAAGCGCCGCCACCTGGGTCTTCTCGATGCCCACGCTGACCAGCGCGCCACCCTTGCGCGCCTGGAGGAAGAACGCCCGGTCGCCGGGCTCACCCACCGTGCCCGCAACGAAGCGGTCGGGGTCGTCGAAGATGAACAGTCGTCGCGTCATCCATTCCATCCTAGCCCCTGCTGCGCCGACTAGAGTTGTGGTGCGAATGGGCACCAGGGCGAACCGGAACCAGGCGCACGGGGTGCGACAGCGGCTCCGACCGCTTCGCGACCGCGCCATGGCACGACGGCCGGGCTTCGACGGCAAGTTCAGCCTGTCCCCTCGGGAACGCCGGATCCTCGGCTGGGTCGTCGCCCTGGTCCTGGTCATCGGCATCGCGCTCGTCGTCGGCCTGCTGGGCGGCGACGCCGACGGCGCGCCGGCTGCGGCAGATGGCAGCGCGTCAGCCAGCGCAGTTGCTCAGGTGGCGTTCGGAACGGCCATCGACGCTGGCACCGGCGAGGTTGCCGTCGACGCTCGCACGGACCGATTCGCCTCCGCGGATGCGTTCGCGTACTCGGTGCGGCCGGCCGGACCGATCCCTGCCACCATCTATGTCGAGGTCGAGCGCACCGGCGGGGGCCCGGTCGAAGTGGTCCAGGGACCGGCCAATGACTGGGATCAGGTGGTGGCGCCGGAGTCGGTCACGATCGCGTTCAGCGTCCCCGCTGCCGACCTGCTGGAGGTGTTCGGGCCGGGCGAGTACCGCATGCGGATCTTCGACGACCCGGCGGCGACGGCGCCGATCGCGGAAGGCGGGTTCATCCTCGTGGCCGATCCGGTCCCAGCCTCGGCACCGAGCGGCTCACCCTAGAGCGAGCGGCTTGCGTCGGCTGGCGTCGCACATGGAAAGGGACCGGAGACGTGCCCCATCTCCGATCCCTAGGAGGCAAGCCGGCGTGCCCATCCGACTCGTCAGCCGCAGGGTACGGTCCGCGACCGTACCTGTCAACACTTAATTGACCGCCAGCGCCTCGCTGGTGAGCTCGTACGCGCCGCGATGGTCTCCGCGCTCAGCGCGGAGGTCGGCCCACTCGCGCAGCACCTCGCGAAGGCGATTCGGCACTCGGCTATCGCGCGCGGTCCGTGCGGCCTCTGCGAAGCGCTCCTCGGCCTCGCTCGACCGACCCGCCTGGCGCAGCGCCCGAGCCTCGGTGATCATCGACACGAGCTCGACGTACGAGTTGCCGCCCCGGGCCGCGGTGGCGCGTGCCTCGCCGGTGAGGCGCAGCGCCTCGTCCACGTCCCCGCCAGCCAGAGCGACCTGCGCTTCGGTGTCGAGCACCGCGGCCAGCCAGCGCTCGTCGCCCGCCTCCTCGATCTGGCGGTGCGCGTCGGCGGCCAGATCCCGGGCGCGCTCCACCTGGCCGGTGGCCAGGTAGGCCAGGGCGAGGTCGTTCTCGATACGGGCCGATTCGAAGATCGCGCCAGCCGCGCGGTAGAGGGCCATGCCCTGCGTGCCGGCACGAATGGCGGCCTCGAAATCCCCCACCTCGCGGTAGCCGACGGCCAGGTTGAACAGGAACGCGGCGCGACGGCGATCGTCCAGGTCGGCGGCGAGTCCCCGTGCCTCCTCGAGGTACGTGAGCGCGCGTGCCGCCTGGCCGGTGTGTGACTCGACGGCGGCCAGGGACGTGAGCAGTCGCATCTCGAAGTCCGGCTCCACCTGAAGCCCGCCACGAACCTGCTCCAGCAGGGCGGTGAGCACGCTGCGCGCATCCGGCTCGTTATCGGACTGGTAGAGGCCGTAGGCCAGCCAATAGCGGGCGAGCGCCGCATCGGCCTCTCGGCCTGCCTCGGCGTACAGGCGGGCCGCTTCGGCGGCGGCGGCGATCGTCTCCTTGCCACGGTCCAGCCGCGCGCTCGCCTCCGCAAGCCCTCGCAGCAGGTCGGCCCGCATGGGGTCGTCGGGACCATCGTCCAGCAGCGCCTCGTAGCCATCCGCGGCGGCCTGCCACTCGCCGGCTGCGAGCCGCATGTCCACCTCGAGCCGCGTCCACGCCGGATTCGCCTCGTCGATGAAGTGGCTTGGCGGCAGGTTCAGGCGCTCGGACAGGTAGCTGAGGGCCACCATCGACGGCCGGGCGATCCCGGTCTCGAGCGCGCTGACATACGCCTTCGTGTAGCGCTCCCCGGCGAGCTGCTGCTGCGTGAGCCCTGCGCGGTGTCGAGCCTCGCGGATGCGCTGGCCGATGCGATGCGCAAGCTCACGGTCTTTCTCGGTGGCTCGGGCGCCCGTCTTGGTCCGTGGCATGACGGCAGTTTACACGCGCTGGCAAGCATCACTTGACTTGACGGACGCCGAAGGTACTCCCTCCTGCGAGCGACGCAGGACCGATGGGTCATTGTCTGGTGGTCCCATCGGCGCGACGGTGCCTGCACGCGGCCACGCAACGAACAGCCGGGCCGCCCCAAAGGAGCAGGACCGATGCGTACCAAGCGAATCGCCCGCACCCTGATGATCGCCGGCACTGCGGCGGCGCTGAGCATCCTCAGCATCGTCTCGACCGTGATGGCGGCGTCGGGCGGCGGCGACTTCCCCCGATTCCGCTAGTCGGCGGGATCTGATCCGGGGCCCACCGAGCCGGGCCTACCTGGCGTTCCGCCCCTAGTGCCCCTGGTGGTAGTAGGGGTTGACGCCTGCATCGTGGTCGGTCACGTCCACGATCGCCTGGATTGACGGCACCGCGTTGCGGATCGTCGTCTCCACGCCCTGCTTCAGCGTCACATCCACGGCCGCGCAGCCCTGGCACCCTCCGCCGAACCGCATGTAGGCGGTGCCGTCGCGCACGTCGACGAGCGTCACCACGCCGCCGTGGCTACCGACGCCCGGATTGATCTGGCGGTCGATCACCTCCTGGACGGCACGGGCCAACGGGTCCTGCCAGCCCTCGTTGGGGTTGTCGATGCGAAGGCCGCCGCCGGTGATGGCCGGATCGAGGTCCACGGTCGCACCCGCCAGGTCGGCGGCGCTCTGCGGGTCGAGGACGACGGTGAGCCCGTCGGCATCGATGGCGAGGTCGTCGCTCCCGCGGTCCCGAGGATCCTCGAGGGCGATCTCGTACCGGAAGCGGGGCCCGTCCTTGGCGACCACGCGAACGCGCAGCACCGCATCGGGAAAGTCATTGAAGGTGCGGACGCCCTCGATCTTGGTGCGGGCGTCCGGGCTGACGGTGAGCAGCGAGTCGATCATCGGCATCATGGTAGTCCGAACGGTCAGTCGATGGGCGGCAGCTCCTGGTCATCGGTGAGGGCGGCGGCAAACTCTTCGGCCACCACCGGGATGCGGTCGAGCGCGTTGCGGATCGTCCACCGGTCCGGGCGCAGCTCCGGATCGTCGAGCTCCTCCCAGCGGATCGGCATGCTGACCGGCGCGCCCGGGGCCGGTCGAGGGCTGTACGGCGCGACCAGGGTCTTGTTGATCGCGTTCTGAGTGAAGTCCAGGCGCGCCTTGCCGCGGCGCGCGCGCTTGGCCCACTCCCAGCTGACGAGATCGGGCACGGTCGAGCCCACCGCCCGCGACAGGGCCTCGACCCAGTCGCGGGTCTCATCGAAGGTCGGCCCGCGCCGGATGCCGATCCAGACCTGGATGCCCCGCTTGCCGGTCACCTTCGGATGGCCCCGCACGCCGAGGTGCTCCAGCGCCGCGCGATAGAGGCGCGCGAGCGTCAGCAGCTCCTCCCAGGTGGTGTCCGGGCCCGGGTCGATGTCGATCAGGGCATACGTGGGTCGGTCGGGCGCATCGGTCCGGCTCGTCCAGGGATGGAGCTCCACGGCAGCCTCCTGGGCAAGCCACGCCAGGGTCGCCGCGCTGTCAACGACCGGATATTCCTTCGGGCCCTCCTCGCGATGGTGATACGTCCAGCGCTTCACCCACTCGGGCGCGTGCTTGGGCAGGTCCTTCTGCCAGAATCCCTTCTGCTCGACGCCGTTCGGGAAGCGCTGGACGGTCAGCCCTCGCCCATCCAGGAACGGCACCAGGGCCGGGGCGACCGAAACCATGTAGCGGAACAGGTCGCGCTTCGTGACCGGGTCGTCGCCGTCGCGGCCGGGGAACAGCACCTTGTCGAGGTTCGTGACCCGGATGTCCCGGCCGCCGACGGTCCAGGTGCCCTCCTTCTCGAGCGCGTCGAGGGCGGCGAGCTCATCGCCCTTCCTCGCCGTGGCTCGCGAAGCGTGGGCGCGCTCGGCCTCCTCCGTGGCGTTCGCGGTCGACACGGCGCGCTCGCGATGGACGTCATGCGCGTCCTTGCCCGGCTCGATGCCCTTGTACGCCGCCTGGCGCAGCAGCCCGTCCGCGGTCCACTCGGCGAACTCGACGCGGATCACCAGCCGTGGCTCGACCCATCGCGCACCCCGCAGCCTGGGCGCCGGGTCCAGGGGCGAGTCCGGCCGTTCGATCGCTTCGAGCTGCTTGCGGAGCGTTTGCCTGGCGCGGGCGTTGAACCCGCTGCCGACCTGCCCGGCGTGGACCCAGCGATCGCCGCTGCGCACGGCCAGGATCAGGGAGCCGAGCTCGACGGCACTCCCCTGCCCCGGCAGCCAGCCGACGACGACGACCTCCTGCTCGAGGCGCACCTTCAGCTTGAGCCACGCCTTGCTGCGGCGATCCGGCTCATAGGCCGAGCGGCGCAGCTTGGCGACGATGCCCTCGACCTCCTGCCGTCGCGCTGCGTCGAAGAAGGCGATGCCATCGGTCTCGACGTGTCCGGCGTATCGGACCATCGGGTGGGGGCGCAGGCGGTCGTGGAGGAGGCGTTTTCGCTCCTCGAGCGGCATGTCGAGCAGTGAGCGGCCGTCCAGGTGGAGGAGGTCGAAGGCCTCGTACACGATCTGCGCCGGCGTCCCCCGACGCTTGCCGCCCGGACTGCGCCCGGTGCGGATGCCGGTGTGATCCTGGAGCAGGCTGAATCGCGGTCGACCCTGGTCGTCGAGCGCGACGACCTCGCCATCGACGATCGCCTCCCGTGCCTCGATCCAGCCGCTCGCGGCGGCGAGATCGGGGAAGTACTGGGCTGCGTCCTGCCGCCGTCGCGTCCAGATCCGCACCGCTCCGTCGCGCACGACGGCCTCCACCCGGTAGCCATCCCACTTGACCTCGAACAGCCAGTCCGGATCGGTGAAAGGCTCGGTGGCCAGGGTCGCCTTCATGGGCGGGATGAAGTCGGGCATCGGCGCTTCGGTGGCGGCCGCCAGGTCGATCTCGCCCGCCGGCTTCGGCGGCGCCTCCTCGAAGGCCGGCGCCACGCCCTGGAGCACCTCGTCATTCGTCCGGCCCGTCTTCACGCTGGCCGGGTGATCCTCCGCGTCCCAGCCGTCGACCGCGAACTCGTCGCGCTTCTTCAGCAGCAGCCAGCGCTCGCGGCCGTCATCGGTGTCGGTGCGCACGATGGTGAAGCGGCCGCCCAGCCGCCTGCCGTGCAGGATGAACTTGATCTCACCCTTGCGCAACGCCTTCCGAGGATCCCCGGTTTCGGGCTCCGGCTCCCATGTGCCCCAGTCCCAGACGATGACGTCGCCGGCGCCGTACTGCTTCGCGGGGATCACGCCCTCGAAGGGCAGGTACTCGATCGGGTGGTCCTCGGTGCGCATGGCCAGGCGGCGCTCGGACGGGTCGAGGGTCGGCCCCTTCGGCACGGCCCAGCTGACGAGCACGCCGTCGATTTCGAGCCGGAAGTCGTAGTGGAGCGCGGTGGCCCGATGCCGCTGGACCGTGAAGCGGCCGCTGCGCTCCAGGAGATCGCCCGGGGCCGGCTCCGGCGTCGCGCCGAAGTCGCGTTTGCGGCGGTACTCCTCGAGGGGCATCGGTCAGGACGGCAACTGCAGCTCGTCCAGCGTCCGGAGCACGGCCTCGGCGCCCGACGAACGCAGGGTGGCCTCGTCGACGGCAGCGCCGGCCAGGACACCGATGGGGACCATCCCCGCCGCGACCGCGGCCCGCATGTCCCAGGTCGCGTCGCCCACGTACCACGTCGCGGCCGGATCGACCTCCAGCTCGTCCGCGGCCAGCAGCAACAGGTCCGGGGCGGGCTTCGCGTGCGTCACGCGGCTGCCGTCCACGATGCGCGGCGGCAGCGCCAGGTCGAGCGCCGCGATGGATGCGGCCACCTGCTCGGCGCGCGAGGACGTGGCGATGGCCCAGGTCACGCCGGCACGCTCGATCCGCTCCAGCGCCCCGTGCGCGCCGGGGAGCGGTCGGGGTTCCCGGTTGTGCCTGTCGAAGCGCTCCCCCGCCGTCCGATCGAGACGCTCGGCCTCCTCGTCCCCGAGGCTCCGACCCGCCCCGCGGGCCACCTCGCGCGCCAACGCGCGCCCGTCCATCCCGATCATCGGCTCCAGCTGCGCATCGTCGACCGCGATGCCGGCATCGGCGAACGTCTCGCGCCAGCCGGAGATGCGCGCGGGGACAGTGTCGACGAGGGTCCCGTCCAGGTCGAAGATCACGGCTGCGGGCCGGATGGCGTGCACCGCGCCATGCTAGTGGCCACCCCTGGATCGCGTCGGCCATACTCCCAGCCATCGTGCCGATCGATCCCACCACGCTCGACCCGGATCCAATCCGCCAGCTCGGCGCATGGATCGCCGACGCCGACGCGGCAGGCGTGCCGCTGCCCACCGCCTTCGCACTCGCCACCGCCGACGGCGACGGCATTCCGTCCGTCCGATTCGTGCTGCTTCACGGGCTCGACGGCGAGGGCCTGCGCTACTACACCAACCGCGGCAGCCGCAAGGGCCAGGACGTCGCGATCAACCCATGGGCTGCGGCGGCATTCTGGTGGGCGGCGCTGGACCGACAGGCACGTGTCTCCGGTCCGGTGCGGCAGCTGCCCGATGACGCGGCGCTGTCGTATTGGCGCACCCGACCTCGCGGAAGCCAGCTGTCGGCCGCCGCGTCGAACCAGAGCCGCGAGATCGCGTCGCGCGCAGAGCTCGAGGCGGCCGTGGCGGAGGCCGCGTCCCGCCATCCTCACGAGGTGCCGCTGCCGCCGTTCTGGGGCGGATACCTGCTGCTCCCGCGGGTCGTCGAGTTCTGGGAGAGCCGGAGCGACCGTCTGCACGACCGTGTCGAGTACCGCCGCGGGGCGGATGGCTCATGGCACCCCAGGCGCCTCCAGCCCTAGGCGACCTCGTCGCCGTCCGGCAGCTCCACCACGACCGCCGCGTGGCGCGGCGAGCGGTTGTATGCGGCGGCCAGCACCGCCCCGAT
The DNA here is from genome assembly GCA_963844265.1 of uncultured Chloroflexia bacterium. GTDB lineage: Bacteria > Chloroflexota > Limnocylindria > QHBO01 > QHBO01 > JACDBZ01. The sequence continues at coordinate 141,069 of CAWJMZ010000004.1, read as the reverse complement.
GAGCCCCCCGAACAGCGCGAGCACGACCGCGACGACGACGGCCACGGCCGGGATGACGAGGTACCACGTGCTCGAGATCCAGCGCAGCGCGCCGACCTGGTCGCCCAGCGGCAGCAGCGTGCGTGCCACGCCGAGCGTGAACGCGAGCTCACGCTGCCAGTCGAGCACCGTGCCGGAGAACCACACGAGCAGCGCCCCGACCACCGCGCCGATGACCAGGCCGATCGTGAGTCCCACCCACAGCCCGGCGCCGAAGGTGGCGCGCACCGACACCGCGGCCAGCCGACCGCGGACGAGCCTCATCGCGAGCGCCCCACGGCCCGGCCGCCGCGTCGGGTGAGAACGACGGTCGCCAGGCTCATGGCGACCAGGGCGAAGCCGAGGCCGTAGGCCAGGTACCCTGCCAGGGCCCAATCGCCGCGTCGCTCCGTGGACTGCGCACGGGGACGGTCGATCTCCGGCTCCAACCCAAGGGCTGTGCCCCGGCCGGCCGGCGCGCCGAACGACTCGGTCGCCAGCTCGCCGGCGGGACGCAGCGAGCCGTCGGCCCGGTACAGTCCGAAGTCCTCCACCCCGATACCCGCGATCTGGGTCGCGAAGTCGTGGAGCGTCCACCAGCTGGCGGCACTGACGAAGCCGGTCGGCTCGTCCGCCCGGAACTGCTCGATCGCTGCATACGTCTCCTCGAGGATCACGCGCTGGCGCGCCTCGTCCGATGGCGTGTCGGCCCAGCGGCCGAACTCCAGGATCATGATCGGCTTATCCGGCTGCGCCGTACTGGCGGCCCGCAGCGCACGCCGGGTATCGGGTCCGGGATCCGTGCCGTAGAAGACGCCGTAGTAGAACGTGAACCCCGCCACGTCGAGCGGCGCATTGGTCGCGTCGACCGGGTTCCAGCCGTAGGCCGCCTGTCCGGTCAGCCTGGTGCCGTCGATGGCACGGTCGACCTCGTGGAGCTCGGCCAGCGCATCGGCCCGCTCCTCCTCCCCGGTCGACTCGTTCGCGAAGCCATGGAACAGGACCGACGGACGGTTCATGTCACGCAGCGCCATCTCTCGCAGCATCTGCTGAGGGATGCCACGCGCCATGGTGGCCTCGAAGATGAACGGCGTCGCGTGATACAGCGGAATCTCCTCCCAGACGGCGAAGCCCAGCCGATCGGCCAGGAGCAGCATGGTGGGGTCGCCGGGCTGATGTCCGGTGCGCAGGAGGTCCGCCCCGACGGCAGCCGCGTCCCGCAGCTCGTCCAGCACGTCCCCCGGCTCCTGGACGGCGGTGCCACCCACGAGGCTGCCATCGGTTGCGCGCGCCAGGGTCTCGGCGTGCAGGCCGACACCCCGCAGGAAGACCGCCTCGCCATTGAGGAGCACGCGCGGGCGGACCGGATCGACGGCCACGTGGCGGATCCCGAAGGTGGCCCAGAACGTGTCCGGCGGCCGCGCCTCCCGAGCGTCCCGCGGTCGATCCGCGTGGCGCAGGTCGATCCGGACGACGTACAGCGCGGGACGAGCCGGGCTCCACAGGTCGGCATCCCGGAATCCCATCGCGAGCGTCGTGCCCCGAGCACCGCCGGCCGCCGGCGCCTGGACCTCCTGCTGGAGCGTGACGATCGGCTCCGAACCGGACTCGACGAGGCTGCGCGGGTCTGGGTCGAGCACGTTGGCCTCGCTGACCGTCGCGGGCAGCACGGACGCGGTGATCGTGATCAGCGGGGACCGCTCCTGCTCGCTGGTCGTCGTCCCGCGCGTGCCGGCCAGCTGGCGCGAATGCGCCACCAGGACCTCGATCTCGACCGCGTCGAGGTGCGGGACGATGTCGGTGCGCGCGACATGCACCGCCGGCGCCGCCTCCATCCACACCGGTCCGGTGATGCCCCCGTAGTTCCACCAGTCGATCAGACCCCACGGCACGACGTCGCGGCGTGTGCCCAGCGGGATGGTGTGGACCCGTACCGCGAGGACGTTCTCGACTCCCGGGCGTACCGCCGCACCGACGTCGAACGCGAACGGCGTCGCTCCCCCCTCGTGATACCCGATCCACGTGCCATTCAGCCAGGCGTCCGCCACGTAGTTCGCCGCCCCGAACCGCAGCGTGACCGCACGGCCGCTCCACGCCGCCGGCACGGTCACCGTGCGCCGATACCACGCGCCGCCCTCCACGCCGTCGGGGGGCGGGTTCGTGGTGCCCGGAACGTCGAGGGTCTCCCATTCCCGATCGTCGTAGTCGGCCAGCTGCCTGCCGGCCGCCGCGCCCTCGATGGCCTCGAGCGTCTCGTCGCGGTGTCCCATGGTCAACCCTTCGTCCAGCTCCACGCGTTCGATGCGCCACCTGCCGTCGAGGTCGATGCGGGGCCGGGGCTGCCAATCGAAGCTGGGGACCGGGATGCCGTTCTGCATCGCCACCTCCAGGCCCGCCGCGTCCTCGATCGTCAACGTCGGCGGCAGCGTCCCCATCCGCCCCGTCGGGAGACAGCTCGCCGCGATCACTGCCAGCAGCAGCAGCGCGGGTCCACGGGGATGGGCACGCATGCGGCGATGATGGCAGCGCTCATCGGCCGCCGCAGTCCGGCATACTCGCCGCATGCCCGCGGGCGTCTGCATCATCGGTTCCATCAACGTCGACCTCGTCGTCACGGCCGATCGCCTGCCGATGCCCGGCGAGACCGTCCTCGGTGGTCGATTCGCCACCCACGACGGAGGCAAGGGCGCCAACCAGGCGGTGGCCGCCGCACGCGCGGGCGCGCGGGTGACGATGATCGGCGCCGTCGGCCGAGACGCTCATGGCACGCGGGCACGGGCCGCGCTGGCCGCCGAGGGCGTCGACGTCTCTCGCGTACGCGAGGTGGACGCCGAACCGACCGGGATCGCGCTCATCGTCGTCGGCCCGCGAGGCGAGAACCAGATCGTCGTCGCGCCCGGAGCGAACGCGGCGCTCGCGCTGGACGACGAGGATCGGGCGCTGATCGCGGAGGCGTCGGTCGTGCTCGCCAACCACGAGGTGCCGAACGAGGTCGTGATCGACGCGTTGACCGTCGCCAGCCGGGCCGGCGCGACGACGATCCTCAACCCGGCACCGGCCCGCGCGCTCCCCGCCGACGTGCTCCGGCTCGGGCCGATCCTCACCCCCAACGAGCATGAGCTGGTGGTCGCCATCGGCAACGACGCCACCGATGCCGCCCTCGACGAGCTGGTCGCCCGCCACGCCGGGCCGGTCGTGGTCACCCAGGGCCCGGCTGGCGTCCTCCTCGCGGTCGACGATCGACGGGAGCGGTTCCCCGGCCGCGCGGCGCCGGAACTGGTCGACAGCACAGGCGCGGGCGACACCTTCAACGGCGTCCTCGCCGCATGGCTGGCCGAGGGCAAGACGCTCGACGATGCCATCGGCGCAGCGAATGCGGCCGCGGCGCTCTCGGTGGCTGCCGCCGGCGCGCGTGGCGGGATGCCGACCCGCGAGGCGATCGAGTCGATCCTGGCGGAGGCCTGACCCCGGCACGCTGCGTGCGAAGCGCCCCGATGCCAATCTCAGGCAGAGCCACCAGGGAGGACCGATGAACGCACTGTCGCTGCTCATGGACGACCACAAGCGCGTGAAGAAGATGCTCGCCGAGGGCGAGGAGACGACGGAGCGGGCCGAGAAGACGCGCGCCGAGATCTTCGACCGTCTGAAGGAGGAGATGCTGATCCACGAGCGGATCGAGGAGGAGATCTTCTACCCCGCGCTCAAGCAGCATCCCAAGGCGAAGGAGATCGTGCTCGAGGGCTTCGAGGAGCACCACGTGGTGGACGAGATCATGGGCGAGCTCGAGGCGACCGACGTGACCGATGAGCAATGGGGCGCGAAGTTCAAGGTCATGAAGGAGAACATCGAGCACCACATCGAGGAAGAGGAGGGCGAGATGTTCAAGCAGGCTCGCTCGGTCTTCGCCGATGACGAGCTCGAGGCACTCGGCGCGCGCATGCTGGAGCTGAAGAAGCTCGGCCAGCAGGTCGGCGCCGCCGACTGACCGTGGACGGCGCCGTCGGCGCCAGTGTGGCGCTCAGCAGCCGGGACCGTCGAGACGGCGGAATCGATGCCGCTCGCCTCGAGGCTCTCGGGCTGGAGCTGGAGCCGGCAGGGACCGCTCGAATGCGCTGGTCCCTACCGGCTCGGATGGCCGAGCGTCAGGCTCCGATGGCCTTCTGCTTCAGGGCCTGGAACTCTTCCTCGCTGATCGCGCCGGCGGCGCGGAGCTCCTGAAGCTTCGCGATCTGGTCGGCCGGTGTCACCTTGGCCGCCGCGGTGTAGGCCGCCTCGGCACGGGTGATCTGCTCGATGTCGCTTGCCGTCACCTTCGGGCGCACGATCATGTAGATCAGCGCGCCGAGGAACGGCAGGATCACCAGCAGGAAGATCCATCCGGCCTTGGCCCCACCGCTCAGGTCATCGCGGCGAAAGATGTCGCCGAACAGGGCGATGAAGATCCAGATGAACATGAACCAGAAGAAGAACACGATCATCGAGAAGACCACGTCCCAGAACGTGAGCGTGGCGGTCCCTACGCTCGAGCATCCGGCGAGCACGAGCGCCAGCACCGCGAGAGCGGGCACGGCGCGTCGCCCGTCGGGGACGCGGAGCGGCGTGAGGGTCGTCATGGGCTACCTCCGATTGCATGCATCATCGTTCGTCGCCGGCAGCAGCGCCCGACAGGAGGCGCGGATCATCGGCCACGTTCGATACGACATTGACAGCGCGGTCGGTTTCAACCGGCTCGGTCGGGTAACAGCCTAGCGTCGGTCAGGGTCCGATGGTGGCGGTGCATCGCTCGGGCGGCGGGTGATCAGGGCAAGGGCCGCAATCAGCGCAGCGGTGGCCGCAACGATCGCACCGACCACGGCGACGGCCAGGGCGCGGTAGAGCCGTTCACCGTTCGTCATCGTCAAACGTTCCTCGGGCTTCCATCCCAGCCGAGCTACTGGTCGGTCTCCTGGTCGGCAGCCTCGCCGACGACGTTGAATTCCCCATCGAGCTGCACGTCGACCTGGCGGCCGTCCTCGAGAGTCACCTCGACCTCGTAGTAGCTCTCCTCGTCCCTGACCTCGGTGTCGGTGACCCGGCCTTCGCCGAGGTGAGCGAGCGCAACCTGGCTCGCGCGGTCGAGCGCAGAGCCGGTGATCGCCCGCTCGGTGGCATCGTCGTCGGTGCTGCCCGTTGCGATGCGTGCTCCGGCCACGAGACCGACGGCCAGCAGTCCGCCGGTTACCAGCAGCGCCGCCGTACGCTTCCTGGTCATGTTGAACCGCCCCGTGTCATGTGCCATTGCGGAGCACATTCCATACCGACCGTCGGCGGGACGAACGGAAGCAGGCCGCGAGACGGCCTGATGGCGGTCAGATTCCCGGATGCCAGAGGAATCCGACGATGAACGCCAGGAGCACCATCGCGAGCATCATCAGCCACATGATGCGACGGTAGCCCAGGAGTACCAGCCTGCCTAGGACTTTCGGAGCGCAGTTGGGACCGGTCCGGTGGAGTTCGGTGGACTTGGCCAAAGAAGGTGTTGCGTCGGTTCACCGGACGTTCATGACTAACGCCGAGCAAGCCCTTGCGTTCTAACAGGTAGACCCGTGCCGCGAGTTGGAGCTTTGCTCCAGGGCAGCCTCGCGCCACGGGTCTCCTTTTCCGCTACTCCTGCGTCGGCCTGGCCAGCTCGCCCGGGAGGGTCCGCGCCAAACCGGCCAGCTGATCAGCCAGGCGGGCGCCTCGGTCGAAGCGGAGCTGCCATCGGCCGCTCGGAAATCCCCAGTAGCGAACGTCGGTGATCTGCCAGTCAGGCCCCGCTTCGACGTCGACCATGAGGTCGACGCACCCACCGTCGACACTGTCGATCTCACCGCGGCAGAAGATCACCTGACCACGTTCCTCACCGACACCGACCTGGCCAGGCGCAAATCCGAGCGGGACCAGGATCGGATCGAGGATCTCGGCCACCAGCTCGGGGCCAGGCTGTCCCGACCGCGACGGAATGCGAGACCACGGCATCATTGGTGGATGCTAGTGCGCGTGTTGTCGACGTATACGCCGACCGCGACCGGCGGGATGCCGACCGGAGGGCGCCCATGACGGAGCACGGCGTGGTGATCGCCGGGGGAGGCCCAACAGGGCTGATGCTGGCGGCCGAGCTGACACTGGCGGGGGTCGACGTCGCGATTGTCGAGAGGCGCGCAAGTCAGGCTCTCCCCGGCTCCCGCGCAGGCGGTCTGCACGCACGCACCATCGAGGTCCTCGATCAGCGCGGCGTCGCCGATCGGTTCCTGGCAGAGGGCCAGGTGGCTCAGGTCGCGGGCTTCGCCGGTGTCCGTCTGGATATCAGCGACGTTCCGACCAGGCACCCGTACGGGCTCGGGCTGTGGCAGAACCACATCGAGCGGATCCTGGCTGATTGGGTCGGCGAGCTGGGAGTGCCGATCCACTACGGCACCGAAGTCACCGGCTTCACGCAGGACGAGACCGGCGTCGACGTCGCGCTGTCCGACGACCGGTCGCTGCGCGCGGGATATCTCGTCGGCTGCGACGGAGGACGGAGCCTGGTGCGCAAGGTGGCCGGCATCGACTTCCCCGGGTGGGACGCGACCACGAGCAGCCTGATCGCCCAGGTCGAGATGACCGATGAGCCGGAGCTGGGCATCCGCCGCGACGCCCGCGGCACCTTTGCCCTGGGCAAGGTCGAGTACGAGGTCCGCGACGGCGAGGTCGTCTACCAAAGGGGAGGCCTGGTGGGCGTCATGCTGACCGAGGACCACGTCGGAGCAACGGCCGAACCCACTCTCGACGATCTCCGCGAGCGACTCATCGCCGTCTACGGGACCGATTACGGGATGCACAGTCCCATCTTCATCTCGAGGTTCACCGACGCGACGCGGCAGGCCGCGAGCTACCGCGCGGGGCGCGTCCTGCTGGCGGGCGACGCGGCGCACGTGCACTCCCCGGTCGGTGGACAGGGCCTCAACATCGGTGTGCAGGATGCGGTGAACCTGGGATGGAAGCTGGCCCAGGTCGTCAACGGCGCATCACCACCTAGCCTGTTGGACACCTACCACGTCGAGCGCCACCCGGTCGCGGCCCGCGTGCTGCGCGACACGATGGCGCAGGTCGCCCTGATGCGCTCCGACGACCGCATCGAGGCGTTGCGCGACACCGTGTCCGAGCTGCTGAGCATGGATGGGCCGCGCATCCGATTCGGCGCGAGAATGTCCGGTCTCGACATTCATTACGACCTGCGCGAGGGTCATCCGTTGCTCGGACGACGCATGCCCGATCTCGACCTCGACACCGCCGACGGCCCGCTGCGGGTCTTCACCCTGCTCCACCAAGCCCGGCCGGTGCTGCTCAACTTCGGTGAGCCCGGCGGACTGGACATCGCCCCATGGGCGGATCGGGTCCGGCTGATCGACGCCGATTACGGTGGTGTGTGGGAGCTTCCGGTCCTTGGCGTGGTCGCTCCTCCCTCTGCGGTGTTGATCCGGCCCGACGGTCACGTCGCGTGGGTGGGAGACGGCACCGCCATCGGACTCGCGGACGCGCTGACCACCTGGTTCGGACCACCCCACGCGGCGTAGCACGCACGTGGGCAGGAGTCAGCGCCAGGGAGCTCGACGTGGGGTTGGTGGGCGACACTGGACTCGAACCAGTGACCTCTTGCATGTCAAGCAAGTGCTCTAACCAGCTGAGCTAGCCGCCCATCGGTCCGTGCTCAGTCCGGTCGCACGACTCGAGGTCTGCAGCCTGACCGAGCAGGGAGCGATCCTATCAGACCTCCTGGGCGATCGCGAATCCCGACGCAACGCTCAAGGAGGATCCAGCAAGCCGAGGACGTTGGCTCCGACCTCAACTGGTTCGTCCCACCAGGGTTGGTGGCCGGCATCGGGCACCACCACCAGGTCACCGTTCGGAAGATGGCCGATGAACCGCTCCCACAGCTCCTGGGTCCCCGTCGGGTCGGCCGAGCCGAGGATCATGCGCACCGGCTGTCGCACCTCGGCAAGATCCCGGTCCTCGAGGGTGAACCCGGGTCGCCATCCGTCCCCTGCCCGAATGGCGCGGACCATGGCCCGCTCGTGACGCATCGATGGGGTGTGGTTGCTGAACGCGAGCCGCCAAGCCATGAAGTCGTCCATCCGTCCGGCGGCCACGCTGGGTCCATGACCGATCGCCTGGAGCTGCGACCGGAGCATCTTGGTGGACATCGGAACGCGCACGATGATCGCCCCGAGCGGTGATGACAGCAGCTTGATGAATCTCGGCACGCCGATCTCACGGTGGGGCATGCCGCCCAGCAGCACGACTCTGCCGACACGGGACGGGTGCCGCTGTGCCAGGTGGAGCGCCCACAGGCCGCCGATGGAGGCGCCCACGATGTCGACCCGGTCCAGCTCCAGGGCGTCCAGCGCCTTCACCAGGGTCGATGCCGCCAACGCGCCGAATTCGGCGCTCCGGTAGTCGATCGGTGAGCTCAGCCCCCAGCCCGGCCGATCCATCGCCAGGCAGCGGACGCCAGACAGCTCACGGAAGAGGGGTGCCCAGTAGGGGCCGGTGCCGCCGGTGCCCGGGATGAAGAGCACCGGCCGGCCGGACCCGACTTCGACAATACGGAGTCGCACCGTCGGATCAGTCAGCTCCAGGTATCGCTCGTTCGGCTCCAGCTCATGGCGCCGCCAAAGGGTGCGTTCCGCCTCTCGGTACTGCTCGGTCTGCTGCATGGAGCGCATGGTGTCGCCCGCGTCGCCATCGGTCCAGACCAAAAAATGGACTAGCCCTTCGATGGTCAGCTGGGCGACACTCAACGCATGCGCACCTATGGCCAGTACTGCCCGATCGCCCGGGCCGCGGAGATTCTCGCCGTGCGCTGGACTCCTCTCATCCTTCGCAACCTCCTGCTCGGCTCGACCACCTTCGGCCAGATCGCCGCCGGCGCCCCGGGCATCCCCCGATCACTCCTCGCTTCTAGGCTCCGGGACCTCGAACGCGCCGGAGTGGTCGAGTCGCGGCCGAACGAGAGTGGGCGCGGCTCCAGCTACGGCCTCACCACGGCCGGCAACGACCTTGGCGGCGTCATGCTGGCCATGGGCTCGTGGGGTGAGCGGTGGCTGGAGCTGGCCCCCGAGCACCTCGATCCCGGCGTGGTGCTGAACTCGTGGGTGAGCTGGTACCTCGCGCACGACCTCCTCCCCGATCGTCGGGTGGTCGTGCGATTCGACTTCCCGGATCGGCCCCGAAAGGCCGACCAGCTGTGGATCATCTTCGACGGGGACCGGTCGGAGATCTGCCGCACCAACCCGGGCTACGAAGAGGACATGGTGGTGACCTCGGAGTCGCTGGCGCTGTCCGAATGGCACCTCGGCCGCGTGACGTGGACCGATGCGGTACGAGCCGGGCGCATCGAGGTCGCTGGTCCGCCCCGCCTGGCGCGTGAGCTACCCACCTGGAACCGCCTCAGCGGCTGGGCGCGGATCGGCATCAAGCCGGAAAGGCAGCGAGCGAGTTGAGCGACGATTCCCGCGAGGCCGACAGCCATCGCGTGGTCGGGCGCCGCGGACGATCCGGCGCCGCCATTCACCGCAAGAGCTTCGGCGCACCGGATGAAGTCCGCCGCTTTCCGAACGGAATCGGCGAGCTCGTGCACGTCGGCTCGCTGACGATCGGTCGCGGCATTCTCGAGCCCGGATGGCGCTGGTCGACGTCCCTGAAGAGCGGTCCAGGGCACGCCGTCATGCCAGGTCCATCACCTCGAGATCCTGCTGGCGGGTCGTTTCCGGGTGGAGATGGACGATGGCGAGACGGCCGAGTTCGGGCCGGGCGACGTCTTCGACGTCCCGGCCGGACACGATGCCTGGGTCGTCGGTGACGAGCCGGTCGTCCTGGTGGACGTCTTCGGCAATGTCGGAACGATCGGCGTGCCTGGAGAGCACGAACGCATGGTCACCACGGTCCTCATGTCCGACATCGTCGACTCCACTGGCACCGCGGAACGGCTGGGAAACGCCGCGTGGAAGCAGCTGCTCGCCGACCACAACCGTGTCATCCGCGGGCAGCTCGATCGATTTCGCGGACGCGAGATCAACACCACCGGAGACGGCTTCCTCGCGACCTTCGGCAGCGCCGCGGGGGCGCTGCGCTCGGCCATGGCGATGCGCGACGGGGTCGGCGACCTGGGAATCGAGATCCGGATCGGCATTCACACCGGAGAGGTGGACGTGCTGGCGAACGATATCGGAGGGGTCGCCGTCCACGCGGCAGCGCGGATCATGGCGTTGGGAAACCCGTCCGAGATCATCGTGTCGTCGGTCACGCGCGGCCTGGTGGAGGGAAGCGGCCTCCGCTTCGAGGACCGCGGGCGACACAAGGTCAAGGGCCTGGAGCAGCCGATCGACGTCTCTCTGCTGGTGCCCTAAGGCCCGACGGTCAACGCCGCGAGCGCTACCGCTCCCAGTCGCCGGCGCGCGGAACCGCCTCGGACATCACCCGCGCGATCTCGGCGCGGTACCGGAATCCCGAGGGATGGCGCGCCAGCCAGCGCAGGTAGTCGGGGTCGATGGAGGCCAGCTCGCTGATGGTGCGGCCGGCGTGGTGGCCGAAATCGAGGCGAGTCGAGTCAAAGCTCGACGAGTGCCCCGGACCGACGGGCACGTCGCTGTCCGACCCCACCTCGAAGGAACGGTCCTCGCTCTCGACCATCGCCAACCTCCGACGCTTGCTTGGTTGGCGAGCATCCTAGCGCCGCGGCGATCGTCCCCGCAACAGAAAACCTCAGGCGACTGAAACGCCGTCGACGATCGTCAGTTCGCTCCGGACAGCACCGAACTCCACCTCACCGCCCAGCAGGGCGTCGAGCCCGATCGACAGCACGGCGAGATCGGCGCGAGCACCTGCGCGCAGGTGGCCCTCATCGACGGCACCGATGGCCACTGCCGGCCCGAGCGTGTAGGCGTGAAGCGCCTCGAGGACCGTGAGCGCCTGGTCGACACGCCAGTCTCCGCGGTCGTCGCCCGGGAAGCGCCGATGAACGGCGGCGAAGATGCCGAGCCACGGGTTCACCGCCTCGACCGGCGCATCGGAGCCGGCCGCCAGCAGCGCGCCGGCATCGGCCAGCGCGCGCCAGGCGTAGGCGTCCGCCTGTCGGCCGCCCCAGCAGGCCTCGACGAGGTCGCGGTCGGCAGCGGCGTGGATCGGCTGCACGCTGGCGGTGACGCCGAGCGCGCCGAACCGGGCACGATCCTCCGCGCGGACCAGCTGAGCGTGCTCCATTCGGTCGTTCGGGGTGCCGGGCTGCCGCGACGGTGCCCGTCCGACCGCGTCGAGCACCGCGGCCGCCGCCCGGTCGCCGATGGCGTGCACCGCGAGGGCGATCCCCGCCGCTCGGCCAGCATGGAACATGGCGTCGAGCTCGTCCGGCGCGACCCGCATGATGCCTCGCTCCCCCGCCCCGCACGTTCGCGGCTCGAACAGTGCGGCGGTGCCCGAGCCAAGTGCTCCATCGGCGTACTCCTTCGCCCACCCGACACGCATGGTGCGTCGGCCAGCGAGCGCCATCCCCGTCCGCAAGCCGCGTGCGGCGGCGGCTGCGATCGCATCGGCGGGCATGCCGAGGCTCATCCGCAGGCGGCTATCGATCGCGTCGCCCAGGTCGGTCAGGGTCGAGTACGAGTCCCCCATGTCGGCGTCGACGCCGATGCCGTTCTCGTCGGTGTAGTCGCCCGCCTCGCTGGCGCCGGTCAGCCCGTACCCTGACAGCTCGGCCAGGGTCGCTTCGAGCGCCGGCCGTAGGGCGGCGCCCTGGAGCCGCGGGACGGTCCGCGACACCAGGTCGAGCGCGGTCTCCCGCAGGATCCCGGTCGGCCGGCCGTCGGGGCCTCGCTCGATCCGGCCGCCAGATGGATTCTCGCTGGCCTCGCCGATGCCCGCTGTCCGCAACGCTGCAGCCGAGGCCCAGGCCGAGTGGCCGTCGTGGCTGGACACGAAGGCCTGGCGGCCACCGACCGCCTCGTCCATGGCACCCGGCGGCACGGCAGCCAGCTGTGCCTCCGACCAGCCGCGCCCGGTGACCCACGCGTCGGGCGCCAGCGTCGCAGCGTGGTGCGCGAGCCGCTCCACCACGGAGGCGCCATCGGGCGCGTCGTCCAGCAGGACCCCGGACCGGGTGCGGGCCAGGCCGACGAGATGGACGTGGAAGTCGTGCAGGCCGGGGATCACCGCTGCCCCGCCGGCATCCACGACCCGTGCGCCCGGCCGAGCGGCGTCGAGCACCTCGCCGCGCCGGCCAACGACAATCACCCGGCCGTCCGCCACGCCGACTGCCTCCGCGCGCTCCGGGGCACCCGGCACGGCTGCCACCAGGACGTCGCCGATGACGACGAGGTCCGCCCTGGCGCTCATCGATCGGCGCACGGTGAAACGCGGCGTCTGGTCGAAGCCGCCGGGTCCCGGTCCGAACGCGATGCGCACGAGCGCCACCGGGACCACCAGCAGCCAGTGCGACAGGAACAGCGCGCCGCGCAGGGCACGCCCGATGAGCGGCAGACCGCGGACGCCGACCGCCCAGAGCCCGGCCAGGGCCAGGATGAAGATCCCCAGCCCGTATCCGGCGAACAGCGACGCTGGGCACGCTCCAGTCCGCCGGTCGCGGCAGCGGGATGGTGAGCAGGCTGGCCAGGATGGTCGTCGCGAACAGGGGCGGGATGAGGAACTCACCGGCGAAGGCCAGGAAGTCCGCCTTGCGACCGATCGGCTGTGGACCGCTCAGCAGGCCGGGACCGTGCTCCAGCAGGCGCCGGAGGCTGCCCTCGGCCCAGCGCAGCCGCTGTCGCCACAGGGCGCCGATTCGCTCCACCGCCTCCTCCTCGACGGCAACCTCCGGCGCCAACGCGACGTGGTGTCCGGCGGCGGCCAGCCGGGTGGACAGCTCCAGGTCCTCCGTCAGCGCCGACGGGCGCCACCCGCCGACCGCCTCGAGCGCCTCACGGCGCACGAACATGCCGTTCCCGCGCAGCTCGGCAGTCCCGTCGGCCGCCCAGCGGCCGCACTGGCTGTCGAGGTCCATCAGCTGCTCCTCGGCCTGTGCGCGGGTGAGCCACGAGGCCGGCTCGTTGCGGGGGTGTCGCGCCACCTGGATTGCGACCGCATCCGGGTCGCGGACCGTCCACGCTCGCATCACCCGCTCGAGGAAGGACCGCTCCAGCAGGCTATCGGCGTCGAGCACGCCGATCACCTCTCCGCGCACATACGGCATCGCGAAGGCGAGGACCGATGCCTTCGTGCGCGGTCCCTCCTGGCGATCGCGGCGCACGACCCGCGCGTGGGTGGCCTCGCCGATGGCGGCCCGAGCCGCATCCGCGGTCGCATCGGTCGAGACATCGTCCACGACCAGCACGTCGAACGCGGGCGTTCCGTCACCTCGTGCGTATGCCTGGGCCACCAGCGTCGACGTCGCCGATCCGATGACCGCGGCCTCGTTGCGCGCCGGGACGACAAGCGACACGAACGGCAGGCCGGTCGCCAGGCCGGTCGGCTCGGCGGCCCCCGATCGTCCCCACGCCAGCGCCTCCCGCATGACGCGGGCCCCGCGCCATGCCAGGTACCCGACGTACAGCATCGAGAGCAGGATCGACAGCTGAAGCACGCGCGCGGCAAGCGGGATGGTGATCGTCACCCAGGCGACGAGCGTGGCGATGGCCAGGAAGGCGGCGGCGGCGGCCCTAGTTCCCATCGGCCGGACGGCGGCGGCGGCGACGGTGACGATGCGGCGGCTCGCCACCCGCCTCGTCGATCTCCCCCGCGACGTCCGGCGCACCGGGCGCCGTCCGCTCGTCGACCGCATCGGCCGGTGGTTTCGGCGATCGGTCGTGCTGGTGCAGGCCGGCCTTCGCGTTGCGGCGCCACGACGCGATGCCGGCCCACAGGGTGAGGCCACCGAGGATGGCCATGGCCACCGGGATCCCGGCGCCCGGGGCGAAGATGTTGATCACGTCCGCCGCGGCCGGTGCAAGGAGAACCGGCAGGAACGAGGCGACCGAGAGCAGGGTGTTGAGGATGCCGAAGATCCGGCCGCGCACGTCGGCGGGCAGTTCCTCCTGCAGCGCCGTCTGCGATGGGATGGCGACGAACGCATACTCCAGGCCGGCGAACACGGCGATCACGACGACCACCGCGATGAGGCTGGTGAACGGCTCGATCGTCGGGATGACCTCCTCGAGGGGCGCCACCGCGAAGCCCAACAGCGAGGTCACCGGCCGCACCAGCGCGAGGAGCACCAGCGTGATCCCCATGGCGACGAGGCCGATGTCGATCACCAGCCGCTTCGGCAGGCCCTTGCCGTACGAGTTCAGGAACAGGATGCCGACCACGGCGCCGAGGCCGGCCGGCCCCATGATGAAGAAGAAGTCCTCGGCGGTCAGGCGCAGGACATCGGTCGCGAAGCCCGGACCGATTGCGCCAAGTACGCCGATGAGGCTTGCCGCGATGCCCAGGTAGGTGAGGCTCCACGCGATCTCGCGGTGCCTCCGCACGAACCGGATCCCCTCGGCGAGCTGGTCGTACAGCTCCTTCACGGCGCGTCCGGCCGCACCCCCGACATCCTCGACCGCGTGGTCCGGCCGCACCGATGGAAGCGGCAGGATCGCCAATGCCGCGATGCCGAACATCAGCGCCACGAGGACGTAGACGGTGGTGGGACCGACCACGTTGAGGACGAGCGGTCCGAGCACGCCGAACCCGATCGCGAACGTCGCGTTGACGGTCAGGATGAAGATCGAGTTGGCCGCCATCAGCTGACGCCGGCTGACGATTCGTGGGATCGCTGTGAGCTCGGCCGGGGCGAAGACCGCGGTGGCCGAGGCCACGACGAAGTTGATGAGGTACACCAGCGGCACGTTGGCATCGCTGGTGGTCGGGGCGACGAAGATGAACAGGACCGTGCCCGCGGCGCGGACCAGGTTGGTCGCCAGCATGATGATCTTGGCGTCGCTGCGCTCGACGAGCACGCCGCCCAGCGTGCTGAACAGCACCGCCGGCACGAGGAAGGTCAGGATCAGCACCGCGTTGGCGGTCAACGATCCTGTGGTGGTGACCACCGTCGCGATGAGCGCCGCGAGCACCATGTTGCTCGCCAGCTGGCTCAGCGCCTGCGCCGACCAGAGGTAGACGAACGGCCGGTTACGGAAGACCGAACCGGCTTCGCTCAGGTCGGCGTCGGCGGCGGCGCCGGGGTCGAAGTGGGCCATCGGCTCAGTCCTCCCCCTCGGGCCCTCGCCCCACGTATTCGGTGAAGCGACGCTCCACGTCGAGCCGGTCCATCAGGATGCGGTGTGCGCAGCCGGCGCAGACGAGGCCGATGTCCGCTCCCAGCCGCACCACCTCCCAGTCGCGGCTCCCGCAGGGATGCTCCTTTCGCAGCCGGAGCTGGTCACCGATGCGGAGGTCCAGCGGCCGGGCCACCGTCACGCACTGCCCTCCGCGGCCGTGACCCCGGTGAAGTTGAACGTGCCGAGATGCATCGCCGGGCAGCGCACGGCGCCGAAGAACTCACCCGGCACGAGCCTCGTCTCCGCGCTCGCGGCGCGCACGTCGCTGAACGCCTCGGGGACCGACTGCGTGAATCGGAAGTTGAGCAGCGGCCTGGTCAGGCGGCCGTCCTCGATGAGGAACGTCCCATCCTTGGTCATGCCGGTGAGGATCGCCTTCTTCGGGTGGACCGGGTTGATGTAGTGGAATCGCGTCACCCAGACGCCTCGCTTGACGTCGCGAATCAGGTCATCCCGTGGGGTCGTGCCAGGCGCCAGGAACAGGTTGAGCGCCATCGGCCCGACGAGGTTTGGGGCCGGCAGGGCATGGCCGGTGGAGCCGGATCCCGCCCGGTCGCCCGTGGCGGCGTCGTGCACGACGGCATTCGCTACCCCATCGCGGATGAGGTCGACGCGCTGCCGCACCACGCCCTCGAAGTCGATCGGCGAGGGCAGGCCGGACGGGTCCATCCCGTCGTCCCAGACCGAGACGTTCTCGCCCATCACCCGCTTGCCGAGCTCCATGAACGACCGACCCTCTTCGTGCGCCAGGCCGGAGAAGCCGATGTAGGACAGGTACTCCAGCAGGCCGGCCACGGCGTACTCCTCGAGGATCACCTCGTACTCGCCGGCGTCCAGCTCGCCCGCGCCGCGCGTGTCGTCGCCCTTCTGCGCTGCAACTGCTCCCAGCGCGGCGGCGTCGATGTCGCCCACGTCACCGGCCCCGGCCTGGGCATAGCCCGATGCCGCGCCGGAGGCGAAGCCATCCATCATCACCGTCAGCAGCGTCGCGCGCGTCGACCGGTGCTGGGCGCGAATGCCGTTGGTGTTCGCTACCGCGACCGTCATCACCGAGGTCGCAAACGATCCCGACGTCTCGAGGCCCTTGGCCTCGCCGGCGGCGATCACCGCGCGGGCACCCTGCGCACGCAGCTCGGCGCCGGCTTCGGCCGTGGCCGCCACGTAGCCGAGGTCGGGGTCGTAGTCCCGTCCATCGGGCTCCGGCAGGACCGCGGCCCGCGGGTTCGGCGCGGACCGCGCGGCGATGGCGGCCGCTCGCTCGATGGCCGCGCGGATGCCGGCGTCGTCGAGGCGGTTCGTCGCCGCCACCCCCACCCGATCCTCGTCGATGACGCGCACCTGGAGGGAGGCATCGTGCTCGCGCACGTTCTGGTGGATCTGGTTGTTGGCGAACCGCGTAAGCGCGGAGTCCTGGCCCAGGTAGATCGCCTCGGTTCGAGGCGCCTCCGCCTGCGCGATGACGCGGTCGAGCAGCTCGCCGACCTCGTCGCGGGTCACGACCATCGTCCGACTCCCACCTTCACGCCGCGGAAGCGCGCCGGAGCGGCCCCGTGCCCGACGTGCCCGACCTGCATCGGCTCCCCCTTGCCGCAGTTCGGCAGGCCCCACAGCGTCCACTCGTCCGGACCGCAGATGGCGTCCAGGCTGCCCCAGAAGCGGGGCGTGATGCCGGTATAGGTCGGGTTCTTCACGAGCTGCGTACGCTTCCCGTTCTTGATGATCCAGCCGGCCTGGTCGCCGAACTGGAAGTTCAGACGCCGATCGTCGATGGACCAGCTCTTGTTGACGCTCATGAAGATCCCGTCGCGCGTGTCCGCGATCAGGTCCTCGAGCGTGCCGGCGTCGCCCGGCCGCAGGTTGATGTTCGTCATTCGGATGAGCGGGATGTGGCTCCAGGCCCAGGCGCGCGCGCTGCCCATGCTGCGCCGGCCGATGCGCGGCGCGGTTTCCCGGCTGGTGAGGTACCCGACCAGCACCCCGCCGGACACGAGCGGCACGTTCTGCGCCGGGACGCCCTCGTCGTCGTAGCCGAACGTCCCCAGCCCTCCCGGGGCAGTGGCATCGGCGTCGATGTGGACCAGCTCGCTGCCGTAGCGCAGCTCGTCGAGCTTGTCGGTGGTCAGGAACGACGTGCCGGCGAAGCTCGCCTCCGTGCCGAAGACCCGGTCCAGCTCGGTCGGATGACCGCACGACTCGTGGATCTGGAGCGCGACCTGGGTCGAGTCGAGGACGAGATCCATCTCGCCGGCCGGGCATTGCGGCGCGTCGAGCAGCGCGACCGCGAGCTCGGCCGTCTCCTGCGCGTGCTCGGCAAGCTCGAGCGCTCTGACCGCCTCGAAGCCGCCCGTCACGACCTGGCCGCCGAACGAGTTCGGATAGGAGCGCTGCTGCATCTCCGAGTCGTTCACCGCCGTCGCCTCGATGCCCCCACCGGCCTCGACGATCTCCTGTTCGATCCATGCGCCCGCGCTCGTGGCGAAGGTCTTCCGCTCCCGCCCGGCGACCAGGTTGCTCTCGCGGATGGCGACGCCGTCGACGCGACCCATGGCCGCATCGGCCTCCATCAGCAGCCGCAGCTTCTCGTCGAGGCTGACCGCGAAGGGATCCTCGACATGGGGCGTGCGGTAGGTGTCCTTCACCGGCGGCGTGTCATCGAGCTCGACCGGGAGCTTCTGGGCCAGCGCCGACGCACGCGCGATCTCGAGCGCCTCGGCGGCGACTCGGTCGGCCTCGCCGGGCTCCTGCGATCGGCTGGAGCTGAAGCCCCACGCGCCGTTCACCAGCACCCGCACGCCGAACCCGGCGCTCACGTTGGAAGTTGCCGCCTCGAGGGCGCCGTTCTTCACGGTCAGCTGCTCGGTCTCGCGCTCGGCGACGCGAACCTCGGTGTAGGTGGCGCCGCCGCGCTGGGCGGCATCGAGCGCGCGGTTGATGAGGTCGTTCAAGGCATCAAATCCTGTCGCAATCGGTTCAGGCGGGCCTACAGGCTACTCGACGGACCGGGCAGCCTGCGGCTCGAGGTCGCGTCCGGTGGCCGGCACCTCCATCTCGGTCTGCTGCTCGATCTCGTACTGGAGGCCGATCGCCTGCTGGAGCAGGGTGAGCACGCCGCCCGGGCGCTCGAGCGCCGCCTCCAGTCCCGCCGGCGAGCCGATGGCCCAGATCTCGATGGTGGCTCCCAGCGGCAGGCCGTCGATCTCGATCGTTCCCGCGCCCTGGACCGCCACCGAGCGCGCCGTGATCCGGATGTCGTCGACGGCGATCGCCTCGGCACCGGCCCCGCGCAGCTCGTAGATGAGGTCGTTCACCGCGGTCGGGTCGAGCGTCCCCTCGACGCGAAGAACCACGCCCTGGCCCTCGACCGCGCGCAGGCCACCGAACGCCTCGATCCGATAGAGCTCCTCCTCGGTCAGGCTGAGCGTGGACTGGCCCTGCACCTCGGCGAGCTCGTAGTTGCGGACCTGCTCGTTGAGGTCGGCGAGGGCATCGCGAAGCTCGACGTTGCGGGCCGAAAGCGTGTCGATCAGGGCCGACAGCTCCTGCGGGGTCAGGTTGGACAGCTCGATCGGCCGCGCCTGCGAGCGCAGCTGTCCCACGAGCAGGACGCCGATGATGAGCGCGACCACGAACAGGCTGAGCTGCGCGATGCGGCGGGCCATCAGTTCAGCTCCTCGGCGACGGGCGCGCCCCATCGCAGCCGGGTGTTCCCCACGAACTCGGGCAGGACGATCTCGTCGCGGGCCTCCCAGGCGAACTGCAGTCCGTAGGCGGTGATCCTCGCCTCGACCCGTGCGAGGTAGGCGGGGTGCGCGAGGAAGCGCTCCGCGAGACCCTCCGGTCCGATCGCCTCGATGCGGTAGGGCGGCGACAGGCGGGTGGAGTTCACGAGGATCGCCGGGCCGGCACCGTCGATCGACGTGCTGGCCACGATCCGCTCCGCCGGCACCCCGCCTCCTCCCCCACCGGCCACGGTGATCGCCTCGGCGCCCGCGCCCCACAGGGCGGTCACGATGTCCCGAAGGTCGTCGACCACGACATAGTCGATCTGGCGGTCGTCACCGGTGCCGGGGTTCAGCGAGTCGGCGATCTCGATCACCATGCCCGGCCCGATCACCTCAGTCTGCCCGGACGCGAGCCGGGCGGCGGCAAGCTGCTCGTTCAGCAGGCCGAGGGTGGCCTGCGACCCCGCATCCGCTTCCTGGAAGGTCAGCAGCTGATCGTTGGCCGTCTCGATGTCGGCGCGGAGATCCTCCTGCTGGTCCTGGAGCTGATCGGCCTGTGCGATGAGCACTCGTTGCGCGGAGGTGATGAATTCCTGGCGCGCGAGCGAGCTGTTCCACTGCGCGGCGCCCACGAAGCCGATGACGCCGAGGCCGAGGGCGATCGAGATCGCCCACTGCGGGTTGCTCAGCCGGCGACGCGCGGGCAGCCGGCGGCTCATGACGCGTCCCGCCGGCGCGCGCGGCGCGAGACCAGAATGGCGGCGACGGCCCCGATGGCGGCGGCCCCGACGAGCACGGCGATGAGCGCGACGGCGCCACCCGGATCGGACTCGGCGTCCTCTGACGGGCTTGCCTCGTCCGGTGGACGCGCGGGGGCCTCGCCGCCTCCCGGTGCATCGCTGGACCTTGGCTCGGCGCTCGGGTCGACCCCGCCCTCGTCGATCTCGCCTGCCGGCGGTCGGTCCACGTTCGACGCTGCGATCGGCTCCGCCTGCACCGGGCCGGGCGGTTCGACGCCGAACTCAGCGAAGAACGCGGCGTACAGCTCGTCGGCCGGGATCCCGGTCGCCGCCTGCAGTGCCTCCTCGTCCGATGCTCCGTCGCGGTACGCGGCGGTCATCGCCGCCAGCGCGTCCTCGCCGTAGCGATCCACGATGAGGTCGACCATCGTCGTGCCCTGCGCGTAGGAGAGCCGGCCACCACGCTCGCCGATCGGGAACTGCTCGGTGATGGCCTCGAACGCGAACAGGCCCCCACCCCCGGCCTCGACCGCGACGATCGCCCGCTCGTCGGATCCCTCGGCCGTCTCGGACCACGTGGCGATGCCCTCGTTCAGCCATCGCGCCGGCTCGTGGTAGGGGTTGTCGGTGGCGTCGTTGAAGACGATGTGGGTGACCTCGTGCAGCATCGCGATCTCGAGGTACGACGGTGACCCGCCACCGAGCCACATGAAGATCGTCCGCAGCTCGGGGTAGGCGGCCGCCCCGGTCCACTCGCGAGCGCCGGGTCCGAGGGCGCCGAAGAACTCTTCGCGGGAGTCGTAGACGAAGACGTCGACCGGGCCGGCCAGCTCGGTGCCGAGCAGCTCTTCCGCCCGGGTCACGCCCTGTGCCGTCAGCTCGCCGAAGCGGCGAGCCTGGCCCTCGGCGTCGCCGTACCAGTGGACCGTCGATTCACCCAGCTCGGCCTCCTGCCAGTCGAGGCCGGGCCGATCGTCCTCGTACCGGATCGTCGCCTCCTCCGACAGCGTGACCGAGTCCCCGTCGATCGCTCGCCACTGGTAGGTGACCAGCGTGTTGGGGACGACGAAGTTGGCGGCGGTGTTCCAGACGTACGAGGCGCCGTCCGCCGATGGCTCGACCGGAAAGACGTTCGAGGACTCGTCGCCCGGCGTCCGGACCAGCAGCTCGAGCTCATCCGGCGCGCCGCCGTCGAGCTCCACTTCCAGGCGGATCTCCTGGCCGTAGGTCGAGTCGGCGCTGAGGTCGCCGAAGCCGTCGAAGCCGAGTGCCGTACCGGCGCCCACCACGCCGATGGCCATCGCGAGGGCCAGGGCCGTCAGCCAGCGGATCAGCCGTCCCACGACACCCTCCCGAAGTCGATCAGGCCGATGGTCAGGTTGCCCAGGCCGCGCAGGCCGTTGGCGACCAGCCACCAGGTCTCGCCATAGGCCCATGGGATGACGGGCGCCTGCTCCGCCACATAGGCCTCCACCTCGTCGTAGGCCGGACCGATCTCGCCGGTCGGCGCGGCGGCCGCGGCCTCGAGGAGCTCGACGAACGCCGGGTCGCGCCAGTCTCCCCAGTTGCTCGCCGCACCGGTGTCGAGCAGCAGCCCGTAGAGCGCGTGCGGCGAGGTGTAGTCGGCGATCCAGCTCACGGTAAAGATGTTGGGGGGCCGGTCGTCGACGAGCTCCAGGAAGTCGCTGAAGGCCATGTTCTCGACGTCGATGTCGACGCCGAGCTCCTCGCGCCAGGTCTCCACGGCAGGCTCCACGCCGAGGCCGCTGCCATTGACCACGATCGTCCCGAGGTCGGACCGATCCGCGTACCCGGCACGATCCAGCAGGTCGCGGGCCTCGTCGGAATCCGTATCGAGCTCGGGCTCGAATCCCGCCGGCCAGATCGCGGGTGGCACGAGGCTGGCGGCGGCCTGCGAGGCCACTCCCTCCGCCAGCGGCACGAGGCGCTCGCGATCGAGTGCCAGGAGGAACGCCCGCCGCACGTCCGGGTCGTCGAACGGGGGCCGAGTGGTGTCGAATCCGAAGTAGCTGACGGCCAGCGGCTCGGCCGCGTGGAGGCTGGGTCCGAGCTCGGCGTCGTACGAGATCCAGCGCGCGTCCGAGCCCGGCACGCCGGCCAGGTCGACCCCTCCGGCCGCGAAGGCGCTGGCGGCGTCGCCGTCGATCCTCCCGACCCAGCGCACCTCGCCGATCGGGGGCGGACCGGCGACGTATCGGTCGTTGGCGACCAGCACGAGGTCGTCGCCCTCGGTGCCCTCGATCATGTACGGGCCGCTGCCGACGAAGCCCTCGATGGTCTGCCAGCTGTCCGTCGCATCGGCGCGAGCTGGGACGACGTACGTTGCCGGCGTGGCCACGATGTCGAGGAAGTAGGACGCCGGATGCCGCAGCTCGACCACCAGCGTCGTCGCGTTCGGCGCCGTGACCCCGACCTCGTCCTCTTCGGCCGATCCGGCCAGCCGCTCGGACGCTCCTCGCACGACGCTGAGGACGTCCGGGGCGGTGGCCCTCGTGGCGGGGTCGAGCAACCGCAGCCAGGAGCGGCGGACGTCCTCGGCGGTGAGCGGCGAGCCGTCGCTGAAGGTCAGGTCGTCCCGGATGGTGAACTCGTAGGTGAGGCCGTCGTCGCTGATCTCCCAGCCTGAGGCCAGCGAGGGGTATGGCTCCCCGGTCTCATCGAGCCGCGTCAGCCCCGCATACAGCTGGAGCAGGAACTGCACGTCGCCGGCGTCGGAGATAAAGGCCGGGTCGAGCACGTCGGGAGCTCCCCCGAGGTAGCGAAGGGGTGGTCCTGCGGCCGATGTGATAGCTGCCGACGGCCCCAGCGACATGACGAGCACGCCCGCCGCGACGAACGCGGCCACCCCGGTCAGACGTCGCATGCAGGCTCCAGTTCCCGGCGGGCCAATGGGAAGGCTCGGAGCACGGCGGCTAGTATACGGTCGCCGTGCAGCACGTCCATGAACACCGATTCCGTCCTCAACCGGCGGGCAGCCTGACCCTGCGCCAATTCGTCGAATCGCTGCGGCGATGGACGCCCGAAATGCGCCACATCGTGCAGATCGCGCTCACCCGCACCGAGGCAGAACGCCGGCAGTACCTCCAGCAGTTCCACTCAGGCCACCATGACCGGCCGTCGGGGCCGATGGACTCGTTCATTCGCTGGGCGTACTCCGACCCGCGGATCGACGACGTGCCGCTGCTGCTCGCCGAGATCGAGCTCAGCGACGACGACTACGCCGGGGCCAGGGAGCACGAGGCCGATGTGCTGGTTCGACAGCGCGCCGACGGCAAGACGCCCGCCCAACGGGTGGCGGACTACCTCGCCCTGCTGGGCATGGAGAACAGCGATCGTGTCCGCGCCGCGATCGCCAGCCTCCTGCCCGCGGGCACCGCCGAGGCCGACGTCGCGGCCACGGTCCGCCAGATGCGCCGCCGCTGGCTCGAGCTGTACGGCGACGATCCGTTCTTCGCCGAGGACTGAGGTCCGTCAGACTCGCGCCGGCTCGCGGACCAGCACGATGCCGGCAACGAGGCTGGCGGCAGCCTGCATGATCAGCCACACGAGCAGCAGGACCACGAACAGGCGCAGGCCGGGCGCAGCGGCCGCCGCCTCCGGCTCGGTGCCCAGCGTTCGCAGCTCGTCGCTCAGGGCGGCCAGCTCCGGACCGATGCGCGCGACCTCCGTCCGCGTGTCGCCGAGCGACCCGCCGACCGCGTCGAGCGTCCCGGCCAGCGCATCGGCCTGGTCGGCGTTGGTGTTGAACTGGGTGGACAGCCCCTGGAGCGGCTGCGTCCCGAAGATGGTCACGTCCATCGCCGCCGCCAGCGACCGGAGCGAACCGGAGGCCTCGCGCGCGAGCGCGGCCGCCGCATCGGACGAGGCCTGGGCGTCGCTCAGGCTGCCGTCGACGGCGGTGAACGACTCCGCCGCCGCGTCCGTGGCGCGGGCGGCGGCAGAGAGGGCCTGGTCGGCCGTGCCGGATAGCCGCTCGACCTGCGATGCCAGCTCCAGGCCGGTGTAGGCGCCGAACACCACGAGCACGAAGCCGAGCACCGCGTAGCCGATCAGGAGGCGCCCGGTCGTCCGACGGGAGATACGCATCCGTGCGGCTCAGTCGGCGCGGCGCAGGACCCGCCGCAGGCGGAGCAGCGACCCGGTGTACAGGACGATGCCGATGATGGCCAACGCGCCAAGCATCCACTGGTCGGTCACGCTGCCTCGGAGCATCAGCTCCTGCAGCGTCGCGATGCCATGCGTCACCGGCAGCAGGTACGCCAGGTACTGGGTCCACTCGGCGAAGTCGCTGACCGGAAGCACGAAGCCGGAGAAGAAGACGCTCGCCAGCAGGATGAGCATCGACAGCTGGACCGCCTGGCGCTCCGAGTCGGCGACGAGGGAGATGAGCAGGCCGACACCGAGGGACGCGAACGTCAGCAGCAGCACGATCCCCAGGAACATCGGTAATCCGCCCAGCATGGGCACCCCGAGCACCTGGACCAGCAAGACGCCCACGATGGCCGTCACCGCCAGGCTGAGCGCGGCGTACGCGATGTACTTGCCAACCAGCAGCTCCATGGAGCTCACCGGGGCGACACGGAATCGGTCCATCTGGCCCGAGAGGCGCTCGCGGACCATGGACAGCGCCGTCAGGGTGATGGCGAGGTGCTGGATGACCAGGGCGAACACGGCCGGACCGAAGAAGTTCAGCACGGCCGGCTCGCTGGGCGCGACGTTTTCCGTCTCGGCCGTGGTCGGCCGTGCGATCACCTCCGGCGGGACGTTGGCGGCGGCAGGCAGCTCACCCTCCACGAACGAGATGCCCTCGGCGGCCGCCTGCTCGACGATCTCGGCGTTGAGGCTGCTGGTCAGGATCGACGTCGCCAGGCCGGCCAGCTGGTCGTACACCGGATCGATCTGGTTCCACAGCACGCGGATCGTCGTCTGGCGGCCCTCGCGCAGCTCGGCGCTGGCGTTCTCCGGCGCGACGATGAGCAGGTCGATCTCGAGGTCGCGCAGACGCTCCTCGGCTGCATCGGCATCGTCGGTGACCGCGGCCACCTCGAGCCGACCGGGCGCGAGGTCCTCGTAGTAGGCGGGGTCGCGCGGCAGGTCGTTGCCCTCCGGGATGACGATCTCCGTGAGGAAGGGCTCGCGGTAGCCGGAGTACCCCAGCCCGAAGATGAACATGATGGCGAAGGGGCCGACGATCAGGCTGAACAGGACGCCCGGTCGGCGCAGGACTTCCCGGAGCTCCTTGCCCGTGAAGGAGCCCATGCGGACGACGCTCTGGACGAGGTCACGCATCCGGCACCGCCCGTCGCTCGGCTGTGTCATCGCCGGCGGCGCCACGCGCAGCACGTCGTTGCTCCACCAGGCCGGTGAACACTTCGTCGAAGGTCGGCTGGTGCTCCTGGATGCCGTCGACGTCCACGCCGCCGCCGCGCAGCGTGTCGATGAGCTGCGGCGTCAGCGACGCGGCGTCGTCGACGGTGACCATCAGCTGCCTTGGGGCGGTCTGCCGCACGTTGCTCACGCCCGCCAGCGTCGTCAGCAGCTCGGGGTCGACCGCTCGCTGCGTGTTGACCTCAAGCACGTCTCCGCCGAACACCATCTGGCGCAGGGCATCGGGCTCGTCGAGCGCCACGAGCTCGCCATCCACGATCAGGGCGACCCGATCGCAGTACTCCGCCTCGGACACGTACTGCGTCGTGACGAGCAGCGTGCGCCCCTCGCTGCGCAGAGTGCGCAGCTCGTCCCAGATCGCCTGCCGCAGCAGCGGATCGATGCCGGCGGTCGGCTCGTCGACGAACAGGACATCAGGGCTGTGCACCAGAGCGCAGGCCAGCTCGAGCCGCCGCTGCATCCCTCCCGACAGGTCGCGTGCCAGCTTGTGTCGCTCGTCGTACAGGTCCACGACCTCAAGGGCCCGCCGGATGAGCTTCCGCCGCTTGAACGGTCCGATGCCGTACAGCGCGGCCACGAACCCGACGTTCTCCTGGGCCGAGAGGTCCTCATACAGGCTGAACAGCTGCGGCATATAGGCGATGCGGCCTCGGACCGAGCGCGAGAAGCGCATCGGGTCCTCGCCCAGCACCGAGATCTCGCCGGACGTCCGGCCCAGGGTTCCGGTCAGCATGCGGACCGTCGTGGTCTTGCCGGAGCCGCTCGGTCCGACGACGCCGAGGATCTCCCCGGGCATGACGTCGAAGGTGAGGTCGTCGACCGCCACGTGCTCGTCGAACACGCGGGTCAACCCGCGCGCGGTGATGATCGGGGCGATGCCCGTCTGGGCCGGCGGTGCAGGCTGGGTCACTCCGCCGGGTTGCGCAGGCGGTGCCTGCCGCGCCGCCGGGGGAGGTTGCGGGGATGCGGTCACGCCGGCAGCCGAATGCAATCCGCGTGCCCCGCTGGCAAGCGCTTGATCGCTGGCCCCGTTGGGCAGCTCAGCCGTGCTCGCGCCGGCGTTCGACCATGCGCCGCAGCCGGTCGGCATCGCGGACCGCGTTGCCGCCGATGTCGTTGTTGAAGAATGCCCACACGGGGACGCCCTCGGCCCATTCCGCGATACGCCGCGCCCATGCACTCAACCCCTGCGCCGAATACGCGCCGCCATACCGCTCGCCCGCTCCATGGAAGCGCAGGTAGACGATCGGGCCCACCCGGCGAAGCGGAGTGCGGCTCTCCGGCATGTCGTGGAGTACGAGGGCCACTCCGGCGCCATCGAGCATCTCGAGGACGTCTCGCCGGTACCAGCTCCGATCGCGAATCTCGACGGCCTGGGGCTCGCCCTGCGGGATGGTGGCGAGGAAGTGCGCCAGTCGGTCCGGGTTCGGTCGCCAGCGAGGGGGCAATTGATAGAGCATCGGGCCACGGCGCTGGCCGAGCCGGCGGGCACGACTCCAGAGTCGGTCGAGCGGCTCATTGGGGGCGCGGAGACGTCGGATGTGGGTCAGATACCGGCTGGCCTTGACGGCGAACCGAAACCCGGATGGCACGCGTTGACCCCACCGGGTGAACGTGTCGGCCTCCGGGAGGCGGTAGAAGCTCGCGTTCAGCTCGACCGAGTCGAACCGCTCCGAATAGAACTCGAGCCACCGGTCGCGCGGCAGAGCACGCGGATAAAAGGCGCCCTTCCAGTGGTCGTATTCCCATCCAGATGTTCCGATCCGCACGCGCGCCATGCGTGCGCCTTCGGCATGCAGTGTGCCGTACCCAGGGTTGGAACCACGCACAGGAGACGACCGATGGGCGAGCTCAACAGCGACAAGCGCGACGCGCTGCGCAAGGACCAGTTCGCGTACGTGGACCGCGACGGGGGCGAGCATCTGCCGATCCACGACGAGTCCCACGTCCGCAACGCCATCGCACGCTTCAACCAGACCGACTTCGAGAGCAACGCCGCCAAGGAACGTGCACGCGAGAAGATCCTTCGCGCTGCGGAGCGCCATGGCATCGAGGTGGACGAGGACAGCAACGTGAAGCAGCCGGTGGGCTGAGCCACGCCGATGCGACCGATCTGGAAGGGGGCGATCACGTTCGGGATGGTCACCATCCCGGTCAAGCTGTACACGGCCATCGAGCAGAAGGACGTGCGGCTCCGCATGCTCTGCAGGAAGCACGAGGCGCCGATCCAGGAGAAGCGCGTCTGCTCGGAAGGTGGCGAGGAGCTCGCATGGGAGGAGCTCGCCCGCGGCTACGAGGTGAAGAAGGGCGAGTTCGTGGTCCTCGAGACCGACGAGATCGACGCGGCCAAACCGGAGTCGAGCACGACCATCGACATCGGGGACTTCGTGGAGGCCGCCGAGATCGACCCGGTCTACTTCGAGAAGAGCTATTTCCTTGAACCGACCGAGGTCGGAACGAAGGCGTTCAGCCTGCTGAAACGAGCCCTGGAGGAGACGGAGCGGGTCGCGCTGGCACGGGTCACGATCCGCACCCGCGAGCGCCTCGCGACGGTCCGCGCATACGACCAGACGCTCATCCTGGAGACGATGTTCTGGCCCGACGAGATCCGCTCCACGGGCGGGCTCGACCTGCCGGCGGGCAAGGAGGCGACGGTGCGAGCGAAGGAGCTGCAGATGGCCCGGAGCCTCGTGGAGAGCCTTGCCGACAAGTTCCGCCCGGAGTCCTACACCGATGCGTACCGGTCGGCGCTCGAGGACCTGATCGAGCAGAAGATGCGCGGCGAGACGCGGAATGCGAAGCGCCGCAGGCCGGAGCCGAAGATCATCGACCTCATGGAGGCATTGCGAGCCAGCGTCGATGAAGCCAAGGCCAAGGGATCGGCGAAGAAGAAGCGATCGCCCGGCACGCGCCGCAGGACGGCGCGAGGCACGACCGCGCGTCGGACGGCGGCCTGACCGCCGGTATCAGAAGTGCTCGTCTGCCTCGCTGCGCTCGTCACGCTCGTCCCCGCCCTCGGCCGGCGCAGGTCCGGCCTGCTCGGTCGTCACGCGGGCACGCGCATCGGGATCCTCGATCTCGCGCCGCTCGCCGGGGACGAACGCCTCGTCCGCGTCGTCGGGGGTGAGGTCCCCGGTGGCGCCGGTCATCCCGCCGCCTCCGGGTTCGTTGCGATCGCTCACCGCTGGGCCGGGGCCTCGACCTCGCCGCGCCATGCGCCCGTCTCGGTGCCGCGGCCCTCGATGAACTCCTTGAAGCGCTCGAGGTCGCCCTTCACGCGACGGTCGAGGAACCCGAGGAAGGTGCCGACGTTCTCTACGACGCCCTCGGGCTCGACGTCCATCTGCAGCGTCACGCGCGAGGTCTCGTCGTCGATCCGATGGAAGGTCACGACGCCGGCGTTCTGCGCCCCGCTGATCGAGCGCCAGGCGACCCGCTCGTCGGGGTGCTGCTCGGTGATTTCGGCGTCCCACTCCTCCTCGTTGCCGTTGATCTCCGCCACCCAGTGGAGACGCGTGTCGTCGATCTGCGTGACCGACTTCACGCCCTCCATGAACTTCGGGAAGTCCTCGAATTGCGTCCACTGGTTGTAGGCGGTGGGTACGGGCACCTTGACGTCGATGCTTTCCACGACGGAAGCCATGGTGTTGATCTCCTCGTTCCGGGGAAGGGATGTGTGCTGCTCCTCCGCTTGCAAGCGCTGCGCCAGCTTCGGCACGCCGGCTGCATGAGACCGATGCGCACATGCGCACGAGGAGCTGAGAACCCATGCCGGAAGCCTGGAGCGACAAACGCGAGCGCCAGTACGAGCACATCAAGGATTCGTACGAGGACCGCGGCGTTTCCGAGGACGAGGCGGAGGAGCGCGCGGCGCGGACCGTGAACAAGGAGCGCCGCGAGTCCGGCGAGACCAAGAAGAAGCGCAAGAGCTGAACCTGCGACAGCGCCGCGCGGTGCCTCAGTCGCCCAGCAGCCCGTCGCGAATGACGCGCGCGTTGTGGAGCAGCATCCCATCCAGCGTGTCGGCCCCCGAACCGGGAGGACCGAGCGAGTCGGTATAGAGGGGCTCGTCCACCAGGCGCGCGTCGGTTTCGGCCGCGATCGCCTCGGCCAGGCGCGGGTCCACCGACGACTCGGTGAAGATCGCTGTCACGCCTTCCTCGCCGATCAGCGCGACGAGCTCCTCGATGTCCTGTGCGCTCGGCGCGGCCGAGACGTCGAGGCTCGGGAACACCGAGCCCACGAACCGGAGCCCGTACTCGTCGATGAAGTACCCGAGCGCGTCGTGGTCGGTGACGATGCCGCGGTCCTCGACCGGGACCTCGTCGATCAGCCCCCGCACCTCCGCATCTGCCGAATCGAGACGCTCGACCAGGTCCGCTGCCCGGTCGTCATATCCGTCCGAGCCGCCCGGGTCCGCCGCGGCCAGGGCGTCGCGGACGTTCCCGACCATGGAGACCGCGTTCGGGCCGCTCAGCCAGTAATGCGGATCGACGGCGCCCGCAGCCTCCTCGCTCTCCCAGACTGCATCGGGGGACCGCAGGGCGATGCCCTCGCTCATGTCGCGCACGCGGTCCTCGGCACCGACGGCCGCGATCGTATCGGCCAGCCAGTCCTCGAGCCCTGCGCCGCTGACCAGGATGATGTCCGCCCCTTCGAGGGCGGCTCCCTGCTCCGGCGTGAGCGCGAAATCGTGGGCTTCCACGCCCGGCGCCAACAGGACGGTCAGGTCGATCGCGTCGCCACCGACCTCCCGCGCGGCGGAGCCCACCTGGGTAGTGGTGGCCACCACCCGCGGCTGTCCGGTCGCCGAAGGCTCGCCATCGGCGGCGCATGCCACCAGCGCGGCAATCGCGAGCGGGACGCTGAGACCTGGCCATCATGCGCTTCACATGAGATACAGTATCAGTTAGAGCTCGGCCGGGTCAACGTCCGTATACTCAGCCGCGCCACCGTCCGCCAGCCCGTGCCGCGCCCGCGGAGGTCCCGACCGCATGTCCTCCCCCATCGCCCGCCGCCCGCGCGTCGTATGGACGCGGGCCGCGGTGCTGGCGGCCCTGGTCGCGCTGGCGCTGGCCGGAACGGCATCGGCGCATGCGGAGCTGATCAGCGCCACGCCCACTCCCAACGCCACGCTGGGCGAGCCTCCGACCGAGGTGGCGATCGCGTTCTCGGAGCCGATCGACCCCGATGCGGCGTTCGTCGACCTTCTCGATCGGTCGCAGGCGCGCGTCGATGGCCTCGGTGCCGTGACGGTCGAGGCGGACGCACGCCTCGTGCGGGTGACGCTGCCGCCGCTCGAGCCCGGCCAGTACACCGTGAGCTACCAGGTCGTCTCGGCGGTCGACGGACACGCGACGATTGGACGCTACGCGTTCCTGGTGGACCCGACGGGCGTCGCCGCTCCGCCCACGACGCCAGCAACGGCAACGTCACCCTCGGTCGACGCGCTGACCGTGACGGCGCGCTGGATCGGCCTCGTCGGACTGCTCGTCGCGTTCGGCAGCCTCGTCGGCTGGTGGCGAGGACGCCCCATCCTGGCCGACCGCCTGCCGGCCGCCTCCGGGCCGCCGTGGGCCCTGGTTGCGAGCGCGTCGGCGCTTGCGGCGATCGGTGTGATCGGCTACCTGTGGTTGGCGGCCCGCCCGATCTTCGACGCCCTCGGGCCGGATGCGGCCGGTTTCCCTCTCGACGTGGCCGGAGCCTTCGGCTGGAGCCCGTTCGCGGTGGCGATGCGTATCACCCTTCTGGCGGCAATCGCCGCGGCCGTTCTGAGCATCGTCGCTCGGCGGCGTCGGGATGGGCGCGCGGCCGGGGTCGCCACGATCCTGCTGGCCATCGGCCTCGCGGGCATGAGCGTGGCGGCGCATGCCGCGTCCTACGGCGGGCCGGCCTTCGCCGCGGTCGACTGGGCCCACATGCTCGCCGCGGCCGCGTGGCTCGGTGCCCTGCCCGCACTGCTCGTGTTCGCCCGCCGGGGACGAACGCCCGGCGGTCCCGGAGTGCGGCCGCTGGCCGGCGCCCTGCTGCGTCGCCATGGCCGGGTCGCCATCGTGGCGGCGCCACTGGTGGCCCTGACGGGGATCGCCAACTCGCCGCTGGTGCTCGGCACGCCGCGAGACGTTGTCGGCAGCGACTACGGCAATCTCCTGCTGGCCAAGGCCACGCTGCTGGCGGTCGCGCTCGGGATCGGCGCCGTCAACCACCTGGCCCTGCGGGGTCGCGGGCGCGCCGCGATCGCCACCATGGTCGTCGCCGAGATGGCCGTGGCCGTCCTCGCGGTCGGCGTCGCGGCCACCATGGTGACGATCCAGCCGTCCGCGGCCCGCCAGGCCGTGCTCACCGCACCGCCGGTCAACCCGGCGCACCTGTTCGGCGAGGTCGGGGCGTCCGACGTGCACGCCACGCTCACCCCGCCGGCGCCCGGCCGGCAGGCGATCCAGGTCTCGATCACCGAGCGCGGAACCGGCCTGCCGCGCACCGACGTCGACTCGGTGACCGTCGAGCTCGTCCCGCCGGCGACCTCCGGCGCGGAGCCGGTCCGCGTCGAGCTCGACGAGGCGGACACCGTGCCCGGCCTCTTCGGAGCGAGCGGTTCCTTCACCTCCGAGGTCGGCGACTGGGGGCTCGAGCTGCTGATCGGGCTGGCCGACGGCAGCGAGGAGCGCCTCGCCTTCGAGATCCCCGTGTCGCGTCAGGCGCCACCCGAGCCGGTGCCGCCTCCCGACACCGGCATCGGGGTCCCGGCGATCGTTGCGGGTGCCTGGTCAGTGCTGCCGGCAGGTCCGATCGCCTGGCTCGTGCCGGCGCTGGCACTGGGGCTGCTGGTGCTCGCCGGCCGCCGACGCGCGCCGTGGAGCCGAGCCGCGCGAGCCGGCCTGGCCGTCGTCCTGGTCGTGTCGGGCGTGGCTGTGGCGACGCGTTCGCTCGTCGACGCCGCGAACCGGCCGACCTCCGAACTGGCGCTCGAGTCGCCGCCGGCATCGGCGACCGCCGACGACGTCGCGCGCGGCGAGGCCATCTACCTCGCCAACTGCGCTTCGTGCCACGGCCGGGACGGCGAAGGGGACGGCCCCATCGTGACTTCGCCGCCTGCCGGGGGCATCGTCGATGCCGTGCGCCACACCGGCGCCGCCGACCTGTCGTACCGTATCGCGTACGGCGTGGCCGGCACCCCGATGCCTGCCTTCGCCGGGACCCTCACCCAGGACGAGCGCTGGGCGCTGGTGGCGTACCTGCGCGATCGCTGGGCCGAGCCATGATCGTCGCCGGAGAACACCGCATGCGCCCCGCCGTCCTGCTCGCGA
Source organism: uncultured Chloroflexia bacterium (assembly GCA_963844265.1). Lineage (GTDB taxonomy): Bacteria > Chloroflexota > Limnocylindria > QHBO01 > QHBO01 > JACDBZ01. Next base: position 108,559 of record CAWJMZ010000004.1, on the reverse strand, counting down.
TCGTCGCCATCGTCATCCTCGCCGGGTGCGTGGCCGATCGGGGCTCCGATGGTCTGCTCGGCCGATACGGTCACGCTGGAGCTGACCCTCACGGCCGACTCGCTCACGCCCGACGATCCCGCGGCCTGCCGGGACCAGGACGTCACGCTGCGGGTGGCCCCCGAGGCGGACGGCTTCCTCCACATCCACGGCTACGACGACCAGGTTCCGGCGACCGAGGTCACCGCCGGCGAGGAGACCGTCATCGAGTTCACGGCATCGCGGAGCGGTCAATACCCCATCGAATTCCACCCGGCCGACGATCCCGAGGGGGTCCGGGTCGGGATCCTCACCATCGATGAGCGCTAGCCGGTCCCTCCGGCTCGGCCTCGCCGCGCTGCTCGCCATCGGCATCGTCGTCGGCGGGACGCCGGGCGTCGTCCTCGGGCACGCGATCGGTGGGACCTACACCCTGCCGGTCCCTCTGTGGCTGTACCTGGCGGCGGCGGCCCTCGCCGTGGCGGCCTCGTTCGTCGTCACCGCGCTCCTGGCGCGCACACCCCCCGACGCAGCTCCGCGCTACCCGACCCGGCCGATCGATCCCGGCGTGGCGGGCATCATCCGCACCGCGCTGCGCATCCTGGGACTGGCGTGGTGGTACGGCGCGATCGTCGTCGGCATCGTCGTCGGCGACATCAGCCCGATGCCGGCGGTCCTGTTCTGGATCGGCATCTGGGTCGCCGTGCCGATCGTCGCGGTCCTGGCCGGCAACCCGTGGCCGTCGCTCAGCCCGTTCCGCACGACGTACGCCGGCATCGAGTGGCTGCTGGCTCGGATCGGTATGCAGCGCCTCGATGCGGGGCTCCCGTACCCGGCCGGACTGGCGCGATGGCCGGCGGTAGCGCTCCTGGGGCTCGGGCTGTGGGCCGAGCTGGTCCTGCCGAATGGCGAGGTGGCGGGCACGGTCGCGTGGCTGCTGGCCGGCTACACCGTGATGACGCTCGTCGGGATGGCGCTGTTCGGCCAGGTCGCCTGGCTGCGCCACGCCGAGCTCTTCGAGGTCGAGTTCGCCTGGTTCGGGCGCATCGGGCCGCTCGGACGGCGCTCCATCCATGCCGAGCTGTGTGTGGGATGTGGCGAGGAGTGCGATCCGACACGCTGCGTCGACTGCCCGGAGTGCGCTGTCGCAGCCGATGACAGCGAGCGGCGGCCGGAGCTGCGGCCGTGGATCGCCGGCCTCACCGAGGTCACGAGGGCCGGATGGTCGGATGCGGCGTTCATCGTCCTTGCCCTGGCCGGCGTCTCCTTCGACGGGCTGCAGGAGACCGCGTTCGGTGCCGCGCTGCTCTCGTGGCTGCTGCCGCCGGTCCAGGCACTGTTCGGCCTGACGGGCACGACGTTCCTCGTGCTCGACACGCTGGCACTCGTCTTCGTCGCGCTCGCGTTCGGAGCCGCGTTCACGGTGATCGTGCTGGCCACGCACGCCCTGGCCGACCCGAGCCGTAGACGCCCGCTGTCCCGGACGGCGGGCGTCTACGCGGCGACCCTGCTTCCGATCGCGGGTGGGTATCTCATCGCCCACTACCTGACGCTGGTCATCCAGGGCGCGGTCTGGCTTCCGTCCCTCATCGTCGATCCGCTGATGAGCCTGGCGCCGGCGCTCGACTGGATCCCGACCGGCCTGGTCTGGTACCTCAGCGTGGCGGCCATCGTGGGAGGGCACGTGGCGGGCATCGTCCTCGCCCATCGGCTTGCCCTGCGTGACGCCCCGTCGCGCGCGGTGGTCGCCGGTCTCCCAATGGTGGGACTGATGATCGCCTACACCGTCCTCAGCCTGTGGATCATCGCCCAGCCGATCGTCGTCGAGCCCGGCGTCACCCCGGCGGCCTGACACCAATCACACGACGGGCTAGGCTCGGACCGTGACCGACGTGAGCCTGGCCGTGGCGTTCGCGGCCGGGGTGCTGTCCTTCATCTCGCCGTGCGTGCTGGCGCTGGTGCCGGTGTATCTCGCCTTCCTCGGCAACGCTGCCGTCGGGGCGACCCCGGCCGGGACCGCGGATGCGCCCGCGCCACCGGCCGCCGCGATCGTTCCGCAGGCGCTGCTCTTCATCGGCGGGTTCAGCTTCGTCTTCATCCTGGTCGGCACGGCGCTCGGCATCATCGGCGCCCCGCTGTTCGGCATTCCCGAGATCCGACAGTTGGCCGGCATCGCGGTCATCGTGGTCGGCGTGCTCACCACCGGGGTCTTCGGTCCGGTGATGGAGCGCTTCAGCATCGGCATCGACGCATCGGCCCTGCCGACCGCTCGCGGCATTCGCGCGTTCGCCCTCGGCGCGCTCGTCGCGGTAGGGTGGACGCCCTGCATCGGCCCGGTGCTCGGCGCGATCTTCACGATGGGCGCGTCGTCGGGATCGGCCCCCGCCGTCGCGCTGCTCCTTACGGCGTACTCGCTGGGCCTGGCGGTGCCGTTCCTTCTCGCCGCGCTCGCCTTCCCCCGGATGCGCCCCCTGATCGACGTGCTGCGCCGCCACCACCAGGTCGTGCGGGTCGTCACCGGGCTGCTGATCGTCGCGATCGGCGTGCTGATCTACTTCAACGCCTTCGCGCGGCTGGCCGGCATGTTCACGTTCGTCCTGTGACCCGCGCCGGTGGCACGCCATCTGCGGCACATGGGGCTGACACAGAAGGAGACATTCCCGATGCAGCTCGACGGACTCAAGGTCGCCGTCCTCGTCACCGATGGCTACGAGCCATCGGAGCTCACCGAACCGATTCGCGCGCTGCGCGAGGCCGGCGCTGAACCGACGATCGTCTCGGACCACGACGGCCAGATCAAGGGCAAGACCGATGCGGACCTCGCCACGGTGGACGTCACCCTCGACACCGCGCGACCCGAGGACTTCGCCGCGCTCGTCCTGCCCGGCGGCGTGAAGAACCCGGACACGATGCGCCAGAACCAGCGTGGCGTCGCGTTCGTGCGGCACTTCGCCGATGCCGGCAAGCCAATCGCCGCCATCTGCCACGCGCCGTGGATGCTGGTCGAGGCTGACGTGGTTCGCGGGCGCCGCGTCACGTCCTACCCATCGCTGAAGACCGACCTCCGCAACGCTGGCGCCGACTGGGTCGACGAGGAGGTCGTGACCGACCAGGGCATCGTCACCTCGCGCACGCCGAAGGACCTGCCCGCCTTCAACGCCAAGATGGTCGAGGAGTTCGCCGAGGGAACGCACGATCGGCGTGCAACCGCCGGGACAGCCACGGCGTCCTGATCTCGTCCCCTCTCCACGCGACCGATGGGCGCCCCCGAGGGGCGCTCATCGCGTTGCTCGATCGAGCGCGGAATCAAGTCAGTGCCTGGAACGCGGTCGGAACGGGGCGGAGGATGCCAATCGGCGAGGGGATGGCGCCCCCGGAGGGATTCGAACCCCCGACGCCCGCCTTAGGACGGCGGCGCTCTATCCACTGAGCTACGGGGGCGGCGCCGGCACAAGCCTACCGTATCATCGGCCGCATGCCCCCTCGTCCGACCCTCTATGTCCGCGAGGGCTGCCACCTCTGCGACGACGCCGGCGTCCTGCTCGACGAGATGCTGGGAACCGATGGCTGGGACGCCGTGGACATCGCCACCGATGACGATCTGCTGGTTCGCTTCGCGCACCGGATCCCGGTGCTGCTGGTCGACGGGCGGGAGCGGGCAGAGCTGATCATCACCCGGCCCGACGTCGAGGACGCGCTGGCGGCCGACGGATGATCGCCGCCCTGCGCCGAAGGCGATGGAGCCTGGCCTGGCTGCTGGTGATCGTGGCGCTGGGCGTGGTGCTGGCGTGGCTCGCATCGGTCCCCCTCCTTCGGGGTGAGCCGGACGGGCGGAGCGGATCGCGCGTGGGCGAGCCGGCGCCCGAGCTGGCCCTGGAGGATCTCAATGGCCAACGGTGGACCATCGCCGATGCCGCCGCCGATGGACGGCTGGTGTGGGTGAACTTCTGGGCCACCTCGTGCGACCCATGCCGGACCGAGATGCCGGCCATGCAGCGGCTCGCCGAGGAGTACGCCGACGAGCTGCTCATCCTGGGCGTCGACTGGGGTGAGGGGCGCAGCGGGGTCGAGGACTTCGTCGATCGGTATGGCGTGACCTATCCGATCCTGCTCGACCCCGGCCTCGAGGCCTACTACCGCTGGGCAGGCACCGATGGCCTGCCGCGCCACTACTTCGTCGGCGCGGAGGGCACGGTGCTGCGCGAGATCATCGGCCCGCTGGACCCGGCCCGGATGGTCGGCATCTTGGACGAGCTGCTGTCCGACCGCCCAGGGTAGACGGAGCGTCGTCGCGGGTGCCCGCGTGCATGCGGGGGAGCAGCTCAGTCCGAAGAAGGGTCATGGCGCATGCGGTGGCGGATGGTCACGGCGCTGCGTGCATGCGCACGGGCACGCCACGGCCGATGAGCTGCGTTGTTGCACGCGCCCGCCTGCGCAGGCCCATGGACCCGGGAAAGGGGCGAAGCCCGGGCCCGCAGGATGACGGACCCGGACTCCAGGGAGGTGGTCAGCCCTCGACGACGATCGTCCCGTTCATCTCGGGGTGCACGTCGCACATGAAGTAGTACTCGCCCGGCTCGAGCGCGGGCACGGTGATCGTGGTCTCCGCGTCGGGTCCGGTGATCACCTCGCCGGTGACGATCTCGTCACCGCCTTCCTCGGTGTCCACCGCCACGTTGTGCGGCTGGGACTCGAGGTTGGTGAAGGTGATCGTGAACTCCTCGCCGGCCGGCGCCTCGATGACGGTGGCGCTGAACTCGAGGTTGTCGGCGCTGAGCTCGACGTTGCCGTTCTCGACGGTGACGGTTCCGCCCGAGGTGCCGCCACTGGCTGCGGGTGAGCCGTCACCCTCGTCGTTGCCGCTGCAGGCGGCAAGCACGAAGGCGAGGGCAAGGATCACGCTCACCAGGACGCCGCGGCGCAGGGTGAGAGAGGAAAAGTTCATTGAGGGATACGTCCTTTCGACGAAGTCACTTGGCTTCGGAGTGGCGTACTCCATCCTACCGCTCGTCGCGAGCAGCGTCGAACGCCCGTTCAGGTTGCGCGATAGCCGCCCTTGTCGGTCGCCTCGATGCGCACCGGCATCTCGCCGGGGTCGTGCGTGAAGTAGGACCACCAGCCCTCCGATGCCGCGCGGCCGACGAGCTCGTTGCGCATCTCGATGGCGTCGATTGGGTAGTCGTCATAGGCGCTCGTCCAGCGCACCGGCACCTGCCAGCGCGTCGGGATGAGGTCGCCCCAGAAGATCGCGCGCTCTGTCGGGTCGCCCGCCCGTCCCCCGCCGCGCTCGGACCCCATCAGGACTGCCTGGGACCCGCGGGTGTGACCGCCGGTGCGGACGACCCGCACGCCCTCGACCAGCTCGACTTCACCGCTCACCTCGGCCAGCTGGCCAGCGGCGCGCACGACGTCCAGCTGCTCGACCTCCATGATTCCCTGCACGCGCAGCTCGTCGCCGTGGGCGGCCTCGGCCTCGTCGCGCTGCACGACGTAGCGCGCGTTCGGGAACGACGGTCCGCCGTCCGGTCCCAGCATGCCGCCGGCGTGGTCGTAGTGGAGATGGCTGACGATGACGAAGTCGATCGATGCTGGATCCTCCCCCACCGCCGCCAGGGCGACGGCCGGCTCGCCGCCCTCAACGCCCTTGATGTCGCGGTCCCTGTCCGTCATGCGCGACCCCGTGCCGGTCTCGACCAGGATCCGCTTCCCGCCGGCGTCGATGAGCAGCAGGTTCAGGCGGCACAGCAGGCGGCCACGCTCGTCGGTCTCGACCAGGCGGCTCCATAGCGGCCTGGGCACGACGCCGAAGAAGCCGCCGGCGTCGGGGCGGAACCAGCCGGCGCGCACGACGCGAACCGTGACACCGCCGGCGAATCGGCGAGACTCGCCGATCTCGTGGAGCGCCCCCGTCACGTCCGCACGACGCGCCCGCGCTCGAAGTCCGCGTGATAGCGGCTGGCGGTCGGATCGGTCTGGCCGCGGTACTTCGACCCGATCCGCGCATCGCCGTATCCGACCTCCACCGGCGAGGACAGGCGCTGGAAGCTGATCTGCCCGATCTTCATGCCGTCATACAGCTTGATCGGCAGGTTCGCGACGTTCGACAGCTCCAGGGTGAGCGTCCCCTCCCAGCCGGGGTCGACGTACCCGGCGGTGGAGTGGATGAGCAGCCCGAGCCGTCCGAGCGAGCTCTTTCCTTCGAGGCGGGCGACCAGGTCATCGGGCAATCCGACGCGCTCCAGGGTGGCGCCGAGCACGAACTCTCCGGGGTGGAGGATGAACGGCTCGTCGCCGGCGATCTCGACCAGCTCGGTGAGCTCCGGCTGCTCCTCGCGCGGGTCGATCACCGCGGTGCGGTTGTTGCGGAAGACCCGGAACCGGTTGCCGACGTGAAGGTCGACGCTGGAGGGCTGCACCGCGTCGGCCAGAAACGGCTCGATGACGATCCGGCCGGCGTCGATCTCGGCGCGGATGTCGCGGTCGGACAGGATCATGTGCCGCGAGTGTAGGTGAGCGCCTACTCTTCGCGCTGCCGAATGAGCCGATCCACCTCGCGCTGCAGCGTCTCGATATCGTCGTACGCGTGGTAGACCGATGCGAACCGGATATAGGCCAGCTGGTCGAGCTCGCGCAACGCATCGGTGGCCAGTCGGCCCACCTCGGTGGAGGGCACCTCCGCGTCGCCGCGCGTGCGCAGCGCCGCCTCGATGTCATCGACCGCGGCCTCCACCCGATCCAGCGTGACCGGACGCTTCTGCAGGGCCTTCAGCAGGCCGGCGCGCAGCTTCTCGCGGTCGAACTCCTGGCGGCTGCCGTCTCGCTTGACGACGACGAGCCGCGCGCCTTCCGGCCGCTCGTAGGTGGTGAACCGGTACGTGCACGCCTCGCACTCGCGTCGGCGGCGAATCGTGCTCCCGTTCTCGAGGTCGCGCGAATCGATGACCCGCGTCCCCGTCGCCTCACATCGCGGACAGCGCATGCATCTCCCGTTTGCTGCGGACTACACCAGTGGTGGTATGTCGGTCGATGGTACCACAACATGTAGGAGCGCCGGGTTCTTCGCCATTGAGCTCAGCTGAAGCCTGTTCCCGCGTTCGTAGACCCGTGGGGCGGGTCAGAGCCGGTCCTCGCTCGCTGGCTCGTGGGGCGGGTCAACCGACGCTCCGGACCCACGCGCTGCGCAGTCTGGCCCGTGCTACGGGTGGATCGGTGAAGGAGAGGCGCACTTCGCGCGGTTCAGTGATCGTTCTTGGCCGCGCGGGCCCGCCGCTTCCCCTCGTGCATGGCCTGCACCCGGCCCCCAGGGATCGACGCGCCCTCTTCGATGAGCGCCGGGCTCAGCTTCTGCGGGGCCGGGAGCTGCTCGGCCCACGGGTCGCCATCGCCAAGGTGGCCGACGGCAGTGCGGATGGTGAACTCGCGCGGCGACACGGCGTCGAGGTCGTCCCAGGCGACCGGGAACGAGACGGGCGTGCCCGGTCGCACCCGCGGGCTGTACGCGGAGATGACCGATGCCCACCCGACGCGCGTCGCGTCGATGAAGACCTTCCCGCCTCGGTCCTCCTTCATGAAGGCCGTGGTTGCGATCTGCGGGTCGAGGCGGGTCGCCCGCTCGGCGATCGCGCGGGTGGCCGCGGCCGCGTCTGCCATGGACGGCTGGCCGTCGACCGGCACGTAGACGTGCACGCCTTTCGATCCGCTCGTCTTCACCGCGCCATCGAGATGCACCTCGGCAAGGGCGGCACGCACGAGGTGTGCGGCTTGCGCCGCCATGGAAAGGAATCGGCGTCGGGCGGATCGAGGTCGATGACGAGATGGGTGGGGCTCTCGAGACGTTCGGCGCGGACGAGGGTCGGGTGGTACTCGACCGCGCGCTGGTTGGCGAACCAGATGAGCGTGCGCCGGTCGTCGCACAGCGCGTAGTCCACGTCGCGACGCGAGCTCTCCGACCAGAGGCGGACCGTGCGCACCCACTCCGGCGTGTAGCGCGGCACGTTCTTCTGCATGAAGGCCTCCTGGCCGCGATGCACCCGAATCACCGACAGCGGCCGGTCCGCCAGCTCGGGCAGGATCCGGTCACGAACCGCGTCGAGGTACTCGACCAGATCGCGCTTCGTCGCTTCCGCCCCGTCGAAGAGCGGCTGATCCAGGTTCGTCAGGGCGACGCCGTCGCGTGTCTCCTCGGAGCTCATGCGCCGAGCCTAGGCCCATCGGGCGACGCCGTCACCCCAGCGCGCGGAACTCCCGTCGCAGTCGGCGCTCGGCGGCGCCGCCGCGCGGAACCCCGAGCTCGTCGAGGCCGATGAGCGCGGCCCCGAGCACCGGCCGGTCGCGCAGGCGGACGAGCCGGGCGCGCGGCATCCGCCGATGGACCCCGGCCTCGATCCGCCGGTAGAAGGCCTCGTCGGTCGCGCGGAAGACGCCGCCGGTCAGCACGACGTCGACATCCAGCCGCGCGACGCGCAGCTGCCGGCCGATGGCGCCGGCCATCGCCGCCAGCTCGTCCGCCAGCCGGTCGACGATGGAGCGTGCCACCGCGTCACCCTCCGCGGCGACCTCGAACACGAGCGGCGCGAGCTCCTCGAGACGGCGGTCGCTCATCGCACCCTCGTAGATCCTGCGAGCGACGTCGATCGGCCGTTGCTGCCCGAGCCGCTGCGGGACACGACGCTCGAGCGCGGTGGCCGGCCCCCGTCCATCGCGCGCCCGGACCGCCGCGGCGAGCGCCTCGCGGCCGATCCCCTCTCCGCCGCCCCAGTCCCCCGACAGGTCGCCGATGCCCGCCAACCGCGCCGTTCGCCCATCGGGGCCGGTGCCCGCCGCATTGACGCCGGCGCCGCAGACGACCACGACGCCCCATCCGTCGGGCGCGCCGGCGCGCAGTGCGGCGAAGGCGTCGTTGTGGACCGACACGCGTTCGGCGACGCCGCTGCCCGCGAACGCCGCCGCGAGGGCGCGGACGTCGGTCGGAAAGTCGGCCCCGGCCACGCAGAAGATTCCGACCTCCGCATGCGGCGCGACGCCCGCCTCGCGGGCCGCCTTCGCGTTCAGGTCGACGAGGCGCGCGGTCGCCACCTCCATCGGGACCTGCTGGTGCGAGATCGTTGGCCCGGTGATGAGCCCGAGGAGCTCACCGGAGCGCGAGACGAGGGCCAGATCGACCTTCGAGTTGCCTCCGTCGACGGCCAGGACGGCTGGGCGCCGCCGGCTCACGCCGTCGCAGCCGCCACGGGCGGGCGCGGGGTACCGATCGGCGACAGGTCGTCGGGCAGGTCGAGCTCGTCCACTCCGACGAACACGGCGCCGCGATCCCGCAGCCGGGTGACGATCTCGGCCAGCGATGGGGCGACGGGGTCCGGCCAGGTGTGGCACAGGATGATGGCGCCGTCACCGCGCGCCTCCACGCCCTGCACCGCCTGCTCGGCGATCTCGTCCGCCGACCGCCCTGGGTCCCATTCGTAGAGCTCCACGTCCCAGCCGACATGGCGGTAGCCCAGGCCCGGCAGGCGACCCACGATGCCGGCGTCGTCTGCGCCGGCACCGAACGGGAAGCGCAGCCACGGCTTCGGGTCCACTCCGGCCGTCTCGACGATGACGCGCTCCGCCTCGCGCAGGTCCTCCTCGAAGCCCTCCATCGTCAGGAGCGGCACGCGGGCGTGGTAGAAGGTGTGGCTTCCGACGAGGTGGCCCTCGTCGGCCATACGGCGCGCCAGGGTCGGGAAGGCCTCGGCCCATCGGCCCTGGAGGAAGAACGTGGCCCGCACGTCCAGCCGTGCCAGCTCGTCGAGCACCCAGGCCGCGTGCTGGCCATGGTGGGGTCGATCCGGGTGCTCGGCGTCGAACGTCAGGGCGACGCGCGGCGCATCGGTCACTTCTCCACGCCGGTGATCACGATGCCCCGCATGAAGGCGCGCTGGGCCAGGAAGAAGACGATCATCGGGATCACGAGCGTCATGAGCGTCGCGGCCTGGATGTACTGCGGCTCGGAGCCGTAGATGTCGTTGAACTTCGACAGGCCCAGCGAGATTGGATGGAGGTCGGGGGCGGTGGACAGGTACAGCAGCGGCTCGAAGTACAGGTTCCAGGAGTACACCAGGTGGAACACGGCGACCGCCACGATCACCGGCCAGGACTGCGGAATGATGATGGACCACAGGATGCGGAACGGGCCGGCGCCGTCGATCTTGGCGGCATCGTCCAGCTCGCGCGGAATGGTCAGCATGTACTGCCGCAGCAGGAACACGTCATACGCGTTGGCGAAGAACGCCGGGATGAGCAACGGTAACCACGTCCCCACAAATCCCAGCTGGACGTAGATCGTGTACGTCGGGATGAGCGTGACGGCGGCCGGCAGGAAGATGGTGGAGAGCAACAGCAGGAACAGCGGCCCGCGGCCGGGGAACCGGAATCGGGCGAAGCCGTAAGCGACCAGCGTGCACGAGACGATCGTGCCGAACCCGCCGATCACGGCCAGCGCGATCGTGTTGAACATCAGGCGGGGGAAGTTGATTCGCGTCCACACCTCGGCGAAGTTGCCCCACTGCGGCGCGAACTCCCATGGCTGCTCGAGCGAGCGCCACGAGCCCTGCCAGGTGACGATTCCGGCCTCCGGGTCGGCCGGGTCGATGAAGCCGCTCTCCTGGCGCCCCGGATCGACGAGGGCCAGCTCCTTGGTCGTGCCGTCGGGGAGTGGCACAAGGTAGACGTCGTACGTCTCCCCCTCCCACTCAAACGACCCCGGGTCGGCCGGCCAGATCGGCGCACCGATGGTGGTGATCTGGTCCGCCGACTTCAACGACAGGGTCAGCGTCCTCAGCAGTGGCGAGAGGAAGAAGGCCAGCAGGATGATCGCGAACGACGTGACGAGCAGGGATCGGCCGTCGACCCTCCGTCGACCCTCCTTCTCCCGCTTCGCATCCAGGTCGAGCGCGGGAAGCTGCGGGGCAGCGAGCTCCTCGGTGGCCATCTACTTCGTCTCCCCCGCGTAGTAGACCCAGAACCGTGCGCTCCAGAACAGCAGCAGCGTCAGGACGAGGATCACGACGAACAGCAACCATGCCAGGGTGGCGCCGTAGGACACGTTCCCGAACGTGAAGAAGGTGTTGTAGATGTAGATGTTGAAGAAGTACGTCGTGCCAGCCGGTCTGCCGGTGCCGCTGTTGAGGACGAGCGGGACCAGGAAGTACTGCATCACGCCCACCGTGCCCAGCACCAGGCTGTAGAAGATCACCGGCGACATCATCGGGATCGTCACGTGACGGAGCCTGCCCCAGAACCCCGCCCCGTCGACCTCGGCCGCGTCGTAGAGCTCGGTCGGCACGTTCTGGAGCCCGGCGAGGTTGATGATGATCGCGCTGCCGATGCCCCACAGGCCGATGACCACCAGGCCGGGGTAGATCCAGGTCGGATCGTTGAGCCAGTCGGGGCCCTCGACTCCGAAAACTCCGAGCAGCCCGTTGAGCCAGCCCTGCTCGCCGTTGAGCATGCTTCCCCAGGCAAAGAGGGCCGCCACGAACGGGATGATGTACGGCATGAAGAACAGCGCCTGAAAGATGCGCGAGCCGCGAAGGTGCTTGCTGTTCATCAGCATGGCCATGGCGAAGGGCAGCACGAGGCCGACGGGTAACGCGATGAGGGCGAAGCGGAGCGTCACCCCGAGCGCCTCCCAGGCGCGCGGGTCCTCGAGCAGCGTGGCGTAGTTCTCGAGCCCGACGAAGCGGACCGGGGTCTGCTGGTTCAGGCGAAGGTTGAGGAACGTGAACACCAGGGTGGCCACGACCGGGATCAGGGTCAGGAGCAGGAAGCCGAGGATCCAGGGGCTGATGAACAGGAAGCCCCACAGCGATTCGCGCTGAGCAAGGGAGAGGCGAGATGCCTCCTTCGGCAGTTCGTTCCCGGTCTGTTCGACGATGCTCATGACTGCATCTCCCGATCGGACATGAGGGAGGGGGTTAGGGGCCTGACCATCGCGGACGATGGCCAGGCCCCCGAGGATGGCCTACTCGGCTCGGTCGAAGATTCCCTGCAGCTCTTCTTCGAAGGCTGCGATCTCCGCGTCCATGTCGAGATCAGGTGTGCTTCGGAGGTCCGTCAGCTTGGCCTGGATGGCCGCGAACGCCTCCTGGTAGTTGGGTACCCACGCCTCGAAGCTCGGGTTGTCCACGAACTCGATGCCGTCGAGTGCCACCTGCCAGTCGACACCCTGGGTCCACCGCTCGTCAAGACCTTCGAAGAACGCGTCCTGGTCCTCTTCCCGGCCGGGAAGCCCACCGTAGAGCTGGAGCAGCTCGCCGGACGCGTCGCCCAGCAGGTAGGTCAGGAACTCGAACGCCGCCTCGGGATTGTCACTGGCCTCGAGGATGCGGAACGTGTCCGCGTTGAAATTGGCGGTCACGGTGCCGTCGTTCGCCGGAACGGCGGCGATGTCCCAGTTGGGATCGTCGACGAAGTTGCCTTCCTCGTCCGCCGCCGTGGCGCAGCAGGTGTACCACAGGTGGCTGAGCCCCATGGCCACGTTGCCGGACTGGAAGGGATTACCCGTGGCTCCGATGGTCGGATCCTGGGCCTGGGCCTCGTTCATGATGAAGTGGTCGGTCCAGACACCCTCGTAGAACCACTTCCAGGCATCTCCCCACTGCTCGGGGATCTGAGCCGTGGTGCCGTCCTCGGCGACCAGGCTGCCGGCGCCCCAGTACGAACCCTGGGCCCGGAGATCCTGGTACTGCGGCTCGTAACCCCATTGCACGATGGCCTCGGGGTCGAAGTCGGGCGAGGTGGCGTCGTTGCCGTTCTCGTCCACCGTCAGCAGCAGCGCGAGCTCACGCAGCGTGTCGAAGTTCCACTCGACCTCCTCGCCGTTGAGCACGTACGGGTCACCGTACGCGTGCGGCGGATACTCGAGGTCGGCCTCGTCGAACATGTCGCGCTGGTAATAGAGCATCGACGGGAAGATGGCGAAGGGCAGGCCCTCGAGGCCGAACTCCTCGCTGCGGTAGAAGTCGACCGAGCCCTCGGAGAACTGCGACAGGTCATACCCCGTCGAGTCGACGAGCGGCTGGAGGTCGAGCCACTGGCCCTGGAAGGCCGCGGCACCGCTGATCCCGGCCGGGCCGACCACGTCGGGCGGATCCGGGGAGTTGAGCTGGACGGCGAGGATGTCGTACGCCTCCTCGTACTCGACGACCTCGAGCGTCACATGGATGTTGGGGTGCGACTCGTTGAACGCGTCAGCGACCGCCTGCTCGACTTCCACCTGTGCCGGGTCGTCGCCCGCGCCCAGGCAGCAGAACCACCTGATCTCGGCGACTTCGCCGCTGGCGTCTCCGCTGGCGGCGGCGCCCTCCGAAGCACCGGCGCTGCTGGCCGGATCCTGCGACTCGCCGCCCGTGCCGCCACAGGCGGCAAGGATCAGCGCCAGGATCGCGAGCAGTACACCGATGCGTGAGACCGTGCTTCGCATTATCTGTCCTCCAAACCCGATAGCCTCCAGTCGGTTGCGATCGTTCAGCCGCTCCCCTCCTCCGCCCGGTTCGGGCTGGCTGACTCCCGTCTGCCGATTCCGGCGACGGCCGCCGGGATGCGGTCGACATCGCTGAGCCAATGGGCGCGAACGACGTCGCGCTCGAGGTAATACCTCGTGCGGTCGCCCCGCACGAAGCTCCGCGCCGTTTCCACGGCCTCACCGCTCGCCGCGTAGGCGATGCCGTCGACCTGCAGGGCCAACGAGCGGTTCGGCACCCCCAGCAGCTCCGCCTCGCGGCGCCGGAGCGTCACCGGCTCGACCGACTCGCGAGCGCGGACGATGGGGGTGCTGTAACGATCGGCCAGGATGTCGTACAACGATCGTCGTTCGAAGTCGAAGGCCAGCAGGCCCGGGAACCGCTCCGCGGGCAGCCGCGCCTGCTCGAGCAGCAGCGGCTCGCCGCTGCCGAGTCGAACGCGTTCCAGATGGACGACCGGGGCGTCCTGCACGATGCCGAGATGCGCGGCCACGGCCTCGCCGGCCGGCTCGATGCGGGCGGTGATGACGCGGGTGGCGGGGTCCAGGCCCCGCCGTCGCATCTCCTCGGCGAAGCTCATGGTGCCGCCGATGTTCCGCTCGATCCGCGATGGGAGCACGAACGTGCCGCGCCCTCGCGTGCGCTCGATGCGGCCTTCCCGCACGAGCTCCCCGAGAGCGTGGCGGATGGTGATGAGGCTGCAGCCGTAGCGCTCGGCAAGCTCGCGCTCGGTCGGCATGCGGTCACCGGGTCGCCACTCGTTGCTATCGAGCGCCGCCTTCAGGTCACGGAAGACCTGGTGGTGCAACGGGATCGGTCCTCGCTCGAGTTGGAACCGCGCCATCTGTGCCCTCGTGCTCGGCCGGTGGCCTCTTGACCGCATCTGCTTATAACGTTATAAGCAATCTGTCAAGAGTCATGCGGGGCAGCTGGCCATGAAGATCGCGGTCATCGGCGCCGGGAGCACGTACACCCCGGAGCTCATCGAGGGCCTCGCCGCCCGTCGGGATCGACTGCCGATCGACCACCTCGTCCTGCATGACATCGACGCCGGCCGCCTCGAGGTGGTTGGTGGACTTGCCGGCCGCATGCTCCGTCGGCTCGGCTGGGACGGGCGCCTCGAGCTGAGCTCGGATGCCGATGCTTCGATCGATGGCGCCCGCTTCATCCTCCTCCAGCTGCGCGTCGGCGGGCAGCAGGCGCGCCTGATCGACGAGACGCTCCCCCTCCGCTTCGGCACCATCGGCCAGGAGACCACCGGCGCCGGTGGCCTGGCCAAGGCACTGCGCACCGTCCCGCTCGTGCTCGAGCTGGCGGAGAAGGCCCGTCAGCGCGCCGCCGACGATGCGTGGATCGTGGACTTCACCAATCCGGTCGGGATCGTCACCCAGGCGCTGATCGACGAGGGGCACCGCGCCATCGGGCTGTGCAACGTCGCCATCTCGCTCCAGCGCAGCCTGGCGCGTCGCATGGGCGCCGACCCCGACACGCTCGAGCTCCGGCACGTCGGGCTCAACCACCTGAGCTGGATCACCGCATTGCTGCAGGACGGCCGCGACGTCCTCCCCGATGTCCTCGCCGACCACGGCGAGGACATCGCCAGCGAGCTGAAGCTCCCACCGGAGCTCCTGCGCGAGCTGGGTGCCGTGCCGTCGTACTACCTCCGCTACTACTACAACTTCGATCGGGTGATGGAGGAGCAGCGCGGCGGCCATCACCGCGCCGACGAGGTCATGGGCATCGAACGCGAGCTGCTTGAGATGTACGCCGATCCCGCGCTGGACACGAAGCCCGCGCTCCTCGATGACCGGGGTGGTGCCTGGTACAGCGAGGCGGCGGCTCGGCTGCTGGCCTCGCTGACGGATGGCGCCGGCGACGTCCAGGTCGTCGACGTGCGCAACGGAGACGCCCTTCCGGACCTCGATCCCGACGACGTCGTCGAGATTCCGGCACGGATCGACCGCGTGGGCGCTCACCCGATCCCCCAGCCCTCGATGGCGCCGGCGATGCGCGACCTGGTGCGCCGGGTGAAGGCCTTCGAGCGACTCGCCATCCGCGCGGCGCTGTCCGGCGAGCGCGATGACGTGCGAGCCGCGCTGGCAGCGCACCCGTTGGTCGGCGACCGCATCGGCGATGTCGATCCCCTGCTGGACGCGTTGCTCGAGGCCAACCGTCCCTACCTCGCCGTGCGGGACGCCGCGACGTGACCCCGGCCCCGGTGACGCGGATGCGCCGCGAGATCGGGCAGATCCCGGCAACCGTCGAGCGGATCCTGGCCGGTGCGGACGAGGTCGAGGCGGTGGCGAGCACCATTCGCCGCGCCGCGCCGCGCTGGGTGACGATCGCTGCGCGCGGCACCTCCGACCACGCGGCGGTGTATGCCCAATACCTCATCGAGACGCAGCTGGGGCTGCCGACCGGGCTCGCCAAGCCGTCGGTGACGACCCACTACGGCGCCACCCTGGACTGGCGGGACGGCCTGCTGCTGGCCATCTCGCAGTCGGGTCGCAGCCCGGACATCGTGGCCGTGACCGAGGCGGCACGCGCCGGAGGTGCCATCACCATCGCGATCACGAACGAGGACGGCTCCCCGCTCGCCGCGGCGGCTGGCTCCGTCCTTCGCTGTCACGCCGGGCGTGAGCTGGCGGTTCCGGCCACCAAGACCTATGTCGGCGAGCTGGCCGTGGTGGTGGCGCTGGTCGCAGCCCTGCGGCCGGACACCGGGCTTCACGCCGCCCTCGCCGCCGTGCCGGACGTGCTGCGCGGCGCGGAGGCGGCCACCGAGCGCTGGCTCGAGGGGCCGGGAGCGGCGGCGATCGACCTGCTCGCCGGGTCGGATCGCGCGCTCGTCGTGTCTCGGGGCTTCAACCTCGCCACCACGCTGGAGCTGGCACTGAAGCTGAAGGAGACGTGCGGACTGTTCGCGGAGGCGTACTCGACCGCGGACTTCGCCCACGGCCCGGTCATCCTCGCCGGGGCGGACATCCCAGCGCTCGCCATCCGGCCGGACGGCCCGCTCGGCCGCGAGGTGGATGACTCGGTCGTGACCATCGAGCGCCGCGGCGGCCGGCCGATCGTGATCGGC
Organism: uncultured Chloroflexia bacterium; assembly: GCA_963844265.1. GTDB lineage: Bacteria > Chloroflexota > Limnocylindria > QHBO01 > QHBO01 > JACDBZ01. The sequence continues at coordinate 91,957 of CAWJMZ010000004.1, read as the reverse complement.
GGCGACGAGGTCCGCGACCGGACCGATGCCCTCGCCGTGCCGGTGCCCGCCAGCGAGGCGCTCTCGCCGCTGACCCTGATCCTGCCGGGTCAGCTGATCGTGGAAGCCACCGCCCGACGGCGGGGAGTCGATCCGGATGCCCCGGTCGGGCTGGGGAAGGTGACCCTCACCCGCTGAGCGGCGTCAGGAGCCCGGGGACTGCTCGCGCTGGCGCTCCAGGCGAGTGGCCACGGTCGCGTCGGCCGGCTTGCCCGGCTCCCAGGTCAGAAGGACCTCGACGATCTCGCCCATCCGCATCCGGGCATGGGTCACGTTCTGGTAGCCCCGCTTGTAGTAGGTGTAGGGCTCCTCGTCCTCCGGTGGCCGATGGGGCAGCTTGGTGATCCCGCAGCCGCGCTCGACCGTGACGATGCCGCGCAGGGCGCGCTCGAGATTGGCCTCGTACTCCATGTGCAGGCCGTGCAGCTCCTCGGGGGCCAGCATCTCGCGCAGGGCAGTCGACTCCTCGTCGAGGGCGTCCTCGTGCGCGGTCAGCCGCGTGACCGTCTCGTCCGGCTCCAGATCGCGCCGCCGCAGCGCGTCGATGTCGTCGGCAACATCGGCGAGGCGCGAGTCGACACGCGCCGTGCGTTCGAACAGCTCGTTGCGGTACTCCCCGAGCTCACGGCCGTGGCCGAAGACACTCCTTCGGCGGCCACCGAACAGCGATCGCATCATTGGTAGCCTACTCCTAGCCGCCGCGACGTCGACGAATCTCGTCGGTGAGGGCGGGCACGATCTGGAACAGGTCGCCCACCACGAACAGGTCGGCGAACTCGCCGATGGGCGCGTCGGGATCTCGGTTGATCGCCACCACGTGCTCGGCGGTCTGCATGCCGACGCGATGCTGGATGGCGCCGCTGATGCCGGCGCCGATGTACAGCGAGGGTTTGACGACCTTGCCGGTCTGCCCGATCTGGAGCTGGTACGGGATCCATCCGGCGTCGGCCGCGGCGCGCGAGGCGCCGACCGCGCCACCCAGGGCGGCCGCGAGGTCGCGCAGCGGGCCGAACCCTTCCTCGCCGCCCACGCCACGGCCGCCGGCCACGATGACCGTGGCTTCTTCCAGATTGACGACCTTGGCCTCAGCCTCGTGGCGCTCCGCGACGGTCGATTTCGACATGGCCGAGTCCTCGGCCGTCGGCGCGTCCCGCACCTCGGCGCTACCGGCCCCGCCCTCCGCCGGCGTGAAGGTGTTGGCCAGCACCAGCACGACGGACGGCGTCGGGGCTCCGTCCACCGGTCGCGACGTGGTGATCACCGACCCCTGCAGCGTGGCCTGTTCGGTTTCCAGGACGCCGTCGGCGATTCGCGCCGCACGCACCGGTCCGAAGGCCGGGAGGTGGAGGCTGCCGACGAGGGCGGCGGCGAGGTCGCGGCCATTGGGGGTGGCGGGCGCCAGCAGCGCCAGGCCGGCGTCCCGCGCTGCCGCCACGGCGGCGGGCGCGTACGTGATCGCCGGACGGTCCTCGTCACCCAGGACGATGGCGCGGGTCGCCCCGTGGACTCCCAGGCCGGCGGCGCCGGCAGCGGCGCCCGGGCCGTAGGCGAGGGCGACGGCCGCGCCGCCCGCCTGCGATGCGAGCTCGGCGGCGCCGGTCGCGAGCTCCTGGGCGGATCGGGCCGGCGCGCCGCCGGCGAACTCGGCCAGGAAGAGGATGTCGGTGCTCATCGGTTCTCAGATCAGCTTTCGTGCGGCCAGCCAGTCCGCGATCTTCGCGGCGGCCTCGGCGGGAGGAAGGTTCTCGACCCGCTCGGTCGGCGGCTTCGCCTCCGGCGGGCGCGCATCGGTCACGCGCGTCAGCGCCGCGCCGCGCAGGTCATCGGCTGAGAGACCCAGGTCGGCGAGCGACCAGGTCTCCATCGGCTTGCGCTTGGCGGCCATGATGCCCTTGAGGCTGGCGTAGCGGGGCTCTCCCACCTGGTCGGTCACGCTGGCGACCACCGGCAGCGGCGCCTCGACCCAGTCGAAACCGGTCGCCGACAGGCGGCGGACCCTGGCCGAGCCATCGGCGACGGCAAGCTCGGCGCCGTAGGACAGCAGCGGCACGTCCCGCATTGCCGCCACGGCGCCGGGCACCAGCGAGCCCCTGGCGTCATCGGAGGCCATGCCCATGAGCGCGACGTCCGGGGCGAGCTTGTCGAGCGCCGCCGCCAGGACGCGAGCGGTCGCCCACTCGTCGGCGCCGGCGAGCGCCGGATCGGTGACCAGCACCGCGTCGTCGCCGCCCATGGCGAGGGCGCGTCGGAGTGCCTCGGCCGCCTGGTCGGGGCCCATCGACAGGTAGGTGACGCTGTCGGCGACGCCGGCGTCGAGCAGGCGCAGGGCCTGCTCGATGGCGTACTCGTCGAGCGGATTGATGATGGCCTCGACGCTCGAGCGGTCGAGGCGCAGGTCATCGGTGTAGCGCTTGTCCGCGCCGGTGGCCGGGACCTGTTTGATGGTGACGACGATCTTCACGATCCGCGTGCTCTGCTCCTGCTGGCTGCTCAGCCTCCACCCGCCACGCCTGCCCGCTGGAGGAGCTGGCGCGCGACGATGAGGCGTTGGATCTGCTGGGTTCCCTCGTAGAGCTGCGTGATCTTCGCATCGCGCATCATGCGCTCGACGGGGTACTCGGTGATATAGCCGTATCCGCCCAGCACCTGCACGGCGTCGGTGGTGACGCGCATCGCGGTGTCGCCGGCCACGAGCTTGGCGCTCGAGGTCCAGTACGGCAGGTCCGGGGCCGATGCGTCGACGCGCGCCGCCGCCGCGTAGGTCAGCTGCCGGGCGGCCTCGGTCTGGCTGGCCATGTCGGCCAGCATCCACTGGATGCCCTGGAAGTCGACGACGCGCTCGCCGAACTGGCGGCGATCAGCGGCATACGCCACCGCGGCATCGATTGCGCCCTGCGCGATGCCGACCGCCTGGGCGGCGATCCCCAGCCGCGAGCGGTCGAGGGTCGACATCGCGATCTTGAAGCCCTCGCCCTCCTCGCCCAGGCGGTTGGTGGCGGGCACGCGGACCTCGTCGAAGGTCAGCTCTGCGGTCGGCGAGCCGCGGATGCCGAGCTTGTGCTCGACGCGCGGCGCGGCGAAGCCGGGCGTGTCGGTCTCGACGACGAAGGCACTCATGCCGCGGCGGCCGCCGACTTCGGCATCGGTCACGGCGAAGACCGTCAAGAGGTTCGCCACGCTGCCGTGGGTGATGAACCGCTTGCTGCCGGTGAGCAGGTAGTCGTCGCCGTCCCGGACGGCACGCATGCGGTTGGAGGCGACGTCGCTGCCGGCCGCGGCCTCGGTGAGCGCGAAGGCCACCAGCCACTCCCCCGACGCGAGCCGCGGCAGGTATCGGTCCTTCTGCTCATCGGTGCCGGCGAGCAGAATGGGCAGCGCGCCGAGCTTCTGGACGATGGGAATCAGGCTTGTGGTGGCATCCGAACGCGCGATCTCCTCGACCAGGATGCTCTGGGCGATCGTGTCGAGGGCGGTACCGCCGTGGCGCTCCTCGAAGCAGGTGCCGAGCAGGTCCTGCTGCGCCAGCAGCTCCTTGAGGTCCCACGGAAACTCCGCCGACTGGTCGATCTCGGCCGCGCGAGGCGCGATCCGCTCCTCGGCGAGCTCGCGCACCACGGCGCGCAGCTCGTCGTGATCGGCCGTGGGAAGGTAGGTCACGCGGGCTCCTCGTGGCCAGGTCCGTGGACGTGCTCGGGCCTCCGAGTCTACCGGATTCGCCCGGGACCGCCTTTCTGGCCGATGGTGGGCCTTCGACTCGATCAACCGCACACGGGTGGAACGTTAATGCTGGTTTCGCTTGCGGTTTCCTCGCAGCGGTATCGGTCCGTGCTCACCTGCGAGGGTCATCGCGCGGCTCCACGCTGGGTCTCGGGCGGCGGCGACGGAAGTTCCGCCGCGAAGGTTCTCCGGATGACCGTCTGATAGGAAAGGGCGCCGGGTTGGTCCCCTCTCAGATGGCCGTCAGTCGTGCGGGCCCTGGAGCTCCACCTGGTCGCCGTTGATGCGGGCTCGGTACGAGACCTGGCGCGAGCTGGCAGGGCCGTGCACGACCGATCCATCGGTGAGGCGAAAGACCGATGCATGCCACGGGCAGGTGATGGTGTCGCCGTGCAGCGTCCCGCCGGAGAGCGGGCCGCCCGCGTGCGAGCACGTGTCCTTCAGCGCGTGCACCACCTCACCCCGACGGACGAGCACCACCGCGGTCGTGCCGAAGCTGGCCTTCGTCGGCGCGTCCTCGGGCAGCTCGGCGATCGGCATCACTGGTGTGAACTCCTTGGCCCGCTTGCCGCGGCTGAAGGCGTTGTGGTTGACCATGTAGCCGTACTTGAAGACCACGTGACCGCCGATGAAGCCGCCCACGCTGACGACGAGATAGCCGATGAGGAACACCCAGAACGCGGCGTCGTGCCCGTCACCCAGGCGCTGGAAGAACGACACGGCGAAGAACACGGTGGCGACGATATTCGTCAGCCCATGCAGGCCGGCGACGTCGCGCTCGCTGCTGCTGGGCGACGTGTCCTTGTAGTCGGTCAGGCCAGTGGCGATCGAGCCGAGGGCAGAGAGGGCGACCAGGCCGACGACCCACGTGGTTGCCACCTCGAGCCCGTCGATGCCGAAGAAGACGCGCAGCAGGTCGAGCAGCAGCGCTGCGGTCGCCGCCCCGATGACCACGTCGACCAGCACGGCGTGCAGCGAGTGGCCGAGCCACGAGCCGTTCAGGAAGTCCTGCAGCAGCTTGCCCGGGCGGCCGAGCACCCGATAGACGGCGTCGACCCACGACGCGATGCCATTCGACAGGCCGCGAAACGGCCGAGCCATCCGTTCGATCATGTCCTACCTCCTGCCCTCCTCATCCACCGCTTGCTTGCACAGCAGGCAGCGGACCAGCTCAGGCGGTGAGCTCGGTGGCGAACTCGCGGAAGACCTCGACGTAGCGGTCGATGTCGGCTTCCGAGTGCTGGACCGACAGCGTCCACTGGTCGTCGGGCCCCGGCGGAAGCAGGATGCCGCGATTCGCGAGATAGAAGAAGCTCGCGGCCCACAGGTCGGCATCCAGGCCGATGAAGTCGCGGTAGTTCGTCACCCGCTCCGGCGTGAACATCACGCACCCCTTCGGCCCGACGTTGATCGCATAGCCTGGCAGCTCGCGATCGTCGATGACGGCCTGGCTCCCCGCCGTCAGCCGCTCCGCCAGCCCATGCAGGCCGGGGTAGGCGTCCTTGGTGAGGATCTTCGTCAGCGTGACCAGCCCCGCGGTCATCGACAGCGGGTTTCCGTTGAACGTCCCGAGGTGCGCGACGCGAGTGGCGCCGCCGGGGATGGTCGAGCGGTCGATGCCGGATCCCTCCGCATCGGCGCGGAAGGCGGGCGTCCCCTCCAGCGTCTCGATGGACGCCATGACCTCGCGCTTGCCGCCGAATGCTCCGATCGGGATGCCGCCGCCGATCGACTTGGCCAGGCAGAACAGGTCGGGCCGAACGCCGAAGTGCTCGTACGCGCCGCCCCACGCCAGCACGACCCCGGTCTTGACCTCGTCGAAGATGAGCACGATCCCATGCTCGTCGGCCAGCTCGCGCAGCCGCTGGAGGTATCCGTCGCGCGGGGGCACGACGCCGATGTTGAACTGCACCGGCTCGACCACGATGGCCGCGATCTCGCCCGGGTGCGCACGCAGGATGGCCTCGAGCATCTCCGGCTCGTTGAACGGGGCGATCACGGTCTCGGCGATCCGGCTGCGAGGGATGCCCGCGCTGGCCGGCACCGTGTTCGGCGACTCGACCGGGCCCATCGCGTCACGCGGCGGCTGGATGGAGACGAGCACGTCGTCATGGTGGCCGTGGTAGCCACCCTCCATCTTGATGATCTTCTCGCGGCCGGTATAGCCACGTGCGACGCGGATGGCGTCCATCGTCGCCTCGGTGCCCGAGTTGCTGAAGCGCACCAGGTCCGCGCCGAAGCGCGCCCTGATCTCCTCGGCCAGCGCGACGCCATCCTCGACGGGAAACGTGTAGCAGGTGCCGTTGGCAACGCGATGCTGGAGGGCCTCGGCCAGGATCGGGTGCGAGTGGCCTGCCGCCAGCACACCGAACGCCATGTCGAAGTCGATGTACTCGTTGCCGTCGGCGTCCCAGATGCGGCTGCCGCGCGCATCGGTCATGAACAGGGGGTACGGGTCGTAGGCCTGGAAGGAGCTCGCCACGCCCAAGGGCAGCGACTGGCGCGCGCGCTCGAACAGCTCGGCGCTGCGGCGAGTGCGCTGCCGGTACGACCGCTCTTCGCGCGCACCCATGTCGGCAACGCGGGCACGGTTGACCTGGCCTCCGATGACCGTCACGGTCGACCTCCTAGCGAGCCCCCCACTGGTAGCTCTCCTTGACGAAGCGCAGCTCGACCAGAATCTCGGTCGAGCGGATGCCCTCGATCGACGCGAACCGGTCGGTGACGACGCGCAGCAGGTGCTCGTTGTCCTCGCACACGACTTCGCAGAACAGGTCGTAGCGGCCCGCGGTGATGACGACGTACGTCACCTCCTCCAGCTCGGCGATCTGCTCCGCGATGCGGTCCAGCCGCCCCGGATCCACCTTGAGGCCGATCAGCGCGGGCTGCTGGAAACCCATGGCCAGCGGATCGGTCACCCCGACCACCTGGACCACGCGCCTCGTGATCAGCCGCTCGGCCCGCTGCCGAACCGTTGCCTCGGGCACCTGCAGCTGCCGTCCGATCTGGGCGTAGGGGCGTCTTCCGTCCAGCTGCAGGGCCTTGATGATGGCCTTGTCGAGGTCGTCGAGCAGCGGGCGCCGTCCGCCGGACTGCTGCTGAATGGACCGCACCGTCATGCGCGGAGCGTAGCCGGATGGCCCCATCCGGGTCAACATTCCGCAGCCTGCGGCGTCGATTCCTGCGGAATCCGTGCCGCGGTGCGGATTCCGTGGTCCCCCTTCCCTGGGCGCACCACTTATTGCCAGATCGTCTGGTGGGGACGACTAGGCGAGGTCAGACGTCGATAGCGAAGCGCCCTGAGCGCGGCCGTCTGCGTCGGATCCTGCCGAATCGTCCTGCCATGACGAAATGGCAGAGTTCGAGCAGTCCGACGCTTCCTAACCGTCTGCCGGTGTCGATCTGGCAGGAATCGCGGGCTCCGTCGTCACGTCGCGGGTCCAAGCGCCGGTCGCATCGGCCAGCAGCTCGGCCACGTCACGCACGGCGACGTCGGTGCGCTGGAGGTCGGTCGTCCCGTCGCGCAGCATGATCAGGCAGAACGGGCAGGCGGTGGCGATGGCATCGGGCCCTTTGGCCAATGCCTGCTCGGCGCGCTTGTGGTTGATGCGGCTGCCCTCGTGCTCCTCCATCCACATCCGCGCGCCACCGGCTCCGCAGCACATCCCGCGCCGGTGGTGGAGATCCATCTCCACGACGGACTGACCGGGCACGGCCTCGACGACCCGGCGGCCCTCGTCGTACACGTCGTTATAGCGGCCGAGGTAGCAGGCGTCGTGGTAGGCGATGACCGCCTCGTGATGCTCGGATGGCACGAGCCGGCCCTCGGCCACGAGCCGATCCAGCAGCTGGGTGTGATGCAGGACCTGCACGCCCCGCAGGCCGAACTGCGGGTATTCATTCTTGATCGTGTTGAAGCAGTGCGGGCAGGTCGCGACGATCGTCGAGATGCCGTGCTCGGCGTGGGCCGACGAGAGGGTGGCGACGTTCTCCTCGGCCAGCATCTGGAAGAGGTACTCGTTGCCTGCGCGGCGTGCCGGGTCGCCGGTGCACGTCTCGGCCGTGCCGAGCACCGCGAACGGCACATCCGCCTGCCGAAGGAGCTGGGCCATTGCCCGCACGACCTTGCGATTGCGGTCGTCGAAGGCGCCCGCGCACCCGATCCAGAACAGGACGCCGCCGTCGAGCGGGTCTCCGGACGGCCTCGGCTCGTACACCGTGCGCCAGGGCGTGCCGGTGCCGTTGGTTCGGGCACGCGCATCGGCCTCGCCCAGCACGTCGACATCGAGCCCCTTGGCCCAGTCGAGCCGCGCCGACTTCGGCTGGCCCCACGGGTTGCCGGCGTTCTCCATGTTGCGGAAGGCGGCGTTCAGCTCCTTCGGGAAGCGGCTCTCCTCCAGGACCGCATTGCGGCGGATCTCCACGATGGTATCGACGTGCTCGATCAGCACCGGGCAGCCCTCGACGCACCACCCGCAGGTGGTGCACTGCCAGACCGCCTCCTCCGGGATGGCGTTGTCCATCAGCGGCAGGCTGAGCGCTTCCTCCGCGCGCTGCCGGGCGAGGTTCAGCGCATCCTCCGAGGCCGCGGCCCCACCGTTCGCTCCCCCCTTCCAGGCCCGCTGGGCCGATGCCGCCGCCGCCAGCGCCGTCTCGGCCACCAGGATCTGGTCCCGCAGGCCCTCCATCAGGTGCTTCGGGCTCAGGGTCTTGCCCGTGACCGATGCAGGGCAGAACTCCATGCAGCGGCCGCACTCGGTGCAGGCAAGCGGATCGAGCAGGTGACGCCAGGTGAGGTCCTTCAGCCCCTTCGCGCCGAAGACGGGAAGCTCGTCGCCGTCCTCTGGCTCGGCCTCGAGGTCCATCTTGCGCAGCGCTCCGCGCGGCTCGAGGTTTCTGAAGTAGACGTTCGGCTCGCTGCTGATGATGTGGAGGTGCTTGCTGTACGCCAGGTACGCGCCGAAACCGAGCACGAGCAGGATGTGCGCCCAGGCCATGATGCCGAAGCCGATCTCCGCGGTTGCCGTCCCGAGGGGTGCGAGGGCCAGGCTGAGTGGACCCGCCAGGATCGCCCACGGCCGCGCGGGATGCTGGGGCTCAACGACGTAGAGGAGGGCGTCGCCGATCAGCTCGGTCAGGACGATGGCAAAGATCAGGCCGAGGATGATGAACGCGTCCCGGGTCAGCGCGAGGCGCGCGGGTCGGACGACGGTGCGGCGGACGACGTAGTACACGACCGATGCGAGCACCAGGCCGACAAAGACGTTCGCGAAGAACGTCACGACGCTCCAGAGGAAGCCGCCGAAGGGCCAGCCGAGGATCGCCTCGACCAGGCCGTTCGTGATGTAGTTGCCGGTGGTTGCCAGCAGCACGATGAAGCCCCAGAACACGAACGCGTGCGCCAGGCCCGGGCCAAGGTCCTGGAGGAGCCTCCGCTGGCCGATGACGAACACCCCGAGCGATGCGATCCGCGAACGGACCCGATCCGACCGCTCCAACGGCCGGCCCGCTCGCAGGACCGCAAGGTGCCACCTCGCCCGACGCCAGAAGACGATGCCCGCCACGACGACGGGCACCACGATCAGGGGGTAGAGGGGAATGGAGGCTTCCATGGATCCGCGCCATGGTAGCCGCGGCCCGTCGGACCGATGCGGCTACGGCGTGCCGGGCCCGGAGGCGCCAGATGGGTCGTTCGCGGGCCCCGAGTCCCGCGCCCGCTTCCAGAGGAAGTCGAGCACGAGGCTCTGGACGAGCACGACCACCAGCGCCACGGCCGTCAGCGGCTCCTCCGCGAGGGTCGGCGCGAACAGCAGCAGGACGACCGCCGCGCCCACGATGCCCAGGCCGATGATCCAGCCCTGCGCGCCGGTTTCCCGCCGAATCCGAAAGTGGCCGACCCCGATCATCGTGAAGACGACCAGCGCGACCACGCTGCCGATGGAGGCGATGGCATTGAGGTCGAACCCGACCGCCAGGATGATCGCGACGACCGCGGTGAGCAGGAGCCCGGCCGGCAGCCTTCCGCCGATGCGGATGGCAAGGAGCGGCGGGAACTGGCCGATCGATACGAGGTGCTGCGACAGCCCTGCGGCGGGATACAGCCCGGCGTTGGTCGCGCCGGAGGTCGCAAAGAGTGCGGTGACGGTCATCAGCCAGTATCCCGCCTGCCCGAGGACGGGCTCGGCAGCGACGGCGAGCGCGGTGCCGCCGGAGGCGATGACCTCGTCGACCGTCAGGGTCCCGAACACGCCGAGCGCGACGGCCACGTACATGGTCATCGCGATTCCGATGGCCAGGAACACGGCGGGCCGCAGCTGTCGTGCCGGGTCGGCGAGCTCGCCGGCGGTGAAGGTGATGACGCCGAAGCCGAGGAATGCGAAGAACGTGAGCGCCACGCTCGCCACGATGTCCCGCACCGGCGGATACGTCGCCGGCGCCAGGAGCCCGAAGTCGGCGTTGGCGAGGGTGGCGACGGCGAACAGCGACAGGATGCTGATGACGACCACGACGATGATGGACTGCACGCGTGCCACGGCCGTCGAGCCGAGGACGTTGAGGAGGCTCATGGCCAGGATGAGCAGTGCCGCGAACGCCTTGGTCGCCAGGGCGGGGTCATCGGCGCCGATGGCGCTGGCGGCATAGCTGCCGAACGAGACGGCAACCATGGCGGTGATGATCGCGTTCACCGCGATGACCAGCCACGCCACGATGCCCGTGACGTGGCCGTTGCCGTAGCCGCGCACGACGTACTCGAGCAGGCCGCCCGCCGACGGGAACCGCGCACCGAGCTTCGCGAATGAGTAGCCCTGGAGGGCGGCGACGATGCCCGCCAGGACGAACGAGATCCAGACGGCCGACCCGGCGACCTCGCCCGCTGCCCCGAGCAGCGAGAAGATGCCCGCGCCGACCATCGAGGCCACGCCGATGAAGGCGGCCTGCCGGACCGATAACGTGCGCCGGGCGCCAGACTCGTCGGTCACCGCCGCCGATCCTACCCGCACCCGATCAGACCCGCTAGTGATCGCCGCCGGCCAGCTGATCGAGCGCGTGACGGAGCACCGGCAGCAGTGCCGCCAGCGACTCGGTCGCCGCCCTCGGCGATCCGGGCAGGTTGGCGATCAGGGTCGAACCGCGCGACCCGACCACCGCGCGCGACAGCGCCGCCATCGGTGTCGAGGCCATGCCGGCCGAGCGCATCAGCTCCGCCAGGCCGGGGACCTCTCGGTCGATCACGCGTCGCGTTGCCGCGGGTGTCACGTCGGTCGGGGTCAGGCCGGTGCCGCCGGTGGTGAGGACCAGCCGATGGCCGGCATCGGCAAGCGTCGCGAGCTGCGTCGCGATCTCGCCCTCGTCGTCGCGCACCACGATCGGGTCGGGCGCCACGTCGTACCCCTCGCCGCGCAGCCGCTCCACCAGCGCCGGGCCGGAGGCGTCCTCCCGCTCTCCCGTCGCAGACCGGTTCGAACAGGTGACGACCACCGCCTCGTGCTCGGCCGCCGGGCGCGGCGCATCGGTCGCGGGCCAGTCGCCGGAGCTGCCGCCGGACTTCTCGACCAGCCGAACCTCCTCGATGACGATGTCCCGCTGCAGGGCCTTCGCCATGTCGTACAGGGTCAGGGCTGCCACCGACGCGGCCACCATGGCCTCCATCTCGACGCCGGTCCGTGCGATGACGCTGGCCTCGGCCCGAACGGTGACCGTGCCCCCCTCCCGGTCCGGGGTGAGCTCGACATCGACGCGGTCGAGCGGCAATGGATGGCAGAGCGGGATGAGCTCCGCGGTGCGCTTCGCCGCGCCGATGCCGGCGAGGCGCGCGGTGACGAACGCATCCCCCTTCGGCCCGCCGGCATCGAGCAGGGTGGCCAGGACTTCGGGCCGAACGCGGACCACGGCGGTCGCGACCGCGCGGCGCGCTGTCACCGGCTTGGCGCCGACGTCCACCATGCGCGGCGCTCCCTGGTCGTCGAGATGGCTCGGTTTCATCGGCCGGTCAGGAGCAGCGGCTGGAGCACGATCGCCTCGTACGACTGCGGCGGGTACGCCGCGTCGGCGCCCTCGGGAACGACGAGCAGGGCGTTCGCCTCGGCCATCGGGCGCAGCTGGCTCGACTGCTGGCCACCGGCCGGGCTCGCGTGGATCTCGCCCTCCTCGTGCCACACGTTGACGCGAAGGAAGGCCCTGCGCTTCGGGTCCTTCGAGATCAGCCGGTCCGGACGCGCCCGCAGGTGAAGCCGCCCGTCGCCGCTCAGGCCGAGCATGGCGCGAATGAACGGGCGGACGAAGAGCTCGAACACCACGAGCGCGCTGACCGGGTTGCCCGGAAGGCCGATGATCGTGCGGCCGCCGAGCTCCCCGACTGCCAGCGGCTTGCCGGGCTGGATCGCGATCCGCCAGAAGTCCAGCGCGCCGCGCCGCTCGAGGACAGCACGGACGTGATCGTGGCGGCCAACGGACACGCCGGCCGACGTGACGAGGAGGTCCGCGGCCGTCGCGGCGTCGGTCAACGTGCGCTCGATCTCGTCGGCGTCGTCACCGGCTCGTGGCAGGACGAGCGGCTCGCCGCCGGCCTCGTGCACTGCGGCGGCCAGGGCCACGCCGTTCGCGTCGTGCACCTGGTGCGCACCGAGCGGCTCCCCTGCCCCGACCAGCTCGTCGCCGGTCGACAGGATGGCGACGACGGGTCGCCGACGCACTCCGACGGCGCCCAGGCCGAGCGAGGCGAGCACGGCGATCTTCGCGGGGGTGAGCTCGTCGGGCAGGCAGATCTCGTCGCCGGCCATCGTGTCGTGGCCGGCGGTGCGGACGTGCGCGCCCGGGCTCGCTCCAGCGAGCTCGACCACGCCATCGGACTCGTTCGCTTCCTCGATGGGAACGACCGCATCGGCGCCGGGCGGGAGCGGCGCCCCGGTCATGATCCGGACCGTGGTACCCGCCTCCACCGTCGGCAGGACGGCCATCCCGGCCGCGACCTCCCCAGCAAGCGGCAGCGTGCCCGGGGTATCGGCGGCGCGGACCGCGTAGCCGTCCATGGCGGAGTTGTCGAAGCCGGGGACGTCGAGACCGGCCACCACCTTCGGGTCGACGAGCACGCGCCCAACGGCGTCGATGAGCGGAACGGTCTCGCCATCGGTCAGGCTGGCGCGAGCCAGGAGGCGCGCATACGCCTCATCGAGCGACAGCATCGGCCTTTACATGCCGAGCTTCATGCGCGCCTCGATGAGACGCAGGATCCCGCGACGGGTGACGACGCCAAGCGGCTGACGCCCGTCGTCCTCGACCACCGGCAGCTGCCCAATCTCCTTCTGTTGGATGAGCCGCAGCGCCTCGGCCAGCGGAGCATCGGGCCCGATCGTCGCCAGGTCGCCGTAGCGGGTCATGATGTCGGTCACGCGGGCGTCGACCCAGTCCTGGCGCGGCAGACGCCGAACGTCACCGAGGGTCACCACGCCGGCCAGTCCCCCGTCCTCATGCCGCACCAGGAACGAGCGGTCGTCGCCACGCAGCATCCGCTCCTCGACGAGCTCCGACACCGGCTCGTTGGGTGACACCGTGACCGGCTCGGTCTCCATCGCATCCCGCACGCGCACCCCATGCAGGCTGCGCTCGACGCCGGCCTGCGCCACCGTCGCCTCCGCGGCGTTCGACAGGAACCAGCCGATGAGCGCCAGCCACAGGCCGCTGAAGATGCTGCCGCCCGGGCGCAGCGCAATGAAGACGCCGATGCCGATGAGCAGGTATGCGAAGGCGCGGCCGACGATGGCCGCGTTACGGGTCGCCACCAGACGGTCCCCACGGACCCGCCACAGGATCGCCCGCAGCACGCGGCCCCCGTCCATGGGGAAGCCGGGGATGAGGTTGAACAGGCCCAGCAGGACGTTGATGAAGCCGAGCCAGCCAAGCAGCGCCGCGAGCTGGGGCTGGTCGATCACCACGTCGCCGCCGAGGAGCACCAGGCCCACCAGCAGGCTGGTCGCCGGCCCGGCGATCGCGATCAGCGCCTCCTCGCGCGGCGTGCGGGAGTCCTCGTCGATCGACGTCGCGCCGCCGAAGATGAACAGCGTGATGCCTTCCACCTTCAGGCCGAAGCGCCGCGCCACGAGCGCGTGCGACACCTCGTGTGCCAGGACCGAGACGAAGAACAGGATCGCCGTCGCCACCGCGACGCCCCAGTACGCGCTGGCCGACCAGTCGTCATAGAGCGCCGGGAACTGGAACTCCGCCAGCGAGTAGGTGACCAGGAAGGCAATCACCAGCCACGACGGATGGATCGCGAGGTCGATGCCGGCCAATCGGCCGATCCTCCAGCCGGGTCCCATGCGGCGAGTCTAGATCAGGCCTGCGCGACCGGCTCCGCAGGGTCCCGGCCGGAGCGCCATCGGAGGATGCCGATCACCGTCACGATCATCGCCGTCAGGACGATCGCGGCACCTGCAGCCAGGGCCGCGTCGAACCAGAACGCCTCAGGAAACAGCGTGATGAGGTTTGAGCCCGACTCGAACTGCCACGTTCCCGGCGGGAACAGCAGCTGGTGGAACACGGCGAATGCCCAGTCGAAGGCGACGGCGAACAGCACGGCCAGCAAGACGGCGGTCGCGCCGACCGAGCCGGCGGCGATGAGCATGATCTCGCCCTGCCGTCGCGGCTCGCGGCGCAGCCGCAGGCCGGTCACCACGGCCACCACCGCCGCCACTCCCAGGATCGCGGCCAGGATTCGCACGAGCGTCGATACGTCGCGCATGTGCGAGCGTTCGTCCGAATTGAGCAGGGGTTCGGCGCCGTCGAGCACGGCATCGAACGGACCGCCGAGGTAGATATCGGCCAGGTAGGAGCCCGTCACCCGCTCGATCTCGGCCTGCGTTGTTTCGAACGCATCCGCCACGTCGTGCCGAACCTGGAGGGCGGAGGTGAAGGGCGGGTTGAACAGGAGCAGCGGGCCGGCGAGCAGGATCACGATCGCCAGGGACAGGCCGAACAGCAGGCCGATAGGCCAGGGCGCGCGCTCCACCGGGGACTGTGTCAGGTGGCGCGACGCGTGGCGCCGATCACCGTCGACAGGAGGAAGCCCACGATGCTGATCACGACCGCCCCGAGCAGGGCCGGCAGGAATCCGTCGACGACGAAGCCGAGGTCGAGCTGGTCCGAGATCCACCCGGTCAGCAGGAGCATCAGGGCGTTGATGATCAACAGGAACAGGCCGAGCGTCATCATCGTGATCGGCAGGGTCAGCAGCCTCAGGATGGGCTTCACGAACGTGTTGACGAGTCCGAAGATGAAGGCCACCACCACGAACTTCAGCCAGGCGTTCTCGCCGTCGAAGGAGAAGTCCAGGCCGTCGATGATCAGCACGGCCACGTACAGCGCGCCGGCGTTGATGAGCAGCTGAATGACGCGATCCATGGGCGACAGCCTAGCCGATGCCGTCCAGCCCCGGCGGCCCGGCGAGCAAGCGACCGCGCACCCACGCGCCGCGCACCATGTCCGGGTGCGGCCGGAACATCAGCCGGCTCATCACGTCGTCCGCGGACTGCAGGGGCGGCTCGTCGCCCGGCAGCGGCGTCGTGAGCCGCGGGTCGACTGCCACCAGATCGGCCTCCTTGCCGGCTTCCAGGGACCCGATCTCCGCCTCCTGCCCCAGCGCCGTGGCACCGGCGAGCGTCGCCAGTCGAAGCCAGTCGACGCCGTGGACGGCGCTCGACCGATCCGCGCGCCCGGTCAGCTCGAGCATCCGCTGGGTGACGGCCCCGGCGCGCATGACGGTGAACAGGGAGAGCTCCGGCCCGGCGGCGACGTCGCTGCCGAGCCCGACCGTCATGCCGGCGGCGCGGTATGCGCCGAGCGGCATGAGGCCGCTGGACAGGAACAGGTTGGAGGCCGGGCAATGCGCCACGCGCGAATCCGAGTCGACCAGGCGCCCGACCTCGCGGTCGGAGAGATGGATCGCGTGGGCCAGGATGGTCCGCGGGCCCAGCGCCCCTGCGCGGTCGTACACGTCGAGGTAGTCGGTTGCCTCGGGGAACAGCCGTCGCACCTCGCCGATCTCCCCGTCGTCCTCGGAGAGGTGCGTCTGCACGTACGCCCCGTGGCGGGCCGCGAGGGAGGCCGACTCCCGCATCATCTCGGCCGAGCAGCTCACGGCGAAGCGCGGCGTGAACGCGTAGCGCAGCCGCCCGCCATCGGTGCCGTGCCATCGCGCCGCCAGCTCGTCCGATTGCCGCAGGCTGGTCTCGAGGATCTCGTTCGGGGCGATCCGGTCGTCATAGGTGATGCGATCCATCATCACCTTGCCGATGATCGCGCGGATGCCGTGCGCCTCGGCCGCCGCGAACACGGCATCGGTGGAATCGGCCCACAACGCCGCGTACGCCACCACCGTCGTCGTCCCGGCGGCCGCGAAGGCACGGAACGCGGCAGGCGCCTGTTGCTCGGCCACCGCGCGGTCGTAGGCACGTTCGAGCGGGAAGATGTACCGATCGAGCCAGGTCAGCAGGTCGAGGCCGCTGCCGAGGCCGGCATTCGGGATCTGGGGGAGGTGGGCGTGGAGGTCGACGAGTCCGGGGATGACGACCATCGGACGCAGGTCGATCGCGTCCGGCACCCCGCTCCCCGGCCACCGCTCGGCCCGGACCAGGCGCCCGGCCGCGTCCACCTCGATCAGCCCGTCGAGCTCGTCCAGCGTCCCGCCGTCGGAGAGCGGAGACAGGAGTCGGGCACGCAGCGCGAAGGGCGGTCGCTCAGGCAGCGCTGACATCGGACCGGATGCTACCTCGCTGAGGGGAGTACCCTTGCGGTTCTACCGTTAGGAGGCCTCTCATGGCCAGTGGCACCATCAAGAAGGTCGTTGCCGATCGTGGCTTCGGCTTTATCACCGGCGAGGATGGCAAGGATTACTTCTTCCATCGCGACGGCCTGACCGAGTCGGTCGACTTCGATCGCCTCATGGGCGGCGAGCGGGTGACGTTCGAGGTCGAGTCGAACCCGCGCGGGCCCCGCGCAACGAACGTTCAGGCCGAGTAGCACGGCCACTCGGCAATGAGGCGGTCGCTCCCGTCCTTCGGGACGTGGGGCGGCCGCCTCGCCGTGTCGGCATTCCTCGTGGCCGTCGCGCTCGCGGCGGCCACGATTCTCTTCGTCTGGTTGCGGCCGGGTGACCCGCTCGAGGTCGAGATCATCCAGGATGGGCTCGAGCATCCGTGGGACATCGCGTTCGCCGACGATGGCCGCATGCTCGTCACGGAGCGTGCCGGACGCGTCCGCGTGTTCGGCGGGCCGGAGGTCGGCGCACCGCTCATCCACACCGCATCCGTGCCCGACGTTCGGGCGGAGCTCGAGTCCGGCCTGATGGGCATCGCGGTCGATGGCACGACCGTGTTCGTGTGCGCAACGCGTGGCGACGACCCGGCTAACCCCGCCGCGTGGCGCGTGGATGTCCTGCGATCGTCACTTGGCACCGATGGGAGCCTGGCCTCGTTCGAGCCGCTGCCGATCGGGCCGGCCCAGGGCGCGCCGCGCCACCAGGGCTGCGCGGTGGAGATCGGACCCGATGGGCACCTGTGGGTCACGATCGGCGACGCGAACCAGCCGGCGGATGCGAATCGTGCGCAGGACCCCTTGAGCCTGAACGGCAAGGTGGTGCGGCTCACCATTGATGGGGCGGTGCCGGCCGACGCACCGTTCGCATCGGGCGCGTACTCGATCGGCCATCGCAATCCGCAGGGCATCGCGTTCGGCGCCGATGGGAGCGTCTACGCCGTCGAGCACGGCACAGACGTGAACGATGAGGTCAACGTGATCCGGCCCGAGGCCAACTACGGCTACCCGTGCGTCACCGGTGCCGACGACATCGGACCCATCCCCGATGCCTGCGACGCAGAGGCCGAGCTGACCCCGCCGGCATGGGCCTCCGGTGCCTCGACGCTGGCGACATCCGGAGCCGTGATCCTCCCGGCCTCCAGCTGGGGCTCGTGGGCCGGCAGCCTCATCGTCACGACCTTGAAGGAGGAGGACCTGCGGCGCTTCTCAATCGGCGACGACGACTCCATGGGACCGGAGGAACCGCTCCTCGATGGCCGCTTCGGCCGGCTGCGGGCGGCCACCATCGGCCCCGACGGCGCACTCTACGTCTCGACCGCCAACGGCACGGACGACCGCATCCTCCGCATCACCCGGTCGGGCGGTGATTAAGAACCCTTAGCAGTCCGGGCAATCCCCGCTTGACCGGCACGGGACATGCGTTGTGGAGCACAGCGCCCACGGGCGTCCGAAGCGAACGCAAGCAGGGAGCTGAACCAGATGGACCGATGGAAGATGCGCGGCCTCGCCGCGCTTGCCGTGCTCAGCCTGGCCATTGCCGGATGCCAGAACCAGGGCACCGATGAGAGCCTCGATACGCTGCCGAGCGTCGATACGGGGGCTCCCAGCGAGTCGATGGACATGGAATCGATGGATATGGGCAGCCCGTCGGCTGAGCCGAGCGAAAGCGACGGCATGTAATCACGCGCCACGGCGCAACGTCGACGCCTCTTCCCGGACTCCGGGGAGGGGCGTTCGTTCGTCAGCGCGTCGTCAGGCGCGCTACCGGGGCAGGGACGCGGTGTGCAGATGCACGGGCCCGGCGACGCCCTTGAGCTCGACCAGGCCCATGTCACGGAAGACCACCCCGAGCTCGGCGTCGCGCATCCGACTGTCCGGAGTCGGCGCCATCGAGCCGGCCGCTTCGCGGATGAGCATGAGCAGCTCGATCGGTACGCCGGTCCGTTCAGCCATCTGAGCGAAGGTGACGTCGCTCAGCGACGAGAACCGGTCGAACGCCGGCGCGTCGAGAAAGGCGAGCGAGACCTTGCCGTCGCGGATGGCAGCGCCCAGGTCTTCCAGCCCGATGCCCGCCGCCTCCAGGCTTCTCACCAGCTCCGCGCGGCGCACATCGCCGGGCCGGTATCGATCCTCGGCGTCGGGGGTGATGATGCCCAGCTCGACCATGCGGCGAAGCTCATCGGTGCCGATGCCGGCCCGCTCGACGGTCTCAGCCAGCTCGTAGGTCGTCACGAGGCTCACTCCAGCGGGTGCAGCGCTATCGCCCGGGGGGCAAGCAAGCGCTCGCGACAAAGCGGCTCGTGAGGAAAAGTGGTCGGGGCGAGAGGATTCGAACCTCCGACCCCTTGGCCCCCAGCCAAGTGCGCTGCCAGACTGCGCCACGCCCCGACCGAAGGGCCAAGTATAGCGACCGATCCGATCCCGACCTAGCGAGCCAGTCGGGCCCGAACGCCCGGGACCACCTCATCGGCGAAGCGCCGGACCTGGTCCGCGCGGTTCTGGGGCGCCCAGAAGACGAACGAGTCGATACCGATGTCGGTGGCCATCCGTGCGAGCTCCCCAACCCAGTGTTCGACCGGCCCAATGAGTCCGTCGTCCCCGCGCTCGCCGTCAGTGATCGTGCCGCCGAGGTTGAGGACCCTGGTGATGGCATCCGGATCGCGGCCAGCAGCCCGAGCCTCCTCGTCGATCAGCCGCGATGCGTGGGCGAGCCTGGCCTCGTCCGTATAGCCGAGGGATGGAACCCAGCCGTCGGCGACGCGCCCGACCAGGCCAAGGCCGCGGCGCCGGTACACGCCGAGCCATATTCCGACCCGATGTGCGGGGGGCGGCCCCGCGGGGTACCCCGGCACCGGGTAATGCGGACCATCGCCGCGCACCACGCGCTCGCCGTCGAGCGCGGCGCGAACGATGCCGATCGCCTCCTCGAGTGCGGCGAAGGCGTCCCGATTCGTCCGCCGCGGTCCGCCCATGCCTGCAACCGCGTCCCAGAAGCCCCCGGCGCCCAGGCCGAGCTCGAACCGCCCGCCGCTCATGATGTCGAGCGATGTCGCGGCCTTCGCGATCATGGCCGGATGGCGCATGGGCAGGCTCGTGACGTCGGGAAAGAAGCGCAGCCGCTCGGTCCGGGCCAGCAGGTCGCCGATGAGGGAGTACGTGTCCAGGAATCGACGCTGATACGGATGGTCCTGTACGCCGACGAGATCCAGCCCGCCCTCCTCGCCTACTCGGACCGCCTCGAGGATCTGCGCGTACTCCGCGGCGTACGGCGTGACCGAGATGCCGAATCGCAGCGGGCGCGCCATCAGCCCTGGAGCTCGTCCTTCGTGCTGCGGCCCATGAGATCGGCGACGGCCGCCAGCGGCGCGCGGCCGTCGAACACGACGGCCCGCACCTGCTCCGCGATCGGCATCTCCACGTCGTGGTCGGCCGCGAGCTCGAGGGCACCGGCGACGGTCGCCACCCCCTCCGCAACGCCGGCGAGACGCCCTCGCGCTTCGGGCCACGGAACGCCCAAGGCGATCAGTTCGCCGGCCTTCCGGTTGCGGGACAGGGGCGACATGCACGTCGCGATGAGGTCCCCCACCCCGGCCAGGCCGGCGAACGTGAGGGGGTGGGCACCGGCGGCCACGCCGAGACGCGTCATCTCGGCAAGGCCGCGGGTGATGATGCCCGCCTTGGCCGAGTCACCGAATCCCAGCCCGTCGACCATGCCGGCGGCCAGCGCCATCACGTTCTTCAGCGCGCCGCACAGCTCGACGCCGACGAGGTCGGGATTGGTGTAGACCCGGAACCGCTCCGACGACATGACGGCCGCAAGATCGGTGGCCACTTCGGCATCATCCGAGGCCACGACCGATCCGGCCGGCTTGCCGGCGGCGATCTCGCGAGCCAGGTTCGGGCCCGACAGGGCGGCCACCGGCCGACCGGGGGCCTCCTCGGCCACGACCTGGCTCATCCGGAGATGCGTCCCCTCCTCGATCCCCTTGACCACCGACAGGATCGGCGCTCCGGGCGCCAGCGACGATGCTACGCGTCGCAGCGTGGCCCGGACGTGCGACGAGGGAACGGCCAGGAGATAGAGCCGATGCGGCTCGGCCAGCTCGGCATCGTCCAGCACGACGCGCACATTCGGCGGGAAGGTGATGCCTGGCAGGTACCTGTCGTTCGTGCGCGCATGGGCCAGGCGCTCGGCGGCCTCGGAGGTGTGCGCCCACAGGCTGACTGGCCGCTGCGCGTCGGCGAGGTGCACGGCCAGGGTCGTGCCCCAAGCACCGGCGCCGATGATCGCGACCTGGTCGCTCACCGACGCCGGGCTCCCGCGCGACGCGGCCGCGAGGAGCGGCGCGCCGCCTCCTCGGACTCGCGCTGGCGGAGGATGAGCTTGATCGGCGTGCCGAGGAACCCGTACGCGTCTCGGATCCGGTTCTCCAGGTACCGCTTGTAGCTGAAGTGGATGATCTCCGGATCGTTGACGAAGATCACGAACGTCGGCGGCGCCACGCCGACCTGGGTGGCGTAGAAGACCTTGGGCAGCCGGTTGCGGACATGCGACGGCGGGTGCGCCCGGACGGCATCCATGACCAACCGGTTCAGCTCCCCGGTCGGCACTCGCCGATAGCGCTCCTCCGCGACCCGGTACGCCTCGCGCAGGATCCGCTCCACCCGCTGGCCGGTGAGCGCGGATGCGAACACGATGTCCGCCCAGGCCAGGTACGGGGCATCACGCCGCAGCCGCTTCAGCCACTGATCGGCGGTGTGCTCGTCCTTTTCGACCGCGTCCCACTTGTTCAGCACGAGAACGACGCCCTTTCCGGCCTCGAGCACGTATCCGACCACGTGGGCGTCCTGCGCCGTGTAGCCCTCGCTCGCATCGGTCATCACGATCGCCACGTCGGCCGAGTCGATCGCCTTCATGCTGCGAAGCACGCTGTAGCGCTCGATGCCCTTCTCGATGCTCCCCCGCCGTCGGATGCCGGCGGTGTCGACCAGGACGAGCTCCTGGTCGTCGAGCCTGATGGTGGTGTCGATCGGGTCGCGCGTCGTCCCGGGCACGGCGGAGACGATCATGCGGTCCTGGCCCAGCACCCGGTTCACGAAGGTCGACTTGCCGGTGTTCGGCCGCCCCACGATCGCCACGCGAGGCGCCCCAAGCTCGGTCTCCGCGAGCTCGGCCATCTCCTCCTCGCTGAGATCCGTGTCGCCCATGACCGATGCGGCCGCCTCGGCCTCGGTCGGCGGTGGCAGGTGCTCGACGATCAGGTCCGCCAGGTCCCCGGTGTTGCGGCCATGCTGGGCGCTGACGGTGATGCTCGGGTCGAAGCCCAGGGCGTAGAACTCGACCGCATCGGCCTCTCGCGCGGGGTTGTCGCCCTTGTTGACCACCAGGATCACCGGCGCCTCGGCCCGGCGCAGGCGGTCGGCCACCTCGTAGTCGAGCGGAGCCAAGCCGGCATGAGCGTCGACCACGAACAGGATCAGGTCCGCCTCCTCGACGGCGACGCGGGCCTGGTCCTGGACGCGCTCCTCGATGTCGGTCCCCGGGTCGATTTCCAGCCCGCCGGTGTCGACCACGGTGAACGTCCGGCCGTTCCATTCCGAGGTGCCATACACACGGTCGCGGGTCGTGCCGGCGACCTCCGAGATGATCGCCAACCGTTGGCCGATGAGGCGGTTGAAGAGGGTGCTCTTCCCAACGTTCGGGCGGCCGACGATGGCGACCACGGGCAGGGACGACATGCCCGGCAGTGTAGACCGCGGCTACGATGCGCCCCATGAACATCGGGGTCGTCGCCACGCGGGTCGCGGGCGTGGACGGCGTCACGTTCGAGATCGCCAAGTGGGAGACGATCCTCGAGCGCATGGGCCACGAGGTACGGCTCATGGGCGGCGAGGTTGACGCCCTGCGGCCGGACGCGCGGCTGGTGCCGGCGATGCACTTCACCTACCCGCAGGCGGCTCGCGTCACGGCGGCCGCGTTCGATCCGGACAGCGACGCGGACGCGGTCCGTGCAGAGATCGATCGGCTCGCCGAGCAGCTCGTCCCGGTGATCGAGGACTGGATCCGCGGGCGCCGGATCGAGCTGCTCATCGTCGAGAACGCGTGGGCCATCCCGATGCAGCTGCCCCTGGCAGTCGCCCTGCGCCGCGTCATCGAGCGCACCGGGCTGCCGGCGATCGGCCACCACCACGACTACTGGTGGGAACGAGCGCGATTCGCCACCTGCATCGTCCCCGAGGTGCTCGAGCAGGCGTTTCCACCCGATCTGCCCAGCATCCGCCACGTCAGCATCAACAGCCTCGCGGCCAGGGAGCTTCGCCGCCGCCGCGGCATCGCCTCGGCCGTGGTGCCGAACGTCTTCGACTTCGCGCAACGACGGCCGCGGCCACGGCCGGCCATTCGCCGTCAGCTGCGAGCCGAGCTGGGGATGGGCGATCGCGGGCTTCTCATCGTCCAGCCGACCCGCGTCGTTCCGCGCAAGGGCATCGAGCTGGCGATCGAGCTCGTGGGCCGGCTGCGCGACCGGCATGCCATCCTCCTCCTCACCAGTCCGGCCGGGGACGAGGGACTCGACTACCTCGTCGGCCTCGAGCGCCAGGCCGAGGAGCAGGGCGTGCACCTGCGCTACGCGGCCGACCGGTTCGCTCCGGACCTGGAGGGCACGCCGCTGGGCCCGGCGCATTCGCTCCACGACGCGTACCTCGCGGCCGACCTCATCACCTATCCCTCGCTCTACGAGGGCTACGGCAACGCGCTCGTCGAGGCGATGTTCTACGGCAAGCCGGTCCTGGTGAACCGGTACAGCGTGTATGAAGCGGACATTCGACCGCTCGGCTTCAAGTTCGTCGAGATCGATGGAGCCATCACGCCGGACACCATTCGCGACGTGAAGCGCCTCCTAGCTGATCCCGCCCGTCGGGCCGCGATCGCGCAGCACAACTTCGCCCTTGGCCAGCAGCACCTCTCGTACGAGGTGCTTCAGCGCCGCCTGCGTCGCTGGATCAACAAGCTGACCGGCAGGCGGGAGCTCCCGGACGCCGAGGCACTCGCCTCCGCGGGACGCTAGACGGGGCCGGACTCCCAGACCACGCGACTCATCGGGGCCGCTGGAGGAGCTGACGCGCCCGCTCGAGCTCTTGCGGCGCATCCAGCGGGTCGATCGTCGCCAGCGCGGCCGCCGCGGCCTCCGTCGCTTCGGCGCCGCGCCCGAGGACGAGCAGAGCATCGGCGAGGTCGAGTTCGGTCAGCGCCCGGTCCCAGGCCGCCTCCAGGCCGGCGAGGGTGTCCCGTGCGGCGCGCAACAACACGACCCCGCGTTCCGGGTCGCCCGTCGCGACCAGCATCCGGCCCTCGAGTCGATCCGCGAACGCCGGCAGCGCCAGCAGCCCGCCATGCGCCGCCCACTCGCGGGACTCGGCCATGATGCGGGGCGCCTCGTCCCACGCGCCCTCCGCGGCGAGCAGCTCGGCCCAGGCCTCGTGGGTGTGGTCGAGGTTCTGCCGGTCCCGCGAAGGATCGGCCACCGCCAGCCGTTCGCGGGCCAGGTCGAAGCGGCCACGGCGGACGAGGATCCCGACGATCCACAGCCTGGCCGACGAGACGCCGGTGTCGCCGCGAGTGGCCTGCGAACGGTCGACCTCCTCGATCAGGCGGTCGGCATCGGCATCTCGGCCCGCCACCTCGTGGAGGTAGGCCGCCGCCGCGTAGAGCCGCATGAGGTGGTAGGTGATGGCCTTGCCGTGGTCGATCGTGGCGTCGATGCCCCGGAACGTCTCCCAGAAGTCCTCCCAGCGCGCCATCCGGTAGAGCGCCACGGCGTTGAAGGCGAGCTTCGTCCGGTGGCTGAGCAGGGGCATGTTCAGGCCCCACCGTTCCGAGAAGGTGGATGGCTCGAGCTCGGTGGCTTTGCGGTATTCGCCGATGTGGACGTAGTGCCAGGCCAGTGTGCCGATGATGTCGGCGATCTCGGAGGGGTCGTCGAGCTCCGGCACCAGGTCGATTCGCTGGAGCTGGTACACGTTCGCGAGCCCGTAGCCGCCGATCTCCTGGCTCACCGCGCCGGCGGTATCCAGCGCCGCCGACAGCAGATCGAGCCGCCCCATGCGGCGAGCAATCTCGATCGCATCCTCGGCCGCAGCGCGGTAGATCTCGGTCCGGGCAGGATCACGGTCAGCCTCGGCGAAGCCCCAGCCCCAGGCGGCCTTGGCCAGCAGGAGACCGATGCGTTCCTCGCTGTCACCCGGATCCAGCATCGAGAAGCCCAGCTCGAGGTACGGCGCCGCCTCCTCGCGTGAGGGGAGCGTCCGAAGCAGTCCGGGCCAGCGCGTCGGCATGGCCAGCAGATGCCCGCACATTCGCGCGATGAGCCGGCGGTCGACCGGTCCCGGCGCCGCCATGCGCAGGTCGACCGCTTCGCGCGCGGCTCGCCATGCCTCGTCCCCGTTGTCCTGCCACAGCGCGAGCTTCGACAACGCCTCCAGGCCCCGCGAGCGCTCGATCGGGCCCTGCGCGAGCTCAAGGCCCGTGGTCACGCGCTCCGTCGCGCGGTCCATGGCGAAGAGCCGCCCGGCCTCGTCGGCAGCGTCGAACAGGAGCTCGACGGCCCTGGCTCGGATCTCCTCGCGCCGGTCGGGCTCCACGCGTCCCCACTCCGCGGCGCGCTGCGCGGCGGTGTAGTGGTGAGCCAGGAGCTCGACGAACTCGATGCGGCGCTCACCCACCGCCTCCTCGATCCACCGCACGACCTCCAGGTGCGCCATGGCGCGATCCCTCCTGGGGATGCTCTCGTACGCGACGTCGCGCACGAGTGCGTGCTTGAAGATGTACTCCTGTTCTCCGCGCATGCTCGAGTCGAGGCGCGAGATGACCAGGTCCCGCGCCTCGAGCGCGCGCAGCAGGTCGACGACGTGGTGGGGCGCCACGTCGAGGTACCGCGCCACCGGCGCCGGCCAGAAGATGCGGCCCACGACGGCGCCGGCCTGCAGGACCTGCTTCTCGTCCGGACGCAGCAGGTCGATGCGGGCCGCGATCACCGCCTGCACCGTGTCGGGGATCGGGATGGCAGCGACGTCCGGCGCCGGCCCGCCGACCGACGGCTCGTCGGCGCCACGGCGGTCGACCAGGTGGCGCACGATCTCCTCGGCGAAGAAGGGATTGCCGCCGGCGCGCTCGACGATACGGTCGTGGACGCCGTCGGGGAGGGCCTCGACCTCGAGCAGCATCGTGACCAGCTTGCTGGCCTGCTCTCGCGGCAGCGGGTCGAGGAAGATCGCGGAGAAGCTCGGGCGGCCACCGCCCCAGGTCGGATTGCGATCAACGAGGTCCGGACGCGCCGGGCACAGGAACAGCACGCTGCCCTGCACCCGCGATCCGAGGTCGCTCAGGATGTCGAGCAGAGCCGGCTCCGCCCAATGGATATCCTCGATGACCGCCACCATCGGCTCACGCTCGGCCAGCGCGGAGAAGAACCTTCGCCAGGCCTCCGAGATCTCGGCGCGCATCACCTCCGGATCCAGATGGCCGAAGTCGAAACCTGGCAGCCCGATGCCCACCGTCGATCCGAGGAGCGCTGCGGTTCGCCGGCCGTCGGCGAGGTCCGCTGCCCAGAGCCGGTCGGCGAGGCCATCCAGCTTCGCCATTGCGTCAGCCGGTGCGTCACCGTCGGCGATGCCCGCCTCGCCCTTCAGGATCTCGGCCAGCGGCCAGAACGTGACCCCTGAGCCGTAGGAGAGGCATCGTCCGCGCACCACGCGAGGCGGGCTGGGGCGGCGAGCCAGGACGTCGAGGAACTCGGCGGTCAGGCGGCTCTTGCCCACGCCCGGCTGGCCGTAGAGCGTCACGAGATGTGGTCGTCGCTCCCCCGCCACACGGTCATAGATCGAGCCGAGCAGGGCGAGCTCGCCCTCACGGCCGACCAGCGGTGCGCGAAGGTGGGTGCGACGTGTCCCGGCGATCTCCTCGTCGGCTCCGATCAGCTCACTGACGTCTACCTGGTCGGCCTTGCCGCGGATCGCGCGCGGGCCGGCCGCCGAATAGCGGAACTCGGGCGCCGACGACGCCGTTCGACCCGTGACCAGGATCTGGCCGGGCTCGGCCAGCTGCTGCACGCGGGCTGCGACGTTGACCGCATCGCCGGTGACCATCACCTCGCCCGGCCGCTGCGCCCCCGTCGACACCACCTCACCGCTGTTGATGCCGATGCGCACCTCCAGCTCGGTCGCCCCCTCGGATCGCCCGCGCGCGTTGTGCTCCGCCAGCCGCTGGCGGATCGCGAGCGCGGCGTGGAGCGCCCGCGACGGATCGTCATCGTGTGCCACCGGAACCCCGAAGACCGCCATCACCGCATCCCCGATGAACTTCTCGACCGTGCCGCCGCGCGCCTCGATCTCGGCGCGCGCGATGTCGAAATAGGCCGCCATGAGATCGCGCACGACCTCGGCGTCCAGCGTCTCGGCCAGGTGCGTCGATCCGGACACGTCGGCGAACAGGACGGTGACGAGCTTGCGCTCCTCGCCCTCGAGGGGCGTGGTGGTTGCCGCGCCGCAGTGCGGGCAGAAGGCGAAGCCCTCGGCCATCTCACGGCCGCAGCTCTGGCAGGCGATCACGCCCCGCAGTCTACGCGGGCGTCTGGGCCGACTTACGCCGCGGCCAGGGCGTAGATGCGGTCGCGGACCTCCTCGAGGTCGACCTCCGGCGTGGACGTCCCGCCGGTGATCCCGATCCGTGCCTTGCCGGCCAGCCAGTCGGCGTGCTCGTCGATGAGCTCGTCCGCATCGGCGACGTGCACGGTCTCGGGCAGGATGTCGCGGCACTTCACCGCAAGCTCCTTGGTGTTCGAGCTGTTCTTGCCGCCGACCACGATCATGGCGTCGACCTCGCGGGCGAGCTTGACCGAGTCGTCCTGGCGGGTGAGCGTCACCGGGCAGACGGTGTTCACCACTCGCAGGTCGTGGCAGCGGCGCAGGCAGAAGGCGGCGAACTCCTCGAGCTTGTTGGGAAGGATCGTGCTCTGCGACAGGACGCCGATCTTCTTCGTGCGCGGGACCCGCTCCCAGGTGGAGCGATCCATGTCGTCGACCACGACGTGGTGCTCGCCGGCATACGAGCGAACGCCCTTCACCTCGGGATGGTCCTCGTGGCCGATGATCGCCACGGTGTAGCCGGCCTCCGCCAGCTCGCGGGCGGCCTTCTGCGACTGGAGTACCCAGGTGCAGGTCGCGTCGATGACCTCCAGCGACTCCTTGTCCTTGACCTGCTCGAACTCCGACTTCGGAACGCCATGGGCGCGGATCACCAGCGTGCCGCCCTCGACCTGGTCCGCAAGGTCGGCCGTGCGGATCCCTCGATCCGAGAGGTCGGCCTTGATGCCGGGGTTGTGAACGAGCTGGCCGAGGGTCGTGACCTCCTTGCCCTCGTCGCGAGCGTGCTTGGCCTTGTCGATGGCGAGGCGCACGCCGTAGCAGAAGCCGGCGCGCTCGGCGATGCGAACGTCAGGTCGGGTGGCCGTGGTCATCGGCCCAATTCTACGGGAGTTGGACCGTAGGCCCCTTTCCACGGTCCCGATCAGCGGGGCTCACGCCGCTGCTCGGGGGGCAGCAGCGCCTCGATCTCCGACATGATGCGCTCCGTTCCCCCGGCCAGCGCCTGGCGGTCGATGCGCCCGGTCGGCTGGTGCGGCAGGCTGAACGGCTCGCCGATCCGAATGCGCACGCGCGTCGGGCGCGGCCAGCGCGCGCCGTCGGGAAAGATCCGCTGCGTGCCGCTGATGGCCGCCGGGACGAGCGGCGCGCCCGAGCGGATCGCCAGCATCGCGGCGCCGGGCTTGCCGGCCTTCAGCCGCCCAACCCGCGAGCGCGTGCCCTCCGGGAAGATGGCGATCGGCCGGCCGTCGGCCAGCGCCTCGAGGCTGAACCGCTGCGCGGCCCGATCCCCCTCGCCGCGGCGCACGAAATACACGCCGGACTGGGTGGCCAGCCAGCCGATGATGGGCCAGCTCCGCATCTCGATCTTCGCCATGAAGTGCACGATGCGGCCGATCTGGTGCCCGCTGGCCCAGCCCATCATCGGCGGGTCCAGGTTCGAGCAGTGGTTGCAGACGAGGATGAACGGTCCGGTTCGCGGCAGATGCTCGGTGCCCTCGACGCGCGCGCCCCACAGCAGTCGCGAGACGAACCCGATGACGGCCGAGGCGGGGTGGTAGAACCAGCTACGCACCCATCGCCTCCAGCCGGGCGACGATGTCATCCACGCAGGCCTCGACATCTCGCACGCCCGTGTCGACCACCAGGGCACCCTCGGCCTGGCGCAGCGGTGCAATGTCACGGCCCGAGTCGGCGGCGTCACGGCGCAGGATCTCGGCCAGGTATTCGTCGTAGCGATCCGCGGCGCCCATCTCCGCCGCGCGCCGGGCGGCGCGAACGTCAGGTGCGGCCTCGATGAAGACCTTGAGCGTGGCGTCCGGCAGGACCACGGTGCCGATGTCGCGCCCGACCATCACGGTGTCGCCGCGCTTTGCCGCTGCCCGCTGCACCTCGAGCATCGCGTCGCGAACGGTGGCGTGACGGCTGACCCCGCTCACAGCGCGGTCGACCTCGGGCAAGCGCACTGCATCGGTCACGTCTCGGCCGTCGAGCAGCACCGTCTCCAGGCGATCCGGATGCTCCGGTCCCGGCCGCTCCACGTCGATCTCGACACTGGTCGCCAGCCGGCCGAGCGCACCGGGATCCTCGATGTCGATCCCCTGCCGCAGTGCGGCGAGGGTCAGGGCGCGGTACATCAGCCCGGTGTCGACGAACGTCGCGCCGATGCGCTGCGCGAGCGCGTGGCCCACGGTCGACTTTCCGGCGCCGGACGGCCCATCGATCGCGATGCGGCGCATCATCGGCGCCCGGCGCCGGCCAGCTCCGCCACCTCCCGTGGACGCAGCCGGCGCCATTCGCCCTCGCGCAGGCCGGCCAGGGTCAGCGGCCCGAGCCGCGTCCGGACCAGCCGCTCGACCCGCGAGTCGACGGCTTCGAAGAGGCGGCGCACCTCGCGCTTGCGGCCCTCGCCGATCCGCACGCGGAGCCACGCGCCGTTCTCGCCGCGCTCGCGGGCGATCTCCGGGGGCGGGGGCGCGTGGCGGGCCGCCAGCAGTCGCGCCGGACCGTCCTCGAGGACGACGCCCTTGCGCAGCCGGTCGAGCTGCTGTCGTGTCGGTGCTGGCGCGACGAGCGCCGCGTACTCGCGCTCCGTTCCGAAGCGTGGGTGGAGGACGCGGTTCGCCCACTCCCCGTCGTTGGTGAGCAGCATCAGGCCCTCGGACTCCACGTCGAGCCGTCCGGCAGGCCACAGGCGCTCGCCGCCGGTGTCGACCAGGGCCAGCACCGAGCGACGGCCGCGCTCGTCACGGGCCGAGGAGAGGAACCCGCGGGGCTTGTGAACGGCGAGGTGGATCGCCGGCGCCGGACGATCCAGCGGCCGGCCGTCGATCTCGATCCGATCCCGGCCGGCGTCGGCCGAGTCCCCCAGGCCGGCGCGGTGGCCGTTGACGCTGACACGGCCGTCCGCCACCAGCTGCTCGGCCTGGCGGCGGGAGGCGATGCCAGCCCGCGCGATGATCTTCTGGAGACGCTCACTCGCCATCGGTGGAGGCGCGCCCCGGCGCGGCCGGCCCGGTTAGCGAGGCGAGCTGCGCCGCGTCCGTCGAGAGCGGCGGAAGGTCGTCGAGGGAGGTCAGCCCGAAGCGCTCGAGGAACGTGAAGGTCGTGGCGAACAGCACGGGACGCCCGGGCGTGTCGCGCCGCCCGACCTCGGCGATCAGCCGCCGGTGCATCAGCGATCGGATCACGTAGTCGGAGTCGACGCCGCGCACCCGCTCAACGTCGCCCCGCGTGCACGGCTGTCGATACGCGACGACGGCCAGCGCCTCCAGCGCCGCGTGCGTCAGGCGCGCCTCCTCGCGGGCGGCGTATGTGGCCAACCGGGCGCCGACCTCGGGCGCGGTCACGAGCTGCCACGCGTCATCGTGGTGCTGAAGGCGGATGCCGCGACCGTCCTCGTCGAGCCGCTCTCCCAGCGCGGACAGGGTCGCCTCAGCCTGCAGGCGCGGCACGCCGCCCAGCTCGGCGAGCTCGGCGGTCGCAAGCGGCCGCTCGGCGATGAACAGCAGCGCCTCGTAGTAGGCGTCGAGATCGTCGCCGGTCGTCACGAGGCGGAGTCCGGAGCGTTTTCGATGACGATCGGCCCGAACAGCTCATGCTGCTCGGCCGTGACCTGGCGTCTGCGGACGAGCTCCAGCGTGGCGAGGAACGTGACCGCCGCCTCGGTGCGTGACCGGCATCGGGCGAGAATGGTGTGCAGCAGGACCCGGCCACCGCCCGACAGCGCCTGGCGCAGGACGGCGATCTGCTGGCCAATCGTGATCTCCCGTGGCACGACCTCGGGCGGAGGCGCCATCGGCTCGGGGATGGCGGCCAGCGTCTCCAGCGCGTCGGCGAGCATCCTGGCCGGCACGGGCTCGGCTGGCACCTCCGGCAGATCCGACTCCCGCGGCTCGCGGCGCATCACCGGGCTGGCGCCGTCCCGCTCGCCCAGTGCCAGCGACGCGTCGCGCAGGGCTCGATACTCGAGGACCCGCCGGCGCAGCTCCTCTTCGTCGGGCTCGTCGGCACCCTCCGGCACCGGTGGCAGCGGCTCGGTCGGGAGCAGCCGCTTCGACTTCAGATAGATGAGCTGGGCCGCCATTGAGACGAACTCGGACAGGTTGGCGGCGTCGACCGGGTGTCGCGCCAGGTGCTCGACGTAGGCATCGGCGACCACTGCCAGGGGCACGGTCAGCACGTCGAGCTGGCGCGACTCGATGAGGTGCAGCAGCAGCTGGAGCGGCCCCTCGAACACCGGGAGGGCGAGGGTGAACGATCCATCTCCCACGGGTACCGCGACGGAGCCCTCCGGCTCGACCGGGATCGGCTGCATGGGCTCAGGATGCGTCATCGGCGTCGTCGAGCGCACGCTGCAGGCGCACGTCGGAGTCCGCGGCATCGCCGCGGATGAACGCTGCGGTCCGCGCCGAGCAGCCGGCGGCCACCGCCATCTCGGCCGACAGCTCGGCGTGGTGCAGGTACAGGTGGAACGGATGTCGCCACGACGATGGGTCTGGGCTGGCCAGCCGGCGCAGGGTGGCCGGGGCGAACGCCTCCAGCAGCACCCCGGCGGTCCTGTGCCACAGCCGCATCCGGTGCCCCTTGGCCGCGTCGTGCAGCAGGGCGGCGGCCAGCAGGTCGGGATCGTCGGTTCCCGTCGCCAGGAGTCGCCCGCTCACGTCGAGCGCGTGGCGCCGGTCCGCGACAGTCATGCCATCGAACAGCGTCGCGGCATCGGGTGGCAGCACGCGACGCGCGAAGGCCGCCTCGTCGGGCGCCACCCGGGCGCGAACGTGCGCGACGAATTGGCCGACCCTATGCACCGATCAAGATCCGCGTGCCGGCCTCGACGATGTCGAACATCACGCCGAGTGGACTCCCCGGCAGGAAGACCAGCAGCAGGAGGAGCAGCACGCCGTACTGCGAGTAGCGCTGGATCGTGAACGCCGTGCGCGCCGGCACGAAGGCAAGGACGACGTTGTAGCCATCGAGCGGCGGGATCGGCAGCAGATTGAAGACCGCCAGCAGCAGGTTGTACAGGACGACGAAGTACATCACCTCGAGCGCGAACCCGCCGACGCCGGCGATGTTCATGACGCGGAACACGACCGCCGCCAGCACCGCCACGATGACGTTGGCAATCGGTCCCGCCGCAGCCACCATCGCCATGCCGACGCGTCCGGGCCGCAGCGCGTAGACGTTCACCGGGACGGGCTTGCCCCAGCCGAAGCCGGCGAGGACGAACACGAGCGCACCGATCGGGTCGATGTGTGCGGTCGGGCTGAGGCTCACCCGGCCCAGGGCACGCGGCCGATGGTCCCCGAGCTGGTCCGCGGTGAACGCGTGGCTGAACTCGTGGAAGGTGATGCCGATCACCAGCGCCACGGCGATGCCGACGACCTGGGCGAACGTCGTGTCGAAGAAGAGCACCGGTCCGCAGGCTCAGACCAGGCGCGGCAGCAGGTCGCCGAGCAGGGTGACGAGGCGTTCGGCTCCGAGGCGTCCCATCTCGATGACCTCCTCGTGGGTGGCGCCCACCTCCACGTCCTCGGTGGCCTTGTTCGTGATGAGGCTGAACGCGACGACCCTCACGTCCGCATGGCGGGCGACGATCGTCTCGTGCGCGGTGCTCATGCCGACCGCATCGCCGCCCAACCCGCGAAGCATCCGCATCTCCGCGCGCGTCTCGTACGACGGCCCCGCGAGCATGACGTACACGCCCTGCCGCAGCGGAATGCCGGTCCGCTCCGAGGCGGCCAGTGCCTCGGCGCGCAGGTCCGGGTCGTACGCATCGGTCAGCGCCGGGAAGCGAGGACCGAATCGGTCCAGGTTGGGACCGATCAGCGGGTTGTCGCCGGACAGGTTCAGGTGATCGGTGAGGACCATCACGTCGCCCGGCTCGAAGGTCGGGTCCAGCCCGCCGGCGGCGTTGGTCAGCACCGCCGTCTTCGGCCCGAGGGCCAGGACGGCGCGAAGCAGGAGGGTGGCCTCGCGCTGCGAATAGCCCTCGTACGGGTGGGCACGCCCCGACAGGATGATCATCGACGCCCCGCCCACCGAGCCAGCCA
The DNA here is from genome assembly GCA_963844265.1 of uncultured Chloroflexia bacterium. Classification (GTDB taxonomy): domain Bacteria; phylum Chloroflexota; class Limnocylindria; order QHBO01; family QHBO01; genus JACDBZ01. The sequence continues at coordinate 58,700 of CAWJMZ010000004.1, read as the reverse complement.
CCAGCTGGCCGGCGTGGCCCTCCACCCCGGCGCCCGGCACGTGCGGGATCTCGCCGTACGCGATGCTCACACGCGGGTCGGGGTCGAGCAGCTCCACGACACCACCGAGACCAGAGCCGAGGACGGTGACCAGCTTCGGTTCGGCCAGCCCGGGCGTCGCGGACAGGCGCTCACGAATGGCGTCGGTCGCCTCGGTGATGCGCCGATCGAGCTCGGCGCCAGAGGCCCCCTCGGACAGGGCCAAGCTACATGCGCTCCAGGATCTGCGCCTTCTTGGCCTCGAACTCGTCCGGCGTGATCAGGCCCTTGTCACGGAGGCCGGCCAGCCGCTCCAGCGTGGCGCTGAGCTCCTCCGACGTGGGGCGGGGATCCGCTGCCGGCGCAGCGGGAGGCGGTGCGGGCGCGGCGGCCGACTCACTGGCGACCACGACCCGGTCGGAGCCGGCGCGCGGGGGCATGGGATCGGCGGGCTGCATCGCCGCCGGCGCGGCGGCGCGCTGGTAGCGGGGCGGGGCGAGGTCCGGATTCTCGAGCATCTGCTTCTGGTCGAACATCGCCTTCTTGAAGTCGATCGGGTCGGCGATCATCGGGAAGTCGGCGATGTTGCTGCCGGCGTTGAACTCCTCGGCGGCCGTCAGGATGTCGAGCGTGCCGAAGCCGAACATGCGGCCGAACATGCTCTGGTCGAGCTGCGCGTCATTGATCTTCTCGAGGCTCGAGTCGGTCACCCGCTTGTTGAGCACGCCCTCGGCTCGGATCACGCGGCGCGTGGTGATCAGCCACTCCTGGTTGTGCCAGTCCCACAGGGTGAATCCGACCCAGCCGACGGCCAGCAGCAATCCGACGATCGCCAGCAGCGTGACCACTTGGTCGACCGTCTGGTTCACGAACGGCTCGGCGCCGGAGACCAGGAAGATGACGACGGCCAGCGCGATGACCGCGAGCACGATCCAGAGCCACGTCCGCGCCACGACGGCGAACCAGTGCTGCCGGCTCTCGTAGACGACCTCCTCCCCTCGAGCGAGGAGGTTCCGCGCATAGCTCATCGGGGATTCGTACCCTCCGCTGGTGTTCCCTCAGGCTCTGGGGTGCGCCCGCGCGTAGACCTCGCGGACGCGCTCGCCGGTCAGGTGGGTGTAGAGCTGGGTGGTGCTGATGCTAGCATGGCCGAGGAGGGCCTGGACCACGCGCAGGTCGGCCCCGCCCTCGAGCAGGTGCGTCGCGAAACTGTGCCGAAACGTGTGGGGCGTGACCCGCTCGACGACGCCCGCCGCCTCGCTCCAGCGCTTCACCAGCCGCCACACCGACTCCCGTGACAACCGGCTGCCGCGCTGGCTGACGAACACCGCCGGCGTCGGTCGTCCGGCCGTCCACTGGCCTCGCGGACCCGACCGATACCGATGCAGCCGATCGCGTGCCTCGTCCCCCATCGGCACCCGGCGCTCCTTGTTGCCCTTGCCGATGACCCTGACCTGCTGGCTCGCCAGGTCGACCCGATCGGTGTCGAGGCCGACCAGCTCGCTGACCCGCAGGCCGCAGCCGTAGAGCAGCTCCAGGATGGCCCGATCGCGGATGCCGACCGGATCGTCGAGAGGCGGCGCGTCGAGGATGCGCGTCACGTCATCCGGCGCCAGCACGTCCGGCAGGTAGGACCCGGGTCGCGGCGCGTCCACCAGCGCCGGCACGTCGCGGGTGGCCAGCCCCTCGCGGAGCGCGAAGGCGTAGAAGCTGCGGACCGCGGCGCTCTTCCGGGCCTGGGTGCTGCCCTTGGCTCCCTGCCGCTGGAGCGAGGCCACGAATGCCATGAGCGGCGCCGGGTCGGAGCGCCAGCGATCGCCCGTCACATGCTCCGCGAACTGGGCGAGGTCCCGCCGATACGCCTCGATCGTCAGCGGCGACAGCCCACGCTCGACACGGAGCTCGACCAGGAAGGCGTCGATGCTGTCCTCCAGGGAGGCGGCGGCGGCCGTCACACGCCGACCCGGATGTCACGCGCCACGGCTCCGGCCACCGCACTCGCGAGCTCCCCACTCGGATAATCCGCCGTCTGCGGCGGATCACGTGGCCCAAGTGCCCCGCTGAGGCACGCGCCGCGCTCGGCCAGGCGGCTCGAGGCCCATAGCGTCCGCGTAACGTACGTCATGGCGCTAGTTATCCGATTCGAGGTATCCAATTCGAGGGCCGGCAGCGCCGCGCAGGAGCGCTACGGCCGTGGCGCGCGCCTCCTCCCCCGCGCCCTCGCCGGTCAGCATGGCGGCGAGCTCGCCGGGGCGCTCCTCCGGCATCAGCGTCCTCACTTCGACCGAGGTGCGGTTCCCGTCGACGCTCTTGCCGACCACGAGGTGCGCGTCGGCCCAGGCCGCCACCTGCGGCAGGTGCGTGACGCACAGCACCTGGTGGAACGAGCTCAGCCGTCGCAGGCGCTCGCCGAGCGCGGATGCGTTCCGTCCGCCGACGCCCGCATCCACCTCGTCGAACACGAGCAACGGCGTCTCGTCGGCCGCGGCCAGCACGACCTTCAGCGCCAACGACACCCGGCTCGCCTCCCCCCCGGACGCGATCCGGCCCAGCGGGCGAGGCGGCTCGCCCGGGTTGGGCGCGAACGTGAATGTCACCCGATCGCCGCCTCCCGGGCCGATCTCCGCCTCCGCCAGCTCCACGTCGAATGCTCCGCCCGGCAGCCCGAGCGGCGGGAGCTCCTCGTTCACGGCGCCAGCCAGCCGATGCGCCGCTGCGGTGCGGGCCGCGCGCAGCTTGGATGCCTCCGCCTCCAGCATTCCGCGACGCGCCGCCTCCTCGGCGCGCAACCGCTGGCGCGCACCTTCCTGATCCTCCAGGCGGGCGAGCTCGCCGGCGGCCGAGTCTCCGAAGGCGATCACCGCCTCCAGGGTGTCGCCGTACTTGCGCCGCAGGTCGTACAGCAGCGCAAGCCGCTCCTCCGCCGCCACGCGGCTTGCCGGGTCGAGGTCCACGCCGTCGGCAACGGCCGCGACGTCCCGGGCGAGCTCGGCCGACTCCGCCGACAGGGCGGCCGCTCGGTCCGCGAGCGGCGCGAAGCGCTCGTCGTGCCCCGCGGCAATCAGCAGGCCACGTTCGGCGACTGCCAGCGCGTCGCCCGCTCCCTCGTCGTCGCGGAGGGCGCGCACCGACTCGTGTGCCGCGCGCGCGATCGTCTCGGCGTGCTCGGCGGCCCGTAACTGCGCTTCGAGCTCCACGTCCTCCCCGGGACGGGGCGCCGCCGAAGCGATCTCGTCGACCTGGTGGCGCAGCAGCTCGACCCGGCGGGCCAGCTCGTGGGCGTCGGTCAGGAGCTCAGCGGCCGCGGCGACGGTCGACCGCCAGGCGCGGTGGATATCGGCGACGGCCTCGAGCAGGGGCCGATGTCCGCCGTACCCGTCCAGCAGGGCCAGCTGTCGGGCAGGCTCGAGCAGGCGCTGCTGGTCGTGCTGCCCGTGGATCTCGCCGAGCCTCGCCCCGACCGACGCGAGCCCACCAATCGTCACCGCTCGATCGTTGAGGCGCGCCACTGACCGGCCGTCGGCGCCAACCTCGCGCCGCACGATCATGGAGCCGTCGCCCTCGGCCACGACGTCGACCATCGGGTCCTCGGCCTGGAGGGTCGGCGCATCGAAGACGGCCTCGACGAGGGCCGCATCCGCATCGGCGCGAACCAAATCGGCGGACGCCCGAGCTCCGAGGGCGAGCGCCACGGCGTCGACGACCAGCGACTTCCCCGCGCCGGTCTCGCCGGTCAGCACCGTGAAGCCCGGCGCCAATGTCAGCCGCACGCGCTCGACCACGGCCAGGTTCTCGACCGTCAGCTCGCGCAGCGCCATCGGTGCAGTATCGGCCCTAGTACGGCAGCAACGACGCCTTCGTACGCAGCAGGTCGTAGAAGGGGGTGCTGCCGGCGGGCTCGATCATGCGCAGCGGCTCGGGAAGGGCGTGGATCTCGACGCGATCACCGATCGCCATCGGCAGGTCCTCTTGGCCATCGAGGCTGATCAGCGCCCCGTCGTGTGCCTCGCGCAGCGTCAGGTGGACGACCTGGTCCTCGCCAGCGACCACGCTGTGCAGCGGCGACAGGTAGGCCGCAACCGGGGTAATCACCATGTTGCGCAGCCGAGGGTCCAGGATCGATCCTCCAGCGCTGAAGCTGTAAGCGGTTGAGCCGGTCGGGGTGGCCACGACGACCGCGTCGGCAACGTAGGTCGCAAGGTGCGATCCGGAGACCTCCACCTCCAGCCGCAGCATCCGCACCCGGCTGCCGCGTGCCACGACGACCTCGTTCAGGCAGGCATGCTCCTCGCCCCGCCCGTTGCCGCGCACGATGCGCGCCGAGATCCGGAATCGATCCTCCAGGGCGAAGTCGCCGGCAAGCACCTGGTCCAGCGCCCGCTCCAGCTCATCGGTCTCGACCTTGGCCAGGAAGCCGATGCGCCCGAGGTTGACCCCAAGGGTCGGCACGCCGGAGCCGCCGATGGCCCGGGCGGTACGTAGGAACGTGCCGTCGCCGCCGAGGACACAGACGAGATCAGTGTCGTGGAGCTCGCCGCCGATCCGCTCGCGCGCGTCGCCCGGAGCGTCCCAGGCCTCGACGTCGTGGGCCTCGCACCAGGCGCGGCCGCGGGCCAGGAGCTCAGGCGCGCGATCGCTGTAGGGATTCCACGCGAAGCCGACGCGCTTCATGCGCCGCGGTCGGACCGGTCCAGCCGATTGGCGAGCCGTTCGATGGTGTGCCGCAGCTCCGCGAGCTCAGCCGCCATGTCGCTCGGCTCGCGCACCGCCGCATAGGACCGATCCAGGCCGGCGGCGATCAGCGCACGCATCAGGCTCGAGGGCGACACGCCCCGCGCCTGCGCCGCCTCCTCGACCCGTGCCAGCAGCGCGTCGGGCATGCGGAGGCTCACGATCTGGCGCATCGTGTCGGGCGATGGCTCAGCCGACGTCGGCTCGACGACCTCGATTCCCTCGAAGCCGATGCCGAGCTGCTCGACCTCCGGCGCGACGGTCCTGCGCTTCATCGCGCAGATCGTAATACGCGCGTGCTACGACATGGAGCCTTCCGCGCGCTCCGCGGCGGCCACCGCGGCCTCGGCGTCGCGCCGGAACGCCTCGGGATCGGCGCCCTGGGTGCGCATGTCCACGAGGAACTCGACATTGCCGTCGCCGCCGGTGATCGGCGACCGGATCACCGAAGCAGGGTGCAGACCGGCATCCCGGGCGCCGGCGGCAACGTCGGTCAAAACCGACGCCCAGACGGACGGCTCTCGCACCACGCCGCCACGCGGTACCCGCTCCTTTCCCGCCTCGAACTGTGGCTTGACGAGCGCGACCACGCGGCCCGAGTCGGCGACCAGGGCGCGGACTGCCGGAAGCACCAGGCGGAGGCTGATAAAGCTCAGGTCGAGCGTGGCGAGGTCGACCGGCTCCGGCAGCGTGGTCAGCTCGCGCAGGTTGGTGCGCTCCATGCTCACCACGCGCGTGTCCTCGCGGAGGCGCTGGATCAGCTGCGCTCGACCGACGTCGACCGCGTACACGCGGCGAGCGCCCCGGGCGAGCAGCACGTCGGTGAACCCGCCGGTGGACGCGCCTGCGTCCAGTGCGACCAGGCCGGCAGGATCGATCCCGAACGCATCCAGGGCGGCCTCGAGCTTCGCGCCCGCCCGACTCGCCCACTTCGGCTTCGCCACCAGCGAAACCGATGCGTCGGCGGCCACCAGCTGGCCCGGCTTCAGGCGCCTGGTGCCGTCGAGCTCGACGTCGCCGGCATGGATGAGGGCCTGCGCCTCCGAGCGCGATCGGGCCAGGCCGCGCTCGGTCAGCAGCTGGTCGAGCCGGATGCGCTCCATGCGTGCGATCCTAGCGCCGTCGGCGCCGGCGACCCGCCCCACGAGTCAACGGACGCGCGAGCCCGATCTCCAGTGCATCTCACCCTGGACACGGGTCATCCATCGCGGTGGCCGACTCGCAGCGGCGCTTCGGTGTCGGTAGACCCGCCACACTGGTAATTCGCCGTCCGCATCGGGAGGGCGGTCAGGCGGCGGGCGCCTTCGAACGCATCGGCTTGGGGGCAGTCGCGCCGAGCGCCTCGCGCACCTGTTCGAGGATGCCCGGGGCATCGATCCGCTGCTGCCGCCGTAGGTCGTCCACCGCGCCGTGATGCACGAATCCCTCGGCGAGCGCGACCTTGTGCAGCGGGACGTGGATGCCGGCGCGGTTCAACGCATCCAGGACGCCGTCGCCAAACCCGCCCATCGCGGCGGACTCCTCGGCGGTGACGACCAGGCGCTTGCCGGCTGCGTGCTCGGCGATGAGGGCCTCGTCCAGTGGCTTGGCCCAACGGGCGTTGATGACCGTGGCGGACAGGCCGTCATCCTCGAGGGCGGAGGCGACCGCCAGCAGCCGCTGCACGATCGGCCCGAAGCCCACCAGCAGCATGTCCGAGCCGGAGCGCAGCAGCTCGGCGCGGCCGACGGGGAGCGCCTCGCCCGCGCGGTCCGGCAGGTCCTCGCCGGCATCGCGCGGGTAGAGCAGGGCCATCGGGCCGGCGTGCGTCAGCCCGGTGACGACCAGGTCGCGCAGCTCCTGCTCGTCCTTCGGGGAGCCGATCGCCAGGTTCGGCAGTGCCCGCATGGCAGGGAGCATGAACATCCCCTGGTGCGACGTCCCGTCCTCGCCGACGAGACCGGATCGGTCCAGGCCGAGCAGCACCGGCAGGTCGTTCTGGCAGACGTCGTGGACCAGCCCGTCGTAGGCGCGCTGGCCGAAGGTGGAGTACAGCGCCACCACCGGGCGCATGCCCGCGAGCGCGAGACCGGCGGCCATGGTGACGGCGTGCTGCTCGGCGATCCCGACGTCGTGGAAGCGGCTCGGGAAGTGATCGCTGAAGCGCTGAAGCCCGGTGCCGGTCGGCATGCCGGCGGTGATGGCGATGATGCGCGGGTCATCCTCGCCCAGACGCACGAGCTCTTCCACGAACGTCTGCGTGTACGTCTTCGGCTTGCGCTTCGGCTCGGCCTCCGCCGGCAACGGCTCCTCGGTGGGATCGATCAGGAGCAGGTCGATCGGCGGCAGCGATGCGCCGTGGAAGCTCATCGCGTCCTCCTCGGCGGGCTGGTAGCCCTTGCCCTTGGTCGTCTTCACGTGCACGACGACCGGAGCCGCGATCTGGAAGGCGGCCTCGAACGCCCTCTCCAGCTCGTCGCGATCGTGCCCGTCCAGGACGCCGATGTAGGTGATCCCGATGTCCTCGAAGAAGCCGACCTTGGCCCAGGAGCGCTTGAAGCCCTCCTTCGCCCAGGCGAGGAGGTCGAAGGCCGGCCGGCCGATGACCGGCACGCGCGGCAAGGCGCGCTGCGTCGCCGACTTCGTCTCCTGGTAGGCCCGCGACAGGCGCATCTTGTTCAGCCGCGTCGAGAGTCCGCCGACCGATGGGCTGATGCTCATCTCGTTGTCGTTCAGCACGATGAGCAGCGGGTGCTTCACGTGCCCAAGATGGTTCAGGGCCTCCATCGTCAGCCCGGAGCCCATCGCCGCGTCGCCGACGCAGACCGCGATGCGCTGCCGTCGTGCCGGTTCGGTCCTGGGGCGCAGGTCGCGGGCCGCAGCCAGTCCCACTCCGATGCTGACGCCCGTCCCCGCGTGGCCGCCGTCGAAGACGTCATGCTCGCTCTCGCTGCGACGCGGAAAGCCGCCCACGCCACCGACCTGGCGCAGGGAGTCGAACCGGTCCCGGCGCCCGGTGAGCAGCTTGTGCGCGTAGGCCTGGTGGCCGGTGTCCCACACGATGCGGTCGCGCGGCGAGTCCATCACCCGGTGGAGCGCGAGCGTGATCTCGACCGCTCCCAGCGAGCTCGCCAGGTGGCCGCCCGTCGAATGGACGGTGCGAATCATCTTCTCGCGGAGCTCAGCCGCGAGGGTCTCGAGCTGCTCCGGCGTCATGTCGTGGAGCTGCGACGGCTCATGCACCGTCTCGAGGAGAGTCAAGGAAAGCGTGCCCTCGTGAGGTCGCGGGAAAGTATAGGACCGATGCCTCCGGAGCCGCCCGCAGACGGCATCGGACTGCAGACGATCGAGGCGACGATCGCGTGACGGTGCCTGGCGTCAGCCCTCGGGCTCGGCGGGGGCGCCACGTCGCCCGAGCTCGGTGATCTGGAGCTCGGCGGCCTTGAGCCGCGTCTCGCATGCCGCATGGAGCCGCAGGGCCCGCTTGTAGAGCTCGATGCTCTCTTCCAAGCCCGCGTTGCCGGCCTCGAGCCCCTGCACCGTGCGCTGGAGCGCGGCGACGAGCTCGTCAAACGGGTGCTTGGCCAGCTCCTCGTCGGTCAGGACCGCCAGCTTGGCCTCGTCGATCATCGGAGCAGGTCCTCGGTGCCATCGGTGCGGGTGCGCTCCACGCGGGTCTCCACGGTACCCCGCGAAACCGTGATGTGCAGCGCATCTCCGGCGCGCACTTCGGCCGGGTCACGGAGGATCCGCCCACCCTCCGTTCGGGCGACGGCATAGCCGCGGTCGAGCGTGGCGGATGGCGAGAGGGCGCGCAGGGCATCGGCCGAGGAGGCAAGCAGCATGCGTCGACGGTCGAGGCGGTCGTCGAGGATGCGCCCGCCACGGTCCAGCAGGTCGGCGGCATGCTGGCGCGCCGCCCCGAGGTCCGGGGCCAGGCGGCCGAGCGCACGTGCCTCCGAGTCGAGGAACCGCCGCTGGTCGGCGGCGCGGCCCAGCAGCGCGGCGGACGCACGGTCGCGGAAGCGTGACAGGATCGCCAGCAGCTGGGTGCCATCCGGCGTGGCCAGCTCCGCGGCTGCGCTCGGCGTGGGAGCGCGCAGGTCGGCGGCGAAGTCCGCCAGGGTCACGTCGGACTCGTGGCCCACGCCGACGATGATCGGCACCGGCGCATCGGCCACCGCGCGCACGACCCGCTCGTCGTTGAAGCCCCACAGGTCCTCGAGCGAGCCGCCGCCGCGGGCCAGGATGATCGTGTCGAGGTCGCGCTGGGCGTACATGCGTTTCAGCGCCACCACGATCCCCGGCGCCGATGAAGCTCCCTGCACGGCGCACGGGCTGAGCACCAGGTGCACGAGCGGATAGCGGCGGCGCAGCACGTTGCCGATGTCGCGCCACACCGCTCCTTCGCGCGATGTCACGACGCCGATGCGGCGAGGCCAGCGAGCGACCTGGCGCCTGCGATCCTCGTCGAACAACCCCTCCGCCGCCAGCTTGCCGCGCAGCTCCTCGTAGCGGGCATGGAGGTCGCCCGCACCTGCCGGCGTCAGGGACTCGACGTACAGCTGGTAGACGCCCTGTGGCTCGTAGACGCGGACCCGGCCGTGGACGATGACGTTCATCCCGTGGGCAGGGGGCACGGCCACTCGCGCCAGCTCCTCCCGAAACAGCGCGCATCGGATCTGGCTGTTGGCGTCCTTCAGCGTGAAGAAGCAGTGGCCGCTTCCGGGGAACGACGGCTGGCTGATCTCGCCCTCGACCCAGACGTCGGCAAGGACCGCATCGGCGTCGAGGAGGCTCCGAACCCGCCGGTTGAGGTCGGTGACGCGCAGGATGCGCGGGCTGGGGCGGGCGGCGGGCGGCTCCGGCGCTGGCTCGTCCGGCCGGTCCCAGAGCGTCGGCTGCTCCGCGGGCATCGGCGTTACTGGACCCGGGTGACGTACTCGCCGGTGCGGGTGTCGACTCGGAGGACGTCGCCCTCGCTCACGAACAGCGGTACTTGGACGACGAGGCCCGTCTCGAGGGTGGCGGCCTTCTTCGCGCCGGTCGCGGTGTCACCGGCGAAGCCCGGCTCGGTCTGGGTCACGCTCAGATCCACCGTCACCGGCAGCTCGAGCCCGAGGACCTCGCCGTCGTGCGAGCTGTACGTGACCTCGGTGTTCTCCTTGAGGTAGCGCGCGTCCTCGCCGAGCGTTCGAGCGTTGAGGGCGAACTGGTCGTACGTCTGCGAGTCCATGAAGTGGAACGTCTCGCCGTCGGAGTACAGGTACTGCGCCTCGCGCGTCTCGACCCGCGCCCGCGGCCAGCGGGTACCGGCCTGGAACGTCCGCTCGACGATGTCGCCCTTGCGGATGTTCTGCAGCTTCATGCGGACCTGCGCGGAGCCGCGCGCCATCTTGATATGGCTCCAGTCGAGGACCTTCATGAGCTGCCCGTCGAGCTCGATGATGACGCCCTTCTTGACGTCGCCGGTGCTGATCAATCGTTGCTTCCCTTCATGGACCGACGTGGTGCGCGGTGAAGGATACCGTGCCTGGATCGCCGGCTTTCGTGGCGGGTTACCGCGACCCGGGGGGAGGGTCAACGAACGCCCGAGAATGCCCTGGCGCGTCGCTTCGCCCGCTAAGCGGGTCGATCGACGCCCAAAAGGCCCTCGTCGGGGCGCTCATGGGTCCGTTGACCCGCGGCACGTTCCGCCCGGCCCGGGTTGCACCGAGTGGCACTACCCGGGCACGATCCGTCGCTCGTTCGCGCCGCAGCGTCAGCCGATGGTGATCGGCTCGCGCGGTGAATGGGTCAGAAGGCGCGGCCCGATCTCGTCGAGCACGACGATGTCCTCGATCCGAATGCCGGTCACGCCGGGCAGGTAGATCCCAGGCTCCACGCTGAACACCATGCCGGCCTCGAGCGTCGTCGGCACCGTGGCCCGCAGGCTGGGAGGCTCGTGCGTCTGCAGGCCGATGCCGTGGCCCAGGCCGTGCCCGTACGGCTCGATTCCCTCACGCTCGATCCGCTCGCGGGCGAGCGCGTCCAGGTCCGCTCCATTCACGCCCGGCCTAATCCCGGCCATAGCCAGCGCCTGCGCCTCGCGAACGGCGTCGTGGTACCGACGGATCTCGTCGGGCACGTCACCGACGAACAGGGTCCGCGTCATGTCCGACCGATAGCCCTCGACGATGCATCCGAAGTCGATGAGCAGGACGTTGCCGCGCTCGACGGTCGCGGACGATGGCCGCCCGTGGGGCATGGCCGCCCGTGGGCCGGCCAGGACGATCGTCTCGAAGGACGGTCCCTCCGCGCCGTGGGCGCGGAAGAACGACTCGATCTCCCAGGCGATCGCCGCCTCCGTCATGCCCGTTGACAGCCAGGCCACGAGATGGTCGAAGCAGGCGTCGGCCAACGCGCACGCACGACCGATGGCCTCCACCTCATCGGGGCCCTTCCGGATTCGGAGCGGAACGAGCTCATCGTCGACCGCGTGCAGCTCGACGCCCGGAGCGGCCGCGGCGAGCGCGGCCCAGTCGGCATGGCTGACGACCGCCGCCTCCATGCCCAATGCCTCGATCCGATGCTCGAGCAGCAGCGCTGGCAGCTCCTCGTGGAGCGGCCGTGCCGTGGGCATCAGCGTCCAGCCGGGCGACTGCTGAGCCGCCTGCTCGGTGTAGCGCGAGTCCGCCAGGATCAGGCGGGCGCCGCGGGTGACGAGCAGCGTGCCGGCATACCCCGAGGTCGGGCCCTCGGCGTCACCCAGGCGAAAGCCGCTGTAATAGCGCTTGTTCGCGGCCCGGGACAGCAGCACCCCGTCGAGCGAACGCTCGTCGAGCACGCTTCGCAGCGCACCCAGGCGTTCGTCCGTCAGCGCCGGCGCCGTGGAGGTCACTGACCCGCGCACTCCTCGTTGGCCTGCGCGATGAACGCGTTGTGCTCCTCCAGCGTGCGAGAGAAGTAGTGCGATCCGTCGCGCTGGCCATCCGGGCAGCCGGCGACGAAGAACAGGTAGCCCTCGTCGACCGGCGCGGTGGCCACCGCCTCGAGCGAGTCCGTTCGAGGCATCGCGATCGGCATGGGGGGAAGGCCGGGCTGCGTGTACGTCTGGAATCCAAGCAGGGATTCCTCGAGGGCGACCTCGCCTCCGGAGACCTGCAGCTGCGGCCACCACTCGACGCCGCCCCACTCGTCGACCGGCGTGAAGCCGCCCTCCGTCTCCGCGATCAGGGGATGGCCCAGCGGCCGGGACTCCCCGGTCATCAGGCCGTACTGGAGGGTGGGGTCGGCGTTGAGCAGCCCGTTGGTGACCCCGTTCTCGGGGTTCTTGAAGCGGTTGATGTACACCGCCGCGATCTGCGGCCGCTCTTCGTCGATCACCGCCTCGCGCTCGACGATGCTGGCGATGATCACCGCCTGGTCGAGCGACAGTCCGTGGGCGGCGATGCCCTCGCGGATGCCGTCGGTGAGCCGCTCGCCGAACTGGCCGAGCAGCGCCGTGACCACGGCGGTCGGCGTGGCGTGCTCCCCCGCGATCTGGAAGTTGTACGTGTCGGGCGGGATATAGCCCTCGAGTGACCGGCCCTCCGGCAGGTCCGCGAGGAACTCGAACTGGTTGAGGAGCTCCGCGGGAGGCGCCTGGAGGATGGCAGCGAACTCCTCCATGTTCATCGTCATCTCGCTCTCGGAGAAGGCGGCCACGACCTCTTCCAGCCGCAGGCCCTCGCGGATGGTCACGTCGGTGGTGGGACCGAACTCCTCACCGCGCAGCGCCGCGACGATCTCGGACGGTCGCAGCGTCGGCGACAGGTCGAACGTGCCGTGGGCGATCGTGCCCTCTCGGCCGGCGGTGATGATCGCGTACTGGAACGCGATCTCGCTCGAGATCAGGCCCTGCTCGGCCAAGAGCTGACCGATCGAGGTCTCGGTGGCCCCCTGCTCGATCGTGACGGACACGCGACGCTGTTCAGCTGCCGCCGGCTCGTCGGCCAGCACGTCCGGCTGGTACCACCGGACGAAGTCCTCGACGAGACCGTGCTCGATGGCGCCGGGGTTCTCCTCCACCCAGGCCATTACCCGTGGGGCGAAGAAGATGTTGAAGCCGATGAAGATGGCCGCCACCAGGAGCGCGATCGTGCCCGCGATCCATGCGGCCAGGAGGAGAGGCTGGACCCGACGCCGTCGGCGGACAGGGCCTTCGCGCTGCTCTCGCAGCTGGCGGATCCGCGCGTTCCGGCGCTCCTCGTACTCGTACGAGCTGGGGGGTCGGCTCATTCAGTCTCCTCGACGACGCGGCCCGGCCGGTGCCGGGCGTCCAGATATTGTTGCAGGATCACGCGGGCAGCCGCCGAGTCCAGCTCTCCACTCCCGCGTGCCGGATGACGGCCCGCATCGGCGAGGCGTTGCGACGCCTCCCAGCTGCTCAGCCGCTCGTCCTCGTAGACGACGTCCAGCCCGTGCGATGCGAGACCCTCCCCGAAGGCGCGTGCCTCGGCCGCCTGCGGACCCTCCGTGCCGTCCATGTTGAGCGGCAGCCCGATCACGATCCGCCCCACCCCCTCGGTGGTGCACAGCTCACCGACGACGGCCAGATCGTGATCGAGGTTGCGCCGCTGGATCGCCACCCGAGCAAACGCCATGCCGGTTTCCGAGTCGGCGATCGCGACACCGATCCGGCGCTTGCCGTGGTCGAGGCCGAGGAGCCTGCTCACTGGGCATCGACCTCGGCATCCACGACCACCACCTCGACCCGTGCGTCCATGGTCGGAACGGTGGTCACCCACCCGGGCCAGAGCTCGACGGTTGCCTGGCCGATGTCGGCCAGCTCGGCCTCCGCCTCCTCCGCCGTCGCGCCGGCAACTCGCGCTCGCACCACCTCCGGGTCGACAATCGGTGCGGCGCGCGCGCTCACCGTGGTGTCGACGCGCATGGAGTCGCCATCGATCGTCCCCTCGCCGACCGTCACGGTCGTCGACCCAGGGAGGACCTCCATGCCGTCGGGGACGGCGGCAGGGTCCGCGAGGAACGCGCTCTCGGCCGCCGCCGTCACCTGCTCCGGATCGGCCACATCGGCCGCCCAGGGCTGGGAGCCCTGGATCTCGGCGGTGTCCTGGTCGCGCGTGCCGACCAGGCCGTCGACGCCCTCGATGGTCGGCTCCACCGGTTCCGCGACCACGGTGATCCCGTCCGGGATCTCGGCCACGGCCGCCTCGACTGCCTGCGCGAGCTCGCCGCGAAGGGCCTCGACCGCCGCGTCCACGTCCGCCTGGATGATCTCGGGGCCGCTGGTGTCGACCCCACCCGCCGTCGGCTCCGGGTTCGTCACAAGGCGCTCAGGGTTGCTTGGGAAGCCGCGCAGCCGCGCCGCAGTGGAACGATCAAGGACGGTGTCGATCGCCCCGGCAGCAACGTTCGCCGCAGGGCCCGGTGCGGCTGCCACTGCACCCACCGATGCCTCGCCCGCCTGGATCGTGCCCTCCGACGTGAGGTCCCCCGGCGGCACGGTGACAGTCTCAGCCGTCGCGAACGCCTGCTCCCCGGCCGCGACGAGGCTCCCGGCCCCCACGTCGACGGGGAAGGCCGTCCAGTTGAGGAAGACAACAGAGCCGGTGGCTGGCTCCAGGACCTGGTAGGTACCGGTCGCGGTGACCTCGGCAGCGGCGGTGGCGGTGCCGTCCTGGCGAGACAGATCGTCGACGGCGACTGAGTACGGCCGCGGCGCGATGGTCTCCGCGTCCGGCGCGATCGTGATCGTTGCCGCCGGCAGGAACGCAGCGCCCGCCACCACCGCGCCGGCGAGCAGCAGGGCGATCGCTCCGAGCAGGGCGGCCGGACGCGCGCGGCCTCCCGTCGAGGCAGCACGGGAAGCGGGTGCGGGCCTCGGCCGGACCACGGGCACGGGTCGCGTGATGTCCGCATCGCCGGGGACGGGAGCGACGTCCCTGGGCGTCGCGACGGTCGCTGCCGCGACGACGGACGCAGCGGCGAGCGTCGGAGCGGAGTCGTCGGTCGCTGGACCGCGGACCACGTGGATCGTGGCGCGGTGTGGGTCGGGCGGCGGAGCTGCCGAAGCGTCGGAGCGTCGGGCCTCGTCCAGGGTGCTGAACGCGGGCACGCCCGCCTCCGCGGCCAGTGAGCGCGTGAGCGCGTCGCCGACGACGGTGAGCGAACGGGAATCGGCATCGGCTGCGCGAGCCAGCAGGCGGAGCGCGACCACCGAGGAGGTGGCCCGTGACCGCCCGGGCGCGACGACCAGCACCGGGCCCGGGTCCGCCGCCCGGAGCCGGCGGACGACCGAGGTGACCTCGTCGTCGGACTCGAGGTAGAGGACGGTGGGGGCGTCGCTCACAGGCCCAGCTCCCGCACGACGCCACGCATAGCCCGGTCGACGGCCGAAGCGCCCGCGTCGAGGATCAGCGCCTGGTGGGCCAGCGCCAACGGCGTCACGTCCTGGCGCGTCGCGAGGCGCTCGGTCCCGTCCCGCAGGCCGACCACCTCGTCCGGCGCCATTGCGCGCACCTTCGGACGGCGTGCGAACGGCAAGCGGCTCCACCATTCGTCCTCGTCGAGGACCGCGCGCACCTGCGGCAGGTCGGCGCCGCCGCCGCACAGGAGGATGCGGGCCGGCAGCAGGTCGTCACCCGCCAGCTCCCCGATCATGAGCTCGACCCCATCGCGCCAGATCCTGGCGTCCTCCAGCAGGGTGTCGGACACATCGGGCCGTGATTCGGCCTCCGTCAGTTTCGCTTCCTCCGCATCGGCGAATGAGATGCCGAGCTTCTCGACCAACCCCTTCGTGAACGCGCGCCCCCCGAGCGCGAGCATCTTTGTGCCGCTGATCCCGCCGCCGCGGACGAGTGCCACGTCGGTCGTCCCGCCGCCGATGTCGACAAACACGGCGCCGGCATCTCCCAGCTCCCCCGGGTCGAGACACGTGGCAACGGCATACGGCTCGGCGATCACGCCCAGCAGGTCCAGCTCGAGCGCGGTGGCAACCGACTGGAGCGCACCGAGGTGCACCATCGGCGCGAAGGCGTTGAACAGGTGCAGCTCGACCTGTGCCCCGGTGAAGCCGATCGGGTTGCTCACGGGGTAGCCGTCGATCCGCATCTCGACGATCGCCGCGTGCACGAGGCGCACGTCGAGGCGGTCGACGCCGGACTCCCAGCGGATGCGTTCCTCGGCCTCCCGCAGCGCGCGCTGCTGGGCATGGGACACGAGCCGTTCCAGCTCCGCGTCGTCCATCGGGCGGCGCGCGTCGTTCCGTCGGGCGGTGGAGACGCTGGTCGTCCCCTTCACCAACTCTCCGGCGATGCCGATCACGGCCGCCATCGGCCGGCGGCCAGCCATCGTCCTCGCCTCGTCCATCGCGATGTGGCAGTTGGCGACCACCGCGTCGATGTCGCTCACCGTTCCGGACTGCATGTGCGCCAGGCCCTGTCGCTGGCGGCCGGTCCCGCGCACCACTCCCACGAGCCGGCCCTCCTCGTCACGCTCGACGCTGAGGACCAGCGCCTTGGCGTACTCGGTCCCGATGTCGAGCGATGCGATCGCGGGTGGTGCCCCGCGGCCGCGGCCGGCGCTCCGGACGCGGTCGGTGACGCGGCTCCAGAGGTGCCCGACGGCCGTCACGATCCCGCGGTCAGCTCGACTCGATCCGCTGCAGCGCCTCGAGCGCCAGGCGACCAGCCTCGCGCAGCGCCTCGTCGAGGCGGGCAGCGTCTGTGCCGCCCGCCTGGGCCAGGTCCGGGCGTCCGCCTCCCCCGCCCCCAATGATCGACGCCGCCTCGCGCACGATGGCGCCGCTGTCGAAGCCCTCCGCGGCGAGATCCTTCGACGCTGCCACGAGAAGCGCCGGCCTGCCGTCGCTGCCCCCGCCGAGGACGGCGACGAACCGCCCGGTCATCCCGCGCAGATCATCGGCCAGCGCACGCAGCGCGTTCGCATCGGCTTCGGCGAAGGCCTGCACGATCACCTTCGCGCTGCCCGCGTCCTGGGCGCCGTGGAGCGCGGACGCGGCGTCGAGCTTCGTTGCCGCCGCCTTCGGCGCCCTGGCCGCCTTCTCGGCGTCGCGTAGCCGGCCGAGCAGCGTCTCCACGCGCTGCGGGACCTGCTCCTCCTTCTCGCCCAGGAGCTGGGCGGTCGAGCGGAGGGCGTCGAGCCGATCGGCGATCAGCTCGGTGGCCCCTTCGCCCGTGACCGCTTCGATCCGCCGCAGGCCCGCGCCGATACTCGACTCGCCGGTGATGAGGAACGCCCCGATCTGGCCCGTCGAGGCGACGTGCGTGCCGCCGCACAGCTCCTTCGAGTAGCCGTCCACCTGGACCACGCGCACCGACTCCGGGAGGTACTTCTCCCCGAAGAACATGTCGGCCCCGAGCGCCTGCGCCGTTTCCATCCGCATCAGCTCGGGCGTGACCGGCGCGTCTCGTCGAATCTGAACGTTCACCAGTCGCTCGACCTCGCGCAGCGCGTCGCGCGGCGTGGCCGACTGTGCCGGGAAGTCGAAGCGCAGTCCCTCCGGCCCGACCCACGAGCCGGCCTGCTTCGCCTGCTCGCCGAGCACGTCACGCAGCGCGCGGTGGAGCAGGTGCGTGCCCGTGTGGTTGCGGGCCGCCGCCCATCGACGCTGCTCGTCGACTCGCGCCTCGGCGATCGACTCCCCGCGGCTCAACGTCCCCTCGATGGCGCCGACGTGGACGATGGCGTCACCGACCCGCTGGGTGTCCTCGACGGTCATCCGCCCGCGCTCGCCCAGCAGGGTGCCGCGGTCTCCGATCTGGCCGCCACCCTCGGCGTAGAACGGGGTGCGGTCGAGCACGAGGCCCCATCGGCCGTCCTCGAGCTGCTCCAGGCCGAGGATGCGCAGGTCGTCGGCCTCGGTGACGTTCGGGTAGCCGATGAACTCGCTCGGCAGCGCGGCCAGCTCGTCGCGCACGGCCAGGCCGCCCTGCTTCGCACCACGCGAGCGCTCGCGCTGCTCGGTCATGGCCGCGTCGAAGCCGGCCCGATCGACGGTCACGCCGCGCTCCGCCGCCATCTCGATGGTCAGGTCGATCGGGAAGCCGAACGTGTCATGCAGACGGAACGCATCCGCGCCGCTGATGAGGCCGCCCGCGGCGACCAGCTCCTCCAGCCGTGCCGAGCCGGCCTCGAGGGTGCGCGCGAACTTCTCCTCCTCTGCCGCGATGGCGTCGAGGATCTCGGCGCGGCGGGCAACGAGGTTCGGGTAGGCCCCGCCCATGAGCTCGATCACGACGGCGCACGTCTCGCGCAGGAACGGTCGCGTGATGCCGAGAAGGCGCCCGTGACGCACCGCGCGTCGCATGATGCGGCGCAGCACGTAGCCGGGACCCTCGTTCGAGGGCGTGACGCCTTCCGCGAGCAGGAACGTCATGGCCCGCGAGTGATCGGCCACGACCTGGTAGCTGAAGCGCTCCGACTCGACCGTCTCGGGGTCATGGCCGATAAACTCCGCCAGGCGATCGATGATCGGCGCGAAGAGGTCCGTCCGGTAGTTCGAGTCGACCCCCTGGACGACCGATGCGAGCCGTTCCAGGCCGGTCCCCGTGTCGACGCTCCTGAACGGGAGCGGCGTCAGCGTCCCATCCGCAGCGCGATCGAACTGCATGAAGACGAGGTTGCCAACCTCGAGCCAGCGCGGGCAGTGCTCCGAATGGTCCGGAATGCATTCCGGACCCTCCGAGAGATGCGCGCCGCGGTCGTAATGGAGCTCGCTGCACGGGCCGCACGGCCCGGTGTCACCCATCTGCCAGAAGTTCTTCTCGTCGCCGACGGCGATGTTCCCCCAGCGGACGATCCGGTCGGGCGGCAGGCCAATCTCGCCCGACCAGATGTCGTAGGCCTCGTCGTCATCGGTGTACACGGTCGCGGCCAGCCGGTCGGGAGCGATGCCGAGGGTCGAGGTCAGGAACTCCCAGTGCCAGTGGATCGCTTCCCGCTTGAAGTAGTCGCCGAAGCTCCAGTTGCCGAGCATCTCGAACAGGGTGTTGTGGCGCGGCGTCCGGCCGACCTCCTCGAAGTCGTTGTGCTTGCCCGCCACGCGGAGGCAGACCTGCGCATCCACCGCGCGAACGTAGTCGCGCTTCTCCTCCCCGGTGAGCACTCGCTTGAACGGCGCCATGCCCGAGTTGACGAAGAGCAGCGTGGGGTCGTCGACTGCCAGCAACGGGGCGGATGGCACGCGCGTATGGCCCCGCTCCTCGAAGAATCGCTGGAAGCGCTCGCGGATCTCCGCGGCGCTCATCGGCGTCGGCTGCATCGGCTCAGTCATGCGTCACTCACGGCGAGAGCCGGCGACCCACCGGCTCTCGTTGCTGCTCGGGGTTCGGGTCGTGGTGCGTTACAGGGCGGCGCCCTCGGCGGCTCCGTGGTCGGTCACCATGTCGGCACGCGCCTGCTCGGCGGCAGCACGCCCCTCGTTGACCGCCTCGTCCCACCCTGCCTTCGTGCTGTCGACGAATTCGCCGACCTGTTCGCGAAGCTCCTCGCCCGTCCGTGGCGCCAGCAGCAATCCGAGCGCCGCTCCGATCATGCCGCCGATCACCACACCAGCCAGGAAACTGCCGAATCCGGAGTCCTTCATGCGTCCCCTTCTCCCTCGCGGGTTTGGGACGATTCTACTGGCCAGTCCTCATGGCGTCCCGGTGCCAGGGTGAGCCGGCCCTGGTCCAGGCTGGCCTGGAGCGAGTTCATCAGGTCACCGAGCCGGTCGAGCTTCACCGCCACGTCCTCGGTGAGGACCTCGACATTGCCCGTCAGCTCGCGGGCGTGGGCCAGGATCGGTCGCAGCTCGCTGTCGGTGAGTCGCGTCAATCGCCGCAGGTCGGCAGCCAGCGCGCGGAACTCCTTGATCAAGGGCGTTGTCCGCCAGGCGAGGTACACCAGCGCCCCGCCCGCAGCCAGCACCCCGATCCCGGCGCCGACGTTGAAGATGGCCAGGGCGAGATCCATGGCCACACTCTACGCGGAATCCTCAGGCGTCCTCCCGATGAATGAGCGGGGCCTTCACGCGAGGCTTCGCCCCGGTGACCCACCGCCTATCGATCGGCGGATGGTTCACATCTGGCCCCGTGAAGTGGCACTCGCGGGAACTCCACGCGCATCCATGCTCCATTCCGCCCAGGAGCGGGCAATGTGGGAAGAATCCGCCGCTTCATGAGAGCCTGGCTACTCCTCGATCCGCACCGGACCGAGCGCGCCGAGCAGCGTGACCGCCACCATGAAGACCTGCGCCATCACCGACGCGCCGAGCACGTTCATATCGCCGACGCGCAGCAGCTCCAGGTTGGTCGCCTCCGCCACGCGGTCGCCGACGACCACGCCGAGGACCGCCGCCACGCCAAGGATGAGCACCGATCGGCCCCATCGGCCGCGCACGGCGACGAAGACCAGCAGGTTGACAAGCGCCAGCGCGGGAACCCAGATGAGCCACGGCGGGAGTGGCATGCCGCGGCCTCAGGCCGGGGGACGGGCGATGCGCCCTCCGCCAAGGCACTCCTCGCCGTCGTACAGCACGGCCGCCTGGCCGGGGGCCGGTGCCCAGACCGGCTCGGCGGTCTCCACCAGGAATCGGTCGCGGCCGACCATGGTGACCTCGGCGGGCACGTCGGGCGCCCGGTGCCGGATCCGGACCGATGCGTCGAACCGCTCGAGCTGCGGCTCGCCGGCCGTGAAGCGCGCGCCATCCACCGTGAAGGTCGACTGCGCGACCTCGTCGCGCCGGCCGATGACCACCGTGTTCGTGCCTGGCAGGACCTCGCGCACGTAGACCGCCTCGCCCAGCGCGACACCGAGGCCGTGCCGCTGACCGACGGTGTAGTGGGCGTAGCCCGTGTGCGTGCCGACCCGGGTGCCATCGGCGTCCACGATCGGTCCCGGCTCGCCCGCGTAGCCTCGGCGCTCCTCGAGCAGGGCCCGGTAGTCGCCCAGCGGGACGAAGCAGATCTCCTGTGACTCGGGCTTGTGCGCCGTCGGCAGCGTCAGCTCGGCGGCGATCGCGCGGACCTGGGGCTTGGTCAGCTCGCCCAGCGGAAACCGCGTGCGCGCCAGCTGGTCCTGGTCGAGCACCCACAGGAAATAGGTCTGGTCCTTGTCCGCATCGGCGGCTCGCATCAGCCTCCAGCGGCCGTCGCGGTGCTCCAGCCGGGCGTAGTGGCCGGTGGCGACCGCATCGGCTCCGTAGGCGGCCAGGCCGCGTCGGAGGAGCTCGTCGAACTTGATGTACTGGTTGCACGCCTGGCACGGGTTCGGCGTGGCGCCGTCGAGATACGCGTCGACGAACGTGTCGATCACACGAGCGCCGAACTCGCGCTCGACGTTGAGGATGAAGAACGGGATGCTCAGCAGCTGCGCGACGCGGCGAGCATCGTCGGCCGCATCCGGCGAGCAGCAGGAGCGCGACAGCTCGTAGCCCTCCGGCAGATCGCCGTGGGTGCGCATCCAGACGCCGATGACCTCCTCGTCCCCGGCGTGCTCCGCCAGCAATGCCGCCGCGACGGACGAATCCACCCCGCCGCTCATGGCGGCCACGATCCGGCTCATGCCGGCACCGGCTCAGATGTGCGCAACCCGCGCAGTCGGCCGATGCAGGACGCGACGACCTCCACCGTGCGATCGACGTCGGCGACGGTCGTCTCGCGCCCCAGCGTGAGACGCAGAGAGCCGTGCGCCAGCTCGACGCCGATACCCATCGCCAGCAGCACGTGCGACGGGTCCACGCTGCCGGTGGTGCAGGCGCTGCCCGTCGATGCCTCGATGCCCTCCAGGTCGAGCGCCGCCACCAGGTCGCCCCCCTCGACCCCCTCGATCACGACCGAGGCCGAGTTCGGCAGCCGATCGGTCGGGTGTCCGGTGAGCTGCACACCCTCGATGGCGGTCAGGCCGGCGATCAACCGATCGCGGGTCGGCTCGAGCGGCTCGGTCGCCGCATAGGCGAGGCGCATGGCGCGTGCGAAGCCCACGGCGCCGGCCACGTTTTCGGTCCCCGCCCGTCGCTGCCGCTCCTGGGCGCCGCCGTTGAGCTGGGGCAGCATCGCGGTGCCCTGCCGCACCCACAGCGCGCCGAATCCCTTCGGGCCGCGCAGCTTGTGGGCCGACAGGCTGATCAGCGTCGCCTGCCATGCGTCGGCCTGGGGTGGAGCGAATGCGGAGGACTGCACGGCGTCCACGTGGAACGGGACCCGGCGCTCGCGACAGACCGCACCGATCTCCGCCACCGGCTGAATCGTGCCGACCTCGTTGTTCGCCGCCTGGATGCTGACCAGGACGGTCCCGTTGGTGATGGCGTCGGCGACGGTGTCGGGATTCACGCGGCCATGGGAGTCGACGCCGGCGGCAGTGACCGCGAATCCCTGCCGCTCGAGGACCGCCGCGGGATTGAGTACCGCCTTGTGCTCCGCGGCGCCGATGATGAGGTGCCGACCGCGCGCGCTCGATGCCCAGGCCACGCCCTTGATCGCCAGGTTGTCGGCCTCGGTCCCGGAGCCGGTGAACACGATCTCGCGCGGCCTGGCGCCCATCAGCGCCGCGATCTCCTCGCGCGCCTCATCGAGCCCCTGTCGGGCGCGTCGCCCCGAGGCGTGGATGCTCGACGGGTTGCCGTGGTGCTCGGTGAGGTACGGCAGCATCGCCTCGAGCACCTCGGGGTGCAGCGGCGTCGTCGCCGCGTGATCGAGGTAGATCGCCATGCGGCGATGATAGCCGCGGGCAGCCCGAACCGCCCCCGGCGCTGCCGCTCCTCCGACCCGAGTACGCAGCACGGCCGGTGTGCGACGACGCACTCAGGCGAATTCGGACGAGTGCTTCTCGCGATCGGCAGCGACGGTCCGGTCGACGATGTCGAGCGTCTCGCGCACCGACCGACCGTTCTCGTCCGCGGCCTTCTTCACGTCCTCGTAGGTGATGTTCGACTCACCCATCTCGAGGTGCGCGTCCATGCAGCCACAGGTCAGACACATGCCGGGCGCACCTGCATCACGCGTGCCGACGTTGGCGGACTACGCTTGGCCCTCCCGCAACCGATGAGGAATCCGATGCTGGTTCGAACGCTGGACGAGATCACCGATGGACCGAACGACGTCCGCGGCGACGGCTGGCGGGCGCGCCGCCATTTCGTCCGCGCCGACGGCCTCGGCTTCTCACTGTCCGAGACGACCGTCGAGGCCGGCCGCGAGATGCAGCTCTGGTACAAGCACCACCAGGAAGCGTGCTACGTCATCGAGGGCGCGGCCGAGATCACGGAGCGGGACACCGGCGCCGTTCACCGCATCGGTCCTGGCGATGCGTACGCACCGGGCCATGACCGGCACTCGATCCGCGTGCTGGAAGCGCTGCGCCTGGTGTGCGTGTTCAGCCCGGCGCTCACTGGGCGGGAGACGCACGACGCCGATGGCAGCTATGAGCTGCCGGAGGACTGAACCGACCAGACCGGCACGGAGGCGGCGAACCCCTTGAGCTCGCGTCCTCCAAGGGACGTAAGGACGAACCGCGGGTCGTGTTGAAGGCTGGCGGCCGCACCCGGCCCGGCCAGGAGCTCCCCGGCACCCGCGCTGGCGGCGATTCTCGCCGCCAGGTTGACCGTGCTTCCAAAGACGTCGCCGTCCCGCTCGATCACCGGGCCGCTCTCGACGCCGAGGTGAACGGCGCCGAGCCCGCCCTCCGGCGCGGTAGTCCGCAGCCCCAGCAGCGCTGAGGCGGCCGTCCCAGGGTCGTCGAAGCGCAGCATCGCGCCGTCCCCGAGCAGCTTGATCACGCGTCCGCCGTGCGCCATGGCCGCCGAGTCGGCCAGCTCCTGGAGAGCCGTGGCCGCGGCCACCGCCCGGGCGTCGCCCTCGGCCTCTGTGAGCGTCGTGTAGCCGACCAGGTCCGCGAACGCGATCACCGGCAGCCGCCGGTCCGGCTCGGGGATGACCTGGCGGGTCACGAGGTCGAGCTCGAAGTGCCGGAGGTTCGCTTCCAGCATGGCATGTGAGGTATGACGCAGCTGGAGCCAGCGGAGGAGCTCCGGCGCAAGCTCAGCCAGGCGCGTCGCCGGACGGATCGTGCTGTCCGCGTACTCCGCGAACGATCGGCTGTGTGACATGGCGGGCATCGAGACCAGCTCCACGAACAGGTCAACCCAACCCTCGGAGGCGCGGCGCGCGTTGTCCCCGAAGATGCGGGCCGCACGAACGGTGGCATCGGACCCGGCCATGCGCCAGGCCTCGACGAACGCGGCCACCACCGCCTCCTCGTTCGCGCGCAGCGGCGTCTCGGCGCTCGGCAGCGGCAGGCCGAACGCACCATAGATCGTCCGCAGCCGGTCGATCGGCTCACCAAGCCGCTCGGCCAGGGTGCCCAGTGTTCCCCCCGTCCGTTCGGTAGGCTCGAGGTCGAGCGCATCGGCGAACGCGAAGCTGATCGTATGCGATGCGATGGCCGACTCGAGCTGCTCGATGGTGAACCCGCCGTCGAGGTAGGCGGCGGCGGTGATGATCCGCTGGACGTCTCCGCGCTCGAACGGCTCGATTGACGTGGTCGTCACCCCGATCCGCACGAGCTCATGCACGAGGGCATCCTCGGTCGCGGACTGCTCGACGAGTTCGGCGAGACTCAGCGTCACGGAGCGATCCTACTCGCGCCGGCGCAGGAACCGATCAGCCGACGACGATCTCGATCGTCGCGGCGGTTTCGTAGGTCAGTCGTCCTCGACGACCCGGAGCCGCAGCTCATCGAGCTGCTCGCGCGCGATCGGCGATGGAGCGTCCATCATCAGGTCCGCGCCGGACTGGGTCTTCGGGAAGGCCATCACCTCGCGGATGTTGTCGACCTCGGCGTACAGCGCGGCCCAGCGGTCGAGGCCGATGGCAATGCCACCGTGCGGCGGGGCCCCGTACTCGAGCGCGTCGAGCAGGGCGCCGAACTGGTCGCGCATGCCCTCGATGGTGTGACCCATCAGGGCGAACGACTTCTCCAGCAGGGGGCGCTGGTGGATGCGCACCGATCCCCCGCCGGACTCCCAGCCATTCAGCGCAAGGTCGTACTGCTGAGCGCGGGCGGCGCCGGGATCGGTCTCGAGCAGCGGGACGTCCTCGGGCAGTGGCGCGCTGAACGGGTTGTGGGTCGCGTCCCACCGTTGGCCCTCGTCGTCCCAGGTGTACATCGGGAACTGGTGGACCCAGACGTAGCCGAGCACGCCGGGCTGTCGGAGACCGAGCCGGTCGCCCATCGCCAGCCGCACGTGGCCGAGCGCCTCGGCGCCGGCGTGGCGATCGGCATCGGCGACCACCAGCACGAGGTCGCCGGGCGTGGCGCCGAGGACGCCCAGCAGCGCCGCCTGGTGGCCCTCGAGGAACTTCGCCGCGGGACCGTGGAGCGCCCCGTCCGCCTGGACGGCGAGATGCACGAGGCCCTTCGCACCGTGGCGCTTCGCCAGATCGATGAGCTCGTCGAGCTGCTTGCGCGAGTAGTCGCCGCAGTCGGGCGCGACGATGCCGAAGACGGCGCCGCCGGCCGCGATCGGCTCGGAGAAGACTCGGAAGTCGACCTCGCGGACGGCATCGG
Organism: uncultured Chloroflexia bacterium; assembly: GCA_963844265.1. Classification (GTDB taxonomy): domain Bacteria; phylum Chloroflexota; class Limnocylindria; order QHBO01; family QHBO01; genus JACDBZ01. Next base: position 33,425 of record CAWJMZ010000004.1, on the reverse strand, counting down.
TCAGGTCGACCAGCTCCATCCCGAAGCGGATGTCGGGCTTGTCCGAGCCGTATCGGTCCATGGCCTCGGCGTACGTCAGGCGCGGGAAGGGCTCGTGCAGGATCGGACGATGCGGGAGCACCTCCTTCGCAACACGCGTGACGACGCGCTCGACGGTCGAGATCACGTCCTCCTCGTCGACGAAGCTCATCTCGATGTCGACCTGGGTGTGCTCCGGCTGCCGGTCGCCCCGCATGTCCTCGTCGCGGTACGCGTGGGCCAGCTGGAAGTAGCGGTCGTAGCCGGCCACCATCAGCAGCTGCTTGAGCTGCTGCGGCGACTGCGGCAGCGCGTAGAACTCGCCGGGCCGCAGTCGCGACGGCACGACGAAGTCGCGGGCACCCTCCGGGCGTGCTGCGGATGAGCGTCGGCGTCTCGATCTCGACGAAGCCATCGTCCTCGAGCGCGCGCCGGATGGCGGAGGCCAACCGCGATCGGAGCAGCATCCGCTGCTGCATCGGCGGCCGTCGCAGGTCGAGGTACCGATGCTTCAGGCGCAGGCTCTCGTCCAGGCCGGCCTGCTCCTCGTTGATGTAGAACGGCGGCACCTTCGACGGGTTCAGGATCTCGACCCGGTCGATGGCGACCTCGATCTCGCCGGTGGCAAGCTCGGAGTTCGCCGTGCCCTCGGGTCGCTCGCGCACCACGCCCTCGACCTGGAGCACCCATTCGCTGCGCGCCGGCTCGGCCGCTGCATGGGCATCGGGCGCATCGTCGGCGCTCGTCACCACCTGGGTGATGCCGTGGCGGTCGCGGAGGTCGAAGAAGGCGAGGTGCCCGTGGTCGCGGCGCCGATGCACCCATCCGGCCAGCATGACCCGCTCGCCGACGTGCGAGGCACGCAGCTCGCCGCAGTTGTGGCTCCGGAAGGAGGTGCTCATGGGAGCGGCATGGTAGCTGAGCGCCTCCTCAGGCGCCGATGTGTGCGACCACGTCCGTGAGCGGAACCGTCTCCTGTTCGCCGGTCGCGAGGCTCTTGAGCCCGACGCGGCCATCACCGAGCTCGTCGCCGACGATCACGGCGTGGGATGCGCCGCTCTTGGAGGCCGATTCGAGCTGCTTGCCGAGCTTGCGGCTGCTGCCGTCCGGACGGACGGCGAGGCCGGCCTCGCGGAGGGTTGCGGCGACCCGTAGCCGGTCGGCATGGTCGTCCCCGGTTCCGACGACCGCGACGAGCTGGCCGCGAGCCGGGACTGCAACGCCCTGCTCCTGCATGGCCAGCACGGTCCGGTCCAGGCCGATCCCGAATCCGATGCCCGGCGTCGGCCGGCCGCCGAGGAGCTCGGCGAGCCCGTCGTAGCGGCCACCGCCACCGAGCGCCTGTTGCTGCCCCTCGCGGCCGGCGATGACGAACTCGACGGCGGTGCGGGTGTAGTAGTCGAGCCCGCGCACGAGCCGATGGTCGACGATGTAGCGCACGCCGATCGCGTCGAGCAGGTCGAGGACGCCGCGGTAGTGGGCACGGCACTCGTCGCACAGGTGGTCGGTGCTGCGCGGCGCGCCCTCTGCCAGGTCTGGCGCGAGGTCCTTGTCGTCGAGCACGCGCAGCGGGTTGACCTCGAGCCGACGGCGCGAGTCCTCGGTCAACCGGTCAACATGCGCCGTGAAGTAGTCGATCAGCGCCTGGCGGTAGGCCGGGCGGCAGGTCGCATCGCCGATCGAGTTGACGTGGGCGACCGCATCGGTCAGGCCGACCTCGGCGTAGAAGCGCATGGCGAGCTCGATCAGCTCGGCGTCGACCGCGGGACCTGGGTCACCCAGGACCTCGACGTCCCACTGCGCGAACTGGCGGAAGCGGCCGGCCTGGGGTCGGTCGTAGCGGAACATCGGGCCGGTCATCGTCAGCCGCAGCGGCCCGGGCCGGACGTGCATCCCGTGCTCGATGAAGGCTCGCACGATTCCGGCGGTGGGCTCGGGGCGCAGCGCCCACTCCGCTCGCTCCTCGTCGCTTCCACGGGCGCCGCCGACCCGGAACATCTCCTTCTCGACCGCGTCGGATGATTCGCCCAGGCCGCGGGCGAAGAGCTCCACCCGCTCGAACAGCGGGATCTCGATGCGCTCGAGCGCATACCGGCGCGACAGGTCGCGCGCCACCGCCTCGACCCGGTCCCATGCCGGCGTCTCCTCGGGCAGCAGGTCGCGCGTACCGCGCGGGGCGGTGATCTGCTTCGCCATCCGCTCGGAGTCTATCGGCCCCGAGTGGCCACCGTGTGATACGCGTCGCCGATGAGCTCTTCGAGCCGCTCCCAGTCGACGTCGACGTCCAGATAGACGCCGATCCAGCCGCGGTGCCCCACGTAGGGCGGCACGAAGTATCGCGTCGGCTCGGCGTCGACCAGCGGATCGCGAGCACCCTGGGGTGCGGCCAACCAGACAGCGAGCCGATCGTCGTGGTGATGGTCGGCGGTCGTGGCGAAGCTGCGCTTGTCGCGATGGAACCAGGTCGGCTCGCCGTGGCTGAGCCGTTCGGTGACCTCGGGCCAGGCGGTGCACAGCTCGCGGACGCGCTCGATGGCGCCTGCAGTCATCCCTCGGACGATCCGGCTCCCATGCGCCGGCGGGTCGAGACATCGACCGGCTTCTCGGTGCCCTCGTGGGCTGGGTGCTCGACCAGCGCCACCAGCCGGCTGGCCATGAACCGGCCGGTGCGCACCGGGGTGCCGGAGCGCGTCACCTCGGAGACCTCGACCACCCCGCGTGCGGTGGTGACCTCGATGCGGCGACCGGCCTTGGTGGCGACGATCTCGAACGTCTGTGTCCCGCCCTGGCCGGTGTCGACGACGGCCTCCACGCGATCGCCCTTCATCGGTTCTCCTCTCGGCCCATCGCATATCCGGCATATACGTTGGCGCCCACCATGGTCTATCGCGCCTCGCGGGTGACCGAGGTCACGTCGCGCAGACGCTCGATCTTGGTCAGCACCTTGGCCAGCTGCTGAAGCGAGGTCACCTTGAACGTCGCCGTGATCGTGGCGGTCGCATCGGCATGGGTGGCGACCGAGGCAGCCACGATGTTCACTTTGTACTCGGCCACCACGTTCGTGACCTCGTTCAGGAGCCCCGGCCGGTCGAGGGCGGTGATGCGCACCGTGATCGGGTACGTCTGCTGCCCGGCCAGCTCCCACTCCACATCGATCAGGCGCTCGATATCCCGCTCCGAGAGCACCGAGGGACACGACGCACGGTGGATCGTCACCCCCTTGCCCCGGGTGACGTAGCCGGTAATCTCGTCGCCGGGGATCGGCGAACAGCACTTCGCGAAGCGCACCAGCAGGTCGCCGACGCCCTTCACCTTCACTCCCGTCGTCGACGGCGCCGCGGGCGGCGCCATCTCGGGCAGCTGAATGGCGGCGTCGTCGTGGATCTCGAGCTTGCTGACCACGCTCGCCGACGACACCGCCCCGTAGCCGATGGCGGCATAGAAGTCGTCGACCTCGCGGTAGCGATACTGCGCCGCGAGTTCGGAGAGCTTGCTGGAGTCGATCCCCGCCAGCGTCTCGTGCGCGAGGCGGCGCAACTCCCGGTCGAGGAGCTCCCTGCCCTGCGCGATGTTCTCCTCGCGCTGCTGCCGCTTGAACCAGGCGCGGATCTTCTCGCGCGCGTGCGAGGTACGGACGATGTTCAGCCAGTCACGGGACGGGCCGTGCGCCGCCTTGGTGGTGACGATCTCGACGATGTCGCCGTTCCGGAGTCGGTAGTCGAGCGGCACGAGCCGGTTGTTCACCTTCGCGCCGATGGTGCGATGCCCGACGTCGGTGTGGATGCGGTACGCGAAGTCCAGCGGCGTCGCGTCGCGCGGCAGGTCCTTCACGTCGCCCTTGGGGGTGAAGACGAAGACCTGGTCCTGGAACAGGTCCAGCTTCAAGCCCTCGACGAACTCGGTGGGATCGGTGACCTCGCGCTGCCAGTCCATGAGCTGGCGCACCCAGGCGAGCTTCTCGTCGTACTTGCGGTCGCCGCGCGATCCCTCCTTGTAGCGCCAGTGCGCGGCGATGCCCGCCTCGGACACCTCGTGCATCTGGTAGGTCCGGATCTGCACCTCGAGCGGCTTGGCTTCCGGACCGATGACGGCGGTGTGCAGCGACTGGTACATGTTCGCCTTGGGCATGGCGATGTAGTCGTCGAACTGGCCGGGCACCGGGCGCCACAGTGAGTGGACCACGCCGAGGGCCGCGTAGCAGTCCTTCACGTCATCGACAAGCACGCGTATGGCATGGAGGTCGTAGATCTCGGCGAAATCGGCGGCCTTGCGCTCCATCTTCTTGGCGATCGAGTACAGGTGCTTCGGCCGTCCGGTGATCTCGGCGGTGATCCCGACCTTGCCGAGCTCCTTGCCGAGGATGCCGATGCTCTTGTTGACGAAGCTCTCGCGCGCCCGCCGGCGGTCGGTGAGCATGTCGACAAGCTGGCGGTACTTCTCCGGCTCCAGGTACTTGAACGACAGGTCCTCGAGCTCCCACTTGATCTGCCACATCCCCAGCCGATGCGCCAGCGGCGCGTAGATCTCCATCGTCTGGCGGGCGATCCGCTGCTGCTTGTCCGGCGGGAGGAACTCGAGCGTCCGCATGTTGTGGAGGCGGTCGGCGAGCTTGATGATCACGACCCGGACGTCCTCAGCCATGGCCATGAACATCTTGCGGATGTTCTCGGCCTGTTGCTCCTCCATCGTCCGCGCGCTGCCGAACTTGCTCAGCTTGGTGACGCCGTCGACCAGGCGCGCCACCTGGCGCCCGAACCGCTTCTCGAGGTCCGCGATGGTGAGCTCGGTGTCCTCGGGCACGTCGTGGAGCAGCGCCGCGGCCAGCGTCTCCGCGTCCATCTGGAGCGTGGCCAGGTAGTACGTCACCGCCACCGGGTGGGTGACGTACGGCTCCCCGGAGCTGCGCACCTGGTCGGCATGGGCCGCTTCGGCGGTCTCGAACGCCCGCCGGATGAGCGCCTCGTCGACGTTCGGCCGGTGCCGCTTGGCCTCGTCCACGATCTCATCGACCGTGTGGAGCGGCTCGCCCACCGGCTCTCCGCCGCGCGTGATCCGTTGCACGACGGCCGCCGGGGAGAAGCGGGCCAGCTGAGCCATGGGATCGAGATGCTAGCACGCACCACCCTCAGGTCCGCGCCGCTAGACAGTTAGTACTAAGGGAGTACCCTATGAACCTGAGCCGAGCTCGTGGCCTGCCATAGGGAGTAGCCGTCCGAGCATGCGTACCCGAGCACCCATGAATATTCGCCTGCTCGTCGTCGTCGCGACGGCAGCTGCACTGCTGAGCCTCCCGGCCGCTGCCGCCGGCGCGCCGCGCGGGACGAAGGTGACGTTCAACGTCGACCCGCTGACTGCTGCCGTGACCATCAGCCAGCCCGGTGCGTTCGAGATGTTCGCCAGCAACGATGGTACGAGCACCTTCAATCACACGACGTTCGTCGGCACGCTGTCAGCGGGCACCGTTCTCGAGGCGGACGGCTGTGCCTTCGATGGAGCGGTCGTCACCTGCGAGCTCGGAACGCTGCCAGGCGGCGATTCGGTCAGCCGACTGATCGTGGTGAGCGCACCTGCGACGTCGGGCGCCGTCACCATGAGCGGCAGCCTCACGATCGACGCCGCCGGCGGCAACCCCAAAGCGTCGTCCCGTGACACGTTCTCAGACAGTGGCGTCATCGGCGTGCGGAGTGATGGGGAGTTCTTCGGACGCTGGCAGGCCGCGCACAACGGGCCGCTCTCCTTCCCCACCGCTGGGATCGGCGGCGGCAACGGACAGTCGACCACCGTCGACGTTCCGGCCGTCGGGTTCGACTACCCTGCCCTGGTCGCGGAGATAACCGATGGGATCGTGTGCGACGGGACCGCGGTTGCCGGCTTCGGCAAGACGATCGTCCTCACGGTCGCCAACGGTGAGCCGGTGACTCCCTACCTGACCGTCACGATGACGTACGACCGCGGCACCGCCGGCAATCGAACGCCCAACACCGTGAGCGTGGTGCACCAGCGCGACGACGGCACATGCGAGTTTCCCCCGCGCGACTGCGAGGAGAACGAGGGGTTCTGCTTCGACGCCTCCTGGCTGGGAAGCGGGCAGCAGCGGCTGCTCGTGATCGAGATGCAGCTGCCGACGAACGGCCGCGGTCGCGGGATCTAGCGCTCGGTAGCAATCCCCGCTGACTCCGATGCAACCCGGGTGACCGCGTCCGCCGCGGCACGGTTGCCCTTCGCCACGTGGAGACCGATCGCCGCGGCGAAGTCCGCGGCGGCCCCATCGCGCCCGTCGGCGGCAAGCACGAGGGCACGGTCGACGAGGGCATAGGCGCGCATCACGGGCGCTGAGTCGCTCGTGAGCTCAACCGCCTCTGTCGCGAGCGAGGCCGCCTCGTCGAAGCGGCGTTGCGCCGCGCGCCGCCGCGCAAGCGATCGACGCCAGAGGACTTGTGCGTCAACGTCGTCGGGCCCGGCCATCTGACGGACGGCCGCGGCGATCACCTCCGCTTCCTCCCATCGGCCTTCGAGGACGCAGACGTACGAGAGCAGGCCGCCGATCGTCGACCGCAGGTAGGTCTCGCCGAGGCCTTCCAGCTCGTCGTAATCCCGCCGCAGGTTCGCCTCGGCGGCGACGAGGTCGCCGAGGATCATTTCCGCCGGGCCCGAGTCCAGCGACGTCGAGGCGCTCACGACGCTCTTCCCGAGCCTGACGAGCTTTCCGCGCGCGCTCGTATAGGCGGTCCGCGCCGCTGCAGCCGTACCGTTCATGGCGTGCAGTTGCGCGAGGGCGCCCTGGACCACGGCCTCGGTGCGTCGATCGCCCTCGACCGTCGCGATGAGGTCCTCACAGCGCGCAATCGCCTGGTCGACGGGCGTGGAACCCTGGACCGCGCAAACCGAGTAGGCGACCGCGCCGCGGCGCTGCTGTCGAGTGTCCCCGGCCGCGTTGGCATGGGTGATGATCCGCTCCGCGGCATCGAGGCCGGCGTCGAACTCCAGCGCGAGGATGTCGGCGTTGCAATGCACTCGCCAGGCCGTGGCGAGGCCGACCTGATCGTCCGCGGCCTCGAAGATCGAGATCGCGCGCTCGACCTCGGCCCGGGCCTTCTCGGCCCAGCCCGCGTCCTGACCGGCGTACAGGTCCACGTACAGCCGGACGAGGCGGCCGCGCGCGACTGGCGCGGCGCACGCCGGGTCCGTGCTCGCCGCGTCGATCTCGTCCAGCACCTCGCCGGCTCGCTCGAACTCGCCGCGCTCCAGGAGTGTCTCGGCGAGATCGGCGGCCAGCGCCAGTCGCACCGGGTCCGGGGGCACCAGGGTGGCGATGGCCCGACCCAGGAGATCGGTCGCAGCCGACAGGTCACCCCGCGTGAAGGCTCGACGTCCTGCGGCCCCGAGCCGTTCGGCGGCGCGTGATCCCAGCACCGTGACATGCTCGTCGACTCCCAGCTGGGTCCGGTAGGCGTAGGACTGCGCGAGGTGGTAGCCGACGATCTCGTCCATCTCGATCTGTGCCTCGCGCTCGCCTCGCGAGCGCTCGAGCCAGTCGGCGTATCGCTCGTGCAGGTCGGCCCGCCCCCGCTTCAGGATCAGCTGATAGGCCGCATCGCGAACGAGAGCGTGCTGGAACCGATAGTCCGATCCATCCGCTTCGGGGACCGCCTCCTGGCGGACGAGGCGCTTGCGGGCGACGGCGGAGAGGTGCTCCAGGACTTCGTCACGCTCGCTTGGACTCGCCAGCTCGCGAATCGCGGCAGACGGGAACGTCTGGCCGATGACCGATGCGGGGCCAACGACCGAACGCTCGTGGAGGTTCAGCATGTCGAGTCGTGCCGAGAGGAGGGCCTGGATGCTGGGCGGCACCGCCAACGCGCTGATCTCGCGCGTCATCTCCATGCGGCCGCCGGTCTCGCGCAGAATGCCTGTGTCGATCAACATTGACACGAGCTGCTCGACGAAGAGGGGGTTGCCGTCGGCGGCCGACAGGATGCGCTCGCTCGCCGCAGCTGGGAGCTCGACGCCCGCGAGGCGGTTGTCGAGGACGATCGCGGCTGCCTCTCCGGGGAGGCCTTCGAGTACCACCCGCACTGCGGAGGGTCCCTCACTCCACGTCGGGTTGTCGTCGAGCATGTCCGGGCGTGCGGTGCAGACGATCATGACCGATGCGCTTCCGAGGCGGTCCACCAGGTGCTCGATGAGCTCCAGGAGGGCCGGGGCAGCCCAATGCACATCGTCGATGACGACGGTGACCGGCCCCTGGCCAGCCATGCGCTCGAGCAGCGCGCTGACTCCCCAGAAGAGCTCGGCCATCGGCAGCTGCTCGTCGGTCCAGCCCACTGCCGACCCGACGCGTCGCGCGATCTCGATGTCGTCCGCCAGCGCCTCGAGTTGCCGCATCGCCTCGTCCGGCGCCGCGGCCGGGCCGACACCGGCCGCGTCTCGCACCATCTCGAGGAGTGGCCAGAACGTGATGCCCTCTCCGTACGGCAGGCAACGGCCGCGGAGAATCGTGGCGCGATGCTCGCGGTCCGCCAGCAGCTCGCGGACGAGGCGGCTCTTCCCGACGCCGGCCTCGCCCAGGACCGTGGCGAGCATGCACCGCCGTTCCGAGGTCGACCGGTCGAGCACTGCCAAGAGGGCGCCGAGCTCCTTCTCGCGGCCGACGAGCGGCGCGTCGTGCAGGCGACCGGACTGCTCGTCGCCGATGACGCGGAGCAGCCGGTGCGCGACCACCACCTCGGACTTTCCCTTGAGGTCCAGCGGCGGCATCGGCTCGGTCTCGACCGCGCCACGCACGAGACGGAGGGTGGGCTCCCCGATGAGGATCTCGTCTTCTCCGGCGGCCTGCTCGAGCCGGGCGGCGGTGTTGAGCGTGTCGCCCGTGAGGACCTGCTGGTCGTTGACCGCCGTGCGGACCACGACGTCGCCGGTGTGGATGCCGATCCGGATCTTCAGCGTGACCCCGTAGCCGGCGCTGAGCTGCTGGTTGAGGCGCGCGAGCGCCACGCGCATGTCGACCGCGGCTCGGACGGCACGAAGCGCATCGTCTTCGTGGAGCACCGGGATGCCGAACGCGGCCACGACGGCATCGCCGATGAACTTCTGGACCGAGCCAGCGTGTCGCTCGAGGACGCGCGTCATCGCAGTGAAATACAGGTCGAGGACCTCACCGAGGGCTTCGGGGTCGAGCTGCTCGCCGAGCACCGTCGAATCCTTCAGGTCGCAGAACACGACGGTCAGGACCCGGCGCTCCTCCTTAGGCCGCACTTGTTCGGCAAGGCTGCTTCCGCAGAAGGCGCAGGCGCTGAACCGATCCGGGTTGGACTCCCCGCAGCTCGGGCAGGCTCGCACCGCACCAGTGTAAAGCGACGTCAGCGGACGACAGCGAGGCCCGGAATGACCCGCAGGGATCCGATCGCGCTGAGTGCGGCCGGCGCCAGGCGCAACTTCGACGACCGGTTCCCGCCGCCGAGGATGACCCAATCGGGCTCCATGACCCGGGCGTCGACCAGGACCGGAACGTCGTCCGGGAGCCCGAATGGCGTCACGCCGCCGATCTCCATGCCCGTCAGCGCGCGCACCGGATCCGCACCCGCAAACGACGCCTTGCGGACGCCCATCTCGCGCCGCACAACGTTGTTGACGTCCAGCGAGGTCGTGGCGAGGAGCACGCACGCCACGTAGCTGGGTTCGGCGCCCTTCGAGGCGACGACGATCGTGTTGGCGGACCGATCCAGCGGGACGCCGTAGGCCTCGACGAAGGCGGCCGTGTCAGCCAGCGCCGGGTCACAGGCCATGACGGCGAAGGGCACATCCAGCGCGTCGAGCGCGGCGCGGGTGGCCGGGTGGAGCAGGTCCGCATCGGTCATGGTCAGCGGCGGATGCTAGCACGGGGACGCTCGTCTTCCGGCAGCGACGCTAGGCTGTCGCGGTGACGACGAACCGAGCCGTCCTCGTGCAGCTGGCGCTCCTGCTGACGGCCAGCCTGGCGGTTCGGCTGCTGGCCCTCGAGCTCGACGGGCATAACGGAGACGTGCGCGTGACGGCGCGCTGGGCCGAGTACATCGCGGAGGTCGGTCCGTGGCGCTTCTTCGATGGCTCGAGCTCGATCTACCCGGCGCTGCTCTACCCGCTGTGGCTGATGGGCCTCCTCCTCGATGGCGACGCCCTCCACACCGCGGTCAAGGCGATGTCGATCCCATTCGACCTGGCGATCGGCGTGCTCCTGTTCGCGGTGATGCGCCGCCGCGCCGGCGATGACATCGGGCTGTTGGTCGCCGGCCTGTACCTGCTGAACCCAGCCGCGATCCTGGCGGGCCCCGTGTGGGGCCAGGTCGACTCGGCCGGGACACTCCCGTACCTGGCCGCCCTCGTGGCGCTCGCCGATCGGCGATGGGCGGTGGCCGGCGCGCTAGGGGTCATCGCCCTCTTCGTGAAGCCGCAGTTCGGGCTGGTCCTGCTCCCCATCCTGGCGGTTGCGGCTCTCCAGGCCGTTCGCTGGGGCTCGCTCCGGCCGTTGGTTCGCAGCGTCGGGGGCATGATCGGCGCAGCCCTCGTCGTGTGCGTGCCTCTCGCGCTGCATCCGATCCGGTACCTCGACATCCTGGCGGGCACCGCGGAGCGTCAGCCCTCGACCTCGTTGAACGCGTTCAACCCGTGGGGGCTGCTGGTCGGGTTCAAGGTCCCGGACGATCCGTGGGTCGGCATCGGTACCGCCTTGCTCCTGGCCGGGATCGTGGGCGCACTGTCCGGGCTGCGACGGCGGCCACGGCTGGCGGTCGTGCTCGGCGTCGGCGCCGTCCTGGTGCTCGCCTTCTACTTCCTCCCCACCCGCGTCCACGAGCGCTATCTCTACCCCGCCATCGCCATCCTGGCGCCGTTCGCCCCGGCCGGCCGTGCCGAGCTCGTGGCGTATGTCGCGCTCTCCGCCGGCTTCGCCGGGTCGCTGCTCTACGCGCTGCTCGACACCACCCCGTTCAACCTCCCGCATCCGTGGGCCGGCTGGATCCAGTCCGATTCCGGCGTCTGGGTCATCGGCGTCGTACTCATCGCCAGCGCGGTGGCGTGGGCCTGGATGCTGGTGGTCAGGCGCCCTCGGCTGCCTCGCCGCCGGCCCCGCGGCCGAGGAGCCTGAGCCTGGCGCGCTGGGCCATGCCATAGGCGGGGATCGCGACGCGCACGGCGGCGTCCATCGGCGCGCGGAGGGCCAGGTCGCGGGCGCCAACATATTCGATCTCCTCGCCGCCGAACCCCTCCTTGAACTGTCGGATCCCGCCCGTCGCGAGGCCCCACATGTCGTACACCGCGAAGCCCTCGCGCGCGAAGTCGGCGATGGCCGCCCACTTCAGCAGGTAGTTGGCGCGCGCGTCCGCGCCCGCATCGGTCATGCCGCCATACGACTCGACCGCACGCTCGCCGCAGGTGAAGTGGAACAGGGTCGCCACCCGCTCCCCGTCCCGGACGGCGAAGGAGAGCCGGACCCGGCCGGTCGGCGCGAAGATCGACCAGACGCGCTCGTAGTAGTACGGCTGCCGTGCCACGAAGCCGGCGCGCTCCGCGGTGAGCTGGTAGATGCGGTTGAAGTCCGACAGCGCCGGGCCGATGGCCTCGGGCGGCGTGGCGCCGTCGAAGCGCTCGACCTCGATCCCGGCCCGTTCGGCCTTGTTGACGTACTGGCGGTGCTTGCGCTTCAGGTTCGCGCGCAGCGCTTCCTCGCCCGGAGCCAGGTCGATGACGCGAGTGGTCGGCGGCTGGACCTTCGATGCCGCTCGCCACGGCGCGTCGAGCAGCCCGCCGCCGTACGGCGTGTCGGGGCGAGCCTCGGGATCGGCCCGGACGGTCGCGATCTTCTCCTCCCGACCGAGGGCGCGCAGGGCATGCACGAGCGCCGCGCGGGTGGTCGGGTCATCGAGGTCGCCGATCGGCCCACGCGGCACGTAGGCAAGGTGCCAGCCCAGCAGCGGCACCTGGCGCAACAGCAGCTGCGCGCCGGCGACGGGGGCGTCATGGGCCGGACCGACGGCCAGCCGGACCGGCCGCCAACCGCCCATCGCGCGCACCTCGCCCCACTCCCACAGCTGGGGAAAGGCGTGGTACGGCGCCCGTTCGACGAACGCGTTCCACGCGTCCGGGTCGGTCACGCGCCAGGCGCGCATCTCGTCGGTGGTCATGTGGCCGCCCATCCTGCCGCCGCCAGCGCGTCGCGCGCGGCGGTGCGGTCATCCCACGGCCTGGATTCGGTGTCGTAGACGATGCTCTGCTCGTGGCCCTTGCCCGCCAGGAGCACGACGTCGCCGGGTCGGGCCATGCCGATGGCGTGGCCGATCGCCTCTCGGCGATCGTCGATCACCCACAGCGTCTCGCCTTCCACGGCCCCCGCCGCCCGGGCGCCCTCCGCGATCTGCTGATTGATCGCGTGCGGGTCTTCGAGCCGCGGATCCTCGTCGGTCACGACCACTGCGTCCGCCAGCTCGGCCGCGACCCCGCCCATCGGCCCGCGCTTGGTGGGATCGCGTTCGCCGGCCGAGCCGAAGACCACGATCAGCCGTCCAGCGGTCAGGGGCCGCAGGATGTCGAGGACCTTGCGCAGCGAGTCGGTGGTGTGGGCGTAGTCGACGATGACGGAGAACGGCTGCCCGGCGTCGATGCGCTCCATGCGACCGGGCACACCGGCGGTCGTCCGCAGCGCGGCCGCGGCGTGATGGACGTCGAGTCCGAGCGCCTCGACCGCGGCGAGCGAGGCGAGCGCGTTCGCCACGTTGAAGCGTCCGGGCAGGTTCAGACGCACCTCGCCGTGCCAGCGCGGGGACTCGAGGTGGAAGGTGGTGCCCGAGGCATCGGCGCGCAGATTTCCGGCGCGCAGGTCCGCATCGGCTTCGATGGCGTAGGTGAGGACCCGGTCCCTGGCCCGCTCCCGGAAGTAGCCGAACGTCGGATCGTCGGCATTGAGGACGGCCACCGGCGCCTCCTCGACCAGTCGCGCCTTGGCCGCCCGATACGCCTCGAGGCTGCCATGGAACTCGAGGTGCTCGCTCGTCACGGTGGTGAGCACGCCGACGTCGAAACGGCAGTTCCGGGTCCGCTCGAGCGCCAGCCCGTGCGAGGTCGCCTCCATGACCACCGAGTCGTTGCCCGCCTCGACCATGCGGGCCAGGAGTGCCTGGAGCTCGAGCGCCTCGGGGGTCGTGCTGCGGGCGGGGTTCGGCTCGAGCTCATCGAAGATGCCAATGGAGACCGTCCCGATCTGGCCGGGATGCCATCGGCAGCCCCACAGCATCTCGGCGGTCAGGGCGGTCACCGTGGACTTCCCATCGGTCCCGGTGACGCCGATGACGGTCAGCTGCTGCGACGGTCGCCCGAACCACGCGTCGGCGGCGTCGGCCAGCGCGCGCCGGGTGCGATCGACAACCAGCTGCGGGACCGCGATGTCCGGCAGCTCGCGCTCGACCACGGCGCCGACCGCGCCGGCTGCGACCGCGGCCTCGACATAGTCGTGGCCGTCGACGTGGACACCCGGCACGGCGAAGAACAGCGTCCCAGGCTCGACGCGCCGGGAGTCGTAGGCGAGGGCCGTCACCTCCCCGACCGGGATGCCAGCCACGCGCTCCGGCGCGACGACGTCCGTGAGCGCGCCGAGCCCCATGCGCCGCGCATCGGTCATCTGCGCACCCAGCCGCGAGCGATGCCGATCGCCTGGCGCACCCGGTACAGGGTCGGGTCGACCACGAGGTCCCAGCTGCCGGCCCATGCCACCGCACGGCCTCCGAAGCCCTTCTTGAACAGGCCGACGCCGTGCCATGCGTGCTCGGGGCCTGCGTTCGCCGGTGCGATCCCCCACAGGTCGTGCTGCCCGGCGCCGCGGTCCCGGGCCAGGCGCATCATCGCCCACTGCAGCGCGTAGCTGGCATAGCGCTTCGGCTGGCCGCGCTCCTCCCGGCGGGAGCCGCTGAACAGGTAGTACGAGCGCTGGCCCTCGAACACGACCATGCCCGACGCGAGCAGCGTCCCCTCGTGACGCGCCTCCAGGATGGCGGCGCGCCCGGCAGCGGCCAGCGCTCGCCAGGCGACCCGGTACCGCTCGAGGGGCGGCATGGGGAAGCCGGCCCGCCGCTGGGTCTCGACCACCAGCTCGTGGAGCGCGTCGATGGCGGCCGTCTCCCCTGCGTCGACGGTGATCTCGACCACCACCCCCTCGCGCTCGGCGCGTCGCACCGAATAGCGCGTGTCCTTGTCGAAGCCGGCCAGCAGCGCCTCGTCGTCGACGAGGTCCACGATCCGGGTCTGGCCGACCTGCAGTGTGTCCGGCAGCCTGCGCAGGCCACGACCCGCGAGGGCGGCGAGCTCCGGAACGTCGGCCTCGAGACGCGGCTCGAGCTTCACGGCGATCGCGCCATGCCGGCGCGCGACCTCGCGCAGGCCAATCGTCAGCGCCCGCAGACGGTCGGCCGCGCGGGGGTCGGCGTAGTCGAGCACGGGGCCGTGCGGCACATACCAGAAGGTGCGACCGCGCCACACTGACCGTTCCTGGGCAGCGACCAGGGCGACAATCGCGCCGTCCTCCTCGAGGAGGTAGCGGCGCTGCGGCTGGCCGTCGAAGGTGGCCACCTCGGCCCAAGCCCAGTCATGCAGGAAGTCGCCCGACGCCGTGGCGCCGAGGAACGCCTGCCAGGCTGCGGCATCGGACTCGGTGGCCGGTCGCAGGTGCATCAGGCGGTCCTCTCGCGGCGTCGTCGGAGGTAGTCGCGCAGCTGACCGAGCTCCGGCGTGCGCAGGGCGGCGGCCATCACCAGGTAGACGCCGATCCCCGCCGCCGAGAGCATGAGGAGTGCCAGCAGGCGTCCGACGACGTTCTCGAGCAACCCGGGGAGCGCGTTCTCGACCACGGTCAACCCGCCGAACATGACGAGGGCCGCGACAATGCCGGCGACGCTGGCCCGCAGCAGCGAGCGGAGGATGGCGGCGCCGTCGACCGAGTCGATCCGCCGATGAAGGCTCCACAGCAGCCCGAGCACCTCGAGCACCGCGCTGATGGAGAACGCCAGCGCCAGGCCCGCGACGCCCATCGGTCCCACCAGCCAGGCCATGAGCGGCACGTTGATCGCCACGGCCACGATCGCCCAGGTCACCGGCGTGCGCGTGTCCTGCATCGCGTAGAAGGTGCGGGTCAGGACGTGGACCACGATGTGGCCGCCCAGCCCGAGGGCGAAGAACAGCAGCGCATCCGCGGTCCGCTCGCTGGCCGCGTCGGTGAACGCACCGTATTGGTAGAACACGTCGGTCAGCGGCTGGCGCAGCACCACCATGATGGCCATCAACGGCACGGCCACGAATAGCAGGACCCGGATGGCGGTCGAGACCTGGCGGCGGATGGGGCCGATGCGTCCCAGCGCCGCATCCTGGCTGAGCGTCGGGAACATGGCCACGGCGATGCTCACGCCCACCACTCCGACCGGGATCTGCGACAGCTGAAAGGCGTAGTTGTAGGCGGTCACGCTGCCTTCCTGCAGCCCCGAGGCAAGGACCGTGCTCACCAGGAAGTTCAGCTGGCCCGCGGCCAGGCCCAGCGTGCGCGGGCCCATCAGCCACGCGACGCGCCGCACACCCGGTTGGCCGAGGCCGATGGTGAGGTCGTACCGCTGCCCAACGCGCGCCAGGTTGGGAACCTGGACCGCGAGGTGCGCAAGGGAGCCGATGGCGACGCCGACCGCCAGCCCTTCCACGCCCATGAACGGCGTCAGGAAGATCGCGGCCGCGATGATGGCCAGGTTGTAGAGCAGCGGCGCGATGGCCGGCACGGTGAACTGCTGGTAGGTGTTCAGGATGCCGGAGACGACCGCTCCCATGCCGATCAGCACCGGGCTGATCAGCATCACGCGCGTCATGCGGATCGTCAGCTCGGTGGTGGGGGCGTCGAAGCCGGGAGCCACGATCGGCACGAAGATGGGGGCGAAGATCGCCATCACCAGGCTCAGTCCGGCCAGGCCGATGAGCACGAGGTTGATCACGCTGCTGGCCAGCATCCATGCTTCGCGGTCCTGCCCGCGCGCACGGTAGCCGGCGAAGACCGGGATCAGCGCAGCGCTCAGCGCCCCGGCGACGACCAGCTGAAAGATCGCGTCAGGGATGCGGAATGCGGCGAAGTACGCGTCGAGCTCTCGGCTCGCGCCGAACTGGGAGCCGATGACCAGCAGCCGGATCCATCCGAGCAGGCGGCTGGCGAGCGCGGCGACGGTGAGGATGAGGCTGGCGGTGACCAGGACGCGCCCGGTCGATGCCGCCGAATCAAGCGTCGGCTCTTCATCGGGAGCTTTCGGCGGTTGGCCGGCCGTCGTCACCGTCCGGGACGTCCACCGCCGCGGCCGGCGCGCGGGTGCGCATCGCGATAGGCGGCCCGGAGCGCGGCATCGGACAGGTGGGTGTACACCTGCGTGGTCTGGAGGTTGGCGTGCCCGAGCAGCTCCTGCACCACCCGCAGGTCGGCGCCGCCCTCGAGCAGGTGGGTGGCGAAGGAGTGCCGCAGCGTGTGCGGGCTGGTCCGCGACGGCGCGCCGTCCGCATCGACCCAGCGGCCGATGGCGTGCCGCGCGCCTCTCGCGGTGAGCGGATGGCCGGCGGAGTTGAGGAAGACTGCGCTGCCCGCGTCGCCACGAGCGGCCAGAGCCGGACGCGCGACGTCCAGGTAGCGGCCCAGCGCGCTGGCTGCCGGCGCCCCGAACAGGAGCTGCCGCTCCTTGTTGCCCTTGCCGATGACCCGCAGGCGACGCCGAGGGAGGTCGACCCGGTCCAGCGTCAGACCGGCCAGCTCGCTGATGCGCATGCCGGTCGCGTACAACAGCTCCAACATCGCTGCGTCTCGTCGGGCGAGCGACTCGTCCCTGCTCGGACCCCTGGTCGGCGAAGTGACCAGGCTGGCCGCCTCGTCCACGGTGAGCACCCGCGGCAGCCGCGACGGTCGTCTCGGGGCTCGCACGCCGGCAAGCGGATCGGTCTGGATCCGGCCCAGGCGCAGGGCGTGGCGGTACATCGATCGAACCGCCGACAGCCTGCCGCCCACGGAGCTGGGTGCCAGGCCACGGTCGGCGAGCGTCGACAGGTAGGCGCGCACCGTGGCGCGATCCGGCGTGCGCCAGTCCACGCCACGCTCGGCGAGGAAGGCAAGGAACTCGCCTGCGTTGCGACGGTACTCGGTGACCGTCCCCGGAGACGCGTTGCGGCCACGCAGGGCCTGGAGGAGCGCGTCGAGCGCCTGCGCCGAGTCGGGCGGCAGTCGGAGGGCGGTCGCGTCAGCCACGCCGCACGCCGGCCATGATGAGGATGCCCGTCACGCCCTGCGCTTGCGCGCCGGTGCCCGGCGCTTGGTGGCGCTCCCGCCGGTGCCGCTCCGGCCTCCTCGGCGGCCCCGAGCCGGCCCCGCCTCCTCGCGAGCCCGGAGCAGAGCGATCGCGCCGTCGAGGGTCAGGTCGTCGGCGCTCGCGTCCTTCGGCAGCGAGGCATTCGTCGTCCCGTCGGTGACGTACGGACCGTAGCGGCCCTCGATCAGCTGCACCGATGACCCCGAGCCGGGGTGCGCGCCCAGGTCGCGCAGCACCTTGCGACTGCCGCCACGTCGGCTCGGCTTCTCCTGGCGGAACAGCTCCAGCGCCTCGTCGAGCGTGACCTCGAAGACCTGCGCGTCGGAGGTCAATGAGCGGAACTCATCGCCGCGCTTCACGTACGGGCCGAAGCGCCCGAAGTTGGCCACGATCTCCTCTCCCGACTCCGGGTCGCGCCCGACGGGCCGTGGCAGTGCCAGCAGCTGGAGTGCCCGATCGAGCGTGATCGTGGCCGGGTCGTCGTCGCGGGTGAGCGATGCTCGGCGCGGCTTCTCAGTGCTCCCCCGCTCGGGCGTCTCGCCGAGCTGGACGTACGGCCCGAAGCGGCCGGACATGAGGAAGACCGGCTGGCTGGTGGCCGGATCGTCGCCCAGGCTGGCGGGTCCCTTCGCCCGGGACTCGGCCAGCTCGATGGCTGTCTCGAGCGTGAACTCCGCGGGCGGCGTCTCGTCGGGCACCGACACATTGATCGCGGACTCGCCCTCGCCGATCTGGACATACGGCCCGAAGCGACCGATCCGCACGACCACCGGTGCGCCGCTCTCGGGGTGCTCGCCCAGCGAGATCGTCGGGTAGTCGATCTGCGTCTCGTTCTCCACGAGCGATCTCAGACCCGGCCAGTCACGGCCGCCGTCGCCGTGATAGAAGGTCGCCAGGAACTCGTCGCGCTCCCGCTCCCCCTTCGAGATCTCGTCGAGGTTCTCCTCGATCTGGCCGGTGAAGCCGAGCTCGACCAGGGCGGCAAAGTGCTCCTTGAGCAGATGGGTGACGGCGAACGCGGTGAAGGTCGGGACGAGCGCCTTTCCCTGCCTCCAGACGTAGCCCCGCCGTTCGATGGTGGAGATGATCGAGGCGTACGTCGACGGGCGACCGATGCCGTCCTCCTCCAGCCGCTTGACCAGCGACGCATCGGTGTATCGCGCCGGCGGGACGGTCTGATGGCCCTCCGCCTCGAGCGACGCGAGCGCCAGGGCGCCGTCACCGCCGACGGAGTCGCCGACCGCCATCGGGGGAAGGATCGTCTCCTGGTCGCCGAGCTCCGCAGCCGGATCGTCCGAGCCCTCGACGTAGGCGCGCAGGAAGCCGGGGAACCGGACCGTCTTCCCCGAGGCGGTGAACACCGCGGCTCCATCCGGCGCGTCGGCCGTGATCTCGACGGTCGTGCGCAGAAGGCTGGCGTCCGCCATCTGGGATGCCACCGCCCGCTTCCAGATCAGCTCGTACAGGCGTTGCTCGTCACGACCGAGCCCTGGCCCGATGCGGTTCGGCGTGCGGTCGAAGTCGGTCGGTCGGATCGCCTCGTGCGCCTCCTGGGCGTTCTTCACCCGCGTCTTGTACTGGCGCGCGCCGCGGTAGTAGTCGCCGCCATACAGCTGGCGGATCGCGCTGGCCGCCTCCCCGAGCGCCCGCTCGCTGAGCGAGGTCGAGTCGGTGCGGTGGTACGAGATCATCCCCTCCTGGAACAGGCGCTGCGCGGCGCTCATGGTGCGATCGGCCGAGAAGCCGAGCTTGCGGTTTGCCTCCTGCTGGAGCGTGGAGGTCGTGAACGGGGCCGATGGGGCCTGCGTGGCCGGGCGCTCCTCCACCGACGTGACCGACCAGGGCAGCTGTTGCAGCAACGCATCGCGCAGCGCACCGGCCGACTGCTCGTCGAGCAGCCTCAGGCCGGGGTCCTTCAGCTCCCCGGTGGCCGGGTCGAAGTCGCGTCCCGTGGCCAGGCGGGTGTCGCCCAGCCGCAGCAGCGTGGCCGTGAAGGCCGCACCCGAGGCGGTCACCTTCGCCTCCAGCCCCCAGTACAGGCTGGTGCGGAAGGCCCGACGTGCCTCCTCGCGCTCGACGATGAGCCGCACCGCCACGCTCTGGACCCGTCCTGCGCTGAGGCCGGTCTGCACCTTCTTCCACAGCACCGGCGAGACCATGTAGCCGTACAGGCGATCCACGATTCGGCGGCTCTCCTGCGCGTCCACCAGCTGGAGATCGATCTCGCGCGCCTCGTCGATCGCGCGGCGGACCGCTTCTTCGGTGATCTCGTGGAACTCGATGCGTCGGACCGGCACGGTCGGCTTCAGCAGCTCCAGCAGGTGCCAGCTGATCGACTCGCCCTCGCGGTCGGGGTCGGTGGCCAGCAGGACCTCGGACGTGTCCTTCACCGCGGCGCGCAGGTCGCGGATGCGGCCGGCCTTGTCGCGCGGCACCACGTAGTACGGGCGGAAGCCGTTCTCGACATCCACGCCCATCCGGCCCCACGGCTTGTCCTTGATCGCCGCCGGGACCTCACTGGCGTTCTCGGGCAGGTCACGGACGTGCCCGATGCTGGCTTCCACGCGGTAGTCGTCGCCGAGCAGTCGGGCCAGCGTGCGCGCCTTGGCAGGCGACTCGACGATCATGAGGGGTTTTGCCATCGTCAGCGCTCGATCGTCGTGGCACCGGCCGGCGTCTCGACGATCACGACGGCACCGGCGGCTGGCTTCGTGCGCGGCATACGGTGAGCGAGTGTAGCACCGGGCCTATCGGCAACCGCCCCGATGGAGACGGCCCCGTGGCGCGGCGATGCGGAAGTGGTGCGCCGGCCGCCCGCGATCGGCGGGCGGCCGGCTGTCGGGTCAGTCCGCGAAGTCCCAGACGATGACGATCTTGCCACCCACATTCGCGATCCCCACGCCCATCCGCCGTGCGTTGGGGTTGAGGATGTTGCCGATGTGGTTCCAGTGCCCCGGATACGGCTCGGCCATGAACTGAGCGTGGCACCAGTTGAGGGTCGCCTGCTCGCTCATCCCGACGTGGTAGCACTGGTTCTCACCCGACCAGCCGAAGCTGACGCCGGCGGCCCGCATGCGATCCTCGCGGGTCCGACCGTCGAGCGAGTTGTGGCTGAAGTAGCCGTTCACTGCCTGGTCCATGGCGTGGGCCGAGGCTGCGGCCGAGATGTTGGCGTCGAGCACCAGCGGACCGAACCCGTACGCGGCCCGGGCGGCGTTGACCTGGTTCAGCGCGTACCCGGCGAGGCTCGTCGCCGGAGCCGCGGCCGGCACCACCGGTCGCGCGGCCGATCCGGCCCGCGTGGTCCCGGTCGATGCGCGCTCGACGACGGCGGCCGCCTTGGTCGTGAACGACCATGCCGTCGTCACGGGGTTGCCGTCGAGGTCCGTTGCGCCCTTCGCGAGGCTGACCTGGAAGTTCCGCCCGCCCGCGAACGCCGCGTCGGGGGTGTAGATCAGCTGGGTGCCGGCCTCGTTCCAGGTCAGGTTGCCCCCCACCAGGGCGCCGGTCGCGCTGTCCTTCAGCGCGAACGCCTTGTTCGTGGCATCCACGTCCATCGGCTGGCTGAACCACATCTCGACGGTGGCCGGCTCGACGTCGGCCTCATTGGCCTTCGGGCGTGTCTTCGTGAGCTGCGCGCCGGGCTGGACCAGGAACGAGAAGTTGCCCTCGCCGCCGAGCACGTTGCCGGCCAGGTCGTGCGCGCCGATCACGCTGATCGAGTAGCGCGCGCCGGGCTCGAGCCGGCCGGTGGGCGTGAACACGAGGTGTCCGTCACTCCAGCTCAGCTCGCCCTCCACCTCCGGCGCGATGACGAAGTGGTCCTCGACGTCGGTGGGGTTCATCGGAGTGCTGAACGAGACGGTGATCGCGCTCGTCGCGCTGACCTCTGTGGGCGTCTCGGTTGGGGGCTGGGAGCCCGGCGTATCGCGCGAGGCAACGGCCTCCGCCGCCAGCGCCTCATCGGCATCGGCCTCCGCCTTCGCGGCTTCGGGCTCGGCGCCGCCGGCCAGGCGGACCTGGAAGTCGGCCACCTCTGGCGCGGGCTGCGTGGTGAAGGCGAATCGCTTCGCACCCTCGAGGGCCGTGCCGTCGGTTGCGGTCGCTGTGTCGGCGACGAGGACCAGGTAGCGCTCGTCGGTTCGCCAGCGACTTTCGGGGCGAACGTCGAGACTCGTGTAATCCGCGTTCCAGGTCAGCTCGACCTTATGGGCCGGCAGCACCTGGAGGGCAGCCTCGACGGAAGCGGGGTCCATCGCGGTCTCGAAGGTGAGAGTGATAGCGTCGCCGCTGGGAACCGAGACGCCAACGCTCTGTGGGAGCAGCGATTCGGGAACCAGGGGTGCCGGCTCGGGGCCCGCCTGAATGGTGGGGGCCGCCTGCTGGCCGAGGGCGACGATGATGGTGAACGAGAGGGCTGCCAACGAGACGCGGGTAACGGCTCGGTGACTGCTCAGCAGCGTGCCAAGCGACTCGAACGTGGTGGCGGACCTGCCCGCCAATGCGGTTCGGATCGGACGCAATAGACAGACTCCATACGAAACATCGCCGTCCGTGTGGGCACTTGGACGACGCGGTAGCCCGCGCAGCATAGCCCATGAGTACTGCACGTGTCAGACCAACCCTGCCAGTGTCCTGGCAGCCAGGGTCGGATGAAAGGTCGCACCGCCGAACGTTTCGACCAGCTCGCGCGCCTCCAGGAGTGCGAGCGCGCTGGCCACGGAGGCGGCCGGCTGGCGTGTCCGATCGATCAGCTCCTCGATCGATCCGCTGCGCTCCAACAGGTGCCGAAGCAGCTGTCCTTCGACCTCCGACAGGGCTTCGACTGCCGGCGTTCTCTTCCCCCGCGAAAGGCCGACCTGCCGCAGCAGGGCCGCGCTGGAGGTGACCATCACGGCCTGGTGATCGGCGATCAGCCGGTTCGTGCCCCTGGACGCCATGGCGTCGATGGGGCCCGGAACGGCATAGAGCTCGCGTGCCCCGATGGCGATGGCCGCGGCCGCGGTGAGCAGGGCACCCGATCGGTCCGGCGCCTCCACGACGACGACCGCCTCGGCCAGCCCGGCGATGACGCGGTTGCGGCGGGCGAAATCGGGCCGCCCGATGGTTGCCCCGATTGGAACTTCGGTCACCAGGGCACCTCCGCCCCGCACGATGTCACGAGCCAGGCCGCGGTGGCGGGGCGGATAGATCTGATCGAGCGCCGAGGGCAGCACGGCGATCGTGGGACGACCGTCCGCCACGGCGGCTCGATGAGCCGCACCGTCGATCCCGAGCGCGAGGCCGGAAACGACGACCACGCCGGCAGCCGCGAGCTCCGCCGAGAGCTCGGTCGCGGTCGCCAGCCCGTATCCCGATGCGCGTCGCGTCCCCACGATGGCCACCGCGCGCTGCGCGAAGGCGGCCGGTGCGCCGGCCACATAGAGCGTCGGCGGGCGTGGCTCGAGCGTCAGCAGCGCTGGCGGATAGTCCTCGTCGAGGGCCGTGACCACGCGACCACCGACGGCATCGGTGGCGGCGGCAACGTGCCGTGCCAGCTCGCGCGGATCCTCGCGCCACAGCGCCCGGAACTCCGGTGCGATCACCTCGAGGTGCCGCGGCATGCCTTCGACGCCTTCAGGTCCGGCCGACCATGCCGATGCCGCCGTCCCGTGGCGCCGCACGAGGTGCGCGAATCCCGCGGGGCCGATGCCGGGGATGAGCGAGAGGGCGATCCAATGGTCACGCTCGCTTGCCCGGATCGTGCGCCCTGAGCGTCGCTCGGATCGAGCCGGCCGGCCCTGCCCCACCCCGATCACGCGGCGGCCTCCATCGGCCGGTAGCACAGCGCCTCGTCGAGGTGTTGTGGCAGCACCCGCGCCGAGCCGTCGAGATCTGCAATCGTCCGTGCCACGCGAGCGGCGCGATGGACCCGGCGCAGTGACAACGCGAGCTGCCGCCCCCGCTGGTCGAGCAGCGCCTTCAGCGTGCGGTCGAAGCCCAGGCCACCGTTGATCTGGCTCGGTGCGATTTCAGCGTTCGCTCGCCCCTGGCGCCGACGCTGGACCTCCCAGGCATGACGTACGCGCGCGGCGACCGCAGCGGTCCGTTCCGGCCGCCGGGTCGTCTCGCCGCGGATGGCGGGGTCGAGCCGGATGACGAAGTCGAGCCGGTCCCGCATCGGTCCCGAGAGGCGTGCCTGGTAGCGGCGTCGCGTGCCGTCCTCGCACCGGCACTCGCGGCCGTCCACGCCCCACCATCCGCACGGGCAGGGGTTGAAGGCTGCGAGGAGCATGAACCGCGCGGGCAGGGACAGCACGCCTTCGACCCGGGCGATGCTGACGGCACCGGCGTCGATGGGGCCGCGCAGGGCGTCGAGGGCGTCCGCCCGGAACTGGAGGGTCTCGTCCAAGAACAGGGCGCCGCGATGCGCGAGGCTGGCCTCGCCCGGCCGGATCCTCGGCCCGCCCCCGACCAGCGCCTGGGTGGACACAGTGTGGTGCGGTGCGCGAAACGGACGGCGACCGCCGGGCCCCATGCCGCTGCGCGACACGCCGGCCACCGAGTGGATGCGCGCCACCTCGACCGCCTCATTCTCGTCGAGTGGTGGCAGCAGCCCTGCCGCCGCTCGCGCCAGCAGGGTCTTTCCGACCCCGGGCGGCCCGCTGAGCGCGAGGTTGTGCCTGCCGGCGACCGCGACCTCGAGGGCGCGGCGAGCGACCTGCTGGCCGATGATCGAGCCGAGATCGGGCGCATCGTCGGCGGTGGTATCCGGAACCACGGCCGGAGGCGGCGATGCGGTCCCGAGGCGCTCGACTCCCGCCAGGTGGCGGACCGCGCTGCGCAGCGTCGGCGTGGGGCGAACGACGATGCCCGTCACGCCTGCCGCCTCGGCGGCGTTCTGCGCCGGCACGAGGGCCTCGGTCGCGCCTGCGACCCGCGCGGCCGACACCAGGGCGAGGACGCCGGGCACGGGACGCAGGCTGCCATCGAGCGCCAGCTCGCCCATCAGGGCGGTGCGTGCCAGCCGATCGCCCGCGAGCTGCTCGGACGCGACCAACAGACCAATGGCCATGGCCACGTCGTGCACGGTCCCTTCCTTCGGCAGGTCGGCCGGTGCCAGGTTGATCGTGATCCGGCGTGGCGGAACCTCGAAGCCGGAGTTCCGCACCGCGGCCCGCACCCGCTCGCGCGCCTCGAGCACCGCGCTGCCGGCGAGGCCGACGATGGTCAGGCCGGGCAGACCGAACGCGACGTCCACCTCGACCCGGACCGGGACGCCGTCGACACCAACGATCGAGGCGCTCAGCGCCGTTGCGAGCATGGCACGGCCCCATGGCGGAGGCGAGGGTTCGTCATCGGGCAGCTATGCCGGTCGCCCGCCTGCTCGCCTCCCTACTAACCAGCGGCGACCGGCATGGCCAGCCTAGGGAGGGGCGCTTACCCGACCGTTAGTCGGGGCTTATCGAGGCGACCGGGCAAGGCCTAGGCGCGGGCGGTGACGACCTCGCCGGCCAGGACCGAGTCGATCTCCTGGGCGAACTTCGAGAGGTTCGCGCCGAGCGGGCCATCGGGGCGCGACGACATGAACGGCTCGCCCGAGTTCAGGGCGCTGATCGCGCCGCGGTACTCGTTGATGACCTGGTAGTCGATCTTGCGGCCCAGCGCCGACTCGGCGTTGTCGACGTTGATGCCGGTGTACGCGTTCGACCGGTTCAGGACCAGCTGGATCTTCTCGCGCTCGTAGCCGAGCGAGTCCATCGTCTCGAGCACGAGGCGCACGTTCTTGAGGCACGAGAGGTCGGCGGTCATGACCACGAAGATGACATCGGCCTCGTCGAAGAGCTGGAGGTTGAAGTCGTCGATCGTCTTGGCCATGTCCACGATGGTGTAGTCGTACGCCTTGCGCATCAGGCCGAGGATGTTCGTCATCGCGCCCGGATCGGTCCGTCTGGCGCTCGACCACGATGTCGGCCTGCTCCGGGTTGGGCGGTGCCAGCATCAGGTCGATCCCCGACCGATGCGTGACCAGCAGCTTCTTGAGCAGGTCCGCGTCGAGGTCCGGCTCGGAGATGGCGTTCACGATGGAGGTGGAGTCGAGGCCGAGGTCGAGGAAGACGCGCTCGTCGCCGAACTGGAGGTTGGCGTCGAACAGCGCCGTCCGCCGGCGCAGTCGCGTCGCGAGCGCGATGGCGGTGTTGATCGCCATGGTGGTGGTGCCCACGCCGCCCTTGGCACCGTAGAAGCAGCACAGCCGGCCGAGCGTCGGCGCCTCCGTCCCGACCTTCGGCTTGCGCGTCCCGGCGCGCGAGAGCAGCGCCTTGATGCGGGCGATGAGCTCGAGAGGATGGAACGGCTTGACGATGTCGTCATCGGCCCCAGCACGCAGGCCCCTCACCCGCTGCTCGACGTCGGCCTCGGCGGTGAGCATGATGATCGGGACGCGCCTGCCTTCCTCGGCAGCGCGGATCTGCTGGGTCGCGGCGTAGCCGTCCAGCTTGGGCATGGCGACGTCCATCAGGATGAGGTCCGGCTCGACGGCCGCGGCCATCTCCACGCCCGCCTGCCCGTCCGATGCGACGTGCACCTCGAACCCCTCCTGCTTGAGGGTGAATACGAGGACTCGCTGGATGTTCAGGTCGTCGTCGACGACCAGGACCTTGGTGGCAGCCATGCAAACCCCTGGGCGGTGATCCGTGGAATGGGCGGATTATACGGTCTGAGGCTGCGGTGCCCGCATGCACCGATGGTCCTGCCCCCTCAGCCGAGGTGGCGCTCGAGGAAGCCCAGCACCCGTGACCGGTACGCCTCCGGCGCGACGGCGTATGCCTCGGCATGGCCGGCATCGGGCACCACGTACAGCTCCTTCGGCTCGCCGGCTGCGGCCAGCAGCCTCTCACTCTGGTGCCAGCTGATGAGCTGGTCCGCCTGCGGCGCGATGAGCAGCAGTGGCCGCGGCGCGATGCGTCCCACGGCGCGAATCGGGTCCGGCAACCGCGTTCGGGTGCGGGCGGCCGCGCCCAGCACGATGGCCCGTGCGCCGAGGCCAGCCAACGGATAGCCCGCGTCCCGCAGGCGGTTTTCGACCGGGTGGTGCAGCTCGGCGAAGGGCGCATCGGCCACCACCGCGGCGACCGGCAGGTCGGGCGCCGAGTTGATCGCGATCGCGGCGCCCATGCTGATCCCGAACAGGGCAATCGGCCCGAGCCCGCGCGACTCGAGGAACCGAACGGCCGCGGCGACGTCCCGCCGCTCGTGGTTGCCGAGCGTGGTGCGACCCGCGCCGCTCTCACCGTGGCCGCGGAAGTCGAACTGCAGGACGTGATGGCGCTCCTGCAGCCACGGCACGAAGGCCGCCAGCTCCGGCAGCCGGTGCCCGCCGAAGCCGTGCAGCACGATGACCGCCGATCGCGTCTCACGTCCGGCCGGGACCAGCCAGCCTGAAAGGGTGACGCCGTCGTCGGTCGTGAACCGCACCTCCTCGTAGGCCAGCCCCAGGTCCGCCGGCGTCGCCGGGGCGCCCTCCCCGTCGGGGACGAAGGGCCGGACCTCGGGCTGCACCAGCAGACGGGAGCCGCGAGCGCCGACGTAGACCAGGTAGACCCCCGCCAGCACGCCCGCCAGGCGGCCGACCGCGCGCAGGATCGCGGCGATCATCCGGTCTGGGCGGTGCCGGTCTCGCTCGTCGCGGTCGGGGCCGCCGGCTCAGCCGGCGGTGCTGGAACGTCGAACCCGGCGGCGCGCATGACACTGCTGATCGGGCGGGTCAGCTCGGAGAGCTCCATCGGCACGATCCACTTCGTGCTCTCGCCCACGGCCAGCGCCTTGATCGCCTCGAGGTACTGGAGGGACATCGTCTTGTCGTCGACACCGCGGGCGGCGCCGAAGATCGTCTGGAGGGCGTTGGCGTAGCCCTCGGCGCGGAGCACCTGGGACTGGCGCTCGCCCTCGGCGCGCAGGATGTTCGACTGCTTGTCGCCCTCGGCCACGTTGATCGTCGCCTGCCGGGTGCCCTCCGACTCGGTGATGACCGCGCGGCGGTTGCGCTCGGCGCTCATCTGGCGGTTCATCGCGTCCTGGATGTCCCGCGGCGGGACGATCTCGCGGATCTCGACGCTGGTGATCTTCACGCCCCAGCGCTCGGTGACCTCGTCCAGCTTGGCACGCAGGATGTGGTTGATCTCCTCGCGCTTGGCCAGCACGTCATCCAGCGGGATGTCGCCGATGACGGCACGCAGCGTCGTGGCCGCCAGCGCCTGCGAGGCGCCGGTGAAGTCGGTGACGGCGGTGACGGTGACGTCGGGCTGGAATACCTTCGAGTAGACGAGGAAGTCGATGCTGATCGGCGCGTTGTCCTTGGTGATGCAGGTCTGCTGCGGCACCTCCAGGAAGCGCTCGCGCAGGTCGACCTTCACGGCCTGCTGGACGAACGGGATGAGCAGCACGATGCCCGGGCCCCGCGAGCCCTGCAGCCGGCCGAAGAAGAACACCACGAGTCGTTCGTACTCGCGGACGATGTTGACGATGCTGAACAGCAGCCAGAGGCCGATCGCGACCCCGATGGCGATGGCGATCGGACCGACGAGCGCTTCCATTCCGCCTCCCTACTCCTGCGTCGCTCCCCCGTCGCCGGCGGGCGCCGGCTCGACGATCAGCTCCAGGCCATCGACGCCAACGACCCGGAGCGGCGTGCCGGCCCCGATGTCGCGCCCGTGGCTGCGAGCGGACCAGCTCTCGCCGCCAGCATAGGCGATCCCCGTTGGCCCGATGACCGTCTGCGCTGTGGCCATGCTCCCGACCAGCGTCGCGATCGGCTTGTTCGCGATCCCGGCATTCCGCATCTGCACCATGGCGCGGACGAGGAAGAACGCGAACAGGACGCCGGCAACGGCGACGACGCCGATGATCCACGGGCTGACGCCGACGTCGAACGCGAATTCGCCCGGCTCGACGCCGGTCCACAGCGCGAACGCCCCGAGCACGAGAGCGACGATGCCCCCGACCGTCAGCAGCCCATAGCTGGCGACGACGGTCTCGAGGGCCAGCAGGCCGATACCGATCAGGACCAGCAGCAGCCCTCCCACGTTCAGCGGCAGCGCGTTCGAGCCGATCAGCGCCACCACGATCGCGATCGCGCCCAGGATGCCGGAGAAGAAGTTCGGTTGGAACAGCTCGGCGACGATGCCGTAGAAGCCGATGGTGAACAGGAGGAACGCGATGTTCGGGTCGCTCAGCAGATGGAGGAACTGCTGTCCCGGGTTCATGTCGAGCTCGCGGATCGTGGCGCCACTCAGCGTGGGCAGCGGCTCACCGTTGTGCTCGTATGGGCTGCCGTCGGCTCGCTCACCCTCGTCGATCGCGGCGAAGAGCTCGTCGATGTCGGCGGCGATCAGGTCGACCACCGGCGGCTCCATGGCCACGGCCTCGGTCGAGCTGATGCTGGCCGCATCACGCACGGCGTCCTCGGCCCAGTCCGCGTTGCGGCCATGCTCCTCCGCCAGCGACCGGATCCGCGCCACCGCGTCGTTCGTCACCTTTCTCGCGAGCGTCTCGGGCAGGTCCTCACCGCCACCACCCACGACGGATGCGGCACCGATGTTCGTGTTCGGCGCCATGGCCGCCACGTCACCGGCCAGCGTGACGAACGTGGCGGCCGACCCGGCCCGCGCGCCCTCCGGCGCGACCCATGTGATGACGGGCACCTCGCTGGCGAGGATCGCCTTGAGGATGCGATCCATGCTGGTGAGCTCGCCACCCGGCGAGTCGATCACGATGAGCGCGGCGGCCATGTCGTCCTGCGCGGCGACCGCGAGCGCCTCCTCGATGTAGGCGGCGTTGACCTGGTCGATCACGCCGGTGAGCTCGATCTGCGCGACCTCGTGGCTGTCCGCGGCGACCGGAGCAGCGAGACCGATCACCCCCAACGCCATGCTCAGGGCACAGAGCGCACGACGCACCATGGGTCGAGTATAGGTCGGACCCGCCCGATCGGCCGCCGAGCGGCCAGGCATCATCCCTGCGCTGCGGGCCGGTGCCGCGTCGGATGTCGTGTCGGCGCGTGGGTGGTCATCCGACCCGGATGACCTCGGCTCGGATATCGCGCCGATGCGCGCCAGTTATGCGGACAAGGGTGTCGCATCGGGGTGGCATCGAGCGTGGGACGAGCTGTCGACCGGGCACTCTGCCACGTAACGGCTCGCCTGAGTGACACTTATCCAAGCCGGGACCCGGCGGCCAACCCGAGTCCGTCCGCCACCAGCAGCGACCAGGTCTCCAGGCGATCCCAGCTCGCTGCCAATCTATCGGGATCGGCAAAGGCGCCGACGAGCTTGTCGTGCTCGCGGACGTCCACGCGCCGACCGGCCGCGTCTACCTCGAAGACCACCCCGAGGTGGACCGATCCGACCGGGTTCGAGTCGTCGTTCAGCAACCCGACCAGGCGGAACTCCGGCTCCCAGTCCACGTCGAGCTCCTCGGACCACTCGCGCTTCAATCCGGCCATCAGCGCATCCTCGCCTTCGTCGACCGGGTTGAGATGACCGCCGACGCCGATGCTCGCCTTGCCGTGCAGGCGCGGGTCGCCGCCGGCATCGGTGCGGTGCATCAGGAACACGCGTTCGCCGTCTCGGACGACGACGTAGGGAATGAGCTGCTTGTGGGAGGCGTCCTCCTCGGCGACCGGACGATCGAGGTATCGGCCGTGCCGTGCCACCGCCGCCTGGAGCTGGTCGAGCGCCGTCGGATCGAGGATCCGGATTCCGTGGAAGTCGGTGCCGCCTGGGACATCGGTCCTGGGCAGGACCAGCACGCGCTCCGTCATGCCGGGAGTCTATCGGCGCCCGCGTAAGGTGACCTGCAAGGTCGCGGTCGTAACGTGTTTGAACACAAGTCCGCACCGCTCCCTACCCTTCCGCCCGAGAGAGCCGGATGAGCGGTGCACGTGGTCACCGATCGAGATCGGAAACGGTGGTCATGGAGGGGGACTGGTACTAAGGTACCGAGGCTGTAAACGAGGAACCGAGACACTTTGGGGGCCGTTTTCCCGTCCCTCGCGGACGGGACGACCACCCGACATCGTGCCCAACCATGTCGGATCGCATCGAACCACCGGCGTTGATCCTGCCCACGGCGAAGCTCGCCGCGGCCAGTCCCTCGTGGAGTTCGCCCTGGTCCTTCCGATGCTCCTCGTGCTCCTGCTCGGCATCGCCGACTTCGGACGTGTCTTCTCGGCAGGAATCACGGCCGAGGCCGCTGCGCGAAACGCGGCAGAGGCGGTGGCGCAGGAGTACGTCCAGATCGTGCGCAACTCGTCCTCAGGCGCGCTGACCGCCGACGATTACGCACGAATTCACGATGTGGCGATAGAAGTGGCGTGCGGGGACGCCGTCCGTCTGCCATTCAAGGCCGCGCCCGTCGGAGTTAGCACTCTGTGTGAACGAGACGACCCCGGCACTTCTGACCCGGCATTGGTTGCGGTATGGCCGGTTGTGGCGGTATGCGTTCACGACGACGTAGAGCCGGGTTGCGGAACGGAGGCGTCCGCGCAGGACGTGTGCAGCGGTATGTCGGGGTGGTCGAACGCCAACGTTGGGCCAGCTCCGAGCGGGAGCCTTCCGCTCCCGTATGTCGAAGTGCGCGCCTGCTATCAGTTCACGACGCTGATAGACCTGACTTCCCTAGAGCTGCCGTTCGGGTGGGGTCTCGCTGTGCCCAGCATCTACCTACAGAAAGATCGCGAGTTCGCTGTCAGTTGTTACGGCGATCTGACGGTCGAGTGCGGTTGAGGCAGATGCGGCGGACGCGACCGGAATCCGGCGGACAGGCCCTGGTAGAGCTTGCGCTCGTTCTGCCAGTCTTCCTGATGCTGCTCTTCGGCATCATCTCGCTGGGGGTTGGTGTCTTCTATCAGCAGCAACTTACGAATGCGGCCCGGGAAGCGGCGCGGTATGCGTCCGTCCATAGCGGAACCGCTCAATGCCCAACGACTTCCAAGCTTGATCCCCATGACGGAGCCCTCGCCGCCTATACACCCTTGAGCTACGCGGAGTGCGATCGGTACGAGACGGCGAACCCCGCGTCGAG
This sequence comes from uncultured Chloroflexia bacterium, assembly GCA_963844265.1. GTDB lineage: Bacteria > Chloroflexota > Limnocylindria > QHBO01 > QHBO01 > JACDBZ01. Next base: position 2,007 of record CAWJMZ010000004.1, on the reverse strand, counting down.
TTGGCCGCGAATGGTCGCGGCTGGACGGAGTCTAATTTTCGGCATGGACGCACAAGCCGTGAGAATCGTGGCGTGCTGGTCCGGATACCGGGACGACGCCACGAATGCGTTCGACGCTCCGCCAGACGGCCTAACGGTCGACTTGTCTGGAACGCCGCATACGTACCAGACATCGTGGTCGCAATGCACCATCCAGGGGTCGGACCCAACCACTAATCCAGGACAGATTCCATGCGCGCCTAACTTGGCGAGCACGACGGTCGATGAGGCCTCCAACATTTCGGAGGGAACTGGACGACCGGTCGCGAACATGGTGACAGCATTTGCCTGCTACGTCTGGCGTCCGCCGCTAGCGGGATTCCTCCTCATCCCATCGGAAGTGACGCTACGCGCGGTCATTTCCGAGTCCATTCAGCGACAGCAATGAGACGCCGAGGAGAGGCCCCCGAGCGCGGGCAGGTGATGGTGATCACCGCAGCTACGCTATTTGTGCTCATCGCCATAGCGGCTTTAGTCGTGGATCTCGGGTTCTCCTGGATGCTGCGCCGGCAAGAACAGAATGCTGCCGACACAGCGGCGATCGCGGCGGCTAGGTGGTTGCGTGATCCGGCGTCCGGTGAGGCGCAAAGCCCATTCCCCGAGGCCTACGAGGAGGCCTGCTTCTACGCAAAGCGCAACGGCTTCTTCGACGGGGACGACGCGAGTTGCAGCGCAGCCCGCGCACGCGGGGATCTCCGCGTCAACTCTCCGCCTGTGAGCGGTCCGTACTCTGCCAATCCTGGAAAAATTCAAGTAACCATCCGAAGCACCCATCCGAGCTTCTTCGCGCGCATCTTCACTCAGACCGACGCGACAGTGACAACCAGTGCGGTCGCATCAAACGAGGCGGGAAATTCAAACTCCAGCAGTCTGATAGCGCTCAAGCCCACCTGCGATGGCGGAGGTTCGGCTGGAACGGTAACGGGCGGCGGAGTGATCAACATCTTCTCGGACGATCCGACAGTCGATGGCGGTTATGTGCACGTGAACTCTCCTTGCGGAGAATCCACAAACGACGTATGCGATGGGTCCGGAGCTAAGGCCCTGGACATCAATGGTGGAGCGACCCTGATCGCGCCGCAGGTTTCGACAGTTGGTTCGTGCGTACCAAATGGTGGCGGGGCGCACTACTGCGACGAGGCGACGATGACGCAGGACTGTGTCGATGAAGACGCGCTCCCTCTAGGCGACCCGCTGGTCGACCTACCTGAACCGAATTTCGCAGACTTCCCCGCGGGCGTATGCCCCGATGGGACGCCTGAGAATCCCGACCGATCTGAGCCTTGCAGGCTTGGCGGCAACGGTTCGTCCGGCTGCACCGTCACGGGCTCCGGCCCTGATCGTCGATGGACCTGCTCCCTCTCACCAGGCATCTACTACGCTGGTTGGTTCATAGGCAATCGAACCACATTGCAGCTCTCACCGGGCATGTACATCATGGCGGGCGGGGGGGTCTCGCTGGAAAGCACTGAAGGCCTTGAAGCCGTCGCGGGATCCGGTTCGATCGAACCGCGGATCACCATCTTCTCGACCGACGGCCCAGGGTGCCCAGCGATACCGAAGCAGTGCCAGGACAACATCGATGTGGCCGGTACAGCGACCTTCAAAGCGAAGGCGACCAATACAGCGAGTTGCACAGCGATTATCGCGGCTAGCGGGCCAAATACCTGTCCTTGGCGAGGCGTGCTCTTGTGGCAGGATGGAACGGTCGCTAGCCCCAGGGGAAGCCGTGAAGCTCGGCGGCGGGAGCAACGTCGTGATTTCGGGCACGCTCTATGCGCCGATGTCTGACGTCTCAGTCAACGGGGGCAACGACACGACGGGGTGCGACGGCAGTTCCACCGCATCGTGCCTGTCGATTCAGATCATTTCATTTACCTGGAAGGTCGACGGTGGCGCGCGTGTGGATATGCCGTACGATCCCTCCGAGCTCTACCAATTCCCCCAACGCGGTCTCGTCCACTGAGG
>CAWJMZ010000003.1:0-140687 GCA_963844265.1 uncultured Chloroflexia bacterium | reverse complement strand
GAGCGCTGTGGCACAATGCCGCACGAGTTATCCGCTCTGTTTGAGCGTGAATCTGCGCCCGTAGCTCAGTGGATCAGAGCAGCTGACTTCGGATCAGCAGGTCGGGGGTTCGAGTCCCTCCGGGCGCGCCATCCCTCCTTCTCGGGCGTGGGATGACGTGGTCGTGTCGCTGGGAAGCCCGAATGAATAAGACGTGTAGGTTCGTTCGCGGCGTCAGGTCCGGTCGGCTCGGCCACGGCCGCTGAGCCACAGCACGATGCCGACGAGCGCACCCGTCGCGATTCCCGCGACAGGGGCGACCCAGCCGTCGCACGGCACGCTGTACCACTGAAACAGGGAGAAGCATTCCGGTGGGTCGGTATCGACGCCACCACCCCATGGAAGCAGGAGCACGGTGACGATGAGTCCTGCCACCAACGCCACGGCGATGCTCGCGAAGAGCCGCCATCCCTCCCCGTTCATACCGCAACCGTACTCGATCCCCGTCCCCTCAGGCTAGTTCCGGGCGGGCGCCTGAGGAGGAATCCTGACACCCCAGACGGCCCGAAGCGGCCCGGGGCACCGGACCGCTTCGGATCGCGGAGGGAACCGCTTCTATTCGCGGACGGCGAGTGGACGCCAGGTCCGCAGGGCGATGGCCGTCGCCAGGGCCAGGACGAGCACGCCGAGCATCAGCGCCGTGCGGTCGGTGGTCGGCAGCGCCGTGTTCGGGTTGGCGGCCGCCAGCTGCCCGCGGATCGCGCCGCCCGGGAACGCCTCGTTGTGCAGGTTCACGTAGTACCCGGCCGGGTTGTCGATGATCGCCTGGAGCGCCTCGGCATCGGCGGCGTCGTTGCAGCCCTCGCTGGTGCCGTCGAAGCCATCGAGGTCGAGGTCGACGACCACGTCACCGTCGGTGCCGGCGGCGCCGACGTGGATGTGCGAGATGGTGACCGGGTCGATGCCTTCCGCGCTCAGGTTCCAGCAGGCGGTCCCGGCGTCAGGATCGAGCACCACGCTCGCGGTGCCGGTGCCGTCCTCGTCGGTCTCGGCGCTGCCGGCCAACGTGGCGTTGAGGGTGGTCTCCGCGGCGAGCACGACGGACGCCAGCGAGAACGAGGCGATCAGCCCGAGCGCCATCGCCAGCGCCAGGGAGGTTCGGGTTCTGGTCCGCATCGGTCGGATTCCTCCAGTGTGGGTGCGGAAGACCGATGCCTCCCGAGGTGCATCGATCCGCTATGGAGGAACGTTCGGGATCGGTTACGCCCGCGGCGGGTGGTAGGGGACGTCGGCCACGATCGTGTTGCGGCGCGCGAACAGGCGCAGCTTCAGACGCAGGGCGGTCTGGTTGTGCAGCAGGTTGCCCCACCAGTGCGTCGGAACGACCTCGTTGAGAACCACGACGATCGGACGCTCCGGCGCCTGCTTCTGAAGGGCGTCCATGTAGGCCAGCAGCGGCCCGATCAGAGCACGGTAGGGCGACTCGACCACGACCAGCTCGGTTGACGACGCCCAGGACGGCCATCGCTCGCGGATGACAGTGGCATCGTCCGGATCGTTCGTGATGTGCACTGCGACGGCCTCGTTGCTGATCGAGTTGGCAAACGCGATCGCCTGGAGCGCCGGGCGGTCCAGTCGGGCGATGGGCACGATCACGATCGGCTTGGCCGCAACCTCGCTCGCCTCGGGGATCCGGTCAAGCCTCAGCGCGTCGTCGAGCCGTTGGTAATGGCGCTTGATCGCGAGGAGGATGAGCATGAGGATCGGCACGAGGACGATGACGAGCCATGCGCCCTGGAGGAAGTTGCTGCTGCCGACGACCAGGGCCACCACGGCCGTGATCAGCGTCCCGAGCCCGTTGATCGCAAGCCCGGCCCGCCACCCAGGCTCGCGCCGGTGCCACCAGCGAACGAGCATCCCGCCCTGCGACAGGGTGAACGCGATAAAGACGCCGAGCGTGTACAGCGGGATGAGGCCGGACACACTCGCGCTGAACCCGACGAGCAGTGCGATTGCCATCAGCGACAGGGCCACGATGCCCGTCGTGAACGCCAAGCGCTCGCCGCGGAAGGCGAACTGGCGTGGCATGAAGTCGTCGCGCGCCAGGAACGAGCTGAGCCGCGGGAAGTCGGCGAAGCTGGTGTTGGCCGCCAGGACGAGGATGAGGGCGGTCGCCACCTGCGCGACGATCAGCACCCAGCCGTCGCCGGTGAGGTGGCGCACGAGGAGGCTGAGCACCGTCTGCTCGTGGTTTGGGTCCGGGATAATTCCGATGGCTGTCACCAGGTAGGAAATGCCGATGAAGAGCACGGCGAACACGATCGCGGCCCACGTGAGCGTCGTCCGCGCGTTCTTCCACTCGGGCGGCCGGAAGGCCGGCACGCCGTCGGAGACGGCCTCGACCCCGGTCAGCGCCACCGCGCCCTGGCTGAAGGCCCGCAGCACCAGGAACAGGCTCAGCGCCTGCACGCCAGCCTCGGCCTCGACCCATGCGGCCGGCGCCTCGAACTGCGGCACGGTGCCGAGCAGGCTCTGCACCACGCCATAGCCGATGATCCCCAGCATGACGACGATGTACGCGTAGGTCGGGATCATGAAGATCGTGCCCGACTCGCGGATGCCCCGCAGGTTGCCGAGCATGAGCAGCAGGACGAGCGCGACGCTGATGATCACCTTCTGCGGGAGCAGCTCCGGGACGAGCGAGGTCATGGCCGCCACGCCGGCCGAGACCGACACCGCGACCGTCACCACGTAGCCGATGAGGAGCGCTGCCGCGGCCAGGATCCCGGCCAGGCTGCCCAGGTTGTCGCTGGCGACGATGTAGCTGCTCGCCCCGTTGGGATACGCCTTGATCGTCTGGCGGTACGACACGGTGACGATGGCCAGCATCACGGTGATGAGCCCGGCCAGGGGCAGGGTGAGGGAGAGCGCAGCAGTCCCCGCCAGCACGAGCACGTGCATGATCTCCTCGGGGCCGTAGGCAGACGAGCTGATGTTGTCGCTCGAGAAGATCGCCAGGCCCTTGACCTTGGTGAGGCGCTCGTGCTCCTCGCGCTCGCTGCTGATCGGGCGGCCGATGAGCCAGGTGCGCAGTCCGCGCAGCCCCGCCCGCCAGCCCGCCCGCTCCAGCACCGTCCGCTCGGTGGCGACGAGCCCACCCTCCTCGTCCCCGCGCTGGAACGAATCCTCGAAAGGCCGCACGATCCGGACGTAGGCATCGCCCGGACGCTTGCCGATGCGGCGCTCCCGCACCTCGAGGTGCGGATCGACCCGGCGGTCCTTGGGTGGTTCCGGAGACCTCGTCACGGCGGGGAACGGTAGCACCACGTGACCGCGTGCATCGTCAGCCGATGCGGATCGCGAGCCCCTCCCGCGGTGCCAGCTCGAGGTCCCTGAGCGCGACGGTCCCGGCACGCGCCGTCGTGGCGACCACGACCTCGCCGCGCTCCGCTGCCAGGCGTGCCAGCGGCAGCGCACAACGACGAGGCTCGTCACCGACGTTCAGCAGGCACAAGATCGTGGCGTCATCGGCTTCGCGCACCCAGACCATGACCTCCGGCGCCACCCCGAAGATGGACCGATGCGTCCCTCGCTCGAGCGCCGGCGTCGCGCGCCGCACCGAGATCAGGCGGCGGTAGAGCGACAGCAGGGATCCCGCGTCCGCGGACTGCTCGGCCACGTTGCGCTGCGGCGGATCCACCACCGGCAGCCACGGCGTGCCACTCGTGAAGCCGGCCGTCGGTCCGGCGTCCCATTGCATCGGGGTGCGGTAGCCGTCGCGCCCGGCGCGATCGAACGGCGGTTGCGGCAGGACATCGGCATCCGCGTCCTCGGTGCCGATCTCGTCGCCGGCGTACAAGACCGGCACCCCGCGCAGCGTGAGAAGCAGGAAGGCCGCGGCGCGTGCCCGATCGGGGCCCCAGCGGCTGGCCGGCCGGGACTGGTCGTGGTTGCCGATGGCGTACGTTGGCCACACGCCCGGCGGGTGGAGCGCCTCGGCCCGCTCGATGGCCAGGGTCAGGTGCTGATGCTCCCACGGCGAGTGCAGCAGCTCGAAGTCGAAGGCGAGGTGGAATTCGTCGTCGCGCCCGTGACCGAGGTAGCCGGCCAGCTCCTCCACCGGCAGGTACGCCTCGCCGACGAGGACGCGGCCCGGGAACTCGTCCGCCACCGTGCGCAGGTGACGGATCACCTCGTGGACCTCGGGGCGGTTCATGCTCCACAGCGGATCCTGTCCGGAGCCGTCGCCGAAGCCGGGAATCATGTGCGCCCGCCGGTCCGGCGGGTTGTCGCGGCAGCGGTCGTCCTTGATGGCGGCGAAGATCGCGTCCACCCGGAAGCCGTCCACGCCGCGGTCGAACCAGAAGCGCATCACCTCGGCCATCGCCTCCGCCACCGCGGGGTTGCGCCAGTTGAGGTCGGCCTGCTCGACGTAGAAAGTGTGGAGGTAGTACTGCCCGGTCGCCTCGTCCCACTCCCAGGCCGAGCCGCCGAATACCGATTCCCAGTTCGATGGCGGCCCGCCGTCCGCCGCCGGGTCGGCCCAGATGAACCAGTCCCGCTTCGCCGCCTGGCGGGACGCGCGGGCCTCGACGAACCAGGGGTGCTCGGTCGAGGTGTGGCACGGCACGAGATCCATGAGCACGCGCAGGCCTCGCCCATGGCACGCCGCGATGAGCCGATCGAGGTCGGACAGCGTCCCGTACTCGGCCGCCACGTCGGTGTAGTCGCTGATGTCGTAGCCGAAGTCGTGCTGCGGGCTGGGGTAGATGGGGGAGAGCCAAATGGCGTCGACGCCCAGGGAGGCATCGGTCCCGGCCAGGTGGTCCAGCCGTTGGAGGATGCCGGCGAGGTCGCCGATGCCGTCGCCGTTGGCATCGGCGAAGCTGCGCGGGTAGATCTGGTAGAGAACGGCGCCTTCCCACCAGCGGGCCGATACGTCACGGCTGCTCACCGTCATCCGCACGAGACGGCGATGTTGGTGTGCTCGACCAGGGCGACGGACAGGTCGGTCGTCGCGGGCTCCACCCGCTCGATTCTAGGTGCGTGCCCGCGCTCGCGCCGGCTCCATCGACGCGACGCCGCTCAGCGCGGCCGGAGGGTCACGGCTGCGCCTCGCGGTCCATCAGGGCCGGGACGCGCCACGCGAATCCGAGAAGGGCGGCGGCGAGGATGATCCCGCCCGCCACGAGGTACATCAGGGTGGCGGCTCCGACGTCCACCAGCACTCCTGCGGCGGCCAGCGAGACCGGCGCGAGGCCGATGGAAGCGAGCATCACCAGGCTCATGACGCGGCCGCGCAGCTCCTCGTTCACGCGGCGCTGGATCCAGGCGAAGTACTGGACGTTGATGAATCCGACGAGCACGCCCATCGGCAGGATGATCGCCAGCGCCACGGGCAGGGTCGGTGCAAGGCCGATGAGCGCCAGCCCTGCCGCGAGGAGGCAAGCGGCAGTCAACAGGGTGGTTCCGAATCGCGGCAGCCGTTCGATCGATCCGCCGATCAGCGCGCCGACCAGCGATCCGCCGCCCCAGGCGGAGAAGAGGATGCCGAAGGCGGCCGATCCACCGGCGAAGCGCTCCTCGGCGAGCCACGCCAGGCCGACGCTGACCGGGCCGACGAAGGCGAGGTTGAACGCGAAGATCAACACGATCGTGCCGCGCACGGCGGGATCCGCCCACGCCGCCCGCATGCCGTCCACAATGCTGGCCAGCACGCCCGGCCGCGGCCCGTCGCTGCCGCCGTGTTTGGGTGCGCGCCGGCCACCGCGCACCAGCGACACCGCCAGCGCCGCGACGGCGAAGGATGCCGCGTCGATCACGAAGGCGGGCCCCGTGTCGACCAGCGCGACGAGCGCGCCGGCGAGCGCCGGTCCGACCAGGCCCATGACCTGGGCCGATCCCTGGATGACGGCATTGGCGGGCGCGAACAGGCGCTCGGGCACGAGCATCGGCACGAACGTGTTGAGGGCGGGGTAGAAGAAGGCATCGACCACGCCGAAGATCGCCGCCAGCACGTACAGGTGCCACAGCTCGGCGCGCTCCGTCAGCACCAGCGCCGCGATGAGGGCGACCACGACGCCGCGAATCAGGTTCGAGACGAGCACGAGCGTCCGGGGCGAGAACCGGTCGCTGAAGGCGCCACCGACCAGGACGAAGATCGCACGCGGGATGGCGGCCGTCATGAGCACGGTGCCCAGGGCCAGGCCGGACCCGGTGATCTGCAGTGCCAGCCAGGCCAGCGCCACGAAATGGAACTGGTCGCCCAGGACGCTGACCGTCTCGCCGATGAACAGGAGGCGGAAGTCGCGGATCCGGAGCGGCCGGGCGAGCGCCGGGCCGCGCTCCTCGGGTTCGACGCCGGCCTCTGGCTGAACGGTTTGGGTGGGGGACTCGGCGGTCGACGCGGTGTCCTGCACGCTGCTACTCGACGCTGATCAGCACGCCGCCCTCGCCGTCGACGTCCTCGACGTCGATGATCGGGCCCACCGCGCCGGCGCTCACGGCATCCCGGATCCGCTGGGCCTGCTCCCCACCCAGGCCTGGGACGAAGTTCAGAGCGGTTCCTACGAATGCGATCGGGATGCGCAGGTTGACGACCTGGCGCCCGTGCTCGGTGACCCTGATGCGCAGCTGCCGGCCGCGTCCGCCGCCGACGCTCTCAACGTGCTCCGCCGCGGCATCGGCGTCGGCATAGGCACGCTCCAGTGATCGACCAACCCGGCGCTCGATGCGTCGGCCGATCCGGTCGAGGCGCCCGAGCCGGTCCAGGCTGCCGAAGCCGTGGCCGGGGCCGACATCTGGATCGTCGTCTCGCGGATGCTCGGCCCGGGTGAGCGCCTCGATGATCGGCGTCGCCTGCTCGGGGGTGAGGTGGCCCTCGGCCACCAGGCGGAGGACGGTCTCGAGCTCCTCAGGCACCTGTTTCGACTCCACCGAGGCGTCGCGCCGCCTCGTCGACGTCGATCTCGCCGCGCTCCAGCGCGCGCAGGACCTCCAGCTGCTCCGCCTCGGTCAGCGAGTGCGGTGTCGGCCCGGTCGGAGGAGTGGATGGGGTCGCCGGTGTGGATCGGGTCGCCGGTGTGGACGGTGTCGCCGGTGTGGCCGGAGTGGGTGGGGTGGGCGGCGTCGGCGGGGTCGGCGACGCCGCCATGCGTCGTGCGGCGTGGACCGAAGCATCGCCGGACATCGAGCTGAACCGCAGCTGGGTGGTGCCGTCGCCGATGACGTAGCGACGACGATCGCGGGATCCTTCGGATCGGTGCGGCAGGTTGATGTGCACGTCGCTGGAGAGGCCGCGAACCTCGAGGAGCACGCCACCGACGATGCCGAGCGACAGGTCGCCGCTCACGGTCTCGACACGATGCTCGCCCTCCGGCGCCAGGTCCGCCTCCAGCTCGACGTCGCCGCTGACGGTGGCCACGCGGGTCTCGTCGAGGCGTGCCGCGAAGACCGACAGGTCCCCGCTGACCGTGTTCGCGCGAAGCTCCAGCGGCGCGCCTGCTCGGAGGCTGACGTCGCTCGACACGCCGTTGACGTCGATCGACCCGGCAAGGTCGCTCAGCACCAGGTCGCCGGACACGGTCTTGTACTGCTGATCGCCGCCCAGGCCGATGGCCCTGAGGTCGGCGCTGACACCGGTGTAGCTGATCGCCGCGCGACGTGGCACCTCCGCCACGATGCTTGCCTCCCAACGGGGTGACCCGATCCCGAGGATGCCGGCGATCGAGGCACGACCATCGGAGCCCCGCTTGGGCTCGGCCAGCTCGAGGCTGCCGGGGCCCTTCTGCACGCGGAACTGCACCCGGGCGAACGCCTCGTCCGCCTCGACGTCGGAGGGCGCGCGCAGCTCGAACTCGATCCGGACCCGCGCCGTGTCCCCGTCCACCGCACGCAGCTCGACATCGGAGCTGGTCAGGCGCAGGCCGAAGCTGCCGTTGGGGCCGATCGGATGCTCGACTTCCTGGGTCCGGACGAACGTGGTCATCGGTCAGCCGGCCAGGGCGCGGAGCGCGGCGGCGGCCTCGTCGGCGTCGATCTCCTTGCGCGCCAGCCGCTCGAGGATGTCGCGTCGCTCGGTCGCTGCATCATCGGCGGCGACGGGTGACTCCTCCACGTCGAACGGATCTTCATCGGGGGCGCCGTCTGCGAGACCCAGCGCCCGGACCAGGCCGTCGACGCGCCCACGCACGGTCGGGTAGCTGATCCCGAGCTCCCGCTCCATTTCCTTGAGATTGCCCCGTGACCGGAGGAAGCTCTCGAGCAGGGCCATCTGCTCGCGGTCGAGCCGGCCGAATCGGCCTACCCCGAACTCGCCCTCGAGTGCGGTGCCACAGCTGCGGCAGTGGAGCCGGGTGATCGTCAGCTCGTCGCTGCAGACCGGGCAGGTGGCGATGACGTCATGGACCATGGCCTAGCCACGGACCTCGGGGCGCGCCTGGCGACGGTCGGTCATCCGATGCACGCGCTTCGTGCCGGTCGCAAGGATGTGCCCGCGGTTGCGATGTCCATAGCTGAGCTGCAGATAGAAGATGCGCGAGTCAAACATCGGAACTGGCTCCTACCAGATACGCAGGCTGCCTGGCAGATTTGGCAACCGATGACGGGACTGTACTTGCGCGATACCGTTCTGTCAACCCCAGTATTCGTAAATAGCAACTCCCGTTGCTAGATTGCGTTGGATGGTGACCTGTCGCACCGGCGTGCGGCACGCGCTACCATGGCGTCCGCACCATGGACCTCCGCCTGCTGCCATACACCCCCGATCGCGACGTGTACCGCCTGCTGGGGATCCCCGCCACCGTCCTCCAGTGACGAGATCAGCGCTGCCTGCCGGCGGCTGGCGCGCACGTTCCACCCCGACCGCAACCGCTCGCAGCGCGCCACCCAGGAGATGCAGGTCGTCAACGCGGTCCGCCGCACGATGACCGATCCGGAGCTGCGCGCTCGCTACGACCGCGAGCGGTGGCGGTTCCAGGTCGAGCGCGCGCGTGCGGTGGAGCCCGCCGCGCGGGCATGGGAGCCGATCCACCCGGAGCCCGGCCGTCCCTCGCCGGTCGAGCGCTACGTTCGCGCGGCGATGTTCGGGCTCCGCGCCGCGATGGGAGCCCTCATGCCGCCGCGCTGCCGGCGCTGCTGGACGGTCGTGAGCGGCGACGACGCGTTCTGCGCGGCCTGCGGGACGCCCCGCCTGACCGGAGGCTGAGCCTCAGGCGTACAGGGGGTTGACGCGCTCGGGGTCGATGCCAAGATCGCCGATCGCGCGCTTCAGCTCATCGGGGGTCGACTTGCCGTCGAGGCAGAGGCCGTGGAGGGCGGCGTAGGCAATGTGCTCGGCATTGACCTCGAAGTGGGCGCGCAGCGCGTCCCGCGTGTCGGACCGCCCGAAGCCGTCGGTGCCGAGCACCGTGTACGGCCGATCCACCCAGCGGGCGATCATGTCGGGCAGCGCCTTGAGGTAGTCCGAGGCGGCGATGATCGGGCCGGCGGTGGGGTCCAGGCACTGCCGAACGTAGGGAATGCGCTGCTCGGCATCGGGATGCAGCCGGTTCCATCGCTCGGCGTCCAGGCCCTCGTTGCGCAGCTGCTGGAACGACGTCGCGCTCCAGACGTCGGCCGCGACGTCGAACCTCTCGCGCAGGATCTCCTGCGCCTTCAGCGCCTGGAGCAGGATCGGGCCCGACGCCAGGAGCTGGATGGGCCGTGAGCCACCCTCGGCGGGCTTGAACCGATACAGGCCGCGCAGCACGCCGTCCTCGACGCCATCGGCCTTGGCCGGCTGCGCCCAGTTCTCGTTGTAGAGGGTGACGTAGTAGAAGACGTCATCCGCGCGCTCGCCGTACATGCGGTCGATCCCCTCGCGCACGATGATGGCCAGCTCGTAGGCGAACGCCGGGTCGTAGGCGAGGATGTTGGGGACCGTGCTGGCGAGCACATGCGAGTGGCCGTCGTCGTGCTGCAGGCCCTCGCCGGTGAGCGTGGTGCGTCCGGCCGTCGCGCCCATCATGAAGCCGCGCCCGCGGGCGTCGCCGAAGGCCCACACCTGGTCGCCGGTGCGCTGCATGCCGAACATCGAGTAGAAGGTGTAGAACGGCACGACCGGCTCGCCCCACGTCGCGTAGGCGGTTCCGGCGGCCTGGAACGAGCTCATCGAGCCGGCCTCGGTGATGCCCTCCTCCAGCAGCTGGCCGTCGGTCTTCTCGACGTACGAGAGCAGCAGCTCCTTGTCGACCGCCGTGTAGCGCTGGCCGAGGGGGTTGTAGATGCCGACCTCCTTGAACAGCGGATCCATGCCGAAGGTACGCGCCTCGTCGGGGATAATCGGCACGATGCGCTTCCCGATCTCCGGGTCGCGCACGAGATTCCGGACCAGCCGGCTGAAGGCCATGGTCGTGCTCGCCGGGCGGTCGGATCCGGCGAAGAACTCGGTGAACGACTCGTCCTTCGCGGCGGGGAGAGCCTTCGGCACCACGACCCGGCGGGGGAGCGAGCCGCCGAGATGGCGCCGACGCTCGAGCATGTACTGGATCTCGGGCGCATCGGCTCCGGGGTGGTAGTACGGCGCCTCCTTGAGCTTGTCGTCCGGGATCGGCAGCTCGAGCCGGTCGCGGAAGATCTTCAGCTCGTCGGTGGTCAGCTTCTTGGCCTGGTGGGTGACATTACGGCCTTCGATGCCCGGGCCCAGCGCCCAGCCCTTCACCGTCTTGGCCAGGATCACGGTCGGCGCACCGGTGTGCGCGACCGCGGCGGCGTAGGCGGCGTACACCTTGCGGTAGTCGTGGCCGCCGCGCCGCAGCTTGCCGAGGTCGTCGTCGGAGAGGTGGTCGACCAGCGCGCGCAGGCGCGGATCGGGACCGAAGAACTGCTCGCGGATGGTGGCGCCGTCGCTGACCGCCATGCGCTGGTAGTCGCCGTCCAGCGTCTCGTTCATCTTGTTGACGAGCACGCCGCCCTTGTCGCGCGCCAGCAGGTCGTCCCACTCGCGCGCCCAGATGACCTTGATCACGTTCCAGCCGGCGCCGCGGAAGACCGCCTCCAGCTCCTGGATGATCTTGCCGTTGCCGCGCACCGGCCCGTCGAGGCGCTGCAGGTTGCAGTTGATGACGAAGGTGAGGTTGTCGAGGCCCTCGCGCGCGGCCAGCGTCAGCGCGCCGACCGACTCCGGCTCGTCCATCTCGCCGTCGCCGAGGAAGGCCCACACCCGGCCGGAGGCCGTGTCGGCGATCCCGCGAGCCGCGAGGTAGCGGTTGAAGCGGGCCTGGTAGATCGCGGCCATCGGCCCGAGGCCCATGCTCACCGTGGGGAACTGCCAGAAGTCGGGCATGAGCCGCGGGTGCGGGTACGACGACAGGCCGACGCCGCGCGCCAGGGCCTCGCGTCGGAAGTGGTCGAGGTGCTCCTCGGTCAGGCGACCCTCGAGGAAGGCACGGGCGTACATGCCGGGGGCGGCATGGCCCTGGAAGTAGATCTGGTCGCCGCCCACGCCGTCGCCCGGACCGCGGAAGAAATGATTGAAGCCGACCTCGTACAGGCTGGCGGCGCTGGCGTAGGTGGACAGGTGGCCACCGATGCCCTCGTACTTCGTGTTCGCGCGCAGCACCATCGCCAGCGCGTTCCAGCGAATCATGCGCCGGATGCGGAGCTCCATCGCCTCGTCGCCGGGGAAGTACGGCTCCTGCTCGGGGCTGATGGTGTTGATGTACCGCGTCTGGGTCAGGCTGGGCAGGCCCACCTGGAGCTGGCGCGCCCGCTTGAGCAGCTTGTAGATGAGGTAACGCGCCCGATCCGACCCGGCGGTCTCGACCACGGAGTCGAGCGACTCGAGCCACTCCTCGGTCTCGACCGGATCGATGTCCGGCAGCTGCTGCTTGAACTGGTCGAAGATCTCGCGGATCGGCTGCTCCATGTCCTGCCTATCGTACAGACCGATGCCGGGACCGGCCAACGACGAGCCAGGCGTCCGGGCAGGCGATCACGGCACCGACTTGGACATCGCGCGCCGAGCGAGCCGATATCCCACGCGAGGGACCCGACTTGGATAACTCGCCACCTACAGCGCATCAGGTGGCGGACGGAGCATCTCCGGCTCCCTGGCACGCTCACGCACCGCGTGCTCCGCTCGGAAGATCCGCGTAATTTCCCCCACGTGGGCAGTTGTCCAACCGGGGCTTCGATCACGGCCGGCGCGCATGCGATGATCGAGGCGTGCGAACGATCTACCGGTCAGAGCCCCCGTGGCCGCACCGGATCCTCGTCCTGGGCGGCGGCTTCGCGGGCGTCGAGACTGCGCGCCATCTCGAGAAGCGCATCGGCCGCCGCGATGATGTCGAGGTCTGGCTGGTCAACCGCGAGAACTTCACGCTCTTCACGCCCCTCCTGCCGGAGGTGTGCTCCGGCAGTCTCGAGGCGCGCCATTGCGTGACCGCCCTCCGCGCCCAGCTGCGAAAGCCGTCGAGCTGGGCCGTCACCGCCGATGTGGAGGAGATCGACCTCGACGCGAAGCAGGTGGTCGTCATGGGCGGAGACGGCGATCTGCATCGGCTGAACTACGACAGCCTGGTGATTGCGCTGGGCGGCGAGACGGCCACCTTCGGGATCCACGGCATCACCGAGTACGCGGTCGGCATGAAGACGCTGGCCGATGCGTTCGCCCTGCGCAACCGCCTCATCGAAATGCTCGAGCGCGCCGACCTCGAGACCGATCCCGACGAGCGCAGCTCGCAGCTCACGTTCGTGGTGGGTGGGGCCGGCTTCAGCGGGGTGGAGACGGCGGGCGAGATCGAGGACTTCGTCCGACGGGTCCGGCGCCGCTTCTACCCGAAGATCCGCGCCGATGAGCTGCGCTTTCACATCGTCGAGCTCAAGGACCGGGTCCTGCCCGAGATGCCGGCCGACATGGGCGACTACGCCGCCCGCAGGCTGCGTCAGCGAGGCTACGAGATCCACCTGGGCACCCCGATGAAGGAGGTGCGCGTCGACGGAGTCGTGATCGGCGAGGGCACCTTCATCCCGTCGCGGACCGTGGTCTGGACTGGTGGGGTGCAACCGTCGCCGGTGGTGGGCGAGGCCGGCGTCGAGGTCGACCGTGCCGGTCGGGCGGTGGTCGATCCGACGATGCGGACGAGCCGCGAGGGCGTGTGGGCCATCGGTGACTGCGCGCTGATCCCCAAGCTCGAGGAGGAAGGCACGTACCACGCGCCGACGGCCCAGAACGCGGTGCGCGAGGCGAAGCGGCTGGCGCGCAAC
Source organism: uncultured Chloroflexia bacterium (assembly GCA_963844265.1). Classification (GTDB taxonomy): domain Bacteria; phylum Chloroflexota; class Limnocylindria; order QHBO01; family QHBO01; genus JACDBZ01. The sequence continues at coordinate 127,463 of CAWJMZ010000003.1, read as the reverse complement.
ATCCTGGCCAGCATCGACGGGCGCCCGGCCGACGTGCAGCCCTTCCGCTACACCGTCATCGGCACGCTGGCCAGCATCGGGCACCACACGGGCGTCGGGGTCGTCTTCGGCGTGAAGGTTCGGGGCTGGATCGCGTGGTTCATGTGGCGCGGCTACTACTGGAGCCGGGTGCCGGGCATCGGCGGCAAGCTGCGCGTGGCGCTCGACTGGTTCAGCAACGCGCTCTTCGGCTCGGACCCGGTGCAGCTGAAGGTGGACTACCCGGGCACAGGTGGGATGGGCCCGTCGGGCACGCGGCGACCCGCGCCACGCTCGGTAGACCCGCGAGCCTGACGCTCGGTAGACTGCGGGACGATGTCACGCGAGGAGCGGCGCGCCTACCAGCGCCAGATGAAGAGCATGGATCGCGGCGCGGCCCTCCCGCCCGCGGCTCGAGCCCGCGCTGAGCGCAACGCCGCGCGGCGGGCACTGCGGGCGTCCACGACCCGCCCCGGCGAGTTCACGACCACGTTCTGGATCCGGTCCACGCTGGTCGCCCTGGCCGCGGGGTTCATCGGCTTCAGCCTGCGGTGGGAGAATGGCAACGGCATGCCGGCCGCCGTGTACGTCGGCCTCGCCGTCGGCGCGGTGGTGCTGCTCCTCCTTGTCGGCTTCCGTTATCTGCAGCGGCGGGCGGCCGCAACCTGACGACGCACCAGAGGAGACTCTGACCCATGGGCGAAAAGCACGGCCACCACGACCACGACCACGAGCACGAACATGGTCACGACCACGGCCACGAGCACGACCACGAGCACGAGGACGCCCACGCCGGGTTCGCCGAGGGCCAGGAGCAGGAGGGGGAGCACACGGCCGAGAAGCAGCATCGCGGGGACTTCGCCGAGGGCCAGCAGGCCGGCCATTCCTCGGTCCACGACGAGCTGCGGGGCGACTTCGCCGAAGGCCAGGAAGACAAGCCGCACGAGCACGCCGACGAGCTCCACGGGGACTTCGCCCGCGGCCAGGACCGAGACTCCGACTAGCCGTCACATCCCACCCGGGCCGTGATCGGCACGACCAGGCCCTCCGTCGGCGAATTCGTCGCGCGCCTGCGCGACGATCCGTGCTGCGCAGCGATCGTCGCCGAGAGCCAGCTCGCTGCGGCGATCACCAGCCGGGCGCCGATGATCGTTCTCCTGCGCGGCAACGGCCTCGCCATCGGCCCGACCGTCGAGCGCATCCAGGCCGCCGGCAAGCTGGCCGCGATTCATCTCGACCTGATCGACGGAGTCCACGCCGATGTCCAGGGCGTTGCCTGGCTGGCCCGGTCCGGCGCGGACGCGATCATCACCTCCCACGGCCGGCTGATGACCGCGATTCGCGACGAGGGCGTCATCGCCATCCAGCGCCTCCTCCTGTCGCGACGGACGCACCTCGACACGGCGTTCACCGCGGTCGCCCGGTCGCGGCCCGACATCGTCGAGGTGCTTCCGGGCGTCCTGCTGCCGTCGCTCGCAGACGTGATGCCGCGCTTCGACGTGCCGCTCCTCGCCGGCGGGTTCATCCGGACCGATGACGACCTGCGGGCCGTCCTGGCTGCCGGTGCGGCGGGGATCACGACGAGCGCCGAGAACCTGTGGAGCTGGGATGTGGGATGACCCGCTGACGGGCCGCCCGTTCCTCCCACGCGTCCTGATCGCCGATGGGGGAGGCGACCCGGTGCGGCGACCTCCCGGCATTCCGTCGGGCACCCTTCTCCGAGATATCGACCTTCTCGCGGTCGTCGGTCGGATGGCCACCCGCGAGTGCCAGGTGGCCGTTGACCTCGACAGCGTGCGGGGTCTCGGCGGCGACACGGCCGCGGCCGACTTCGTGATGGACACGCTCGGCATCGGCATCGTGCTGTCGCGGCGCGCGCACGTCGCGGCGCACGTGGCCGCCCGGGGCGGGCTCGGCCTCCTCCACGCGCACGCGTTCGACTCCACCGGGATCGCCCGCAGCCTGGCGGCCGCGCCAATGGTGCCCGGCATCGGAACGGTGGTGTCTCCCGCATCGGTGCTGTGCCACATGCGCGCCACCGAGCGTGCGGCGCTGCGTCGCCCCGTCATCGGGTACGGCCTGTTGACCGACGCGGATGACGTCATCGCCTGCCTGGGCGTGGCGGACGCGGTGGTCGTGCGCCAGGACGTCGCCGATCGGCTGCCGGTCGCGCCGGAGACGGCGGCGCCGGGCGAGCAATCCTTGACACCGGTCGCGGTGGAGGAGTAGAACAGGCAGGCTCTTCGCGGGACGATGAGTGAAGGAAAGTCCCGTCTTGGCTGTGCCGAGGCGCGGGCTTTTTTTGATGCTCGTTTTCGGAGAAGGGAGAGAGGAGGACGCCGGAGGGAACCGGAACTTGCCGGCGGCGCTCGGGCCACTGCGCGTCGTCATGGGCATCGGAGGGATGCATCCGCTCGCACTGAAGAGGACATGACCAATGCTGACCGAAGGAGTCCCCATCGCGGCGGCCGAGACGATCGGCACCGCGATCCTGATCATCCTTGGCGACGGCGTCGTCGCAGGCGTCCTCCTGAACCGGTCCAAGGCCCAGAACTCGGGCTGGATCGTCATCACCACCGGATGGGCACTTGCCGTGGCGGTGGGCGTGTATGCGATCGGCGGGCTGACCGGCGCGCATCTGAACCCGGCAGTCACGATCGGGCTCGCGTCCATCGGCGCGACTCCGTGGGACCTCGTGCCGTACTACCTCGTCGGCGAGTTCCTGGGTGCCTTCATCGGCGCCGTGATCGTCTTCCTGCACTACCTGCCGCACTGGGGCGTGACCGAGGACCCAGGGCTGAAGCTGGCGGTGTTCAGCACCGGTCCCGCGGTCCGCAACACCACCGCCAACCTGCTCAGCGAGATCATCGGCACGTTCATGCTCGTGTTCGGCGTGCTCGCGATCACCGCGAACGAGATCGCTCCCGGTCTCGCCGCGCTCCTCATCGGCTTCCTGGTCTGGTCCATCGGCCTGTCACTGGGTGGACCAACCGGCTACGCCATCAACCCCGCACGCGACCTCGGTCCCCGGATCGCGCATGCCGTTCTTCCGATTGCCGGCAAGGGCGACTCCGATTGGGGCTACTCGTGGATCCCGGTCGTCGGGCCGGTCATCGGCGGAGTGCTGGCCGCCCTCGCGTTCCAGGCCACGTTCACGAACTGGCTGATGGCCTGACGCCATGAAGAAGCTGATCAACTCCCCCGACGCCGTCGTCGACGAGGCGCTGGCGGGCATGACGGCGGCGCACGGTGACCTCCTCAAGGTCATCGAGCCGAACGTCATCGTCCGCGCCGATGCGCCACGCCAGGGCAAGGTCGGGGTCATCTCGGGCGGTGGCTCCGGCCACGAGCCGATGCATGGCGGGTTCGTCGGGCGCGGGATGCTCGACGCCGCCTGTCCAGGCGCGGTTTTCACCTCGCCGGTCCCCGACCAGATGCTGGCCGCCACCAAGGCGGTCAACGGTGGGGCCGGGGTCCTGCACATCGTGAAGAACTACACCGGCGACATCATGAACTTCGAGCTGGCGGCCGAGCTGGCCCAGGGCGAGGGGATCGAGGTGACGAGCGTCGTCATCGCCGACGACGTCGCCGTGCAGGACTCCCTCTACACCGCGGGCCGCCGCGGGGTGGGTGGCACCGTCCTGGCCGAGAAGATCGTCGGGGCGGCCGCGGAGGAGGGGCAGGACCTCGCCGCCGTGACCGCGCTGTGCCAGCGCGTCCAGGACAACGTGCGCTCGATGGGCATGGCGCTCACCAGCTGCACAGTCCCCGCCGCCGGCAAGCCGACCTTCGAGCTCGGTGACGACGAGATGGAGATCGGGGTCGGCATCCACGGTGAGCCCGGGCGCGAGCGGCGAAAGCTGGCCAGCGCCGACGAGATCACCGAGGCCCTGCTCACTCCCATTCTCGACGACGGCGGCTTCGGCTCGGGGGACCGCGCCCTGGCGTTCGTGAACGGCATGGGCGGCACGCCCCTGCTGGAGCTGTACGTCGTCTACAACAAGGTCGCGGCGATGTGCCGCGACCGGGGCGTGACAATCGAGCGCAACCTCGTCGGCTCCTACATCACCAGCCTCGAGATGGCCGGCTGCAGCATCACTCTGCTGAAGCTGGACGACGACATGGTGCGGCTGTGGGACGCGCCGGTGCACACCGCGGCTCTGCGCTGGGGCGTGTGACGGCTACGCGATGAGCGCGTTCGACGCAGCGACGATGCGGCGGTTCGTCGAGACGTTCGCGGACCGCCTCCACGAGCGCCGGGAGGAGCTGACGCGGCTCGACTCGGCGATCGGCGACGCGGACCATGGCATCAACATGGACCGCGGCTTCACCGCAGCCCGCGCGAAGGTCGCCGAGCTGCCGGCCGATGCGGACCTGGGGACGATCGCCAAGACGGTGGGGATGACCCTCATCTCGACCGTCGGCGGCGCCTCCGGACCGCTGTACGGGACGTTCTTCCTTCGTGCCGCGACGGCGCTCGGGGAGCACGCCGACGCCGACGCGGAGACGCTCGGGACGGCGCTGCGTGCCGGCCTCGAGGGCCTCGTCCAACGGGGCAAGGCACAGCTCGACGACAAGACGATGGTGGACGCCGTGACGCCCGCGGTGGACGCCTACGACGAAGCCGCCGGGGAGGGGGTCGCGGCGGCGCTGGGCGCCGCCGTGGAGGCGGCGACGGCCGGCCGCGACCGGATCACACCGCTGGTAGCCCGCAAGGGTCGCGCCAGCTACCTCGGAGAACGCTCGGCCAACCACCAGGACCCGGGGGCAACCTCAGCAACCATCATGCTCGAGTCGCTACGCGACGCCGTCGCGGCGGCATGAGCCAATCCACCGAGACGGAAAGGCAGGAAGCGATCGAATGGCCAACTACGTCCTGGCACTCGACCAGGGGACCACGTCGAGCCGCGCCATCCTGTTCAACGCGGACGGGACCATTCACAACTCCGCCAACCAGGAGTTCCCGCAGATCTACCCCTCGCCGGGCCACGTCGAGCACGACCCGGAGGCGATCTGGGACTCGCAGCTGGCGGTCGCCAAGAAGGTGATGGCCGATGCGGGCGCCACGCCCGACGACATCGCGGCCATCGGCATCACCAACCAGCGCGAGACGACCGTCGTCTGGGACAAGAACACCGGCGCACCGGTCCAGAACGCGATCGTCTGGCAGAGCCGCATCACCGCCGGGTACTGTGACGAGCTCAAGGCCGCCGGCCACGAGCAGCTGTTCCGGGACAAGACCGGGCTGCCGGTCGATGCGTACTTCAGCGGCACGAAGATCCGGCACATCCTCAAGAACAATCCCGGCGCCCAGGAGAAGGCGGAGGCCGGCGACCTGCTGTTCGGCACCGTCGACAGCTTCCTGATCTGGCGCCTGACCGAGGGCCGCGTCCACGTCGTGGACTACTCGAACGCCAGCCGCACGCTGCTGTTCAACATCAACACCCTCGACTGGGACGACGAGCTGCTCGGGATCATGAACGTGCCGCGCGCCATGATGCCCGCCCCCAAGCCCTCGAGCGAGGTGTACGGCGAGACCACCCTGCTGGGCGGCTCGATCAAGATCGCCGGAGATGCCGGCGACCAGCAGGCCGCCACGTTCGGGCAGGCGTGCTTCGAGCCAGGCATGGCCAAGCAGACCTATGGCACCGGCGCCTTCATGCTGATCAACACGGGCGAGGAGGCGGTCCCGTCGAAGAACGGGCTGCTCACCACCATCGCCTGGGGCTATGACGGCAAGGTGATCTATGCCCTCGAGGGATCGGTGTTCATCGCCGGAGCGGCGGTGCAGTGGATCCGCGACGGCCTGCGGGTCATCACCGAGTCGGCCGACATCGAGAAGCTGGCCGGCAAGGTCGCAGACACCGAGGGCGTGTACATGGTCCCGGCCTTCGTCGGCCTCGGCGCGCCGTACTGGGACCAGTACGCGCGCGGCGCGATCGTGGGCCTCACGCGCGGCTCGACGATCGAGCACATCGCGAGGGCCACCGTGGACTCCATGGCCTACCAGACCCGCGAGGTGCTGGAGGCGATGGAGGCCGACTCGGGCGTCAAGCTCACGGAGCTGAAGGTCGACGGCGGCGCGGTGGTGAACAACGACCTCATGCAGTTCCAGGCCGACATCCTCGGCGTGCCCGTCGAGCGCCCGCAGGTGGCAGAGACCACCGCGCTCGGGGCGGCGTACCTCGCCGGCCTGGCCGTCGGGTTCTGGAAGGACACGAACGACGTCACCAACAACTGGGCGCTCGACCGTCGATTCGAGCCCCAGATGGACGAGGCGAAGCGCGAGAAGCTGTTCGCCGGCTGGAAGAAGGCCGTGAAGCGCGCGCTGGACTGGGAGGAGCACTAGGCTTCCTCCCACGAAGGACCCAGGGCCCGGAGCCGCTCGGCTCCGGGCCGCATTCACCGCGAACCGGAGTACGTGCCCGTGACCGATCCAGCACCGGTGGGCATCGTGGTCGTCTCGCACTCGGGCGACGTGGCCGATGCGACCGTTCGCCTGGTCGCCCAGCTCGCCAATCTCGGGGATGATGGCCCGCGGCTGATCGCCGCGGGAGGGCTGTCGGACGGAGCGGTCGGCACCGATGCGGTCCGCATCGCCGATGCAATCGGCCGGGCCGATGCCGGGGCGGGCGTGGTCGTGCTGGCCGACCTCGGCAGTGCGGTGCTCTCGACGGCGACGGCCATCGACGAGCTGCTCGACGCCGAGCAGGCGTCGCGCACGGCGATCTCCCGAGGGCCGCTGGTGGAGGGCGCGTTCGTCGCCGCGGTCCAGGCATCGGCGGGGGACGACCTGGACGGCGTGCGGGCCGCGGCCGACGAGGCGGCCACCATGGACAAGCTCGGCGACCGCCGATGAACCTGCTGCTGGCCGCGCTCCTCGGCTACCTGCTGGGCGCCGTGCCGTTCGGGCTGATCATCGGCCGCCTGACGCGCGGGATCGATCTGCGCGAGTACGGCTCGCACCGCACGGGCGCGACGAACGCGCTGCGGACGCTCGGGCTGCCGGCCGCGGCGGCGGTCTTCCTGCTCGACGTGGCGAAGGGCGCGGCGGCGGTCCTGCTCGCCCGCCTCCTCTTCGCCGACGACCCGCTGGTCGACTGGGCGGCTGCGATCGCCGGCTTCGCGGCGATCGTGGGGCACAACTGGTCAGTGTTCATCGGCTTCACCGGTGGTCGTGGCGTCGCCACCTCGGCCGGCGGCCTCCTCGCCATGAGCCCATGGACCGTGCTGATCATGGCGCCCATCGTCATCGGCATCATGTGGCGCACCCGCTACGTGTCGCTCGGCTCGATCGCCGGTGGCCTGCTGGCGCCGGTCGTCACCGCCATCCTGTGGCTGGTCGACCTGGCCACGGTGCCGGCGATCGCCTACGCGTTCGCCTCGGGCCTGCTGGTCACCGCTGCGCACGCCGACAACATCGCCCGCCTGCGCGCTGGGACCGAGCGCAAGATCGGCCAGAAGGAGGTGGTGCAGCCCGATGGCTGAAGCCGAGATCGAGGTTCGCAATCCTTCAGGCCTCCATGCTCGTCCCGCCGCCAGCTTCGTGCGGGCGGCCGGCGGCTTCGCCGCCGACGTGCGGGTGACGAACCTGACGCGCGACGCGGCCAAGGATGCCAGCGCAAAGAGCGTGATCGGCGTCATGGGGCTCGGGGTGGCACGCGGCCATCGGATCCGTCTCGCCGCCGAGGGTCCGGATGCCGATGTCGCCGTCGCCAGCCTCGTCGACCTGGTCGCCTCCGGGCTGGGCGAGGAGCTGGACGACACATGACCACCGAGCTGCGCGGGCTGCCCGCCGCGCCGGGCGTGGCCACCGGTGCGCCGTGGATCTACCGGCCGCCGGCCGCCGACGCCGAACCGCGCCGATCGCTGGCCGATGCCGCCGAGGAGGCCGCCACCGAGCTCGAGGGCCTCGCGGCGCGGCTGCGCGACGAGGGTCGCCCCGCGGAAGCCGAGATCCTCGACGCCCAGGCCCTGATGGCCATCGACGAGGAGCTGCTCGGCGCCGCGCGCGGCCTGTTGACCGCGGGCACGAAGCCGATCGCTGCGATGCTCGCCGCCGGCGAGCAGGCAGCGGCCATGCTGGAGGCGCTCGATGACCCGGTGCTGTCGGCGCGGGCAGCCGACGTGCGCGACGTCGCCGCGCGGATCGTGCGCCATCTGGTCGGCGCAGCAGCGCCGCAGCTCGAGCGTCGCTCGATCGTCGTCGCCCAGGACCTGGCGCCGTCGGTCACCGTCGAGCTCGACCGCGCCCTGCTGGCCGGGATCGCGCTCGAGGGCGGGTCCCGTACATCGCACGCGGCGATCCTGGCCCGCGCCCTCGGGATTCCCGCGGTGGTGTGCCTCCCGGGCATCGTCGACCGAGCTGCGGGGGTCGACGAGCTGGGCATCGACGGCGATGCGGGACTGGCGGTGCTCGATCCGGACGAGGCCGCGCGAGCGTCGCTGGCGCACGCGGCCGCGGCGACGGTGGAGCGGCGAGCGGCTGACGAGGCCTTCGCCGGCCGTCCCCTCGTGACGAGCGACGGTCATCGCGTGGCCTGCCTCGCGAACGTCGGCGACCCGGACGAGGCTGCGGCCGCGTTCGCGGCCGGCGCGGAGGGGATCGGGCTGTTCCGCACCGAGTTCGCGTTTGCCGGACGAGCCTCGGCCCCGGGCGAGTCGGACCAGGCCGAGGCCTACGCCGCCGTGCTGCGCGCCGCGGGCGAGGCGCCGGTCGTCATTCGGCTGGCGGACATCGGTGGCGACAAGCCCGTGCCCTACCTGGCGATCCCGGCCGAGGCGAACCCCTTCCTCGGCGTTCGGGGCATTCGGCTGGCCGACGCCCACCCCGACCTGTTCGGCACCCAGCTGCGGGCCATCCTGCGCGCGTCGCTCCAGGCCGGCCGTCCGGTGGCGATCATGGCGCCGATGGTCGCCGACGGCGCCGATGTGGGGCGGGTGCGCGCCCTGGTCGATCAGGCCCGGGCCGACGTGCCGGACGCGCCGGAGCCCAGGGTCGGGATCATGATCGAGGTTCCGTCGGCGGTGCTGCAGGCGGATCAGATGGCGGAGACGGTCGACTTCATGAGCATCGGGACGAACGACCTGACCCAGTACCTGCTCGCCGCCGATCGCACGAATGCGCAGCTCGCCGACCGCCAGGACCCGCTGCACCCCGCGGTGCTGCGCGCCATCGCCCGGGTGGTGGAGGCGGCCCGTGCCACGCCCGATGGGTGCGAGGTGGCCGTCTGCGGGGAGATGGCCGGCGACCCGGCCGGAGCGCTGCTCCTGGTGGGGCTCGGCATCGAGGAGCTGAGCATGGATCCCGGCGCCTTCAACGGGGTGAAGCGCGCCGTCTCGGCGCGCTCTCGCGCCGAGCTGGCGGCGCTCGCCGCAGAAGCGCAGCAGCTCGCTTCGTCGGCAGAGGTGCGCGCCCTGGTCGCGGTCTCGTGACCGAGTCGGGGCGCCCGCCGCGCCTGGGATCCCCGGCGAACCTGCTCGGGATCGCGCGGATCGCGGCCACGCCCATTGTGATCGCCCTGATGCTGCTTGGGACGCCCGGCCTCGGGCTCGCGGCCTTCGTCGTCTTCGCGCTTGCCGCCTTCACCGACTACCTCGACGGGTTGGTCGCGCGGCGGCGCGGCGAGGTCTCGGCGCTGGGCGTGTTCATGGATCTCACCGCCGACAAGGTGCTCGTCGCCGGCGTGCTGATCGCGATGGTCGAGGTGGGGTTGCTGCCGACCTGGATGGTGGCCACGATCCTGGTGCGCGAGCTGGTGATCGCCGGCGTGCGCCAGGTCGCCGCGGCCGAGAACGTCGTGATCCCTGCACGCCCGCTCGGCAAGGCGAAGACGGCGACGACGCTGATCGGCATGGCCCTGCTGCTGCTGGCCTACGACGCGACGACCGGCGGCCCGATGGCAGGCACGGAGATGGGTTCGGCCATCGAGCTCATCGGCTGGTGGACGATGGTGGTTGCCACGATCCTCACCCTCGTGTCTGGCTGGGACTACCTGCGCGGCGCCCTGCCACTCCTGCTCGGGCACCGGTGATGGCGGCCACCGCCGAGACCGACGTCGTCGTCATCGGCGGCGGTGCCACCGGTGCCGGCGTGCTGCGTGACCTGGCCATGCGCGGGCTGCGCGCGGTGCTGGTCGAGCGCGGCGACTTCGCGTCCGGGACCAGCGGCCGCTATCACGGGCTTCTGCATTCGGGCGCCCGTTACGTGGAGTCCGATCCAGTGTCGGCGCGCCACTGCATCGAGGAGAACGCGGTGCTGCGGCGGATCGCGCCCGGCACGATCGAGCCGACCGGCGGCTACTTCGTCGCCACGCCCGATGACCCCGACGACTACCTCGAGCGCTTCCCGGAAGCGTGCGCTGCGGCGGGCATCGAGGCGCAGCCGGTCGCCCTCGCCGACCTATTCCGCGCCGAGCCACTCCTCAGCCGCGACATCCGCGCCGCGTACCGTGTGCCGGACGCGGCACTCGAGCCGTGGGAGCTGGTGGACGGCAACCTCGCCAGCGCCCGCGAGCACGGCGCCGTCGCACACCGCTACCACCCGGTGGTCGGATTCGAGCGCGGCCGGGACGGTTCCATCCGCGCCGTGCGGACGCGTGACTCGCGAACCGGGGAAGAGGCGACGATCGCCTGTCGGGCCGTGGTGTCGGCGGCAGGGGCGTGGGCGGGGCAGGTTGCGGCACTGGCCGGCGCGACGCTCCAGATGAGCCCGGGCAAGGGCTCGATGCTGATCCTCAACCGCCGGATGACGTCAGCCGTGGTGAACCGTCTGGCACCGCCCGGCGACGGCGACATCCTGGTGCCGGTGCACACCGTCTGCATCCTCGGGACGACCGACACCACGGTCGCCGACCCCGATGAGGCACGCGTGACCCGCGAAGAGGTCGACGCCCTGCTGGCCGATGGCGAACGCCTGGTGCCGGGACTATCGCGCTCACGGATTCTGCGCGCCTACGCCGGCTCCCGCCCGCTCTACGACGCCGCCGCCCTCGACGGCCATGGGCCGCACGACGAGTCCCGCGAGATCAGCCGCGCGCATCATGTCATCGATCACAGTGCACGCGACGGCGTCGGCGGACTGTGGAGCATCGTCGGCGGCAAGCTGACGACGTACCGGCTGATGGCCCGCGACGTGGTCGACGCGGTCGCCGGCTCGCTCGGAGTCGAGGCGCGATGCCGCACCGCGGACGAGGCACTGCCGGAGCCGGCCGGCCACAGCCCGTACTGGCTCGGCGACCGGCTGGCCGCCCTCGAGGCTGTGGGTGGCGGGGACGCCGAGCTGGTGTGCGAGTGCGAGCTCGTCACCGTCGAGCGGCTGACCGAAGCGCTCGACCGGCGCGCCGACTCGTCGCTGGATGACCTGCGGCGCACGACCCGGCTGGGCATGGGCCCCTGCCAGGGAGCCTTCTGCATGCCACGCGCGGCCGCGATGCTCGACGAGCGGAGGGCCGACGGGCGCCTCGCGCCGGCCGCTCCGGATGCGAACGCGGCCCTCCGCAGCTTCGCCGCCGAGCGCTTCCGGGGCACGAAGCCGATCGCCTGGGGCGACCAGCTGACGGAGGCGTGGCTGTCCGCGGGGATGATGCGCGGCACGCTCGCGGCCGACCAGCTGCCGGACGCGGCGGACCGGGCCGATGCCGACGGTTGACGTCGTCGTCATCGGTGCGGGCCTCGCCGGGCTGAGCTGCGCGGCCGAGCTCGCGGAGCGCGGCGCTCGCGTGTTCCTCGCGGCCAAGGGGATGGCGACGACGCACTGGACGCACGGCGGGCTGGACGTGGCCGCGCCGCATGGCGCTTCGACCGCGCGCGTCGGCGTCCGGGTCCTGGCCGGCATCGAGGGCCACCCGTACCGGACCGTCCACGCCGAGGTCGACGCCTCCGTCGAGGCGCACCGAGCTCGGATGACCGCGGCCGGACTCGGCCTCGTCGGGTCGCTCGACGATCCGCTGGTGGAGATCCCGACCGCGCTCGGTGCTCGCCGCCTCGCCGCGCTGCTGCCCTCGGCCCAGTCGTCGGCGCTCGAACCGTGGCGTGACGACGGCCTGGTGCTCGTGGGCTTCAGCCGCTACCGGGACGCATGGGCGCCGTACGCGGCGCGGAACCTGGCGGCCGCGCCCTGGCCGGGAGGGCCGCGCGAGGTGCGGGGAGTCGTGGTCGACCTGCCCGGGCTGGAGCGGTTGCACAACCTCAACGCGCGACAGCTCGGCCATCGATTCGACGACGTCGCCTGGCGCGCGGAGGCGCTCGGGGCCATTGCGCACGAGCTGCCGCCGGGGAGCTGGCGCGTCGGGCTGCCGCCGATCCTCGGCATCGTCGACCACGCTGCGGCCCTTGCCGATGCGCAACATGTGCTCGGCCCGGGCGTGTTCGAGGTTCCCAGCCTGCCCCCATCGGTGCCAGGCCTGCGGCTGTTCGAGGTGCTGCGCGCCGCGATCCTCGCTGCCGGCGGCCGGATCCAGATCGGGTTCGACGTGGTCGACGTCGAGCGCCGCGGCGATGGAATCGAGGCGATTCACACCGAGGCTGCATCCCGCACGCTGCGGCTGGCGGCCGGGGCATTCGTCCTCGCCACCGGCGGGGTCGGAGGTGAAGGGATCCGCGCCGATGCCACGGGCACGTTTCACGAGCGCGTCTTCGGGCTCCATGTCAGCGCACCGCCGCGGGAGTCCTGGTTCAGCGACGATCCGCTGGTGTCGCATCCGATCGAGGCGGTCGGCATCCGGACCGATGACGACCTGCGGCCGCTCGGCCCGTCCGGCGCCCCCGCGCTCGCCAACGTCCGCGTCATCGGCTCCGCGTTGGCCGGCCTGCACTACCTCGAGCAACGCTGCGGCGACGGGGTGGCGCTGGCCAGCGCCTACCGTGCCGCTCGTGCGCTGTCGGCGGCGAGGGCCGCAGCATGACGTTCCACGACGCCGCGGCCCGCGACTTCCCAGCCTTCAGCACCGATGCCTGCATCAAGTGCAACGTGTGCACCACGGTCTGCCCGGTGAGCCGGGTGACCGATGCCTTCCCGGGGCCGAAGTACGTCGGGCCGCAAGCGCAGCGATTCCGCGGGCCTTCGGTCCACGCCGCCTCGCCCGACCGCACGGTCGACCTGTGCTCCGGCTGCGGCATCTGCACCCGGGCCTGCCCGGCGGGCGTCCTGATCGCCGAGACGAACAACCGGGCGCGGGCGGCGATCGTCGACGACCGCGGAACGTCGCTGCGCAACCGGCTGATCAGCGACACCGATCTCCTCATCCGGCTCGGTTCGAACCCCCTGGCGCCGCTCGCGAACTTCGGCCTGCGCAACGGCCCGCTGCGATGGATCGGCGAGAAGGTGCTCGGCATCCATCGACGCGGGCCGCTGGCTCCGTTCAGCCGGCAGACGTTCGGCCGGTGGTGGCGGCGATCCCATCGCCCCACCAGCCTGCCCGCCGGTGCCGACCCTTCGCGCACGGTCGTCTACTTCCACGGCTGCGCCGTGGACGGCTTCGAGCCGGACCTCGGTCGCGATGCGGTCGCCGTTCTCGAGCGCAACGGGTTCACCGTCATCGTCCCACCGCAGGAGTGCTGCGGCCTGCCCTTCATCAGCAACGGCATGTACGAGCACGCTCGGCGCAAGGCGCGCCGCAACCTCGACTCGCTGGCTTCGTTCGCCCGCGAGGGCTATCGGATCGTCGGCACCTCGACCTCGTGCACGCACGCGCTGAAGGCCGAGTACCGCGAGATGCTCGACCTGGCCGATGACGACGCCCGCGCCGTCGCCGACGCGACCTGGGACATCTGCGAGCTCCTCGTCGACGCTCACGAGCGCGGCCAGCTCGACACGGAGTTTGCGCCGGTCAGCGAGCCGCTGCCCTACCACCCACCCTGCCAGCTGAAGTCGCATGGCATCGGGACGCCGGCAATGGACCTGTTCGGGCTGGTGCCCGGCCTGCGCGCCGTGGACTCCGACCACGACTGCTGCGGCGCGGCGGGCACCTACGGGCTGAAGGTCGAGCGCTGGCAGATCGCACAGGATGTCGGGGCGCCGCTGTTCGCGAAGGTCCGCGCGTCAGGCGCCGCGCGGGCCGCCTGCGACTCGGAGACCTGCCGCTGGCAGATCGAGCAGTCGTCAGGCGTCCCGACCGTCCACCCGATCACGATCCTGGCGGAGTCCTACCGACGGGCCGATGCCGAGCGCGGCCGCGCCTGGCGGCGGTTGGTCTAGCGCCGCCGGCTCACTTGATGAGCTTGCGCTCCATCTGGCGCATCGCGATCCACATGCAGACCACGAAGAACACGACGAGGTAGACGAAGCTCACCAGCTGCTGCACCCCGACGAGGCCGGTCGAGAGGCCCCGGATCAGCTCGATGCCGTGGTAGAGCGGGGTGAACGTGATGATCGTGAAGAGCCAGTCGGGCAGCACGCCTTCGATCGGGAAGAACGTCCCGCTGAACAGGAACATCGGCATGACGACCAGGCCGAGCGGGATGTCGAAGTCGTTCACGGTGCGCAGGTAGGACGTGCCGGCCAGGCCGGCGGCGGCGAAGGCGGCGGCCACGAGCAGCGCGGCCGGGATCATCAGGATGCCCAGCGGCGACAGCACCAGTCCCATGAGCACCATGATCACGAACATCGTCACCGCGTAGAGCACCGAGCGCATGAGCGCCCAGAGCATCTCGCCGATGGCGATCTCGGTGATCCCCATGGGTGTGGCAAGCACGCCGTCGTACGTCTTCGCGTAGTTGAGCTTGAAGAAGACGTTGAAGATCGTCTCGAACACCGCGCCGTTCATGGCAGCGGTCGCCAGCAGCGCCGGCGCGACGAAGGCTGCGTACGGGATCTCGCGGCCGTCGGAGAGCGGCACGGTCTCGACGATCGCGCCGAGCCCCAGCCCCAGGCCGACCAGGTAGAAGATCGGCTCGAAGGCCCCCGACACGATGATGATCCATTGGTGGCGGTAGACGAGGATGTTGCGCTCGACCAGCCGGCGGGCGGCCCATACCCGCGACCACGCCCTGGCCAGCGGGCCGGGAGCGCTCGAGCGGGGAACGTCGGTGCGTGCGACGGCGGTCATCGGCTCAGCCCGCCATCCGTCGACGAAGGAACTTGTCGGCCAGGGCGACCCCGATCGCCAGCATCACCAGCAGGTACCCGAGGTGAATCGGGGCCGTCGCCCAGTCGAGCGATCCGAGGATCAGCCCGCGCACGAGCTCCACGCCGTGGAACAGTGGCGTGAGCCACGCGATCCACTCGATCTGGTCCGGCAGCTGGGAGAGCGGGAAGAACGTGCCGCTGAACAGGAAGAGCGGGTTGATGATGAAGCGGAATACCGCACTGAAGCCGACGTCGTTGCGCTGGGTGGTGGTGAACGCGAACAGGCACGACGCGAAGGCGACGCCGATCAACATCGTGACCGGGATGGCGAGGACCGCCAACGGCGAGCGCGGGATTCCGAAGATGGCGAGGACGATGAGGAAGACCGTCGCCAGCGAGCCGATCCGGAACGCCACCCAGAACAGCTCCCCGAACACCAGGTGGCGGGTGGTCAGCGGCGTCGAGAGCATCGCCTCGTAGTTCCGCCCCCACATGATCTTGTTCATGATCGGGTAGGTGGATTCGAAGGTCGCCGTCTGCATCGCCATCGCGGCCATCAGCCCGGGGCCGAGCCAATCGATGTACGGCACGCCGCCGAACGCCGACTGGTCCTGCGTCGAGAGCAGCGTGCCGACGCCGAGGCCCATGGCGGTCAGGAACAGCACCGGCTGCAGGAAGCCGAACGCCAGCGATCGATGCCAGAGGCGCCGGTAGACCAGCCAATTGCGCTGCCAGACGCGGGCGGATGGGGCGAGGACAGTCATCGTGCGACGTCTATTCGATCAGCGACCGGCCGGTCAGCCTGAGGAAGACGTCCTCCAGGCTGGAGCGCCGGACGAGCGCGGACTCGATCGGGATCTGGCGCTGGTTCACGTGCTCCAGCGTGCGCTCGCCGTCAGGCGTGTAGAGCAGCAGCCGGTCGGGCAGCTCCTCGATCCGATCGGCGAGCCCGTCGAGCTTGCCGTCCAGGCTGCCGCGAACGGAATCGGTCAAGCGCAGCTCGAGCACCTCGCGGGTCGAGTGTTCGTCGATGAGCTGGCGGGGCGACCCCTCGGCCACGATCTTCGCCTTGTCCATGACGACGAGGTGGTCGCACAGCTGCTCGGCCTCGTCCATGTAGTGCGTGGTGATGACCAGCGTCGCTCCCCGGCGCTTCAGCTGGTAGAGCCGCTCCCACAGGAGGTGGCGCGCTTGTGGATCGAGGCCGGTGGTCGGCTCGTCCAGGATGATCAGATCGGGCTCGTTGATCAGGGCGCGGGCGATCGTCAGGCGGCGTTTCATGCCGCCGGAGAGGGGCTCGACCTGGTCCTTCGCGCGTTCGGAGAGCTGGACGAACTCGAGCAGCTCGTCCGTCCGCTTGCGGAACACGTCGACCGGGATGTCGAAGTACCGCGCGTACATCTCGAGGTTCTCGCGCACCGTGAGCTCCGTGTCGAGGTTGTCGATCTGCGGCACGACGCCGAGGCGCGCCTTGATCTCGCGTGCCTGGGTGCGTGGGTCCATCCCGATCACGCTGAGCTCCCCCGCGGTGATGGGGGAGGAGCAGGCGATCATCCGCATCGTGCTCGTCTTGCCCGCGCCGTTCGGTCCGAGGAAGCCGAAGGCCTTGCCGGGGCGCACGTCGAAGTCCACACCGTCGACGGCCGTGAAGTCGTTCGCGTAGCGCTTCGTCAGTCCGCGGGCATGGACAAGAGAGGTCGAGGTCTCGGGGTTCGTCATGGGGGTCGCCATTCTAGACCGATCCGGTCGCCGGTTCTCATCGGTCTCATGGTCCCCGGCATTCATGACAAAGAGTGTCACGTTCGCGCTGCTAGGGTGGCTCCAATGAGCGTTCGCACCGTCGTCCAGCATGGCCCCAGGGACAAGAAGGTCGCGGCCTTCGCCATCGACTGGCCGGGCTGGAGTCGTGGCGCGAAGACCGGCCCTCAAGCGGTCGAGCTGCTCGAGGCGTATCGCGACCGGTACCGGCCTGTCGCCGGGCTCGTCGGTCTCGCGTCCGAGTTCGATGCGGCCGGTCCGCTCGAGATCGTCGAGGACCACGTCGGCGTGGGATCGACCGACTTCTGGGGCATCTCGTTCGCTCCATCCTCGTTCGAGGCCGGACCGATGCCCGAGGAGGAGCTGGAACGCAAGCTCGGGCTGCTCGAGGCTTCCTGGAAGTACTTCGACGCCGTCGCCGCCCGAGTCTCAGCCGAGCTGGAGAAGGGTCCCCGCGGCGGCGGGCGCAATCGCGACGAGATCGTCCGCCACGCCCTCGGCTGGGAACGGGCCGACCTGGCGAAGAGGGTCGGCGTTGTCGTGGATCCGATCGTTCCGCCAACACCCGATGGTTTCAGCTCCCACCGCGACGAGTTCGTTGCCGCGCTGCGCGCCTACAACGCCGACGGCCGGATGGCCCGGGGCCGCAACTGGACGATCGCGCTCCTGCTGCGCCACGCCGCCTATCACGTCCTCGACCACGCATGGGAGATGGAGGACAAGGACCTCTCGTAGCGGCAACGCCATCGGGTCTTGCCAGCGCGGGCCTGGCGGGCGCACGCTTCGCACCCATGACCGCTGTCGGCCAGGATCGTCTCTTCACCCCGGCGTTCATCGCGCTGACCGTCTCCGAGCTTGCCTACTTCACGGCCGGAGGCCTGGTGATCGGCGTGACGCCGTTCTTCGTCACCGGTCCGCTCGGCTCCGACGAGGCAGCGCTGGGGCTCGTCGCCGGCGTCTACGGCGTCACGACGCTCCTGCTCCGACCGTTCGCCGGCCGGCTGTCGGACCGACGAGGTCGTAGGCCCCTCCTCGTTGGCGGCGCGGCGATGTTCGCGCTGGTGCTGCTGGCGCACACGCTCACGACCAGCCTGCCCGTCCTCATCGGTCTCCGTCTCCTGCTTGGCGTGGCCGAGGCGTTCTTCTTCGTCGCCGGCTACGCGGCGCTCGCCGACCTCGCACCTCCCGGTCGGAGCGGCGAGGCACTCAGCTACAACTCGCTCGCGCTCTACCTGGGCATCGCGTTCGGGCCGGCGCTCGGCCAGGTGCTCATCGACGTCGGCGGCTTCACTGCCGCCTGGGTCGGTGGGGGCGCACTCTGCCTGCTGGCCGCGGCGCTTGCCCTGCGCATGCCCGAGACAGCCACGCGCCTCGCTCCCGGCGAGGTCCAGGCGCCGGGACTCATCCATCGGGCCGCTGTCGGGCCCGGGCTCGCATTGTTCAGCGGGGTCGCGGCCATGAGCGGCTATCTGCTGCTCGCCGGCAAGCATGCGGAGTCGTTGGGCGTCGACGCCTGGAGCGTGACGTTCCTCGTGTTCGGCGGCGTGGTGGTCGGGCTACGGGTCCTGTTCGCCTGGTTGCCGGACCGTCTGCCGCCGATGCGGCTGGGTGCTGCGTCGCTGACGCTCATCGCCGTCGGCCTGGCCGCCATCGCCGTGGTCCCCGGCTACGCGGGCGTCCTGGCCGGCACTGTCGGCGTCGCCTCCGGCGTGGCATTCATGACGCCTGCGCTGTTCGCGGCGACCTTCGCCCAGGTGGCACCCGAGGAGCGCGGCATCGCGTCCGGCACGGCCACGATCTTCATCGACTTGGGCTTCAGCGGAGGTCCGTTCGTCGCCGGACTCGTGGCTGCCGCCCAGGGCTTCCCTGCGGCGTTTGCCGTGTCAGCCGCGATCGCGCTGGCCGGTGCGACGGGCACCGTCATCGGATTGCGTACGCGCCGATCGTCGGTGCCGGCCTGATGGCGGCAGCCGTCTAGGGCCCTGCCGCCAGCGAGTCGGCTCGGGGATCCGCACCGCCCTCGTAAGAGCCGTCGGACCGTCGTCGGATCATCTGCGCCCAGCCCATCATCGGCGCGCGCGGCTCGACCAGGTCCAGTTCGTGGCCGCGGGCGGTGAGTGCGTTCACGGTCGACGCGTCCACGCCATCGGACTCGATGGCCAGGCGGCGCAGTGGGGTAAACGGCGCATCGGTCAGGGCGACCCATCTCGGCCGGTCGACCAGTGCCTGCGGGTCGAGGCCGTCATCCACGAGGCCGGTCACGAGCTGGACCATGGTCTGAGGCTGGCCGTCACCGCCCATGGCGCCGAACGCGACCTCCGCTGCGCCGCCGCGAAGCAGCATGCCCGGCATGAGGGTGTGCAGAGTCCGGGCGCCGCCGGCCAGGGCGTTGGGATGCGACGGATCCAGTGAGAAGTAAGCACCCCGGTTCTGCAGCATGATGCCGGTCGAGCCGCCCATGATCCCCGAGCCGAAGCCCATGTAGTTCGACTCGATCAGGCTGACCAGCATGCCGTCGGCATCGGCGGCGCACAGGTAGACCGTCCCGCCGCCGGGCGGATTTGTTGGGATGAACCGATGCGCCTCGTCGGACGACAGCCGCGACGCCAGCCAGCGCGCGTGCTCATCGGAGAGCAGGGCCGTCGGATCCGCCAAGGCGCGATCCGGGTCAGCAACGCACCGGTCGCGCTCGCTCCACGCGACCTTGACGGCCTCGACCTGGGCATGAATGCGGTCGGCGGACATCGGCTCGGAGATCGGCCAGTCCAGCACGGAGAGCACGTTGAGCGCCATGAGCGCCGCGATGCCCTGCGAGTTGGGCGGGATGGTGGCGACCTCGACGCCGTGGTAGCCGGTCGAGATCGGCTCCACCCAGTCCCCGCGATGAGCCGCCAGGTCCGACGCGTCCAGGACGCCTCCGGCGGCCTGCACCGCCCGGGCGATCTCCGCCCCGACCGCCCCGGTGTAATACGCGTCCCTCCCGCCATCAGCCACTGCACGAAGCGTGGCGGCCAGCAGCGGCTGGCGGAAACGATCGCCGGCGACGCCGGCGTGCGAGAAGACCGCACGCGCGTCGTGGTCGAAGGTTGTCAGCGCCGTGGCGATGGAGCGCGCGGTGATGGGCGTCAGGGCATAGCCCTCCTCGGCCGTCTGGGCGGCGGGACCGAGGGCGTCGGCCAGGGTCCGCCGGCCGAAGCGCTCGATCAGCTGTGCCCACGCGTCGACCGCGCCGGGCACGTCGATGGTGAGCGGCCCGCGCTGCGGCATGGTGACGTGACCCGCGGCCCGGACGCGTTCGATCGTCAGGGTGGCGGGGGAGCGGCCACTGCCGTTGAAGCCGTGAAGCCGGCGCTCGCCGGGATCCCAGACCAGGGCGAATGCATCGCCGCCGAGGCCGCACGCGTTGCAGTAGACGACGGCAAGCATGGCGTTCGCGGCGACCGCGGCGTCCACGGCGCTGCCGCCGGCGCGGAGCGCCTCGACGCCAGCAGCCGTGGCGAGAGGGTGAGGCGTGGCGACCATGCCACGTGAGGCGGTGATCGGCGGCATCGGCTCCGACCGTAGCAGAGTCCGGGCGAGAAAAACGTGCGACTTGACAGTAGCAAGAAAGCGGGCGACGATGCAGCGCATGGAAGAGGTGGAGGCGGTCGAGCGACGCAAGGTGGCGGTCGTCGGTGCCACTGGCTTCGTCGGAAGCCACGTGGTCGCGCGCCTGGCCGATGCCGGACACCAGGTCGTCGGGATCGGCCGCACCGGACGACGCATCCCGTCGTGGCCCGCATCGGTCGAAGCCCGCGCGGCCGACGTCGAATCCGGCCACGGCCTCGAGGCTGCGCTGGAGGGAGCCGATGCGGTCGTCCATCTCGTGGCCATCCCGCGGGAGTCCGGCGGCCGGACGTTCGACCGGGTGAATGTTGGCGGGACGAGGCGCGTGGTCCAGGCGGCCACCGCGGCCGGGATCCAGCGCTTCGTTCACCTATCGGTGCTCGGCGTCGCCGAAGACCCGAAGCTCGGCTACCTGCACTCGAAGTGGCTGGGAGAGCGGATCGTGCGGGAGAGCGAGCTCGACTGGGTGGTCTTCCGGCCCTCACTGCTCTTCGGCCGCGGCGACGGCTTCTTCTCGCTGGTCCGCACCACGCTGAAGTGGTGGTCGCCCGGCATCGTGGCCATCCCCGGACGTGGCGACACCCGGTTCCAGCCGCTCGCCGCCGACGATCTCGCGCGGGCCGTCGAGCGGGCGGTCGCCGACGAGGATCGGTCGCGATCGGTCTACGAGGTCGGCGGACCCGAGTACTGGACCTACCGACAGATCGTCGACGAGGTGATGCGTGTCACCGGCATGCGCCGGCTCAGGCTCGGCATGCCGGTGCCGCTGCTCAGCGCGCTCACCGCCGTGACCGATCGCGTCCTCCCGGCCTTCCCGGTCAGCCACGACCAGATCGCCTCGCTCGGACGGCCGAACTTCACCGAGCTCGACGCGTTCGAGCGTGCCTTCGGGTTCCCGCCGCGCCAGGTGGACCTGCGGTATCTCGGCGAGCCCTAGGGCTGGGCCTCCCACGTTTCGCCCGGCTCGAGCTCCACGATTGCCGCCGAGGTGTGCTCCTTCAGCTGCTCCGGCGTCCCGGCCAGCGCGGGGAAGGTGGCATAGTGGACGGGGATGGCCATCGAGGCCCCGACCATCTCGAGCGCCAGGCCGGCGCCGCGCGGGTCCATCGTGTAATGGCCGCCGATCGGGATCACGGCGATCTCCGGGACGTAGCGCTCGCCGATGAGCCGCATGTCGCCGAAGGCATCGGTATCGCCGGAGTGGTACACGGTCATGCCGTCCTCGAACTCGAGGATCCAGCCCCAGGACCCGAGCTCGCGGGTGACCTGGCCGCCGTTCGCGGCGGTGATGGTGGCACCGCCCGTGTGAAGGGCCTGGACCATGGTGAACAGGATGCCGGCCGCCTCGAACGTTCCGCCGACGTTCATGCCGACCGCCTCGATCCCCATGCCGGCGAGCTGGATGCTCATCTCGTGGCTGCCGATCACGACGGCACCCTCGACCGACGCGAGCTCCCGCAGGTCGGCGAGGTCGTCGCCGACGTGGTCGAAGTGGCAGTGGGTGGGAGCGACCACGCTGACGCGCTCGGGGGTGCGGTAGGCGTCCGCGTAGTTCGGCGCGCCGGTCCATCGGTCCACCCAGATCCAGGCGTCCTCCGGGGACCGATACAGCACGCCGCCGTGCCCGAGTCGGGTGATGCGCAGGTTCGCCATGGGTGCATCCATCCTTCGCAGAAAACGGTTGTGTTCCATCCTGCCATGCCGATAATCCGACGGTGCGCACCGATGGCCCGCCCCAGCAGCTCCCGCGTCGACCGTTCGGCGTCGTCCTGCTGGCGTTCCTGTGGCTGTTCTACGGGGCGCTGGCGGTCCTGGTCGTGCTCGACGTCCCCGGCGTGCCGCCGGCCGGCATCGTCCGTCCATTCGCAACGTTCGGGTTGCTGGACCCCGCGGCCGGCGTGCTGGCGGCCATCTCGGTCGTCATCGCGCTCGGCCTGTGGTTCCTCCAACCGTGGGCCTGGGTGCTCGCGATGCTGCTGGCAGGGATCGGGCTCGCCTCCGACATCGTGGCGTGGTTCAACGGCCGCGACGCCTATCTGTCGCTGCTCTTCGGCGTCGTCATCGCCTTCTACCTGAACCAGGCCGCTGTCCGACGACGGTTCCGCATCGGCGTCGAGGAGGACGTGTCCGCGGTCACGCTGGCTGACGGCGAGCGGGACGAGCGATGACGGACGAGGAGCTGCTGCGCGCGCACGAGCCGATCCTCCGCTTCACGCACGGCGAGCTGTTCCTGCCGGCCGATGCGGAGCGCTACATCTCCGAGTGCGACCTGTTCATGGGCCGCTCGCAGCGGGAGTCGCGGCTCGTCGCGCCGGTCGGGACGCTCACGCCGGAGCGCCTGGCGTCGCTCGAGCCGGAACCCGGTCAGCGATTCTCGCTGCGGTACGTGCAGCGGCCGCTGAGCGGCGTGGAGATGGCGCGCTGGTGGCGTCGCTCCGATCGCCCGACGTTCCGCGCCGCGGGACGGCTGGCGCGGGTCGGACTCTTCGCCCGCGTCGTCGACGCGGCCTTCAACGTCTCGCTGCTCGTGCGCGGAACCGTCCCCGGCGGCACCGCGGCGGCGGCCTGGGAGAAGTACCGCGCGGCCGTCTCGGGGGAGACCCAACCGGTGTATTACGGCCGCGTCGTCCGGCGCGATGGCTGGATCGTGCTGCAGTACCTGTTCTTCTACTTCATGAACGACTGGCGTTCGACCTTCGGCGGGGCCAACGACCACGAGGCGGACTGGGAGCAGATGTTCGTCCATCTCGAGGAGACGCCCGACGGCCCCAGGCCGGTGTGGGTTGCCGCCGCGGCGCACGACGAGGTTGGTGACGACCTGCGCCGTCGATGGGACGACCCCGAGCTCCAGCGCGAAGGTACCCATCCGATCCTCTACCCCGGGGCCGGATCGCACGCCACCTACTTCCGGGCCGGCGAGTACATCACTGCCGCCCCTCTGCCCGGCCTCGGACGCATCCACGGCGTGCTGGACGGCTTCCGCTCCTTCTGGCGGGACACGTTGCGCCAGGCGGACCCCGGGGACCTGAGCGCCAGGCTCCAGGGATGGTTCAGCATCCCGTTCATCGACTACGCCCGCGGCGACGGCGTCACGATCGGACCCGGTCAGCAGCTCGAGTGGGGCCCGCAGCCCATCGGCGACGATGTCGGGTGGGTGCACCGCTACCGGGGCCTGTTCGGTCTCGACACCTACGACCGCTTTGCCGGCGAACGGGCCCCTGCCGGACCGAAGTACACGCGCGATGGGGAAATCCGTCGCTCGTGGCACGACCCGGTCGGTTTTGCCGGGCTGACCAAGGTGCCGCCGCCGCGCCAGGTCCCCGAGAGGCTCAAGGCGCTGATCGGGCAGCTCGCCGACGAGCTGACCGAGATGCACGCCAAGGAGCAGCGCCTGGCCGAGGACCTACCGGGGGCCTACCTCGAGACCGAGACATTGCGGGAGGCCGGTTCCCCGCCGCGTCAGCTGCGCGACGCGGAGACGCGCGTCCTGCGCGCCGAGCATGAGCTCGCAGAACTGCGGTCGTCGATGGCGGCGACCGGGCAGCGCATCGAGGCGGCGAGCGCCGAGCTGGACGAGGCCGGTAACGGGCTCATCGGCGACCCCCGCCATCACCTCAGGCATCACCGCGAGCCCGTTCCGCCGGCGACCGCCCGCTACGGCGTGCTGGTCGAGCTGTGGTCGGCGGTCGGCTTCGGACTGCTGCTGCTGGCCGTCATCGGCCTGCTCGTGTTCACCGATGTGCCGGTGTGGACGGCTCTCCTGCTGTCCGTCGGGATCTACGTCGTGGTGGAAGCCGCCTTCCGCCGCAGGCTCGTGCCGCTGCTGCTGCGGGTGACCCTGGTGCTGGCCTTCATCGGTGCGCTCATCCTGGCCTGGGAGTTCGCGGGCCCGCTGCTCATCGCCGCGGTCCTCGGCCTGGCGGTGCTGACGATCACCGACAACGTCCGCGAGCTGCGCCGCCGCTGAGCCTCAGCCCGTGGCGAGCCGACCGGTCGCCGCGATCCGACGCAGCCAGGGCAGCTCTCGCTCGATGGTGGTTTCCGGCCCGTGCCCCGGCAGCACGCGGGTGGTCGGGGGGACGGCCTCCGACAGGCGGGCCAGCGAGGCGACCATCTGCTCCTCGCTGCCGCCGGGCAGGTCGACGCGACCGAAGGCCCCGGCGAACAGCACGTCGCCGGTCAACACCAGGCCGTGGCGTTCCTCGTACAGGCAGACCGACCCTTCGGTGTGCCCCGGCAGGTGGAGCACGTCGAAGACGAGGTCGCCGATGCGGACCTGCTCGGCTTCCACGAGCTCGTGCGTCGCCGTGACGGGCTCGAGGTCGAAGCCGTAGTTGTTGCGTCCATCGAGGCGATACGCGTCGTCGGGATGGATCGCGAGCGGCGCACCGCTGGCGCGCAGCAGGGGAGCGTCGTCGAAGATGTGGTCGATATGCCCGTGGGAGTTGGCGACGAGGTGCAGGCGCAGCTCGTGCGCCGCGGCGCGCTCCATCAACGGCTCCGCCGCGCCCATGCCGGGGTCGACCACCAGCGCGTCGGGTGACCGCCCGTCCCACACGAGGTAGGCGTTCGTCTGCCACGGGCCGAACGGGGCCGCCTCGATGCGGACGCCGTGCGCCGGGTCGCCGGCGGGCACGCCCGAGCGTCGGACGACGGCGTCCTCGGTCACTGCTCCCGTCCGCCGGCCGGACCGACGATGGACGGCGCGCCCTCGGCGAGCCGCAGGCCGAAGTGCGAGGCCAGCCGAGAGGCGAGCAGCTCGGCGACGTCGTCGGCGGCGACGGTCCGTCCCAGCTCGGCCGACAGCGAGGTCACGCTCTTGTCCGGGATGCCGCACGGGACCATCTCGTCGAACCAGTGCAGGTCGTTGCGCACGTTGAGCGCAAGCCCGTGGGTCGTGACCCCCCGCCGGACGCGAACGCCGATCGCCGCGAGCTTCCGCTCGCCGCCGACCCAGATCCCAGGCAGGCCCGGCAGCCGCCCGGCATCGACGCCGAGCGCGGCCGCGGTGTCGATCACCGCCGCCTCCAGGACGCGAACGTAGCGGCGCAGGTCGAGCGGATCGCGCAGCTCGACGATCGGGTAGGCCACGATCTGGCCCGGGCCGTGGAAGGTGATGTCCCCGCCGCGGTCGATCCTGATCAGCTCCGTGCCCAGCTCGCGCAGGCGGTCGGGCGTGGCCAGCATGTTGGCCTCGTTGCCGCCGCGGCCGATGGTGTAGACCGGGAAATGCTCGAGGAGCAGGAGCCGATCGCCGATCCGCCGTCCGCGCCGTTGCTCCGCCAACTCGTCCTGCAGCTCCCAGGTGGGCCGGTAGGGGACGGTGCCGAGATGCTCCACGGTCAGGACGCCGCCGTGCGCGGCGAGCAGCGGGTGGTCGTCGCTGGCCGGGCGGTGTTGTGCTTCGGGGTCGGGCCGTCGAGGTCGCGTGCCGCCGGATGGGGCTGGGCCGGCGCTGATGTCTCGGAACGGCGTATCCGCAGTCATCGGTCCATTTGGATCTGGCGGGACGGCGCGCGCGGTCAAACCGCGGCGGCGGAAGCGTGGCCGGGGACCTGCTCGGCGGCGTGGTAGCTCGACCGCACGAGCGGGCCGGACTGGACGTGGGCGAAGCCCAGCTCGAGGCCGATCCGCCGCAGGCTCATGAACTCGGCGGGGGTGTAGTACTTGATCAACGGCAGGTGCTTCTGCGACGGGCGCAGGTACTGGCCGATGGTCAGCACGTCGACGTCCGCCGCGCGCAGCAGGCGCATCGCCTCGAGGATCTCGTCCCACGTTTCGCCGAGCCCGAGCATGATCCCGGTCTTGGTGACCATGGTGTCGAAGCCGATGTCGGACGCGACCGCGCGACCGTGGGTCAGGACGTGGACCGATCGGTCCCACCGGGCGCGGCGTCGGACGGGGCGCTGGAGGCGCGGGACCGTCTCGACGTTGTGGTTCAGGATGTCGGGATGCGCCTCCACGACGGTGCGGATGTCGGCGTCGCGGCCGTTGAGGTCGCTGATCAGGACCTCGATGCTGGTCCCTGGATTGGTGAGCCTGATCTCGCGGATCGTGTCGGCCACCATCTCGGCGCCGCCGTCGGACAGGTCGTCGCGGGCCACCATGGTGACCACGACGTGCTTCAGGTTCATCAGCCTGGTCGCTTCGGCGACGCGGCGCGGCTCGTCCGAGTCCGTGATCGGTGGGCGGCCGGTGTCGATGGCGCAGAACCCGCAGTTACGCGTGCAGACGCTGCCCAGGATCATGAAGGTCGCGGTTCCGAGGGCCCAGCACTCGCCGATGTTGGGGCAGCGCGCCTCCTCGCAGACCGTGTTGAGGGCCTCGTCGCGCAGGATGTGCTTCGTGCTGGCGTAGGTGGTTCCGACGCCAACCCGCACCTTAAGCCACTCCGGCCGCCGTCCGCCGGGGCCGGCGTTCACCGGGACCGGGTCGCCCGGAGCGAGCAGGCCGCCATCGGTCTGCGGGCCGCCCGGATACATGACGTCCGACGGCGTTGCGTGGCCGCCGCCCGGGTTGCTCACCACGCTGAGCTCGCCCAATGAGCTGAAGCGGGCGCTGAAGTCGGGCGGGGGGTCGTTCAGCTCCATGCCGAAAGTCTACCCAAGGACCGATCCGGACGCCGTCGACCGACTACGCCGCCTACGATGCGATGGTGGACCAGTTCGCCGATCGGCTCGAGGCCTCGCTGCGCGCCGTGGGGACGAGGAAGCGTGCCGAGGGCGAGAAGCAGTACCTCAAGAGCGAGCTCGACTTCACGGGCACGCTGGTCTCGCAGACGCGAGCGGAGGTGAAGCGGCTCGACGGCGAGCTGGCGCTCGACCACGACGGCCTGCTGGCCCTCGCGGAGGCCCTCTGGTCGAAGCCGGTGTTCGAGCGTCGACTCGCGGCGATCATGTTCCTCCAGCGGCACGCCGGCCTGGTGACGGTCGTGGATCTCCCCGTGGTGGAGCGCCTCGTCCGCGAGTCGCGGACATGGGCGCTGGTCGACTACCTGGCCGTCGACGTGCTGGGGCGCATGGTCGGCACAGACCCGCGCTCCGTCACCCCGGTCATGGATCGCTGGGCCGGGGATCACGACTTCTGGATCCGGCGCTCGTCGCTCCTGTGTGAGCTCCGACCGATCCGCTCCGGGGAGCCGCTGTCTCGGTTCCTGGCGCGGGCCGACCCGATGCTCGAGGAGCATGAGTTCTTCATCCGCAAGGCCATCGGATGGGTGCTTCGAGAAGCCGGAAAGCGCCAACCGGGTGCCGTGCTGACATGGCTGGCGCCCAGGACGGATCGCGCCAGCGGCGTCACGATGCGCGAGGCGGTGAAGTACCTCCCGCCCGGAGATCGTGAGCGGCTGATGCAGGCCTATCGTGAGCGGCGCCAGGCCTGAGCCGCTCAGTGCCCGGCGTGCTCGCCCGCAGCGCCGTGCGCTTCGTGGACGACGGCATGGCCGCGCCCGCGTCCGATCAGCCACCGGTTGACCGGGAACGTCACCACCCAGGCGATCGCCAGGGCGAGGGCCAGCGTGCCCCAGAAGAACGGGTCGGCGATGCCGGCAGCCATGGCCCCGGGGATGAGCAGCAGCACCGCGTTGTCGACGATCTCCATGGTCGTGATCGATGCGGTGTCGGCGGCCGTACCACGGTACCGGGGGGTCCTGGGCGGGCTGCGTGCACGAATCCGCGACGCTCGGGTGCCCGATGACGACGCTGGTACCGCCGGTTCGATGGTCCTATCGATCCATGCGTGCTCGTGCGGCACGGTGCGCGGCACATGAGGATCAACCGCCTGCCCGCCCGTCGGGCGCGCCGTCCGATGCTCCTCGCTCTCGTGATGGGCGTTGCCCTGGTGCTCGTCGGCGTGACCGGCAGCGCGCTGGTGGCGGTCACTGCCGATCACGTCTCGAGCGCGACGCTGTCGAGCGTCGTCTCGCGGGACGCGTCGCTGGTCGAGCTGTTCGTGAACGGGACGCTCCGCTCGTCCGACCTGGACGAGGATGGCCCCGGCCCGGCTCGAGCCGCTGAGCTGCACCGGCTGCTGGGCAGCCTGGCGGCAGAGGACGGCATCCTCCGCCTCGAGATCCGGGATCGGTCGGGACGCGTCATCGCCAGCGACGCGCGGCAGGTGGTCGGCCAGGTGGTGCCCCCGTCGGGACCGATGGCCCGGGCGTTCGCCGAGGGCAAGGCCAGCGCCGACCTCGTCGAGCGGGGTGCGCGATCGCAGGCTGCCGGGGACGGGCTGCAGCGATACAACCTGGTGGAGGAGATCCTCCCGATCGTCGACGCCGACGGCGACGCCCTTGCCGTCGTCGCCATGTGGCGCGACGCCGATGCCCTCCTCGCCAGCCTCGACGGCGCGCGACGCGACGTCATGCTGGTCACGCTCGCTGCGAGCCTTCTCCTCGCGGGGATGCTGTTCCTGGTCTTCCGCGCCGCGCAGGCGCGGCTCAGCAGGCAGCACACCCAGCTGCTGGAGGCGACGCGCCGGGATGCCCTGACCGGAATGCTCAACCATGGGACAGTGGTGTCCACCCTGGCGGACGAGGTGGAATCGGCCCACGCCGCCGGGGCCGCGATCGCGGTCGCCCTGGTCGACGTCGACAACTTCCGGCTCTTCAACGACACCCACGGCCACGCCGCCGCGGACGAGGTGCTGCTGCGCGTGGCCGCCGTCGTCCGGGACGAGGCATCCGCGCGGGGAGGCCAGGTGGCGCGCTACGGCCCCGACGAGTTCCTGCTCGTGCTGGCAGGGGCGTCGCTCGACGACGCGCAGAAGACTGCCGAACGCGTGCGCTCGCAGCTCGAGGCGGTGAGCGTGCGCTTCGGCGACTCGGAGGAGCTGCCGATCTCGGTCAGCGTCGGGATTGCCGCGTTCCCGCAGCATGCGACCTCGGTCACCGACCTCTTGTCCTCGGCCACCGTCGCCCTCAGTGAGGCGAAGGCGGGCGGCGGGGATGCGGTCTCCGTCTTCCAGGATGGGGAGGAGGAGCGGGTGGTGACCGGCAGCTTCGACATCCTCCAGGGTCTGGTCATCGCGGTCGACACGAAGGACCGGTACACGAAGCGACACTCCGAGGATGTCGCGCGCTACGCGGTCTTCCTCGCGCGCCGTCTCGGCCTCGACGACGACCTGCAGCACACGATCCAGCTGGCCGGGCTGCTCCATGACGTCGGCAAGATCGGCATCCCGGACGTCATCCTGCGCAAGCCCTCGAAGCTGACTGCCGAGGAGTATGGGATGTTCCAGCAACACGTGGTGCTCGGCGACTCCATCGTGCGGGACGTCCCGAACGCCCAGCTGGTGCGGGCCGGCATCCGCTCGCACCACGAGCGCTGGGACGGGAACGGATACGTCGACGGCCTCGAGGCCGAGGAGATCCCGCTCATCGGGCGCGTGCTGGCGGTCGCCGATGCGTTCAGCGCCATGACCACCACGCGTCCATACCGCAAGGCCCTTCCGCTCACCGAGGCACTGAACCGACTGGAGGATGCCGCCGGAACCCAGCTCCAGGAGGACCTGGTCGCGGCATTCATCACCGGCATCGAAACCGCCGCCGATGCCCCGCTCCCGGGCGAGGATTCGGTCGGCCTGTGGAAGCCGGAGCTATGGGTCGCCTGAGGTCGGCGCGCTGGGCGCGCCGGACAGCGGCCGCCATCGGCATTGCCGTCGCAATCGGCGCGGTCGCCGTGACGCCGGCGGCTGCGGAGTCCGTGCTCTGGACCCTGATCGCTTCACCGCTCGCCGTCACGACCGGCGCCACCACCACGTTCTCGCTGACCGCCACCAACGAGGATCCGCTGGCCGCGCTGTTGAGCAGCGCCGAGATCGGCTGCGTTGTCGTGGATGTGCCAGCCACGTTCAGCGTCACGTCCGCCACGGTGACCGGCTCGACCGCCGGGGGCTCCTGGATCGCGTCGCGGACCGTCAACCGGGTGCGGGTCCAAGCCGGCAGCGGCGGCGATCGGCTCGAGCTCCTCGACTCGGTCAGCTTCACGATTCGCGCCACCGCCCTGAGCGTCGGATCGCTGACCTGGGCGTCCCGAGCGTACCGTCAGCAGGACTGCAGCGGGACCGGCGCCCTCCTCGGCGTGCCGCCGATTGTCGTCGTGGCGGGCGCGCCGGTGACGCCGACCCCTGCGTCGACGCTGCCACCGACGCCGAAGCCGACACCCGTGCCGACACCCGTGCCGACACCGGTGGCGACGCCGCGACCGACTGCCGCTCCCACGCCCCGTCTCCCGCTTCCCAGCCTGCCGCTGCCGAGCCTGCCCGGAATCCTGACCCCGGGCGCGACGCCCGATCCGGCGGCCACGCCCAACCCGGCCGGGCCACCTGGCCGATCCCCAAGCAGCGAGCCCTCTCCCGAACCGTCGGCTTCTGAGGGCGGCGCGGAGCCACCATCCTCCTCCAGCCAGGGTGGCGTGGCGCCGTCAGCGCCCGATGGGACCTCGGGCGCGCAGCCCCAGGACGGCGACGGCGGCGGCGAGGTGGCGATCGCGCCGGGAACGGCGGCGGATGCGCTCGACGCAGCGCGCATCCCGATCGACGCGGGCGCGGTCGAGCTCGACCTCGGAGGCCTCGGCATCCTGGGAGGCGTGGACGTGTGGATCGTGCCGGCTGCGACCATCGGCGTGCCGGGCCTGCTGATCCTGATCTGGATCGGTCTCCAGGCGGTGGGCGCCTTCGCGTGGATGCCCGCGGTACGCCGACTCCGGGGCGACGACGAGGCCGCCCCCACCCGCTAGCGCTCCGGGCGCCCTTGCCCCCCGCGATTTCCACCCGACGGGACTAACGGCCAAGAAACGCCCGAGATGGGCCGCAAGCTGTCGCAGATTCCCGCCGGCTGCAACTCGCGGGCACGCAGAACGGCGAACTTGGCCGTTAGTCCCGCCCCATGCAAATCCGAAGATGGACGCAGGCGACGTTGGGCGTTAGTCCCACCCTGTGGGATTCGGCTTCGACGAGGCCGCCCCGACGCGCTAGCCGACCGACGTCGCCGGATCCCACTCCTCGAGCAGCTTGCGGACATCGGCCAGGAAGAAGCCGACCTGCGCGCCGTCGAGCACCCGGTGATCGAAGGAGCAGGTCATGTTCATCATATGCCGGATGGCGATGACGTCCTCGCCGTCGACCTCGATCACCCGCGGCCGCTTGACGATCGCCTCCATCGACAGGATGGCGACCTCCGGCGCGTTGATGATCGGCATCGAGCTGACCGATCCGAACCAGCCGGTGTTGTTCACGGTGAACGTTCCGCCCTGGAGCTCGTCGAGGCGCAGCTTGCCGGCGTGGGCGCGTGAGCTGATGTCGCGGATCCTGGCGTTCACGCCGCTGATCGACAGCTGATCGGCGTTCGCGATCACCGGCACGATCAGCCCGTTGTCGACCGCCACCGCGATGCCGATGTTCATCGCCTGCTTGAGGATGATCTTGTCCTCGGCGAACTGGCTGTTGAGAGTCGGGTGCTTGCGCAGGGTCTCGGTGACCGCCTTGATGACCACCGCCACGTAGCTCAGCGAAGCGCCCTCGCGGGCCTTGAAGGCCATGTTGTTGGCCTCGCGCCACTTCACCACGTTGGTCATGTCGACCTCGACCACGGTGTAGGCGTGCGGCACCGTCGTCTTGACCTGCGTCATCTTCTTTGCGATGCCCTTGCGCATCTGCGAGAGCGGGAGCTCGACGTCCCCACCGGTCGGTGCCGGGACCGAGGGCGGCGTGGGCCCCGGCGCGGGAGCCACGGGCGCGGCCTGGGGTTGTGCTGGCGCCGGCTGCGCCGCCGCCTGTGGCTGCGCGGCCGCCTCCGATGGGGCGGCGGCCTGCGGCTGCGCCTGGGGCGCCGCAGCGGTCTGGGGCTCTGCGGCGGGCGCCTGCGGACCCTTGTCGATGAAGGCCAGCACGTCGTCGCGCGTCACCCGGCCACCGGCGCCGCTGCCCTTCAACTGGGCCACGTCGATGTCGTGCTCGCGGACCAGCCGTCGCACGGCCGGCGTCATGCGGGCCGACGATCCACCGTCGCTCGGAGCGGCGGCTCCGTTGGTGGGCGGCGCGGCGGCGCTCGGAGCCTCGGTCGCCTGCGCGGTGGACGGTCCCTGCTCCTGCTGCGCGACCGCCTCCGAGCCGGCGTCCGCCGCGACCTCGGGTTGCGCCGGCTCACCGGCCTCCCTGGGTGGCTCGGGCTGCGCGGGGGCCTCGGCCGGCGCGTCCGTGGCAGCCTCGGCTGCGGGTGGGGAGGGCTCGGGCTCGGCGGCCGGACCCGCAGTGGCCTCTGTCGCCGCCGGTCCCTCGGCGCCCGCGCCGGCACCATCGGCGTCGATCTCGGCGACCGGCGTGCCGACGGCGACGGTCTCGCCGTCAGGCACCATGATCTTCGTGATCGTGCCGCCGATCTCGGCCGGCACCTCGGCATTCACCTTGTCGGTGACGACCTCGAACAGTGGGTCGTACTGCTCGACCGTGTCGCCTTCCTTGACCAGCCAGCGCTCGATGGTCCCCTCGGTGACCGACTCGCCCAGCTGCGGCATCTTGATCGTGGTTGCCATCGGTATGCGGGCCTTCCTCGTGGTGTCAGGTGGAATCGTGCCAGATCAGTAGGCGGCAAGCTCGCGGGCAGCGGCGACGATCCGCGCCGGGTTGAGCATGAACCAGTCCTCGAGCGCGTGGTGGAACGGTACCCCGGGGACCTCCGGACCCGCCAGGCGGGTGACCGGCCCGTCCAGGTGCTCGAAGGCACGCTCGCCGATCTCGGCCGCGACCTCGGCACCGAAGCCGCCGAATCGGTTCGCTTCGTGCACGACCAGCGCCTTGCCGGTCTTCTCGACCGACGCCAGGATCGTGTCCAGGTCGAGCGGTCGCAGCGTGCGCAGGTCGACGACCTCCGCCTCGACGCCATCCTCGCGAGCCAGCGTCTCGGCCGCCTCGAGCGCACAGGTCCGCATGAATCCGTAGCAGAAGATCGAGAGGTGCCGGCCCTCGCGGGCGACCGACGCCTTGCCGATGGGCAGCACGGTGTCTCCCTCGGGCACCTCGGCCCTGAAGAGCCGATACGTCTTCTTGTGCTCGAAGAACATCACCGGGTCGGGGTCTCGGATTGCCGCCTTCAGCAGGGCCTTGGCGTCGGCCGGTGTTCCGGGCGCCACCACCTTCAGCCCAACGGTCGAGGTGAAGTACGTCTCGTTCGACTGCGAGTGATACAGCGCGCCGTGGACGCCGCCGCCGTACGGCATTCGGATCACCATCGGCGCCGAGAACGTGCCATTCGAGCGGTAGTGGATCCGGCTGATCTCCGACACGATCTGGTTGAAGGCGGGGTAGACGAAATCGGCGAACTGGATCTCGGCGATCGGCCGCAACCCGTACACCGCGGCGCCCATCGCGGCGCCGGCGATCATCCCCTCGGTGAGCGGGGTGTCGAGCACGCGCTTGTCGCCGTACTTGGCCCACAGGCCCTCGGTCGCACCGAACACGCCGCCCTTCTTGCCGACGTCCTCGCCCAGGAGCATCACGCTGTCGTCGCGCTCCATCTCCTCGTCCATCGCGAGGCGGATCGCCTCCAGGATGTTGAGCTCGGCCATCAGTGCGCGCCCCCTTCCGGCGGCGCCATCGGCGTCGCCGTCCCGCCGCCCTGGATCGCGTCGGCATACACCCGCTCGTGCGCGTCGTCGGTGGTCGGCTCCGGTCGGGCCTCGGCCCGCTTGGTCGCGTCATTGATCTCGGCCTTCACCTCGGCCCTGATCGCCTCGTCCACCTCGTCGGTCAACGTGCCCGCGGAGCGCAGCTCGTCGGCGAACATCGGGATCGGGTCGAGCTCCTTGAGGTGCTCCACCTCGGTGGGGTCGCGGTAGCGTCGCTGATCGTCGTCGGACGAGTGGGACGTGAGGCGGACGACGCGTGCCTCGATGAGGGTCGGCCCGTCGCCCCGGCGCGCCCGGTCGTGGGCCTCCTTCGCGGCCGCGTAGCAGGCGAGGACGTCACCACCGTCGACCACCACGCCGGGCATCCCGTAGCCGGCGGCGCGTGCCGCGACCGATCCGCCGGCCACCTGCCGGTCGAGCGGCACGCTGATCGCGTAGCCGTTGTTCTCGCACACGAAGATCACCGGCAGCTTGTGCACGCCGGCGAAGTTCATGGCCTCGTGGATCTCGCCCTGGTTGCTGGTCCCCTCGCCGAACTGGGTCATGGTCACCACGTCGTCGCCACGAACCCAGGCGCCCATCGCGATCCCGACCGCGTGCAGCACCTGCGTGCCGACCGGCGAGCTGAGCGACACGATGTTGTACGGCGCACCGCCGTAGTGGCCGGGCATCTGGCGGCCGCCGGAGCTGACGTCGTCGGACTTGGCGAGGTGGGCGGTGATGATGTCCTCGGCGCTCATGCCGAACGTCATGGCGCTGGCGATGGACCGATAGAACGGCGCCATCCAGTCCTGGCCCTTCCGCATCGGCCAGGAGGTGCCGACCTGCGCGCCCTCGTGACCCTGGCCGGAGATGATGAAGGCGATCTTCCCGGCCCGCTGCATCAGCCACATCCGCTCGTCGACGGCGCGCGCGAGGAGCATGGCGCGGTACATCCCGAGCACGTCGTCATCGGCGAGGCCGAGGTCGGCGTGCCGCAGCCGCGGCGTGGTGTCGGTGGTGGCCATCTCCCTCGAGCCTCCTCCCTAGACGTGGATGGGCGCGCCGTCGACCGCCATGGCGGCCTCCGGCAGCACTTCGGGCAGGGTCGGATGGGCGTGGACAGTCATGCCGATCTCGGCGGCAGTGGCCTCGACCACCTGCGCGAAGGTCGGCTCGGCGATCAGGTCGCCGGCGTGGGGACCGATGATATGGGTGCCCAGCAGCAGGCCGGTGCCGGCATCGGCGACGAACTTCGCGAATCCGTCGACCTCGCCCACGATCGTCGCCTTGCCCAACGCGCGGAACGGAAACTGGCCCGTCTTCACATCGCGACCGGCGGCCTTGGCCTCCTCCTCCGAGAGCCCGACCGATGCGATCTGGGGCCGGCAGAACGTGACCCGCGGCATGAGCTCCATGCGCACCGGCTCCGGATCGTGGCCGGCCAGGTGCTCGACCGCCACGATGGCCTCGTGGCTGGCGACGTGGGCCAGCGCAAAGCCGGGGACGATGTCGCCGATGGCGTACAGGTTCGGCGCCCCGGTCCGCATGAACTCGTCGACCTTCACGTAGCCGCGGTCCTGCTCGACGCCCTGGATGGCCTCGAGGCCGATGTCCTCGGTCAGCGGTCGACGCCCGACGGCGACGAGGATGACGTCAGCAGCGAGGTCGGTCCGCTTGCCGCCGTCCTTGGTGGCCACCTGGAAGGCGATCTCGTTCTCGCCCTTGTTGAGAGACTCCGGATCGATGGTCGATGCGACGTGGGTCGTGATGCCCCGCCGGCGAAAGACGCGCGCCAGCTCCTTGCTGATCTCGGGATCCTCGAGCGGCACGATGCGATCGGCGAACTCGACGAGCGTGACCTCGGATCCGAAGTCGCGGTACATGCTGGCCCACTCGACGCCGATGGCGCCGGCCCCCACGATCGTTACCCGACCGGGCACGTCCCCGCGGGTAAGTGCCTCGTCGGAGGTGATGATCAGGGTGCCGTCCGGCTCGAGCCCGGGAAGCGACCGTGGCGCCGACCCGGTGGCCAGGATGAGGTGGTCGGCGCTGGCCTCCACGTCGCCCGACTCGCCGCCCGAGATGCGCAGGCTGGTAGGCCCCGTGAGCACGCCGTTGCCGCGCAGGACCGTCACCTTGTTCTTCTTCATCAGGAACTCGACGCCCGACACGTGCTTGTCGATCACGGCGTCCCGCCGCGACGCCAGTGCGCCGTAGTCCAGGCTGATGCCGTCGTGGCCGGCCAGGCCGAACTCGGCCCCCTGCTCGGTGACACGGTGCAGCAGGTCGGCCGTCTCCAGCAGCGCCTTCGACGGGATGCATCCGCGGTTCAGGCACGTGCCCCCCATCTTGTCCCGCTCGACGATGCCGACGTTGAGGCCCAGCTGCGCGGCGCGGATCGCACCCACGTAGCTCATGCCGCCGCCGAGGACGAGCAGGTCGAAGCGCTGTGGATCGGCCATCTGTCTCCCTAGGTCTGCGTTCAGCTCGCCGCGGCCGCGCGTGGCCGTGGCGCATCGGTGTCGAAGGATCGGCCCTCGTGCGCGGAGAACCGCGTGCGCCAGTCGTCGGGGACCGGGATGGGGCGGCTGGTCTCGTAGTCGTAGGTGACCAGGACGGTCTGCACGTCGCCGGCCAGGCGGCCGTCCGGGCCGGCGGTCATGCGGTGCGACATCCCGAAGCTGGTGCGCCCGACGTGGTCCACCCGGGTCTCGACCTCGACGTCCTCGCCGAAGGCGATCGGCGAGCGAAAGTCGAGCTCGACCCGCGCCAGGATCAGCGGCAGGCGCTGGATCGGCTCATCGGGCTGCAGGACCTCGAGCAGGTAGCGGATGCGCGCCAGCTCGAGGTAGCTGAAGAAGACCGCGTTGTTCACGTGCCCGAAGGCATCGATGTCGCGGAAGCGCACCTGCAGGGTCGTGCGGTGACGAAAGGCGTCGGTCACGGAGGGGTCATTGTAGACGTGGTCGGTGCGGTGGTGGCAGCGTATATACCGTATATACGACCGATGGACACTGCCGGCGGATCAGCCCCGCGTGACGGTCGCCGTCAGTCGTCGGAGCTCATCGTCGTCGGTGACGAGGGGCAGCTCGAGGTCGGCGGCAAGCGCCACGTATGCCGCGCGATCGGCCGGAAGGCCGCGAGCGATCCAGGCGGCGAGCGTCGTGAGCGGTGGGTCCTGCATCTGGAACCCCAGGCGGCCGAGCTCGGCGCCGATGCTCGGAAGCCGATCGGCGGGGACCCGATCGGCGATCACGGCGAGCACGTCGCCGATCAGGTGACGGGGCGCCAGGATCGTCAGCACGCCGGTCTCGTACTCGCTGCGGAGCGCTCGGTGCGGGCTATCGGGATCGAACCAACCCGGGATCACGCCGGCGTCGAGGACGACTCGCCTCATCGTTCGCGGGTAGCCAGCAACCCGTCGAGCGCGGCGAGGGCTGCCCGGACCGCGGGATCGGCCCCGGGGCCGGTTCCACCCACCAGGTCGGCATCGGCGAGCTGGGCGAGATAGCGGCTGCGGGTGAGGCCGCGGCGAGCGCAGGCCTCGTCCACGCGCGCCAGCAGGCGCTCGTCGATGGAGATGAGGACCCGCCGGGCTGGCATGGCCGGAGTATATCGGTATATACGCTCGATCAGGTGCGGGATGTCACCCGGCCGATGAGGGCGGCGAGCAGCGCCGTGCGCGGCACGATCGAGGTGACGTCGAGCCACTCGTCGACGGAGTGATCGTCGCCGCCGACCGGGCCGAGGCCGTCGACGGTCGGGATGCCGAGCGCAGCCGTCGTGTTGGCGTCGGACGCCCCGCCGGTGGCTGCGTCATGCAGCTCGAACCCCAGCTCGCCCGCGATGGCCACGGCCTCGTCGACGAGGCGCGCGGTCCCCTCGCCCTTCTCCATTGGCGGATGGCCGGCGGTCCGGTGCAGCTCGGCGCGCACGCCGTCGACCGTCGGCGCCGAGACGATCCGCTCGACCTCGGTCGCGGCGGCGTCGAAGGCCTCGGCGGTGGCCGCCCGCAGGTCGACCTGCAGCTCGCAGCGCTCGGCGACGACGTTCGGCCGGGTGCCGCCCCGGATCACCCCGGCGTTCACCGTCACCGACGGCCACCGTCCGTTCAGGGCATGCAGCGCCACGACCTGGTGCGCCGCCTCCAGGATCGCCGACCGGCCCTTCTCCGGCTCCACGCCGGCGTGGGCCGCCCGACCGATGAGCGTCACGTGGTAGTCGGCGATCCCCTTCCGGGCGCTCACGATGTCACCGTTGGCCCGCGCGCATTCAAGCACCAGGACGGCGTCGTGGGAGGGGGCGAGCTCCCGGATGACCGGGGTGCTGAACGGTGAGCCGATCTCCTCGTCGGGATTGGCGACGAATGTCACCGCGGGACGGGCTCCCGTCTCATGGAGCGCGGAGATGGCATGCAGCCCGGCCAACAGCCCGGCCTTCATGTCGGTCACGCCGGGACCGGTGGCACGGTCGCCGGCCACGCGGAAGGGGCGCTCCGCGGCGGTGCCGGGATCGAAGACGGTGTCCATGTGACCGATCAGCATGACGCGTGGGCCGTCGCCATCGAACCGGCCCACGACGAGGTCACCGAGCCGCTGGCTGCCCTGGGCGGGGGCGTGTGGGATGCGCTCGACCGTCGCGCCCTCCTCGCGCAGCGCAGCCACGACCAGGTCGGCGATCCGGTTCACGCCGTCGGGGGTGTATGAACCGCAGTCGATGTTCACCATCGTCTGGAGCTCGGCGAGAAGGCGCGGCTGGCGAGCCTCCGCGATGCGACGGAGGGCGATGGGGTCGGGCATGGCCGCCAATATACTCAGCCGATGCCACGCCAGGCCGTGCACCGCGAGCCCCGGGTTGAGCTCCTCGAGCTCCGCGTGCTCGACGGTCCGAACCGCTTCTTCAGCCGTCCGGCTGTGAAGCTGGAGTTCACCTCAGCAGCGCCGGGTGCGGCGAGCACGGTAGCGGCGTCGGCGGCGCTCGCCGTGCGACGGCTGCACGTGGCGCTCGAGCTGCCGGAGCCGCGGATCGCCACCCGGCATTCCGTCGACAAGCGACGGACCGCGATCGCCTTTCCCTGGCGACGCCGCACGATCGCCCAGGCCATCGGGACCTCGGCGACTCGGTTGGCCCTCGGCCGCTCAACCGATCGGCGTGAGCTGGGCGGCCTGCGCTCGATCGCCCTCGGCCCGCTGGCGCACCTGCCCAGGCCTCGGATCCCGATCGTCGCCATCACCGGCACGAACGGGAAGAGCACGACCACCCGCCTCATCGCGCACATCCTGTCGAGGGCGAGGCGCTCGGTGGGCATGACGAACTCGGACGGCATCTACGTCCGCGGCGAGCTCATCGAGGCGGGGGACTGGACCGGCTTCGGCGGCGCGTCCCGCGTGCTCGCGGAGCCGGGCCTCGACGTGGCCGTGCTGGAGACGGCCCGCGGCGGGATCCTGCTGCGCGGCATCGGCTACTCGGCCAACGACGTGAGCGTCGTCACGAACGTATCGGCCGATCACCTGGGCCTGCAGGGGATCGACACCGTCGACGAGCTGGCCGAGGTGAAGGCGGCGATCGTGCGCATCACGAAGCGCGACGGCTGGGCCGTGCTGAACGCCGACGACCCCAGGGTGTGGGCCATGCGCCGCGAGACGCGGGCGGGGATCTACGCCTTCAGCCTGGACAGTGGCAACGGGCCGATCGAGGCGACGCTCGACGGCGGTGGGCGCGCCGCCGTGCTGGAGCAGGGCTGGCTCGTGCTGCGCGCGTCCGGCCGCCGTCCGCGGCGCCTGGCCGAGGTCGCCGACGTGCCCGTGACTTTCGCCGGGCTGTCCCGCTACAACGTCGCCAACGCGCTCGCCGCGGCCGCCGCCTGCGACGCGCTCGGCCTGACGACCCGCCAGATCGCGGCCGGCCTTCGGTCGTTCGGCCTCGACGCTGAGACCAACCCCGGGCGGCTGAACCTGTTCGAGCGCTCGGGTACGTTCGCCATCGTCGACTTCGCCCACAACGAGGCAGGGCTAGCCGGGCTGCTGGACGTCGCCCGCGCCGTGGCTCCGCACGGGAGGGTGCGGCTCGCGTTCGGCACCGCCGGCGACCGCACCGACGAGATCCTGCACCGTCTCGGCGTGCTGGCGGGCAGCGCCGACGACATCGTCATCGCCGAGAAGGAGCACTACCTGCGCGGTCGGAAGCTCGAGGAGATGAACGAGCTCCTGCGCGCCGGGGCCCGTGAGGGCGGGTACACCCGAAAGATCCCGTCGGCCTCCTCGGAACTGGAGGCGCTGGCCCAACTGCTGTCGCGGGCGAAGAGCGACGATGTCTGCGTCGTCATGGCGCACGTGGAGCGCGCGGGGCTCATCGCGCGGCTCGAGTCGGAGGGGTTCCAGGCGGTCGACGCCGACCGCCTGCGTCAGCTCATCGGCCGCTGATCAGAGGTCGAGATCGACCTCGTCGTCCGCGTCGGGGACGCCGACCACGGCGCGCAGCCCATCGGTCTCGCTCGCCGCGCCGTGCTGGCGCCGCTGCAGCTCCTTCCAGACCTGGTTGGCGTGGTCGACGCACACGACCACCACGTCGCCGTCGGCCGCGATGTCGAGCGCGGCCCGGGTCGCCTCCAGCTCCTCGAGGACGATCCTCACCTCGCCGACACGACGCTCCTCGCCGGCCGCCTCGATGCCCTCTGCAATCAGCTCCGCGGTGTTGCCGCGCGGGCGACCGCGGTTGTTTTCGTCCTCGCGAATGATGATCTCGTCGAAGTAGCGGGCCGCCACGCGACCGAGCTCGACGATGTCCTCGTCGCGACGGTCGCCGGCGGTGGCCACCACCCCGATCCGCCGACCGGTCACCGACGCCCGGGCGCCGCCCGGGCTGGGCTCGGTCAGGCGCTCGACGAACTCCCCGAGCGCGGTCATGGCCGGCGGGTTGTGGGCGTAGTCGACGACCACCCGGTAGCCGTCGAGCTCGAACATGTTCAGCCGTCCGGGCGCCATGAAGTACGAGGTGGTGAAGGTCCGCAGCCCTTGCCGGATGTCGTGGAGGTGCGCACCGGCGGCCCAGGCCGCGGCGGTCGCCGCCAGGGCGTTCTGGACGTTCATCCGCGCGCGGCCCTCGAAGGTGGCGGGGATGAGGTGCGTCCACACCAGCGACATCGACTTGCGCCCGTGGCGCAGCACGATCATCTCGCCGTTGGTGCCCTGCTCGACCGTCACCCCTCGACGGCCGCGTGATGCCTGGAACTTCAGGCGCTCGTGCTCGGGATCCATGCTGAAGTAGATGACCGATCCGGAGGTGTGGCGCGCCATGGCGGCGACGTTGGGGTCGTCGGCGTTCAGGACGGCCACGCCGTCGCGCGGCACCGCCTCGACGATCACCCGCTTCACCTCCGAGAGCTGCTTCAGCGACGTGATCCCGCCCAGGCCGAGGTGGTCCCCGGTGACGTTGAGGACGACGGCCACGTCGTTGCGCTGGTAGCCCAGTCCCTCCCGCAGAATCCCGCCGCGGGCGACCTCGAAGACGGCGAAGTCGACCGTCGGGTTCTGGAGCACCATCGAGGCCGACTTGGGCCCGGAGGAATCGGCCCTGCGCACGATCCGGCCGTCGACGTAGATGCCGTCGGTGGAGGTGAGGCCGACCTTGCGGCCCATGCCCTTCATGATGTGCGCGATCATCCGCGCGGTCGTGGTCTTTCCGTTCGTGCCGGTCACCGCCACGATCGGGATGCGGGACGGCGCCCCGGGCGGGAAGAGCATGTCGATCACCGGCTTGGCGACGTACTGCGCGTCCCCCTCGGTCGGATGGGTGTGCATGCGGAAGCCCGGGGCCGCGTTGACCTCCACGATCCCGCCGCCGGTCTCGCGCACGGGCTGGCCGATGTCGGGACAGATGAGGTCGATGCCGGCGATGTCGAGGCCCACCACGCGCGCGGCGAGCTCGGCGATCTCCACGTTGTCGGGATGGGCCTCCTCGGTCCGGTCGATGCTGATCCCGCCGGTGCTCATGTTGCCGGTGCGCTTGAGGTAGACCCGCTGGAGGCGCGGGGGCACGTCGCTGAGCTCGAAGCCCTGCTCGCGTGCGTAGGCGGTGGACTCTTCGTCGAGCTTGATGCGAGTCAGGACCTTCTCGTGGCCGATGCCGCGGCGGGGATCGGCGTTCATGCGCTCGACCAGCTCGCTGACCGAATGCCGGCCGTCGCCGTCGACGTGGGCGGGGACGCGCTGGGCCACCGCCCGAAGCTCGCCACCGATCACCAGGCAGCGGTAGTCGTTGCCGGTGAGGTACGTCTCCACCACCACCGAGCCACCACGGCTCTCGGCTCTGGCCAGCGGGAAGGTGGCGCGGACTGCGGCCTCGTCGGTGAGGTTGAGCATCACGCCGCGGCCATGGTTGCCGTCGAGCGGCTTCATCGCCACCGGGAAGCCGATGCGGGCCGCGGCACTGGCGGCGGCGTCGTCGCTGCGCACCACCTCGGACCTGGGAACCGGAACGCCGGTGGCCGCCAGCAGCCGGTTCGTCAGCTTCTTGTCGCCCGCGATGTCG
This sequence comes from uncultured Chloroflexia bacterium, assembly GCA_963844265.1. Lineage (GTDB taxonomy): Bacteria > Chloroflexota > Limnocylindria > QHBO01 > QHBO01 > JACDBZ01. The sequence goes on along the minus strand of CAWJMZ010000003.1, from coordinate 84,881 downwards.
ACGCCCAGCGATCCGGTCTGGCTCGTCATCGTGGCGCGGATGCGCTGTTGGTGGACGCCGTGCCCGAGTTGGACGAGCGACTGCTCGTTGAGGCGGATGTAGGGAATGTCGCGCAGGGCGGCCTCGTCGAGGATCGCCTGCGTCGATGGGCCCAAGGCGGCGCGCTCCGCCAGCAGGATGAGCTGCTCCAGCTCGGCCCCGAAGTCGAAGCCCTCCTCGGCCTCCACCAGGTGGTTGACGAGCCGAACGGCGAGGCGGCCGGCAACCAGGCCGACCGACTCCTCGGCGAACGAGTACACGACGTGGTAGCGGCCCGGCTCACCGGTGGACCTGGTCTTGCCGCGCCCGACCTCGGTTCCGGCCTCGCGCTGGAGCTGGAGCGCCACGTGCTCGGCGACGTGGCCGAGCCAGGTGCCCTCCTTCAGCCGGTCGGTGAAGCCAGCGACTCGCCCGGTCCCGCAGGTGTGTTGGCCGACGCCGGGCAGCATCTCGAGCAGCGCGGTGACGAACCCGGGGATCGTGTTGGAAGGGAAGTGCTCCAGCACGCCGAGGTCGACGATGAGCTTGATCGCCGGGTCGTAGTTCCAGTAGTTCGGGCCGCGGTAGACGCGCGTCTCGACGACCGTCAGCTCCGCCGCCGGCATGGCGCCCTTCGGGGCGGTCGAGGTGCGTCGCCGCCGCTTCCCGCCGCGGGAGGCGGCTGGCCGGGTCGCGGTCACTCGCTCGCCTCCTCCATGCGTCTGGCGCGGACGGCCCGTCGTCGGGCGCGTTCGGGGGCGGTGTCGTCGGCGCCCTCGGCGGCGATGCGCCGGATGAGGCGGCGCGTCTGGTTGGTGGCGGCCTGCAGGCTGGCCAGCTCACGGTCGGTCGCGCTGACGGGGCGCAGCGGCGCCATCAGCCTCCGCTTCCTGAGGTCGAAGCGGTATCCGGATGGCAGCGAGTGCAGGATGACGCCCGACACCATGATCGGCCGGTGGCGCTTGACCTCGTACGCATCGGTCTGGATGTTCGCCGGGTCGAGGATGGTGACCGAGCCCTTTCCAAGCACCTCCAGGATGCCCTTCGGCGTGACGAGCGCTGCCGTGTCCTCGTCGATCCCGATGCCGAGCAGGGCCGGCGACTGCGCCACCAGGGCGAGCAGGCGGCCGATGCGGTTGCGCTGCTCGAAGTGCTGGTCGATCAGCACACCCGGCAGCAGTCCGAGGCCGGCGCTCATCTGCGTCATGCGCTGCTTCGGCGTGGCGCCGCTGGTTCCGAACGCGACCATGTGGCTGGCGACGGCGGAAGCGCCGGCGCTCGTGCCCGCCACCACGGCGCCGTGGCGGTGGCGCTCGGCGAGCGTCCGTCCGAGCAGGGTGCCGCCGATCACGCTCGCGAGGCGCAGCTGGTTGCCGCCCGTCATGAAGATGCCGGTGGCGTCCTCGAGCATGGCTGCCAGCCGGGGATCGTTGGCGTCTTCGCGCACCAGCGGGCGCATCCCGCGCACGTCGGACACCCCGAGCTGGTGGAACAGCGAGAGATAGAGGTCGGTCGCCTCGTCCCCGAGCGATGACGCGGTGGAGATCACCACCACGCGAGCATCGGCACCTCCGGCCAGCGACGCGAAGCGCGCAAGGATCTGGCGCTGTCGGAGCTTGTCCTCTGCTCCGCCGATGATGAGGAGGTGGCCCACCCGGGCCTGCCCGGGGCTGGGCGTGGCAGGCATGGGCGCAGCATACCGGAGAGGGGAATCACCGGAGTCCCGGCGCTAGACTCGGCCGGATGGCGTCAAACGCAGCGGCCCGCAGCGAGGCTCGCGACTACTACGAGGTGCTGGGCGTGGAGCCGTCGGCGTCGACGGAGCAGCTCCGCGCCGCGTTTCGCGAGGCTGTGCTCCGGCACCACCCGGACCTCGCCCCGTCGTCTGAGGTGGCCACGCGGCGCACGTCCATCCTCAACCGGGCGTGGGCCGAGCTCCGCGACCCGGTCCGTCGCCTCCACTACGACCACGCGCTCGAGGGCGGGCGTGCCGAGGTTCTCCAGTGGCCGCTCGACGACGGCGAGGCCCCGCGCGCGCCCCGTCACCGACGCCGCATCCGCGTCGATCCCGGCGAGCCGAGCCCGTGGCACCAGCCGCAGTGGCGCTCGGTGGCCGGTTTCCGTGTGCCGGCCAACGTGTTCCTCGCCGGGCCTGCGGCCCAGGATCGCTGGATCGTCGAGAACCACATCAGCGGCCAGGACTGGCGGACCCACAACGAGCGCTACTGGCTGCGCTATGCCGCCCGCTATTACGCCGAGCGAGGGCGGATCGACGACTGGCTCGGCTCGCTGGAGCGGATCATCAGCCTGGAGCCCGCCTGGTCGGAGATCGTCGACCTCGGGCTGCGCGACGCCTACCTGGCCGCCGGCGAGGAGCTGCGGGGAGCGATGATGCTGGCGCGCATCGGTGAGGCGTACGCCGCCGACTCGCCACAGCGGCGCTGGACCGAACGGGAGCTGCGCGTCCTGCTGGGCGGATACCGCGACGAACATGTGCGCCGGGGACCCGCCGGCCGGCGGGCGGAGAACGCCGAACTGCTCCTGAACTTCCTCGAGTCGATCGGCGTCGAGCCGAGCTTCACCGACTATCGCTCGGCGATCGTCGCGCACCGGCGGGCGGGCCACGAGGGCCGCGCCGCCGAGCTCGTGGAGCGCGTCGTGGCGGCCCCGGTCGACGAGGCCGGTCGCTGGTTCAGCCTCGTGCAGCTGCTGACGGAGGCCGGACAGCTGGACCGGGCATCGGCCCTCCTGGCCGAGATCGCCCGCGGGGACCATCCGGACGCCCTGGATTCCCGTCGCGTCGCCGGGCCGTGGCGCCGGATCGCGACCGCCCGCCAGCGATTGAGCCGCGCGCGTCGCCGCCGTCCGCAGGCTGCGGCGAGCTGAGCTCGGCATGCTGCTACGCTGCTCCGCCCCGCCGCTCGGAGCCCCATGCCCATGACCTGGCTGCTCCCGGACCGTCGTGCCCTGGTCGGTGCGGCTGTGGGTGCCGCCACCGCCCTGGTCGGGACGTGGCTGGCCGGCATCGATGCGCGCGACCTGCCCTACACCGTCGTGCTTGTGCTGGCCATCGCCCTCGTCGGCCTCGTCCTCGGGGCCGGCGCCGCCGCGTGGGCGTGGTTCGCGGGCCTGATCGTCCTCGGCATCGTGCTCGTGACCAGTGCCGAAGCGCCGTACACCTCCACCGACGTCGTTCGCCTGGCGACCTTCCTCATCGGGTCACCGGTCATCGTCCTCCTCGTGCGGCGGACCGAGGTCGCGCGGGAGGTTGCCGTCGAGGCGCTCGAGGCGAGCCGACGCGCGGAGGACGAGGCGGCCGGCGAGCGCCAGCGACTGGTGGACGCGCGCCACCAGGCCGACGACGCGCTGAGCGCCGCAGAGCGTGAGCGGGCGCGCCTCGAGGAGGTCGCGGAGTCCATCCCCGAGCCCCTTGTCGTGTACGACGCCGAACCGCGCGGCACCTACGGGAACCGCGCCGCGCTGCGGCTGTTCGGCCGCAGCTTCGTCGAGCGTCAGATCGACGAATGGGGACGCGCGACCGAGCCGCGGGACGAGCATGGCCAGGCCATCCCGCAGGAGGAGTGGCCGCAGGTCGTAGCCCAGTCGACCCCGATCCGCCGGCGCCTGACGCTCCGGGTGCCGATGTCGGGCCGGGACGTCCTCGTGGACGTCGAGGGCACGCCGATCCCCGGCGGCGGAGCCGTGCTCCTCCTGCGCGACGTCGGAAAGGAGGAGGCCGAACGTCGCCGCCTGTCGCGCTTCGCCAGCTTCGTGGCGCACGAGCTGCGCAACCCGCTCGCGGTGGCCAAGGCCCGCATCGAGCTGGCGCAGCGCGACCCGAACCTCCCTGCGCGGGCGGGTGGGCACGGCATGCGCGCGCTCGAGTCGGTGGATGCGGCGATCGGGATCCTCGAGCGCCTCGAGCTCTACTCGCGGGCCGACAGCGGCAACGTCGAGGCCAGCCGCGATCCCTTCGACCTGGCACCGGCGGTCGGCGCCGCGATCGAGCGCCTTCGCACGCGTGGCACCGAGCGTGAGGTGCTCGTCCAGCTCGGCGGACCGTTGAGCGTGATCGGCGACCGCCATCTCACCGAGCAGGCCATCACGAACCTGCTCACCAACGCGGATCGCTACTCGTCGCCGGGAAGGCCCATCCACGTCGAGGTCACCGACGGCGACCTGGTCACCCTTCGCGTCCGTGACGAGGGACCCGGTCTCGCCGACGACGTCGCCGAGCGCGTCTTTCGCGACCGGGTCACCGCCGGGCGGGGCCTCGGTCTTGGCCTGTACCTGGTGCATGCCACGATGACGGCGATGGGTGGGTCCGTCGTCCTCGAGCAGCGCCGCCCGTCGGCCGTCTTCGCGCTCCGCTGGCCGCGTGGAGATGCGGTGCCCGGGCAGCAGGACGGAGGCGCTTGACGTCATCGGTCTGATGCTTTAGCGTGCTAAAGCGATGGCGAAGCGACAGACGACGACTGGCAGCGGCACGACGTCCGGCGAGGACCGCTGGATGACCGGTGCGACGCGGGATCTTGCCGCGGCGATGGCGACGCTGCGCGACGAGGAGGAGGCGTTGCGCTTCCTGCGCGACCTGTGCACGGTGAACGAGCTGCGCGAGTTCGCCGCGCGCTGGGAAGTCGCCTCGCTGCTCGACGCCGGCCTGAGCTATCACGAGATCAGCGAGCGCACCGGCGCGTCCAGCGCGACGATCAGCCGCGTCAACCAGTGGCTCCGGTACGGGCGCGATGGGTACCGCCTCCTGCTCGACCGACGCGCCGCGTCCGGCGAGAGGGTGCGATGAGCGGGCCGGCCGGTCGCCTGCGGCTGGCGCTGCCCAACAAGGGCCGCCTGGCGGAGCCGTCGATCGATCTGCTCCGCTCGGCGGGGCTCGACTTCGAGCTGTCCGAGCGGCGTCTCAGTGCGTCGGTGGCGAACGCCGACCTCGAGCTGCTGTTCGTGCGGACCGAGGACGTGGCGGAGTACGTCGCGGATGGCCTGGTCGAGCTTGGGCTGACCGGCGCCGACCTTGTGGCCGAGCACGGCGGCGCGCTGCAGACGATCCTGCCGCTTGCCTTCGGCGCCTGCTCGCTGGTGCTCGCGGTGCCGCGCGACTCCGGCATCAGCGACGTCGCGGCGCTCTCGGGGGCACGCATCGCGACCTCGTTCCCGCGGGTCACGGCCGAGTACCTGGCCGGATGCGGCGTCGATGCCCAGGTGGTCGAGGTGCGCGGTGCAGTGGAGGTGACGCCGGAGCTCGGTGTGGCCGACGCGGTCGTGGACCTGGTCGCAAGCGGGAGCACGTTGCGGATGAACGGTCTGCGGCCGATCGCGACCCTGCTTGCCTCCGAGGCGGTGCTGATCGGGCGCGAGGGTGCCTCGGCCAGCGACGAGCGAGTGTCCCCACTGGTGGACATGCTGCGCAGCGTGCTGGACGCGCGCGGGCGCGAGTACATGATGATGAACGCGCCGGCCGATGCGCTGGATCGCATCCGGGCCCTCATCCCCGGCCTCTCAGGCCCGACGGTCATGCCGCTCGCCGACCCGTCACAGATCGCGGTGCACTCGGTGGTCGAGCGCAGCCAGCTGTGGCGTCTCGTTCCGGCGCTGAAGGCGGCGGGCGCACGGGACATCCTCGTCGTGCCGATCGAGAAGGTGATGCGATGACGCTGCCGGGCACCCGGCTCCGGCTCCCGCGCGTCGAGTGGTCGCGCCTGGATGCCGGCGAGCGTTGCGCTTGGATCGACTCGCTGCGGCCGCCGGCGCCGGCGGCGGACGTGGCCGGCATCGTGGAGGACATCCGCCTCCGCGGCGACGTCGCCCTGCGCGAGCTGACCGCACAATTCGATGGAGCCGTCCTCGAGGATCCGTGGCTCGAGGTCGACGCCATCGCGGCCGCCTCGGTCCCCGAGAGCCTCGAGCGTGCGCTGGAGCGCGCGGCGGCCGCGATCCGCCGCTACCACGCCGACCAGCGCGACGCGCTGCGGGCCGAGCGTCGGGTGCGCACCGCACCGGGGGTCACTGCCTGGCGGCGCTGGCAGCCGCTGGAGCGCGTCGGGGCCTACGTGCCGGGAGGTCGTGCCGCCTATGCCAGCAGCGTGCTGATGGTCGGCATCCCAGCCTCGTTGGCCGGGGTCGAGGAGGTGATCGTCGCGACGCCGCCCGGCGCCGATGGCTCGGTCGCAGCCAGCATCCTGGCCGCGGCGCGGATCGCCGGCGTGCGGCGCATCCTGCGCGCCGGCGGCGCACAGGCCGTGGCCGCGATGGCGCTCGGGACCGCGAGCGTGCCGCGCGTCGACAAGATCGTGGGCGCCGGGAACGCCTGGGTCACCGCCGCCAAGCGCCTCCTGAGCGATCGGGTCGCGATCGATCTCCCGGCCGGCCCGTCGGAGTGCGTGATCCTTGCCGATGAGGGCGCCGATCCCGAGCTCGTGGCCCTCGACCTGCTGGCCCAGGCGGAGCACGGCCCGGACTCGGTGGCCGTCCTGGTGACCACCCGGCCGGACCTGGTCGATGCGGTCGACGCCGCTCTTCCCGAGCTCGCCAGCGGCCTGGCCACCGGCGAGGCAGCCCTCGCGACCCTCGCGCGGCACGGCCGGGCCGTGCTGGTGGCCGATCTCGACGACGGGGTCGCAGTCGTCAACTCCATCGCCGGGGAGCACGTGAGCCTGCAGTGCTCCGATGCGGACGAGCGCGTGCGGGCAGTTCGCAACGCCGGGGCGATCTTCATCGGTCCGTGGTCACCGATCGCAGCGGGGGACTACGCCACCGGCACCAACCACGTCCTGCCCACCGGCGGCGCGGCACGCGCCTGGAGCGGGATCGGCGTCGAGACGTTCGGCCGCTGGATCGAGATTCAGCGGCTCACCGCCTCGGGCGTCCGCACCCTGTCACCTACGGTCGAAGCGATCGCCGATGCTGAGGGCCTGCCCGCGCACGCCGCCAGCGTCGCCGCGCGCGCCGAACGCGCCGGCGAGGCCGTCACCGACGACGACTCGATCGATCTCCTGCGCCGGCCCGATGCTGCCGCCGCCTACCCGGCCGAGCCGTCGGACGAGGTGCTCGCGGCCCGTGCCGGCATCGAGATCGCCGAGGTGGTGCGTGCCGACATGAACACGCTCGGCGGGGGCGCGCTGCCTGCCGTGGCCGATGCGCTCGCCTCCTTCGATCCGCGACGGGCGGTCGAGTACGGCGACCTCGCCTACGACCGCCTGCGGCAGGCGCTGGCGACGAAGCTGGGGGTCGGGCCGGAGCGGATCGTGCCGGGAGCCGGGGCGGACGAGCTGATCCGCCTGGTCACCACCGCGGCCATCGGACCCGGCGACGCGGTCGTCATCCCCACCCCGACGTTCGCGATGTTCGCCGTCGAGGCCGAACTGGCGGGGGCCCGCGTCATCGCCGTTCCTCGCCACGATCCTGGACGGCCCCAGCCGGTGGCCGAGATCCGTGCCGCCGCGCAGCGCGCTTCGGCGCGGCTGGTGTGGCTGTGCACGCCGAACAACCCGACCGGCGACCGCTACGAGCCCGATGAGGTTCGGGCGCTGGCCGAAGGGCTGCCCGCGCTCGTCTGCGTCGACGAGGTGTATCTCGAGTTCGGGGAGGACTCGATCGGCGTGGAGCCCGAGTCGACGTCGGCTGCAAGGCTCCAGGAGGAGCTGCCGAACCTGCTCGTTCTGCGCTCGCTTGCGAAATCGCATGGGCTGGCGGGCGCCCGCGCGGGCTACCTAGTGGTGCCGGCCCCGCTCGCCGAGCGATTCGACGCGATCCGATTGCCACTGTCGGTCGGCGCGCCGTCGGAGGCGCTGGCCCTGGCCGCGCTGGCGGACGAGGTGGAGGCGCGCCGTCGCCGCCTTGAGGTCATCGGGGCGCGTGAACGGCTGGCCGCCGCGCTCGACCGTCTCGGGTGCCGGGTGCTGCCGTCCGTCACCAACTTCGTCGCCTTCCGGCCCGAGCGGCGGGATGCGGCGGCCGTGGACGACGCGCTGCTGGCTCGTGGTGTGGCGGTTCGCCGATACGAACAGGGGCCGATGGCGGGCTGGCTGCGCGCGACCGCACGGCTGGAACCCGAGGAGTCGCGCCTGCTGCGGGCGCTGGAGGAGGTGCTGGCATGACGCGGATCGGTGCGGCGGAGCGCTCCACGGCAGAGACCACGATCCGGGTTCGGGTGGACCTGGACGGGAGCGGCGGCGCCGAGGTCAGGACGCCGATCGGCTTCCTCGACCACCTGCTCACGCTGCTCGCGCGGCACGCGATGATCGACCTCGAGGTCACCGCCAGCGGCGACGTCCACGTCGACGAGCACCATACCGTCGAGGACACGGCGCTCGTCCTGGGCCGGGCCATCGACGAGGCGCTGGGTGAGCGCGCGGGAATCGCACGGTACGGGGACGTGCGCCTGCCGATGGACGAGGCCCTGGCGCTGTGCGCCATCGACCTCGGCGGCCGCGCCCATGCCGACGTCGAACCGGTGCCGGATCCCCTGACGGCGACGAACGTCTGGCTCGAGTTGTGGCCGCACTTCGTCGAGACGCTGGCACGCGAGGCGCGGCTGGCCGTGCACCTCGAGGTTCGCAAGGCGCGGAGCACGCACCACCTGGTCGAGGGCGGGACCAAGGCGCTGGCGCGTGCGCTGCGGCAGGCATGGGAGCCGGACCCGCGGCTGGCGACCAGCCTCGACGCCATGCCGAGCAGCAAGGGCACGCTGCGGTGATCGCGGTCGTCGACTACGGCGCCGGCAACACGCGATCCGTCCTGCGCGCCCTGGAGGCAGTCGGCGCCGACGCTCGGCTCGTCGCCACCGCCGAGGGGCTCGCCGCTTCGGAGCGGCTCGTGGTGCCCGGCGTGGGTGCAGCCCCGTCGGCGGTCGAGGCCCTTGGGTCGCGTGGGCTGTGGGAGGCGGTCCGGCGCTGGGGGTCAGCCGGCCGGCCGCTCCTGGGCGTCTGCCTCGGCGCCCAGCTCCTGCTCGACGGCTCCGATGAGGGCGATGCGCCAGGGCTCGGTCTCATCGAGGGTCGATGCCGCGCCTTCCCCTCCACGGACGACGGCGGGCCGCGCCAGGTGCCGCACATCGGCTGGAACGCGGTTGACACGGCCGGCGGGAGCTTCGACGCCTACTTCGTGCATGGCTACTGGACCGATGCGGCTCCCGACGCGGTCGCCGGCCGCACGACCGTCGACGGGTTCACCTTCCCGTCCCTCCTCCGGCGCGGGGCGATCACCGGCACCCAGTTCCATCCGGAGAAGAGCGGCCCGGTGGGTCGCGCCCTGCTGGCCGCATTCGCATCGGGAAGGCTCGACGCTGCGCTGGCGAAGGCACCGGCACCGGCATGGAGCTGATCTGCGCCATCGACCTGCTCGACGGCGGGGCGGTCCGCCTCGTGCAGGGCGACTACGACCGCCGCGTGCCCGCCAACACGGACGCCGCCTCGCTGGCGCGCCGGTTCGTGACGGCAGGCTGCCGCCGGCTGCACGTCATCGATCTGGCCGGTGCGCGCGCGGGCCGTCCGACCGAGCTCGAAGGGCTGTCGTCGGTCGTGGCCGCGGCACGGGCCGAGGCGCCGGAAGTGGTGGTGGAGGCCGGTGGCGGGCTGCGCACGCCCGCCGACGTCGAGGCGGTGCTGGCCCTCGCCGACATGGCGATCCTCGGCACCGCGGCGATCGAGCGCCCCGGGTTCGTGCGGTCGTGCGCCGACGCAGCTCCCGGTCGGATCGCGGCATCGCTCGACCTGCAGGGCGGACGCCCGGCACTGGACGGGTGGACGCGCGCCGGGACCGATGAGCCGCTCGCCGTCGGGGCGCGCCTGCTGGACGAGGGAGCGTCGCGCCTGATCGTCACCGAGACCAGCCGCGACGGCACGCTGGGCGGTCCGGACCTGGAGGTGCTCGGCGCCCTGCGCATCGCGTTCCCGGAGGCCACATTGGTGGCGGCCGGCGGGGTCGCGTCGCTCGAGGACCTGCGAGCGCTGGACGCGATCGGCATCGACGGCGCGGTGGTGGGGCTGGCGCTCCTGACCGGATCCGTGGACCCGGCGACGGCGATCGCGACCCTGGCGGCGGAGCCGTGAGCCTCCGGAAGCGGATCGTGGCTTGCCTCGACGTGACCGATGGGCGCGTCGTGAAGGGGACGCGCTTCGTCGACCTCGTCGACGCCGGCGACCCGGTCGAGCTCGCCGCCCGCTACGCCGCCGAGGGCGCCGACGAGATCACGATCCTCGACATCGGCGCGACCCGTGACGGAAGGCCGGCGCTCGTGTCGCTGATCGCACGGGCCGCCGCGACCCTGGACGTGCCGCTCGGCGTGGGCGGTGGCGTGGCGTCCCTCGACGACGCGGCTGCACTGCTCGACGCCGGCGCCGACAAGGTCGCGCTGAATTCCGCGGCCCTGCGCGACCCGTCCCTGCTGGAGCGGCTGGCCGACCGGCTGGGTTCGCAGTCGGTGGTGATCGCGATCGACGCCGCCGCCGCCCCGGAGGGCGGGTGGAGGGTGCGAGCGGTGGCCGCGACCGAGGAAACGGGCCGCGACGCGATCGCATGGGCCGGGGAGGCGGTGGCGCGCGGTGCCGGCGAGATCCTGCTCACCAGCATCGACCGCGATGGAACGCGCGCGGGCTACGACCTGGCGCTGACCCGCACGGTGGCCGACGCGGTCCGCGTCCCGGTGATCGCCTCCGGGGGCGGCGGATCGGTCGACGACGTGGCAGCTGTGCTGACCGACGGGGGCGCATCGGCCGCGCTGCTGGCCTCGACGCTCCATTTCGGCCTGCTCGAGATCGGCCCGCTGAAGGCGGAGCTCGACCGGCGCGGCATCAGCGTCCGGCCCGTCCCGACCGCCGTGGCCGCAGACGAGGTGGCCGCATGGATTGGCTGAGCGACCGGCGCCCGGACTGGTCGCGAGCCGACCTGCTGCCGGTCGTGGTGACCGATGCCGACGACGGAGCCCTCCTGATGCTCGCCTGGGCCAACACCGAGGCGGTGGCCGCCACCGAGACGTCCGGCGAGGCGCACTTCTGGTCGCGTTCCCGCGACGAGCTGTGGCGGAAGGGCGCCACCAGCGGCAACCGCATGGCGGTGGAGGCCATCGGCGTGGACTGCGACGCCGATGCCATCGTGTACCGCGTTCGTCCGGCGGGGCCGGCCTGCCACACCGGCACGCGCTCGTGCTTCGACGGCGCGGAAGGCGACCGGCCCTTCGACCTGCACGCGCTCGCCTCGATCATCGAGGCACGCCGGGGTGCCGACCCGGACGGCTCGTACACGGCGCGCCTGCTGGCGGGCGGCCCGCGACGCGCTGCGGAGAAGGTGACCGAGGAGGCGGGGGAGCTGTCGGCCGCCGCCCTGGCGGGGACCGACGACGAGGTCGTGGCGGAGGCCGCGGACCTCGTCTACCACGCGTTGGTGCTACTCGCCGCGCGCCACCTGCGGCTCGGGGACGTCGAGTCCGAGCTGACGCGCCGTCACGCCGGGGGCTAGGCGCCCGACACGACCTCGACCGGGCCGAGCTCCACCGACCGCAGCTCGTCGGCCACCTTCGACGCGTCGCCGACGACCAGCACCAGCGCCTCGTCCGGTCGGATCAGCTCGTCGGCCACGCGCTGGACGTCCTCGGGCGTCACGGCCTCGAGCCGCGAGCGATACGCGTGCCACCAGTCGTCGGGCAGGTCGTACACGGCCAGCGGCTCGATGGCCGCGGCGATGCCGGCGGTCGACTCGAAGCGCAGCGGGAAGATGCCGACCAGGAAGTCGCGCACTTCGGCCAGCTCGTCTTCGCCCGGAGGGGTGCCGCGGACGCTCTCGAGCTGGCCGAGCAGCTCGCGCACCGCATCGGCCGTGACCTCCGTCTGGACTGCCGCGGTGGCGGTGAACGGGCCGATGGCGCGCCGCGGATCGAAGGAGCAGCGCGCCCCGTACGTGTAGCCCAGCTCCTCGCGCAGGCGTCGGTTCAGGCGGCTGCCGAAGACGCCGCCGAGGAGGGCCGCCATGACCATGGCCGGGAAGTAGCGGGGGTCGTGGCGGTCGATGCCGAGGTGGCCGACGCGAAGCTCGCTCTGGACCGATCCCGGCCGATCCACGACGAGCACGCGACGGCCGCCGCGCTGTGCCGGATCGATGGTTCGGTGCCCCGGTCCGGCGCCGCCCCACCCGCCAAGGTGGCGTTCGACGGCATCGAGCGCCGTATCGGGATCGAAGCCGCCGGCCACGATCACGTCGGCCACGTTCGGCGCGTAGCGGGTCGAGTGGAACGCGCGGACCGCGTCGATGGTCAGTGGCTCGATCGTCTCGGGCCGGCCGGCGGACAGGCGGCCGTACGGGACGCCCTCGGCGAAGACCTGGCCCAGGAACCGCTCGTCGGCGAGCCGGCCCGGCTCCGCACGGGCCTGGAGGATGTCGTTCAGTCGCTCCGCCTTCAGGCGGTCGAACTCCCCTTCGTCGAGCCGCGGCGCGACGATCATCTCGGCCAGCAGCTCCAGACCGGCCTCGAGGTGATGCCCGAGCGCGACGAACGCGGCCCGCGCGCTGTCCCAGGACGACTCGCTGCTGACCTCGATCCCGAGGCGCTCGGTGGCCTCGGCGAAGGCGGCGGCGTCCAGCGACCGGGTGCCGGTGACGAGCAGCTGCGCGGCCAGCGCGGCGACGCCGGCCTGGGCCTCGTCCTCGGCAGCGGCGCCCGCATCGGTGAGGAGGTGAACGCTGACGAGCTCCCGCTCGGGGAGCGGCACGAACCACACGCCGAGCCCGTTCGGCAAGGTATGGCGGACGACGTCGGGAAAGCGATACGGGCGCGGCGCGCCGGCAGTCGGCCGGGCGATCACGACGCGCCCTCGGCGGGCACGTAGGTCAGCGTCACCCGGTTGTCCTCGATGATCGAGGCCCGCATGGCCTCCATGATCCGCGCCGCGTCGACCGCGGCGTAGCGGCTGACCTCGGTGTTGATGCGCTCGGGCTCGTCGAAGAGGCAGGTGTACTGGCCGAGCCGATCGGCGCGCTCGCTGATTCGCTCGAGGGCCGATGCGGTCCGGCTCGACTGCAGGTTCCGGACGCGCTCGAGGTCGGCATCGGACGGTCCGTCGGTGGCCAGGCGGTCGAGTTCGGCGTGCAGTGCCGCCTCGAGCGTATCGACCGCGACCCCCGGCCGGGCGGTGACCCACAGCGCGAACATCGCCGCCCCGCCCACGATCGGGAACACGAACACGCTGACGTCCTGGGCCACTCGCTGCTCGCGGACGAGTGCCGCGTACAGCCGTGAGGCGCGTCCGGAGCCGAGGATGTCGGCGGTGACGTCGAGTGTGTCGAAGGCGTCGGTCCCGAATGGCGCGACCCGGTAGGCCTGGTAGATCCGCGGCAGCGGGACCTGGTCGGGGACCGTGATCCGTACCGGCTCTCCCAGGATCGGTGCGATCTCGACCGACGGCGGTGGCGGCAGGGCCGAGTTGGGTGCGATGCGGCCGAAGTGGCGTTCGATCATGGCGAGCGCCGCATCGGTCTCGAAGTCACCCGCGATCGTCAGCACCGCGTTGTTCGGGGCGTAGTAGGTGGCGAAGAACTCCTGCACGTCGTCGAGCGAGGCGGCCGACAGGTCCTCCATCGAACCGATGGTCGGATGGTGGTACGGATGCGAGGCTGGGTAGACGAGCGCCTGCATCCGCTCGTCCCAGTCGCCGTAGGGCTGGTTGTCGACGGCGTAGCGGCGCTCGTTCTTGACCACGTCGCGCTGGTTGTCGAGCTTCTCCTGGGTCATCGCCGGCAGCAGGCTGGCCATGCGGTCGGCCTCCAGCCACAGTGCCAGCTCGAGCTCATGTCCTGGCAAGGTCTCGAAGTAGTTCGTCCGATCGAGCCAGGTCGTGGCGTTCAGCGTTCCCCCCGCGGCCTGGACGAGGGTGAACTGCTGTCCCTTCTCCACGTTCGCGGACCCCTGGAACATCATGTGCTCGAAGAGGTGGGCGAAGCCGGTCTTGCCCGGCTTCTCGTGCTTGCTGCCGACGTCGTACCACAGGTTGACCGCGACGGCGGGGGCTCGCGGATCGTGGGACAGGACGATCCGCAGCCCATTGTCGAGGGCATGCCGTTCGAATGGGACCTGGGGCACCCGCGCCTCCCGCTCGATGATCGTTGGAACGGCCCATCGGACGACGGCCGAAGCCGGATTCTAGCAGCGGACCGATCGGGGACCGAAGGCCGCAGTCCGGCCGCAGTCTCGCCGTCCTCGTGCCGCAGGGCCAGGGTGCAACGGTGGCAGCGCCATCGACGCAGACGCGCCGAGGCGAGGCACGCAAGGAGCACGAACGATGGTCACCCGAGCAGCCAGCCGCCCGCTGGCCTTCCTGCTATCGATCGCCCTGTTGGCCGTGACGGCCGGAGCCGCCGCCGCCGCGACCACACCGTTTCCCCAGGACTTCTCCTTCGACGAGCGAGGGGTCAGGGCCGATGCCTATTGGCAGACCTGTGAGGAGCCCGATTCCGAGGGCGTGACGCACTGTGTCACTGTCAGCGCGTCGCTCTTCGACGGTCGCCAGCACAACCGCGACCCCGAATTCGGCCATGTGAACGATGCGTTCTCGTACCTGTGCGTCTTTCGCCAGGAGGAGGCGTTCGCCGAGGAGGTCGGCCTCGTCGACCAGCCGATCAGCGAGGGCGGATGCGTCACCCAGCCGGACATCACCGTTGACGGGCTCGACCTCGTCGAGGCCTCGGGCACGCTCGACCTGGTCCAGTGGATCTGCGTCATCGTGGATCCGGATACCGGCGAGACGATCTGCGAGCCGGGTCCCAGTCGGACCGTGAGCGTCGACCTGACGATCACCGGCACCGGCGACCTCCTGACCGACCGATGGGTGTCGAACGGCACCTCGATCGTGGACGGGGTTCGGTGCCACATGCGTTCGGCGAGCGCGGGGACCGGTCGCGACGCGGTCGCCTCGATCCAGCTCGGCGACGAGGATCCGGGGGCGTCGCAGTACGCGTTCCTGGTCGACGGACGAACTCGCATGGCGCAGCGCTGCGCGGGCTGACCCAACCGGACACAGCGAACGGGCGGACCAGGTGCGGTCCGCCCGTTTCCTGCGTCATGTGGCGAGCGCGGAGGGATTCGAACCCACAACCTAAGGATTAAGAGTCCTTTGCTCTGCCGTTGAGCTACGCGCCCGTCGAGATGATGCCCGAGCGTGCGGGGCGGGTCAACCGAGCCGGATCCGGTCGCTCAGCCGGGCGGGCCCGGTCCTCCATTCGGTTCGGGCGCGAGGCCGTAGTGCTCGCGCGCGAACTCGTCGATCGCCGCGGCGTCGGCTTCCTCGAGCTCGAGTACCCAGCGCCACGAGGTGGCCACGACAGGGCTGGGAAGTGGCTCCTCCCCGCCCCACGGGCTGACGATGAACTTGTACCGACCGCTCACGCCAGTCGCGTTCTGAGCCCGAACGAACTGCTCGAGCTCCGCGATACCTTCGGCGTCGATCAGTTCCGGGTCGTACCAGATGACGACCCCGCCGTGCTCGAGGTTGTGGATGAGCTGCGACTCGGCCTGCGGCGTGGAGTACACGCCCCAGTTCGCCGGCGTTCCCCAGTGCGGCCCGGAGGTGGCGGGCAGCGACGAGTACGGATCGGTCCCGCATTCCGCCGCGCCCGCGCTGCTGCGGCAGTCGGTGCCCTCGGTGATGTGTGTCTGCCCGTCGTCAGGCAACTGGAGGCCGGCATTGGCAGCGGGGCCTGAGCCGAAGATGAGGACGAGGACGACCAGGATCGCACCGACGCCGAGCACACCGGCGATCGCCAGCAGCCGCCAGTCGGGCAGCGCCAGACCGGTGGACGCCGGAGCGTCGATTCGTCGGTTCAGTGCCTCCGCGCTGGCGCGCTCGCGCCGCTGGATGCCTGCAGTTCGTCGTTTGGCCATCGGCGGCTGAGCATACCGGAGGAGCCTTTGTTGTGCGTGGCACCGGTTTTGCTCGCTGCTAAGATGGCCGTCCGGCGCACCGCGTGGTGCGCCGCACCGTCCCTGCCTCCGGAGGTGCAATGACCACAGGCGACGCTCCTCGCCGCCGCGAGAACGTCATCACCCTCGTGCGGCGCCTGGTGTCCGGCGGCGTGACGCTCGCCAAGTTGGAGGCTCAGCGCGGCCGCCAGGAGATCACCGAAAACGTCCTCCAGTACCGGACGGGAGTCGTCCTCCTGGCGGTGGCCTTCGGGTTGACGATCCTCGCCGTGATCGTGCTGGTCATCCTGCTCATCCTCGGGCTCGCCGCGCTGACCGGGATCCCGGCGTGGGTGATCTCGCTGTTCCTGTTCGTCCTGCTATTGGCAGTGGCGGCCTTCATCGCCTGGCGAGGCGTGACCAGGATCCAATCTTCGAACTTCACGCCGGAAGAGACGATGGCGGCGGTCAAGGAGGACCTCGAGTGGGCGAAACGCTTGCTGAGACGCGGGTAGAGATCGACGCACAGCGCACGGAGATGGAGCGAACGGCGCTCCAGCTGCACGATGCGCTCGACATTCGGAAGCGGTTCACCGAGAACCCGGTGCCGTTCGTCGTCGCTGGAGCCGGCATCGTCTTCATCCTCGCGGGCGGACCGGGTCGCATCGGACACGCCGTGCGTCGCAGGTTCTTCCCGTCGGACCCGGAAAAGGCATATGACGCGCTCCCCAAGCCGATGCAGACCTGGGTCGACCACATGGCCGGCGGCGTCGGGGGCCGAGCCTCGGAGGCACGCGAGGCCCTGGCCGAGGAGCTCAACCGCTGGCGTCACGACCCGCGCAGGCACGGCAAGATCAGCAAGAAGCTGGCGAAGCAGATCGCCGAGGGTCCGCCCGGCCCGCAGCGAGCCGGCTGGAGGGCGTTCGAGGCCGCGGCCGCCATCGTGACCGCCGCACTGGCGCGCAAGGCGGTCGAGCGCTTCCTGTCGGGAGAGCCGCCATCGGGGATCGCGCCGCTCGACGCGGCCGGCACCGCCGGTGGGGCGGACAAGCCCGATCCGAAGCACGCCAAGGACGACGTCACGAAGTCGCCGTCAGAGCGCGCGTCGGCCGCCCGCCAGGACTACTCGGGGATGAGCTCCTCGCGGGTTCCCTGAGGGACGTCTCAGCGGTCGGTGGGAAGGACCGCCACGTTCATCCAGCGATCACCGGTCGCGCGGCGCATCGCGAAGGTGAGGTCGAACGGTGAGGACTCTCGCCCGACGACATCACCGTCCGCATCCCGCGTCTCGGTGATCATCGTTCCGCGACCGGCGAGGCCCAGGCTCAGCCCGGTCTGCGCCCCGAACGGCACGAGCAGCGAGGCCTCGATCTCGTCGAAGTCGTAATGGGTGACGACCGTCGTCCCCGACGCCGAGGCATCCTGGAGCCGTTGCTGCATCTCCTCGAGGCGATCCCCGTGGTCGACCGCGTCGAGGATCGCGTCGTCCCGACGTAATAGCGCCTGGTTCTCGAGCTCCAGGTTGCGCGCGAGGGTCACGACGACCTCGGTCATGCCCGGCCCCGCCAGCTCGTGGTCGTAGTCCCGGACGTCCTGCTCGACCGTGATCGGCGGCAGTGTGGATGGGTCAACGGTCGCCGGCAGCCGGTTGAGGAGCTCGTCCACGTTGGCCAGCGCCACGCCCCGCGCGGGCGTGCCGGCGGCGACGATCCCACCACCGATCACCAGGACGGCGAGTGCCGCCACGCCGAGGCGGGGCGCCAGCCGCCGCGCCCCGCCGGCACCGAGCCACGAGGCGACCGTCCCGATGCGATCGCCGGCCGTCGATGGCTCCGGCACGAGCCGGTCGACGAACGGTTTCGCGATGCAGAGGACCACCAGGCCCGCCAGGAGGCCGACCTTGGTGCCCCACTCGTCGGTCTGTGGCGCCATCAGCAGCGTGCTCGCCAGCGCCACCAGCACCCCGAACACGAGCCGTCCGATCCTCCCGGCGGGCACCGTCTTGGGATCGGTGATCATGAAGAACAGGAAGATCAGGACTTCGGGTGAGGTGACGACGACCCGCCAGAAGTCGAACCCACACACCGGCGCAAACGCCCAGTTGGCGGTCATGCAATGGCCCGACACCGCCAGCAGGCCCAGCCCGAGGGCCAGGGTGATCCAGAAGCTCCCGGCCAGCCCGAGGAGCCCCAGCCGCCGCGTGATGAGCAGGCCCCCGACCAGGATGACCGCGTACGCGGCAAGCAACCAGACATCCAGGGGACCCCACCAGAAGTCGAGCGGTTCCACGCGCGAGGGGCCCAGCGCCAGGAAGGCGACGACGAGGCCGACGTTCGACGGGTTGAAGATATGCGTCCCGCGGAAGCGGATCACGTACTTCGACAGCAGGGACAGGCCCGCGATGACGGCGAACCACTGCCAGGCGTACGTGCTCCACGGCTCGTTCGCCGGGGTGCCGACGACCCGGAGGATCAGGGCGACGCCGCTGCCGGTGAGCATCGCACTCGCCGGCCAGACGAACGCGCGGGACTGGCGGAACGTCAGCGCCACCTCGATCACGGCACAGGCCAGGATCGCGGCCAGGATCTGCGGGACCGTGACACGGAAGCCCAGGGCGACCTGGCCCAGGACGTGAATGGTGATGATGACCGCGGCGACGTGGAGCCGTGGATCGCGCAGGTTGGGCAGGACGACCGGGTACGCCTCGCCTCGAATCGTCAGCGTCCGGGCTGTCATGGGCCACGCTCAGCGCACCGCCGATTGGGCGCGCTGCGCCCGGGAATGCTCGGGAACCGGGGTTCAATCGCCATCGCCGTCCGCGTAGGATACCCAGCGAACCGCCCGAGATCGGGCCGTCGCTCCACCTCGAAGGCAGGAGACCGAGCATGACACGCGATGAGGGCCGCTTCGAACGCGCGTCCCAGGGCCCGATCGTTGGCGGGTTGCCGGACGCTCCCGGCATCCTCGTGGCCATGAGCCTGACGCCCGGGTTGGGCGTGCATCTCCGCGGCCTCGCGGACGAGCTGCTCGTCCACGACTTTCCCGGCGCCACGCTGAAGCGTGCCGAGCGCGAGATGATCGCGACGGTCACCTCCGCGGGCAACGACTGCTTCTACTGCATGGACTCTCACGCCGCGTTCGCGACCGAGCTGCTGGAGCGCGACGGGGACACAGTCCGCATGCCGCTGGTCGACGAGCTCAAGAGCGGCCAGCTCGACGGATTCGACCCGAAGATGCGGGCGCTGCTTCACATCGCCGGCGTGGTCCGGCACGACCCGCTCGATCTCACCCCGGCGGATGTGGAGGCCGCGACGGGCGCGGGAGCGACCGACGGGGACGTGCAGCTGGCCGTCCTCATCTCCTCGGCGTTCTCGATGTACAACCGCCTCGTGGATGGCCTCCGGGCCATGACGCCGCCGACGACCGAGCCATACGCGGAGCCGGCCCAGCGCATCGCCGAGCACGGGTACAGCGGCGGACCCATCCCGACCGGTGCGCCCCCCGGCTGACCCGCCCGGAGCGGTCGATTGGTAGACTCAGCGCCGAACCGCCGCGAGACGTTCACCGGGCGAGTGGCGGAACGGCAGACGCGCCGGCCTTAGGAGCCGGTGTCGCAAGACGTGCGAGTTCGAATCTCGCCTCGCCCACCACCGCAACCAGGAGCTGAGTTGGTCACCGTTTCCACGCGACCCGAGCCCGGATCGAAGATGGTCCTGGAGATCGAGGTCCCGCCCGACGAGGTCGCTCGCCATTTCGCCACCGCGTACCGCCACGTTGCGGAGCGCACGAAGGTGCCCGGCTTCCGACCGGGCAAGGCGCCGCGCCACGTCATCGATCGGTTCGTCGGACGCGGCAGCGTGCTGGCCGAGGCCATCGACCACCTCGTCAGCGACAGCTACGGGGCCGCGCTGGACCAGACCGACGTGATCCCGATCGACAACCCCGACGTCGACATCGATCCGGCGTCGGTGGTGGAGGGCCAGCCGGTGAGCTACACCGCCACCGTCCCGGTACGCCCCGACGTCGAGCTGGGCGCGTACACCGACTACGCCTTCGGGCTCGAGGTGCCCGAGGTGACCGACGAGCAGGTCGAGCAGGTCATCGGGGAGCTTCGCGAGCAGCAGGCCACGCTTCGCCCGGTCGACGGACGGTCTGCTGCGGAGGGAGACATCGCATCGGTGAAGTTCACCGGCACC
Organism: uncultured Chloroflexia bacterium; assembly: GCA_963844265.1. GTDB lineage: Bacteria > Chloroflexota > Limnocylindria > QHBO01 > QHBO01 > JACDBZ01. The sequence goes on along the minus strand of CAWJMZ010000003.1, from coordinate 64,772 downwards.
ATCGACGGGGAGCCGTTCGAGGGCGGCAGCGCCGACCGGCTGCCGGTCGTCATCGGCGAGGACCGCATGATCCCGGGCTGGGAGCAGCAGCTGGTCGGCATGGACATGGGCGCCAGCAAGGGCTTCGACATCACCTTCCCGGACGACTACCGCGTCGAGGAGCTGCGCGGCAAGGAGGCGCACTTCGAGGTCGAGCTGCTGGACCTGCGCGAGAAGCTCCTGCCCGACGTCACCGACGACTTCGTTCAGAGCGTGGGCGACATGCAGACCGTGGACGAGCTGCGCGCCGAGATCCGCGACGCGATGGTGAAGCGGGCGGACGCCGAGGCGCGCCACACCTTCGGCGACCGCATCATCGACTACGCGGTCACCAATGCGTCCGTCGAGCTGCCCGAGGTGATGGTCACCAACGAGGTGGAGATCATGCGCGACGAGCTCCAGTCACGGCTCGCGCAGCAGCGCATCGGTCTCGAGCAGTACCTGGCGCTGTCCAAGCAGACCCCCGAGGAGCTGACCGTCGAGCTGCGGGAGCCCGCCACGCGCCGGGTGAAGACGCTGCTGGTGCTGTCGGCCATCGCCGAGAAGGAGGGGATCGACGCGACCGACGAGCAGATCGACGCCGAGATCGCCGAGCAGCTGGCGCGCTACGGCGAGGACGCCAAGCTGCGGGAGTATCTGTCGTCGCGACGCGGCCGGAGCTACCTGCGGATGACGCTCCGCAACCGTACACTGGTCGACACGCTGGTCGATCGAGCGCTCGGGACCGATGCGGCCGCCGCCGAGACGCCCGAGCCCGAACCGGCGCCCGAGTCAGAACCTGAGCCCGCACCCGCGGCCACGAGCGAGGAGTCCGAGTAACCGATGCTGGTCCCGATGGTCATCGAGTCGAGCGCCCGCGGTGAGCGCGCGTTCGATATCTACTCGCGGCTCCTCAAGGACCGCATCATCTTCCTCGGCGACGCGATCGAGGATCACATCGCCAACCTGATCATCGCCCAGCTGCTGTTCCTCGAGTCCGAGGACCCGGAGAAGGACATCCAGCTCTACATCAACTCGCCCGGCGGGGTCGTGACGAGCGGCATGGCGATCTACGACACGATGCGGTACCTGCGGGCACCGGTCTCCACGATCTGCATCGGCCAGGCCGCCTCGATGGGGGCCGTGCTGCTCGCCGCCGGCGCCCCCGGCAAGCGCTACGCGCTGCCGAACAGCCGGATCATGATTCACCAGGGCTCCGGCGGGTTCCGCGGCAACACCCCGGACGTCGAGATCCAGATGCGAGAGATGCTCCATCTCACCGATCGGCTGATGCACATCCTGGCGGAGCACGCCGGGCAGGACTTCGAGAAGGTCAAGCGCGACAGTGAGCGCGATTACTTCATGAGCGCCGAGGACGCGAAGACGTACGGCGTCATCGACGAGGTCTTCGCCGGCAACAACGATTCGCTCATCGCCATGGCCCAGAAGGCGGGCGGCACCGTTCCGACCGCCGAAGAGGCCGCCGCCGAGGACACCGCCAAGAAGTAGCCGCGTTCACCGCGACCGACGCTCCGCCAAGAGCAGCCGGCGCTTGACGGCAGGGTCGCCGCCCCAGCCTGACCACCCGTCGGAGGCCCGCACCACGCGGTGGCACGGCACGGCGGGGAAGAGCGGGCAGCGTGACATGGCATTCCCGACCGCCCGCGCCGCGCCGGGCGACCCCAGCACGGCGGCCACCTCTCCGTAGGTCACGGTCTCGCCCGCGGGCACCAGGCGAACGAGCTCGTAGACGCGAGAGTCGAACTCGGGCAGGCCGGCCAGGTCGAGTGGCGGGGCGGAGCCATCCTGCAGCCAGGCGGCGTCCAGCTCCGCCGCTTCCGGCTCGACGCCGGGAAATCGGCGGCGCAGACCGGCGAGCAGCGCCCCGGGATCCTCGGATCGGGCGCAGGCGGCGACGCCGACATCGGTCTCGGCCACCCACAGCGGGCCGATCGCCGAGGCGACCCGGCCGAAGCGCAGCGACGGCATCGGCGCATCCTACGACCAATGGGGATGGGGGCCGGTTGGCAGGGGCGTGCTACCATCGGCGACCGATGACCACCAAGAGCAAGGTCCCGTACCGCTGCAGCTTCTGTGGCAAGAGCCAGGAGCAGGTCCGCAAGCTGATCGCGGGCCAGGGCGTGTACATCTGCGACGAGTGCATCAACCTCTGCCAGGAGATCATCGAGGAGGAGATGCTCGAGACGCCGCGCGCCAGCGGCAAGTCGCAGAGCGCGCCGCTTCCGAGCCCGCGGAAGATCAAGGACCAGCTCGACACGTACGTCATCAGCCAGGAGCAGGCGAAGAAGGTCCTGTCGGTGGCGGTCTATAACCATTACAAGCGGGTGAACGCCGGCCATACCGTCGACGACGTCGAGCTCGGCAAGTCCAACGTCCTGCTCGTCGGGCCCACAGGAAGCGGCAAGACGCTGCTGGCGCAGACCCTGGCCAAGGTGCTGGACGTGCCGTTCTGCATCGCCGATGCGACGAGCCTCACCGAGGCGGGCTACGTGGGCGAGGACGTCGAGAACATCCTCCTTCGACTCATTCAGGCCGCCGACTTCGACGTCGCCCGCGCGCAGCGCGGCATCATCTACATCGACGAGATCGACAAGATCGCCCGGAAGACCGATAACCCCTCGATCACCCGGGACGTCTCCGGCGAGGGCGTCCAGCAGGCGCTGCTGAAGATCCTGGAGGGCACCGTCGCCAACGTGCCCCCGCAGGGCGGCCGGAAGCACCCGCACCAGGACTTCATCCAGATCGACACGACCAACATCCTGTTCATCTGCGGTGGCGCCTTCGAGGGGCTCGAGAAGATCATCGAGGAGCGGGTCGGAAAGCGCGGGATCGGATTCGGGTCGCAGGCCCAGGTCGGCAAGGAGGAGCGCCGCCATGCGCTGTTCGACAAGCTCATGCCCGAGGATCTGCTGAAGTACGGCCTCATCCCCGAGTTCGTCGGCCGCCTGCCGGTGGTGGTCAGCCTCGCCGCCCTGGCGCGTGAGGACCTCGTCAAGGTCCTCACCGAGCCGAAGAACGCGGTCACGCGGCAGTTCACGAAGTTCCTCTCACTCGACAAGGTCGAGCTCGTATTCACGCCGGAGGCGCTCGACGCGACCGCAAAGCTGGCGATCGATCGCAAGACCGGCGCCCGCGCGCTGCGGACGATCGTCGAGGAGGCGCTGCTGGAGGTGATGTACGACATCCCCGAGCGCACCGACGTCACCAAGGTCGTCATCACCGCCGAGACGATCGAGCACGGCCAACCGCCGATGCTGGTGACCGAGACCGATGACGCGGCGGAGCCCCGACGCCGTGGCCGCAGCCGAGCCTCGGCCGCACGCGACGAACAGCCCGAGGAAGAGTCCGCCTGACGGTCGGCGCCGGCGACCCGGCGACTCGGCGCCCTATTCCTATGGGCCGACCGGGGCGGTCGGATCCGACTCTTCCGAAGAGTGCTCGGCGCCGTTGCCCCGCTCGCCATCACCCGAGCTGGCACTCGCGTCTGGCTCCGGCCGTGCTGCCCCTGACGGCGATTGCCGCGTCCTCGCGATCCGGACCTCGGCATCGATGCCCTCGCCTCGCAGCGCCGTGGCCAGCCGCTTCCGGACCTCGTCGGCCACGCCGGGCTCCTCCGCCGACCGCGCCTGGGCGAGGACGCGCACGACGGCGGATGAGTCCGTCGCCGAACGCACTCGCACCGTGCTCGGCGCCTCCAGGAGCCGAGTTGTCCAGTCGGGGTCGGCATGCAGCTCCTCGCCGACGCGGTTGACGACCTGGGTGGCGCGATCGAGGTCGGTGCCCGGCGCGACTCGCACGTCCAGCGTCAGCCGGGTCCACAGGCGGGTCATGTTGGAGGCCACCGTGATCTGCCCGTTCGGCACGACGTGGATGGTGCCGTCGAGGTCGCGGAGGGTCGTCCGCCGAAGGCTGAACCCGTTGACCACGCCTTCGACGCCCGCGATCCGCACCACGTCGCCCTCGTTGAACTGGTTCTCCAGCACGATGAAGATGCCGGCCAACCAGTCCCGGATGAGCGTCTGTGCCCCGAATCCGACCGCGATGCCGACGACGCCGAGGCCAGCCACCGCGGGTCCGATCTCGATGCCGAACTCGGTGAGCGCCATCAGGATTGCGATCGTGAGGATGATGGCGCCCCCGATGCGGTCGACCAGCCGGGCGATCGTGCGGACGCGCCGCTCGAGCTCGGGGGGCGGCAGCTCCCCATGAGCCTCCGCCTGGCGGCGATCCAGCACGCCGCGCACGCTGAGCTCGACCGCTTTCCTCAGCAGGAGATATCCAACGAGTGCCGCGATCGCGATGATCCCGACGCGAATGAGGGTCTCCGCGGGAGCGGGGAGGTCGGCCATGGCGCGGATGGTAGCAACGGCCGGACTGGTACCGTGGTCCCGACCGGGTAGGTACCTTCGACGGCTGAGGACGCGAGCCAACCGCGAGTAGGATGGCGGCGGTCCCGGATGTTGCCGGGCCCCGAAGCTGGGCAGGGAGCAACCACACACATCATGACCGCACATCAGCGTCGACCGGGGTTCCGGCTGCCGTGGTCGTCCGAGGAGGAGGCCGCCGCGGCCGCGGACGCCGCGAGCGCCACTTCGCCCGTTCCCGAAGAGCCTGCCGCGCCTGCATCGGAGGCTTCCGCCGAGCAGACAGAGCCGACCGCGTCGGCCGAGTCGGCAGAGCCGACCGAGCCGGCAAAGCCGACCCCGAACACTGACGCTGCGGCGGCTCCCGCCGCCGATCAGCAGCAGGAAGCGACGCCGGCGCCGACCGCCGCTGCCCGCCCGGGCCCGGAGGCTGACGCCTCGCCCGACTTCATGCGCGACCTGGTGGTCGCGATGCGCGCCGTCGCCGACGAGGCGCGCCAGGCCGGCGTCACGGAGGCCAAGGGCGCGGTCGACACCCAGGTGCAGCGCCTCGAGTCCGACGCCGAGCGACGCCGCGAAGACCTGCGCGCGCGCGCCGAAGCCGACATCGCGGGCATCGGGGAGTGGGCGGCAGCCGAGGCTGAGCGCATCAAGGGCGAGGCCGAGCAGCGCGTCGTGGCCCGGCGCACGCAGCTGGATCAGCAGCTGAGCGGAGAGACGACCCGCGTGGAGGCCGAGAGCAAGTCGCTCCGTGACCGGGTGGCCGAGTACGAGCGCGAGCTGGACGCGTACCACGCGCAGCTCGCCGAGATCAGCGATCCGGCGGCATTCGCCGCCGCAGCCAAGCGGATGCCGCGCCCGCCCTCCCTCGAGGCGCGCAGCCCTTCCGCCGCGACCCCGGACAGCAAGCCAACTCCGGGAGCCGAGACTGCCACCGCCGTGGACACGGCCGCTCCCGAGCGGCCCGCCGATACCAACGGCGTGACGCCGCCCGACGCCGAGGTCCATCCGGCCGAGGAGCAGGTGCTCGCCAGCCGGTTGGCGGAGCTCGACGCGACGCTCCCCGACGAAGCCGCGACCGCAGCCGCTCCGAGCGGCGAACCCACCACCACCGAGATCGTCGTGTCGGGCCTGGGCAGCTTCGGGGCGATCACCGGGTTCCGGCAGGCACTCGCCGGCGTCGACGGGATCGGCGGCGTTGCGCTGAGCCTCGGCCAGACCGGCGAGTTCATCTTCCGCGCGACCCACGCCACCGGCTTCGACGTCGCCGGCGCCATCGTGTCACTCGAGGGCGATGGGGCGAAGGTCGAGCCGCGGCCGGACGGCGGCCTGCACGTCACGCTCGACCGCCCCCGCTGAGTGCTAGACTCCTGCCACGGCGCTGACCGTGAGGAGTACCCCTCCACCGGCCACCAGAGAGGGTGGGTCATCGGCTGCAAGCCCACCCGGACACGAGAGGGAGAACGTCGCACGCGAGCCGGCCGGGTCCGCCCGATAACGCGGAATTGAGGCGATCGCCGATGCGGTCGCGAACGAAGGTGGTACCACGACCCGTTCGTCCTTCGACGAACGGGTTTTGCGTTTTCCAGCGCGAGGAGACGAACCGATGACGACCCAGCGACGCGAGCTCAGCCCGCGCTATGACGCTGCCGCGGTCGAGCCCGCCGTCTATGAGCGCTGGATGGCTGCCGATGCGTTCCGCCCCGCTGACGAGCCGCCCGCGGGCGCCGAGCCGTTCGTCATCATCCAGCCGCCACCGAACATCACCGGCGCGCTGCACCTCGGTCACGCGCTGACTGCGTACGTCGAGGACATCCTCGTCCGCTATCACCGCATGCGCGGCGACGACACGCTCTGGCTGCCCGGTGTCGACCACGCGGGTATCGCCGCGCAGTTCGTCCTGGATCGGATCCTCGCGGACGAGGGCGAGTCCCGCGAGTCGCTTGGCCGCGAGCGCTATCTGGAGCGCATGTGGCAGTTCATCAACAGTACGCGCGACGTCATGGGCGAGCAGCATCGCCGCCTCGGCGCCAGCCTGGACTGGTCTCGCCTGCGGTTCACCATGGACGAGGGCAGCGCGCGCGCGGTGCGCGTCGCCTTCACGCGCCTGTACGAGGACGGTCTCGCCTACCGCGGCGAGGCGCTCGTCAACTGGTGCCCGCGCTGCCTCACCACCATCAGCGATCTCGAGAACGTCAAGCACGAGGAGACCGGCACGCTGTGGAGCATCCGGTACCACCTTGCGCGGCCGGACGGCTCACCCGATCCCGGCGCGTGGATCACGGTCGCCACGACGCGGCCGGAAACGATCTTCGGCGACACGGCCGTCGCGGTGCATCCCGACGACGAGCGCTACACCTCGCTGGTCGGCCGCGAGGCGATCCTGCCGTTCATCGGCCGCCGCGTTCCGATCATCACAGATGAGCACGTCGAACGCGAGTTCGGTACGGGGGCGGTCAAGATCACGCCCGCGCACGATTTCGACGACTACGAGGTCGGCAAGCGCCACGGCCTCCCCGCGATCACCGTCCTCGACGAGCGAGCGCAGTTGACGGAGCAGGCCGGCGAGTTCGCGGGGCTCGACCGGTTCGATGCGCGGCCGCGGATCGTGGCTCGGCTCGCGGAGATCGGTGACCTCGAGGAGGAGCGTCCGCACCAGATGGTCATCGGCCGCTGCGACCGATGCGACACCGTGGTCGAGCCGCGGCTGTCGGTCCAGTGGTTCATCAACGTGAAGCCCCTCGCGGAGCGCGCGCTGGCCAGCGTCCGCGAAGGACGGACGCGGATCCTTCCAGCGCACTTTGAGAAGGTGTACGCGCATTGGATGGAGAACATCCACGACTGGGCGGTCGGGCGGCAGCTGTGGTGGGGCCACCGTATCCCGGCGTGGTACTGCCCGGATGGTCACATCACGGTCAGCGACCGCCTCGAGGGACCTGACCGATGCGCGGTCTGCGGCCGCGCGGCCGGCGAGCTTCACCAGGAGACCGACATCTTCGACACCTGGTTCTCGAGCGGGCTGTGGCCGTTCTCGACCCTGGGCTGGCCGGACGAGACCCCCGACCTGGCGCGTTTCTACCCGACCCAGGTCATGGAGACCGCGTACGAGATCCTGTTCTTCTGGGTCGCCCGGATGATGATGCTCGGCCTCTACTTCACCGATGCCGAGCCCTTCCACACCGTCTACCTGCACGGGATCGTGCGCGATCCGACGGGTTCGAAGATGAGCAAGACGAAGGGCAACGTCGTCGACCCCCTCGAGATGATCACCGACATCGGGGCCGATGCGCTGCGCGTCGCCCTCGTGTCCGGGAACGCGCCCGGGGTCGACCAGCGGCTGACGCAGTCCAAGCTGACGGGCGGACGGAACTTCACGAACAAGCTGTGGAACGCTGCGCGATTCGTCCTCGCCAGCCGGCCCGAGACCCTGTCGGCGTCGGCAGAGCCGTCCCTGGCGGTTCGCTGGATCCGATCCCGGCTGGCCGCCGGCGTCGCCCAGGCCACCGAACAGCTCGACGCGCTCGACATCAGCGGCTACGCCGCCACCGTGTACGACCTCGCGTGGAGCGACTACTGCGACTGGTTCCTGGAGATGGCGAAGGTCGACCTCCGCCGCGACGGCTCGACCGATGCCGACCGGGCCGCCACCTGGTCTGCCGCGGCCGAGGCGCTGGCAACACTGCTGCGGCTGCTCCACCCGCTGATGCCCTTCGTCACCGAGGAGATCTGGAGTGCTCTGCGTGACGCCGCGCCCGACGTCGCGGCCGACGAGCCGCTTCTTATCCGCGCCGCATGGCCTGGGTCGGGGGTGCGCGACGGCGACGCGGAAACCGCTTTCGAAGATCTCGCCACGCTCGTGCGCGGGGTGCGGAACTTGCGGACCGAGGCGGGCACGCCGGCGGGCGCCTGGGTGCCCTTGTTCGTGGCGCCAACCAATCCGGACGCCGCGGACACGATCGGTGCGGGGCGCGCATACATCGAGGCGCTGGCGCGGGTGCGTCCGATCCAGGTCACCGATGACGCCGAGCGGCCGAGCATGCTCGCCACGGGGCCGCTCGGTGCGGCCTGGCTCGGCGGCGATGCGGCCGCCGGCGAGGATCGGCGTCGACGACAGCTCGAGGAGCTCGAGGCCAACATCGCGCGCGTTCGCGCCTTGCTGGCGAACGACGCGTTCACGTCGCGCGCGCCCGCCGCGGTCGTCGAGCGGGAGCGGGAGCGGCTGGTCGACCTCGAGACCGAGCGTCGTCAGCTCGAGGTCCGCCCCGGTTGACGGGGGCCGTGGGCCGATTGGGCCATGGTCGGGGGGAAGGGCTCGGCTGCTAGAATCGGCGCCGCCGCCACCAACAGAGGCCGTTCCCGTCATGTCGTTTCTCCGGCGCAAGAAGACCGAAGCAGCAGCACCGCCACCGCCCAGTCCCGTCCAGGAGGAGGTCAAGGCGCAGGAATACCTGCTGCGCCTGTGCCCTGGTGGCTCGCAGCAGCGACGGGTTGCGGCTGCCCGCCGATCCATCGATCGCCGTCGCGCTGCCCGGCATCGTCGAGCCGCTCAGCGACACGACCGTCGAAACCATCGCCCCCCTCCCGCTTGAGTATTCGGACGCCTCGCCGGCGATCGAGCGCTTCAACGAGGTCCAGCAGTGGGTGCTCGCACGCCGTGACGTGAGCCCGATCGGGCGGCACGGCCTGTACGTCCTCGAGATGACCGACGCGCTGGACATGACGGTCGACACGTTCTCGTGCGGCCTGCTGCACGGCGAGACCGACACCAGTGGCTACCCGGACTACAACGCCATCGTCGGCGGCCTCGCATCGCACTGGGACGAGCTGTCGGGCGAGCTGATCGTCCGCGCTGTCGTCGGTTGGGGCGGCAAGGGGCAGCGCGGCGATACCGAGCGCCACGGCCAGAAGCTGCTCAGCTCGCTGTACCAGCAGGTCGTCGCCTCGGGGTACAGCCTCGGGGAGGCGGAGTCCGCCCGCCTGCCTGCCATCGGCGGACGCTCGGGCCTGGTCTGCGCCCACTGCGGGTTCGAGGCCGGCAGCGCCGGGGCGTTCTACTGCCCGAAGTGCGGCATGCGGATGATCCGCTCCTAGATCCGAGCGGTAGTACTTTCGGGCTGGCCCACGGGCCGCCCGAGTCCCATTGCTCCACCGCTCATCGCTGCGGAGACTGGTGCCGAGCGTCACCGCACGCGCGCACTCCACCAGTAAGGAAGGGCAATGGAGCGACCGAAGATCCTGCTCGGCATCGAGGGCGATGCGCACGGCTACGCCGATGCCCTCACGCGTGCCGGGTTCCAGCCCCTCGAGGCAGACCCGTCCGCCATCGATACCGCCGACATGGTGGTCCTCGACTGCGACCTCGATCCCGAGGTGGTCACGTCCGTGTACCAGGCGGTACGAGCGGTCAAGGCCATTCCGGTGCTGCTGCTCGTCGGCACCGAGACCGAGCTGCCCGAGACCGTGGGTGGTGCCGGCGACGAGGTGGCGCTCAAGCCGCTGCCCGCCGAGGCACTGGTCTACCGCCTCCAGGCGCTCCTGATCCGCGGCGGGCGGCATCTCCCGACCGAGTCCGGAGAGTGGGCCGCCGATGAGGGCCTCTCGAGCGCGCCGATCGCCGGCGAAGGCCACGTCGTGAGCGTCTTCGCTCCGAAGGGTGGGGTCGGCAAGACGACCATCTCCGTCAACATGGCCGTCGCCCTGCGTCAGCAGACCCGCGCCGAGGTCTTGCTGTTCGACGCCGACGTCGGCGTCGGCAATGTGTCGTCGGTCCTCGAGGTCCCGTACCGCATGGGCCTGGCCGACCTGGCCGACAGCCCGGCCGATGAATGGACCGATGCGGCCTTCGAGCAGGCGGTGACGGTGCACGCCGAGACCGGGGTTCGCGTCCTGACCTGGGGAAATGACCCGGCGGAGTCGGAGCGCGTGTCGGTCGACCTGTTGCTCGCCGCCCTGCGCTGGGCACGCAACCACCACTCATACATCATCGTCGACAACCACCCCGGCTACGACGACCGAACCATGGCCATGCTCGCGGTTGCGAACGAGATCTTCCTGGTCGTCACCCCTGAGGTCGGCTCCGTGCGGAACAGCTCGCAGTTCCTGGAGCTCGCGCGCGAGCTTGGCCTCGGGAACGTGGTCCGGGTCATCGTCAACCGCGCCAACCACGGCATCCGGATGGCGGACATCGAGTCAGCCCTCGGCCTGCCGGTGTCGGCCACGGTGGTCAGCAACGGCCCGCGCGCGGTGATCGCCTCGAACGAGGGCAAGCCGATCATCACGAAGTTCCCCAAGGAGAAGATCGCGGACGATCTTCACCGGGTGGCGCGCCTCGTGATCGAGCCGCAGGCCCAGACGAGCGTCGCGACGGCCAAGGGCAGCCGGCGCTGGTGGACTCGCTTCGGGACCCGTCCGTCCCAGGCCTGACCCTCTGGTCGCATTGCGCGCGGCATCGGCCGATGCCATCATCTCGGCGCCGTGCCGACCTATGACTACCAGTGCCGCTCCTGTGGCACCGTGACAGAAGTCATCCACGCCATGACGAAGGATGGTCCGACCATCTGCGAGCGTTGTGGCGGGGAGCTGCGCCGCGTGCTCTACCCGGCCGGCATCATCTTCAAGGGCTCGGGCTTCTACCGCACGGACTCCCGCGCGAGCGACGACGGAGCGTCAGCGAAGAAGACGTCCCCCGCGGCCGCGCCCGCCGACGGCGGAACGGCATCCTCCAGCGGCTCGTCGGGTAAGACCACGGCCGGCGGCTCGACGGACAAGAGCACGACCGGCGGCTCGAGGGACTCGAAGGGCTCGACGTCCAGCGACACGTCCGGCTGACGCCGGACCGGAGGTCAGGCGGGTTGGGCCTGGCGCGTGCCGCAGCGGCGGCAGAAGCGAGCGCTGGCCGAGAGCGACAGGCCGCACTGCCCGCAGTTCTGGACCCCGACGTTGGCACCTGCTCCTGCCACTTCGCGCGCCGACGCTTCCCAGAACCCACCACCTGCTCGTAGGGCTGCGAGCTCGCCCGGAGTCGGCGTGGCGCCGCGTGATCGGTAGGGGAGGACGTTGGCGTGCTCGGAGCCAACCGGCCCCTGGCCGGGATCGCCGAGCCCGAGCGAGTCGAGCTGGGCCCGTCGCGCGGCGATCTCGGGCGAGTCGTCCTGGGCAGCAAGGGGTGCCTCGACCGGCGGCTCGGGCGTGGGCTGCGTGGGGAATCGAAGGATCGTTTCGCTGATCGGTGCGATGCGCGGCGCCACGGGCGCCTCTGGCTGCGGCTCGACCTCGGCCACTACCGGCTCTGGCTCGGGCTCGACCTCGGCCACTACCGGCTCTGGCTCGGGCTCGGGCTCGGGCTCGACCTCGGCCACTACCGGCTCTGGCTCTGGCTCGGGCTCGACCCCGGCCACCATCGGCTCCGGCTCGACCTCGGCCACGATCGGCTCCGGCTCCGGCTCGGCGGCAGCCGCAGCCAGCGCAGCGGCAGCGAACGGATCGAACGTCGGCTCCACTTCCTCGAGGACGGCCTCCGCGTCGGCCTCTGCGATCAGGGCGGGTGGGCTCACCTCGTAGGCTGCATCCTCGTCCCACGCGACGACGCGCAACTGGCGAGGCTCCGACTCTGGCTCGACCTCGGCCAGCACCGGCTCCGGCTCGGGCTCGAACTCGACCTCGGCCAGCACCGGCTCCGGCTCGGGCTCGAACTCGACCTCGGCCAGCACCGGCTCCGGCTCGGGCTCGAACTCGACCTCGGCCACCACCGGCTCCGGCTCGGGCTCGAACTCGACCTCGGCCACCACCGGCTCCGGCTCGGGCTCGAACTCGACCTCGGCCACCATCGGCTCGGGCTCGGGCTCGACCTCGGCCACCATCGGCTCCGGCTCCTCGGCCACGGCACCGATCCCGGCGAGGTCATCGCTGGCGGGCCATTCTTCCGGCGCGTAGCCGTTGCCTGGGGCCCCCGCCACGGCGTCGCTCGACGGCCAGGCATCCAGGCCCAGGCGGCGCTGCAGGTCGGCCTCCGCCATCGCGGCGTCGTCCATGGCGGGCTCGACGTGCGCGACGGCGCCATTGCCGGCGACCGCTGCGGCGATGCGATCGGCCAGATCATCGGTGCCGGCGATGGGAGCGCACGAGCGGCAGCGTCCCGCATCGTCGTTCCAACAGTTGAGGCAGGTGTACTGGCGGCAGTTGATGCAGAAGTTGAACGACTCGTGGAAGGCCTCGAGCTGTGCCGAGGCAAGCCCTTCCTCCTCCGAGCGCATCGCGTCGCCCATCGCGTCACTGAGGTCATCCTGGCTGGTGAGGTAGTTCTTCAGACCACCAACGAACCCCCGCGTCTTGCGCAGGGGGTTCAGGCGGGTCGGTGCCTTGAACTCGTACCGGGTCCCGCAGCGCTCGCAGAATGACTCAGTGAGTGTCTCTACCAATGCCGGTCCAATTGTGGGATCGCAGGTGCCGCGATCGGGTCACGAAGTATAGCCATCGCGTCCAGAGCGACCCTATGGGCGCATCGGACCAGTAGAACGGCCGTTCGTACCGTGCGTGCTAGGATCGCCCGCGATGGGCATCCTCTCGCGCGTCGAGTCGTTCCTCGAGCGCTTTCTCGAGGCGCCAGCCGGACGGCTGGGAGCATCGATCCAGCCGGTGAGCCTGGCCAAGCGGATCGAGCGGGCGATGGATACGAACAAGACGTACGGCGACGCCGGAGTCATCGTCCCCAACTTCTACGACCTGCACCTCCACCCGGCCGACTTCGCCGCGTTTGCCTCGTACCGGGGGTCGCTCGAGGATGACCTCGCGCACGGCGTGATCGCGCGCGCACGCCACGAGCGGTACACACTCGTCGCGCGGCCGCGCGTGCAGATCCTGTCCGACGAGGAGACGCGCCGCGGGGAGATCCGCGTCGCGGCCAACGTCGTCGACGAGCGCGGCGATCGGATCCAGGAGGTGGCCGCGATGCCCGCCAACTCCGACACGATGGTGTTCCAGCGCCCCGCCACGGACGAGGCGCCGGACTCGGCGCGCAGGGCCTACCTGCTCGTCAGCACGCGAGGCAGCCGGCCCGTCCAGTTCGACCTCGGCGGCCACCTCATCGGCATCGGGCGGGCCAGCGACAACGACGTCATCGTCGACGACCCGATGGTCAGCCGCCACCACTGCCAGCTTCGGCTCCAGCACGGCGCGTACAGCTTCGCCGACCTCGGCAGTCGGAACGGGTCGTCCGTCAACGGCCAGGCCGTCAGCCAGATCGCACTCGGCCCCGGCGACGTGATCCGCGTCGGCGACACCGAGATCGAGTTCCAGGTGCGTGGGTGACCGGGGATCTCCTGCGGCTCGTGCTGCTGGCCCTGCAGCTCGGGTTCGTCGCGCTGCTCTACCTCGTCCTGCTGCGCTTCGCGGGGTCGCTGCTGAAGGACCTGCGCAACGCGGAGCAGCAACAGATGGCCTCGCGCTCGGGGATCGGGCGGCTCACCGTGCTCGAGTCACCGGAGGACGAGCCCCCGGAGAACTCGACGATCGCGCTCGGGCCGATCAACTCGATCGGCCGCAACGTGAACAACACGATCTTCGTCGAGGACGACTTCGTGAGCGCCACCCACGCCATGCTGACGTTCCGCGGCCGGAGCTGGTTCGTGGAGGACCAGGGCAGCACGAACGGCACGTACGTGAATGGCCACCGCATCGACCGTCCGGTCGCCCTGAGCTTCGGCGATGAGGTGACCGTCGGCCGCGTCCGGATGCGACTGGATCGGTGATGCCTCGCTGATGCGGATCACCTGGCGAGGGGCGGAGCTCCGGCTGCTGCTCCCGATCCTGTTCCTCGTCCCGCTCGGGTTCATCGTCACGAACATCGCCCTCACCGGCGCGTTCGAGCCCGGGCCGCTCGGGCTGGCGATCGCCTACGTCGCGCTGTTCGTGGGTGCCCACCTCTTGCTGGTCGTCTCCGGGCACCGAGGCGACCAGCTCCTCCTGCCCGCGGTGGCCGCCATGGGCGGCGTGGGGATGGTGATGCTCAACCGCCTGCCGCAGGACCTGGCCGGCACGAGCGGCTTCGGCATCGAGCTGGGCATGGCCGCCACGCAGCTGCTGTGGTTCGCGATCGGCATCGTCGCGATGCTCGGCATCGCCATCGGCCTGCGGGACTACACCATCCTGCGTCACTACAAGTACACGTGGGCGGCGGTCGGGATCGGGCTGCTGGCCGCGACGCTCCTGTTCGGCTACGAGGTGAACGGCGCGCGGCTGTGGATCGACCTCGGACCGGTCAGCGTCCAGCCCGGTGAGTTCCTGAAGATCGTGCTCGTCGTCTTCCTGGCCGCATACCTGGCCGAGACTCGCACCCTCCTCACCAGCGCGCGCCTCCGGATCGGCTTCCTGTCGATCCCGCCGCTGCCGTACTTCCTGCCGATGCTCGTGCTGTTCGGCGCGGTCATGCTGATCGCCGTCCGCCTCAACGACCTGGGCACAGCGCTGCTCTTCTACGGCATCTTCCTGACGATGCTGTTCGCCGCCACCGGGCGGCGGAGCTACGTCCTGATCGGACTCATCCTGTTCGTGGCCGGCGCCTTCGTGGCATATCAGCTGTTCGGGCACGTCCAGGCCCGCGTGAACGTGTGGCTGGACCCGTTCGCCGATCCGCTCGGGGCTGGCTTCCAGCCAGTGCGGGCGATCTACGCGCTGGGCCGCGGCGGGATCTTCGGCGAGGGCTTGGGGCAAGGGCTGGTCACCCTCGCCGGCAGCCTCACCATCCCGTTCGTCCACACCGACTTCATCTTCACGGCCATCGCCGAGGAGCTGGGGCTGCTGGGAGCCTTCGCCGTGCTGGGGCTGGCGGCGGTCCTCGTCTTCCGCGGGCTGCGCATCGCGGCCCTGGCGCGCGATGACTTCGGCGCGCTGCTGGCGGTCGGCCTCACGGCCAGCCTCGGGCTGCAGACGCTGATCATCATCGGCGGGAACACCAAGCTCATCCCGCTCACGGGCATCACCCTGCCGTTCGTGAGCTACGGCGGCTCGAGCGTCCTGGCCAGCTTCATCATGCTCGGGCTGCTCCTCGCGGTCAGCCATCGCAGCTCGTCCGGCGGAGACGCGGAGCCAGGACCGTGATCGCGACCAACGTCCGCCGCCTCGGCCTCTACCTCATGCTCGCCTTCGCCATCGTTTCGGCCAGCATCGTGTGGTGGCAGGTCGTCCAGGCGCAGGCGCTCGCCACCCGGGCCGACAACCCGGAGGTGATCGCGGCACGGCGCAGCCTCCTGCGCGGGACGATCTTCGATACCTCGGGCCAGGTCCTCGCGAGCTCCCAGCTGGTGGACGGCGTCAGCTCGCGCACGTACGCCGATCCGGCCTTCACCCACGTCATCGGCTATTCGAGCTTCCGGTTCGGAAGCACGGGCATCGAGCGGGCGTTCGAGGACCTGCTCGTCGGCCAGTCCGACCCGAACCCCTTGCGCCAGGTCGTGAACGACGTCCTCGATCGCCAGCCGCAGCCCCGGGACCTGACGCTCACCATCGATCGGCGCCTCCAGGACTTCGCTGCGGCGCAGCTCGGGTCGAGCCGGGGCGCCGTGGTGGCGCTCGATCCGACGACCGGTGAGGTTCTCGCCCTGGTCTCGATGCCGACCTTCGACGCCAACCCGATCTCGGGCAACCCCGATGTCGCCCAGGAGCCGATGGACGCCCTGCGCGATGACCCGGCCCAGCCGCTCCTGCCGCGCGACCGCCACGGCCGGTACGTGCCCGGCTCGATCATGAAGGTCTTCACCGCGGCCGCCGCCCTCGACGACGGGGTCATCACGCCGGACACCACGTTCGAGGACCAGCCGCGCCAGGAGAGCGAGGGCATGGTGGTCGACGGCTTCACGATCCGGGAGCACGACCTGGCCGGGCTGCAGCCAGGCCTGTGGAACGTCTCCCAGGCGATGCAGGTGTCCAGCAACATCTTCTTCGCCCACGTCGGGCTCGAGCTCGGGCCGGAGGCGTTCCTGGCCGCCGCGCGCGAGTTCGGCTTCTGCGCGCCGATGGAGATCGGCCCGCAGGACCGGCCGCTGTCGGTGGCACCCTCGTACGTGACCCAGGAGGTCGAGGCGGACTGCGGGCCGTTCTCCGGTGACGTGGAGCTGGCCAGCGCGTCGTTCGGCCAGGGATCCGTCCTCGCCACGCCGGTGCAGATGGCGCTCGTCGCGGCGGCCGTCGCCGGGGATGGGGTCATGCCACACCCGTACGTCGTCGCGGACGTACGACCCCACAGCGATACCGACGTGCCCAGCGACACCGTGCTGCAGACATTCTCGTCGCGCGGCGGCACGCGCGTGGTCTCGACCGAGGCCGCCCGCCAGGTCCGCTCGGCCATGGTGGACGCGGTGAACGGTGACCTCGGGCGGCCGTACGCCGGGCAGGGTGACATCAGGATGTACGGCATCGAGGGGTCCGTCGCGGCGGGCAAGACCGGCACCGCCCAGCTCGGTGGGGAGCAGGCGCCACACTCGTGGTTCATCGGCTTCGCACCCGGCGAGGAGGAGGCGACACCGGCGATCGCGATCGCGGTGCTGGTCGAGAGCGGTGGCTCCGGCTCGGCCAACGCGGCACCCATCGCCGGACGCGTCATGGCCGAGTATCTGAACCTGGCCCGCGCCGAGGATTAAAAAACCGATACCTCCGCGCTACAGACTCCAGGAGGGGTCTGAACCCCCTCGTAACGTGGTGGAGTATTGTTCTCAACGGGTCGGGCCGACCGAGACGCCCCACGCCCACCGCTAGGGGAGAACTCGAGTCACCGTGAAGAACGTCCAGCAGCCCGCCGAACGCGTGATCGCCAGCGTCGAGCGGGTGATCGTCGGGAAGCATGCCGAGGTGCGGATGGCGCTGGTCGCGCTGCTGTGCGAGGGACACATCCTCATCGAGGACGTGCCCGGCGTCGGCAAGACCATGCTTGCCAAGGCGCTCAGCCAGAGCATCGGCTGCATGTTCAAGCGCATCCAGTTCACGCCGGACCTGCTGCCGTCCGACGTGACCGGCCTGTCCATCTTCAACCAGAAGACGCACGAGTTCGAGTTCCGGCCGGGACCGATCATGGCCCAGGTCGTCCTTGCCGACGAGATCAACCGCGCCACGCCGAAGACCCAGAGCGCTCTCCTGGAGTGCATGGAGGAGCGGCAGGCCACGATCGACGGCACCACGCACCCGATGCCGAGCCCGTTCCTGGTGGTCGCGACGCAGAACCCGATCGAGTACGAAGGCACGTTCGCCCTGCCCGAGGCGCAGCTCGACCGCTTCATGCTCCGCCTGCGGCTGGGCTACCCGAAGCCGATGGAGGAGCTCGTCATCCTGGACGAGCAGAAGCGGCGCCACCCGATCGATTCGGTTGAGCAGGTGCTCGAGCTGGACGAGCTGCGCGAGATGCAGTCGGGGGTCAAGGAGATCTACGTCGACCAGGCCGTGGCCGAGTACATCATCCGGCTGACGCACGCCACGCGGGAGCACCCCGACGTCTACCTCGGAGCGTCACCGCGCGGCTCGATCAACCTGTACCGCGCCACCCAGGCCTACGCGGCGCTCGCCGGACGCGATTACGTCATCCCCGATGACGTGAAGGACCTCGCCGTCGCGGTGCTGGCGCATCGGCTGATCGTGAAGAGCCAGGCGTCGCTGCGCGAGGTCGATCCCGAGCAGATCGTCCGCGAGATCCTCGCCTCCGTTCCGGTCACCGAGGCCGCTGCCGCCGCGGAGACGAATCGCGCCCGGATCTCCTGACCGCGCCATGGGGCTGTTCAGCCGCCACCTCAAGCTCCTCTTCCTCGTCACCGCGCTGGTCGTTGCCGCGTTCAGCACCGGCCTCGACCACCTCTTCTTCCTCGCCTACCTGAGCGTGGCGGTCGGCGTCGGCTCGTGGCTGTTCGCGCGCCGCGGCCTGAAGAACGTGCGCGCCGACTACCGGGTCCTCAACCCGCGCACGCACGTGGGCGAGGTGCTCCAGGCGGTGTACCGCATCGAGAACCACGACCGCTTCAGCAAGCCGTGGATCGAGTGCTGGAACGAGTCGACGTTGCCGACCAGCCTGCCGGGGCGCGTGATCGGACTCCAGGCCCACAACGCGCGGCAGTGGCTGGCCAAGGTGACGCTGACGCGACGCGGCAGCTATCGGCTGGGCGCACTGCGCGTGCGGACCGGCGATCCGTTCAGCCTGTTCAGCACGGAGATGATCGTCGGGCAGCCGACGAACGTCGTCGTCTTCCCCGAGGTCGTGGCCCTGCCGCACTGGCGGCTGCCGCCGTCGCCGATCGACGGCACGACGCGCGCCAAGATCCAGTACGAGGCGTCCAGCCCACTCGTGCGCACCGTTCGGCCCTACGTCCACGGTGACGCCATCAACCGCATCCACTGGCTCTCGAGCGCCCGGCACGGCGAACTGCTCGTCAAGGAGTTCGACCTCGAGCAGGCCGCGGACCTGTGGATGCTGCTCGACCTCGACCGCAGCGTGCACGCCGGTCTCGGGTCCGATGCGTCGGTGGAGACCGCGGTGACCATTGCGGCTTCGGTGGCGTTGCGCACGCTGGCCGACAACCGGGCGGTCGCGATGACCGCATCGGCGCGGCGGCTCCAATTGCAGCAGCCGGACCGGGGCCCGCGGGTCGAGCAGAAGCTGCTCCACCTCCTGGCCAACGTGCAACCCGACGGGTCGAGCCCGCTGGCCGAGGTGCTCGTCGCCACGCTGCCCCAGCTGCGGCGCGGCATGACCCTGTGCATCATCACCGGCTCCACCGACCGAAACTGGGTGCGCGCCCTGTCCGCGCTTCGCCTCCGGGGGGTGGCGGCGCTGGTCATCCTGCTCGACCGGTCCTCGTTCATCGGCCTGGAGCCCGACGAGCAGTCGCGCGCCGAGCTGTCGGCCGTGCGGCACGCGTTGGCCGAATACGACATCGAGCATCGGCTGGTGCGGCGCGGCGATGACATCGCCGAGGCGATCGGTGGGAGGGCGCGCGCCCGTGCATGAGCTGCGCGATCGGATCCTCTACCCGCGGGCCGGATGGCTGAGCCTCGGGCTGCTGGCCGTCATGGCCCTGTCGCTGGCGTGGGCGGTCCAGGGCGCGGCATGGCTCGAGCAGCTCGACTACCTGGCGCCGCTGGCGGTCTGGGCGGTCATCGCAGGCGCCGTCGTCGGCGTGCTGCGCCTGAGCATCGTGTTCGCGCTCCCCCTCGGCGCGCTCACGGGCATGGCGTTCGTGGTCTGGACGATCGGGGGCGAGTACTATCCCGCGCTCTCGCAGCTGGGACGGCTGTCCGCGCTCCGTACCGACCTGATCGGCTGGACGGTCGTCGTGCTCGACCAGGGCTATCCGACGCAGATGTCCCCCTACGCGCTGGGCCTCGGCGTGCTGATGTGGGCCACGGCGTTCACGGCGTCGTACGTCGTCTACCGATACCACCGAGTGCTCGACGCCATCCTCCTGATGGGCGCGGCGCTGATCATCAACCTGTCCGCGGTCCTGACCAACCTGTTCGGCCACCTGCTCCTGTTCGTGGTCGCCGCCTTCCTGCTCTGGCTGCGTGCGGCGCTGGTGACGCGCCAGGACGGCTGGCAGCGGCGGCGGGTGAACGAGACCCTCGAGGTGCCCGCGGCGATCATGCGCACCGGCATCGTCTTCGCCGGCGTGAGCGTGGTGCTGGCCTCGTTCCTGACCACCGTCGCCGTGGCCGCGCCGCTCACCGGCGCGTGGCGCAATCTGGATGGCGTCTGGGGCGACCTGCGCGACCAGTTCGAGGGGGTCTTCGGCAGCCTGACCAACCCGCAGTCACGCATCACCGGCGAGAGCTTCGGGTCGTCGTTCACGGTCTTCGGCGAGTGGGTCAGCAACGACGAGGAGGTGCTCATCCTCGCCGCCGAGCGGCCGCTCTACCTGCGCACGGCGACGTACGACATCTACAACGGGCGGGGATGGGACAGCACCGAGGGACCCGCGCGCGGCGTGGCGGCTGGCGACCCGTTGTTCACGGTCGCGACCTCCGAGCGGCCCACGGAGGAAGCCGCCACACGCGCGGAGACCATCGCGATCGAGATGCAGCAGACCGTCGGCCGCAACCTGTTCACGGCCGGCTCGCCCCTCAGGATCTATGCCCCCGCGCTGATCGAGGAGCCGAACGGGCTGCCACTCATCGGTTCGGTGGACTCGCCGAGCGCGCTGGGCGAGGGTGAGTCCTACGAGATGGCGGTCGTCATCTCGATTGCCACCGAGGCGGAGCTGCGCGTCGCCGGGACAGCGTACCCGCAGGCCGTCCAAGATCTGTATCTCGATACCACCGGGATCACCGACGAGACCGCCGCGCTGGCTGCGTCCGTCGTCGCCGACGCGAATGCGGAGACGCCGTACGACAAGGCGAAGGCGCTCACGCGCTTCTTCAACAGCGACGAGTTCGAGTACTCAACCATCGGCCCCCAGGTGCCCCGCGACGGTGACCTGGTCCACACCTTCCTCTTCGCCGAGGAGGGGGCGCGCACGGGCTACTGCCAGTACTTCGCCAGCGCGATGGCCATGATGGCGCGCTCCGTCGGCCTGCCCGCCCGGGTGGCGGTCGGCTTCGCCCCGGGTGAGGCCGCCGGGCCGGGCCTGTGGCTGTCACGCGAGGCCAACGCCCATGCCTGGGTCGAGATCTACTTCCCCGGCCACGGGTGGCAGATCTTCGAGGCCACCAAGTCGATCGACCCGCGCTTCTTCCGCGCGACCGGGGACGAGGCGGCGGCGCGCCCGCCGACGCAGGGCATCGATCCGTACCTGGAGGAATTGCCCCTCGAGATCCTCCGCCAGCGCGGACTCGCCGCGCTGGCGTCGCCACAGCCGGTGGAGGGCGCCATCGACCCGACTCAGCCGGAAGCCCCGCCGGCCGACGTCGGCAGCGCGCGGACGGGCAACGCACTGGTGATGATCGCGCTGGTGGCCGTCGCGGCGATCTTCATCTGGTTCCAGATGCGCCGCTCGAAGCGCCGCTGGCGCCTCCTGCCCGCCGGCGAGCGAGCATGGCGCCAGCTGTCCCTGGCAGCCGATCGTGCCGGCGTGGGACCGCGTCCGTCGGAGACGATCTACGAGTACGCCGGCTGGCTCGAGGACCAGCTGCCGAAGCAGGGCGAGCCGATCCGCGTCGTGGCGGACGGCAAGGTCTGGCAGTCCTACTCGGGCCGAGAGCTGACCCGGTCGACCTCGAACAAGCTGGATGCTGCCATCCGGCGCCTGCGCCGGCCGCTCCTCTGGCTCGCGTTGCGCCGGCGCATCCGTCCTGGCTCGCGGAACGACGGCCGCTGATCGTCACCGCTGATCGGTAGCCGGCGATCGGCGTCGGGGCGAGACCTTCAGAGGGCCAGCGGCCGCCCCTCCGCCTCGTCCACGTGGGTGGGCTCGATGCCAAGCAGGTGGCCGGTGTCGTTCCAGCGCACGAGGCGCCACCTGCCTCCGTCCAGGTCGACCACGCCGATCGACGCGTTGTCGACGTCGAGCGCCCAGGAGCGGTCGTCGGCAAGCTCGAGGACGAGCCGGGCGAAGATGCGCAGCGTGCCGCCGTGGCTCACCAGGCACGTCGTGCTGGGCGGCTCGGCGAGGAGCTCGTCGAGGAGCGTGGCGACGCGCGCGGTTGCGGCCGAGATCGGCTCGCCGCCCGGTGGCTGGCGGATCCCGGCCCCCTCCCGCCACGCTCGATAGCGCTCGGCGTCGGAGACCTCCAGCTCGGCGTGGGTGCGGCCCTCCCACTCGCCCTGGCCGATCTCGATCAGCCGCGGGTCCAGCTCGACCGGCGCGGCACTCATCTCGCCGATGGCCGCCGCGGTCTCCGCGGCGCGCGCGAGGCTGGAGGACACGACCCTGGTGGGCCGCAGCTCCTCGTCCGCGGCGATCCGCGCGCCCACCATCGAGGCCTCCCGGCGTCCCACGTCGGAGAGCGGCGGGTCGAGATGGCCCTGGAATCGCCCCTCGCGGTTCCAGTCGGTGACGCCGTGGCGGACGACGACGATGCGGCGGTCGCTCACCGAGTGACGGTCAGCGCCGCCTCGAACGCCTCGCGGGCCGCGCCAGCCGCGGCCTGCGCATCGGCCGTGTGGCCGAAATACGGGAGGAGGTCGCCCATGATCTGGAGCGCCTGGGCCATCTCGTCGATGCCCACCTCTCCCATGTGGCCGAAGCGCAGGACCCTGCCCGTCCACTTGCCCTGCCCGCCGGCGATCACGAGCCCGTGCGCACGCATCGCCTCGTTGAACGGCGCCCACTCGACGCCGTCCGGCACCCAGGCAGCCGTCACCGTCGCGGAGCGATCCTCCGGCGACGCGACGAGTCGAAGACCCAGTGCCTCGAGCCCTGCGGCGACCCCGCGGGCGATGGCCGCGTGGCGCGCCCACGTCCGCTCGCGGCCCTCGGCGCGCAGGCGCTGGACACCGACCCGCAGGCCGTACAGCACGGCGATGGCCGGCGTCCACGGCGTCTGGCCCTTGGCGGCCCAGTCGCGCGCCTCGGCGAAGTCCCAGTAGAAGCGAGGCATCCGGGCCGAGGTGCTGGCGGTCCACGCGCGCTCGCTGAGCGCGGCGATCGCGACGCCGGGCGACGCCATCCACGCCTTCTGGCTGGCGCTGACGACGACGTCGACGCCCCACCCGTCCATCTCGAATGGCATCGCCCCGAGGCCGCTGATGCCGTCCACCAGCAGGAGCGGCTCGCCCGGGGCGGACCGCACGACCTCGGCCAGCTCGCGCATCGGGTTCGCGACGCCGGTGGAGGTCTCGTTATGGGTGACGAGCACGGCTCGGTAGGGTTCGGCATTCGCCAGGTGCTCGCGTACGGCCTCGGGCGATGCGGACGTGCCCCACTCGTACGGCAGAGCGTCCACCTGTGCGCCGAAAACGGACGCGATCTTGGCGAAGCGGTCGCCGAAGGCGCCGATGTTCACCGAGAGCACCCGGTCGCCGGCCGAGAGGGTGTTCACGATGGCCGCCTCGAGGGCGCCGGACCCGGACCCGGTGAGGAGCAGGACGTCGCCCTGCGTCCCGATCAGCTCCGCCAGCCCGGCCGAGGTCTCCGACAGCAGCTCGGCGAACTCGGTGCCGCGGTGGTCGATCATCTGCTGCGATTGGGCCTCGCGCACCGTCTGCGGGATCGGCGTCGGACCGGGGGTCCGGAGATTCTGTTCCATGTCCCGCATCATAATCGGCCCATGCCCCGACGCCCGAAGGTTGATCCCACCGAGCCGCTGTTCGACGCGTCGGTCGCCGCCGATGCGCCACTGGCGGCCCGCATGCGACCGCGCACGCTCGAGGAGTTCGTGGGCCAGCCGCACCTGGTGGGGGACGACGGTGCGCTGACGCGCGTCGTGCAGCCCGGCCACCTGCCGTCGATGGTGCTGTGGGGCCCACCCGGATCGGGCAAGACGACGCTGGCGCGGCTTCTGGCGGACCGGGCGGGCGGGTCGTGGCGGCAGCTCTCGGCGGTGACCTCGGGCGTCGCGGACGTCCGTGCCCTCGTCGCCGAAGCGAAGGCGCTGCGCGAGGCCGGCGGACGGACGGTGGCATTCATCGACGAGCTGCATCGGTTCAACAAGAGCCAGCAGGACGCGCTGCTGCCGCACGTCGAGGACGGCACGATCGCGCTGATCGGCGCGACGACCGAGAATCCGTACTACGAGATCAACTCGCCCCTCCTGTCCCGGATGCGGGTCTACCGCCTGGAGCCGTTGGACGCCGATGCGCTTGGTGCCGTCGTGGACCGCGCCCTGGCCGATCCGGAGCGCGGGCTCGGCGGCGTGGTGTCGCTGTCAGCGGAGGGGCGGGCGACGCTGCTGGACCTCGCCGGGGGCGACGCGCGCCAGGCACTGAACGCGCTGCAATCGGCCGCGGTCACGGCGGGAGACGGCGCGGAGCTCAGCCCGGAGCAGATCGCCGAGGCCGCCCAGCAGCGGCTGCTCGCCTACGACCGGGTCGGCGACCAGCACTACGAAGCGATCAGCGCCTTCATCAAGAGCATGCGCGGCAATGACCCCGACGCGGCGCTGTACTGGCTGGCGTCGATGGTCTCGGCGGGGGAGGATCCGACCTTCATCGCGCGGCGCATCGTGATCGCCGCCTCGGAGGACGTCGGCAACGCCGACCCGCGAGCGCTCCAGCTGGCCGTGGCCGCGATGCAGGCCACCGAGATGATCGGCCTGCCCGAGGCGCAGTACGCGCTGGCGCAGGCGGCAACCTACGTTGCCTCGGCGCCGAAGTCGAACCGGGCCGGCGCCGCGTACTTCGCCGCGCTGGCCGAGGTCGAGGAGCACGGTCGGCTGCCGGTGCCGCTCCACCTGCGGCCGTCGGCCCACCGGCGCCTGGCGCGCGAACAGGGCTACGGCAAGGGCTACCTGTACCCGCACGACTACGCCGATGCCGACGTCGAGCAGCAGTATCTGCCCGACGAGCTCGCCGGCCGGATGTTCTACGAGCCCTCGGACGAGGGGTTGGAGCTCAAGATCGGGGAGCGGCTGCAGCGGCTGCGCCGGCTGCGGCTGGAGGCCAGGCGCGGGCGGAAGGGCAAGTAACGCCGCGGGCTGAGCGTGCGCACCCCGGATGGCGTAGCGTTGTGTCGTGAGCCGGGAAGCCGAGGATCTGAACCGGCGCCTGCTGCGCGCCCGGGATGCCATGGACCGCGCATACGCCGAGCCGCTGAACGTGCGCGCCGTGGCTGCCGTCGCCCACGTCTCGGAGGCGCACTTCATCCGAACCTTCCGCGCCGTCTTCGGTGAGACGCCGCACCGGTATCTCCAGCGGCGGCGGGTTGAGCGCTCGATGTTCCTGCTGCGCGAGACCGACCGCAGCGTCACCGATGTCTGCCTCGACGTCGGCTTCACCAGCCTGGGGACCTTCAGTCGCATGTTCCGTGACATCGTCGGCGAGACTCCATCGGGCTACCGCGCCGGCAACGGACCGATGGTCGCGCCGAACTGCGTCCAGATGTGGGCCATGCGGCCGCGGGTGGCGGTCGCCGACACATCGCGCTCCGAGAGTGCGGCGCAATCGAGCAGTTTTGGAGAAGCCCGCTCGACGCCGGCTCACGTAGCCTGATCTTCGCCCACATCGACACCACCAACGGAGATACCGACCGATGATCACCAGGCTGAACGTTGCCTCGATCTACGTTCTCGACAAGGACGAGGCGCTCGACTTCTATGTCAACAAGCTCGGCCTCGAGAAGGGATCCGACTTCAAGCAGGGCGACTATCGCTGGCTGACCGTCCGCGTGCCCGGTAACCCCGATGTCGAGATCTCGCTCGAGCAGCCCGGCCCTCCGCTGCACGACGAGGCGACTGCCGAGCAGCTCCGGGAGCTGATCGCGAAGGGCGCGCTCAGCGGTCTCGTCTTCCACACCGACGACGCCCGGGCTCTGTATGAAACGCTCCAGGAACGCGGCGTGTCCGACTTCACCCAGGAGCCGATCGAACACTTCTACGGCACCGACTTGGGCCTCCGCGACCCATTCGGGAACGCGATCCGGATCCTCGAGCGAAAGCCCGCCGAGGCGACGGCGACTGCCTGATCGGCTCGGAGATCGCCACGGCTGAAAGGAGACCCGCGATGGCTGACACGAAGAAGGCGCCCAAGAAGCGGACCGAGACCACCGAGGTGTGGACGGACGAAGAAGTGGCCGCGATGCAGGAGCACGCCAAGGACATGAAGGCGGCGCGCGGCAAGAAGGTCGATGGCGAGGCTGACCTGCTCGCGAAGATCGCCGCCATGCCGCCGGCCGATCGGAAGCTGGCGGAGCGGATTCACGCCCTCGTCAAGGCCACCGCGCCGGAGCTGACGTCGAGGACCTGGTACGGGATGCCGGCGTACAACAACAGCGACGGCAAGCTGGTGTGCTTCTTCCAATCCGCAGCCAAGTTCAAGGCGCGGTACGCGACGTTCGGCTTCGAGGAATGGGCGAAGCTCGACGACGGGACGATGTGGCCGACCTCCTTCGCGTTGACGCACGATCTGACGGCGGCCGACGAGAAGCGGCTGGCCGAGCTCATCAGGAAGGCCGTGAGCTGACCGTCCCAGCTCGACCGCCCGACGGCCACGTGCCTCGGACGGGCTACCCGATCAGGCCGAGGCCGTTGAAGACGAACCAGGCGGCGACGAGGACGATCAGCATCACCAGGGTCAGGATGCCGATGTTGCGCAGGTCCCGCTCGACGTAGTGGTACTCGGCCCGTTCGCGTGTGGACAGGGTCGAGCCCGCCGTCGCGTAGGCGACCGGAGCGGAACGACGCGCGGGCTCGGCGGCGGTGGTCGTAGCGACCTCGGGCACGTCCGCCGACACAGCCTCCGGGGCAGGCGTCGGCGCGGGGCGCGGCGTGCGTGGCTGATATCGCTGGCGGGCCTTGCGGCTGGCGGCCTTCCCGGCTCGACGGGCCATCGGTTCCTCGTGATCTGTTGATTCGCTGCGCAACGGCTCGGTCGGGGTGGCCCGACCGGCGGCTATGATACCGCCGATTCGATGGCCGATCTCAACCGCCTCCTGGCCGACAACCTGGCGATCGCCTTCGGCGTGCTCGCCGCCCTCGTCGTCATCCTCATCGTCGTTGTCGCGGCCCAGGCCGGCCGGCTGAGACGGGCCACGCGGGCGTACCGCGAGATCGTGCGCGACACCGATACTGGCGGCCGCTCGCTGCACGACCTGCTGGCGGGCAACGCGTCGGCGGTGGAGCGGACGACGGAGCGCATGGCCGACATCGAGGCCATGCAGAGCCTCCTGGAGACGCGCAGCCAGCGAAGCCTCCAGCACATCGGCATGGTCCGATACAACCCGTTCGACGACACCGGCTCGGACCAGAGCTTCGCGATCGCGCTGCTTGACGATCGGCGCGACGGCGTCGTGATCTCGAGCCTGCATGGGCGCTCCAACACCCGGATCTTCGCCAAGCCGGTCGCCGATGGCAGCTCTCCCCACAACCTGTCCGACGAGGAGGCCGAAGCCATCCGGATCGCGGTCGAGGGGACTGGCGGCCAGTGACCGACGGGGGGCCGATCGGCGCGATCGACCCCGAGCAGCGTCGCATGGCGGAGCGCCTCGTCCTCGCGTCGCT
Source organism: uncultured Chloroflexia bacterium (assembly GCA_963844265.1). Lineage (GTDB taxonomy): Bacteria > Chloroflexota > Limnocylindria > QHBO01 > QHBO01 > JACDBZ01. The sequence goes on along the minus strand of CAWJMZ010000003.1, from coordinate 37,311 downwards.
GCGCCGCTTCCATCGCGAACAGCCGCTGGCGGTCGACCTGCGGCTGGATTCGCTGGTGTCCCGCGTTCGAGCCGCCGCGGGCCGGAAGCCGCCCCCTCGCCATCGGGGCGCCACGCCGCTGACGCTGGATGACGCCGACCTGCGGCGGGTGATCGGCGACATGGCCGAGGACGGCCGTCTTCGTCGCTCAGGTCGTCGGATCGGCCTGCCCGATGCCACGCCCGGGCTCGACCCGGAAATGAGCGAACGCGTGGAGCGGCTGCTGGAGGGGCTTCGCGCCGCCGGTGCCGCGCCGCCGCGCGTGGACGGTCTCGCCGGGCGGCTCGGGATTCCGCCAACCGTCATCGACCAGCTGCGGGCAGGAGGCGTCCTGCGCCAGGTGGCGCCGGGCATCGACTACCCGTCGGACGTCTGGTCTGCTCTCCATGCGCGGCTCGAGGGAATGTCGGGTGCCCTGAACGTGGCCCGCGTCCGGGACGAGCTGCGGACCTCCCGCCGCCACGCCGAGGCGATCATCGCGGCGATGGGCGGTGGGCAGCGACAGAGCCCGAGATCGCCCGCATGTCAGGTGAGGATCGGACCCGATGGACGGCGAGAGCGTGAATCGGCGATTCCTTCACACGGCAGTGCTATCGGGTAAGTTTGGGCGCACGGATGCCCCAACCGTTCACGGGAGAGGGTCAGCTAACAGGCTCCTGTGAAACATCGGCTCATCGGTGAGTGAAAGCGTGCCGCATCCGGTGGTCGAGTGAAGGATCCGCCGATTGATCGCAGCCCCGAGGCCAAGAGCCAACGTGACATGAGAGCTGTCCGATAAGCGGCTGATAACGACGGGGTGAACCCCCCACCGGCTACCATCCCGGACGAGATGCCACCGGTCGTGCCGTCGCCAGACCAGCTCCCATTCTTCGAGGAGCTCGTCCCGACGGTCCGTCCCCGTCGGCCGCACCTGCGCATCCAGCCTCCGCTCCTCGCCGACCTGACCGCGCGCCAGCGCAAGGCCGTGACCCACGGCGACGGGCCGCTCCTCATCGTCGCCGGAGCGGGAACCGGCAAGACGACGGTCATCACCCGCCGCATCGCGTGGCTGATCGCCGAGAAGCGGGCCAAGCCGTCCGAGGTCCTGGCGCTGACGTTCACCGATCGCGCCGCGTTCGAGATGCTCGAGCGCGTCGACCGGTTGGTCCCGTACGGCCACAACGACGCGCGGATCAGCACGTTCCACGCCTTCGGCGACCGGCTGCTGCGGGAGCACGCCCTCGAGGCCGGGCTCTCCGATCGCTCCACGGTGCTGAGCCGGGCGGAGCAGATCATCCTGCTGCGAGAGCACCTGTTCGAGCTGCCGCTGGACCGATACCGCCCGCTGGGCGACCCGACGCGCTTCCTCTCGAGCCTGGTGACGCTGATCAGTCGGCTGCGGGACGAGGACATCTCGCCGGAGGCCTACCAGTCCGCGGCCCGCCGACTGGCCGATGCCGCGGCGGCGAGTCCCGACGACGAGGCGCTGGCCGAGCGCGCCGCAGCCCAGACCGAGCTCGCGGCGACGTACGCCGCCTACGAGCAGCTGATGCGGACGACCGACCGGATCGACTTCGGGGACCAGGTGGGCCTTGCGCTGCGGCTCCTGCGGGAGCATCCCGCCGTCCTCGACGAGGAGCGCGCGCGGTATCGGTACGTCCTGGTCGACGAGTTCCAGGACACCAACCACGCCCAGTGGGAGATCGTGAAGCTGCTGGCCGCCGAGCACGGCAACGTCACGGTGGTCGGCGACGACGACCAGAGCATCTACCGCTTCCGCGGCGCCGCCCTGGGGAACATCCTCGGCTTCCGTGAGGCGTATCCGTCGACGGCGAGCGTCGTGCTGGTCGACAACTACCGCAGCCGGCAGGGGATCCTCGACGCGGCGCATCGGCTGATCCGCCACAACGACCCGGATCGGCTGGAAGCCCGAGAGGGACTCGACAAGCGTCTGAAGGCTCGGTCCAAGTTCGCACGCACCGAGCCGGAGGGTGGCGCGATCGAGCTGCTCGGCTACACGACCGGGTCGGACGAGGCCGATGCGGTCGCGGACCGGATCCGTACCTCCATCCGTGCCGGGCGGCATGCCGGCGACCACGCCATCCTGGTCCGCGGCAATCGCGATGCCGACCCGTACCTGCGAGCCCTGAACATGGCGCGCATCCCGTGGCGCTTCAGCGGGACGGCGGGCCTGTACCGGCAGCCCGAGGTGCGGGTGCTGATCAGCTTCCTGCGCGCCCTGAACGACCCGGAGGACTCGATCAGCCTGTACGACCTGGCCACCAGTGAGATCTTCGGGCTGTCCCCGGCGGACGTCACCCTGGCGCTGGGCCGCGCTCGACGCCGACGCACCAGCCTCGCCGATGCCCTGCGCCAGGCCGCCGAGCACCCCGAGGACTCGCCGTTCGGCATCCGCTCGATCGAGGTCGTGCAGCGGCTGCTGGGCAGCCTGGAGACGCATCGGGCCATGAGCACCGAGCGATCGTGCGGCGAGCTGCTGTACCACTTCATCTCCTCGTCCGGCTGGCTGACGCGGCTCGGGCACGAGGCGCGGGAGACCGGCGAGGAGCGGCTCGCCAACGTGGCGCGGTTCTTCGAGATCGTGCGTCGACAGGGCGGCCTGCTGCGCGACGATCGGCTGCCGTTCCTCGTCGCGCAGCTCGACACGCTGATCGAGACCGGCGACGACCCGTCCACGTCTGAAGTGGAGCCGGACGAGGGCAATGCGGTCCATGTCCTGACCTATCACAAGGCCAAGGGCCTCGAATTCCCGGTCGTGTACCTGGTCGGCCTGGTGCCGGATCGCATCCCGGGCCGCGACCGCCGCGACGCGTTCGAGCTCCCCGACGAGCTGGTGCACGAGCCCGCTCCGGGCGCCGACCACCACACCGCCGAGGAGCGGCGCCTGTTCTACGTCGGCATGACGCGCGCCAGGGAGGAGCTGGTGCTGACCTGGGCGCAGGATTACGGCGGCCGCCGCGCGCGAGGGGTGAGCCAGTTCGTGACCGAGTCGCTCGACCTGCCGCCGGCGACGCCGCCCGATGTCGTTCGACCCGCCGTCCTCGAGCAGCTCGCCCGGCACGAGGGACCGCCGCGCGACCAGGCGCCGGTGGCGCCGCGCCCGGCGATCGGCGACCGACCGCTCGTCCTCAGCTACGGCGCCGCGCAGGACTACCTCGAGTGCCCGGCGCGCTACCGCTACGGGCACGTCGTGCGCATCCCGACCCCCGCCTCGCACCAGATGGTCTACGGCAAGGCGCTGCACGCCGCCGTGCAGGCGTACCACCGCCGCCAGATGGCCGGCCGTCCGATGACGGAGGACGACCTCCATGTCGCTCTCGACGGGGCATGGGAGTCGGTGGGCTTCCTGACGCGGGAGCACGAGGAGGCCCGGCGCGCCGCCGCTCACGAGGCGGTCGCCCGATTCTGGGCCGATCAGCAGCGCGAGCCGGCCCGGCCGGTGGCGGTGGAGCAGGAGTTCACCGTCGGCTTCGGGCGCGACCGCCTGCGCGGCCGCTACGATCGGGTCGACCGCGACGAGGCGGGCCGCGTGGTCATCACCGACTACAAGTCGAGCGATGTGCGCGACCTCGCCACGGCGACGCGACGCGCGCGCGAGTCCCTCCAGCTGTCGATCTACGCCCTTGCCCACGAGGCCCAGCACGGGACCCTGCCGGACGAGCTCGCGCTGCACTTCCTCGAGTCGGGCATCGTCGGGCGCGTGGCTCCCAGCGAGCGGCAGCTGACGAAGGCCCACGACCAGCTGACCCAGGCGGCCGAGGGCATCCGCGCCGGCCGCTTCGAGCCGACGCCGTCGCCCATGCGCTGTGGCTATTGCCCGTTCCGTGAGATCTGCCCCGACGCCGCGCGATGAGCGGCCGGAACCGGGCGATCGTCGTCGGGCTGATCCTGCTGGGCGTGCTGACCGTGATGGTGCTGCTCGTGTTCGCGTCCGGGGCGTGTCCGGTGGACACCGAGCTGCAGCCCTGCGCAGAAGCGCCGCGGAACGTGGTGATCGTCATCGGCCTTGCCGCGACCGCGGCCGGGCTGCTGGTGACGCCGTTCGCATTCCTGGGCGAGGTGATCGCCCGCCGGCGCATCGTCTATCGTGGGGCCTGGAGCCGGGCCGCTCGACGCGGCGTCCTGGTCGGTCTGGTGATCGCCACGCTGGCCGGGCTGCGCCTCGGGGATGCGCTGAGCGTGCCGATCGCCATCTTCGTCGTCATCCTCGCCGGCGTGGCGGAATGGTTCGCAGCCCGGCGCGACCAGTAGTGGAGGGCTGATGACCACAGCACGCGCCGATCTTGCGGGCGCCGTCGAGGCCGTTCTGCCCGATGCGCTCGACCTCTCCCACCGCGTCCACGCGAACCCCGAGGTCGCCTTCCAGGAGCGCCAGGCCGCCGCCTGGACCGCGGAGCTCCTCGATCGCAACGGGTTCGAGGTCACCGCCCCCGCTGGCGGCCTGGAGACTGCATTCGTGGCGCGATGGCCGGGTGATCGGCCCGGCCCGGTGATCGCGTTCGCGGCCGAGTACGACGCGCTGCCCGAGGTCGGCCATGGATGCGGGCACAACCTGATGTGCTCGTCGAGCGCCGGCGCGGCGATCGCGGCGGCCCGGGTGCTGGGGCGGGATTTCGGCGGCGAGATCCGCGTCATCGGCACGCCGGCCGAAGAGGCGGGCAACGGCAAGGTGCGCCTCATCGCGGCGGGCGTGTTCGACGACGTCGACGCCTGCCTGCAGATCCATCCGTCGGACTCGAACAGCGCCGAGGTGCTGGCGCTGGCCGTGACCGAGATCGGCGTGACCTTCCACGGCGTCCTGGCACATGCCAGCGCCGACCCGTGGCTCGGCAAGAACGCGCTGGATGCCATCGTCCTGCTGCACACGATGGTCGCGCAGTGGCGCCAGCACCTGAAGCCCGGGGAGCGTGTGCACGGCATCATCACCCATGGCGGCGCCGCGCCGAACATCGTGCCGGACCTGACCTCCGGCCGCTGGTACCTCCGCACGCCGGTCGACGAGAACCTCGACGATATGATCGACCGCTTCGGCGCCATGGCCAGGGCTGCGGCCGATGCCACCGGCTGCAGCGTCGAGCTCCACAACGACCCGATGAACCGCTGCCGGACGTTCCTGAACAGCCCGGCCATGCTCGAGATCTGGCGCCGGCACCTGGCCGAGGTCGGCCGGAGCGACGACCCGATCGATCCGAACGCCGGCAGCACGGACATGGCGAATGTCAGCCACGAGGTGCCGACCATCCACCCATACCTTCGGATCGCGCCGCGCGGCACGCCCGGCCACTCCCGCGAGTTCGCAACGCACGCCGGTGGTGCCGACGGAGACGAGACGCTGGCGGCCGCGGTCCACGTCCTGGCCGCCACCACGCTCGAGCTCCTCGCCGATCCGACGCTGGTGGATCGCGCCTGGGTCGAGCTGCGCGAGCAGGGCGGGGGACGCGGTGGAGCCGGCCGGCGCCGGGAGCGGGTGGCCTGAGCGACATCCTGGCCGGGCAGCCGGTCGACGAGGAGCGGCTGGCGGCGCTCTACGACCTCGAGCACGACGAGATCACCGAGGATCTCGCGTTCTACCGCCGCTGGGCGCGGCGACGCCCCGGCGGCAGCGTGCTCGACTTCGGCTGCGGCTCAGGGCGGCTGATCGCGGCATTCCTGGACGGAGGTGCGGAACGGGTCGTCGGGATCGACGGGTCGGCCGCGTTGCTGGCCCGCGCCGAGGCCCGAATCTCGGGCGACGAGCGCCTGCGAACGGCGCGCGAGGCCGGCCGCGTCGAGCTCGCGGTGGGAGACGTCCGCACCGCCGCTCGCCGGGATCGGTTCGACCTGGTCGTCCTGGCGGGCGTCATCTCGCATCTTGACGGGCCGGAGGATGGGGCTCGGGCGCTGACGAGTGCGGCCGGGATGCTGGAGCGGGATGGCGCCCTCATCGTCGACGTCCTGGGGCCCGGTGGCGTGCCGCTTCACGACCTGCCGATGAGCGTGGACTGGGAACGGACGTGGCAGGGGCGACGGGTCGTGCGACGAAGCCGCCTGGAGCGGCGGGAAGCGCCGGAGGGGCTGCGTGTCGACTACACCACGCTGACCGATCTCGCCGAACCCGATGGTACGATAGCGCGGCTTCCGGCCAGCTTCCGGCTCTGGTATCCATCTCCTGCGGCGATCGTTTCGCTCGCCGCTGAGGCGGAACTCGAGGTCGAGGCCGCGTTCGGGTCGCATGACCTGGACCAGCTCGACGAGACAAGCGAGCGATGCATCGTGGTGCTCCGGCACCGCAACGACGCACCTGGCGTGGGGTGAGGGATGGCAGGCGAACAGATTCGGCTCCTGGTGGTGGAGGACGTTCCACAGGTCGCGTCGCACGTGCGCGCGCTCCTCGCCGCCCAGTCCCAGATCAAGATGCTCGACGTCGTGACGTCCGGCGACCGTGCCGTGGCGGGCGTGACGGAGATGAAGCCCGACGTGGTGATCGTCGACGCGCTGCTGCAGGGCCGCGTGAGCGGACAGCAGGTCGCAGAGCAGATCAGGCGTGCGGAACCGCAGGTCGGCGTGATCATGCTCACGGTGCCGCAGAACCCGGTCCGCGAGGACTCCGAGCGTGGGATCGACGCCGTCCTCAAGATGCCGTTCACCGGGTTCGACCTGACGACGATGGTCCGCAACGTCGGGGAGACCCGGGCGGTCGAGTCGGCCCGCGCCGGCTCGCTGATCGTGACGCTGTTCTCGCCGAAGGGTGGCGTCGGCCGCACCACGCTCGCCTACAACGTGGCGGTGGCGCTCGGCAAGGACCATCGCACCTGCCTCATCGATGGGTCGCTCCAGTTCAGCGACCTGCGCGGTCTGCTGCGCGTCCCGGCCGTCGCGCCGAGCATCGTCAACCTTCCGACCGATCGGATCCGCGAGCAGGACCTCATCGAGGTGATGTGGCGCGATCCATCGGGCATCGACATCCTTCTCGCTCCGCCCCGCGTCGAGATGGCGGAGATGGTGACTACGCGAGACGTCGAGAAGGTGCTCTCGATCCTGCGCCAGCTCTACGAGTTCGTGATCATCGACACCCGCGCCGCCCTCAGCGACGACGTGCTCGTCTTCCTCGACAGCGCCGACCTCATCCTGCAGATCCTCACCTACGACAGCATGGCGATCCGCAGCCTGGCCATGTCGGCGGAGACCTTCGCCGCCATCGGCTACCCGCAATCCAAGCTGGCCACCGTGCTGAACCGGGCCGATGCGTCCGGCGGCTTCGACAAGGCCGACGTCGAGCAGGCGCTGGGCAGCAAGATCGACTTCGAGGTCGTCTCCGACGGCCGCCTGGTGCTGTCCTCGAACAACGAGGGCGTGGCGTTCGTCGCCTCGAGCCCGGACTCGCCGATCGCAGAAGGCGTCCGCCGCATCGCCGACTCCCTGGCGGCCCACCAGCGGGAGCGGTCGCCCGCCCTCGCGCGGGGCTGAGCGGCCCGATGGCCGACCGGGGCGACGCCCGGCCCATCGGGGTCTTCGACTCCGGGGTCGGGGGATTGACCGTGCTGGCCGAGCTGCGCCGCCGCCTCCCGGACGAGTCCACGCTCTACCTGGGCGACAACGCGAGGACGCCGTATGGCCCGCGACCGGCCGACGAGGTCCGCCGCTTCACCCTCGAGGCGCTCGATTGGCTGCTGGAGCAGGACGTGAAGCTGCTGGTCCTGGCCTGCAACACGGCCACTGCCCGCGCCCTGCCCGACGTGCGGGACCGGGCGACCGTGCCGGTGGTCGGGGTGGTTCGCCCGGGCGCCGTTGCCGCGGCCGCCGCCACGCGCAGCCGCGCCGTCGGCGTCATCGCCACGGCCGGTACGGTCGAGTCCGGCGCCTACCACGACGCAATCGTCGATGCCGACCCGGCCATCGCCGTCGCACAGGTGGCGTGTCCGGAGCTCGTCCCGATGGTCGAGGCCGGCATCCTGGACGGACGGCGCGCCGAGTCGGTGCTGCGTGCCTACCTCGATCCGCTCGTCGCGTCGCACTCGGCCATGGACACGCTGCTGCTCGGATGCACGCACTACCCGCTCCTGCGGTCGCCGATCCAGGCCATCGTCGGGCCCGATGTGGCGGTGGTGGACTCGGCCTTCACCACGGCCCTCGCGGTCGAGGACCTGCTGGACGCGCTGGGGAGCCGTGCGCCAATCGGAGCCGCGGCCGGGCATCGGGTCACGACCACCGGTGACGTCGGGGCGTTCGTGACCGTCGCCCAGCGCCTGTTCGGCGAGCGGCTGCCGGACGTCGAATCCGTGGCGATCGAGGCGCGTGCCGCGGTTCCCGTAGACTGACGCCCATGTCTCGACATAGCAGCCGCCTGGCAAGCGGCATCCTGGTTGGTGGCCTGCTGGCACTCGGGGCGAGCGTGGCGTCGCGCGAGATCATGCGGCGTGCGGGAACGCGGCTGCTGGATTGGGAGGCGGTCCGCGAGATCGCCCATCGCCGGCTCGGCACCGCTGCCACGCCCCTTTCCGCGGCACAGCGCGAGGAGGCCGAGGCGTTCTACCGCGCCACCCTTCTGCGCATCGAGCCGATCGTTGCCGAGGAGATCGGTTCACCCCTGCCCGAGGCGTTGGAGACGCCGGCGGTCGTTGACCGGCTGCAGTGGGTGGACCTCAACGTGGCGACCTTCCGGACCCTGTTCGATCGCGTCGAGCACGTGCTCCTCGCCTCGCAGGAGGGCCCCGATACCGCCGGGCGGGCGATGTCCCGCTGGGTGAACCGCGCGGTCGGCAACCAACAGCTCGGATTCATGCTCGCCTTCCTCGGCCGGAAGGTGCTCGGGCAGTACGACGTGAGCCTGCTGGCCGCCGGGCCGGCCCGTGGCCGCCTGCACTTTGTCGAGCCGAACATCGTCGCCACCGCGTCCGTCATGCGCGTGCCGCGCGACGAGTTCCGCACGTTCATCGCCCTGCACGAGGCCACCCATGCCTTCGAGTTCGAGGCGCATGCCTGGCTGCGACCCTATTTTGCCGACCTGGTGTCCGAGACCGTCGAGCTGCTGGCCTCCGAGTCGGGCGGGCTGATGGAGCGCCTGCGCGAGGCGATGTCCGGCGGTGACGGCCACTGGCTGGAGCGGATCATGACGCCGCGCCAGCGCGAGACGTTCAACAAGACCCAGGCCCTGATGTCGCTGCTCGAGGGCTATTCGAACCACGTCATGAACGCGGCCGGGGCGCGCATCCTTCCGAACTTCGCCGAGCTGCACGACCGCTTCGAGCGCCGCGGCGAGCGCCGCGGCCCCGTCGAGCGCGCGATCATGCGGCTCACCGGCCTCGACTTGAAGATGGAGCAGTACGCCGCGGGCGAGCGCTTTGCCGATGCCGTCATCGCGGCGCGCGACCGAGCCTTCCTCAACCGCGTCTGGACCGGCCCGGAGATGCTGCCCAGCCTGGATGAGATCCGGGCGCCGGACCTCTGGATCGCTCGGGTCGAAGGAGCCGCACCCTGAGCGAGCCCTCGCGGACGATCCTCGCCACGCCGGTGCTGGGGGCGCAGCTGTCGCGCGAGCTGGTCAGCCGGATCGAGTCGATCCCTGGCACGCGCGTGGCGAGGATCGCGGCCGACGGGCGGATCCACGGCGATGCCGACGAGTCGGTCTTCGAGGAGGCCGAAGTGCTGCTCGTCGGAGCCGTCCCCGCATCCGTGCTCGACCATATCGTGAGCCGCTCGCCGAAGCTGCGCTGGATCCACTCCGCGTCGGCCGGAGTCGACCGCATCTCCACTCCCGCCGTTCGTGAGCGGGCGCTGACCGTGACGAACGCGCGCGGCGTCTTCAGCCGTCCGATCGCCGAGTACGTGGTGATGATGTCGCTCGCCATCGCCCGGCGTCTGCCACACCTCCTGGAGCTGCAGCGCGAGCGCACGTGGCAGCCGCTGCGGGGCCGCGAGCTGTCGGAGCTCACCGTCGGCATCGTGGGCTACGGCAGCATCGGCGTCGAGGTCGCGAGGCTGCTGGGGCCGTTCGGCTGCCGCATCATCGCCACTCGTCGGCACCCCGAGCGCGGCACCGGCGACGACGGCGTTGAGCTGATGGGCCTCGATCGCCTCGACGACCTGCTCGACGCCAGCGACATCGTGGTGGTCGCAGCCCCCCTGACCGATGCGACCGCCGGCCTCATCGGCGCCGAGCAGCTGGGCCGCATGCGCGAGGACGCGTGGCTGATCAACATCGCGCGCGGGCGCCTGATCGACGAGCTCGCCCTGCGCCGCGCACTGGAGGCGGGCTGGATCGGCGGCGCCGTGCTCGACGTCTTCAGCGAGGAGCCGCTGCCGCCGGACTCGCCGCTGTACCGGACCCCGAACCTGGTCATCACGCCGCACACGTCGTGGGCGTCGGATCGGGTGGTGGAGCGCACGGTCGACCTGTTCGTCGACAACCTGCGTCGCGACGCGGCCGGCGAGCCGCTGCGCAACGTCGTGGACCTCGACGCCGGCTACTGACCGATGCAGGTCACGATCGTCGGCCTGCCGGGCAGCGGCAAGACCACGGTGTTCAACGCGCTCACCGGTGGTCACGCCGAGACCGGCGGCTTCTCGGGCGGGCGGGCCGCGCCGAACATCGCGGTGGTCAAGGTTCCCGATGCGCAGGTCGATCGCCTCGCTGCCCTGTTCAGCCCCAGGAAGACGACCTATGCCGACGTCACCTACGTCGACGTCGCCCTGCCGGCCGGTGCCGCGCGCGAGGGGACCGTCAACCCCGATGTGCTGGCCCAGATCCGGAACGCCGATGCGCTGCTGCACGTCGCGCGCGCCTTCGACGACCCGACCGCGCCCGGGCCAGCCGACCCGTGGCGCGACGTCGACGACCTCGACGTGGAGTTCACCGTGGCCGACCTCACCGTGATCGAGAAACGCCTGGAGAAGCTGCGCACCCAGGGCCGGCACGGCTCGCAGGCCGAGCGGGAGCAGGCACAGCGCGAGGAGGCGCTCCTGCAGCGCCTCGAGCCGCACCTGTCGGAGGGCAAGCCGATTCGCGCGTTCGACCTGACCGACGACGAGGAGCTGCTGCTGCGCGGGTACCGCTTCCTGACCCAGAAGCCGGTGCTCGTGGTGCTGACCATCGATGACGGCGCACTGCCGACGGCCGAGGCCCTCGAGGCATCCGGGCGCGAGCGCTACGCGCAGCCCCATTCCGAGGTCGCGGCGCTCGCCGGCAAGATCGAGGCGGAGATCGGTGAGCTGCCCGACGAGGACGCGCGCATGTTCATGGATGACCTCGGCATCGCCGAGCCGTCACGCGGGCGGGTGATCCGGCTGACGTACGACCTGCTGGGCCTGTTCAGCTTCTACACGGCGGGGGAGGATGAGTGCCGTGCCTGGACCCTCCGGCGCGGGTCCCCGGCGGTCGAGGCCGCCGGCGCCATCCATTCGGACCTGGCGCGCGGCTTCATCCGGGCCGAGGTCATCGGCGTCGACGATCTGCTCGACGCGGGCTCGATCGCGGAGGCGCGGAAACGCGGGACCCTTCGGCAGGAGGGAAAGGCCTACGTCGTTCAGCCCGACGACGTGCTCCAGATCCTGTTCAACGTGGCGCGCTGATCGACGTCCTCGTGCGAGCGTATATACGGTAGATACGCTCCGGCATGGCTGTAATCTACGAGCGCTCCATCTCGACGACCATGGAGCGGAACTCTTCGCTCTGGTCGACGAGGTAGGTGTCCGCTTCCTCGGTGCCGACGCTCATCGAGGCGCGCAGCTTCTCGTCGCCGATGTAGGTGAAACCGTGCGATCGCTCGAGCTCGCGGGCCACCGCCTCGACGATGGTGTCCTCCTCGTAGGTGTCGACCACCTGCTTCCGCGCCGACTCGACCATCTCCGCGAACTCGGCAGGAGTATGGTCGCGCTCGGATGCGAGCAGCGCATCGGTCATGAGGTCGGTGGCGCCCTCGTGGAGCTCGTAGAAGTAGAGTTGCATGCGCCGATGATAGCCCGATGCCCTCCCTCCTGATCGTCGGTGGCCTGACCGTCGACCGCTTCACCGACGGCTCCCGCGCGCCGGGCGGATCGGTCCTGCACTCCGGAGTGGCGGCCATCGCCGAGGGTGCCGACCTGGCGGTCCTGACCGTGGCCGGCGACGAGCCCGAGGCCCGTGCCGGGATCGGGCGCCTGGAGGAGCTCGGCACGGTGCTCTGCCAACCGAGCCCGGCGACGACGACGTACCGGCACGAGGAGTCCGATGGCCGGCGCGTCCTGGTCTACGAGGCGCGCAGCGCCCAGATCGATCCGGCCGGCGTCGAGCGCCTGCCGGCGGTGGACGTCGTGCTCGTCGCACCCATCGCCGATGAGCTGCCGGCCGAAGCCATCGCCCGGCTGCGCGACGCCCTGCCGACGGCGCGGACCGTCGTGCTCATCCAGGGCTGGCTGCGGCAGCTCGGGATCGGCGAGGCCGTCCGCCCGATCCGCCTGGAGGAGCTCCCCGACACCACGTGGCAGGCCTTCCAGGACGCGGATGCGGTCGTCCTCTCCAACGAGGACTTCGCGTCGGACACCGACGACGCGTTCGCGCAGCTGACCGCGGTCCGCGCGCGGATCGGCCCCCGACCGCTCCTCGTGCTGACCCTGGCGACCCGGGGCTACCTGCTCGACGATCCCGGCGCTGACCGCGTGATCGCCAGCGTGCCGCGCAACGTCGTCGCCGGGGTGCCCATGGTCGGGGCCGGTGACACCTTCGGCGCCGGGTTGGCCATCGCCCTTGCCCGGGGAGCCACTCCGACCGATGCCGCGGAGGCGGCCACCGAGCGCGTCATCGCCGTCCTGGAGAGCCGCCGCGCCTAGGCCGCGCGGCCGTGTCGCCCGTCCCGCTGGCCCCGGCGCTCAGCGGCCGCCACCCAGCGACGTAGCCGCCGCAGCCGTCGGTCGACCGTGAGGCGCGTGCGCCCGACCTCCGCGATCGATCCGCCACGACCCAGCGCGAAGGCGACGTCGAGCACCCGGGAAGCGGCGGCGGCGGCATCCATGGCGCCGCGCAGGTCACCCCGATGGCGCTCCCGGATGCGCGCCACCTCGATCCACGCGGTCGCGGCATCCACCGAGGCGCGACGGGTGCCCACGGTCCACAGATCCTCGGCTCGTTCCACCTCGCCGAGCGTGATGAGCAGGCGGGAGGCGATCCGGCGCAGCGCCGTGGCCTCGGCCGGATCTGCCAGGCCGGCCTGCGCCCGCTCGACGAGCTCGAGGGCGTCATCCACCGCGCCGGCGCGCAGCAGATCGAGCGCCATCCCCCGTGCATCGAGCACGCGCGCCTCTCGCCAGCCGCCCGCCCGCAGGCGCCACAGCTCCGCCTCCAGCAGCGCGAGGCTGACGACGTCCTGGAAGTTGTGGTCGAGGACCACGGACAGGATGTCCGGCGAGCCGCCTGCCAGGTAGCCGAAGTAGCGCGCCGGCACCTCGCTGCCGGCGCAGTCCGAAATGCGCCGCACCCCGAGCACGCCGGCCTCGACATCTGCCAGGCGCGCCCCGCCGAGCGGGCGCCGGAACAGGCGTCGGGCGTGGGGGAGGAGGTCGTCGTGCGCCTCGGGCAGCGCGGCCTGGTGACGGTACAGGCCGTGGACGGTAAGCCGCGCGGCCAGCATCGGCACGTCGAAGGCGCGCCCGTTGTAGGTGACGATCCGGTCGGCGGTGCGCAGGTCGTCGGTGAGGGCGCGGAGCAGGGCCGCCTCGTGTGGGTAGTCGGGCAGCAGGAACTGCCGCACCCGGATCGCCGCGCCCGTTACGCGAGCGGAGGCGGCGAGGAAGATCACGGTGCCGGCCCCGGTCGACAGCCCGGTCGTCTCGGTGTCGAAGTACGCCGCCGGTGGCAGCTCGGCCAGGGCCTCGGCGGCGGTCGGCGGGATCGCCACGGTGCGCTCGACCACGAGGGCTGTTCCGCCCTCGGCGACATCGGTGCGAGCGTCGAACCAGCGCGCCAGCGTGGCAACCCGGTCGTCCGCGAGGCGAGGTCGCGCGGGATGCGCCGCGTTCTGCGCCGCCCGGACGTTGGCGAGCCGGTCGGCGAGGGAGCGCTGACCGAGCATGCTCAGGTCATCCCGGCCAGGAGCTCGCTCACGACCTGCTTGCCGCGCACCCCGACCTCGATGGCCGGGCCGACGCATGCCGGGCAGCCGTCGGCGCAGCCGCACGTCTCGACCGCCTCGCGACAGGCGCGCAGCAGCTCGTCGATCAGGGTGAAGAGGCGTTCGGTGAGGCCGACGCCACCGGGCACGGCGTCGTACAGGTAGAGCGTCGGTCGGCCCGTGAAGGGAGCCTGCACCTGCGCCAGCACGCCGAGGTCGCGCGGATCGCTCATCAACAGCAGGGCCGCCGTGGTTCGCGCGATGCGCGACAGGCCGATGAGGGCGCCGTCCAGCGTGTCACGGTCATAGCGGTTCACGAGCTCGGCCGGAGGCACGAGCCACGTCGCGGTGGTGTGCATCTCCGTCTCGGGCAGGCTGATCGAACCCCAGCCGACGTTCTCGTGGGTGTGGTACTTGAGCTTCTTGAACATGGTCACCTTCCAGGCGACCATCACCTCGCCGCGCTGGCGAAGCCCTGCCGGTGGCTCGTCGGCTTGCTCGAAGACCTCGAGGACCTTGAGCGTGATGCCGAGGTCCGCATCGGTGTAGTAGTCGACGTCGGTGCGGGTGACGTAGGCCTTGCGCTCTTCCCAGTCCAGGCGGTCCACGTGGTGCTGGATGCCCTGGTGGATGTAGATCGCCTTCTCGTGGACGAGCAGGGGAGCGGCGAACAGGTCGATCTCGCCGAGCACCCGATGTCGGTCGCCGGTCGTGTCGATGATCACCACGTTCTCCGGCGCGCCGGTCCGCAGGCTGAAGTCGCTGGCGGGGAAGTTCTCGTGGCTCCAGTAGAAGCGGTCGTCGTCGGCCCGCCGGATCCAGCCGTCCTCCTGCAGGACGTCGAGCAGCATGGGGGTCTCCTCGATGCCGAACCGCTCCGCCGCCGGCACGGGCAGCTCGAAGGTCGAGGCCCGCAGGTGGTTCATGAGCACGTAGAGGTTGTCCGGGTTCACGAGCCCGTGCTCCGGCGAGCTCTCGAACAGGTACTCCGGGTGCTTCGCCAGGAACTGGTCGATCGGCGCCGACGAGCACACCAGCGCGGCGATGCTGGTCCCTGAGCGGCGTCCGGCACGCCCCATCTGCTGCCAGGTGCTGGCGATGGTGCCCGGATAGCCGATGCTGATGGCGGCGTCCAGGGAGCCGATGTCGATGCCCAGCTCGAGCGCGTTGGTGGCCACCACGCCGCGCACCCGGCCGTCGCGCAGCCCCGCCTCGATCTCGTGCCGCTCGATGGGCAGGTAGCCGCCCCGATAGCCGCGAATGGTGTGCGGGTGCCCGGGCGCCGGCGCGAACGTCTCGCGCAGGTAGCTGGTGAGCACCTCGACCGACGTGCGCGAGCGCGAGAAGGCGATGGTCTGCACCCCGCCACCGATCAGGCGTTCGGCGAGGCGCTGGCCGGTGAGGAGCGCTGAGCCACGGATTCCGAGCTGCTCGTTGGCGACCGGCGGGTTGATGACCAGGACGTGCTTGCGTCCCGCCGGGGCGCCGTTGTCGTCGATCAGCTCCACGGGCGCCTCGAGCACCCGCTCGGCGAGCTCCCGTGGATTGGCGATGGTGGCGCTGGCGCAGATGAAGGTCGGATCGGCGCCGTAGTGGCGGCAGATGCGTCGCAGGCGACGGACCACGTTCGCCACGTGGCTGCCGAACAGCCCACGGTACGTGTGCAGCTCGTCGATGACGACGTACTGCAGGTTCTCGAACAGCTTGAACCACTTGGTGTGGTGGGGGAGGATGGCCGCGTGGAGCATGTCCGGGTTGGTGATCACCACCTGGCCCGCCGCCCGCACCACGGATCGGATGTTGGCCGGCGTGTCGCCGTCGTAGGTGTGGGTCTTCAGCCCGATGTCGGCCGCATCGGCGAGCGCGCGCAGCTCGACGAGCTGGTCTGCCGCGAGCGCTTTGGTGGGGAAGAGATACAGCGCGCGGGTCGCGTCGTTGCGCGCGATGGCGTCGACGACCGGCAGGTTGTAGCACAGCGTCTTGCCCGACGCCGTCGGCGTGACGACCACGACGTTGCGACCCGCCGTGGCCGCTTCGTAGGCCGCGGCCTGGTGGGTGTAGAGCGCCTCGATGCCCCGACCGCGGAGCGCGGACACCAGCCGCGGGTCGACGCCGTCCGGCCATGGCGCGTGGCGCGGCGGACGGGGCTCGAGCTCGCGGTGGGCGGCCACGAGCGGAGCGATGTCCGGACTGGCCAGGAGTGCGGCGATCGCCTCGTCGGCGTTGCTGGGCGGCGCGGTCAGCATCGGCTCCCTCCAGGCAATGGCTAAGCGCAAACCGAACATCTGTTCGACGGCGAATCTAGCACAAGTGTTCGAATCCTGGGCAGGCGATGCGACACCTCGGCTGTCGCGATGTCCGATGGTGCTGACATCGGTGGGCTAGACTCGTCGCCGATGACCGGGATCGAGGCCTCTGCCGACCCCACCCGGGCGCCTGCCCCGGCGCCAACGCCGTCACGCCCGCGATTGCGCCTGCCAGCCTCGCGCGGAGGCATGGCCTGGCTGGTCGTGCTGCTGGTGATCGGGACGCTCCTGGCCGTCCAGTTCGGCCGGCAGGTCTACGCCAACTGGGAGATCGGGCAGCGCGCCGCACAGATCGAGCTCCAGATCGCCGAGGTGGAAGCCGAGAACGCGCAGCTCGAGCGCGAGCTCGCCTACCTGCGCAGCGATGCCTACGTGAGCGCCGAGGCGCGTCGCCTGGCGAACCTGGGCGTGCCGGGCGACCAGGTCCTCATCATCCCGCCCGGCGCCGAGGCGCCGCTGCCCGAGGAGCTCTCGGGCCTCGAGCCTCCGAAGCCGATGCTGCAGCAGTGGCTCGAGCTCTTCTTCGGACCGTCCGACTAAGGGCTGACCGCTCCGGGAGCCGGCGTCGTTGTCCCGTCGGCCATCCTCGATTCGCTTGATCCGCGGGGCGGGTCTACCGATGCTGGAACACGGTTGGATGGCGTTCCAGGCAACGAATGAGCCGTGTTCTACCGTGGAATGCACGAGAAGTCGGTCTCAGGCGTCTGTTGACCCGTGGCGCGGGTCCCCGGGAGCCCTGTGCCGACGTGCCGTACCGCCCTGCGTGGGAGAACGATCGTCAGCGACCGGCACCCAGCAGTGCGCCGAGGCTGGCCGTCGCCGGGAACGCGTCGAACAGGATCTTCACTCCGACGGTGAGTGGCAGGGCCAGAATCGCCCCCGCCGGCCCGAGGATCGCGGCCCACACGAAGAGCGACACGAACACCACCAACGGCGACAGGTCGAGCTCGCGCGACATGAAGCGGGGCTGGATCACGTAGTCGATGACGACGTTCGCCACGGAATAGCCTGCCACCACCAGCAGCGCCGGCACGAGGCCTTGGTCGATGAGCGCCATCAGGGTGGGCCCGAGCACCGAGAAGATGAAGCCGACGTTCGGGATGAAGCTGAAGAAGAAGGCGACCGCCACCCAGAGCAGGACGAGGTCGACGCCGACGAGGATGAGCACCACCCCGACCGCCAGGGCGAACGCCAGTCCGAGCAGGGCACGTGCGCCGAAGTAGAGCTGGATGCCCTGGGCGAACCGGCTCCAGCCGCCGCGGAACCCGGACGGCGCGGTACGCTCGGCCCGCGACGCGAGGCCGGGAGCATCGGCCAGCGCATAGACCACCACCAGCGCGCTGATCCCGAGACCGATCAAGAGATCGAGGAGCACGCCGCCGCTCGGGAGCAGCGCGTCGGTCTCGATGGCATCCAGGAACGCGCTGACGGCCTCCCCCAGCACATCACCCAGCGACCGCTCCGCCTCGGCGCGCGCCTCGTCGATGGCGGCCTGGTAGGTCGGGGCGATGGCCTGCAGCTCGCCGAAGCTCACCAGCGCGATGACTGCCACGAGCAGCAGAACACCGAGGTACGCAGCGGTGGCGGCCGAGACGGCGACGGCTCGCGACCGGCCTCGCCGGACCAGCGCATCGTGGAGTGGCAGCAGGAGTAGCGCGACGAATCCGCCGATGACGAATGGGGTGACGACCTCGGAAGCGAGCCGCATCCCGACGATCACGACGACGGCCGCAGCGACGACGATGACACCGCGCCCGAAGCCGTTCGTCATCTCGCCACGATACCGTCGCGACGCGGCATGACGGCTCGGTTTGCGACGCGCCTGCCCTACCCGTTGACCCGTGGGGCGGGTCTACGGACGCCGGAGTGCCGGGGGATGCCGGTCTCCGGCAACGGCTGCTCCGCACCACGGGTGGAACGCACTGGAAGTCGATATCCGGCGTCCGTTGACTCGGGAGCCGGGTCAGCCCAACCCGGATGAATCAGTCCGAGGGAGCGTCGTGCGGGCTGGACGGCAGGGCGGGAGCCGAGATCCCGGGCGCGACTCGCGGGCCTGCGGCGCGGACGTCCTCGTCCACTCCGTCGGCGTACACCGCGAAGTTGTCGACGAACATCCCGGCCAGCTCGTTGGCCTTGGCGTCGTAGGCGTCCGGATCGGGCCAGGTGTCACGCGGACGGAGGATGTCCGACGGAACGCCTGGCACCGACGTTGGCACCTCCACGCCGAAGACCGGATCCACCTCGTACTCGACGTCGTCGAGCGCTCCGGAGAGGGCCGCCCGGACCATCACCCGCGTATGGTCGATCCGCATTCGCTCGCCGATCCCGTGCGGCCCGCCGGTCCATCCCGTGTTCACCAGCCAGACCGGCACGTCGTGGCGCTCGAGGCGCTCGGCCAGCATGCGCGCGTACTCGCCGGGATGGCGAGGCAGGAACGGGGCGCCGAAGCCGGCCGAGAAGGTCGCGTGCGGCTCCGTGACGCCGATCTCGGTGCCGGCCAGCTTGGCGGTGTAGCCGCTGATGAAGTGGTACTGCGCCTGCGCGCGGGATAGCCGCGAGATCGGCGGCAGGATGCCAAAGGCATCGGCGGTCAGGAACACGACGTTGCGCGGATGCCCGGTCATGCCGGTGGGATCGGCGTTGCCGATGAACTCCAGTGGGTACGCCCCTCGCGTGTTCTCGGTGTAGCGCTCAGAGTCGAGGTCGAGCTCCCGAGTGACCGGATCGAGGTCGACGTTCTCGAGGATCGTGCCGAAGCGGCGAGTGGTGGCGAAGATGTCCGGCTCGTACATCGGCGACAGGCGGATGGTCTTGGCGTAGCAGCCGCCCTCGAAGTTGAAGAGGCCGTCAGCGCCCCATCCGTGCTCGTCGTCGCCGATGAGGCTCCGCTCCGGATCGGCCGAGAGCGTCGTCTTGCCGGTGCCCGACAGGCCGAAGAACAGCGCCGGGTCGTCGTCGCGCCCCACGTTCACCGACGAATGCATCGGCAGGGCGGCCTCGTCCGGCAGCAGGTAGTTCATCACCGTGAAGGCCGACTTCTTGATCTCTCCGGCGTACTCGGTGCCGACGATGATGATCTCCATCCGCTGCAGGTGGAGGAGGATCGCCACTTCGCTGCGGACACCATCGGTCGCCGGGTCCGCGCGGAACGAGGGGACGTCGATGATCGTGAAGTTCGGCGCGAAGCCGGCGAGGTCCTCGGCCGGCGGATTTCGGAACAGGTTGCGGGCGAAGATGCTGGCCCAGGCCGACTCGGTGAGGACGCGCAGGCTGCGCCGATGGTCGGGATGGGCGCCGACGTACAGGTCCTGGCTGAAGGTGGGCCGATCAGCGATGTACCGCATCAGCCTGGCGCGGAGCCGATCGTAGTGCTCTTCGGCGAGCGGCTGGTTGATCTCGCCCCACCAGACCTTCCGCTCGCTCGACGGCTCGCGGACGACGAACTTGTCCTTCGGCGAGCGGCCGGTGTGCTTGCCGGTGCGCACCACCAGCGACCCATGCGCCGAGATCGCGCCCTCGTCGCTCCGGATCGCGTGCTCATAGAGCTCGGCCATCGACAGGTTGCGATGAGTCGCTTCGATCGGCGTCGTCGGCACCTTGCGTACGGCGGTCGCCACGGTCTCCTCCTTGCGCACGACCCGGCGGCTCGTCCGAGCCGATGCGGATCGCCGATGTGAGAGTCGACCGGCCGCGCGTCACCAGGCGGCATTCGCTGCCCGGGAGTCGGCTTCCACAGTCCGCCGGCCATTGTACCCCCGAGGCCCGAATCGGTTGCGATTCGGTTGCGGCGGTCGGTTCGGACCGATTCGAGCCGATAGGATGGGCGCCACACGGGGGCATGCTGTCGGCGACCACGGTCGTGGAGGTGAGATGTTCTTCATCGCAATCATCCTGTGGGGGATGCTGATCGGAGCCGGGGCTCAGCTGATCCTCGGGCGTGAGCGCGGCCGGATCGACTGGACGATGGCGCTGGTGTCGGGACTGCTGGGCTCGCTGGTCGGCGGGATGATCTTCAGCCTGATCGCCGGAGAGGGGTTCGAGCTGCGCCCGGTCGGGATCATCGGCTCGGTGCTGGGCGCGGTAATCGTGACCCTCGCCTGGCGCTGGTGGGCAGGCAGAAGCGCCACGGCATAGCCCGATGGCACCATGCCGCGGCGCCCCTGTCGGCGCGACGGTCAGGAGGAGGCGAGCTCCTCGCAGATCGCGGTCCGCGCCAATGACAGATCCTCGCAGTTGATCGCCAGCAGGAACGCCGCGGTGTCCGGGTCGATCTCGTTGGCGACCACCTGCTGCGCGCCCGCGACCCAATCGGCGACCGACTCGCACGCCTCGACCGTGGGCTGAACCTCGTTGGGCAGGTCTCCCAGCTCGGAGACGGAGGTGATGTCCAGCTCGGCGAGCGGGCCGAATGAATCGCCACACGCCGCCGATGCGGTGCCCGCGCTCGATCCCGATGCGCCGGCCGATTCCGCAGCTCCACCGCCGGACTGCCGAGTCGACGGGCTGGCCACTCGCCCCGCCTCCCTGGCCGGTACATCCCACCAGCACGACGGCGAGCGCGAACACGATGAGGATCCTGAGCATGCTGTTCCCCTGGTAACGGTCCATATTGGAAGTACCCCGGCCAGCACGCCAAGGATCACTCGAGGGACACCCACGGCCGACCTTCGAGGCGTCAGGGCACGCGGAATGCAGCGTTGCGCGGACGTGGCAGTCCACACGGCTCCTGTCGAGAAGGCGGCTGACCGCTATCGCGCGCTGGCCGCCGAGGTCCGGCGCTCCGGCCATCTCTGGGTGCTGAGCCATCCCGTCGAGGAGGCGTGGGCAACGTACTCGGATCCACGCGGCCATGTGGTAGTTCCCGTGTGGCCCGGGCAGGACGAGGCCGTGAAGATGGCGAGCGGCTCGTGGGAGGGGCTACGGCCGGTGGCCATTCCCGTCGGCGAGTTCGTGGCCCACGAGGTGCCGGAGCTCGAGGCGGAAGGCGTGCTGATCGCCGCCCATCCGACGCCCACCAGCTCCGGCGCCGCCGTGCGTGCCTCGCACTTTGCGCGCGCCCTCCGCGACGCCAGCTGAGCCGAGATCGCGGACGGGTTCCGCTCGCCTGGGGGCGCCGCATCGTCGGATCTCGGCGGATTCAGCCGGCAGCCGCACCCGCGCCCGCGACGGCTGCCACGACCGTCATTCTGCAGCCTTGGCCCCATGGCACTGGTCCGGAATTTCACCAACGAAACTGGCCCGCCGCGTGCAGAAGATGGCATCGCCCGGGTCCCCTCGGGTTCTGCGGGCCCTAACGCCTGCTGGAAAAATTGAGGAGGTAGGACTGTGGAATGGCTCGCATGGTTGATCGTGGGTGCAGATCGCTGGCTGGCTCGCCGGATTGCTCGTCAAGGGTGACGAGGGTCTGGGCGTGATCGGCCACGTATTGCTCGGCCTGGCCGGCGCACTGATCGGTGGCTGGGTCGTCAGCCTGGTGACCGGCAACGACCCGATGGATGGCGTGTTCGACATCAGCACCATCGTCACCGCCGTCGTCGGCGCTGTCGTGCTCGTGCTGCTGGGCAGCATGCTGATGCGTGGCCGCCGGACCGGTAGCGGTTCGGTCTGACCAAGGCTCGTCTCGGGAGCGTTGCTCCCGTGATCGGCCACTGAAGGAGCCGCCGCGGACTCGACGCTCCGTCCCGCCTCGGGACGGAGCGCACGTCGGTCCGCGGCGGTTCCGCGTTTCCTGACGCACTCTACGATGCACCAATGACCGACACCGACTCCGCCCTCGTACCGTGGCTGCTCGACTCCGACCCGTCCATCCGCTGGCAGGTGATGCGCGACCTGACCGATGCACCTCTCACCGAGGTCGCGGCTGAGCGAGCACGCGTGGCGCGCGAGGGCTGGGGCGCACACATCCTCGCCGCACAGGACGCCGACGGACGATGGAGCGGCGGCACCTTCGTCCCGCGCGGCACCGGCACCTTCGACACGTTGCACCTGCTCTACCTGATGGGCATCGACCCGGCGAGCGAGGAGGCCCAGCGGGCCATCGCGCCGGTCCACGAGGCCGCCCGCTGGGACTACGACCAGAACCTCCGGTTCTGGGAGGGCGAGGTCGAGCCATGCATCAACGGACGGGTCGTCGCGATCGGGGCGTACTTCGGCCAGCAGGTCCAGGACATCGTGGACCGGCTGCTGACCGAACAGATGGCCGATGGCGGCTGGAACTGCGAGCAGGAGAACGGCTCGACACGAGGTTCGTTCGACACCACGATCAACGTGCTCGAGGGGCTGCTGGAGTACGAGCGAACGACGGGCGCGAACGGCGATGTCGCCGCCGCCCGTCGGCGGGGCGAGGAGTACCTGCTCGATCGGCGCCTGCTGCGCCGGCTATCGGACGGCGAGATCGCCGAGGAGCGCTGGCTGAGCGCGGGGTTCCCATACTCGTGGAACTACGACGTCGTGCGCGTGCTCGACTACCTCCGCGACGCCAGGGCCGAGCCCGACGAGCGGATGACCGAGGCGCTCGACCTCGTCGAGTCGAAGCGCGACGCCGTGGGCCGGTGGCCGCTCGACCTCTCCTATCACGACAGCCTGGCGGTCGACCTCGGCGAGACGCACGGACTGCCCAGCCGATGGATCACGCTTCGAGGGCTTCGCATCCTGAGGTGGGCCGGCCGAGTCCAATAGCCCACGGCTGTCTATCGGCCCTCGAGTCCGCGCAGGCCTTCAGCCGGCGTCTCGCAGTCGCTCCAGCCCATCGAGGATGACGTCGAGCGAGAAGACGAACTCGAGATCGGTGTCGCAGCCGCCGAGGCCCCCCTCGTGCGTCGCGGCGGCGGCCATCTCGGCGACATGAGGCATCGTCGGCGCAAGCTGCTCGACGAGCGCGGCTGCCTGCTCGGCGGTGAGGGTGGGGGAGTCGTCGAACAGCTCGCGTGTGAAGCCCAGGAGCCGGCTGCCGAGCAGGTGGAGGGCGTGGTGCGTCATCTCGAGCGAGAATCCTCCCCCGCGCAGGAT
Source organism: uncultured Chloroflexia bacterium (assembly GCA_963844265.1). Taxonomy (GTDB): domain Bacteria; phylum Chloroflexota; class Limnocylindria; order QHBO01; family QHBO01; genus JACDBZ01. The sequence goes on along the minus strand of CAWJMZ010000003.1, from coordinate 13,898 downwards.
GCCCATGACCCGGTCGTAGTGAATCATCGTCGCCGGGCCGGGTGACTCTCGCGTCTCGATGATGCTGGGCGCCCACGGGTGCCGCAGCAGGGCAGCCCGGGCGTCGAGGATCGTGCCCCGAAGCGCCGCCTTCCAGGCATCTCCCTCGAGGCGATCGGGCGACTCCGCCATGACGGCGTCGACCATCCCGTCCAGCAGGTCCTGCTTGTTGCGGACGTGCGTGTAGAGCGACATCGCCTCGATCCCGAGCTCCTGGCCGAGGCGACGCATGCTGACGGCCTCGATGCCCTCGCGATCGGCGAGCGCGACGGCGGCCTCGAGCACCCGCTGCCGGGTGAGTGTTTCCCGGCGACCCTGGCTGGTCCGCGACGGGGAATCGGTTTTCATCGGCTTACCTTGACATCCTTACGGCGTATGGTTAGAGTCTCGCTACCGTCCATACATTGTAAGGACAGGATACCGCACACGGGAGAGGACCATTGACTGATCGACCCGCACCAGCCACTTCGCGGGAGTCCGCCCCTGCTCGCCCCTTCCTTCCTCCTCGCTGGTTCATTCGCGGCGCATGGGTCGCGCATCGGGCGATCCATCGGTTCACCCGAGGCCGGCGGGGGTTGGGGCATCCCGTGCCGGATGGGCAGTTCGGCTACCTGCGTCTGAAGACCCTCGGACGCCGCTCTGGCCGGGAGCGCGTCGCGATCCTGGGCTACGTCGAAGACGGAGAGAACTTCGTCACCCTGGCGATGAACGGGTGGGCGGAGGCCGACCCGGCCTGGTGGCGCAACCTGCTCGCCAAGCCCGATGCAGCCGTGGAGCTCAAGGGTGGCACCCTGCGCCCCGTCCACGCTCGCGAGGCGATGGGGGACGAGCGCGAGCGCCTGTGGGCCCTGATCGGCGGGCACACCGGCTACGGCGACCTGGACGCATTCGCCGGCTCGCGAACCCTGCGAATACCGGTCGTCGTCCTCGAGCCGAGGGTTGCCTGACGGATGGGCGAGGTTCGAATTCGGCTCGCGGCGATCGTCGCGGTGCGTTCCCGCGGTCATGTGGAGGAATGAGGGCGGCCGCGTTAGAATCGGTGGCCGTGGCGGAGTAGCTCAGTGGTAGAGCAGGGGACTCATAAGCCCTTGGCCGGTGGTTCGAATCCGCCCTCCGCTACCACCCCTTACTGACGATCGCACCTCCTGGCCGCCGTACCATGCGCGGGTGCCGATCACCCAGGGCCTCGACGACCTCGCCGCATCCGTGGATCGCGGCGCGCGCGGCCTTGACATTACCGACGACGCGACGGTCGTTCTTGCCGTGTCGGGCGGATCCGACTCGATGGCACTCCTCGCCGGCGCCGCTCGGCTCCTGGCCACCGGAGGCCGTGGCTGGCGCCTGACGGTCGCCCACCTGGACCACTGCCTGCGACCCGAAAGCGGGGAGGACGCGGCGTTCGTCGCCGATGCGGCTCGAGCGCTCGATCTCCCGTTCGAGATGCGCCGCACCGACGTCGCCGCCCTCGCGAGTGCTGAAGGGCGATCGATCGAGGACGCCGGCCGCGAGGCGCGCTATCGGTTCCTGGAGGAGGTCTCGCCGCCCGACGCGTTCATCGCGACCGCCCACACCCTGGACGACCTGGCCGAGACGGTGCTCCTGAACCTGCTGCGCGGCGCCGGGCCGGCGGGGATCGCCGGGATGCCGGCGCGAAGAGGGCGCATCGTGCGGCCGCTCCTCGGTGAGCGACGCTCGACCCTTCGCGACTACCTCGATGCCGCGCGCGTGGCGTACCGCGAGGATCCCTCGAACGAGGACCCCGCATTCCTCCGCAATCGCGTCCGCGGCGAACTGCTTCCCCTGCTGGAGTCGCTCCGTCCCGGGGCGGTCGACCGCATCGGCCGGTTCGCGGGCCTGGCGGCGGCCGACGACGCGCTGCTCGACCGCGTAGCGGCGGCAGAGCTGGCGAGGCGGCGTGGCGACGATGGCGCCATCGACTGGCGCGATCCCCCGCCCACCGCCCTGGGACGCCGCGTCCTGCGGCTGGCGATCGGGGATCCGGCGCCGAGCGCCGAGCGTCTCGAGGCGCTGCTGGGAGCGGCAGGCGGCGCACGCGGCGGCGTCACGGTCGAGCTGGGAGGCGGTCGCAGCGCATCGGTGCGCAGGCGATCGATCACGCTCCACGAGGGCGAATGACCCGAATCGGGTGTCCGGAACGTATTGACCATGACCGCGGTGGCCGAATCGGGGTGTTTGTTGCCTCGTACGGCCCACCCTATACTTGCCGGGCTCGGGGCCTGCTGGTCACGAGCCGGTGACGGCCGCAGGCCGGCCACCGACCACACGGAGGCGAAAGTAGACCTGATTTGACCAGCCGCATCGTACGCAACAGCGTCGTGCTCGTCGTCCTCGCCGTCTTCGGACTGGCGGTCCTGTGGACCTTCATGAGCGACAGCGGCCAGGCGGCAGAATACCCCTACGGCAAGCTCATCGCCGATGCCCAGGCGGGCGGCGTCTCGACGATCACCCAGGACGGGCTGCGGGTGACCGCCACAGTTCGAGAACGGCACGGAGAAGACGGCCGTCCGGCCGTCGGAGCTGACGAACGTGTACGCCGACCTCGGCTGCGCCGGTGGCGACCCGGGCGACTTCGATTGCGCGGACTTCACCGCCGTCGAGGAGAGCGCGGCGGGCGGCATCCTGACCCTGCTCATCACTGCCCTCCTGCCGGTCCTGCTGATCGGCGGGTTCATCTTCTTCATGATGCGCCAGGCGCAGGGCACGAATAACCAGGCCATGAGCTTCGGCAAGAGCCGCGCCCGGATGTTCCTGGGCAACAAGACGGTGGTGACGTTCAACGACGTCGCCGGCGTGGACGAGGCCAAGCAGGAGCTGACCGAGGTCGTCGAGTTCCTGAAGTACCCCGAGAAATTCAACAGCCTCGGCGCGCGGATCCCGCGCGGCGTGCTCCTCGTGGGCCCGCCGGGCACCGGCAAGACGTTGCTCGCACGAGCCGTGGCGGGCGAGGCTGGCGTGCCGTTCTTCTCGATCTCCGGCTCGGAGTTCGTGGAGATGTTCGTCGGCGTGGGCGCCTCGCGCGTGCGCGACCTGTTCGAGCAGGCGAAGCGCAACTCGCCGTGCATCGTGTTCGTGGACGAGATCGACGCGGTCGGGCGCCAGCGTGGCGCGGGCCTCGGCGGGTCGCACGACGAGCGCGAGCAGACCCTGAACCAGATCCTGGTCGAGATGGACGGCTTCGACACGAACACCAACGTGATCGTGGTGGCCGCCACCAACCGGCCGGACGTCCTCGACCCGGCGCTCCTGCGCCCGGGCCGATTCGACCGCCAGGTCGTCCTCGACCGCCCCGACATCAAGGGCCGGACCGAGATCCTCAACGTCCACATCAAGGGCAAGCCGCTCGACAAGACGGTGGACATCGAGGCGCTGGCGCGCCGCTCGCCGGGCTTCTCCGGCGCCGACCTCGCCAACCTCGTCAACGAGGCCGCGATCCTCGCCGCCCGCCGCAACAAGAAGAGCGTCGGCATGTCCGAGTTCAACGAGGCGATCGACCGCGTCATCGCCGGCCCGGAGCGCCGGAGCCGCATCATCTCCGAGGAGGAGAAGGTGATCATCGCGTACCACGAGGGCGGTCACGCCGTCGTGCAGCGCGTTCTCCCCAAGTGCGACCCGGTCACCAAGGTGACGATCGTCTCGCGCGGGATGGCCCTCGGTTACACGATGAGCCTGCCAGCCGAGGACCGATACCTCCACAGCAAGACGGAGTTCGAGGACAAGATCGCCGGCATGCTGGGAGGCAACGTGTCCGAAACGCTCGTCTTCGGCGACACGACGACCGGCAGCTCGAACGACATCGAGAAGGCGACGGGCCTCGCCCGGGCGATGGTCACCCAGTACGGGATGAGCGAGAACCTCGGCCCCTTGGCCTTCGGCAAGAAGGAGGAGATGGTCTTCCTCGGCCGCGAGATCAGCGAGCAGCGGAACTACTCGGACGAGGTCGCGGCGAAGATCGACGCGGAAGTGCGCCAGATCATCGACAACGCCTACGCACGCGCCAAGGAGGCGCTGACCACGCACCGCGACGTGCTGGATCGCCTGGCCGACCTGCTGGTCGAGAAGGAGACGATCGAGCACGACGAGTTCGAGGCCCTCTTCGAGGGCGTCCTGCCACCGCGCTCGGGTGGCCCGACGCCGAAGAAGATCGGCGCCGTCGATGCCGACGGGGGGATCGAGTCCGAAGAGACCGAGCCGGAGACCGACGAGGCTGGGAAGCGCCGGCGACCGGGCCCGGCACCGCAGCCGGCCTGACCCGGCTCCCGACACAGCGAAGAGGCCCGCCGACCGGCGGGCCTCTTCGATTTCCCGGCGCGGTTCGTCAGATCAGTCCGGGAGCGGCAGCTCCGCTGCCCACGGCGCAGGTGGAGGGGGAGCGAAGCGGCTCGTGACCGCCATCGGCCGTCCCGCGTCGGCGGCGGCGATGATCGTCTCCATCACCTCGACCACGTGGGCCGCGTGCTCCGGGTCGAGGATCGATGGGCGATCCTCCACGGCTGATGCAGCGAGCTCTTCGAGGCCGGCGGCCCACGGCATCGTCACCTCCGGCTGGCGCAGCAGGGGGACCTGCCGCGCATCGCCGCCCTGGGGCGCATGCTCGAGCGTCCCGTCGAACTGGAACCAGTCCGACAGCCACAGTGAGCCCGCGTCGCCGTGGAGCTCGATCCCGCGCTGTCGCGCCGGGTTGGCGACGTAGAAGTTCACGGTCAGGCGAACCACCTGCCCGCCGTCGAGCTGGAGGGTGGCGATCACGAGGTCCGGGGCGCCCAGCCCGAACGCGACGCCATCGGTCCGCGTCCGCGCCTCGAGCAGCCGATGGGCGCTGGCCCGGATCTCGACCACCGGGCCGAACAGTGCCGTGAGCTGGGTCAGCGGGTACACGCCGACGTCGTACAGCGGCCCGATCTCGTAGAAGGCATCGGGATTGGGGTGCCAGGTCTCGATCCGTCCCCAGTTGACGTCCGCGTAGGCCAGGCGGACCTCCCCCAGCCTTCCGTCGGTCACCCAGCGGCGAGCCGTCTGCGCCAGCTCACCGAGCGGCGCGATCGGGGCCGCCGCGAGCCGGACCCCGCGCTGCCGCGCCAGGTCGATGAGTTGCCGGGCCTCCGCGAACGTCGGCGCCATCGGCTTCTCGCTGAACGCGTGGCGGCCGGCGTTCAGCGCGGCGGTCACGACAGCGGGGTGCGCTCGGTGCGAGGTGAGGCAGGCGATGAGCTCGACCTCCGGGTCGTCCAGGGCCTCGGCCATCGAGCCGTACGCCCGCGTCCCGTGGGTGGCGGCGAACGCGCGCGCCTTCTCGACGTCCAGGTCGGTGACGCCGACCAGGCGCAGGTGCTCGTGTCGCGGCAGGTCCGCCACGTAGCTCTTGGCGATGTCGCCGGTCCCGACGATCGCGACTCCGAGGCGCGTCACGCCGCCAGCCACTCGTCGAGCATCTCGCGCGCACGGCGGATCTCGGCGCGTGGATCATAGGCATCGGGCTCGTGCTCGACGCTGATGCCGCCCCGGTAGCCGATGCGCTCCAGCGCCTCGACGCAGCCGCGCAACGGCACCACGCCGTCGCCGTAGGCGCACGTGTCGTGGGGTTCGCCCGGATGCCGGACGTCCTTGAGGTGCACGTGCACCACGCGGTCGCCCAGCTCCTCGATGGCGCGGGCGGCGTCGTAGCCCTGCGTGCCGAACCATCCGGTGTCGACGGTCGCCCCGATGCGTCCGCTGCCGTCGTCGCCGATGCGTGCCAGCACGTCGGCGGGCGTCCGCTCCGGATGGTTCTCCAGCCCGAAGCGCAGGTCGTGCTCCTCGAGCAGCCCGACCAGGGCCGCGCGATCGGTATCGAGCAGGTCGGTGAAGCCTCCAAGCACGCCGGCCCCGACCGACGCGGCCAGGCGGCACACCGCGCGCACCTCCTCGGTCGTGCCTCCGAACCCACCGGCGAGGCTCGACACCGACAGGCCGCGAGCCGCCAGGGCCTCGACCGCCACCTGAACGTGATCGTCGGTGGCCCAGCGCGGGGAGAGGTGCGCCAGCCACAGGTCGACTGCACCGAAGCCAAGCTCGACAACCTCGTCAAGCAGGACTCCGAACCGCTCGGCGTAGGTGGAGAGCGGCCGGAACGCGTCGTTCACTGCGCCGTCTCCGTCGCTCCAGTCCGAGATGGACCAGCCCGATTCGCGCGCGACGAAGTTGGCCGTCATGAACGAGATGGATGGCGAGAACGCCGTCGCATCGGTCATGTGTCGATCAGTCCCGATCGCCGGGTGTGTCAGCGACCGAACGTGCGGTCCCACCACGAGCCGCCGCCGCGCATGCCGTCGATGAACTTGTCCCAGCCCTCCTCGGCCTTCGCCGCTCGTTCGAGGCCGGCGACCCGGTCCTCGATGATCTCGCGCACGCGGATGGCCTCACCGGCGTCGAGCCAGATGCCATGCTTGTTGACGCAGACGTCGAGCTCGAGGTTGTAGGCGCGGTAGTTGAACGCGCTCATCTGCGTGCCGCACTTCGGGCAGGCGAGCGTGGATTCGCGGTTGGCGTATTCGATTGTGGCGACGCGCTGCTCCTCCGTGGACTTCACAGTCGCTTCCAGCTGCGAGAGCTCGCCGTCGTCCAGCCAGCCGCCATTGCATTGCGGACATCGGTCGACGTCGATGCCGCGGTGTGTCTCGGTTCGCAGTTCAGCCTGATCTCGGGGGCACTGCACGGGTGGTTCTCCTGGGGTGTAGGTCGCAAGCGTACCGAATCGGCGACACGAGGGTGGTGGGTCGCGCACGTAGGCCATTCGGGTCATTGAAGGCTAGGAGGTGGGCCGTATACTCGCCCCGCGCGTTGCGTGCAGGCACCTGCACCTCGCACGGTATCCGAGCCTGACCACAGGGAGCTGCCGATTCCGATGACCGCCGAGCCAGCCGCCAAGCCACAGCCGAGTGCCGAGTGGAAGCTCGAAGCCGGTGAAGGGACCCTCCAGCCGCGTTCCGCGCTCGACGTGCTCACCAGCCTGAACGAGCGCGTCGCCGAGGGAAGCATCGACGACCTCGTCCCGATCGCCACCGGCTTCGTGCCGATGGACAAGACAATCGGTGGAGGCCTGCGACCGGGTGAGCTCATGCTCATCGGCGGCGCGCAGGGCCAGGGCAAGACCACGATGGCGCTCCAGATGGCCAGGAACATGGCCGCGTCGGGACAGGCGACCGTGCTCTACATCTGCTTCGAGCACGACGAGGAGTACCTGATCCAGCGCATGGTGGCGATGGAGTCGGCCCTCAGCCACCTGCCGCAGAAGTCGGGCGCCGTGAAGATCCAGGACGTGAAGAAGGAGGTCGTCTCCTCGTACACGTCGTCGGCCGAGACGGGCACGCGGGCCAAGCTGGGTGCCAACCCCCGCCTGCGCCCCAGCCTCGAGCGGATCGCCCGCTACGGCTCGAACCTCTACCTCATGCGCGGGACGGCGACGAAGTCGACCATCGACAACATGCGCGAGCTCGTCCGCGAGCACCGCGGCAGCGACGATGAGCGGCGCCTGGTCCTGTTCGTCGACTACCTCCAGAAGGTGCCGGTGGTCCCGGAGCCGAACACCGAGGAGGAGAAGGTCACGCGAATCGTGTCGGGGCTCAAGGACATCGCGCTCAGCGAGATGGTGCCGGTGGTCGCGATCGTGGCTGCCGACCGAGAGGGCCTCAAGGCCAAGCGGCTCCGCAACCACCACCTTCGCGGCTCGTCGGCGATCAACTACGAGTCCGACATCATCCTGATCCTGAACGACAAGTACAACATCGTCGCCAAGGTCAACATCGAGTTCAATCCGTACCAGGCGCAGCGCTACCGCGACTGGATCATCGCCTCGATCGAGAAGAACCGCGGCGGGCAGGACAACGTCGACCTCGAGTACGAAAAGCTCTTCGAGTACAGCTGCTTCGATCCGACGGGGCGGATCACGGCCGAGAAGCTGATCGAGGAGCGCCTCTACAACGACTGACGGCGGACGCCATACGCCGATGACGTCCGGCCCGAGCTTCGACCCGTACGCCACCCTCCAGGTGCTGCCGACGGCCGACCAGGAGGTGATCAACGCCGCCTTCAAGGCGCTGGCGTTGAAATTCCACCCCGACCGCGACACCACGCGGCGCGCGGCCGACAAGATGGCGGAGCTCAATCGCGCGTACGCGATCCTGCGCGACTCCAGGGCTCGGCTGGCATTCGATCGGAGCCGCCGCGCGACGATCGCCGGTGTCTCCGTCGCCGCGTCGGCCCGCCCCGGCGGCGCTCCACCCCCGACATCGCACGGGCAGGGGAGCGTGCTCGGCTTCGGTCGCTACACGGGCTGGAGCCTCCGCGACCTCGCGCGGCACGATCCCGACTACATCCTGTGGCTCTCGCGCCATTCCTCCGGCATCCGGTACCGGACCGAGATCTACGGGATCCTCCGCACATGGGCGTCTCCTCCGCCGCCTGACTACGTCCAGCAGACGGAGTCCCGGGCAGTCTCACCCTCCGCGTCCATCGGCTCCAGGAGCTCCGATGTCCCAACCCGTGGGCGCGACCGCGCCGCAGACCACCGATCCGCGCGCCAGTCGTTCCTCCTGGCGAGAACTCGGTGGATGGTGCGCCGATCGGCCCACGCCCCGAGATGCCCTCGAGGTGCGATAGGCTGAGCACCCCATGAACGACGCTCGGCCGCCGCTGCGCGCGGTCTTCCTGGACATCGGCGACACGGTGATGCGCCCGAATCCCTCGTGGGAGCACGTGTACGCCATGGCGTTCGAGGAGTTCGGCGTCCACGTCGACATCGACGATCTGCACACCGCCCTCCGGCGCGCCTATCACCACGGCGGCTGGGGGATGGATGGCGGATTCGAGCCGAGCGAGGAGACGAGCTTCCGGCGGACCGTCGCGATCGACGCCGCGGCGATCGCCGAGCTCGGGATGGATCCGATGCCGGATGCCTTCTATCGGCGCCTGTCCGAGCTGTTCATGGTCACCAGCCACTGGCACATCTTTCCCGATGCCTACCCGGTGCTCGAGGCGCTTCAGCAGCGTGGGCTGACCGTCGCGGCCGTCAGCAACTGGGTCTGGAACCTCCCCGAGCTGCTCCACGCGCTCGATCTCGTCAGGCACTTCGACGTCATCGCGGCCAGCGCCCGCATCGGCTTCGAGAAGCCGCATCGGCGCATCTTCGAATGGGCCCTGGAGGAGACCGGGGTCGAGCCAGCGGCGGTCCTGCATGTCGGCGACCACGTCGACGCCGACGTCGAGGGCGCGCTGGCAGTCGGGATCGACCCGGTGCTGATCGATCGGGCCGGCCGCTACCCGGCCGATGCCGTGCCCGCCAGGCGTCCCGGTCATCAGGTCGCTCGACGAGCTGCTGCCGATCGTGGACGCGCGCCTTGCGGACCGATGACCGAGCGATGGCGCTGCTTCGTGGCAGTTCCGCTCAATGACGGCCTGCGATCGGAGCTCACCGATGCCGTGGCGGGCTGGAGGGCCGACCCGCGCACCGAGGGACTTCGCTGGGTGCCGCCGGAGGCGCTGCACCTCACGCTCGCCTTCCTCGGATCGGTCGAGCCCGATCAGGTATCCGAGATCGGACATCGGATCGCGGGAGTGGCCGACACGCACGCGCCGATGACACGCTCGACGGGGCGCCTCGGCGCCTTCGCGCGGCCCGGCAGCGCGACGGTGCTGTGGTACGGGGTCGCCGATCCCGATGGCGGACTTTCCACGCTGGCGGAAGACCTCACCGCGGCTCTGCGGCTCCCGCAGACCGAGCCGCATCGGCCCCATGTCACGCTGGCGCGTGCCCGCCGCCGTTCGGTCGACCTGCGCGGCTGGATCGAGGCCGCGTCCGCATCGGCGCCCGAAGGCACCCTGGCCGTCGACGAGCTGCGCCTGATGCGCAGCCACCTCGGTTCAGGACCCGCCCGATATGAGACGCTGGCGTCCTTCCCGCTCGGACGGACTGATGGGTGACTGATCGAGCCGCACTGCCACGGCCGCCGTTCGTCGCCGTCATCGGTGACGGCGATCCCCGCGGACCGGAGGCGCACCGCATCCTCGAATGGGCCGAGGAGGTCGGGCACCTCCTGGCGCGCGGCGGCGCCACGGTGATCACCGGTGGGCCTCGGCGGCGTGATGCGCGCGGCCTCGCGCGGGGCGTCATCGGTCGGCGGGCAGGCCATCGGCATCCTCCCCGGCGCCGATGCGTCCGAGGCCAACGAGTACGTCACCCTTCCCATCGCGACGGGCCTCGGGGTCACGCGCAACCTCGTCGTGGTGACCTCGTCCGATGCCGTGGTGGCAGTCGGCGGGCGTCATGGGACGCTGTCGGAGATCGGGCTGGCGCTGCGCATGGGGCGCCACGTGGTGACCCTCAGCTCATGGCGTCTCGAGTCGGATCACCGCATGGGCGGCCCCCGCGTGCACCGCGCCCGCGATCCGCACGACGCGGCGTCGCTCGCTCTACGCCTGGCGGCCGAGGGACCGCACGAGCCGGCCTAGGCAGACCCGGTGACCGCCCGGCTCGCCCGTGGGGCTACCGAGTCGCTACCGCACCAGTCCCTTCTGCGCTGTCTGCGGCGTTCCGAAGAACTGATCGGGATCGTAGGGCATGTTCAGAACGCCGTTGCCGCCCACCTGGAACTGCCAGGCGAGAACCTGGACTGCCGCGACGTCGGGCTCCGCAGTGCTCACTGCCATTACCCATGATCTTCACGAGCGCGGCTGGCGCGTAGATCGTTCCGGCGATGTTCATGCCGCCGTTTCCCTGAACGTCGATCATCGCGACGGGATTGTTCGCATCGCCGTTGCTCGGCGGGTTGGGCGTGCCGTCCTGCCAGAAGAGCAGGCCCGCCCACGGATCGATGTCGGTGGCCCAGGCCTCCACATCTGCCTGACCGGCCAGCCGGATCATGCCCTGGCAGTACCGAGACTCGATCGCGGGAATCTGGAGCTGCGCCCAGCTGACCAGCGCGCGATTGGCCTCGATGTCGGCGCCAGGCGTGGACGCCGTCGCCTTGAAGTTCAGCCGGAGGTCCGTCCAGTCCGTGCCGATCTCTGCCAAGTCAGCGGTGCTCAACTCGAACTCGCCGACCTGCCACCCGGCCACGCGCTGAATGTCCTGCTTCACCTGGTTGGCGATGATAGTCGTGCCCCCTTCAGCAGCTCGACCTCGAGGTCGATGGCAGCATCGGAGCCGGCGAGCATCCCATACCGGTATCGAACGAAGATGCCCGAGTCCGGGATGGGCGGCACGATGTCGGCGAGCGAAACTTCGAAGTGGTCCCCGGCCGTTGGATTGATGGGCGACGCCAGGTACGTGGTGTCGGCCACAGTGTCGCCGACCGGCTCGGCAATCACCGCGTACGTGCTCGACGGCGCCCGTCTGGTCGAGCCACTCATCGTCAGGCGCCGAGCCACGTCGCCGTCCGGGGAGGCGTACTGCGGAGGGGCGTTCTGGGGGAAGGTGGGATCCAAAGCGCAGGTTCCGGCGTAGTTCGGGTATCCGGTGCTGAAGAACAGGGCGCGGCCTGGGTTGCTGCCGGCCGCCGGGGTCGATCACATGGAAGGAGGATCGGTCGTTGCCCTGATACTGCATGCCCGCCGCCGGCGAGGAAGTACACGCCCTCTTCGAAGTTGACCTTCGCCTGGCCGGAGATGACGATCCCGCCGTAGTACACCCCGGGACCGATGGTCGTCGGGTTCCGGTTGCGTGAAGCTGCAGCCCGGGCCTGGAGTCAGCAGGACACCACTCCGGGACAGGCAGCCACTCCCCACTGGTCTGCCAGTCAGCGTCGGCTCAACCAGGTTCGACATGCCGTCGGTGATCTCGGCAGCACCTTCCGTCGTCGGACCGTTCCAGTCGGTTGGACGTGGGATTGCACGTCCCGCGGATATACAGATGCTCCGTCATCGATTCGGCGTTGCCGCCACTGAACTGGAGCGCCCCTTGGCCGGAGCCACCCTGGCAGCTGTCGTCGTCAGTCGCGCCGGGCGGATCGATCGCCGCAGATCGAGTTCATGTACACGAAGCCGCCGGGTCCGTCTGGCCCAAGTTCGTGATGTTGACCTCACCGTTACCGGTGATCTGGCCGGCCCCGCAGGATGTCAGGGTCGAACGCGACGAGGGAGTTGGCGCTCGGGTTTCCCACGCCGCTCGCGCCGTTGGCGGCAACGGCCAGGGTCGTTACCCATGCCTCGTCCTGACCGAAGATGCTGCCGAAGAACACCGGGTGTTCGGCGCGAATCCGACCTCGACGTAACCTGGATTTCCCACGTACGGGCCGCTGCGAGGGACGCCGACGTACATGCCGATGGGGTCGGCGTGCGCGCCTGCGTGCACCGCGCGTCGTTGTCCTCGAAGAAGCCGTGCTCCTTCACATAGAAGCATGCTGCCCGGTATGCCTCTCCCAGTCGCCGTCAGGCAGGTACCGAGCGGCGGCCACGGAGCGGGATCCACGGCATTCTGCTCCTGCGGCGCAGCATCCAGCTGAAACCCGAGTCAACGACCAGCGCCGCGATGCCCAGCAGGACGACCATGGCGGCGGCACCGAGGATGAGGATCTGGCCGCGGGGCGCGGGTGTCATGGCGCTCACCTCTGATGCTGCAGGACTTTCGTGACCGTCGCGCGGAACGAGATCGTCTCGGGAATCAACAGGAAGCCAGCGAGCGGGGGCGCCACTCGTAACACGCGTACACGGTCACCTGGTTCGCGGTGCTCAAGGACGAGACGGCGAGATTGCTCGCGGTGTCGTCCCTGGCCGACGTGACAGGCGGTGGGCAGGTCAGGGCGCCGGCATTGGCGACGGGATCGATCCCCCGATCGTGCATGTGCCCAAACGTTCGCGATGCCGTCCGCCTGGAACGCGGGACGTCATGATTAGGTGGTGCCACCGCGTCACCGTCCAGGTGCCCGACCAGCACGCCGCGAAGTGGAGAGCGCCTCGACGAAGCCGAAGCCCGCGCGCTCGCGACCGTACGCTTGCATAGTTCGGCCACGAGGTGAGCGGACTGCCTGTTGGCTGCCCTCCAGCGCACGCGGCAGAAAGGAGCTGGGTCGAATCGACTGGAACCATGCCGGGGTTCGGCGGTAGCCGGGAGCTCGTCGGGCAGTCGGCTGTTGCGCTATGGATGGCCGCATAGCGGGCAGCCTCCGCGCGCCGCGTTAGTGATCTGTTGCTGGTAGAAGAGACCGATTCCGAGGACGATGACTCCCAGGACGAGTGTCAGAAAGACGGGAACCACTAAGGCCGTCTCGACCAGGGCCTGGCCGTCGGCCGATCGACGGACCGAATGGCGGACCATCAGTAGTCCGCCACTGTGAAGACCGAATCCTTCTGCAGGAACACCTCTCCCAGCGGCAGGAATTCGTTGAGAGGCAGGAGGGTGGTGAAGCGGTAACAGGTCCGCACTTCGATATAGGCGCCGCGCGGATCGGGGTTGGCGGGGGTCGGGTCGACCCCGAGCGTGCTGGCCGACGACCATCCGCCATCGGTCTCAGGACACTCGAGAGGAACGGCAGCCGATCCCTTGTCGCCAGGCTGGCCGCAGTCCAGGTCGAGGGCGGCGTCGTCGTGAATGCAGATCCGGATTATCGGCCACAGGTCGCAGTTGGGAGGATCCGCGGGGTTCGGGGGAATAGCATTGGGTAGGCGACTCGCTTCGCGACATGTAACCTCCGCGGCTATATTCCGGATGCGGTCATAGTCCGGCTCATAGGCTGGGTCCTTGCCTGCCACCTCGCGCAGATATTCGAGCGCGGCGGCCTCAGCTCCAGCTCTGGCTGCCGACTCCATCACGATGCCCGTCTGGAATACGCGGCCGAAGTCCACGACACCCAGCACGATGACGAGGAGCA
>CAWJMZ010000002.1:0-13306 GCA_963844265.1 uncultured Chloroflexia bacterium | reverse complement strand
CGGCACAGGCCCGGATCGCACTGCGAGCCGCCGCGGATCGTGCCGCATCGCTCGGCGCCCATGCGCAGGCCGTCTCGCACATCAAGCGCGCGCTCGGAATCACCGTCGAACCCGCCGAGCGCGCCGAGCTGCTGGAACGCGCGGCGCTGTCGGCGATTGCCGCGGCCGACCCGGACGCGGAGCGATACGCACGGGAAGCGCTGGCGGCGCGTGAGTCGATCGGGGATCCCGGCGGAATCTATCGAGCCGCAGGTCTCGTTGGCCGCGTCCTTCTCGACATCAGCGAGCTTGAGGCCGCGACCGAGGTACTCGAAGGTGTGTTCTCTCGCGGCCTGCCGCCTCCGGAGCCGGAGATCGAGGCGGAGCTTCTCGCTGCGATGTCCCGCGCGTACATGCGCAGCAACCGTTCGACCGAGGCCCTCGAGGTCGCCGAGCGCGCGTTGACGATTGCGGAGCCGCGAAACCTGGTGCGAATCGTCGCCGACGCCATGAACAACCGTGCGGCCGCCTTGAACAACTTCGGGCGCCGCCGCGAGGCCACCGCGCTTCTCGAGGCCGCGGTCAAGCTTGCTGCGGAGGGAGGGTGGACGGACCTCGAGCTCCGGTTGATGAACAACCTTGCGGTCACGCTCACCGATGACGATCCGCAGCGGGCCACGCAGATCGCGCGCGAGATGCGCGACATCGCGGGGAGGATCGGCGACGTCCACTGGTATCTCACAGCGACGTCCAGCGCGGCGAGCGGAGACCTGATGGAGATGCAGGGTTGGCCCGAAGCCGCGGCCTCGCTGGAGGACGCGGCGTCGCGGACCACTGCCGGGACGCCCGGGTGGGTGCCGCTGGTAGGGCAGGCGCTGCAGATCCGTACGGCCCTCGGCGACGATGCGACTGAGCTCACGCGTCAGATGGAGTCCTTCGAGTTCACCGGCCTGACGAACTGGATGGCGCAGACCGCCATAGCGGATGGGCTGGCCATCGTCGGCGACAACCGGCGCGCGGTGGACCTGGCGCGCGATGCCCTTGCGAGCGGCCTCTCGGAGTTCAACGAGCCGTATCTCCTGCAGACGATGACGCTGGCGCTCCTTGCCCTGCGGGATGGGCCGGGAGCGCGCGAGGCCGCGGACCGCATCAGGGACGGGGTATTCCAGGGACTGCTATCAAAGGCGAGCGCCAAGATCACCGATGCCGGCGCGCTGGCGCTCGAAGGCCGTCAGGCCGAGGCGAGGGCGCGCTTCACCCATGGCCTGGATGAGCTCCGCAATCTCGGACAGCTCTACGACCTCGCGCGCTGGGAGGTCATGGCGGTGTCGCTCCTTCCTGACGCGCCCGAAGCGGCCGCCTGGTCGGCCGAGGCGCGCGGGCTCTTCGAGCGCGTCGGCGCGCGACCGTTCCTCCAGCTGCTGGACGAGCTTCGGGGCGACGACCGTCCTCGCGCTCCGGAGACGGCAGGCCGCCTCGAGGCAGTTCCCGAAGTTTCGTGAGGGCTACGCGGCCGTGGCGACGCCACGCTCCGCGTTGATCCGGTCGCGCCATTCGAGGAACCCGCGGCCGTTCTGGACCGGCCAGTTCGGACCGCCGAAGCCGAGCGTGAACTGGGTGAAGCCCAGCTCGAGGTAGCGGTCGGCGTCCTCGTAAAGGAACCGATCGACGTCGTCCGGCTGCAGGCCCACGCTCCACTCGATCTCGTACGGATCGCGCCCGATGGCGTTGCAATGGCCGATCAATGCCTCCACCGCCGGCGTCACCTCCTCGATGGAGTCCGGGAAAAACGCGTGCCACGCGTCGGCGTGGCGGGCGACGATTGGCAGCGTCAGCTCCAGGCCGACGCCGGCGATCAGGATCGGCATGCGGCGCAGCGGCGGCGGATTCAGGGTCGCAAGGCGCTCGATGATGATCGGGGTGTCCCGCCCCAGCGCTCGGATGCGCGACGCCTTCGTGCCGTACTCGTAGCCGTAGCGCTCGTAGTCGCGCCGGAACCAGCCCGCGCCGATCCCCATGATCACGCGCCCGCCGCTGATGTGGTCGACCGTCCGGGCGATGTCGGCGTGCAGGTTCGGGTTGCGGTACGAGTTGCAGGCCACCAGCGGCCCGAGCTCGATGCGCGAGGTCACCTCGGCCCAGGCGGCCAGCATCGACCAGCACTCGAGGTGCTTGCCGTCCGGGTCGCCGTCGAGCGGAGAGAAGTGGTCCCAGGTGTAGAGGATGTCGTAGCCGAGCTCCTCGCTGCGGATGGCGGCAGAGCGGATGTCGCGCCAGTCGCCGTGCTGCGGATGGAGCTGCGCCGCGATCCGGATCGGTCGCGTGAGGTGCTGTGGTTGCGTCATGTCCGAATGCTTGACCTTCCCCCAGAGGGAAAGTCAAGGTATGTCTGCACATGTTCCCGATCGGCCAGTTCGCCCGCCTCGCCGGCATCAGCGCGAAGCAGCTGCGCGCCTACGACGCGCTGGGCCTGTTCCGGCCGGTGTGGGTCGACCCGTCCAGCGCGTACCGCTATTACTCGCCGGCCCAGCTGCCGGAGCTGCGGCGCATCCTCGCCCTGCGCCAGCTGGGGATGCCGCTCGACGAGATCGGGGGATTGGTTCGCGGCGGCGACCTGCGGGCGGCCCTTGACCGCCGCCGTGCCGAGCTGGAGCGCGAGCGACGCCTGGCCGAAGAGCGTCTGGCCGCCCTGGACATCGCCGTCGGCGAGACGGACATCGTCGTCCGCCCGGTCGCCGTGGAGCCGGTCGCCGTCATGCGTATCGGCGACGACGTGCAGGCCGCGTTCGACCAGCTCGAGACGCATGTCCGTGACGTTGGCCGCCGGGCGCATCGGCCGCCGGGCGCGATTCCATCGCAGCGCGAGATCTTCGTGCCCGTCACCGGTCCCGTGCCGGCCACGGAGGCCATCGACTATCGCCGGCTTCCCGCAGCGCGAGTCGCATCGGTCATCCAGCGCGGGCCGTACGGCGGGGTCGCCGCCGCGCGACGAACGCTGCTGCGCTGGGTGGCGGCCGCTGGCCTTCAGCCGGCCGGACCGATGCGGACCATCTACCTCCAGTTCGGCGCCGATGCCGACCTGCGGCTGCCGCCCGGCTGGGTGGTGGAGCGCGACGCGGACTTCGTCACCGAGCTCCAGCAGCCCGTGGAATGAGCCGCTGCGAGGCGAAATTCCCCACCACTGGGACTAACGGCCAACCTGGCGCGTAAATGTCGCCTTCCTTGGCCGCGGGTTGCGCCAGGTGCAACTGACGGCCACGAAACGCACCGGAAACGGCCCAACATGGCCGTTAGTCCCACCGGGCGGGAACGCGGGCGTGAGCAGCAGATGACCATTGGCCGCTTGCCTCCATCGGGTACGCTCCGGACGATCCCCACGGAGGGCCCTGTGTGATCTGCGCGTCGTGCGGCACCGAGAACCGCACGGGAAGCCGCTTCTGCGACAACTGCGGCGCCCCACTCGCTTCGAACTGTCCGACCTGCGGCGAGCCCAACCGCGCCGATGCGCGCTTCTGCGCCAACTGCGGCTCGGCGCTGGGCGGCGACGCACCAACCGCCAGCGCCCCGACCGCAGCCACCGCGCCCCCCGCGACGCGCTCCTCCGACGAGGCGACCGCCGAGCGCCGGCTGGTCACCGTCCTGTTCACCGACCTCGTCGGTTTCACGACGCTTGCCGAGGATCGTGACCCGGAGGCCGTGCGCGACCTGCTGTCGCGCTACTTCGACGCCGCCACCCAGGCGATCACGCTGCACGGCGGGACGGTGGAGAAGTTCATCGGCGACGCGGTGATGGCGGTGTGGGGAACGCCGACCGCGCACGAGGACGACGCGGAACGCGCGGTCCGGGCCGCGCTCGAGATCGTCGCCACGGTGCCGGCCCTGCATCCCGGCCTCCAGGCCCGCGCCGGCGTCCTCACCGGGGAGGCCGCGGTGACGTTGGGGGCGACCAACCAGGGCATGGTCGCCGGCGACCTGGTGAACACCGCCGCGCGGCTTCAGGGCATCGCGGAGGCCGGCACCGTGCTCGTTGGCGACGCCACCCGGCGCGGGGCCGAGCGCGCGATCGTGTTCGAGCCGCTGGGCGACCACTCGCTGAAGGGCAAGACGAGCCCGGTCCCGGCGTGGCGTGCCGTCCGGGTCGTCGCGCAGCGCGGCGGGCAGGGCCGCGCCGACGCCCTCGAGCCCCCGTTCACCGGCCGTGACGAGGAGCTGCGCCAGCTCAAGGACGTGCTGCATGCCGTTGGACGCGAATCCCGGCCCCGGCTGGTCAGCATCACCGGGCCCGGCGGCATCGGCAAGAGCCGGCTGGTCTGGGAGCTCGAGAAATACGTCGACGGGGTCAGCGAGCTCATCTACTGGCATCGGGGCCGGTCGCCGAGCTACGGCGAGGGCGTCACGTTCTGGGCGCTGGGCGAGATGGTGCGGCGCCGCGCTCGGCTGACCGAGGACGACGACGAAGCCGCCACCCGCGAGCGGATCGCAGCGACGCTCGACGAGCTGGTGGCGGACCCCGGCGACCGCGAGAGGATCGGTCCCGCCCTGCTCACCCTGCTCGGCGTCGAGGAGCCGCCGCCCGGAGGGCGTGACGCGCTGTTCCCGGCCTGGCGGCTGTTCTTCGAGCGCATCGCGGAGCACGGCACCACCGCCCTCGTGTTCGAGGATCTCCAGTGGGCCGATACCGGCCTGCTCGACTTCATCGACCACCTGCTGGACTGGGCGCGCGGCCTGCCGATCATGGTCGTCACGCTCGCACGGCCCGAGCTGTTCGATCGCAGGCCGGACTGGGGCGCCAACCGGCGCCACCTGACAGCCCTGGCTCTCGAGCCGCTCACCGATGGGGACATGAGGCAGCTCCTCGAGGGCCTCGTGCCCGGCCTGCCGGGCGATGCCCTGGCCGCCATCGTCGGTCGGGCGGAGGGCGTCCCGCTGTACGCGGTCGAGATGGTGCGAGGGCTGCTGGCCGATGGGCTGATCGAGCGCCAGGCCGACGTCTACGTCCCGATCGGCGATCTGTCGCAGATCCGCGTGCCCGACTCGCTGCGCTCGCTCATCGCGTCGAGGCTCGACGCGCTCCAGCCCGAAGACCGCACGCTGCTGCAGGACGCATCGGTCCTCGGGCAGGTCTTCAGCGCCGAGTCGCTGGGCGCAATGACCGGGAGCGAGCCCGATGCCCTGACTCCGCGACTGCGCGACCTCGTGCGGCGCGAGCTGCTAGACGTGGAGACTGACCCCCGATCACCGGAGCGCGGCCAGTTCCGGTTCGTCCAGTCGCTGATCCGCGAGGTGGCCTACGGGACGCTCGCCCGGCGCGAGCGACGCAGCCGCCACCTGGCTGTCGCCCGCCACTACGAGGCGGAAGGTGACGACGAGCTGGCCGGGGCGCTCGCTTCGCACTACCTCGCCGCCCACGAAGCCTCCGATGAGGGACCGGAGGCCGATGCGATCGCCACGCAGGCCCGCCTTGCCCTGACCGGCGCCGCGGACCGTGCGGCCGCGCTTGGCTCGCACGACCAGGCCGTCACGTACCTCGAGCAGGCGCTGGCCATCACGACGGCCCCCGGTGAGCGAGCCGCCCTGCTGGACCGCGCGGCTCGGTCGGCCGCGTCGGCCGCGCGCACCGACGCGCAGGTGTTCGGCGAGGCTGCGATCGAGGCCTACCGCGCCATCGGCGACGAAGTCGGGACCGTGGCCGCCACCGCGCGCTTCGGACGCGTCCTGATCGACGCGGCCGAGCTCGATCGGGCGAAGGCCACGCTCGAGGCGATCATTCCGACCGCCGAGAAGCTCGACGACCCATCCGCGCTGGCAGCCGCACTTGCCAACCTGGCGCGGGCCCGCATGCGTCTCGCCGAGAGCGGACCGGCGATCGCGGCCGCCGATCGGGCCCTGGCGATCGCCGAGCGCCTCAACCTCGAACCCATCATCGCCGAAGGCCTGGTCAACAAGGGATCGGCGTTGAACATGGAGGGTCGGAGGCGCGAGGGGGGCGCCCTCGAAGCCGTGGCCCTGGAGATCGCGCAGCGCATCGGCGACCGCAGCCTGGAGCTGCGGATTCGCAACAACTACGCCAACTCCCTTAGCGATGACGACCCTGTCGGCGCAACGCGCAACCTGGCCGAGGCGGCCGATGTGGCTCGCGACGTCGGCGACCGTGGCATGTACAACTGGCTGGTCGGCATGACGGCGGTGTGGCAGATCGATGAAGGCAGGCGCTGGGACGAGAATCTCGCGGCGCTGAAGGAGGCGTACGAGAGCGCACTGATTCGAACGGACAGGCTGCGGCTGCGCATCTTCATCGGGCTCATCGAAGGCGCCCGCAGGCAAAACCTCGACGAATACCTTGCCGACATCACCGAGCTATCGACCGGTGGCGCCAGCAAGGATGACGAGTTCGCGCTCCTCATGACGCAAGGTGAAGTTGCCATGCGTCGGCACGCGTACCTCGACGCGTACCGCGTTGCAATGGAATGCCACGCCGGCGAACCGCAGAACCCGGAGATTCCGCTCGGGCTGGCACTCGCTGGCGCCATGCGCTCGCGCGATCCCGAGGCGATGCGCGACGTCGCCGCCAAGACGGAGCTGCTCGCCGGGTCCGGCGCCCTCACCGCCGTCCAGAAGCGAAGCGCTCGGGCTGCGGCCGCTGCCGCCGATGGGCGGATTGCCGATGCGGTCGCGGGATTCCAGGAGGTCCATGCCGAGCTCGTCCGGCTCGGCCAGATGTACCGGGCCGCGACCTTCGCCATCGATGCGACCGTCCTCCTCCCAGATCAGCATCCCCTGCGCGAGCTCGCCCAGGCCGGCCGACCGCTGCTCGAGGAGCTCGGTGCCGTCGCCGATCTCGAGGTTCTCGATGACGCCCTGGCCTCGGCTGCATCGGTACCGGAAGGTCAGCCTGCTACGGCGTCGGCTCCAGCACCACCACCGCGATAGGGACGGGGACCTTCGGCGACGTCACCCCGGACCATCGGGATGTGCCTCGTCGCCCCTCCCGGCCGTACGGTGGCCGTCCACCGGCCCCGGTTCGAGCGGGGCCTTTGCTCGAGGAACGTCCAGGGTGGGACTGGCCACGCAGGTGACGGCGCCGAAGCGTCGTTGGCGAGCTCGCGATCATGCCGCGCGCACGGCGCTGATCGTCGGGGCGCTCGTGGTCCTCGGCTACTTCCTCCTCCCCAGCCGAGACCTCCAGGAGTTCGCCTACCAGGTGCCCGGCATGCTGGCGGTGGGCGGTGTCCTTGCGGGCGTCGCCATCCATCGGCCGCGGCGTCGTGGCCCGTGGCTGATGCTGGCGTTCGGGTTGGCCCTGACCACGACGGGCGACTGGACCTGGGTGCTCTTGGAGCGCGTCTACGGTATCGAGCCATTTCCGTCGCTGGCCGACGCGTTCTACCTGTCCGGCATTGCCGTCACCGGCGGCGCCATCGTGTGGATGGTCAGGGGCCGCATCCCCGACGGCGATCGCGCCGGACTGCTCGATGCGCTGATCGTGGCCGTCGGTGCAGGCCTGCTGAGCTGGACCTTCCTCATGGCCCCGGTCGTTGCCGACGCCGAGGCGACGCTGGCCGAGACGGCCTTCGCCCTCGCCTATCCGCTGCTCGACCTCGTGATCCTGGCGGTCCTCGTCCGGATCGCCCTGGCGCCCGGTCAAAAGGTGCCGTCGCTGACGCTCCTGCTCGGCGCACTCGGCGCACTGATCGTGTCGGACGTCGGGTATGCCGGGCTGGCGCTGGCCGGCGGCTACCGGACCGGCCATCCGATCGAGGCGGGCTGGCTCATCAGCGCTGTCCTCTACGCCGCGGCCGCGCTCCACCCCTCGATGCGCGAGGTCGCCGCGCAGGTCGACGACGGTGAGGGCCGCCTGAGCGCCTGGCGCCTGATCCTTCTTGCCGCGGCCTCGCTGATGGCTCCCGCCGTCCTCCTGATCCAGTGGCTGGCCGGGGCACAGATCGACGTGCCGGTCATCGCGGCAGCCTCGGTCGTGCTGTTCCTGCTCGTCATCGCGCGTCTCGGCAGCGTGGTCGCCGACCTGCGCGCCAACCTTCACAAGCGCCAGGCCCTCGAGGCCGAGCTCAAGCAGCGCGCCTACCACGACCCGCTCACCGGCCTCGCCAACCGCACGCTGTTCGCCGATCGGCTCGGTCGGGCGCTCGCCCAGCGTGACGAGCCGGTGGCGGTCCTGTTCCTGGACCTCGACGACTTCAAGACGATCAACGACACCCACGGGCACCAGGCCGGCGACGAGCTGCTGGTGGCGGTCGCCGCCTCGCTGGCGAGCAACGTGCGCGCGGAGGACACCGTGGCGCGCCTGGGCGGCGACGAATTCGCAGTCCTCGTCGAGCGCAGCGCCACCGAGGGTGTCGCCCGCCAGCTCGCCGATCGGCTGCTGCGTGGCCTGCGCCGTCCGATGCGCGTCGCGGGACGTGATCGCAGCGTCGGTGCAAGCATCGGCATCAGCATGGGCCGCAGTGGCGTCGCCAGCGCCGAGCAGCTGATGAGCGAGGCCGACATCGCGATGTACGTGGCCAAGGGCGACGGCAAGGGCGGCTCATCGGTCTTCGATCCGCGTACCCACGCCTCGGTCGTGCGCAGCATCGGCCTGCGCGACGATCTCGAGCGGGCCATCCGCGAGCGCCAGTTCGAGCTCCACTACCAGCCGATCGTCGACCTCGAGACCGGCGACCTGACCGGGGTCGAGGCCCTGGCCCGGTGGCGCCACCCGACCCGTGGCCTGCTGGCTCCGGCCGACTTCATCGGGGTGGCCGAGGCGACCGGCACGATCATCACCCTCGGCCAGTGGATCTTCACCGAGTCCTGCCGCCAGGCCGCCGCGTGGGCGGACGGCCTGCTGGCCGGCGGCCGCTTCATGAGCATCAACCTGTCGACGATCCAGATCACCTATCCGGGCTTCGTCGAGCTCGTGACCGATGCGGTCGCCCGCAGCGGCGTCGACCCGACGCACCTCCTGGTCGAGGTCACCGAGTCGGCGAACCCCGATCCCGAATCGGTGTCCGGCGCCCTGCTGCGGCTGCACGGCCTCGGCATTCGCCTCGCGGTCGACGACTTCGGCACGGGCTTCGCCTCGATGGAGCAGCTGGCCCGCCTGCCATTCGCCGTGATCAAGATGGACCGCGACCTGGTCGCCCTGGTCGATACCGATCCCCGCGCCGAGTCGGTGGTCACCGGCGTCACCGACCTGGCCCGACGCCTCGGCGCGATCACCATCGCCGAGGGCGTCGAGCGCGCCGAGCAGCTCGCCCCACTCCGCGCCATGGGCTGCCAGATGGCGCAGGGCTTTCACTTCGCGCCGGCCCTGCCACCGGCCAACCTCGAGGCAATGCTCGGTGCCGCCGATCCCGGCACCGCCGTCTTCCTCCGTCGGGTTCCCCGCACCGCCCCTTCTTGAGGGTCCTCCGAATTCCCACACGGCGGGACTAACGGCCAAGTTGCCGCCGATTCGGACCCCTGCGTGCCCACCGTTCCCACCGCAGGCAACCAGCCGCCAAGCTGACGCCTCAAGTTGGCCGTTAGTCCCACGAGGCGGAAACGAAGCGACCGGCCCTACGTCGCATGCCGCAGCGGGTCTCGCACCCGCGGCCGATGCCGGCGCGCGCGACATGCCAGATTCTGAGACGCATGAAGCTGCGCCTGCTGGTCGTCGTCCTCGCCCTGGCGACCCTGGTGGCGTGCACGGGGCAGCCAGGCCCATCGGTCGAACCTTCGGTCGCGCCGAGCGAGGCGCCGGTCCCGTCCGAGGAATCCGTCCGTCGCTCCCTCGGAGCAGCCCTCGCCCACCGAGCTCCCGTCCGTGGTCGGCTGGGAAGCGGCCACCGTGCCGAGCTCCGACGCCGCCAGCGCCACGCTTCAGATCGTCCCCGGCGGTGAGGGGCTGATCGCCATCGGCTTCGACGGCGCCTTCGGCTCCATCCTGTGGACCTCCGGCGACGGCGGTCGGACCTGGACCGACATCACGCCGGCCGAGTTCGCCTCGATCGGCATCGCCAGCGTTGTGGAGTTCGACGGCATGCTGGTGGGCGTCGGCCGCGGCGACACGATCAACGTCGATGCGCAACAGGCAGCGGTCTACCTCTCCGATGACGGGCTGGCGTGGCGAAAGGTCGAGACGGCCGAGCAGCTCATCGGCCAGATGATCGACGTCGTCGCCACCGACGACGGCCTGTTCGCCGCAGGTGGCGTCCCGGGCGCCGATGCGGCCGGCGTCTGGCATTCGACCGACGCCGAGACCTGGGAGCGCGTCGGCGGCGATCTCGAGCACGCCTTCCTGTGGTCGATTGCCGAAGGTGGGCCCGGCCTGGTCGCCGTCGGCTGGCGACGGAACCCCGATCCCGACCTCGCGGTCTGGACCTCCGCCGATGCCGGCGTGACCTGGGACATGGCTCCCGACCCCGAGGGCTTCGCCGGCTTCGAGGCCACCGATGTTGCGGCCCTGCCTGATGGCACCCTGGCCATGGTCGGCAGCGCCTTCGACGGCTCCGGTG
Organism: uncultured Chloroflexia bacterium; assembly: GCA_963844265.1. Classification (GTDB taxonomy): domain Bacteria; phylum Chloroflexota; class Limnocylindria; order QHBO01; family QHBO01; genus JACDBZ01. Next base: position 2,834 of record CAWJMZ010000002.1, on the reverse strand, counting down.
GACGGATCTGGACCTCCCCCGATGGCATCGCCTGGACGCTGGCGGTGGACACCATGAGCGGCGTTTACGCTCGTTCCCTGGCGCTCACCCCGGCCGGCCTGGTGGCCGTCGGGGGCGGCGACGACATGCAGGGCCGGGCCTGGCTCTCCGCCGATGGCACCGAGTGGTCGCCGCTCGGCGAACCGTTGCCCGAGGCGTTCTTCACATCGGCCTATGCCACCGATGACGGCCTCCTGGTCACCGGCGCCACGCAGACCGGGACCATGGAGACAGGGATCGACGCCCGTGCAGGTGTCTGGTTGGCGACCACCGGCGACTGAGCGGTTGGCGCCGATTCCCACGGGGCGGGACTAACGGCCGAGTACCGACCAAATCCGGCGTCTACCTGCCCGCCATCCCCACCGCATGCAACCGGCGGCCAAGCTGGAGCCCCAAGTTGGCCGTTAGTCCCACGGGCCGCAACAAGCCGGACGTAAGCGTCCGATAAGCCCGCCGCGCAACCATCGCTGCGTGGCCAACCGCTCTCGACCGGAATACGAAGCGCGCCGACTCGCGCGGTGGATGCGCGCGGATGTCGGACGCGAGCTTCGCGTTGCCCGTCGGTCCGCGGGTATGCGCCAGGCCGACGTTGCTCGACTGACTGGGACGTCGACATCCCAGGTCTGCCGGATCGAGCACGGCCAACCGCCCGGGCTGACGATCGAGGCGCTCTCCCAGCAGGCCGCCGCGGTCGGCCTCAGGCCATGGCTGAAGCTCTACCCGCTCGGACGGCGCCTCCTCGACGGCCCGCAGTCGGACCTCCTCGCACGTTTCCGGTCGCGGCTGCATCCCAGTTGGACGTGGGAGACCGAAGTGCCGATGCCGATCGCCTCCGACCTCCGATCCGGCGACTGCCGCATCAGCATTCCCGGCTGTTCGGTACTGGTGGAGGCGTACACGCGCGTGTCCGATTGGCAGGCGCAGAGCGCGGCCGCCGCCCGCAAGAAACGGGATCTGAAGGCGACGCGCCTGATCCTCCTGCTGGCCGCGACGCATGCCAACCGGCAGGCCGCAGCCGAGGCTGACGCGATCTCCGACGGATCCTTCCCGCTACGAACGAAGGCCACGCTTGCAACCCTGGCAGCCGGCCGAGACCCGGAAGCCGACGCGATCGTGTTCCTTTGAAATCCCACGGGGCGGGACTAACGGCCAAGATGCGACCGATTGGGGCCTCTACGTGGCGGCCTTTCCCACCACGGGCAACCGGCGGCCAGCCTGGAGCCCCAAGTTGGCCGTTAGTCCCACCGGGCGCAAACGGAATCGGATTGCGGCTAGCGCTCGCTCGTCGAGAAGGCGAGCGCGACTCACCAGTGACGGGCACGGCCGCCCGCCCGTATGATGCGGCCCGCTGCCCAAGACCCGAGCACCGAAGGGGAGCAGTCTTTCTCCATGACCACCGAGCACCGCACCGCACCCGCCCCATGGGCGATCACCGCCCGTGACCTCTACCTGGTGGCGATGGCCGTCTTCCTGGTCACGATCCTCATCGGCATCCTCAACGGCACCGATGCGGTCGAGTTCGACCGGAACGCCATCCTCACCCACGTCCATTCGGGCACCATCGGCTGGCTGTCGCTGACGATCGTCGCCTCGACGTTCCTCCTGTTCCGAGCGGCCGATCGGCGCCTGATGCTCACCCTCGCGGTGCTCGTTCCGATCTACGTCCTGGCCTTCTATACCGGGAATTTCGCGTTCCGCGCGATCAGCGGCACTGCCCTTCTGGCCGCCATCGTATGGCTCGTGTACTGGGTCTGGTCGATCTACCTCGGATCGGAGCGCACGCTGCCACGCCTGGCGGTGGCGCTCGGGCTCACATCGTTCGCGTACGGCGCCGTGGTCGGCGTGCTGATCCAGGCCAGCCTCGCGCTCGAGATCACGATCCTCCCGGGCGACTTCGTCGGCGCCCACGCATCGGCCATGACGTTCGGTTACCTCGTCCTCACCGCGATGGGCTTCATCGAATGGCACCTGCTGGGCACGCGCGGCATGCCGACGCTCGGTGTCGTCCAGGTCGCCGCACTGTTCCTGGGCGGCCTGATCATCTCCGCCGCGCTGCTCTTCGGCTTCGAGCAAATCGGCGGCATGCTGTACCTGCTGGCCGAGCTCGTGGCCGTCGTGATCTTCGTGATCCGCATCTGGCCGACTGCGCTGCGCAGCCGTTGGGCCGATGCGTCCCCTGGCCGCCACTTCGGCGCCGCCTCGATCTGGGCGGTCGCTGCGCTGCTGCTGTTCATGTACATCGTGTTCACGTTCATCAGCGCCGCGGATCCGGAAAACGCCGAGCTGCCGCTGAACGTCCTCATCGCCAGCGACCACGCGGTGTACCTCGGCGTCATCACGAACGTCGTCCTCGGGCTACTGTCGCTCCTGTTCCTGCGCGGCCGCGCGCCCGGTTGGGTGACGCAGCTGATCTTCTGGGGCGTCAACCTGGGCCTGCTCGTGTTCGTGATCGGCCTCATCGTCGACACCGCCGAGATCAAGCGCATCGGTGCGCCGTTGATGGGCGTCACGCTGATCGCTGCGCTCGCGCTGCTGGCGGCTCGGGCGTGGGGCTCCGATCCGTCGACCGAGGGACTCGAGGCCGTGGCGTAAGCCGACGACGGTCCCGGTCGGATTTCACCCCGTGGGACTAACGGCCAAGATCGTGCCGAAATGGCCATCTGCTTGCCCACACTTCCCGCCTGGTGCAACCCACGGCCACGCAGCAGGCGCTTCTTGGCCGTTAGTCCCACTCCGTGCAAACGCTACAAGACGCACCGCACGAGCCGCACGAGCCGATGGAGGCGTTGCGCCCA
>CAWJMZ010000001.1:0-195757 GCA_963844265.1 uncultured Chloroflexia bacterium | reverse complement strand
TCTCGACCAGGGCCTGACCACGCGTTTGTGGCCGCAGCAATGCCCGAAGCCCCTTGGTGAATCGGTAAAGGAACATTTGATCTCGTGCTCGGGGTGCCGATGGTGGGCAGGACCATCGAAGTACATTCGTACTGCGCAGCATTAGAGCCACGACCTTGCCACGCACCTTACGGGCAGGCAAGCGCAAGGACACCCCGGCTCACGCGCCGGGGTGTCTGCACCTGGGTTGGCGGGGTCCCTAGTTGATGAGCGTGATCCCGAGGTTGACGTCGGCGCCCGGATCCACGTCGCCGATCGACACCGAGTCCGGGGGACCGATTCGTTCGACGAACCAGCCCTTGAGGCAACCGGTCAGGCCGGACGGGTTCTCCAATTGCGGACGGCCAGGTGCGTCCTCGCACTCGTTATCGGAGCCCTGGACGAACGCCTCGTCGAGAGTGAAGGCCACCCAGAACGGCACGCCATAAGTGAGGTTCTCACCCTCGCCTGACCATTCCCCGTCGGGGCACGCGGTCAGCGAGTCGTCATCGCCATCGCCATCTGAGTCCCACGCCTCGGGAGAGGGTGCCGGATCCTCGCAGGTCGTGGTGTGGATCGGAAGCTTCACCGGCACGTCGACATTGGCATCGTCATCGACACCGTCTTCCTCGAACACGCCGGGCTCGTCGCCGTGGTACTCGGACAGCTCGCCCTCGCAGCAGTTGATGTTTCCAGGGTTCGTCTCGACCCATCCCGGGATGTTCACGAAGATGTCGCATGGCTCGTTGATCTGGTCGGCAAGGTTGCCGCACCCGAAGTCCAGCCAGCCGACCGACCCCGGTCCGGTGGTGCAGAGAGGGATGATCGCCAAGTTCGTCGCGTCCAGCGTCGTCCCTTCCGGAAGGATCTCGTACGGCGTCCAGGTGTTGTCGTTGGCATCGCCGTCGCCGGGGTTCTCCTCGTTCCAGTCACGAATCGTCCAGACGTCGCCCGAGGTGTCGCACAGGTCCATCGTCTGCGGGAACGTGACCGGCAGGCCGACTCCCGATCCGGTGATCGGACCCACGATGGCCGTGGCGTTCGCCCTGGCGGTGAGCTGGTCGATGCCCACCACGGACATCAGGAACGTGTCGAATGTCTGCGCAGCGACAGCACGGATCCCCTGAGCTTCGAAGGGGATGTCGCCGACTGTCCCGCAGGCAGGTACGACCTCTCCGATCAGCTCTCCGGCATGGTTCGTGAAGAGGACCTCCTCGATCTCGACTGCGTTCTCCTCCTCCGCGGTCTCGACCGCGCAGCCCACGTCACCGACGGTCTTCGGAATCTCGTCCAGCCACTGGATCAGCACGACCGCGCCCGCCTTGGCTATCGCGTCGGCGCCATTCTGGGTCACTCGCTGGCGCCCCCATGCGTACCCACCGTCGATGACGAGGCCGACCATGGCGATCAGCGCGATCAGCGCCGCCGCCACGATGACGAGGATCTGGCCCGAGGGATCGGGCCGGCGATGGATGGCGCGCCGGATCCGAGCGAGGAATGGGGACATCATGATTCTCCGTGCGGGCAGTCGGGCCCTTCGCAGTTGTAGTCGACCTTGAATTGCGAGACACCCTCCATCTGGATCTGACCGAGGATGGCGCCCAGGATCGGGGTGGCCGCCTCGAAGTCGTATGGCACGGTCACGATGGCCATGCAGCGGACGATGGACTGGGCGTTGTTGTCCTCGCCGTCGACGGCGCCTACGCATGAGTTCGGCGTATCGAGGAGCTCGCGGTCTCGGAACTCGACACTCACGAGCGCCGGATCGATGTCGAGTTGGACCGCCGTCTGCGCGGCCTCGGCCTGGATATGGGCGATCGTCTGGTCCACGATCGCGAGGCGCGCGCCTTCGCGGGCGGCCTGGCTGATCGTGTTGAAGGCGTAGATGCCTCGCCCAAGGTCGAAGATGCCGACCAGCACCAGGACGAAGATGGGCAGGATCAGCGCGAACTCGACCATGGACTGGCCGCGACGCTCGCGGGTGGGAATACTCATGGCACGGTCACCCGGATCTGGATTGTCTCGGTGTCGGTTCCCCCGTCGGTGGTCACGGTCAGCCTGACCTCGTAGTTCGCTCCGCCGCCGCCCGGCGCGTCCGTGAATTCCTCATTGACCAGGTTCGGCTCACCGTCGCCGGTCTCCGCAAAGAGTCCGCTGGGAAGGTCTCGCCGCTCCCACAGGTACTCAGTGACGGGACAGAGGGGGTCCTCCGCGGGGGTCGTGAACGTGACGAGCAGTGGACTGATAGTGCCGTTCACGCGGCCGCCGGTGGTCGGCAGCGGGCTGGTCACGAAGGACGCGACGGGCAGCGGGCACGGCTCCGGTGGCGGTGGTGGCGGGTCGGGAACCCCGACCGTGGCCATGCCATTGATGGCGAACGTGGACTCGGCTGCGAGCTGGACAGGGCCGCCGATGATGTTCTGCGCGAGTGGCGTGATCAGTTCGAATTGACATTCCAGGCGAACCGTGACGAGGTCGCCGAAGTCGTGGTCTCCCTCGTCCAGGGGATCCCCGGCGTTCGTGTTGGTGAACGTCGGATCGGGATGTGGCGTCGGGTACTCGCAGTTGGCCGACTGGAGATCGCGCGTGATGAATGTCTCGTAGTCGACGCGCCATCCTTCCTCGGTCGCACCCTGTGCCGATGGCCACGCATCCGCTCGCTGCGACGCGGTGTCGGCGGCGATGCGCGTGGCGTTCTGGAGGGCAATCCATCCGAAGAAGACCCGACCGAAGTCGACGGCCATGATCAGCAGCAATGCGAGCAGCGGCAGGATGAGCGCGAACTCGACCATGCCCTGGCCACGTCGTGGCGGGCGGTCGAGCGAGCGGCGAAAGAGCTTCATCACGGGCGGCTCGGGTGTGCGGATTCCGGTCTCGCCACCGTATGGGCGTGACCTTGCAGCGCACCTTGAGAGCCGGCTCCCGATGGTCCCGACGCGGGAGTACCTTGGTCCTAGTCGCCTGCTCCGCTCGGCTCGGCGGGGAGTCTGATCGTGACCGAGGTCCCGCTGCCGAGTGCGCCGTCGACCTCGATCGACCCGCCCATCGCCTCCATCAGTCCTCGCGCCGCGTACAGCCCGACGCCGCTGCCATCGGGCGCCAGCTTGCGGGCCTGCGGCGCGCGGTAGAACTGGTCGAAGGCCCGGGCCGCCGTCTCCTCGTCCATGCCGGTCCCGTGATCCGTCACGGTCAGAGCGAGGCCGGGCTCGGCCGGCGCCAGGCGCGCGCCGATCGGTGAGTCGGGCGGGCTGTACTTCACCGCGTTGTCGAGGACGGCCCACAGGACCTGCTCGAACCGGTCTGGGTCCCCAATGGCGAGGTGCGGCGTTCCCTCGACGACGAGCTCGAACGGCCGGCCGGCTCGCAGCGCGGCCCAGGTGCGCTCGACGAGCGGCGGAACGGCGAAGACCTCGATCTGGGGGGTGAGGACGCCCGGCCTCGAGGCGGGAGGCGACCAGCAGCTGGCTCACCATTCGGCGCAGGCGCTCGGCCTGGTGGGTGATCGTGTCGAGGTCGGCGCGGGCGGATTGCGGGACGGCGTCGTCCGCTCGGAGCTCGGTGGCGAGGGCGCCGATGCTCGTCAGCGGCGTCTGCAGATCGTGCGTCACGCCGCGGAGGAAGTCCGCCTGGATGGCCGCCAGGCGGTTGAGCTCATCGGCCTGGCTGCGAACGCGGGCGTACAGGAGTGAGTGCTCGAGCGCCGTCCCGAAGTGCTGTCCGACGAGCGTGAGGAGCGCCAGCTCCGCGGGAGTCGGCTCTGCACGACCCTCCCACGGTGCGTAGAGGATCGCTCGCAGCCGGTCGCTGACCGAGACGTCGACGACGGCGAACGCCCCCCATGGCCCCTCGAGATGGGTGGCTGGCATCGAGCCGATCGACACGGACGCCCACTGCTCCAGGTCACCGATGGGAACATCGGCGGTCGTCATCAGCGCCGAGATAGACCGCCGCCGGCAGCAGCTCCGGATCGTCGCTGGCGAGGACGGCGCATCGCCAGGTCGCGTCGTGCATCACCGATCGCACCGCGGAGACGAGGGATCCGACCACCTGTCGCGGCTGCTCGTCGATCGGCACGGCGCTCGCCTCGCGCGCCAGCGTCGCGACCTGGCGATTCCGCTCATCCAGCGTCGTCGCCAGCTGGCGATAGGCGGCGCCCAGCTCGGGATCGGCGACCTCCTCGCCGCGCTGCGCGAGCGAGACGAACGAGCGGATGTCGTCGGCGATCACGCGGGAGAAGACCACGCCCAGGATGGCCGCCCACACGACGGTGCCGGCGATGACCACGACAGCCACGACGTTCGGATCGACGTCGGCCAGCACCGACTCCGTCAGGAGCAGCGCGCCCACCAGCAGCAGGATGGGCGGCAGGACCGCGATGAGGAGCGCGACGAAGATGCGGAGCCAGAGGCCGGTCCGCGGCACGGCTCTCAGGACCGGGGAGCGGCGGGCGGACCGGAGGCCAGGCGGTAGCCGATGCCGCGCTCGGTCACCAGGTACCGCGGGCGGTCCGGATCGGCCTCGAGCTTGCGGCGAAGACGGCGGACGGTCACCCACAGGTAGGAGGGATCCGCGCCGTCGGCGTCGGTCCAGACGCGGTCGAGCAGCTCGTCGGTGGGTACCACGCGGTCGACTGACGCGGCGAGGACCTGGAGCAGACGCGCCTCGGTCGGGGTCAGCTGATGACTGCCTGCCGGAGTGGTCAGGCGGCGCGTGGCCAGGTCCAACTCGACGTCACCCTGGTCCAATGAGATCTGCGGACTGCCGACCGAGGCGCGCCGGAGCACGCGCTGGATGCGCGCGACCAGCTCGTCGGGGTCGAACGGCTTGGTGACGTAATCCTCGGCGTACAGCTCGAGGGCGCTGACCTTCGCCTCGGAGTCCTCGACCGCGGAGAGCACGATGATCGGCAGGTCGGCCAGCTGCTTGACCCGGCGGCTGAGCTCGAAGCCGTCCATGCCGGGCATCATCAGGTCCACGACGAGCAGGGCTGGCCACCAACCGTCGAGCTCGCGCAGCGCGTCCGGGCCCGACGAGGCCGTCCGAACGTCGAAGCCGGCGCGGGAGACGCGCCGGCTGAGGACGGAGAGGAGCGTGACGTCGTCGTCGACCAGCAGGACGGCCGGTCGGACCGGCGGCAACATCTCGCTAGAGGCCGGAGCCCATGACCGTGATGACGGCCGGACCGAGGATCACGATGAAGATCGTCGGGAAGATGCAGCCCACCATCGGGAAGAGCATCTTGACCGGCGCCTTGGCGGCGGCCTCCTCGGCCCGCTGACGGCGCTCGATCCGGAGCTGGTTCGACTGGATCTGGAGGACCTTGGCGATCGGCACGCCGAGCTGCTCGGCCTGGACGATGGCGCCGATGAAGTTGCTGACCGGCTGCGCGTCGGCGCGAGTGCGCGACATCCCGCAGCGCATCGCGCCGCGGTCGCCCCATCCGGACCTCGGCCAGCGCCTGGCGGAACTCGTCGACCAGCGGGCCCTCCATCTTCTCGACGACCTTGGCGAGGGCCGCATCGAAGCCGAGACCGGCCTCGACGGAGATGGTGAGCAGGTCCAGGGCGTCGGGGAGCTGGAGCACCATCTCCAAGCTGCGTGCCCGGATCTTCCGGCCCAGCCAGAACTCGGGAGCGAGTAGCCGAGCGCTCCGCCACCCAGGGCGAACAGGAGCGCCAGGACGAACGAGCTCGTGATGAGCAGCCCGAGCAGGAATCCGATGATCGCGAAGGCGATGAGGCTGAGGATCTTGACGCCGACCCAGTCGGCGCCGCGAAGACCGCCGGGGTAGCCGGCCTTCTCGAGCTTGGCGTCGATGCGGGCGATCATGCCGCCCTCCTGCCGGCGGCCGGCACGCGAAGTCGCTGGATCGTCGGGCGCATGCACGCGGTCGAAGAACGGCTGCTGGAGCTCCATCTCCTCCAGCGACTTCGGCTGGACGACGAGCTGGCTCAGGCGGGCCTGGACCGCGTCCTCCGACGGGCGCGCCGCGAGGCCGAACGTGATGAGGAGGACGGCGGCCGCCGCGAGGATGGCGATGAGGATCTCTGGGCTCATGCGTTACACCTTGATGTCGACGATGCGGCGGATGAAGATGTAGCCGATGCCCATGCTGATCAGGCCGATGATGAAGAACACGACGCCGAGCGGCAGGCCCAGCATCTCGGGTGGGTTCTCCAGCATGTTCTGCCATGTAGCTCGGGCTGATCAGGAACAGGAGCGCCGCCAGGCCGACCGGCAGCAGGGTGATGACGTATCCGCTGTAGCGCTGCATGGCGGTGAGGGTGTTGATCTCGCCGATGATCCGGATCCGTTCGCGGATCGTGAACGCGATGGCGTCGAGGACGGTCGCGAGGTTGCCACCGACCTGGCTCTGGATCTGGATCGCGGTCACCATCAGCTCGAGGTCCTCGGACGCGACGCGACGCACGAGGTTGTTCAATGCCGGGTGCAGGGCGACGCCGAGCTGCATCTCGCGCACGACCCGCTCGAACTCCTCGCTGATCGGCGGGCGCGCCTCGCGGGTCACGAGCTCCATGCCCTGGAGGAAGGACGAGCCGGCTCGCAAGCGAGTTGGCGAGCAGGGTGATCGTGTCGGGGAGCTGCTCGCGAAGGCTCCGAGCCGCTTCCGCTGGCGGTAGCGCAGGTACCACCGCGGCGCGAACAGGCCGAGGATGAAGAAGACCACCAGCGCGACGAGGTTCTGGAACGCGGGGAAGATGAACCCGATGATGAACGCCGCGATGACGAACAGGACCGGGGTCAATGCCCAGGCGAGGACGAACTCGGCCGGCTTCATCTTCAGGTCGGCTCGCGCGAGGTCGACGCTGAGCCTCGTCGCCAGGTCCTGGCGCTCGATGACCCGCGAGATCCCCGCCACCACGGCGGACTCGGCCTGGCCGTCTCCATCGGGCGCGTCGGCGCGGCTCGAGGCGTAGCGCTCGAGGCGCGTGGCGACGGATCCGCCTCCGGCGCTCATGGCGACGCCGATGGCGATGACGACCACGGCCAGTGCGGCGAGCCCGGCGATCAGGAAGGGCAGCATGCCCTGCATCGGTACGGCGTCCCTTCTATTAGAACGGTGAGCCGAAGATGTTCGGCGGGAGGTGGATGCCGGCGACCTCGAAACGCTCCACGAAGTGGGGCCGGATGCCGGTCGGCTTGAGCTTCCCGACGATCTTGCCCTCGACGACGTCGGTCTGCTCGAAGACGAACACGTCCTGCATGACGATCACTTCACCTTCCATGCCCTGGACCTCGGTGATGTTCACGATCCTGCGGGCGCCGTCCTTCAAGCGGTTCTGGTGGACGATCAGGTCGACTGCCGAGCTGATCTGCTCGCGGATGGCCCGCAGCGGCAGGTCCATGCCGGCCATGAGCACCATCGTCTCGAGGCGGCTGAGCATGTCGCGCGGGGTGTTGGCGTGGCCGGTGGACATCGAGCCGTCGTGGCCGGTGTTCATGGCCTGGAGCATGTCGAGCGCCTCGCCGGAGCGGCACTCCCCGACCACGATGCGGTCGGGGCGCATGCGCAGGGCGTTGCGCACGAGCTCGCGAATGGGGATGGCGCCCTTGCCCTCGATGTTCGACGGGCGAGCCTCGAGCGTGATGACGTGCTCCTGCCGCAGCTGGAGCTCGGCGGCGTCCTCGATGGTGACGATGCGCTCGTCGTCGGGGATGAAGGACGAGAGGATGTTGAGCATCGTGGTCTTGCCGGAGCCGGTGCCGCCCGACACGAAGATGTTGAGGCGGGCCTTCACGCAGGCCTCGAGGAACTCGAACATCTCCGGCGTGGCGGTGCCGAAGCGAATGAGGTCGTCGACCGTGAACGGCGTGGCCGAGAACTTCCGGATGGTGATCACCGGGCCGACCAGCGACAGCGGCGGGATGATCGCGTTCACGCGGGAGCCATCGGCGAGACGGGCGTCCACCATCGGGCTGGACTCGTCCACGCGACGGCCGATCGGCGCGATGATGCGCTGGATGATCTTCATCACGTGCTCGTCGTTCTGGAACGTCACGTTCGTGAGCTCCAGGCGACCCTCGCGCTCGATGTAGACCTGCTGCGGCCCGTTGACCATCACTTCGGTGATCGTCTCGTCGCGGAGCAGGGGCTCGAGCGGACCGAGGCCGAGGATCTCGTCGGTGATCTGCTCGAGCATCCGCACGCGCTCGGCGCGGGTGAGGGCCAGGCCCTCCTCGTCGGCGATCTTGCCGAACAGCTCCTCGATCTGACGCCGGACCTCGACCTGGTTGGTGAGGTCGAGCTTCGGGTCGAGCTCGTTGATCAGGCGGTTCTGGACGCGGAACTTCGCCTCGCGGAAGGACTCGCGAGCGGGAAGCGCCCCCGAGAAGCGAGCGGCGGCCGAGCCGACAGGCGGAGGAGGCGTGGGCGTTCCGCCCTGTGGCGGGGCCGGTGGCTGGGAAGCGCCCCCCGGCTCAGCGGGCTGCGGCACGGCCGGAACGGCCGGCGTTGCCTCGCCTTCAGCTGCGGGACGAGCCCGCTCGATTCGCTTCAGCAGTGACATCGGCTGCGTCCTTCCATCAGCGGCGTGCGAAGAGTCCGCGCTTGGCGGTCTTGTCCGTCTGGGTAGTGGCTCCCTCGCCCGCAATGGTGCGGGCGAGCTTGGTGACGTCGCGCGACAGCGGCGACTCTGGATGGGATACGACGAAGGGCACGCCCCGATTCACTGCCAGCACGGCCAGCCGGCCGTCGGACACGATGGAACCGTCGATCGGGCGGCGGATCGAGGCCTCCACGTCACCGATGCGGATGCCCTGGCTGGCATCCGACCGGTTGATCACGAGCCGCAGCTTCGACCGTTCGTAGTCGAGCTGGTCGGCGACTTCCAGGAACAGGCGGACGTTCTTGATCGTGGTGATCTCGAGGGCCGCGACGACCAGGATCTGGTCCGCCGCGTCGAGGACACCGAGCGTGTGGTCGTTGAGGCCAGACGGCAGGTCCACCACGACCCAGTCGTGGTTCTCGCGCAGCATCTCGACGATCTTGCGCAGGTAGGCCGGCGTGACGAGATCCGCGCCCTCCGGGGACGGGGGAGCGAGGAGGACGCGAATGCCGGTCGAGTGGTCGACGATGACCGACTCGATGATGTCGCGATCGGGCTCGCCGCCCTCGACCGCGTCGAGGACGGACTTGTTCTTCGGGTTGAGGTTGAGCAGCACCCCGACGTCGCCGAACTGCAGGTTGGCGTCGATCAGGGCGACCCGCTGGTTCGTCTCGTTGCGCAGCGCGAGCGCGAGGTTCGTGGCCAGGGTCGTGCGGCCGGCCCCACCCTTGGGCGAGAAGACCGCGATCACCTGGTGATCCTCGGCGTTCCCGGCGGCCGCGGCGCCGGGAGCCTGCGGCGCGGTCACGGCGGCCGTTGCCTGGAGCTGTTCTCGCCGCGCGAGCTCGCGCTCGTGGACCCGCTTGATCGAGGTGCTGAACTCGTCGCCGCTGAACGGCTTGACGAGGAACTCCCGCGCGCCGGCGTTCATCGCCCGCTTGAGCTGCTCGGCCTCGCCGTGGACGCTCATCATGATGATCGGGCTGAACGGGAGCCGCTGGGCGATGATCTCGCTGGCGGCGATCCCGTCGATCCCGGGCATGTTGATGTCCATGACGATGACGTCGGGGCGGAGGTCCATCGCCATCTGGATCGCTTCCTCGCCGGAGCCGGCGGTGCCGACCACGTCGATGTCGCGCTCCAGCCCGACGAGACGCGACAGTGGTCGCGCGTCTCGGGGATGTCGTCGACGATGAGGAGCTTGATCATGCTCGTTCCCACGCCCGGGCTGGCTTGCGCCTGCCTACGGGGTCTCGGGAGCCTCCTCGTTCAGCTGCTCGACGATGCTCGGGATCCGCAGGCCATATTCCTAGACCAGCTGGTCGATGGTAATACCGAGTGTCTCCTCGACCTCGTCGTCATCGGCGTGCCGGATGACTGCCGTCAGGAACCCGACCTCGCTCAGGTCGTTCTGCGCGAACTTGATGACCTCCGCGTCCTGGTCGGTGCCGGCGAAGACGATGATCACGCTGTCGACGGCGGCCTGCCGCGGCAGGCTCGTCGTTCTCGTCGATGACGCCGTCCTCGTTCGTGTCCTCGGTCGGCTCGGGCTCGATGGCGCGCGTCGAGCTGACGTAGAGCACGCGCTTGTCCTGGAGGATGGCCTTGACGGACCGCTGGTTCTCGAGGCCGGTCACGGTCTCGAAGCGCGGGGCCGCCTCGGGATCGGTGTTCGCGGCCGAGTCGGCGGTCTCCTGGAGCACGCTGATCTGCTGGGACAGGACGATGTCGATCGTGTCGCCCGGCTTGACGAGGAAGTCGACGCCGGTCACGCGATCGATCTTCAGGTCGGCTCGTGCGAGGTCCGTCGCTGAGCCGCGTCGCGAGGTCCTGGCGCTCGATGACCCGCGAGATCCCCGCCACCACCGCCGATTCGGCCTCGCCGTCTCCATCGGGCGTGTCGGTCGCGGCCCGAGGCGTAGCGTTCGAGTCGCGTGGCGACGGATCCGCCACCGGCGCTCATCGCTACGCCGATGGCGATCACCACCACCGCCAGTGCGGCGAGCCCGGCGATCAGGAAGGGCAGCATGCCCTGCATCGGTACGGCGTCCCTTCTTTTAGAACGGTGAGCCGAAGATGTTCGGCGGGAGGTGGATTCCTGCGACCTCGAAACGCTCCACGAAGTGCGGGCCGGATGCCGGTCGGCTTGAGCCTCCCGACGATCTTGCCCTCGACGACGTCGGTCTGCTCGAAGACGAACACGTCCTGCATGACGATCACCTCACCTTCCATACCCTGGACCTCGGTGATGTTCACGATCTTGCGTGTGCCGTCCTTCAACCGGTTCTGGTGGACGATCAGGTCGACGGCGGAGCTGATCTGCTCGCGGATGGCCCGCAGCGGCAGGTCCATGCCGGCCATGAGCACCATCGTCTCGAGGCGGCTGAGCATGTCGCGCGGCGTGTTGGCGTGGCCGGTGGACATCGAGCCGTCGTGGCCGGTGTTCATGGCCTGGAGCATGTCGAGCGCCTCGCCGGAGCGGCACTCCCCGACCACGATGCGGTCGGGGCGCATGCGCAGGGCGTTGCGCACGAGCTCGCGAATGGGGATGGCGCCCTTGCCCTCGATGTTCGACGGGCGAGCCTCGAGGGTGATGACGTGCTCCTGCCGCAGCTGGAGCTCGGCGGCGTCCTCGATGGTCACGATCCGCTCGTCGTCGGGGATGAAGGAAGAGAGGATGTTGAGCATCGTGGTCTTGCCGGAGCCGGTGCCGCCGGAAACGAAGACGTTGAGCCGGGCCTTCACGCAGGCCTCGAGGAACTCGAACATCTCCGGGGTGGCGGTGCCGAACCGGATCAGGTCGTCGACCGTGAACGGCGTGGCGGAGAACTTCCGGATGGTGATCACCGGGCCGACCAGTGACAGCGGCGGGATGATCGCGTTCACGCGGGAGCCATCGGCGAGACGCGCGTCCACCATCGGGCTCGACTCGTCCACGCGACGGCCGATCGGCGCGATGATGCGCTGGATGATCTTCATCACGTGCTCGTCGTTCTGGAACGTCACGTTGGTGAGCTCCAGCTCGACCGTCGCGCTCGATGTAGACCTGCTGCGGACCGTTGACCATGACCTCGGTGAGGGTCTCGTCGCGGAGCAGCGGCTCGAGCGGGCCGAGGCCGAGGATCTCGTCGGTGATCTGCTCGAGCATCCGCACGCGCTCGGCGCGGGTGAGGGCCAGGCCCTCCTCGTCGGCGATCTTGCCGAACAGCTCCTCGATCTGACGCCGGACCTCGACCTGGTTCGTCAGGTCGAGCTTCGGGTCGAGCTCGTTGATCAGCCGGTTCTGGACGCGGAACTTCGCCTCGCGGAAGGACTCGCGCGCCGGAAGCGCCCCCGAGAACCGCGAGCAGCGGCCGAGCCGGGCGGAGGCGGCGTGGGTGTTCCGCCCTGGGGCGGGGCCGGCGGCTGGGAAGCGCCCCCCGGCTCGGCGGGCTGCGGCGCGGCCGGAACGGCCGGCGTTGCCTCGCCTTCAGCAGCGGGCCGAGCCCGCTCGATTCGCTTCAGCAGTGACATCGGCTGCGTCCTTCCATCAGCGGCGTGCGAAGAGTCCGCGCTTGGCGGTCTTGTCCGTCTGGGTAGTGGCTCCCTCGCCCGCAATGGTGCGGGCGAGCTTGGTGACGTCGCGCGACAGCGGCGACTCTGGATGGGATACGACGAAGGGCACGCCCCGATTCACAGCCAGCACGGCCAGCCGGCCGTCGGACACGATGGAACCATCGATCGGGCGGCGGATCGAGGCCTCCACGTCACCGATGCGGATGCCCTGGCTGGCATCCGACCGGTTGATCACGAGCCGCAGCTTCGACCGCTCGTAGTCGAGCTGGTCGGCGACTTCCAGGAACAGGCGGACGTTCTTGATCGTGGTGATCTCGAGGGCCGCGACGACCAGGATCTGGTCCGCCGCGTCGAGGACACCGAGCGTGTGGTCGTTGAGGCCAGACGGCAGGTCCACCACGACCCAGTCGTGGTTCTCGCGCAGCATCTCGACGATCTTGCGCAGGTACGCCGGCGTGACGAGATCCGCGCCCTCCGGGGACGGGGGAGCGAGGAGGACGCGAATGCCGGTCGAGTGGTCGACGATGACCGACTCGATGATGTCGCGATCGGGCTCGCCGCCCTCGACCGCGTCGAGGACGGACTTGTTCTTCGGGTTGAGGTTGAGCAGGACCCCGACGTCGCCGAACTGGAGGTTGGCGTCGATCAGGGCCACCCGCTGGTTCGTCTCGTTGCGCAGCGCGAGCGCGAGGTTGGTCGCCAGGGTCGTGCGGCCGGCCCCACCCTTGGGTGAGAAGACCGCGATCACCTGGTGGTCCTCGGCGTTCCCGGCGGCTGCAGCGCCGGGAGCCTGCGGCGCGGTCACGGCGGCCGTCGCCTGGAGCTGTTCTCGCCGCCCGAGCTCGCGCTCGTGGACCCGCTTGATCGAGGTACTGAACTCGTCGCCGCTGAACGGCTTGACGAGGAACTCCCGCGCGCCGGCGTTCATCGCCCGCTTGAGCTGCTCGGCCTCGCCGTGGACGCTCATCATGATGATCGGGCTGAACGGCAGCCGCTGCGCGATGATCTCGCTGGCGGCGATCCCGTCGATCCCGGGCATGTTGATGTCCATGACGATGACGTCGGGGCGGAGGTCCATCGCCATCTGGATCGCTTCCTCGCCGGAGCCGGCCGTGCCGACCACGTCGATGTCGCGTTCCAGCCCCACGAGACGCGACAGATGGTCGCGCGTCTCGGGGATGTCGTCGACGATGAGGAGCTTGATCATGCTCGGTTCCCGACGCTCGGGCTGGCTTGCGCCTGCCTACGGGGTCTCGGGCGCCTCCTCGTTCAGCTGCTCGACGATGCTCGGGATGCGCAGGCCGATATTCCTCGACCAGCTGGTCGATGCGTGATGCCGAGTGTCTCCTCGACCTCGTCGTCGTCCGCGTGTCGAATGACTGCGCGTCAGGGATCCGACCTCGCTGACGTCGTTCTGGGCGAACTTGATGATCTCGGCGTCCTCGTCTGTACCAGCGAAGACCAGGATCACGCTGTCTATCCACGGCCGCCGCAGCCGGCTCGTCGTTCTCGTCGATCACGCCGTCCTGGTTGGTGTCCTCCGTCGGCTCCGGCGTCGATGGCGCGCGTCGAGCTGACGTACAGCACCCGCTTGTCCTGGAGAATGGCCTTCACCGACCGCAGGTTGTTGAGTCCGACGATGGGCTCGAAGCGCGGAACCGCTTCGGGATCGGTGTTGGCCGCGGAGTCGGCGGTTTCCTGGAGCACGCGAACGTCCTGGCTCAGGATGATGTCGATCGTGTCACCCGGGGTGACGAGGAAGTCCACGCCGGTCACCCGGTCGACGGCGAAGGTCACGGACTTCTCACCAGCCTGCAGCATGGCGGAGATGTCGATGCCGCTCACCTACCCGATCGCCTCTGCCCTGACCTGCGCTCCCTCTTTTTTCTAGCAGTGCTCGCTTCCTCCTTTCTTCTTTCTTTTTGAGGCCCCGAACTCGGTCAGGTCATTCTGCGCAAATTTGATGGCTTCCGCGTCCTGGTCGGTTCCGGCGAAGACGATGACCACGCTGTCGAGGACTGCCTGCGCGGGCTGCTCGTCCTTCTCGTCGATGACGCCGTCGCTCGTTCGTGTCGTCGGTCGGCTCGGGCTCGATGGCCCTCGTCGAGCTGACGTACAGCACTCGCTTGTCCTGGAGGACGGCCTTGACGGTGCGCTGGTTCTCGAGGCCCGTCGACGGTCTCGAATCGCGGCGGCGGCCTCCGGATCAGTGTTCGCGGCGGAGTCGGCTGTCTCCTGGAGCACGCTGATCTGCTGGGACATGACGACGTCGATCGTGTCGCCCGGCTTGACCAGGAAGTCGACGCCGGTCACCCGGTCGACCTGGAAGGTGACGGCCTTCTCACCTGGCTCGCAGCATGCGCGGCGATGTCGATGCGTCGCCGACCACCGAGCCCGATCGCCTCCGCGGTGACCTGCGCACCCTCGGGGATGGCGAACAGTGCCGGCTGGCCGCGCGACCTGGCGTCGCGCTGCGCAGTGGCGTCTGCTGAACGGCCTCGGGGTCGATCTGCGTCTTCTCGCACGAGGTCCGGGGTGACCGCGTCGCCGATGGCGATGTCCTGCGTCGCGACGAGGACGGTCTCGGTCGTCGGCACCGCCTCCTCCCCTTCGGGTCGTGCGCTGGTTCAGAAGAATCACGATCGCCACGAAGGCGAGGACGGCCAGCAGCACACCGACCAGGATGACGAGGCGATTCGATCGCTTCACGAACGTGTCCCCTTTGAACTCGGGTGATCAATGAAATGAGTGCGCGGATCAGTCACGGGTTGTGACTGCGGTCAACAGTCTACGCACGCTCGGCAAGTCCCCACGACTGGACTTGTGGGCTATGCCCCGTCTGGTACTGCTGCCGGCGGTTGACGACGCAGCGACTCCGGCCGAGACGACGGAAACGCCCCGGGCCGTTGACCCGGGGCGCTGCCGACAATGACGCAGGCTGCCTAGGTGAGCTGGTTGCCGACGTTGCTGAAGATGTCAGAGACCAACGGGCCCAGGAACAGCAGAGCCACGATCACGATGATCGCGATGAGGGCGAGAAGCAGGCCGTACTCGACGAGTGTCTGCCCCTCCTCATCGTCGCTCTGGAAGCGAGCCAGAAGAGTGCTGATGAAATGCTTGACCATTGGAAAGCGGTACCTCCTTTCCGAGGAAATTTGCTCCGGGAGCGTACGCATGCCATGCGAGCCTGCAAATGGCCGGATGGTCCTACCTGCTCCGAGTGCGGGCCGTACCTTGCGCCACAACGGGCAGGCATGTCAAGGCGTTAGGCCGGCGAGCGAGCAATCGGTTGTCGGATGGCAACAGGGAAGCCGCCCCTTGCGAGGCGGCTTCCCTGGCACCGGAGGAGGAGACCCGGGGATCGGTGCTGAGCCA
The DNA here is from genome assembly GCA_963844265.1 of uncultured Chloroflexia bacterium. Lineage (GTDB taxonomy): Bacteria > Chloroflexota > Limnocylindria > QHBO01 > QHBO01 > JACDBZ01. Next base: position 180,242 of record CAWJMZ010000001.1, on the reverse strand, counting down.
CCGATCCCCTCGGATGAAGGCCGTCTCGGATACCCGCGACGACTTGACCGGAATCTACGCATCCGCATCGGCATCACCAATGGCACTCCTGTCACCCGTCGAACAGGACTTGCGGCGACTGCGGATCCCTCCGCTGTTTCAGATCGACCTTCTTACCTATCTTTTTCTTTTATTATATCATTATATTTTATTTTATTCTTTTTTTTTTTTTCTTTTTCTTATCTTTTTTTTTTCTTTTTCTTTCTTTTTTTATTCTTTTTTTTTTGCTTTTTCCTTATTTCACTTCTTTTTTTTGATTTCTTTTTTTCTCAATTTTGTGTGTTCTTAGTATTTACTAACTGTAATCTGGACTTTGTATCGGCTATTGCTCTCGACCTAGCTGATCTGCTCACACGTCACGCCCGTCTCGTAGCCGAGCTGGAGACAGGTGCCGCCCATCGCGCTTCTGCCTCGTTCGCAAAGCCACACGCGTGACGTTCACGTCCCTTTAGTGCGGCTCTCTCTCTGTCTCTAACTCCATGATCTCGCCTCGATTCAGTTGTTTCGGCCCGATCAGCTGCCCCCCACTACCCAGCCGCATAGCTGCTCCCTCTTCTCTTCTTCCTCCTCTTCCCCATTCGCACTCTCATGCAGAACTGCCTCTCTCAACGGACGTTGTAGCAGTCTCCTCTAGGCCTATTCGGCCTGACACACGTCGCCCAGCAGCTCCCCTTCGAGGCCCCTCCGACGCCGTCGCGGACGGCAGTGTCACCAGCGTCCGCAAGAGTCACTCCCAGCGCATTCCCACCTCTCTCTCTGCCTTTCTCTCTATCTTTCCCCCCTCTCCCACCCACCTCCCCCCCCCCCCCCCCTCACCCCCCCCCCTCCCCTTCCCCACTCCCCCCCCCCCCCCCCCCCACGCTCTCACGCTCGCCATGCGAAACGGCCGCCCCGGAAGGCGGCCGTCGCGCAGGTCAGGAGGAGGGACCGAGGTCAGTCCTCCGGGATCTTGATCCAGCCCTGGCGCATCGCGTACACGACGGCCTGGGTGCGGTCGTTGACCGACAGCTTGCGCAGGATGGAGCTCATGTGGTTCTTCACCGTCTGCTCCGAGATGGAGAGGGCGTAGGCCACCTGCTTGTTCGTCATGCCCTGCGCGATGTTGTCGAGGATCTCGACCTCGCGCGGCGAGAGCGGCGCGAAGATCGGCTGCGCCTCGGCGCCGTAGACGGCCAGCTCGCGGAACTCCTTGAGCACGCGCGAGGCGACCGCCGGCTTGGCGAAGACCTTGTCGTTGATGAGGTACTCGCCGGACCGCACGCGCCGGATGATGGCGATCAGGTCGGTCGGGTCGATGTCCTTGAGGACGTACGCCGCGGCGCCGGCCTTGATGGCGTCGAACAGCTGATCCTCGTCGTCGTTCGACGCCAGCACGATGACGCCGGTGTGCGGCAGCTCTCGCTTCAGCCGCTGGGTCGTCTCGATCCCGTTCGGTGACGGGAGCCCGAGGTCCATGAGCACGACGTCCGGCGTCAGCTCCTCGACCGTCGCGAGCGCCTCGCGCCCGGTGCCGGCCTCGCCGACGACCTCGATGTCACCCTCGAGCTCGAGGATGTTGCGGACGCCGCGCCGGAACAGGGTGTGGCCGTCGACGATGACGACCCGCGTCTTGCCGGCGCGACGGTCGCCGCCCTTGCGGCGCTCGTCCTGCTTGGCCTCGGTGTCCTTGATCTCGGTGTCCATGTCCACCACCTGGAGTTCCTCCTCCTTACCGTGACTCGACTGCCTGCTCCGGCAAGCGGAGCAGCAGGCGGGTGCCCTCACCCTGGCGCGACTCGATGTGCAGCTGACCCCCCATCAGCTCCGCGCGTTCGCGCATGAACTGGAGTCCGAAGTTGCGACCGGCACTCGATGCCAGGCGCATCAGGTCGAACCCTCGACCGTTGTCGGCGATCACGAGGGTGTCCCCCTCGAGGCCGATGGACACGCGGCTGGCGGCCGCGTGCTTTCGTACGTTCTGCAATGCCTCCTGCAGGATGCGCAGGACCGATGCGCGCGCCGGCGCGCTCAGCAGCTCGTCGATCCCCTCGACCGCGGTGTCCACCGCGATCCCGTGGCGCGCCTCCAGGTCGGTGGCTCGCTCGGCGATGGCCGACGCCAGTCCGACGTCGACGACCGGCGGACGCAGGTCCGCGATGAACGAGCGGACCTCGTCCAGGCCACCGCGCAGCATGTCCCGCAGGAACGTCAGCTCGGCGTGCGCCTCCCGCTGCTCGGCGGGAGAGCATGCGGTCCAGGTACTCCACCTGGAAGATGGCGTTGGTCAGGACCTGCGCCGGACCGTCGTGGATGTCCTCGGCCATGCGCTGCCGCTCCCCCTCCTGGGCCTGGACGATGCGCAGGCTCATGGTGGCGGGCGACTCGACGGCCATCGGGCCCGGCTCGTCCTCGAGGGCCTCGGCCGACTCGAGATAGCCGAACAGCAGGTCCAGCTGCTTGGCGACGACGTCGAGCCGCTTGAGCTGCGCCTGGAGCGACGCCAGCTCACGGCCACGCTGCTCGTACTCGGCGCGCAGCGCATCGGTCCCGAGCGGGCGGAGCGCGCCACCGCGGCGGTCGAGCCGCGCGCGGAGCTGCATCCACTCCTCGAGGTCCCGGCGGTACTGCTCGCGGAACTGCTCGGCCAGGTCGTGCACCCGACGCGCGTCGCCGCGCAGGCTGTCTGCTGCCTGCTCGCCGATGCGGTCGAACCGCTCCTGGGCCGCGCCCGCGGCCGAATCCTTGCCCATGGCCTCCCTGAGGTACGGGGTCCGGTCTAGTACCGGACGCTCAGGGCATGCTGTCGGCGCCGTGTGCATGCGGGCAACAGTACTTTGGGCACCAGAAGTACTACCCGCGATCCCTGCGCGTCCGCGGCGACCACGGCATGGCGGCGGTATCGGCACCAGGCTTGGGCCATGCGCGACCGCCATCAGAAGAAGGTACTTGCGCGAGCAACGATGGGGAGAGAGGACGATCCCCGCGAGCCCCGGCCAACCGAGAACTGTGAGGAGGGCAGCGGCAGGAATCGCCCGACGACGAGCCAGGCAAAGCCCCAATCCGCGCCAGGGTGGATGGTGAACGGCAGGTCCGTGTTCTCTGCCCCTCGCTGCAGCAGGTAGCTGATCCAGTCGTCACCCTGGCCGACGACGAGCGTCACAGCGCACCATCCCGAGCGACAGCACAACGGCGCCCGGCCAGAGGTCGCGTCGCCGCCAGAGCAGATACACCGCCAGTGGAAGCTGGAATGGTACGCGGGATCAGCAGGCACAGGGCCCAGTACGCGTACGTGGCCGGCGTCGAGCCGCGAAGCGCCACAAGGCCAGCGACCACGACGAACGTCACGGTGTTTCCCGAGATGACGTCCACCCAGAACGGCCACGAAACGAACATCAGCGCGGCCAGCCACCATGGGCGCACGAATAGCAGCGCCAGCACATGGAGGACGCTCCAACCGAGCAGGCCGATCGATACCGCCGGCGCCATCAGGTACACGGCACACCGGCGCGTATCGCCACTTCCAGTCAGGGCCGTAGAGCTCCTCACCGGCAAATGCTCGTTCGACCGCGGCGATGTACTGCCGGTAGTCCGGCGCAACGCCAAACTGGTTGGACTGGAAGAGGATCACGAGACCGAGGGCGTTGACCGTTGCGAGCGCCGCACCCAGCGCGACGAGCACGGCGGTGCGGATCGTCAGGAACCGTGGCCGCGCGCCGGTCACGCTAGTCACCCTGCGAAGCGGGTGGTTCGGCGATCGTGGCCCCCGGCCCGTCGTAGATCACGAGTAGCCACCGCGCTCGGCGGTCTCGCGGAGGGCCGGGCAACAGTCGCCCGGCGAAAACGGCCCGCCGAGCTGGCCCTTCGGGATGAACAGCAGCGCCGACCGATCCACCTCGGCATAGCACTCAACGGTCGAACCCGCACAGTCGCGGATCGCGTTGTGGAGCGCCAGCTGGACTCGAACCCGTCCACGCCGAGCCACTCGCTGCCCTGAACGGTCCCGATGCTCTGGCGCTGGGCCAGCGCCGGGAGCCACTCGCTCATCTCGTCGTCGCCCCACACGCCGGCCACCGGGACGAGGACGCTTGCTTCCTCGTCGGTGTTGGCGGCGAGCCAGGCCATCGCGTCGAGGTGGTCCGCGTTGAGGGCGTGGAGCTTCGACGACCCGTCGGCGACCGATCCGAGAGACCCGATGAGGGCAAGGAAGAGCACGACCGCGGCCGCGCCGGCGACGAGCGCTCGACGGGTGGAAGTCCGTTCGTTCGGGACGGCCACTCGGACGATGGCCTCCAGGCCGATTCCACAGGCCAGCGCCCACGGGACGGCCGCCAGGAATGCGCCGCCGCCGGCACCGGCCAGGTAGGTCAGGAGCAGCAAGAGCGCCACTCTTCTGGGACCAGGCAGCACCGCAACGAGCACGCCGACGGCGCCGACAACCGCGAACACGTCCATGAACGGCGCGCCGGAGAATCGCAGGTTCCCGAGTTGGATGAGCCCGGTCAGCGGCTGGAGCCGGTTGGCAGGGCTGGCGAGTGCATCGGCGCCATGTGTCGCGAGCACGCCGACCAGCCACGGGAGCGTCACGACGAGGGCAACCGCCCCGGCGACGGCGGCATTCCGGGCCCACGGTGCCATCCGATGGACCCCAGGAGAGAACGAGGCAACCGATGACTCCGAAGATCGCCGCCTGCGGATGCGACAGGAAGGCGATTCCCAGCGCGACGCCTGCCAAGGCAGGCGCCCAACGCGTGGGCGGCGGCCGTTCGGCCGCGATCGCCATGGCGACGAGCGCTGCCAGCAGTCCGAGGCTGCGGGTCAAGCCACCACCGGCGATCACCCAGTCGTAGGCGTGCGGCATGAGCGCGTAGGCAAACGTCGCGCCGACAGCCGCCATTGGTGGGAGGACGCGCCACGCCAGCCAGGCGAACGCAGCCATTCCGGCGATCGAGAGCAACAGCGGGAGCCAGCGCAGCAGGTCGAGCGTCGAGGCGTCGGTGACCTCGCCCAGCGCCGCGGCGCCCCAGATCGCGCCGGGCGGGTACACGAACGGGATGCCGAGCGCGTTGTAGCTCGTCTCGAAGGGGATCGCGAGACTCGCGGCGCGGACGTCGTCGACCATCGAGTGGATCAGACCGCCGTCCCCGACCGCGCCGGCGGCCCCCAGCACTGGGATGAGGCGCACGAGGACGCCGAGCGCCAGCGCGACCGCGAGGCCGAACCGCTCAGCGCGCGACACGGAAGACTCGAACGTCGTCGCCTTCGAAGGCCGGCTCCGCCGGCAGGAAGCTCGGGTGTTGACCCTCGCTGTCGGTGCCCAACGCGCCGTCCCACAGATTGAGCGGGTCGGGCTCGCCATCGCCGGGGCTGAGCACGACCACCCACTCAACGTCGTACGCGTCGACGACCTGTTCGATCACCCGGAACGGGTCGAACGGTGCGGCGACGCCGGAAGGTCGGTCAGCGGCTCGAGGCTGGCGGGATCGCTGGCCATGAACACGTCCCCCGGTTCGGCGTTGGACCGAAGGAACGCGCTGGCCTGCTCGTCGCGGACGCGCGATCGATCCCATTCGGCGAACAGGATCGCCGAGCTGAACAGCGACAGCATGACGGCGCCGGCCAATCCCGCGACAGCGATGAACCGGTGGGTCGCGGGTCTCCGCAGGAACCGCCACCAGCGACCCGCGGCCGTGGACGCTGGTCCCACGGCGGCTGCCGCGATCGCGAATGCCCACGGCAGCCAGGCCGGAGCGGAGTGGTAGAAGGCTCCCTTCGGCGCGTGGAAGGTGAAGAAGAACCCCATGGCGAAGAACATCACAGCGAAGTACACGAGGAACGGCGCAAGGTCCGCTCGGCGGCGGAAGAGCCAGAGTCCCGCCACGAAGAAGATGACGAAGATGCCGCCCAGGAGCAGACCGGTGCGACCGATGAGCTCGCCCCAGCTGTACAGCTTGGAGCCGATGATGTTCGCCCAGCCCCAGTCGAGATAGGTGCCAGGCTCACCTCCTGGCCGATGGTGAACTGCTCGTTGTACTCGCGGATCCACAGCGTGTGGCCGCCTGCTGACGGGAGCAGCGTGCCGAACACCGCGACGTTTCGCCCCAGCCATGGCGCCAGGATCGCCAGGAATGCGCCAGCCGACGCGACGCCCCAGCCGAGCTCGCGCCGCCGAGGTTTCGGGCTGCCACGGCGTCCAGCCTCGCCGGACGAACCAGGCGGTGGCGACGCCAACGTCAGAAGCGCACCGTCGATACGCGACAGCGTCGCCAGCCCCGCGAAGGCTCCAGCGGCAACGAGCCACGGACCGGGCCTGGGGCGCGGACCGCCCGCGTCGAGCAGTACAGCGACGCCGCACCGGTGGCGCCGAAGACCGCGAAGTTGTCGGTGGTCGGGTACATGATCAGGAGCGGGCCCGCGAAGATCGCCAACGCCGCGGCGAGCAGACCGGCACCGCGCGATCCGAACAGCTCCACAGCGACGACTACGTGAGGGGCACGAGCAGCGCCGACAGGAGGACGAGCGGGATCGTTCCGGCCACGTAGGTCGGCCCGAAGACGGCCATCGAGGCGGCCGCCACGATCGATGTGAACGGCATCCAGTGCGCGTTGCTCGGCACGGGCAGGACGGCCGGATCGGGAATGACGCTCCCCACCTCGATGAAGCTCTACAGGACCGGCGTGGTGAAGCCGTGGCCCTTGGCCAGACGCTGGGCGACCATCGAGTAGTACGCGGGATCCGTGAACGGCGGCCATGGAACGAGGACCACGGCCACAGCAGCGGGCGACCAGCGCTATGACGAACAGGACGAGCAGGTCACGTCCGCGGGTAGACATCGCGGCGCAGTCTACCGCCGAAGCACCGTAACCTCCGCGACGGAAGTACTGTGTCCGGCGACGAGTCGCGGCTGCCCGCTGCGCCCACACGAGGACCCGCACGGGGACCAGAATTGGAGCCAGAGGCGCAAGTGGAAGTAGCAGCCTCCGATCAGGAAGAGCTCGCCGATTGCCACGTGGCCGTGGTATCCCGTTGTTTTCGTCGCCGCATCACGTCCTCAACCTGTGGGTCGAGTCGGCGTAAGCATCTTCGCCACCACCAGGTCGGTGGCGGTGGGGGTCCTGGCAACCGGCGCGCTGCTCCTCGTCCTCGCACTCGTCAGCTCGTCGGCCGCACCTGGCTGGCGCCGTGACGCTCGTGGCCAGTGCCCTGCTGGTCAGCCGTGGCGCTCTCAACATGCTTGCCGTGCTGGCGTTGCGTGCTGGCTATCCGCCGTGCCTTCCGCCCTGGTCCTGTGGGGCCGAATGAGGCGAGCACCCTTGTCGTGGCCGCGCCATTCACGCGAGCGATGAACATCTTCAGCGTCCTCATGCTGGTCGTCGTGCTGGTTGGTGGCGCAACGCGCACGTACCCGGCGCTCGTCTCAGATCTGTTTGGCAGTGGAGACGGAGTGAGGCCGAGCGCCGCGCCGCCCAGCGACTCCGACTTCCTTATCCCCATTCTCGATGGGTATCCAGGTGATGACGTTGTCCTGAGCCGATTGTTCGGGTGGCCGACAATGGCGACTTCGGGGAGGCGCCGGAGCCGGCGCGCGGCTCCGAGGTGAGGAGCGACCCCGAGTCGAACTACACCTTCACGCAGGGAACCCTCACCTCGATGCTGCACATGCGCCCGCTGCATGAGATCGCCGACCTCGCCCCGATCATGTCTGGCGAGAGCGAGGCGTACCCCTTGATGCGGGAGACATTGAATGACAATCCGGCCTTCGACCTGCTTCGAAGTCGCGGGTATCGGGTGGTCACGTCCAGCTCCGGGTACGAACACGTGACCATGCGGGGCGCTGATGAGTTCCTGGACGACGGGTCGCTCAACGAGTTTGCAAACGTCATTTCATTCGTTTCACCACGCTGCATCGAATCATCGACGCCGTCGCGCCAGACGCCCTGCCGAATCAACATCGCCCGAGGATCCTTGCCGGATTCGACTTCTTCGAGTACATAGTGACCGATGAATCGACCGAGCCGACCTTCGCGATCATCCACATTCCGAGTCGCGCACCTGCCCTAGTGCTCGATCGGCAGGGCATTCTCCTTGCTCCGCAGCCCCGCGAAGGCGAATTCGATCAGCTGCCCCTCGGCAAGGATGGGCGACACCGCCATCGGAGAAACGAAACCCAAAATCCTGAATGGAGCGAATCGGCTGCCAGACGAGCCCGCACGACCGAAGTTGCGGGTTAGGTAGCGACCGCGGTCGTGATGTCGGACGACGGAGCTGCGCCGCAGTCCGAGATCGCGGGGCTCTGTGCGGGTCAGCGACGACCACTATGCGAATTACCTGGCCGTCCGCTCCCCGGCCGGCGGTCAGCCAGCGATTTCCAACGAGACGACTCCGATGAATCTCCTCTCGAGCCTCTTCAACACCTATCTCGGGACCGACTATCCGATGTGGCCCGACGAGCGATATCCGGCCGAGTGGTTCGGTGGGCCGGAGGGGTCATCTCCACTTACGCTTCCGTCCGCGGCCCCCTCGGCGAGCGGCGAACGACCGCCGCGCAACGCGACCAGCCGTAGCGGCACGAGGGGAGTCACCAGGAACAGGCTCGGGAAGGGCGCGAGTCGCCGTGGCCGGGTGCGAAGAACGGGCTCGCCGCCACGATCGTCCCGGCCAGGTAGTGGATGAACGTGTAGGGCCGGCGACGATGCCGGCGACGATGCTGAGCCCGTAGCCGCGAGCCCCGCCGACCTCACCGCCGAGCACGAAGATCGCTCCCGCCACGACGACACCCACGACGACTCCGACGGGACCCAGCAACGCCGAGAAGCCGATGTTCGCCGTGAACGTCCGCTCGAGCGGCTCGCGGAGCGTTCCGCGAATGCCACCCACGGCTCGACGCCGAAGATCGCGACGCCCGGCGATGACGGCCACCGCGATCGTGGCGATCGACGCCGCGAAGGCTCGCGCGCTCGCGAAGGCCAGGTAGACGAGCACCGGGATGAGGTGCGGCTTCGGCATCAGCGCCAGAGGAGGCCGAGCGCCACGCCGCCGCGCGCGTCGGGCCAGCGCGCCACCGCAAGCAGCACGAGCACGGTGATCGTGCTGACGTTGCCGAGGACGAGGTCGTGGACGATCGGCGGAAAGGCCACTACGGCGAGGAGCACCAGCCAGCGATCGATCCCGTTCCACGGCCGCGCGTACCACATGGCGGTCACGACGAGCACCACCAGCTTGATGACCGACCCATGCCCACGCCGCGGCGTCCTCGCACAGCGGCACCAGCGGCACGAACAGGAGCGCACCGAGCGGCGTGTAGCGGAAGGTGTACGTGTCGGACCAGTCGTAGAGCGTCGACGGATCGGTGATCACCCGTTCGCCGGCCTGCTGGTAGCAGCACGTGAAGTCGAAGGCGAAGTCGACCGGGCCGATGACGAAGACGAGGACGAGATCGGCGAGCAGGTACGCGGCGGCGACCAGCATCACGAGCGTCGACGGCCGGGACAGCAGCCGAGTCATGCGCTGGATCACGCGGGCGCTCCGCTCGCCGTTCGCGTCCATACCCGATGAGGCGCGGAACCGCGGCGAGCAGCGCCCAGTTGAACGCCCAGAGGCCGGGCACGGCGAGGAACATCGCGATCGGGACGAGCCACGCCCGCCCGTCCACGCGCCGAATGCCGTGACGGCGGCCGCCGATCGCGACGCGCAGCCGGCAGCGGGCCGAGCGGATGGCCGACCTCGTAGGTCGGGTCGGCGTCGGCCAGCGTATCGAACCATGCGCGCCATAGCTCGGGATGCGACACGAAGCCGATCGCCGACGATCCCGCCGCTGACGCCCGCGGCGATCGCCGAGCGAGCGCCACTCGCGCCGCACCGCGTGCCAGACGAGGCCGACCGCGGGCGTGATCTTCGTGAGCAGCACCGGCACCCACCAGGCGGCCGAGTGCCGGATCGCCAGCACCGCGAACAGCGCGATGAACGTGCTGATGTTGCCGCGCAGGACGTCCTCGTTCAGACCGGGAACGATCAGGAACCAGCCGGCGCGCAGCCAGATCAGGGCGGCGATGTGCGCGGCCGTCCAGATTCCGAGGAACACCTCGAACGGAAGGGCCTGGAGCGGCGCGATGACCCACAGGAATGCCGGCGAGTAGCGGTACTCGAGGTTCGTCTCCCACGTGTACGGGGTGCCGTCGACCGCCCAGTAGCTGTAGGCGTCGCAGGGCACTGTGCCGGTGTTTCCGCACAGGCCGTACCGGACGACGCCGTACACGATGCCGAAGCCCACACCGCGCCGATGGCCGTGATCAGCCAGTACACCGCCGGCCACAGTGCCGGTATCGGTGCTGGAGGCGGGGCAGGTCATGGCCAGTTGCATCGGCCTACCGTACGTTCGGCGTTCCGTCGACGACGGGCAAGGTAGGAGGATCGGTTCCTTCACGCGCGCAAACGCGGTCCCTAGACTGGCCACCATGCCGCGACTCGGCGCGGCTCCCGCGCTGGCTGCCCCACCCGCTGGTCCTCCATGCCCTGGTCCTTGGCATCCTGCTGTTCGCCGCCTTCCTGGCCAAGGGGCCGTGGGATTCCGACTATTGGTGGCATGTCACGACCGGCCGGCTCATCGCCGAGGGCCAGTTCCCGCGCACCGATCCGTTCTCCTTCACCTGGGGCGGCATGCCCTGGACGCTCCACGAGTGGCTCGGCGAGCTCCTGCTGTTCCGCCTCGTCGACGGGCTCGGCTACATGGGCGCGGTCTTCGTGTTCGCGCTCATCCCCGGCATCGCCATGGCGATCCTGGTCTTCGCGCTGCATCGGTTCGGACTGCGCACCGCCGCGGTCGTGGCCGCGACGTCGCTTGCCGCGCTGCTGGTCATCCCGTACGCCACGATCCGTCCGCAGGCCGTGTCGTGGATCTTCTTCTCGCTCCTCATCGGCGGGCTGGTCCACCTGCGGCCGGACCGCGCTCGCTGGATGCTCGCGCTGCTGCCGCTCTTCGTGCTGTGGGCGAACCTGCACGGCCTGTGGGTCGTCGGGCTCGTCGTCCTGGCCGTCTACGCCGTCATGTCGCTGCTCGGCCTGACGCCGATGTCGCGGCGCCAAGGGCTGGGCGCTTGCGATGGTGCCGCTCGCGATGCTCGGGACGCGCGTTCACGCCGGAGGGTCCGTCGCTGCTCCTCTATCCGTTGCGCTACGTGGACGCCGGCGACTGGGGCATGGCGAACATCACCGAGTGGCAGTCACCCGACTTCCACGACCCGGCCCACTGCCGCTGCTCATCTTCATGGCCGCGATGGCCATCTTCGGCCGGTGGCGGGTCCCGTGGTGGATGAGCATCCTGGCCTTCGTCAGCATCGCCATGACGTTGCTCGCCCTGCGCAACGGGCCGGTCGCGGCGATCCTCGGCGCGCCGGCGCTCGCGGTTGGGATCGACGCCGCCCTGCACGACTGGCGCCGACGCCGCGGACACCGTCACCGCGGATCGCGCGGCAGCGACGGTTCCTGGAGCTCGTCCTGGCGGCATCGTGGCGATCGCCGGCTCGCTCATCTTCGTGCCCCGCGACCCCGCTGCCGCGGTGCGGGAGAGTCAATCGAGCGCGAGCTGCCGGTCCAGGGCGTCGAGCTCCTGCTCGAGCAGGTGCCCGACGGCCGCATCCTCTCGTGGTACGGCTGGGGCGGCTACGTGATCGGCACGATGTACGACCACGGCGCCAGGGTCTTGGTCGACGGGCGGAACGACATGTACGACGACGCGATCCTCGAGGAGTACAACCTCGTGCGCGGTGCCGAGCCGGGTTGGGAGGAGATCGTCGATCGCTACGAGGTCGACGCTATGCTGTTCCCGCCGTACGAGGCGATCACCAAGGGACCGGCCGAGGATGCCGGCTGGTGCGAGGCGTTTCGCGACGACAACGAGGTCGTCTACCTGCGCACGTGCGACTGACGCGCTAGTCGTCGAGGACCGACGCGTCCACCGGCGGGATCTGGCCTCCCGGATCGGGCGGCACCGCGCGTCCGTAATCGGTCTGGAAGTACGTGTCGAACAGGACCCGGAAGAGATCGATGGGCGAGGGGTCGTCCGGATAGACGTCGGCTGCCCTGGCGTCAGCGTCGCGAACAGGGTGCCCGTCCGCTCCAGGAGGAACGCGGGGTCCACCTCCGTGGGCTCGCTCGGTCCAGTCGACGCGGGATGCCGAGCCATGGTCCGCGAAGAGGAGGATGACCGGTGGCTCGGCCGACTCGCGGACGATGGCGTCGACGGTCTCCAGGATCCGCCCGTTGAGGTAGGACAGCTGAGCGCGATACCGCTCGCGAAACTCCGCGGGATCCTCCCCGCGTCCATCGGCGAGTCCCCGTAGAACGTGTCGGTGAGCGGCACCGCGACGACCGATCCGTCCGCTGCGAAGGACCGTCGGCTGGTGCGGCGCGGGAACGTGGGCCCACACGAACACCGGGCTCGCCGCCCGCGGCGGCGATGGTCGGAAGCGTGTCGAGGTTGTGCTCGATCCGAGCTGCCTGCTCCGATGCCGCGAACGTCGGCGCGACGAGATTGACGATTCGCCGAGGAACGTGGACGCGAGCAGCGAGACCTCGAACTCGTTGATGTCGCCACTGTCGACGAACACGTCGGTCTTCCGCGGGTGACCTGCTCGAAGCCGGAGCCGATCGAGACGGTCGTGTAGCCGTGGTCGCGCGCGAACGCCCACACCGGGTTGTCGTCGATGGCGTTGCGAATCGTCGGCTGCTGGGGAGCCTCACCGGACGCGACCGGTTCGAGCGCCGGGATGTGCTCGACGTAGTCCATGTGCAGCATGGACGGCACCGAGGTATGAGTCCAGATGTAGTCCGAATGGCTCGCGCCGGCGACCGCGAACCCTCGCTCCTCGAGGGCGCTGATGAACGGCTCGTTGTCGATGTCGAACGCATCGGCCAGCACGTCGGCTCGCGGGTAGCCGTCGAGAAGGACGGCATAGACGTCCGGTCCTTCACGGTCCGCATCGGTTTCCGATGACGCCAGCCACGCCTGGAGATCCTCGCCCTGGGAGAGGTCCGCGATCGCCTGCCCCGCCTTGCCGGTCACCGCGCCCATGGCGAGGGCGACGAATGCGAGCAGCAGCGCTCCCCGGTTGAGGAAGGACGTGGCGCCCTCGACCGTCCATCGGTTGGACCTCGCGAAGGACCAGGCGTGCCACGAGGACCACCACGAGGACGACGGCTGCAGCCCATGCGATGCCGGCCACGCCGAGGCGGTGGATTGCGGTCTCGGCGAGGTCGAGCAGATGCCGGCTCCACAGCACCCAGATGATGGCGGTGGCGACGATGCCGCCGACCTGGGCGGAGCGGAAGGCCAGTCCGGCGACGACCGTCAGCACGGTGGCGCCGAGCACGGCGATCAGCAGCGGCCGGACCAGCGGATAGGGGCTGATCGCGGCATCGAACCAGTCATTGAGAACGATGACGGCAGCGAAGAGCACCGGATGCCACGGGGCCGATGCGAGACGGCCGAGAACCGACGCCTGCGCATCCGACGGCGAGCCCTGCTCAGCCGTCATGGGTTCCGCTGAGTCGAGGGGCAGCGCCGTGTCGCCGCCCGGGTCAAGACTCGGTCGACGACTCGTCGTGCTCTCGCCCGCGAAGCTCGCGCAGGCGCTGGAGCGCGCGGCTGACCTGGGTGCGGAAGAAGAACGGGATCGCGATGAGGGCGGCGAGCGCGGCCTGGATCACCATGGTGCCGGCGCCGGGATCGATGTACAGAATTGGCATGACGTCAGACTCGGTAGGGATGAGGACGCCGCATAGTCTGCCATGCCTCAGCGACGACGCGACCGGACGATGGTCCTCGGAGATTGGTCCGCGACCGTTCAGGGGCGGCGCGCGCGGGCCGCGGACTCACGGACAGTCCGGGAACTCATCGGCCAGTTCCGACTCCCGCAGAGCCGCCTTCGGGTCGCGGATCCACGTCGAATAGCCCCATTCCGGGCTCGGGAGCATTAGCTCAAAAGCCGGTAAGTGGAGTGCGGCTCGCCGATAGCCCCACCTGTCAGCGGTGAAGGCACCAAGCCCATTTTCACTGAGGGGATTCAGAGTCTCTGCCCACATCCGCCGCTCGAACGGAGCGGAAGCGATGTCGTCGTGAAGCCTGAGCGCCGATTCCCGCGTGCTAGATCGTGACTCGTGGGCCAGCACGAGCGCCCAGTACACCGGAGACCGGCGTTCGGGCTGGGGGACTCGAGCGAGCACCTCGTCGGCATCCGGATGACACTCCAAGACGCTCAGCGTCGCGGACGTTAGTTCTGGCCCAAGCCCATTCCCCGGCGCCGAGGCATCGGCTGTCGCTGGCGCACCCATCGCGGCCAACCACAGGATCTGGTCAACGACAGGTTGGGCGATCGATCTCGCGTCCCCAGCGAGCTCGTCCGCAACCATGGTGGGTGTGGAGATCCAATCAGGTGGAAGTCTCTCATGAGGGGGCGCCCGTAACCGCCGGCCACGCTTGGACCACCTCGGCAAGCGCTTTGCGCGAGGCAATCCGATCTCCCGCCTCGTCGGCAATCCTCGACATCATCAGCAGATTTGTCGGATCGGAACGCTGAAGCTCAATGCCATTGCGATTGCGCTCTCGGCTGCTGAGATGTTCTCTTGGCTCAGATGTGCAGCCGCCAAGGCGCGCCATCCCTGGTCATCGTATGGATTGATCTGCACCGACCTGTTGAGATCAGCGAGCGCGCCGTCAACCTCCCCGCGAATCAATTCGAGCGCCCCGCGCTGCCGCCAATAGAGACCCATCCCTGGATCGGCGGAGATGGCGCGACTCAGGGCCGCTCCCGGTCTCCGAGGTGCCCACCGTCCACGGCCTCGCGGGCATCTTGATACGCGTACATTGCCACGGTCATGGAGAGGAATGCCGCGCCGATCACTGCACACGCGAGCACTTGGCCGATCCGTACCGCTGCGCGATGACTTTGCATTTTGCTATGCGCCACTTGGCTCGGGCTACGTGGAAGGACAAAAGCAGCCCACGCAAGCATCACCAGTACGAGGAAGCCGAAGTCTGTCGCGCTGGACGCAGCGCAGCCACGCCGAAGCACACGATTCCCAACGCGCGGGAATGGACGTCGCCCGCATCGCTCCGATTGCGATGGGCGTCACCCACGCGACCGCGGCCGCGATGCCGAGGAGGCGAGCTTCGGCGAAGAGCTGGAAGACCGAGCTGTCTGGGGGTGCCGAGGAGCGAAGCTCGTTGTGTCGAAGTAGCCAGTCGTCTGAAGGATCAACGGGAATGAACCAGGCCCAAATCCGGCGATTGGGTGCTCCAACCATGCCCCGGTCAGAATGCCCCACATTTCGAAGCGCGCCGTAATGGTCCCGCCTTGCAGGACGCGCTGGACGATGAGTGCGGTCGCTCCGCTGGCCGTGAGCGCAATTAGTACGGCTATAGCGACCGCGGCTACCGTCACACGGGGCATGAGGCGTGGGCGAAGGGCGCGGCCCGCTGGTCCCGCCAGGGCGAAGAGGCTTGCGACGACGACGGCCATCCACAGAGTCCGTGACCCGCTGAGGAGCGTCAGAAGGAGTGTCAGAGCGCCCAGGACGATCGCCAGCGAGGTCTTGACAGGGTGAGGACGGCCGATCCACCACGCTGGGTAGACAAGGAGGAGGAGGAACACGACGTCATAGCGATGGCCCCACCAGAAGCTGGGATATCGAAGCCCTGGTGGTGGAAGATCCCCCGTCAACGAGATCCAAGCTCGGGCCTCAACGAGCCAGAGGCTCGCGAAGAAGAGTGTCAGGGTCAGCGACAAGAGCCGGAGCGCCGTAACCAGCACGCTTCGCATCTGGGTGTGAGACATGGCTGTGCGCAGGTGAAAGAACGCCCCGACATAGGCGAATGTAGCCAGAGCGACATCGAACGACTGGCGAGGGAAGACCGACAGCGAGCAGGCTGCGAGGAAGAAGAGAAGCCCGAGGAGGAATGCACGGTCGATGCGATCGGCAACCCGAGGTGCCTGCGCGATGTAGATGCGATGACCACGACCGCATGGCGGCATTCACGTCCTCAGAGTGGATCGATGTCGCCGGCCGGGGTTCCCCCGAGCAGGACGAAATAGACGAATACGCCCAGCGCCGACGACGTGCCCAGGGGAAGCCCGTTGGCGGCGGCCGCTGCCTAGGAGAGACGCGATCTGCCTCGGTGCTACTGCGCTCGGGCGCCGATCATCCAGTCGGCGATCTGGCGAACCGTCTCCTCGAGTGGCGTCTCGGGCGCGTATCCCGTGAGGCTCGCGAGCTTATCGACGTTCGGCACGCGGCGACGCATGTCCTCGAACCCAGGCCCGTACGCGTCCTCGTACTCCTTGAACCGATCGCAGAAGGGCTGTGGCACTCTTGCCGGACGACCTCAGCGAGGTCGGCGATCGAGATCTCGACCGGCCGACCGACGTTGATCACCTCGCCAACTGCCGCGGGTGTCTCGGCCAGGAGCGTAAGCGCCGAACGACGTCGAACACATTCGTGAACATCGCGTCTGGTTTCCGCTTCCGAAGACAGTGATCGGGCCGCCTTCGACGGCCTGCCGGACGAATCGAGGCACGACCATCCCGTATGCGCCCGTCTGCCTGGGACCCGTTGTGTTGAAGAGCCGGACGACACTGATCGGCAAGCCGGAGTCGCCATGGTGCGCGAGCGCCATGAACTCGTCAGCCGCTTTCGAGACACCGTACAGCCAACGACTGACGGAGGTTGGTCCGAAGACTGAGTCGTCGGACTCGCGCAAACCGTTCGCGTTGTTCTTGCCGTAGACCTCACTCGTGGACGTGAAGACCGTGCGCACGCCGTGCTCCGCGGCGACCGTAAAGAGGGTGTCACTGGCCGCCAGGTTCGAGCGGAGAGCGTGGAGCGGGTCTCGGAGGATTTCGAACACGCCGACGGAGGCGGCCAGGTGGAAGACGAGCTCAACGTCCACGATGGCGCGATGCACGAGGTCGGTTTCCTCGACCCTGCCCTCGATGAATTGATCCGGCCCGGTCGTGATGCGAGAGGTTCTCGCGATTGCCAGTGGAGAGATCGTCCAGGACGACGACATCGTCGCCGAGATCCACGTAGTAGTCGACGAGGTGCGAGCCGACGAACCCCGCTCCCCCGGTGATAAGAACCCTCATCCGCGGGCCTTGGGCCGATCGATGCTCATGTCGAGGCGGGTGGCGTAGCGCGGGCTGCGTCGCGTGGACCGGCCGAACCGGCGGGAAGTCGCCAGGCGACGGCGGTCTCGAAGAGCCCGACGAGCATGAGTAGCATGACGGCGATCACCGCCATCAGAGTGAAGCCGCCGAATACAGCCGCTGCGAGCGCAGCCGTGCTCCCGACGATCGCCGCCAGTAGCCCCAGGCCGGCGAGCAGGAGCCATGGCCGGATGCCGGCCGCGAGCAGCCGATGCGATGTGTGGTCGACACCGCCCCAGAACGGCGAGGCACCTCGCCGCATGCGCGTCACCACGACCATGCCCAGGTCGCCCACCTGAAATGCCCATGCCAGGGGAATCGCCATCGCCGTCGCCACGTGGGTTGAGCCCGGAACAGCAACGCATCACGCACGATCAGAACGGATGCGGCCGCCAGCGCGAACCCGATGACCAGACTGCCACAGTCACCCATGAACACGCGCGCCGGCGGTCGGTTGAAGATAAGGAATGCCAAGGCCGCGACGCCGACGGCGGCGGCAATGGTCGCATTGGGCGTCGCGAGGTCGGCCAGGGCCGCCGCGACGACCAGCGTCCCGGCCGTAGCGATGGAAAGCGTGGCCGCAAGCCCGTCGGCGTTATCGGTCAGGTTCGTGGCGTTCACCGCGACCGGGATCGCAACAACCCCGAGGATCACGGCGGCGAATCGCAGCTCCGGCGTCAGACCCTCGGTCACGACCGCCACGAACGCACCACCAAGAACCGCCTCGATCACCAGTCGACGCATCGCGGTGAGGTGGCGCAGGTCGTCGGCAAGACCCACCACGAACAGGGTGACAAGGCCGACGAGCACCGCCAGTGGTCGACCTGGGCAAGAGGCAACAGCAGTGTGGCGACCAGGGACCGCTGAAGATGGCCACCCCACCCAGCGTCGGCACCGTTCGGGGATTCCACCGGTCGCTGCGAGGGGTTGCCACGGCGCCGACGCGCGCAGCGATGCGGTTGGCTACGGGCATCATGACGATCACGGTGAGGAAAACGGCCGCATAGACGGCCAAGATGGTGGGCATGCTGTACGTCATGATCGCCCCTCGCGCAAGAGGGAGCGATAGAGCTGGTCGAGGTCGCCGACCAGACGGTCCGCGCCGAAGCGCCCGGACGCATCTCGCGCCGCGTCCCCGAGCCTCCGCCCCTGTCGGATCGGACAACACTCGATGAGCGCATGCGCCATGGCGGCCTCATCACCGTCGCTGACCACGATTCCCGTCACTCCATCTGCCACTACATCCGGTACTCCGCCGACAGAGGTTGCGACCACCGGTCGTCCGGCCGCGGCAGCCTCGATGAGGGCTAGTGGCGTTCCCTCTCTTGCGGAGGAGAGCGCCACGACATCTGCGGCACCGTACCAACGCTCCGTCGCGCTCGACCATCCGACGAAGGTCACGTTGTCTCGCAGTCCCAGCTCGCCGACCAATCGCTCGAGATCGGGACGCTCGGGCCCGCCTCCGACCAGGTATAGCTGCGCCTGCGGAATGGACGCCGCCACCGATTTCATTGCCCGCACCAGCATCGAGGCGCTTGATCGGCACCATCCGACCGACCGCGACCATCACGGGGCCATGTGGTCAAGCCCGAGATCGGCGCGTGCGGCTGCCTTATCCGATGGAGCGAATCGGCCAAGTCGATCCCGAGAGGCACGATATGGATATGCGATGCACGCGCGATCCGACGTTCGAGCAGCTCATCGCGCTGCGCATCGCTCAACGCGATGACCGCATCGGTCTGGCGGCCCGAGAGCGCGCTCGACGCCGAGGATCGCTCGGGCCACGCGCGGGCTGAAATACCCGTCGAAGACATTGCCGTGAAAGGTGTGTGCGCGCATTGCCCGTGACGACGCGACGGCCGCCACGCGTCCGACCAGGCCCGCCTTCGAGAGGTGCGTGTGGATCACGTGCGGGCGAAAGGAGCGGATCACGCGGATGAGGCTCGCGAGAGCCCGCGCGTCGCTCGCCGGACTCCGCGACGCTGCAGGCTGCTGACGCGGAGGGTCGGGATGTCGGTCCGGATCGGGGCTTCGGCCTCACCGGCGTCGACTTCTCCGAAGGCCAAGAGCGTTTCCCACCCGCGCGCCTCCAACCCGGCGTTCGCGACCTGCACGTGGGTCGCTGGTCCCCCGACATTGAGACGGGTGATGATTCGAAGGACCCGAGGTTTCACGCGGCCTGCGCCGGCCCGGCGGTTCGAACGATTCGACGGTCCTGGCGATTCCGCTCCGAATCGCGTCAGGACGGTAGCCGAGGATTTCGGTCGCGCTGCCGATGTCCGCCTCCGAGTCGCGGACGTCTCCTGGCAATGCGGGTTGGAAGAGCGGTCAACCTCGACTCCCAGCCCGCTGCCGATCGTCGCGACCAACTCGAGCAGGGTATACCGCTCGCCATACCCGACGTTGAAGATGGCGCCAACCGCTCCGGAGCTTCGCCGCCAGGAGATTGGCTTGGACGACATTGTTGACGTATGTGAAGTCCCGAGACTGGAGTCCGTCGCCGTAGATGACTGGCCGCTCTTCGTCAAGGCGGCGATGATGAACCGCGGCACGACCGCCGCATACAGCGACGTCGGATCCTGTCCAGGGCCGAACACATTGAAATACCTAAGGACGATGGTTTCGACGCCGCAGGGCTCTCCAATTGCCTTGACGTAGCCCTCTGCCGCCAGTTTGCTGACCGCGTATGGCGAGTGAGGATCCGGGCACTGCGTCTCCCGGCTGGGCAGCTCGGGGCTTCCCATAGACGGAGGACGAACCGGAGAAGACCACTCGTCGGACACCGGCGCTGGCCGCCGCGCGCATCACGTTGATCGTGCCTCCCACATTGATGTCGTTGGTAGTGACCGGATCGACACCGAGCGCTGTACCGACGGTAACGCAGCCAGGTGAAAAACGGTGTCAACGCCCTCAGCGGCTCGGCCCACCAGGGACGGATCCCTGACATCACCCTCGATCAGGTCGATGTCTGCCCCGACCTCGACCAGACGAGCACGGAACCCGGTTATCAAACTGTCGACCACGACAACCTCGTCGCCACGGCGGACAAGCTCGCCGACAAGGTGATGGCCGATGAAGCCGGCCCCACCGGTGACAAGGGCTTTCATGGCGGACTCCCGTCAGGTGGCAGCGCCTGAATTGGGTCCCCTCGTTGTGGTGGCAGCACGGGGGAATGCTACGTCCTGTCGCTTGGGCGCCTGGCCGATAGTCCCAGTGGGTCGTCGCCCCCCGACGCTACACTCGATCCGATGACCACCGGAGCACGATTGAGGACCGGTCGGCCCATGTCTGCGTGATCGGCCTTGGCTACGTTGGACTGCCCTTGCGCTCTCGGCGGCCAGGCCGGCTTCCGTGTCACGGGCTCGACGTCTCCGAAGAGCGCGTGCGCGAGGTCTGCGCCGGCACGGCAACCTGACCGACATCGACGACGCCGATCTAAGAGCAGATCGATGCGGGCCGCCTTCGGCGACGACCGATGTGTCGGCTCTGGCGACGGCCGACATCGCGTCATTTGCGTGCCTACCCCGCTGAAGGACGAGTGGCCTGACATGTCTCATGTCGTGGCGGCGACCGAGTCGGTCGCGGCGTCGCTCCATGCGGGCGAACTCGTGATCCTGGAAAGCACGACGTACCCAGGAACCACCGAAGAGCTCATGGTAGGGATCCTTGGCGCGTCAGGACTCGAGCCCGGGGAGGACTTCTGCCTGGGCTTCACCCCTGAAAGGATCGATCCGGGTAATGAGCCGTTGGCCTCTCGAATGTGCCGAAGGTCATCGGCGGGGTCAACGACGCTCGACGAAGATGATGGCCGCCTTCTATGGGGCCTTCGTCGATCAGGTCATCGAGGTCTCGTCTCCCCGCACTGCCGAAATGGTCAAGCTCCTCGAGAACACGTACCGCCACGTGAACATCGCCCTGATCAATGAGCTGGCGATTCTCGCGCACGACCTGGACATCGACATCTGGGAGGTCGTGGACGCAGCCGGGACGAAGCCCTTCGGCTTCCAGACTTTCTATCCGGGTCCCGGTTGGGGCGGACACTGCATCCCGGTCGATCCGTCGTATCTCTCATGGCGAGTTCGCCAGACGGGCGGGACGGCACGGTTCGTGGAGCTTGCGCGCGAGATCAACAAGCGGATGCCCGGTACGTTGTGCAGCGGATGGCCGACGCCCTCAACGACGTGGGCCGCAGCCTGCGTGGATCCGCGATCCTGGTCATCGGCGTGGCGTACAAGCGCGACGTGGCCGACCTGCGCGAAACGTCCGCGATCCCGATCATCGATCGGCTTGCGAAGGCCGGCGCGGTCGTCAGCTACACGGATCCGTTCATCCCGTCCATCGACACGGACCGCGGCGCGCTGGCCGCTGTGCCGCTAACGAAGAACGCCTTGATCGCCAGCGATCTCGTCCTAATTCACACGGACCACTCCGAATATGACTGGGAGTGGATCGCCGATCATTCCCGGCTGGTGCTGGATACGCGGCACGTGTTCAAAGATAGGCCGAGAGGATCGTCAGGCTCTAGCGGCGAACCCCCGACGGGCAGCGTCGAAGGCTGACCGCAGCCTTGCCCGCTCGTCTGACTCGAACACGCGGTTCCGCGCAATGAGGACCAGCATCGCCGCGCCGACGAGCCCGAGCGCTACTCCAGCAATTGGCCCGTAGGTGTCGCCGACGGCACCTACAGCCGTCGCCAGGACTGCAGTGATTGCCACCATGATCACGATCGGCGCTAGGACCAAGACAGCGGATACGCCCGTTGGCCCAGCCATGTCGCGACCACCGCCTTGACTGTATAGCCGGCCAGCACGCCCACTGCCACGCCCGCGAGGCCGAAGGGAACCGCGAGGAGCCACATCGCGGTAGCGCCCACCACGAGGAACGCGGCGTATGCAGGGAGCTGCAAATAGGCGCGCTTGACAGCGTGAGCCGATCTCGCTGATCCAGCTATTCCCTGGATGGCCAGCGCCAGCGCCAGCGCCGGAACTACCACTGCGCCGCCCACGAAGGCGGAACCAGCAAGCACCAGCAGCAGGACCGGAGCGAGGGTAACAAGCGCAAGCGCTGCGAGGCAGCACAGCACCGTGAAGGCCTTGAAGATCTGGTTGTAGCTGCGCGCGGCATCGGGTGTCCGAGGATGGCCAATGCAAATGGGCCCCACGCCATTTGGAACGCCTGGATCGGCAGACTGATGATTAGGGCGATCGTCGCTCCGGCCGCGTACTGACTCAGAGCTACCGAACCGAGCAGCGTGCCGGCAGTTCCGCGTTCAAGGACCGGCACAAACGTTCCAATGGCGCCGATGATCCCGAATGGGACACCGAATGCCATCAGCTTCAGCAGGTGGGACGGCCGCCGCGGCCATGCCAGCCAGTGCCGGCAGAAATAGATTCCGATGACGGCGAACACTGCACGCGAGGCAAGGGAGATGGCGAACACCCCGGCGACGTCCAGGTTCACCTGGACCACAGCGATGACTAGGAGCGCGGCGTTCAGCGCAGTCTGGCCGACGGTGATTGTGGCGAATGGAACTCTTGAGAACGTCCACTTGAGCAGGCCTTGCTCGAAGTTGAGCAACACCATGAAAGGGACGTGAAGCACGACGATGGTCAGGACGAAGCGTGCGTTGGCGATGTCGAGGTCCGAAACGTCCACACCTGCTACGACGAGCAGCAGAGCCGCCGTTACGCCGCCAGAAACAGCCAATTGCATGAGGAGCGACTGGGAAACGACTTGCCGTCGGTGCTCCGCGTTGTCGTCGTCCCAGAAGTAACGAGCGACTGCCGAGTCTGGCCGAGGACGACGACCGCTGTGAGGAACAGGACCAAGACGTACAGAAAGTCGATCAAACCATAGCGGTCGACCCCGAAGTAGCGGGTCAAGAAGGGCAGCGTGATCAGGAAGAACGCCTTGTTCGTGATCGCTGCTGCGCCGTAGAACGCCGTGTCGCGGGCCAGGAAAGCCATCCGGCTGGCGCCGGTCAGACGGGCGGGACCTGTGAGTTCGGGGTCGGCCGAGGAACTCACGCCGAAGCACGTCCGATGCGATCGAGATACCTTGCGATCGCTTTGCTGACCAACTCGGTGCGGTACCACTCGCGGCCGGCGGCACCGATCGCCGCAAGCCGCGCAGGTTCTCGGATCGCCTCTTCGATGCCATGGGCGATCTCTTCGGGCTCTTGCGCGTTCACGATCGGGTACAGCGCAGCCTCCGACGCGGCGTACAGGGACTCATCGCGATGCGCGAGGATGGGTTTTCCGATAGCGAGCGCCTCGTACAGGACACCGCTTGCGATCCAGCTGTTCTCGAACTCGGCGCACGCGATGTCGGCCATCGCAAGGCCTGGCATTAGGTCCCGGCGCGCCATCATCGGGAACCAGAAGACGCGATCCTCCAAGCCGAGCTCGCGGATGAGCTTGCGGCTCTCACGCACCTGACGACCGTACTCGAATGTCATAAGCACGACCCTGCGGTCCGGCTGACCATCGCGCACCATCGCCAGCCCGCGGAGCAGACGATCGGTTCCCTTTGCCGCGGGGTGAGATGGCGGGCACTGCCAGACGTGACGCACCGATGAGAACATGAGCACGTCGGCCCGATCTCCGACGCCTCGGAACGCGTCGAACCACGGCGATTTCAGCGCCAGGACGCCCATTCGTTCGGGTCGGTAGTCTCCGTCGTAGACCACCGGCACGCCGTTGTACCAGCGTTCCGAGTCGCCGCGATACCGCTCCCATTGCGCCTCGTACAGCTCATTCGTCGGCGCCATATGAAACGCTCCAGCGTGGCTAATGCCACGCGCCTGCGAACCCATGACGGGAAGGTATTTCAGGTAGCGCAGCGGGTTGCCGTCGGCCTTGCCAAGGATGGTCCAGATGTCCCCACCGAAGGGGCACAAACACGTCGAGGTGCCGCCCGCCCCGTTCGACGTAGGCCGGCGCAGTCGCCGCAGCCGATGAGGAACTCGTACGCGGCGAGGTCGTTGCGGATCGACGGCGGGCCTGTCAGATGGAACCGCCACGGACTCCCCCAGGACAGCTGGTGTACGTACGACTGATATGCCTTGTCGTAGGTGTCATGCGAAGGGTGGAAGTGCTTCAGCTCGTTGTCGAACAGCAGCAGATGCGCGTCGACTCCAACGTCGCGGAGGTAGCGCGTCAGCGCGAAGTTGCCGTTATTCATGTTCCCGATGAGCGCGACCTTCGCGCTCATGCCGGGGCGTCCGCGAATGCCATCGCAAGCTTCTCGGGCGCGGAAAGTTCACCAGCACGCCCATGCCCCTTCGCTGGAACACGACCATGCTTCCGACCGCGGCCGCGGATGCGCCGCCGCGCGGATCGCCATCCGATGTCCTCGACGTCGCGGCGCCGCCATTCGCGATGAGGGGAATGTTCACGGCCTGGGCACCGACCGCACGAGCTCGAGGTCGATAGCCGCTCCACGTGCCCTCGCGGTCGATCGACGTGAGGAGGATCTCGCCTGCGCCGCGTCGCCTCCATCTCCGCGGCCCATTCGACGGGATCGAGTCCGTCTGCGCGCCCGGAGCGTGCCCAGACGCGTCGGTCGTCCCCGGCGGTCGCGCTCACGTCGATCGAGGCGATGACCGCCTGGCTGCCGAAGTGGTCGGCGAGCCTCGTGACGAACGCCGGGTCCTCGACCGCATGGGAGTTGACGATCACCTTCTCGAAGCCGATGCCGAGCATGGCCCGCGCCTGGTCGAAGGTCCGGATCCCGCCGCCGTACGCCAGCGGCATGAAGCACTCGTCGGCGATGTCGGCGAGCAGCTTCGAGGTTCGGCGCGCGGCCGTCGACGGTCGCCGTGATGTCGAGGAATGCCAGCTCGTCGACCTCCAGCTCGTTGAAGATCCGGACGGTGTTCGTCGGGTCGCCGATGTAGCGAACCGCCCGAACCGGACGGTCTTCACGAGGCTCTCGTCGCGGAGCAGGAGTGTCGGGATGACGCGCGGGCGGAGCACGATCAGAGCCCCGCGAAGTTCGCGAGCAGCCGCATGCCGAACTTGTGGCTCTTCTCCGGGTGGAACTGGGCGCCGTAGATGTTTCCCGCTTCGATCGCGGCGGCGAAGTGCACGCCGTAGTCCGCCGTCAGGACCGAGTCGGCGGCTCGTCGGTGCGTCACGTAATAGCGAGTGGACGAAGTAGAAGCGGGCGTCGTCGGGGAGGCCGGCGGTCAGCGGGCTCTCGCGGGTCTCGCGACCGCGGTTCCAGCCCATGTGCGGGACCTTGAGTCCGTCACGCGGCGGAATCGGCGTGCCTCCCCGCCGACCCAGCCGAGGCCGGCAGCTGCCCTCCTCGCTGCCGCGGGTGAGGAGCTGCATGCCCAGGCAGATGCCGAGCGTCGGGACTGCGCTCATGCGAGCGCCTTCTCGTCGAGCACGTCACGCAGCCCGCGTTCCTCGATCTCGCGCATCGCGGCGTCGAAGTGCCCGACGCCGGGCAGGAGCATCTTCGGGCGCTGCGCGATCTCTTCCGGGTCCCCGGTGATCATCGACGGACGCCGATCCGCCGGAACATGTTCCGGATCGACCCGAGGTTCCCCATGCCGTAGTCGACGATCGCGATCATTCGGCTGCCGGCCGGAAAGCAGTACTTGAGGTAGAAGCTCATCGGCACGAGATTGGCCCTCGCGAGCACGCGCGAACAGCGGCCGCAGCCGCTCGAAGCGCCGCTTGTAGGTCGGGAACTCCTACCAAGTCGCGCGGCGGCTCCGCCATGACGCGTTCGTACTTCGGTCCGTGAGCCCGAGCCGCTTCTGGAAGTACTCGAGCAGCTCCTCCTCGACCGTCGGCGGGCGTGTTGTACTCGGCCCACGCAGCCTCCCGCGTCATCGTGCCCATGCGGGCCCGCGCCGCGAGCGTGTTGTTTCGCATGTCGGCGCCGAACTTCTGCGGCAGATAGATCCCGTGATAGAACGCGGTCATGCGGTTCTCGAGATGGTGGCCGCCGTAGTACCGCCAGCCGAAGCGCGCCTCAGGAATTCGCCGCGCCTCCTCCTTCGTATAGGTCGATGTACCAGAACGGGCGGATCTTGCGGATCCGGGCCACCGCCGACCAGAACATGAAGCGCGAGAACGTCATCAGCGGATACGTTCGCATCGGTCGCGTGCCGAACCGGCTATGAATCGACTCGATGTATCGGCCGTCGAAGTAGTTCCGGCCGACCGGTGTGATTCCTTCGGTGAGGAAGGAGTGACCCTCGAACACATATCCGATCCGATGCTTCCACGCGGCCCGGTACATCGTTTCCGCGAGCGCCAGGTCGGTCGACGCCTCGATCTCGGCGACTCCGGCGAGGAAAAAGGCGCGAAAGATGTCGTCTGCCTCCTTGTTGTCGACGACGTGCGTGTAGAGGTCGACGTCCGTCGCCGAGGCACCTTCTGGATGTTCTGGGTGGCGATCGCCGAATTCCAGGTGTTGTCGTAGTGGACAGCGAGTGGCCGCAGGCCCCACTCCTTGGCCGATGTAGACCATGTATGAGGAGTCGGTCCCGCCACTTACACCGATGACGCAGTCGTACTTCTTGCCGTGGCCATCCGGCGGATCTCGGTCGACGATCGCGTGAGCGCCGCCTCCCCGCGGCGGTGCCGGTCTGGTATAGCGCCTGCAGCGCGTCAGTCTGGCGGCAGTAGTTGCACACCCCGTCGGTATCGAACTCGATCGCCGACACGCGCTCGTCGTATATGCACCGCGTACAGATGCGGACGCTTGCCCGCGTGATGTCGGGCACAAGCAGCGCGTGGGAGGCGGTGGGAACCTCAGCCGGGGCCGCAAGCGCTGAGTCGTCCAGCTGCCGTTCGCCGATCCCACTGGCAGCAGGTACCTGCGTCATGCGCCTGATCTCGAACCGCGGACATTAGCCGTTGGAGACCCTAGGACACCACCGTCTGGGATGTCGATTGTCGACTCTTCGACGAGCAGGCCGATCCCGTCGCCGCATGTCACGACCCCGGCTGACACGGTACCAGGAGCAGCTGCCGAGGCTCGCGCCGAGACGGTGGCCTTCCAGATGGAGGCCTTTGTACCGCCCACGAATGTGAACGCACCTGGGTACGGGCGGGACTGCGCTCGAATCCATCGCTGGACATCGATCGCAGGTTGGGACCAATCAATCAACCCATCGTCGGGGTGGCGCTGAGACCGCCATGAAGCCCTGCTCTCGTCCTGAAGCACAGGCCGCGCATCCGGATCGAACAGATTTGCAATGAGGGCCACCGCCGCCGCGTCGCATCGGCGAGAGACATGACCGATGTAACCATCGCCCGCCTCGACCTTGGCTTGGCCCCACACTCGCCCGCCGTCTGCGCGATCCGACAGTTCGAACAGCGTAGTGCCGACGACCTGCGCCCCCTCGATGAGTGCCCAAACGAGCGGAGATCCACCCCGGTATGCCGGAAGAAGTGAATGATGGATGCCAAAGAACTTACATGTCCGCAGAGCGTCTGCAGAGATCAGCCAGTACCAGCCAGCGACTAAGGCGAAGTCGGCGTCGATCTCCCGGATGGCCCGTTCGGCGTCGGCCCGAGACGAAGTCACCGCCGCGCCATGTGCAAGGTATGCCGGGAATCGGGAACGAGCGTCGCTACGGTCATCCATCGTGATGATTGACGTGACCTCGGACAGGTCACGTAGGTAGTCGAGCGCGTCGAGTCCGAGTTGTTTAGTTCCGATCAGGGCTGTCTTCATGCATCACTACCATTGGCTGGTGCCAGAGCTGAGTCGAGAAGTATGTCGGACGAGAGTGTGACTAATGGCAACGGGACGAACACCGGTACCCGCCATGACCTTTCGTCCTTAGGTCACAACCGGAGTCGATCGAGCTCGCGATGTCTGCGCTAGATCGCCTCGGCATCGTCGCACCCGCAGGGGATATCGAGACGCGATCGGACGGCCAGCAACAGACAGCCGACGCCTTTGGCTATAAGTGGGCGCGGGTCGACTCGTATGGATCGCCCGAGATGATGCAGTTCACCCGCGAGTGGCTCGTCGAGAAATACTGTGGTGGCGATCCCAACGTTCTCGACAGTTGGCTGGCAGGCCCATCGAAGGTCATTCTCGATGCAGGCTGTGGATCGGGCTATTCGGCAATCTGCTTCTTCGGTGACCTGCTCAGGGAGCATGACTATCTCGGGATCGATATCTCGGACGCGGTCGAAGTCGCGCGCGCGGCCTTCCGCGATCGTGGACTGCCCGGCGACTTCCTCAAGGCCGACATGGCATCTGCGCCCATCCCTGATGGCCGCATCGACATGATCTTGGCCGAGGGCACGCTGCACCACACGGATGACACCGGGGCCGCCATTCGCGCCCTTGCGACGAAACTCAAGCCAGGTGGCCGCCTCCTCTTTTACGTCTATGCCCGCAAGGCTCCGCTCCGCGAATATGCCGACGACCTCGTTCGGGATGAGATCTCCGGTTTGAGCGACGAGGAGGCATGGGAACGGCTCAAGCCGCTCACCGCTCTCGGAGTCGCCCTTGGCGAGCTGGACTCACAGGTGGAGGTGCCAGAGGCCATCCCCTACTTGGGAATCCCAGCCGGCCCGACAACCATTCAGCGTCTCGTCTACTACGCATTCACCAAAGCGTTCTATCGGCCCGACTGGACGTTCGACGAGATGCACCACGTCAACTTCGACTGGTATCGACCGTCGAACGCTCGCCGCCACACGGAGGAAGAGGTGCGCACCTTCGTTGCGGAGGCCGGTCTCGCGATCGACCGATTCCACGCCGAGCCAAGTGGTTACACAGTCGTCGCGAGGGCACCAAGCGTCGCGATGACGTAATCCTGCTCGTCCTCGGTCATCGTCGCGAACATCGGCAGCGAGATGGTCAGACGCTCGGCCGCGTCGGCCATAGGGAAGTCCGCGCGGTCGATCGCGTACCGCTCCCGGTAGTAGTCCTGAAGCGCGGCAGCGTGCGTTCCCTGACGGGTCGCGATCCCTCGCTCCTGGAGCACGCCCATGCACCGGTCACGGCGACGAGATTGGGCGTCCACGTCCTCGGTTCGCCACGCCTCGGTCCCGAACCACGCGACGTAGCTCTGGTACCCATGCGTGTACCCGTCCGGGACGGCCGGAGCAGTGAGCCAATCCATGGACTCGAGGGCTGCGTCGTACCGACTCGCCTGGATCCGACGCGTCTCCAACAATCCGGCGGCACGGCCCATCTGCACGACGCCGATCGCGGCCTGGAGATCGGTCATGCGGTAGTTGAACCCGAGCCTCCGGTAGGCCGGAAGGAGCGTCCCATCTGATGCCGTATGACGTTCGAGATCGGTGCGGTCAGCGCCGTGGTCGCGAAGGCTCCTGGCGATGTCGGCCAGCCCGGAGTCGCCCGTGGTGAGCATCCCCCCCTCGCCTGTGGTGATCGCTTTGCGAGGGTGGAAGCTGAATGCCGCAGCCGAGCCGAATGTCCCCGCGTGGCGCTGGCCAATGCGGGCGCCGAAGGCACAGGCCGCATCCTCGACGACCCAGAGATCGTGGTCCCGCGCCACCTCCATGACGCGATCCATGTCGGCGCACAGGCCGAACAGGTGGACCGGGATGATGCCTACGGTTCGGTCGGTGATCGCATCGCCGAGACGTTCGACGTCGACGTTGAACGTCACGGGATCGATGTCGACGAATACAGGCTTCGCGCCGAGGTACTCGACGACATTGGCCGTGGCGACCCACGTGAATGCAGGAACGATGACCTCCTCGCCCGGGCTTCACGTCGAGGGCCGCGAGGGCGAGATGAAGAGCTGTCGTGCACGAGGTCGACGCGACCGCGTGGGCCGCCCCGCTGAACGCTGAGAAGAGCCGTTCGAACTCATGGACCTTCGGACCCTGGACGAGCCAGCCCGAGGCAATGACATCGGCGACCGCAGCCGCCTCTTCGTCACCCATCGTTGGACGGGTGATGGGATCGGGCCTCGCGATGTCCGACCCGTATCCGTCATGCCGCCTGTGCTCCCACGGCGCCGCATGGGCTCGGGCGCTATCGGCTGTCCGTCGCCGAACACTTGAAGCCACGTTTCCGCCATCAGCAGCGACCAGATGAAAAGCCTGCGGTTCTGTGTGCCACTGATATGCTCGCCGACGAGGCGACGCACCGTTTCGGGATTGAGGTACTCGTAGATGCGTGCTTCGTCGTGCATGAAGTACCGATCGACAAAGTCGATGCTCTCTCCGCGGAACCACGTGGCATCCGGTCCCGAGAATCCCTGCTTCGCCTGGTTGAACACTTCCTCCGGGACGTAAGCGCTGAGCGCCTGCCGCAGGAGGAGCTTCCCGTCGCGAGTCTGCCGATGCCGCATTTCAACCTTCGGCCAAGGTCATTCTCGTCGAGCCGTACGGTGCTGCCGAGGTCACGAATCTTCATATGCGGTGGCACCCGCATCGCGAAGTCGACTAGGTCGTTATCTAGGAACGGCACACGGGTCTCCAGGCCGTGCGCCATGCTGAGCTTGTCCTCGACGAGGAGCAGGCCGTGGAGGAACGTCTTCGCCTCGAAGTAGAGAGCGTGGTTGACATAGCGCGGCCGCGGTCTCCGGCGCGGTTTCGAGGGCGGGAAGACCGAGCGGAACGTGTCGAGTGGTGGGAATCCATCCGAGGATTGCGTTCGAGGGTCGGGCGGAAGAGCTCCCGCGCAGACTCGGATGGAACCAGCCGGTTCCATGACTCGAAGTATTGTGAGACGTAGTCCTCGTGGCGCTCCGGAACCCCGACGAAATAGCGCCACGGATATCCGCCGAACAGCTCGTCCCCGCCGGCCCCGAGAGGACAACCTTGACGAATTTGCTCGCCAACCGCGCGACGTAGTAGTTGGGGTAGCTCTGTCCGACGCGCGGGTCCTCGAGGTGCCACACGAGGTCGGTGAGGCAGCGCTCCATGTCGCCCGCTTTCAGCACGACCTCGTAGTGCTCGGTTCGGAACTGGTAGGAGAGAGCCTCTGCCTTCGCTCGTTCGTCGAACCCCATTTCGAGACCGGACGCACTTGTCAGATCGAAGCCGCCGGTGAAGGTGCTGAGATACGGAATTTGTCGGGCAGCGAGTGCCGTGATGCCGCTCGAATCGAGACCGCCACTCAGGTATGCGCCCACCGGGACATCGCTGACAAGCTGGCGTTCGACCGCGGCCTCGAACAGGTTGCGCAGCCGCTCGGCCGACTCCTCGCTCGGACAGCCCGTCGTCCGCTTCATCGAAGTTGAAGTCCCAATACTGGTGCAGTTCGGGCGCACTGCGGCCGGGGCCGATGCGCATCCAATGACCCGGTGGTAGAAGGCGAACCCCGTCGAAGAAGCTGCCATCGGTGAAGATGTTCTGGAATGTGAAGTACTCCACCAGGTGCGGCAGAGACAACCGCGCCCTGAACCGAGGATGCTTCAGGAATGCCTTCACCTCCGATGCGAAGAGGAGTGTGTCACCGAGCTGGACGTAATAGAGCGGCTTGATCCCGTATCGATCCCTAGCAAGCAGCAGCTCTTTCGTCCGCCTGTTCCAGATGGCGAACGCGAACATCCCGTTGAACCGCTCGATGGCTCCGTCCCCCACTCCTGGTAGGCGTGGAGGATCACTTCGGTATCGGTGCGCGACGTGAACCGATGGCCGAGCGCTTCCAGCTCGATGCGCAGCTGAGGAAAGTTGTAAACCTCCCCGCCGTAGGTGATGACCAGGTCACCGTCGGGCGTCGCCATCGGCTGACGGCCCGCATCGGTGAGGTCGATGATTGCCAGCCGCCGGTGTCCCATGCCGAACGATCCGTCAAAGAAGGTGCCCTCGCCATCCGGGCCGCGATGCGCAAGTGCAGCAGTCATCGCGCCGATCGCTTGAGGGTCGATGGGCTCGCCGTCTGTGTTGAGCACCCCCACGATTCCACACATCGGTCAGTCGCTCGCGACGGCCACGCGGTCGGACTGGGAGCGCCACCACTCGACGACGTCACGGAGTCCGTCATCCAATGAGATCTCCGCCTCGAATCCGAGGAGACTCCGTGCTCGCTCCACGCTTCCGATCCGGTGTGTGACGAACGTCATGCCCGGCGCGTGATACTCCGGCGTGGCGTCAGACCCCGTGATTTCGAGCAGCTTGCCCACTAGCTCGGAGATCGTGGTTCTCACGCCAGAGCCGACGTTGAGGAAGTCGTCGGTCGAGTCACTGGCCATCGCCAGCAGGTTCGCGCGGGCAACGTCAGCTACGTGGATGAAGTCGTAGCTCTGCGTGCCATCTCCGTAGATGAGCGGCGGAAGACCATGATCGAGTCGGTCGAGGACTTTGACGATCACGCTCACATACGTCCCTTTGTCATCCATCCTTGGCCCGTAGATATTCATGTAGCGAAGGCCGAGATAGGTCAGCCCGTGGACCTCGTTGAAGGCCCGGAACATCTGCTCACCGGCGATCTTGGTCGCCCCGTAGAACGTTCGATTGTTGAACGGATGGTCCTCGGTCATCGGGATCTGAAGGGCATTGCCGTACACCGACGCCGACGAGGAGAACACCACCCGCGAACGCCGGCGCGCTGGCTCGCCTCGATCACGTTGAAGGTGCCGCCGACATTGACCTCGACCGCGGCGCGTGGGTCATTCACACACTCGTCGAGCCAAAGAGCTGCGAGATGGAAGACCCCATCCGTGTCGCGGACGACATCTTGAACTGCACCTGGGTCAGTAACCGAACCCTCGATGAGCGTGACTCGCTCGTCACCGAGTGCGTCTCTGAGGTTTTCGCGCGTCCCCCGCTTCAGGTTGTCGAGGACTCGGATCTCAGCCGCACCACCAGCCAAGAGCTGATCGACCACGTGCGAGCCTACAAACCCGGCACCACCGATGACCGCGAACGTTCCGCGCGCTGTATCCATCAATCCCTCATCGCTTCCACAATTGGCCAGGAAGTCTCGCCGCGCCGAGGATTCTCCATCTACGGCGTGCGTGCCATGGGCAGGATTCCCCATGAGTACAGGACCTTCCCGACACCGTTCATCTCGCTGTTTGCTCGTACACGTTCTCACGAAGTCGGTCCAGAAAAGCGCTGAACTCAGAACAGCAGCCCGGACGAAGGACGTAATAGTCGGCATCCGGCAGGCACCGGCCGATCGGCAGCTCGACCCGAGCGTGGCTTCCGCGCGCGGGAACCCGTCGGGGATCCACTCCGTTCCCTGCCAGGTGGTCAGGTTCTCCCGGCCGCTGAGCGCCGGGAACCACTCGACGAATCCCCCGGTCCGGCGCATAGCCGATCACCGCGAAGGTCGCGCCCGGTGGCGTCTCCTCCGCCGCCCATTGCCATGACGGCCCGCTGTTCGCCGGTCATCGTCTCGTTCGGTGCGTGCCAGCGCGACGCCGGTCACCGCCGTGATCGCGGCGACGGCAAGCATGGCGACCGACGGACAGCCGGCGTCGGCTCCTCGAGAGCGGCATCCACCGCCAGGCCGGCCAGGACCGCGAGCGGGATGGCCATCCATCGGTCGACCACGGCGAGGCCGAAGACGCTGACCGCCAGCCAGGCCAGCAGGTCCCAGCGCCGCCGCCTGCGCGGCGACCACCAGTCCGACGAGCCCGATCGTGAAGGCGAGGTTGGGCGGATTGACCGTCTCCGCCACGACCGTCACGAGGTTGCCGGCGACGTCGAGCTCGTCGCGACCCGAGGCCGGCCAGCAACGGGCCGATGCCGTGGCGCAGCATCATCGGCACGAACCAGCCGCGGCGCCGATGCGCGAGCGAGATCACCGGCGCGAGCAGCATGCGTGGTCCATGCCGCGGGTCGCCCACAGCGTCGCGGAGGCCAGCAGCGCGTAGAACGCGGCGATCGGGTGGGTCAGCAGCGTGAGTCCGCCGAGCACTCCGGCCCCGACCGACGTTGCCGCGCACGACCGCCCACATCGTCAGGACCGCGAGCAGCAGCCCAGGCCCGCGGGTGACCCCGCCGCCGGCGATGAGGCCGTAGTACGCCGAGGCCGGACAGCCCGTACGCCACCAGCGCGACGAGCGCGCCGCGGTCGCCGATGAGCTCGCGCGCCAGCAGCCAGACCGCGGGGAGCGTGGCGATCGCCCACATCGGCGGGCAGCACGCGGAACCAGCTCGAGTCCCGCCGCCGACCAGCGCCGTGAGATAGATCCCAGCGGCGGGTAGACCCACGGAATGTCCGCCGGCGTTGTAGGTCGTGACGTCCGGCGGAACGAACCCGTTGCCGCGAAGGTCGTTGGCCATGACCCAGAACAGGCCGCCGTCGCCGAAGGCGAAATCGGCGAACAGCGGTGCCAGCCTGAGCCAGACCGCAACCGCCGTGCCGACGGCCACCACGAGGATCAGTCCGACCGGGCGACCGTGGCGACGCCGACCGCGTCGATCGAGTTCAACGCCATGCCGCCACGAGGACGCCGGGATCATCGACGACGACCTCGAATCGGCCGTCATCTCGAATCGTCTCGATGAGCGCGGGGCAGCAGTCGTCCTGCCCTCTCGGTCCAGAGACGGACCCTCGCGGGATGACGATGTGCGTCGCATCGAGCTCGCCTCGCTCGATCGCGGAGGCGATGCAATCGGCCGTTCGTCGCGAGCAATCCTGGGTTGCGCTATGCGCAGACCTCCTGTCCTCGAACGCCGTGGTTCCGAGCCACTCGGAACCCTGCGGCGTGGTGACCACGGTCTGTCCCGACAGCGCCGGCAGCCACTCCCCGACCAGGTCGTTGCCCCACGTTTCCGAGGTCACGACCGCCAGGCGGGCACCCTCGGGGAGCTCGGAGAGCCGGCGAATCGCGGCCACCTGATCGGGCAGCAGGGACTGCTGCTTCGATCCCGGATCGGTGGGGCTGGCGGACGCACTCAGCACGGCCACCAGTCCGAGGATCACGAGGGGGATCGCAACGGTGCGCGGGCTGACGTCGGCCCGGCAGCACCACGCCGAGGACCTCGACGATGCCCGCCGCGCCGGCGATGCCCCAGGCGACGGCCGACACGAACGGCGGGCAGTTGAGGATGTGCACGGCGAGGAGCCAGAGGACGATGCTCCAGCGCCGGAAGAACATGCAGGCCACCACGCCTGCCAGGGCGAAGATGACGCCGACGTTCGGGATCCCCCCGTGCATGACCTGCATGCCCGGATACAGCAGCACGCTGACCGCCCCCACCACGAGGTCGAGACGCTGCCCACCCGCCAGCAGCGCATCGAGCTGGCCGCGCGTCGCGAGGAGCGCCAGCCACGGGACGACGCAGAGCACCGCAACCCCGATTGTGGTGAGGATCTCCGCACGGGCCAGCGTCGGCTCTCCGCCACCACCACACGAACGCCACGGACACGGCGGCGAAGATCGCGACCTGGGGATGCGCCAGCCCGGCCAGTCCCAGCAGGAGACCGACCGCAGCACCACGCCCGACCGAGCTCGACGAACCTGCCGCCAGGCCGATGGCGGACAGCGCCAGCATCACGCCCAGTCCCCGCGTGAGCCCGCCGCCCGCCACGAGCATGTCGTACGACTGGGGCATGACGGCGACGATGGCTCCGGCCACGATGCCGCCAACCGGGTCGTTCAGCATCCGGGCCGCGCACCAGATGACCAGGACGAGGCCGGCGATCGCGAACAGCGCGGGCAGGAACCGCAGGACGGTCTCGGTGCCGACGCCCGGAAGCGCGGACGCCAGTGCGCCGACGATGAATCCCAGCGGCGGATAGACGAACGGGATGTCGCCGTTGTAGGCGATGGTCGCGGGCAGGCCGCCGGCCTCCCGGACCTGGTCGATGGTCGCGTGGAAGAGTCCGCCGTCACCGAGTGGGAATCCCGCCTGGACGACCTGTTGGAGGCGAAGGACCGCCCCGACCACCAGGATGGCCAGCACAGCCATCACTTGGGTGCGTGGTGCCAGCCGGCGAGCGGGCTCCGCCTGCAGATGCGAGCCGTCGGTCACGGCCTGGTTGGCTGGCTGCGGCTCGGGCTCATGGCCGCCACCGTAGCACCGCCGCGCGCCGATCTGATGGCCCGTTGCGAGGTGACGCGATTCGCCGGGTGAGGCTCGGGTAGTCTGCCGGTCTGATGTCGACGCCTCGACCGTCCACTGCCGTCCTCGGCGCCGGCGCGCTGGGCCTGACCGTTGCGCTGCGCCTCGGCTCCCGCGGCGAGCGGGTCACCGTCATCGAGCGCGAGGAGCTGCCCGGAGGCCTCGCCGCCGGATTCCAGCCGATGGACGGCGTGTGGCTCGAGAAGTTCTACCACCACCTGTTCCGATCGGACACTCGCGCGATCGAGATGATCGGCGAGATGGGCCTGGCGGACCGGCTCGAGTGGCAGCACGCCGATGACCGCGACGCTGCGCGACGGACGCGTCCACCAGCTGGACTCTCCGGCCTCCCTGCTCGGCTTCACGCCGCTCCCGATGGTCGATCGGCTCCGCATGGGCGCCGCGCTGGCCGTCCTCAAGGCGATGCCGAACCCGCGCCTGCTGGAGGGAACCGGGCGGTGGACTGGATCCGCCGCTGGATGGGTCGCCGCGCGTCCGAGGTCGTCTGGGAGCCGCTGCTGCGCGGAAAGTTCGGCGATGCGGCCGACGGAGATCGCGATGCCCTGGTTCTGGGCTCGTGTCCACGATCGGACCCAGGCACTCGGCTACCTGAGCGGTGGCTTCCAGCAGCTCTACGATCGGATGGCGGAGCGGGTGCGCAGCACCGGCGGCGAGACCAGGTTCGGCACCGCGGTGTCGCTGGTCAAGACCGATGGCGACGGATTCCTCGTCGAGACCGATGACGGCGCCGAGCGCTTCGACCGCGTGATCAGCACCTTCGCCACCCGCCTCACCGCTCGCCTCGTCCCCGAGCTCCCGGACGCATGGCGCGAGCGCCACGAGTGGGGACGTGCGTACGGCGCGCATTGCCTCATCCTGGCGCTCGACCGGCCGTTGACCGACGTGTACTGGCTCAACATCAACGATCCCGGCTTCCCGTTCATGGCCCTGGTGGAGCACACGAACTACCAGCCGGCCCACGCCTACGGGGGTCGTCACCTCATCTACCTCGGCAACTACCGGCCGATGGACGACCCGTTGATGAGCGCATCGCACGGCGAGGTGCTCGATCAGTTCCTGCCCTCGCTGGCGCGGCTGAACCCGGAGTTCGATCGGTCATGGCTGGTGGACTCGTGGTCGTTCAAGGCGCCGTTCGCGCAGCCGATCGTGACCGTCGACTACCGCGATCACATCCCGCCGTTCCACACGCCGATCCCGAACCTGTGGACGGCGAGCATGTTCCAGGTGTACCCGCACGATCGCGGGCAGAACTACTCGATCGCGCTGGCGGAGCGCCTCGTGGAGCGCATCGGCGGCTAGGGCTGGTCGAACTCGTCGAACCCGGGCGCCTCGATCGTGATGCGGCCGCCGCCGCCGCCCTGCCCCTCGCCGAACGGACCGACCGTGTAGTCGATGAACGGCAGCGGCACGCCGGCCAGCTTCAGTCCTGCCCCGACCAGGACGACCACGAGTACGAGGAGAAGCAACGCCCTCATCGCGCATCAGCATGCGCGCGGGCGTCAAGCCCGGATCAGCTCGCGGGGGTGGTGTCGGCCGTCTCGACCTGCTCGCTCGTGGCCGACGCGTCGCCGGCGGGCGTCGCAGCGGCGGTCTCGGTCGTGCGGGCCTTGGCGCGCTGCCAGTAGAACCACGCGAACGCGAGGACCGCGAAGAACAGCAGGAAGATGACGATGAGAGCCTGTGGCATCGGTGTGCACCTTGATGCGTTGAGTCGGCCGCAGTATCGCCACTGAATCGGTGGAGGGACATGGCCCCTACGGCCCATCGAGACCGATGGGACTGACGGCTCGGACACCACCGGTCGGATAGGGTCACTGCGGTCGGATTACGGCGGTGCACCTCGGCATCGGAGGGACCATCGCCCTCTTCCCATCCCCGGTCGCAGGCGCGAGAATTCGCTTGCCCGACAGGCGGCCATGCGGCGGAGCCGCCACCGCCCGAGAGGACGGCACGCCACGCCGTGCCACCTGCCGGCTTGGAGGTCTTCATGCGCCCCAGCCGCCATCCCCTGTTCGCCGCCATCATCTCCGTTCTTCTTCTCCTCACCCTCGTCGCTCCGGTCGGTGCCGCGCCGCCCGCCGATCCTGATGCGCTCGCCCATGACTCGTGGATCGTCACCCTGTCCGCGGACGCGAATCCCCGTGCCGACGCCGCCGGCCTCGCCCGCGCTGCGGGGGGCAGGGTCGGCCACGTCTACACCCATGCCCTGAACGGCTTCCAGTTCCGCGGGTCCGCGCAGGCTGCCGCGGCATTGGCGCGCAATCCCAACGTGACGGCGGTCCAGGCGGACAGCCCTCTCGCGTTGACGGAGACCCTGCCGTTCGGCATCGAACGGGTCCGCGCCTATGGGCTCGGTGGCACCACGGGCGCCTACCAGGCCGGGTTCCGGGGCAACGGCGCTCGGATTGCCGTCCTCGATACCGGCATCGATCTCGATCACCCGGAGCTGGCCGCCTCGATCGATGGCGCATCCGGGAAGAACTGCATCACGGTCGGAGCCCCACCAAATGACGGCCACGGGCACGGGAGCCACGTGTCCGGCACCGCGGCCGCGCCGATCAACGGCGTCGGGGTGGCGGGCATCGCGCCCCAGGCTCGGCTGGTCGCGGTGAAGATGTTCACCGATGCCGGGACGTCGTCACAGGCGGCGGCGCTGTGTGCGCTCGACCACATCGTCGGTCTCAATGCAGACCTCGACCCCGCGAATGACGTCGACGTGGCGAACATGAGCTGGGGCGAGCAGCGTGCCTGGGGCAGCTGCGCCGCGGATCCGCTGCACGGTGCCATCTGCTCCGCCTATGCCGCGGGCATCATCCTGGTCGCCGGGTCGGGCAACTCCGGCGTCGACGGCGGCAACTTCGTGCCCGCCGCCTATCCCGAGGTCCTGAGCATCTCCGCCCTGGCCGATTTCGACGGTGACCCCGGCGGGCTGGCCGGGTGCAAGTTCCTCCTCGAGCTGCTCGCGAGCGAGTGCGACGACACGTTCGCCCTGTTCAGCAATCGCGGCCCGTCGATCGACTTCATCGCGCCCGGCGTGAATATCTATTCCAGCTGGGCGAACGGAACCTGGAAGACGTCGTCCGGCACGAGCATGGCAACGCCCCATGTCGCAGGCGTCGCCGCGCTGATGGCTGCCGCGGCACCCGGTATCACGCCAAATGCGGTGCGCGCTGCGCTCTTGTCGTCCGGCGAGTGCCCGAACGGACAGGCTGCGGACGCCGATGGAACCGCAGGATGTGCCGGGCAGGGAACCTGGCGCGACGATCCTGATGGCATCCCGGAGCCGATGGTCAACGCGCTGCGTGCCGCGCAGGCGGCCACCGCTGTCGCCGACCCGGAGCCGCCTTCGGCACCGACCCTTGTCGGCGACCGCCACCACCACCTCGGTCGAACTGTCGTGGACCGCACCGACCGATGACGGCGGGTCCGACCTGACCGGGTACGAGGTGTTCCGACGCGCCGATGCGGCGGTCGACTGGACCTCGATCGCGGCGGTCGGGCCGACGACGCTGGCGCACTCGGACACGAACGTCGCCGTCAGGCGAGACGTGGCACTACCGCGTGGTCGCCAGCAACGCCGAGGGCGCCGGGCCGCCGTCGAACGAGGTGAGCGCGACGGTCCCGGCCGAGCCACCTCCCAACCCGGAGCCGCCATCGGCACCGACCGCATTGTCGGCCGCGGCAACCGACTCCGCGATCAACCTGTCGTGGTCCGTCCCCGATGACGACGGCGGCGCCTCGATCGACGGATACGAGATCTACCGCGGCGAATCGGCCTCCGAGCTCGCGCCGTACGACACGGTGGGGGTCGTCACCGACCTACCAGGACACCGAGGTCGCGCCGGGCGAGACCTGGTACTACGAGGTCGCGGCGTTCAACGAGGCCGGCCCCGGCGCGCACTCGCCCACCGCCAGCGCGACCGTCCCGGTGCCGCCACCGGTCGATCCTCCATCGGCTCCGACGCTCTCGGCGACGCGGGGCAGCGGATCGGTCCGTCTGAACTGGACGGCGCCCACCGACGACGGCGGGGCATCGGTCAGCGGCTACCAGGTCTTCCGCGGGACCGTCTCCGGCAGCCTGGTGCAGGTGGCGACGCTCGGCAACGTACTGACGTGGAACAACACCGGCCTGACCAACGGCCAGACCTACTGGTTCCAGGTCGCGGCGGTGAACTCCGCCGGCCCCGGCCAGCGGTCGAGCGAGGTCAGCGCCACCCCGGCCACCGCGCCCTCGCCGCCTCGGTCGCTGAAGGTCACGAAGCCGGTCGGGGGTGGCCTGCTCCTGACCTGGCTGGCGCCCAGCCTCCACCGGAGGCTCGCCGATCACGGCCTACCGGATCCACCGGACCGATGGCACCGGTGCCGCGCTGATCCGCACCGTGGGCGCCACGCCGCTGAGCTTCCTGGACACGCAGATCGCGTCCAAGCAGTGGTACGCCTACGTCGTGACCGCGATCAACGCGGTCGACGAGAGCACGGCATCGAACATCGTCTACCTCAAGAGCCCATGAGGTAACGGCAGGGTTGGCATCATGACGGCGTGTCACGTCGCTTCCTGACCGCCGTCCTCCTCGGGCTGAGCGTATCGGCGTGCGTTCGGGCGCCGTCGACGACGCCCGTGGCGCAGACACCGACGCCGGAGCTGTCTCCTTCGGCCGATGCGACCGACACACCGGCGCCATCCGTCGAGCCGACGGCGAGCCCGACGCCCGAGCCCGAGCCGGCCGTCCTGCTGGCTGCGGGGGACGTCGCCGACTGCGAGCTCGAAGGCGTCGCGCTGACCACCGAGCTGCTGGCCGGCCTGGTGGCCGACCACCCGGACGCGACGATCGCGGTGCTCGGCGATGTCGTGTATCCATCGGCCACCGCTGAGCAGCTCGCCAGCTGCTACGACCCGACCTGGGGACGGTTCGCCGATCGCACGCGGCCCGCCATCGGCAACCACGACATGGATGCCGAGGCGGGTGCGCACTACTACGCCGCCTTCGGAGAGGCCGCGGGCACGCCGGGCGAGGGGTGGTACTCGTACGAGCTCGGCGAGTGGCATGTCGTGGTGCTGAACGCGAACTGCGACCGCATCGCCTGCGAGGTCGGATCCCCGCAGCACACCTGGCTGGTCGACGGACCTCGCCGCCTCCGACGCGGAGTGCACGCTGGCCTACTGGCACCACCCGCGCTTCACGTCAGGCCCGCACGGCGACGACCCGCGGGTCGATCCGTTCTGGACGGCGCTCATCGACGCGGGAGCGGACGTCGTCCTCGCCGGCCACGACCACCACTACGAGCGCTTCACGCCGCTGGCCGCCGACGGCTCCGAGGACCCGAACGGCCTGCGTCAGTTCATTGCCGGTACCGGGGGCGGCGTCATCCGGCCCACCATCCGGGTCGCGCCGGGCAGCGAGGCGATCATCGACAACAGCTGGGGCGTTCTCTGGCTCGCCCTGTCGTCCGACTCCTACCGCTGGTCATTCCTGACGGTGGACGGTCGCGGTGCCGATACGGGCGAAGCGGACTGCCACGACTGACGCCCGCTCAGCCGGCCAGCGGGTTCCGCCAGCGAACCTCTGAGAAGCGCGCGAAGTCCGTATCGGCCGAGCAGATCTCCAGGCCGTGCTGGATGGCGATTGCCGCCAGGTGCGCGTCGTAGACGAGGTTGCCGGTCACACCATGCCGCTCGATGAGACCACCAAGGACCTCAGCGTGGCGCTCGGTCGGCGTGGGGGTCCATACGACCGGGACCTCGAGCCACGCGCCGATCACCGCCCATGCTTCTCCGGCGGAGAACGGCCTTGCCATGACGCGCGGATGCGTCGTGATGCGCGCGAATGCGGTCAGCGACTCCCACGGAAGGCCGACCCGCGCGGCACCGGCGAGCTGGTCCGTGAGCCACGCCGCCGCGAGCTCATGCCGCGGGGACGTCCGGTCGACCGCGTAGATGAGCAGGTTGGCATCGACCAGGATCACCGATGCTCGGGACCTTCGGCGAGATCGATCACCTCAGCGACGTTCGAGACGTCGACCATGGCGCCGAGGTCCGCCGTTCGCTGCTTGAACCGCGTCCGACGCTCCGGCTTCACGAGCCCAGCGCGCGCCAGTCGATTCAATGCTTCGCTCACGCCCAGGCCCTCGCGCCGGCGGAGCAGATCGACGGCGGCCGCGACATCCGGATCAAGATTGATTGTCGTCCTCATGTCATGATGCTAGCATCATGATGCAACTATCGAAGCATCAGTGCGCTTATGGTGCGCCGATGCGCCAGCCGCGCTCCGATTGGCCGCTGTTGTGCACTGCGGAGCACCCGTGATCGCGACCCGCGTCATCCTGTTCGGCATCGTGCTGGCGCAGCTCACCGATGCGCTGACCTTCACCGTCGGCGTCAGTCGGTTCGGGATCGGCCTGGAGTCGAATTGGATCGCGGCGTGGCTCTTCCAGTCGGGCGG
Organism: uncultured Chloroflexia bacterium; assembly: GCA_963844265.1. Classification (GTDB taxonomy): domain Bacteria; phylum Chloroflexota; class Limnocylindria; order QHBO01; family QHBO01; genus JACDBZ01. The sequence goes on along the minus strand of CAWJMZ010000001.1, from coordinate 137,582 downwards.
GCTGGAGGCGGTGCTGGCGGTGAAGGCGGGTGTGCTGCTCGCGACCCTGGCGATCCTCGTCGCGACCGCGCAGTCCTTCCCGCGACTGCTGGTGTGGGGTGGTGCGGCCGCCACGAGCATCGGCCTGCTCGGCTTCGCCACGAACTCGCTGACGATCGCGATCCTCTCGTAGCGCGGGCCGCAACCGAGCCGTAACCGAGCACCAGCCCGACGGGTCGGTACACTACGCCACTACCGCACCCGCACACCAAGGGCGACTCGAGATGGATCTTCGCGCGCGTCTCATCGGCTATCCCCGCATCGGCCCCAGGCGAGAGCTCAAGTGGGCCCTCGAGAAGGCATGGTCCGGCCGGATGGAGACCGATGCGCTCCTGTCGCGCGTCGGCGAGCTTCGCCACGGGCATCTCGCCGAGCAGCGTGAGGCGATCGGCTCGGCGGTCGACGACTACTTCCTGTACGACGCGGTGCTCGAAACGGCGATGATGCTCGGCCTCGTGCCAGGTGCCGACGAGAGCCGCATGACGCACGACCCGTTCGGCGAGCTCACCGCGCTCGCCCGCGGCACGCCCGAGCGCGAGGCGTGGGAGATGACGAAGTGGTTCGACACGAACTACCACTACGTCGTCCCGGAGATCGAGCGGATTCCCGAGACGCTGACGCCGCTGCCGTGGCGCGAGCCAACCGGCGAGCCGGATACCACGTGGACCGTGATCGGCCCGTACAGCCTGGTGAAGCTCAGCAAGCTCGCGCCCGGCCTCGACGCTGCCCAGGTCGCGCGGGCCGCCGGCGCCGCGGTGTGGGACTGGGTCCGCCGCCACCCCGACCTGCGCCTGCAGCTCGACGAGCCGTGCCTGGGCATGGAGCTCGACGATTCCGATGTCGCCCTTCGCGACGCCGCCTATGCCGATGCCGCCGACCTCGGCCTCCCCGCAGCGCCGATCGTCACGGTCCAGTTCGGCCGTGCCTCGGCCGAGACGGTCGAGGCGCTGGGCCGCATCGGCCTTGCCGTCCAGGTGCCGGTCGACCAGGTCGCGGCCATGCGATCGACCCCCGCGTGGGATGCGCAGCCGGAGCACGTCGTGGCGGTCATGGACGGCCGCAGCCGTGTGGCCCGACGACATCGCCCGCGTGCACGACGCCCTCGCCGATGCCGACGACGGCAAGCCGATCCACCTGGTGCCGTCGACCAGCCTGATGTTCCTGCCCTACACCGTCGAGGGCGAGGACCTGCCCGCCGGGTTCCAGTTCGCCCGCGAGAAGGCCAGCGCGCTGGCCCACTGGCCGGATGCCGTTCGCGCCGGCACGACGCCGGACGTCCAGCAGCCGCCGCCGGTCGAGTGGCCCGAGGTCGGCGAGCTGGCCGAGCGCGCGCCACGGGGCGAGCGACGCGACGCCCAGTCGGACCTCGACCTGCCGCCCTACCCGACCACCACCACCGGATCGCTGCCGCAGACCAATGACGTGCGTCAGCTGCGCGTGCGCCTGAACCGCGGCGACCTCGAGCGCTCTGCCTACGACCGCGAGATGGCGCGCCTCATCACCGATTCCGTCGGCTGGCAGGAGCGCATCGGCCTGGACGTGCTGGTCCACGGGGAGTTCGAGCGCACCGACATGGTCGAGTACTTCGCCGAGCAGATGGATGGCTTCCTCACCACCCACAACGGCTGGGTCCTGTCCTACGGGTCGCGCTGTGTGCGTGCGCCGATCCTGGCCGCGCCGCCCTCGATCAGCGAGCCGATGACGGTCGACGAGTGGCGCGTCGCCCGGGACGCCACCGACAAGCCGGTGAAGGGCATGCTCACCGGGCCGGTCACGATCGTGAACTGGTCGTTCCGTCCGCCGAACGTGCCCGACGACCGGCTGTTCTGGGCCGTCGCGCAGCCGATCGCCGAGGAGGTGCGCCACCTGGTCGACGCCGGCGCCCGGGTCATCCAGGTCGACGAGCCCGCCGTCCGCGAGCGCTGGCCGCTGCCCACCGTCGATGCGCCGCGACCTGCGCGAGGTGTACGCGCGTGGCGTCCGAGCAGCGCTGAATCACGTGTTCAACCAGCCGGCGCCGGTCCAGATGCACACCCACATGTGCTACGGCGACTTCGGCGACATCGTGCCGCTGTGGTCCGATGCGGGGGTGGACGTGGCCTCGATCGAGTTCAGCCGCTCGAAGGACGACTCGTACATCCGCCAGTTCTACGGCCTGTTCGGCGACGGCCACCTCCAGATCGGCCCGGGCGTCTTCGACGTCCATTCGCCGCACACGCCGGGCGCATCGGTCATGTCGGAGCGTCTGCATCACTTCCGGGAGTTCATGGACACCACCGATCTGTGGGTCAACCCGGACTGCGGCCTGAAGACGCGCCGATGGGAGGAGATCGAGACCCAGCTCGGCGACATGGTCGCGGCCGCACGCGAGATGCGGAACGGTGGCTAGCGAAGCCGATCACGAACACACGCACGCTCATGGCGCCGGCGAGGGCCGTGCGCAGATGCTGTCGAAGCCGGACGACTGGGTCGAGATGGTCGAGATCAACCCGCCGCGGCTGCCGAGCATGACGCACCTCAAGTTGCGCGGCCGATGGCGCGACGTCCTCATCACCGACAACCCGTTCAAGCAGGTGCGCGTCTCGCCGTACGCCTTCGCGGCGCGCATCACCCACGACGTCCCCGGGGTTCGCCCGACGGTCGTCTGCTCGACGCGCGACCGCAACATCCTGGCCATCGAGTCGGAGGTGCGAGGCGCCATCGCGAACGGCGTGCAGTCGTTCCTGGTCGTCCAGGGCGACATGCTTCCGGAGGTCGAGCATTGGTCCAACAGCTACGAGATCGTCGAGTACCTGCGCGAGCTCCAGTCCGAGGTGGCACCGATCGAGTTCGAAGTCGGGATGAGCACCCGCTCTCGCCGATGGATGTTCCGGCGCCGCGTCGAGGTCGGCGGGCAGTTCTTCACGACTGGCCCGGTCATGGATCCGGCATCGGTCGCAGATGTCATGGAGCGCATCGATCTCAAGCCGGACGATCCACCGGTCTACCTCGAGGTCTCGCCTCCGTTCAGCGCCCGATGGGCGCATCGCATGGAGAGTGTCGGCGCCATCCCGATCTCGGAGGATCTTCGTCAGCGCCTCGAGAAGATGACCGACGCAGACGCCCGCGCCGAGGGCTGGCGCTCGGCCAAGGCCGTGGCGACGGCCGCGCGTGAGGCCGGGTTCGCGGGGATCGTGCTGATGGGGCTGCGCTTCTCCACCGTCGTCGGCGAGGCCTACGACGTGTGGCACGCCGCCGATTAGGCCGCTTTGACGAACAGAGCGCCCGCACCTACGCTCGGAGCGTGACTTCCACACGGCCGCGCACCGCATCGGCCTCCGATCGTCCCGACCACGAAGGCGCCATCGCCGGCGCGTCGTACACGCGGCATCGGCGCATCCATCGGTCCAGGAGCCATCCGCGGCCACGCGTGCTGCAGCTGCTGGCGACCGGTGGCAACGGCGGCGCCCAGGAGTCGTACACCGGGCTGCTGCTGCGCCTCGACCGCTCGAAGTACGACGTGCGCGCGCTCTCGCTTTCCGCCGGCTCGGCGGTCCAGCGCTTGCGCGGGCTGGGCGTGGCGGTCGACGTGATCGACGCCGCAGACGACGAGGAAGCCGTCCGGGAGCTGGCGGCGTGGCTGCGACGCGAGGAGATCGACCTGGTCCATGCCCACATGTATCGCGCCGAGGTGGTCGGTACCCGAGCCTCGGCGGCCGCCGGCGTGCCGGTCATCATGGCCACGGTGCACTCCTCGCGCGTCCGGTCACCCGAGGACGTGGCATTGCTCGCGTCGCTGACGCCGATGATGGACCGACTCATCGTTCCGTCCGCGGCGATCGAGCACAAGGTCCGCTGCGAGGGTCGCGACGACGCGCGCTTCGCAGTCATCCCCAACGGCGTCGACCTGTCGAGGTTCGCCAGTCCCACCTCGTCGTCAGTCCGCGCCGACCTTGGCATCCCGCCCGATGCGCCCCTCGTCGGCGTCGTGGCCCGGCTGGAGCCCGAGAAGGGCCACCGCCATCTGCTCGCGGCGTGGCCGGCCATCCAGGCAGCTGCCCCGGACGCCTGGCTGGTGATCGTGGGCGAGGGCTCGGAGGCCGATGCGCTTCGCGCCCAGGCCGCCGCTCTCGGTGGGTCGGCGAGCCGGCGCGTGGTCTTCACCGGGCGACGCGAGGACATCGCCGCCCTCACCGCCGAGCTGTCGGTGGCGGTCCTGCCCTCGCTGCGCGAGGCGCAGGGCATCTCGATCCTGGAGGCCATGGCGCGGTGCGTGCCGGTCGTCGCCTCGGCCGTGGGCGGCGTCCCCGAAGTCATCACGTCGGGCGTGGACGGGATCCTCGTCCCGCCGGCCGACCCGGTGGCCCTGGCGTCGGCGGTTGCCGGCCTGCTCGCCGATCCAGCCGCTCCGTGATCGGATCGGTGCGGCCGGGTACCGCACCGTGGTCGAGCGCTTCAGCATCGATGCCCAGGTGCGACGGATCGAGGCCGTCTACGACGAGGAGCTGGCGCGGGCGGGTGTCCTGCTGGGGACCACCGCGTCGCGCGGCGCCCAGGCGCCGGAACGGGGGGCGCTGGAAGTCCCCCCGGTCTGACACCCGTGCCCTGGGTTCCTCAGCGGCGGTCGGCCAGCCGCAAAATGGCCATGATCAGCACGTAGATCAGCGTCCAGCCGATCAGCGCGACCAGGGCAGCGACGTCGAACACGCTGCCGCCGCCCGGCGTCACCGCGTCGAACTGGAACATGCCGCGGAACGGCGCGACGAACGGCTCGGTGATGTTGTAGACGAAGTTCACGATGTCGTTCGTCTCGTTCGCCACGAGCAGCAACAGCACGATCCGCAGCGCGAGCAGCGTGGCCAGGATGCCGAACAGCAGCGACACGATGCGACGCGCGTAGTACAGCCCGCTGGGGCCTGTCTCCACGTAGGTCGGCTGTGCCGGAGTGGAGTTGACGTTCACCTGCGACCCCGCCGGCTGGACGGGCGCCACGACCGGCTGTGCGGGCGGCGCCACGTAGCCGGGGTCGGACTGGACGTACGTCGGATTCTCGACCGGTTGGGTGTCGTCGGCAACCGGCTCTCCGGTCACGGGATCGGTAGGGCGTTCGTAGGTCATGCGGGATCGACCTCTTTCACAGGGACCAGCGGGATGCTACCCCCATGTCGCGCACCGATGCACACCATGTGCCACCTACTCCTCGAGGCCGAACCGCCCGATGAGGGGCACGAACACGACCGGTTCGAGCTCGGTGCTGCGCAGGTCCGACCCGTCGCGGACGACGACGGTGAGGTACTGGTGGTTCCGATCGCCTACCGGCATCACCAGGCGCCCACCGTCCGGATCGAGCTGCTCGAGCAGAGGCTGCGGCACCGATGGGCCGCCGGCCGTGACCATGATCGACCGATACGGCGCGCCGGCCGGCCAGCCCTGCGTCCCGTCGCCCACCTCGATGGCGACGCGCTCCGGGCCGTAGCCCGCGCGGTCGAGCGCCCGGCGCGCCTGCGCCGCGAGCTCCGGATGGCGCTCGATGCTCGTCACCGTCGCCCCGAGCTCCGCCAGGACGGCCGCCTGGTAGCCACTTCCCGTCCCGACCTCGAGGACCTGCGCGCCACGGTAGCCGTCCGGGCCCGGCGGTTGCGCGGCCTGGGTCATGCGGGCGACGACGTACGGCTGCGAGATCGTCTGACCCGAGCCGACCGGAAGGGCATGGTCGCCATACGGATCGTCCCCCTCCACGAACTCGTGGCGGGGGACGGTGAGGAATGCTCGAAGCAGCTCCGGATCGCGAATGTCGCGGGCCTCGAGCTGCTCCGCCACCATGCGCCGACGGGCCCGTTCCTGGGGGTCGTCCGCGTCGGCCAGGTCGGCGTCATCGGCCGATGCCGTTCGTTGCGACCTCTGGCGCCGCGGGATGCGCGGCCAGCGCATGGTGTCTCGGGCGCTCAGGCGCCGGCAGTGCTCGGGGTGCTGCTCTCGGTGTCGCCGGAGGCGGTGCTGCCTCGGGTGCGCGCACCGTTCCCGCTCTTGGCACGGCTGGAGCGCGATCGCGTCGCCGGCGCCGGCGCAGAGGCCTCCTCGTCCGTGTCGACCGATCCCGCGCCGGAGTCATACGTGCCCAGGGAGGCGGCGTCGAGGATGTCGTTCAGCAGCCGATCGGCCTTCTCGCGCACCAGGCGCCGGGTCTGCTCGCCACTGCGAGGCGCCAGCAGCACGCCAACCGCGAGCCCGACGAAGAAGAAGCGGATCGCGATCCGTACGCGACTGAACATGGCGATAGCGTCCCTTCGTGTGGTGTGGTCGTCTGCGTTGGGAGAGGGCAAGAAGGATACCACCGCCCCTTCAGCGGCCGGATTGCTCACCGATGACCAAATGCTTCACACCATCCCGCCGCGTGGAGCGCGGGCGCCGAAATATCGGCGGGTAGTTCACCGGAGCCCGAGAGATCGGGATGTCCGGTGAACGGTTCGCTCATCCATGCGCGCGATTCCGCGCACGAAGCACCTTCTGTGAAGATTTCGCCGATTCAAGATCGCGGTCGGCGGAGCCACGCCAGGCCGTCCCGTCTGAGGGTCATCCCCGAGCGAATTGCACCGAATACCTCGCGTGAGCCTGCGGGAAACGTCGTGCGGAGCAGGCTCATGTGCTGCACCATCGCGCCCCGATTTCTCCGGGTGTCCTCGACGATGACAACAAGGCGGACCGGTCGCTCGTGGCGCGCTGCGAGCCAGTCCCGCTTCAGGATCAGCCGTCGGATCTGAGCCTGAGCATCGAGCATGAGCCGCTCGATCTCGATGGCGACGATCTCGTCCGATCGCATGAGGACCATGTCGATCGCCTCGCCGTGTTCGCCGGCGGCAACCTCCAGGTTTGCAGTCCATGGCCTGGCCGCCATGGCGGCGATGACGCGCGCCAGCTCGAGCTGTCCGGTGTCGCGCAGCCGCGGTTCGCGCCCCGGATACAGCTGTGCCACGAAGTCGAGGCCCACAGCCTCGGTCATTGCACACAGCGTAGCGAGCGAGGTTCCTGGTGCGCCACGCTCGACCCGCCGCCACGTTGAATCGGCAACTCCAGCTCTGGCACGTGCCGCGACTACGCTGAATCCGGCGACGCCTCGTGCGATCCGAATGGCCGCGCCGACCTTGTGTGCCTGGGCGGCCGCTCGTTCACGCCCGCGTCTCCGTCCCATGCATCGATCATGGGTCAAGCCGATCACCGGTCGATTAGTCGGCGCTTACTTCACACGGGGACCGCGATGAGCGGAGTGCCGATCATCAATCGGCGAATGGTTCACAGGAGCGCGGCGGGAGGGGATGTCCCGTGAACAGTTGGCCCATCTACGGGCGGCACGGCACCCGGGGCGGCCCGTCGGTGAAGGATTCGCCGATCCATGCGCGCGCCCGAGAAGAGCGACGGACCTACTCCAGCCCGTACTCCTTGATCTTGGCGTACAGCAGGCGCCGATAGATCCCGAGATCCTCCGCCGCCTTGGTGCGGTTGCCGCCCGCCCGATCGAGGGCCTCGCGAATGAGCTGCTTCTCGAGCGCGGCCACCTGGTTCTTGAACGTTCCCTCGTTGCCGTCGCCGTCGCCGTTCGTGTCGGACCGCGCGATGCTTGCCTCTTCCTTGTCGAGCTCCGCGCCACTCGCATCGGCCTCCTCGCTGAGCCGCTCACGGCGATTTGCCAGGCGGCGCCGATCGCGGGCCTCACTGCGGTCCCCGAAGGGAAGATGCTCGACCGTGATGGCGTTGCCCCGCGCGAGGACCACGGCGCGCTCGATCGCGTTCTCCAGCTCACGCACGTTGCCGGGCCAGTCGTAGGCAATGAGCTTCGTCAGCGCCTCCTCGGTGATCGAGGTCGGAATGGCGTCCGGCGCATGGCGGAACTTCGCGAGGAAGTGCTCCACCAGCAGCGGGATGTCGTCCTTCCGATCGCGCAGCGGCGGCATGTGGATATGGATGACGTTGAGGCGGTAGTACAGGTCCTCGCGGAACTTGCCCTCCTCGACCTCCTCGGACAGGTTGCGATTCGTCGCCGCGATGACCCGGATGTCGATCTTGATCGGCACGCTCGAGCCGATCCGCTCGAACTCGCGCTCCTGGAGGATGCGCAGCAGCTTCGTCTGGGTGCCCAGCGTCATCTCGCCGATCTCGTCGAGGAAGATCGTGCCCTTGTTGGCGGTCTCGAAGCGGCCCTTGCGCATCGTCATCGCGCCGGTGAACGAGCCCTTCTCGTGCCCGAACAGCTCGGTCTCCAGCAGGCTCTCCGGCAGCGCCGCGCAGCTGACCTTCACCAGCGGATGCGGATTCCGCTTGCTGGCCCGATGCAGCGCCTCGGCCACCAGCTCCTTGCCGGTCCCTGACTCGCCGCTGATGAGGACGGTCGCATCGGCGGAGGCCACCTTGCCGATGAGCTTGAAGACCTCGAGCATCGGCTTGCTGGAGCCCACGATCCGCTCGCGTTCGGCCGCGCTCTTGCCGAGCTCCAGCCGCAGGGCGCTCACCTCGTGGCTCATGTCGGCGTGCTCGAAGACGCGCTTCAACGCGACGAGCAGGTCGTCGATCTCGAACGGCTTGGTGACGTAGTCGTACGCGCCGTGCTCCATGGCCTTGATGGCGGTCGAGCTGCCGCCGAAGGCGGTCATCACGATGACTTCGAGCTCGGGCTCGTCGCGCTTGAGCTGCCGGAGCAGCGCGATGCCGTCCTGGTCGGGAAGCTTGATGTCCATCATCACCAGGTCGGGCATCTTCTTCGCGATCTCCGCGACCGCCTTGGCACCGCTGTCGGCGGTGCGGACCTGGTAGCCCTCTTCCTTCAGCAGATCGGTGAGGAGCGATCGGATCTCAGGTTCGTCGTCGACGACGAGGACCGATCGCGGGGTCGCTGATGCGGCCATCGCTCTCCTCCGTTCGGTCTACCCGTGATCGTCGGGGCTCGCAGCGCGTCCCCGCCCAACATCCACTGAATCCGTGAGGGCAGACCACAGAGTATAGGGCACTGTACGGATTCCGTACCAATCCGGATTCTCGGAGCACCGGACGTCCGCCTAGGGAGAAGCCGATGCCTCGGAAGACGGCGAAGCCGATGCATCCACAGATCCCGAAGCCGATGCGTCCGGCGACTCCGACGCTCCTGCCGACGCCGAGGCGCCAGCCGATTCCGACGCGCTCTCGGATGGCGCTGCCGAGAAGGATGGCACCGGGATGGGCGTCGGCTCGGGAGCGAAGCGCGAGGGAATGCCGGCCAGGGACAGCACCACGATGAGAACGAAGATGCCCAGCACGATGAGGATCCACGGACGCGCGAGCGAGTCGTCGCGGGGCGGCAGCGATCCCGGATAGCCCGGATCGCGCTTGGGCTCGGAGCTCGTGGTCATGTGTCGCGCTGTTCTCCCGGTCGTGCTTCGGTCCGTTGGCGCAGGTCCTCGAGGGCGGCCGTGGCCCGCGCCGCGGAGATGCGCAGCCGTGCCTCCGCGTCGGCGATCGATCGGCGCGCATCGGTCACTCCGGCAAGGGCACGTCGCTCAGCGCGCACGGCGCTGATGGCGAGCGTCCAGGCGAGGAGTGCCAGCGAACCGATGACCACCAGGGCAAGGGCCACGACGGTCAGGTCGAGGATCAGTCCCACGGCGCGCGAAGGGTAGCAGATCGCCTCACCGCGCGCTCCGCATGGGCGGAATCAGGAAGCCGGCGGCGCCGGCTAGGGCGCAGATCGCGCCGGCCACGATCAGGACGGTATCGGCTCCGACCAGGTCGGACAGCCAGCCGGACAGTCCCATGGATGCTGCGATGGCGCCGAAGACCAGCGCCTGCCGGCTCGACACCACTCGCCCCATCAGCCGCTGCGGCGTGCGCTGCTGGAACAGGGTGATGGTGGGGATGATGAACACCATGTTGAACAGGCCGGTGAAGAAGAACACGCCGATGGCCACCAGCGGCTCGCGGATGAGGCCGGCCACCACCAGCGACAGGCCCATGCCGATGAAGCCCACGATCGTCATCGGTCCCTTCCTGACCCGGTCGCCGATCCACCCGACGCCGATGCCGCCGATCACGCTGCCTAGGGCGATGGCGGTCAGCAGGAGCGCGTAGGTCGTCTCGGGCGGGATGGTGCTCGAGGTCAGCACCTCCTGCGTGTAGGGAATGGTCGCCACGATCTCCGCCCCGACCGCCAGCTGCGCGATGGTCGAGATGATCGTGTTGCTGAACAGCTCGACCTGGTGGCGGAGGAAGTTCCAGCCCTCGACCATCTCGGCCCAGATCAGGGACAGACGCATCGGGGCGTCCACGAGGTCCTGCCGCGGGACCTGCATGGCCCAGATCAGGACGGCGCTGACGAGGTACGTGGTGGCACCCAGCACGAACGCGACCTCCAGCGAGCCCATCAGGGCGCCGATCAGGATGCCGGCCAGCGGCAGCCCCACCAGGTCGGCGGCCGTGTCGGCCACGCTGCTCGCCGAGTTGGCGGTCACCAGGTCGCGCTCCTCCACGATGGCCGGGATGACGGCGGTCTTCGCCGGCCGGAACAGGAGCGTCACGGTCGCGATCAGGAAGGCCATCACGTACACCAGCGAGATGTCGATGCGGATGACGAAGGGCACGGCCAGCAGCAGCAGGGCGCGCACGATGTCGCAGATGGCCATCGTGATCCGTCGGTTCCAGCGGTCGACCAGCGTGCCGGCCAGCGGACCGAGCAGGACGTTGGGGACGGCGGTGGCCGCGAACGTCAGCCCGACCTCGAGGGCCGATCCGCCGGTCGCGTCGTACACCAGGAAGCCGAGCGCCACGGTGTGGATGCGCTCGCCGAACAGGCTGACCAGCTGGCCGACCCACAGCAGCGAGAAGTTGCGGTTGCGGATCAGCCGCAGGTAGGGCGATTCGCGCCGGACGCCGGCCGCCTCGGCCTGTGCCTCGGTCATCTCCGCCGGGATCACGGATGCCCCGCCGTATGCGCTGCCCGCCATGCCGGTGGCCTGGACCGCCGGGCGCTGGAACGCCGGCGCCCCGATCGCCACGGCGGCGCGGGTCGGCGCCTCGGCGCGCGTCATCGAGTACACGATGGCCCAGAAGATGCCGATCGCCAGCAGGATGTCGCCGATGCTCACGACATCGCGGATGAAGGGCACCGGCAGGGGAATGACGTCACCGAACAGCCCGCCCTGCGCCACGAAGCTGCCCACCGTCTCGGCGGTGAGGATGAAGTGGAACGGATCGTTGGCGATCTCGGCCGGGATGAAGCCGGCGGCGAAGTAGGCGGCCGACCAGATCGGCATCTGGCCGGCGTTGACGAGCACGGCCAGCATGTTCGCGCCGATGCCGACCGCCGCGATCTGGAGCCCCGGCACGCGCCAGTTCTGCCAGAGCCACATGAAGATGAGCACGTAGGCGCCGAGGTAGGCCCAGCCGACCGGGATGTCCTCGCCGATGCCGGTCTCGCGTGACAGCCCGGCCAGGATCCGCAACCCGAGCGCGGCGACCAGCAGGATCGTCCAGCGCAGCTTCAGTTCGCCGAGGCGCGGCAATCCTCCACCGGCGATGGCGCCAACGATGAGCGCCAGCAGGATGGTGCTAAGAAACATCGTCCGAGGCCAGCGTTGGCCTCGTGGGTCCCGCCCGGGTGGCGGGAGCGTCCTCCTCCTTGGGTGCCTCGTCGCGGTGGAGCATGGTGGGCAGCTCGTCCGGCCGATCCGGCGGCCGGTCGAGGATGCTCCGGTCCAGGTGAACGAGGATGGGCACGATGGTCGGGTCGAACTGGATGCCGGCGAACTTCTCGAGCTGCTCGACGGCCTGCTCGTGGGTGAGCGGAGTCTTGCGGTACGGGCGTGAGCTGGTCATCGCCTCGTAGGCATCGGCGATGGTCAGCACCCGGGCGCCGAGCGGGATGTCGAGCGCCTCGATCCCATCGGGGTAGCCGGAGCCGTTGAACCACTCGTGGTGCGACTTGATCAGCGGCGCCTCGCTGGACAGCTGGCTGGCCGGCGCCACGATCTCGGCCCCGATGGTCGGGTGCTGGTTCATGAGGATCCGCTCGTGCTTATCGAGCGGTCCCTCCTTCAGCAGGATGTTGTCGCGGATGCCGATCTTGCCGATGTCGTGCAGCAGCCCGGCCCACTTGATGCGCTCGATGTCGTTCTCCGCGATCTTCATCACGCGGCACATCGCCTCCGAGATGTGGCTCACCCGGCTCGAGTGGTTGCGCGTGTACGGGTCGCGCGCGTCGACCGCCTTGGACAGCGCCTCGATGGTCTGCTCGAACAGCTCCCGGGTCTCGACGTAGCGCGCGTACGCCAGGCGCGTGGTGAACAACGGAACGATGAAGAGCGGGGTTGCCCACCAGCCGACTCCGTTCGGCAGCATGAACACCTGGGCCATGAGCCACGCCAGCGGCGCCAGCCCAATCAGGTTGGGCGCTACCGCGGAAATGTCCTGCACCCAAACGACTCTCATAGGAGTTGTCGTTCGAATTGCGACCGCCGCTACTGCGAAAGCCCAAGTCATTACCAGGAATATCGCGCTTGCAAAGAGCGCGAGGACGAATTCCGCTGGTAGGCCCACCGCGAGAGCGGTGGAGCGCGCGGAGTCGTAGAGGATGCCCGCAACGGCGGCCGAAGTTGCTGCAGCCGCGTGGTTGTACAGCAGTGCCGTACCAAGGTACGCGGCCGCGGATCTCTCGCTCGTCCGTTGTGCCGATGAGGCTCACCAGGGCTGCGGCAGTCGGCCCGCCGAGGAGCATCGAAGCTAGGATCGGTGCTGACGCTACCGAGACGACAACCCCACGAGGTAGACGCACCGGCAGTGCGCTCGCCGCTAAGGTGGCGATCGTCCAGAACAGAAGCCCCGGAAGTCCGCCAATGCTCCGGACGGATTGGGAAGAGGAAAAAAGCCGCCGCAATTACGAGAATTGCGGCGGCTACGGTTGCGAGGATTAGGCGGACTAACGTCTGGCGTTCACCGGTGGCGTCTATTGTGCGCTTCCGGAGTCTACCACGGCCTCCTTACCAGCCCTGGACCCCGGCTCCTCCCGCCATTGCGAGGGTAACCAAGGAAGCCAAGGCTGACATCAGCGCAACGACGCGCGTCACAATGCGCTCGCATGCTGAGATCCTCCTGGACTGTTACCAGCCCTTAGTGAGCTCTCTGGTCATCAGAAGGTGCCCTCTTCTGAACGGATTTGAATACAACCGACACACTCCGTGACGGAACGGTCGGTTGCACTACTTGCTCCCCAGCAGCCTAAGTGCCCACGTTCAGCTGCTGGATCCCGGCGTCCTTGCATGCGAGTACCAAAGTACTACCACGAGCGGTACTGTAGGGCACCTAACCACCCCGAGTCAAGCACCTAGCGGCCCTATTCCGAATGCAGATCAAACCAATCTTGACCCGGTGCCGCCTAGCCTAGGTCCTGAAGTCCGGCCGCCGCTGTCCGGAGCTGGGGGGATGGGTCGACATCGAGTTCGCCCTGCAGTCGCGCCAGGAAGTCGGTGACGAGCTCTTTCGCGGCGACCCTCCTCCCGGATCTGGACAAGCCCTCCGCAAGCGCCAGGACGGCCGATTCGTCGAATGGGTCCAACGCGAGTAGTGCGGTGGCGGCCTGAATCGAGATCTCACAGTCAAAGGCGCTGTCACTGCCGACTGCAATGGGTAGGAGTCGCTCTCGGATTCGCCCATGGACGGACAGCTGCTGGCGTGCGACCCAATCCTCATACCGAAGGTCAGCGAGAAACTCGCCGTGCACCAGCCGTATCGCCCGAGCCGCGGTCGCTTGCCTTTGGTGCCAGTCCCCGGCTGCCAGGCGCTCCGGGAGTCGAGCGATCTCAGCGAGGTCTGTGTGGACCAGCTCAGGATTCAGCCCGACGTTGTCCGTCGTGCTGACGATGTACTCCGCGCTTTCGCCGCCCCGGTAGTCAGGATCTATGTAGCGCCGCAGCTGGAATACGGTCTGATTGAGGCTGTTGACAGCAAGGTCCTGGATCCGCCTCAGGCCAGAGGATGTCGAGGGCGATCTCGCGGTTGAGCGTGGTCCCAACGTAACCGGCTAGGACTGCAAGAAGCATCCGTGCCCGCTTCTTCTCGATCGGTATGGCTGGGCCATCCCAAGCTGCCCGGTGGACCGCGAGACCGCCCAGAGTTCGGAGGAAGAGTCGGGGGGCCTGCGCTATCCGTAAGCGCTTCCGAAGAGTGGCCACGTCGTCGCCACTAACGCCCGACAACTGCGTGAGCGTGTCCCGATTTGCGATCCGGCTTACAACGCCAAGCAATACAGCGCGGTCGTTCGCTCGCGCCGCGGCGAGTGCCGGGACAATTGCTTGCCGCCAGCCCTCCGGATCGGCCAAGGCCATACCCGCTAGCAAGCGCGTGCCGTCGGACCGACGCGCCAGCAACTTGGCATGAGGGACAAAACGACGAAGCCAAGGCCTCATCGATCGCCAAACCCCGATTTGGCTTCCAGCCTCGAGGACCGCAACGGCGTCCGCGATAGCGTCTCGACCACCATGCTCCAGCTCCAGAAGAGCAAGCTTTGTCCGGCCGACGATCGCCGTTAGGCGGGCTCCAGCACCCGCCGAGTCATCGAGTATTGAGCCCGCGATTAGGCAACCGCCATCGCATCGGCTCGAAACGTGTTGACCCAATCCCAGCGCGGCGGCGGTTTCTCCCGCATATCGGGGGTCGATCTGCTGCTGCGAAAGGTCTCGCCAGAATTCCGGAATGTCATCCACGCGCCCTGCGAGATACAGAGCTTCGATGGAGAGCGCATCGATGAGTGGGTGCAGGCCACCGAGGACCTCGCTATTCCCATGGATGGCCCGGAGCACTTCAAGGGCTTCCGAAGTCTGGCCGTCGGTGACCATGACGCTCGCGAGTCCGTACATCGCGTTCGCCCTTGGCCGCGGCCAAGGGTCTGTGCGATTGACGGCCTCCACTGCGACTGCACGTGCACGCTCTACGCGCCCTAACGCCAGAAGCGTCGCGACTAGTTCGGCGTTGTCTGCAAATGGGCTGGTCGGCGGATCCGCCCAGAAGTCAGCCGCGCGATCTAGGTTAGGCAGAGCCAAGTCAGCCTGCCCCATCCGTAACAGGATGCCGCCAGCGTTATGTCGGGCAATCGCGGCGAAATGCTCAAGGCCGCGCCGATCTGCCTCGGCCGCGATGCGGCGACATTCGGCAACAACGGCTGCCATCCGGCCCGAGAGCCACGTCTCCGTGATGGCGACGTTGCCTTCAAGCCGGAGACGAGTCGCGAAGGCGTCATCCGGAACGAGTTCCGCGCCTGCGTGCGCGGCTTGAAGGGCACTCCTCGGATCACCTAGGTTCGAGAACACGGTGCTGAGCTTGAGGCAGGCGAGGGCCTCGAGGCGGCGGTCGCCCTTCCGAGCGAAGAACGTGCGAGCGCGCTCGAGGGACTCCAGTGCTCGATCCCAATCGCCGCGGATGCCGCACGCCTCCCCGAAGAGCAGGGAGAGTCGGGCGTTCTGCTTGATCGTTTCCTCGGGAAGCTGCTGCAGCCACTCGTCGACCAGGCCGAGCCGGCCCTCGGCCACGACCTCCTCGCCGTACTTCGCGATGAGCCGCGCCGCCTGGCGCTGCAGCCCGGCGCGAAGGTAGTGGTGGATCGCCTCTGGCCACTGGGCCGACGTCTCGAAGTAGGACGCGGCGTGGATATGGAGGCCGACGACCTCGGACTCGGATCGTTCCGCGATCAGCCGTCGCTCGAGGAACTCGCGGAACAGGTTGTGGTAGCGGAACCGCAGTTCGTCGAGCCGGTTCGTGAAGAGGCCACGCTGCTCGAGGTCGTCGAGGGCACGGCGGCCATCGTGGACGCCGGCCAGCCGCTCCGCCACCTCCGGGGTGATCTGCTGGAGGATCGAGGTGGAGAGCAGGAGGTTGCGCGTCTCATCGGACTGCTGGTCCAGCACCTCTTCTGCCAGGAAGTCGAACAGGTCGCTGTCCTTGGTGGCGGTGATCGACTGGATGAAGTGGCGCCGCTCCTCGGGCGTGCGGCGTTCGCGGAGGGACACCTCGACCAGCTGCAGCGACGCGGCCCAACCCTCCGTCCGGCGTTCGAGCTCGGCGACCTCCGCCGGGTCCAGGGGATCGTTGTAGATGTCGCGGAACAGCTCGTCGATCTCGCTCTCCGTGAAGCGGAGCTCATCGGTTCGAATCTCGGCGTAGCCGCTGTGGGTCTTGAACCGCGCGAACTGGAGCTTGGGCTTCACGCGCGAGGCGAAGACGAAGCGGCACGTGGCGGGAGCGTCGCGCAGGATCTGGTTCCACAGGCCGCGGACCTCGGTGACCGCATTGACGTATTGCCAGTCGTCGATGATGAATGTGCACGGCTCGGTCAGACGTTCGTGCATCTCCGCCAGGAGGTAGGCCGCCACCCCGGGGCGTGACGTCCCTGGGCCACCCATCTGCTGCAGCATGGAATGGGCTCGGCGACCGAAGCCCGGATGCCGCTTCGCGATGGACTCGGCCAGGTAGCTGATGTGCAACGTCCAGTCGCGGTCATTGCGATCGAGCTTGTACCAGTAGCACGGGAACTCGACCTCGCGCTCCCACTGCCAGAGGAGCGTAGTCTTGCCATAGCCCGCATCGGCCGCGATCACGGCCGCACGACAGTCGGCCGCCGCCGTCAGCAGGTCGATGAGCCGTTGGCGTCGCAAGGTGGGCGTCGCGTACTGCGGCGAGGCCACCTTGTTGAGAATGAGCGGATAGGCGTACTTGATGTCCGACATCCATCGGTCTCCCGGCACATGACCTACCGATGCCGTCGTCGCGCCCCTCCGCGGCGAGCGCCTCCGGCCGAAGCAGAACGGTAGCGCCAGCCGATTATCAGGCGATTACTGGCCGATGCAAGGGCGCCACCGCCCACGCTCAGTGGATCACCGGGCGCTGGGACCGTGGTCGATCAGTCTGCTGGTCCACCTGGTCCACGAGGTCCAGTGCCCGCCCGATGCTCTCGAGGGCAAGGTCCAGCTGGTCGTGCGCCGCATTGAGATCGTCGAGGATCGGCTGCAGGGAGGGATCGGCGTCGACGTCGTCCCGGATGCCGAGGAGGAAGCGATGCGCAACGTTGACGATGACGGACACTTCGTTCAGGTCGTCGCCGACCGCTGACGGTTCCATGGGGCGGTTCGGTCCATGCGAATTCTCGGCGTCCACTGTATGCCATGAGGTTCACATCGGCCGGTGCAACGCCGGGCCGATCCGGATAGGGATCGAGTCGGCAATCCGCTACAGTTCGCGAAGCGTGCGCGCCTTCATCGGTCTGGGTGGAAACCTCGGCGAGCCGGCCGTCGCCTTCCGCGCGGCGGTCGCGGAGTTGCGCGCCATCGGTCAGGTGGTGAAGGTCTCGTCGCTGTACGACAGCGCGCCGCGCGATGGGATCGATCAGCCGCACTTCCTCAACGCCGCCCTGGAGCTCGAGACCGACCTGTCGCCGGTCGACCTGCTGGTCGCGCTCAAGCGCCTCGAGGCGGCGCTGGGCCGGGATCCGCAGGGCAGGCGCTGGGGCCCGCGGGTGATCGACAT
This sequence comes from uncultured Chloroflexia bacterium, assembly GCA_963844265.1. Taxonomy (GTDB): domain Bacteria; phylum Chloroflexota; class Limnocylindria; order QHBO01; family QHBO01; genus JACDBZ01. The sequence continues at coordinate 120,035 of CAWJMZ010000001.1, read as the reverse complement.
CGACATCCTGTCGTTCGACGGACTGTGCGTGACCGATACCGAGCAGGACCTGATCGTCCCGCATCCGCGCTTCCACGAGCGGCGATTCGCACTGGAGCCCGTTGCCGAGCTCGATCCCTTGCTGCTGCCGTGGCGCAACTGCTCGGACCTGCGCGTGGACGTGTCGGTCTCCGACCTGCTCCCGATGGTCGCGAACCAGGAAGTCCAGCGCGTCGGCGGCCCGGAGTGGTCCGATCCGATGCCGCAGAGCCCGAACTGACGACGACGCGTCGATCTGCGCGTTAGACACCAGAACGGGGCGGCCGATGCGCCTCTGTCCCGAGGGTCACGCCGGTCGCCCCTATTCGGATTCGTCGTCCGCCCGGAAGCGGGCAACGAAACGGCGCCTACGGAGGAACTCCCGCGCCCCGGCCCGGTGTCTGATCCGGTGGAAAGTCCCGCGCTCGATCCCGTGCTTACCCCCGCGCCTGAGACGTTACCGCCGCCAGGTCGAGTAGTCGGTCGAGTGTCGAGTCGAGTGCTTTCTCCAGTGTCAGGTCCGGTGACGGTCCAGGCGGCACCTCCGTTGGCGCCGAAGTCACCTTATGGCGGCCCGTGCCTGACGAGAAGCCCCTTTCTCCACGAATTCCCAAGTCGTCGACAGATTCGTCCACCACTCGTCCACAGTCGGCGATAGCCGATGGGTGTCTCCGTCGGTGGACTTAGTCCGAGGACTAAGCTAGTCTGTCACCACGATGCCGCGAGTCGTCAACGTTCACGAGGCCAAGACCCACCTTTCGAAGCTCCTCCACGATGTTGAGCGCGGAGAAGAGATTCTGATTGGCCGCGCCGGAGAGCCGATCGCCCGCCTCAGTCCGTACCGGCGAGAGAAGCGCGAGCTCGGATTCGCGAGCGAGCAGATCTGGATCGCAGACGACTTTGACGAGACGCCGGAGGAGATCATCGAGGACTTCTATCGGTGAGGCTCATGCTGGATACGCGTGTCTGGTTGTGGCTGATCGGCGACTCCGATCGCCTCCGGCCTGAAGCGCAAGCCACCCTGGCGTCCCCTGACTCCGAGCTCTTCATCTCGGTGGCCGCAGTCTGGGAGATCGCGATCAAGACTGCGGCAGGAAAGATGAGCTACGTGGGGCAGCCGGCAATCCAGCTGCCCATCCACATCGAGCGGTCGGGCGTGATCCCATTGGGCATCGGCGTCGAGCATGCGCTGGCCGCGGCTGCCCTCCCAATGCACCACCGGGACCCGTTCGACCGCATGATCATCGCCCAGGCGCAGGCGGAGGAACTCGTAGTGGCCACCGCCGATCAGCGCTTCAGGGCCTATGACGTGCAGCTGCTGGAGGTCGCGGCCTAGAGCCGCACCTTGGGTGGGTTGCCGGGGTCCCACATGTGGACGGTGTCGATGAAGCGCACCAGGCCCTGCCGGTAGCTCATCAGCAGCGAGTGCGTGCGCGCGCCACCGCCGAAGAAGCGGACGCCGCGCAGGAGCTCGCCATCGGTGACGCCGGTGGCGCAGAACACGACGTTGCGGCCCGAGGCCAGGTCGTCGGTGAAGTACACGCGCTCGGTGTCGTCGACGTCCACGCCCATGGCGCGGGCGCGCTCCTTCTCCTCGTCGGAGCGCCACTTGAACCGGCCCTGGATCTCGCCGCCCAGGCACTTCAGGGCCGCGGCCGCCAGCACGCCCTCCGGCGCACCGCCGATGCCCATCACGGCGTGGATGCCGGTGCCCGAGACGGCGGCGTTGATGCCGGCCGTCAGGTCGCCGTCGCCGATGAGCTTGATCCGCGCACCGGTCGCGCGCACGTCGGCGATGAGCTTCTCGTGCCGCGGGCGCTCGAGGATGACGACGGTGATGTCCCAGATCTGGCGGCCGAGCGCATCGGCGACGGTCTGGAGGGTCTTTGCGGGCGGGTCGTCGATCGAGACCTTGCCGGCCACCGACGGTCCGACGATGAGCTTCTCGAGGTACGTGTCAGGGGCGTGCATCAGACCGCCCGGCTCGGCCGCGGCGAGGACGGCGGTTGCGTTCGGCTCGCCGGTGGCGACGAGGTTGGTGCCCTCCAGCGGGTCGACCGCGATGTCGACGGTGACTGCCGCCTCCGGGTTGCCGACCTGCTCTCCGATGTACAGCATCGGCGCCTGGTCGCGCTCGCCCTCGCCGATGACGATCGTGCCGCTGATGTCCGCATCGTCCATCGCCTTGCGCATGGCGGTGACCGCGGCCTGGTCGGCGCCGTCGCGGTCTCCGCGGCCCATCAGCCGCGCCGCGGCGATCGCGCCGGCCTCGGTGGCGCGCACGGCCTCGGCGATGATCGGCTTGTCGGAGCTCAGGCCCGCCATCAGTGCTTGAAGTGGCGGCGTCCGGTGAAGACCATCGCCATGTGGTGGCGGTCCGCGACCTCGATCGCCATCTCGTCGCGGATGCTGCCGCCCGGCTGGATGATCGCCGTCACGCCGGCCTGCGCCGCAATCTGGATGCCATCGGGGAAGGGGAAGTACGCGTCCGACGCCATGACCGACAGCGGGGCGCGCTCACCCGCCTTGCGCAGCGCGACCTCGACGCTCACGACCCGGGACGGCTGCCCGGCGCCCATCCCCACCATGGCGTGCTTCTTGGCCAGCACCACCGCATTCGACTTCACGTGCCGCACCGCGCGCCAGGCGAACAGGAGGTCGGTCAGCTCGTCCAGGGTCGGGCGCCGCTGGGTGACGGTCTGGAGCTTGTCACGGTCGTCCTCCATCTCGTCGAAGGTCTGGACCAGGAGGCCGCCGCCGATGCGCTTGAAGTCGAAGCGGCCGATGCCCAGGTCGTCGGCGATCGTGACGGACGGCGGCACCTCGACGATCTCGAAGCCGCGCTTCGTGCGCAGGATCTCGATCGCCTCGGCGGTGTAGCCCGGCGCCACGATGGCCTCGAAGAATCCCGGCCGGATGGCGCGGGCGGTCGACTCGTCGATGATCCGATTGGCACCGATGATCCCGCCGTAGGCGCTGACACTGTCGCCCTCCAGCGCCAGGCGGAATGCCTCGGCCAGGTCGACCACCGAGGCCAGCCCGCACGGGTTGCCATGCTTGACGATGGCCACCGCCGGCGTCTTGAAGTCGCTGGAGATGGTCCACGCGGCGTCGAGGTCGAGCAGGTTGTTGAACGACAGGTCCTTGCCCGCGATCTGGTGCGCCGCGCTGATGCTGCCGCCGGCATGAGCCGGATCGGTGTAGAAGGCGCCGAGCTGGTGCGGGTTCTCGCCGTAGCGCAGGTCCGCCTTCTTCTCGACCACCATGGTGAGGCGGCTCGGAAACACGGTGCCGGCGGCCTCGTTGAGGTACGAGGCGATCTGCGCGTCGTAGGCCGCGGTCAGCGCGAAGGCCTCGGCCGCCAGCTTCTGGCGCGTCTCCGGGCTCACGCTGTCCAGCGTCTTGATGTCGCGCAAGACCGATGCGTACTGGGTCGGGCTGCTCACCGCCGCCACGCCCGGGAAGTTCTTGGCCGCCGCGCGGAGGAGCGCCACGCCGCCGATGTCGATCTGCTCCAGCGCCTGGTCGAGGGTCGTCTCGGCGTCGCGGATGGTCTGTGCGAACGGGTAGAGGTTCACGACCACCACGTCGATCGGCTCGATCTGCGAGTCGGCCAGCTGCTCGAGGTGGTCGGGACGGTCCCGCCGGGCGAGCAGCGCGGCGAAGATCGAGGGATGCAGCGTCTTCACCCGCCCATCGAGGATCTCGTTGGATCCGGTGAGGTCGCTGACAGGCCGGATGCCCTCGAGGCCCGCATCGGTCAGGTGCGACCGCGTGCCGTCGGTGGCGAAGCATTCCATGCCGGCATCGATCAGACCGCGGGCGAGCTCGACGATGCCTTCTCGGTCACTGACGGAGAGCAGGGCGCGCAATCGACGTCCTCAGGTGCGGTGATCGGGTGCCTCGGGGGCACCGATTATAGGGCCGCGACAGCGGCGCCCGCGACGGTCATCACCCACGATCCGGCGCGATGCTAGACTCCGCCACCGAATGAACGTCCTGACCGATCCCTTCACGCCCGCCACCTTCCCCGACCTGTTCACCTGGATGTGGGTGGCCGGCATCGTGATCGCCATCGGCGCGATCGTCGTCTACAACCTCGCGCAGCGCCGCTATCGTCGCTACCCGGAGCTGCTCGCGCTCCACGAGTGGATCTTCTGGCCGATCATCGTGACCTGGGGCATCATCCCGCTGCTCGTGGTGATCGGCGTTCCGCTGATCCTCCAGCTCCTGATCATCTTCACCGGGATGGGGCTTGCCGCCTACGCCGCATTCTTCCGTTACCCGCCGCGCATCGCGGCCGCCAACGAGGAGATCCGGCGCCGGCGGTACGTCCCGCAGTCGCGCAAGGCCGATACGCAGCGAGCGAAGCCGACGCCCGCCGGACGCCGTCGCCGCCATCGGTAGGCGTTGACGGGCGCCTGGCCACAGGCGTAGAGTCCGGGACCGATGGCGCGCGCAGGCGCGCCGCAGCCCGCAGGAGGTACGAGATGTCAGAGACCGCAGGGACGGTTCTGCGCGCGTCGCGCCTCCGGACGGAGCTCGCCAGCTAGCTCGGCCTCACCGCCGCCGCTCGCATGGGCCGCCCGCCGGGGCGGTCCTCGTCATTTCCGGGACCGATGCGCGACGCGCTCACAGCACGTCCATTCGTCCGTCCCCTGGAGATCCTGTGTGAGCCATTCCCGCGACTCCCGTCGCGTTCGCCACCGTCCGCGCTCTCAACCGGCGTCGTTCCGCTGCGTCCAATGCCGCCTCGACGTGCCCACCGATGCGCCGGGCACGCAGCATCGCAACCACTGCCCGGCATGCCTGTGGTCGCGCCACGTCGACGATCGGCCGGGCGATCGCGCCATGGTCGACGACTGTGGCTCCGGCATGGAGCCGATCGCTATCACCGTTCGCGGCAAGGGCGAGTGGGTTCTCATCCACCGCTGCACCGGCTGCGGCGTGCTGCACGCCAACCGGTCGGCGGCCGATGACTCGCCGCTCCTCCTCCTTCGCCTTGCCGTGAAGCCGCTGGCGATGCCCCCGTTCCCGCTCGACCGCCTGGCGCTGGTCTAGCCAATTCGGCGAGCAAGCGTCTTGTCGCCGTCTGGCGGCCCGGGCATACTCCGCGCGTGTTGCGTGACCGAGCCACGCGCCGCGTTGCCACGGTGCTGTTCGTGGACGTTGTCGACTCGACGCGGATTGCCGCGGAGGTCGGTGATGCGCGGTGGCGCGAGCTGGTCGCCGCCTTCCGGAGCGCCGTCCGCCGGCAGCTCAAGCGCCAGGGTGGCCACGAGGTCGACACCGCCGGGGATGGCTTCTTCGCAACGTGCGACAGCCCGGCGGCCGCCCTGCGCGCCGCGGCGGCGATCGTTGCGGATGTCCAATCCATCGGGCTCGACGTGCGCTGTGGGCTGCACACCGGCGAGCTCGAGCGAATCGATGGCCGCCTCGGCGGTATTGCCGCGCACATCGGCGCGCGTGTCATGGCGGAGGCGGGACCAGCCCAGGTCCTGACCACCGGCACCGTCCGAGATCTCGTGGTCGGCGGCGCCATGACCTTCGATTCCGCGGGCGAGACCGAGCTCAAGGGCGTTCCTGGGGTCTGGGCCCTTCATCGTGTCTCGGCCGTCGACGGTGTCGCCCTGCCCAGCCCGCTCCCCGCGGAGGACGCCACGAGCCGCCGGGCTGTTGGGAGCGGCTCGCCGCATCGGAGGCGCCCCTTGGTCCTTGCGGCTGGGGCGGTCGCGGTCGCGGTGGCGGCGATCACGATCGTCGTGGCGACCCGCCCAAATCCGGGTGAGGCCTCGGCCTCAAGCACCGCGCCCTCGCCCAGCGGCAGCGACCGCGCCACCCTCGCTCCGGCGCCGACAACGCCCGTCGCGCTGGTCCGGATCGACCCGGGCCTTCGCGACATCGACGAGTCGGGGGTCGTGTACGGCGACTATCCCGGTCCTTCGTTCCAGAGCGTCATGATGGCCAACGGCAACCTCTGGCATGTGGATGAGCTCGAGGGGGTACTCACCCGGCTCGACCCGGCGACCGGTACGCCGATGACGGAGATCGACGAGATCGAGCTGCCGCCGTTAACCACCGTGGCAGCACCGGCGTTCGGCTATCTGTGGGTCCAACATGGGCGAGACCAGAATATGGCCAAGATCGACAAATACGATCTGAGCACTGGTCGGATGCTCGACCGGGTCGATCCGGGCGAGTGGGTGTACGACCTCACGATTGGCGAGGACGCGATCTACGTACCCACTCAGGATGAAGAACTCCTCGAGATCAACCCGCTCAGCGCCGACATCGTCGACCGCGATCCGATGGGGACGGTGGGCGACGTCTCCTACATCAGCTGGTGGGACGGCCTGATCTCTCTGTGCGAGTGCGGCGACAACCGCTACTCGCTCTTCGATCCAGACACCGACCGGATCGTTGAGGTCATCGAGGGCCCTGGGCTCGCCTACGGGGCTGGTGGAGCACGAGACCCGCAAACCGGAACGGTGTGGGTGGGTAATCGCCCGCAATCGACGATCACCCCGTTCTCCGGTGATCCGCTCACGTCCGGGGAATCGGTCGGCTTGGCTGGCCATCCCCGCGGGATCGCGTTCGGGTTCGACGCCGTGTGGGTCGCGGCTGAGGAATACGTCTATCGGATCGACGCCGACACCAAGCAGGTGACGAACGAGATCCTGATGCCTGAGGGCGCGATCGCGACCTCGATTGCACTGGACGAGCCGACCGAGACGATCTGGGTCGCCGCCTGTCACGAAGACTGCTACGAGGACGACTGACGCGACGGCCGATCACGAAGAAGAGGGCCGGCCCTGTCGGGCCGGCCCTCGTGCAACGTCGGTTGGAGCCTGGCTAATTCAGCCGCGTGATCTGGAACGCCGTCGTCAGGTCGACCGGCGTGTACGGGTTGTGGGTTGCGAGGTACGCCTCGAGCGCGACGAGATCGTCGGCGCCCGTGACCCGGTTCGTTCCCTGGTTGAAGATCGGGAAGTCGTCACCGCCGGTCGCGAGGAAGTTGTTCACAACGACGCGATAGGTGGCGACCGGGTCGATCACCACGTTGTTCAACTTGATCGTCGCCGGGTCGACCCGAGAGCCGAGCGGCGCTGTGGCGTCCCAGGTGTACGTGAAGCCCGTCGAAGGGAGCAGCACCGTCGGATCGGGCGTCCGCGGTTGGCCGGCATTGCTGCCGGTTTGATCGAGAACTGCTGCTCCAGCACGGTGTCGATCTGCGCGCCGGTCAGCGTCAACGTCGTGACGATGTTGCTGAATGGCTGGACGGCGAACGCCTCGCCGTGCGTGATCGGCCCGCGTCCAAGTTGGCCGCGGATGCCTCCCGGGTTCATGAGACGCGAATTGTCCGCCCGCCCCGCGCCAGTCTGCGATGAGGCGAGCTGGGCATCGGCGATGAGCCGGCCGAGCGTGGACTCACGCCCCGGCGTGAGCTCCGTGCGGATCATCGCGGCGTCCGTCGCGCCGACGAGCACGTTCGCGATCGGTGCCGCGACCACGTTGTATTCGGCGATCAGAGCGTCAGATCGGCCGCCTCTGGCGACGTTCTGCGTGACGATCCGGTTGTTCACCAGGATCGAGCGCGATGAAGTCACCGCGTCGCGGGGGAGATCCGCGCGTCGATATCGGTGACGAGCGCGGCCCTGCGACGCCGCGCCCGTGACGACCTTGTCCGTCGATGACGCAGTTCACGGCCCAGTTCGTGTGGCCGGTGATGACGATGTCGATCTCGTCATCCATGGCATCCACGATCGGGGGAATCGCGCCCGGTCGGATTGGTGCAGTGTTGATCGCGTCGACGCTGCCGGCGCCATTGCCAGAGACGGGACGCTGCCGCCCTCGTGGAGCAGCACGACGATCGCCTCGACGCCCTGGGCCTTCAGCTCGGGAACGAGCGCGTTCACCGTCTCGGCCTCGTCCAGGAAGTCCACGGTCGAGATGCCGCCGGGCGACACGATGAGGTCAGTGCCCTCAAGGGTCATGCCGACGAAGGCAACCTTGGCGCCGCCCGTGAACTCGTGGATCGCGTACGGCGCGAAGATCGTCTTCGCCGTTGGACCTGTTGACGACGTTGGCCGCGAGGAACGGGAACTCGGCTCCATGGTACGGATCGAGCGTCGCCGCACTCGTCGATCGGATGGCATCCGTCAGGTCGGGCCGGCATGTAGCCGGGCCGGTTCGGTCGCCGTACTGCGATCGCGCAGCAGCTCGGAGATGCCCTCGTCGAACTCGTGGTTTCCGACGCCGTTGTAGTCGAGACCCATCAGGTTGAAGGCCTCGATGGTCGGCTCGTCGTGGAACAGGGCCGACAGCAGCGGCGTCGCGCCGATGAGGTCGCCGGCCGAGACGAAGGCCGTGTTGTCCGGGTTCGTAGCCCGCAGGCTGCGCACGTGGGTGGCGAGGTATTCCACCCCGCCGGCGGGGATGCAGTTCGGCGTCCCGCCCGGGATGCAGGTCTCGCTGCCTCGGGGGCCCTGGAGCGAGCCGATCCGCCCGCCGGAGCTCGCGATCGGGTTGACCACCTCGAGCTGGCCGTGGAAGTCGTTCAGGCCAAGGATCTGGATCGTCGACCGGCTTGGGCGGGATCTGCGTCGGCTTGGCCGCGAGGGCCGCGGGTGCGAACGCGGCGAGGACAGAGGGCGAGGACAGCCAGCAGGGCCAGGACCCGGCGCCATGTCGGAAGTGCGAATCACAGTGATGTGTCTCCTGGTGCGATGGGAAAGACGGGATGGCACGTCCCGGTCGCGTGGACCGTCGATGCTACCCCGCCTCGGTCTCGCCGGTCGCGGCACCTCCGCCATCCGGTGCGCCCGGGAACCGCGCAACGAACTCATCGCGGACGCCCTGGATCTGTCGCCGCGCATACCAGAGGAATGCCAGCATCGAGAGGACGAACGTGACGACTCCGCTCACCAGTGCCGCGAGCGTTCCGCCTCCGAGCTGGAGCACAGCGAGGGCCACGATCGCGCCTGCGAGGACGGAGTTCAGGACGCTGATCAGCATCGGCGAGGAGGCGAGCATCTGCACGATCATCGGCGTGCCGGGGATCATCGCCTGGGTGAGCTGAAAGCCTCGCTCGTCATCGGTGGTGCCCATCACGAAGTAGCGATCAACGTCCGGGGCCAGCTCGAGGTAGCCGGCACGAATGCGGTTCATACCCTGCACGCAGAGGGCGTCGTGGTAGTTCGAGAAGCCCATCCGGAAGTTCGTTCCGATGCCCACGAACAGCACCACCGGCAGGATGACGAGGCCGAAGATCCGGAATCCCTCGCCGAACTCCGTGGCCTGCGCGACCAGCGCCAGCGCCACGATGGCACCCGACAGGGTGGCCAGGAACATCCCACCCCGGCTGAACGACTCGTTCCACGCCAGCGACCGAGAAGCGAGCAGGCTCCAATGCTCGGTCGAGAGGATCTGCAGCTTCATGGCGGGCGTCGTTCCGCCGGGCTCGACCGCGCTCTGGGCAGTGGGGAGCGGAGCGGGCTCGGCGCCGGGGCCGGTTCCGGCCAGCGGTCGCTCGAAGGACATCGGCGGGGACCTCCAGGGTGACGGCGCTCGTTGCCCGCAGCCTAGCGCCGGCCCGGGCCGCCGGTCGAGGCGAACCGTCGGCTACTCGTCCTCCTCGACATCCTCGGTGCGCTCCTCGGCCTCGGTTGCATCGAGGGGCAACGCGACGGTGAGCCGCTCGAGCTCCGGCAGATCCGTGAGGTCGAGTCCAAGCGGCGTGATGGAGATGAAGCTGCGCTCCATCGCCCACAGATCGGTCCCCGGCTCGGTCTGCTCGATCGGGACGATCGTGAACCAGAAGTTGGGCCTGCCCATCGGGTCCTCGTCCGGGACGACCCGCCCGTCGTAATGGCGCACGGCCTGTCTCGTCCACGCCATTCCGCGCGGCGAGGGCGGCAGGTTCACGTTCAGAAGCCGAGCGTCGCTCTGCGGAATCAGGAGCTCCAGGACGCGCTCGACGTGCGGCGCCAGGGCCTCGAAGTCGGGCTCGTCGCCGCCACGCCACGTGGACGGGGTGCTGAGCGCGATGCCCCGCAGGCCGAACAGGGTCGCCTGCTTGGCCGCGGCCAGCGTCCCGGAATGCCAGAGCGCGTTGCCGAGGTTGACGCCGATGTTCACTCCCGACAGCACGAGGTCCACGTCCTTCCAGTTGTGGACCCCGAGCGCCACGCAGTCAGCCGGCGTGCCGTTCACGCGGTACGCCTCGATGCCCTCGATGTTCGTCACCGGACGGTAGGACAGCGGACGCGAGGCGGTGATGGCGTGGCTGGCGGACGATTGCTCGACGTCCGGCGCCACGACCCGGACGTCGCCGAACCGGGTCGCCACGCGCGCCAGCATGGCGAGGCCGGGACTGTAGATGCCGTCATCGTTCGCGACCAGGATTCGCATCGCTTGGTTGGCCTCCGACTTGCCAGAGTGCGCGCCCATGAAGATCTCGCTCGTCCACAACCCGACCGCAGGCGGTGGCCAGGATGCGGACGAAGCCGTCGCCCTGTTGACCGAGGCCGGCCACAAGGTCCGGCACCGCTCGACGAAGGGTCGCTGGAAGGTCCTTCTGCAAGATCCGGGCGACCTTCTCGTCGCTGCGGGCGGCGACGGGACGGTGCGCAAGGTGGCGCTCGCCGCAGCCGAGGTCGAGGTGCCGTTCGCCATCCTCCCGATCGGCACCGCGAACAACATCGCCAAGACCCTCGGCCTCATGGGAGACGCGCGCACGCTGGTCGAGTCGTGGTCGGCCCAGCTGGAGCAGGGCACCCCCTTCGACTTCGGCGAAGTGAACGGGAAGTGGTTCGTCGAGTCCGTGGGGGGTGGGCCCATCCCCGAACTGATCGCCCGCAGCGACGAGATCGAGGCCGATGCGACGCTGCTGGGTCGTGAGACCGATCGGGCCCTCCACCTCTTCCGTGAGCTCGTCGCCGACGCGCCGACGATGCGCTGGCGGGTCTGCCTGGACGGCGCCGACATCAGCGGCGAATTCCTGGCCGTCGAGGTCGTCAACATCCGGTTCGTGGGCTCCAACATTCCGATCGCGCCGGAGGCGGATCCGACCGACGGCCTGCTCGACGTGGTGCTCATCGGCGAGGCGGAGCGCCAATCGCTGCTCGACTACCTCGACGGTCGGCTCGCCCTGGCCAGCGGACCGTTGCCGGAGCTGCGCCGCCTCCGGGGCCGAGTGATCGAGCTCGAAGCCCCCGCCGGCGTGCGCATGCACCTCGACGATCGCCTCTGGCCGAAGGCGGCTCCGTTGCGCCGCCCGAAGCGCCTGAAGGTCCGCTGCCATCCCGGCGCGGCGACGCTCATCAGTCCGCCGTCGGCGTCAGTGGACGGTGTCCGATGAGCCTCCGGGAGCTGCCGCCGCAACCGTAGTCCGGCCCGGGTCGGCAGCGCCGTTGAACGTCAGCGCTCCTGTCGGGCTGACGTCGACCCGGATGGTGGCGCCCGGCGTGAACTCGCCGGCCAGCAGGCGCTTGGCCAGCGGGTTCTCGAGCTCGCGCTGGATCGCGCGGCGCAGGGGCCGAGCGCCGTAGACGGGGTCATATCCCTCGCGGGCCAGCAGCGACAGGGCCTCGTCGGTGACCTCGAGCGACATGTTCGACTCCGCGAGGCGTCGGCGCAGACCGTCGACCAGCAGGCTGACGATCTCGCGCAGCTGCGACTCGTCCAGCGGCTGGAAGACGATGATCTCGTCCACGCGGTTCAGGAACTCGGGGCGGAAGTGCTCCCGCAGCTGCTGGCGGACGCGCTCCGCGGCTCCCTCGAAGGCCTGCGGCCCGGCCTCGGCGGCCTCGATCAGCGCGGTCGATCCGATGTTGCTGGTCATGATGATCACGGTGTTCTTGAAATCCACCGTCCGCCCCTGCGAATCGGTGAGCCGGCCGTCGTCGAGCAGCTGGAGCAGGACGTTGAACACGTCGGGGTGGGCCTTCTCGATCTCGTCGAACAGCACCACCTGGTACGGCCGGCGGCGGACCGCCTCAGTGAGCTGGCCGCCTTCCTCGTAGCCGATGTAGCCGGGAGGAGCCCCGACCAGGCGCGAGACGGCGAACTTCTCCATGTACTCGCTCATGTCGATGCGCACGAGTGCCGACTCGTCGTCGAACAGGTACTCGGCCAGCGCGCGGGCCAGCTCCGTCTTCCCGACGCCGGTCGGACCCAGGAAGATGAACGAGCCGATGGGCCGCTTCGGGTCCTTGAGGCCGGCCCGGGCACGCCGAATAGCATCGGAGACCGCAGTGACTGCCTCGTCCTGGCCGATGAGCCGCTGGTGCAGCCGCTCCTCCATGTGGATCAGCTTCTCGGTCTCACCTTCCATCAGGCGGGAGACGGGGATGCCGGTCCAGCGCGCGACGACGTCGGCGATGTCGTCGGCGTCGACCTCCTCCTTGAGCAGGATCGAGCCCGATGACTGGAGCTCCTTCAGCTCGGCCTCGGCGGCCGTGAGCTGCTCCGCGAGCTCTCGAGAGCGACCGTACTGGAGCTCCGACGCGCGCTGGTAGTCGCCCGCGCGGGTCGCCTCCTCGATCTCGGGCTGGAGCCTCTCGATGGCCTCGCGCGTCTCGCGGATGCGATGCACGATGGCTCGCTCGCGCTCCCACTGTTCCTTCATCGCGTCGCCACGCTCGCGGAGGTCGGCGAGCTCGCGCTCGAGTGCCTCGAGCCGCGCCCTGGACGCCTCGTCCTTCTCCTTGCGGAGCGCCTCGCGCTCGATCTCGAGCTGCATCCGCCTCCGCTCGATCTCATCGAGCTCGGCTGGCATCGAGTCCATCTCCATGCGCAGGCGGCTGGCTGCCTCGTCCACCAGGTCGATCGCCTTGTCCGGCAGGAAGCGCTCGGTGATGTACCGGTTGCTGAGCACGGCGGCCGCGACGAGGGCCCCATCGGTGATGCGAACGCCGTGATGAACCTCGTAGCGCTCGCGCAGGCCGCGCAGGATGCTGATCGTGTCCTCCACGGTCGGCTGATCGACCACCACCGGTTGGAAGCGTCGCTCCAGCGCCGCGTCCTTCTCGATGTGCTTGCGGTACTCGTCCAGGGTGGTCGCGCCGATAGCGTGCAACTCACCGCGCGCCAGCATCGGCTTGAGCAGGTTCGACGCATCCATCGCGCCCTCCGCAGCACCGGCACCGACGACGGTGTGCAGCTCGTCGATGAACATGATGATCGAGCCCTCGGACTCGGTGACCTCCTTGAGGACCGCCTTGAGGCGCTCCTCGAACTCACCGCGGTATTTCGCGCCGGCCACGAGGGCGCCAAGGTCGAGCGCCACGATCCGCCGATCGCGCAGTCCTTCCGGCACGTCGCCGCGCACGATCCTCTGCGCCAATCCTTCGACGATTGCCGTCTTGCCCACCCCGGGCTCGCCGATGAGCACCGGGTTGTTCTTCGTCCGCCGGCTGAGCACCTGGATGACGCGCCGGACCTCCTCGTCGCGGCCGATGACGGGATCGAGGATGCCCTTGCGGGCGGCCTCGGTCAGGTCGCGCCCGTACTTCTCGAGCGCCTCGTAGGTCGCCTCGGGATTCTCGCTCGTCACGCGTTGGTTCCCTCGAATGGCGGTGAGTGCCTCCAGCACTGCTGCAGACGTCGCGCCAGCTTCCATCAGGATGCGGGCGCCCGACGAGTCGCCGGCCTCGACCGCGGCGAGGAGCAGGTGTTCGGTGCTCACGTACTCGTCGCGCATCCGCTCGGCGACGGCATGCGCATCGGTCAGAACGCGGCGCGCCTCATTCGACAGCTGCAGCTGCTGCGCGGCTCCGGACACCCTCGGCAGCCTCGCCAGGTCGGCGCGCAGTCCATCGGCCACGGTACTCGGCTGGATGCCGATCCGCGTGAGGATGGCGGGCACGACTCCATCGGGCTGCTCGACCAGTACGAGCAGCAGGTGGGCGACCTCCAGCTGCGGATGGCCGTCGGCCTCCGCCAGCTGCTGGGCGGAAACGATGGCCTCCGACGCCCGCTGGGTGAATCGGTCGGTTCGCATCGGTCAGTTCCTCCGCCGACGCGGGTCCGGCTGTGGGGACTTCTCCAGGAGCTCCAGCATTCGGGCTCGGCCGTCGTCATCCAGCTTCGGGAGGACAACCTGCGTCGTCACCACCAGGTCGCCCCTGTCCGACGCGCCGCGCTTCGGCAGGCCTCGGCCCTTCAGCCGAATCTCCTGGCCGTTCTGCGTGTTCGGCCGGATGCGGAGCTTGACGCTGCCGGTCGGCGTCGGCACCGGGACTTCCGCGCCGCCGATCGCCTCGGCCAGCGTGAGCGGCAGCCGTGTGAACAGGTCGGTGCCCTTGCGCTCGAAGCGTGGATCCGGCTTGACCTTGACATTGATGACGAGGTCGCCCCCGTCCACTGCGCCAGACAGCTTCACCTTGGAGCCGTCACTCACGCCCGGCGGAATCTTTACCGTGAGGCGCCGGCCGTTGACGTTCACCAGGCGCTCGGTGCCGGTCGCGACTTCCGCCAGCGTCACGTCGGCCGTCGCCTGGGCTGCAGGTCCCACCTGCCGGCGCGTCCGGCTGCCGAGGTCCGACAGGTCCACGTACTCGAAGCCGCCGCCAGGGCCGCCTGCGGTGCCGCCCGTGAACGGGCCGCCGATGTCGCCGCTGAAGCCGCGCCCGGTCGTCGCGCCACCGAAGAACTCGCGGAAGAAGTCGCTGAAGCCGCTGAGGTCCTCGGTCGAGGTCGTCCGGTACGTCCAGCGCGTGCCTCCCGGCGCGCCACCGAACCCGGCCCAGTCGGTCGCCCCGCCCGATCCATATCCGGCGTGCTGGTAGGCCTGCCAGTTGGCGCCGAGCTCGTCGTACTGCTTGCGCTTCTCGGCGTCCGACAGGACGGCGTGGGCCTCGTTTGCCTCCTTGAAGCGCTTCTCGGCCTCCGGATCCTTGTTGGTGTCCGGGTGGAGCTCGCGGGCCAGCTTCCGATAGGCCTTCTTGATCTCGGACTGGGAGGCCGTCTTCGGGACGCCGAGGGTCGCGTAATAGTCCTTGTATTCCATCCGTCAGGCTGGTGGCGCGGAGACCGATCCATCGGCCGGGTCGCGCCTGTCCTGCCCCTCAGGCCTGACGAGACCGATACATCGGTCTGCCGCCCGCATGAACCGTGCCCTCGGGCGGGCTTTGAGCGCAGACACAGTGGACGGATCGGCGCAACCGCGCCGGAGGAGACCCTCAGGCGAAGTCGCGCCGATGGATCGGTCCAGCGCGGCTCTAACGCGCACGCGCTACGCCGGCTGGCCTGCCGGCGGCTGGTCGACCTTGCCGTCGCCCTTGGCGGCGATCGGCGCCTCGTCCTTGGCCGGCTTGCGTGGCCGGCGCGGCCGGCGCGTGACCCGCTGCTGACGCTCCTCCCGCTCGGCCTTGATGCGGGACGCCGACCGGGGCGCATCGATGAGCGCCTCGGCCAGCACCTGGTCCATGTTCTCGACCGGCACGATCCGCAGCTGCTCGCGCACCTCCTCGGGCACGTCGACCAGGTCCTTCTCGTTGCGGTTCGGAATGAGGACCGTCTTCACGCCGGCGAGATGCGCCGCCAGCAGCTTGGACTTCAGCCCGCCGATGGGCAGGACGCGGCCACGGAGCGTGATCTCGCCGGTCATGGCGAGGTCGCGCCGCACCGGCTTGCCGGTCAGCAGGCTGGCCATGGCCGTGGCCATCGTCACGCCGGCCGACGGGCCGTCCTTGGGGGTCGCCCCCGCCGGAACGTGGATGTGGACGGTCGACTTCTCGAAGGTGGTGGGCTCGATGCCGAATTCCTTCTGCCGCGCCCGGATGTAGCTCATCCCGGCCCGTGCCGACTCCTTCATCACGTCGCCGAGCTGGCCGGTCAGCAGGAAGTCGTCCTTGCCGTCCATTCGCGTCGCCTCGACCTGCACGATGTCGCCGCCGGCGTCGCTCACCACCAGCCCGGTCACCATGCCGACCTGGTCCTCGGCTTCCAGCTCGCCGTACTCGAAGCGTCCGGGCCCGAGATACTCCTCGAGGTCCTCCGGCTTCACGACGACCGTGGCCTTCTCGTCGCTGGCCACGCGGCGGGCGACCTTGCGCGCCACGTTGGCGATCTCGCGCTCCATGTTCCGGACGCCCGCCTCGCGGGTGAACGCCTGGATGAGGCGCACGAGCGCACCCTCCTCGAACACGAGTTGCTTGTCGGTGAGGCCATGGGCCTCGAGCTGCTTGGGGACGAGGAAGCGCTCGGCGATCCGAACGCGCTCGAGCTGCGTGTACCCGGCCAGGTTGATGACTTCCATCCGGTCCCGCAGGGCGGGCGGGATGGTGTCGAGCATGTTGGCCGTGGCGATGAACAGCACCTTCGACAGGTCGAACGGCACCTCCAGGTAGTTGTCCTGGAAGCTGTTGTTCTGCTCCGGGTCGAGCACCTCGAGCAGCGCGGAGCTCGGGTCGCCCCTGAAGTCCATGCCGACCTTGTCGATCTCGTCCAGCATGAAGACCGGGTTGGACGACCCGGCCGTCTTGATGCTCTGGATGACCCGGCCGGGCAGCGCGCCGATGTAGGTGCGCCGATGGCCGCGGATCTCCGCCTCGTCGTGGATGCCGCCCAGGCTCATGCGGACGAACTTGCGTCCCATGGCGCGGGCGATGCTCTTGCCCAGCGACGTCTTGCCGACACCGGGTGGGCCGACGAACAGCAGGATGGGCGAGCGGATCTTGTCGGCCAGCTTGCGCACGGCCATGTACTCGACGATGCGCTCCTTTGGCTTCTCGAGACCCCAGTGGTCCTCGTTGAGGATCTTCTCGGCGTCCTCGAGGTCGAGGTTGTCATCGGTCTCGACGCCCCACGGCAGGCTGACCAGCCAGTCCACGTAGGTGCGGATGACGCCCTGCTCCGGGCTGGCGCTCGGGATGCGGGACAGGCGGTCGACCTCCTTGAGGGCCTTCTCCTTGACCTCGTCCGGCATCGCCGACTGCTCGACCTTCTCGCGCAGCTCTGAGGCCTCGGCAACGGCGGGATCGTCCTCGCCGAGCTCCTTCTGGATGGCCTTCATCTGCTCGCGCAGGATGTACTCGCGTTGGGTCTTGTCCATCTCGGACTTGACCTCGGACTGGATTCGGCCCTTCAGCTCGAGGACCTCGATCTGCTTCGCGAGGAAGGCGCTGGCCAGGCGCAGCCGATCCGCCACGTCGATCGTCTCCAGCAGCTCCTGGCGCTGCTCGGTGGTCATCTCCGGGCTGTAGGCGGTCATGTCGGCCAGCAGGCCGCCGTCCACGATGTTGCGCGCGGCGACGGCCACTTCCGGCGGGACCGATGCGCCCGAGTTCACGTACTGCTCGATCTGGCTGTGGATCGACGCCATGAGGGCCTCGACCTCGAGCGTCTTCTCGGACGCCTCGTCGATGACCTCGACCCGCGCCTCGAGGTGCGGCTCGGTCTGCAGCAGGTCGAGCAGGCGGATGCGGCGCTGCCCCTGGACGATGGCGCGGATCGTCCCGTCCTGGAGTCGGATGACCTGGGCGATCTTGGCGAGCGTGCCGATGCCGTACAGCTCGTCGGCGCTGCTGATGTCTTCCTGCTCGCTGGAGCGCTGGGTGACGAGTGCGACGGGTTGGGACGTGCGGACGGCTCGGTCCAGCGCCTTGACGCTGCGCTCGCGGCCGACCTGCAGCGGGACGATCATCTCGGGGAAGATCACGGTGTCGCGGAGCGCGACGAGCGGCAGGACCTGAACGCGGTCGAGGTCGTCCTGGGCCTCGTCGTCGGATGCCGCGATGTCGGGGATGTCGGGTGTCTGGTCGTCAGTTGCCACTGGTGGTCGCTCCTTCGGCCGAGGGGTTCTCGACGGGTTCGGGCTCGGCGGTTTCGTCGGCGAATCGCTCTACGTCGTCCTCATCGAACAGATCGTAGACCCGGATCTTTCCGAGTTCCTCGAGCTGAAGGATGACCCTCACGCCGGCGAGATTGACTCGTTGCCGGCGGGTGAGGAAACGAATGATACGAACGCGTTTGATATCCGCCTCGCTGTAGAGGCGGAGGTTGTTTCTGCGCTGCGGGGCCACGAGGCCCTCCTCCTCGTAGATCCGCAGCGTTCGCGGATGGCAGCTCGCCAGCTCGGCGGCGATGCTGATGATGTAGCGGGGACGGGTGAGATCGTCGCGGCGCGGGTTCACCGCGTCGTGTCGTGGCGCCGCGCGCCGCGATCGGTCCACCTCAGGACGCCGTCGCTTCGCCCGAATCGCTGGTGACGGGTGTCCCGTTGCCCTTGATCCGGATCTGGCGCGGCTTGACCTCCTCAGCCTTGGGGATGCTGAGCGTCAGCACGCCCTCGCTGAAGCTGGCCTGCGCCTGGTCGCCCTGGACGCGCACCGGGAGCTGAAGGGTGCGACTGAACGAGCCGAACCGTCGCTCACGGTACAGGTACTGCTCGCGCGAAATCTCCTCGTCGGCCTTGAACTCACCGCGCAGGGTGAGGGTCTGGCCGGTCATGGTGATCTCGACGTCTTCCGCATTCATTCCCGGCAGGGCGGCGGTGACGACCAGCTCGTCCGGCGTCTCGTGGACGTCGATGGGTGGCGTGACAGTGTCCGCGGCGCCGTTGATGGTCCGCCACGTGAGCGGGCTGACGAACGAGTCCTCGAACAGGCGGTCCATCGCTGAGCGCAGCGACACCATCTCGCCGAGGGGATCGTATCGGGTGATGTTTGCCATGGTGCTGATGCCTCCTTCACGCGAACGTTGCGCTTTGCTCGCACGGGTGAATGGTGCGTGGGACGACCATAAACCCTGACAATACCGTTGTCAAGGGTTGTACCAGCCCTTCGGTCGAGGCCGCAGCCGAGCCGGCTCCTAGGGACTCGTGGCGTCGACGAGCTCCCAGCGGACCGCACCCACGTCGCCACCGCCGGGGAGCTCGACGGGGAGCGCCGCCAGCTCGAGGCTGAGCAGCTGCTCGTCGGCGACCGGCACGAGCTCGCTGCCCGAGAAGATCAGCAGCATCGTCGTCTCCTGTCGCTCGAAATGGACCGACTCTCCCAGTGCCAATGCATCGTCCGCGGACTTCTCGACGATGCTGAACCGAACGTCCTGGAAGCGGTCCGGCCCGGTGCCCAGGGAGTCCTCGGCCTCGGATGCGGCCTCGATCACCGATGGCGGCCACTCGTCGGCCTCCAGCTCGCCGGCCGTCCAGGCGCTGACGAACCGGTCCAGCGTCGCGGCCGGTGTCGCGGCGTGCGCGCCGATCAGCCAGAAGCCCGCGCCCCATGCCAGCAGTGGAATGCTGAGCCACCCGATGGCCGTGGCCGGAGACCGCTCGGGTGTCTGTGGTTCCGCCGGGTGCGCCGGCTGGCTGGCCTGTGCCCCTCGGTAGGCGGCCACGGCCTGCCACGCCCAGGCGAGGAGAACCACGATGCCGGCCAGGAAGGGAACGAGATAGGCGCTCGTGTCGGCAAGGCCGACCGTCAGCCATGCGAGGAGCACGATGCTGCCGAGCTCTGCCACGAGGAGCGCGCGCCCGATGGCCGTGCGTCCGAGGAGGAGATGGCCCCATCCCCAGGCCAAGAGCGCCCGTCGCAGGACGCGCCCGGGGTCGGGGCCGGTCACTCGCCGATGAGCAGGCTGCGCAGCTCGTCCTCGCCTTCGGCCGAGGTCACCGCCAGCAGCTTGTCACCGCTTCGCAAACGCGTGTCGGAGCGCGGAGGCTGTGCCCGGTCGTCGCGGATGAGGAGCGCGATGGAGCTCCCCTCCGGCAGGTCGAGCTCGCGGATCTCGCGTCCGATGACAGGCGAGTCGGCGTCGAGCTGCGCCTCCACGATCTGGAC
The DNA here is from genome assembly GCA_963844265.1 of uncultured Chloroflexia bacterium. Lineage (GTDB taxonomy): Bacteria > Chloroflexota > Limnocylindria > QHBO01 > QHBO01 > JACDBZ01. Next base: position 100,233 of record CAWJMZ010000001.1, on the reverse strand, counting down.
CTCGCCGCCCTCGAGCTCCGCGAGGTGCAGCAGGTCGTGGATCGGGATCTCGTGCTCGATCACGCCCAGGATCGAGCGAGTCGGGCTGACCACCTCGTCGAGCCCGAGCTGGCGGAACAGCTTCTCGTTCTTCGGGTCGTTGATGCGCGCGATCGAACGCGGGACGTTGAACCGCATCTTCGCGATCTGGCACGCCGCGAGATTGACGGCGTCGTCGCCGGTCACGGCCGCCATGACGTCGGCGCGGCCCATGCCCGCCTCGGCCTGGTAGCGGCCCTCGCAGCCGTCGTTGGCCACGACGATGCTGCCCAGCTCGTCGGCGATCTGGCGCGCGCGCCCTGCCTCCTCCTCGATCACCACCACCTCGTGCCCGGCCGCAAGCAGCTCCTTGGTGAGGTAGTAGCCGACGTTCCCGCCACCCACCACGACGACGTACATCAGAGGCCGCCTTCCTGGCCGTCGCCGGGCTGGACGACGGTGGCCTCGGCAGCCGCCTCGGCGCTCCCGGCAACCGCCGGTGGCTCCTCGATGGCCGGCGTGCCGGGCGGCGGGGCGCCGCGCAGGGGCTCGGCGGTCGGGGGCATGACGAAGCCGTTCGTGGCATCGGCGCCTTCCACGGCCGCAGTGACGAGGGCGTCGCCAAGGATGAGCGTGCGGCAGATCGTCTCGAGGCCGAGCGCCCGGTAGGCCTCACCCCTCAGCGGGTCGTTGATCTTGGCGATCACCCGTGGCACGCCGAACCGATGCTTTCCGAGCTGCGCCGACAGCGCGTTGCGGTTGTCGCCCTCGGTGAGGGTCATGAGCAGGTCGGCCTGCTCGGCACCCGCGGTGCGCATCACATCCTCGTCGGTACCGCTGCCGCGGACCGTCTCGCCGCCGAAGCTCTGGGGCAGGCGGTTGAACGCGCGCGGATTGATGTCGATGACGGTGACGTGCTCCCCGCGCTGGTCGAGCTCCGCGGCGACGCGCGCGCCGACCCGACCGCAGCCCACGATGATGACCCTCATGGCGTGTGTGCCAACTCCTTCGTTTCGGCCCGCAGGCACCACACCGGCGCGGTCGAGTTCCGCATGACGTAGGGGACGGTGCGTCCCGCGTCCCATTGTCCTCCGAATCGCTTCTTGTAGCGCAGCCCCATCACGATGAGGTCGGCACCGAGCTCGTTGGCGTCGTCCACGATCGCCGCCCCGGCCGCGCGCGCCTGGACGGTGCTGGTGCGCGTGGGCACCCCCTTCGCGGCCAGCAGACGCTCGGCACGCACCAGGATCTCGTCGGCCCGCTGCACGGCGGACTGGTCCTCGGTATCGAGGGTCCGCTCGAACGGGACCTCGATCACGTGCAGAAGCGAGACCTCGACGCCATCACGCCCGGCGAGCAGCAGCGTGGCCACCTTGAGGGCCGGGTCGTCGACGTCGGAATCGCCCGACAGCGGCACCAGGATGCGCGCGTGGTCGAAGGCGGTCGGTTGCTTCTCGGTGCGTCTGAGGAAGCTCATGCCGCGGGATATCCTACGGCGCTCATCGGCCGTACCGCAGCCGATCGGCGAGACGCGGCGGCAGTCCCAGGTCGTGCATCAGGCGCTGCGTGGTATCGATGTCGTAGCGAACCCGGCGGAACTCGACGGCATGGCCGTCCGTGCCGTCAGCCTCGTCGGCCTCCAGGATCGCGTAGGCCGCATCGGGCAGGCCGTCGCGCGGCTGGCCGACGCTGCCGGGGTTCACCAGCGCGCGCGCCCCGTTCAGCTCCACTCGCTCGCCGGGCAGGCCCATCGTTGCGTCGACGTCCCCGTCGAGCGCTCGGAACACCATCGGCAGGTGCGTGTGGCCGAAGAGGCAGAGCCGCGTGTCGAAGGCATCGAGGTTGGCGGCCGCGATGGAGGGGCCGGTGATGTACTCCCAGATCGGGTCGCGCGGTGAGCCGTGGACAGCGGTCAGCTCGCCGTCGCGCCGCACCTCCGGGAGGGCGGCGATGTAGGCGCGGGCATTGTCGTCGACCCTGGCCGCGGTCCACTCGATGGCGGCGCGGGCATCGGGGTTGAAGTAGGCGGCGTCAACGGTGCCAATGGCCGCCCCGTCATGGTTGCCGAGGACAGATCGGGCGCCCATTGCCTGGAGGGTCGCGATCACCTCGTTGGGCTGGGGCCCGTAGCCGACGATGTCGCCGAGGACCCACACCTGGTCGACCTGCGGGAGGTCGGACGCCACCGCCTCCAGGGCAGCGAGATTGGCGTGGATGTCCGACAGGACGGCGATGCGCATGCGAGCGACGAGTATACCGATGCGTTTTGCGCAATCCGCGCAAGCGGCATGCCGATCACGCCATGGGATGCCGGGTCGGCTCGCCCGGCCGGCGCGGATAGCGACCGGGTGTGATTGCGACCTTTGGGACGAGCACGAAGCGGTGGTCGCCGAGGGCAGACAACCCCGTCGGATGGACCTCCGGCGCTCCGCCGCCGAGCAGCCGTGACGCCGCAGCGCCGGCGGCCAGCTCCGCCTCGGTGATTGGTCCCTTCCAGGCGAGCAGCGAGCCGCCGGGACGGACCATCGGCAGCGCGTACTCGGCCAGCACGGGCAGCGAGGCGCAGGCGCGCGCCGTGACCAGGTCCTGGGTCTCGCGCAGGTCACCGCGCCCGAGCGCCTCCGCGCGCTCCGCGCGCGCGATCACATTCGAGATGCCGAGCTGCTCGACGAACGAACGCACGGCCTCGACCTTCTTCCCGACCGAGTCGACGAGGGTCCAGGCCACCGAGGAACGCGCCAGCGCCAGCAGCAGGCCCGGCACGCCGCCGCCGGTTCCGAGGTCCAGGGCGCGCCGTGGACCGGCCGCGTCGATCAGCGGCAGCGCGGCGACGGCGTCGAGCAGGTGCAGCCGCGCGATCGCCTCGGGCTCGACCACGCGCGTCAGGTTCAGCCGGCGGTTGGCCTCGAGCAGGAGGCCGACGTAGCGCTCGGCGGCATCGGCGAAGCCGGGTGGCAGCAGGGGACGCAGCGCCGGAGCCTCGCTTTCGAGCAGGCGGTCGAAGGCGACGCGAGCGGTTCGAGCGGCGTCATCGGGCGGCAAACGAGAAATGCTCCTCCAGGCGGCCTTTCGGTCTTCCCGCGCGTGATCGGCGTCGCGGCTCGCTCTCGCATGAGCCCCGACCAGGCGCAGTTACCGTACTCGGTCGCCCGCAGAAGCAGGACGGCGAAGGTAGCAGGCCGCCGGCCACGGCCACAACCCGAGTTTTCCACCAATCGTGCGAACCGCGGCAGTCTGTGGATAAGTCGGCCCGATATACTCAGGCCCGATGGCGTCGAACCCCCTGGTGCAGGCTACGATCGAGGTCCGGTGGCGGACCACGTGACCTCGGCACCGCCACCCCGCTTCGCCCACGACAGCGAGGCGGAGCTGGCGAGGATCCTCGACTTCTATGGTGTCGCATGGCGATACGAACCCGACGTCTTCCCCATCTCCTGGAACGCCGACGGCGAGGTCACCGAGTCCTTCGCGCCCGACTTCTTCCTGCCGGAGATCGGCCTGTACGTCGAGCTGACGACGCTGAAGCAGTCGCTGGTCCGCAAGAAGAATCGCAAGCTGAGATGGATGCGGCTGCTGTATCCCGAGATCCGCGTGAAGCTGTTCTACGCCCGTGACTTCCGGGCGCTGATGGTGAAATACGGCCGCCTCGACTTCCTGACCGACGTGGCCGCCGCCAACGGCGCCTACGCCCACACCGGGTCGGGGAACGGAAACGGGAACGGCAAGAGTGGCGGCCCGGCCGTCGGCCCGGTCGCGGGTGCCGCGACGCATCGGTGACCATCCACGACGACGTCGAGGTGGTGCTCCTCGACTCCCAGACCGTGGCCGACCGCGTGGCCGAGCTCGGCGCGCAGCTGGCGGCCGACTACGCCGATCGGGATCCGGTCCTCGTCAGCGTGCTCAAGGGAGCGCTTCCTTTCCTCGCCGACCTGATGCGGAGCATGGAGATCCCGGTGAGCATCGACCTGATGGAGGTCTCCTCGTACGGAGCCGGGACCGAGTCGACCGGCCAGGTTCGGATCCTCAAGGACCTGTCGCGGTCGATCGAGGGGCGCCACGTCGTCATCGTCGAGGACATCATCGATACCGGGCTGACGCTGAACTACCTCCTGAAGTACCTGGCCGACAAGGGGCCCGCGTCGGTGCGGATCGTGTGCCTGCTCGACAAGCCGGCACGCCGCCTGGTCGAGATCCCGATCGACTACCGCGGCTTCGAGATCCCGGATCGCTTCGTCATCGGCTACGGGCTCGACTTCGACGAGCGCTACCGCAACCTGCCGTACATCGGCGTCCTGAAGCCGTCGGTGTACGGCGGCGCGCCGCCCGAGGGCTGATCCTGTGGACGGGGGCGGCCGTCGATCCCGATTCCTGATTCTCCTCGGCAGCCTGGCCATGATCGCGTCGGGCTTCCTGCCGTGGTGGCGCAGCGGCGGGGACACCGTCTCGGGCGTGCCGCTGCCGGCCCAACAGGGAATCGGCCTCGAGGGTCCGGGGGTCGTCATCTACGGCGCGGCCATCCTGGCGCTGGTGCTGCTCGACATCGGCTACATGCGCGGCCGATGGGGGTTCGTCCTCGATTCGCCCTGGGTGTACCTCATCCTCGGCCTCGTCGGCGCCGCCGCGCTGGTGTACCGCGCCTGGGAGCTGTGGTCGGTGGGCTATCTGCCACTGCCGCAGCAGTCGCCCGGGCTGGCGCTGGCGGCGGTCGGCGTCGCCCTCGTCCTGTACGGCGCCGGAGCCGGCTTCGGGGTGACCCGGCGGTATTAGGGCGGATCACGGGATTGGGGTCGGGCGTCGATGGATCGGCGAATTCTTCACAGAGTGTCGCGCTGCCGGGCACGCTCGAGCATGGATCGGCGACCAGTTCACCGAACGCATCGGATTCCGCCGTTCATGTGATCTTTTCGCCGATTCAGGGTGGGATTCGCGCGTCCCACGACCCCGGTGTGACACATCCGCTCATTGGTCGGCGCGTGTGCTGGATCAGCGCGGCAGGATCAGCGGCGAGAGGAGGATCCAGGCGACGACCACGGCAGCGAGGAGACCGAGCAGGATCAGCATCGGCCGAAGGTCGGGTCGGTAGTCGCCCGGCCCCTTCGGCGGCGGGGAGTCGCCGGCCACGCGATCTCAGATCTCGCCGAGGTACGCCTGCCGAACCTGCTCGTTGGCGGCGAGGTTCGCCGCCGAGTCGGCGAGGAGGATCTTGCCGGTCTGGATGACGTAGCCGCGGTGCGCCGCGTTCAGGGCCATCAACGCGTTCTGCTCGACCAGCAGGACGGTGATGCCCTGCTCGTTGATCTCCCGGATGATCGTGAAGATCTGCTCGGTCAGGATGGGCGAGAGGCCCATCGACGGCTCGTCGAGGAGCACGATCGATGGGCGTGCCATGAGGGCGCGGCCCATTGCCAGCATCTGCTGCTCGCCACCCGATAGCGTTCCGGCCTTCTGGCCCCGGCGCTCCTTCATGCGCGGGAAGAGGTCGAAGACGCGAGCGACGTCCTCGTCGATCTTCTGTCCGCGGCGACCGTATGCGCCCATCTGCAGGTTCTCGAAGACCGTCATGCGGCTGAACACCTTGCGGCCCTCGGGCGAGTGGGCGATGCCCAGCGTGACGATCTCGTGGGCCGGCAGGTGGTGGATCTCGCGTCCCTCCAGCAGGATCGAGCCGGTGCGAGGCTTGTGGGTGCCGCTGATCGCCCGCAGGGTCGTGCTCTTGCCGGCGCCGTTCGATCCGATGAGGGTCACGATCTCGCCGCGGTTGACGGTGAGCGAGACGCCCTTCAGCGCCTCGATGTTGCCGTAGAAGACGTGGATGTCACGCAGGTCGAGCAGCGTCTCGGTGCCGGCCGGAGCGGCGTCGGCCGCCGGCTGCGGCTGCTCAGCGGGGCGGTCGGCCATGATGTCGGTATCGGTCATTGCTGGGTGGCCTGCTTGCCCAGGTAAGCCTCGATGACGTGCGGGTTGGCACGGATCTCCTCCGGCGTCCCCTCGGCCAGCAGCTCGCCGTGGTCGAGCACGGTGATCCGCTCGCTGATCCCCATCACGACCTTCATGTCGTGCTCGATGAGCAGGACGGTGAGGTCGAGCTCGTCGCGCAGGCGCTTGATGAGCGCAGTCATCCCGGCGGTTTCGCCGGGGTTCATGCCGGCCGTGGGCTCGTCCAGCAGCAGCAGCTTCGGCTCGCTGGCCAGTGCGCGCGCCAGCTCGAGGCGGCGCTGGTCGCCGTACGGCAGGTTCTTGGCGGCATCGTCCTCGTACCGGCGGGACAGGGAGACGAGGTCGAGCAGCTCGCGGGCGCGAGCCCGGATCGCATCCTCCTCTGCGCGGACCCGCGGCAGCTTCAGGAGCGACGCCCACCAGCCGGACTTCATGCGCGTGTGTGCGCCGACCATCACGTTGTTGAGGACGGTCATGGCGCCGAATAGACGGATGTTCTGGAACGTGCGGCCCACGCCACGCTCGACGATGGAGTGCGGGCTCAGCCCGACGATGGACTCTCCGTTGAAGGTGATGTCGCCCGCCGTCGGCTCGAGCATGCCGGTGAGCTGGTTGAAGAACGTCGTCTTGCCGGCGCCGTTCGGCCCGATGAGCGAGACGATCGCGCCACGTGGGATCGTGAAGTCGATGTCCTTGTTCGCCACCAGGCCACCGAAGCGCATGGTGACCTTGCTGGCTTCCAGGATCGGTCCGCCGTCCGGCGCGGCGGTCACGACGGTAGGGGTCGTCGTCTGACTGGTCATCCGGTCACCACCGGTCTGCCGGTGCGTTCTCCGGCCTCTTCCTCGTACATGATCTCGTCATCGTCGAATCGCTCGTGGAGCTCGGCACGCCGGGTCCGGCTGGGCAGCAGGCCCTCGGGTCGCAGCAGCATCATCACGACCAGGACGACGCCGTAGATGAGCAGCCGGTACTCGCTGAACTCGCGGAGGAACTCCGGAAGGCCGACCAGCACGAGGGCGCCCACCACCACGCCGGCGATGTTGCCCATGCCGCCCAGGATGATGAGGGCCAGGGCGTTGATGCTCACCAGGATATTGAAGCTGTCGGCAAAGATGACGCCGATCTTCGCGGCGAACAGTGCGCCCGACACGCAGCCGAACGCGGCACCCAGGGCGAATGCCAGCAGCTTGTAGTTCGTCGTGTTCACGCCGGTCGCCTCCGCGACCGACTCGTCCTCCCGCATCGCGTTCCACGCTCGTCCGACCCGGGATTTCGCCAGGCTGGTGGCCGCCAGCGCGGCGATGATGCAGAAGATCAGGATCGGGTAGTAGATGGACTGCGGGTCGCGGGTGAACGGCAGCGGCTCGGCGATGGAGATGATGCCCTGCGCGCCGCCGGTGACGGGGGCGGCCCATTCCGAGTGGAAGATCTCCCGCGCGATCTCGCCGAAGCCGAGGGTCACGATGGCGAGGTAGTCGCCACGCAGCCGGAGCACCGGCGCACCGACGAACAGGCCGACCATGACGGCGGCGACGATGACGAAGGGCAGGGCAGCCCAGAACCCGAGCTCGGGACTGAAGGCGGGCGACGCCGGCGAGGTGAGGATCGCCGTCACGTAGGCGCCGACGGCATAGAACGCGACGTAGCCGAGGTCGAGCAGACCGGCGAAGCCGACGACGATGTTCAGGCCCAGGCCCAGCAGGACGTAGATCCCGACTGTGCCGATGACCTCCGACAGCCGCTGCCCAACGACCTGGGGCAGGATGAGCAGCACGATGACGAGGGCGACATAGGCGACGAGCTTGGTGGTTCGCCGCCGGTCGCTCGGCATCGCCTGGTACCGCGCCTTCACGACGTCGCCGCGCCGCGCCCACGCGTACACGCCGCCCGCAACCAGCGCATAGACGACGACGAAACCGATCAGGGTCAGGCCGCCGCCCGAGTAGAGGAAGTCCTCGACGACGTCGAGGCTCAGGTTCTGCAGCACCGGGCCGATGAACGGCTCCATCAGGGCCACGATGATGGTGATGATCCCGCCGATCGAAAGGGCCCTCGCGGTGGGCGACGGGACAAGGTGGAGCGTCGCGCCCAGCAGGCCACAGATGATGCCCGCCAGGATCTGCAGCACAGATCCGAGTCCGGGACCCTGATCGAACTGGAGGATGTCGGCGAGGCCCTGGTTGGCGTTCACGAAGATCCACGACACGTCGACCGCCACGATGAAGAGCGCCAGCAGAGCAAGCATCAGGCTGGTGATGCCGCCGGCGACAGCCCCGCGGGTCAGCGTCGGAAGGGGAGCCATCAGCTCCGCGGTCCCCCGACCGAGGCGTCCGGCGTACCAGCCGACCAGGATCGCGATCAGCATCGGCATGACCGTCCCGATGGTGACGATGTCGGCGATGAAGTCGCGGCTCTGGAACGTGGCGACCATCCCGACGAGGCTGACGTGGATGGCTGCCGCGCCGCCCATCAGCCCGACGAAAGCCGAGCGGCCGAGGAGCCGACCCATCAGGTGTCCTCCTTCCGGCCCAGGAGGCCCGACGGACGGAAGATCAGGACCAGGACCAGGACGCTGAAGGCGATGACGTCCTGCAGCTGGTTCGGCGAGGGCACGCCGTACCCGGTCAGGAACAGGTTCGGGCCGACCTGCTCCAGTACGCCCAGGATGATGCCGCCGATGACGGCACCGATGATGTTGCCGATGCCGCCCAGGACCGCAGCCGTGAAGGCCTTGATGCCGGGCAGGAAGCCCATGAAGAAGTGGACCTGGTTGAAGAGCAACGTGTAGAGGATGGCGGCTGCGCCGGCGAGCACCCCGCCGATGGCGAAGGTGGTGACGATGATGCGGTCGACGTTGATGCCCATCATCGCGGCCACGTCCTTGTCCTCGCTCACCGCGCGCATCGCGCGTCCGGTACGGGTGCGGTTGATGAAGAAGTAGAGGCCGAGCATCAATCCGAGGGCCGCCACCATGACCACCAGCTGCGTCACCGACATCAGCACCGGCCCGATCTGCACGGAGCCCTCGAAGAGGTTGAAGTTGGGGAAGGCGCGGATGCCGGAGCCGAAGAAGCCGCGGGCGGTGTACTGCAGGAAGAGGGATGCGCCGATGGCGGTGATGAGCGGCACAAGCCGGGGCGCGCCGCGCAGCGGCCGATACGCGATCCGCTCGAGCAGCACGGCGATGACCATGCTCACGATCATCGCGGTGGCGAGGGTCAGGGCGAAGGCCAGGATGGGGTTGGAGTCCATCATGCCCTGGTTGTTCAGGCCGGTGGCCGTGAACCAGGCGCTGAAGGCGCCCCACATGAAGACCTCGCCGTGGGCGAAGTTGATCATGAACAGGATGCCGTAGACGAGCGTGTAGCCGAGCGCAATGAGCGCGTACACGGCCCCGAGCGCGATGCCCGCGACGACGAAGCTCTGCCAGGCTTCGGGGGTGAAGCGTCCCTGCTGGAGGGTCAGGTACGACCCGTACAGGGCGAAGAGGATGACCCCGCCTCCGATGGTCCACAGGATCAGCTTGATGGGGTCGAGCCGGAACCGGCGGGCGGGCATCTGCGGATCCCCGTAGGGCGGATTTGAGGTGATGCGGTGCGGGTGAGCCGCCGTCGACTCACCCGCACCCGTTGGATCGGCTCACAGAGCCGAGGGGGGTTAGTCCTCCGGCCAGATGCGAACGAACTCGCCGTCCGTGACCTGGCTGACGCTGATCCGCGCGTCCGCGCAGTCACCGTTCTCATCGCACGTCAGGGTGCCCGTGATGCCCTCGTAGCCACTGGTGGCGAAGAAGGCGTCCTTGAGCGCCGTGCGCGGGATGTACGTGGTCCCATCCTCGTCGAAGGCGACCGACTCGATCGCATCCGCGAGCATGTTGTACGCGTCGAACGCATGCGCGTGGAAGACGCTGATCGGCGCATCTTCGCCGGAGACCTCGGTGTACGCCGGCAGGAACTCGTCGGCGTAGAAGTCACCCGCGAAGTCCAGATCGGGTCCGGACAGGTAATGGCCCTCGGCCGCGTCGCCGGCCGCCTCCAGCCAGTCGGGGCTGAAGTAGCCGTCGGCGCCGGCGAGGACGGTGTCCTCGAGACCGGCGGTCTCCTTGGCCTGCTGCGTGATCAGCGCGCCCTCGGCGACGAAGATCGGGAAGTAGAGGAACTCCGGCGCATCGGCGGCGATGTTGCCGAGGACGCCTGAGAAGTCGGTGTCACCGACGCTCACTGCCTCCTCCGCGGTGATGGTGCCGTCGCACTGCGACTGGAACTCCTCGACGAAGACCGCCGCCAGCTGGTCGGCGTACGGCGAGCCGTCGTCGATCGTCGCCGCGGTTGTCAGCCCGAGCACTTCGCACACGAACTGCGCCATGGCCGCACCCTGGATCGAGTCGTTGTGCGCGGTGCGCGCGTAGAACGGCTCGTGGGTATCCGGGGCGGTGAGCGACGGCGCCGTGTTCGAGGACGACACCAGCATGATGCCCTCGGCGCTCAGGATCTCGGCGGCCGGGATACCGGCGCTCGAGCAGCTGGTGCCGATGACGGCCGCGATGTTCTCCTCGGAGAGGAGCGCGCGCGCCGCGGCGGTGCCACCCTCGACGGAACATCCGTCATCCTGGTGGTTGAACTCGACCTCGTGCCCGGCGATCTCGGGGCGCATTTCCTTCGCCACCTCGATGCCGTACTGGCTGTCCAGGCCGAGCGACTCGTTGGCGCCCGTGATGACGAGCGCCGAGCCGATGACGATCGCATCGCCCTCGGCGATCTCGACGCATCCAAACTCGTCCGCGTCGCAGTCAGCGGCGGTTCCGCCACCGCCGCCCGCGCTCGCGGCCGGCTCGCTGGCGGCAGCGCTCTCCTCGGGCTCCTCGCTCCCCTCGCTGCCGCCATCCGACTGGCATGCTGCGAGAACGAGCATCAGCACGACGAGGATGGCGCTCCATCGCGTGTACTTCTGCATCCGGTTTTTCTCCTCCAGTGTGCTCGGGGACAATCGCGCATGCGCGGGCCCGGCATATCCAAACGTGCGCGGCATCATAGCGGCGCCCGACGACGCGACGCAATACGTGCGCGCCGCGTGAACGGTACGACGTGGCCGGCCCAAGGGTTCAGCCGGCATTCGTGGTATCCTCGATCGGGTCGTCCAGCAGCACGCTCGCTGTGAACCGCTCCCGAGAGGCCTTCGTGGAGGTACACGTCCGCAGCGCCCGTCACACCGATCTCGACGCCGCCGTCCGCCTGTTGGCGAGCGGCGAGCCCGACGAGGCGAACGAGCGCCCGGACGCGACCGACTACCTGCGCAACCTCCTGTACGTGCCGTCCGCGACGATCGTCGTCGCCGAGGCGGAGCGTCGGGTTGTGGGCGTGGGAGTCCTCGCCATCAGGCCCTCGGTACGGTCTGGTCCCTTCGTCGGCGTGATCGACGAGATCGGGACCGCGCAGCCACCGGCACTGGACGCCGCCGACAGGCGACGTGCCACCGACGCGATCGTCGAACACCTCGCCACCTCGGCACGAAACAAGGGCTGCACGCGCATCGAAGTCGCGGAGCCGCTGGCATCCGCTGAACCGTCGCTCTGGAAGCGACACCGGTTCGCGAGCCGCGGACGTACGCTCGGCCGATCGATCGGCTGAGCGAGCGCATCCGGCGTGTCGCCCACATCACATCCTTACAGGAGAAGAGCTCAACCGTGAGCAAGAACGTGGCGATGTTCGTTGACGTCGCCAACATGTACTACGCGGCGCGAGGCCAGGATGTCGACGTCGATTACGTCGCCCTCCTCAAGCACGCGACCAAGGGGCGCGACCTCATTCGCGCCTATGCCTATACCGGGCTCGACCCGGAGAACGAGAACCAGAGGAAGTTCATCGACTTCCTCGCCAAGAATGGCTACAAGCCGGTCGTCAAGGACATCCGCAAGTTCGGCGACGGGCGGATGAAGGCGAACCTCGACATCGAGCTGGTCGTGGACCTGTTCCGGCTGGCCGATCGGATGGACATCGCGGTCATCGTGTCCGGCGACGGGGACTTCGCCCCGGCGATCAAGGCGCTGCAGGACCAGGGTGTCCGAGCCGAGGTGATCAGCTTCAAGCCGAACACCTCGTCCGACCTGATCGCGGTGGCCGACGAATTCACCGACATCATGAAGATCGCCTCCATCAGCCGGAAGGAGGCACGTGCCTCCCGCGCTTCGATGAGCGCGCCGGAGATGCCCGCCAAGGAGGTCAACCCCGAGTTCGGCTTCCGGGAGGCGTCACCATCCGTCGCCGCCGCGGCCCTGGCTGCCCTGAAGGACGGCCCCGCCACCGGCACCGGCAACGGCCGCCGCACGCGAGGCGGGACTGGCAGACGCGGCGCACCGTCCGCCGCGACGTCCGCAGCGCCCGAGCCCGATGAGGCTGCCGTTCCGCTCTCCGCCACGGAGGTCATTGCCGAGGGTGACGAGCAGGCGCGCCGCCGACGCCGTCGCCGTGGCGGCCGAGGTCGTGGCCGCACACGCCGCGAGACCGATGGTGCACCGGATGTGCCGGCCGCGGCCGGGGAGGTCGGCTGGGAAGAGTTCGACGACCTGAGCCAGCTGGACGGCGTCGAGGAGCAGGACAAGGAGTACACCTTCGCGGAGGTCGATCCCGAGACGCTCGCCGAGCTCGGGTTGACGCCCGAGGAGGTCGAGGCCATGGCGGTCGGGACGCCAGCGGCCGAGGATGAGGTCGCCGAGGCGGATGCGAAGCCCAAGCGGCGTACCACTCGCAGCCACAAGGCCGAAGCGGCGACCGGGGCAGGGTCCACTGACGAGGATGCCGCGCCGAAGCGCCGAAGCCGCTCGCGAACTTCGGGTGCGGAGTCCGCATCCGCTGAGGGCGACAAGAAGCCGAAGCGCGCCACCCGCAGCCGGAAGTCCGATGCCGAATCGACCTCGCCTGCGGCCGATGAGGCAGCAACGCCGAAGCGCCGCAGCCGCTCGCGCAAGGCGGATGCGCCGGCCGAGCCGGTGAGCGAGGCCTCCACCCCGGACGGTGAGGCGGAGCCCCAGGGCATCTGGGGCCGCTTCCGCTCGGCTCGCAAGCCGCGAGCCGCCACGGAGTCCTGAATGACGAAGCCGGCCCCGCGTGGGGGCCGGCTCGTCACCATGTCAGGGTCTGCTCAGGTGGACTCGCGGTCCACCGAGTCGTAGGCGTCGTTGATCGCCTCGGCCGTGTCGGCGGCCGCCTGCTCGGTCGTGTCGATTGCGGTGGTCCCGGCATCGGCGGCAGCTCCCTCGATGCTGGCCGTCGCGTCGGCCACCGTCGGGGCCGGTCCGTCCGGGTGCCCGTTCGTGGCATCCGCGCCCTGGAACAGGGGAACCCACTCGTCACGGGCCTTCGTGGCCAGCTCGTCGGCTCGGGTGCCCAGCTCGTGGCGCATCTCCTCGCCGCGCTTTGGCGTGGTCAGCATGGCGACGATCGCGCCGGCGGCCGCGCCGAGCAGCAGTCCCAGGAAGAAGGCTCCCCAGTGGCGCTCCTCCTGACGCTTCAGGCCGAGGCGCACCGCCGCCGTGTCCACCAGCTCCTTGCCGGCTGGCACGGCCGCGCCGGCTGCGCCGGCTGCAACGGTGCGCCGCTTCCAGAGATCCCTCAGGAAGGGCCGCACGGACTTGCGCCAGGTCCGGTCAGACCACTTCGCCGCGTCCGCGGTCGCGCGTGACACGGTCTTGGCAATGTCTCGACGCATCGGCCGCGTGTCGCGCCAGGCCTCGTCGGCACGTTCCGCCACCGTCTCGGCGACGTCCTGGCCGGCCTTCGCCACGTCCTGGGTGATCTTCGCCTCGACCATGCGGTCGATCAGCGTCTTGATGTTGTCGGCGATGTCGTCGGCCGTTCGGGCTGCCGGGCTCGGCATGGCTTCCTCCTGTGGTCTCGGCCGCTGGGCGGTGCACGAAGTATGCCACCGGCAGTCCGTGACGCCCACCCCCCAGATGAGGTCCACGGCGCCCGTCACCCTATACTCGTGGCCGTGATTCGCACCGATGCGCCGGGGTTCCTGAGCCTCGGGCAGCCCGCCGCGCGCCGCATCGTGACGCAGGCCTCGCAGCGCGGTCGGGGCGGGCGGACACAGCTGGTCCATGGGCCGCCGGGGGCCGGCAAGGACGCCTTCGTCGACGACCTGTTGGCCCTCGCCTTCTGCACCAATGGCGATCCCTCGAGCCGCCCGTGCAACGCGTGTCGCGGCTGCCGCGATGCGCGCTCGCGCTCCCACCCCGACCTGGTCGTCGGTTCGCCGGATGGCTGGCGCGAGGCGCGCGCCACCGGCGAGAGCATCGTCGCGGCCGCGCGTCGCTGGCTGCTCGAAGCAGCGGGAGCTCCGGTGATCGCGGATCGTCGTGTCGTCCTGGTGGAACGCGCCGATCGGGCGAACGAGCAGATCCAGAACGCCCTGCTCAAGGCGCTCGAGGAGCCGACCGACCGGCACGTCTTCATCCTCGTCGCGGACGAGCCATCGCACCTGCTGCCCACGATTCGCTCGCGATGCCAGTCCCTGCGCATCGGCCCGGTGCCACGCGAGGAATTGACCGCGCACCTCATGGACGTCGAGCGGTTGCCCCAGGACCTGGCCGACGCCCTCGCCCGGATCTCGGACGGTCTGAGCGGAACCGCCGTGGCGTATGCCCGGAACCGCGTGCTGCTGGACTGGCGGCGCCGGGTGCAGAGCGAGCTGCTCGCGCTCCTGCGCCGCGGACGAGCGGATCGGTTCGCCTCGGTCCGCGACCTCCTCGATGACACCGTTGCGCTCGTGCCCGCGCGACAACCCGCCGACGAAGAAGCTCGCACGCCGGCATCCGTTCAGCGCGAGGCGGCGATCCTGGTCGTCGAGGCCTGGATCGGCCTCGCGCGGGACCTGCTGGTCACCGGCCTGGGCCGTCCGGCACTGGCACCCGGCACGGAGCTCGGGCCGGAGCTCGAGCTGACCGCTGGGCGGCTGGACGCCACATCGCTGCTGGCCGCCCTGCGGCGGCTGGAGGAGGTTCACGCCGGCCTTCGCGAAAACGCGGCCCCGAGGCTCGCCCTCGAGGCCGCCATGCTGAGTTGGCCGATGCTGCCGGCCACGGGGGAGCGGTGAGTGACGAACGCATGACCGCCCGCATCACCGGCCGAGTGCAGGGGGTCGGGTTCCGTTGGTGGGTGCGTCGCCAGGCCGAGGGCCTGCGCCTGACCGGCTGGGTCATGAACGACAACAGCGAGCGGGCCGTGGAGCTCGTGGCCGAGGGCCCGCCCGAGTCGCTCGATGAGCTCGAGCGGCGACTGTTGCGTGGGCCCGATGGCGCGCGGGTCGAGGCGGTCGAGGCCCGGCGCTCGCCGGCCAGCGGAGAATTCGAGCGGTTCGGGATCGTCCGCGCGTGAACTGGCGCGCCATCGGCTGCGTGACGGTGGCCGCGGGAGCCTTCGTCATCGTCGCCTCGCTCGCCGTGCTGCGAGCGGGCGCGCCGGCCGAGTGCCCGGATACCCTGCCGTACCAGCCGGCGTCGTACCGGCCGGTCGGCGAGCCCATGCCGGAGCCGACCCTCGACGGGATCGACGAGCCGCTCGAGGAGGCCGGCAGCGTCGGGTTCGGCCTCGCGACCTGGAGAGTCTGGGTTGAGCCCGGCCGCGCCCCCAGCGCCAGCGGCGAGCCACTGCCCCAGCGGATCGTGCTGGAGTGCGGCGATGGCATGTACCAGGCGTACCAGCGGGGCACCGGTTGACGCGGCGACCGATTCTCCTGCTCGTCAACCCGATCGCCGGCGGCAAGCCGGGATCCGGCCCGGGTCTCTCCGACGACCCGGCGCTGCTGACCGCGGACGCGCTGCGCTCGGCGCTCGAGCGGCGCGGGCTCGAGGTCACCCCGCGCGAGATCGCCGAGGACGACGACCTCGCCTCGCTGGCCGGGACGGCGGCCGGTACCGGGCAGGACGTGGTCGTGGCCGGCGGCGACGGGACGGTGAGCGTGGTCGCCGCCGCGCTGCTCCACCATCCGGACGCGACGCTCGGCATCCTGGCGATGGGCAGCTTCAACAACATCGCACGCGGCTTCGGCGTGCCGACGACGCTCGACGATGCCCTCGACGTCATCGCGGAGGGTCACGCCACCGCCGTCGACGCGGGCTGGGTGGTGCGGGACGACGAGGAGGACGGCCGCCCGTTCTTCGAGGCCGCCGGCGTGGGCGTCGAGGCCATCGGCTTCCTCGCGGTTGAGCTGGCGGGCCGTCGCGGCTGGTGGCGCGGCATCCGCGCCCTGCTTCGCGGGCTGCGACTGCGCAAGACCCCCATGCGCATCTCGATTGACGGACGGACCTACCGCACGGGGACGCCGGCGGTCACCGTCAGCAACGGGCCGTACCACGGGATGGGCTTCGCCATCAACGCCGATTCCGATCCGACCGACGGCCTGCTCAACGTCACGGTCTACCGTGGCATGAGCCGTTGGGAGGTCCTCCGTCACTTCCTGGCCGTGGCCCGGCGCCGGCCGCGTCGCGAGCCCAGGGTCGTCAGCTACCCCGCGACGCGGGTCGCGATCGAGGGGACTCAGCGCGTGCTCCCGGCCCACGCCGACGGGGTGAGCATCGGCACCACGCCGGTGGGCTTCGAGGTGCGCCCGGGAGCGCTTCGGCTCTTCCGGCGGCCCGGCGGCCAGACCTAGAGGTTCAGCGTCGGTCGGAACAGCCGGTCGTGCGTGGCGAGCGCGAATCGATCGGTCATGCCGGCGATGTAGTCGGCGGCCTGCACCACCAGCGAGGCCTCGTGCTGGCGGTAGCTGTCCGGGATCTCGCCGGGGTGCTCGAGGTGCCAGTCCATCAGGTCGCGGATGACGGCGATCGCCCGGCGTTGCTGACGTTGCTGCTCGGGCGACTCGTAGACCTGCGCAAACATGAAGTCGCGCAGCTCGTTCATCACGCCGAGGGTCGCCTCGTCCATCCTCACGGCTCCGACGCGCAGCGACTCATCGATCACCGCGGTGATCATCGCGCTGATCCACGCCCGCCCTGGCTCGCCGAAGCGCTCGAGCACGGCAGGCGGGAACGCGTCTCGGCGCAGGACGCCGGCGCGCA
Source organism: uncultured Chloroflexia bacterium (assembly GCA_963844265.1). GTDB lineage: Bacteria > Chloroflexota > Limnocylindria > QHBO01 > QHBO01 > JACDBZ01. The sequence continues at coordinate 83,219 of CAWJMZ010000001.1, read as the reverse complement.
GGGCGTCGAGCGCATCGTGGGCGAGGTACGCGATCCGATCGGCGAACCGCACGCAGAAGGCCTCTGCCGTGGCCGGCGCGGGCGAGATCTTCCACGAGTGCGCGCGAATTCCGTCGCGCACCTCCCAGGTCAGGTTCTGGTCCTCGAGCACCTCGAGGATCCGGACCGATTGGGAGGCGTGGTGCCATCCATCCGGCGCGAAGTACGGGCCGAGGGCATCCTCGCCAGTGTGGCCGAAGGGCGAGTGCCCGACGTCATGGCCAAGGGCGATCGCCTCGGCCAGGGGCTCGTTCAGGCTGAGCGCAGCCGCCAGCGACCGGGCCACCTGGGTGACCTGCATCGTGTGGGTCAGTCGGGTGACGAAGTGGTCGCCCTCGGGGTTGAGGAAGACCTGCGTCTTGTGCTTCAGCCGGCGAAACGCCTTCGAGTGGATGATCCGGTCGCGATCCCGCTCGAACGCGGTCCGGAAGGCATCCGGCTCCTCGGGTCGGTCGCGCCCGAGGGACCGCGTGGACCGTGTCGCGGCAGGGCTCAGGCGCTCCTCGTCGGCCTCACGAGCCTGCCGATCGCGCCGGTGGAGTCCGCCGGGACGCGTGATCTCCTGCATCGCGCCGATGATGCCTGATCCGACGAGGTCAATGGCCCACCAGGTTCTTCACCCACAGCACGGCGAGGGCGAGGACCACGATGCCCCCAGTGAACGCCAGAGAGCGCAGGCGGCTATAGGGGACCATCCGAGCCGCGGTGTACGCGGCACCGGCGATGAAGGCGAGCAGCACCAGCTCGCTCACCAGGACCCCCGCGCGGCCGTCGATCAGCAGAAGGGGAACGACGGCGACAGCGGTGACCGCCAGGCCGCCGCCGAGCTGGGCGGCCAGGATGTCGAGATGCGTCGCGTGCAGGCGCCCGTGGTGCGCCAGCCGGGCGGAGAGGCGGTACGCGAGCTGGTGCGCCAGGATCAGGCCGACCGAGGTCAGGAAGACCGCCATGGCCGGAGATTCGGCGGTCGAGGGACCAGCGTCCCTCGGCAGGGCAAGCATCACGGCGAGGAGCGACAGGCTGATGTAGAGCGCCATCGTCACGCCCTCGCGGAGGCGCTCCCTGCGGTGCGCGTCCGACCCGAGCAGATGCCTGTCGTCATGTCCACTGGCGGGCACCTGCTGGTCGACGTCCATGACGCCGATCATGCCACGCGACTACCTGGCCCCTGCTGCCAGGCTGACGGCTGGCGACCTCATGCGTGGCGCGCCGGACAGGATTCGAACCTGCGACCTTCGGCTCCGGAGGCCGACGCTCTATCCACTGAGCTACCGGCGCATGCACGAAGAGGGTCGGCCATCGTCGGCCGGAGGGCATGGTACACGCGTGGCGCACTCCAAGTCGCGCGACGGGCATAGACGAAGGCCCCCGCCGAAGCGGGGGCCCTCAGTGCTGCCGGATTCGCTAATCGCAAGGGCATCTTTCACGCACGGTTTCCCGCACTACCCTAACCCTAACCTACCCATGGCCTTGCAACCAGTTCTGAATCGCTGTGCGAACAGCACGACCAGAATAGACCGCCTGTTCCCTTTAGACAAGGGTTTCGGAGGTTTAGATTCCTTTACAAAGCAAAGCGGTCGCGCGCCCGCTCACCCCTCCGACGGGCTCGGTTCGGTCCCGGACGAGACCGCGATCGAGTCGATGATGACCGCGTCAAGCGGCAGGCCCATGCGCGGGTCATTGACCGGGACTGCCGCGATCTCGTCGATCACCTCGGTGCCCGAGATCACGCGGCCGAAGATGGTGTAGACGCCGGCGGCACGAAGCTGCTGATCAAGGTCGACCAGGCTGATGAAGAACTGGCTGCCGTTGGCGCGGGTGTCGTTGGCCATCGCGACCGAGTACGCGTCGTAGGCCAGCCCCTCCGCCGGTGGCTCGATCTCGAACTCGTACCCGGGCCCGCCGGTGCCGAGGCCGGGAAAGTCGCCGCGGTTGTCACGTGTCTGGGGGTCGCCGGCCTGGATCACGAAGCCGGCCAGGACCCGGTGGAAGCTGATCCCGTCGTAGAAGCCGCACCGAGCCAGGTCGACGAAGTTGGCGGTCGCCAGGGGGGCGTCATCGCCGAGCAGCTCGATGACGAACTCTCCGGATACCGCGCCGCTGACCGTCACCGTCGCTGTCGCGGCGTCCTCCAGGGAGGCCTGCGCCGAGGTGGCCGTGGGCGCCGCGGTCGGGCAGGATCGGCGGGCCGTCGGAGTGGGGTCCGCGGTGCAGGCCGCCAGGACCAGCCCTGCCGCGAACAGCAGGCCGACCGGCCTCATGCGCCGTCCGGCTCGAACAGCCGGCGAGCGTAGCTGACCGGCATCGTCCCGCCGTACAGCAGGGTGTCGTGGAAGCGGCGGAGATCGAACTCGCGTCCCTGCCGCGCCGCGACCTCGGCCTTCAGCTCCTCGATCATGTGCCGGCCGTACAGGTACGACAGCTGGTAGGTGGGAGTGGAGGTGTAGCGCTTAACCTCGGCCAGCGCCGCCGGGCGCTCGAACCCGGTCTCTGCGACCAGCCTGTCGACCGCCTCGTCGAAGCCGATGAGGCCGCGATGGAGCTGGATGTCCAGGATGATCCTGGTCGCGCGCCAGATCGCATCGGTGTGGACGATGTACCACCCGGTCGGGGTGTCGTCGAAGCCGGCCTCCTTCATCATCCGCTCGCAGTAGAAGGCCCAGCCCTCGGAGAACTCCGGCGACTGCGAGAAGAGCCGCACCAGGCTCGGGTTGGTGATCGCGGCCGACAGCTGGAGGTGGTGGCCGGGGTAGGCCTCGTGCACGCTCGTGTTCGAGATCGACGCGCGGTTGTGCTCGCGCATCATCTCCGGCGAGCTCGGCGGGGTGACGATGTAGGTCCCGACCGGCGATCGGTCGAACTTCGCCGGCTCGTAGTAGGCGGCGAAGGGGATGAGATGCCGGATGAACGACGGCGTCTCGATGACGTTGAGGTGGTCCTCCTCGGGCGGGGTGGCGATGCCGTGCTCGACCACGAAGTCCCGCGCCTGGTCCATCGTGGTCCGGTACTCGCCCAGTGACTCGACGAACGTGGAGGCGTGGTCGTTCTTCACGATGTCGGCGACCTCCTCCGGCGAGGCGCCCGGCTCGATCTCGACGATCAGCGCCTCGCGCGCCGCCTTCTCGATCGCCAGCAGCTCCTCCCCGACGGCCAGGATCTCGTCACCGTCCGCCTCCAGCTCGCGAAGCCGGATCATCTCCTCCATGCGCTCCGGCCCGGCCTTCCACTCGGCGGTCGCGCGAGGCAGCACCTCGTCGCGCAGCCAGGACGCGTGGTCCGCCAGGGCCGCCTTCGTTCCGTCCACGGCCGCTGTGAGCCGCTCGACGAGGCCGTTCCCGGCTGCCTCGGAGCGCGCGGCCGCCAGGATCGTGTCGAGGAATCCGGGCAGCATCTGCGTCGATTGCACGTCGATCTCGGTCCACAGTCGGACCGGCTCGGTCACGCGCTCGCGCGTTTCCAGCAGGTAGCGTGGGGCTGCCTCGAGCCGCGACGCGATGCTCTCCAGCCGCTCGGCGATCGGGGCGAAGTCGCGGGTGAACAGCGGGAAGATCGCCTCCCCGACGTAGCCGGCCGCCCCGGACGATCCGGCCCAGGTGCGGTACTCGGTCTGCCAGTACAGACCGATGCGGGCCTGGTGGATCGCGAGGTCGCGGTCGATGGCCCGATCGTGGGTGAGCTCGGACGGGTCGATCGCCGACAGCTCGTCGATGGTGCGGCGGTAGAACTCGACCTCCTCGTCGATCGCGCCGCGCGTGCCGGAGGCAAGCTCGCCGTCGTGCTCATGGAGGCCGAAGAAGGTCGCGACGTCGGGGCGTAGATCGAGCTGGTCGCGGAACCAGCGATCGATCGTGCGGTCGAAGCGCGCGTCGGCGTCGGACGGTGCCATGGTCATCGAGGATGCTCCCTTGGGCGGGCCAGCCGCGGGGACCGGCGCCGGTTGGGTTTCGACGGGCGGGGAGGCGGCCTCAGCCGGGCTCGGCGAAGACGCGCTCGAGGAAGCCTAGCACCCACCCGGCGTACTCCTCAGGACAGGTGCCGAGGGAGCTCGCGTGTTCGGCCGCGGCGCAGACATGGAGCTCGGCCTCGGAGCCCGCATCGGTGGCCGCGGCCAGCATGTCGTCACCGTCCGTGGCACCAATGGTGTCGTCCATCCCACCGTAGACCAGCAGGAGGGGCCGTCCGTCGAGCTGCGTGACAGCCTGGACGGGATCCACCGAGCTGGCGTCCTCGCCCGTGCGCATCAGGGCTCCGAGCAGGATCGCCCAGCTCGCGGGCATCGACAGCGGGTAGCCCGCGCGCTCGAGCCTCGCCTTGATCGCGTTCGCCTGGGTGGCGTGGGTGGATTCCACGATGAGTGCGTCGATCCGCTCGTCCCGGACGGCGGCGGCGAGGGCGCTGGCGCCGCCCATCGAGCTGCCGAGCACAGCGATCCGATCGGGTCCCTTGCTCACTTCCAGCCAGTCGAGCATGGCCACCAGGTCCCCGGCCTCCCGCACCCCTTGCGTGGTCTGGCCCTCCTGGCTCTGGCCGTGGTTGCGGAAGTCCAGCAGGAGGAGGTTGTACTCGCCGTGGAGCACGACTGCTCGATCGAGCATCGCGCTCTTGTTGCTGCCCCAGCCGTGCGCCAGCACGATGGTTGGGGCATCGGGTGCGGCCCCGTTTCCGGCGGGCACGTACCAGCCCGCCAGGCCGACCTCGCCCGGCCCGATGACCGCGTCGCCGGCGGTGGCGCCGAATGCCTCGCAGGAGGTCGGGTCCGGCTCGTCGGCCAGCGCGTCGTCAGTGGCGCGGTCGTAGCCGATCGCCTCGTACTCCCAACCGAACGTGGCCGGCGTCCGGCAGTCGCCGGTCGGCTCCGGCGCGTCGGTGAACTGGCGCGATCCCTCGAATCCCACGTAGCCGAAGTAGGCGACGAGTGCGACGAGGATGGCGGCGAACCCGAAGGTCACCCAGCCCGCGATGCGGGCGCGGCGGGCGGTGCTCGGTTCCTGCGGCAGCTGGTAGGGCATCGCTGTGGCGCGAGTATAGGAGCGTCCCAGCGCCGATCCCGGTGCCAACGTACAATCCGTCGCCGATGAGCAACCGACGATCGATCCCCGCCGCATCCGCCGCCGGCGCGCGCGGGCGCGCGCACCATACGCTCGCCCCAGCCCACCTCGGCGAGGCCACCGCCGCCGCCGTGGTGGCCGTGGTGGTCGGCGGCATCGCCATGGTGATCACGGGCATCGGCATGGTTGCCCTCGCCCTCACGACGGGAGCTCGCTACGGCGGCAGCCCTCCGCCCGACGTCAGCTCGCTCGCGATCGGTCCGGCGCTTGGAGGGCTCGGGTTCATCGCGCTCGGCGGAGCCCTCACGGCGGGCGGGGTCGCCGTCCTCGGAGCGGTGCGCCGCGCGCGGCAGGTGACCGGCATCCTCGCCGCCCTGACCGCGGGCCTGGCCGCGCTCGGGACCGTGCTTGTCATGACGAGCGAGCCGCCGGACGCGGTGATCGCCATCGCCCTCACCGTGGCCACGCTGGTCTTCGGGGTCGCCGCGATCCTGCTGCTGCGTCCCCGTCGCTGAGGCACGGCGTGGCGCGCGCCATCCTGCTGGCCGCGACCATCACTTGGGGCGTGGCGGCGGTTCTCACGCTCGCCCTCGCCGCTCTCGGAGCGGAACGCCTGGAAGGCGCTCTCCCGCCGTTGTCGATCGACACGGATGCGCTGCGCGGTGCGCTCGTGGCCGTTGGAGTGGCGATGGGGATGACGGCAGCGGCCCACGGCACGGTCGTGCTCGGACTGCGGGCTGGCCGGCGCTGGGCATGGAGTGCCGGCATCCTGCTCGCCGCGCTGCTCACGGCGACGTTCGTCGCCCTCGCCGCGGCCGCGCTCACCAGCGCGATGGCCACGCCCGCATCGGCTGCACTTCTCGTCGGCGCCGGCCTCGGCGCATCGGTCGGCGCGACCGCCTACGGGCTGGTAGCGGCCCGCCTGGTGGCGGAGCTGCGCGCCGGTTCGGCCACCTGACCGAACCAGGGCCCTGTGCTATGCTCCGCCACCGTCGTCACCGCCGCGGGCCCGTGGTGTAGTGGCCAAACATGCCAGCCTGTCACGCTGGAGATCGCCGGTTCGAATCCGGTCGGGCCCGCCATCAAGCTCTCTCTCGGATCTACGGTGATTCGCCTGCTGCGTTGACGACCTTCGTGATCTTTTCGATCACAAGTTGCGGACCTCAGGGTTTCTTCGCGCCGCCGGCACCCTCCTGGACCGCTTCCTTCGTCGCCTTGCGTGATGCCGCCTCGCGGAGCTCCTGCTGGCGCGAGTGGTGGTGGTGGGCGATCGCCTCACATGCCTCGTCGACGTCCGAGGTGATCGTCACGAGGTCCAGGTCCTCGACGCTGACCTTCTCCTCGTACAGCGGCTTCTCCCGGATCCAGCGCATCATCCCCTCCCAGTACTCGGTGCCGTACAGGACGACCGGGAAATGCTCGACCTTGCCGGTCTGGATGAGCGTCAGCGCCTCGAACAGCTCGTCCAGGGTGCCGAAGCCGCCGGGGAAGATCACGAAGGCCTCGGCGTACTTCACGAACATCACCTTGCGCACGAAGAAGTAGCGGAACTCCATGCCGAGGTCGACGTACTCGTTCAGCCCCTGCTCGAAGGGGAGCTCGATGTTGCAGCCGATGGACAGCCCGCCCGCCTCCTTCGCTCCGCGGTTGGCAGCCTCCATGATCCCCGGGCCGCCGCCGGTGATGATGGCGAAGCCCTGCTTGGCGAGCGCGCCGGCCAATCTCCGCGCCGCGCCGTAGTAGCGATTCCGGCGACCGACCCGCGCCGAACCGAAGATGCTGACCGCCGGGCCGACGTCAGCCAGCGCGTCGAAGCCCTCGACGAACTCGCCCATGATCCGCAGCGTCCGCCACGTATCGGTCTCCTGGAAGCCGGTGATCGGCTCGCGCGAGCGAAGGAGCTTCTGGTCCTCGGTGGCCTTGTCGGGGTCGTGCCCCCCTCGCACGACGACCGCGCCACGGCGCCGTTCTGGCTCCTTCTTCTTGCGCGGCATGGGACTCCTCTCGCTCGACAGGCCCAGGGGCGGATGCTACGGTGACCGCTCGCCGGCATCGTTCCTGCTTCGCATGGACCGTGCCGGTCGGATCTCGTATCGGAAGAATTCTATTGCCGGATCTGCTGCGGCGTGTCGCCGCACTGACCTTGCTGAACAGGGCGCGAGCCGCCCTGTTGACGCCGTTCACCGCCCCCTTCGCGCCGCGCGAGGCGACGGCGCGATGACGGTTGTCCGACGCATTCTGCTGCTCGCCGCGATCTCGACGACCGGGATCGCGCTGCTGGCGCCGCTGGCCGCACGTTCCGCGGCTCCCGTCGCGCCACCCATCGAGGAGCATCTGCTCACCGTCGACGCCGCTCCGGCCCTGGACGTCGCCGTGGACCGTGGAACCCTCGCCAGCCGTGCCACCTCCGTGGATGCCGGCCCCGCCCTGACCACCGAGATCCTCGAGGTCGACCCCGTGCCGACGCCGGGATCGGCGCCGATGCAGGCGACCCTGGTCTCGACCGTGACCGCACCACCGCCGCCTGCCCCCAGCCGGGTCGTCACCTATGCCGGGACCAGCGTGTGGGATGACCTCGCGCGCTGCGAGTCGGGCGGCAACTGGGCGATCAACACCGGCAACGGCTACTACGGCGGCCTCCAGTTCAGCCACGGGACATGGCTCGGGTACGGCGGCGGCGAGTTCGCCGAGTATCCCCACGAGGCCACGCGGGAGGAGCAGATCATCGTCGCGGAGCGACTCCGGGCGGCCCGTGGCTACGCGCCGTGGCCAGCCTGCCGCGCCAAGCTCGGTCTGCCCTGACCTCGCGTCGCTGAGCGCAGGGGTGGGCCAACCCCTGGGGTAGCATCGGTCCATGCTCCAGCCCGTTCGGGTCGGTCACGTCGTGCTCAAGGTCCGCGACCTCGACCGGTCGCTGGCCTTCTACCGCGACATCCTCGGCTTCCGGGTGGCCAGCGAGATGAGCAACGTGATGATCTTCCTGACTGCGACCGGGGAGAACCATCACGACCTCGCACTGCTGCGCGTCGGCGACTCCGCCCCGTCCCCGATGCCCACCGCCGTCGGCCTCTACCACGTCGCGGTCCAGCTCGCGGACTTCGATGCGGTGCGAGCGGCCCACGCGATCCTCTCCGAGCGCGGGCTGCTCAAGGGCACCGCCGACCACGGCGTGACGAAGAGCCTGTACACGATGGACCCGGACGGCAACGAGATCGAGCTGTACTGCGACGCGCCGCGCGAGGAGTGGGAGGGCCGTGTCGACGATGTGATGACGGTCCGCCCCCTGCAGCTCGGGGACTGATTCCGGAACTCGCGTCGGCACATCGATTGCTTGGTTGGCGAACGTGCCGTTCTTGCCGTTCGTCCTTCTCCTCGCCTGGCAGGCTCTGAGCCGGGGCGCGTCGTTCGCGCTCGGCTGGGCCACGGCGCTGTACTTCGGCCAGGTCCCGGGCCGCCAGGGCCGGATGCTGGCCGTCAGCAGCCTCGTCGCCGCGGGCTGGGTGATCCTGGTCGTGGGCTTCGCGATCCCGCTCCTCATCGGCGCTGGGCTCGAGGCGCTCGGCGTGATCGAGGACAACTTCGACGTCGAGTTCTTGACCTACGCCGGCCTGGTCGCCGGGATCGTGCTCGTTCCGCCGTTCGTCGCGGCGGTCACCGTGTGGGGCGAGTTCCATGACGACCGCTCGGTCGGCACGTGGCTGCGCCTCGTGCCGATCAGCTATCCATCGACCGCCATGCTCGGGGCCGCGGTGCTCCAGATGGTGGCGTTCACCCCCATCTTCCTCGTCCAGCGCTGGCGTCAGAAGCGCAAGTACGTCCAGATCCCGCTCGTCATGCGCGAGCGCACGGATGACGACGACCTGGTCTCGGGCATTCGCGACGCCCTCGCCTCGATCGGCATCGAGGACGTCTCGATTGCCGAGGCGACCGGTCCCAAGGCCTGGCCGCTGCGGACCGTCGCCTTCGCGGTCGAGCACCTTCTCGGCGCCGTTGTGCGCGGCGAGCCCGCGCGCGTCGCGGCCGGTGACCTGGAGATCTACGCCTACGCCACGAACATCTCGGTCCAGGGCCCCAAGGAGCTCACGTATCGCGTCCGCGCCGCGATCCTGCGCAAGCTCGGCTTCCACGAGGCGTACCTGACCTGGAACGGCGAGGCTCAGGAGATCGAGGACCTGCTCCTCGAGGTCCATCGCGACGTCGACTGCAGCATCGAGGAAATCGAGCGCCGCCTCGACGACATCCAGGAGCGGATGGATGTCGCGAGCATCGACAGCCAGGAGTGGAACATCCTCTACCGTCGTCGCCTCCAGGTGGAGCTCGCCGCTCGCACCGACGCGCCGGAACGACGCCGCCAGGCAGCCGGCGCCGCCTAGACGGGGCCTCACGTAGCATGCGCCGATGCGATGGCTGCGGCGCATCGGGCTGGCGCTCCTCGTCCTCGCCGTGGCGCTGGTTGCCTGGGAGCCCACCCGGGTCGCGCTCCAGACGGCGGTGATGCTGCCGAACATGCTCGGCTCCGGCCCGCAGCCGCTGACACTGTTCAGCCCGGAGCCGCAGCGCTCGAGCGTCGCGTACCGACTCGGCCCGCACGGGACCGGCGAGCCCGACCTCGCCGAACTCTGGCTCCCAGCCTGGGCGTCCGCCGACAGGCCGGCCGGGGCGATCCTCCTCGTCTTCGGGGTGAACAACCTCGGCCGCAACCACCCTGCCATCGAGCGCGTCGCCGACGCCCTCGCTCGGACCGGCGTGGCGGTGCTGGTGCCGGACTCGCGGACGCTGCTCGAGGGCCGGCTGGAGGTGGGCGAGATCGACGGTGTCGTGGACGCGTTCCGAATGCTCGCCGCCCGCCCCGAGGTGGACCGCGAGCGCCTCGGCATCGTCGGCTTCAGCGTGGGTGGCTCGCTGGCTCTGCTCGCCGCCCGGGACCCGGAGATCGCGGACCAGGTTCGGTGGGTGAACGCGTTCGGGGCATTCGCCGATGCCGAGACGTATCTGGCCTCGGTGGCCGCCCACGCCTACGTCGGACCCGACGGCGAGCTCGAGCCGTGGCTCCCGACGCCCCTGGCGCGCGAGGTCGAGCTGCGGTTCCTGCTCGAGCAGGTCGACGATGTCGATGACCGGGCAACGCTCGATGCGGCGTTCGGCGACGCCGTCCTCGCCGGTGACCGGCCTTCGCCGGACGCGGCCCTGCGCGCATCCCTCGGAATCGAGGAGGCGCGCACGGTCCACGATCTGCTGACCAGCGCCTCGCTCACCGATGCGGAAAGGGCGATCGGCGCCCTGCCCGACGAGAGCCTGGCCTTCGTCGACGCCATCTCACCGATCCGTCATCTCGCCGGCCTGAGCGCGTCGGTCTTCCTGATGCACGAGACGGAGGACCACCACGTGCCGTACGTGGAGTCGCGGGCCCTGGCCGAGGCGCTCGAGCCGTCCGGTCGGCTGGCACGGCACACCGAGTTCCGCCTCTTCGACCATGTCCAGCCCGACGACCTGGATCTGCTTGCAGCCGCCCCCGAGCTGTGGAAGCTCCTCCTCCATGTGCGGCAGTTGATGGAGGAGACGCTCTAGGCGGCGCTCATTGGGCCGGGCCGCCGGCGAACAGCGCCAGCGAGCCGAAGATCATGATCACGCCGACGGCGATGATGACCAGCCGCGCGACCCACGGGTTGCGGCGTGGCGGCGGTTGGACCGGCCGGCCGCGCCGGCGGCGCGCGGACCGGCTCACAAGGCCGGCGCTCCCCACGTTCGCTTGAAGAGGAAGGGGACGGTCAACGCCTCCCGGCTCGACACGCTGCGCAGCTGCTTGCGGGTCCGCTTCAGCAGCTTGCCGTGGTACGAGCCGTCGCCGTATGGCTCGAGCAGCCGCGCCACGTCCCACTCGCGCACCCCGGCGACGGCCGATGCGGGGAGCCAACGATCCAGGATCGTCTTGGCCTCGTCGATCGCCACGAAGCGGCGGCTGCGCGTCCCGTTGTCGAGCGTGACGAGTGCGTTCGCGAAGCTGGTGTCGACGTCCTCGACCAGCGTCGTCAGGCGCTCCATCGTGCCCGGCATGCGCTCCGGCTTGAACAGCCCGGTCAGCACGGTTCGTCGCTCGGCGGCGTCCAGGCCCTCGAGGAGGGGACGCAGGCTCGGGACCCCGGCCGCGGGGTCCGCGGCGGGCACGTCGTAGTCGTAGAGGCGAACCATCATCGGTCCGCAGATCCTAGACCGATGCGTCCGGCGCCGCACTCGGCCGGTCTACAATCCCCGCTGTCCCCGGACGCACACCATCAGGAGGAACGACGTGCTGCTCGACGGCAAGAAGCTGCTCATCACCGGCGTCCTGACCGACGACAGCATCGCCTTCTTCGCCGCGAAGGTGGCACAGGAGCAGGGCGCCGAGATCCTTCTCACCAACGTCGGCAAGGGTGTGCGCCTGACCGAGCGGGTGGCGAGGAAGCTGCCGACGACGCCCGACGTGCTCCAGATGGACGTGAACAATCCCGACGATATCGCCGCGGTGGCTTCCGATGTCAAGGACCGATGGGGCCGCCTCGACGGGGCGCTGCACGCCATCGCCTTCGCGCCCCAGGACGCGCTGGGCGGAAATTTCCTGACCGCGCCGTGGGAGAGCGTCGCCGTGGCGGTGCAGACCTCGGCCTTCTCGCTGAAGGCGCTCGCCGTGGGGCTGCTCGAGCCGCTGAAGGTGGCGGGCGCCGACGGCGGGGCATCGGTCGTGTCCCTGACCTTCGACGCCCGAGTCGCCTGGCCGATCTACGACTGGATGGGCGTCGCAAAGGCGGGCCTGGAAGCCACGACCCGGTACCTCGCGCGCGATCTGGGGGAACACAACATCCGGGTCAACACCGTCTCAGCTGGACCGATCCGCACCATGGCCGGCAAGAGCATCCCGGGCTTCGACGCCATCGCCGGCTCGTGGAGCTCACGTTCGCCGCTGGCCTGGTCCCTGACCGACGCGACGCCCGTGGGACAGATGTGTGCCTTCCTGCTCTCGGACATGGCGCCGATGACGACCGGCGAGATGATCCACGTCGACGGCGGCTACCACGCGCTGGGTGCGGACTTCAAGCAACCTGTCGAGTGACGGCCGCGAGTTCCAGGTCGAGCAGGTAGCGCTTGGCGGTCAGTCCGCCGCCGTAGCCGCCCAGCCCACCCCCGGCGGCGATGACCCGGTGGCAGGGCACGATGATCGCGAGCCGGTTCGAGCCGTTGGCCCGGCCGACCGCCCGCGGCGCACCCGGCGCGCCGACTCGCTCCGCCAGCTCCCGGTAGGCGATCGTCTCACCGTATGGAATGGCCAGCAGCTCGGTCCACACGCGTTCCTGAAAGGCACTGCCCGGCTCGTCGATGGGCAGGTCGAATGCCCGGCGCTCGCCGACGAAGTACTCGCCCAGCTGTCGCTCGGTCCGGTCGAGCAGTGGCGAGTCGCCCTCGACCGTCGGCCCGAAGCGACGTCGGACCGCGGCCAGCTGGGCGGGCATCATGGGGCGCTCGGTGAAGTCGGCGAGGACGACGGCGCTGTCCGTGGCGCCGATCGTCATCGGGCCGATCGGCGTCTCGATCCCGCGGACGCGCACCGGGACGGCCGAGTCCGGGTGGCACCGGAGGCAGGCTCGGTAGCCGGCCGCCCGCGCGGCGGCCGCATCGGGGAGGAAGGTGACGTTCTTCGGCAAGGGCTTGCGGACCCGGCACGATGGGCGGCAGAAGACGCCGGTGCTACGGACCGCGGCCACGAAGCGGCCGTCGTAGGCGGGGTCGGAGGCGAGGAACGCGCGCTCGAACTCGGTGGTGCTCATGCCGGGTGAAACGCCCGATGCGGCGGCGGCGTGAGGTTCCGGTCTCAGGCCCTGCCGGCCTGCTGGCGCATGACCAGGTTCACGTTGAACGGCGCGCTGCCAAGGCGCGTGCTATCGGAGCGCACCTCGATCCGATGGCGACCGATCTCCTCGAGCCGCATGCCCTTCAGGTCGGCGACGATGTTCGCCGTGGTCGCGTTGGCCGGGACCTCGATCCGGAGCCGCGGCGCCTGCTGCAGGGTGTCCTTGCCGCTGGGGCTCACCACCTGGATGCTCAGCTCGTGCGGGCCGGGCGACGCCTCGAGGATGGCGACGATGAAGCATCGGCCGTGTGCCGCCGGCAGACGCGCCACGTTGATCTGGCTGAAGACGCCGATCGCGCTGATCTTGCCGTCCTGTGCCGTGAGCGCGTAGTCGCACAACAGGAGCGTATGCAGCTGCAGATCGGCCATCGCGCAAGCCTACACCGAGGCGTCGACCGGCTCGTCGACGATGCCGGCCAGCCGCGCGCCCGTCCACGCCAGCTCGACGAGTGGCACGGACGCCAGCTCGGATGCCGCGATCCAGGCGCAGGTGTCGCTCGAGCCGCCGATCTCGTCGCGCAGCTCGCCGCCGGTGATCCTGACGCGGTAGATGATGCGAATGGCGTGGAAGTCGGTCGGCACCCCGTCGTCCGGCATCACGAAATGCCCCGCCCAGGAGTCGACGTCAGCCAGCTCGATGATCTCGCCGACCAGGCCGGTCTCCTCCTCCAGCTCGCGGAGGGCACCGTCGCGGGGGTCCTCCCCGAACTCGATCCCACCGCCCGGCAGGGTCCACATGCCGTCGGAGCCGGCGGTCGCTCCCTTCGCGATCCTGCTCAGCAGGATGGCCTGACCGTCGACGCACAGCGCGTACGCGGCGACGCGAGTGACGCGCCGCGGTGCGTCGCTCACCGGGAGGCGGCGTACTGGTCGGCGCCGAGGAAATGGATGCTGACGTACGGCTCGTCGCCGATGACGACCGAGTCGTGACCCGGGCCGATCTCGAACAGGTCGCCCGGGCCGATCTCGATGACCCGTCCATCGGTCATCTCGATCCGGTTACGGCCCGACAGCACCAGCCCGAGATGCGCGACTTCGCACACCGCCTGGCCCTGGGCGGCGCCGACGTGCTCGGACCAGCGCCAGCCAGGCTCGTACGACGCACGACCCACCGTCATGCCGCCGATCGCCACCAGGTCGAACCCGCCGAGCGGGAAGTCTCGGTGCTCGTCGGGGTCGTCGAAGCGTCGGAGGATGGCAGCGGACTCGGGCATCGGTGTCAGTCTCCTTCGGTGTCGTCGGTGTACAGGTCGGGATCCAGCAGCCAGGCGATCTCTCCGCTCCCCGGCTCGGGGATGCCATAGAACTCGAGGCAGGCCAGCCCTCCCTTCCTCATCCGAACCGATGCGGCTCCCGACAGAAGCGCGACCGCAGCCGACAGGTCCGGCTCGTGGCCGACGAACATCACCCGGCGCGCATCGGCGTGCGCAGCCATGGCGCGTGCCAGGTCGCCCCAGTCGGCGCCGGGCCGCAGCCGGTCATCGGCAATCGGCTCCCCGCCGACAGCCTCGCAGAAGAGCTGGGCGGTCTGGAGTGCGCGAGGTAATGGTGAGCTGAGCACGACGTCCGGCCGCAGGTTGAGCCGCCGCCATAGCGGTGCCGCCTTCCGCAGCGCCTTCTCCCCGCCAGAGGTCAGCTCGCGCGCGTCATCGTTCGTGGGTCGAGGTGAACCCGCCTTGCCATGGCGCAGGAAGTAGAGGATCACACGCTGACCGTCGTGGTGGCGCTGCTCCCGTCATCGGGGGTGGGGTCGTCCTCGTCTCCGCCCCGCGTCCCGTGATGGCCGACCGTGACGCCGCGCGACTGCCCGGTGCGCTGGACCTGCAGCCGGCCGGCGGTTGTGGTCTCGACCTTGGGAAGCGTGATGGCAACGACACCGTTGCCGAAGGTCACGTTCGCCCGCATCGCGTCCACCGCACACGGCAACTCGATCGTGCGCTCGTACGGGCCGTACGACCATTCCCGCACCACGTAGTCGATCCGTTCCTGCCCCTCGCCATGCTGGGCGGCGCGCAGGGTGAGGTGCCCGTCGTCGGTGACGTCGACGCTGATGTCCTCCGGCGCCACGCCCGGCATCGGCGCCACCACCATCAGCTCGCGCTCGTTCTGGAAGACGTTGACGGGGATGGCGGTCGCATCTGTCATGGCGGGTCTCCTCCTGCAAGACGGATGCTACCGCGGGCACCCCGGCCGCTCTACAGTGACCCGATGGAACGATCGACGACCACCACCCCGGACCAGCACATCGCCTCGCTGCCGGACGGTGTGCGCGAGGACATCGCGACCCTGGACGGCGAGATCTCCTCGGTCATGTCGGGCCTCGAGCGGACCCTGTGGGAGGGCGTGTTCTGGGGCGGCTCGCAGCAGGCGATCATCGGCTACGGGTCATACCGCTACAGGGGCCGCAGCGGTGCCGAGGGCGAATGGTTCGTGGTCGGCCTCGCCGCGCAGAAGAACTACCTCAGCCTGTACGTCAACGCTGCCGACGGCAGCCAGTCACTGGCCAAGGCGTTCGGTCCGCGGATTGGCAAGGTGAAGGCGGGGAGCGGCAACCTCCAATTCAAGCGCGCCGCGGATCTCGACCTGCCCGTCCTGCGCGAGATGGTCCAGCGGGCACGCGACCTGAACGCTGAGGGCTGAGGCGGCGCTGCATCGGGCCTGATGGACGCCGCCTCGCCGGGTTCAGGCGAGGGCCGCACCGGCAACGCTTCAGCGCCGACTGTCGGTCAGATGCCGGTTGAGATCCGCAGGACGGCACGCCAGAGAGCCATCAGAGCGCTTCCTGCGGCCGTGAGCTGCATGCGATCGCGGAGCGGCGTCCGCGTTGAAAATCGCGATCAGTCCGGGAAGGCCTCGGGGCCGCGCTCGCTCAGCTCGCGCGCATGCTCGTGCGAGTCCTCTGGCGGAATCCACGAGTACGGATACCGATCGTCTTCCAGCTCCGACGCCTGCCTGGTCAGGTGCAGCGGGTGGAACGTGTCGATCATCACGGCCAGCTCCTCGGTCGCCTCCTTGCCGATCGACGCCTCGACCGACCCCGGATGCGGTCCGTGCGGGATGCCGGCCGGATGGATGGTGAAGGAGCTGATATCGACGCCGCGCCGCGACATGAAGTTGCCGGCGACGTAGTAGATGACCTCGTCGCTGTTGATGTTCGAGTGGTTGTACGGCGCCGGGATGGCCAGCGGGTGGTAGTCGAACTTGCGCGGCACGAACGAGCAGATCACGTAGTTGCGCGGCTGGAAGGTGAGGTGCACCGGCGGTGGCTGGTGGACGCGCCCGGTGATCGGTTCGAAGTCGCCGATGTTGAAGGCGAACGGCCACAGGTGGCCGTCCCATCCGACCAGGTCGAACGGATGGTGCCGGTAGTGGTACGCCGTGATCCGGCCGCGCGTCTTGACCTCGATCACGAAGTCGCCGTGCTCGAGCATCGGCGCCATCTCCGCGGGTGGCCGGATGTCGCGCTCGCAGTACGGAGCGTGCTCGAGCAGCTGCCCGAAGTCGTTGCGATAGCGCTTCGGCGGCACGATCGCCGACGGCGACTCGACCCACAGCATGCGCTGGTCGTCCGATGACGGCCTCAGCCGGTACGTCGTGCCGATGGGCAGGACGAGGTAGTCGCCCGGGCCGTAGTCGATCGGTCCGAAGTTCGTTTCCAGCACCCCGGATCCGGTATGGACGAAGTACATCTCGTCCGCCTCGCCGTTGCGGTAGTAGCGCTCCATCGGCGCGGCCGGCAGCACCACGCCGAAAGTGACATCAGCGTTGTAGAACAGCGGGACACGCCCGGTGACGCCATCCCCGCTGGGCTCGAGGTCCTTGGTGTTGACCAGCCGATGCCGATGGGCACCCGACGCCTCGTCCGCGCTCTGCTCGAGCCGAACGTCGCGGACCTTCTCGACCTGGTGCGTCTGCGTCGGCGGTGTGTGGTGGTAGAGGAGGCTCGCCCGCCCGCTGAAGCCCTCGATGCCGAACAGCTCCTCCGCGTACAGGCCGCCATCGGGCTTGCGGAACTGCGTGTGACGCTTGTGCGGCACCTCGCCGCGTTGCAGGTAGAACATCGGGTGCATGATCGCATGCAGGGGCCGATACGAACGAAGGAGCAGCGCCGATGGTGATCGATCCGACAAGCGAGAAGGGCTCGAAAGTCACCCGCTGGCTGCAGGACGACATCGTCGCCTGGCTCATCACGGTCGCCCCGGACGGGACGCCCACGCCGACGCCGGTCTGGTTCTGGTGGGACGGCGAGACGTTGCTCGTGTATTCCCAGCCCGACAAGCCGAAGCTGCGACATATCGCGGCGAATCCGAGGGTGGCGGTCGCGCTCTCGCTCGACGACATCGGTGACCTGCGTGCGGTCATCACCGGCGACGCCGAGGTGGACGTCGCAGGCCCAGCGGCGTTCGAGCTGCCGGGCTACATCGACAAGTACCGCGACGAGATCGCCCGACTCGGATCCAACCCGGAGGAGTTCTCGGCGGCCTACTCGGTGCCCATTCGGATCCGGCCCACCAGAGCTCCGCGCCTGGTAGGACGAGGTGGTCTCAGCCTTCGCGGCGTGTCAGCTCGGAATGGCCGCCTCGGGGGTAGACGATGAGCAGCCGCGCCGGCTGCTCGCCCACCGTCTCGGCGTCGTGGGGCAGCGTCCCGTCCAGCAGGACATAGTCGCCGGGACCTGCCTCCACGACGGAATCGCCCTGTGTGATGCGGACCTGGCCGGACAGGATGAGGTGATGCTCGTCGCCGGGATGGGCATGGAAGCCGGTGCGGTGGCCGGGCGGCATCTCGCCTTCGAAGATCGCGATGTCCCGCGCGATGCCGCCATCGACCTGGGTCAGCGAGGCTCCGCCGGGCGGAATCCGGCGTCGAGGCCGCTCGTTCGCCCGAACGAGGCGCGGGCCCACGCTCTGGTCGAGCAGGAACCAGGCGATCGGCACGTCGAGCGCGTCGGCCAGCGCGGCGAGCGTCTCGAGCGATGGCGAGGCCTTGTCGTTCTCGACCTGCGACAGGTATCCGACGTTGAGGCCCGACGCCTCCGACACCTGGGTGAGCGTCAGCCCACGGTCTCGCCGTCGCCGGCGCACCTGGGAGCCCACGAGCGGTCGACGACGCGTTGGGCGGGCGGCATCGGTCATGCACCGAGTATGTCATCGCGAAACCGATATTGACAAGGGCAATATCATAGCGCACAATATGGACGAAGACCAAATCGAATGGCCTTCGTCAAACGAAGCGAACCCCCAGCGAATCCCAGGAAGGACCACCCGTCTCATGAAGGTCGCCATCATCGGTGCCGGCAACGTCGGTACCGCACTCGCCACTTCGATCGGCCGCGCCGGACACGACGTCACGATCAGCGCCAGCACGCCGGAGAGCGCACGCCAGGCCGCGGAGGCCACTGGCGCGCAAGCCGCGCCCGATAACGCCAGCGCGGTCCGCGACTCGGAGATCGTCATCCTCGCCGTTCCGTACGTCGGTGCCGGCCAGGAGGTTGCCGAGGAGATCCGGGACGCCGCGGCCGGCCACGTCGTGGTCGACGCCACGAACCCGATGAAGCCCGACTACTCCGGCCTGGCCACCGAGGGAACCTCGGCCGCCGAGGAGTTCCAGAAGCAGCTGCCAAAGGCCAGCGTCGTGAAGGCGTTCAACACGATCTTCGCGTCGAACCAGGCCAATCCGAGCCGCGACATCGACGGTTACGTCGCCGGTGACGACGACAAGGCAAAGCAGCGCGTGATCTCCCTCCTCGAGTCCATCGGCTTCTCGCCGGTCGACGTTGGACCGCTCCGCGCGGCTCGCCATCTCGAGGGCATGGCCTACATCAACATCGGCCTGAACGCCGCCAACGGGTGGGACTGGAAGTCCGCCTGGCGGCTCGAGCGCTGACGGCGATGGCCATCACTCGCCTGAACCACGCCGTGCTCTTCGTCCGGGATGCCGATGCGGCCGCGGCGTTCTACCGCGACGCCTTCGGCTTCGAGGAGCTCGACCGGCCGCAGGGGATGCGCGCGGTCTTCATGCGCTCGCCGTCCGGGACCAACCATCACGACCTCGGCCTGTTCGAGGTGGGGCCCGATGCCCCGCGGCCTCCGCGGGGATCGGTCGGGCTCTACCACCTCGCGTGGCAGATCGACACGATCGAGGCGCTGGCCGAGATGGCCGGCCGTCTCCGTGAGCTCGGCGCCCTGTCGGGTTCCTCGGATCACGGCGTGAGCAAGTCGCTCTACGGCCGTGACCCGGACGGCAACGAGTTCGAGGTGATGTGGGAGGTGCCACGCGAGGCGTGGGGGCGCTTCGAGAAGGAAGCCACCGTCATGTCGCTCGACCTCGATGCCGAGCTGCGCCGATGGGGTGCGGGCAGCTCCGTCCAGTAGCCTGGCATCCGCCGACAACCGGCCGACCGATCGGCGGATTCTTCACATGCAGGCTCCGCCCGGCGCAGTCCGAACGAATGATCGGCGGATGCTTCACTCGAGAGCTCGAAACAGCGGCGTTCGGTGAATCATTCGCCGATCTATCGATGTCAACTCCACGCCGGTGAGGAGTGGTGTGCAGATTTCGCCGATCGATGAGTGTCGCAGGTCACTCAGCGAGCGAGTCCAGCTGGTCCGCGTGCTCCTCGAGGTGGTTCGCGATGAACTTCTCGATGATCTGCTCGACCGTCATCTCGCCGCGGGTGGGGTGCATGCCTCGCAGCCGCCAGGTCTCGTCATCCCACGAGCGGACCGCGTCGTTGACCTCCACCAGCGAGGACCGCACGCGGTCCAGGAGCGCCTGCGGGTCGGTGTGCCGGTCGCGCTCGATCGCCTCGATACGGCCCGCATCGGTCTTGACCCGTCCGAAGGGAACCGGGGAGTGCGTGGGCTGGGCGATCACCCGCTGCGCCTGCGCCAGCCAGTAGGCGGGGAACTCGGCGAGATGCGCCCAGACCTGCCCTGCCTCCCAGCGCTCGTCGCCCCCGGGGTCGGGATCGGCGAGGCCGGACGGCAGCGGTCGCGAGGCGTGCTCCGCCAGGCGACGCTCGGCTTCCGACAGGCGGGCGACGAGGGCGTCGACCGAGGCGCTCATCGCGACGGTCGCTCCACGATGGTGGTGGTCAGCTCGCCAAGGCGCTCGATCGCCAGGGACACCGTGTCATCGGGCTCGAGGTAGCGCTTCAGCTTCTCGTCGCGGATCTCCAGGAGGCACCCGGTGCCCACGGTCCCGGATCCGAGGAGGTCGCCCGGTCGCAGGCGGACGTCGGCGCTGGCTCGCTCGACCATCTCTCCGAAGCTGAAGTGGGCGCTCGCCCACGTGCCGCGAGAGAGCTCGTCGCCGTTCACCGTGGCGGTCATTGTCAGATCGTAACCCTTGTCCCTGCGGACGTCGTCGAGCTCGTCAGGCGTGACCAGCCACGGGCCGATGGACGACGCGAAGTCCTTGCCCTTGGCCGGCCCGAGGCGGACCGTCGTCTCCTCGCGCTGGAGGTCGCGGGCCGACCAGTCGTTGAGGACCATGTAGCCGCCGATCGCCTCCTCGCCGCGAGCGGCCTCCAGATCGCGGACCGGCGTGTCGATGAGCGCGGCCACCTCGAGCTCGTAGTCGAGCTCAGTCGATCCGCGAGGCGCCCAGACTGGATCGCCCGGGCCACGGACCTCGGACACGTTGCTGAAGTAGAAGATCGGCAGGCGGTACCACGCCTCCGGGATCTCCATGTCGCGTCGCTTCCACATCGTGCCGACGTGCTGCTCGAAGGCGTAGAAGTCGCGGAACGTCGGCGGCTGGAGGATCGGCGGACCGAAGGCCAGGTCCGATGCGTCCATCGGCTCGTCGGTGTCCGCGTCCAGCAGATCCGCGAGTGCCTCGACGCGGAGGCCGTTGGCGAGGTGCGCGTCGAGGGTCGTCACCGGCTGCCGGAAGAGGACGCTGTTGTGGGCGCGCGCCGGTTCGGCTGCAACGAGCGCGCGGCGCGCCTCCTCCAGGTCGAGCCACCGGCCGCCGTCCGTATCGAGCGCCGCGGCGAGGCGCCACGGCGTTCCGAAGGGGCTCGTCCGCTCCCGGACGTGAGCGATCTTCATCGGCCAGTAAGTCTAGGGCGACCGCTAGACTCGGGCGCGATGCCGCCGCTTCCACCCACGCCGCTCGTGGCGTCCGACGCGCACCTCGACCATTCCGGGCTCATCGAGCTGGTCGGCGGTCGCGAGGTGCCGTGCTTCGAGTCGCCGGAACGCGCGGTCGTCATCCGAGAGGCATTGCTGGCGACCGGCGGCTACGAGCTCGTCGCTCCCGAGTCCCACGGGCCGGACCCGATTGCGGCCGTGCACCAGCTGGAGCTCATCGACCTGGTCGAGCACGCCTGGGACGACGCCATGACCGCCGGGCGCGATCCGGAGCGACCGTTGCTGCCAGACACGTTCCTGCTGCGCGAGTACGCCGGCCGCATGGCCCTGTCCGAGCTGCCGATCGGCCGCCACGACCGCCTCGGGGCGTACTGCTTCGACACCGCCACGCCCATCGTGGCCGGAACGGCGGCCGCTGCGCGGGCGGCCGTCGACATCGGCCTCACCGCCCTCGACCTCGTGCTGGCCGGAACGCCGGTGGCCTATGGCCTGTGCCGGCCGCCGGGCCACCATGCCGGCCGGAACCTCATCGGTGGCTATTGCTTCTTCAACAACGCCGCCATCGTCGCCGAGTCGGTGCTGGCACGCGGTGCGGAGCGCGTCGCGATCCTCGACGTCGATTTCCACCATGGCAACGGCACGCAGCAGATCTTCTGGGAGCGCGGCGACGTCCTCTACGTCAGCCTCCACGGGGACCCGCGTGGCATCTATCCCTACTTCTCCGGCCACGCGACCGAGCGCGGAGCCGACGACGGCCTCGGCACGACGTTGAACCTGCCCCTTGCGCCGGGGACCGATGGCGACGCGTACCTTGGCGCGCTCGCCGAAGGGTTGGACGCCATTCGCGATTTCGACGCCGATGCCCCGCTCGTGGTCTCGCTGGGATTCGACACGTACCACGCCGACCCGATCTGCAACCTCGCGCTGCGGACCGAGGACTACGCCCGCATCGCGGCTGACATCTCGACTCTCGGCATGCCGGTCGTCGCGCTCCAGGAGGGCGGCTACGCCGTCGACGCGCTGGGCGCGAACGCGGTCGCCTTCCTCGGCGGGTTGCGGAATGAATCCACGGTCCTACGATGACCAAGCGATTGGGTTCGGCGGAGTTGGCGCTGCTCGCCGGGGCCCTCGTCTTCGCCGCGTGCGCCGTGGCCCAGCCCTCCGACGATCAACCCGAACAGCCATTCACGAGAGTCCTCTGCGGCGGTCCGCCCGCGTTTCATCCCGGAGTCCTCGATCAGGAAGGTGGTGCCGAGGGAGCCGACGACCCGGCGGCCGCGGCGCTGCGCGCAGCCCTTGCGCCCACGGGCGGGGACATCGACGAAGACCTGCCCGACACGGGGTGGATCGAGGTGACCCGGACGGAGTCGATGGTCAAGTATCTCGCCCGCGGCGGGAACGGGCCAGGACTGGCAATCGTGATGGTAAAGCTGCGAGATGGGCAGGGAAGGCTCGACGCATCCGGGCGGTGCGAGCTGCTGCCCGAGATCAGGCCCGGGCTCGAGCTGGCGATGTTCCGGGTGGCTCCCGGGCAGCAGCTCACGCCGGAAGTGACGGAGGTCGAGGTGCTTGTCACGGAGCTGGGCTGTAATTCCGGGCAGGATGCGCGGGGCAGGGTCCGGGTCGAACGCATCGTTCCCGGCGACTCCAGCGTGATCGTTGTCATCGCGACCGCACCGCGGGACGGCGCGCAGGAATGCCCGGATAACCCGGAAACGCCGTTCCTCCTGGAGCTGCCGGAGCCGCTCGGCGACCGGGCGCTCCTCGACGGCTACTCGATCCCGCCGCGCGACGCGACGGAGTGCCACCGCTTCGCCTGCTGAGCATCGGCGACGCGGCCCGTAGAATTCTCAGTCAGCCCCCGCTCTGGAGATCGTCCTCGCGTGAAGCGCATCGGTTTTCTCTCGTTCGGCCACTGGTCGGACTCCCCGCACTCGCAGGTGCGGTCGGCATCGGATGCGCTGCTCCAGTCCGTCGAGCTGGCGGTCGCGGCCGAGGAGCTCGGGGCCGACGGCGCGTACTACCGCGTTCACCACTTCGCCCGCCAGCTGGCGTCGCCATTCCCGCTGCTGGCCGCCGTCGGCGCGCGGACGAGCCGCATCGAGACGGGCACGGCGGTCATCGACATGCGCTACGAGAACCCGTTCTACATGGCCGAGGACGCTGGGGCGGCGGACGTCATCGCGGGCGGCAGGCTGCAGCTGGGGATCAGCCGTGGCTCGCCGGAGCAGGTCATCGACGGGTATCGGCACTTCGGCTACGTCCCGGCCGAGGGTGAGAGCGATGCCGACATGGCCCGCCGGCACGCCCAGGTCTTCCTCGAGCTCCTGAAGGGCGAGGGCTTCGCCCAGCCGAATCCGCGGCCGATGTTCCCCAACCCACCCGGGCTCCTCCGGCTCGAGCCGTTCTCCGCGGGCTTACGCGAGCGGATCTGGTGGGGCGCCGCATCGACGGCGACGGCGGTGTGGGCGGCAGAGCTGGGGATGAACCTCCAGAGCTCGACCCTCGTGTTCGACGAGAGCGGCGAGCCCCTGCACGTCCAGCAGCGCAGGCAGATCGATGCGTATCGCGAGGCATGGAACGCCGCCGGCCACCAGCGCGAGCCGCGCATCTCGGTCAGCCGCAGCATCTTCGCCATCGTCGACGACCGCGACCGCACGTACTTCGGTCACGGGGGACAGGAGCGTGACCAGATCGGCTACCTCGACGAGCAGACGAAGCGCCATCTTCGGCCGTTCCTACGCGGCCGAGCCCGAGGTCCTCGTCAAGGAGCTGGCGGAGGACTCCGCGATCGCAGCAGCCGATACGTTGCTGCTGACCGTGCCGAACCAGCTCGGCGTGGACTACAACGCCCACGCCATCGAGAGCATCCTGCGGCATGTCGCCCCGGAGCTGGGCTGGCGTTGACGGCCGCTGAGACTGGTCCCGAGCAACACTTGACAAACCCTGTACTAGAAGTGGTATCTTGGCGTTCAGACTCTACAAACACTGGACGCCATGCGCTTCGCCAACCACGACACCACCCGCGCGTCAGCCTTCCGGGGCTGGATCGTCGATGCGCGCAAGCCCGACAACGATCTGCCACAGCCGGCGGCGCTCCTCCCTGCTGACCCTGGTGAACGGAACCCGGTCGAACGGACGTTCCCGTCGGTCGAGGAAGAACGCGCCGGATCGATCATCTCCCGCCGGATCGGTCGTCAGCCAGACGAGGGTGTCGACGCCCTCAGCGGGTGTGCGAAGGATCGGCTCGAGCAGCTGCCGGAAGCCGGGCAGGGAGGCGGACAGCCCTGGCGTGTCTGCCCATCCGGGGTGCATCGCGTTGAACACGATGCCGCTGCCGCGCATGCGGCGCGCCCATTCGCGGACAAGCATCACCTGGGCCCGTTTGGCTCGTGCGTAGGCGAGGGTCCCGGAGAAGGGCTCGCCCTCGAACTGGAGGTCGTCGAGCCGCAGCCGCTGGGTGTACATGCCGCCGGAGCTCATGGCGATGACCCGGCCGGCCGGCGAAGCGCGCAGCAGGGGGAGCGCGCCTGCGACCAGCGCGAACGGCCCGACTACCAGCGTGGCCAGTGTTGCCTCGATTTCGTCGGGGCCGATGGAGCGCTCGGGGAAGATCGCCCCCGCGTTGTCGATGAGGACGTCGATCCGTGGCTCGGCCGCCGTGATGGCGGCAACCGCTTCCCGCACCGATGTCAGCGAGCCCATATCGGCCACGAAGGTTGTGAAGCGATCCTCCCCGTGCCGGTCCGTGAGCTCGTCGCGCACCGTCACCAGGCGCTCACGGCTTCGACCGACCAGCACGATCCGCGCTCCGAGGGCGGCCAGCTCTTCCGCCGCCTGACGACCCAACCCCGAGGTGGGGCCGGTGAGAAGCACGGTCCTGCCGGCCAGCGCGTCGGGCTCGGGTCGGCGCCAGGCGTGGAGGCGGCGCCGAGCGGCGATGCCGAGGCTCGTGAAGCTCCCAACCACGGTGACCTCGAGCGCGTCGTCGAGCACCCCTTTCCAGTCCATCTCCACCTCCTGTCGCGTCGCCATCCGCACGCATGCACATCTTGACCGCAGCCGTACCGAGGACGACATGACCCGTCTAAACGAACGAATCGAAACCGCCCTCCCCATCGAGGAGGCCTTCGCCTACCTCGCCGACTTCGCCAACTCGCAAGAGTGGGACCCGGGCGTGGCCCGCGCGGAGCGCATCGGCGGCCCCGGCGACATCGGGGTCGGGACCCGCTTCCGGCTCGGCGTCCGCCAGCGCGCCCGGGTTGTACCGATGGAGTACCGCATCACCGACTTCGACCGGCCACATCGGGTCGTGCTGGCCGGCTCCGGCTCCGGCATCACCGCCGTCGACGAGCTGCTCTTTCAGCGATCCGGCAACGGCACGATCGTCTCCTACGCCGCCGACATCCGGCTCGGTGGCCTCCTGCGCCTGATACAGCCCTTTCTGGGCGGCACCTTCCGCCGCATCGCCGCCGACGCGGCGGCGGGCATCCAGAGCACGCTCGCGGCCCGTGCCGCGGCGGGCGGGACCCATCGGCCATGAGGGTCGCCGTCATCGGGTCCGGCATCAGTGGCCTGACCGCCGCGTACGCGCTGCACCGCGATGGGCACGAGGTTCGGCTGTTCGAGGGTGAGGCGACACCTGGTGGCCATGTCAAGACGGTCGAGGTCGAGACGCCCGCGGGGCCGATCGCCATCGACACGGGGTTCATCGTCTTCAACGACCGGACCTACCCGCGCTTCATCGGCCTCCTTGCCGACCTGGGCGTGTCCTCGCAGCCGAGTGACATGTCGCTCGGTGGTTCGTGTCGGGCGTGCGACATCGAGTGGAGCACCCGCGGCCTCCGCGGCTATTTCGCGCCGCCGACTTCGATCATGCGGCCGCGGCACTGGGGCATGCTCAACGACATCCTCCGTTTCTATCGGGACGCTCGTGCACGACTCGACGGGATGCCGGTCGCGCGGCACGCGACGCTCGCGGACTTCCTGGACGAGCGCGGGTACGGCGCCGCCTTCCGCAGCCACTTCATCCTGCCGCTGACCTCGGCTGTGTGGTCGACGGCCGCGAGCCGGATCGGGAATTTCCCGGTCGACTACCTACTCCGCTTCCTCGACCACCACGGCCTCATCGGCTATGGCAACGCCCTCCGCTGGCGAACCGTCACTGGCGGCTCGATGCGGTACGTCGACCGGATCCTCGAACGGCTTCCCGCCGGCGCGGTCCGGTCGGGGGACGCGGTCGTCGACGTCGCCCGAGGCGCGCGCAGGACGGCGGTGCGCACCGCGGGGGGCTGGCGCGAAGCGTTCGATGCGATCGTCCTCGCCACTCATGCCGACGATGCACTCCGCCTGCTCCATGACGCCGATCCGCGCGAGCGGGCGGCACTCGGGGGCTTCGACTACACCACCAACGAGGTCGTGCTCCATACCGATGCGAGGGTTCTGCCGCGGCGTCGCGCGGCGCACGCGTCCTGGAACGTCGACCAGGCCGACTGTCGGTTTCCGGGCGACGCCCTCACCATGACGTACGACATGAACCGCCTCCAGTCCCTGCCGGGAGCGACGCAGTACTTCACCTCGGTCAACCCGGACCGCGAGCGGCTCGATCCCGCCGCCGTGATCGTCGAGCGTGCCATGCGCCACCCGCTCTACACCTTCAGGACGCTGGAGGCCCAGGCCGCGCTCGGTGCGCTCCAGGGTTGGCGTCGCACCTTCTACGCCGGGGCGCACCTCGGGTACGGGTTCCACGAGGACGGCTGCCGCTCCGGGTTCGCCGCAGCTGAGATGATCGCCGGCAGTGAGCGCGAGGTGGCTGCATGAGGTCCCACCTGTTGGAGGGAATCGTCAGGCACCGCCGTTCGCGGCCGTTCACGTACGAGCTCGAGCACTCGGTCTTCTATCTCGCGCTTGACCTGGACGAGCTCGACGAGGTCCCGCGTCGGGTACGCCTCATCGGCCGCAACCGGCGGAATGTGCTCGCCTTCCGCGACGCGGACCACCTCGATCCGCCCGCGGCGGACCTGCGCACATCGATCCATGCGCGCCTCCGCGGCGCGGGGGTCGTGGAGCCTGCGGGTTGGCGGATCACCCTGGTCACAAACCTGCGCGTGCTCGGTTACGTGTTCAACCCGGCCAGCTTCTATCTCTGCCGCGACCCGGAGGGCACGCTGCAGGTCGTCATCGTCGAGGTGCACAACACCCACGGCGAGCGCCACCAGTACACACTGCGCCCGGAGCACAACGGCACCACGTTCG
Source organism: uncultured Chloroflexia bacterium (assembly GCA_963844265.1). GTDB lineage: Bacteria > Chloroflexota > Limnocylindria > QHBO01 > QHBO01 > JACDBZ01. The sequence continues at coordinate 55,896 of CAWJMZ010000001.1, read as the reverse complement.
TCTCGTCGATGGAGAAGGCGTTCTACGTCTCCCCGTTCATCGACCCCGTCGGTTCCTACACCGTCCGCGTGCGCGACGAGGACAAGCGGCTGCGCATCACGATCAACGAGGCCAGGGACGGCGAGCTCCAGCTCCATGCGAGCCTCGACCTGGCCCGACATCGATTGAGTTCTCGCGCCGTGGCGGGCATGCTGCTGCGGCATCCGCTCATGACCCACCGGACGATCGGATTGATCCACGTTCACGCCCTCCGCATCTGGCGCCGCGGCGCGCGCTTCTACCGGCACGGGCAGGCAACCTCGTGACCTCCACGGCTTCCCGCGACCGCGGGCGACAGGTCGCGGCGCCGATCCTCTCGCGGGTTGCCGAGCGCGTCCTGCTGGCCGCGGCCTCCAGGATCCGCAGCGGCCGTCTCGACGTGACGCTGCCCGACGGCTCGCGGCGCACATTCGGTGACGTGGCGGCGCCCGAGCGCGCGGAGATCGTCGTCCACGACGCCCGTGCCTTCCGGCGCATCCTGTTCGAGGGCGAGACCGGCATCGGCGCGGCGTACGTCGACGGGCTCTGGTCCAGCCCGGACCTGCCCGCGGTCATCCGCATCGGCGCCCGGAATCGAGCGGCGCTCGCGCTCTCGACCGGGCTGCTGCGCGCCCCCGACCAGCTGCGCCGGACACTGGCTCACCGGCTGCGGCGCAACACGCGCGACGGCGCGCGGCGCAACATCTCGGCCCACTACGACCTCGGCAACGACTTCTATCGGCTCTGGCTCGACGAGACGCTGACGTATTCCAGCGCCGTGTTCGACTCCACGGAGCAGTCCCTCGCCGATGCGCAACGCAACAAGTACCGGCTCATTGCCGAGGGGGCCGGTGTGCGGGACGGAACGCATGTTCTGGAGATCGGCTCGGGCTGGGGAGGGTTCGCGCTCTACGCGGCCGGCGAGCTCGGCGCGCGGGTGACGTCGATCACGATCTCACGGGAGCAGCACGACCTCGCGCTGCAGCGCGTGCGGGAAGCGGGTCTCCAGGACCGCATCGAGATCCAGCTGCGCGACTATCGCGACGTCACCGGCACGTACGATGCCGTCGTGTCGATCGAGATGCTGGAGGCGGTCGGCGCCGAGTACTTCCGCGCATTCTTCCGTGCGTGCAGCGACGCGCTCGTTCCCGGCGGCAGGCTGAGCCTCCAGACAATCACGGTGCCTGACGTCGGGTACCGGCGCCAGGTCGCTGGCGCGAATTGGATCCAGACCTATGTCTTTCCGGGAGGCATGCTGCCGTCGCTCGCAGCGATCGAGCGATCGCTGCACGGCACCGGATTCGTGGTCACTTGCGTGCGCGACATCGCCGAGCACTACGTCCGGACACTGCGTGCCTGGCGCAGCACCTTCCTCGAACGTCGGGAAGACGCGCGGGCGATGGGATTCGACGATCGCTTCCACCGGACCTGGGAGTACTACCTCGCGCTCAGCGAGGCCGGCTTCGCAACGGGTGTCACCCAGGACCTCCAGCTCGTCCTGGAGAAGCGACTGCCGGTCGGCGCCTGACCTGCCTGCGCGCCGAGATGGCCGCCATACTCGCCCAATGCGTCGCCGCTCTTCGCCCGGCCCAGGCCGCCCACCTCCCCCTGGTATGCAGCGCGGGACGAGCTGGGAGCGGGTCGCGACGTGGTACGACGGCTGGGTCGGGGACCGAGGCTCCGCGTACCACCGCGAGCTGGCGATCCCGGCCGTGCTCGACCTCCTGGAGCCCCGGTCGGGCGAACGCATCCTCGACCTCGGTGGAGGGCAGGGCGTGCTCGCGCCGGCGCTGGTCGAGGCGGGTGCATCGGTCACGGTGGTGGATGCCTCGGCGAAGCTGATCGCCGCGGCGAAGCGGCGTCACGGCCGGCTGCGCGGCGCGCGATTCGCTGTGGGCGACGCCCGCCGGCTATCCGCCGTCGCAGGCATCGAGCCGGGCAGCTTCGACGCGGCGACCGTCATGCTCGCCATCCAGGACATGGATCCGCTCGATGACGTGGTCCGCGGGGCCTGGACTGGGCGTTGCGGCCCGAGTCACGCGTCGTGCTGCTGATGACGCACCCGGCATTCCGGCAGCCGCGCCACTCGGGCTGGGGATACGACGAGGGGCGCAAGCTGACCTATCGGCGGGTGGACGGATACCTGTCCGAGATGGCGGTGCCGATGAAGTCGCTCGGCGGTGGCCTGCCCACGCGCAGCTTCCATCGGCCGATCAGCGCGTACGTCAACGCCCTCGCCGCGGCAGGTTTCGCGACCGATGCAATGGTGGAGATCCCCGACCTGCCGCCCGACCGCCGACCGGGCAAGGCGGCTCGAGGCGACGCTCGCGCTCACGACGAGATCCCGATCTTCCTGGGACTGCGCGCCGTCCGTCGGTGACCTGGCGAGCGCGCCGGGGCGTTTCGGGCGAGAATGCGCCCCCGCCTTCCTCCCCCAGCACAGGTTCACCGTCATGACTGCCAGCGAGTCCGAGCGGCGCCCCACGCGGGCCAGCGCCGCCATCCTCATCGCCGTCCTCCTGCTCTTCGGGGCGGCCACGTTCGTGGCCGGCCTGGCCGTCGCCTCGAGCGACGGAGCGGCGCAGGCGGACCCATCTGCCGATCCGTCGGTCAGCGTGCCTTCCGAGGCCGCCACGCCGGAGGGAACGCCCGGACCGACGCCGGTCCTCGAGACCGTGACGTGCACCGAGCCTTCCGAGGCGTTCGCCGTGCTGTGCGAGGTGTACGCCGACATCAAGGGCGAGTACGTGGACGAGATCAGCGACGAGGACCTCGTCGATGGCGCGGTGCGCGGGATGATCGAGTACGGGCTCGAGGACCCGTACTCCGGCTACCTGCCGCCGGAACAGTACGGCTCCGCGCTGGACGACCTGTCCGGCAGCTTCTCGGGCATCGGCGCGGAGGTGGGCATGGAGAACCTGGCCGATCCCGACGACCTGGCCGCGTGCACCGTCGTGACCGAGACGTGCGCCATGGTCATCGTCGCGCCGCTCGACGACTCACCGGCGGAGCAGGCGGGCCTGCGGCCGGGTGACCAGATCCTGGCCGTCGACGGCACGCCGACGCTGGGCGAGAGTGTCAGCTCGCTCGTCTACCAGGTTCGCGGCGAGTCGGGCACCGACGTGACGCTCACGATCCGTCGGGACGACGAGGAGTTCGATGTGACGATCACCCGGGCCGTGATCGAGCTCGAGGAGGTGACCTCCGAGCTGCTCGAGGACGGCATCGGCTACGTCCGGCTCACCTCGTTCACCGATCGCGCACCGGGCCTGTTCTCCGAGGCGGTCTCGTCGCTCCTCCAGCAGGGCGCCACCGACATCGTGTTCGACCTTCGCTCGAACCCCGGTGGCTACATCGTGGCCGCGCAGGGCATCGCGTCGCAGTTCGTCGAGCCCGGCGAGCTGCTGTTCACCGTCGAGTCTGGCGAGGATGTCGACGAGTGGCGCTCCGAGGACGGCGTTGCCCAGGATCCTTCGATCGAGGTCGTCGTGCTCGTCGATGGTGGGTCGGCATCGGCCTCCGAGATCGTGGCGGCCGCGCTCCAGGAGCACGAGCGCGCGACCATTCTCGGGGAGGACACGTTCGGCAAGAACACGGTTCAGATCTGGAACGACCTGCCCAACGGCGGGGGCCTCCGCCTCACGACCGACCGGTGGTTCACTCCCGAGCACAACTCGGTGGCGCCCGACGGCGTGCAGCCCGATGTCGAGGTCGCCGGCGCGGAGGATCCGGCCTCGGAGGATGACCCGCAGCTGGACCGGGCGGTCGAGGTCCTGCTCGACGATTAGTCGGCGGAAATTCCCCGCGGACTGAGCCCCTGAGCCGATGCACGCGTGGATCGGCGAACGGTTCACCGGAACGGGTTCCGAGCCTCGTTCCGGTGAAGGATCGGGCGATATTTCGCACTGATCCGCACGCGACAACGCCACCGTGTGAAGAACCCGCCGATCGATGCGCGTGTCAGCCCGCCAGGATCCGCACGAACAGCTCCGGGTCCACATTTCCACCGCTGAGGATTACGACACGCCGTTCGTCGGCCTCGCTGCGTGCCACCGTACCGGCGAGGTGCGCACCCATCGCCGCTGCGCCCGATGGCTCCACGACAAGGCGCGCACGCGTCGCGAGCTGGCGCATGGCATCGGCCATCTCGTCCTCGGTGACGGTGACGATCACGTCCATGAAGCGGCGCAGGTGCTCGAACGGCAGCCGGCCGAGCGAGTTCGTGCGCAGGCCGTCGGCCATCGTCCGCCCGGTCTGCTCGGCGGTCCAGGTGACCAGCTCACCACGCTCGAGCGACTCTTTCGCATCGGCGGCCAGCTCGGGCTCGACCCCGACGATCCGGGCGCCGGGGGCGAGGGCCCGCACGGCCGTCGCCACCCCGCCGGACAGGCCGCCGCCCGAGACCGGGACGAGGACGCTCGTCACGCCGGGCAGGTCCTCCACGATCTCCAGGCCGCACGTCCCCTGGCCGGCGATGATGGCCGGGTCGTCGTAGGGCTCGATCATCACCAGGCCGCGCTGCTCGACCAGCCGCAATGCGAGTGCGTGGCGCTCCTCGGAGTCCATGCCGGTGAACTGGATCTCGGCGCCGTCGCGCCGGACGCCCTCGATCTTCACCCGTGGCGCGTCGCGCGGCATGCAGATCACGGCATGCGCGCCGAGGAGGCGCGCGGCCCGTGCCACGGCCTGGGCATGGTTGCCCGACGAGTAGGTGACGACGCCACGTGAGCGCTCCTCGGCGGTCAGCGAGGCGATCTTGTTGTACGCGCCGCGCATCTTGAACGCACCCACCGGCTGGAGGGACTCGGGCTTGAGCCAGGTCGTGTCATCCCAGCGCAGCAGCGGCGTGCGCGTCGCGACGCCGCGGATGCGATCGGCGGCTTCGCGGATCTCCTCGATGGTGACGATGTGCGGCTCGGCGCTGACCTCCATGCGACCGATGCTAGCGCCTGACGATCACGGGATCGGCAGCTCCTCGCAGCCCAGCTCGATGAACACGCGTTCCTCGTTCGCGAGGTCCGGGTTGACGTCATCGGCCGGGACGAGGCGGTCGCAGCGATACCGCATCCATCGTTGCGAGCCGAACCGGTCGTGCGTCGCGTCGACGAAGAGCTCGACCGTCCCGTTCTCGTGGACCCGGTAGTAGCGCGTGACGGGGTCGCCTTCATCGGTCGGTCGGGTGCTGATGAGCTCGGCGCCGGCGCCGTCCTGGAACGCGTCGAGAAGGCAGCCTCCGGGCATCGACGTCGAGGGGCAGCCCGTTCGCCTCGATCGTCTCCACGCCGCACGACGCGAGCGGCAGCCGGTTGACGATCCAGTCCGGGTCGTCCGCGGCGAAGTCGCCGGTGCACGCGGCCAGCAGTCCGAGGATCGCGACGAGCACGGCGCGCTGGCGCATCGGTCAGTAAGCGCGGGCCCAGGTCGCGACCTCGGCGCCCGGCCTGCCGCAGTGCACGCACGCCGTTCCGGGGTCACTCACCTCGAGTGGCAGGAACCGGATCGTCGCTCTGGTCCGTGCGCTGATCTCGGTCTCGCAAGCGGAGTCGCCGCACCACGCGCCGACCCAGAAGCCGCCGCGCTCCTCGACTCCGGTCGCGAACGCGTCGAACGAGGTGATCTCGTGGGTGTTTGCCTCGCGGAAGGCGAGCGCATCGTCGTAGAGCGCCTGCTGAACCGATGCGAGCCGGGCGGTCATGCCACCCGCCAGCTCCGCCAGCGGGATCTCCTCCTTGTCGCCGCCCAGGCGGCTGACTGCAACTGCTCGGTCGGCGGCCACGTCCCGCGGCCCGAGCTCGAGGCGGATCGGCACGCCCTTGAGCTCCCATTCGGCGAACTTGTAGCCGGGTCGGTGCTGGTCGCGGTCGTCGAGCCGGACGCGAATGCCATGGGTCGCGAGCTCGTCCCGAACTCGCTCGGCGGCCGGCAGGACAGCCGCACGCTCCTCATCGGTGCGATGGATCGGCACGATCACCACCTGCACCGGGGCGACCGCCGGGGGCAGGCGCAGGCCGGCATCGTCGCCATGGGCCATGATCGTCCCGCCGATCATGCGGGTCGAGAAGCCCCACGACGTCGCCCACGCGTGGTCGAGCTCACCGGCCGCATTCAGGAAAGTCACGTCGTAGGCCCTGGCGAAGTTCTGCCCGAGGAAGTGCGACGTGCCGCACTGGAGCGCCTTCGCGTCGCGCATGAGGCCCTCGATGCAGTAGGTCTCGACCGCCCCCGGAAACCGCTCGCCGGCCGACTTGCGACCCTGGTGGACCGGGATGGCGAGCACGTCCTCCGCCACCTGGCGGTAGACCTCCAGCATCTGGAGCGCCTCGGCGGTCGCCTCGTCCGCAGTGGCGTGGGCGGTGTGGCCCTCCTGCCAGAGAAACTCGCTGGTGCGCAGGAATAGGCGGGTGCGCATCTCCCAGCGCAGCACGTTCGCCCACTGGTTGTAGAGCAGCGGCAGGTCCCGGTAGCTCTGGATCCAGCGTTTGTACGTCGACCAGATGATCGATTCCGATGTAGGTCGGATGGCCAGCGGCTCCTCGAGCTCTTCCCCGCCGCCACGGGTGACGACCGCGACCTGCGGCGCGAAGCCCTCGACGTGAGCGGCCTCCCTGTCGAGGAGGCTCATCGGAATGAGGAGCGGAAAGTAGAGATTCTGGTGCCCGGTCGCCTTGAACCGGTCGTCGAGCGCCCGCTGGGTGTGCTCCCAGATCGCGTAGCCGTGGGGCCTGATGATCATGGAGCCCTTCGCCGGGCCGTGCTCGGCGAGCTCGGCTCGCTTCACGACCTCGACGTACCACCCCGGAAAGTCGTCTGCCTGTACCGGCAGCCTGGCGGTGCTCATGGAGCGCCGATGCTAGCCGATGACGCGTCCTTCCCAAGATCTGGACCCGGACTCAGTCGTCCGTGCGCACGATGCGGTAGATAAACCCGGCCTTGTCGTCGCTGACGTAGAGGGCGCCGTCGGCTCCGACCGCCAGGCCCGCGGGACGGCCAAGCGCGGCATCCGCGCCGTCGGGTAGGAAGCCGGTCGCGAACGGCTCGGGCTCGCCAGCGGGCTCGCCGTCCCATGGCATCCACCACAGGGCGTAGCCGACCTTCACCGACGAGTTCCACGATCCATGGAGTGCGACGACGACGTGATCCTCCCAGCCGGCCAGGGCGAGGGGAGCCGTGTGAGCCGGAAAGGTCGCCGCCGGATCCGCGACACCCTCGCAGGCGTCCACGTCATTTCCGTAGTCGGGGTCGGGCAGCGCGCCCGCGTGGCAGCGCGGCCACCCGGCGTCCCCACCGTCGACCAGCTCGTAGAGGGTCTCCGGCGGCTCGTCGTCGCCCAGCAGGTCGCGGCCCATGTTCGTTGCCCACGCGCGGCCGGTGGCGGGGTCGACCCAGACGCCCACGGCATTGCGCAGCCCGACCATCCACGGTCGCAGCTCGCCGTCCTCCAGCACCTGGACGCTCGCCCGGCGCTCGTCCGCCTCGTCGCACACGTTGCAGGAGGACCCGATCGACAGCAGGAGGCGGCCGTCGGGCAGCACGACCACGGTCTTGGTGCTGTGGCCGCCGGTCGGGAGGCCACTCGCCACCGCCAGCCGGTCCGTCTCTTTCAGGCCGTCCAGGACGACCTCGTACAGGGCCGCCTCGCCGGCCACCAGCAGGCGGCCGTCATCGGTGAAGGCCAGATCGTGGGCGGATCCGTATCCGCTACCGACCTCGATGATCCCGTCCGCGACCCCATCGCCATCGGCATCGGGCAGCGCTACGACGCGGTCGGCGCCGCGCTCCGCGATGAATAACGTACCGTCCGGCGCCGCGGCCATGAACCGCGGACCGCGCAGGCCCTCGGCGAAGACCGCCGCTTGGTACCCGTCCGGAACCTGGAGCGCGGCGCGGCCGCCCGCTCCCGCGTCGAGGTTCACGCCCCAGAGTGGCGCCAGCTGTGCGCGCAGGATCCAGCCGACGCCGAAGAGGACGGCGAACGCCCCGATGCCGAACAGGGCGAGGTTCCGGACGCGCCGCATCGGCCGATGCTAGGTGAAGGACGGCGCTGCGAGAATGCGGCGATGGCCCGGCTTCAGCACAAGCGCATCGAGCAGACGCTCGCCTAGGAGCGACCGCGACTAGAGGTTGCCGCGTCGGGCCTGCTCGATCTCGATCGCCTCGAACAGCGCCTTGAAGTTGCCCACGCCGAAGCCGCGCGAGCCGTGGCGCTCGATGATCTCGAAGAAGAATGTCGGCCGATCCTGCACCGGACGCGTGAAGATCTGGAGCAGGTAGCCCTCTTCGTCGCGATCGGCCTCGATTCCGAGCTCTTCGAGCGTGTCGATCGGGACGCCGACGTCGCCCACGCGGTCGGGGAGCGACTCGTAATAGGCGTGCGGCATGCCGAGGAACTCGACGCCGCGCTCGCGGAGCGCGTGGACGGTCCCGACGATGTCCTCGGTGCGCAGCGCGATGTGCTGGGTCCCGGCGTCGAGGTAGTAGTCAAGGAACTCCTGGATCTGGCTCTTCTTCTTGCCCGCCGCCGGCTCGTTGATCGGGAACTTGATGCGTCCGTTCCCGTTCGTCATGACCTTGCTCATCAACGCGGAGTAGTCGGTGTGGATCACCTTGTCGTCGTAGTGGATGAGCTGCGCGAAACCGAGGATGTCCCGGTAGTAGTCGACGAAGCGGTTCATCTCGCCGAGGCCGACGTTGCCGACGCAGTGGTCCACCTCGAGCAGACTCTGGCCGGTCGCGGCCGGAGCCGGCGTCGTGACGCGGTGGTACCCGGGCGCGAACGTGCCGTGGTAATCGGAACGGTCGACGAAGGAGTGGATCACCTCGCCGTACGTTCGGATGGCCGACCGTCGCAGCATGCCCTTTTGCCCCTCCAGCTCGGTGGGCTCGAGGGCGCTGACTGCGCCGCGTGAGGTCGTCTCGCGCCAGGCCGATTCCACGTCGTCGACCGCGAAGGCGATGTCCCTCACTCCGTCGCCGTGCTTGGCAACGTGCTCCGCGATCTCGCCGTCCGGCGTCAGCGGCGCGGTGAAGACGAAGCGGATGTCGTTCTGGACGAGGACGTAGCTGGACCGATCTCGCACGCCCGTCTCGAGGCCCGCGTAGGCAACCGGCGTGAAGCCCCACAGGGCGCGGTAGTAGTGGGCAGCCTGCTTGGCGTTGCCGACCCAGAACTCGACGTGATCGATTCCCTTCAGCGGCAGGAAGTCCTGCGCCTCGGCGGCCGCGTTCTTGTTGACGATCGCGCCGGCCTGGTTCGCGGCACCGCGCGAGATGGTGTCGGTCATGGCGGCGAGTCTACCGCAGGACCGATGCCGGCCTCGACCTCCGAGTCAGCTCTCGGTTGGCGTGCGACCGGTCCCGGCGGCCAGTGCCACGTCGATCATGCGATCGATCGCAAGGTTCAGCTCGTCGAGCGGCAGATAGGTCTCCTCGGTGGTCGCCTCCTCCGACAGCACATCGCTCACGGTGAGCGCGCACGCCGCCTGGACCCCGGCCCGGGCGGCGAGGAAGAAGAGAGCGGAAGCCTCCATCTCGAAGGCGAGCACGCCGCGCTCCCGCCACCGCTTCGCATAGTCGTCATCGGTGTTGTAGAAGACATCGACCGACGCGACCAGCCCGGTCTGCGCCTCCACGCCGACCGCGGCGGCGGCATCGACCAGCTCGCGAGTGAGCTCGAAATCGGCCGCCGGAGCGTAGGCCTCGCCGTGCAGGTAGGTGGTCGTGGCGCCGTCGACCGGGCAGGCCGCAGTGGCGATGACGAGATCGCCGGTGCGAAGCCCGTCCATGATCCCGCCGCACGTGCCGACCCGGATCAGTCGTCGCGCCCCCAGGCGCAACAGCTCCTCGACCACGATGCTCATGCTCGGCGTTCCCATGCCGGTCGTCTGCACGCTCACCGGCACCCCACCGAACGTGCCCGTGAAGCCGAGCAGGCCGCGATGGTCGTTCACCTGCCGCACGCTGCCCTCGTCGAAGCGGTCGGCGATGCGCCGGGCGCGGTTGGGGTCGCCGGGGAGGAGCACCAGCGGGGCGTAGTCACCGTCCTCGGCGCGGAGATGGATCTGTGGCATGCCGGTAGCCTATCCCAGCCGGTCCGCACGCGAGTTGGCCCGTTGATTGCTCAGGTGGCGAGGAAGCCATGACGAGCGAATCGACGGGCGTCTACCCCGACGGCATCGCGGACCGACACATCCGGCCCGTGACCGGTTGGCGACGAAACGCCAGCCCGCTGGGACTGGTGGTGTTCGGCCTGGTGGTCGTGCTCGCGTTCAGCGGCCTGCTCGGGCACGAGCGGACGTGGGACGCGGCGGGGTCAGCCGCGTCCCTGGAGGTGCATGCCCCGGAGATCATCCGCAACGGCGAGTTCTTCGAGATGCGGGTGCGGGTCTCCTCGCACGACGGCATCGGCGAGCTGGTCGTGGGAATCGACGAGGCGCTGTGGGAGGACATCACGGTCAACACGATGATTCCCGCGCCCACCGAAGAGACGAGCGAGGACGGCCAGGCGCGATTCACCTTCGCCGAGATGGCGGCCGGAACCACGTTCCTGTTCAAGATCGACCTCCAGGTCAACCCGGACATCGTCATCGGCAACGAGGGCAGCGTGACGATCTACGACGGGACCGATGAGATCGCGACGGCCGACCTGACGATCACGGTGCTGCCCTGATGGACATCGCGCTGCGCGCAACGGTCATCTTCGTCGCCCTGTACGTGCTGGTGCGGCTGATGGGCAAGCGCGAGCTGGGGCAGATGACGCCGTTCGAGCTGATCGTCCTGGTCGTCATCGGCGACCTCATCCAGCAGGGCGTGACGCAGAACGACTTCAGCCTGACCGGCGCGATCATCGCGGTCTCCACCATCGCGCTGCTGGCGCTGCTCATGAGCTGGGCGTCCTACCTGTGGCCGTGGGCAGAGCGACTGCTCGAGGGTGAGCCTCGCGTCATCGTGCGCGACGGCGAGATCCTGACCCCCAACCTGCACCGCAGCCGCCTGACGGCGTCCGAGATCGAGTCCGAGATGCGGCTGGCCGGGATCGGAAGGATCACCGACGTCGCGTGGGCGATCCTCGAGCCGAGGGGCAAGATCAGCTTCATCCAGCGGGACCGCTCGGGCGACGGCGATGGCGAGGAGCCTCCGCCGAACCCGCGGCAGGCGGAGGACGACGGGGCCGCCTGAAGGATCCGACCCGCTAGCATCGGCGACGAATGACCAGCCGATGGACCGATGAGCTCCGCTTCGCCGCCGATCTCGCTCGCCGCGCGGGCGCCCTGCTGATCGAGAGCTACGAGCGGATCGAGCGCATCGACTACAAGAGCAAGCGCGACGTGGTGACGAACGCCGACTACGCGTCGGAGCGACTCGTCATCGACGCCATTCGCGAGCGGTACCCGGGCGACGCGATCCTGGCCGAGGAGTCCGGCCAGCATGCCGGCGTGCTGCGCGACGACGGCTCGCACAACGGCCGGACGTGGGTCGTCGATCCGCTCGACGGGACCGTGAACTACGCGAACGGGATCCCGTACTACTGCGTCAGCATCGGCCTCGTGGTCGACGACCGCCCGACCGTCGGGGTGATCTTCGACCCCGCCCGCGACGACCTGTACGACGCGGTGGCCGATGGGCCGGCGCGGCTCGACGGCGGCCCGGTGCGGGCATCGACCAAGGAGAATCTCGGCGACTACGTGGTGAGCCTTGCCGTCATCGGCCGTGGCGGGCTGATGCGTGAGCGGAGGATCGCGCCGCTCATTCGGATCCATCGGCGCATGGGCAGTGCTGCGCTGTCGCTGGCGTACGTCGCCAACGGCCGCTTCGACGCGTTCGTCCAGAATGGCGGCCTCTCGCCGTGGGATGTGGCCGCGGCCGGCCTGATCGCCGAGCGGTCGGGTGCGGTGATCACCAGTATCACCGGCGGGCCGTGGTGGGATCCGGACGTTCGAGGCCCCCGCACCAGCGTGGTCGCCGCGCCCCCGGCGCAACACGGCGCGATCATGGAGCTCCTGGCCTCGCTGCGCACCTCGCTCCAGACGCGGCGCTAGCTTCCGGTCGCCGCAGCCTCGAGGACGTGGGCGAACATCCCGAGCGTGAGCGCGGTGGCGCCCCACACCCGAACGCCGCCGTACCGGTACGCGCCGGCGACGATCCGGAAGCCGCGCGACTCGAACTCTTCCTCGCCGAGGACGTCGGGGTCGAACAGCGCGGTGAGCGGCAGCTCGACGATCGAGGCGACCTCCGCGTCGTGCGGGACGAGGGTCGGCCTGGCCGCGAGTGCGCCGACCACGGGCCGCAGCTCGTAGTTGCTGACGGGGATCCAGACGTCATCGAGCTCTCCGAGGATCGACACGGCCGACGGCTCGAGGCCGATCTCCTCCCACGCCTCGCGCAGCGCCGCGGCCTGGAGCGACGCGTCGGCCGGGTCCACGGCGCCGCCCGGCAGCGACACCTCGCCGGCGTGCGAGCGCAGGTCAGCATGCCGGACGGTGAGCGGCACGACGAGCCGCCCGTCGTCGTCGGGATAGATCGCCAGCAGGGTCGCGGCCGGCCGGGCCGGCGGGAAGGTCGACCGGTCGAAGCGGCCGCGCACGACATTCCCGTCACGGGTGCGTGGGAAGAGGCGCTGGTCGAGCGGGATCGGACGCGGGGCACGCGCCACCGCCTGGGCGATGGCAGCCTGCCATCCGTCGCCAGCGCGTAGAATCCGCTCCATGCTCCAGGCTCACCTCGACCGGGACGGCCGCGTCCGCGAGGTCCTGTACCGGACCCGCGTGCTGGTCAACCGTACCCCGCATTTCAGCAAGTCGACACGCAAGGAGGCAAACCGAGCGCTCGACGCGCTGGAGAACCAGCTGGGCCTGAACCAGGTGAACGCCGCGGAGTCGGCGCGCGCCATCGAACTGTTGAACCGCGCGCACTCGTCGCTCCTGTTCGGCCTCCTCCGCAGCACGGACTTCGCCGAGCGCTTCGCGCCGGCCCTGCGTCGACTCGGGCTGCGCAGCATCACCGATCGGCTCGACGAGATCCCGCACTCCGTCATGGCCCTGCCGATCCCAGGCCCGATCGAGGGGCGCGAGCACCGGGACCAGCTGGCGCCGGACGAACGGTTCGACGCCGACGGCAACCCGCTGCCGCCACCTCCGGGCTACTACACCTAGCCCGCGTTCGGCTCGGGCCTCGCGATCCCGGCCCGCTCGCGCAGCGCCTCGACCAGGCTGGCGTCGGTGGGCGTGCTCCCCAGCCCCAGCCGGTGGCCGATGACCGCGGCCAGCGGCGGCTCGAGGTAGGTGGAGCGCAGCTCCCCGACCCGGCCGTCCGCGAAGACGTCGGCCGGGGTGCCGTCGAGCACGACCCGCCCCTCGCGCATCACCACCACGCGGGCGAACGTCTCGGCCACGAAGCGCATGTCATGGCTGATGGCGACGACGGTGCGCCCCTCGGCGGCGCAGGTCTCGATGATCCCGCGCACGCGCTCGACGCCGCGAGCATCCTGGCCCGTGGTCGGTTCGTCGAGCACCAGCACCGGTGTGCGCATGGCGAGGACCGAGGCGAGCGCGAGGAGCTTTCGGCGCGAGTGGCCGAGGTCGTACGGGTTCGTCCGTTCCTCGTCGCCGAGGCCTGTCGCATCGAGCGCGGCATCGACCGCGGTCGCGAGGTCCCGGCTGGATCGGCCGAGATTCCGCGGTCCGAACTCGACCTCGGCCCGTACCGAGCCGGCGAAGACCTGGCGGTCCGGGTCCTGGAAGACCAGGCCGACCAGGGAGGCCAGCCGCGCGGTGGTGAGCGGTGCCGCATCGCGGCCGTCGACCAGCACGCGCCCCTGGGTCGGGCGCAGCAGGCCGTTGAGGTGGCGCACGAGCGTGGTCTTGCCGCTGCCGTTCTGGCCGACGAGCGCCAGCCGATCGCCGGCCGGGATCGCGAGCGTCACGCCGTCGAGGGCGCGGACCGCCCCCTCGCGGTACACGTGCACGAGGTCCTCGACCCGAAGCTCAGCCACCCGCAGTCTCCAATAGGGCCGGGTCGAGGCCGGTGGCCAGCAGGTCCCGGCGCAGGCGGACGGCGGCCGGCGGGGAGACGCCGAGAGTCGGAAGCCGTTCGTCGGCGAGCACGTCGGCGGAGGGGCCGTCGAGGGCGATGCGTCCCTCGCTGAGCACCACCACCCGGCTGGCGACGGCCGCCAGCAGATCCGTCTTCTGCTCGGCCACCAGGATGCTGGCCCCGTCGGCCGCGAGGCGACCGATTGCCTCTGCCACGAGCGTGGTGCCCGCGGGGTCGAGCTGCGCCGTGGGCTCGTCCAGTACGAGGTGCTGCGGCCGCATGGCGAGCAGGCCGGCGGTGGCCACCAGCTGCTGCTGACCACCGGACAGCCGCCGTGGATCCCGCTCGACCAGCGCCTCGATGCGCAGGGCGGCGACGGACTCCCACGTTCGGTCCAGCACCTCGTCGCGAGGCAGGCCCAGGTTCATCGGCCCGAACGCGATCTCCTCGAACACCGTATCGGCCACCTGGCTGAGCTGGGTAGCCGGGTTCTGGAAGCCGATGCCGATGCGCTCCGCCAGCCGGTGCATCGGCCAGGCATCCACGTTCTGCCCGTCCAGCTCGATCGTCCCGCGAATGCGGCCGCCGATGGCGCGGGGCGCGAGACCGCTGGCGACCAGGCAGAGCGTCGTCTTGCCCGCCTCCGATGGACCCGCCAGCCCCACCACGGTCGCCTCCGGCAGCTCCAGGTCGATGTCGAGCAGCGAGGGGCGGTCCGAACCGGCGTACCGGTAGCCGACGCCCGAGAGCCGCAGCGTCACGGGCCGATTCCCGCCAGCCGCGCCACCACCAGCGCCACCAGCGCGAGCACGAGGACCCAGCGAACCACGCCCTCCACCGGGCGGTCCGCGGGCGTCCACAGCAGCGTCCGCCGGCCGGGTCGGGTGAACCCGCGCGCCTCCAGGGCCATCGTGCGCTCCTCGACCTCGGCGATCGAGCCGAGGATCACCGGCCCGACGATGGGCAGGATGCCGCGCACGCGACGCCACACCGAGCCCTCCGTGTCCAGCCCTCGAGCGCGCTGCGCCGCGGTGATGTGGCCGGCCCGCTCGACCATGGCCGGCACCGTCTGGACCGATGCGTTGGCCACGAACGCGACCCGCGGGCTGACCCCGCGCCGCTCGAGGTCGATGACGAGGTCGCCCGGCCGGGTGGTCAGGTAGAAGAGCGTGATCGCGCCGCTGATCGCGACGATGCGGGCCAGGATCTCCAGTGCGAACGCGAGTCCTTCGGCGGTCGCCGTGATCGGGCCGATCTGCAGCAGGACCGTCTCGCCGCCGGGGAAGAAGAAGAGGTTGACCAGGACCGCCGACACGGCGATCGGCAGCGACAGGAGCAGGGCGGTCCGGATCAGGCGCCCGAGCACGCCGGCCGCGAGGGCCGGACCGATGACGGCGACGACGACGAGCACGGCCGGGCCGACCAGGCCGCCGAGGACCACGGCGGCCACCGCCGTCACGGTGGCGAGCGTCGCCTTCGTCAGCGGGTTGAGGCGGTGGAAGGCACTCGGCCCAGGCGGATGCAGGAAGGCCGGGACATCACGGCCGGTCGCCGCGGCCTCGCTCAGGCGGTCGCCCCCCGCCACTCGCCCTCCTCCTCGGGCACCACGTCCTCCTCCTCGAACAGCCGCTCTCCCTGGGGGAAGCGTGCCTTCGTGCGTCGGGCCATGGCCGACACGATGAGGTAGACGACGAAGAAGGTGGTGATCTTGTCGATCGGGTCGCTGATCAGCCCCTGGCCGAGCGTCGCCGCCCCAATGTCGGCTCCTCCCTGCCGGAAGGCGGCGACCAGGAAGTCCGTGCCGGACCCGGTCACGCCGCCGAACACGCCGGCTGCGATCGGGGCGCTGATCAACGCCGCCACGATGCCCGTCACCATGCCGGTCACCACCACGTACGTCGCGGTGAGGTCGCGCCGCACGATCAGCAGCGCGAACAGGCCGACGACGGTCAGGACCACCAGGGCCAGCGCGAGCCATCCGATGATCACGAAGATCGCGTTGTCGGAGGTCGGCGTCAGGCTGGTATCTCCGAGGATCGCGGTGTATCCGAGATACGCGACATAGGCGAGCCCGCCCACCACCACGGCGGTGATCACCCCGCCGATGACGAGCTCGCGCGCTGGCCGGTTGGGACGCGGCCGGAGCAGCCCGAGCTGGCCGGCGACGCCCGCGAGCAGGCCGATGACCGCGGCCACGATTGCGAATGCGGCGGCCGGGGGGTACTGGAACGGCGGCGGGATCACGTACGCCCACAGGATGTTGGCGAGGAACCCGGTCGCGGCTCCCGCCAGCGGACCGGCCAGCACCCCGACCAGGATCGTCCCGATCGAGTCGAGGTAGATCGGGATCTTCAGGGCGGCGGCCACGGTCTGGCCGAGGATGATGTTCAGGGCGATGGCGATCGGCATCAGGATGAGCGTCCGCGTCGTGAACTGGGAGGTCACCGACGAGATCGTGCCGGTCTGAATCCGCTCGACGACAAGGTAGACCGCGATCGCGACGAGGAGCGCGATGCCGAGGGTGAGGGCCAGGACGTCCGCGATCGCCTGGTAGGCGAACGTGACCGGGTCGGCCTCGCCACTGTCCGGGATGCCCCCCGCCAACACGATCCCGGCGGCCACGACGACCACGAAGGCGACGAGGGCCGCGATCCATCGAACGAGCATGCTGACCTTCCTCCCAGTTCGAAGCGGTGGCTAGCTGTACGGGGCGCCGACGGCGCGCGAAAGGCGGGACAGGAGCTCGGTCCGCATCCCCTCGGGGTCGATGTGGGTGGCGAGCTTCACGGGCGGGCGGTCGTCGGACTCCGAGCGAAAGAGACTGCCGGCCAGGTAGGGATCGGAGCTGGTGTCACAGGCAAGGACCTCGCTGACCTCCTCGGTCACCAGGTCCGGGCGGAGGAGCGAGCCGATCAGTGCGACCGGGTCATGCAGGTACGCGCCGTCGATGCCATCCGCCTGCTGGTGGAACCCAACGTAGAAGCGGACGGCGTCCCGGACGATGCCCGCCAGGTGGGTGTCCGGCAGGGTGGCCAGATCCTCCATCCGGAACACGACGTCCTGCGTCGCATCGAGCGGGAACATCCGGTGCAGGGCCCCGGCGCGCAGGCTGACCTCGGCGGCCTCCGGGTCGACGCACGCGTTCCACTCGCCGGTCTCGGTGGTGTTGCCGCGCTCCTCGAGCGTGCCTCCCATCCAGATCACCTCGCGCGCCGCATGATGGAAGTCGACTCCCTGCTGACTCGCGGCAGCCAGGTTCGTCAGCGGACCGAGGGCGAGGACCGTCATCTCTCCCGGATGCCGGCTGAGATGCGCCCCGAGGTAGCGGCTGGCCGGGATGGCGGTGTACTCGGTGGTCCCCAGCTGGCGGTCCTCCCCGCGCAGCTCGACATATCCGGTCCCGGTCGGGCCGTGCGTGTCAGGTGCGGTGCGCAGCCGGCGCTGGAGCGGACGGGCGGCCCCGATGCTGACCGGCACGTCGCCGCGGCCGACCATCCGCAGGATCTTGCCGGTGTTGCGCGCCACGTGATGGATCTCGACGTTGCCGGCGACGCAGGTGACGCCCCGGAGGTTGAGCTCGGGGCTGGTGGCGGCGATCAGCAGCGCGATCATGTCGTCGATCCCGGTGTCGACATCCAGGATCAACGGCCGGGGCACGGCCTGAGGGGCGTCCTCAACGTCCATCGGCTGCCTATGGTACGCGCCAGCCGCCGGCCTGGCCGACCTTTGTACTCAAGGGCCGGCCGAGCGTGTCGGCCACGTGACGCGCGGCGACGAGGATCGCGTCGAGGTCGACGCCGTGCGACAGGCCTTCGCGGTCGAGCAGGTAGACCAGATCCTCGGTGGCGAGGTTGCCGGCGGCGCCTGGCGCGTAGGGGCATCCGCCGGTTCCCCCGGTCGAGGCGTCGAAGCAGCGCACGCCCAGCTCCAGGGCGGCGCTCACGTTGGCCAGGGCCGTCCCGCGCGTGTCGTGGAAGTGCATCGCCAGGCGCTCGGGCGCTATCCCCGCGGCCGCCAGCGCGGCCACCACACGCCGCACGTCCGCCGGCGCCGCCACGCCGATCGTGTCGCCGATGCTCAGCTCGTCGATGCCGAGGGCGACCAGCTCCCGGGCCACGCCGACCACCGCCGCCTCGCCGACTTCGCCCTGGTAGGGGCAGCCGAAGGCGGTGCTGATGTAGCCGCGCGTCCACCAGCCTCGCTCGCGTGCCCGATCGATCACCGGGCGGAAGGCGTCGATCGACTCGGCGATGCTCATGTTGATATTGGCGCGGGTGAAGGCCTCCGAGGCGGCGGTGAATACGCAGACCGCATCGGCTCGCGCGGCCTCGGCTCGCTCCATGCCCCGGGCATTCGGCACGAGCACCGGGTAGCGGACTCCCGGCCGCCGATCGAGTCCCTCCATCAGGGCGTCGGCGTCGGCCAATTGGGGGACCGCCTTTGGAGACACGAAGCTGGTGGCCTCGATCTCGCGAACGCCCGCATCGGCCAGGAGTGCGATGAACCGCAGCTTCGCCGCGGTCGGGATCGGCGCAGCCTCGTTCTGCAGGCCGTCGCGCGGGCCGACCTCGTAGATTCGGACGTCACGGTCGCTCATGCGCCCGATTGTGCGACTTCGCCGACCACGTCGCCGCGCTGGACCTGCTGGCCCTCGCCGACCAGCAACCGGACGAGCACGCCATCGATGGGCGCCACGACCGCGTGCTCCATCTTCATTGCCTCGATCACGACCACCGCCTGGTGAGCCTGGACCGATGCGCCCTCGGCCACCCGGACCGCGATCACCCGTCCCGGCATCGGCGCGCGCAGCACCGCCGTCCCCTCATCGCGGGCCGACGCGGCATGCCGGACAGCCTCCTCCACCGTCGGGGCCGGCGCCGGAGCGAAGGCGAGGCTCTGTCCGTCGACGTCGACGTGGGCCGTCGAGCCGTCGGCAACCGCGATCGGACCGCTCGCCTCCTCCTCCACCACTTCGATCGAGCGCTCGTCACCCTCGTGCGCCAGGCGCTGGAGCGGCGCCGCATTCAGGCGCCAGCCGCCAGCCCATGGGTCCGCGGTCGTGGCGTCGTGCGTCGCGTAAGCTGCGGCCTGCCAGTGCCGGTCCTCGGGAGATGGCGGGCCGGGCAGCGTCATGTTGGCGATCGTGTCGGTCCGCATCTCGCCGTCCCGCATGACCGGCTGCGCGACGAGCCAACGGAGGAAGCGAAGGTTGGTGCGGACGCCAAGGACCACGGTCTCAGCGAGCGCCCGTCGCAGGCGTTCGACGGCGTCCTCGCGGGTGGCGCCGTGGGCGACGATCTTGGCCAGCATCGGGTCGTAGCGGTCGCTCACCTCGTCGCCCTCGGCCACGCCGGTGTCGACCCGGACGCCGTCCGGCCAGCGGATCCTCGCCAGCCGTCCCGGTCGCGGGCAGGAACCCGCCTTCGGGGTCCTCGGCGTAGAGGCGAGCCTCGATCGCGTGACCGCGCAGCCGCGGTGGCGCCGACAGGCCGAGTACCCCGAGCGAGTCCCCGGCCGCGATCCGAAGCTGGTCCTCGACGAGATCGCGTCCCGTCACGGCCTCGGTGACGGGGTGTTCGACCTGGAGGCGAGTGTTCATCTCCAGGAAGTAGAAGTCGCCGGCATCGGTGATCAGCATCTCGACCGTGCCCGCGCTCACGTAGCCGACGGCCGACGCAACGTCCAGGGCCGCCTTCCCGATGGCGCTGCGGACGTCCGGGGTGACCGATGGCGCCGGCGCCTCTTCCACGATCTTCTGGTTCCGCCGCTGCGCGCTGCAGTCGCGCTCCCCGAGGTGGACGCCCGCTCCGTGCGCGTCGAACAGCACCTGGACCTCGACGTGACGCGACGCGGCCAGGAACCGCTCGAGCACGATCCGGTCGTCGCCGAACGAACGCGATGCCTCGCGACGCGCTCCACCCAGCGCCTCCATCAGGTCCGCGGGTTCGCCGACCACGCGCATGCCCTTGCCGCCACCACCGGCGGAGGGCTTGACCAGGACGGGATAGCCGATGCGTCCCGCCTCGCGCTCCAGGGTCTCATCGTCCTGCGCCTCGCCGTCGTAGCCCGGGATCACCGGCACCCCGTGTGCGGCTGCCCGTCGACGCGCGGCCGACTTGTCGCCCATCGCCGCGATGGCGTCCGCGGGGGGACCGACCCACGCGAGGCCGGCGGCCCGAACCGATCGAGCGAAGTCCGCATTCTCGGCGAGGAATCCATAGCCGGGATGAATCGCGTCCGCTCCGGCCCGATCCGCGACGGCCAGGATCTCGGCGGCGTCCAGGTACGAGCCGATCGTGTGCGCCTCGTTCATGCCGGACGGCGGGCGCTCGTCGGCGGCGTGAATTCCCACCACGCGAATGCCCATCCGGCGGGCGGTCCAGGCAACTCGGACGGCAATCTCGCCTCGGTTCGCGACGAGCAGGGATCGGATCGTGTGTCGCGGCCCCTGGTCGCCCTGCGCGGACACGGCCGAGAGCGACGAACGCGACACTCGCGCTCGAGCGCCAACGCGACGCGCTGGGAGCCTTCCGTCTGCGATCCAGCGCTGAACGGTGCGGACCGTCACTCCGAGCTCCTCCGCTGCCTCCCGAGGGCTCAGCTCGTCGTCAGTCATGTCGCGATTGTCGCAGGTCGCCCTCGGCGGTCACGGCTTCCAGCGTGGCGGCCGCTTCTCCACGAAGGCGGCGAGGCCTTCCTGTCCCTCCGCGGACGTCCGCTGCCGGGCAATGTGCCGCGGCGTCTGGCGCGCCGCGCCATCCGGACCGAGCGTCCGGATCTCCCGGACCAGCGATTTCGCGGCGCGAATGGCGGTTGGCCCCGCGGCGCGCACCTCTGCGACCAATGCCGCGATCCTGCCGTCCAGGGCAGCCTCGTCGGAGACGACCTCGTGGACGAGGCCGATACGCAGCGCGCGCTCGGCGTCGAAGCGCTCGCCGGTCGGGAACAGCGCGCGCGCATGCGACTCGCCGATCTTCGGGACGACGAAGGTGCTGATGACCGCCGGAATGATGCCGAGCCTCGTCTCGGTGAAGCCGAACGTCGCGTCGGCGGTGGCGACGACGACGTCGCTGACCGCGCACAGGCCCATGCCCCCACCCAGGGCCGCCCCCTGGACGCGGGCGAGCACCGGCACCGGGCACGCATCGATCGCCGCGAACATCGACTGCATTGCCGCGGCGTCTCGCTCGTTGTCGTCGACGGACAGGCCGATTGCCGCGCGCATCCACTCGACGTCCGCGCCGGCGCAGAAGGCCGGGCCATCCCCGGCAAGGACGACGCACCGCAGAGCATCGGGCGGATCGGTGGCCAGGGCCTCGAAGATGGCTCGCAGCTCGGCGATCACCGCGCCGTTGAACGCGTTTCGCACCTCGGGGCGCGCGAGGCGAACCCATGCCACGTCGCCGTCCCGCGTCACGAGCACCGTCGCGTCGGTCACGACGCCCGCCCGCGGCGATGGAACGGCTCGCTGACGGCGCGCACCTGCCCCAGCAACGGCTCCTCCAGCCACACCACGTCGGTTCCGTCGGGCACGTCGACGGTCGCGGACGCGCCGGTCGCGCCGACCAACCCGAGCATCAGCCGCGAGCGGCCGCCGTCATCGGTCTCCACCAGGTACGCGGCGTCCACGCGCGTGTCGCGCAATGCCCCGGCCAGCTGCCGCTCGAGCTCCCGTGTGTCCATGCTCGGTGGGCGGATGCGAATCGAGGTCCGCGCCGTCGGGCTGAAGAGCGGCTCGTCGGAGCCGGGCACCCGCCCCCCTGCCAATGCCTCCAGCTCGTTGAGGTCGAAGCGATAGGGCACCGGGCCGGCCGGATCCATGATCGCGGGCAGCCCCGCCGCCGCCAGGTTCGCGACCGCGATGCGGGCCGGCAGCGGCAGGTTGCCGGTGTGAGCCGGCGCCCAAGCGGCGAGCGCGCCGACCGACCCGAACATCACGCTCACCGGTCGACCCTCGCTCTCCTGGGCGAGCATCACGCTGATCTCGACCTGCTCGTCGTCGTTCACGGCCGAGGCGAGCGCCGCCTTCGCCTCCTCCCCGTGCTCGGGTGGAACCGGCAGCAGCAGCGTGCCGCTCATCAGTACCCGGTAGAACTCGTGGAGCGCGCGTCGGTCTCCGCCGCGCTCCTCGGCCTCGCGTGCGGCAAGCATGGCGTCGAACAGGTTGGCAGCGCTCTCCTCCAGGCTGCCGGAAGGGACGGATCGGTCGTGCGAGCCCGGGGCGGGACGGTCGGCGCGCGGTTGCATCGGTCCGGTGAGCCTACTGGATGCTGATAGCATCAGTTCCATGATCCGGGGTATCGACCACCTGGTGATCGCCTGTGAGAATCCCGACGCCGCGGCGGCGGAGCTCGAGGCGGCGCTCGGCGTCGTCTGCACGGGCGGTGGCCGCCACGAGGGCGCGGGGACATGGAATCGGATCGCCTGGCTGGCCGACGGGTCGTATCTCGAGCTGATCGGAGTGACCGATCCCGACGCGGCGCGGCAGAGCCCTGTTGGGGCGGCAGTGCTGCACACCCTCGACGAGCTTGGCGGCGGACTGGCCACCTTTGCCCTCCGCGTCGACGGCCTCGACCCGGTCATCGCCGGCCTCCGGGCGGCCGGCTCCTCGTACGGCCCGCCCATCTTCGGCAGCCGCACCCGCGAGGATGGCCAGGTCGTCGAGTGGTGGACCTCGGTGCCCGGGAAACCGCTCGGCTCGACGATGCCCTTCCTCATCGAGCATGCCTATTCCGGCGTCGAATGGGGCCCCGCGGCGCTCGCCGAGCGTTCGCGCTTCGTGCATCCCATCGGCTCTCCGGTGCTCCTGACGCGTCTCGATCTCGCCTCGCTGGACCCGCCCACGCTCGCAGCGGACCTCCACGCCGAGCTCGAGCTGGACTTCTGGGCGGTTGCCGACCTTGCGGTTGCCGACGTCGGGCTGCATGCGATCCGACTGGTGCCACGCCGGGAGATGGCGCTGCCGGCTGTGGCGACGCTCGGTGCCGAGGTCGTGTCGCCGCGGACCGCGGAGCTGTTCGGCCTCCGCCTCGACGTCGAGCGGGTGGAGATGCCGGTCCCCGCCACGGAGCCCGCCTAGCTCGTGCGCTCGCAGCACGGTCACATCCGAAAGAGGCTGAATCCCGGCTCGGGAATCGGCGCGTTCAGGGCGGCCGAGATCCCGAGGCCGAGCACCCGACGAGTGTCCAGCGGATCGATGACCCCGTCGTCCCAGAGCCGCGCCGTGGAATGGTAGGGCGAGCCCTCGCGCTCGTACTTGTCGAGGATGGGGGCCTCGAAGGCGTCGCGGTCCGCATCGGTTTCGAAGCCGCCGCGGACGGTCGAAAGCACCCGGGCCGCCTGGGCGCCGCCCATGACGCTGATCCGCGCGTTGGGCCACATCCACAGCTGGCGCGGGCCGTAGGCGCGTCCGGCCATGCCGTAGTTCCCGGCGCCGAAGCTGCCACCGATGATGACGGTGAATTTTGGGACGTTCGTCGTGCTCACCGCCGTCACGAGCTTGGCGCCATCGCGGGCGATGCCGCCCGCCTCGTACTCCCGGCCCACCATGAAGCCGGTGATGTTCTGGAGGAAGACGAGCGGGATGCGCCGTTGGGAGGCGAGCTCCACGAAATGCGCTCCCTTCAGGGCGGACTGGCTGAACAGGATGCCGTTGTTGGCGAGGATGCCGACCGGCTGCCCCATGATCCGCGCGAAGCCGCACACCAGCGTCTCGCCATACCGTTCCTTGAACTCGTGGAATTCGCTGGCGTCGACCAGGCGCGCGATGACCTCGCGCACGTCGTAGGCCTGGCGCGCATCGGCCGGGACGACGCCGTACAGGTCCTCCTCGGGCACCGCCGGATCCGTGGGCATGGATACGTCCCACGGCCGGTCGGGGCGGCGCCGCGCCAGGTTCCGAACGATCTCGCGACCGATGGCCAGCGCGTGCTCGTCGTCGAGGGCGTAGTGATCTGCCACGCCGGAGTGCACGGTATGCACCTCGGCGCCGCCCAGCTCCTCGGCACTCACCACCTCGCCGGTTGCCGCCTGCACCAGCGGGGGGCCTCCCAGGAAGATCGTGCCGGTGCCCCTGACGATCACCGTCTCGTCCGACATGGCCGGCACGTACGCGCCCCCCGCCGTGCAGGAGCCCATCACCAGCGCAACCTGCGGGATGCGCCGGGCCGAGAGCTGTGCCTGGTTGTAGAAGATCCGCCCGAAGTGCTCGCGATCGGGAAAGACCTCGTCCTGGAGTGGCAGGAAGGCACCGCCCGAGTCGACGAGGTAGAGGCACGGCAGGTGGTTCTCGAGCGCGATCTCCTGCGCCCGGAGGTGCTTCTTCACCGTCATCGGGTAGTAAGTGCCGCCCTTGACGGTCGCGTCGTTGGCCACGACGACGCACTCGACGCCCTCGACTCTGCCGATGCCAGTCACGATCCCAGCGCCCGGAGCCTCGCCGTCGTAGAGGTCCGTGGCCGCCAGGGCGTTCAGCTCGAGAAAGGCGCTGCCCGGGTCGAGAAGTCGATCGATCCGCTCCCGGACCGGCAGCTTGCCGCGCTCGCGATGGCGTGCGATCGAGCGGTCGTCACCCGCGGCACCCCGCGCAGTCAGCGCCTGCTGCCGGGACCGCAGGTCGTCGACGAGCGCGCGCATCGCCGCGGCGTTGGCGCGGGTGGATTGGCTGTTGAGGTCGATCTCGCTGCGCAGGACGGCCATCGCCGCCGATTATCGCGCCGACGGGCGTCGCCGCGGACGGCCGGAGGGACGCGGCGTCAGGCGAGCGTGACGAGCGAGACGATCTGGGCGACGTGGGCGGTGTTGACGAGGGCGACGCTGACCACGTGCTCGAACGGCGGCTCGCCGGAGTGGAGGATGTAGGCGTCTGTCAGCGGGATGAATCGCTGGGTGCGCACGAGATGGAGGCCGACCTCGACGCCGGGGGCGAGGTGGACGTTCCCGGTGACGTTGAACGGACCGGCCACGCACCGGGCGCGACGCAGGCGCCGGTGGAGGCGGAGCTGCCGGCTGGCGCGCCACTCGGGCGGCATGGCGAGGATCACCCGGGCCGTCGCCAGGGACTCCCATTGGCCGTTCTCGCCGAGGACGGCAGGCACGTCGGTGTCGTCCGATGGCATCGACCGGTCGTCCAGGGGCCCCGGACTCGGCCGCCACAGGCGCAGCTCGTCCTGGCTGGTGAGCATGTCCGTGACGCGCTGGCCGTTCGGTGCAACCCAGCCGACGATGCGCGCGTCGGCGGTGTAGATCTCGATCGGCGCCAGATCGGTGGACGTGGCGATCGCCGCGCTTCCCTGCGTGGCCGATGGGCCGGGGCCGCGGCGCCAGTTCCAGAACGTCACGTTGCCTCCTGCGTGGGCGCCGCCGGGGCACGAAGGCGGCTGCCGTGTGCGAACCGTACCGGCGCCTCGCGGCGTCACCAACGGGTCGAAAGTCCTACGGGGGGCCGTTGCCCGCGTGCATCGGTCCTGCGTCGGGGTTGCCCTCGGCGAGGGCTGAGGCGATACTCCGACTGAATCGGTCGGAGTTCCCACCGATGCCCATTCCGCCCGCGCGGCAACAGCCCGCGCGCCCGTCGACCACGGCGTATCACCCATGTCCGTTGCTGAAGCAACCTCTACCGCGCGTCCGGCTGCCCTCGTCACCACCGACTGGGCCCGGGAACACCTCGACGACCCGACTGTCCGGTTCCTGGAGGTCGACGTCGACACCGATGCCTACGACACCGGCCATCTGCCCGGTGCCACCGGCGTGAACTGGAAGAGCCAGCTGACCGATGCGATCCGTCGGGACCTCGTGAGCCGCGACGAGCTCCAGGAGCTGCTCCGTGCCGCCGGAGTGAACGACGACACGACGATCGTCCTGTACGGCGACAACAACAACTGGTTCGCGGCCTGGGCGTACTGGCAGCTTCGCTACCAGGGGCTCGACAACGTCCGTCTTCTTGATGGCGGGCGAGTGAAGGTCGAGGCCGACGGGCTCCCGCTCACGACCGATGCGCCGGCCCGCGAGCGGGGAAGCATCACGCTGCCGGAGCAGACCCGCGAGGAGCTGCGCGCCTATCGGCAGCAGGTCATCGACGGCGTGGGGGCGACAGGTGGCCACCTCGTGGACGTCAGGTCACCGGAGGAGTTCCGCGGCGAGCTCGCCGCCCCGGCGCACCTCCCGCAGGAGGCTGCACAGCGCCGTGGCCACATCCCGGGCGCGGTCAACGTGCCGTGGTCCCAGGCCGTTGCCGAGGACGGGACGTTCAAGCCGATCGACCAGCTCCGTGAGCTGTACGGCAGCCGCGGGGTCGACGGCAGCGAGGAGATCGTCGCCTACTGCCGCATCGGCGAGCGCTCGAGCCACACGTGGTTCGTGCTGCACGAGCTGCTCGGCTACGGAGATGTGCGCAACTACGACGGCTCGTGGACCGAGTACGGCTCACTGGTGGGCGTGCCGATCGAAACGGGCGACGGATCGTCGAATTGACCGACGCCCCGGCGTGGTCGCTGGTGGGTCCGGCTCCGGATGGCATGCCGGACCCGGACCTGACTCCGCCCCAGATCGCGCGCAGCGGCGACCCGTTCGCCGCGCTGCGCGTGGTCCATTTCGTGTCGCGCCTGCGGCGCAACGAGACGCACCAGCTCCGGGACGTCGTCGCCGCCCTGAACGCGGAGTTCCTCGACTGGTCCTTCAGCGAGAAGGTCGTTCTCGCCGAGATCGTCCAGCTCCAGGCGAACTGGGGAATCAGCTTTCACGGCGACGACCGGATCGTGCTCGATCGCAACGAGCGCGGGCACACCCTCCTCATCATCGACTCGACCAAGATGAGCTCGTTCCTGGTCGCCGAGGCTCGCCGCCTGGCCGAGTCGTGCGCGGAGGAGCTGCGTCAGTTCTCCCTGGGCGACGGGATCTCGCGCGACAACTGAGCGCCTACCCGCGCAGCTCCTCGAGCTTGTCGTCGCGGCCGATGAGGATCAGCTCGTCGCCGTCGGCCACCCGCTCCTCGCGAGCCGGGTTGACGAACACCTGTTGCCCGCGGCGAAGCGCGATCGGCGTCAGGCCAAGGCGACCCTTGAGGTCCAGCTCGCCCAACGACTTGCCGACGAATGCCTTCGGCGGCCTTATCTTCTCGATCCCGAAGTTGGGCGCCACGTCGAGGTAGTCGAGGACGTTCGGCACGTTGAACGAGTGCGCCAGTCGCAGGCCTGTCTCGCGCTCCGGGAAGACAACGCGATCGGCTCCGACGCGGGCGAGGATCTCGCCGTGCAGCAGGCTGCCGGCCTTGGCGATCACCGTCCGCACGCCGAGACGCTTCAGCACCATCGTCGCGAAGATCGAGGGCTCGGCGTCGCTGCTGATCGCGACGATCGCCGTCGCGAAGTCGCCTGCACCAGCCGACCGGAGCGCGTCCTCGTCCGCCGCGTCCAGCTGGAGGGCGTGCGTGACGTCCGGTGCGATTTCGTTGACCAGCTGCCTCGCTGCGGTCGATGGCCAGCACCTCGTGACCCAGGCGCTCGAGCTCGAGCGCGAGGGCGGATCCAAAGCGCCCGAGGCCGATCACCATCACCTGCTCGCGCGCCATCGATTCCAGCCTAGCCGATGCGAACCGACTCGACTGCCGGTCGGTACGGGATCGGGCGGGCGCGCGCGGTGAGGGCGAGCACGAGCGTCAACGGCCCCAGCCGCCCGATGAACATCGCCGCGATCGTGATCAGCCGGGCCGCATCGTCCATCTCCGGCGTGATGCCGGTACTGGCCCCGACGGTGGCGAATGCCGAAACCGACTCGAACAGCGTCTGTACGAACGTCGCCTCGGTGGTCAGCGTCAGGCTCATGCCGACGATGAATACGAATGCGATCGCCAGCAGCGCCACGGCGAGGGCGCGGTACACGATCTCGTGGTTGATGCGTCGACCGAACGCCATCGCCGACGGAAGCCCTCGCACCGTCGACGCGATGGCGATCAGGAGCACGGCGAACGTGTTGATCTTGATGCCGCCGGCCGTCGAGCCGGATGCACCCCCGATGAACATCAACGCCATCACCACGAACAGCGTCTCGTCCAGGAACGCGCCCGTATCGAGTGCCGTGAATCCGGCGGTTCGAAGCGTGGTCGACTCGAACAGCGCATTCAGCAGGCGCTGGCCCGGAGGCAGCGCGCCGAGGGTGTTCGGGTTCGACCATTCGGTGAAGCCGATGAAGGCCGCCCCGCCGACGAGGAGGGCCGACGGTGGTGAGCAGGACGATCTTGGTTTCGAGGGCCATGCGCGCCCAGCGCCGCGTCGTGACGGCGTTGGCGATGATCGCGAACCCCAGGCCGCCGAGCGACAGGATCACGCCGATGGTGAGCAGGACGACCCAGTCGTCCACGAACGGGCCGAGGCTGCGGAAGCCACCGGTGATGTCGAAGCCCGCGTTGTTGAAGGCCGAGATCGAGTGGAAGATGCCCCACCAGATGCCCATCGGATGCCATGGCGGCCCGGCCTCCGGACCGGCCATGAAGGCGATGGACAGGATGATCGCTCCGGCGACCTCGACCACGATCGTGAAGATCGCGATGCGTTTCAGGACGGTCGTCACTGTCCCCAGCTCGAGGCCCCCGAGCGACTCCTGGACGACGAGGCGGTCTCGCAGCGTCGTCCGCCGACCGAGGAACAACATGAGCAGGAGGGTCGAGCCCGCCATGATGCCGAAGCCGCCGATCTGGATGAGCAGGAGGATCACGACCTGGCCGAACGGGCTCCAGTAGGTCGCCGTATCCACCACCACCAGGCCGGTGACGCAGGCGGCGCTGGTCGCGGTGAAGAGGGCATCCATGAACGGGCGGCGATGCGCCATCAGCCGTCGCGAACGGCAGCATGAGCAACCCAGTGCCGGCGGTGATGAGGACGACGAAGAGAAGGAGCAGGGAGAAGGCCGCGTCCGGCCGCCGCCGGGCCCGCCGCGGTTGCTTGACGATGATCGTCTGCTGCTCGGTCCGCGCGACGCGCACGCGTCGATCACCCGGGCGGCGCCCCCCGTGGGTCATGCGGGGCGGGCGGTCTGCGCTTCCACCCCCCGAGCGTAGCGTGCGTCAGACGCGGTCGGAGTCGCCTGCCTGCCCGAGCTGCGCGCCGACCGGCTCGCCGTGGGACGGTCGGACCGCGTCGTCGGTCACCGGCAGCGGCACCCGGCGCGGCTTCGGTCGGAACGGTGAGGTCTCCGGCACGACCGGCCCGTCGGTCTCCGCCAGCGTGCCGCCGCGATAGGCCTCCCAGACCGCCATGACCGTATCGCGGTGCGGGCGGATGCGGCAGTGCTCGTCCCGGTTGCCCATCTCGTCGCAGTAGCCGAGCGGGACGCACTTCGGTGCCAGGAATGAGCCGAAGAACGGCGAGACGCGAAAGATCTCGTGCCGGATCTGCTTGAACAGCTGCCGGATCTCCCACTGCGCCATGGTGCACAGCCGCAGGCCGCTCATGTGGATGAGCTGCCGCAGGTTGACCGTCATGACCAGGTTGGTCTGCATCGCGTTGGGGAAGATGAACCGGGCGTCCTCCGCCGGCACCTCGGCCTGGAGCAGCTGGCCGTACAGGTCGAGGTTCTCGTCGACGGCGCGCTGGAACCGCCCGGCCAGGTCGTCGGGCAGGTCGCCTTTGGTGATCGAGTCCGGGATGGTGAAGTTGTCGCGCTTCTTGAAGCTCACATAGCGCTGCGACTGCTGATCGAACGCGGTGCCCGCGCGGTGCCGGACGAGCTGGTGCGAGAGCGTCCGGGTCACGCCGCTGATGGCGAACGTGAAGTTCACGTGCTCGATGGTGCTGCCGTGCCCGGACTCCATCACCTTGCGGACGAGGTTCTGCTGCTTCTCGTCGGCGACCTGGCGGCTGACCGCCTTGTCCCAGATCTGGTCGGGGACCAGCTCGGAGTAGCAGGTGCGGCAGGCCGTGTAGATGATCGGGAGGTAGTACTCCTCCACGATCTCCTTGGTGGGGAAGATGAGCTTGGCGGAGAGCGCGGCGGAGGTGGGGGGCATCTGAGCCTCAGGGTGCCAGCCGACGGCCGGCGAGACCATACGGTTATCCACAGATCCTACCCACACAGTGTATGACATCTGTGGATAACCCGACGCGCCATGGCGCGGCCAGCCGCGCTCGAATTCAGATTCGTGCGTGTCGCGTTGTCATACGGCGCCGCGGTCGTCGGCGGGATCGTCCTCGGTTCCTCGCTCACGATCCTCGAGTCGCGCCAGGCCATGGGTACGGTCGAGCGCGACCCGGTTGCCGCCCGCACGCTTCGCGCTGGTGAGTGCCTCGTCCACGCGGACGAGCAGGCCGTCGCGGTCCAGGTCGTCCCCGGGTCGCAGGACCGCGATGCCGACGCTTGCGGTGAGCTCCACCTGCTCGGCTCCGATGGCGATCGGTCGCAGACCGAGCCGGTGCTGGAGCGCATCGGCGAACGTGGCTGCCCCGCCCTCGTCGGTGTGCGGCAGGACGGCAAGGAACGCGTCGCTGCCGAAGCGGCCGAGCTCATCGGCCTCGCGGACGCGCAGCCGGATGCGGAGCGCGACCTCGCGCAGTGCGGTGTCGCCGCCTGCCGTGCCGTGGACTCGGTTCACGACCGCGAAGTCGTCGAGGTCGAGCAGAACGATCGCGACCGGATGCTGGTAGCGCCGCGCCTCCGCCACCTCGATGCGGAGCCGTTCGAGGATCGCTGTCCGGCTGGTGACGCCGGTGAGCGGATCGATGGACGAGGCGCGCTCGAGCTCCTGCCGCTGGAGCTCGATCGTGCGCCGGGCCTGGAGCAGCTCCTCGATCGTCCCGCGCAGCTCGCGGCCGAGGCGCTCGGCCTCCGGCGAGCTGCCCGGGTCACGGATCACGGCCGTCAGCCCGTCGCCGGTTCGCTGCAGGCCGACACGCAGCCCGCCGACCGAGGTGGCGGTCGAGACGGATGCGCCCGGAAGGGGCATGGCAGCCAGGGAGATGCCGAGGAGGTCTTCGAGCCGCGAGCCGGCCGAAGCGGCATCGAGACCGAGCAGTGAGGCCGCGGCGGGATTCCAGTCGCGTAGGCGGAGGCGGCCGTCGAAACGAAGCACCGCATCCGCGAGGTGCTCGGCGAGCTCCGGAAGTCGATCGGCGGCCTCATCGGCGACCCGTCCCTGCGGCACGGCCGCAACGAGGATCGCAATGAGCTGCGAGCCGACCAGTGCCGCCAGCCCGATCACCGCCTCGAGGCTTGCCTCGATCGCGACGGCCGCCGCGGCGAGACCGGGGAGCAGCGCCGTCGCGATGGCACCGATACCCTGTCCGGCGGCGACCAGCGCGGCCGCAACAGCGGCGACGGCACCGAGCATGGTGATCGGGACGGTGAGTGGCTGGATCGCCTCACGGACGACGGGAAGGAGGTCGAGCACGACGGCGATGCCGGCAAGCCCGAGCAGTCCGCCGGCAGCGGCGGCGCGCGAGCTGCCCACTGGGACCGTCCATGCCGATCGATCGGCGACCGCGGCGGCGAGGAGCGCGACGGCGGCGCCGACGAGGGCCAACAGCGACGGCGTGCCGCCGAGCCAACCCAGTGCGGCGCCAGCCAGCGCGCCCGAGGCGGCGGCACCCAGGAGGGCGGACAGCCGTCCCTGGCGGAGCCCGGCCACCAGCCATGCCACCGTGGCGATCGCCGCCGTCGCCAGCAGCGCGGTGGCAAGCACGGACGGGACCCAGCCCACCCCCGCGTCGTCGAGGTCGGCCGGAGGCAGCGCGCGGACGGCCACCAGTACGGCCAGCAGGGGGCCGGCCACCAGCAGCCCGAGCGCGCTGCGGACGGCACCGATCGCGCCGATGCGCTCCATGGGCCGAGTGTGGTCGAGCCTCGCGCGGGGCGGCAATGGTACGAACGCCCTTCCCCCGAGCCGCTCCTATACTCGGCGGGCCGTGAACGACCGACCTGCTGCCGTGATGTCGCGCCGCGACTTCCTGGCGGCCACCGATGCCCTCGTGCACGACGGAGAGGCGCTCCTCGAGGACCCCGACTGGGATCGGTTCCGTGCGTGGCTGCTGGCGTCCGACCGGCTGCTCGAGCGCGTCTGGGGGCGGATGGACCGCTACCACCTCGCCTGGCTGAACGTCGGCCGCGACAGCGCGCCGCCCGGCTCGCCGCTCGACGAGACGGGCACGCGGCGATTCATTGCCGAGGTGGCCAGCGGAAAGCTGGCCGTCCTGCGTACGATGAAGATCGCCGTCGAGCGTCAGGGGTGGACCCTGCTCTCCGACGAGCCCGACATCCCACCAGCCGAGGAGGACCGATGAGCTACCCGATCGCCGCGGGCGGCCTGGCGGCCGTCCTCGCCCATCCCGATGACGAGAGCTTCGGCTGCGCGGGGGCCCTGGCCCTTGCCCATGACGCCGGTGCCACGACTCGCCTGCTGGTCGTGACGCGTGGAGAGGCGGGCACCCCGGACGGGGAGGCCGATCCGTCGTTCGGCGATCGGCGCGAGGCGGAGCTGATCGGTGCGGCCAAGGCGATCGGCCTGGACGAGGTCTCGATCCTCGACGGCTACCCCGACGGCGGCGTGGCCGACCACGACTTCGACACGCTGATCGAGGAGATCGCTTCCTGGCTGGTCGACCGGCGCCCGCAGGCCGTCATCACCTTCGGCCCTCACGGGGTGACCGGCCACCCCGATCACGTCGTCGTGGGCAGCGCCACCCGCTGGGCCGTGGAGCGGCTCGCCGATGTCGGCCAGGCACCGAACGCGGTGTACGTGATCTCGCCCATCTTCGATCCGAGCGGGACCCTGTACGACCTCTCGCCCGAGGAGCAGGCCGCAACGCACCGGATCGAGATCACGCCGGTCGCGCCGCGCAAGGTCGATGCCCTCGTATCGCATGCCAGCCAGGTCGACACCGTCGAGGAGATCGCCGCGTTGCGAGCCGCGATCGAGGCGGGCGGCCCGATCCACGAGGGCTATTCCCGCGTTCGCCCGCTCGTGCCGCAGCCCCATCCGGTCTACGACACCCGGCTCCTGTAAGCATCCCGCGCGGAACGGCGTATCCTTACGGCATGGCAATCGACCAGAACCTCGGCAAGGTCGACGAGGTGATGACCGCGCTCTACGACATCCACGATCCGGAGATCGGGATGAGCATCGTCGACCTCGACCTCATCAAGGCCGTCGAGATCGGCGCCGATGGCGGTCCGACCGAGATCAAGATGGTGCTGACCACGCCGTTCTGCCCGTGGGCCGGCGAGCTGATCCAGACGGTCAAGACGAAGGCTGAGGAGGTCGTCGGCCCGCCGGTCAAGGTCACGCTGCTCGCCGAGCGCTGGGAGCCGCCGCCGGGACTCTTCTAGCTCGACGCTTTCTCTGGGTGGGTATTGACCTCGAAGGCCGTCGGCCCGCGCTCGAGCGCTGCCTGCACGGCCTCCTCGAGCTGGGTGACCCGGAACGGCTTCAGCACCACGGTGACGCCCTGCTCGGTCAGGTATCCCTGCTGCTCCTCGACGGCCTTCACGGCAGCCGTGCAGACGACGACGGGGATCGAGTCCAGCCCGCGGTCCATCTTCAGCTTCTGAA
Source organism: uncultured Chloroflexia bacterium (assembly GCA_963844265.1). Lineage (GTDB taxonomy): Bacteria > Chloroflexota > Limnocylindria > QHBO01 > QHBO01 > JACDBZ01. Next base: position 22,316 of record CAWJMZ010000001.1, on the reverse strand, counting down.
GAAGCTGCCAGCCGAGAAGCTCGCGATCGCCCATCAGAAAGTCCAGGATGATGATGTCCGGGCTCACCGCGCGGATGCGATCCAGCTCTCTGGGGGCGTAGCTCATGAGCACGGCGTCGATCCCGATGCCCTCCAGGATGTCCTCGAACAGCTCGAGGATCTCCTGCGTGTCGTTCACCACGAGCGCCCTCGTGGCTCCGCGGCGCTCCGTTGCCGATGTCATGGGGCTCGACGATGCACGGGGCCTGCCACGCCCGCACCCGGTAGGATCTCGACGTGCGCATCTACACCAGGAAGGGCGACGACGGCACGACCGGCCTGCTGTTCGGCGGCGACCGCGTGAGCAAGGCGGACCCGCGCACCGATGCCTATGGCACGGTCGACGAGGCCGTCTCAGCGCTCGGCCTGGCACGCGCCGCGATCGGGACCGTCACCGACCGGACGGAGGCGCGCCTGGCGGAGCTCTCCCTCCGGCTCCAGCGCGAGCTGTTCGTGGTGGGGGCGGAGATCGCCACGCATGTCGACCGCCGTGATCGCCTGGCCGATGGTGTTTCCCGCGTGACCGCGGCCATGGTGCAAGCGCTCGAGGGGGAGATCGACGAGCTCGAGGGGATGGTCGAGCAGCCGAAGGAATTCGTCCTGCCCGGCGAGTCGATGACCGGCGCCGCCCTTGACCTGGCGAGGACGACGGTGCGGCGCGCCGAGCGCCGCTGCGTGGCCCTGGCCGGCGACGGCGGGCTCCCCGACTCACTGGTCCTGCCGTACCTCAACCGCCTGGCGGACCTGCTCTTCGTCATGGCGCGCGCGGCGGATGGCGGCTTTCGGCCGGTTCGAGGCTGATCGCCCGCGGATTCCTGCGCCATCGCCCGACCCTCATGGTGGAATCCGACGTCCGGCGGGGTAGAATCGCGCCGTATCGGTTAGCGCTGTGCGCACGACGCTCCCATTGCCTGCACTTCTTCGAGGTCTGAACGAGCCATGACCCTGACCGCGCCACGCCAGCAGATGTTCATCGACGGGGGGTGGGCCGATGCGGCGAGCGGCGAGACCGCTTCCGTCATCAACCCCGCCACCGAGGAGGAGATCGCGCAGGTCCCCAAGGGCGATGCCTCCGACGTCGACCGTGCCGTGGCCGCCGCCCGCGCGGCGTTCGAGACCTGGTCGCAGTCGACGCCGCAGGACCGGTCGAAGGCGTTGTACGCCTTCGCCGATGCGATCGAGAAGGACACCGAGACGCTCTCGCTCCTCGAGCAGCAGAACGTGGGCAAGCCGAAGGGCACGGCGGACTTCGACGTCGAGTTCACCGTGGACAACGTCCGCTTCTTCGCCGGTGCCGCGCGCGTCGTCGAGGGCAAGGCAGCCGGCGAGTACGTCAACACCCACACCTCGATGCTCCGGCGCGAGGCCGCCGGGGTGGTCGGCCAGGTGGCGCCGTGGAACTACCCGCTGATGATGGCCATCTGGAAGCTGTGCCCGGCCATCGCCGCCGGCTGCACCGTCGTCCTCAAGCCGTCGTCCATGACCCCGCTGTCGGCGATTCGCCTGGCCGAGCTGGCGGCCGACATCTTCCCGAAGGGCGTGTTCAACGTCGTGACCGGCCCCGGCGCCGTCGTCGGCGATCGGCTCATCCGCCATCCCGACGTCGATATGGTGAGCCTCACGGGGGACACCGCCACCGGCAGGGAGATCGCCGCGGCGGCGGCACAGACGGTGAAGCGCGTCCACCTCGAGCTGGGCGGCAAGGCGCCGGTGCTCGTCTTCGACGACGCCGACATGGCCGCCCTGGCCGAGACGATCAAGCTCGCCGCCTTCTTCAACAGCGGGCAGGACTGCACGGCCGCGACGCGAATCATCGTCATGGGCGACGGCTACGAGCGGGCGCTCGAGGCGCTCGTCCCGGCGGTGGAGTCGATCAAGACCGGCGACCCGGCCTCCGATCCCGAGCTCGACATGGGTCCCCTGGTCAGCAAGGCGCAGCAGGAGCGAGTGTCCGGCTTCATCGATCGAGCGCGCGGATACGGCGCGGAGATCGCGGCCGGCGGCGAGACGATCGGTGACCGAGGCTACTTCTACCAGCCCTCCATCGTGACCGGCGTGGCGCAGGACGCGGAGATCGTGCAGAACGAGGTGTTCGGCCCGGTCGTCACCGTCCAGCGCTTCAGCGACGAGGAGGAGGGCGTGAGCTGGGCGAACGGCGTGCCGTACGGGCTCGCCGCATCGGTCTGGACCAAGGACGTCAAGCGGGCGCTGCGGGCCGCCAAGGCACTGCGCTACGGCACGGTCTGGATCAACGACCATCTCACGATCGTGTCGGAGATGCCGCACGGCGGGTTCGGCCAGTCCGGCTACGGCAAGGACATGAGCAGCTACTCGATCGAGGACTACACGATCGTCAAGCACGTGATGGCCAAGATCGCCGACTGAGAACTGATGGGGCCGATCCAGTGGTGTCGCCCTCACCGGCAGGCCGGATTGGCGAGGCACCGGAATCCGGGCTAGGGTGAAGCTTCACCACTTCACCGCAAGGAGCTCGCTGTGCCTGCCCGATTGAATCCCTACCTGACCTTCCAGGGAGATGCCCGCGAGGCGATGGAGTTCTACCGTGATGTGCTGGGCGGCGAGCTCATCCTGACGACGTTCGCCGAGGGCGGCATCCCGCACGACCCGGCGGACGCCGACAAGGTCATGCACTCACAGCTGGAGAACGAGAGTGGTTTCACGCTGATGGGCTCGGACGCCCCGACCGGGACGCCCTCGCAGCCGCTGTCCGGCGTGCAGGTCTCGCTGTCGGGCGACACCGATGCCGACGCCGAGCTCTCCGGCTACTACGACCGGATCGCGGCAAAGGGCACCGTCGTCGAGCCGCTGACGACCGCGCCGTGGGGGGACAAGTTCGGGATGGTGACCGATCCGTACGGCGTCCTGTGGATGGTGAACATCGCCGGACAACGCCCCGAGTAATCGGCCGCCCCGCCTCTGCGGAGGTCGCGGCCTCAGGGGGCCTCGACCACCACGGCCTCGTTGGGACGCAGCTCGAGGTCGCGGTCCGTGTGGGCTCCGTCGCGGTCCCGGTGGGTCCCGATCAGGACGCGTCCCGGCCCGACGCCCGGAACGGGTCCCGTCTCGGCGGTGAGATTGAGTGCCACCGTCAGGCTGCCTTCGGGTCCGGTGCGCCGGAAGGCGAACGTGCCATCCGGCGTCGGCCCGAAGCGTTCGAAGTCGCCGCGGTGCAGGACCGAGTGCTCCTTCCGCAGGCGCAGCAGGTCCCGCGTCAGGGTCAGGATCGAATCGGGATCCTCCGCCTGGCCGGCGACGTTGACGCGGTCGGCGTCCGAGGCCAGCGGCAGCCACGGCTCGACGCCGGGGCGGCTGAAGCCGGCGTTCGGCGAGGCGTCCCACTGCATCGGTGACCGCTGCGGGTCGCGGCCGCGGCCGGGTTCGCGCCGCTCGAGCGGGTCGCGGGCATCGGCGGATGCGACCGGCACGTCCACCATGCCGATCTCCTCGCCGTAGTAGATCGTGGGCGTGCCGCGGAGCGTCAGCAGCAGGAGCATCCCAACCTTGGCCTGGTCACGGCCGGCGCGCTCGGCTGAGGCGAAGCGCGGCTGGTCATGGTTGCCGAGCACCCAGCTCGCCCAGGCCCCGGCTGGCAGCACGCTCTGCACGCCCTCCACGGCGCGGCGCACCGCATCCGCGCGCCACGGACTGTTGATCACGTGGAAGTTGAAGGGGACGTGGATCTCGTCCTGCCGCTCGCCGTAATACTCGGCCCAGCGGTCGAAGTCCGGATGGTGCAGCTCGCCGATGCTGACGCGGTCTCCCGGATACGCGTCGAGCATGGCTCGAAAGGACCGATACAGCTCGTGCATGTCGGGGTGGTTGTGGTCGTTGACGTGAAGCTGCGTCAGCCACGAGCCGAGGCGCGAGTGCTCCCAGCCGGGGTCCGGATTCGGCGGGTTGTCCCGCAGCTCGGGGTCCTTCATGACCATCGGCGCGACGTCGATGCGGAACCCGTCGACCCCGCGATCGAGCCAGAAGCGCGCGACGTCGAACATCGCGGCCCGCACCTCGGGATTGCGCCAGTTCAGGTCGGGCTGCTCGGGCAGGAAGATGTGGAGGTAGTACTGCCGCCGCGTGTCGTCCCAGGTCCACGTCGGCCCGGCGAACATGCTGATCCAGTTGTTCGGCAGGCTCCCGTCGGGCTGTGGATCGCGCCACACGTACCAGTCCGCCTTTGGGTTGACCCGCGAGGAACGCGACTCCACGAACCATGGATGCAGCTCGGACGTGTGGTTGGGGACGTAGTCGATCACGACCCGGATGCCGCGCTCGTGGGCCGCCGCGAGGAGCTGGTCGAAGTCGGCGAGTGAGCCGAACAGCGGGTCGACATCGGTGTAGTCGGCGACGTCGTAGCCGAAGTCGGCCATCGGGGATGGGTAGAACGGCGAGATCCAGATCGCGTCGACCCCGAGCCAGGCGAGGTAGTCGAGGCGGGCGGTGGTGCCGGCAAGGTCCCCGGTGCCGTCACCGTTCGCATCGGCGAATGAACGTGGGTAGACCTGGTAGACGACGCCGGTCTGCCACCAGCGCGGATCGTGCTGCATCCGAGCAGCCTATCCGGACGCGAAGCCGTCCGTTGTTGGGTCCCGATCGGGTGCCGCGCGACGTTGGCCTGCTAGCATCGGCCTCCATGACCGATGCGTCCGTCAGGACCGAACCCGGCACCCCCGGCGAGCTGCCGCCGGGACGTACGCCGCCGCTGCCGCCTGAGGAAGCCGATCGGCTGTTCCGGCAGGGCGTGGCGCTCTTCAACGGTGTCCGCTACTGGCACGCCCACGAGGCGTGGGAGACGGTCTGGCGGGCCGCCGCCGACGAGGACCGCGAGTTCTACCAGGGCCTGATCCAGGTCGCGGCGGGGTTCCTGCACCTCCAACGTCGCAACCTGCGGGGAGCGAGGAACAAGCTGTCCGAGGGGGTCGCCAAGCTCCGTGGTTACGAGCCGGCCCACCACGGCATCTTCGTGAACGAGCTGATCGGTCAGGCGACGCGCCTGTTGGACGACCTGAACGACGGCTATCTGCCGTATCTCATCCCGCCCGTCATCCGGTTCACCGACGCGGAGCGCGCCGACTTCAGCCGATGAGCGAGTTCCGGGTCGAGCACGACTCGATGGGCGACGTGCGCGTGCCCGCCGACGCGAAGTGGCGCGCGCAGACCCAGCGCGCGGTCGAGAACTTCCCGATCTCCGGCACGCGCCTCGAGCCGGCGCTGATTGCCGCCCTGGCACGGATCAAGGGGGCAGTTGCCTCCGTGAAGGCCGAGGAGGGGATGATGGGGCCGGACCTGGCCGGGGCGATCTCCGCCGCGGCCGATGAGGTCGCGCGCGGCGAGCACGACGCCCAGTTCCCGATCGACGTGTTCCAGACTGGCTCGGGCACGAGCAGCAACATGAACATGAACGAGGTGCTGGCCACGCTCGCCGCCGAGCGCCTCGGTCGCCCGGTTCATCCGAACGACGACGTGAACCACCCGATGTCGTCGAACGACCTGTTTCCCGCCGCCATCCACGTCGCCGCCACCGCCGGCGTCGTCGAGGAGCTGATCCCGGCCCTCGAGCACCTCGCTGGCGCGCTCGAGGCCAAGGCAACCGAGTTCGCCGATGCCGTGAAGGCCGGCCGGACACACTTGATGGACGCCACGCCGGTGACCCTCGGTCAGGAGTTCGGCGGCTACGCGGCGCAGGTCCGCATCGGCGTCGAGCGCCTGCGCGCAACGCTGCCGCGGGTGGGAGAGCTGCCCCTGGGCGGCACGGCCGTCGGCACCGGCATCAACTCGCCGCCGGGCTTCGGCGGACGCGTCATCGCGGCCGTCGCGGCCGAGACCGGCCTCCCGCTGACCGAGGCGCGCGATCACTTCGAAGCACAGGGCGCTCGCGACGGGCTGGTCGAGCTCTCCGGCCAGCTGCGCACGATTGCGGTCAGCCTCACCAAGGTCGCCAACGACCTGCGCTGGATGGGCTCCGGCCCGCGCGCCGGCCTCGGCGAGATCCACCTGCCGGACCTCCAGCCGGGCTCCTCGATCATGCCCGGCAAGGTGAACCCGGTGCTTCCCGAGGCCACCCTGATGGTGTGCGCGCAGGTCGTCGGCAACGACGCCGCCGTGGCCTGGGGAGGCGCGGCCGGCAATTTCGAGCTGAACGTGATGCTGCCCATGATCGGCCGCAACGTGCTCGAGTCGATCCGGCTCCTGGCCAATGTGACCCGGCTCCTGGCCGATCAGTGCATCGACGGCATCACCGCCGACGTCGAACGCCTGCGTGAGATGGCCGAGAGCTCGCCGGCCATCGTCACCCCGCTCAACCCGTACGTCGGCTACGAGGAGGCGGCCAGCATCGCCAAGCAGGCGCTCGCCGAGCGCAAGACGATTCGCCAGGTCGTCATCGAGCGCGGCCATGTCGCCGATGGCCGGATCAGCGAGGCCCAGCTCGACGAGGCCCTCGACGTGATGCGCATGACCCATCCGTGACCGGTCAGGGATCGCGTGGCGTCGGCAGAAACGCGTAGCGCAGCTCTCCGCGCTCGGTGCCGGCGTCGACATTGACGTGCATCCAGACCAGGAGGTCGCCGGCGATGTGCGGGCGAAGAGCGCTCTCCTGCGAGGCGGTCGAGTTCCGGAACAGCAGCTGCGGCTCGTCGAGGACGAGGTCGTACACGCCGAGCTGGAAGCTGTCCGCTCCCCACCAGGCCGCAAAGCGATTGCCGGCCGACGGATAGTTCACGAACTGCTGAGGCGCGACCCGCAGCCGCCGCGTCGTGCCGGTCTCCAGGTCGTGGTGGAACATTCGGCCCCAGTTGAACACCGCGAAGCCCGGATCGGCCTCCTTCCACAGGACGGCGCCGTCGACGACCACCGGCATCGTCGCGAGGCCCGATTCGTCGAGGCGACGCGGCTCGGCGTCGCGCGCCGTGCTGGTGAGGAAGACGAAGCGCTCGTCGGACGTGCGCGCGTCGCGGTAGTGGACTTCCATGTACGCCAACGTGGAGCCGAGCAGTGATGGAAGCCACACCTCGGCATCGGTGGCGCGGAGCTCCCGGATCGTGCGCGGTTCCCAGTCAGGTGCCTGGGCGATCCGCAGCTGGGAGACGGGACCGTCGGCCCCGCGATCGAATGCGGTCCACACCAGGGTGTCGCCCCAGAGCGCCAGGCTGGGAACGAGCGTCGAGACGTCCTCGTCGCCCGGATGTGTGTCGAGCAGGTGTGCGGTCGTGGCGCCGCGCGACAGCAGCCAGAGGTTCCAGGCCCGCTCGCCGCTGAGCGGCATGTCGACGAACGCGACGGTGCCGAGGTCGGCGGCGATCCGCACGATCGAGTGGTTCCGCTCGGGATTGCGCCACAGCAGGGCCGGGTCGCCGCCGGGCAGTGGGACACGCCATAGGTCGGGCGCAGCGTCCGGCGCGGCGTCCGACGCGCGGCCGGACGAGAACACGACCGATTCGCCGTCACTCCGGAACTCGAGCACCGGGTTGGTCAACGAGGGATCGATCGAGCCGACCTCGACCCGCGCGCCGAGGTCGTCGGGCTCCCTCGTCGCTGCGGCCGGCGAGACGCCCGGAGTCTCGGTCGGCGTGTTGGGCGGAGAGCCGGACGCGGACGAGCCAGGCGATCGAGCCGGGACGGGGATGGCGGCGCTGCAGGCCGCCATCCCCGTCATGAGCAACGCCGCCACCAGGGCGGCCATCCACCGACTCACCACACGAAGCGGCGGGTGTGCTCGCCCACCAGGAACGCGAGGTGGCGGGTCGGCAGCCAGAACTTGCCGGTCGCCCCGCCCTCATCCCTCGACGAGTCCGTGTAGTAGGTGCGCGCCGTATCTCCGCCGTTCCAGGTGCTGTACCAGCCGTAGACGCCGATCCAGTGTCCGACCGAGGCGACGGGCTTCGGCCAGCTCGGCAGGTTGAAGTTGGACGAGCTGGCATGTGGCTTCACGGGAATCGCGAGGGGCATCCTCGAGGCGCTGATGTTCGATCGCACGTAGCTGTGCAGCTCGTCCCCGGTCGACTGATCGCCATCCCGGTCCCGCAGATCGGTGACCACCCAGTCCCAGTTGGCGGGACGCCGTGGCGAACCGGTCGTGGCGGCCTCGAGGCCATCCTCGAGGCGGGGAGCATCGGTCTGGCCGTACGCATCGGTGCCCATCCATCCGGCGATCCTGCCCTGGGTGTACTTGTTTCCGCCGGCGGACATCGCCCACGAGTAGTTGGCGATGACCTGGCCCACGGCCGGTCCGCAGTAGTGACTGAGTGTCTGGTCGCGGGCCTCCACGGAGAGGAACCCCTGGGGCACGGCACACGCCTGGGCTGTTGACGTCAGGGTCGTCGACTGTGGCGTGACGCAGGCGAGCGAGACGAGATCATCGCCGGAAGCCGCGCTCTCGGCCGCGTGGGCCTCCGCGGCGGCGATCCGGCGCTCGGATGCGGCGAGCTCCTGCGCGGTCAGTGGGCGCTCGTCGCCGGGCGGTGGAGCGGGGGGTCGAGTCGGCTTCGCCGCGGCCGCGGGCGCCACGGCGGGCAGAGTCAAGAGCGTCGCGGTCATCACAGTCGCGAACGTCCGTCGAGTGAGCATGAGGGCAGCCTCCTTGCCATCGGAGGCGGGCCGGCGTTCAAGAGGTCAGGTCGTCTGCCGCCCATGATCGGGACAGTCTGTTTCCGACCGCTTATCAGTCGATTACCGAGGAACGGGAGCTGGACGGCCGAACGCCGGCCCGTTACCGGACCGGCGCTGGCGTCGACCGCCACGACGGGAATGCCACTACTTCAGCCCCGTTATCTTTGGATACAGGTTCCCCGTCGCGACGGTTCTTCACTTGTGGCTCGATCCTGTCGGACACGCACGCAACGTGAAAGGGGCGAATGTCCCGGCCGATCCGGGAATCGGCTGCTCCCGGATAGAATCGTGGCGGGCACGCTCCGCGCGCCCGCGACGTCCCCTCAGGAGACTCCCTCCGTGACCAAGACCTACCAGAACCTGATCGGCGGCGACTGGCAGCCGGCCGCATCGGGCGCAACCTTCACCAGTGTCAGCCCTGCCGATCACGACCAGGTGGTCGGCGAGTTCCCCGCATCCGGCCCCGCCGACGTCGAGGCTGCAGTCGCCGCCGCCCGTGCCGCGTTTCCTGGCTGGAGCGCGATGCCGGCCCCGAAGCGCGGGGAGATCCTCTTCCGCGTTGCGCGCCTGCTCGCCGAGCACAAGGAAGAGCTGAGCCGCCTGATGACCCAGGAGATGGGAAAGGTCCTGCCGGAGGCGCGCGGCGACGTGCAGGAGGCGATCGACGTCGCCTACTACATGGCCGGCGAGGGCCGGCGCCTGTTCGGCCAGACCGTGCCGTCTGAGATGCCCGACAAGTTCGCGATGGCGATTCGACGGCCGATCGGCGTGGTCGGGATCATCACGCCGTGGAATTTCCCGGTTGCCATCCCGGCCTGGAAGCTGTTCCCGGCACTGATCTGCGGCAACACGGCCGTCCTCAAGCCCGCCTCGGACACGCCGGCCTGCATGGTCCGATTCGTCGAGCTCCTGCTCGAGGGCGGCATCCCCGAGGGTGTCGCCAACGTGGTCACCGGATCGGGCGGCGAGGTCGGCAACGCGATCGTCGACCACCCCGATATCAAGGTGATCAGCTTCACCGGCCACACCGACACCGGCGTCGAGATCAGCCGGCGGGCGGCCGAGACGCTCAAGCGCGTGAGCCTCGAGCTGGGTGGCAAGAACCCGATCGTGGTGTGGGAGGACGCGGACCTCGATCTCGCGCTTGACTCGGTCGTGTGGTCTGCCTTCGGGACGTCGGGCCAGCGCTGCACCGCGGCGTCGCGGCTCATCGTCCACCGCGGCATCCACGACGACTTCGTCCATCGGCTCCAGCAGCGGGTCGCGAAGCTCGTGCTCGGCGACGGGCTCGACGAGGCGACGGACGTGGGACCGGTGATCAACGACACGGCAGTCGAGCGAATCGCGTCGTACGCCGCGATCGGTCGCAACGAGGCTGACCTGGTCATCGGCGGTGAGCCCGCCCGCGAGGGGATCCTGGGCAAGGGCTCGTTCTTCCAGCCCACGATCTTCACCGAGGTCAAGCCCGATGCCCGCATCGCGCAGGAGGAGATCTTTGGCCCGGTGACGTCCGTGATCCCGGTGGACGACTGGGATGAGACGGTGCGAATCGTGAACTCGGTGAAGTACGGACTGTCGACCTCGCTGTTCACGCTCGACGTCAACCTCGCCTTCCGTAGCATCCGCGACTTCGACTCGGGCCTCGGCTACGTGAACCACGGCACCATCGGCGCCGAGGCGCATCTGCCGTTCGGCGGGACGAAGGCGACCGGCAACGGCCATCGCGAGGTCGGCCAGGCTGCACTCGACTTCTTCAGCGAGTGGAAGAGCGTCTACATCGACTACTCGGGCAAGCTCCAGCGGGCGCAGATCGACACCACCTTCGTCGACCAGGACTGAGCGGAGGCACCACGGCCTCGGTTCAGAGGATCGCGCCCGCGAGGTTGGCCAGCGACAGGGACAGCAGCGAGGCGGCTGTCATCGCGGCCACGGCGTGGCGCAGTCGAATGCCTCCCGCTCGGCGCAGGGTGAGTAACCCGATCATCTCCGCTCCTTCTCGTCGCCCGGTGGCGATCGTCTGCCCCACAGGCTGCATGCTCGCCGACGCGTTGCCTATCGCCCGGGCGACAGGGTCGCTGTCGTCGACCGGACACCCGGCCGAGCAGGCCGGCGTGAGCCCGTGGTCACGCGGTCACGCGATCGGTGGATGCCGGCCCTCGAGGTAGGCGAGCACGGCGAGGACGCGTCGGTTGTCGTCCGGGTCCGCCTCGAGCCCGAGCTTCGAGAAGATCGTAGCGACCTGCGCCTCGACGGTCTTGACGGCGATCGCCATCCGCTCGGCAACCGATCGGTTCGACCGTCCCTCCGCGATCAGCGCCAGCACCTCGCGCTCGCGCGGCGTGAGAACGGCAATGCGCTCCTGGGTCGCGCGACTGCGCACCACCTCGTCGATGACGGCGGGGTCGACCGCGGACCCGCCTCCGGCCACGCGCCGGGCGGCGTCGAGCAGCTCCGCGGCATCGGCGACCCGATCCTTGAGCAGGTAGCCGACGCCCCCGGCGCCATCGGCCAGCAGCGTCAGCGCGTAGGACGGCTCGAGGAACTGGGACAGCATGAGGACGCCGATGCGGCCGCTGTACTCGTCGCGAATGCGTACCGCGGCGCGCAGTCCAGCCGTGTCGGACGGGGGCATGCGGATGTCGATCACGGCGAGGTCCGGCTCAAGCTCGGCGGCCAGCGAGAGGAGCTCCTCCGCCGTCCGCGCCTGCCCCACCACGTCGGCCCCACCCGCGCCGAGGATCCGGACGACGCCCTCGCGAATCACGGCGGAGTCGTCCGCGACGATTACTCGCACGGCAGCCAGACCTCGATCGACGTGCCGCTGCCGCGAGGGCTGTCGAGATGGAACCGGCCGTTGAGTGCGCGCACGCGGTCCTGGAGCCCGGTGATCCCCGATCCGGTCCGCGGATCGGCGCCGCCCACGCCGTCGTCCCGGACCTCGACCACGAGGCCGCCGTCACGCCGCGCGACCGTCACCCCGGCGCGCGTCGCGTGCGCGGTCCGGGCGACGTTGGTCAGGCCTTCGGCCACCACGTAATAGGCGGTGACCTCGGTCGCCGTGGGCAGGCGCCCGTCGAGATCGACGTGGAGATCGACGGGCACCGCCGACCGGCGCGCGAGGGTGGCCAGGGCCGGCTCGAGGCCGGACTCGGTCAGGATGGCCGGGTGGATCCCGCGAGCCAACTCGCGGAGCTCGTTGGTCGCGTCGCGCAGCTCGGCCGCCGCTGCCTCGAGGCGCTCCGCCATCGCCGGCTCGATCCCGGGCGTCCGCCGGGCCTCCTCGAGCCGCATGGCGATCCCGGTCAGGTGCTGCTGCGCGCCGTCGTGCAGGGCACGCTCGATCCGCTGGCGCTCCGCATCGCCCGCGGTGACGATCCGTGCCCTGGACGCGCGGAGCTCGGCCAGCTGGGCCGTCAGCAGGTCGGCCAGCTCGCGGTTCTCGATGTACGCGGCAAGGGCCGCGTCCACCTCCTCGGGTGCGTCCCCCTGGGCCAGCCGAGACGAGATGGTCGCCAGGGGACCGCCAGGGGCACGGAGCCGGAGCGTGCCGAGCAGGAAGGCCAGTGGGACGATCGCGCGTCCCGCGGGAACGAGCCAGCCGGCCAACAGCTCCAATTCTGCGGGCACGGCGAGGAGCGACCCGCCGAAGGCGGTCGACCAGGCGGAGTCGAACGCCTCGACCGCGGCGAACGCCATGGCGATGACCGATGCGACGAGCACTGGCCCGACGACGGCGCGGGTCAACGTCCGAGTCCGCAGCATACGTTGCGCCGCCAGGATGGCGACGAGGATCACGCAGACGAGGACGATGACGCTGCTCGCCACTTCGACGACCTCGTACGCAACGCGGCTCTCGAAAAGCGCGAACGGGTTCGTCGGACCGTCGGGGAAGAACTCGGGGTACGTCCGCGGTGGATCGGAGAGCAGGAGGCGGCCGCCGCTCCTGACGAGGAACGCACCAAGAAGCACCGTCCAGACCACCCTCGCGCGCCCCGCGAGCGAGTCGGCCGGGAAGGTGAGGGCCAGGAGGGCGAGCGCCACGTCGTAGTAGCCCTCAAAGGCGAAACCGAGTGCCCAGACCGGCTCGATCCCGGTCGGCGCGTAGCTTCCGAGTGTCCAGAGCGCGGCGGAGAGCACCAGCAGCGGCCCGGTATGGGACGTCGGCCGACGCTGCCAGGCCACCGCGCCGGCGACGAGGAAGAGCAGAGCGAAGGACGGTTCGAGCACGAGAAAGTCGAGCGGCGCCCCGGCCGCGATGTGGACGTAGTGCGTCACGAGCACGAAGAGCCCGGTGGCCAGGACAGCGGGCCAGGCCCCGAGGGCCACGGACGCTCGGCTCGGCGACATGGCCGGCATGGTGGCACAGCGGTCGAGGCCCGCCTACCGGGAAATCCCTCGGCATCCGGCGGGATCGCACCGATGCGCCGCCGTCCCGTCCGGGCCAGGATCGCGTCGTCCGCACAACCTCGGGAGATCGAACAATGGCACGACCGCGCAGCGGCCTGGCAGGACTCCACATCGCGCTCTTGGGAGGGCTCGTCCTGGCGGCGTGCTCACGGGGCGCCGCCGGACCCGACGGGTCCGCGTCGGAACCGCCGGCCACGACGGCCGCATCGGCCGCTGCGGAGGGCACGGTTGCGCCTTCGACGGCGCCGAGCGCTCCCGCCTCGGCCGCGGCCTCGGACGACCGCCTGGTCGCGACCGTCGACCTCGGCGGCGGTCCTGACATGCCGACGGAGGCCTTCGGATCGCTGTGGGTGCTCACCGTCGACGGTCCCATCATGGGCGACGACGTGCCGCCATCGGTGCAGCGCATCGACCCGGCGACGAACGAGATCATCGCCATCGTCGAGCTTCCCGGCCGGCTGTGCCAGGGCATTGGCGTCAGCCCGGAGGCGATCTGGGCCTGCGGCCCTGATGGGCTCGTTCGCATCGATCCGGCCACGAACGCGGTCGTGGCCGAGGTGCCGATGGACGCCCCGCTCGGCGTCAGCCGCCTTGCCTACGGGGCGGGGTCGGTCTGGGCCTTCTCGACCTCGACCGTCGGTCCCGACACCGTCGTCCGCGTCGACCCGGCGACGAACGCGATCACCTCCACCATCCCGCTCGGCCACCTCGCGGGCACGATGGCGTTCGGGTTGGACGCGCTGTGGGTCACCAGCCCCACCAGCGACGCCCTGCTCAGGATCGACCCCGCCACGAACGAGGTCGAGCCGTGGAGCACCGCGGTCGAGGGGGCGGGACAGGTCGCGGTCGGCGAGGATGCCGTGTGGGTCTCCCTCTACGGTGAGCACGGCGCGCAGGCGCCCGAGGGTGCGCCGACCATCGTCCGGATCGACCCGGCATCGGGCGAGGTGACCGCCGAGGTCGACGCCGGTGCTGGCCTCGAGGACAGCAACGGCATCGTGGCGAGCCCGGACGGCATCTGGGTCCGCGGCAACGACCCGTTCCTCCTTCGGATCGACCCCGCCACGGCCGAGATCGTGGACCAGATCGAAGGCGACCACGGCACGGGCGATGTGACGGTGGCCTTCGGCTCGGTGTGGGCGACCTCGGAGCATGGCCGGGTGATGCGGCTCGCCCCGGAGCCCTGATCGCCCAGCCGGCGCGGCCGCACGAGTTGCGAGGGCCCTGGGCGGGTGCGACGATGCCGCCGATGCGCCTGCCCCACTTCCCGCTCCACGTCGTGCTCTTCCCGCACCTGCCGCTCCCGATCAACGTGTTCGAGGAGCGGTACCGCGCGATGGCGGCTGACCTCGTTGCCGAGGATTCGCCCTATGGCGGTCGATTCGTGGTGAGCATGATCACCGACGGCCCGGAGGTCGGTGGGGACGCGGTGACGCAGCCGGTCGGGACGGTGTGCGAGGTGCGGACCGCGGAACATCTGCCCGACGGCCGTTGGCTGATGCTGGTCGTCGGCATCGCCAGGGCGCGTCTGGGAGCGGTCGACCGATCCGGGCCGTATGCGCTCGTCGAGGCCGAAGAGATCGAGGAGCGGGTGGGGGACGACGCGGCCACGCTGCTGCCAGCCGTCCAGCGGGCCCTCGACGAGTACCTGGCGACCGTGAAACGTTTCGTGGCCCGCGCGACGTCTGTCGGGGAGCATGCGCAGGACACTCGAGACGTGACGGCCACCCTGGACGAGGTGCTCAAGCCGATTCACCTGCCGGATGACCCGGTCGCGGCCAGCTACGCGGTTGGCGGCGTGCTCCAGGTCGAGCTCCGCCGGAAGCAGAAGCTGCTCGAGCTGCCCGATGCCTCGGGGCGGCTGCGGGCCGAGCTCGAGCTGCTGCGGCGGGAGACGCTCCTGCTCGACGACAGCGCCCTGTCCCCTGTGCAGCAGTCCACGCTCGGCTACCACCCGAACTGACCGATGCGCAGCATCGGCCCCGGGCCGCTGGTCGCGCTGTGCCTCGTCATGGCGGCCTGCGGCGCGCCGGCAGCGTCCACGAGCCCGTCGGAAGCTGCGCCGTCGCTGACGCCATCGAGCGAGGCATCGTCCCCTGCGCCCCCGGCATCGGCCGGGCCGCCCGCGTCCGAGGCCCCGACCTCGGCCCCCACCCCGTTACCGCCATCCGGAACGACGTACATCGTGCGCGCAGGCGACACGCTCGCGGCCATCGCCCGGGCGTACGCCACAACCGTCGACCAGCTCCGGCAGTGGAACGCGGAGCGCCATCCGTCGCTCGAGACCGATCCGAACGTCATCGAGCCGGGTTGGGAGCTCGTCGTCAGCGTTGAGCCGGGCGTCACGCCGCTCCCCTCGACGCCGAGGCCGACCCCAGCGCCGGGTGGAACGGGGTGCACGGCCGGCAACCGCGTGGCCGCCGGCGGCATCCAGGTCTTCCGCACCATCCCCAACGCCGGTCCCGGCGTGGCGCTGACTTTCGACATGGGCGGCCGCATGGATCCGGCGGTCGACATCATGGGCTTCCTGGTTGCCAACGAGATCTGCGCCACGATCTTCGCCACCGGCGTGATGAGCGAGACGGCGCAGGGCCAGCAGGTGCTCGCGATCATCCGCGCCCATCCGGAGCTGTTCGAGATCGCCAACCACACCATGTACCACTGCGACCTCGCGCGCGGCGGGGAGGCTCGCCGTCGACTCGGCCGTGCACCGGCGGACCGTTCACCGCCGACCGCATCCGGGCCGAGATGGCCGACGCCGAAGCCATCCTGCGCGCAGGAACGGGCCAGGATCCGCGGCCGTACTGGCGCCCGCCGTATGGCTCCTACAACGACGCCGTCCTGGAGGCGGTCGCGGCGGCGGGCTATACCAAGACGTTCATGTGGGATATCGACACCGTCGACTGGAAGCCGATCCCCGACGGGGGACCGACCGCCGAGCAGATCGCGTCGAAGGTCGTCGGCAACGCGGTGAACGGCTCCAACGTGCTGTTCCACCTGGGCGGCTACGAGACCCTCGACGCGCTCCGCCTGATCGTCCCCGGCCTGCGCGACCGGGGCTTCACGCTGACGAGCCTGTCCGACCTGCTGAACTAGCCGCCCGTCTCTGCGATCCCCTTCTCGGGATGCGCGGCCGCCGCGAGCGCTCGCCCGAAGAGGTCGACCGCGGTATCGACCTGGTCAGCGGTCACGATCAGCGGAGGGCTGAAGCGCAGCGACGACTCTCCGCACTCGAGGGTCAGCAGCCCGAGCCGGAAGGCGGCCTCCTGGATCGCCTCTGCCACCTCGTGCGAGCCGAACTCCACTCCCAGCATCAGGCCGGCCCCGCGGATGTCGCGCACCGCGTCGGTGGCCACGCGCTCGAGCCCCTCGCGGAGTCGGGAGCCCATGGCGTCCGCGTTGGCGAGTCCCTCGGCCTCGATGACATCGAGTGTCGCCAGGGCGGCGGCGGCGCACACCGGGTTGCCGGCGAACGTCGAGCCGTGCGCACCTGGCGGCCATGTCCAGACCGACGAGCGCGCGATGAACGCGCCGATCGGCATGCCCGACGCGATGCCCTTCGCGGTGGTCACGATGTCCGGCTCGACTCCCTGCTGTTCCATCGCCCACCAGGATCCGGTGCGGCCCATGCCGGACTGGATCTCGTCGGCCACCAGCAGGATGCCGTGCTCATCACAGAGGTCGCGCAGCCCGGCCAGGAAGGCCGTGGGGGCCGGGAAGTAGCCGCCCTCGCCCTGGATCGGCTCCACGACAATCGCCGCGACGTCCGAGGGCGCGATCTGCCTGCCGAAGATGGTGTGCTTCAGGTACTCGAGCTCCGCCGTCCCGTCACCGCCCGAGCCCTCGCGCCACGACCGAACGCGCGGAAACGGTGCGTGGTGAACCATGGGAACCAGCGGTCCGAAGCCAGCGCGCTGCTTGATCTTCGAGTTCGTCAGGCTCAGCGCGCCGAGCGTCCGGCCGTGGAAGCCGCCCTCGAAGGCGATGATCCCGGCCCGATGGGTGTGATAGCGGGCCAGCTTGATGGCGCCCTCCACCGCCTCGGTACCGGAGTTCGTCAGGAACACGCGGGCCGGCTCGCGGAACGGGGCGATGGCCGCGAGGCGCTCCATCAACTCGAGGTAGCGGGGCTCGTAGAAGTCGGTGGCGGCGATGTGGATGAGGCGCTCGGCCTGGTCCTTGATGGCGGCCACCACCGTGGGGTGCGAGTGGCCGGTCGAGCAGACCGCGATGCCGGCGGCGAAGTCCAGGAAGCGGTTGCCGTCGACATCGGTCACGACGAGACCCTTGCCCGAGTCCGCAACGAGCGGGTAGGCGCGTGTCAGCGACGGGCTGGCGACGGCCTCGTCGCGCTCGATGATGGCGCGTGCCTTCGGTCCGGGCAGCTCGGTGACGATGTGGGGCGCGACCGGCTCCGGGGCAGCCGCAGCTGAGGACGTGGCTTCCATCGTGGTCATGAGGTGGTGCACTCCGTGATCGGAGCGGCGCGTCCTGCCCGCGCACCTTGGCTATACGCGCGCCATCCTAGCAGGGACGGTCAGCCGGGCCGGCGCGTACTGCGAATCGCCTGCCCGATGAGGTCGGGGCCGGCGTAGATCATCCCGGTCCAGAGCTGGACGAGGTTGGCACCCGCATCGACCGCCGCTCGTGCGGAGTCCGCTGAGTCCAGGCCTCCGGATGCGATGATCGCGAGGCGATCCCCGGCGATCCTCCGCGCCTCCGCCGTCGCGGCGAGCGTGCGCGGTCGGAGCGGCGCGCCCGACAGCCCGCCTCCCTCATCTGCCGATCGGGATCGATGGCCAACGCGCACCGTGGTCGTATTGCTGACGATCACGCCGTCGGCGGCTCCTGGCAGGGCCCGGATGATGTCGGCGCGCCGATTGTGCGTGAGGTCAGGCGACAGCTTGACCACCAGCGGGCGTGACGGGGCGGCGTCACGCACCGTGGCCAGCAGCTCGGGTAGCCGCTCGGGATCCTCGAGGTCTCGAAGGCGAGGAGTGTTCGGGCTGCTGACGTTGACGGCCAGGTAGTCGGCGACACCGGCGACGGCCCGAGCGGCGGCGGGATAGTCGTCCACGTCGCCGTCACGGTTGCGGCCGATGTTCACGCCGACCACGAATCCCGGTGGCAGATGGGGCTTGGCCTCCGCGATGCGCGCGGCCAGCGCATCGGCTCCGGCATTGTTGAACCCCATCCGATTGATCAGGGCCTGGTCGGCAGGGAGGCGGAACAGGCGTGGGCGAGGGTTGCCGGACTGCGGGCGAGGCGTGACCGTGCCGAGCTCGACGAATCCGAACCCCAGCGCCGCCCAGCCGCGGATGCCGACCCCATCCTTGTCGAAGCCGGCGCCCACGCCCACGCGATTCCGGAACAGGAGCCCCATCAGCTCTGCGGGCAGGGCGTGTGACCCGCCGGCGCCCGATGCGAACGGCGCCAGCGCCCGTCCGATCGGCGATGCGAGCAGCGAGAGGGCCAGGTGATGGACCTGCTCGGGATCGAGGGCGAAGAGGAGCGGGCGGACGGCCCGGTAGGCCGTCGAGCGCCAGCTCATCGGTCAGTCGTCGCGTGCCCGCGGGAAGGCCATCTCCTCCGGATAGACCGGCGGGAGCGGCTCGTCGTCGTCCGCCGAGCCTCGGCGCGGGTCGGGCGACATGAACTCGTGCCACACCTCCGTGCCGGCTGCGGGCGGATCGTCGAGCTCCTTGATGGCCACGATCCCCTCGAAGCGGATCGTGCCGGGCTCGCCGTCATCGGTCTCGTAATCGTCCTCGTAGTGCGGGGCCATCTCGACCGCGCGGCCCAGGGCAGCCTCCTCATCCGTGCCGTCGACGAGCACGACCCGGTCCTCGACCAGGGTCACCTCGGATGGTTCGCCGGCCCGATAGGCGTACCGCAGCTGGATGGCGAACCAGCCGGAGGGCTCGACGACGACGTCCTCGTCGGTGATCACAGCCGAGTCGCGTCGCCATCGTCGCCGATGACGGTCTGCGACTGCTCCCGCAGGAACTGCTGGACGTAGTACGGGCCGAGGCCACTCTTCCCGGACGAGCCGGAGCCCTTCCAGCCGCCGAAGCTCTGGATGCCTGGCCAGGCGCCCGTCGTCGCGCCGGCCCGACGGTTCACGTACACCACGCCGGCCTGGATCGTGTCCAGGAACCGCTGGACCTCTGCCTGGTCCCGGCTGAAGATGCCGGCCGTCAACCCGTAGGCAGAATCGTTGGCCTCGTCGAGCGCCTCGTCGAGCGAGTCGACCTCGCCCACCACCAGGAACGGCACGAACAGCTCGTCGTGGAAGAGCCGGTGCTCCAGCGGCAGGCCGGTGACGACGGTGGGCGTCGGGAACCAGCCGGTGGCGTCGTCCGCCTCGCCGCCGATCTCGATCGTCGCGCCGTCCGTCCGTGCCTCGTCGACAGCGGTGCGGAAGGTTTGGAGCGCGCGTTCGTTGATGACCGGCCCCATCCAGCTTTCGCGCTGGGTCGGGTCGCCGACGGTGATGCTCCGGGTCTTCTCGACCAGCTTGTCGACGAAGTCACGCGCCACCGGCCGCTCGACGTAGACCCGGGAATTGGCGCTGCACTTCTGCCCGTCGAAGCCGAAGGCGGACCGCATCACGCCCTCGGCCGCCTCGTCGAGGTCGGCATGCCGGGTGACGATGGCGGGGTTCTTGCCGCCCATCTCGGTGATGATCGGCCGCGGGTAGTCCTTGGTGAAGCCGCGATGGAGCTTCATGCCGACCTCGTAGGAGCCGGTGAAGACCATCCCGTCGATCCCGGCGTTGTCCTCGAGCTCGGCGCCAACCGTCTCGCCCGGGCCGGTGACGAGGTTGAAGACCCCGTCCGGCAGGCCGGCATCGCGAAGCGCCTCCCCGAACTTCCAGCCCAGCAGCGGCGCGTCGGACGATGGCTTCAGGACGACCGTGTTGCCCGCGATCATGGCCCCCGCCGATGGTCCGCCGGCCAGCGCCATCGGGAAGTTGAATGGGCTGATCACCGCGAACACGCCGTACGGCCGCAGGATTGACCGGGTCCTCTCGGCGGCGGACAGCGACCCGAGCGGCTTCACGAAGCCATCGGCCTTCTCGAACTCGTCGGAGTAGTAGCGGATCAGGTCCGCGGTCTCTTCGACGTCGCCGAGTGCCTCGAGCCGAGTCTTGCCCACCTCGAGGCTCATGAGCGCGGCGTAATCGAACTGCCGCTCGCTGATGAGGTCGGCCGCCCGGCGCAGGACCGCCAGCCGATCCCGCCACGGCGTCGAGCGCCAGGCCGGGTATGCAGCACGCGCGGCGTCGATCGCATCCCGCACGTCCTGGCGAGTCCCGACCGGAAAGCGGGCGACGACGAGGGTGTGGTCGACCGGCGAGCGATCCTCGAACGTCTGCTCCGCCGTCCGCTCCTCGGAGCCGATGATCATCGGGTACGCGCGGCCCAGGTCGGCCCTGGCGCGCTCGACGGCGGCGTCGAACGCGGCTTGCAGCTCCTCGTTGTCGGCGGAGAGCGTCGCATAGGTGATCTTCATGCGCGGCGTGGTTGCCATCGGTGGGGTGCGCCTCGATCGTGCGTGCGGGCTGGTGATTATCGCATCCGCCGCCGGGGCCGGGCATGCCGAAGGCCAGGCTCCGGGGGAGAAGAGCTTGGCCTTCGGACCCGACGATGATATCCATCGCGATCCGCGCCCGCAACAGGGATTTGCATAGGATCCCGCGCGAGAGCGGCCATTTGGACACCGATTGGTCGCTCGCTCAGGCAGCAGACGGTTTCTCGCGATGGTAGAGGCCCAGGTTGAGCCGCAGCATCGCCCGATGCGGTCCCATCAGGAATGCCCGGCCGCGGTCGCCATACAGCCGCGGCAGGAGCTCGTGGGCGGTCGCCGGATCGCCGAGGTCGAGTCGGGCGTGGACGACCTTGATCTTGAAGGCGTTCTTCAGCCACCAGCCGGTGCGCCGTTGCGTGGCCTCCCAGATGTGGTCGACGACCTCCGGCTCCAGCAGGGCCGCCACATCGTCGCGACCGTAATAGCCGATGACGATCAGGCGACCGCCGGGGCGGATGACGCGCATCGCCTCCTCGACGGCCGGCATGGAACGATCGTCCGGGTCGATGGCGCCGGTGAGGACGATGTCGACGGCACCGTCTCGCAACGGCAGCTCCGTCGCCGCCCCTTCGACGATGCGGATGTTCGGCTCGGTGCGCCTCCGTCGCGCGACGCCGTGCTTCGGCCAGCAGGTGGGGATCGGACTCGATGCCGTACGTGCGACCGGTGCGGCGGGCGAGGAGCATGGGGTAATGGCCGATGCCGGTGCCGATGTCGGCGATCCGGCGCCCGCTCAATGGCGTGATCCGCTCGAGTGCAGCGAGGACCTTGCGGTCGGGGTCGATGGCCGCGCCGAGCCGCTCGTGGAGCGCCGCGTCGGTCTCCGTCCATGCCGGCAGGATCGGCTGCATCACGGCACCTCGATTCGCAGTCGGGCAAGTTCGCCATCATCGAGGGTGAGCATACTTTCTCGGCCAGGACCTGGAGGTCGAATGCGACCGGTCCGTCCGCGCGGCGCGTGACCACGATCGGAATCTCCAGGGTCGCGCCCGCCAGCAGCGGACCCCAACCCAGCGATGTCGTACCCGCCCTCTCGCCGCGCTCTCCCGGGCCGACGACCCACTTCGTCCAGGGCTGCACGAGCGGCGGCCCGCCGTCGCGGGTCCGATCGTCGGACGGGGTGAACGGCGCCAGGAACAGCGTATCAGCCAGGGCGGTCGGCCAGCGCAGCACGAGCTCGTCGATGCGCGTGTCGGCGGCGTTGGTCACGGTCACCTGGATCGTTCCGTCCTCTCCGGCCGCGACGTTGGTCGCGACGTCGACCGCCACGACGCGATCGTCGACGGCCTCGGGAGGCTCGAGCGACAGTGACGGTTCCGGCGTCGGGTCGGGGCCGCGGACGCTGTCGGCACGGCGCTCGGCGACGGCGACGCGGTCGGGACGGCGGTCGGCTCGGCGCTCGGCGGAGGCGATGCGGTCGGCGAGGGCTCCGCGAGGCAGGCCGTGAGCAGGAGCGCGGCCGCCATGGCCACGCCCCGGGTGGCGCGGCTGGACGCCTCGGAGCCTCCAGTCCCGGGAGGCGATTGCGGATGGCATAGCCGGCGGCCTGGGCGCGGCTGTCGAGCTCGAGCTTGGCCAGGATGCTCGAGACATAGTTGCGGACGGTCTTCTCGGCGAGGCCCATGCGGTCGGCGATCCGCCGGTTCGTGGCCCCG